>NZ_JBRJHR010000001.1:0-3202500 GCF_053629095.1 Bradyrhizobium sp. USDA 372 | reverse complement strand
ATCGTGCCCTTTTCCAGCGCCGGATAGATGTCGCCGCCTGCGATCTGCTGCGGCACGCCGCCCACCTTGGCGATGATCGTGCCGGCGAAGCCGCCGACGCGGAATTTCAGTCCCCTGAAATCTTCCATCGACTTGATCTCCTTCCGGAACCAGCCGCCCATCTGGGCGCCGGTCGAACCGGTCGGAATGCCGACGGCGTTGTATTCCTTCAGGAGGTCGTTGAGCATGTCGGTGCCGCCGCCGAAGTGCAGCCAGGCAATATGCGAGCGCGTGTTCAATCCGAACGGCAGCGACGTGCCGAAGGTGAACGCCGGGTTCTTGCCCCAGTAATAATACAGCGCCGTGTTGCCCATCTCGACGGTGCCGTTGGAGACGGCGTCGAGCACCTGCAGGCCTGGCACGATCTCACCGGCGGCGAACGGCTGAATCTGGAATTTGTTGTCGGTGGCTTCGGCGACGCGCTTGCAGAAATATTCGCAGCCGCCATAGAGCGTATCGAGCGCCTTGGGCCAGCTCGCCGCGAGGCGCCATCTCACTTCCGGCGACGATTGTGCGATGGCCGGCGCGGCAACGGCCGTGCTTGCGGCCAGCCCAGCCCCGGTCACTTTGAGAAAATCACGACGTTTCATGCGTATCCCTCCGTTGCGCCGATTCTTCGACAAGGGACGATCTTGGTGTCGTCTTTGCGTCGCCGATGATCGACGTGGGTGTTTTAAAAATTTTGGCGTTTCCGAAGGCCCTTCGGGCTCTTTTTGGATTCCGCGCATTGCGGAATGGCGTCAGGATGACCGGTCGCCTTGCGATAATCAAGCGCCGTCAGTGCGCTCGCAATTGCGAAGCCGAGGTTTGACCGCCGCTTCCGGCCCGAAACGACCGGCAAAACGACCAAAGCCCCGGAGATGGTGGCATCTCCGGGGCTTCTTCGTCTTTAGTCGTGGGGGGTCTCAGCGCCTCATGTCTTGGCGCGCATCCGCGCCATGAAGCTGTCGTAGCTCAGCTCCGCAACCTGCGTCCAGGGCAGCGAGTCGTTCTTGAACGCCATCATGCTCGCATGCATCTTGCCGAAATGCGGATTGGACTTGGAGAGGTCCGCGTAGATCTCGTTGGCGGCGTTGTAGCAGGCCTCGAGCACCTCCTGCGGGAAGCCTCTGACGATTGCACCGTTCACGATCAGCCGCTTCAGCGCCGGCGCATTCACTGCATCGTATTTGCCGGTGATCCAGGTGAAGGTATCGCGCGATGCCGCGTCGATCGCCGCCTTGTAATGCTTGGGCAGCGCATTCCACTTTTCGATGTTCATGATGTTGTGGCCCTGGCTCGTGCCTTCCCACCAGCCGGGGTAGTAGTAGTATTTGGCGACCTTCACGAAACCTAGCTTCTCGTCGTCATAGGGGCCGACCCATTCGGCGGCGTCGATGGTGCCCTTCTCCAGCGCCGGATAGATGTCGCCGCCAGCCAGTTGCTGTGGCACGCAGCCGAGCTTGGAGAGGATCGTGCCGGCGAAACCGCCGATGCGCATCTTCAGGCCCCTCAAATCGTCGAGGCTCTTGATCTCCTTCCTGAACCAGCCGCCCATCTGCGCGCCGGTCGATCCGGTCGGGATGCCATAAACGTTGTGCTCCCTAAGCAGGTCGTTGACGAGATCCTGCCCACCGCCCCACAACAGCCAGGAAATCTGCTGCCGCGTGTTCAAGCCGAACGGCAGTGCGGTTGCGAAGGTGAAGGCCGGATTCTTGCCCCAGTAGTAATAGAGCGCGGTGTTGCCGATCTCGACCGTGCCGTTGGAGACGGCGTCCAGTACCTGCAGGCCTGGAACGATCTCTCCGGCCGCAAACGGCTGAATCTGGAATTTGTTGTCGGTGAGGTCGGCGACCTGCTTGCAGAAATATTCGCAGCCGCCATAGAGCGTATCGAGCGCCTTCGGCCAGCTCGTGGCGTACCGCCACTTGATCTCGGGCGAGCTTTGCGCAATCGCGGGCGCCGCCACTGCGGTGCTCGCTGCCAGGCTCGCGCCCGTTACCTTCAGGAAATCACGACGTTTCATGCGGACCCTCCGCTATGCCGATGCCTTCGACACGGAACGAACTTGATCGTTCGTTCTTTTTGAGACTCGGCGTTGTTTTGTTTGAGGTTTGATAGCGTTTCCGAACGACCCTGATGGGCCTCTTCTTGTTGGAATCCCCACTATGATGGCATTCCGTCAGCAAGGATGACCGTTCGTCTCGCGATAATCAAGCCACCTGCCATCTCGCGCCTGCGAATGCGCGACAGACACCCGCAAGCGCGAGAGGCGAGGCGCCCGTGGCGCCGATCTCTTTCCTTACCGCTCCTTCGCGAAAGCCGTCTCCATCGCTTTTCGCACCCTGATCGTCTCGTTGTTTGCATCGAACTCGACATCGCTCCAGCGCACCACCGTGCCGTGGGCGACGTCGTGCTTCAGCTTCAAGCGATGTGCGAGCCCGATCGGCAGGGCGCCAGCCTTGAGGCTCGCGGCCGCCGGTAACAGCTTGCCCCACACCGTGTAGCCGCCTTCGCCGTCCAGCATCTCCCCGGCGTGCAGATTGCGTTTGGCCACAGCCGCGACGTCGCCGCGGAAGCCGTAAGGCTGCCCAGTGGCCTCGCCCCGCAGCGCCGCCGCCAGCACCGAGATGTTCAGCTCGAGCCCGATCAGATGATAGGGCTTGTACATGGCGGCGAAGCGTCCGCTGGAATCGGTCTTCAGGCCATATTGCCGGAAGCAGTCGGCAGCATAGTCGTTCGGTGCCTCCAGCACGACATAGACGCCCCAGCGCAGGTCGCGAAACACCGGCCGGCCGTCGCGCTCGAGCGAGGAGACGACTTCGACAAGGCCTGATCGCTCCAGCACGCCGCCGCGCGAGCGCGGCCGCATGATATGCGGCAAATCGTCGACGCCGCAGGGCGGAAACAGCAAGCCGTCCGTGGGCACGTCGAGGCCGCAGGCATTGGCGATCGCGGCCATCTCGATCGCCGATTTGGTGCCGTCGAGGAAGGAGTTGAACATCTGCGGATTCATGCCGGCCGACTGCGCTTCGCCCGCGGTCAGGCCGTAATGCTGCCAGACACCATCGGGTGTCACGTCGTGATAGGCCGGCAGGTACTTTGTGCCCTTGCCGGCAGCAACGACGCGGAAGCCGGTGGCCCGCGCCCAATCCACCATCTCCGCGGTCAGCGCCGGCTGGTCGCCGTAGGCGAGCGAATAGACCACGCCGGCCTTGCGCGCTTCCTCGGCGAGCAGCGGGCCCGCCAGCACGTCCGCTTCGACATTGACCATCACGATATGCTTGCCCGCCGCGATCGCGGCGCGCGCGTGGCGGATGCCGACGGCGGGATTGCCGGTCGCCTCCACCACCACGTCCATGGCGCCGCCGGCGATGGCGCGCGCGCCGTCATCGGTGAACACCGTGGCGGCGATGCGCTCTGCGTCCCAGCCGACGGTGCGGCAGGCCTCGCGTGCCCGGTCGCGGTCGATGTCGACGATGATCGGCACCTCCAGCCCCGGCGTGTGCGGCACCTGTGCGAGGAACATCGAGCCGAACTTGCCGGCGCCGATCAGCGCGACGCGAACGGGCTTGCCGGCGGACGCGCGGGCCTGGAGGAGGCGGAAGAGGTTCATGGGGGGGTCCGTAGGTGCAACAATCAAAGCTCGTCATTCCGGGGCGCGCGAAGCGCGAGCCCGGAATCCATTCATCCACAATGTCTGCGGCCCGATGGATTCCGGGCTCGACGCTGCGCGTCGCCCCGGAATGACAGGTTACTCCGCCGCCTGCCGCGGCGCACGTGCCAGCCGCAGCAGCGCGTCGTCGTCCACCGTCTTGATCGGCGTGAAATCGCGATGCGCGATGTAGTCCGGCCGCGTCGGTGTGCGGATATGGTTCGAGACCGCGTTCAGCGTCAGGTACACGATCTTGCGCGGATAGGGCGTGATGTTGCCGCTCGATCCGTGGACGAGATTGCCGTGGAACATCAGCATGCCGCCCGGCTTGCCCGTGGGTGCGACGATGCCGCCCTGCTTGACGAGGAGCGTGACCGTGTCCTCGTCCAGCGTCCACAGCGGATACGAGGTGGTGGCGAGATCGTGCGACGCCTCGAGATCGCCGGCATTCTGGCTGCGCGGCACCAGCATCAAGGGGCCGTTGATCGGCATCACCTCGTCGAGGAAGATCGCGATGTTCATCGCCCGCGGCTCCGGCATGCCGTCGTCGCGCTTCCAGGTGCCGTAATCCTGGTGCCATTGCCAGACGTCGCCGGTGAAGGCCGATTTCGCGTTGATCTTGAACTGGTGCATGTAGACCGGCTCGCCGAACAATTGCTCGACCGGCTCGATCATGCGCGGATGCGCGCCGAGGATGCGGAAGGCCTCGTTGTAGAGATGCGCGGCAAAGGCCGTGCGCGGCGCGCCGCTCTTCTCGCGCCAGACTTCGGGCCGGTTGGCGTCGTAAATGGCGACCGCCTCGCGCGCGAGCAGGTCGACCTCCTCTTGGGCGAACAATTCGGGCAGGAACAGCCAGCCCTCGCGGTGGAAGAACTCCAATTGCTCCTGGGACAGTCTCATGGGTCGTCCTCCTGTTGTTATCATTCCGGGGCACGCGAAGCGTGAACTAAGGTGCGCAATTGCGCACCTGAGAATCCATTTCTCGCAATCTCTGGCACCCGATGGATCCGGGCTCGATGCTGCGCATCGCCCCGGAATGACGGTGGCTGTGGTTACGCCGCCGTCTCGTCCGCTGCCCGCAATCTCTCCTCGGTCATCCGTCCGGCCGTCTGCGCGTGCGCCAGCGCGGCGCGTTCGGCCGCTTTGGCGTTGCCGCTTAGAATGTGCCCGGCAATATCGGCATGCTCCGCCCAGGCCTTGGCCCGATAGTCGAGCTCGGAGAGCACCGTCGCCATCGAGCGCCGCATGTGCGGCCATTGCGGCGCCATGGTCTCCTCGATCACGGGATTGCCGGCGAGCTGATAGATCGCGCGGTGAAAATCGACATCGAGGGTGATGAGCTCGGATAGCATCGTGTTGTGGTCGCTGCGGCGCCCGGCGGCGAGCGCTGTCTCCAGTCGCGCGCGTCCCGCCGCGTCGCGGGCCGCGCGTGTCGCCGCAAGGCGGGCCGCCAGCGCGTCGATGGCGCCGCGCACCTCGTAGAGCTGGCGGATGCGCGCAGGATCGAGCTGGGTCACTTCAAAGCCGCGACGGCCGCTCTCGGCGACCAGGCCCTGCCGGTGCAACAGATGCAGCGCATGCGACACCGGCTGGCGCGACACGCCGAGCCTGTCGGCGAGCTCGTTCTGCCGGATGCGCTGGCCGGGCTGGAGCGTGCGGTCGGAGATCGCCTCCAGGATCCGCGAATAGACCTGGTCGATCAGGTTCGGGAGCGGGTCGAGAGGAATCACGCCGTCAGCTCCAAAATGGAATACGGAATTCCGTGTTCGAAGCTACTCCCGGGACGGGCGGGGGTCAAGCACGGCTGACCGCGTCAGACGCCTCATGTTAGACCCTGCTTAAACTATTGATATTGCTTGGGCCGTCTACTGTGCATGGGGTTGTTTTCGTCGAAACGGGAGGAGCTACTTCGCCAGGAACCCGTTCACCACCTCGCCGAACTCCAGCGGCGCCTGCTCGAACATCCAATGGCCGGCGTTCGCGATCACCGCCGTCTCGGCGCCCGCGATGTGCGCGGCCAGCACGCGCCACATCACCGACAGGCTGCCGGTGGTCGCGCCGCCGCCGATCAGCAGCGTCGGCGTCCTGATGGCCTGCGCATCGCTCAGCGTGTAGGGCCGGCGCTGCTCGTTGATCTGGCCGAGGAAGGTGAGCGCGTTGTCGCGAAGTTGCTGCTTGGCCGCAGCCGGCACGCGCCGCCAGGAGCCGTCGCCTTCGATGCCTTCGTAGAAATTCCGCAGCGCGCCCTCGAGGTCGCCGGCGCGGATCATCTCGACCGATCGCGCGGTGCGGGCCGCCAGCGGCGGATGCGCGGGCGTGCCTTCGGGCACTGGCAGGGATGCGTCGAGATCGCCGCCGGGCTCGGCCAGCACCAGCTTGCGCAACAGATCAGGCCGCGCCTGCGCCACGCTAAAGGCGATGTGGCCGCCGCGCGAATGGCCCATCAGGTCGACGGGGCCAGGCTTGACCCGCTCGATGAAGGCGATCGTGTCCGCGACATGCTGCGCCATCTTGTAGTCGTCGCCGATCGCGTCCCAATGCTCGGGAAAGAAATGCCGCAGGCTGACCGAGATCACGCGATGGGATTTCGACAGCGGACCGAGCACCGAATACCAGGTGCGGAAATCACCCAGCGTACCGTGCACGCAGACCAGCGGCGGGCCCTCGCCGACTTCGAGATAGGCCATGTCGTAACCATTGACGCGGAAGCTCTGCATGGTCAGCTCGCCAGAAAATCCAGGACGATTTCGGAGTATTTCTGCGGCGCCTGCTCGAACATCGGATGCGTCGTGTTCGGGATGATCGCCGTCTTGGAATAGGGCACATGCGCGGCCAGCGCGTGCAGCACTTTCGGCAGCAGGCCTTTGGTCCGCGCGCCCAGGATGAACAATGTCGGTAGCCTGATCGATTCCGCATCCGCCTTCGAGAACGGCGGACGGTTGTCGCGGACCTGGCCGATCAGGGTATAGGCGTTGTCGCGCAGGTTCTGTTTCACCATCGCCGGCAGCCGCGGCCAGGTGCCGGGGCCTTCCAGCGTGTCGACGAAGACGGCGAGCCCGCCGTCGACATCGCCGGCAGCGATCTTCTCGGCCGAGGCCGTGAAGCGCGCCAGCAGCGGCGAGGGGCCGCCGACGTAATCCGGATCAAGGCTCGCATCGAGCTCGCCGCCGGGCTCCGCCAGGATCAGCCGGCGCAGGAGATCGGGCCGCTGCTGCGCCACGCGGAAGCAGATATGCCCGCCCCGGGAATGGCCCATCAAATCGACCGGCCCGAGATCGAGCTTGTCGACGAAGGCGATGACGTCGCTGGCGTGCTGGGCGATCGAATAGGTGTCGCCGACCCCATCCCATTTTTCCGGGAAGAAGTGGCGCAGGCTGACGGCGATCACCCGATGCCGCTGCGTCAACGGGCCCAGCACGCAGCCCCAGACGCGAAAATCATTCAGCGATCCATGCACGCAGACCAGCGGCGGACGGCCGCTGTCTTCGCCCACGTCGAGATAGGGCATGTCGTATCCGTTGACGTGGAGGCTCTGCATTGTGGGCTCGCGAGAGAGGGTTGGAACTTGTGTGCAAGATTCCCGGAAACCGGGTGGATCGCAACTATTTCCAAGCCTAGATTTGGCGTGAGTTGAAAGTGGGGCCTGCAACGAAAGCAAGCCGGGAACCAAGCCATGACCGACCAGCATTTTGCCCTGTTCGACACCAGGATCGGCCTGTGCGCCATCGCCTGGGGTCCGCGCGGCATCAACGGCACCCAGTTGCCGATGGGCGACGAGCAGAAGATCCGCACCCGCATCAGCCAGCGCCATGCCGACGCCACCGAGGCCGAGCCGGCCGCCGAGGTGCGAGAGGCGATCGACCGCATGACAAGACTGCTCGCGGGCGAGCCGGATGATCTCACCGACATCCCGCTCGACCTCGACGGCGTGCCCGAGTTCAATCGCGGCGTCTACGAGATCGCCCGCGCCATCCCGCCCGGCAAGACCATCACCTATGGCGACATCGCAAAACAGCTCGGCGGCGTCCAGCTGTCGCGCGACGTTGGCCAGGCGCTCGGCCGCAACCCGTGCCCGATCGTGGTGCCCTGCCATCGCGTGCTCGCCGCCGGCAACAAGCCCGGCGGGTTCTCGGCAAATGGCGGCGTGGTGACGAAGCTGAAGATGCTCGAGATCGAAGGCGCGCTGGTGAACCACACGCCGAGCTTGTTTGATTGAGGTGAGGGATGTGTAGGGTGGGTTAGCCGAAGGCGTAACCCACCTCTTCTGTTTCCGCGGATAGAGACAGTGGTGGGTTACGCTTCGCTAACCCACCCTACGAATCCCGTTCCTAAATCTTCGCCGCCTTCGGCCAGTAGCGATCGCGCAGGTGTCGCTTCACCAGCTTGCCCGTGGGCGTGCGCGGCAGCTCGGCCTCGAAATCGATCGAGCGCGGGCACTTGATGGCGGAGAGGCGGGTCTTGCAATAGGCGATCAGCTCGGCCTCGAGCGCCTTGCCGGCGCGCTTCATGTCGTGCGGCTGCACCACCGCCTTGACCTCCTCGCCCATCTCCTCGTTCGGCACGCCGAACACGGCGACATCGGCGACCTCAGGGTGCGTGATCAGCACGTCCTCGGTCTCCTGCGGATAGATGTTCACCCCGCCGGAGATGATCATGTAGGACTTGCGGTCGGTGAGGTAGAGAAAGCCGTCCTTGTCGAGATAGCCGACATCGCCGAGCGTGGACCATCCCCTGGCGTTGTAGGCCTTCTTCGTCTTCTCGGGATCGTTGTGATAGGTGAAGGCGGGTGCGTCGGCGAAATAGACGGTGCCGATCTCGCCGACAGGCTGCTCCTCGTCGTTCTCGTCGAGAATCTTGATCTTGCCGACCACGGCGCGGCCGACGCTGCCGCGGTGCTCCAGCCATTGCTGCGAGTTGCAGACGGTGACGCCATTGCCTTCCGAGCCGGCGTAATACTCGATCAGGATCGGCCCCCACCATTCGATCATCTTTGCCTTGACGTCGATGGGGCAGGGCGCGGCGGCGTGGATCGCGCCCTTCAACGTCGAGACGTCGTACTTGGCGCGCACCTCGTCCGGTAGCTTCAGCATGCGCACGAACATGGTCGGCACCAGCTGGGATTGCGTCACCTTGTATTTCTCGACCAGCTTCAGGAATTCCTCGGCGTCAAAATGTTCCATGATGATGGAGGTGCCGCCGAGCACGATCGCCATCATGTTGAAGCGCAGGGGCGCCGCGTGATAGAGGGGGGCCGGTGACAGATAGGTGCTCTCCGCGTTCATGCCGCACATGTCGGCGCAGAGCACGCGCAGGAAGGCGTTCGGCACGTCGATTCTGTTGCCTTCGAATGCCTTCTTGATTCCCTTCGGGCGGCCGGTGGTGCCCGACGAATAGAGCATGTCGTAGCCGGCGACCTCATCCGCAATCGGCGTTGTCGGCTGCGCCGCGGCCTCCTTGTCGTAGGAGCGGAAGCCGGGCAGGGGGTCGTCCATCATGTAGAAGATCGGCTCGCCGGGCGTGCCCTTGACCAGGTCCTTGATCTGCTCGGCGCATTTCGGTGTGGTGATCACGACCTTGGCGCCGCAATCGGCGATGATGTAGTCGATCTCGTCCTGCTTCAGGTAGCGGCTGATCGCGGTGTAATAGAGCCCGCTCCGCTGTGCGGCCCAGCAGAGCTCCATGAAGGCGAGGCGGTTCTCCATCAACAGCGCGATGTGGTCGCCGGCCTTGAGGCCAAGCGAGCGGAACAGCTGCGCGCCCTGGTTCGAGAGCTCGTCGAGCTCCCGATAGGTGATCGCCTTGCCGGTGCCGGCCATCTGGTAGGCGATCTTGTCGGGCGTCGTCTTGGCGTGGATGGAGGGGTGGGTCATGGTCGAGATCTCGCAACAAAAAAGGTGTCATCCCGGCGAAGGCCGGGATCCATAACCACAGGCCTCGACTGTTGAAACGAGATGGAGCTCCGGCGCGACATAACCACAGTCTCCTGTGGTTATGGGTCCCGGATCGGCGCGCGCTTGAGGCGCGCTTGTCCGGGACGACACCGTTTGTATGGCCGCGGCCTACAGCCGCTCCACGATCGTCACATTGGCCATGCCGCCGCCTTCGCACATGGTCTGCAGGCCGTAGCGCTTGCCGCGCTGGTGCAGGGCGTGCACCAGCGTGGTCATCAGCTTGGTGCCGGAGCCGCCGAGCGGATGGCCGAGCGCGATGGCGCCGCCATTGACGTTGAGACGCTCGGGGTCGGCGCCCGTAGTCTTCAGCCATGCGGTCGGCACCGAGGCGAAGGCCTCGTTGACCTCGAACAGGTCGATGTCGCCGATCTTCATGCCGGCCTTCTCCAGCGCACGCTTGGTCGCGTGCAAGGGAGCGTCGAGCATGATCACGGGATCGCCGCCCGTCATGGTCATGTGATGGATGCGCGCGAGCGGCTTGACGCCGAGCTGCTTCAGGCCCTTCTCGTTCACCACCATGACGCCGGAGGCGCCGTCGCAGATCTGGCTGGCGCTGGCCGCGGTCAGCTTGCCGTTCTCGGCGATCAGCTTGACGCCCTTGATGCCGTCGAGCGTGACATCGAAGCGGATGCCTTCGTCGATGTGGTGGGTGTCCTTGCTGCCGTCGGCGCGGGTGATGTCGAGCGGCACGATCTCCTTCTTGAAGTGGCCTCCTTGCGTCGCCGCGATCGCGCGCTGATGGCTGTCGTAGGAATACTGGTCGAGCTCATCCTTGGAGAGGCCGTACTTCTCGGCCATCATCTCCGCGCCGGTGAACTGGCTGAACACGATGTTCGGATACTTCTTCTCGATGCCCGGGCTCTTGTAATTGCCAAAGCCGTTCTTGGCGGGAAGCTGCGACGACAGGCCCATCGGCACGCGCGTCATCGACTCCACGCCGGCGGCGATCACGACATCCATCGCACCCGACATCACCGCCTGCGCGGCGAAGTGCAACGCCTGCTGCGAGGAGCCGCACTGGCGGTCGATCGACGTGCCGGGCACGCTCTCCGGCAGCTTTGACGCCATGATCGCGTTGCGCGCGACGTTGTTGGACTGCTCGCCGACCTGCATGACGCAGCCCATGATCACGTCCTCGACCTGGGCGGGGTCGACCTTGGTGCGGTCGACCAGCTCGTCCAGCACCTTCGCGGCGAGATCGGCCGGATGCCAGCCGGCGAGGCGGCCCCCCTTGCGCCCGCCGGCGGTACGCGCGGCGGCGACGATGTAAGCCTCGGCCATGTCGGTCTCTCCCTGAATTCTTGATTGGGTTTGGTTGTCGGGGACGGATTTAAGGGACCGGAGATCGTTTAGTCAATCGATCAATTAACTCTTGTGATGAGGCGCTGCTTGCGCTTATCTGCGCCCCGCTTCCAGCGGCCAAACAGGGATCTCCGTGGCTACCAGCGTTCCGAACAGGCTCCCCGCCGGGAAAAATTCCACGGCAGAGAAATTGCTAGTGGCCGCGAGCGAGCTGATGATCGAACGCTCCTCGATCGAGATCTCGCTGTCCGACATCGCGCAGAAGTCGGGCGCCAACGCCGCGCTGGTCAAATATCACTTCGGCAACAAGGACGGCCTGTTGCTGGCGCTGCTGGCGCGGGATGCTGCGACCGAGATGTCCAATCTCGAATATTTGCTGGCGCAGCCGATCACGTCGACGGCGAAGCTGAAGCTGCATATCGGCGGCATCATCCGCGCCTATCACCGGTTCCCCTATATGAACCGGCTGATCCACTATCTCTTGCACGAGACCAGCGCGAGCTCTGCCGACGAAGTCTCGAAGTTCTTCGTTGCGCCGCTCTTGGACTTCCACCGCCGCCTGCTGGCCGAGGGCGTCAGCCGCAACGAATTCCGCCCGACCGATCCGGTGTTGTTCTACACCAGCCTGATCGGTGCCTGCGATCATCTGTTCTTCGGCCGGCACGCGATGTCCCGCGCGACCGGCGTCGGCCCGGTCACCGACGATGTCTGCCGGCAATACATCAAGCACATGGAAACGCTGATCTGCGGCGGCATCCTCACGCAAGCCGAGGAAGCCGCCGCGGCCGGATAGTCCGGTCAACACGTCACAAGTCTAGAGAAGAAACGCCCAAGGAAAAGGTAGAGGAAAGGTACACGCGATGCAGTTGAAAGACGTAGCCGTTCTCATCACCGGCGGTGGTTCGGGCCTTGGTGCCGCGACCGCCCGCGCCATGGCGGCCAAGGGCGCCAAGATCGGCGTGACCGACCAGAGCAAGGAAAACGCCGAGAAGGTCGCCGCTGAAGTGAAGGGTGTCGCACTGCACGCCGACGTCACCAGCGAGGAGCAGATCAGGGCCGCGATCGCGAAGGCGGAAGCCGCGCACGGCGTCGCCCGCGTGCTGATGAACTGCGCCGGCATCGGCGGCTCGCAGCGCATTGTCGGCCGTGACGGCGTCTACCCGCTCGAAAAGTTCGCGCGCATCATCAACGTCAACCTGATCGGCACCTTCAACTGCCTGCGTCTGTTCGCCGAGCGTCTCGTCACGATCGAGCCCGTCGGCGAAGAGCGCGGCGTCATCATCAACACGGCCTCGGTTGCGGCCTACGAAGGCCAGATCGGCCAGATCGCCTATTCGGCGTCGAAGGGTGGCGTCGTCGGCCTGACGCTGCCGGCCGCGCGCGATCTCGCCAGCCAGAAGATCCGCGTCAACACCATCGCGCCCGGCCTGTTCTTCACGCCACTGCTGATGGGCTTGAACGAAGAGGCCCGCAAGAGCCTGGGCGCCCAGGTGCCGCATCCCTCGCGTCTCGGTGACGCCGCCGAATACGGCATGCTCGCGGTGCACATCGTCGAGAACCCGATGCTGAACGGCGAGACCATCCGCCTCGACGGCGCCATCCGCATGGCGCCGCGGTAGAAGAGGCTCTTTTCTTACCCTCCCCTGGAGGGGGAGGGTCGGCGCGAAGCACCGGGGTGGGGTGATCTCTCCACTCGGGCAGTTTTCGGTGGGGCGAGACCGTCACCCCACCCCGCTCGCGCTGCGCGCGATCGACCCTCCCCCTCCAGGGGAGGGTGGTAGTCCGGCCCATGACTGATGTGCGAGGCCCCATGTCCCAACCGCTGCTGATCGAGCACAACGACGGCGTCGACCGGGTGACGCTCAATCGGCCCGAGCACCTCAACGCGCTCGATCCCGCGCTGATCGATGCGCTCAACACCTATTTCCAAGGCCTGCAACGCAATCGCGACACCCGCGTCGTCGTGCTCAAGGGCGCCGGCAAGAATTTTTGCGCCGGCCTCGATCTCAAAGCTGCGATGGCGCGCCGGGCCGGACAGCAGGAGCCGCCCGGCGTCACGGAGTCGCTGGATTCGCAGCGGCGCATCGCCGACATCGTGATGCTGATGCGGCGCTGTCCACAGCCGATCCTGGCGCTGGTGCAGGGCGCGGCCGCCGGCGGCGGCTTCGCGTTGGCGCTGGCCTCCGACATCCGCATCGCAACGAGATCGGCGCGGATGAATTGCGCCTTCATCAAGCTCGGTCTCGGCGGCTGCGACATCGGCACCAGCTATTTTCTGCCGCGCCTCGTCGGTGTCTCCGTCGCATCCGAGCTGATCCTCACCGGGCGCTTCATCGGCGCCGAGCGCGCGCTGGCGGTCGGCCTCGTCTCGGAGGTCGTGGACGAGGACAAGCTCGATGACGCGGCAGAGCCTTATGTCGAGGCGATGATGACGGCCTCGCCCGTGGGCCTGCGGCTATCCAAGGAATGTCTCAACATGAGCGTCGATGCCGGCTCGCTCGAAGCGGCGATTGCGATGGAGGATCGCAATCAGGTTCTGTGCAGCCGCTCCGAAGAGTTTTCGGAAGGCATCAGGGCCTTCCTTGAGAAGCGAAAGCCTGTCTATATCAGGCGCTGAACCACGAAGATCCGCAAAGGACAATAATTCCGGGAGACGCAAAATGAATGGAAGCGCGGCGGCAGTAATGACGAAGCCCGCCTTTCGCAAGGTTCAGTGGCTCGCGCGCGACATCGAGGTCGAGCGCCGCGGCGACGGCACGGTGGTGCTGAAGTCGCGCATTCCGCTGCAGCCTTATGAGAAGCACATCCCGGCCTCGCTGGCGAAATGGGCGAAGGAAGCACCCGAGCGCATCTGGCTGGCGCAGCGTGGCGGTCCGAACCGCGAATGGCGCAAGGTGTCCTATGGCGAAGCCAAGCGCATCGTGGACGCGCTGACGCAAGGCCTGCTCAATCTCAAGCTCGACGGCCGGCCCGTGACGATCCTCTCCGGCAATTCGATCGAGCATGCGCTGATGACGCAGGCCGCGATGCAGGCGCGCGTCCCGGCAGCGCCGGTGTCGCCGGCCTACTCGTTGATGAGCCACGATCACGTCAAGCTGAAGTACCTGTTCGACCTGATCAAGCCGGCCGTATTGATGGTGCAGGACGGCCCGACCTTCGAGAAGGCGCTGAAGGCGCTCGACCTCAGCGGCGTCACCGTGGTTCACGTCGCGCGGCCCTGCGAGGGCATCAAGAGCGTCAGCTTCGCCGAGCTTGCGGCCACGCCTGTCACCGCTGATGTCGAGGCCTCGATCGCGAAGATCACGCCGCAGACCGTCGGCAAGCTGCTGTTCACGTCGGGCTCGACCGGCATGCCCAAGGCCGTCATCAACACGCAGGAGATGATGTGCGCCAATGCGGCGATGATGATGCAGGTGCGGCCGCGCGATCCGAACGGGCCTGTTGCGACCATGCTGGACTGGATGCCCTGGAACCACACCATGGGCGGCAATGCCGCGTTCCACCCGATCCTGGTCGACGGCGGCACGCTCTATATCGACGACGGCCGGCCGATGCCGGGCCAGTTCGAGGAGACGCTGCGCAATTTGCGCGAGATCTCGCCGACCTATTATGCCAACGTGCCCGCCGGCTACGCCGCGCTCGCCGCCGCCATGGAGAAGGACGACGCGCTCTGCCGCTCCTTCTTCAAGAATCTCTCGATCATGGCCTATGGCGGTGCGCGCCTGCCTGACGATCTCTATGAGCGCATGCAGGCGCTGGCGGTGAAGACCACCGGCGAGCGCATCGTGTTCTATACCGGCTGGGGCTCGACCGAGACCGCGCCGACCTCGACCGGCACCTATTGGGACACCGAGCGCGTCGGCCTGATCGGCCTGCCGTTCCCCGGCGTCGATCTGAAGATGGTGCCGTGCGGCTCGAAATACGAATTGCGGCTGCGCGGCGTCAACGTCACGCCCGGCTATTTCGGTCAGCCGGAGCTGACGAAGAAGATGTTCGACGAGGAAGGTTTTTACTGCATCGGCGATGCCGGAATCTTCGTCGACGATTCCGATCCGGTGCAAGGCATTATCTTTGCCGGTCGCGTGGTGGAGGACTTCAAGCTCACCACCGGCACGTTCGTGCATGTCGGCTCGCTGCGGACGGATGCGATCGCAGCCGCAACGCCGGTCGTGCACGACGCGCTGGTCGCGGGGCAGGACCGCCCGTTCATCGGCCTCTTGGCCTGGCCGAACCTGCACGCCTGCCGCCAGCTCGCCGGCAATCCAGATCTGAGTTTTGCCGATGCGGTGAAGCATCCCGAGGTGATCGCCTGCTTCAGGCGCGGCCTGGAAGCCCACAACCGGGAGTGCGAAGGCGCCAGCAGCCGCCTCGTCGCGCGCGCGATGCTGATGGTCGAGCCGCCCTCGATCGACGGCAACGAGCTCACCGACAAGGGCTACATCAACCAGCGCGCCGGCCTCGAACGCCGCGCCGCGCTGGTGGAGCGGCTCTATGCGGACACACCGGATCAGGATGTGATCGTGCTGCGATGGGGCACCGCTCTCTCAACTCGTCATTCCGGGGCGCGCGCAGCGCGAGCCGGGAATCCATCAGGCCGCATAGGCGCGGCGAAATGGATTCCGGGCTCGCCGCTACGCGGCGCCCCGGAATGACGGCATCAATACAAGCGACAAACAATAAGAGGTAAGCCGCCATGAACTTCGATTTCTCCGACGATCAAAAGCAGCTCCGCGACCAGGCGCGCAAGTTCCTCGCGGAAAAATGCTCGCCCAAGGCGGTGCGTGTCGTGCTCGATGGCAAGGCGCCTTACGACAAGGAGCTATGGAAAGGCCTCGCCGAGATGGGCTTTCTCGGCGTCGCCATTCCGGAAGAGTTCGGCGGCGCGGGTGCGGGCCATCTCGAGCTCTGCGTGATCGCGGAGGAGATGGGGCGGGCCAATGCGCCTGTGCCCTTCTCTTCGACCGTGTACCTCGCCGCCGAAGCGCTGCTGATCGCGGGCAGCGACGCGCAGAAGAAGAAATGGCTGCCTGCGATTGCTGCCGGCGAGGCCATCGGCACGCTGGCGCTGTTCGAGGGCAAGGGCAATCCGTCGCCGAAGAACGTCAAGCTGACGGCTGCGAACGGGGTGCTCAACGGCGTCAAGAAGCCGGTCGCCGACGGCGCGATCTCCGACTTCGCGGTGGTCGCCGCGCGCACCGGATCGAGCGGTCGCGAGAACGACATCTCGCTGTTCCTGGTCGATCTCAAGGCCGGCGGCGTCGACGTGAAGAGCCTCACCAATCTCGATCCGACCCGCGGACAGGCCGAGATCACCTTCAAGGACGCCAAAGCCGAGCCGCTGGGAGCTGCCGGCGAAGGCTGGAGCATCCTCACCCAGGTGCTCGACCGCGCCGCCGTGCTGTGCGCGTTCGAGCAGGTCGGCGGTGCCGACCGCGCGCTGGAGATGGGCCGCGATTACGCGCTGGACCGCATCGCCTTCGGTCGCCAGATCGGCTCGTTCCAGGCCGTCAAGCACATGCTCGCGGACATGTACGTGTCGGCGACGCTGGCGCGCTCCAACAGCTATTACGGCGCCTGGGCGCTCTCGACCAATGCGGCCGAGCTGCCGGAGGCTGCCGCCGCCGCGCGCATCAGCGCGACGCAGGCGTTCCAGCACTGCGCCAAGAACAACATCCAGGTTCACGGCGGCATGGGTTTTACCTGGGAGTTCGACTGCCACATGTACTACCGCCGCGCCAACGCCATGGCGCTGGGCCTCGGCAGCCTGTCCTATTGGGAAGACCAGTTGATCGACCGGATGCGGAAGAAGAACGCGGCGTGATGACAGGTGCGTAGGGTGGGTTAGCCGAGCGGATTGCGCGAAGCGCAAGTCGCTTTGGCGTAACCCACCTCTTCTTCCGATGTGGAAACCAAAGAGGTGGGTTACGCCTTCGGCTAACCCACCCTCCGAAATGCGAGAGAGTTGCCATGAACTTCGACGACACCCCGCAGGAAGCCGAGTTCCGCGCCACCGCCCGCGCCTGGATCAGCGCGAACGCGCCCAGGCAATACGAGGACGAGCTGCGCAAATCCTCGCTCGGCCGCACCGTGCTCAAGAACGCCAATATCCTGGAGGTCGCAAAAGCCTGGCAGAAGAAAAAGGCCGACGCCGGCTGGGCCTGCCTGCACTGGCCGAAGGAGTATGGCGGCCGCGGCTCGTCGCCGATCGAGCGCGTGATCTGGTCGCAGGAAGAGGGGCCGTTCGGCCAGCTGTCCCGCATGTTCATCATCGGCCACGGCATGTGCGGGCCGACCATGATGGCGTTCGCGCGCGAGGAGCATAAGCGCAGCTATCTGCCGCCGCTCGCCTCCGGCGAGAAGGTCTGGTGCCAGCTGTTCTCCGAGCCGGCCGGCGGTTCGGACGTTGCGGGCTTGCGCACGCGCGCGGAGAAGGACGGCGACGAATGGGTGATCAACGGACAGAAGATCTGGACCTCCGGCGCACATTATTCCGACTACGGCATCCTGCTCACCCGCACCGATCCGACCGTGCCCAAGCACAAGGGCCTCACCATGTTCTTCCTGGACATGAAGAGCCCCGGCGTCGAGGTGCGGCCGATCAAGCAGGCGAGCGGCGCCTCGGATTTCAACGAGGTCTATTTCACGAACGTGCGCATCCCCGACCATCAGCGCCTCGGCGAGGTCGGTGACGGCTGGAACGTGTCGCTGACCACGCTGATGAACGAGCGCAGCGCGATCGGCGCGGCCGTCTCGACCGGTTTCCCGGAATTGTTCGAGTATTGCTCCAGCCTGATGCTCGACGACGGCCCGGCGATCGAGGATCGCGCGGTACGCTCGAAGCTGGCGCACTGGGCGGTGAAGGCAAGCGGGCTGAAGTACACCAGCATGCGCGCGATCTCGGCGCTGTCGAAAGGTGAGCGGCCGGGGCCGGAAAACTCGATCGGCAAGCTGGTGGCGGGCTCCATGATCCAGGACGTTGCGACCTACGCACTCGATCTGCAGGGCGCGGCCGGCGTCGTCAGCGGCGAGGATGGTGAGCTGGCCGGCCGTTTCCAGGCCATGCTGCTGCGTGCGCCGGGCACCCGCGTCGAGGGCGGCACCGACGAGATCATGCGCAATATCATCGCCGAGCGGGTGCTGGGCCTGCCCGGCGATATCCGTGTCGACAAGGACGTGCCGTTCAACAAGATCCCGACGAAGGGAAGATGAGTCCGAATTCGTAGGGTGGGTTAGCGAAGCGTAACCCACCACGTTCGCAACGATACTCGACAGAAGTGGTGGGTTACGCCTTCGGCTAACCCACCCTACGCAGAAGTGAGGTCCGCCATGAATTTCGACGACACCCCGCAGGAAGCCGCATTCCGCGAGACCGCGCGCAAATGGATCGAGGCCAATGCGCCTAGGGAGTTGCATGCCGAGTTGTCGAAGTCCTCGCTCGGCCGCATCCGCCTTGCCAATCACGACATCGTCGATGTCGGCAAGGCCTGGCAGAAGAAGAAGTTCGAGGGCAATTGGGCCTGCCTGCACTGGCCCAAGGAGTATGGCGGCCGCGGTGCTACGCCGATCGAAAAGGTGATCTGGCAGCAGGAGGAAGGCGTCTACGGCAAGCTGACGCAGCCGTTCCAGATCGGCGAGGGGATGTGCGGCCCCACCGTGATGGCGTTCGGCAGCGAGGACGCCAAGCGCCGTTACTTGCCGAAGCTGGCTTCGGGCGAGGAGATCTGGTGCCAGCTGTTCTCCGAACCGTCTGCCGGCTCGGACGTCGCGGGCCTGCGCACGCGCGCGGAGAAGAAGGGCGACAATTGGGTCGTCAACGGCCAGAAGATCTGGACCTCGGGCGCGCATTATTCCGACTATGGTCTCCTGATCGCGCGCACCGATCCGAACGTGCCCAAGCACAAGGGCCTCACCATGTTCTTCCTGGACATGAAGAGCCCCGGCGTCGAGGTGCGGCCGATCAAGCAGGCCAACGGCATGCAGGAGTTCAACGAGGTCTATTTCACCGACGTCGTGATTCCCGACAGCCAGCGGCTGGGCGCCGTCGGCGACGGCTGGAACGTATCGCTGACCACGCTGATGAACGAGCGCATGTCGATCGGCGCGCGGCTCGCGACCGGCGTGCCCGAGATGTTCGAGCTCTGCTCGAACCTGGTACTGGAGGATGGCCTGGCCATCGACGATCCCGCCGTGCGCTCCAAGCTCGCGAGCTGGGCGGCCAAGTCGAACGGGCTGAAATACACCAGCTACCGCACGATCTCCGCCTTGTCGAAGGGCGAGCGGCCGGGCCCGGAGAATTCGATCGGCAAGCTGGTCTCGGGCATGATGCTGCAGGACATCGCGACCTACGCCATGGACCTGCAGGGCGCGGCCGGTGTTCTCACCGGCAACGACGAGGAAACGGCGCAGGGTCAATTCCAGCAGATGCTGCTGTCCTCGCCTTCGATGCGCATCGCCGGCGGCACCGACGAGATCCTGCGCAACATCATCGCCGAGCGCGTGCTGGGCCTGCCGGGCGATATCCGCGTCGACAAGGACGTGCCGTACAACAAGATCCCGACCAAGGGGCGGTGATCGCGCGTCGCGCGGTGTTGCGGGTGGGCCAAGGCGCAAAGCGCCATGCCCACCCTTGCCTGTTGCTCATTCCACCCCGATCGTCGTCAGGTCCTGGAACCAGTGCTGCGCCTGCACGAACTGCTTGATCTTCGGTGACAGCGCGTGGGGATTGGTGTCGTGGACGACCCAGACCAGCACGGCGTCGTCGACGATCAGCGCGTGCGCCTGCGCCAGCAATTGGTCCTGCTTGGTGCTGTCGAAAGTCTGCTTGGCCTCGTCGATCAGCGCGTCGACCTTCGGATTCTTGTAGCCGCCCCAATTGACGCCGACCGGCGCGATCTGGCCGGAATGGAAGAAGCGGACGATGGCGTAGAGCGGATCCGAGGTCACATAGGCGATGTTGTTGGAGGTGATGCCGGCGTTCATCTCGTCCGCCGCGCCCTTGCGCCAATGCGTATAGAGCGTCTCCAGCTCGACCACCTTGAAGTCGATCTCGATGCCGATCTCCTTGAAGCTTTGCTGCAGGAATTCGTTCATCGGCAGCGACAGCATCTGGCCGGTGCCGCCCTGCGCGATGATGAAGGTGGTCTTCAGCGGCTTTGCTTTCGAATAGCCCGCTTCCTCCACCAGCTTCTTGGCGGCGGCGAGATCATATTTCAGCTCGAAGCTGGGCTTGCCGAACCAGGGGCTCGACGGGTCGACCTGGCCCTTGGCGGGCTTGGCAAGGCCGTTCATCAGGCCGACGACTTCGTCGCGGTTGATCGCAAGGTTCAGCGCCTTGCGCAGGCGGATGTCGGTCCAGGGCGAGCCCGGCAGCACGCTGAGGTGATAATTCCAGACATGCGGCGTGACGTTGTCGACCAGCTTCATGCCGGCCGCCTTCAGCTGCGGCACGGCATCCGGCGCCGGCGTCTCGATCAGGTCGACTTGCCCGGCGAGCAGCGCGTTGGTGCGCGTCAGTGCTTCCGGCATCGGCACCAGCACGATCTTGTCGACCTTCGGAATGCGCTTCTTGTTCCAGTAGTCCGGATTCTTGGCTAGCTCGGCAAGCTCGCGCGGCACCAGCTTCGTCAGCTTGAATGGACCGGTTCCGGAGGGCTGGCTGGCGAACTTGTCCCAGTCCTTGCCGAGCTTTTCATATTGCGCCGGGCTCGAGACCAGGAACCACAGCATCTGATAGGGGAAGAAGGAATCGACCGTCTTGGTGGTGATCTCCACCGTGAAGTCGTCGATCTTGGCGTAGCTGGCGACGGAGGGGAGGCGGGTCTTCACCTGCGCGCTCTGCCGCTTGTCGAATTGCGGCGCCTTGTCGTTGAGCACCTTGTCGAGATTCCAGATCACCGCATCGGCGTTGAACTCGCTGCCGTCGTGAAACTTCACGCCCTTGCGTAGGGTGAACCGCCACTTCGTCTTGTCGGCATCGTCGACCTTCCACTCGGTGGCGAGGCCCGGCACCAGCTTGCCGGGGCGATCGGCAACGTCCATCTCCCAGGCCACCAGCGGATCGTAGATCGTATAGGCCGTGAACTGATAGGCGCCGGCGCCGCGATCGGGCTGGCCGGTGGTGAGCGGAATGTCCGCCATCGAGATGCCATAGCGCACAACGGTTTCGGCGCGCGCCGAGATCGCGGAAACTGCCAGCGCAAGCACGGCGAGACAGGTCGATAGACGAATACGCATGGCCCAAGGCTCCCAGGTGGGATTTCGGGGCCAAACCTGCAATCTTGATGCCAGAATAGGCAGCCGGGCTGCTCTGTCTTCAATCGATCACAAGGACTTGTCGTCGCAGGCGCAATTCGCAGAAAAAGTTTCTCCTTGGCATAGCCATTGCATACGATTGCATCAAAATTAATCATCGAAAGCCGAAGAAGGATCGAGGCGATGCTTATCAAGAACAAGAAGACACGGGCGGCGCTGATCGCGCTCTTGGCGCTGGGCAGTGCGGCCGCATGGCCGCGCGTGGCGAGTGCGGAAACTGTGCTGCGCATCGGCATGACCGCTGCCGATATTCCGCGCACCCTCGGCCAGCCCGATCAGGGGTTTGAGGGCAACCGCTTCACCGGCCTCACCATGTATGACGCGCTGACCAGCTGGGATCTGTCCTCGGCGGACAAGCCCAGCGTGGTGATCCCCGGCCTTGCCACCGAGTGGAAGGTCGATGATGCCGACAAGACCAAATGGACCTTCAAGCTGCGCCCCGGCGTCACCTTCCATGACGGCTCGCCGTTCAACGCCGACGCCGTGGTGTGGAACGTCGAGAAGGTGCTGAAGCAGGATGCGCCGCAATTCGACGCCAGCCAGGTCGGCGTCACGGCCTCGCGCATGCCGACTCTGGCCTCCGCGAGGAAGATCGACGACATGACCGTCGAGCTCACCACCAAGGAGCCCGACAGCTTCCTGCCGATCAACCTCACCAATTTGTTCATGGCGAGCCCGGCGAAATGGCAGGCCTTCTACGACAAGGCCGAGGGTGCCGACGCCAAGGCGAAGTCGCAAGCCGCATGGACCGCGTTCGCCAAGGACGCCTCGGGCACCGGCCCGTGGAAGATGGCGAGCTTCACCCCGCGCGAGCGGCTCGAGCTGGTCAAGAACGCGAGCTACTGGGACAAGGCCCGCGTGCCCAAGATCGACAAGATGGTGCTCTTGCCGATGCCGGAAGCTAACGCGCGCACCGCGGCGCTGCTGTCCGGCCAGGTCGATTGGGTCGAAGCGCCGGCGCCGGACGCGCTGCCCGAGCTCAAGCAGCGCGGCTTCAAGCTCTCCGCCAATGAGCAGCCGCACGTTTGGCCGTGGCAGTTCTCCCGCGTCGAGGGTTCGCCCTGGAACGACATCCGGGTGCGCAAGGCGGCGAACCTCTGCGTCGACCGCGAAGGCCTCAAGGACGGCCTGCTCGCCGGCCTGATGGTGCCGGCGTCCGGCACCTTCGAACCCGGCCATCCCTGGCGCGGCAAGCCGAGCTTCGAGATCAAGTACGACAAGGCGGCTGCGCAAAAGTTGATGCAGGAGGCAGGCTACGGTCCCAACAAGAAGCTGACCGTGAAGACGCAGACGTCTGCGTCCGGCTCGGGCCAGATGCAGCCCTTGCCGATGAACGAATACCTCCAGCAGGCGCTGGCCGAATGCTATTTCGACGTAAAGCTCGACGTCATCGAGTGGAACACGCTGTTCACCAACTGGCGCCGCGGCGCCAAGGATCCCAGTGCCAACGGCTCGCACGCGACCAACGTCACCTATGCGGCGATGGACCCGTTCTTCGCGCTGGTGCGCTTCCTGCAATCGGGCATGGCACCGCCGGTCTCGAACAATTGGGGCTTCATCAACAACCCCAAGTTTGACGAGCTGGTGAAGAAGGCGCGCCAGACCTTCGATCCCGCCGCGCGCGACGCCGCGCTCGCCGAGTTGCACGCGGCCTCCGTCGATGATGCCGCCTTCCTCTATGTGGCCCACGACGTCGGCCCACGCGCGATGAGCCCGAAGGTGACAGGCGTCGTGCAGCCGAAGAGCTGGTTCATCGACTTCTCGCCGGTGTCGATCGCGCAGTAATTCGCGCCGCGCACTCGCTGCACCCTCTCCCCTTGCGGGAGAGGGTGGCTTCGCTTTAGCGAAGCCGGGTGAGGGGTCTCTCTCCGCGGATGTCCCTTTCGCGTCGTAACGACTGTATCCGGGGATAGAACCCCTCATCGGCACTTCGCGCCACCTTCTCCCACAAGGGGAGAAGGGAAGAAAAGAACCAAACGTGCTCGCCTATACCGCCAGACGCATTGTCTACGTCGTCCCCATCGTCATCAGCGTCGCGCTGGTGTGCTTCCTGCTCGTGCACATCACGCCGGGCGATCCGCTGGTCGCCGTGCTGCCGGCCGATGCGTCGCAGGAGCTCGCCGCGCAGCTGCGCGCCGCCTACGGCTTCGACCGGCCGCTGCCGGTGCAGTTCGGCCTGTGGCTGCTGCGTGCCCTTCATGGCGATCTCGGCAATTCCATCGCCACCGGGCGCCCGGTGCTGGCCGAGGTCATGCGTGCGGTCGGCAACACCGTCACGCTCGCGATTGCCGCCGCCATCATCGGCTTCACCATGGGCATTCTGCTCGGCCTGATCGCCGGCTATTTCCGCGAGACCTGGATCGACAAGGTCGCGACCTCCTTTGCCATCGCCGGCGTCTCCGTGCCGCATTACTGGCTCGGCATGCTGCTGGTCATCATCTTCTCGGTCCAGCTGAACTGGCTGCCCGCGGTCGGCGCCGGCCCCGGCGGCTCCAACTCCTGGGCCTGGGATTGGGCGCACCTCAAATATCTCGTGTTGCCGGCGATCACGACCTCGGTGATCCCGATGGGCATCGTCACCCGCACGGTGCGCGCGCTCACCGGCGATATCCTCAGCCAGGACTTCGTCGAAGCACTGCGTGCCAAGGGCCTGCGCGAAACCGGCGTGTTCCGTCACGTCATCAAGAACGCCGCGCCCACCGCGCTCGCGGTGATGGGGCTCCAGCTCGGCTACATGCTCGGCGGCTCGATCCTGATCGAGACGGTGTTCTCCTGGCCGGGCTCGGGCTTCCTGCTCAACTCCGCGATCTTCCAGCGCGACCTGCCGCTGCTGCAGGGCACGATCCTGATCCTTGCGCTGTTCTTCGTCTTCCTCAATCTGCTGGTCGACATCGCCCAAGCCGCGATCGACCCGCGCATCAAGCGGGGCTGATGGAATGAGCCCAGCTGTCGCCACGCAAACTGTGCGCTCCCTCCCCCGCCTGTGGGGGAGGGTTGAGGAGAGGGTGTCTCCGCAATCGGGAACCCCCAAGAGGCGAAAGCCCTCACCCGCGCCTGCGGCGCGACCTCTCCCGCAAGCGGGAGAGGCGTACCGCGCCCGTGGTTCGCACCGACCACACCGATACCCAACGGGAGCCAGCCGATGAGCGAGCTTCCGTTGTCCGCCACCGCCGACGCCGCGCTGCAGGCCGCGCCCGCCACCAAGGCGCGGGGCTATTGGGCGACCGTCGGCCGCCGCATCATGCGCGACAAGGTCAGCATGGCCTGCGCGCTGGTGCTGCTGCTGATCTTCCTCTCCGCGATCCTCGCGCCGTGGCTCGGTCTCGAAGATCCCTACAAGGGCTCGATGATCCGCCGCCTCCGCCACATCGGCACCCCAGGCTATCCGCTCGGCACCGACGAACTCGGCCGCGACATGCTGGCGCGGCTGATCTATGGCGCGGGGGGCCGGCTGTCGCTGGTGATCGGCATTTTGCCGGTGATCCTGGCCTTCTGCATCGGCACCTCGCTCGGCATCATTGCCGGCTATGTCGGCGGCAAGCTCAACACCGCGATCATGCGCACGGTGGACGTGTTCTATGCCTTCCCGTCGGTGCTGCTGGCGATCGCGATCTCCGGCGCGCTCGGCGCCGGCATCCTCAATTCCATCGTGGCACTGACCATCGTGTTCGTGCCGCAGATCACCCGCGTTGCCGAGAGCGTCACCACCGGCGTGCGCAACATGGACTTCGTCGAGGCGGCGCGTGCCTCCGGCGCGGGCGCCTTCACCATCATGCGCGTGCACATCCTCGGCAACGTGCTGGGCGCGATCTTCGTCTATGCCACCAGCCTCATTTCGGTCTCGATGATCCTGGCGGCCGGCCTGTCCTTCCTCGGCCTCGGCACCAAACCGCCGGAGCCGGAATGGGGCCTGATGCTGAACACCCTGCGCACCGCGATCTACGTCAACCCTTGGGTCGCAGCCTTGCCGGGCGCGATGATCTTCGCAGTCTCGATCTGCTTCAATCTCCTTTCGGACGGCCTGCGCAGCGCCATGGACATCAGGAACTAGAGATCATGATGCGCAAGCACACTGTCGCGGCGTCCTCCGTACACCTCTCCCCGATGGGGAGAGGTGAAGGACAACGGCCATGAGCGAGACCAACGCCTCCGTCGCCATGCTGGAGCCGGTCGAGGACCGCGGCGGCGTCGCGCAGCCGCTGCTTCAGGTCAACGGCCTGACCAAGCATTTCCCCGTGCGCGGCGGCCTGTTCGCCGCCAAGCGCACCGTGCGTGCCGTCGACAATGTCTCCTTCTCCGTCGCCAAGGGCGAGACCGTCGGCATCGTCGGTGAGTCCGGCTGCGGCAAGTCCACCACCGCGCGCCTCCTGATGCACCTGATGCCGCGCGATGACGGCGACATCATCTATGACGGCATGACCGTCGGCCAGTCGCTGAGCTTGCGCGAGCTGCGCCGCGGCATGCAGATGGTGTTCCAGGACTCCTACGCCTCGCTCAATCCGCGCCTGACGATCGAGGAATCCATCGCCTTCGGCCCCAAGGTTCACGGCATGGCCGACGGCGCGGCGCGCAACCTGGCGCGCGAGCTGCTCGGCAAGGTCGGCCTGCGCCCGGAAAACTTCGCCAACCGCTACCCGCACGAGATCTCCGGCGGCCAGCGCCAGCGCGTCAACATCGCGCGCGCGCTGGCGCTGTCGCCGCGGCTGGTGATCCTGGACGAGGCCGTCTCCGCGCTCGACAAATCCGTCGAGGCCCAGGTGCTCAACCTGCTCGCCGATCTCAAGCGCGAATTCGGCCTCACCTATCTCTTCATCAGCCACGACCTCAACGTCGTGCGCTACATCTCGGACCGCGTGCTGGTGATGTATCTCGGCGAGGTCGTCGAGCTCGGCCCGGTCGACCAGGTCTGGGACAGCCCGGCGCATCCCTACACCCGGGCGCTGCTCGCCGCGATGCCGTCCTCCGATCCTGATAGCCGCACCGAGACGCCGCCGATCACGGGCGATCCGCCCAATCCGATCGATCCGCCCTCCGGCTGCCGCTTCCACACCCGTTGCCCGTTTGCGGAGCCGCTCTGCGCAAATGCGACACCAAAGCTCACCGCGCTGGATAATATGGGCCACGAGGCCGCGTGCTACATGGCGATACCGGGTTCAGGCCATAGCCGTGCCCCCAGGGGAGAAACCGCATGACGAGACCGACACCGAAAGAGATCAAGCCGATCGCGCACACCGCCGGCGTGCCTGTGGACGACGAGATCGCGACCCGCATCTCCAATGCCATCGGCCCCGCCTTCGAAGGCTTCGCCGCCATCGCCGGCACGCTGCCGTTCGATCTGGAGCCCGCAACTTACGTGCTCGTGCAGACGCAGAAGGTGTCGAAATGAGCCGTGAGCCCGCTCTGATGACGCTCACCGAGGTCGCGCGCGCGATCGCGATGAAGCAGGTGTCCTCGCACGAAGCGACGCGCGCGCTGCTGCAGCGCATCGCGCAGTGGCAGCCTCATCTCAACGCCTTCATGTCGATCGAGGCCGAGACTGCATTGAAAGCGGCGGATGCCGCCGATGCGGAGCTCGCCAAGGGCAATGTCCGCGGTCCCCTGCATGGCGTGCCGCTCGCGCACAAGGACATGTATTACGATGCCGGCCACGTCGCGACCTGCGGCTCGCTGATCCGCCGCGATTTCGTGCCGAACGTCACGTCGACCGCCTTGCAGCGGCTGAAGGACGCCGGCCAAATCCGGCTCGGCACGCTGCATCTCGCCGAGTTCGCCTATGGTGCGACCGGGCATAACAGCCATTACGGCCCGGTGCGCAATCCCTGGAACGTGGCGCACATCACCGGCGGCTCGTCCTCAGGCTCCGGCTCGGCGGTCGCAGCGCGCCTGACCTATGCCGCGCTCGGCTCCGACACCGGTGGCTCGATCCGCATGCCCTCGCATTTCTGTGGTGTCACGGGGCTCAAGACCACCTGGAGCCGCGTCAGCCGCGCCGGCGCCATGCCGCTGTCGCAATCGCTCGACACGGTCGGCCCGCTCGCCCGCACCGCGGAGGATTGCGCGCTGCTGCTGGCGTTGACGGCCGGCCCGGATCCGGAGGATCCGACCGCGAGCCTCGAGCCTCTCTCGGACTACGTCGCCGCGACCAAGGGATCCCTGAACGGCCTCAAGATCGGCGTGCCCGCGACCTACTATGTCGACGATCTCGACAGCGAGGTCGCGCGCGTGCTCGACGAGACCATCGCGGTGCTCAAGCGCGAGGGCGCCGACATCGTCAAGGTCGAGCTGCCGGACCAGCGGCAATTGCAGGCGGCGAGCCAGCTCGTGCTGGCCGCTGAAGCCGCCGCCTTCCACAAGCGCTGGCTGATCGAGCGTTCGCAGGATTACGGCGCGCAGACATTGATGCGCCTCCAGAACGGCCTCGCCGTTCCCGCCATCACTTATATCGAGGCGATGCGTTGGCGCGGGCCGGCGCTCGCGGCCCACAATGCCGCGACGGCAGGCGTCGATGCGGTGATCGCGCCGGCGTCCCCGGTGCCGGCGCCGACGATCGAGGAGAGCGACGTCGGCGGCGGTCCGAACGCGCCGGCGCTGTTGCAGCGGCTCACGCTGTTCACCCGCCCGGTGAATTTTCTGGGCCTGCCGTCACTGACCATTCCTTCGGGCTTCACCAAGGCCGGCCTGCCGGTCGGCATGCAGCTGATCGGCCGCTCTTTCGACGAAGCCACCCTGCTCACCATCGGCGCCGCGTTCCAGCGCGCGACCGACTATCACGACCGATTGCCGAAACTGCCGTCATGACAAACCTCGTCGAGATCTCAGGCCTCAACATCCGCTTCACCGGCGAGCGCACGGTCTATGCCGTGAACGACCTCAGCCTCTCGCTCGGCAACAGCGAGGTGCTGGGCCTGCTCGGCGAGTCCGGTTCGGGCAAGAGCGTGACCTTGCGTGCGCTGATGCGGCTGCTGCCGAAGAAGCGCACGCAGATCTCCGGCACGGTCAATGTCATGGGCCGCGATGTGCTCGCGATGAACGACGAGGAGCTGTCGTCGTTCCGCGGCCAGACTGTCTCGATGATCTTTCAGGAGCCCGCGCTCGCGCTCGATCCGGTCTACACGATCGGCGCGCAGATCGCCGAAAGCGTGGTGCGCCATGAAGGCAAGAGTTTTGCGGAAGGACGCGCACGCGCGCTCGAAATGCTCGAGGTCGTGCGTATTCCCTCGGCCAGGCGCCGGCTCGATGCCTATCCCCACGAGATGTCGGGCGGCATGCGCCAGCGCGCCATGATTGCACTGGCGCTGGCCTGCCGGCCAAAAATCCTTCTGGCGGACGAGCCGACCACCGCGCTGGATGCCACCGTGCAGATCCAGATCCTGCTGCTGCTGCGCGAGCTTCAGCGCGAGTTCGGCATGTCCGTCATCTTCGTCACCCACGACATCGGCGTCGCCATCGAGATCTGCGACCGCGTCGCGGTGATGTATGCCGGCCAGGTCGTGGAGCAGGGGACCTTGCGCGACATCGTCCGCTCGCCCGTGCATCCCTATGCCAAGGGCCTGCTCGCCTCCACCATACACGGCGCCAAGCGGGGCCAGCGGCTGGAGACCATCCCCGGAACGCCGCCGTCGCTGGCCGAGAAGCCGCACAACTGCTCCTTCGCCCCCCGCTGCAAGCTCGCCGAGCCGCGCTGCCTGGAGCAATTGCCCGGGAATGTCGAGGTCGGGCCGGGTCGGGCGGCGAGGTGTGTGCTGGCGGAGCCGGTCACCGTGGTGTCGTAGTTCGGATGAGTTGAGCCGGGCTGCGCGAGCGTTCCCAGCATTCACACCCCATTCATCCCGGTTCCGGTTCCATGGCAGTGTTCACGGAGAGGGACCTCACAGATGCACATTTCCAACGAAGGCCTGCTCGTCATCCTGTTCGTCGGCCTCGTCGCCGGCTGGCTCGCCGGCAAGATCGTGCGGGGGGCCGGGTTTGGCATTATCGGCGACATCGTGATCGGCATCTGCGGTGCGCTGGTGGCGAGCCTTCTGTTCCCAAAGCTTGGAATCCGCCTCGGCACCGGCCTGATCTCCGAGATCGTCTATTCCGCGATCGGCGCGGTCATCCTGCTGCTGGTGGTACGTCTGGTGCGCGGCGGGGGCCGGCTCTAGCTCCGCCTTCGGCTGAGTGGAACTCGAGCCGCACCTTTCCCGGAAGCGGCTGAAAGCCTGCAAGAAAAAGCCGCAAGCCTGTGAAATTCCGGACTTGCGCGGACGGCTGTCGGGGGTAGATGTGGCCCGTCAGGCCGCGGATTAAATTCGGCCGTGTCGGACGGCTGGAAAACAGATGTTAATCCGAGGCGAGTACTCCTTGAATCGCCTTTGAAATCAGGGCTTTGCCCTTTAGCCGAAAGAGATCAGACTGATGGCAGCCATCCCTGGCGTCCGCCGTTCGGAGCTCGGTGATGCCTTGCGCGCTTGTCGCACGGCCTTCATCGGCGTCGGCCTGATGAGCTGCATGATCAACCTGCTCTATCTGACCGGGTCGATCTTCATGCTGGAGGTCTACGACAGGGTGCTGCCGAGCCGCAGCATCCCGACCCTGGTCGGCCTGATCATCCTCGCCAGCTTCCTCTACATGGCGCAGGGCGTGCTCGACATGATCCGCAACCGCATCCTGGGGCGGATCGGCACCTCGCTCGACGAGGCTCTCAACAAGCGCGTGTTCGACACCATCGTGCGTCTGCCGCTGCTGGTCGGCAGCCGCAACGAGGGCCTGCAGCCGCTACGCGATCTCGACAATGTCCGCTCCTTCCTCGGCGGCATGGGCCCGAGCGCGTTCTTCGACCTGCCCTGGCTGCCGCTCTATCTCGCCATCTGCTTCGCCTTCCACGTCATGATCGGCGTCACCGCGCTGGTCGGCGCCGTCATCCTGGTCGGGCTGACGCTGGTGACCGAGTTCATGTCCCGCCAGCCGGCGAAGGAGGCGATGGGCCTCGCCGCCCAGCGCAACGATCTCGCCCAGGCCAGCCGCCGCAACGCCGAAGTGATGGTGTCGATGGGGATGGCCGGCCGGATGAACCAGCGCTGGAGCGAGGCCAACGAAAAATACCTCGCCGGAAATCAGCGAGCGAGCGACGTCGCCGGCGGTCTCGGCGCGGTCGCAAAGGTGCTGCGCATGATGCTGCAATCGGCCGTGCTCGCGGTCGGCGCCTATCTCGTCATCCACCAGGAGGCGACCGCCGGCATCATCATCGCCGGCTCGATCCTGTCCGCCCGGGCGCTCGCGCCGGTGGATCTTGCCATCGCGCACTGGAAATCCTTCGTCGCGGCGCGGCAGAGCTGGCATCGCCTGACGCGCCTGCTGGAGCAGATGCCGGCGCAGGCGACGCCGACCCAGTTGCAGGCGCCGACCAGCCGGCTCTCGGTCGAAGGGGTCGCCATGGTGCCGCCCGGCGATCAGCGTCTCGTGGTGCAGGATGTCACCTTCGCGCTTACCGCCGGCAACGGCCTCGGCGTGATCGGCCCGAGCGGCTCCGGCAAGTCGTCGCTGATCCGCGCGCTGGTCGGGGTCTGGCAGCCGGTGCGCGGCAAGGTGCGGCTCGACGGCGCGGCGCTCGATCAATGGTCGAGCGACGCGCTCGGCCGCCACATCGGCTATCTGCCGCAGGACGTCGAATTGTTCGGCGGCACCATCGCGCAGAACATCAGCCGGTTCGATCCCGAGGCCACCTCCGAGGCGATCATCGCCGCGGCCAAGGAGGCCGGCGTGCACGAGATGATCATCAAGATGCGCGAGGGCTATAACACCCAGGTCGGCGAGCAGGGCGCCGCGCTCTCCGCGGGACAGGCCCAGCGCGTGGCGCTGGCGCGTGCGCTCTACGGCAACCCCTTCCTGATCGTGCTCGACGAGCCCAATTCCAATCTCGACACCGAAGGCGACGAGGCGCTGACCCGCGCCGTCCGCGCGGCGCGCGAGCGCGGTGCCATCGTCGTCGTGGTGGCGCACCGGCCGATCGGCGTCGAGGCGGTCGACCAGATCCTGGTGCTGCGCGACGGCCGCATGCAGACCTTTGGCCCCAAGGAGCAGGTGCTCGCCCAGGTGCTGCAGCCGCGGGTGACGCCGCCGGCCCCGATCAAGATCGTCAGCGAAGGCGGAGTGGCCAAACCATGAGCACAAAGCCATGAGCACGATGGCCATCGGCGGCACGAAGGCGGCCGCGAAGAAGACCGTACGCGACTCCATCAAGTTTCACCTGATGCTCGGCCTCGCGATCGTGGTGGTCCTGGTGGTCGGCCTCGGCGGCTGGGCCTCGACCGTCCTGATCTCGGGCGCGCTGATCGCGCCGGGCCAGATCGTGGTCGAATCCAACGTCAAGAAGGTGCAGCATCCGACCGGCGGCGTGGTCGGCGAGGTGCGCGCCCGCGACGGCGACCTGGTCAAGTCCGGCGACATCGTCGTGCGGCTCGACGACACCGTCACCAAGGCCAACCTTGCCATCGTCACCAAGAATCTCGACGCCGCGCAGGTGCGTGCGGCGCGACTGCAAGCCGAGCAGCGCGGGCTCGACCGGATCGAATTCCCGCAAACCCTGATCGAGCGTGCGAGCGATCCCGACGTCAAGGCGTTGCTCGCCGCAGAAACCAAGCTGTTCGAGGTCCGCGTCAACGGCCGCACCGGGCAGAAGGCGCAGCTTCGCGAGCGCATCACGCAGCTCAACGAGGAAATCGCCGGTCTCAGCGCCCAGGAGAAGGCCAAGGACCAGGAGATCGCGCTGGTGCAGAACGAGCTCACCGGCGTGCGCGAGCTCTACGACAAGCGTCTGGTGCAGATCTCGCGCCTGACCCAGCTCGAGCGCGACTCGGCCCGTCTCAACGGCGAGCGCGCGCAGTACATCGCCTCGCGCGCCCAGGCCAAGGGCAAGATCACCGAGACCGAGCTGCAGATCATCCAGATCGACAAGGACGTGGTCAGCGAGGTCTCCAAGGACCTGCGCGAGACCAACGACAAGATCGGCGAGCTGATCGAGCGCAAGGTCGCGGCCGAAGACCAGCTCCGCCGCGTCGACATCCGTGCGCCGCAGGACGGCATGGTGCTGCAATCGACGGTGCACACGATCGGCGGCGTCATCACCGCCGGCGATACCTTGATGCTGATCGTGCCGCAGGCCGACGATCTCCAGGTCGAGGCCAAGGTCAATCCGGTCGACATCGACAAGCTTCAGATCGGCCAGAAGACGCTGCTGCGCCTGTCCGCGTTCAACCAGCGCACCACGCCAGAGCTCAACGGCCTCGTCAGCCGCGTCTCGCCCGACGTCACCACCGACCAGCGCACCGGCCAAGGCTATTACACCATCCGCGTATCGATGCCGGCCGAGGAGCTCGCCCGTCTCGGCGACGTCAAATTGATTCCCGGCATGCCCGTGGAAGCCTTCGTCCAAACCGGCGATCGCACCATGCTGTCCTATCTGATGAAGCCGTTTCACGACCAGCTGATGCGGGCGTTCCGCGAGAAGTGACGCGCGAAAAGCGCGTCATCTTCCCCGTCATTGCGAGCGCAGCGAAGCAATCCAGACTGTCTCCGCGGTGAGATTTCTGGATTGCTTCGCTGCGCTCGCAATGACGACTTGGCTGTCAGTTTGCTATACTGCGAGGGCAAGCAGTCTGGTAGTCTCGTAGGGTGGGCAAAGGCGCAACGCGCCGTGCCCACCATCTTTCTTACGACGCGCATATTGGTGGGCACGCTTCGCTTGCCCACCCTACGGCACCGCCTTCTTTGCTATAGTTCGACTCAAACCCAGCAACACGGCGGTCGAACCATGCAGTCCCCTCCTTCCATCGCCACCCAATCCTTCACCGAGGCGGACCTCGCCGTTGCCCGCCTCGAGGAAATCTACGAGCGCAACACGAAATTCCTGCGCGAACGTTTCGAGGCCTATGTTGGTGGTGAAGCGATCACGACGCGGGTGCGCGCCTACTATCCCTTCGTCCGTCTCACCACCGCGACGCATGCGCGGCTGGATTCGCGTCTTGCTTATGGCTTCGTCGCCGGTCCCGGCGTGCATGAAACCAGCGTGACGCGGCCGGATCTGTTCCGCAGCTATCTCACCGAGCAGATCGGCCTCTTGATCCAGAACCACGGCGTCCCCGTCGAGATCGGCGAGTCCGCCGAACCGATCCCGATCCACTTCGCCTATCGCCGCGACATCAATATCGAAGCCGCCATCACCACCAGCGAGAAGTCGCTCGTCACACGCTCGCTCCGCGATGCGTTCGACGTGCCCGATCTCGCGACCATGGACGATTCGATCGCCGACGGCACCTTCGAACTCCAGCCGGGCGCGCCGGAGCCGCTGTCCCTGTTCCGCGCCGCCCGCGTCGATTACTCGCTGCGCCGGCTTTATCACTACACCGGCACCGATCCCGAATATTTCCAGAACTTCGTCATCTTCACCAACTATCAGTTCTATGTCGACGCATTCGCGCAAGCGTGCCAGCAGCGGCTGCAGTCCGGCGAAGCCGGGCTCGATGCTTTCGTCGCGCCCGGCAACGTGATCACGACCAGCGGCGGCGCCATCAGCGGCACCGCGCCGGCTCGCGCACCGCAGATGCCGGCCTTCCACCTGGCCGCACCCGGCTATCGCGGCATCACGCTGATCAACATCGGCACTGGTCCCTCCAATGCGCGCAACGTCACCGATCACGTCGCGGTGCTGCGGCCGCATGCCTGGTTGATGCTCGGCCATTGCGCGGGCCTGCGCAACACGCAGCGCCTCGGCGACTACGTGCTCGCGCACGGCTATGTGCGCGAGGACCATGTGCTCGACCGCGAGCTGCCGCTGTGGGTGCCGATCCCGGCGCTGGCCGAGATGCAGGTCGCGCTCGAGGAGGCGGTCGAGGACGTCACCGGTCTCGAAGGCTTCGAGCTCAAGCGCCTGATGCGCACGGGCACGGTCGCGAGCGTCGACAACCGCAACTGGGAGATCTCCGGGCGGGAGGTGATCCGCCGCCTCTCGCAGTCTCGCGCGGTCGCGCTCGACATGGAATCGGCTGCGATTGCCGCCAACGGCTACCGCTTCCGCGTGCCCTACGGCACGCTGCTGTGCGTCTCCGACAAGCCACTGCACGGCGAGATCAAGCTCGCCGGAATGGCCAGTGAATTCTACCGCCGCCGCGTCGGCCAGCATCTCGAGATCGGCCTGAAGGCGCTGGAGCGGCTCAAGCAGCAGGAATCGGAACGGCTGCATTCGCGCAAGCTCCGCAGCTTTGCGGAAGTTGCATTTCAGTAAAGGGCAACAGAGCTGTCGTACGAACGCTGACGTCTCCGTGAATGCAGCGCCTGGAATATTGCCGCCAAGGCAGGGTTATCACCTCGTCCGGGGTCGCTCGAAGCAGTACAGGAGACAGACATGATCACAGCAATGATCAGACTCGTCGCGCTTGGTACGTTTGCGGCAGCATCGTTGAGCCCGCCGGCCCTTGCCGCAGGAGGCGGCGGTGGCGGAGGCGGAGGCGGAGGCGGTGGCCCCGGCACGGATCCGTTTGGCAGCACCTATTCGGATCAGAGGCCGCAGCCGACCTATCCGAAGCGCCCGGGGGCCAAGTCCACACACAAAGGCAAGAAACCGAACAACCAGTCCAGCATCGGCGATCCTGCATTCGCGGCCGGCTACCGTATGGCCTATGACACCATCTACGAGCGCAACGACTATGCTGCCGCGATCACGCAATTGAAGTCGCTTGGCCATGATGACCATCCGAACGTCGCCAACCTGATCGGTTACTCCTATCGCAAGCTCGGCGATTACGAGCAGTCCCAAGCCTGGTACGAGCGCGCATTGAAGGCCGATCCGAACCACGTGCTGACGTGGCAATATTATGGATTGTGGCAGCTCGAGCGCGGCAATCGCGAGCAAGCGCTCTATCACCTCGGTCGAATTGCGTCGATCTGCGGAACCGATTGCCAGGAGTATAGATCGCTGGCTGCGGCACTGGATCAGCCGACAGGCTCGGCGCTCGTCTACTGAGGCTGGAGCGCAGCCGGCTCAGCGAGCCGTGCTGCTGACGGGCTTCAGATGATAGCCATGTCCTTTGGTTCCGATAGTGACAGGGCGCCAGATTTTCAGCATTGTCCCGTTCGGGGGCGCGAACGGGACAATTGGATGCCGCTGACGCGCGACAAGATCATCGGCCATGATCTGGAACGGCTGGCCTTTCGCTTCACCATGCTGAACGACGGTGAGGTCGTGCAGTGCCAGATCAGCGACGCTGCAATGGACGAACTCGCGGGCATGCAGGGCACCGAAAGCAGCGCGCGTCAGGCTCAATTCCTGTCGCTGCGCGAGACCATCGAGCGGATTGCGTCGGATCTGTACGACGAGGCGCCGCGATTTCCGGGCTATGTGGTGCGGATTTTCATGCGGCATCTGCGAAGGTAGCTGTCGCGTCATATTCGGTCGTCATCGCCCGGCTTGACCGGGCGATCCAGTACTCCGAGACGGTTGTTGTTCAATCCATGGGCCCAGCGTACTGGATGCCCCGCCTTCGCGAGGCATGAGCAGTGTTGTGGTGAGCTTGTCCTGGCTAACTTCGTCCGCACAGCCAGCGTCACCCCTCCAGCTTCCTCAACAACAACTTCAGCGCCGTCGCTGCAAACACCTGCATGTTCGCGAGCCGTTCGTTGCTATCAGTCTCTAGCGTCATCACCTCTGACGCCGGTCCCGCAACTGCCATGCAGCTGTGGCCGGCGGCATCGCCATAGCGGTTGCCGCTGGGGCCGGCGGCGCCGGTTTCGGACAGGCCCCAGTCGCAGCCAAAGCGGCTGCGCATCTGCTCGGCCAGCAATTGCGCATAGGGCTCCGACGAGGACCGAAGGCCCTTCATTCCTTCGTCCGAAATATCCATCAGCACGCGCCTGGCATCGCGGGTATAGACCACCGCGCCACCAACGAAATAGGCGGATGCGCCGGGCACCGCGAGCAGGCTGGCCGCGATCAGGCCGCCGGCGGAGGATTCGGCAACCGCAATGGTCTGTTTGCGCGCGATCAATTTGGCCGCGACCTGTTCCGCAATGCCGACGAGCTCTTTCATTTCGCAACCCCTCATCCCTTCGCAACCGAGCTCAGCCTTCCTAGCATATGACAGGACGCTTGGCCGAGTTGCGGGCGACGGGCAGGCCTGCTTCAATGGCGGGGGACAAGAAGAGCATGCGAGGAAACGTGAGAAGGGAGACGTGATGGCATCCCTGATCGCCGGCGGCATCGATTGCGACGTGCATCCGGCCGTGCCACATCTGACCAGCCTGCTGCCGTACCTGAACGATTACTGGCGCGATCAGGTGACGACGCGCGGCATGGTCGACCTTATCTCGCAATCCTATCCGCAGAACTCGCCGATCACCGCGCGGCCGGACTGGCGCCCCGAGACCGGCAAGCCCGGCGAGAGTCTGGAGGCCATGCAACGCCACGTGCTCGATCCCTTCCAGATCAAGCATGCCATCTGCAATCCGCTGTATGGCGTGCAGATGGTGTTCTCCGAGGACATGCAGGCGGCCTTCTGCCGCGCGCTGAACGATTGGCTGACGAAGGAATGGCTCGATCGCGACGCCCGGCTGCGTGGCTCCATCGTGATCCCCACGCAAAGCGTCGAGAAAGCCATTGCCGAGATCGAGCGCTGCGCACAGGACAAGCGCTTCGTGCAGGTGCTGATGCTGGTGATGGGCGACACGCCGCTCGGCAAGCGCGCGCTGTGGCCGATCTACGAGGCCGCGGAACGTCTGGAACTCCCGGTCGGCATCCACGCCGGTTCCGCCTATCACAATCCACCGACCGCCGTGGGCTGGGGGTCCTATCACATCGAGGATTATGTCGGGCAGGCCCAGGCGTTCCAGACCCAGCTCACCAGCCTGATTGTCGAGGGCGTGTTCGCCAAATATCCGCGGCTGAAAATGGTGATGCTGGAGTCCGGCGTGTCCTGGATCGCGCCCTATCTCTGGCGCTTGCACAAGTTCTGGCGCGGGGTGCGGATGGAGACGCCGTGGGTCGATCGCGCACCGTTGGAGATTGTGCGCAGCAACATCCGCTTCTCGTTACAGCCATTTGATGCGCCGCCGGAACCCGAGACATTAATTCGCCTGTTTGATCATATGCAGTCGGACGAATTGGTCTTATTCTCCACGGACTATCCGCACTGGCAGTTCGACGACCAGGACGCGCTGCCCGAAGGTCTGTCCCCCGATCTCGTGCGCAAGATCATGATCGACAATCCGCATGCAACCTATCCCCGCCTGAAATGAGCCCGCTGCCAAAGGAGGCAAGGCGATGAATATCCAGTTCCGCGAGAACCAAGAAGCCGCTTCCCCACTGACCGTCAAAACCGCGATCGCGGACTGCGACATCCATCCGGCACGCGCCACCCGTACCGAGCTCTATCCCTATCTCGCCAAACGCTGGCAGCATCACCTCGAAGTCTACGGCGTCCATGCCTATCAGGGCATGATGGAAGGTCCGCCCTATCCGAAGGCCCAGCCCAACGCCTCGCGCCGCGATGCCTATCCGCCGGAAGGCGGCCCGCAGGGCTCCTCGCTCGCCTTCATGCAGAAGCAATTGCTCGATCCCAACAACGTCCAGCTCGGCGTGCTCAATCCGCTCAACACCGGGCAGGGTATCCGCAATCACGAGCTCTCGGCCGCTCTGTGCTCGGCGATCAACGACTGGCAGATCGACAAATGGACCAGCAAGGACAAGCGGCTGAAAGCCTCGATCGTCGTGGGCAATGAGGACGGGCTGTCGGCCGCAGCCGAGATCCGCGAGCGCGCCGGCGACAAGAACTTCGTGCAGGTGCTGCTGCTCAGCCGCAATGTCGAGCCGCTCGGCCAGCGCCGCTATTGGCCGATCTATCAGGCTGCGGAAGAGGCCGGCCTTCCCGTCGGCGTGCACGCCTTCGGCTTCGGTGGCAACCCGATCACGCCGTCGGGCTGGCCGTCCTACTACATCGAGGAGATGGTCGGGCATTCGCAGTGCCAGCAATCGGCGCTGGCGAGCCTGGTTTTGGAGGGCGTGTTCGAGCGCTTCCCGAAACTGAAGATGGTGATGATCGAGGCCGGCTTCGGCTGGGCGCCGTCATTGGCATGGCGGCTCGACAAGGCCTGGCAGCGGCTCAGGAGCGAGGTGCCGCATGTAAAACGACCGCCGTCGGAATATATCCGCGAGCAGGTGTGGTGGACGACGCAGCCGATGGAGGATCCTGAAAGCCGCGAGGATCTGTTCGACGTCATCAAATGGATCGGCTGGGACCGCCTGCTGTTCGCGACCGATTATCCGCATTGGGACTATGACGAGCCCTCGCGCGTCTTGCCGGCGGGCGTCAGCGAAGCCAACCGCGAGGCGTTCTATCTCGGCAATGCAAAGAAGCTATATGGAATAAATTGATGGCGCGGCATGTGATTGCCGCGGTCGACGAGCTTCCGCCGGGCACGCGAAAATTCCTGGAGATCGACGGGCGGCCGATCGCCGTCTTCAACATCAAGGGCGAATATTTCGGCCTGATGAACCGCTGCCCGCATCAGGGCGCGGCGCTGTGCGAGGGGCCACTGATCGGGCTCGCACAGTCGAGCAATCCCGGCGAGATCGAATACACCAAATTGGGTGAGATCATCCGCTGCCCCTGGCACGGCTGGGAGTTCGACATTCGCACCGGCCAGTCCTATTGCGATCCCCGCCGCTTTCGCGTCAAGGCCTATCCGGCCCATGTCGAGCCAGGCGCCAGCGTGGTGAAGGGACCGTATGTCGCCGAGACCATCCCAGTGAAAGTCGAGAGCGACTACGTTGTGGTGGAGTTGTAGGCGCCGCTCTTACCCTCCCCTGGAGGGGGAGGGTCGATCGCGCGAAGCGCGAGCGGGGTGGGGTGATCTCTCCTCACGGGCGGCTTTCGATGCGGAGGGACCGTCACCCCACCCCGGTCCGCATTCCGCTTCGCTTCATGCGCACCGACCCTCCCCCTCCAGGGGAGGGTGAAGGGAGCGCCCGGAACGACGATCAACGCCCGGCAACCGGCTCCGGCACCGCATCATAGGTCGGCACCGCCTTGCCGCCGCCGCGATACACCGTCGAGGCCGCGATGATGCCGAGCAGCGCGGCGAACATCAGCCAGAAACCGGGCGAGGCCTTGTCGCCGGTGCGCTCGATCAGCCAGGTCGAGGCGAACGGGGTGAAGGTGCCGAACAGGGCGGCGGCGAGCGCGAAGGCGAGCGAGAAGCAGGTTGTGCGCACGTGCGCCGGCACGATCTCGACCAGCGCGCCCAGCATGGTGCCGCTATAGACGCCGAAATAGAACGAGAACATCATCTCGACCGCGAGCAGCTTGCCGAAAGTCGGCGCCGCCACCAGCCAGTGCAGCGCCGGATAGGCGGTGACGAGCGACAGGCCCGCGATGGCGAGCAGCACCGGCTTGCGGCCGATGCGGTCGGACAGCGCGCCGCCGACCGGATTCCAGATGAAATTGGTGACGGCGACGAGCAACGTGACCAGCAACGCGTCCTGCGTTGATAGCTTCAGAACGGTCTTGCCGAAGGTCGGCGTGTACACCGTGACGAAGTAGAACGTCGTCGTGGTCAGGATCGCGATCATCATGCCGAGGACGACGATGCGCCAGTTGGCGAGCGCGGAGGCGAACACCTCGCGCGTCGTCGGATGCTTCCTCATGGCGAGGAAGGCCGGCGTCTCCTCCAGCGTCCGCCGCAGCACGAAGATCAGGGGAATGATCAGGCAGCCCACGAAGAAGGGAATGCGCCAGCCCCAGGCGGCGACGGTGTCGGCCGGCATCACCTCGGAAAGAATGAAGCCGAGGATCGAAGCCACGAAGATCGCGACCTGCTGGCTCGCCGATTGGAACGAGGTGTAGAAGCCGCGATTGCCGGGCGTTGCGATTTCCGCGAGATACACCGACACGCCGCCGAGTTCGACTCCGGCGGAGAAGCCTTGCAGCAGGCGGCCGATCAGCACGATGACCGGCGCGGCGATGCCGATGGTCGCATAGCTCGGGCAGAATGCGATCACCACGGTGCCGAAGGCCATGATGCCGAGCGTGACGATCAGGCCCTGGCGGCGGCCGATGCGGTCGATATAGGCCCCGAGCACGATGGCGCCGACCGGACGCATCAGGGCGCCGAGCCAGAACACGCCGAACGTGTTGAGCAGCGACGCCGTCTCGTTGGTGGACGGGAAGAACGCCTTGCCGATCGCGGCGGCATAGAAGCCGAACAGGAAGAAGTCGAACTGCTCGAGGAAATTGCCGCTCGTGGCGCGCAGGATCGCGCCGATGCGCGACTTGATGGCGGGCGAATTGGTTGAGGTGGCTGGTCCAGCCATGGCATTGCTCCCCTTCAAGACGTGGCCGGACCGGGAATCATTCACGGCAAGGCGACAGATTGATGCTGCGACAATCTGTCATACCCCTTCCCGCGCGAGAAGCGGCGAGTCAATCCGTTTTGCAGAGGAAGCTGCTGATTTTTCAGGCCTTATTTTGCGTTGCAGCAATCACCCATTGTCGGAACGCAGCCAGCTTTGGCGCCTCCCGATGGCCTTCCGGCGCGACCAGGTAGAAGCCGGCGTCCGCGGGCAGTGCGATCTTGAAGGGGACAACAAGCCGGCCCTTGGCGATATCGTCCTGCACGTAGGAGGTCCGGCCCATCGCGACGCCGATGCCGTCGATCGCGGCCTGGATGGTCATGAAGATCATGTCGAAGGTGATGCCGGGGTGCCGTGCGATGTCGGCCGGCTGGCCCGCCGCGGTCAGCCATAGCCGCCAGTCGTCGCTGTTGGTGCTCGACGTGTGCAGAAGCGGATGGTTGCGCAAATCCTCGGGCCGGCGCAGCGGCTTGTCGCCGCGCAGCAGCGAGGGGCTGCACACCGGAAACAATTCGTCGGCCATCAGCCAGTCGGCACGCAGGCCCGGCCACTGGCCGCGGCCATAGCGGATCGCGGCATCGACATTGTCGCGCTGGAAGTCGACGAGGCTGGTCGAGGTGGTGATGCGCACGTCGATGCCGGGATGCTGCTCCTGGAAGTCGGTCAGCCGCGGCAGCAGCCATTTGGCCGCGAGCGAGGCCAGCGTCGACACCGTCAGCACCTTGTCGTCGTCCTTGCGCAAGAGACGGTCGGTGGCGAGGCGCAAATCGTTGAAGGCGGCGCGGACGCCCGGGAGATAGTCGCGCGCCTCCGGCGTCAACGCCAACGCCCGGTTCTGCCGGATGAACAGCCGGATGCCGAGCTCCTCCTCCAGCCTGCGGATCTGATGGCTGATCGCGGTCTGGGTCACGTTCAGCTCGCTGGCTGCGAGCGTGAAGCTGAGATGGCGTGCGGCGGCCTCGAACGCCCGCAATCCGTTCAGGGAGGGCAATCTGGCAGTCATTTGGCAGCAGGATACATGACGTTATTTCATGCGAAAAGGTACAAATTGTCGTTTGTCGCGGCGCAACAGGAGGCAGATATTAGCGGTCAACGTAGCTCCAGGAGCTGAAAATGTCTACATTGACCGACAACTCGATGACAAATCATCATGCGCACGGCGTCTTCTACCAAATCGGCGAGATCCTTCACGTCTGGCACGAACGCTACCGGACCCGGCGCGAGCTGACCAACTGGACTGCCCGCGACCTCCACGACGTCGGGCTGTCCTGGTCCGACATCGCCTACGAGGCCGATAAACCCTTCTGGCGGGCCTGATAGGCCGCCAGGCCGGCGCCGCCTGAGCACAGGGGCGCCGGCGGTCCCTTTCCGCAGGGCATGCGTCATGAGCACCCTTCGCCTCGAAGACCTCAAGCAATATTCGGACGTGCTGCGCGCAAGGCACGGTGAGCGGCTCAATGTCCGCTTCGTCGAGCCGCGCGACACCGACGAGCTCCAGCACTATTTCCGCTCGCTCTCGACCCGCTCCCGCTACAACCGCTTCTTCGGCGCGATCAGCGAATTGCCGAAGGGCCTGCTGCACGATTTCCTCGAGATCGGCGAGCGCGATCGCTTCACCGTCGTGGCGACGATGACGGTCGACGGCTTCGAGACCATCGTGGCGGAAGCGCGCTACGCCTTCCATGCCGAGACCGCGGCGCTCGAGTTCGGCCTCTCGGTCGACGACCGCTGGCAGGGCCACGGCATCGCCACCGCGCTGATGAAGAACCTCGAATGCCGCGCCGCCGCGCTTCGAGCCGAGCACATGTTCGGCGACACGCTGCGCTCCAACGAGACCATGGTCTCGCTCGCGCGCAAATCCGGCTTCACGTTCGTCAACCATCCTGATGATTGGAAGCTGGTGCGCTTCGACAAGGTGATCAACCTCGCGCCGCAGGACATTCCCTGTGCGAGCTGGCGCCTCGCCGCCCTTTCCCGTCAGGCCGACAGCCCCTCAGCCTCGGCCTGACATGACTGCAGCCCGGCCTGGCCAAGCCAGAGCCGGGCATTTTTTTGTGCCGCTTACTTCCCCGTAAAAACCGCCTTGCGCTTCTCGATGAAGGCCTGCACCGCCTCCTTGTGGTCGGCGGTCGTGGTGAGGCGGACCAGCCGTTCGGCTTCGTGGTCGCGCGCGGTTTCGAAGTCGAACAGCAGGGCCTCGTCGAGATTGTCCTTCATGTAGCGCAGCGCGAGGCGCGGGCCTTCGGCCAGCGATCTGGCCAGCGCGAACGCCTCGGTCTGCAATTTGTCGTCGGGCACGACGTGGTTGACGAGGCCGATCGCTTCGGCGCGCGCGGCATCGACGCGGTCGCCGGTGAACATCAATTCGCGCGCCCGCGCGGTGCCGACCAGCCGAGTAAGCAGCCAGGCGATGCCGTAATCGCCGCTGAGCGCGATGCGGGCATAGCCGGTGGCGACGAAGGCGGATTGCGCGGCGATGCGGATGTCGCAGGCCATGGCGATGGCAAGCCCGGCACCGACCGCAGGACCGGGCAGGGCGGCGATGGTCGGCTTGCGCACCGACACCAGCGCGCCCGTCAGCAGCCGCTGCCGCTCCTGCAGGTCGGCGATGCGATCGTCCAGCGACATCTCCAGCTTTTTGGGATCGCGATGCGCGCCCATGCCCTTGACGTTGCCGCCGGCGCAGAAGGCTTCGCCCGCGCCGGTGAGCAGCAGCGCGCCAACGTTCGGATCCTCTGCGCAGGTCCGGATCATGCTGCGCAGCGCCGGCGTCAGCGCATCCGACAGCGAATTGCGCGCCTCCGGCCGGTTCAGCGTGATGACAGCGACACGGTCGCGGATCGCGCAAAGGAGCTCACTGGTACCGGTGTCGATGGTGGTTTCCGTGGTCATGTCGCCTCCCTCTCTATCGTCATTGCGAGCGAAGCCAAGCAATCCAGAATCCTTCTGTGGAAGCAGTCTGGATTGCTTCGTCGCTTCGCTCCTCGCAATGACGGGTGTTGTTGCTAGCTTGCTTCAAAACCTCTCCACCCAGGGCCGCAGCTCCAGCTCCCAGCTCCAGGCGCTGCGCGGCTGCTGCAGCACGTTCCAATAGCTCAGCGCGATCGCGTCGGGATCGAGCATCGAATCCGGCTTATCCGCCGGCTCGCTTCGCGCCGCGCTCCTGATGCCGCCATCGATGACGAAATGCGCGACATGGATGCCCTGCGGCGACAATTCGCGCGCCATGCTCTGCGCAAGGCCCCGCAGCGCGAACTTGCCCATCGCGAAGGGAGCGGACTGCGCATAGCCCTTGACGCTGGCGGAGGCGCCGGTGAACAGGATCGCGCCGTGCTGGTTTGGCAGCATGCGCTTGGCCGCCTGCTGCGCCACCAGGAAGCCGCCATAGGCGCTGACCGCGATCGCCTGCGCGACGTCGGCGGGAACGAGGTCGACGAACGGTCCGCGCGTGCGGCCGGAGGCATTGTAGACGACGAGGTCGGGCGTGCCGATCTCGCGCTCGACCAGGCCGAACAGCCGCTCCACCTCGTCGGGCTCGGTGGCGTTGCAGGCATAGGCTTTGGCCCCGGTCTCGGTGCAGAGCGCGCCAAGCTTCTCGATCTTGCGTGCGGCGAGCGCGAGGCGGATGCCCTGCGCCGCAAGCAGGCGCGCCAGCGATGCGCTGAGGCCTTCGCCGGCACCGACGATGAGGGCGATCTTGTATTTCGGATGTTCCATGGCGTGATCTCTCGCAGACAGGAGCCGTTGATCTAGGCACGGTCCGTGCGGACAACCAGCCGGCGCGGCCACAATTCCGCAGGGCGAATTGCTCCCGCGCGGCGATCATGCCGCCCTGATATTTTGCGGCTTTATCGCTGTCCGCGACGGGAGCATGATCGACATCATCCAAAGCGGCAAGCGCAAAGAATTGCCGTGGGACGGAAACGAAGAGGACGATCATGCCCGGACCGGTCACAGCGCAGCCAAAAGATATCGCGGCCGCACCATCCGGCCTGCTGGCGCCCGATACATCAGGCATGAATTTCTACCGCGCCGATCCCGCGCTGACGGACCTGCTCCGCATTCATCTGCCGGAGAATCTGTTCCGCCACATCGAGCCGCATCTCGATCGCCTCGGCGAGCTCGCCGGCGGCCATCTCGATGAATGCGCGCGGCTTGCCGACCGCCACACGCCCATCCTGCACCAGCGCGACAAGTTCGGCCGCGACGTGCAATGGATCGAATATCACCCGGCCTATCGCGAGCTGGAGAACGCCGCGTTCGGCCAGTTCGGCATCCACGCGCTCTCGATCGCCAAGGGCATCATGGGCTGGCCGGACAAATACCCTGTTGTCGCCAAGCATGCCTTCACCTTCCTGTTCAACCAGACCGAATTCGGCATGGGCTGCCCGATCAACGTCACCGACGGCTGCGCCAAGCTCCTGGCGAATTTCGGCAGCGAGGCGCTGAAGGCGAAATATCTCGACGGCCTGACCTCGACCGACATGAGCAAGCTGACGCAGGGCGGCCAGTTCATGACCGAGAAGGAAGGCGGCTCCGACGTCGGCACGCTGACCACGCGCGCGGTGCAGGAGGGCGACCATTGGCGCCTCTATGGCGAGAAATGGTTCTGCTCGAATGCCGATGCGAAAGTCGTGATGCTGCTGGCGCGGCCCGAAGGTGCCGGGCCCGGCACGCGCGGCGTCGGCCTGTTCCTGATGCCGCGCTTCCTCGACGACGGCACGCAGAACCACTACCGGATCGTGCGCCTCAAGGACAAGCTCGGCACGCGCTCGATGGCCTCGGGCGAGATCAAGCTCGAAGGTGCGATCGCCTACGCCGTCGGCAAGCTCGACCGCGGTTTCGTGCAGATGGCCGAGATGGTGAACTCCTCGCGGCTCTCCAACGGCGTCAAGTCCACCGCGCTGATGCGCCGCGCCTATCATGACGCGATGACGGTGGCGAAGAGCCGCGTCGTGTTCGGCCAGCGCATCATCGATCTGCCGCTGGGCCGGCGGCAGATGCTGAAGATCATGCTGCCGGTGGAGCAGGGCCTGTCGATGAGCTTCCTCACGGCGGATGCGCTCGACCGTGCCGAGGCCGGCAGCCAGGACGCCGCGGCGCTGCTGCGCATTCTCACGCCGACGCTCAAATTCCGCGCCACGCGCGATGCACGAAAGGTCTGCGGCGATGCGCTCGAGATGCGCGGCGGCATCGGCTATATCGAGGAATTCGCCACCGCCCGCCTGCTGCGCGATGCGCATCTCGGCTCGGTCTGGGAAGGCACCGGCAACATCGTCGCGATCGATGCGCTGCGGCGGGCGGTCGGTCGTCACGGCGCTGAGGCCGCACTCGCGGCCGATCTGCACGCCCGGCTCGACGACAGCGCCTCGGTGCCGCAGGCCTGGCGAGATCATCTGCGTGGCCTCACCGACCGCGCCGTCGGCTTCGCGCGCGAAGTCGCGGCCAAGTCTGAAAACGAGGCCGATGCGCGCCGCGCCACCAGCGTGCTCTATCACGTCGCCAGCGCAGTGGCCCTCGCCTGGGAAGCACACCGCATCCACGACATGCGCGGCGATGCGCGCCGGCTGCTGCTGTCGCGCCTCGTGATCGACCATCGCGTGACGCCGAACGATCCGTTCCGGCTGACGGAAAATGCCGCGCAAGCGAAGATCGCCGAACTTCTGCTCGGCGATCGCGCAGCCAGCATGAGCGAGGTTGGCGAACTGGTTCTGGCGGCGTAGGCTAACTGTGGCAGCGAGCGCAGTTCACCTCTCCCGTAGGGAGAGGTCGGATCGCGTAAGCGATCCGGGTGAGGGATTACGCGCTCACGTGAGACCCGAACCCCTCACCCGGAATCGCATCTTCGATGCGCTTCCGACCTCTCCCTTCGGGAGAGGTGCAGAGTCGACGACGAGTGAAACAAAAACAACGAGGAAACACCGATGAAGGCCGCCGTCCTCTATGAAGTCAACCAGCCGCTCGTCATCGAGGACATCAGCCTGCCGAAGCCCGGACCGCGCGAGGTGCTGATCCGCACCGCGGTCGCCGGGCTCTGCCACTCCGATCTGCACTTCATGGAAGGGCTCTATCCGCATCCGCTGCCTGCGGTGCTCGGGCACGAGTCCGCCGGCGTGGTCGAGCAGGTCGGCTCCGACGTCACCTATGTCAAGCCGGGCGACCACGTCGTCACGTGTCTCTCCGTCTTCTGCGGCACCTGCGACAATTGCAGCACCGGCCGCACCGTGCTCTGCACCGACGCGACGGTGAAGATGCTGCCGGGCGTCTCCAACCGCATGCAATGGTCGAAGCCGGAGAAGCTGCACCAATTTCTCAATCTCTCCTCCTTCGCCGAGCAGATGCTGGTGCACGAGAACGCCATCGTGAAGATCCGCAGGGACATGCCGCTCGATCTCGCCGCGCTGATCGGCTGCGGCGTCATCACCGGCTATGGTGCGGTGGTGAACACCGCGAAGGTGACGGCCGGCGAGACCGTCGCCGTGATCGGCTGCGGCGGCGTCGGCATGGCCGCGATCAACGGCGCGCAGATCGCCGGCGCCGGCCGTATCATCGCCATCGACACCAATCCGGCAAAACTCCAGCTCGCGACCAAGCTGGGCGCGACCGACATCATCAACCCGGCCGACGGCGATGTCGTGAAGCAAGTCCGCGACCTCACCAATGGCGGCGTACACCATTCCTTCGAGGTGCTCGGCCGCAAGGAGACTGCCGAGCAGGCGTTCGGCATGCTCGCCTCCGGCGGCACCGCCACGATCGTCGGCATGATCCCGTTCGGCCAGAAGATCGAGCTGCACGGCTTCGACTTCCTGCGCGAGCGCAAGATCCAGGGCTCCTCGATGGGCTCGAACCATTTCCGCGTGGACATGCCGCGCCTGGTCGATTTCTACCTGCGTGGCCGGCTGCATCTGGAGGACTGGATCTCGGCCAAGCTGAGGCTGAGTGAGATCAACGAAGGCTTTGCCAACATGAAAGCCGGCAAGACGCTGCGCAGCGTGATCGTGTTCGATAGTTGATCCAAAATGACGGTGTCATCGCCCGCGAAGGCGGGCGATCCAGTACGCCGCGGCGGTCGTTCGTCCGCCCAACTGCCGCCGCGGCGTACTGGATGCCCCGGTCGAGCCGGGGCATCCAGCGGAGAGTGTGTGGTCAGTGTGCCTTCTTCACCGCGACACGTGCGCCGACACTGCCAGCCACGTTCCGTTCGTCTTTGCCCAGCAATCGGTGTATCGCCCGCTCGCCTGCTGACCGTCCGCCGTCGTGTAACTTGTCGCGGCGTGGATGATCGCGAAGTCGCCCATGATGCGGATCTTGACGTCGTGTGCATGCAAATTGCGGATCGCGATCGGCCGCGCCGTCTGCTCCAGGAAGGCGGCGCGGTCGACCAGCGTCTTGTCGGGATTGGAGCAATAGAACTCCGGCGCCAGGATCTCGTCGAAGCGCTTGACGTCGCAGTTCTGCACGGCGGCGACGTAGTCGCGATTGAGTGCGGAGAGCTGCTCGAGATCCTGGCTCATGGTGCTTCCTCCCCGTCATTCCAGGGCGCGCGGAGCGCGAACCTGGAATCTCGATGGTATCTTACTCCGTCATTGCGAGCGAAGCGAAGCAATCCAGAAATGTCTCCGCGGACGCAGTCTGGATTGCTTCGTCGCAAGAGCTCCTCGCAATGACGGGAAGGACTAATCACCAAATAATGGCGGCGGCACGAAGCCGCCGAACTCCCGCTCGATCAGCTCGGCGAGCTTGAGCGGCGTCCTGTCCTCGAGGAAGGGACCGACGATCTGCACGCCGACGGGCAGGCCGCCTTTCGACAGGCCGAGCGGAACCGCCGTCGCAGGCAAGCCCGGAAGCGTTGCGATGCCCGGCCAGGCGAGCTGGTCGGAATAGGGGTAATCCTTGCCGTCGATGCTGATCGTTCGCAGGCGCTGCTCCGGCGAGTGATCGTGCGGAAAGGCCGGCGTCGGCATGATCGGGCAGATCACGGCGTCGAAGCTCTTGAATAGTGCCCGCCATTGCGCGCGGAGGCCAGCGCGGCTACCCGCATCGAGCACCCAGGCGCGATGGCTCGCGGTGATGCCGCGCAGTCGCTCGGCGCCGAGGCTCGTGTCCTCCGGCGAGAGTTGGCTTGCCCCTGCCTGCGCATCCGCCAGTTCGTCGGGAGGTAAGAACGCGCCGAGGAAGCCCAGCAGCATGCGCATGTAGAGCCGCGACGTCTCCGCGAAGTCCGGAAGCCGCGCGCTCTCGCGTGCAACGGTGACGCCGGCCTTCGCAAGATCGGTTGCAAGCTTGTCGATCGCGCCGCGGACATCCTTGTCGCTCGGCAGCAGCGGATGGCTGTCGATCACCAGGACACGAAAATCCCGCAGCGATTGATGCCGTGCGGCAGGCAAGTCGAGCTTGTAGGCGATCCCCCCGTCGAGCGGATCGGGTCCCGCCATGACGTCGAGCAGCAAGGACAGGTCCGCCGCCGTGCGCGCCATCGGTCCGATGACGGCGAGGTCGCCCTCGCGCGGAATCGCTGGAAACGGCGGCGGGGTCTCGCCGCGCGCCGCGCAGAGATTGATGGTCGGCTTGTGGGCGAAGACGCCGCAATGAAATGCCGGCGCACGCAGGGAGCCGCCGATGTCGGATCCGGTGGCGAGCGCGCAATAGCCTGCGGCGAGGGCTGCCGCCGATCCACCGGACGAACCGCCCGGCGTGCGGCCGAGATCGTAGGGGTTGTTGGTGGTGCCGTAGATGTCGTTGTAGCTCTGCCAGTCGCCGAGCCCGACCGGCACGTTGGTCTTGCCGAGGATCACGCCGCCGGCCTGCTTGATGCGGGCCACCGCTAGCGCGTCTTCCACGGGCTTGAAGTCCTTCTGCGGCACGAATCCCCAGGTCGTCGGCAGGCCGGCGATGTTGAAGGATTCCTTGATTGTCGTGGGCAGGCCGAGCAGCGGCTTGCGCTCGCCGCGCGCCAGCGCCGCATCCGCTTCGCGCGCCGCGACGAGCGCGCGATCGAAATCGCGCACGCACACCGCGTTGATGCTGCCGTCGTGCCGGTCGATACGCGCGATCGCATCCTGCGTGATCTCGACCGCCGAGACCTTCTTCGCATTCAATGCGGCCGACAATTCGACCGCGCTCTTGAAACTCCATTCCGATCCGGCCACGCGCTTCTCCCGCTCTGGTTGTTCGAGGATGATGCGCAGTTTGGCCCAACCTCGCAACGTCTGTTTGATCGAGATTGATATGCTGCTAGCCCTTAGCGGCACGGCCAACACCAAGTCGGTGTCATCGCCCGGCTTGACCGGGCGATCCAGTACTCCGCGGCGCCAGTTGTGTGAGTGAACTGCCGCCGCGGAATACTGGATGCCCCGGTCAAGCCGGGGCATGACAGCGAATGTGATGCGAACTACGCCGCCCCGATCACGATCCCCACCGCCAGCACGATGGCGCCGCCGAGCACGATCTGGAACACGGCCTGGAGGAACGGCGTGTCCATGTAGCGCGAGCGGATGAAGGCGATCGCCCACAATTCGAAGAATACGACGACGCAGGCGATCGCCGTCGCGATCCAGAACGCATTGGCCCAGCTGTCGGGCACCAGATAAGGCGCGGTGTGGCCGAGCCCGCCGAGCGTCGTCATCGCGCCGCAGGTGATGCCGCGCAGCCAGGGCGAGCCGCGCCCCGTCAGCGAGCCGTCGTCGGACAGCGCTTCCGCAAACCCCATGCTGATTCCGGCCCCGATCGAGGCGGCAAGGCCGACCAGGAATGTCTGCCAGTTCTGGTGCGTGGCGAACGCCGCCGCAAACAGCGGTGCCAGCGTCGAGACCGATCCGTCCATCAAGCCGGCGAGGCCCGGCTGCACATATTGCAGCACGAACATGCGCCGGCGCGTGCGGTCCTCCTCGGCGCGCACGTCGGGCTTCAGGATCTCGTCGGTCAGCCTCGCCGCGGTGTGCTCGTGGCTCTTCTCGGCCTCGGCGAGATCGCCGAGCAGCCGGCGTACGTTGACGTCCTCGGCCTGCTCGGCGGCCTTGGCATAGAAGCGCTCGGCCTCGAGCTCCATGGTCTCGACTTCCCGGCGGATCGTGTCGAGCGGCAGGTTCTTGGTCAGCCAGATCGGGCGGCGGCGCAGGAAACCCTTGACGTCCTCGCGGCGGATCGGCGGCAGGTGCTGCCCGAAGCGCTGCTCGTACAATTCCAGCAGCATGTGGCGATGGCCGCGCTCCTCCTCGGCCATCTGCTCGAACAGTTTTGCCGAGTCCGGATAGCGCTCCTTCAGATCCTCGGCGAAGGTCATGTAGATGCGGCTGTCCTCCTCCTCGGAGGAGATCGCGACCGCCAGCACCTCGCGCTCAGTCAGATCGGCAAAAGTCTTCACGGCGGCCCTGTCACTATAGTTTAGAATAGTTCTAAACTATAGGGCGCTGCCGGTTCCGGGTCAAATCAGGCCGTGTGGGCCTTTGCGAGGAAGTCGAGCAGCAGCCGGCTCACCGCGGCCGGCTGCTCCTGTTGCACCCAATGGCCGGCGCCGTCGACGAGATGGCAGCCGAGCATCTTGGTGCAGCCGCGGCCCTGCATCGCCTCGAATACGCCCGGCCGCTGATAAGTGCCCCAATCCTGCTTGCCCGAGATGAAGCAGGAGGGCACGTCGATGCTGCGGCCGGCAAACAATTGCATCTCGTTGTTGAGCATGCCCGACGTGCCGTAGCGGTACCATTGCAGCCCCCCCTGAAATCCTGTGCGGCTGTATTCGGCGCTGTAATAGGTGAGGTCGCTGTCCGGCAGCCATAGGTTCGCGGCGATTGCGGCGGGCGAGGGCATCTCCTTCGCGACCGTCTCCGCCATGGTCTCGTGCAAGTCCATCACGTAATAGGTCGGCAGCTTCGCCAGCTCCTGCGCCGACCATGCTTGCAGCGGATAGGGCTTGTTGTCGGTCCAGTCCGCGCTCTTGTGATGATAATAGGCACGCAGGAAATCATGCACGCCTTGCGGCGCGTGCTGCATGTCGGCGTTGGCCGGACGGGTCGCGTAGTACCATTGATAGTGCTTGCGCGGCCGCGGCAGCGCGGCGAGCTCGCGATGCACGGGGTCTTCCTCCGCGGGCTTTGCCGGATTGTCGACGGTGCCGAACGGCAACGGCGGCGGTCCGCCGAACGGCGCGCTCATCAGCGTCACCGAGCGAAACACGTCGGGCCGGATCAAGGCGCACCAGGCCGCAACCGGGCTGCCGAAATCGTGCCCGGCGAGATCGACCTGCCTGTAACCGAACGCCGACACCAGGCCGAGCGCATCGCGCACGAGATTGAAGAGCGAGAACGGCGCGAGATCGTCGCCATGCTCCGCGCTCCATCCCGTCGTGCGCCCATAGCCGCGCTGGTCCGGTGCGATCACGTGGTAGCCGGCCGCGGCGAGTGTCGGCATCACCTTGCGCCAGGAGAAGGCGAGTTCGGGAAAGCCGTGCAGCAGCAGGATGCAGGGCCGGCCCTTGGTCTCGAAGCCGGCCTCCAACACATGCATCCGCAAGCCGTTGATGCCGTCGACGTAGCGCGAGCGGATCCCGGCGGGGAGGGGGATGTCGGGGAGTGCGGTCATGGTATTCTCCACACGGGCAGTACCGTAGGGTGGGCAAAGGCGCAAAGCGCCGTGCCCACCATTCTTCAACGCTAGACTCCGTGGGCACGCTTCGCTTTGCCCACCCTACGACATCTCGCTAAACCGCCGCGCACACGAACGCGTTGCCCTTGCGCCGGATCTTCCCCACCGACGGCGAGGGAAAATGCGCCGTGCAGCACAGCGTGTCGGTGTCGCAATAGCGCTCCAGGAAGCTGCGGCGCGTTTTCGCGGCTGCGGCCGGATCGACGTCGAACTTGATCGACAGCTCCGGATAGAGCGTCTGCAGCGGCGAGTGCATGAGGTCGCCGGAGAACACGGCATCGTCCTTGCCGCGGCCCATCGTGATGGCGATATGGCCGGGCGTGTGGCCGGGTGTCGGCAGGATGCGGACGTGGTCGCCGATCTCGTGGTCGTTGCCGACGAGCTCGTGCCTGTTAGCCTCGACCACCGGCAACACGCTGTCAGCGAAAGGCGGGATCTCCGTCTTCGCATTCTGCTCGGACCAGTGATCGAATTCCTGCCTGGCGAAGATGTAACGCGCCTTGGGGAAGGTCGGCACCCAGCGGCCGTTCTGAAGCCGCGTGTTCCAGCCGACGTGGTCGACATGCAGATGTGTGCACATCACGAAGTCGATGTCGTCGACCCCGAACCCGGCGGCGCCGAGGCCGCGCAGATAGGTGTCGTCGGTCTTCATGTTCCACTTCGGACGCGGCCGCGGCTTGTCGTTGCCGATGCAGCTGTCGACCAGGATGATGTGGTGCGGCGTCTTCACCACGTAGGACTGGAAGCACAGCAGCAGCACGTCCTGCTCGTCCAGCGCCTTCGCCTCACGCATCCAGGCCCGGTTCTCGGCCAGCACGTCCGCCGTCAGTCCCGGCAGCATTTCCAGCGCCGGGACGAACGAGGTCTCCTGCTCGATGACGCGATGGATGGTGAGATCGCCGACCGAGAATTTGAGGCTCATGAGAACTCCCGAAATTTTATGCGGGCGGCGGCACCGAGATTTTCACCGAGGGCCGCTCCAGCATCTTCTGGTGGAAGGCGTCGAGCTTCGGATAGGCCTTGCGCCAGCCGCAATCGGCGAAGCGGAAGTCGGCATAGCCGAGCACGCAAACGAGGCCGATCTGCGAGATGTCGAACGGGCCGTTCAGCACGTCAGGCATGTTCTCGAAGCGCGCCATGCCGGTCCAGGCCCTGTTCCAGTGATCGTCCGACCAGGCCTGCCATTGCAGGCCCTGCGGCCGCACCATCTTCTCGTAGCGGCACAGCAGCATGGAATCGAGCATGCCATTGATCAGCGAGTGATTGGTCTTGGCTTTCCAGCGCCGCGGGCCGTAATCCGGGATCAGGCTGCCGCCGGCCATCTCGTTGAGATATTCGACGATGACGTAGGAATCCAGGATCACGTCGCCGTCGTTGGTGATCAGCACCGGCAGCTTCTTCAGCGGCGTGATCTTCGAATAGTCCTCGTTGGCCGTGCCCGGCGCGACGCTCGCGGGCACGAGCTCGATCTTGTCGATCAGCCCGAGCTCGATCGCAGCGATGCGCACCTTGCGGGCAAAGGGCGAGGCGGGGGAGAAGGTGAGCTTCATGGGAATGTCCTGCGCGGTGACCGGCAATTGGTTTTCGTCATTGCGAGGAGCCCGCGACAAATTGCAAAGCAATTTTGCGCTGGCGACGAAGCAATCCAGAGTGTCGCCGCGGTGGGATTCTGGATTGCTTCGCTTCGCTCGCAATGACGGGGAGAGAGCGGAGGCCTTACGCCGCGATGATCTCCTGGCGCTGCTCGCCGAGACCTTCGATGCCGAGCGTCACGACGTCGCCGACATTGAGGAAGGTCGGCGGCTTCATGCCGAGGCCGACGCCGGGAGGGGTGCCGGTGGTGATGACGTCGCCGGGCAGGAGCGTCATGAACTGCGAGACATAGGAGATGCACTTGGCCATCGAGAAGATCATGGTCTTGGTCGAGCCGGTCTGGCGGCGCTGGCCGTTGACGTCGAGCCACATCGACAGGTTCTGCACGTCCTTGATCTCGTCCTTGGTCGCGAGCCACGGCCCGAGCGGGCCGAACGTGTCGTGCGACTTGCCCTTGGTCCACTGGCCCAGGCGCTCGATCTGGAAGGCGCGCTCGGAGACGTCGTTGCAGACGCAATAGCCGGCGACGTGGTTCAGCGCGTCGGCTTCCGAGACGTATTTGGCGCGGGTGCCGATGATGGCGGCGATCTCGACCTCCCAGTCGAGCTTGGTCGAGCCGCGCGGCTTCTCGACCGGATCGTTCGGGCCCGACAGCGAGGTGTTGGCCTTCATGAAGATGATCGGCTCGCTCGGGATCTCCGCGCCGGTCTCCTTGGCATGATCGGAATAGTTGAGGCCGATCGCGATGAATTTCGAGATGCCGGTGACGGGCGCGCCGAACCGCGGCTTGCCGGAGACGGCGGGCAGCGAGGCGGGATCGAGCGCCGCCAGCTTCTTCAAAGATTCCGGCGAATAGGCCTCACCCGTGAGGTCCTTCACATGCGCCGACAGGTCGCGCAACTGGCCGGATCTGTCGATCAGGCCGGGCTTTTCCGCCCCCTTCTCGCCATAACGAACAAGCTTCATTCTCGTTTCTCCCTGGAGATTGGACCGATCGGTTGAATAGCTTCTTGGAACAGGGCGGCAGGAAATTCAACCGCTCAAAAGCGGCGCATTGCAGCCCCCCGATTCCGGCGCTCGTAGGGTGGGCAAAGGCGCAAGGCGCCGTGCCCACCATCTCTTCCAGTTAGCCCGGACCGGTGGGCACACTTCGCTTTGCCCACCCTACGAAGCCTATGATTGCAGCGCCACAAACCTGAACGCGTCCCCATCCCGCTTGATATGCCCGGCCGAATAGTGCCCGCCGATCACCAGCGTCGGCGTGTCGGCGAAGCGCGAGAACACCGCGCGCCGGCTTGCCGCCGATTGCGCGGGGTTGGTATCCACCGTCGAGCACCACTCCAGATGCGCCATCTGGCACGGATGATGGGCGACGTCGCCGGTCAGCAGCGCCTGCTCGCCGTCGGATTCGATCAGGACGCTCATATGCCCCGGGCTGTGACCGGGGGTCGGAATCAGCTTGATCTCCTCGCAGAGCCGGTGGTCGCTCGGGACCAGCTCGGCCTGGCCGGCATCGACCACCGGCTTCACGGAATCGTTGAACACCGCGACCTTGTCCGGCTCGGCCGTGTATTCACGCCAATGCTCATATTCGGTCTTGCCGAAGACATAGCGCGCCTTCGGGAAGGTCGGCACCCATCGGCCATCGACCAGTCGTGTATTCCAGCCGACATGGTCGACGTGAAGATGCGTGCACAGCACGGTGTCGATGCTGTCGGGCGGAAAGCCGGCCGCAATCATCGTCTCCAGGAACGGCGAGCTGCGGTTGTTCCAGGTGGGCACGCTGCGGCCCTGCTTGTCGTTGCCGAGGCCGGTATCGACCACGATGCGGCGCGAGGGTGTCTCCACCACGAGCGAATGGATCGACATCTTCAGTCGGCCTTCTTCGGTGGCGAAATGCGGGATCAGCCAGGGCAGCCTCTGGATCTCGTCATGGGTGGCTGCCGGCAGGATGAAGCGGGTCGAGCCGACCGTCTCCATTTCGACGAATTTGGTGATCCTGACCTTGCCGACCTTCCACTGCATCCGGCGCCTCCCCGTATTCTTGCTCTTGCGCTGGAACATGCACATTTTCTGCCATCGAGCGCAATGGATCATCTGACGCGGTGCGGCGTTATCGCCGGAACCCGAGACAGACGCCGAAGGGGAAGCCATGCCAGAGCTTGCGATTTCCGCGGAGAAGGCCGCCTTCATCATCGAGAAGGCGCGCGAATTCGACGTCAAGGAGGGGGCATCTGATCCCGACTCCGGCTCGAACGCGGCCGATGACGATATGATGGACGTCCTCGACGACGACGGCTCCGACCCTGTCGTCCAGGAGCTCGGAAGCTTCATGATCGCCTTGAACGAGGACGAGCAACTCGATCTCGTCGCGCTGACCTGGCTCGGCCGCGGCGACGGCTCGATCGATGAATGGGACGATCTGCGCGCCCGCGCGGTGGAGGCGCGGCGTGAGTATGGCAGCCCGCGCCGCGAAACCGTGCACTATCTGCTCGGCGAGCCGATGCTGGGCGACCTGCTTGCGAACGGCCTCGACGAATTCGGCGTCGATTGGACCGATGAGCGCACCACTGCCGATTCCTCCGCTCCGAGCCAGCAGGATGAGGACGAGCCGACCAAGCAGCGGTGATGATCTTACCTCGCCCCGCTTGCGGGGAGAGGTCGGCGCGAAGCGCCGGGTGAGGGGGGACTCTCCGCGAGTCCGACTGTCACCGTGTTTGCGGAGAGAGCCCCTCACCCCAACCCTCTCAGCGCGAGCGAAGCTCGTCGCGGCCCCGTAAGAATGGGGCGAGGGAGTACACCTGCGATGATGCGTTACAGCGTCCCCGGGAAAGCACCACCATCCAGCAGAATGTTCTGTCCGGTGATGAAGCCGGCCTTGGCACCGCACAGGAAGGCGCAGGCATAGCCGAACTCGTCGGGCTGGCCGAAGCGGCCGGCGGGGTTGAGCTTGGCGCGCTCCGCCAGGATCTGCTCAGGGCTGACGCCGCGCTTGTCGGCCTCGGCCTTCGCGGTGCCGGTGAGGCGATCGGTCTCGAACGGGCCCGGCAACAAGCCATTGATGGTGACGTTGTTGATGACAGTCTTGCGCGACAGGCCGGCGATGAAGCCGGTGAGGCCGGCGCGCGCGCCGTTGGAGAGGCCTAGGATGTCGATCGGTGCCTTCACCGCAGCCGAGGTGATGTTGACGATGCGGCCGAACTTGCGCGCCATCATGCCGTCCACGGTCGCCTTGATCAGCTCGATCGGGGTCAGCATGTTGGCGTCGATCGCCTTGATCCAGTCGTCGCGGGTCCAGTTGCGGAAATCGCCGGGCGGCGGGCCGCCGGCATTGTTGATCAGGATGTCGGGCTCGGGGCAGGCCTTCAGCACCGCCTCGCGGCCCGCCGGCGTCGTGATGTCGCCGACGATCTCGGTGACCGTCACGTCGGGGTAGGCCTTGCGGATCTCATCGGCCGTCTTCTTCAGCGCGTCAGTGCCGCGCGCGGTCAGCGTGACGTGAACGCCGGCCTCCGCCAGCGAGATGGCGCAGGCGCGGCCGAGGCCCTTGCTGGATGCGCAGACGATGGCGCGGCGACCTTTGATCCCAAGATCCACTGTTTCACTCCCGTAACTATCAGGCAGGTTTTGGACGGGCCGCACTCTAGCCAAGTGCGACGCCGCTGATAAGGGAGGGGCTCGCACCAAAATGCATGGCGCGCGATCGGGTGATGCAAAAGCGCGGGCATGGTCCGGACTAAATCCGCCGCTCCTGCTTGAGGCGATCGATTGCGGCGGCGGCTTCTGGCGGCAGCGACTTGAAGCCCATCTGGCCCACGGTCGAGAACAGCGGCCGCAGATGCGAGCCGGCGAGGAAGGGCGGCTGGCGGTTCGTCGGCACGATCTGGTCGAACACCAGCACCAAGGTGGTGGCGACGAGGCCGACCCTGGCGGCGCCGAGCGCGGCGCCGCCGAGCCGGTCGCCGATGCCGGCCTCGCCGATCGTGTCGTTCAGCGCAATGCGGCCGATCTGGCCGAACAGCATGCCGACGACCACGAAGATGGCGAAGAACCAGATCCAGTTTTGCAGCAGCGGCGAGTTCGGATTGCCGGCGATCTGCGGTGCGATCAGCGGCATCAGCGCCACCGCGATCGGCGCGGCGAGCAGATAGGCGAGGATGGTCATGGCGCTGCGCAGCAGCCCGGTCCGAAAGCCAAGCCGACCGCGACGGCGAGCGCGGCGTAGACGGCGAAATCGAAACTGTTCATGCGCGAAAGCCCTGCCTCGACGGAACGAATGAACGCCGAGCCGATCATTCCGGTTTCAGATCGCTAAAATCGTCTGTATTGGTGGCTCCAAAGCCCAAGGGAACCGCGCAAGGAACGCGTCATGTCAGACCTATTCGACGTCAGTAAAGAAACCATCCTCGTCACGGGTGCGAGCCAGGGGCTGGGCCGGCAATTTGCCCGGGTGCTGGCGGCGCATGGTGCGGCCGTCGCGCTGGCCGCACGGCAGACCGACAAATTGAAGAGCCTGGAAGAGGAAATTCGCGGCAAGGGCGGCCGCGCTGCGGCGGTCGCGCTCGACGTCACCGACACCGCCTCGATCGCCAAGGCGGTCGATGCCGCCGAAGCCGCGCTCGGCCCCGTCACCGTGCTGATCAACAATGCCGGCATCGCCATCGAGAAGCTCGCGACCGAGCAGACCGAGGCGGACTGGGACGCGGTGATCGGCGCCAATCTCAAGGGCGCCTATTTCCTCGCGACCGAAGTGGCGCGCCGCATGATCGCGCGCAAGCAGCCGGGCAACATCGTCAACATCGCTTCCGTGCTCGGCACCGGCGTCTTGAAGGCGCTCTCGCCTTACGCGATCTCCAAGGCCGGCATCATCCAGGCGACGAGAGCGATGGCGCTGGAGCTCGCGGGCCAGAACATCCGCATCAACGCGCTCGCGCCCGGCTACATCGACACCGAGATGAACCACGCCTTCTGGTCGACGCCATCAGGCGAGCGCCTCGCCAAACGCATCCCGCAACGCCGCGTCGGCGCCGAATCCGATCTCGACGGCGCGATTCTGCTTTTGGCGTCGAATGCGTCGCGCTACATGACGGGGAGCGTGGTGACGGTGGACGGCGGGTTCTTGTTGAGTTGAACGTGTATTCGCCGCCCTATCCACATCGTCATTGCGAGCGCAGCGAAGCAATCCAGAGTCTTTCCGCGGAGGGATTCTGGATTGCTTCGCTGCGCTCGCAATGACGGGAGGCGATGCTACCGCATCTCCCCCCGGATCATATCCGCCGCCTTCTCCCCGATCATGATGGTCGGCGCATTGGTGTTACCGCCGATCAGCGTCGGCATGATCGAGGCGTCGACCACGCGCAATCCTCCGACGCCATGGACCTTCAATGCCGGATCGACCACGGCCTTCGCGTCCGTGCCCATCTTGCAGGTGCCGACGGGGTGATAGACGGTGTCGACCCGCGCGCGCAGAATGGCGCGGATGTCGTCGTCCGTTCTCACGTCGGACGTGAACATGTCCTTCTTCTGTAGCGCTCGCAGCGCAGGCGTCTCCATCAGACGCCGCGTCGTCTTGAAGCCGGCGACCATCGCCTCGACATCCTCTTCCTCGCCGAGGAAATTCGGATCGATCATCGGTGCTGCCAGGGGATCGGCGCTTTTCAGCCAGATGCTGCCGCGGCTCTTCGGTCTGAGCAGGCAGACATGGCATGAGAAGCCGGCCTCCTTGTGCTTCTTGCGGCCGTGGTCGTCGAGCATCGCGATGACGAAGTGGAGCTGGATGTCCGGGACGTCGAGATCAGGCCGGGTCTTCAGGAAGCCGCCGCATTCGGCGAAATTGGTCGTCATCACGCCGCGCCGCTCGCGGCGATAGCGTTGGATGCCGCGCAGCAGGGAGGGTAGCCGACTGATCGAGGCGTGAACGAAGTGCGGATAATCGGAGGCGTAGACGAACACGAAGTCCGGATGGTCCTGCAGATTGCGCCCGACGCCCGGCAGGTGATGCACGACGCCGATGCCGTGCGCGGCAAGCGCATCGCCGTCGCCTATTCCCGACAGCATCAACAGCTGCGGCGACTGGAAGGCACCGGCGGCGAGGATCACCTCGCGGCGGGCGCGCAGCTGCTTCTTTTGTCTGCCCTGCACATATTCGATGCCGACCGCGCGCCCGCCTTCGAACAGGATCTTCGTTGCCTGCGCTCCGGTCTCGACCCGCAGATTCGGCCGCTTGTCGATGTGGGGAGCCAGATAAGCGCGCGCCGCGCTCCAGCGCTCGCCGTGGCGCTGGGTCACCTGGTAGCTGCCGAGCCCTTCATGGTCCTCTTCATTGAAGTCCTCGCGGATGCGGAACTGCGCCTCGCGCGCGGCCTGATGGAAGACGTCATGGATCGGGTTGTCCGAGCGCAGCCTGTTGACGTGCAGCGGGCCACCCTTGCCGTGATATTCGCCGTCGAAATCGGCGTTGTTCTCCGACCGCTTGAAATAGGGCAGCACGTCCGCATACGACCAGCCGGCATTGCCGAGCGCGGCCCAATGGTCGTAATCCCATTTGTGGCCGCGGATGTAGACCATGGCGTTGATGGCCGAGGATCCGCCGAGGCCCTTGCCGCGCGGTTGATAGCCGATGCGGCCGTTCAAGCCCTTCTGCGGCACGGTATCGAAGGCCCAGTTGGCCGCGGCATAGGGCAAAGCGAGCCCGAATGGCGTGGTGATCCGCCAAGTGTCGTTGCGTCCGCCCGCATCGAGCAGCGCGACGGATGTCGGCGCATCCTCCGACAGCCGACCTGCGACGGTGCAGCCGCCCGAGCCCGCGCCCACGACGACGAAATCGAATGTGTCGGTCAATTGTTGTTTCCCCCGTTTACCGTCATGCCGGAGCGCGCGAAGCGCGAACCCGGAATGACCCCCGGCGTTTCAGCCTTAATCTTGTTGCCGCAAGCTGGTCCTTTGTGGAACTTCTGGCAAGAGCGCGCGGAACGGCGCGGAAATTCGCTCATCCCCCTGTCACAAAGTCGAAAAAAACGTTCCCGCAGCCCTTTCCAAAGGCAGCCCGCCTTGATACATACCCCCCGCACCCGACGGGCATTGCCCGGGGGTCGCCTTCCAAGGAAGCCTTTGGGACGGAAGCGGCAAGCCAGCGCGACCAGCGCCGGCCTCAACCGACCGTCCCCAGGATTTAACCGAAGGCGCGCAAAGGTTTAACGCGGGGTGGAGCAGCCCGGTAGCTCGTCAGGCTCATAACCTGAAGGTCATAGGTTCAAATCCTATCCCCGCAACCAAATTCGGATTGACCGGATCCGAGACGACAACGGCCCGCTTGATGCGGGCCGTTTTTGTTGGGCGATGGGATCGCCGCGCTATCTCGCCGCGGTCTGCCAGGCGAGTAGCCGCTGCTCGACCAGTGACATCGCAATCGACGTCAAATATCCGGTCGCGCCGAGCAGGATGACGCCGGCGAAGAGGTCGGCGGATCGGAACGCGCGTGCCGAGAGCAGGACCCAGTGACCGAGGCCATCGAGGCCGGCCAGGATCTCGCAGACGACCGAGAGGATCAGCGCGACCGTCAGGCTGAGCCGCATGCCCGCGAGAATATCCGGCAATGCCGAGGGTAGGGCGATCTTGACGATGATTGCGGTGCGCGACATCTGCAGCGAGCGGGCGACCTCATAGAGCCGCGGCTCGACCGCGGCAAAGCCGTGAATGGTTGCGAGCATGATCGGCCAGATCGCGCCGAACGCGATCACGAACAGCGCCATGCCTTGCGTCAGCCCGAGCATCGCGATCGCCACCGGGATGATCGCCGAGACCGGCAGCGGCCGCAGGAATTCCAGCGACGGCGCGACATAGGCCCGCATCATCTTGGACGAACCGATCAGCGCGCCGAGCGCAATGCCCGCGATCGAGGCGGCGAACCAGCCATAGGCCATGTGCTCCAGCGTGCCGATCAGCTTGCCCGCGAGATCACCGCTCGAAAAGCCGCGCACCAAAGCGGCCCAGGCCCGGTCCGGACCGGGCAGGAACACCGGCGAGACCAGCTTCAGATTGGCGATGAGCTGCCACGCCGCGATGAAGCCGGCTGCGACGAGGACGCTGGCGACACGCCAGAGGATCGCTGCGCGGTTCATGGATTGTCTCCGGCAAGCGCGGCGCGGCCGAACAGGCGGCGCTGCGCCGTGATCAACAGGATGTTCAGCGCGTAGCCGATCACGCCGATCCAAACGAGATAGGCGAGCATCAGGTCGGCGCGCAGTGCCTGCTGCGCCAGCATGATGCCGGCACCGAGGCCAATCGGATTGATGGCGATCTCGACGGTGACGGCGACGATCAGGGCGATGCCGGCCGACAGGCGGAAGGCGACGAAGATTCGCGGCAGTGCGGCCGGGATCACGATCTTCGCGATCCGTTGCGGCGCGCTCAGCCGCAAGGCCCGCGACACTTCCATCAATCGCGGCTCGATGCTGCGCACCGCGCTGCGGGTCAGGATCAGCATCGGCCAGACGCAGGCGAACGCCACGATCACGATCTCCATGCGGTAGCCGAAGCCGAGCGCGATCAACGCAATCGGCAGCAGCGCGATCGAGGGAATCGGGCGGATCGCCTCGACCGTCACCTCCATCAGCCGGTCGAGGGGACGCGAAATGCCGAAGGCGATGCCGAGCGCAAGCCCGATGGCGCTGCCGATCGCAAGGCCTGCAAAGGCGGCGAACAACGTGTCGCGGGTCGCGATCGGAATCGAGAGATCGGCAAGCGCATTGGCCAGCGCCGCGAGGATTGCGCTCGGCGGTGCGAGGCTGTCGCTTTGCAGATGGGCGAGGCGCGCCCACAGCTCGAACGCCAGCATCAGCGCCAGCGGCAGCAACAAAGGCTTCGTGCGGTCGAGGCTCAATGTTCGGTCGCCTTGATGAAGTCGAACAATTGCCGGCGCAGCCGCAGGAATTCCGGATGCTCGCGGGTGGCGAGCTGGTCGCGCGGACGCGGCAGGTCGACGTCGAGCTCGATGCCGATCCGGCCGGGATGCGGCAACAGGCCGATGACGCGGTCGCCGAGATAGATGGCTTCGTCGAGATCGTGGGTCACGAAGATCACGGTGGTCTGGCTCGCCTGCGTCAGCGACAGCACCTCGTCCTGCAAGCCCTGCCGCGTCATCGCATCCAGCGCGCCGAACGGCTCGTCCATCAAAAGCGTGGTCGGCTCCTGCGCAAGGCAGCGCGCGATCTGCAGGCGCTGCTGCATGCCGCCGGACATTTCCGTCGGATATTTGTCGGCATGGCCGGGCAAGCCGACCTTGCGCAGCAGCGCCTCGATGCGCGCGCCGCGTTCGCGCGCCGGAACACGCGAGGCTTCGAGCGCCAGCGAGATGTTTCCGGAAGCGGTCCGCCACGGCAACAGCGCCTTGCCGTAATCCTGGAACACGATCGCGACCTCGCGCCGCGGCGCGGTGATCTCTTCGCCGTCGAACGTCACCGCGCCGCTCGTCGGGCGATAGAGGCCTGCGGCGAGCCGCAGCGCCGTGGTCTTGCCGCAACCGGAGGCGCCGACGATGCAGAGGAATTCGCCCGGCCGCACCTGAAGATCGAGATTCTCGATGATGGTCTTGCCGCCGAGCCGCAGCGTCGCGGCATTGAACGCGATCAGCGCTTTTTGCCGCCGCGCGGCGCGCGCCTCAATGAGCTTGGCAACGACGCTCATGATTGCTCCCCGCTTTCAGGCGGATAGACGAACTTGATGGTCGAGTGCAGATGCGCCGCCAGCATCTTCTGCGCGGCGGCCACGTCGCGGGCGAGCACATGGTCGGCGAGCATCTGGTGACTGCGGATGAAGCCCTCGCCGCTATCGATGGCGCTCATCATCACGCGGCGGTAGCGGTAGGCCTGGTCGTAGAGGTCGGAATGGGCGGCCAGCATGCGCCGCGAGCCGCAGGCGGCGAGCAGCGCGGTGTGAAAGCCCTTGTGCAGCCGGTCGAAATCGGCCGCGCCCTCGCGGAATTCGTTGCCGGTGCGCTCGATGTGCCGGCGCATCTGATGCAGCGCGCTGACGATGCCGGCCTCCCAGGCGACATCACCGTGGAGGATGGCGAGCCTGACCGCCTCGATCTCGATCGCCGTTCGCATGCAGGTGATGTCGGCGAGATCCTCGCGGCTGACCTCGGCGACGCGAAAGCCGCGCTGGCCGATGCCGACGATCAGGCCGCGCGACATCAGCCGCGACAGGCCTTCGCGCAAGGGGGTGGCGCCGATCTCGTAGCGCTGCACGAGGTCGATGATGCCGAGCCGCGATCCCGGCGCGAGATCTCCGGCCAGGATGTCCTGTTCGATCAGGCTTGCGGCGCGCTCGCTCAGGGTTCCGGTCTCAGCCGGCGGGCGTTCGAGAGTGCGCTCGGGAGCAGGCATCGTCGATATCCCTAGTTCAGCACCAGTTTCGCGGTGTCGAGCTTTGATTGCAGCATCTTCTGCGACGACATCACCTCGATCCACCAGCTGAGGTTTTGCGGCTTGAGGTTCGGCTCGGACTGGTTCGGCGGCGTCGCCTTGACGAGATCGAGCGGCTGCTTGGTGAATTTGGCGATCGAGGCCGAGGCCTTCTCGGGGTCGCTGTTGACGATGACGGCGGCCTCGGCGATGGATTCGCGGAATTTCTTCACATTCGCCGCATTCTTCTCCGCCCAGTCGCGCGATGCGGCATAGAAGATGATCGGATCGGTACGGCCGAGCTCGGCGCCGTAGCGCGCGCCGACCGAGCCGAGCCCCGCATTGCTCATGCGCGTGACGAACGGCTCGGCCGTGAGCACGGCATCGACGCCGCCTGATTTGATGATGTCGGCCATGGTCGGGAAGGTGACCTCGACGAAATTGACGCTTCGGGGATCGACGCCTTTCTCGACCAGCCATTTCACGAACAGCACGTGCAGGAAGGCGTTCAGGCCGGGCGCGCCGACCTTTTTGCCGGTGAAGTCCTTGGGATCCTTGATCGTGATGCCGTTGCGGACGAACGCCGCGATCGCGGTGTTCGAGGTCGGGTTCATGACCGAGGCGCCGGCGATCGCGACCAGGTCGAGGCCGCCGTCGACGGCCTGCAGGAAGACGGTGGAGGTGGGGCCGCCGACCTGAATCGAGTTCGACAGGATCGCCGCCGGGATGTTGGAGTTGATCGCGATCGCCGTCATCTCGACGTCCAGCCCGTGCTTTCTAAAAATGCCTTCGTCGACCGCGACCATGGCCGAGGCGCAGTCGGAGGTCGCGGTGCAGCCGATCTGGATCTTGGCCTGCGCCAGCGCTGTCGGCGTCAAGGCAACCGACACCCCGACGCCGAGCGTGAGACCTGCCAGCATGCTGCTTATCTGCGTTCGCCTCACCGCGCTCTCCCCAGTTTGTATTTTTCAGGCTTGTTTATCGATATTTTATCTGATCATATATTATGAACGATAGCAAGGGGTGCCCAAGGTGAAGCTCGCAACGTTCAGATCGGCCGGTCAGGAGAAGATCGGCGCCGTCCACGCCAATGACAGCCAGGTGTTCGACCTCGCCGCCGCGGCCGCACGGGACGGCGGGGCCGATCCGGCCTTCGCCTCGATGCTGGCGCTGATCGACGCCGGGCCCCGTGCGCTCGATTCTGCCCGGGCCCTGCTGGACAAGCACGGCCAGGACGCGACGCTGTCGGTTGCGGTCAGCGCCGTCGACATCCTCGCGCCGGTGCCGGAGCCTAGGCAAATGCGCGACGGCATGTCGTTTGCCCTGCACATCCTGCAAGCGCCGCGCGGGCAGCGGAAGCTCGCCGCACGCGCCAGGGGCGACATGGCGGAATTGGCGCGCATCGACGCCGAGCCGCTCGGCGAGCTGCCCGAGGTCTATCGCAAGCAGCCGATCTACTACATCACCAACCGCTTCAGCGTCCGCGGCACCAACACCACGGTGAAATGGCCGCGCTACAGCAAGGTGATGGACTACGAGCTCGAGTTCGGGATCATCACCAGGAACAAGGGCGCGAACATCACGCCTGCGAAGGCTGGGGATCACATCTTCGGCTACACCATCTTCAACGATTTCTCCGCGCGCGACGCCCAGCGCATCGAGATGGAGGGGCGGCTCGGCCCGGCCAAGGGCAAGAGTTTTGACGGCGGCAACGTGATGGGTCCCTGGATCGTGACGCCGGACGAGATCGGCGATCCCTATCGTTTGAAGATGGAAGCGCGCGTCAACGGCGAGACCCGCTCCAAAGGCGTCTCCGAGGGCATGCTGTTTTCCTTCGAGGAGATCATTGCCCACGTCACCCAGGACGAGACGCTGATGCCCGGTGAATTCATCGGCTCCGGCACGGTCGGCAATGGCTGCGGCCTCGAGCTCGGCTGGTTTCTCGAGCATGGCGATACGATCGAGCTCGAGGTCGAGAAGATCGGCATTTTGAAGAACCGCGTCGAGCGGCAAGAAACCTGAAGAAGACGTCTGAAGGCGCGTCTGAAGCGACCGCCTGACGGCCGCCAACGAGAACAATCAACGAGGAAGCGCCATGACGAGCAAGCTGATCGACATCTCCGTCCCCCTCCAGAACGACGTGCCGGCCGATCCGCCCGGCAATCATCCGACGATCCAGTATATCAATCACCAGCAGGGCCTGCCGCGCATGCTGCAGTTCTTCGACGGACTGAAGGCCGAGGATCTGCCTGATGGCCAGGGCTGGGCGGTGGAGCAGGTCAGCCTCTCCACCCACAACGGCACGCATCTCGATGCGCCCTGGCATTTTCACCCGACCATGAATCGCGGCGAGCGGTCCTGGACCATCGATGAGGTGCCGCTGGAATGGTGCTTCCAGCCCGGCGTGAAGCTCGACTTCCGGCACTTGCCGGACGGCTACGTCGCAACGGCGAAAGACGTCGAGGCCGAGCTGAAGCGCATCGGCCATGAGCTGAAGCCGCTCGAGATCGTCGTGGTCAACACCAGCGCCGGCGTCAAATATGGCCGGCAGGACTACGTCACCTCGGGCTGCGGCATGGGCTATGAAGCCACCATGTACCTGCTCGAGCGCGGTGTGCGCCTGACCGGCACCGACGGCTGGAGCTGGGACGCGCCGTTCGTTCACACCGCGAAGAAATACGCCGAGACGAAAGACGCCAGCCTGATCTGGGAAGGGCACAAGGCCGGCCGTCATATCGGCTATTGCCATCTCGAGAAGCTGCACAATCTCGAATTGCTGCCGCCAACCGGCTTCAAGGTGTCATGCTTCCCCGTGAAGATCGAACGAGCCTCGGCAGGATGGACAAGAGCGGTCGCGATTTTGGAGGGGTAGTTTCTTGAGGCACGAGTTGGGGAATTGCGGTGACAGTCGAGCGTTGTCACCGTGATTTCTGTCACCGTAATTTCGGGCTTGACTGGCAATGCCCCCCGGGGGCGCCTTCCAAGGAAACCTTTAGAATGGAAGCAAAGCCAGCGCGACCCGCACCGCTCTCAAACCTACCGTCCCCCCGGATTCAAGCGAAGGCGCGCAAAGGTTTAACGCGGGGGGGGGGGCGGTCCGGCAGCTCGCCAGGCATCGCCGACGTCCACCGAGGGGTCACTGCAGGTCACGAAGCGGCCCCTTAGTCCGCCGGAGGCTGCTGACCGTGTTCATCATTTGCAGGTGCCGCCGGCCGTAAATGCGGCTCCGGATACGGAGAAGCCGTTGGCTCACGCGGCAGCAAGGAGCGAAAAAGAAGTGTTGATAGAAGGGACCTTTGCTAATAACCTTTGATTGTATTGCAGTCCATTTTGAAGGTGCCGCCATGGCTGAAAAGCGTGACTTTCAGATTTCGCGTCCCCAACTCAAAGACCTCGTCCAACGCGCCGGCAAAGGGGCTGTCGAGGCAGCGCTGATCCAGAATGGTAGCGCCCCCGACGAAAAAGCCGCCTTCACGCTTTCGCCCGCCCAGCTCAAAAAGCTCATTGAGCACGCTGGACCTGAAGTCGTTGAAAGAGCTTTGATTCAAAACGGCAGTGCGCCAACCGATTAACGGGCGAGTGTTTATGCATCTGCGCATAAATCCTCTTCTCTTAATCTATCCCTCGACGATTAATGGGAACCGCAGTTTTGTCATCCAGACGAGTGCGTCCCGATCGCCACTCATTCAAAAAAGCGCCGACGTTGCTTGGGCGCTCGCTGCGTTGCCGGAGCGGTTCACAGTTGAGGATGCTACTCAATGCTGGTCGGAGGTTATCAGCATCGACGCCGCCACAAATTTGTTAGACACGCTAATTGCCGAGCGGGTGATCGTCGCCGAGGACGAGGGGGACGCCTCTATAGAACGAAGCGATTGCTGGATAAGCTACGGCTGGAACGAGGCGGCGAGCTTCCAAGAAGCGACCCGTGATTACCCCTTTGTGAAGATGAACGATCCGGGCGCTTTCGACGTCGATCGCCGTAGAATGCAATCTTACGTTGAAATTTCTCCGCCTCCGTCGATCTATCAGACCTTTGATGCTGCATTTTCAATCGAGTTTCCACCGCGTCTCGAAGGCAGCGAGTCTGCTAATGCAGCGCTGCGCAAGATGTCGCCGAGCGATAAGCGAGGCGTTCCCGGTCTGGGCCTCTTTTTTGATGTTTGCTTCGGCAAGCGTTCAGTCGAACCTTTCGACATTCAGGGAGAGTTTCTGAGAAAATCAATACCTTCAGGCGGCGCGCGACACCCGACCGAGATTTTTTTTGCCGCTTTCGATAATTCGCCGCTTGCAGCGGGTTCTTATCACTACAACGTCGAGCACCATCGGCTCGATTGCATTCGGCCAGGTAATCACGCGGTCGCTATGCGAAAAGCGACTTTCGACTTATTTCAGAAATTCGATCGTCATCCGATGGGGTTGATCACGTTCACATCTCTTGTAGAACGCGCTATGTGGCGCTACCGCGATCCTAGATCGCCGCGGGCCATTCTCATCGACGTCGGGCATGCTTTGATGATTTATCGCACGGTTGCGAATGCTCTCGGTTTCGACACTTATACGTATCAGAAGATCCGCGACTCGGAGCTTTGCGACGCAATCGGCATTGACAGGATCCGGCAGCCTCCGCTTTTTGTGGGAACGCTCGTATGAAGGGCTCACTACTTACGACCTCTCCCTTCTTCTTTGTTGCGCCAGCGGAGCGGAGGTGGAAGGCTATTGAGCTGTCATGCAATGACCGGTTCAAGAGCGTTGCTCGCGAGGTCTTTGAAGCCGCTGCTTATTTCTTGAATCCAAAGACCCGACAAGAGGCCGAAGAAAGCGGTATCTTGTCGGAAGCCATCGATGCGGGTCTGGAGAGCAAGATCCTGGTGTCTGCCGACGACCCTACATTGCAGAACATGCGTCTGTGGGAAGATTCACATTGGTCGAGGATAGCCTATGTCCTCTTCTCGCAGCAAAATCTGCGGTATCTTGAACCAACGGAAAACGATCCACCGCTAACGGACCTGGTTAACTTCCGTCGGAGTTCGATCAGGAACTATTTGGACGCGTCTGCTTATCCACCCCGTCATCTGGTGGAAGTCCCCCTAGCTATCGTCGACTTACCGCCGCAGCCCACCCGCCCTGCCGCGGATCTGGACGCTCTATTGCGGCGCCGTAGCATTCGTAACTTTTCTTCGGAACAGGTTGATCTCGAAACGTTTACGAAGACTCTTTCGGACGCCACTCACTTCGTGCGTGTTGCCGACCAATCGAAGCGCGGCGGTGATCCCTTTTTCTTACTAAATTCATTCTATACTTGGCTCGAACTCTATGTGGTCGTGCAAGGGGTCGAGGGTTTACGCTGCGGCGCTTATCAGTACGACATGAATGGCAATCGTTTGTTGGCCATCGACTGGGACGTGACGGACGAAAACATTTTGCCCTGTATCCAGCACCAGGATTGGATTGGAGGAGCTGGGTTCTGCGTATTTATCTGCGTGGATTGGCTACGATACCTCTGGGTTTATAGGCACGGCCGGGCATACGTGAATCTGGTCATACAGTTAGGAGAAATTGGGCAAGAAATTCTTCAATCAGCTTATCGGTACGGTCTTGTAGGATGGCCGACGCCGGCAGTTCATGAGAGCAACTGTGCTAAACTCTTGCAACTGGACAATCGCCGCCGCGACGCCATGTACTTTATAAAACTCGGCTTGCCGAGAGGAGGGGCTGCGGAACGTGATTGAGGTGTTGCGCAAAGACGGTTGGCTGCGCCTTTCCCGGAGTGATGATTTCGCGGAGATTTCCCTTCTGATCGCGGAGATTGAAGAGGACACGCCGCTGATGCGAGATATTGAGATCGCCTCATCCGGAAGCAGAGCACAGCTTCAGGCTAGCAGAGAGCAATTTGATTTCCATACCGATGGTGTCTTTTGGCAGGTGCCGCCGCGCTGGATGTGTATCGAAGTACTTAGGGCTGATTTTGGAGGAGCCTTGCACGTGGTCGACCTTAGACCTTTGAGTGAGGTACTTGATGCTTTCGGTCCGGTTTTTTTTGGTAATGGAAATGGCGGGCTTGTCGCGCGAGCGGTTGAAAATCATGACGGAAGTCAAGTTTTGCGTTATCGACAGGACTACATGCATTCCGTTAACGATGCAGAAGGGGTCAACTGGGGCGGCTTACACCTTACTGCTGCGCACCACATGCATCGACGTGCGCATCGCGTTGGTGAGCTCCGGGCAAACGAATGTCTTTTTCTTGATAACTGGCACTTTGCTCATTTTAGGGCGGCATTCTCAGGCGAACGTGTTATCCGTCGACTGTGGTTTGGTGGGGTATCGCATAGATGAAACCCTTCAACGTCCATACGGAAGCATTGCTTAGAGCCGCCCTGCCAAGCCCATCTTTGATTCTCGATGTCGGCTGCGGTCATGGAGAAATTGCGTTCTGGCTCGCAGAAAATGGCGGTCATACGGTCTACGGTATCGATCCTAGGCTTCCGTTGCCGCAAGGTTGCTGGCATTCGGTGACTGACTTATCAGGCGGCGAAGTGAATTTGTTAAACGGTACGATCCGAAGCTTAAAGCCTGCCCACGGATTTGACTGCGTTCTTGGACTTGGCTTGCTACACTCGCTCGGTAGCCGCGATGACGTCGACTTCGTGCTTAGGTATATGTGCGCTTGCGGTAGGCCAGGTGCACGGCTGGCCCTTTCATGGCTTGTGGCCACACGCTCTTTACAGAGCCGCCATTCCGAGGCCTACCATCCTCCTACCGAAGAAGTGTTCTCCAGCATGAACGAATTTGGCGGGACTTTGCAGTACAAACTGGAGGCCGAACTAGTGCACTACGATGGCGGCCTTCATAGCCACCAAGCGACCTATGCGCTGTGGCAGATGTAAGAATCAAGATGACGGCGACTTATGATGACTTCGCCCACGTTTATGACCGGTTGATGGGCGATACATCTGTTCGCCGATACGGTTCCTTTGTAAGCGAGACGCTGGAGGGGCTGGATGGGCGGCGCTTAAAAATCCTAGACCTTGCCTGTGGCTCGGGGCGCTTCGCGTCCTATCTGCTTCAGCGGGGACACGAAGTCACAGGTGTCGACCTTTCGCCAAAAATGCTTACATGCGCGCGGTTTAACGCTCCCGGCGCGCGCTTTGAACATTTCGATATGAATGCGCCGGTGCAACTTGGGCGACGTTTTGACGCCATCATATGCCTGTTCGATAGTGTTAATCATCTTTTGTCGATCTCTGCCGTGACGCGGCTATTTACCTATGCGCGCGAAGCCATCGCTTCGGGCGGAGTGTTTATCTTCGACGTCAACACTGCGGATGGCTTTGCAGCGCGTTGGAAGGGCGGTCTTTCTTATATCCAAAGCGACCTAGTCGTTGCAGGTACCCCTAGCTGGAACAGTCAATCCCTTCGCGGTATTTTCGCGCTAGCGTGGTTCGAAAGATCAGACGAACTGACCGGCGGCTGGACTAGACATGATACGAGGATTGAGGAGGCGGCGTATTCTGACGCCGATCTCTCGGCCGCTCTTAAAGCGGCCGGATTTGCCCGCTTCCAAAATGCCGAAATGATGGGCGAAGCGGGACGAACATTTTGGATTGCACGCGTTTGATCGCAGAGCCGCGGACACGTCTAGGAGCATCGGTCACTACTCATGAGCGGCACCTCGATAAGAGGGTGGGCACCTCGCATTTTGGCAGGTCAGACCTCTGCCGGGTCTAAGTCTTTGCAATTGCTAGAAATCTCTCGGCGGAAGTCCGTGGAGGTCACTGTTGCGGGTCCCCCGCATCCAAATTCGGATTGACCGGATCCGAGACGAAACGGCCCGCGCGACGCGGCCGTTTTCGTTTTTGAGGGCGCTGAAACCTGGACTTCGTCGGCTTTGCGAGGCCTTTGTCGCTGTCGCGATCTCTCTTCGCAGTCTCACCCAATGCTCCTGCCACACCCGGTTCGGTGCTTACGGTCGCGCATCACCCGGAGCTGCAATCAGCCGTTTCTCGCCAGGAAAACCGCGGAAGGCTCCACCTCCACGACGAACTCATCTCTGGCAAGGCTTGGCACGCCAATCCAGGTCGTACACGGCGGATGATCGCCAAACGCTGCCTTGAGGGCGGAGCTGATGGCTTTGCCTTCGTGGAGGTGACTCTGCTTGATGTAGAGCCGCAACGCACCCACCTGATCACGTTTCGCACCAATCGAGGCCCGCGCGACGCGGGCCGTATTTGTTTTGGGCCTTACGAGCTTGCATGCCCCGTGAAGCCGCGGCACGCATGACCAATGACAGGAGAAGCCCTCAGTACGCGAGCTTTGGATACCAGTCGGTGCCGCGCCCCTCTGGCGTGGTGTCGAGGATGGTCCAGAGCGGATCGATGTCGGGCGCGCCGCGTGGGTCCTGTTGTGGGTCGGCCATCGTGGCCCCCATCTCGCCGGACCAGAAATGCCGGATTGTGCCGTCGCGCTGCGTGAACACGCTGTAACCGGGCACGTCAGCGTCTTCGGCGCTGACGTAATCGCGGGTGTAATCGCCGGAGATGTCGGAGAAGATCTTGTGTCGTGACCAGCCACGCGCCTTCTTTGCCTCGATCAAACGCGCGATCGGCGACCGCGCGATGAAGACGAAGGCAATACGCTGCTCGACGTCGGGCAATTTGTGCTCCCACGTGCTCATGAATGAGGTGCACATCGGGCATGGCGTCTGCCGCTGCGGCCCGAACATGTAGCTGTAGATCGCGAGCGTCTGCTTGCCGTCGAACAAGTCGGAGAAATTCGCTTTGCCGTTCTCGCCCTCGAACACGTAGTTTTTCGTCACCTCGCCGCCGGGCGGCAGCGCCCGGCGCAGTTTAGCCACACGCTCGATTTGGCGACGCAGCTCGATCTCCTCGGCCAGCAGGCTTTGCCGGGCGCGGCGGTAGTCGGCGCTTTCGTTGGGAAAATGGGCCTTGTTCGTGCGAGCGAGTTCGGAAGCAGGCCTCAGGATGGAACTATCCATGGCTTAACCTCTGGTTAGGGCCGATATCTCTGAAGACGTTCGGCGACGCCTCGTTCCGACACCTCCACTCACCTATTCGGAATGTTTTCGCGATCGCAACATCGTTCGAACGACACGATATCGCGGCGGAACCCAACCTGCATCCGCGGCGTCGATGTCAGATGGCGGGATAGGATTGCTTCTTGGTTCGCCGTCGTTCGGAAAGGGCTCGTCCCATGAAGTTTGAGGATTTTGAAGCCGCCGATGTTCAGGCCGAGGACGCGCGGATTTTCATACGCCGGGGCGGTTCTGGACCGGCCATTCTCCTGCTGCACGGATTTCCCCAGACGCATCTGATGTGGCGAGACGTTGCGCCGTTGCTCGCGCAAGACTTCACCGTCGTTTGTGCCGATCTTCGCGGATATGGTCGCAGCGCTTGTCCGCCCTCCAGCCCGGACCACGCGCCATATTCGAAACGGGCGATGGCAAAGGACATGGTGTCCGTCATGACAAAGCTTGGCTTCACCCGTTTCTCGGTAGCGGGCCATGATCGCGGCGGCCGCGTCGCTTATCGGCTTGCGCTCGACCATGGCGAACGCGTGGAACGGCTCGCCGTCCTCGACGTCGTTCCGATCGCCGATGCCTGGGAACGCGCCGACAAGAAACTGGCCGTCGGCTATTGGCCTTGGTCATTGCTCGCGCAGCCTGAGCCGCTCCCCGAGCGCCTCTTGTCCGCAGCACCGGATACCGTCGTCGACAATGCGCTCCATGGTTGGGGGTCGAGCGCAGACAGTTTCAGTTCAGCCGTACGGGCGGCCTACGTCGAGGCGTTGCGCGATGAGGCGCATGTTCATGCGATCTGCGAGGAATATCGCGCGGCGGCGACAATTGATCACGAGCACGATCTGGCCGATCGCAATTCCGGCCGTCGGATCGATTGCCCTGTTCTCGTCCTCTGGAGCGGCCGCGGACCGTTGAATTCATGGTATGCGGGCGCGGGTGGCCCCTTGGGGTTATGGCGAAACTGGGCCGGCGACGTGCAAGGAAAGCCGCTCGATGGAGGACATTTCTTCCCGGAGGAGCTTCCGCAGCAGACCGCCGACGAGTTGAACCGGTTCTGCGGCATGCGCTAACGGCGTGGCCGGCATGCCGCCACCGTGATTCCTTGCGGCCAAACGCAATGCTCCTGCCACGGTCGGTTCGCTTACGGTCGAGCATCACGCCAGAGCTGAATCAGCCGTTTCGCGCCACGAAAACCGCGGAAGGCTCCACCTCGATGAGGAACTCCTCTCTGGCAAGGCTTGGCACGCCAATCCAGGTTGTACACGGCGGATGATCGCCGAACGCCGCTTTGAGGGCGCAGCTGATGGCTTTGCCTTCGTGGAGGTGACTCTGCTTGATGTAGAGCCGCAACGCACCCACGTGGTCGAGTTTCGCACCAACGGATGCCAACGCAGCGCCAAGGTTTTCCAAGCTCTTGCTGAGTTGACGGCCGATGTCGCCAGCGCCGACGATGTTCTGTTCTGCGTCCCAGGCAACCTGGCCGGATACATACACGACGTCGCCAAACGGCGTGGGGACGGTCGCAACCTGCGCAAACCCGTAGCGCAGGCTATCGAAAATTCCGACAGGAACATGCACCGATCGGCTCATGAACGCTTCCCCTGGCCAGAGCGCCAGTCGGCGGCGCCATCAGTAGTGCAGAAAGCCAGCAAGCGGTGAAACGCAGCAGCCCGAACCCCGGCCTGTCCGACCTCCTGCGATGATGCCACTATGCTCCTGTTTTGCCCGACGAAGCAAATCGCGGGAGACGTCATTCGGAATGGGCGGCAACGATCGCGGCCAATTCTCCTCGGCTCGCTTGGGCAAACCGGACAGGGCGAGTCAAACCACGATCCCTTGGCTTTTTCGCTCCTGAATTCCTGCCCGACCCGCACCCAATCCCGCTCCCCACCTAACCCATTGACCTTGCAACCATCGTCTACTGTGCATGGGGTTGTTTTCGCAGTTTTGAGGTCGGGCTCGCCTGTTGCAGCGCAAGAGCGCAGCTGGCTGCCCCACAAGTCCCTTGCGTGGCTCCCGGGGTCGGCTACCGTTGCCGGGCTAGCCAATGCGGCAGTCGACCTTTTGATTCACGTTTTTTAGCATCCGATTGTTCGGCGCCGCTTTTGGCGCGACGCCCAGCGAACGAGGCGGGGCCATGATCACACGGGACCAGTCGGCATTGTTGGCGCCGGTCGAGCGCGATTTGCGGCTCGATCTCTTCCGCGGCATCGGCTTGTGGATGATCTTCCTCGACCACATCCCGCACGATGTCGTGGCCTGGCTGACGCTGCGCAATTTCGGCTTCAGCGATGCCGCCGAGTTCTTCGTCTTCATCTCCGGCTATCTCGTCGGCTGGATCTACGGGCCGATCGTCGCCGGCGGCTGGTTCCTCGCCGCGCTCAAGCGGCTGTGGCGCCGCGCGGCGGAGATGTACGTCGCCCACATCATGCTGTTCCTGCTGTTCACCGCGCAGATCGCCCGCACCGCGCGCCGCTTCGACAATCCGATGTACGAGCACGAGTTCAACGTGTTCAATTTCCTGGCGCATCCGGACGAGCTGATCGGGCAGGCGATCCTGTTGAAATACAAGCCGGTCAATCTCGACGTGCTGCCGCTCTACATCACGCTGGTGTTGGCCGCGCCCTTCATCGTGTGGGGCCTGGTGCGGCGGCCGAACCTGACGCTCGCCGGCTCGGTCGTGCTCTACATTCTGTCGCGCTGGTTCGACTGGAACGTGGCGTCCTATCCGCCCGGCAGCCACTGGTACTTCAATCCGTTCTGCTGGCAGCTGATGTTCGTGTTCGCGGCCTGGTGCGGCATCGGCCAGATCGACAAGATCGCCCGCTGGGTGTGGTCGAAGCCGGCGATGGCGCTGGCTGCGGCCTGGCTCGTCTTTGCGCTGCTGATCGTGATGACCTGGCACGTCCACGCGCTGGAAGCCCTGATCCCGAAATGGATGATCAAGGCGATCTACCCGATCGACAAGACCGACCTCGACATGCTGCGCTTCACTCACTTCCTGGCGCTGGCGATCTGGGTGACCTACTTCCTGACGCGCAAATGGCGGCCGCTGTACCGCGGCTGGCTGCGCCCCGTGATCCTCTGCGGCCAGCATTCGCTGCCGATCTTCTGCCTGGGCGTGTTCTTGTCGTTCTCGGCGCACTGGATCCTCACTCAGTACAACAAGGGCATCTGGGAGCAGCTTGCCGTCTCCATCGCCGGCATCGTCATCATGATTGGCGCGGCCTGGCTGCTCGACCGGGCCAAGCGGGTGCCGAACCTGTTCGTGAAGGTGACGGAGGTCGAGGAGACGACATTGCAAAGCACGCCGGCGGCGACGGCCGCGGCAGTGCCTGCGGCTCGTTGAAACATCGCGCATCCGGCTACCACGCGGCGAAGGAGAGATTCATGTCGAGACGTGTGTTGACCATCTCCGGCGTCCTGCTGCTCCTCACTTGCGCTGCATCGGCACAGACGCCCTCGCCGGAGGCGATGGACGCGGCGCGCAAGCTCGTGGTCACCTTGAAGATCGCGGACCCCTATCGCGCGCTATTGCCGCAGCTGCTGCTCAAGCTCCGCCCGGTGGTCGCGCAGGACCGGCCGGAGATCGAGCGCGACTATGACGCGATGACGGCCGCCGGCTCCGAGATCTACGCTCCGGCCCTTGCGGCGATCACCGACCAGATCGCCGCGCTCTATGCTGCGAGTTTCAGCGTCGACGAGTTGCGCCAGATCGAGGCGTTCTATGCCCAGCCCGTGGGGCAGAAGTTCCTGGCCAAGTCGGATGCGCTGGCGCAGGCGAGCGCGCAGGTCGGCCAGGACGTCAGCCAGAAGGTCGCCGACGACCTGAAGCTGCGTCTGATCGAGACGCTCCGGCAGAAGGGGCGCAAGCCCTGAGCCCTACTGATGTGCGGCATCCGTCGCGCAGATCCATTCAGCTGCGGCCTCAGTTTGACGGCGCTGACAGCGCCGACTACGCTCCGCGGAACACGAAAGCTCGCGGCATTTGTGCCGAGCGAAAATTCCACGGGGAAGAAATGACCGTCGACACCGCAGCCACCATCTCGAAAGCGCGCGAGCATTCCATCGGCGATCTGCTGCGCCGCTCCGCAGGCCGCGAGCCGAACAAGCTCGCGGTGAGCTGCGGCGATGTGAGCTGGAGCTTTGCCGAGATGGACGCGATCTGCAACCGGCTCGGCCGCGGCCTGCTCGGGCTCGGCGTGAAGAAGGGCGACCGCCTCGCGGTGCTCTCGCGCAACTCGCACGCCTTCGCGGCGCTGCGATTCGCCGTGGCACGGATCGGCGCCGTGCTGGTGCCGATCAACTTCATGCTCAATCCGGACGAGATCAATTTCATCCTGAAGAGCTCCGGCGCAAAGCTGCTCGCGACCGGACCCGACTTCGTCGAGCCGGCACGCGCGGCGAGCGCGAAGGATTGCGCGGTTGAGAAGATGATCTGGCTGCCGGGCGAGGATCCCGCCACCGCGCCGGCCGGCCTCACCACCTTCGACGATCTCTTGCATGCCGACGGCTCGTTCCTGGAAGCGTCGGTGGACAGCCGCGATCTCGCGCAGATCGTCTACACCTCAGGCACGGAATCGCTGCCGAAGGGCGCGATGCTGTCCCATGAAGCCGTGATGTGGCAATATGTCAGCTGCGTCATCGACGGCGGCATGAGTGCGGACGACAAGTTCCTGCACGCCCTGCCGCTCTATCACTGCGCCCAGCTGGACGTGTTCCTGGGCCCGCAGGTTTATCTCGGCGCCTCCGCCGTCATCACGGGCAAGCCGACCGCCGACAACATCCTGGCGCTGATCCAGGCGCACAGGATCACCTCGTTCTTCGCGCCGCCGACGATCTGGATCGCGATGCTGCGCTCGCCGAACTTCGACAAGACCGATCTGTCGACCTTGCAGAAGGGCTATTACGGCGCCTCGATCATGCCGGTGGAAGTCCTGCTCGAGCTTCAGCGCCGTCTGCCCGCCGTGAAATTCTGGAATTTCTACGGCCAGACCGAGATCGCGCCGCTCGCGACCGTGCTGCGGCCGGAGGATCAGCTCCGCAAGGCCGGGTCGGCCGGCAAGCCCGTGATCAATGTCGAGACGCGGGTCGTGAATACGGCGATGGAGGACGTCAAGGTCGGCGAAGTTGGCGAGATCGTGCATCGCTCGCCGCATCTGCTCTCCGGCTATTACAACGATCCGGTCAAAACCGCGGCGGCATTCGCCGGCGGCTGGTTTCACTCCGGCGATCTCGCCACCGTCGACGAGGAAGGCCACATCACCGTGGTCGACCGCGTCAAGGACATGATCAAGACCGGCGGCGAGAATGTCGCGAGCCGCGAAGTCGAGGAGATGGTCTACCGCATCCCCGCCGTCTCCGAGGTCGCGGTCGTGGGCCTGCCCGATCCGCGCTGGATTGAGGCGGTGACCGCCATCGTCGTGGTCAAGACCGGGGAAAAGCTCGACGAAGACACCGTCATCAAGCACTGCGCCGGCCAGATGGCGCATTTCAAGGTCCCCAAGCGCGTGATCTTCGTGGACGCCTTGCCGAAGAATCCGAGCGGCAAGCTGCTCAAGCGCGAGCTGCGCCAGCGCTTCGTCGGCGGCGAGACGCTCGACAAGGCGGTGCAGAAGAGCTTCGGGACCTAGCAGGCATCGTTCCGGCGCCGTCGCGGCGGAAGCGGCCTATTCGGCCTCGCTGGCCAGCTTCCTGACATCGTCGGGCGTCGCCCCGAAACGGCGGCGAAACGCGCGATGGAAGTAGGAGACGTCGTGAAATCCAGCGAGGTGCGCGATCTCGATGATCTTGCGCGAGCGCAGGCCCGGGTTCCGAAGCAGCCGCTCGGCGCGCAGCAGACGTTGCTCGAGCACGAAGCCGCTATAGGTGATGCCGGCCTTCTCGAACAGCAGCTGGATCGTGCGCGCGCTGATGCGGTGCGTGGCCGCAATGTCGGACAGCGACAGCGCGGCGCTGTCCAGCTGCGCCAGAATGTCGGCCTTGATGGCTTCGAAACGCGCCGCCGCAAGGCCGCGCAGTCGCGCCTCCTCGGCGACATCGCCGCGCGCTCCGATCATCAGCACGGCGAGGTCGAACAGGTGCTGCGAGACCGCATCGAGCTCCGCGGGGGCGAGCTTGTCGGCATGCGCGTGTGCGAGGTCGTAATACCGCAGGAACATCGACGTGATCGGGTTGGCACCAGGAATCGCGCGTGCAATCAGGTCCTCGGCGTTCGGGCACGCGCGCAGCAGCGCCTTGCGCGGCAGCAGCGCGGTCTGGAAATTGCCATGCGTTATCTGCGTGATGCGGGCGCCCTTGATCGAGGGATCGCCAATCGTGACGTCGCCCGCCGCGATCTCCAGCGGGCGCTTGCCCATCGCCCCGCTCAAGGCCGAATTGGGCGACATCGTAACGATCAACTCATCGTTCGTCCCCAATGACACGAAAGACATCGGCGTGCCGAACGAGGCCGAGAGTCTGAGGCGGGGAAGAATGGCCGGCGCAATGGTCCGGTGAACCCGTCCTTCGCCCACCGGCACGAAATCGACGTTAGCGACCTGCCGACAGAACTGCTCGCGCCATTGTTCATAGGCTGCACCGTTCGGGTCGCCATCGAATGAGAGCTGCGGCTGGGTCATCGATCGCCGGAACGCCTATTGCCGATTCATTGCGGTTCGCACTTTCGTCGGCGCGCCGGGGATGCGGCAACTCAAAAAGCACCGGATTGCGCAAAAAACCACTCGCAACTACGCGCCGAGCCAGCGACCAGGTGCCGCAGCCTGCTTATTGGGCAGATCGAAGGCGGGCAGTTTGCGCCGCGCCGGCCGTGCGGCGCTGTGGCTCAATACTTCTTCACCGCCGCGCCGAAAGTCAGCCATAGCGCGATCGACGCGAGGCCGAAGCCGCCAAGCAGCAGGAAGGTCGGCCCATAGCCGATCCATTGCGCGATCCAGCCGCCGAGGGCGGGACTGAGGCTCGCGCCGACGCCCTGCACGGTGATCACGGCGCCCTGGCCGAGATTGATGCGGCCGGTGCCGTTGAGCGAGCGCGCGACCATGCCGGGGACGGCGACGGTCTGCAGTCCGGTGCCGATGCCGTCGAGCACCTGCATCGGCACCACGCCCCACCATCCCGTGACGAAGAAGGCGAGCACGCCGCGGACCGGCAAGAACATGAAAGACACCAGGATCACCGGCCAGTAGTTGCGCTTGCTCGCGGCCTTCATCGCGATCAGCGACGTCACGGTCATCACGCCTTGTGCGATCACCACGGTGGTTGCGACGAAGCTCGGCCCGTTGGCTTGTCCCTCGGCGACCGCGGCAAGTCCGTACAGCGGCACGATCGCGGCATTGCCGAGATGGAACAGCGCGAGGGCGAGAGCCAGCACGAGCAGCGCCTTGTGCTTCAGCAGCATCGCCATCGCATCCGGCGGCGCCTTGGAATCGTCTTCCTTGCTGCCGCGCGCGGCACGGTCGTCGATCGCCTCGGCTGGAATCATCATGACGCAGGCGATGGCGATGGCACCGAACACGGCCGCCAGCGCGAACACGGCGACATAGCCGAACTTGTAGCCGAGATAGCCCGACAATGCGGCGCCAACCATGTTGCCGGCATGGTTGAAGGCTTGGTTGCGGCCGTTGAGCGCATTGAAGCCCTTCTGCTTGGCGATGCCGAGCGTGATGCCCGTGACCGCCGGCACGATTGCGGCGCTCGCCAGCGATTGCGCGACTTGCGAGAACGTCACCGCCCAGAAATTTTGCGAGATCAGGATGATCGCGGATGCGAGGACGACGCAGATGCCGGGAATGACGACCCAGAGCCGCTTGTTGCGGCTGGAATCGATGAAGCCGCCGATCGGCGTGGTGATCAGCATGCCGGCGACATTGCCGATGGTCATGGCGGTGCCGATCAGCCCGCTGGCCCAGCCGCGCTCCTGGAGGAAGACCCCGACGAACGGCCCGATGCCCGACTGCATGTCGGCCATGAAGAAGTTGAGCGCGAACAGGGGCCAGATGCGAGACGTTGAAGGGCGCGATGTCATCGAGACGCTGAACTTGATGCTGCCGATCGAATCGGATCTCGCATGAGGCGGGGTCGGCGGGCGCTGCGGGTGCCCGAGGCGGACCAGAACTTAACCTGCTCTCATCGCATTGGTTCCGGTTGCTCTTGCGATCCGACGACTGCGACGTCATGTCTTGCAACGATGGAATTAAGATGGATCACCGCAATGGCCTTCTGGACCTGCGCAACCTGCGGCGCTCAATTCCCGGATAGCAGAAATCCCCCTGCGGCCTGTCCGATCTGCGAGGACGAGCGCCAGTTCGTCGGCTGGAGCGGTCAGGCCTTCCTCACGCGCGAGGAGCTCGCGCGCGAGCACCGACTGGTGATGCGCGACGATCTCGGCCTGACCGGGATCGGGATGGAGCCCAGCTTTGCCATTGGTCAGCGCGCGCTGCTGGTGCCCGACGGCAATGGCTGCGTGATGTGGGATTGCCTTCCGCTCGCGACCGACGAGGTCAACCAGCACGTCGCAGCACTCGGCGGCCTCAAGGCGATCGCGATCTCGCATCCGCATTACTATGGCGCGGCCGCCGACTGGAGCGACACGTTCGGCGGCGTGCCGGTCTATTTGCACGCCGACGATCGCGCCTTCGTCACGCGGCCTCATCCGGCGATCGTGCACTGGACCGGTGAAAGCCATCGCCTCTCCGAGGGCGTGCTGCTGCTGCGCACCGGCGGCCACTTTGCCGGCGCCACGGTGCTGCACTATGCGCATGGTGCGGACGGGAAGGGCGCGTTGCTCACGGGGGATATCGCGCAGGTGACGATGGACCGGCGCTTCGTCAGCTTCATGTATTCCTATCCGAACTACATGCCGCTCAACGCCGCCGCGGTGCGGCGCATTGCGTCAGCCGTCGAGCCGCTCGCCTTCGACCGGATCTACGGCGCCTGGTGGGGCCGTAACATCGCCAGCGGTGCCAAGGCTGCGTTTGCTGCGTCCGTCGCGCGCTATCTCGCGGCCATCGCCTGAGCCGGGCTGCGGATCGGATTTATCTTGCCGCTCTCGAATAACTGTACTAAAGGTACATTATAAGGCGAGCGGCGCAACTGCGAAAGCCGGCATGATCGATGCATCGCGGTCGCCGAGAAGGCCGCCGTGAGCGGGAGCTGGGTGCATGACGGCGCAACGCGATTACGAGATTTTCAAGGCCGGCGACGTCACGCTCCAGTCCGGGACCGTGTTTCCCGCGCTGAAGCTCGCCTACAAGACCTACGGCACGCTGAGCGCCGACAGGGACAACGTCATTCTCTATCCGACCTCGTTCAGCGCGCAGCACACCGACATTGAATGGCTGATCGGTCCCGACGGCGTGCTCGATCCCACGCGTTATTTCATCATCATCCCGAACCTGTTCGGCAATGGCCTGTCATCCTCGCCCTCGAACACGCCCGCGCCCTTCCCCGAGGTGAGCTATCACGATGCCATCGCGGTCCAGCACCGGCTGCTCACCGAACACTTCGGCATCTCGAAGCTTGCGCTGGTCTATGGCTGGTCGATGGGTGGCATGCAGGCCTATCACTGGTCGGCGCTGCATCCGGACATGGTCGCGCGCGCCGCGGTCGTCTGCGGCAGCGCCCGCTGTGCCCCCTACAACCACGTCTTCCTCGAAAGCGTGAAGGCCGCGCTCTCGACCGATCCCGCCTTCCGCGACGGCCGTTTCGTGGAAAGACCTGTCGCCGGCTATCGTGCCATGGGGCGCGTCTATGCCGGCTGGGCGATGTCGCACGGCTTCTATCGCGACGAAGTCTGGCGCGAAGCTGGCTTCACCTCACTCGAGGATTATCTCACCCGCGCCTGGGATGCGACCTTCGCGCGGCGCGATGCCAACGATCTTCTGGCGCAAATCGGCATCTGGCAGCGTGGCGACATCAGCCGCTGTGCGGCCTTCGCCGGCGATCTCGACCGCGCGCTGGCGGCGATCAAGGCCCACATGCTCCTGTTGCCTGGCGCGACCGACCGCTATTTCGACCTCCGCGATAACGAGGACGAGCTCGGCAAGCTCGTCAATGCAAAGTCAGCCGTGCTGCATCCGATCCCATCGCTGCATGGCCACCGCGCCGGCAACCCCGTCAACAATCCGCACGACCAGGCCTTCATCAAGGCCGAGATCGCCGAGCTTCTCCGCAAATAGGGCACGCAACCGATCATGAGCGACGCAACCAATTCGGACGCCGGCCATCGCCTGAAGCCGTTGACGCCGGCCACGCTGCGCGAATTGTCGGTTCGCTCCGACGTCAGCGGTGCGGTGCAGAGCATCAGTCATTACGGCGTGATCGTGCTGATGGGCGCGCTGATCTTTTTCGTTTCGTCGAGCTGGGGCGTGCTCTGGGCGCTGCCGCTGATGGTGGTGCAGGGCTATGTCGTCGCCTTCCTGTTCATGGCGGTGCACGAGACCGCGCACAAGACCGCGTTCAGGAGCCGCGGCCTCAATCTCGGCGTCGGTTATCTCTCGGCATTCATCATCGGGCTGCCTTACGAATATTACTGCCTGTTTCACTGGGACCATCATCGCTACACGCAGGATCCGGAAAGGGATCCCGAGCTGATCGTTGGCGTGAAGCCGACGTCCGACACCCAGCTTGCGCTCGCCTATAGCGGCCTGCTCCAGGTCGCCGGCCGTCTGCGGCTGATGCTGGGCCATGCGATCACCGGCAAGGTCGTCGTGCCATGGATACCCGAGAGCAAGCGCAGCACCATCGTGGCCGAGGCGCGCGCCTATGTCGCGCTCTACGCCCTGCTGCTCGCGCTCTCGCTGTGGTTCTCTTCAGCGCTGCTGCTCTGGGTCTGGATCGTGCCGCTGATCATCGGGCAGTGCTTCCTGCGGCCCTATCTCTATGCCGAGCATACCGGCTGCGACCGCACCCGCAGCGCCTTTCAGAACACCCGCACCACCTATACCGGTGCCATCGTCAAATGGTTCGCGTGGAACATGCCCTATCATGTCGAGCACCACGCTTATCCCTCGATCCCCTTTCACGCGCTGCCGAAGCTCAACGCGATCGTCGATGGCGAGATCGTCCATCGCGGCCGCGGCTACATCAGAACGACGCGCGAGACCTGGGCCTGGTTTCGCCGGCAGCGGCAGGCGGGCTAGCTCAATGCAAAACTCCGGCCGCGATGCGACCGGAGCTTTGTCGTGAAGGCGAGATATCAGTAGATCCCGTAGGCGCAGACATTCACGACGCGCACGCGCAGGCCGTGACGGGTCTGGACCAGGCGCTCCTGGTAGCAATTGCTGACGCCGGTGTTGACATAGACGCCGCCGAAGCCCCAGCCGGGACCCCAGTGATGACCCCAGTGGTGATGATGGAAGCCACCGGCCGAAGCGGCGGTGGGCGCGAGAGCGGCAACGCCGAGCGAACCGGCGGCGATCAGACCAAGTGCAAGCTTACGAAACATCTTCATTCTCCATTCGGCGCTAGGGCCAGTGTTGCGTCCCTGGCTTTCGGTCGAGACGAGACGCGATCGCGTTCATGGCAGGCGCGAAGAATCGTGTTTCAGGAATGTTTCGTCGGCTGCAGCAAAATGTGCCGCGATCAGGCTTTGCGCGCCGCGGGATAGCGCGCGGCCATCGCTTGCGTCATCTCGGCCATCTTGGCGCGGAGATCGGCGGGTTCCAGGACTTCGGCCTCCGGGCCAAGCCGCAGCAGTTCGGCCGCTGCGTGCCACGACGTCTTGCCGACCGGGACGCGCGCAATGCGCCAGCCGTCTGCGTCGGTCGTCTCCTCGAGCTGCGTGCGCGCCTTGACGTAGGGCTGGCTCAGCGCGTCGAGCAGCTTGACGCCGAACGGCGACAGCCGGACGATCGCGACATTGGGATGCATCTCGGCTTCGAGACGAAGTGTCGCAGCGTGCCAGTAAGCAGCGAGATCGAAATCGGCGGGGCGGTCGAAGCGGTCATCGAGCGCCGCGCAGTCGAGCACGCGTGCGACGCGATAGGTGTGCACGCTGCCGTCGACTTGTCCTGCGAGATACCAGCTGCCGCCCTTCAGCACGAGGCCGAGCGGTGCGACACGGCGCTGCTTCTCCGCACGCTAGCTCTGGTACCGAATCCTGATCAGCGTCCCGCGCAGCACCGCGCCGGCGATGGTGCGCAGGTGCTTCGGGTCTTCCGCTTCGCCGAACCAGCCGGGCGCGTCCAGGTGGAAACGCTCCTGCATCCGCCCGGCATCCTCCCGCAGATTCGCAGGCAGGGCCGCCATCAGCTTGTTTTGGGCGGCGATCATCGCGGCATCGAGCCCGAGCGCCGCGGCCGGGCCTGGCAACCCCGCCAGGAACAGTGCGCCGGCCTCGCTCTGCGACAGCCCGTTCAGCCGCACGCGATAGCCGTCGAGCAGGCGATAGCCGCCTTCCGCGCCACGGTCGGCGTAAACGGGAACGCCGGACGCCGCGAGCGCGTCGATGTCGCGATAGATCGTGCGCACCGACACTTCGCAGGCCTCCGCGAGTTCGGGCGCGGTGACCTGTCCCCTGGCCTGGAGGGTGGTGAGGATCGACAGCATCCGGCTCGCGCGCATGATCCCTTAAACCATACCTGACACAGGATGTCAGGTATGGTTCGCTACAAGGCTCGCCTCGCCAGACGGCACCGAGGAGACCCCGCCATGACCGATTCGAACCGCATCACGCTGTATTATTCGCCCCAGACGCGCGCCACCGGGACGCGGGTGCTGCTGGAGGAGCTGGGTGCGCCCTACGATCTCCATGTCCTCAACATGAAGGCCGGCGAGCAGCGCAAGCCCGCCTATCTCGCCATCAACCCGCTCGGCAAGGTGCCTGCGGTTCGCCACGGCGAGGCGCTGGTGACCGAGCAGGTTGCGATCACCATCTATCTCGCCGATCTGTTCCCGCAGGCGGGGTTGACGCCCGCTCTGAACGATCCGCTGCGCGGGCCTTATCTGCGCTGGATCGCCTATTACGGGTCGTCGTTCGAGCCGGCCTTGATCGACAAGTTCATGCAGCGTGAGCCAGCGCCGATCACGCAATCGCCTTATGCCGATTACGATACGATGCTGGGTGCGCTCGAGGCCCAGCTGGCGAAAGGACCCTATCTGCTCGGCGAGCGCATGACGGCGGCGGACGTTTTGTGGGGCGTCGCCTTCAGCTGGACCATGATGTTCGGCATCGTGCCGAAGAAGGACGTCTTCGTCCGTTACGCCGAGCGCATGACGGCGTGGCCGGCGTTCCAGCGCATCACCGCGGCGGATGAGGAGATGGCGGCGCAGCATGCCGCTGTGGCGGGCGAATGAGAGGGCGCTTCAAAACCGCGGTGCCCGCTTCTCGGCGAATGCCTTGATGCCTTCCTTGATCTCGTCGCCGCGCATGCTGTCGCGGTGGCGCCGGTCGGCGGCGGCTTCGTCGAGCTCGCCGCGGGCGAACTCGTTGATCGCGCGCTTCATGCCGCGCATCGCCTGCGGCGCGTTGCCGGCGAGGATCGCAGCGAGCTTGTCGACCTCCTCGTCCAGGAATTCGATCGGCACCATCGCCGTGAGATAGCCGATGCGCAGCATCTCCGGCGCGCTGATCTTCTGCGCGGTCAGGAACAGCTTCTTCGCATTGTCGACGCCGAGGCGGGTGACGTAGCGTTTGATCCCGCTCGGGTAATAATGCAGGCCGAGCCGCGCCGCCGGCATGAACATTTCCGCGGTATCGACGCCGATGCGGAAATCGCAAGCGAGTGCGAGGTCGGTCGAGCCGCCATAGACCCCGCCATTGAGCCGGCAGATCGTCGGTACGCCGAGATCCTCGAGCCGGTTGACCACCGCCTCGAAGGCGGAGCCCGCGCTCTGCTGCTCGCTCGCGCTGACCGCGCGTTCCGCCACTGAATTGAGATCGTAGCCGGCGGAGAAGGCGCGCCCGGTTCCGGTCAGCACCAGCACGTGAATTGCGGGGTCGGCCTCGATCCGGTCGAACAGTCTGACGAGCTCGTCGAGATCCTCCGCCTGCAGCCGGTTGAGATGTTTCGGCCGGTTGAGGCGGATGGTGGCGCGGGCGCCGGTGACTTCGAGCAGCGGGCCGGTGGCTGCGTCGGCTGTGTCCGACATTCTTGTCTCCATTACTTACTTGTTTTCGCGCGCGCGCCGCTTTGCTTCCGCATCGATGGTTTCGGCGAGATCCGGATGCCGTGCCATCAGCACGCGGAAATCGACGAGGTCGAGCACCAGCAGCTGCGACACCTTCGTGGTCGAGACGTTGGCCCCGCGCTTGTTGTTGCCGAGCAGCGCCATCTCGCCGAAGAAGGCGCCTTCGCCGAGCTGCACCTTCTTGCCGGGCAGATCGACCTCGACCTCGCCGGCGGCGATGAAATACATGCAGTCGCCCTGCGCACCTTTGCGGATGATCGTGCTGCGCGCCGGCAGCTCGATGGTGCGCAGCATGTGGGTGACGTCGGCGATCGCCGCCGGTCCCAGGGTTGCGAAGAACGGCACCTTGCTGACGGATTCCCAGGTCTTGAGGAAATTGTCGCGCCGTGTCTCCGCGGCAAAACCGGTCGCCAGGATACCGGTCCAGAGGCCGAACACGCCGAGGCCCGAGATCATCACCAGCGCTGCCACCAAGCGGCCAAGGGGGGTGACCGGCACGACGTCGCCATAGCCGGTCGTGGTCAGGGTCACCACCGCCCACCACAATGCGCTCGGGACGCTGCCGAATGTCTGCGGCTGCACGTCCCGCTCCAGGAAATATTCAGCGACGGAGGCGAGGAAGACCACCATCAGGAAGATCACGAGCACGCTGACCAACGGCCCCGATTCCAGCACCAGAACGCGGCGCAGCTGCCGCAGACCGGGAATGCCCGGCACCACCTTCAGCACCCAGAGCACGCTGAGCAACCAGGCCGTCTTCGGCTCGACGCCGAGGAGAAGCGCGGCCGGTACGGCCAGCGCCCCGATCGCATCGACGATACCGGCGGAGGAGGAGACGTAGAGCGAAAGCCGCCCTTGCCGCGCCATATGGCGCAGTCGCACCAGCCATTCGAACACGAAATAGGCGAGGCAGGTCCAGAGCAGGGCGCCGACCCAGCCCCACGCCTCTTTGGCCCGGTTGTCCGTCAGCAGCACCATGCCGAGCACGCCGACGGTCACCGCGACATAGGCCGCCTTGGTCATGTTGCGGCCGGCCGTGGCGGCCGCGAACTGGGCCAGAGCGGAGATCAGCGGCTTGGACATGCGAAGAAGGCTATTCGGTCTCGGGGCAGGTCTCGAGGCCCCGAATGGGACGTCGGCGCCAAAGTGCCTGCCCGGGCGGAGGCCGTCAACGACGGTGCAGGTCGTTTTGCCGGCGTCGCTGCGCCGGGCCCGCCGTCGGTGCCGCCATCGCCGGCGGGGTGCTACCTGAAATGTGGCGGTTCGTCGTAGCCGCGGCGACTGCTGAAGAACAGCAGCACCATCAGCCCGACGCCGACGATGACGGAAAACCCCGCGCCCAGCGCCAGTGCCACATAGCCTTCCGTCGGGATCGGCTCACCTTCGACCGCCATTGCGGAATAGGCAAAGTAGCCGGCCGCCGCCAGCATTGCCAGAAGGAGGATGATGAGGAGTGCACGCATGCCGCGTTCTCCGGTTGCAACCGGAAACCAACGGTTGCGAATGGGCAGGGTTCCAGGCGGCTGATCGGACGGGAAGCCTCCGCGTCGTGCCCCCGGACGCGGCGCAGCACGAAGTGATGCGTCGCAGAGCCGGGGCCCATGTGGCAACGCATACCGTGGTCGGTTCCTGGGTCCCGGCTCAGCGCTGCAACGCCTTCGGCATTACAGCTTGTCCGGGACACGAAAGTTTCTACTTGTCCAATCCGGCGGTATCAGGCGCTCTGGGCGGTCTTCACCACCACGACGTTGCTGTCGTCCAGCGGAGCCGGCCCGGCATCGCGCCCCGTCTTGTCAGCCTCGCCGGCATGACGTTTCAGATAGTCGCGGCGCATGCCGATCTCGTCGCGGACGAACTCGTAGCCGAGCTTGAAGGTGTCGAGCCCGTCGGTACTGATCGTGCCGTCCCTGAGGCCGATGACGGCACCGCGCAAGATGGTCTCGAGCTCATCCTGTAGACATTCGAGCTGATCCAGCGAGTGGGCGTGCTCGATCCGCTCGCCGATGTCGAGAATGGCAGTCGAAAGCTCGCTGGCCTTCTCCGGCGCGATACGGGTGATCTTGGCGTAGATCGCGGCGAAGATCGAGCCGATGATGCTGAGCGCTGCGGCGCCCAGATACATCAGGTCGCTGTATTTATCCATGAACGACTTGGTATCGTCGTTGATGTAGTCGGCGGCGCCCCGATGCGCGATCACGAAGGCGTCCTTCTCGACCGAGGCCGGCTCGATCCTGGTGGCAAAGCCGTTGTCGAGCCCGAGCGCCGACTTGTTCTCGTAGACGATGCGCGCGAGCTCGCCGGCCGTGGTCGGGGACATCCTGGATTGCGCGACCAGCAGCCATTCGAGCCCGATCGTGTCGAGATCGTCGTCGGGAATCTGCGGGGACGTCGACACCGAGCCCGCTGTCACGGTCTCGTCGGAAATGCCGGGGAATTTGCGCGCCAGCGTCTTGGCTTCGTCGATGGCGTTCAGCGTGAAGCCGCCGCGCTTGGCGGCTTGCTCGTAGGATTTGTCCCGGATCGCCTTCGAGGCATGGACGATGGCGATCACTGCGCTGAAGCCGTTTGCCGGGGCAAACAGCTTGTCGAGCGTCGCGCCCTGCGGCGCCATCTGGATTTTCGTAGCCTCGGGACCATCGGGGACGTCGAGGATGCTGCGCACGAAGGCGAGCGAGGATTCGTTCTCGGCGACGACGGCGACTTTCTTCTTCTTCAATTCGGCGAGCGACTTGATCTTCTTGTTGCCGGGACCGAGCAGGAGCACGAGATCGTGCTCGAGGATCGCGAGTGTACGCGCCCGCAGCGGCACCTTTGCGTCCGTGCGCAGCACGGTGAGGTCGGCCTGCCTGCGGTCGAACTGCGCGAGCGCCTTGGCATTGTCGGCGTTGCTGACGATGTTGATCCGGAAGCGCGATGCGTTGTTCTTCAGGAGGGCGGCGAGCTTGGCTGCGAACAGCGCCTCGTCGCTGTTGGGACCGCCGACGGCGAAGGTCAGCGTCTCCGAATTGTGCACCAGCGTGCGGCCGGCCCAGACGGTGGCAAGCGACAGCAGCAGGGTCAGCACGACGTAGAGGAAAACCTGCTGCTGGTTGGTCTTGATCACCTTGGGACGCCGGGGCGGTGGCACGGTCGGCGATGCAGTGGGGCCTTCAGTACTCATGGCAGCACTCTGGCCTTATCGTTTGGCTGACGGCGCCTGGCTTGGAAGCGCAGCCGGCCCGGTAATTCGTAAACGCCTGAAAAAAGAACGTTATTCCCGATCGCCGATGATAGCGCGAAGGGAGCGGAATGCAAATTTCGAGCCGGAGGTAACCTTACTCGAGATCTCCGCGGCGATTGGTCATCCTATCACCAGTTAGCCACACTTGGCGATTTTCCAGTTCCACCCGGCTGCATTCCGCCGCGGGAGATGTCATAAATCACGCGTCCCGGCGATTTGACCGGTCCAAGAAGAAGTTGCGCTGAACGCTCCAATTCTTCTCGTCACGTCAATGAGGCGTCAGCTTGTCGTTTCCACCCATGTCATCGGCGATTCCGGTTGAAGCGCTCATTGGCTGGATGTCGCTGCTCACCTTCAAGCACGTCATCGCCGATTTCGTTCTTCAAACCGCCTGGATGGCGCACGGCAAGGACCAGAAGCATGGCTGGGCCCTGCCGCTCCTGGTGCACTGCCTGGTCCACCTTGCCGTCGCGCTGCCGCTGATCGTGATCGTGGCGCCGAGATTCTGGTTCGTTGCCTTCATCGACTTCGCGATCCACATCACGATCGACCGCGCCAAGGGATTCGTCTCCGCCAATTTCGGCGTCGACCTCGCCCATCCCTGGTTCTGGACCCTGATCGGCGTCGACCAGGCGCTGCATCACCTGACCGGCTTCGGCCTCTCCATCTTCATGGCGGCGAACTGAGGCCTGCGGCCCAGTGGCCAGACGTGGATGGCCGGGCAAGCCCCGGCCATGACGCTGTGGTGGCATTTGCGCTCCACTGCGCCACTCTGATTCACGGTAAGGGCGCAAGCACCCCGGGTGACTACCGGGCAGCGTGGTTAACCTTTCGTTAGAGAATTGCGCTGCATCTTCCCCACACGAGGGAGAACTGCAATGTTTTCAAGCCGCGATGCCTTTGAAAGCGATTTCTGCCCGGTCCGCGACGAACTCCTTGGCGAGATGTATCGCGCCAGCGAGAGTGGCCTGCCGAGGCTGGTTGAGAGTGTTTCCCCTGACGTGCGCGCCAGGCTGGCGCTGTTCTGCTACCACCGCAGCCATTTGCACTCGCTGGCGGTCGCGATCGCAGCGAGCTGCAGCGAGCGCGACCTGATCGAGAATGGCGGCCGCGTCGGCTCGACGCTCTTCGTGCTGTCGCGCGAACGCACGGCGAAAGCTTCAACGTCGCTGTCGGGAGGGCGCAAGCCGATCACGCTGTCGACCAAGCCGCTCTCGGTGCTCGCACCGCTCGATGACGAGCTCGACGACGAGATCGGCGAAGCGGTTCCGGCCTAAGAGATCTCGATAACGGGCAGGCCGAACTTCCGCCGCGCCATCGCGCATTCGGCGTCGCCCGGCATGCAGGTGCGGCACACCTCCGGCCGCACGTCATAGATACCGCAGGCCGTCGTCTTTCCGATCTCGCCTTGCAACGCCGCGCAGCGATCGCCCTCGCAGCGCATGCCCGATTGCCGGTCGTTGACGAGCGCCGCCGGGATCAGCGCAAGCTCCTCGTCGCTCTCGATCGAGAAGCGCGGCCAGTCTTGCGAATAGCCGCAGCAGGCACCGCAGCCCTGGCAACAGCTCGACAGCTCGGTCTCGTTCATCGTCCTCACGTGTCCTTCGGCGGACCCCAGACCAGACTCTGCCGCCATCTCGCGCGCAGCACGTCGCGCCGCTCCGGATATTTCTCGTCGAGATAGGTCGCCTCGACCACGCGGTCGGTGCGGAAGCTGCGGAAGTCGCCGCGCAGCTCGCACCAGGCCGCCAGCAGCCGCACCGCTTCGGGATAGCCGACCGAGATCGGCCAGATCATGCGCTCGCTGGGGCGGCCCTGTTCGTCGCGATAGCGCAGCATGATCTTCTTGCCTTCGTGGATCTGGGTGCGGGTGCGCGCCATGTCCAGGCGGTCGGGTTCCCGGTTCCAGCTCGGCCGCGCCCGACTCGCCGGCTCCAGCACGAAGGGGCGCAGGCGCTCCGGCACGGTGTCGGCGATCTTGGCCATCAAGTCTTCGGCCGCGCGCGCCAGCGCGGAATCGGCGTGCCCGGCGACCCATTGCGCGCCCAGCACGGCCGCCTCGATCTCGTCGGGCGTCAGCATCAAGGGCGGCAGGTCGAAACCCTTTTCCAGGATGTAACCCATGCCGGCTTCGCCGCGGATCGGCACGCGCTGGCCGATCAGGGTTGCGATGTCGCGATAGATGGTGCGCTTCGAAGTCTCGAGCTCGGCCGCGATCGCGTCCGCCGTCAACGGCTTACGCGTGCGTCTCAGCACCTGGATGATTTGAAACAGCCGGTCGGCGCGTCTCATGACAGGTCTCTTGTCGCTGCTTTTTCTAAGGTGGTGTTTTCAGAAGGCGGCGCGCGGCTGCTGACAGGATGTTGGCAGCAGGGGAGTTCTATACCGGGACAACACATCGACTGAAGAGGATTTGTCCATGATCATTCCAACCCATTTCGGCCAGGCCGGCCCGTTGTGGCGGAGCCAGCCTTTCCAGGTCCAGCCTTTCCAGGTCAAGGCACGGCAGGCTTGGGCCTTCAGCCGCCTCGTCTCGCTTGACGTCACAACAATTGTCGACCTCCGCCTCGCGCTCGCGACCGCCGCGACGCGATCGCTGGTCCATGCTGCGGACGCGCTGGTCCGCCATGTGATGGGCCGCGCCTGGCGAGGGGCCCGCTTCGCAGAAGATATCACGGCTGCTGCCACCATGGTGGCAGCAGCCGGCCGCTAGGTTCCTTCCACTCGTTCGACAGGTTCAGGAGAGCTTGCATGATCACGCTTTACGGCTTTGGCGCTGGCTTCGGCCTGCCGGAAATCAGCCCCTTCGTCAGCAAGACCGAGGTGCAGCTCAAGATGGCAGGACTGCCTTACCGGAAAGAGCGGGCGATGCCGCCGGCTTCGCCCAAGGGGCAGCTGCCCTTCATCGACGACGGCGGCGAGGCTGTGGCCGATTCCACCTTCATCCGGGCCCATATCGAGCGCCGCTACGGCTTCGATTTCGACGCCGGCCTCTCCCTGGCTGAGCGCGCGCAGGCCTGGGCGTTCGAGCGCATGATCGAGCATCACGTCTATTGGGCACTGGTCGGCGCGCGCTGGGTCGATCCGGTCAATTTCGCCAAGGGTCCTGCGCATTTCTTCGACGGCGCGCCCGAGCACAATCGCGAGAAGCTGCGCGAGGATGCGCAGTTCCGGGTCGCCGAGAACTATCTGCTCTCCGGTCTCGGCCGTCACGCGCCGGATGACGACGTCGATCTTGCCGTGCGTTCGCTGTTCGCGCTGTCGGTGCAGCTCGGCGACAAGGCGTACCTGATGGGCAACAGGCCCTGCGGCGTCGACGCGACCGCCTTCGGCGCGCTGGCCGGAATCCTGACGCCGTTCTTCGAATCCGCCTTGCGCGAGCGCACGGAGGGATTTCCGAACCTCACCGCCTATGTCGACCGCATGATGGACGATTATTATCCGGAGTTCGCCTGGACCCCGCTGCGGCAGGCGGCTTAGCCAAAGTGGGTCCGCGGGCGCGGTGCAACCTCTCCCGCTTGCGGGAGAGGTCGGCGCGAAGCGCCGGGTGAGGGCTTTCTCCTCTGGGGATTGTCTCTGCAGGCCTCGGACGGTCCCAACGCGGAGGCACCCTCTCCCCAACCCTCTCCCGCAAGCGGGAGAGGGGGCGCAGCAACGCTCGTAGCCACAGCTCGATCCACACATGAAAAGAGCCGGCCCATCGGGCCGGCCCTCGTCGTCTCAAATCTCGCTAAGCCTACTTCACCAGCGTGTACTTGCCATCCTTCACGGTGAGCAGGATGCGGGAGCGCTCGTCGAGGCCGTAGCGGTCCTTTTCGGTGAAGTTGTAGACGCCCTGGCTCGCCGCGAGTTCCTTCTCCGTCAGCAAGGCCTGGCGGATCGCTTCGCGGAATTCCGGCGTGCCGGGTTTTGCGGTCTTCAGCGCGGTCGGGATGATGCGCTTGAGGATCTCGAAGGCATCGTAGGAGTGACCTGCGAACTGGCTGCGGCTGTTCGGGCCATATTTGGCCTCATAGGCCGAGTTGAGCGCGAGACCCGGCTTCTTGGTGGCGGCTTCATCCGGCTGGTCCTCGGGATCCATGACGGGACCGGAGGCCATCAGCACGCCCTCGGCCGCTTTGCCGGCGATGCGGATGAAGTCCATGCTGGCGGCGCCATGGGTCTGGTAGATCAGGCCCTTGTAGCCGCGTTCGCGCAGCTCGGTCTGCGGCAGCGCGGCCGCGGTGCCGGAGGCACCGACCAGGATGGCATCGGGATTGGCGGCGACGAGCTTGAGCACCTGGCCGGTCACCGAAGTGTCGGGACGGGCGAAGCGCTCCTCGTCGACGATGGTCATGCCCATCGGCACGGCCTGCGCCTTCAAATCGTTGAACCAGAGGTCGCCGTAGGAATCGGAATAGCCGATGTAACCGAGCGTCTTCACGCCCTTGGCCTTCATGTGGTCGTACAGCACCTTGCCGACGATCGGAATCGGCTGCGGCATCGCCACCGACCACTTCATGCGCTCGGGCGTGATCGGGAACGGCGCCAGACCAAAGTGCGGGATACCGGCTTCATTGGCGACGTTGGAGACAGCAATGGTCGGCGGCGTCAGCGCCGAGCCCATGATGATGTCGGCCTTGGATTCGGTGACGAAGCGGCGGGCGTTGGTGGTGGCGGTGGTGGGATCGCCGCCGTCGTCGAGCACGATCACCTTCAGCGGCACGCCGCCGATCTCCTTCGGCACGAATTCCAGCGCGTTGCGCTCGGGAATGCCGAGGGCTGCACCCGGGCCGGTCGTGGTGGTGGTGATGCCGATGGTGACTTCGCTGGTCTGGGCCAGCGCGGGCAGCACTGGCAGCGCCAGCGCAGCCGCAGTGATGGCAGCGGTCAAATAAAAGCGTTTCATCTATTCCTCCCTTGACGTGTTTATTTGAAAGCAGAAATCGCGGGGTAATTCAGCCCCCTCTTTCGGTGATGCGGCGATTTAGCTCCGGACTTAACTCCCCGTGAATTTGGTGACCATTTCCGCCGGGAATGGTGCGGATTTCAGCTTGTCGGGATTATCGGGATCGCGGCCGACCAGGACGCGGGTCTCGAAACCCTCGATCGCGAGCGCCTCGCCCTTGTAGACGTTGTGCTTCACCTCGAAGCTCGAGCGCTTGATGCTCTCGATTCTGGTCTCGATGGTGATCCAGTCGCCATAGGTCGAAGGGATGTAGAACTTGGCCCGCGTGTCGACCATGGGGATGCCCACCAGGCCGTATTTGCGGACCAGGTCCTGCTTGGAGAAGCCGGCGGCCTCGAACAGGGTCGAGGTCGAATCGTCGAACATCGCGAAATAGCGCGGGTAATAGACGATGTTGGCGGGGTCGCAATCGCCCCACTGGATCTGGACCTCGCGCCGGTTCACGAACATCTGGCTGGCCTTACTCTGCGAATTTACTTGGGCGCCATGCGCAGCGAGCCGTCGAGGCGCACCACTTCGCCGTTCAGATAGGCGTTCTCGACCATGTGCAGCGCGAGCGCGGCGAACTCGTCGGCCTGGCCGAGCCGGCGCGGGAAGGGGATGGCGGCGGCGAGCGAGTCCTGGGCCTCCTGCGGCAGGTTCGCGAGCAGCGGCGTCAGGAACAGGCCGGGCGCAATCGTCAGCACGCGGACGCCGAACTGCGCGAGCTCGCGCGCGATCGGCAGCGTCATGCCGACGATGCCGCCCTTGGAGGCCGAATAGGCGGATTGGCCGATCTGGCCGTCATAGGCGGCAACGGAGGCGGTGTTGATGATGACGCCGCGCTCGCCGGTCGCCTGCGGCTCGAGCTTGGACATTTCGGTGGCGGCGAGACGCAGCATGTTGAAGGTGCCGATCAGGTTGACCTTGATCACCTTGTCGAAATCGGCAAGCGCCATCGGACCGTCGCGGCCGACCACGCGCTTGGCAACGCCGATGCCGGCGCAATTGACCAGCACGCGCGCCGGGCCATGGGCCTTGGTCGCCTGCGCGATCGCGGCTTCAGCGGAGGCGGCATCCGAGACGTCGCAGGTGACGGCAACGCCCTTGATCTCGGCGGCAACGGATTCCGCAAGCTTGGTGTTGAGGTCGCACACCGCGACCTTGGCGCCCTGCGCGGCCAGCTTTCTTGCGGTGGCCGCGCCAAGTCCTGATGCGCCGCCGGTGACGATGGCTGCCTGATCCTTCAACAACATGGCGTTCTCCTTTGATCGTTCTTATTAGGTGCGACCGGATCGGCCGGTCTGCTCCCTCTCCCCGTTCTTACGGGGAGAGGGTTGGGGTGAGGGGCTTGCTTCCGCGAATGCGGTGGCAGTGGGACTCGCGGCGGCTCCCCGTCACCCGAATTTGCGCTTTGCGCAAATTCGACCTCTCCCCGCAAGCGGGGAGAGGTGAAGAAAGAGCCGACTGGTTCATCCCAATTGTCATCTTAGCCGACCGATATCACACGGTTCGACGGATTGGCAGCGTAGAGCTCCTCGATCAGCTCGCCGCGATGCTCAAGCACCGCGCGCTGGTTGATCGAGCCCTTGTCGGTCACTTCGCCCTTGTCGATCGAGAGCGGCGTGTCCATCAGGATCGCGCGCGTGATCCGCGTCGAGGAACCCGTGGCCTGGCCGAGGAAACGGGTCAGGCGCTCGCGGAAAGCCTCGCGCACCAGGCGGTCGCGTGTCGCGACGACGAGATCGTCGGGCGGCAGCGTCGGGTTGATCAGGCGGCAGCCGTCGAGATCGAGCACGACCAGCGCGGAGACCTCGTCGCGGTTGATCCCGGCGATGACGACGTCGCGCACCAGCGGCGCGCAGGCCGCGGTGAGGCGCGCGCGCAGCGGGCCGACGCTGACCCAGGTGCCGCTCGCGAGCTTGAAGTCCTCGCTGACGCGGCCGTCGAAATCGAAGCCGGCATTGAAGTCATCGGGATCGGCGGGCTTGAGCGCGTCGCCCATCTTGTAAAATCCTTCCTCGTCGAAGGATTTTGCGGTGATGTCGCCTTGGCGCCAGTAGCCGGGCATCACGTTCGGCCCTTTGGCGCGCACCTCCAGCTTGCCGTTGTTCGGCACCAGCTTGGCGTCGTTGCCGGAGACGGGCAGGCCGACATGGCCGGAGCGGCTGGTGCGCGGATTGACCGACATGAAGAACGGCGCGGTCTCGGTCGCACCGAGACCGGTCAGCATCGGCACGCGATAGCCCTTCTCCTTCGCCGCGAGCTCGTCGAGGCTGTTCCAGACGAACGGCGACAGCGCCGCGCCGGAGAAGAACATCGCATGCAGCCGGTCGAAGAACTTGGCGCGCAAGCCCTGGTCGTCGCGCAAATAGGGCAGCAGCGATTCGTAGCCCTTGGGCACGTTGAAATAGACCGTCGGCGAAATTTCCCGGAGATTGCGCACGGTCTCCTCGATGCCGCCAGGCACCGGCTTGCCGGCGTCCAGATACATCGAGCCGCCGTTGTAGAGCGTCAGGCCGATATTGTGATTACCGCCAAAGGTGTGATTCCACGGCAACCAATCGATGATGACCGGCGGCTCGTCCTTCAGGAAGGCGAGCGTTTCGCGCAGCATCACCTGGTTGGCGCAGATCATGCGCTGGGTGTTGATGACGGCCTTGGGATTGCCGGTCGAACCCGAGGTCAGCAGGAATTTTGCGATCGTGTCGGGGCCGATCCTGGCGTGGACGTCGTCGAGATCGCCACGGATCGGCGTCGCCATGAGATCGGCGAGCAGGGTGACGTCGCGGCCCGGCACGTGCCCATAGGACGCGGCGATCTCGGTGCCGAGCGAGACGTTCGCGGCGAGCGCATCGGCGAACTTGTCGGCATCGTCGGCGAAGACGAGGCCCGGCGTCAGCAGCTTCATCAGATAGGACAGCTTGCCGTAGTCCTTCGACACCAGCGAATAGGCCGGCGACACCGGGCAGAACGGAACGCCGGCGTAGAACGCGCCGAAAGCGAGGAGCGCGTGGTCGATCGAATTGCCCGAGAGGATGACGACCGGCCGCTCCGCCGACAGGCCGCGCGCAATCAGGCTTGAAGCGATGTGCCGGCTCGCGGTGAGCAGCTCGGCATAGGTGATCTTGCGCCAGCCGCGACCACCTTCGCGCTCGGCCATGAAGACGCGGTCCGGCGTCGTCGTGGCCCAATGATGCAGGCGGTCGGTGATGCGGACCGGGTAGTCGCCGAGCGGCTGCTTTGGCCGCAAGTAAATCGTGCCGTCGTTGCGCCGCTCGATGTTGACGACGGGATCGCCGAACGAGATGGGCCGCAGCGGGAAATCGCTCGCGCCGCGCTCCATGCCGGAAGAGGATGGCTCCGCGCTCATGACTTTACGCTCATGATTTGGGCTTCACCTTCGCGGTCTTGTGCTCGAGGAATTCGCGGATCCGCCGTTTGGCCTCCTTGTCGCTCTGCGCGACGGTGGCCATCAGCGACTCCATCAACAGGCCGGTCTGCGGATTGGCCTCTGCGATCATCGGCAGCGCCTGGAGCACGGCAAAATTCGTCAGCGGGGCATTGGACGCCACCTTGGTCGCAAGCTCAAGCGCCTTCCCGAGCCCGTTGCCGGCCTCCGTCAGATATTGCGCGAAGCCGTAGGACGCGCCCTCGGTCGCGCTGTAGACGCGTCCCGTCAGCATCATGTCCATCATCCGGGCAACGCCGATCAGCCGCGGCAGCCGCACCGAGCCGCCACCGCCGACGAAAATGCCGCGCTGCCCCTCTGGCAGCGCGAAATAGGTCGAGGGCTCGGCGACGCGGATATGGGCCGCGCAGGCCAGCTCCAGCCCGCCGCCGATCACGGCGCCCCTGAGCGCTGCGATCACGGGCACGCGGCTGTACTGGATGCGGTCGAACACCCGGTGCCACATCTGGGAATGCAGCAGCCCGCCGGTGGCGTCGTGCTCGGTCAGCTCGGAGAGGTCGAGGCCTGAGGAGAAATGGTCGCCGATGCCATGGATGACGACCGCGCCGATGTCCTCGGGCAGGTTCGCAAAGCACTCGCCGATTTCCAGGATGATGCCGTCATTGAGCGCATTGCGCTTGGCCGGCCGGTTCAGACCCACGGTCAGAACCCGGTCCGCCCGCTCGATCCTCAAAAGCCCGGAGGCGCCCGCGTCCGCGGTCTCGGCGTTTCCCTGTGTCATTTGCGTCCTTGTCAGAATAGTTATGTTGTATAACGAATTTTGAGGGAGTCAAGGTGGGGGCACAGCCAGGTGGCGGGGCCCACCCTCTCCGCGAGCACCGGGGCCAGCGACAGAGCGGTGCGGGCCTACTCTTGCGCCACAAACTTGGCGAACGCGTCGCCGTAATCCGGGTGCCATCGCGACAATGGCGGGCGGTTCTCGACGATGTCGCCGGCGGCCCACAGCATGCGCTTCTCGTCGAGCGCCCGCGGCACGTCATTGTCCGGGCAGAGAATGTAGAAATCGCCGGCCTCCAGCCGCGCCAGCATGAAATCGACCGTCTGCTCCGGCGTCCAGGCGCCGGCCGGCTTCTCGGTGCGGCCCTTCGCGGTCAGGCCGGTGAAGACGAAGCCTGGGATCAGCAGGTGTGCCGTGACGCGACAGTCCTTCGTGTTGCGCAACTCGTGCTGGAGCGCCTCGGTGAACGCCTTCACGCCGGCCTTCGAGACATTGTAGGCGGGGTCGCCCGGCGGCGTGGTGATGCCCTGCTTGGAGCCGGTGTTGATGATGAGGCCGCATTTGCCGCGCGCGATCATGTTCGGCGCGAAGATGCGCGAGCCGTTGATGATGCCCCACATGTTGACGGCGATGATGCGCTGCCAATTGTCCGGCGCGTCGAACAACGTGCTGCCGGGCTGAATGCCGGCATTGTTCATGAGGACGTCGGTGCCGCCGAACCGCTCATGGACTGCGCGCTCGAGTTCCGTCACGCTCTCAATCTTGCTGACATCGACGGCCGAGGTCATCACGTTCGCGGCCGACGTAACGGATGACAGTTTTGTTGCAGCTTCTGCCAGGCGTGCCTCGTCGACATCCGCGATACACACTTTCATTCCAGCGCGCGCAAAGGCCGCAGCGGCGGCAAATCCGATGCCTGCTGCGCCACCCGTGATCACGGCAACATTGTCTTTGACGATGGCGGGATGTGACATGGATCGTCTCCGTGGAAAGCCTTCAGTCGAGCTATAGCATGGCAGCGATGCGACCCTGCACAAGTCGGCATGGGAGGTCTTCGTTCCGCGCTGCCTTTACGCTGATCAGGCACGGCTGTATCCTTTGCAGAACGATCCCGCCCAGATCGAACCAACCAATAACCGACAGGGAGTGCAGCCATGGCTGTGTCGCAGGCTATTCCGATCGCGCGCCATCCGTTCGCAAACGGGTCCTACAAGCAGATGCTGATCGACGGGAAGTGGGTCGATGCAGCCTCGGGCAAGCGCTTCGAGACCCGCAATCCCGCCACCGGCGAGCTGCTCGCAACCGTCGCCGAGGGCGACAAGGAAGACATCGATCGTGCGGTCGCGGCCGCCCGCCGCGCCTTCGAAGGTCCGTGGAGCAAGGTCAAGCCGTTCGAGCGGCAGAACTTGCTTCTGAGGCTCGCCGACCTCGTCGAGAAGAATTTCGACGAATTGTCGCAGCTCGATACGCTCGACATGGGCGCGCCGCTGAGCCGCACCCGTGCCTACCGCCTGCGCGCCGTCGGCATGCTGCGCTATTACGCCGGCCAGACCACCGCGATTCACGGCGAGACCATCGAGAACTCGCTGCCCGGCGAAATCTTCTCCTACACGCTGAAGGAACCGGTCGGCGTCGTCGGCGCGATCATCCCCTGGAATGGCCCGCTCACGGCGACGATCTGGAAGATCGGTCCTGCGATCGCGACCGGCTGCACCGTGGTGCTCAAGCCGGCCGAAGAAGCACCGCTGACCTCGCTGCGCATCGCCGAGCTTGCGATGGAAGCGGGCGTGCCGCCCGGCGTCATCAACGTCGTTCCCGGCTATGGCGAGACCGCGGGCGCGGCGCTCGCTTCGCATCACGACGTCGACAAGGTCGCCTTCACCGGCTCGCATGTCACGGGCCAGTCGATCATCCGTGCCTCGGCCGGCAACCTCAAGCGCGTCTCGCTCGAGCTCGGCGGCAAGTCGCCGGACATCGTGTTCGCCGATGCCGATCTCGACGCCGCCGTGCCGGGCGCGGCGATGGCGGTGTTCGCCAATTCGGGGCAGATCTGCAGCGCCGGCACGCGCCTGTTCGTCGAGCAGTCGATCTACGAGGAGTTCGTCGGCCGCGTCGCCGAGTTCGGCAAGAAGCTGCAGGTCGGCAACGGCCTCGATCCCAACGTGCAGATCGGCCCGCTGGTCTCCGAGCAGCAGCTCGAGCGCGTCACCGGCTATCTCGATATCGGTCAGAAGGAAGGCGCCCAGGCGCTCGCCGGCGGCGGCCGCGTCACCGAAGGCGCATTGTCGAAGGGCTTCTTCGTCTCGCCGACGGTGTTCGCGGGCGTCCAGGACAACATGCGCATCGCGCAGGAGGAGATTTTTGGCCCCGTCATCTCCGCGATCGCGTTCAAGGACATGGACGAGCTGGTCAAGCGCGCCAACAACACCACGTTCGGCCTCGGCTCCGGCCTCTGGACGCGCGACGTCAGCAAGGCCCATGCGGTGGCGAAACGCTTGCGTGCCGGCTCGGTGTGGGTCAACTGCTACCAGGCGATGGATCCGGCCGTGCCGTTCGGCGGCTACAAGATGAGCGGCTATGGCCGCGAGTCCGGCAAGCAGCACGTCGAGGAATATCTCAACGTGAAGGCCGTCTGGATCAAGACGGCGTAGCATCCATTCCTTCCCGCGTTCCGCGAGGGGGAATATCTATTTTTGCAGGGGCGGCGCCTTTTCGAAGGGCCGCCCCTCGCTATATGATCCGCATCCTTCCATAGAAAGTCGGTGTCAGCATGAAATTCGAGGCGTTGTTCAAGCCGTTGCAGGTCGGTCCGTACAAGCTTGCCCATCGCGTCGCGATGGCGCCGTTGACGCGTATGCGGGCCGAGCGCGAGAGCTTTTCGCCGCGCTCGCTCAACGCCGAATATTACGGTCAGCGCGCAACGAAGGGCGGTTTGCTGGTCGCCGAAGCTTCGCCGGTGCTCTCGCACGGCCGCGGCAACCCGGCGACACCCGGCATCTATTCGGACGCGCAGATCGCCGGCTGGCGCAAGGTGGTGGATGCCGTGCATGCCAAGGGCGGCATCATCTTCCTCCAGCTCTGGCATGTCGGCCGCGTCTCGCATTCCTCCTTCCACGGCGGTGAACTTCCGGTTTCGGCCTCGGCAATCCCGATCAAGGCCGAAGGCATGAAGGCGATGACGGCGGACGGCAAGATCGCCGAGTACGAGACGCCGCGCGCGCTGGAGACCGAGGAGGTGAAGGGCATCGTCGAGGCGTTCCGGCAGGGCGCCAAGAACGCGCTCGCCGCCGGCTTCGACGGCGTCGAGATCCACGGCGCCAACGGTTATCTGCTCGAGCAATTCCTGCAATCGCGCAGCAACCAGCGCACCGATCAGTATGGCGGCGGAATCGAGAACCGCGCGCGCCTGCTGCTCGAGGTCACGCAGGCCGCGATCGACGTCTGGGGCGCGAACCGCGTCGCCGTGCGGCTGTCGCCCCACGGCATCGCCAATGATTCCGGCGAACCCGACCCGATGCCGCTGTACACGCATGTGGTGAAGGCGCTCGACAAGCTGGGTCTCGCCTATCTGCATTTCATCGAGCCGCGCTCCAGCGGCACCGGCCGCGCCGATGTCCACTGGGAGAACGTGCCCTCCGCCATGATGCTGTTCCGCCCGCTCTACAGCGGCGTCTTGATGACGGCCGGCGGCTTCACCGGCGAGACCGCCAATGCGGCGATCGCGGAGGGCCACGCCGACATCATCGCCTTCGGCCGCATCTTCATCTCCAATCCGGATCTGCCGCGGCGCCTCGAGCATGATTATCCGATCACGCCGTACAACCGCGCGACGTTCTACGGCGGCGAGGAGAAGGGGTACACGGATTATCCGGCGTATGACGAACTGACGCCGGCCTAATCTCACCCGTCATTCCGGGGCGACGCGCAGCGTCGAGCCCGGAATCTATTTCAGTCTTGGCTTGCCGCCAATGGATTCCGGGCTCGCGACTTCGTCGCGCCCTGGAATGACGATCTTGATTTGTGGCGCGGCCGCCACCACAATTTCCGTCATTGCGAGCGCAGCGAAGCAATCCAGAATCTTTCCGCGGAGACGGCCTGGATTGCTTCGCTGCGCTCGCAATGACGACGGAGAGAGACGATGGCCAAAGCCGCAGCCGCCGCAGGGATCGCCACCGGCCAATGCCTCTGCGGCAAGGTCACCTTCGAGATCGACGTGCCTGCGCGCTGGGCTTGGCATGATCATTCCGCCGCCAGCCGCCGCGCTCACGGCGCGGCCTACGCAACCTATGTCGGAAGCTGGAAGAAGCGCTTCCGCATCACCGCCGGCAAGTCCGCGCTGACCCGCTACGAGGACAAGGCGACGAAGACCGCGCGCAGCTTCTGCTCGCATTGCGGCACGCCGATCATGTACGAACGTCCGCGCGGCCCGCACATGGTCAACATCCCGCGTGCGCTGTTCAGCGAGCGCACCGGCCGCCAGCCGCTCTATCACATCGCCATCGAGGAGCTGCAGGAATGGGCCTATACCGGCGAGCCCCTGGTGCCGCTGAAGGGCTTTCCCGGCGTCGTCTGGCAGCGCGCGAAAAAGAAGAAGCGCCCGGGCGGCGAGGATCCGTTCGAACTCGGTCGCGAGGAGATGTAGGGCAAGTCGCGCACTCCGCGCGTGCCCAGGACGCAGTGCGGCGCGAAGTGCCGCACTGCTGAGCCGGGGCCCATGCATCTGCGAGTTCGGCAACTGGGTCCCGGCTCTGCGTCGCAACGTTGCACGTTGCGCCGCGTCCGGGACACGAGAGCGTGGTTTGCCTCTCCCGCGCAACGCAGCCATGACAGCGCTTTCTTGCGCGTCTGCCGACACTTCGGCCATCATGCCTCGTCCTTGCGGCAACGGTCCGCTCCTGGAGGAAACATGAAGAACAAGATCACCGGCCGCTCCGCCTTTCTCGCGCTGCTCAAGGACGAGGGCATCACGCATCTGTTCGGCAATCCCGGCACCACCGAGCTGCCGATCATGCACGCGCTGAAGGACCATCCCGATCTCACCTATGTGATGGCGATGCAGGAGAGCCTGGTGGTCGCGATCGCCGACGGTTACAGCCGCGCTTCGGGTAAGCTCGTCGCCTGCAACGTCCATGTCGCGCCCGGCCTCGGCAATGCGATGGGCTCGCTCTACAACGCCCAGTTCACGGGCACGCCGATGATCTTGACCGCGGGCCAGCAGGAGCAGGGCCACGGCCTGATGGAGCCGGTGCTCTACGGCCCGCTGGTGCGCATGGCCGAGCCGCTGGTGAAATGGGCGGTCGAGGTGACGCGGCTGGAGGACCTGCCGCGCATCGTGCGCCGCGCCGCCAAGGTGGCGATGACGCCACCGACCGGGCCGGTGTTCATCTCGCTGCCCGGCGACATCCTCAACAGCGAAGCCGGCATCGATCTCGGCCGCTCCACCCGCATCGATGCACGCACGAAACCATCGGACGAGGCGCTGAAGGCCTTTGCCGCACGCCTGCTCAAGGCCGAGCGTCCTGTGATCGTCACCATGGACGAGGTGGTCAAGAGCGACGCGCTGAAGGAGGCCGCCGAACTGGCCGAGCTGCTCGGCGCTGCGGCCTATCAGTCCTCGACACCGTACGGCTCGCACTTCCTCTCGGAAAGCCCGAGCTTCGTCGGCACGCTCGCGCGCGTGCAGAAGGCCGCCCGCGATACGCTCGCGCCGTATGATCTGCTGATCGCGCTCGGCGGCGATCCCTTGCGGATGTCGGTCTACAGCGAGGTCGACGCGCTGCCTGACGGCCTCGGCATCGTGCAGATCGGCCTCGTCGATTGGGAGATCGCCAAGAATTACGGTGCCGAGATCGCGCTGAAGGCGGATCTGAAGGAAACGCTGCGCGCGCTGATCCCGGTGCTGAAGGAGATGGGCGGCGCGACCCTCGCGAGCCGCGCAAGGCAGCGTCTCGCCGAGCTCGCGCCGAAGAACTGGACCGCGCGCCGCGCCGCTTTGGTCGAGCAGATCGGCAAGAGCGCCGGCCGCACGCCGATCGATCCGGACTTCCTCGTGCTGCAAATGGTCGAGGCCATGCCTGATAACGCCATCCTGGTCGATGAAGGCCTCACCTCCAGCCGCCAGGTCACGGCCCTGCGGCCGCATCGCGATCGCTACGGCTATCACGGCCTCGCCTCCGGCGGCATCGGCTGGGGCCTGCCGGCCTCGGTCGGGGCCAGCATTGCCAATCCGGATCGACCCGTCGTGTGCTTCTCCGGCGATGGCAGCGCGATGTACTCGATTCAGTCGCTCTGGACTGCCGCCCACCACAAGCTGCCGCTCAACGTCGTCATCGCCAACAATGGCGGCTATCGCATCATCAAGCAGCGCCTGCTCGCCTTCCACGGCGACGACAATTACGTCGGCATGGATTTCGTCGATCCGCCGGTGGATTTCGCTGGCATGGCGAAAGCGCTCGGCTGCGAGGCGATCAAGGTCAGCGATCCCCGCGAGCTGAGGGCGACGCTGACGTCGGCGTTCAATCGGCCGGGGACGAAGCTGATCGAGGTGATGGTGGACGGAAAGGTGTAGGTCGGGCTCTATCCACCGTCATTGCGAGCGCAGCGAAGCAATCCAGGATCTCTCCGCGGTGGCGGTCTGGATTGCTTCCGCCTTCGCTAAAGCTTCGGCGGACAAGTCGCTGCGCTCGCAATGACGAGAGGAAGCAGCTACACCTTCCTCCCCACGCGATATCCCGCTGCCGGATGCGGCGCATCTAACCTCGCACGCCCCCCACCAAACAGCTTCTCCCGCAACGTGCCCTTGGCATACTCGCTCTTGTACCGCCCGCGCCGGGTCAGCTCAGGCACCAGCATGTCGGCGATATCCTCGAAGTCGCCGGGCGAGATCGCGAACGCGACGTTGAGCCCGTCGACGTCGGTCTTCTCGAACCAGTCCTCGATCTTGTCCGCGACCATCTCGGGCGTGCCGACCACGACCGGGCCGGCGCCGCCGATGCCGACATGCTCGATGACGTCGCGCACGGTCCAGACGCGGTCGGGATCGGCGCGGGTGACGTTGTCCATGGCGCTGCGGCCGGCATCGTTCTGGACGTGCCGCACCTGCTGGTCGAGGTCGTAGCCGGAGAAGTCGACGCCGGTCCATCCCGACATCAGCGCCAGCGCGCCTTCGGGGCTGATGTGGCGGCGATAATCGGCGTATTTTTCCTTTGCCTCGGCTTCCGTCCGTCCGAGGATGATCGTCATCATCGAGAACATCAGGATCTCGGCCGGGTTGCGGCCGAGCGCGGCGGCCTCCTGCCGGATCGCAGAGACGCGCGGCGCAATCACCTTGGCCGACGGTCCCGACATGAACACGCACTCGGCATGCCTGGCCGCGAATTGCCGGCCCCGCGGCGAGGTGCCGGCCTGGTACAGCACGGGCGTACGCTGCGGCGAGGGCTCGCTGAGATGAATGGTGTTGTTGATGCGGTAATTCGCGCCCTCGTGATTGACGCGATGAACCTTTGCCGGATCGGTGAAGATGCCGCGCTTGCGGTCGCGCAGCACGGCATCGTCCTCCCAGCTGCCTTCCCAGAGCTTGTAGACGACCTCCATATATTCGTCGGCGATGTCGTAGCGGTCGTCATGCCCGGTCTGCTTGTCCTTGCCCGCGCCGCGCGCGGCGCTGTCGAGATAGCCGGTCACGACATTCCAGCCGATCCGCCCCTCGGTGAGGTGATCGAGCGTCGACATCCGCCGCGCGAACGGGTAGGGCGGCTCGAACGACAGATTGCTGGTGACGCCGAAGCCGAGATTTTGCGTCACTGCGGCCATCGCCGACAGCAGCAGCAGCGGCTCGTTTGACGGCGTCTGCGCTGCATTGCGCAAAGCTGCGTCAGGGCTGTTGCCATAGACGTCATAGACGCCGAGCACGTCCGCCAGGAACAGCCCGTCGAAGCGGCCGCGCTCCAGCGTCTTGGCCAGATCAATCCAGTAGGGCAGGCGATTATAGTCGGCGGTGCGGTCGCGTGGATGGGTCCACAGGCCCGGCGACTGGTGCGCGACGCAATTCATCGCAAAGGCGTTGAGCCTGATCTCTTTGGCCATGCTGGTCCCTCGGCGCCCCTGTACTGAGCGCTCTTCGAATGATAGATGTGCCCGAACTTGGCGAACTTCTTGCATATCGCTTGCGCTTGGCAAGGCCAAAGTCGGCGTCGCAGCTGCGCTCGGCAGGCCAATCCTAGGGAAGCAAGAACGAAATCCCAAGAGAGCTACAAGAAAACTACAAGAGAACTACAAGAGCAATCCAAGTCCCCGCCACTTTCGAGGGCCACCCCGTATCGGGTAAGGTCCTTCGTCTCACAGCCTCGAAAAGCAAGTATGACCAGAGCCGACGCCATCGCCCGCGCCCGTGAGGATTTCAAGTCCGGCGCGTTCCTCGCTGAACTCGACCGCCGCGTCGCCTACAAGACCGAGAGCCAGAATCCGCAGCGCGGCCCCGAGCTGCGTGCCTATCTGGAACAGGAGATGCAGCCGGCTTTCGCCGCGCTCGATTTTTCCAGCCGCATCGTCGAATCCCCGAGCGGCAAGGCGCCGTTCCTGTTCGCCGAGCACCACGAGAGCGCGTCCGCGCCGACCGTGCTGGTCTACGGCCATGGCGACGTCGTCGACGGCATGGAACGCGAGTGGCGCGATGGCCGCGATCCCTGGCGCACCAATGTTGCGGGGACGCGCCTCTACGGCCGCGGCACCGCCGACAACAAGGGCCAGCACAGCATCAACATGGCGGCGCTCCGCGCAGTGCGCGACGCGCGTGGCGGCAAGCTCGGCTTCAACGCCAAATTCATCATCGAGATGGGCGAGGAGATCGGCTCGCCCGATCTCGGCAAGGTCTGCGATCTCCATCGCGACGCGCTCAAGGCCGATTTGTTCATGGCCTCGGACGGGCCGCGCCTCTCGGCCGATCGGCCGACGCTCTTTCTCGGCTGCCGTGGCGGCATCCGCATCCATCTCGACGTGAACTTGCGCGACGGCGGTCACCATTCCGGCAATTGGGGCGGCGTGCTCGCCAACCCCGCGACCATCCTGGTCAACGCGATCTCCACCCTGGTCGACGGCCATGGCCGTCTCCAGCTCGATGCGCTGAAGCCGCCGCGCCTCACCAACCAGATCCGCAGCTATCTTGCCGACGTCGAGGTGGTGCCGACCGCGGACGAGCCCGCACTCGCGGAGAACTGGGGCGAGGAGGGGCTTTCGGCCGCCGAACGGCTCTACGCCTGGAACACGCTGGAAGTGCTGGCGATGTCCTCAGGCAATATCGAGAAGCCGGCCAACGCTATTCCGGGCCAGGCCAACGCCGTGCTGCAACTGCGTTTCGTGGTCGGGACGAAGGTCGAGGGGCTGATCGAGGCGATCCGTGCGCACCTGGTCGGACGCGGTTTCCCGATGGTCGAGGTGCGCGCGGCGCAGAGTTTTGCTGCATCGCGCACCGATTTCGACAGCCCGTGGATCAAATGGGCCGCGGATTCGGTGCAGGAGACCACCGGCAAGGCGCCGGCCGTGCTGCCGAATTTCGGCGGTTCGCTGCCCAATGACGTGTTCTCCGAGATCCTCGGCCTGCCGACGATCTGGGTGCCGCACTCCTATCCCGGCTGCTCCCAGCATGCGCCCAATGAGCACATCCTGCTGCCATTGACCGAAGAGGCCTTGACGGTGATGGCCGGGCTGTTCTGGGATCTCGGCGAGTTGCCGGCGCCGTTAACCTGAGCCGTTAATCCAGCCGAAAGTTACATTCTAATCCGGCCCGATTTGTGCTTGCATCCGGGCCGCACCATCCGAAAGGGGAAGTAAAACGTGAAACATTTCCGTCACATCGGGCTCGCGCTCGCCGCGACCTTCGTCGTCAGCCAGGCCGGGGCCCAGGAGCTGACCGGCACGCTGAAGAACATCAAGGACACCGGCGCGATCACGCTCGGTTTCCGCGACTCCTCGATCCCGTTCTCCTATCTCGACGACAACCAGAAGCCGGTCGGGTTCGCGATGGACATCTGCTACAAGATCGTCGACGCCGTGAAGAAGGAGCTCAAGCTCGACAAGCTCGAGGTCAAGCTCAACCCGGTGACGTCGGCGACCCGTATCCCGCTGATGGCCAACGGCACCATCGATCTCGAATGCGGCTCGACCACCAACAATGCCGAGCGCCAGAAGCAGGTTGCCTTCACCAACACCCACTTCCTGACCGCGAGCCGCTACGTCTTCAAGAAATCGAGCGGCCTGAAGTCGATCGAGGACCTCAAGGGCAAGACCGTGGTCTCGACCGCCGGCACCACCAATATCAAGCAGCTCACCGAGGCCAACGTCGCCAAGGGCCTCGGCGCCAACATCATTCCCGCCAAGGATCACGCCGAGGCCTTCCTGATGGTCGAGACCGATCGCGCGATCGCCTTCGTCATGGACGACATCCTGCTCGCGAGCCTCGTCGCCGGCTCGAAGTCGCCGGGCGATTATGAGGTCTCCAAGGACGCGTTCTCCAAGCCCGAGCCCTACGGCATCATGCTGCGCAAGGACGACGCGCCGTTCAAGAAGGTGGTCGATGCTGCGACCGCCGCGCTCTACACCTCGGGCGAGGCCGAGAAGATCTACAACAAGTGGTTCACCCAGAAGATCCCGCCGAAGGGCCTGAACCTCAACACGCCGATCTCGGCCGAGCTGAAGAACGAGTTCGCCAAGCCGACGGACTCGCCGAACCCGGACGATTACAAGTAAGATGCATCATCCGCCTCTCCCCGTTTGCGGGGGGAGGCGGTACATTCGGCCTTTTCTGGAGGGAGAATGGCCGGACATTTGCATAGGCGCCCAGGACATCCATGACGGGCGCGTTCGCGCGGGGGACACGTGAACTACAACTGGAACTGGGGAATTTTCTTCCAGCCGAATCCGATGGGGACCGGCACCTATCTCGACATGCTGCTGTCGGGTTTGGCGCTGACCCTCAAGACCGCGGCGTTGGCCTGGGTGATCGCGCTGATCACAGGATCGATCGTCGGCGTCATGCGCACGCTGCCGTCGAAAGGCGCCAATTGGTTCGGCTTCGCCTACGTCGAATTCTTCCGCAACATGCCGCTGCTGGTGCAGCTCTTCCTGTGGTTCTTCGTGCTGCCGGAGATCCTGCCGAGGGCCGCGGGCCTGTGGCTGAAGCAATTGCCGAACGCGCCGTTCTGGACGGCTGCGATCGGGGTCGGCTTCTTCATGTCGGCGCGCGTGGCCGTGCAGCTGCAGGCCGGCATCTCCTCGTTGCCGCGCGGGCAGAAGATGGCGGCGACTGCGCTCGGCCTGACCACCGTGCAGGGCTATCGCTACGTGCTGCTGCCGATGGCCTTCCGCATCATCCTGCCGCCGCTGACGTCCGAATTCCTCAACACCATCAAGAACACCGCGGTCGCCATCACCATCGGCCTGCTCGAGCTGACCGGACAGGCGCGCTCGATGCAGGAATTCTCGTTCCAGGTGTTCGAGGCCTTCACCGCCGCGACCATCCTCTATCTCCTCGTCAACGCCGTCGTCGTCACCGCCATGCGCTTCCTCGAGCGCTGGGTGGCGATCCCCGGCTACATCACGGGGAAATAAGCGATGCTCGGCAATCTCGATTTCGATGTCATCCGCCGCGCGCTGCCCTATCTGTTTTACGAGGGCATGACGTTCACACTGACGCTGACGGCACTGGCTGCCCTCGGCGGCCTGGTCTTCGGTACGGCGCTCGCCCTGATGCGCCTGTCCGGCTTCAAGATTCTCGGGCGCATCGCCGGCATCTATGTCGACTTCATGCGCTCGCTGCCGCTGGTGCTGGTGATCTTCTGGTTCTACTTCCTGGTGCCCTATATCGGCCAGTGGCTGACCGGCGCCTCACGTCCGATCAGCGTCGGCGCTTTCGCATCCTCGCTGATTACCTTCATCATGTTCGAGGCCGCGTATTTCTCCGAGATCATGCGCGCCGGCATCCAGTCGATCTCGCGCGGCCAGCCGGCCGCGGCCAGCGCGCTGGGACTGACCTATGCGCAGACGATGCGCTACGTCGTGCTGCCGCAGGCTTTCCGCAACATGCTGCCGGTGCTGATCACGCAGACCATCGTGCTGTTCCAGGACACCTCGCTGGTCTACGTCCTGTCGATCACCGACTTCCTGGGCGCGGCGAGCAAGGTGGCGCAGCGCGACGGCCGCCTGGTCGAGATGTATCTGTTCGCAGCGATCGTCTACTTCACCATTTCCTGTATCGCGTCCTACGGCGTCCGTCGCCTGCAGGCGCGCATCGCCATCATTCGATAGAGCGTGTCGATCATGATCGAAATCAGCCATGTCAACAAATGGTACAGCCCCACCTTCCAGGTGCTGACCGACTGCACCACCAATGTCACCAAGGGCGAGGTGGTCGTGGTCTGCGGCCCCTCGGGCTCGGGCAAGTCGACGCTGATCAAATGCGTCAATGCGCTGGAGCCGTTCCAGAGCGGCGACATCCTGGTCGACGGCACCAAGGTCAACGATCCCAAGACCAATCTGCCGAAGCTGCGCTCGCGCGTCGGCATGGTGTTCCAGCATTTCGAGCTGTTTCCGCACCTCAAGATCATCGACAATCTGTGCCTCGCGCAGGAGAAGGTGCTGGGCAGGGGGCATGACAAGGCGCAGACCAAGGGCATGCAGCTGCTCGAGCGCGTCGGCTTGAAGGAGCAGGCGCAGAAATTCCCGGCGCAGCTCTCCGGCGGCCAGCAGCAGCGCGTCGCCATCGCCCGCGCGCTCGCCATGGATCCGATCGTGATGCTGTTCGACGAGCCGACCTCGGCGCTCGATCCGGAAATGGTCAGCGAGGTGCTCGACGTCATGGTCGATCTCGCCCGCGAGGGCATGACCATGATGGTCGTGACCCACGAGATGGGTTTTGCCCGCAAGGTCGCCAACCGCGTCATCTTCATGGACCGCGGCGAGATCGTCGAGGACGCGGCGAAGGACGATTTCTTCGGCAAGCCCCGCAGCGACCGCGCGCAGAAGTTCTTGTCGAAGATTCTGTCGCATTAACCGGTCGTCATCCCGGGGCGCGCTTAGCGCGAGCCTGGGATCCATCGGGCGCCAGTACCGGGGTGAGATGGATTCCGGGCTCATTCGCTTTACGAATGCCCCGGAATGACTGATCGAGGGTTTATCGGGCTCGCCAAATCTCCTATACCGATAGCCAATTCCCCCCTTTTCCCTCCCAGGAGACCTGCCTTGGACTCGATCGCCTACGTCAACGGCTCATTCGTCCCGCTCTCGGAAGCCAGGATCTCGGTGCTCGATCGCGGCTTCCTGTTCGCCGATGGCATTTACGAGGTCTCGGCCGTGCTCGACGGCAAGCTGGTCGACAATGCTTCGCATCTGGCGCGGCTGGAGCGGTCCGTCGGCGAGATCAGCTTGAGGCTGCCGGAGACCATCGAGCGCATCACAGAGCTGCAGAAGGAGCTGATCGCGCGCAACAAGCTCGTGAACGGCCTCGTCTATCTCCAGGTGACGCGCGGCGCCGACAAGGGGCGCGACTTCCCGTTTCCCAAGGCTGACGTCAAGTCGAGCCTGGTGATGTTCACCTCGGAGAAGGACATCATCAACACCCCGGTGGCCAAGACCGGCATCAAAGTCATCACGGTGCCCGACATCCGCTGGGAGCGCCGCGACATCAAGAGCGTGGCGCTGCTGGCGCAGGTGCTGGCGAAGCAGGCCGCGGCCGAAGCCGGCGCCGGCGAAGCCTGGATGCTGCAGGATGGCTATGTGACCGAGGGCGGCTCGTCCACGGCGTTCATCCTGACCAAGGACGACGTCATCGTCACCCGCAAGAACTCCAACGCGATCCTGCCCGGCTGCACCCGCAAGGCCGTGATCGCGCTTGCAGAGGAGCGCCAGCTCCGCGTCGAGGAGCGTTCCTTCACGGTCGCCGAAGCGCTCGCCGCCAAGGAAGCGTTCATCACCAGCGCATCCTCCTTCGTGCAGCCGGTCGTCGCCATCGACGGCAAGACGATCGGCGACGGCAAGCCCGGTCCGACGGCGACGCGCCTTCGCGAGATCTACGTTGAGTTCGCCAAGGCGACGGCGGTTTAGGCCACACGCTCAGCTGCCGTAGGGTGGGCAAAGCGAAGCGTGCCCAACTTTTCTTGAATTCATGGAGAGATGGTGGGCACGGCGCAAGTGCGCCTTTGCCCACCCTACGAGACCGTCTGTTACGGCCGGCTCACGCCACCGATGCCTTCACCTTCACCGGATGGACGGCGCGGAACGCGATCGCGATCCTGTTCCAGGCATTGATGGCGCCGATCAGCATGGTCAGGTTCACCGTGTCCGCCTCGGAGAACTGCGCGCGGACCTGTTCGTAGACGTCATCCGGCGCATGCGTCTCTGAGATCAGCGTCACCGCTTCCGTCCAGGCCAGCGCCGCGCGCTCACGGTCGGAATAAAGCGGGGATTCGCGCCAGGCATTGAGTAGATAAATGCGCTGCTCGGTCTCGCCGCGCTTGCGGGCGTCCTCGGTGTGCATGTTGATGCAGAAGGCGCAGCCGTTGATTTGCGACGCCCGGATCTTGACCAGCTCGATCAACGATTTCTCCAGGCCCGTCGACTGGATCTGCGCTTCCAGCGCCATCAGCGCTTTGATCGTGTCGGGCGCGGCCTGGTAGTAGTTCATGCGGGGCTTCATGGTCGTTCTCCTTATTTTTGGCTGGGTCAGTGGGCTCCGCCGGCCGAGACTTGGCCGGGCTTCTTCAGGAAGAGGACGGCAACCAGGGCAACGATCAGCGCCATGCCGAGCAGATAGAACGTGTCGCTGAAGGCGAAGATAAAGGCCTGCTTCTGCACGGTATGGCCGATCGCTACATAGGCGCGATGCGCGGCGTCCGCACGGTCGAGAACGCCGTGATTGACGAAATATTGCGTGAGCTGCTCGATCCGCGTGCGTGTGGCTTCTTCGAACACAGAGACCGACTGCATCAGCACGTTGGAGTGATATTGCTCGCGCTTGGTCAGAACGGTCTGCAGCAGCGCGATGCCGACGGCGCCGCCGAGATTGCGCATCATGTTGAACAGGCCGGAGGCCGAGCCCGCATTCTCCGCTTCGATGCCTGCGGTTGCGACCGCCGACAGCGGCGCCATCACCAGCGCCTGGCCGATGGCGCGAACGACATTGGGCCACAGCAGCTGGTCGGCGGCATAGTCGTTGGTCATGTCGATGTTCATGAAGTTGGATGCTGCGAACAGAACGAAGCCGACGCCGATGATAATCCGCGCATCGAATTTTTGCATCAGGCGCGGCACCAGCGGGATCAGCACGAGCTGCGGCAGCCCGGTCCAGGCCAGCACCGTGCCGATCTGCTCGGCGTTGTAGCCCTGGATGCGCGACAGGTATTGCGGCAGGATGAACACGGAGCCGTAGAGCGCGATGCCGAGCAGGAAGTTCGCGAGCATGCCGAAGCCGAAATTGCGGCGCACGAGCAGGCGCAGATTGAGCAGCGGCTTCTTCACCGTGAGCTCGATGATCAGGAAGGCGGTCAGCGCAACGGCGGCAATGACCGAGAGCTTGACGATGAAAGGCGAGCCGAACCAGTCGTCCTTGTTGCCTTCCTCCAGCACGGTCTGCAGTGCGGACAGGCCGATCGCCATGGTGATGATGCCAGCCCAGTCGCCCTCGCGGAGCAGCGCCAGTTTCATCGGCTTCGCCTCGAGCGCGTACCAGAGCATGCCGACCATGATCGCGCCGGGCACGAGGTTGACATAGAAGATGTATTGCCAGCCGAAATTCTCGGTGAGATAGCCGCCGATGGTCGGGCCGATCGCCGGCGCGAACGTCGCCGACAGCGCGAACAGCGCAAGGCCGACCGGCTGCTTGCCGCGCGGCAGCAGCATGATGATCAGCGTGAAGGCCATCGGGATCAGCACGCCGCCGGTGAAGCCCTGGATGGCGCGCAGCACGATCATCTGCGACAGATCCTGCGCCAGCGCGCAGGCCGCGGACAGAACCAGGAACAGGATCGCGTTGGTGAGCAGATAGATGCGGATCGAGAACACCTGCGCCAGCCAGCCGGACAGCGGGATCACCACTATCTCGGCGATCAGGTAGGAGGTCGAGATCCAGCCGCCGTCGTCGATGCCGGCGCCGATCGCGCCCTGGATGTCCGCGAGCGAGGCGTTGACGATCTGGATGTTCAAAACCGCCATGAAGGCGCCGAGGGTGGCGCCGATCACCGCGATCCAGGTCCTTGTGGATACAACCGGCATCGTGGGCTCAGCAGGGACGGGGAGATTGGCGGAGGTGGCGTTGAGGGCCGGTTGGAGCGTGCTCATGGAAGCCTCGTCTCGGGTACTGAGACTGGATGCGTTATGCGGTTGGTTTCGATCATCGTGGAAGCTTTGGAAGGATCATCCGGGCGGATTTGACGGTCCGGCCGGAGCCTTCCGGCTTCAGTCTCCGCTTGCGTGGGGTGCGTTGTCAGCCAGACGTTTCGCGCTGTCGCGCTCGGCCAGCACCGCCTGTTTGGTGTCGACGGTCGGCACCGCGGACATGCCCGGCCGGAGCAGGCCCGTGAGGCTGTGATCGTCGAGCACGATCTTCACGGGAACGCGCTGCACGATCTTGGTGAAGTTGCCGGTGGCGTTGTCGGGCGGCAACAGCGCGAATTCGAGCCCGCTTGCCGGCGATAGGCTGTCGACATGGCCGCGTAGGGTGGTGTTGCGGAAGCTATCGACGTGGAGCTCGACCGGCTGGCCCGGCCGCACATGGGTGAGCTGGGTTTCCTTGAAATTGGCGACGACATAGACGGCATCGAGCGGCACCACCGCCATCAATTGCGTGCCGGCCTGCACGTATTGGCCGACGCGCAAGCTGCGGGCGCCGACCGTGCCGTCCACGGGAGCGGTGATCTCGGTATAGGACAGGTTCAGCGCGGCTCGCTGCGCGACCGCACGGGCGCGTTCGAGCTGGGCGGCAGCCTGGGCGCGCTGGGTGGTGAGCACGTCGACCTTGCGCTGCGCGGCGACGAGGCCGGACTTGGCATGCTGCAATTGCGCGCTGCTGGCGCGCAGCGCCGCATCGGTCTGCTGCGCGCGCTGGATCGTGCCGGAGCCCGACTTCATGAGGTCGTCGTAGCGGGCGCGCTCCTCCTGCGCGAATTTCAGATTGGCGTCCGCAGCCGCCACATCAGCCGTGCTCTGTTCGATGATCGGCTGTTGCAGTTCGAGTTGGGCATCAATGTTGCGGACCGAGGCTTCGCCGGCAGCAACGTCGGCTTTCGCCTGGTCGAGCGCCGCCTTGAAATCGCGGTCGTCGATCTTGGCCAGCAGTTGGCCCGACCGAACCTTCTCGTTGTCGCCGACCAGCACCTTGGCGATGTAGCCGGAGACCTTCGGCGCGACGATCGTCGAGTCGGCCTTCACATAGGCGTCGTCGGTGGATTCGAGGTATCGGCCGTTGGTCCAGTAATCGTGTCCGTAGTAGGCCATGGCTGCCGTGCCTGCGAGGAGCGCGAGCGCCAATGCCGCGCGCCGAACCATGTTCCGGGCCGGGATAGCGGGTGGCGTCTTGGCATATTCGTGCGCGATTTCAGTTGCTTGCTGGAAGGTCTCGGTGCGGGGCATTTCGGACATTTGCGTCTCCTGTCGTCTCGCTGAGACTATCGGTCTTGCTGGCTCAGGTGATAATCAGCTAAATTCTGGAAGGATTATCCATTGAGAGTGGATAATCTAAGCCGTCACCCTGGTTCGTGATGTCTACCGGGTCAGGGGCGCGACCGCGCCAGCGCGATTGCCGTCTCTGTCGCGCGATTGCTGCCGAGGCGCACATCCCAGTGCAAGGAAAGCCATGGATCGATTGACCAGCCTCGAAGTGTTCAGCCGGGTGGTCGAGGCCGGCGGTTTCTCTGCAGCAGCCCGCAAGCTCAACATGTCGACCACCATGGTGAGCAATCACGTGCAGGCCCTGGAAGACCGGCTCGGGGTGCGGCTGCTTCACCGCACCACGCGCAAGGTCAATCTGACCGAGATCGGCAAGGCCTATTACGACCGCTGCGTCCAGATTCTCGCCGACATCGAACAGGCCGACGACATCGCGAGCGAATTGCAGTCGGTGCCGCGCGGCACGTTGCGCATTCACGTCGCCACGCACATGGTGCCGTTCGTCGCGCCGATTGCGGCGAAACTGCTGTCGGCCTATCCGGAGCTCAAGATCGATCTGCGCATGGGCGAGGCCGAGGTCGACCTCATCGAGGAAGGCTATGACGTTGCCCTGCGCATGATACAGCCGCCGGATTCGAGCCTGATCGTGCGGAGCCTTGCCACCTGGCGTCACGTGCTGTGCTGCTCCCATGACTACATCGAGAAGCACGGCCGAGTGCAGAAGCTCGACGAGCTCGCCGCGCACAATTGTGGTCGGCACTTGAACTATCCGTTCGGCGACGAATGGCGTTTCCTCGATCGCAAGGGCTCGCCGGCCTCGGTGCGCATCTCCGGCAGCTTCGTCACCAACAGCGGGGAAGCATTGCGGAAGGTCGCGCTGGAGGGCGCCGCAATCTGCCTGATGGCGGGGTTCCTCATTCAGGACGATCTCGAAGCTGGCCGCCTCGTGCGCCTGTTGCCGGAATATCGGACGGTCGAGCTCTCCATGAATGCGGTCTACCCGCATCGTCATCATCTATCGGCGAAGGTGAGGACCTTCATCGACCTGCTCGTGCATCACAGCGCCGAGCAGCAGAAGCTGATCAACCCGTATTCGTAAGCGACGGCGGGCAGAGCCGTAGGGTGGGCAAAGGCGCGTTGGCGCCGTGCCCACCATCTCTTCGTCATTGCGAGCGAAGCGAAGCAATCCAGAATCCCTCCGCGGAAAGATTCTGGATTGCTTCGTCGCAAGCGCTCCTCGCAATGACGAGAGGGCGTCGCGTTGGCCACGATTCCGGCAGCGCTGCGTCAACCGTAGGCCTGCATCCTTGCCGGCGGTGGAGTGTCAAGTTCAACGAACTGCCGTTCGACCTCGGTCTTCACTTTCACGATCGCGGCGTCCTTCACCGGGCCATAGCCGCGGATCTCCATCGGGCCTTTGGCAATCGCCACGAGATTTGGCAGGCGCGCCGCGTCGAGCTCGCCCAGCATCCGCTCGATCAGGCCTTCATACCAGGCGATCAGTTCACGCTCGGCGCGCCGTTCCGCGGTGTAGCCGAACGGATCGAACGGCGTTCCGCGCAACCCTTTCAGGCGCGCGAGCATGGCCAGAGGCACCTGGATCCACTGGCCGAAGGCGCGCTTGCGCGGCCGGCCCCGGGCGTCGCGCCGGGACGTCAGGAACGGCGGGGCGAGGTGATACTGGACGCTGAAGCCGTCCTCGAACTCGCGCTTCAATTCATCGAGAAAGCCGGTTTGCATGTGCAGCCGCGCCACCTCGTACTCGTCCTTGTAGGCCATCAGCTTGAACAGCGCGCGCGCGACCGCCTCGGTCAGCGCCTCGCTGTTCAGCTTGGCCTCGGCATTGCGCACCTTTGCGACCATCGCCCGGTAGCGCGCCGCGTAGGCTTCGTTCTGATAGGCCGTGAGGAACTCGATGCGCCGGGCAATGGTCGCATCGAGCGTCTCGGCCTTTGGCGCATCCTCCGCCTTCGGCAGAAAATCCGGATCGGCAGCGGCGATCCGGCCCCAGGCAAAGGCTTGCTTGTTGCGTTCGACCGCGACGCCGTTAAGCTCAATCGCCCGCAACAAAGCCTGCAGCGAAACGGGGACAAGACCGCGCTGCCAGGCAAAGCCCAGCATGATGATGTTGGCGTAGACGGCATCGCCGAGCAGGCGCTCGGCCAGTACGTTGGCATTGATCGTGTCGAGATTGTGCTCGCCGATGACCTGATCGATTGCGCGCAGGCGGGCTGGCGCAGCGAGATCGGCGTCGCGGAAGCGGACCACGTCGCCGGTCGGCATTTCCGCGGTGTTGACGGCGGCACGGGTACCGCGGCGATAGGTGCCCGAGGCCTTTGGCGAGGAGCTGACGACGAGATCGCAGCCGATCAGCGCATCGGCCGCGCCCTGGTCGATGCGGACCTGGTGCAGCGCCTCGGGGCTCGCGGCCAGGCGAATGTAGCTCAGCACAGGCCCGAATTTCTGCGCAAAGCCGGTGAAGTCGAGCACCGAAACGCCGCGGCGTTCCAGATGCGCGGCCATGCCGATCAGCGCGCCGACGGTGATCACGCCGGTGCCGCCGACGCCGGTCACCATGAGGTCGTAGGGCCGGTCGAGCGTTGCGGGCGCGGGCAGGGGAAGCGTTGCGGCGCGCTCGGTCGCATCGATCCGGCTCGCGCTCTTCTTGCGGCGCGTCGCGCCTTCGACCGTGACAAAGCTCGGGCAGAAGCCGTTGAGACAGGAAAAATCCTTGTTGCAGGCGGACAGATTGATCTGCCGCTTACGGCCGAACGGCGTCTCCTTCGGCTCGACGCTGAGGCAGTTGGATTCGACCGAGCAGTCGCCGCAGCCTTCGCAGACGAGATCGTTGATGTAGGCGAACCGCTTGGGATCGGCCATCTGCCCGCGCTTGCGCCGGCGCCGCTTCTCAGTGGCGCAGGTCTGCTGGTAGATCAGGACCGAGACGCCGGGAATATTGCGCAGCTCGCGCTGCACGGCATCCATCTCCTCGCGCGGATGGATGGTGACGCCGGCCGGCAGATCGGACGGCGAGAACTGCGCGGGATTATCCGACACCAGGGCGATGCGCTCAACACCTTCGGCGCGGACGCTGTGGGCGATGGCATGGACGCTGACGGGCCCGTCGACCGGCTGGCCGCCGGTCATGGCGACCGCGTCGTTGAACAGGATCTTGTAGGTGATGTTGGCCTTGGCCGCGATCGCCTGGCGAATCGCCATCGAGCCCGAATGGTAGTAAGTGCCTTCGCCGAGATTCTGGAACACGTGCTTGTGCCCGGTGAATCGCGATGAAGCCGCCCAGTTCACGCCCTCGCCGCCCATCTGGATCAGCGAGGAGGTTTCGCGGTCCATCCAGCTCGCCATGAAATGACAGCCGATGCCAGCGAGCGCCTTCGATCCTTCCGGCACTTTGGTCGAGGTGTTGTGGGGACATCCCGAGCAGAAATAGGGCGTGCGTGTCGCGCCGCTGACATTGATCGTGCGCGCGGCCTCCGGCAACAAGGCGGCCGCGCGGGCGGCGAGATTGAGACCCGGAAACATCGGATCGAGCCGGCGCGCCAGCACGCTCGCGAGCGCGCGGGGCGACAATTCGCCGATCCAGGAGATCAGCCGTGCGCCGGTTTCGTCGTGCTTGCCGACCATGCGCTCGGGCTTGCTGCCGGGATAGTCGTAAAAATACTCCTTGAACTGGCTCTCGATGATGCCGCGCTTCTCCTCGACCACCAGGATCTCGCGCTTGCCCTTCACGAACTCCATCGCGTCGTGCAGCGCCAGCGGCCAGACCATGCCGACCTTGTAGACGTCGATGCCGATGCGGCGGCAGGCCGCTTCATCGAGGCCGATCAGCCGCAGCGCCTCCATCAAATCGAGATGCGCCTTGCCGGTCGTGACGATGCCGTAGGTGGCGCCAGGGATATCGTAGATGTGGCGGTCGATCGGATTGGCTTTGGCAAAGGCATAGACCGCGTGCTTCTTGGCTTCCAGCCGCTCCTCGATCTGCGGGCCCGGCAAATCGGGCCAGCGATAGTGCAGTCCGCCCGGCGGCGGCGTGAAGTCGGGCGTGCGGAAGAGGCGCGGCGGGCGCAGCGCGACGGATGCACCTGATTCCACGATCTCCGAGATCGCCTTGAAGCCGACCCACATGCCGGAGAAGCGGCTCAGCGCGTAGCCATATTCGCCGAACGCCAGATATTCGCCGACATCGGCCGGATGCAGCGTCGGCATGAACCAGCTCATGAAGGCGACGTCGGACTGGTGTGGCATCGAGGAGGAGACGCAGCCGTGATCGTCGCCGGCGACAACCAGCACGCCGCCATGCGGCGAGGAGCCATAGGCGTTGCCGTGCTTGAGCGCATCGCCGGAACGATCGACGCCCGGGCCCTTGCCGTACCAGAGCCCGAATACGCCATCGACCTCGCGGTCGCCTTGCGTCTCGACCTGCTGCGAGCCGAGCACAGCTGTCGCCGCGAGGTCCTCGTTCACGGCGGGGAGGAATTCGATGCGGTCCTGCTTGAGCCGCTGCTGGATGCGCCAAAGCTCGAGATCGATGCCGCCGAGCGGCGAGCCGCGATAGCCGGAGATGAAGCCGGCGGTGTTGAGCCCGGCCGCGCGGTCGCGTCGCGCCTGGTCGAGCGCGATGCGGACGATCGCCTGCGTGCCCGTGAGGAAGACGCGGCCCTCCTCGCGCTCGTAGCGATCGGAGAGCTCGTACGTGTCGAGTGAGGAAATGGCGTCCATGGCGGACCTCGCGCGGCATCCTGCCCAGCGATGGAAGGTTATGCCTGGGGCGCTGGTAGGTCTTACCTATTTATCCCCTCTGTTGTAGAAATTCGGTAGGATTTTGCAGACATGAGCTCAATCTGGTATATCTGCCCGAACTGGAGCCTCCCATGATCGAAGAGCAGGACACCCGCATTCTCGCCCATCTCCAGGGAGATGGCCGCGCCACCAACCAGCAGCTCGCCGACGAGGTCGGCATGTCCACCTCGGCCTGCTGGCGGCGGGTGCGGGCGCTGGAGGAGAGCGGAATCATCCAGGGCTATGCGGCGCTGGTCGCGCGCGAGCCGGCGGGCTTTGCGATGTCCGCCATCCTCCACGTCTCGCTGGAGCGGCACGACGCGAAGTTCGTCGACGAATTCGTGGCGAGGGTCACCAAGCGCCGCGAGGTGCTGGAGTGTTTTGCGACCACCGGGGACGCCGATTATCATTTGCGCGTCGTCGTCCAGGACATGGCGGCCTACAACCGCTTCCTCGATGAGTTCATGTTCCGCATTCCCGGCATCCGCTACGTCCGCAGCAACGTCGTGCTGAAGGAGATCAAGACCAGCGTGGCGCTGCCGTTTTGAGATGCGGAAAGTCCTGTAGGGTGGGCAAAGGCGCACTTGCGCCGTGCCCACCATCTCGCCTCGATTTGCGAAGGTCGGTAGGCGCGCTTCCGCCTTCGCTCATCGAGCTACGGCGGACAAGTCGCTTTGCCCACCCCAGGGCACCGCGATATCAATCTCCCGTAAACCAACACAGGGCGGCAAATTGGTAAACGGAACATGCCTTTCGTCGACGGTTCGGCCTCGCAGCGGTATTCCCGTCGGTTTTGTCGCGCTCATTCGCAGCTCGTTCACTTTGATCGACGGTTTGCGCCGCGCAATAACGACCACTTAGGCGGTCGCCGCGCATAAAGGCCCCGGGAGAAATAGGCAGAAATGCCCGGGAGCTGAGATCGTGTCGACGACACTCGCGCGCACCTTTGCGGCGTTGAGCGCCATCAATGAAGCGATTCTCTACGCGAGATCGCCGGAGGAGCTGTACCAGAAGGTCTGCGACGCCGGGTTTTCGAGCGGGGATTTTCTGGCCGTTGCCGTGTTCCTGGTCGAGCCGGACGGCCGAAGGTTGTGCTTCGCGGCCGGCTGTGGCGATGACATTGCGCGGCTCCGCTCGATCGTGATCACGACGGTAGCCGGCACGCCCGAAGGATCCGGCGTCGGCGGCGAGGCGTTTCGCGATCAGAAGCTGTGCGTCAGCAACGATTATCTGAACGATCCACGCTCGCTGGCCTGGCGCGAGGGCGCCGCCCAGGCCCACATCGGTGCGGCAGCGGCGCTGCCGCTGCTCTGCAACGGCAATAGCGTCGGCGTCCTGTATGTGACGCGGAGCGAGGCCAACTCGCTGAACGAGCAGATGGTGTCGCTGTTCGAGCGCATGTCGGCGAACATTTCCTACGCCCTGGACAATTTTGCGCGCGAGACAGCGCGGCAGACCAGCGAGCGGGCGACACGGCGGCTCAACCGCATGTTCGGCGCCATCAGCGCCACCAACGAAGCCATCCTGCACGCCGAGACCGAGCAGGAGCTGTACCAATTGGTATGCGACGCCTCGGTCCACAGCGGCAAGTCGCTGGCGACCATCGTGCTGCTTCGCGAGCCGGATTCGCATTGGTTGAAGCCCGTCGCCGCCACCGGGCAGAACCTCGAACTGGTCACCCAGGCGCGCTATTCGGTCGATCCGGAGAATCCCTACGGCAAGGGCATTTCGGGCGAGGTGTTCCGGACGCAGAAGGCCGTCGTCGAGGACGATCTTGCCAGCCGAACCAAGGGCACGCCGTGGGAGCAGGCCAACGTCAACACCGGCGTCGCGGCCTGCGTCGCAGCGCCGCTGATCAGGCGCGGCGAGAGCGTCGGCGTGCTGCTGTTCTTCATCAGCCGGTCCTGGGCCAAGGACGAGGAGATCGTCGCGCTGCTGCTGCGCATGGCCGAGAACGTCTCGTTCGCGATCGAGAATTTCGGCCGCGAGGCCGAGAAGGCCCGCATCGCCGCGGAAGAAGAGTGCCTGGCGCGCATGTATGCGGCGCTAAGCGCCACCAACGAGGCGATCCTGCGGGCGCGGTCGCGGGCCGAGCTGTTCGATCTCGTCTGCGAGGCGACCGCGAAGGGGGCCAAGTTCACCTCGGCCACCATCGCGCTGGTCGACGATCGGACCGGGCTGCTGCGCGTCGCCGCCTGCTACGGCCCGAACGCCGATCATGTTCGCAGCTTCACGTTCTCGACCTCCGACCAGGTGCCTGAAGGGCGCGGCCTGACCGGCACCGCGTTTCGCACGCGCCAGCCCGCCGTCAGCAACGACGTGCTCGCCGACGACCGTATCGCGCCCTGGCACGCCAGCGCCCGCCGTACCGGCATCGCATCCTCGGCGGCATTGCCGCTGCTCAACGGCGAGCGGGTCGAGGGCATCTTTCTGTTCAACTCCCCGGAGCGCGGCACCTTCACGCCGGAGCTCGTCGAGCTGCTGTGCAGGCTTCAGGCCAACGTCGCCTTCGCGCTCGAAAGCTTCGATCGCGCCGAAGAGAAGGCGCGGGCGGACAAGCAGCGCAATCGTCTCAGCGGCATGTTCGAGGCACTGAGCGCAACCAACGAAGCCATCATGCGCGCCAAGACGCGCGAGGAGTTGTTCGAGGTAGCTTGCCAGGCGGCCGTGCTAGGCGACCTGTTCGCCGCGGCGACGATCGGCATCATCGACGAAGCAGGCGAGCTCGTCCGCGTCGTTGCGGTCAAGGGGCGCCTGCAGGAGCGCATAGCCGGACGGACCTGCGTCATTTCCGCCGACCATCCCGAGGGCCAGGGCATCATCGGCATTTCGCTGCGGACGCGCCGGCCCAGCGTCATGAACGATTATCTGAGCGAGCCGCGGTCCGCCTATTGGCGCGCGATGGCCATCGAGGATGGAACGCGGGCTGCGGCGAGCTTTCCGCTTCTCCGCGCCGGCCAGGAACCGGTCGGCATGCTGCTCTTCCTCGCACCGGAAGAGAACACGTTCACGCCCGATCTGGTCGAGCTGCTGGGGCGCCTCGCGGAGAACGTCTCCTTCGCGCTCGACAATTTCGAGCGCGCCGAGGAGAAGGCCCGCACCGAAGCGCAGAAGGAGCGCCTCACCCGCATGTTCGCGGCCTTGAGCGCGACCAACGAGGCGATCATGCGCGCGAAGTCGCGTGCCGAGCTGTTCGACCTCGTCTGCCTTGCGGCATCGAACGGCGCCAAGTTCACCTCGACCACGATTGCCCTGGCCAGGCCCGACACGGACCAGCTCGAGATCGTCGCCGCCGCCGGTCCGTCCGCCCGCACCACGCGCAATGTCCGTCTCTCGATCGATCCCGAGCGGCCGGAGGGGCGCGGCATGAGCGGCACGGCGTTCCGCACGCGCCAGCCCTGCATCAGCAACGATTATCTCAACGACGACCGCGTCCGTGTCTTCCACCCCATCGTGCGCGGCGACGGCGCGCGGTCGGGCGCCGCGTTTCCGCTCGTCACGCACGATGAGGCCGTCGGCGTCATGATCTACATGTCGACCGAGCCGGCGACCTTCACGCCAGAATTCGTCGAGCTGTTGCAGCGTCTCGCCGACAACGTCTCCTTCGCGATGGAGAATTTCGATCGCACCGACGAGAAGAACAAGGCCGACGAGCGCATCGAATACCTCGCGTCGCACGACAGCCTGACCGACCTGCCGAACCGCGAGACCTTCAACGGGCTCTTGCGCGAGGCGATCGATGCGGCGCAGCGCCATGATCACCGCTTTGCGGTGCTGTTCATCGACCTCGACCGCTTCAAGGTCATCAACGATTCGCTCGGCCACGAGGCCGGCGACCTGCTCCTGCTCCAAGTCGCGAACCGCTTGCGCGGCAGCTTGCGGGCGAGCGACGTGGTGGCGCGCCTCGGCGGCGACGAGTTCGTGGTGATCCTCGACCAGTGCGGCGAGATCGACGACGTTCAGCGCATCGCGACTGAATTGCTCGCCGCGCTCGCCGAGCCCATGGAGCTCGCCGGCCACGAGTGCCACACCACGGCCTCGATCGGCATCGCGATGTATCCGGCCAACGGCTCCGATGCGCAGACGCTGACCAAGAACGCCGACATGGCGATGTACCTCGCCAAGGAGGACGGCAAGAACGGCTATCGATTCTTCTCCAACGAGGTGAAGACGCAGTCGATCGAGCGGCTGTCGCTGGAGAGCGCGCTGCGCCGCGCGCTGGAACGCGAGCAGTTCTCGCTCAACTACCAGCCCAAGGTGGACATGGCGACCGGTCAGATCACGGGTGTCGAGGCGCTGCTGCGCTGGACGCATCCCGATCTCGGCAACGTCTCGCCCGCGCAGTTCATTCCGCTCGCGGAGGAAACCGGGCTGATCGTGCCGATCGGCCGCTGGGTGCTGAAAGAGGCCTGCGCGCAGGCCATGGCCTGGCAGCGCCGCGGCCTGCTGCCGCTGTCGATGGCGGTCAACCTATCGCCGCGGCAGTTTGCCGACGAGCATCTGCTGCAGGACGTCGACGAGGCGCTGGCGGCGTCCGGCATGTCGCCGGTGCTGCTCCAGCTCGAGGTCACCGAGAGCATGATGATGCGCAATGTCGGCCGCGCGCTCAAGGTGCTCGACTCCATCCAGAGCCGCGGCATCCGTCTCGCCATCGACGATTTCGGCACCGGCTATTCGTCGATGTCGCTGATGAAGCACTTCCCGATCGACACGATCAAGATCGACCGCTCCTTCGTGCGCGACCTGCCGCAGGATTCGGAGGATCAGGCGATCGCGCAGGCGATCATCAGCATGGGCAAGGCCCTCGGCATGACCGTCGTCGCCGAGGGCGTCGAGAATGCCGAGCAGGAGGCGTTCCTGCGCACCCATGGCTGCGACGAGATGCAGGGCTTCCTGATCTCCAAGCCGCTGCCGGCCCGGCAGATGGCTGAGCTGCTGCGGCCGATGGTGCTGCCCGTCGCGCCGCCGCTCCAGCCGGAAGCGGCCGATGAAGACGCAGCCTCAGGGCTGAAACGCGCTGTCGTCTGACGGCTGCGGGTGCAACTCGCGGACCTCGTGCTCTTCCCCCTCGGCCTTGCTCGGAAAATCCTGGGGGGCCGTCAGCGACGTCTGCTCGGTGAACAGCGCGAGAATGGCACGCCCGCCCTCGGCGAAGCTCGTCCCGTCGCTCACGTCCAATGCGCAGCAGCATGTTGCGCTCATCGGCCCCTGGTCGTCGACCACGGCCATGGCAGGCCCCCACCACCAGGCAGGCGCGGGCGAACGCTCGTCCTCCGGCACGACATGCCAGCGGACGAACTCCTCCATCACGCGCTCGAATTCCAGGCGGGCAGCCCGATGCATGTGGTCGATGCTCCCAGAATCGCGTCCGACGACGGGCCGACACGCCGACTTGATAGTCACTTCGCTCGGAAAATTCGGTTCGTGCAACTGGGCCGAACCATGCAGGTCGACGTCGTCGTCGACAATGCGGAACGCGCGGCGGTCGGCGATGCGCCGGCGCGGCCGCGACAATTCATTCTAGCCGCTCGAGGGCACGGCAAGCAAGCGATTGCAGCCGCGATTGCCTAACGCGGCCTGAACGGATGCGCCTTCTGGTGCCAGGCCCAGGCCGTGCGGACGACCGTCGGCAGGTCGGAGTGACGCGGCACGAAGTTCAGCACCTTTCTCGCAGCAGAGGGATCGGCGACCAGAAAGGTGGGATCGCCGGCGCGGCGCGGCTTGACCGTGTGCGGCACCTCGCGCCCGGTCTCCTTCTTGATCGCGTCGAGGATCTCGCGCACGGAAAAACCGGAGCCGGTGCCGAGATTGAAGCTGCCGCCGGCATGGCCTTGTTCCAGAAGCTTCAAGGCCGCGACATGCGCGGCCGCAAGGTCCGTGACGTGGATGTAGTCGCGGATCGCGGTGCCGTCGGGCGTGTCGTAATCGTCGCCGAACACCGCGAAGTCGACATGGCCCTGAAGCGCCATCATCGCGCGCGGAATGAGGTGGGTCTCGTTGTCGCGCAGCTCGCCGATGCCGCCGGCCGGATCGGCGCCGCTGGCGTTGAAATAGCGCAGGCAGAACGCACCGAAGCCATAGGCCGTGCGGTAATCGGCGAGCATGCGCTCGATCATCAATTTCGATGCGCCGTAAGGATTGATCGGCGCGCAAGGAAAGTCTTCCGGCAGCGCCTTGGAATCGGCGTTGCCGTAGACGGCGCCGGTCGAGGAGAACACGATACGATGGCAGCCCGCGTTGCGCATCGCCTGCAACAGCGACAGTGTGCCCTGGACGTTGTTGATGTAATATTTCTGCGGGTCGGTCATGGACTCCCCGACGAGGCTCGCCGCCGCGAAATGCATCACCGCCGTGATCTTGTGGTCGGCGAAGGCGCGCGCCAGCGCCGCGCCGTCGAGCAGGTCGCCCGTCACCAGCGGGCCGGATACGAAGCTGCGATGACCCGTCGAGAGATTGTCATAAACGACGGGCTGATAGCCGGCGGCGGTCAATGCGCGGCAAGCATGCGAGCCAATATAGCCAGCGCCCCCGGTGACGAGGACGGTCGGTCGGTCAGTCATATCGTATTCTGCTCTTCTCTTAGCGGAGGGGCCGGTTGCGGCTGAAGAGAAGATAGAGCGCGCGGGGGTTGGTGGTCAAATAACGCCAGAGCAGACGGCGCGGCTCGAGCAAGGTGCGCCAGGCCCATTCGAGCCCGATCTTCTGCATCCATTGCGGCGCGCGGGAACGGCTCCCTGACAAGAAGTTGAATAGTCCGCCGGATGTCTTGATCACGCCAACATTGGTCAGATGCGGCGTGAACTCCTTCACGAATGCCTGTTCGTTGGGCACACCGAGCGCGACCCACAGATAATCCGGCGCCAGGGCATTGATCTCCTCGACCTTGGCACGCAGCGCCTCGCCGCGAAGATAGCCGTGGCTACGCCCGACGATCTTGAGACGTGGATACATCTTCTGGACGTTTGCGACCGCAGCGGCATTCTCGGGCTCGCTTGCGCCGAACATGTAGAAGGTGCGGCCGGCGGCTTCGGCCTTGCGCGCGACGACGTGGAACAGGTCCGTGGTTGCGACGCGCTCCGGCAGCGGGAACCAGGATTGCAGCTTCGAAGCTGCGACCAGCGGCTGACCGTCGGCGTTGATCAAATCAGCGGCACGGAACAGGCGTTCGGTCTGCGGCTCGGTCGAGCAGCGCGCCAGCACCTCGCCATTAGCCGAGGTCAGGAACAGCGGACGGCCGATGCGATGGTCGGGATTGGTCGCCTCGATCATGAAATCGGCGGTCTCTTCCAGGTCGAGCGCGGCCATGCGAAGTCCGCCGACGGTGATTCTCGGCACCTCGGCAGTTGCTGCCCGTCCGTCGAAGTTGACGCGGCGCTCAAGCATATTGTTTGCCTCGCTGGCGCGTTTGCATTGCAGGGGTCAGCTCGTCGAGCACGACGCCGACGAGCTTGCGCTCGGCCTGGCCGAGCGCGGTCAGGATCTCTTCCAGGCTGTCGTTGACGTCGAGGCTGGTCGGCAGCACGGCCACCAGCGAGTCGATGTCGTCGAGCAGCTTGCGGCCGCCGGAAGCGAGCGGCATGGCCGGGCCGTCGAGGATCACGAGATCATAGCCGCCGGCGGAACGGGCCTGCGCAATCGCCTTGCGGATGGCGTCGGCGGCCTTGCCGGCGTCGCCCTCCGCGGCGGGCAGCACCGAGATGCCGTTGACCGTCCTGATCTCGCGTGCGTCCTTGCTGCCGATCGAGAGCCAGCCGAGCCTGCTCGGCTCGCTCTTGCCGGGACGGATGACCTTGTTTGAGAGCGAGCGCGCCTGATGGTCGGCATCGATCATCAGCACGCGGGCGCCGTCGCGTGCGGCCGCCAGCGCGAAATTCAGCGCGGTCACGCTGCGGCCGCTGGTCCTGCCGGCACCGACCAGCGCAACCACCGGCATCGCCTTGCCGCCGGCGCGCCGCGCCACCGCCGCGCGCAGGTCGCGCCAGGCGTTGAGCAGGCTCGTCAGGGGAAAGCCCGGGCGCAGCGTCGGCCAACCCAGCCGTGTGAGATCGACGCCGCCGCCGGTGGGAAGTAGGGCGCCGAGCGTGTGGATGACGTCGGCCTCCTGGAAGCGTGCGATCAGCGGCTTCTCGATCAATGGCTGCTCGACCATGGAAGGCTGCAGCGGAGGCGCGGCAAGTTCCGGCGGAGCCGACGCAGCTTCAGATGCGCGCGGGCTCTGCCGCGGTTGGGCAACCTCCGCAGCCCGCGGGAGCTCCGGTGCTCGGGATGCCTGTGGCATCGGCGAGCGCTCACGTCGGGCGGGTGTCGGCGTCGCAGGCGCGGTTGCGCCAGCGAACAGCAAATCTGCCACAACGAACCAGCTCGATGCAGCGATCGCTCCGAAAACGAAGCCGATCATCGCGAACAGGCTCATGGCCGGCGGGAACGAGCGCCGCTGCGGCACCGTCGCCTCGCCGATGACGCGGGCGGCCGAGGTGTTCAAGCTCTCCTGCTCCTCGGTCTCGCGGGAGCGCTTGAGAAAGGACTGATAGACCTCGCGGCTGGCATCGGCTTCGCGCTCGAGCTCGCGCAAGCGCACGGCGGCCTGGCTGAGCTGGACACTCTGCCGCTTCTGCGCTTCCAGCGCCCGGTTGAGCGAGGCCTCGAAATCGCGGGCGCGCGTCAGATCGTTCTTGGCGGACTGGGCGAAGCGGTCGATCTCCTCGTTGATGGTGCGCTTGAGGTCCTCGACCTGCTTCTCGGTCTGGCGCAGTGCCGGATGGCGCGGGCCGAGCTCGCCGGCCTGCTCCGCATATTTCTTCCGCGCATCGGCATATTGCGCGCGCAAATTCGCAATGGTCGGCGATTGCAGCGCCTCCGGAATCGCGCCCGCGTCGGCAGCTGTACGCCGGCTCGCCTCGATCTGGTCGAGCCGCGCCTGCGCATCCATCGTCGCCGCGCGGGCCGCGGAAAGCCGCTGGTTGCTGGCGGAGAGCTGCTGATCGCTGATCAGCGCATCCTGGGTGCCGACGAAATTGTTCTGGGCCTTGTAGGTCGCCAGCGCGGTCTCGGCGTTGCGCAGCCGGTCGCGCAGCTCCTTCAGGCGGCTGGAGAGATCGTTGGTGGCCCGCCGTGCCGCCGAAGCCTGCGAATTGCGAGATTCGGCGAGATAGGCATTGGTCAGCGTGTTGGCGAGCATCGCCGCCTTCGCTGGATTCGTCGACCAGACCTCGACGTCGACGATGAAGCTCTTCTCGGTCTTGCGAACGGCGATGTGCCTGTTCAGCGCCTCGAGCGCCGCAAGCTGCACCTCCTTCGTCTCCGCGGCGGACGGCGCGCGGGGCTGCAGGCCGATCAAGCCGAGCAGCGACGACATCAGGCTCGCAGCGTCACCGCCTCCGAATTCCGGGTCCTTGTCCAGACCCGCCTGCTGGATCACCTGGAGCAGCACGCTGTTGGAGGTGATCAGGCGCGCCTGGCTCTCCACCACCATGGACATGCCGGACACGTCCTGGGCGCGCGGCGTGAGCTCGCGGTCGACGAGCTGAAGCTCGCGCGGGTCGACATAGAGCTGAGCGGTGGCGGTGTAGCGGGGCGTCACGCTCTTGCCGATGGTGACGGCAAGCGTTGCGCCGAGCAGGGCGGCCGCGGCGATCGCGACCTTCCGCCGCCAGAGCAGAGTGGCGAGCTCCAGCACGTTGAAGCCGGCCTGAGGCTTCAGCTCTGAGGCCTCCGGTCCGGCTCGATCGATCGGCTGGTTATAATCAAGCATGATCCCCAGCTTTCATTCCAAGTGCCGCGGGCTGAGGGGTTACTCTTCGCTTTACGCCACGCACCCGGGATATAGGTGCCCAATCAACGCAACAGGGAAAATTAACCATACTCATTGAGGGACTATTCACCGAAATGGCAAACAAAGCGTTTAAGCGCATGCCATCCCTCGGCGCGTCCTTATGACGCCCGCGATACCCGCCTCTTCCAGCAATTAACGGTTCGTTACCGCGCGCAGCATGGCCGCGAGCCGCCGTTCGTCCGGTGATGGGCCGCGCACGTGCCATCGCCGTCACTTCCTCCGAAGAATGACGTGATAGTCGCCGCGGCGGACGTCGGTGCCGCGCGGCAGCACGGCGTTCAGCACCGCGGCGCCGGCGTCGACCAGGGCCGCAACCAGCGGCTTGCGCCGGCGCATCTCGGGATAGCGCGGACTTTCGACTTCACGGCGGTAGATCATCTCGAGGCCGTTGGCGGCAGCGAATGCCTGGAGCCGGGGCAGCGTCACCAGCGGATGAAAGAAGGTCGGGAACGGAGGCTCGCCGGGCAGGCCGGCGTCTTTGATGCCGCGGATGTGCCGGTAGAACCAGACGTGAAACCAGTGCGGCGAATATTTGGTGACGACCCCGGAGAGCGAGCGCGGATTGGGCGCGCCGATCAGGATCATCCCGCCGCGCTTGAGCGCGTCACGGAAATTCAGCAGCGCGGCGTCGACATCAGGCAGATGCTCGATCACGTTGTAGCAGATCACGAGATCGAAGGTCTCGCGGGCGAAGCGGTAAGTCTGGACGTCGCCGAGGATGGCCTCGTCGGCGTAGGTGTTGTTGCGGACCTGGTCCTCGTCGATGTCGACGACGGTGACCTTGCTGCGGCTCAACAAGTCCGGCGGCAGAACGCTGCACGAGCCGCCGCCTGCTTCATAGATCGCAAGCCGGCCTTGCGGCAGCTCGCGGCACAGCACGTCATGGACGGCGAGCAGGCTGTCGCGGGCTTCTCCGGGGACGAGATCATGCAGCGCCTCGGCATAGGGCGCGGCCGCGGGAAGTTGGATCGCCGTGGCTGTCGCGAAATCGATGGTGGCTGGCTTGTTCATGGATTCTGACCGCGCTTGTTCTATTCAAATTTACAGGAAAAAATGCGCCTGCCCGAAGAGCAAATCCGATGCCGCATCGTCTCACCGGTCGCAGTGCTTACGGCCCGGTTAATGCGCATGCGCATTAACTACAGCATTGTTCATGTTGGAGCGTTGTCCGCGCGTGGACCGCCAATTGCAGCATGACGCGCGGCGAACTTGGTGGTCATGTGCCGCGCGGCAGTCGTCCATTATGGGACGCATCTGTTCCGCGGCGATGTGCCGTCGTGGGACGCGTATCGAAGCAGGGCTTTTTCAATACATCTCGGACATCTAGACCTCATGACATTGATCCCGACAGACCTGTCTGTGGCGCGCATCTCGGATGCCGTGGGCGATCCCAACCGGGAGATCGTGGCGAGCTCTCGCGTCATCGACCTGTCGGTCGGCATCGTCGTCTGCGTTCCCTGCTTCCGTCGTCCGCAACACCTGCGCCTGACGCTGGAATCGCTGGCGAACCAGCGCACCCCGCGTTCCTTTGCCGTCGTCATGGTCGAGAACGACGCGATGCGGCGCGAAAGCGCGCCGGTTGCCGCGGAGTTCCTGGCCGCTGCAAGGCTCAAGGGCGTTTGCCTCATCGAGAAGCGGCAGGGCAATTGCCAGGCGATCAATGCTGCCTTCGAGACCGCGCAGGAGCTGTTTCCCGCTGCAACCCGTTTCCTGATGATCGACGACGACGAGATCGCATCAAGCGACTGGCTCGAGCTGATGGTCCGCACCGCGGAGGCGACCGGCGCCGATGTGGTCGGCGGGCCGGTGCTGCCTGTGTTCGACGACGACAGCAAGCCCTGGCTGTCACGTCATCCCGCCTTCTGTCCAGCCTACGAGTACAGCGGCGCGGTGCCGCTGATCTACGGCTGCGGCAATTGCCTGATCACGCGTGCCGCATTCGAACGGTTCGACCGTCCCGCGTTCGACCTGCGCTTTAATTTTCTCGGCGGCGGTGATTGCGATTTCTTCGTGCGGTGCCGTGACGCCGGCATGCTGTTCCACTGGACGGCGGAGGCCGTCATCACCGAGACCGTGCCGCACAACCGCACCAGCCTCGGCTGGATCGCAAAGCGCGGCCTGCGTATCGGTGCGATCAACTATCGCGTGCAGTACAAGGCCGCGCGAAGCGCATCGGCGCGGGTGCGGGTGTTCGCGCAGATGCTTGGACGGTTGCCGCTGTCGCTGCTTCGCGCCGCGGCCTTGTCGACGTCGTCGAAAGCCGTGGTCGCGATGCATCCGGTGATGGTCGCGTTTGGCGCCGCCCTGGCGGCCCTCGGCCTCGAGCCGAAGCCTTACGAGGCCTCGAAGATCGCGTCTTGACGCGGCGGGGACTAGATGCCGAAGCGGGCGAGGGCGACCCGGATGGCCGAGCGTGGCAGCGATCTGAGCGACCGCCGGCCGATCATCGCGAGATAAGCGAACGCCTGGCGATACCTGCCGAAGCGGACCGCCTGCATCGCCGAGTAGGTGACGAGATGAATCTCGGCGGCGAGACGCAGCCCGGCCGTCATCCGCCCGGGCAGTCGCGCCAGGATCAACCCGTCATCGAACACCCGCGCAATGGCCGGGAAGAAGTCCTTTGGCGTCCGGACCGCAGCGTTCATGGTGTTGGCGGTGTGCAGACGATAATCGAGCAGCAGCTCCGGCGCGAACTCGAACTCGCCGATCGCAGCGAGGCGGCACCAGCAATGCCAGTCCTCGCAATATCTAAGGGACGTATCGAAGCCGCCGATGGCACGGAAAGCTTCGGCGCGTGCGAGCGCGATGCCGCCATTGACAATGAAATTGCCGGCGGCGAGCCGCGTCAGCACGTCGCCCGACGGCTTCCGGCGCCCCTTCAAGAGGCCGCGCCGACCGATCTGGCGACCTTCGCTGTCGATCGTGTTGTAGTCGCCATAGACGAGAACGGCGCGCGGCGCGCCGCGCGCCGCAGCGAGCAGCGCCGCCACCGCACCAGGACGCAGGCGATCGTCGGCATCGAGAAAGAGCAGCCACTCGCCGCTTGCCTGTCGCGCGCCGAGATTGCGCGCGGCCGATACGCCGGCGGAATCGTTGCGGATCAAGCGCAGCCGCGGGTCACGCACGCCGCGCACGATCGCAACGGTTTGGTCGGCCGAGCCATCGTCGACGACGATCACCTCGGTCACCTCGCGTTGCGCCAGTGCGCTGGCGAGGGTTTCGCCGACATAGGCCGCAGCGTTCTTGGCGGGAATGACGACCGATACCGATGTGGTCGAGCCGACCTGAAGCGGCAAGCGCGCCGGCACTGTCGCGCGTGAGGCGGCTGGCAGTTCGAGAACCTCTTCGGCGGTGATCACGCTACGGCTCGCCTTTAATGATCTGTTAACCAGGACCCGTGTGCCGCGCTAAGAAACGCTGACGATCGCCAAGTCCGGCGGCCTCGGATGATACCCGCATTGCGCTCGAACCCGTTGCCGAGAAGGCCCGCGTCTCGCCGGTTTCGTAGAATAACGTTAAGTCGCTGGCATTAAGCCTGTGGCAAATTTCAAAGAGTGCGGCAGACGGCCCCGTGCGAGAATGCGCATCGGACTGCCGCGGATGGAATCCAGTGCCCGCAAACACGTTCGAACACGGCCCCGATGCGATGATCCTGAACCTCTTCTATGAGGACAAGGACGACCGCTGGTTTCCCGGCGACCGGCATCTGCGGCGCATGGCCCGCCGGTTGCTGCTCGGCGAGCCGCGCATGAGCGGCCAGCTGCGCGTGTTCCTCAATCTCTGTGCGGGGCTCGACCGGCTCGGCATTCGCTACCGCGTCAACGATTACGGTTATATCGCGCAACATCCCGACGAGCTCGCCTGCATCGTCGGTCGCACCTTCCTGCTCGACAAGTTCGCGTGGAAGAACCCGATCCTGCTCGGCGTTGCCGCCCACAATCATCCGCTCGACGACCCCGACTTGTTCAAGCGTCTGCCGGTGAAGAAGGTCGTGGTGCCCGGTCCCTGGTACGTCGACATGTACCGGCCATATTGGCCCGAGACCGAGGCCTGGCCGGTCGGCATCGACACGAATCTCTGGGCGCCGTCGGCTCGAGCGCAAAAGACCGTCGACGTCCTGATCTACGACAAGGTGCACTGGGACCGCGAGCGCTACGCGCCGGAGATGATCGAGCCCGTTCACGCCCGGCTCGTCAAGGAAGGCCGCTCGTTCACGGAGCTGCGCTACGGCAGCTATAAGGAAGCGGATTATCAGGACGCGCTCGGGCATTCGCGCGCGATGATCTTCCTGTGCCAGAGCGAGAGCCAGGGCATTGCCTATCAACAGGCCTTGTCCTGCGGCGTTCCGGTGTTTGCCTGGGATCCGGGCGGACCGTGGCGCGACCCCGATTATTATCCGCACCGGGTGCAGTTCGCGCCGGTGTCCTCGGTGCCCTATTGGGACGAACGCTGCGGCGTCAAGTTCACCGACGTCGCGGGCTTCGAGGCCGGCTGGGACAAGTTCTGGGCCGGGTGCAACGCAGGCGCGTTCGATCCCCGCGGCTACATCCTGGACAATCTCACGCTGGAGCAACGGGCGCTGCAATACTACGAGATCGCGCTGAGCATCATGCGGCAGCCCGCGGTGTCGCAGACCTCCGCAACGCCCGTTGACGGACCGTCAGAAGTGTCGAGCCAGGACCGGAAGCTTCACCGGCGTCATCAGATGTCTTGAGCCATGGACCGCAGCGCCGCCGACATGACCGACGTCGAGGCCCAATCGTTCGGCCAGACCCTGCGCGATCGCCTTGCAGGTCTCGATGCCGTGCCGCTGGCGCGCTGCCTCGTCGCGGTCGGGGCGCTGCTGCTGGTGCTGGTGACGCTCGATCCGTTCCCGGACCTGCGCAATCCCGACGTCACCATCATCGTCGGCGGACGAATGGCGCTGACCTATGTCGCCTGGGGCCTCCTGGCGGCGGTGGCAATGCTGTGTGTCGCAGCCACGGATGCGCCCGCGCTGAAGAGCCTGGTGACACCGTTGCATCTTTGCCTGCTGGGCTGGCTCGCGATCAATATCGCCTTTTCCGAGAGCCGCGGCGTCTCGATGCAGCGATTCGTGCTCACGGTCAGCGTGACGTCGCTCGCCATCGTGTTGCCGTTGCTGCCGCCGACGCAGCGCAGCTTCAATTTATGCCTCGGTGCCGCCGCACTCGTGCTGCTCACGCTGTGCTATCTCGGCGTCTTCCTCGCCCCGCAATATGCGATCCACACGGCGCTCGACGTCACCGAGCCGCAGCTCGCCGGCGACTGGCGCGGCAGCTTCGGCCACAAGAACATCGCCTCGGCCGTGATGACGATCCTGGTCTATGTCGGCTTCTACCTGTCCGCCGTCGGCTCGTTCGTGATGGGGCCTGCGATCGCCGTGCTGGCCGGCACCTTCCTGATCTTCACCGGCGGCAAGACGTCGTCGGTGCTGTGCCTTGCGATCTACGCGCTCGCATCACTGGTCTATGTCACCCCAGGCCTCTGGCTGAAGCGGATCATCTGCTTCGTGCCGCTGGTTGCGATGAACCTGTTGACCGTCGGCAGCGTCCTCAGCCCTGTGCTCGCGTCGATGACGCGGCTGCTTCCGCTCGATCCCACCTTCACCGGACGCTCCGCGATCTGGGACTTCGCGCTCGCGGCCGTCGCCGAGAAGCCGATCATTGGCCACGGCTATGCGGCGTTCTGGGACGACGTCAGTGCGCGGGCCACCGCCCAGGGCGCCGAATGGGCGACGTCGGCGGCGCACAGCCACAACAGCTATCTCGATCTCGCGGTCACCATCGGCTTGCCGGGGCTGCTGCTCGTGATTCTCATCTTCGTGCTGGCCCCGCTCGGCAATTTCCAGACCGCCCATGCTCACAGCCGCAGTGGCGCACTTGCCAAGCTGTTCCTGACCGTGTGGTTGTTCGGCCTGTATTACGGCGCCACCGAGACCTTCCTGCTCGAACGGCAGAATCCGATCTGGTTCATATTCGCGCTGTCGGTGGCCGGACTGCACTTCCTGGCCAGGTTTCAATGCGTCGAGCAGATCGAGCCCCGCGGATGACCTTCCTCAGCGCAGATCAGCCCGCTGATGTTGCGTGCAGCGCGTCGGCCTTCGCGGTCGATATCCTGCGTGATTGGCGGCACGCGGCCTTGCGCCTGGGAGCGGGGCACCGCACCGCGTTTCAGCATGTCGACTGGCTCGGCGCCTGGTACGCGGCGTTTCACGACGTCGCTCCGCTGATCGCATTGATTTCCGATGCTGCCACCGGCAGGGACATCGCGGTCGTGCCGATGATCAGCCATGTCAGGCGCGGCATCCGCATCGTCGAGTTCGCGGACCTCGGCGTCTCCGACAACAACGCACCGATCCTGGCGCTTGATGCCGCGTTGGATGCGGGCGCGGCGGACACGATCAACACGGCGCTGATCGGCGCGTTGCGCGCGCTGCCCGACCGTCTCGATCTGCTGCGCCTGAGGAAGATGCCGGCGGAGGTCGGCGGCAAGCCGAACCCGCTGGTCGCGCTCGGCCGGATCGGATCCTCCTCGCTCAACGGCAATCTCGTGTCGATGGACGACGCCTATGACGACTATCAGGCCTCGATCAAGCGCCTGCAGATGGGGCGCTGCTGGCGGGTCTTCAGCCGTCATGCCGGCGCACGGTTCGAGATCGCCGCCGATGTCGGGCGTGCGCACGAGCTATTGGACGTGATGGATGTCCAGCAGCAGGCGCGCATGCGAAAGCTCAAATCGCCGTTCGTTCTCAACGACGAGACCCATGCGCGATTCTATCGCGAGGTCGTCCGCCGCGGCGTGGCGGACGGTTATGCCATGGTCTCGGCGCTGGTGTGCGACGAAGGCGTCGTCGCCACCGCGCTCGGCGTCAAGCATGGCGCGACCTATTTCCTGCTGCGCATCAGCCATGCCGGCGATCCATGGTCGAACTGCTCGCCGGGCCTGCTCGTCACCGAGCGCACCATGGCCGCGCTGCACGCGCAAGGCGTGCGCCGTTTCGACCTCAGCATCGGCAATCAGGCCTACAAGCGCCGCTTCCGCGCCGAGAGGGTACCGCTGACCGACGTCAGCGTCGCGCTGTCCTGGCGCGGTCTGCCCTATGTCTGGCGCGATCACGCCGCGCAGGGCGTGCGCCGTCACCCCAGGCTCGCTGCCTTCGCCGCGCGGGCGATGGGCAAGGGCGCGCGCTGACGGGCGCCGTCTGTTTCGCCATCATCTCGGAAGGCCCGCGCGGAAGGCATCCAGCAACGCGCGTCCTTGCGGCCAGTCGCCGAGCCCGCTCGCGGCATTGATGTGGCCGAGCGCGCCCGGCACGATCAGGCCGGACTGCCAGTCCTGCGCCCGCCGCCGCGTCACCTCGAGCGCTCCATATGGATCATTCGTGCTCGCGATGATCAGCGCGGGAAAGCGCAACGCGCGGCGGGGGACCGGCTTGAACGCCGCGGCCTCGGCAGGAAAATGGCTGCCATCCGGATCGGGCACGGCGACCAGAAAGGCGCCCGCAATCGCGGAAGGGAAGCGCACGGCCCAGTGCGCCACCAATAGGCAGGCGAGGCTGTGTGCGACCAGGACGGGCGGCCTGGCGCAGCGCGCGACCGCGTGCTCCAGGGCCTGCTCCCAGTCGTCGAGCTCCGGCTGGTCCCAGCTCGCCGGCCGGAAGCGCGTGAAGCGCGCATCAGCGCGCTCCCATAGCGTCTGCCAGTGATTATCTCCGGAGCCGCCGAGCCCAGGCAATGTGATGATGTCGTGCATGTACGTCCCGTGATATCTGAGGTGACGCCGCAGTGTGACCGATTGCGGTCCTGCATCACATGGCAAGTCATCGGCGAAATCGACCATCTGCCGATGATCTCAAGGTGGAACGGAGAATTGAGTTGGATCGCTTCGGGAGCATCGATGCCAAGGATTTGAAGATCCTCGAGGCGCTGCAAGCCAATGCGCGCGTGCCGTTGTCCGAGCTCGGCCGTTCCGTCGGGCTGTCCCAGCCGGCCGTGTCCGAACGCGTCAAGCGGCTCGAGGAAGCCGGCATCATCGAGGGCTACGGCGCCCGCATCAACCCGCGCGCCCTCGGGCTCGGCCTGATGGCGCTGGTGCGCCTGCGCACCTCGCACGAGCACATCAAGACCTGCCTCAAGCGGTTCAGCGAAATCCCTCACATCATCGAGGTCCATCGCGTCACTGGCGATGACTGTTTCGTGCTCAAGGTGCTCGTTCCGGCGCCGGAGGATCTCGAGACCATCGTGGATCGCATTGCCGGCTTTGGTGCCGTCACAACCTCGCTGGTGCTACGGAGCGAACCCGCGCGGCCGATCGGCAAGGACCTCGTCAGGAAGAAGATCGAGCGGAGCTGAGGCGGCATTCCTCGAGGGAATGCCGCTCGGGCCGCATCAGCCATGCAGCTTTTTGGCAGTCTCCGCGATCTGGCGGCCCTGATAGCGCGCGCCGGCGAGCTCGTTGGCGCTGGGCTGGCGGCTGCCGTCGCCGCCGGTGATCGTGGTGGCGCCGTAGGGCGCGCCGCCCGTGACCTCGTCGAGCTTCATCTGGCCGGCAAAGCCGTAGTTCATGCCGACCACGACCATCCCGAAATGCAGCAGGTTGGTGATGATCGAGAACAGCGTCGTCTCCTGGCCGCCATGCTGGGTCGCGCTCGACGTGAAGGCGCCGCCGACCTTGCCGTGCAGCGCGCCCTTGGCCCAGAGGCCGCCGGCCTGGTCGAGGAAGTTCGCCATCTGCGAGGCCATGCGGCCGAAGCGGGTGCCGGTGCCGACGATGATCGCGTCGTAATTGGCGAGGTCCTCGATCTTCGCAACGGGGGCTGCCTGGTCGAGCTTGTAATAGGAGGCTTTGGCGACCTCGGCCGGCACCAGCTCGGGCACCCGCTTGATGTCGACGGTCGCGCCGGCCTCGCGCGCGCCTTCCGCGACGGCATTGGCCATCGCCTCGATGTGGCCATAGGCGGAATAATAGAGGACGAGAACTTTAGTCATGGTGGTCTCCGTTGGGGGAAGAAATGAGTCGTTCGGTTCGGTGTCGTTGCCGGGCTTGACCCGGCAACCCATCGTTCTTTGAACAGCTCCTTGCGAAGGGCGATGGATGCCCGGCTCAAGGCCGGGCATGACGAGTTCATGTGGATGCGGTTTACGCGGCGTCGACGAGCACGAGCTCGGAATCTTCCAGCGCCGTGATCTTCAGCTTGGCTTCGTCGCGGATCGCAGCGCCGTCGCGGGCGTTGACCCGGACACCGTTGATCTCGACGGAGCCTGCCGCCGGCACCAGATAGAGATGCCGCGACGCCTGCGGCGCGTACTCGGCGCTCTCGCCCGCCTTCAGCGTGGTGGCGAGCACCCGCGCATCGGCGCGGATCGGGAGCGCATCCGTGTCATCCTCGAAGCCGCTCGCGATGGTGACGAGCTTGCCGGAGCGATCGGCTTTCGGGAAAGGTTTTGAGCCCCAGGTCGGCTGCCCGCCGCGCTCGGTCGGCTCGATCCAGATCTGGAAGATCCGCGTCCTGGTCGGCTCGAGATTGTACTCGGAGTGGCGGATGCCGCTGCCGGCGCTCATCACCTGCACGTCGCCCGCTTCAGTGCGGCCCTGGTTGCCCAGGCTGTCCTGATGGGTGATCGCGCCCTCGCGCACATAGGTGATGATCTCCATGTTGGCGTGGGGATGGGCGGGAAAGCCGGTGTTCGGCGCGATCTCGTCGTCGTTCCACACCCGCAACGCGCCGTGGCCCATGTTGTTCGGATCATAGTGGCTGGCGAACGAGAAATGATGTTTTGCCTTCAGCCAGCCGTGATCGGCGCCGCCGAGTTTTGCGAAAGGTCTGAGTTCGATCATCTTCGTAATTCCCTGGGTTGGACGAGCGGCGCCTTGTTCAGGCGCCGAACCCGCCGTCGACGTTGAGCACGGTGCCGGTGACGAAGGAGGCTTCCGGGCTTGCGAGGAACACGATTCCGGCGGCGACTTCCTCGGGGCGGCCGAAGCGCTGCAGCGCGTGCTGCTTGCGCTGCGCTTCCGCGAAGTCGCGGTCGTCGTCCGGATTCATGTCGGTGTCGATCGAGCCGGGCTGCACCACGTTCACGGTGATGCCGCGCGGGCCGAGGTCGCGTGCCGCGCCCTTGGTGTAGCCGACCACGGCCGCCTTGGTGGCGACGTAGTCCGCAAGGCCAGGGAATGTGGCGCGGTCCGCGAGCATCGAGCCAACGGTGACGATACGGCCGCCTTCACCCATCAACTGCGAGGCGGCGCGGATCGCCGCGATCACGCCGTGAACGTTGACCTGGTCCTGCCGAGCCAGCGCTTCGGTGTCGGCCTTGGCATCGTCGGTCGCGCCGCCGGCGGCGACGCCGGCATTGTTGACGAGGATGTCGAGATGGCCGAATTCCTTGGCGACGTCGTTGACGAGCTGCGTCACGTCCTTCGCGGAAGCCTGGTCGGCCTTGAACGCACGCGCCTTGACGCCCTTCGCCTTCAGCTCAGCGACGACGGCCTCCGCCTTGTCGGGCGAGGCGACGTAGCTGATGGCGACATCAGCGCCTTGATCGGCGAGTGCGCGGGCAGAGGCCGCGCCGATGCCGCGCGAGCCGCCGGTGACGAGGGCAACCTTGCCTGAGAGCTTCTTGGTCATTGGATTTTCTCCATGTTCCGAATGTCTGATGGCTCTTGGATAAGCTCTCGCCTGTGGTATAGAAATAGAAACTGTTGAAACCCATTGTTTCCTTAAATGCCCCCTCAGGACCGCCCGCCATGGCAAAACTCCCCGACTTCGAGGCACTCGCGATCTTCGCAAAAGTCGTGGAGCTGCGGTCCTTTGCCGGGGCCGCGAGCGAGCTTGGGATGTCCAAGGCCACGGTGTCCAAGGCGGTCACGCGGCTCGAGGAGCGGCTGGGCGCCCGCCTGTTCAACCGCACCTCGCGCCGGCTCGCGCTGACCGATGCCGGCCACAAGCTGGCCGAGCGTGCGACGCGCCTCTTGGCCGACGGCGAGGCCGCCGAGAACGAGGCGCTGGCGCAGTCGGTGGCGCCGCGCGGCCTGGTGCGGCTCGCCGTCCCCATGACGTTTGGCATCAAGGCGGTGGCGCCGCTGCTGCCGGAATTTTTCGAGGCCTATCCGGAGGTCTCGGTGGACCTTCACCTGAGCGATGCGACCGTGGATCTGATCGGCGAAGGTTTCGACATGGCGGTACGAATCGCGCGGCTGCCCGACTCGTCGCTGATCGCGCGGCGGCTCTTCACCATGCCGCGCTACACGGTCGCCGCGCCGTCCTATCTCAAGCAACACGGCCGGCCGACGCACCCGATGCATCTCGCCGAGCACAAATGCTTCGCTTACGCCTATCTCTCCACGCCCAACGTCTGGCACTACACCAATTCGGCCGGCGAGCAGGCCAGCGTGCGCCCGGGCGGCCAGCTTCGCGTCAACAACGGCGAAGCCGTGATGCCGGCGCTGATCGCGGGCCTCGGCATCGCCGAGCTGCCGGAATTCATCGTCGGTGAAGCGATCTTGTCAGGCGAGGTCGAAGTGATCCTGAAGGACTGGAAGCAGGCCGAAGGCGCCGTGCACCTCGTGACCCCGCCCGGCGGCCCGCGCCCGGCGCGCGTCGAAGCGCTCGCCGATTTCCTCGCAGCGAAGCTGCCCGGCACGTGCAAGCGGCGGCCGCGCGGGAAGGTGAAGGGGCCGTAGCGCGAACGGCTTCAGCGCCCCTGTCGTTGCGAGCCACCGGGTCCGCGTAAAGCGCGGCCCGATGACAGGCTCCGCGAAGCAATCCAGAATCTTTCCGCGGCGAAAGTCTGGATTGCTTCGTCGCAAGAGCTCCTCGCAATGACGGGGTGCGGCTACGACACCTTCACGCCATGGCTCGCGACTACGCGCAGGCTCGGCTTCAGCGTCCCCTCCAATTGCGCCTTCAATTCGTGAACGCGTGGGTCGCTCGACCGCGCCGCGCACACCCCGTATTGATGGACGGATTGCGCCAGCGCGCGCCGCGCTTCCGGCGTTCGCGTCAATTCGGGCGTCGAAAGCCGCAACACGATCGCTGCGAGATTCACCAGCATCTCGTCCAAGGCGACGTCGATGGTTCCAAGATTGTGCATCACTCACTCCCTGGAAGGCCAACAATGGCTGCAGGCACGCGTTCCTGGCCACCCTGGACATGGCTAACGCTTGGTAAACGTCTTGTTCCTGGCCGTCCCTACGTTAGGCTGGCCCGTGAACAAAGAAAATCAGGGGAGGCCCACCATGGATCGCCGCGATCTCTTGCGCGCCGCTGCGGCATTGCCGTTGGTGCGGGCAGCCCTACCGGAGAGCGCGTTCGCGCAAGCCTATCCGGCGCGCAACATCACCATGATCGTGCCGTTCCCGGCCGGCGGACAGGCCGATCTCGCGGCGCGTCCCGTGGCACAGGCCCTGGAGCGGATCCTCGGCAAGCCCGTGATCGTCGACAACCGGGCGGGAGGCGGCGGCGGATCGGTCGGCAATGCCGCGGCCGCGCGTGCCGAGCCCGACGGTTACACACTGCTGATGACGCTGTCCTCGCTCGCGGTGCTCCCCGAGGCCGACCGGCTGTTCGACCGGCCTGTCGCGTACGAGGTCTCGCAGTTCATGCCGATCGCGCGCGTGCTCGCCGATCCGACGCTGCTCGCGGTGCCGGCCTCGGCGCCGTGGAAGACCGCGCAGGATTTCGTCGAGGATGCGAAGACGCGGCCGGGCCAGATCGCCTATGGCTCGTCCGGGCCGTACGGCACGCTGCATGTCGCGATGGAGATGTTCGCGAGCAGCGCCGGCATCAAGCTGCTGCACGTGCCGTTCCGCGGCGCGGGCCCTGCGCTGACCGCGATCCTCGGCGCCACCGTGCAGGCGATCGCCGCCGCACCCGGCACGCTGAAACCGCAGGTCGACGACGGCAGGCTGCGCGTGCTCGGCAATTGCGGCGCGCAGCGCATCGCGAGCTTCCCGGACGTGCCGACCTTCCAGGAGCTCGGCTACAAGGACGTCGAGTTTTACATCTGGGCCGGGCTCTTCGCACAGAGTTCTCTTCCTGCGCCGATCGCGACCCGCCTGCGTGAGGCGATGGCGCAGGTGATGACGAGTCCTGATGTGCTCAAGGCGTTCGAGACCTCGGGCAGCCTCGTCGCCTATCAGGACGCGCCGGCCTTCGCGCAGTTCATCGCCGCCGACAGCGCGCGTCTGATCGCGGCGGTGAGGAAGATCGGCAAGGTGGAGTAGGTTCCAGCCGCGCTTTTCACATTTTGTTGTTGGTCCAGAACAAGCCCGTGTCTCATTGATTGAAGATAGTTCGAAAGACTTGGGAAGGATCTGGACATGCGAGCAGAGCGGATTGCGCTGGGTGTGGCGCTTGCGGTCGGCGGCATCGTGGCGCAGAGCGCTGCGTCCGCGCAGGAGTACCGCGGCACGATGGAACAGCAGATGGCTTGCACGCCCGATGTGTGGCGGCTGTGCAGCGATCAGATTCCCGATGTGAACCGTATCGTGGCGTGTCTGCAACAAAACACCCCGCAGCTCTCCAGCGGCTGCCGTGCCGTGTTCCAGTCGAACAACCAGGCTCAACCGCAGCAGCCGGTCCCGCGCAATCGCGCCGCACCGCCGCCGCGCTTTAACAATGCGCCGCCGCCACCGCCGTACGGGCAACCGCGTCCTTATTACGAATATGACGATTAGGCTCTGAGGAGCGCATGAGAGATGCGCGCCGGCATGCGATCGTGCCGCCTCGTTCAGCGCTCCGGCCTGCTGCCCGATTGAGGACGCGGTCCGAGCACCATCCGCAAGACGACACCGAACAGAATGGCTGCGACCGGCCAGTGAAACCAGATCCTGTTGCTGGTGAACAGATTGATCAGGATCAGGAAGGCCGACACCGTGAGAGCCGCTGCAACCGGGCGGGGCAGCCTTGCGAGCCAATCCGAGACGACATTCGTCGGCGAAGACGGCACGCGCCTGTCGTCCATCCGCGGAGCCCGCGCTCGCTCTGAGGGCGTTGCACGCTCCTCGATCGGGAAGCTCCCCGGCCCGGCGGCTTGACCACCCACTTGTCCGCTCACTTGGCCACCCAGGGTCAGCCGGTAACTGGTCAGCGGAGCAATGTTCTTCATCGGGCGCTGGCCGAGGCAGTCGAAGCCAACGGCTAGTTTGTTGTGCACCTGATCGTAGACGGAGCTCGAGATCACGACGCCGCCGGGGTCGGCGAGCTCCTGCAGGCGCGATGCGATATTGACCCCGTCGCCATAGATGTCGGAGCCGTCCACCATCACGTCGCCGAGGTTGATGCCGATGCGAAACCGCATGGGGTTGGCCTGGGACGCATCCGAAGCCTGGCTGGAGATCTCCTGCTGAATCTCGACCGCGCATTGCACAGCCTCCACGACGCTGGCGAACTCGGCGATCACGGCATCGCCCCAGGTGTTCACGATCCGGCCGTCATGGCGCTCGACCAGGCGCGCGATGGCCGCTCGGTAGCGGCGGAGCGTCTCCAGCGTTCCGGTCTCGTCCGCTTCCATGAGACGAGAATAGCCGTACACGTCAGCGCACAGCACGGTGGTCAGTCGTCGTTTCACCTTGTCGTCGGTCATCGCCGCCATGCTAGCCCGCCTGACCGGCAATGCAACCAGGCATCGTTATCCGGCGCCGTCCTGCGGCCTGACCTCGCAGACGTCCACCCATTCGGCGGCGGTCAGCTCGGCCATGCGATCGGGGGTGATGCGCACCGCACTGTGGGTAGAGCCCGCCGCCGGCACCACGACATCGAACGCCTTCAGCGAGACGTCGCAATAGACCGGCAGCGGCGACTTCAGCCCGAACGGGCAGACGCCGCCGACCTCGTGCCCGGTGATTTCGGCGACTTCCTCCAGACCCAGCATCTTCGGCTTGCCGCCGAACTGCGCCTTCACCTTCTTGTTGTCCATGCGCGAGGTGCCGCTCGCGACGATCAGGATCACGCGCTCCCCGACGCGCAAGCTCAGCGTCTTGGCGATCATTCCGGGCTCGACGCCATAGGCCTCGGCCGCCAGCGCCACGGTCGCGGAGCTGATCGGGGATTCGATGACGGAAATATCGGGGGCTTTCTCGGCGAAGAAGGCGCGAACGGATTGCAGGCTCATTCCGGGCAGCTCATTCCAATCTCACAGGCGGGCGACGACCCCTAAGCGACTCCTGGCAGCTCGGAGAGCGCGCGGACACGATGATCCGGTGCGAAGCCGAGCTCATCCATCTGGGTCCGGATCGCCCTGAACATGGTGAGCGGTGCCACGAGTTCGGTCTCGACGCAAGCCAGCGCCATCGCTTCCGGCGTCACCCGCTCGATCCAGGCGACCTTCAATCCGAACGATTTCGCCCCGGCGGCGTCCCAGGGATTTGAGGAGACGAACAGAACCTCATCAGGCGCGGTGCCGAGCACCTCGCCGATCAGCTCATAGGTCTGTGGGCTCGGCTTGAAGATTTTCTTCGCGTCGACGCTGATGGTGGCATCGAGCAGGGCATCGAGGCCGGAATTGCGCACCAGCGCATCGAGCATGTCCGGGCTGCCGTTGGAGAGGATGGCGAGCTTGCGCGGTCTCAGGGCCGCAAGCGTATCCGCCGCATCCGGATAGAGATCGAGATGCAGATACTTCCCGATCACGCGCTCGAACGTCTCGTTCTCGTAGGCCAGCCCGAGCACGCGCAGCGTATAGGCGAGCGAGTCGCGCGTGACCGCGTCAAAATCCTGGTAGCGCTGCATCAGCGAGCGCAGCCAGGTGTATTCGAGCTGCTTGATGCGCCAGACCTGCGTGATGATCTCGCCATAGCCGGGAAACGCATCCTCGGTCACGTCAGCGACCGACTGGATGTCGTAGAGCGTGCCATAGGCGTCGAAGACGACGGCTTTGATGCTCATCAGCTGTCCTTCCGGGCCGTTGCGGTCACGGGCAACTTTGATCGGCAGGGTACCTCATCCCCAGCCTACCAAGGAACAACGGACGTCTGCCACTGCAACCGTGACCGGCGGCCCCTGGACCCATGTGCTCGCAGCCCGCTATTTACGGCGAAACGCGTCCAGCAACCCCTCTATGATCTTGCGACCGTGAATGCGGGTTTTCTTGGGGTCGGACGCCGTTGGAAGCTTGATCGACAGCTCGCAAATGACCGCGTCAAGCATGTGTCCAAGCAGATCTATATCATCGAAGACCAGCTCACCTTCGCGCTTGAGCGCCCTCAGCGTCGCCTTCAAAAGCGCCATTGGGTACTGCTCTTCGATCTCTGCGAAGCGGGCATGGCCGAGAACGACCGGCGCTTCTTGAACCACAATTCGCGCGTAATCAGGCTCGATCGAAACATCCAGATACGCATCGATGCCGGTGTAGAGCCGCTCCCAAATTTTCGACTTCCGCTTGGAGAGCTCCTGCACGCGTGCAGCGGCATCCGATTGCAGCGAAACGACGACGGCGTCGAACAGAGCCTTCTTATCCTCGAAGTGGTGATAGAACGCACCGCGCGTCACTCTCGCAGCTCTTGAAATCGCCTCGATGCCCGCGGCCTGATAACCCTCACGGGCGAATATTTCCCGCCCGGCAGCAAGCAGCGCTTGCCGGGTGGCTTCCGCATATTCCTCACGCCGCGTTCGTTGGTCAGTAGCAGCCTTGTTCATAGGCCATTTACATACCGCTTGACATGAAACATGCAAATTGAATATTACATACTCATAGTATGTGGAATGGTCCTGGTATGTCAGACCGAGGAGGTTGCCGTGAATGGAGACCGGATGTTCGAGCTGGCGCAGGGTCTGGCTGTTGCCAAGAGCAGGCAAAACGTCGCCTCTGCACTTGCCTTTCTCGACAGGGACATGGTGCTCGAAGGACCCGCGTTCGGCACCCGCGCAAAGGGACTTGCGGAAAACGAGGCGGCGCTGGCGCGGTTTTTCAAGTCTTTCCCGGATTACAACGTCGTGCTGTCCGGCCACGCCAACGACGCCGAGACGCTGGTTTGCTGGGGAGAGGTGCGAATGACCATGACGGGAGACCGCTTTGGGGTCACTCCCAACGGAAAGCGCGCCGAACTTCCGGTCTTTATCCGCTTCACCTTCCGTAATGACCTCATTGCAAGCGAATACTTCTTCTTCGATCTCTCGGCCCTGTGCGCGCAGTCAGGGGTCTCGACCGATCAGGTCCGTCGGAAGCTCTTTGGCGAAGTTCTCTAGTCGTCTGGGGGCATCACACGTTTACGCAATGGAGAATGGCACGATGGATCCGCGCATAAAACCTGTTGCCGATATCAAAACGGTGCCGCTGTTCGACATCGTCGTTGATCTCGATCCACGTCTTTCCTTTGGCGAGACGCCCATCGGCCGGCGGGTTCTATTCGGCGCCGCGGGGGGATCGTTCGCCGGAGAGCGCGTGCGCGGCGAAGTTCTTGCTGGCGGCGGCGACTGGGCCCTCTTCCGGCCCCACGGAGAGATGGCTCTCGACGTGCGTCTGACCTTGCGTACTGAGGACAACGAACTGATCTACATGACCTATGGCGGACGCTGGATCACCCCGCCCGAACTGAAGGCCGACATGGCCGATCCGGCCAAGCGCTACACAGTCGATCCCTCACGCTACTATTTCCGAACGCAGCCGTTGTTTGAGACAGGCTCTTCCGCCTACGCCTGGATGAACGACATCGTGTGCGTCGGAACCGGATATCTCGTCGAGGGCGCGGTGGCCTACAAGATCTTTCAGGTTGTCTGACGTGACAGCAAGCGAGGGCTCGGAATCCCCTTCTCCCGACTTCAATTTGTCGCAAAGACTCGCGGCGGAGGGACTCGGGACCTGCTTTCTGCTGATGGCCGTGGTGGGCTCCGGCATTCTCGGGGCCCGGCTGGCCAGCGGCAACACGGCTGTCGCGCTCATTGCCAATGCACTTGCGACGGCGGCGGCGCTATATGCGCTGATTGAATGGTTGGGTCCTGTGTCCGGGGCTCATTTTAATCCCCTGGTGACCGCCGCGCTCGTCATCAGAGGCGATTTGCCGCTTCGAACGGGAATTTCATACGTTCCCGTTCAACTCGTCGGCGCCTTGTTGGGAGTGGGTGTGGCGAATGCAATGTTTGCAGCGCCGGTCTTTTCCTTCTCGGTCAACGACCGAAGCGGCTTTTCCAATTTGTTGAGCGAGTTCGTCTCGACATTCGGACTGCTCGGAGCGGTGTGGGTTTGCTCACGGCTTCGTCCGGCATCAGTTGCTGGCGTTGTCGCCGCTTACATCGGCGGTGCCTTCTGGTTCACAGCGACCGACTTTGCCAATCCAGCGGTGACCATCGCACGCGCTTTTACCGACTCATTCGCAGGCATAAGGCCCCAGGATGTCATCGGCTTCATCGCGGCAGAGGTCATCGGCGCGGGTGCCGCGATCGTTGTGTTTCGCTGGTTGTTGCCGGCACGAGCTGGTGTTTGAGGTTTGAAGCGAACACCGCCTAGTCGACTTCATCGGACTTTCCGCATCCCAAATTATTGAACCTCGACATAGCGGATGATGCTCTGGTTCTGAACGTTTGCGATCAATTCATCTGCCCGAGACAACAGCCGATGCAGCAACGGTGAGGAATTTGCCTGGTTGTAGCCCAAGGCTAAATCGACCGTTGGCGTTCCCCCGTCGAGCGCTCTGGCGACAACGTTGGGTGCCAGCATATTCTGCGCATAGAGGGGAACCAGGCTAACTCCGCCCGTGGACGCGACCAGCGACATGGCCGAAGATATGTTTTCGCCTTCGTACTTTGCCTTGAGCGTGATTCCCGCCCTTGTTGCGTAGTCTTGAATGACGGCTTGGAGCACCGGAGAGGTTCTTGCCGAGCTGACGTAGACTTCCCGAGCGAGATCCTGCGGCCGAATCTTCTTGCGCGATGCCAAACGGTGATCAGCCGGCAGCACGGCGATCAGGGGCTCCTTCGCCAGCGTCTTGAAGACCAGACCAACACTCTCCTTTTCAGGCCGTAGGAAACCGACGTCCAACTTTCCCCGCATCAATGCGAGGGCGATTTCTGGGGAAGATAGAGTACACAGCGTGACTTCGACCTCGGGTGCGTCCTCGCGGAGGATCCGCAATAGATGAGGCAGCCAAGTCACCTCCAATCCGACCAGGAAGCCCATCGACAGCACGGGTCTTTGCGGCTCGGCCGTCCGCCGAGCGCCATCCACCGCCGCCTCGACCTGCAACAGCGCCAGCCGTGCGTGATCGAGAAACACTTTTCCTGCGGCCGTCAGCGTCACGCCGCGCGCCTGGCGCTCGAATAATTGTACGCCAACTTCGTTTTCCAGATCGCGAATCTGCCGGCTCAAGGACGGCTGCGAGGTGTTCAGCCGCCGCTGGGCTGCGGTCAACAAGCTGCCTTTCTCCGCGACGGCAACGAAGTAGCGCAAGTGCCGAAGTTCCATTTGCCCTCGTATATCTCCAAGGCATAGCTCCGAGCCTACAAGGTCTTAGTCATCAACAGAAGGAGGATTTAGCTTCGCGCAGTTTTCCAACCACCAAGGGACAAGAAAGAAAATGTCGACAACCTCCAAGCCCAGCATCGTGTTCTGTCACGGCCTCTGGGCCGACGGCTCATGCTTCAGCAAGGTCATCCCCACCCTGCAGGCCGACGGTCACCAAGTGATCGCCGTCCAGTACGGGCTCAATAGCTATGCAGATGACGTCGCGACCGTGAAGCGCACGCTGGGGCGGGTCAACAGTCCCGCAATCCTCGTCGGTCACTCGTACGGAGGCGCCACCATCACGGGCGCGGGGACCGACGAGCGCGTCGCCGGCCTGGTTTACATCGCCGCCGTCGTTCCGGATGTTCACGAGACCGTACAGAGCGAGCTCAACAAATACCCCACGGAGATATTCTCCCAGATCGAGGTCGCAGGCGGACGCGTGTGGATCAAGCCGGAAGGTGTCAAGTACTTTGCTGGAGATCTTCCCGAGCAGGAGCAGAAGCTGGTGTGGGCGACCCACTACCCGCCCGCCGCCGACCTGCTCGAGCAGCAAGATCTCGATGAGGTCGCCTGGAAGACGAAGCCGAGCTGGTACATCCTCGCTCGCAAGGACCAGACCGTGCATCCCGATCTTCAGCGCTTTTTGGCCAAGCGCATCAACGCCACCACGATCGAGACCGACAGCAGCCATGTCACCATGCTGTCGCAGCCCGATCTCGTCATCGACGTCATCCGCAAGGCCGCAGCCGCCGTTCAAAAAGGCTGATCGAACCAGGTGTTGGCATGGACGAAGCCGCCATGGGGCGGCTTCGCCCCGGCGGCCAGGCCGTTGTGGTCACAAGAACTCCGCTTGGAGGCGTGCGCATGAACGGCAGCGCGCCACTGCTCAACACACGAGGTCGAGGTCGGATCGGCCAGGCGCATCTCTATGGGTATTTGGAATCCGTCGTCGTCTCGGAGCGGGCGGTGATCTCTCGAAGTACTACCCTGGCCGCCTGCAGGTCCGGTGTCGAAAAACCCTCCGTGAACTGGCTATAGAGTGGTGCGAGCAGGTCTCGTGCCTCGACATACCGATCCTGTTCTCTCCACAATGCTGCGAGGCGTGTTGCTGCGCGCAACTCCCAGAGCTTGGCGCCCTGCTGGCGCGCAATTGCCGCGGCATGGCTTAACCGAGCTTGCGCGGCGCTCGCATCGGCGTTCGGCAGCCGTAGCATCAGCTCGCCCATCATCCGGTGCAGCTCGGCCTCGAACCATCGCTCGCCGGTTTCTTCCACGCGGTGCAGCGCCTCGCTAATAATATCCAGGCCCTCGTTCACTGCACCGGACCGGCCGTGGACCTCGGCAAACAGACTTCGGAAATAGGGCACTAGGAAGCCTGCTCCGGTGGCCTGCCACATCGAAAGCCCGTCTCGGATCTGCGCGAGACCGGCCCGAAGATCTCCAGCCTCGGCCAGCGTCCAACCGCGAATGATGATACCGGCTCCGAGGAAGTGTGGGGAATCCTGCTCGGCTGCCAGTGCGATCAGCGCATTCGCCCGATCGCCGGCCTCGTCGTGGTTCTGGCAAAGCTGCGACAGGATGCAGCCGTACAGTAGGGCATAGCCGAGGGTGTTGCGGTGGGACAACTCCTTCGCGCCGCTCAGTGCCTCTCGGCTCCTCGCCTGAGCCTGCTCAGGATACCCCAGGGCAAACAGTGCCCAGGATAGAACGGAAAGTCCCGCCACACTGGGATCCTGCGCGAACAGGAAGGCAAGCGACCCGTGAGCGGTCGGATCGTAGAGGGCGAGCGTCCGCTCCAAATGGGCGCGCGCAGCTGTCAACTCGCCGCGAAGCAATTCAGCGGTTCCGACGATGCGATTGCCGATGGTTTCGGCGGCAGTATCGTTCTGTGCCTGGGCGCGGCGGAGCAAATCCTCGCCTGCAGTCCGACCGGCCTCGAGCTCCGCCCGTACGACGTGAAAAACCCACTTCCCATAGAGAACGGGAAAGAGCCGCGACGTCTCGCCGAGGCGCTCGCACAGGTCTCGGGCCCGTGCGTTGGTCCGGCCGACCTCCGGTGCGGCCCAGCCCTTTGCCGCCATCAAGGCGACGCCGAGCGCGATCTGCAGCTCGAGTTCCCGCCTCCATCGTGGGGCGTCGTCGGGGAGAGCAGGAATCAAGTCGAGCCCTTTGGTCAATTGCGTGATCGCCTCTGCTGTGGCCGACCGCGCGATCTCTGCTTGTCCCGCCTTCAGCCAATAGTCGATCGCCGGTTCGGCCAATCCTGCCTCCGTGTAGTGATGGGCCAGAAGCTCGGGCTGCGTCTGCACTGTCTCCGGAAAATGCTGCTCGAGCGCGGCGGCGATCCGGGCGTGCAAGCGCTGCCGCTTCGCCCGCACCAGGGTCGCATAGGCGGCGTCCCGCACGAGTGCATGCTTGAAGCTGTAGGTCGCTTGAGGCGGCGTGCCGCGCCGGAACACGAGGCCCGAACCGACGAGGTCATCCAACCCCGCCTGCAGGTCGCTCTCCGGAAGCGCCGTCGTCCTCGCGAGCAGTTCATGAGAGAATTCCCGGCCAATCGCAGCCGCGACCTGGGCCACCTCACGAGCGGGGGCCAGCCGGTCGAGCCGGGCCAACAGCGACTCCTGGAGCGTGGTTGGGATGGCCATGGGCGGCAGCGGCCCGGCGAGCGCGTAATGGTCGCCCTCATCGCGGAGCAGGTTGGTCTCCAGCACCGTCCGCGTCAGCTCCTCGACGAACAGCGGCACGCCGTCCGTCTTGGCGACGATCTGATCGAGCACCGCAGGCGGCAGAGCCTTACCACCGCTCAGCCGCGCGACCATTGCTGCGCCCTGCCGGCGGCTCAACCGACTGAGGGTCAGCGAGGTGACGTGGGCATAGCGCGTCCAGCGCGGCACGAACTCGGGCCGGAAGGTGATGAGGACCAGCACCGGGGCGCGCTGCACCCTGTCGGTCAGAAGATCGAGCAGCTCAAGGGAGGTTGGATCTGCCCAGTGCACGTCCTCGTACAGCGCCAGCACGGGCCGGCGCGTTGCGAGACCGAGCACCTGATCGACCAGAACTTCGAGCGTCCGCTCCTTCTGCCGATGCGGGCTCATGTCGAGCGGCGGGTAGCGCGCATCTGTCTCCAGCGATAACAACGCCGCGAGCAGCGAAGCCACCGCGATGACGTGCTCGGTCGATAGCGCAAGCAGCGCCTCGAGTTTGTCGAGCCGGGTTGCAGCGGGATCGTCCGCAGCAAAGCCCGCTGCCCGTTCCAAAAGCCCGATCACCGGATAGAGTGGGCTGGTCTGATGGTGCGGTGAGCAGTAGTGACTCAGAGGCGTATGCGGCTCATGTTCCAGTCGCCCGCGCAGCGCCCGCACGAGGCGTGACTTGCCGATGCCAGGCTCGCCTCCGAGCAGGATCACCTGGCCCTCGCCCTCTTTGGCGCGCTCCCAGTGCTCGAGCAGGAGACCGATCTCGTGGTCGCGACCGACCAGCGGCGTCAGGCCTGCGCCGTGCAACGCCTCGAACCGGCTCTCGGCGGCGCCTTCGCCGACCACACGCCATGCACGCAGGGGATCGGGAAATCCCTTTAAGATCTGCAGGCCGAGCTCGGCGAGCTCGAACAGGCCGCCAATGAGCTCTCGGGTCCGTGTGGAGATCACCACGGTGTCGGGCTCGGCCAGGGTTTGCAGGCGCGCGGCAAGGTTCGGCGTGTCGCCGACCACCGTCTCCTCGCGCGCCGCGCCTTCGCCGATCAGCTCACCGACAACGACCGGGCCGGTCGCGATGCCGATGCGGACCGCCAGCATCTCACCATGCGCCGATGCCAGACTATGTACCGCCGCGACCGCGGCGAGGCCGGCCCGCACCGCGCGTTCGGCCTCATCTTCGTGGGCGCGCGGATAGCCAAAATAAGCCAGGACACCGTCGCCCATGTACTTCGCGACGTGCCCTTCGAACCTTCCGATCGCGCCCGCCACCGCGTTCTGATAGGTCCGCAGGACTTCGGCCATTTCCTCCGGATCGAGCCGGGCCGCGAGCGCGGTCGAGTCGACAAGGTCGACAAACATCACGGTGAGTTGGCGGCGCTCGGCCTCGGATGCAAGCGAGGCCTTCCAGGAGATAGCAGCGCTCGCGGCGTTGGCGGGAGTCCTCGCCGAAATTGAGCCGTCGCGCAGAGCGGCAATGGCGGCGAGCAGCTTGCGGCGATGACCGATCGAGACGACGCCGATCCCGATCAAATCCTCCGCCGTGAGGTCCATGAGGACCTCGGCATCGATGTCGTTCTCCCGGAACGCCTGTTCATACTGTCCCAGCCCCAGACTGCACAGCCAAGCCATGACGTCCATGGGGGCCTCCCGGCTCTTGTCTCAGCACCAGGTACATCAGCCTACCGCAAAACGGTCTGAGCGAAGCGCGATAAAACGTCACGAACGACTGCGGGAAAACGGCAATTCCTGGGAGCAGGCACTCGAATAGATAACCGCGCGGTGCAACGCTCTCCAGGTCCGGTCCGGCCCTATGGGAGCAAAACCGACGAGATCCACAGACGATCTGGCCAAGAGATCCCCATGCCCGAATGCGGAATTAACTGCCGGAACGTGGGATCGGCTTCTTCGGCTTGGCGCTGGCAATGGTCTCCCGAAGCACTGCGCTGGCAGCCTGCAGATCCGGCGTCCCAAAGCCCTCGGTGAACTGGCTGTAGAGTGGACTCAGCAGGTCGTGCGCCTCACCGCACCGACCCTGTTCTTTCCACGATTGAGCGAGGCGTGTCGCCGCACGCAACTCCCACAGCTTGGCGCCCTGCTGGCGCGCGGTTGCAGCCGCAATGCCGAACCGTGCTCCCGCGGCCCTCGCATCGGCGTTAGGCAGCCGCAGCATCAGCTCGCCTGTCATCCGATGCAGCTCGGCCTCGAACCATCGCTCACCGGTTTCTTCCACTCGGTGCAGGGCCTGTGCGACCAGATCCAAGCCTTCTTCCGCCGCGCCGGAACGGCCGAGCACCTCGGCCTGAAGACCGAGGAAATAAGGCTCATAGAGCCCAGCTCCGGTGGCGCGCCACGCGGGAAGGCCCCGCAGAAGTTGCGCGAGCCCTGTCTCCAGCTCACCCGACTGAGTCAAGGCCCATCCCCGGATCACCGTGGCTGCCGCGAGAAAATGCGGAAAGTTCTGCTCCGTCGAGAGCTCGACGAGTGTCTCGGCTCGTTCCTGTGCCTCTCGCCACGCGCCGCGGTACTGCTCGAAGAAGCACGAGAACAACAGGGCGTATCCCAGCGTGTTGAGGTGAGCGAGTTCGCGGGCGGAGTCGAGCGCCTCGCGGCTCCGCGCCCGGGCCTGCTCCGGATAGCCTAGCGCAAACAATGTCCATGAGATCCCCGACAAGGCCGCAACGCGCGGATCCTGCACGTAGAGAAAGGCGAGGGAGCGATGCCGCTCCGGGTCATAGAGAGCGAGCGCCTGCTCCAAATGGCTGCGGGCAGCAGCCACCTCGCCGCGCCAGAAGGAACCGGTCCCGCTGACGCGGTGAGCCACCAGGGTTGCGGAGGTCTCTTGATGGTCCTGCACCCGGCGCAGAAACTCGTCTGCCACTTCGCGCGCCGCTGTGTGCTCGGCGCGTACGCCGTGAAATACCCATTGACCGTAGAGCACGGGCCAGAGTTGGGAAGTGGCCCCGATCTGCTCGCAGAGTTCGCGAGCCCGGGCGTTGGCGCGTCCCGCTTCGGGTGCTGCCCAGCCCTGCGTGGCCATCAGCGCCACGCCCAAGGTTATCTGGAGGTCAAGCTCGCGCCGGCTCCGATCGGCCTCGGGGACACCCTTGAGCAGATTCAAGCCGTTTCGCAACTGCGCCACCGCTTCGGTCATCGCCGAGCGAGCGATCGCTCGTTGCCCCGCCCTCAGCCAATAGTCGATCGCCGGTTCGGCCAGGCCTGCTTCCGTATAATGATGGGCCAGCAGCTCGGGCTGCGCCTGCACTGTCTCCGGAAAATGCTGCTCGAGCGCGGCGGCGATCCGGGCGTGCAAGCGCTGCCGCTTCGCGCGCACCAGCGTCGCATAGGCGGCGTCCTGCACGAGCGCGTGCTTGAAGCTGTAGGTCGCCAGGGGCGGCGTCCCGCGCCGGAACACCAGGCCCGAGCCGACGAGGTCGTCCAACGCAGCCTGTAGTTCGCTCTCTGGAAGCGCCGTCGTCCTCGCGAGCAGTTCATGAGAGAATTCCCGGCCAATCGCGGCCGCGACCTGGGCGACCTCACGGGCCGGAGCCAGCCGTTCGAGGCGGGCCAGCAGCGACTCCTGGAGCGTGGCCGGAATCGCCATCGGCGGCAGCGGTCCCGCGAGCGCGTAGTGGTCGCCCTCATCGCGGAGCAGGTTGGTCTCCAGCACCGTCCGCGTCAGCTCTTCGACGAACAGCGGCACGCCGTCCGTCTTGGCGACGATCTGGTCGAGCACCGCAGGAGGTAGCGCCTTGCCACCGCTCAACCGACCAACGATGGCCGCTCCCTGACGGCGGCTCAATCGGCTGAGGGTCAGCCCGGTGACATGGGCATAGCGTGTCCAGGAGGGCTCGAACTGGGGCCGGAAGGTGATGAGGACGAGCACGGGGGCGCCTTGCACCCGGTCGATCAGGAGATCGAGCAGCTCGAGCGAGGTCGGATCTGCCCAGTGCACGTCCTCGTACAGGGCAAGGACGGGACGGCGTGTTGCGAGGCCCAAGACCTGATCGACTAACACCTCGAGCGTCCGCTCCTTCTGCCGATGCGGGCTCAGGTCGAGCGGCGGGTAGCGCGCACCGGCCTCGAGCGACAGCAATGCCGCGAGCAGCGGGGCCACCACGGGAACATCATCGCTCGATAGCGCAAGCAGCGCCTCGAGCTTGTCGAGCCGCGTCGCGACGAGATCGTCCGCGGCAAATCCTGCCGCCCGCTCCAACAGGCCGATCACCGGATGCAGCGGACTGGTCTGATGGTGCGACGAGCAGTAGTGGCTCAGGGCCGTATGCGGCTCGTTTTCAAGTCGCTCGCGCAGCGCCCGCACGAGGCGCGACTTGCCGATACCAGGCTCGCCCGCCAGCAGCACCACCTGGCCCTCCCCCTCTTTGGCGCGCTCCCACTGCTCGAGCAGGAGACCGATCTCATGGTCGCGACCGACCAGCGGCGTCAGGCCTGCGCCGTGCAACGCCTCGAACCGGCTCTCGGCGGCGCCTTCGCCGACCACACGCCACGCGCGCAGGGGATCGGGAAATCCCTTTAAGATCTGCAGGCCGAGCTCGGCGAGCTCGAACAGGCCGCCAATGAGCTCTCGGGTCCGTGTGGAGATCACCACGGTGTCGGGCTCGGCCAGGGTTTGCAGGCGCGCGGCAAGGTTCGGCGTGTCGCCGACCACCGTCTCCTCGCGCGCCGCGCCTTCGCCGATCAGCTCACCGACAACGACCGGGCCGGTCGCGATGCCGATGCGGACCGCCAGCGTCTCACCATGCGCCGATGCCAGACTATGGACCGCCGCGACCGCGGCGAGGCCGGCCCGCACCGCGCGTTCGGCCTCATCTTCGTGGGCGCGCGGATAGCCAAAATAGGCCAGGACACCGTCGCCCATGTACTTCGCGACATGCCCTTCGAACCTTCCGATCGCGCCCGTCACCGCGTTCTGATAGGTCCGCAGGACTTCGGCCATTTCCTCCGGGTCGAGCCGGGCCGCGAGCGCGGTCGAGTCGACAAGGTCGACAAACATCACGGTGAGTTGGCGGCGCTCGGCCTCGGGTGCAAGCGAAGCGTTTCCGGGGGTGATGGTAGGGAGGGGCGCAATGGTAGTAGCCGACATTGAACCGGCGGGCAGTGCAGCAATGGCGGCGAGCAGCTTGCGGCGATGGCCGATCGAGACGACCCCAAGACCGATCAGATCCTCCGCCGTGAGGTCCATGAGGACCTCGGCATCAATGTCGTTCTCCCGGAACGCCTGCTCATACTGTCCCAGCCCCAGACCGCACAGCCAGGCCCCGATATCCATGGGCTCCTCCCGGCTCTCGTCTTCAGCGCTAAGGTGCTCCAGTCTAGCTCAAGATCGCGCGCGCTGCGCGATGAAACGCCAAGATACGAACTCCGAGCAAGAACAACTTCTGGCCCAGGCCGGACTCGAGGCGAGTTGCGCCAAAGCGCTGCGATCGGGGGCGGAGCACCACGGACGAAGCCGCGCAAGCTACACGGTCGGCCGACGTCCTGGCCGCGTCCAGCCCTCCCGCTCGGCGAATACCCGGCTGACCTCCGCCATGTGCTCGGTGCCCCATGTGCAAAGCGGTACGAGGGCCTGGGCGAGGCTGTGACCCAGCGGGGTGAGGCTATAGTCCACCCGCGGAGGCACCTCCTTGTAGTCGGTCCGCTTCACGAGGCCATCGGCCTCCAGCTCCTTCAGCTGCTGGATCAGCACCTTGTCGCTGACGTCGCGTATGGCGCGCCGGAGCTCGCCGTAACGGGTCGGTCCGTCCTGAGCAACGAAGTACAGGATCAGCGGCTTCCACTTGCCCGAGACGACCCGCAGGGTCGCGTCGAGGCCGCAGGTGAAGCCGGGCAAAGTCGGCGTGCAACGTTGGACCTCTGCTTCAGCTTGCGCCGGCGGGGAGATGGGGTCTGAACGATCTGACATTTTTTTGGGTACTTACCAAAAGGTGCATACTTGTCGATAGGTGGGTACGCCGCCAGCTCAGTGCAACCTCAATGAAGGGAGCACATCATGAGCAGACTACAAGGCAAGACGGCGGTGGTGACGGGCGGCGGAACCGGTATCGGGCTCGGAGCCGCCAAACGGTTCGTCGATGAGGGCGCATTCGTCTATCTGTTCGGGCGGCGGCAGGAGCCGCTCGATGCTGCGCTCGCGCAGCTGGGATCCTCGGCGCGCGCCGTCAGGGGATCGGTCACCGATCTGTCCGACCTCGACCGATTGTATGCGACGGTGAAAGCCGAACGCGGCAACGTCGACGTTCTGTTCGCCAATGCCGGGACCGGCGCGTTTGCGCCGCTCGGCCAGATCACGGTCGAGCATTACGACCAGATCTTCGACGTCAACGTGAAAGGGTTGGTGTTCACCGTGCAGAAAGCCCTGCCGCTGATGCGCAGGGGATCGTCGATCATCCTGACCGGATCGAGCACGGGCGTGATGGGGACGCCGCAGTTCAGCATCTACAGCGCGACCAAGGCGGCGATCCGCAATCTCGCGCGCAGCTGGGCGCAGGACCTGCGCGGCACGGGCATCCGCGTCAACGTGCTGTCGCCGGGGCCGACCAAGACGGAGCTGGCGCTGGAGGTCGTGGGCGAGGAAGCATTCGATGCACTCGGCAGCGCCACGCCCATCGGGCGCGTCGGTGACCCCAGCGAGACCGGAGCAGTGGCCGCATTCCTGGCGTCCGCGGACAGCAGCTACATGACCGGCGGCGAGGTCTTCGTCGACGGCGGCTTGGCGCAGGTCTGAGACTTTTTGAGCAAGAGGGCTTCGATCCGCGGGATCGAAGCCCTCGATGCTCTGCGTGCCTAATTCAGATCCCCAGCAGCTTCCGCGCGTTCGCCTTCAGCACCTTCGGCCGGATCTCGTCGCGGATCTCGATCTTGGCGAAATCCGACAGCCAGCGGTCCGGCGTGATCACCGGCCAGTCCGAGCCGAACAGCATCTTGTCCTGCAGAATCGAGTTGATGTAGCGCACCAGGATCGGCGGGAAATACTTCGGCGACCAGCCCGACAGGTCGATGTAGACGTTCGGCTTATGGGTCGCGACCGAGAGCGCCTCTTCCTGCCAGGGGAAGGACGGGTGGGCGAGGATGATCTTGAGGTCGGGGAAATCGGCCGCGACGTCGTCCATGTACATCGGGTTGGAATATTTCAGCCGCATGCCCATGCCGCCGGGCATGCCGGAGCCGACGCCGGTCTGGCCGGTATGAAACAGCGCGATCGCGCCGCCATTGTTGATCTCTTCATAGAGCGGATAGGCCATGCGGTCGTTGGCGTAGAAGCCCTGCATGGTCGGGTGGAATTTGAAGCCGCGCACGCCGTATTCCTCGATCAGCTTGCGTGCCTCGCGGGCCCCGAGCTTGCCCTTGTGCGGGTCGATCGAGACGAAGGGGATGAGCACGTCCAGATGCTCGGAGGCGATCTCCAGCATCTCCTCGTTCTTGTAGCGGCGAAAGCCGGTCTCGCGCTCGGCATCGACAGGGAAGATCACCGCGGCGATGTTCTTGGAGCGGTAATAGGCGGCGGTCTCCGGCACCGTCGGCGGATGCTTGTGCGGCGACTTGAAATACTCCGCCATCTGCGCCTGGAAATCGTCATAGCCGTCGTCGGGATGGGTGCCGCAGGGCTCCTCGGCATGGGTGTGGATGTCGATCGCGACGACTTTGTCGATATCAGGCAGCTTCAGCTTTGGCATTTGTGTCCTCCCGACGGGTTGCCGAATTGATTATAGTATATAACGAATTTGGCAAGGCGCTGGTGGCGGCGAAATCGCTGGCGGCGAAAGTCTTTGCGGAGCCTGACCTCCCATACGCCGGATCGGGCCGATCCGGCCGCTTCTACTGTGCATGGGGTTGTTTTCACGGATTTGCGGGAGCGTGGGGCAGTTAACATTGACATCACCTCCCGCCATGCCTTAAGAACCGCCCCGTCCCGGGCGGCTGGTCCGCCGGCGGGGAAAATCTCATTTTGCCACATTCGCGCGTGCCGAAACGGTAGTGCCGAACACGGCCTTTCGAACGTTCAGGATTCTGCCATGAAGGTCCGTAACTCGCTGAAATCGCTGCGCGGTCGCCATCGCGCCAACCGCTTGGTCCGCCGCAAGGGCCGGGTCTATGTGATCAACAAGGTGCAGCGCCGCTTCAAGGCGCGCCAGGGCTGACCTGAGCGGCTGATCTCCGCCGGGCGCCGCTGCTCGCCCGCAAGACCACGGTCTCACACGAGTTTGACGCCGCCTTTGCTTTGCAAGGGCGGCTTTGCGCGTTTAGACTTTCACCATGGCAGTGAGATTCCGTTTCGCGCGCACCCTGTGCCTGGCCCTCGTGCTGGGAACCGTCGGCCTTGCGCCGGTCGCCCTGGCCCAGCAGGTCGAGCCCCCCGGCAAGCAGAAGAAGCTGCCTGAGGCGCCGTCAAAGCTGCCGAAGGTCGACCGCAGCAAGAATCTCGATTTCCTGTTCGGCGCGCTGAAGGCGGCGCCCGACGAGGCCAGCGCCAAGCATGTCGAGGCGCGGATCTGGGCGATCTGGCTGCAGACCCCGAGCGACACCGCCGCGCTCCTGATGTCACGCGCCAAGACCGCGGTCGATGCGAAGAAGATCGACGTCGCGATCAAGCTCCTGGATTCGGTCATCAAGCTCAGGCCCGATTACATCGAGGCCTGGAACCGGCGTGCCACGCTCTATTACATGCAGAACGACTATGGCCGCTCGCTCGCGGACATCCAGCAAGTGCTGATCCGGGAACCGCGCCATTTCGGCGCGCTCGCCGGTCTTGGCATGATCATGCAGGAGGTCGGTGACGAGAGGCGCGCGCTCGAGGCCTATCGCAAGGCGCTCGCCGTCAATCCGCACCTGGAAAAGATCCCCGATCAGGTCAAGGCGCTGACCGAGAAGGTCGAAGGCCGCGACATCTAGCTATAAGTCGATGATTTCTCGAGCGATCGCGGCCGGCGCGGATTAACCACGATCCGAGCCAAGGCGTCGCAAGCACTATTGCGGGGCCTGTTGCAGGCCTACCTGCATGGCAGGAGCGAAAGCCATGAAGCGTTTGGTGGTCGCAGCTGTATTGCTGCTCGCGTCGGGAACGGTGAGCCTCGCCGACGGACTGTTCTGGGTGGTCGGCAACCGCGCCACCGGCAAATGCACCATCGTGACCAGCAATCCAGTCATCATCGGCGACATCTGGTTCGGCGACGGTCCCTACAAGTCCAGGGCCGATGCCAAGCTTGCCCGGTCGACGATCCGCGTCTGCCCCCCGGTCACGCCCGAGCAGGAAAAAGAAGAGGACGGGGCGAACTAGCCGGTCCTCAATGCAGGACGCTACTGCCGCGCTCGACCAGGCCGCGGTCGGCGGCTGCGGCGTAAGCTCTTGCAAGCTCCGCCTCGAGATGCTCGTTGATCAGCAGCAGCGCCCGCACGGCACCGCGCAGGTCGCCGTTGCAGCTCGCGACGATTTCGTCGATTGCAGTGTCGTTCGATCTGAAGCTCATCAAAAATTCTCCGGTTCAAACCAGGACATATCCTGCCGGTCTTTCCCGCATCCCCTAAGCTGCGAGGAGGATCGGCGCCCATCCGCGCCTAGATGGCGGAACCGACCGTGGCGATTATATGGAAGCCGCGATGACGCCTGCATGAAGCTGGTCCGAAGCTTGCGTGCCGCTTGGAATAGCTCTGATTTCGTTGAGTTTTCTCGATCGACAATTATGCACATATCCACAGCCCCCTGCATTTTCAGTGGAAGCGCTGACTGCCGGCGGCGAAACTGCCGCCCGATCAGACCCGTAACTGCCCCGTGCCCAGGATCACCCGGATTCTCTCCATGATCGTGATGTCAGTCGTGACGGCGCTGGTTCTGCTGGCGCTGCTCACGCAGGCCGGGGTCGTCGCCGTGCAGCGTGCCTTTCCGCCGCAGGGCCGCATGATCGAGGTCGATGGCGCGACGCTTCATCTCGTCGACATCGGCCCACGCGATTCCGGTCCTCCGATCGTGATGCTGCACGGCGCGAGCTCCAATCTCGAAGCGATGCGGCGGCCGCTCGGCGATCTCCTCGCCAGGGATCACCGCGTGATTCTGATCGACCGTCCCGGCCATGGCTGGAGCACGCGCGCGAGCCGGCAGGATTCGACGCCGCAGATCCAGGCGCGCATGATCGACGAGGCGCTTGGCAAGCTCGGGATCGATCGCGCGGTCTTCGTGGTGCATTCCTGGAGCGGCGCGCTCGGCGCGCGCATCGCGCTCGATCATCCGCACCGCGTTGCGGGTCTCGTGATGCTCGCGCCCGTCACGCATCCCTGGCGCGGCGGCGTCGGGCGCTACAACGAGATCATCGCAACGCCAGTCATCGGCCCGCTGCTCGCCTACACGATCACCCTGCCGCTCGGCTATTTCGTCACCGAAGCCGGGGCCCGCAACGTGTTCCTGCCGCAGACGATGCCGGACGGATTCGTGCAGGACTCCGCGACGCCGCTCTTGCTACGCCCGCGCGAGTTCATCGCCAATGCCTATGATCTGGTGACGCTGAAGGAGTCGGTTGCCGCGCAAGTCGCGCGCTATGGCGAGATCAATGCGCCGGTCACGATCATCGCGGGCGAGCCCGACAAGACGGTGAGAACCAGCATCCACGCGCGCCCGTTCGCCGCGGCGGTGCCAAATGCAAAGCTGATCGTGCTGCCCGATCTCGGCCACATGGTGCAGAACGCCGTGCCGGATCTCGTGAAGGCGGAGATCGAGACGATGATCGGAAACATCGCCCCGGCGCAGGCGGCCGCCGACTAAAGCGTTTCGAGCGAAGTGGAAACCACTTCGCGGGAAGAAAACGCGTCTAAATAAGAAAGCTAGAGCTTTCGGCTCTGATCCAATCAGAACCGAAGCTCAGCGGCGGCCTCTTGCGCGCTTACTGCTTGGTCTTTCCGTCCTTGTCGTATTGGGCAAGGAAGGCCCAGAGATTGTTGATCTCGGTCTCGTTCTTGATGCCGGCGAACGCCATCTTGGTGCCGGGGATCTTGGCCTTGGGGTCCTTGATGTATTCCTTGAACGTGGCCTCGTCCCAGGTGATGCCGGAATTCTTGTTCGCGTCCGAGTAGCTATAGCCCTCTACCGTGCCCGACTTGCGGCCGTTGAGGCCGTTGAGCTCGGGGCCGACCTTGTTCTTGGCGCCTTCGCCGATCGCGTGGCAGGCCAGGCACTTGTTGAACGAAGTCTTGCCGGCCGCGACATCCTGCGCCATCGCGGCGGGTGCGGTGGCAATGACGGTGAGGATCGTCAGCGCGCCGAAAGTCAGTTTTGTCATAAGTGTGCTCTTCGTCTCTTCCCGGGTCAGATGGAGGGTCGTGGTTTTGGCAGGTCCATTGCAAGGGGACAAGCCGCGAAACTTTGACAGGTTTCCTGCTAGCAGACTTGCCCCAGAGAGAACTTGCGCTGCAACAAAGCAATGGGACCTTCGGAGGACCTACCCAAGGACGGCAAGACATGATTGATTTGCCGAGACAATTCCATCCGTCGGACGAGGGCTTCTTAAAATGGCCATCATGATGCACGCCAGCGACCAGGCCGTGCTAGCGCGTCGCAGCGAAATCGTCGCCGCCTTGCGCGCCATCGTGCCGGGCGAGGGCGTGATCGATACGCCTGCCGAAATGCGGGCCTATGAATCCGACGGGCTGACCGCCTATCGGCAGCCGCCGATGGTCGTGGTGTTGCCGGATACGACCGAGCAGGTCTCGCTCATCCTGAAATATTGCGCCGCGCAGGGCATCAAGGTGGTGCCGCGCGGCTCCGGCACCTCGCTGTCCGGCGGCGCGCTGCCGCTCGAGGACGGCGTGCTGCTCGGCCTCGGCAAGTTCAAGCGCATCCGCGAGATCGATTTCGACAACCGCGTCGTCGTCACCGAGCCAGGCGTCACCAATCTCGCCATCAGCCAGGCGGTCGCGCATGCCGGCTTCTATTACGCGCCGGATCCGTCCTCCCAGATCGCCTGCTCGATCGGCGGCAACGTGGCGGAAAATTCCGGCGGCGTGCATTGCCTGAAATACGGCATGACCACCAACAACGTGCTCGGTTGCGAGATCGTGCTGATGAGCGGCGAGATCCTGCGCATCGGCGGCAAGGGGTGCGAGAATCCCGGCTATGACCTGATGGGGGTCATCACCGGCTCCGAAGGCCTGCTCGGCGTCATCACCGAGATCACGGTGCGCATCCTGCAGAAGCCGGAGACGGCGCGCGCGCTGATGGTCGGCTTCGCGCAAGTCGAGGCGGCTGGCGAATGCGTCGCGCGCATCATCGGCGCCGGCATCATTCCCGGCGGCATGGAGATGATGGACAAGCCCGCGATCCACGCCGCGGAGGCCTTCGTCCATGCCGGCTATCCGCTCGATGTGGACGCGCTGCTCATCATCGAGCTCGACGGGCCCAAGATCGAGGTCGACGAGCTGATCACGCGGGTCGAGAGCATCGCACGAGGCTGCGGCTCGGTGACGCTGCAGATCTCCAATTCCGAGGCCGAGCGCAATCTGTTCTGGGCCGGCCGCAAGGCCGCGTTCCCCGCGGTGGGCCGCATCTCGCCCGATTATCTCTGCATGGACGGTACGATCCCGCGCGGCGCGCTGCCGAAGGCGCTCGCGCGTATCCGCGAGCTCGGCGAAAAATACCAGCTCGGCTGTGCCAACGTGTTCCACGCCGGCGACGGCAATCTGCACCCCTTGATCCTCTACGATGCCAACAAGCCCGGCGAGATCGAGCGCGCCGAAGCCTTCGGCGCCGACATCCTGCGCGCCTGCGTCGAGTTCGGCGGCGTGCTCACCGGCGAGCACGGCGTCGGCATCGAGAAGCGCGACCTGATGCCCGACATGTTCAGCGAGATCGACCTCAACCAGCAGCAGCGCCTGAAATGCGCCTTCGACGCGCAGGGCCTGCTCAATCCCGGAAAAGTATTTCCGACCCTGCACCGCTGCGCCGAGCTCGGCCGCATGCATGTCCACGCGGGCAAGCTGGCGTTCCCGGATTTGCCGCGGTTTTAGATCCGCGATGAACGAATTGCTTTCCTTTGTGAACTTCGATACCGGCTCAGTGGTGGATACGCTCAAGGTCAGAGACGCCAAAGACGTCGAAGAGGTGGTGCGCGCGGCGATTGCCAATGAGCAGCCGCTCGAGATCATCGGCCATGGCGGCAAGCGCGGCATCGGCCATGCGATGGCGACCAACGCGGTGCTCGACGTCTCTGCGCTCAATGCCGTCACCTCCTACGAGCCGAACGAGCTCATCATCACGCTCCAGGCCGGCGCGCCGCTTGCCGACGTGCTGGCGCTGATCGATGCCAAGAACCAGCAATTCGCCTTCGAGCCGATGGATACCGCGCCGCTGCTCGGCACGCCGGTGTCAGGCACCATCGGCGGCATGATCGCGGCCGGGCTTGCCGGGCCGCGGCGCATCCGGGCGGGCGGGGCGCGCGACCACCTGCTCGGCGCGCATGCCGTCTCCGGCTTCGGCGACAGTTTCAAGACCGGCGGCAAGGTGGTGAAGAACGTCACCGGCTACGACCTCTGCAAGCTGCTGGCGGGGTCCTGGGGCACGCTGTCGGTGATGACGGAAGTGACGCTGAAGGTGATGCCCAAGCCCGAGGCCGAGCGGACGCTGCTGCTGCGCGGGCTCGACGATGCCGCCGCCAACAAGGCCATGACCGCGGCGCTCGGCTCGCCCTTTGACGTCTCGGCTGCCGCGCATCTGCCGAAATCGGCGCTCCGGGCCAGGACCGAGGGGCTCGGCGATCTCGCAGGGGAGGGCGAGGCGCTGACGGTGCTGCGGCTCGAGGGCATCACCGCATCTGCTGCGCACCGCGCCGGCTCGCTGCGCGAATTGCTGGCGCCGTTTGGAACCGCGACGCTGATCGAGGACGCGGCATCCGCGGCGCTGTGGACCGCCATCCGCGACGTGCTACCGTTTGCGGCGAGCGGCGCGCTCGGCGCCTGGCCAGTCTGGCGGATCGTCTGCCCGCCGGCCTCGGGCGCGGCGCTCGGCACTCAATTGGCGCGCGAGACGGGCGGCGATGTGATCTACGATTGGGGCGGCGGCCTGATCTGGGCGGCGCTCCCGCCGAAGCCGGACGCGCATGCCGCGCTCGTGCGGGCGCGCGCGAACGCGGTCGGTGGGCATGCCACGCTGATCCGGGCGACTGATGATGTCAGGCGCGACGTCGATGTGTTCCATCCGCAGGCACCGGGCATTGCGGCACTCAGTGAGCGGGTGCGCGCCAGCTTCGATCCGAAGACCATTCTCAACCGGGGGCGGCTCACGCGGAGCGCTGGCCGATGAAGACCGAATTCTCACTCGCGCAGCTCGCCGACCCCGATATCGCGGAAGCCGACAAGATCCTGCGCGCCTGCGTCCATTGCGGCTTCTGCACCGCAACCTGCCCGACCTATGTGCTGCTTGGCGACGAGCTCGATAGCCCGCGCGGCCGCATCTATCTGATCAAGGAGATGCTGGAGAAGGACCAGGCGCCGACCGCCGATGTCGTCAAGCATATCGACCGCTGCCTGTCGTGCCTTGCCTGCATGACGACCTGCCCCTCGGGCGTGAACTACATGCACCTCGTCGACCAGGCCCGGGTCCGGATCGAGCAGCGCTACCAGCGGCCGCTGGCCGAGCGGCTGCTGCGCCAGGTGCTGGCCTTCGTCCTGCCGGACCCGCAGCGCTTTCGCATCAGCATGTGGCTGGCGCGGCTCGCCCGTCCGCTGGGCGACTTGCTGCCGACGCCCCGGCCTTCGGCGACGCCCGGCTTGATCCAGCGCATCAAGGCGATGCTGGCGCTGGCGCCGAACCGGCTGCCGCCCGCCGGACCCGCCGCCGGCAGCGTGTTCGCGGCGCTCGGCAAGAAGCGCGGACGCGTGGCGCTGCTCCAGGGCTGCGCCCAGCAGGTGCTGGCGCCCCGCATCAACCAGGCCGCCATCAGTCTCCTGACCCGCCATGGCATCGAGGTCGTCCTTGTCAGGGACGAGCAGTGCTGTGGCGCGCTGACCCATCACCTCGGCAACGACCAGGATGCGCTGGCGCGGGCTCGCGCCAACGTCGCGGCGTGGCGCAAGGAAATGGCCGGCGAGGGGCTCGATGCCATCCTGGTGACGACCTCCGGCTGCGGCACGGTGATCAAGGATTACGGCTATCTCCTGCGCGAGGACACTGCGTTCGCGGCCGATGCGGCGAAGGTGTCGGCGCTCGCCAAGGACATCACCGAATACGTCGCCGGCCTCGAGCTCGCGACGGCGGCGAGAGCGGACGACATCGTCGTCGCCTATCACTCCGCGTGTTCGTTGCAGCATGGACAGAAAATCACAGCCCTTCCGAAAGAATTGCTTTCCAAGAATGGATTCGTGGTGAAAGATGTACCCGAAAGCCATTTGTGTTGCGGTTCGGCGGGGACCTACAACATTCTCCAGCCCGAGCTTGCGGGCCGGTTGCGCGATCGCAAGGTCGCCAACATCGCGAGCGTCAAGCCGGACATGATTGCCGCGGGCAATATCGGCTGCATGGTGCAGATTGCCAGTGGCACGTCAGTTCCGGTCGTACACACGATTGAGCTTCTCGATTGGGCGACGGGCGGGGCGCGGCCGGCACTGAACGCGCAGGTTTGAGCTTTCAGGAGCCTGAACTGTCCTCCCGAGGTGACGACTGAAGACGCCCGATCGATCATTGTTCGGCGGCAACAGGAGGACCACGATGGCGAAAGCGAAGAAGAAGAAAAGCAAGAAGGCCAAGAAGGCCAAAAAGGCCGTAGCGGCGAAGAAGACCGCGAAGAAGGCGACGAAGAAGAAGGCAGCCAAGAAGACCGCGAAGAAGTCTGCCAAGAAGGCCGCCCCGAAGAAGGCTGCCAAGAAGACAGCAAAGAAGGCGGCGGCCAAGAAGGCTGCTCCGAAGAAGGCCGCGAAGAAGGCGGCACCGAAGAAGGCGAAGGCAGCGCCTGCTCCGAAGCCGTCGGCACCGGCGGAGACCCCGGCGCCCGCCGAGACAAGCTGGGCGATGCCTTCGTCTTCTGCGGAAGCGGCGCCTGCCGAGGGACAGGGGTAAGAAGGCGACCTTTCATCGCCTTCGGACTGTCGCTTCAGACTGTCGCTTCAGACTGTCACTTGGACTACAGCTTGGGACTGTAACAAGAAGGCCGCGGCATCCTGATGCTGCGGCCTTTTTGCATCGCCGCAGCCCAGCATCGGCCGCCGTGTCCGGCCCAGCCTGATTCGTAAGCGCAGATGTCACGCCGCCGGGTGGTCACCGGGCTTACACGGGTCTGCCGTGCCCTCTAGAGGGCAAATGATGTGATCGAGAAGCCACACCGGCTGATAACCTTTCTTGGAATCGTCAAAACGCCCAAAAAGTCGGCAGATGCCCGCGCTTTTTGCTTCACCGTTCCGATCCACCGATCCAAATTGCCGCAGTAACGCAATTTCGCAGGTAGGCCGCATGTCCCGGGGGGCTTCCGGGGGCGACTGCTGAGTAAGAACGGGTAAATGGGGACCGAAATGAAAAAAGTGGCTTTGTTGGCAACGGCGCTGGCAATTGTGACGACGGGCTCGGCTTTCGCGGCAGACTTGCGCGTAAAGGCACTGAAAGCCCCGCCGCCGCCGGCCTTCGATCCGTGGGATATCGCCTTCGGCGCCGGCATCATGAGCGATTACATCTTCCGCGGCATCACCCAGTCCAACCATAATCCGTCGGTCACGGCCTATTTCGAGCCGCGCTACAACGTCAACAAGGACCTCCAGCTCTACATCGGTACGTCTGCCTCGAGCATCTCGTTCCCGAACCGTGCTGCGGCCGAAGTCGACATCTACGGCGGTATCCGCCCGACCTTCGGCATGTTCGCCTTCGACTTCGGTGTCTGGGGCTACCTCTATCCGGGCGGAAGCTGCTTCGGCTCACAGGGCACCCTCGCCCAGGGCAATTGCGGCAGCGACATCGATTACTCGCAGGGCGCCATCGGCCTTCCCATCAACGGCAACTTCGCCAAGAAGGACGCGAGCTTCTTCGAGGCCTATGCCAAGCTGAACGTCACCCTCAACGATCAGTGGACGGTCGGCTTCAACGAGTACTACTCGCCGAACTTCCTGAACCTCGGTGCCTGGGGCAATTACGCCTCGGTCACCGCCAAGTGGACCGCGCCGAGCACGATCTTCGGCGCCAGTGGCGTCGGCATGTACGTGTCGGGTGAGTTCGGCCGGCAGTGGCTCGGCACTTCGGACATCTTCTACGGCATCGCGGGCGATCCGGTGTATGCGAACGGCATCAAGGAGCCGAGCTACAACACCTGGAACGTTGGCGTCGGCTTCACCTACAAGGTGTTCACGCTCGATCTGCGCTACTACGACACCGATCTGAACAAGGGCGACTGCAACGCCTTCACCAGCGATCACACCGCGAAGTTCAGCAGCAGCTTCACCCCCATCAACCCGGGCGGCTTCGGCTCCAACTGGTGCAGCGCGGCCGGCGTCGCCAAGCTCTCGTTCGACCTGACGGCGATGACCAACCTGAAGTAAGTTTCTTTCCGAAACGACTTCGCGAGGGCGGCAGGGCAACCTGGCGCCCTTTTGCTTTGGGCGGCGGAGGTAGGAAGAGACGGGGCGGTCCGGCCAAGATACTACTAAGCTGCGTTAGGGGCTTGCGAACCGGCAGGACGCCGCCGCTGCCTTCACTCCGTCATTGCGAGCGCAGCGAAGCAATCCAGAGTCTTTCCGCCTAGGCAGTCTGGATTGCTTCGTCGCAAAAGCTCCTCGCAATGACGAGGCCCAAGTTGGGGCCGTCCCTCAGACCGTAAGGACAGCGGGCGAGGCCGCCTGCGCCTCAGCGCGCCGCGCTCGGCTCCGCCGCCGCCCGCTCGCCGCCGACCACGTGGATCGCGCCGTCCTTCACCAGCGTCACCTTGCGGGTGTGGAAGGCGTCGAGCGTCGAGCGGTGGCCGATCGAGACGATGGTGGCTTGCGGCAGCTTCTCCGCCAGCAGCCGGTAGAGCCGGGCTTCCGACGGCTCGTCGAGCGAGGCGGTAGCCTCGTCCAGGAATAGATAGTCCGGCGCATGCAGCAGCGCGCGCGCAAGCCCGAGACGCTGCTGCTCGCCCAGCGAGAGCATCCGGTTCCAGTGGCCGTCCTCCGCGAGCCGTTCGGCGAGATCGGGCAGCCCGACCGCGATCAGGGCGTCGCGGACCTGCGTGGCCTCGAACGCTCCGGACGCTGCCGGATAGACCACGGCATCGCGCAACATGCCGAGCGGGAAATAGGGCCGCTGTGGCAGCATCATCAGCTTGGCTTTCTCCGGGATGACAACCGTGCCGGTGCCGAACGGCCAGATGCCGGCGATGGCCCGGAACAGCGTGGACTTGCCGGAGCCGGACGGCCCGGTCACCAGCACGCGCTCCGAGGCCTGAATGGTGAAGGCCTTGGCGGCCACCAGCGGGGTGCCGTTGGGCAGGTTCACGCAGAGCTGCGCGAGATCGACATGGCGCCCGGCGACCTCCAGCGTGATGGCCGGCTCATGCGCCGGCAAATTGACCGCCGAGGCGACCGACATCTCGAAGCCATCGAGACGGGCAACGATCGAGCGCCATTCCGCCAGCGACCGGTAAGCCGTGACGAAGAACGACAGCGCACCTTGGACGCTGGAGAAGGCGGATGCGGTCTGCATCATGTCGCCGAGCTGGATCTTCTTGGCGAAGAACGCCGGCGCCACCAGCACGTAGGGAAACAGCACGGCGGCCTGCTGGTAGCTGGCCGTGAACGCGGTGAGGCGCTTGGTCCGGCTCATGATGCCGTACCAATTGGCGATCACGAAGCCGAAGCGATCGAGCAGGCGGGCACGTTCGGCGCCTTCACCCCTGAGCAGCGCGATCTGCTCGGAATTCTCGCGCACGCGGACGAGGTTGAAGCGGAAGTCGGCTTCATAACGCTGCTGCTCGAAATTGAGGTTGACCAGCGGCGAGCCGATCCAGTGCGTCAGCGCGGTGCCGAAGATCGCGTAGATCAGCGCGCCCCAGCAAAGATAGCCGGGGATCATGACATCGGTGCCGAACAGGCGCAGCGGCGCGGCGTTGGAAAGGCCCCAAAGGATGATCACGAAGGAAAACAGCGTCACGATCGACGAGAGCAGGCCGAGCCCGATGGTCAGCGTCTGCTCGACGAAGTTCTTGACGTCCTCGGTGATGCGCTGGTCCGGGTTGTCGGCCGCATCGCCCTTGAGCTGCATGCGATAATGCGTCGAGCCCGCTAGCCACTCGCCGAGATAATGTCGCGTCAGCCATTGCCGCCAGCGGATCTGGAGCCATTGGTTCAGGTACAGCTTGTAGACAGCCAGCGCGATATAGGTCGAGGCCAGCGCGACGAAGATCCAGATCTGCGTGACGAACGCGTCCCAGTCGCTGTTCTGGAGCGCGCTGTAGAACCGGTTCTGCCACTGGTTCACCAGCACGTCGATCGCGACCAGCGCCAGCTCCATCGCGACCACCGCCGCGAGCAGGCCGCGGCCGGCCCATTTGTCCTCGGATCGGAAATAGGGGGCGGCGATTCGCCAGACGATCGCGAGCGTGGCGCTGATGTTCTTCACAGAGCAGGGTCTCCTCGGGGGATGTGCACAAATGCCCGGAGCCAAAGACCTGAGGCAACGGCGAAAATGGGCGCACTTAGACTAAAGTCGCAAGATCTGCAATTTGCGTTGGCTTGTCGCAGCTTGCAACCCTAGCATGGGCTTCGATGCCGCGGGGTGGGGTGCTCCGGGATTTCGCGACCTTGTGAGCGGCCGGGAACCGCTGCATTCACGAGGAATTCACGTCCAACGCGGGGGTTATCGCTCTCAGCGTCAAGCAGGACCGGCTCTCCACGCGGGCCGCCTGCCGCAAACATGCGTGGGAGAGGAAGACCATGTGGAATCAATTCTATGACCCGCTGCACAGCCCGGTGCTGTCGACGATCGCGGCGGCGGTGCCCGTCGTCACGCTGCTGGTGCTGATCGCGAGCGGTCGCGTTCAGGCGCATATCGCCGCCGTCATCGCCGTGATCGTGACCAACCTGATCACGATCTTCGTCTTCACCATGCCGGCGAACATGTCGATCCGCGCTTCGATGCTGGGGATCGTCACCGGGTTCTTCCCGATCGGCTGGATCGTTCTCAACGTCATCTTCCTCTACCAGGTCACGGTGACCACCGGGCGCTTCGAGCTGCTCAAGCGCGCGGTCGGCGGGGTCACCGAGGACCGGCGGCTGCAATTGCTGCTGATCGCGTTCTCGTTCGGCGCGTTCTTCGAAGGCGCCTCGGGCTTCGGCACGCCGGTCGCGATCACGGGCGCGGTGCTGATCGGGCTCGGCTTCTCGCCGCTCGCGGCCTCCGGCCTGTCGCTGATCGCCAACACCGCGCCGGTCGCCTATGGCGCGCTGGGCACGCCGATCCAGGGCCTCGCCTCGGTCACCGGCCTCGATCCCTACATCCTCGGCGCGATGGTCGGACGGCAATTGCCCTTCTTCTCGCTGATCGTGCCGTTCTGGGTGGTGTGGGCCTTCGCGGGCTGGCGGGGCATGAAGGACGTCTGGCCGGCGATCCTCGTCACCGGCGTGTCGTTCGCGATCCCGCAATACGTGATCTCGAACCACATCAATCCCTGGATCGTCGACATCGGCGCCTCGCTGATCTCGATGGGCGCGCTGATCCTGTTCCTGAAGGTGTGGCAGCCGAGGCAGCTCTGGCTGTCGCCGGCGCTGCGCGGCCGCGACGAATCGGCCGCCACGATGGCGGCGGCGAAACCGCTCGACAAAACCCCGCTGACGCAGAGTGAGCTTTTCAATGCGCTGCTGCCGTGGATCATCGTCTGCATCGTGATGCTGGTCTGGGGCAACGGCGCCTTCAAGGCCTGGGCGAACGCGATCTTCGTTTGGAACTATCCCGTTCCCGAGCTGCACCAGATGATCAACAAGATGCCGCCGGTCGCGCCAGGGCCGACGAAAGAGAGCGCGGTGTTCGCCTTCACCTACCTGTCCTTCACCGGCACCGGCATGCTGATCGCCGCGATCATCTCCGGCCTGTTGATGGGCGTCGGTCCGGGCAAGCTTTTGACCGAATATGGCCGCACCATCCGGCTCTGCGCGATCTCGCTGATCACGATCTCGGCGATGCTCGCGATCGGCACCTTGACGCGCCTGTCCGGCGTCGACGCCACGCTTGGTTTGGCGTTCGCCGCCACCGGCGTGCTCTATCCCTTCTTCGGCACGCTGCTCGGCTGGCTGGGCGTCGCGCTGACCGGATCGGACACCGCCTCCAACGTGCTGTTCGGCAACCTGCAGAAGATCACCTCCGAGCAGCTCGGCCTGTCGCCGATCCTGATGGGCGCAGCGAACTCCTCCGGCGGCGTGATGGGCAAGATGATCGACGCGCAGTCGATCGTGGTCGCCTCCACCGCCACCAACTGGTACGGCCATGAGGGCACCATCCTGCGCTTCGTGTTCTGGCACTCGATCGTGCTGGCGTGCCTCGTCGGCGTGCTCGTGACGTTGCAGGCCTATGTCTGGCCATTCACGGCGCTGGTTCTGAAGTAGCGGACTGCGGCGCGTCCACAAATCCCCGCGAGGTTCGTCCCCGCGGGGATTTTTTGCACCTTCCGCGAACCTTCTCAACGGCACGGCTGTCCTATAGAAGGTGCCGCAAATCAGGTCGGTCGAGAGGTCTCATGGTTTCGCTTCTGCGCTTGCTGTGTGCGGCGGTTGCAATGCTGGCGATGTCCACGCTCGCGCGTGCCGAGGAGGGGTTTCCCTTCGGGACCGAGATGACGCTGGAAGCGTTGCCGCAGGCAGGCTCGAAGCGGATTCCGAACATCGAGATCGGGGACAATGGCGAGGTCGTGCTGGAGCTCTGGTGCAAGGGCGGCAAGGGCCAGTTCTCGGTCGCCGGCAACACCGTGATCTTCGTCCCCGGCCAGATCCAGGACCGCAACTGCCCGCCGGCGAGAGCGCAGGCCGATGACGAGCTCGTCGCCGCCCTCGCCAGCGTCGAGACCTGGAAGCGCCAGGGCGACGTGCTGACGCTGATCGGCCCGAAGCCGCTGCGCTTCAGGACGACGGGGAACTGACCGCACACTCACTGTCATTCCCCGCGAAGGCGGGGAATCCAGTACGCCGCGACCTATCGATTCAATCAGTACAGTCTCGGAGTACTGGATCGCCCGCCTTCGCGGGCGATGACAGCGGAGTTCGTGACTGGCTCACTTCCACACCGACTTGTCGGCGTCCCAGCGCTGGCCCTTCAGCTCCTTGACGAGCGCCTCGATCGAGCCGTTGTCGTCGGGCAGATCGCCTTCCTCGTCGGCCGAAGCGTCGTCCGACAGATTGAGCCTTGCCCCGCTGCCCTCGTCGGCCGTCGTCGTCGCCGGGCTGCCGATCCAGAGCATGAGCTTGTCGGTGGTGCCCGGCTTGTCGGGCGAGACCAGCCCTGCGACCTCGATCGTGTCGGTGAGCTCGAGCGCCGGGAAATCCTGGTTCGGCCGCTTGAACACCAGCTTGAGCTTGCCGGTGGCGGGGTTGAAGTTCTGCGAGACCGGCTTTGCCGCGAGCGTCCTGCTCAGCACGTTCGCGACCGCCGTTGCGAGCTTGCCCTTGTTGATCTTGTCGCCCTCGCGCCAGTCCGCCGCGGCGAAGCGGATGGTGCGGTCCATCTCGGTCATGCCCGCCGTCCAGCCTGCGGCGGTGACGCCGGGCATCGCCTTGAATTTCGCCAGCAGCGCGCCGGCGCGCTCCGGGTCGACCGACATGGTGATGGTCTGCTCGCCCGCGCGCAGCGCGTCGCAACCGACATTGAGGCTCGCCAGCGTCACCTCGACCTCCTGGCCCTTCAGGCTCTTCAGGAAGTCGGTCGCCGCGTCGAGCTTGACCTTGACCGCGATCGCTTCCGGCGAGACGTCGGTGAAATCCTTCGGCTGCGGCGTGATGCCGTCGTCTGAGGTCTGACTGTCCAGGAATTCCTTTTCGCTGAGATCGGAATTGTCCGGCGAGGTGACCTCGGTCACCGCCTGGCCGATCGCGATCTGGCCGCGGAATTCGAACATGTCGCCGGATTGCTTGCGCGTCAGCTTGACGCTGACCGGCGACTTCTCGCCGACGCTTTGCGTCGTTCCCGTCAGCGTCTGGCCCGCGACCTGGAGGTTGACGACGAAGCGGTCCTTGCGGTCGGAATTCTTCGCGATGGGGTAGCAGACGTCGAGCACCGCCGCGGTCACAGTCTTGCCCTGGCGCGTCTCCTTCAGGATCACGTCGGCATTGCCGTCCATCAGCCCGTCGATCGAGGTGAAATAGCGCGTCTCGGTTCCGCCCGGCGCGGTCGCCTTCGGTGACAGCTTCATCTGGGCGGACGCCTGCGGCGGAACGGCGAGCAGGGCCGCCAGAACGGCCGTCGAACAGACCAGAAGCGCACGCATTGATGACATCCTCGCGCAACGGGCATGATCCGGAAAAGTGTGAAGCGGTTTTCCGAGAGGATCATGCCCAAACAATCGAATCGGCGCGCCACCGTAGTGGGTTTTGGCCGCTGGTTGAATCGGAAAGCGAAACAGGCAGGATCGGCAAAAAAGAAGGCCGCCCGGAGGCGGCCTTCGCAACTCTGTCACGGAACGGAGGCTTAGAAGCCGCCCATGCCGCCGCCGGGGGGCATGGCGGGCGGAGCTTCCTTCTTCGGCAGCTCGGCGACCATGGCTTCGGTGGTCACCAAGAGGCCGGCCACGGAGGAGGCGTCCTGCAGCGCGGTGCGCACCACCTTGGCGGGATCGATGATGCCCTTCTCGACCATGTCGACATAGTCCTCGTTCTGGGCGTCGAAGCCGAAGGTCTCGGACTTGTTCTCCAGGATCCTGCCGACCACGATCGAGCCTTCCACGCCGGCGTTCTCGGAGATCTGGCGGATCGGGGCTTCCAGCGCCTTCAGCACGATGTTGATGCCGGCCTGGACGTCGTCATTGGCGTTGGTGAGACGGCCGACCGCCTTCTTGGCGCGGAGCAGCGCGACGCCGCCGCCGGGGACGATGCCTTCCTGAACCGCGGCGCGGGTGGCGTTGAGCGCGTCCTCGACCCGGTCCTTCTTCTCCTTGACCTCGATCTCGGTGGCGCCGCCGACGCGGATCACCGCGACGCCGCCGGCGAGCTTGGCGAGGCGCTCCTGCAGCTTCTCGCGGTCGTAGTCCGAGGTGGTCTCCTCGATCTGGGCCTTGATCTGGCCGACGCGGGCCTCGATGTCGGGCTTCTTGCCGGCGCCGTTGACGATCGTGGTGTTCTCCTTGTCGATCACCACCTTCTTGGCGCGGCCGAGCATCTTCACCGTGACGTTCTCGAGCTTGATGCCGAGCTCCTCGGAGATCAGCTGGCCGCCGGTCAGGATCGCGATGTCCTCCAGCATGGCCTTGCGGCGGTCGCCGAAGCCCGGCGCCTTGACGGCAGCGACCTTGAGGCCACCGCGCAGGCGGTTGACGACCAGGGTGGCCAGTGCCTCGCCCTCGACGTCCTCGGCGATGATGACGAGCGGCTTGCCCGACTGCACCACGGCTTCCAGCACCGGCAGCATGGCCTGCAGGCCCGAGACCTTCTTCTCGTGCAGGAGGATGTAGGCGTCCTCGAGCTCGGCGGTCATCTTCTCGGCGTTGGTGACGAAGTAGGGGCTGAGATAGCCGCGGTCGAACTTCATGCCCTCGACGATGTCAACCTCGGTCTCGAGCGACTTGTTCTCCTCGACGGTGATGACGCCCTCGTTGCCGACCTTCTGCATCGCCTGGGCGATCATCTTGCCGATGGCGGCATCGCCGTTGGCGGAGATGGTGCCGACCTGGGCGACCTCGGAGGAGGCGGCGACCGGCTTGGCGCGCTTCTCGATGTCCTTGATGACGGCGGCCACCGCGGTGTCGATGCCGCGCTTGAGGTCCATCGGGTTCATGCCGGCGGCGACCGCCTTGGCGCCTTCGCGCACGATCGCCTGGGCCAGCACGGTCGCGGTGGTGGTGCCGTCGCCGGCGAGGTCGTTGGTCTTGGAGGCGACCTCACGCACCATCTGGGCGCCCATGTTCTCGAACTTGTCCTCGAGCTCGATCTCCTTGGCGACGGTGACGCCGTCCTTGGTGATGCGGGGGGCGCCGAAGCTCTTCTCGATGACGACGTTGCGGCCCTTCGGGCCGAGCGTCACCTTGACGGCGTTGGCGAGAACGTCGACGCCGCGCAGCATGCGATCGCGCGCGTCTCCGGAAAACTTGACGTCTTTGGCAGCCATGGTCTGCAATCCCTCGTGTTACGTGATGTGTCTTGTCTAGTCGCGGCGGAACGATGGATGCCCGGATCGCCTGGATCCGGGCATGACATTCAGCGGCCGTTCAGGCGGATGGCCTTAGGCCAGCACGCCCATAATGTCCGACTCCTTCATGATCAGGAGCTCTTCGTTGTCGATCTTGACCTCGGTGCCCGACCACTTGCCGAACAGCACGCGGTCGCCGACCTTGAGGTCGATCGGGATCAGCTTGCCGGTCTCGTCGCGGCCGCCGGGGCCGACGGCGACGACCTCGCCCTGGGACGGCTTTTCCTTGGCAGTGTCCGGAATGATGATGCCGCCCTTGGTCTTTTCCTCGGCGTCGATAGGTTTGACCACGACACGGTCATGCAGCGGACGAAATTTGGATTTAGCCATGACGTTTCCCTTTGGAGGCTCGCTTCGGAAGTAGTGGGGTCGGTGGGGCGGCGCTTCCGTCCACCCCTCTCGTCGAGGATCGAACGGCGCGCTTAGCAATCGGGCTTTCCGAGTGCTAATAGTGGGTCCGGAAATATGGCTTGGCCGCGATCCTGTCAAGCAAAGGTGGTTAAGCGGTTGTTGAGGCGGATATAGGATGGTGGCATTGGAAACTCGCTCGGGGCGCCGGCTTAGAGAACGACGGTCATTGCTCCGGCAGCGATTTTGCGCTTGGCTGCTCGAGGGGTGCGGCCATGGTCTTGTTCGGGGGAATGCCATGATCAGTTCGGCTCACGCGCGCACGGTTGCCAATCTGGCGGCCGCCTCTTGTCTGGCGCTGCTGCTGGGCGCCTGCGGCGGCGGCTTCAGTCTGCCGTCCCTCACGTCGTCCTCGCCGCCGCCCGAGGCCGAACCGGGCGTTGCGCCCGAAATGCCGGCCACCATCCGCGGCGACGAGATCGTCGGCCGCTGGGGCCTCGCCTCGTTCCAGAACCCGGCCGACCGCGCCCGCACCGAGAAGATGGCGCGCGAGCAATGCAAGAATCCCTACGTGATCACCGCCGGCTCCTCCGGCGGCGTGATCATGCATCTCGCCGATCAGGCGACGCCGCAGGAGCTGCGGCTGAAGGGCTCGCCGAGCGGCAAGAACTACATCGGACCGGCCGGCCCGACCCCCGGCGAGCAGGACCGCGAGATCGTCTCCTTCGACGGTCGCGTCATGATCACCCGCTTCATCGACAAGGACGCCGCTACCCGCTACGGCAACATGGTCTACGTCCGCTGCGCGCCGAGGGCGTGAGGCAGCCCTTGGCCTAACGTCTCGTCATTGCGAGCGGAGCGAAGCAATCCAGACTGCCTCCTGGGAGACAGCCTGGATCGCTTCGTCGCTTCGCTCCTCGCAATGACGAAAAAACAAAAAGCGCCGGCCCCAAGGCCGGCGCTTTGTTTTTTAGATATCGCCCCCGTTCAGTCGAACAGCGCGTCGATGTCGTCCTGCGAGGCGTGGCCGACGTCGCCGGCGAGCTTGGGGCCGTTGAGGAGCTTCTCGTCCTCGCTGCGGCTGTCGACCGGCGCCGGCACATGGGACTTGATCGCGTCGACGCCGCCCCAGATCTCCATCATCGCATTGATGTGCTGCTCGATGAACTTCATCGTGGTCATGACCTTGCTGATGCGCTGGCCGGTCAGGTCCTGGAAGTTGCAGGCTTCGAAGATCGAGATGACGCGTTCCTGGATGTCGTCGGCGAGGCGCTTCTGCTGATCGACCGAGTCCACCTTGGACATCGCGCTGGCGGCCTGGTCGATCGATTCCGCGGCTTCGAGGATCTGCTGGGTCGCCTGCTCGGTGCCGCCGACCACCGCGCCGAGCTCGCCATTGACCTTGGCCATCTCGCCGCCGTCGAAGCTCTTGCCGTGCAGCGTCGCGATCTCGCGCTTGGTGCGGTCGATGGCGTCGTGGATGAGGTCGAGCTCCACCTTCAGCTTCTCGCACTGCTCGATCTGCGCCCGGTAGGTCTCGAGCATGGTGCGCGCTTCGGACAGCTCGTGGGCCGTGGAGGCGTCGATCGCCGCCATGGCGGCGCTGCCGGACAGCGGGGCCGCGACGATGCCCTTCGCCATCTGGGCGCGGATCGCGCGCAGCTCGGCCATGATCTCGCTATGCATCGGGATTGCCTCTTCGGTTACGTCCAAAATCGGCATCTCGCCACCGGCGATATCCTCGACGCGAAAACGCTTGCGGTGAACAGCCATCAGGATACTCCCCCCACCTCACTCACGCGTCTTTGTAGGCAGAAGCGATTTAACACGAAGTTCACAACCGGAACTGTTGTGCGGTGTCGCGCGACGCGGTGCAAAGAAGCGATTAACCATGGTCGCGCTGCGTTCATCGAAAATAAACGCTGATCGCCAAATTGCCGGCGCGCTCGCGACGTGGTGAATCGAAACGCGCTTTCCGTTTACCAAACAAAACGGCTTTTGCTCTTTATTGACCACGTCGAAGGGCGCGGATCAGCCACCGGCTCTCCACGACGCATGTGATCTAGACGAAACAGTACAGAGTACGTCGATGTTCAAGAAAATGTCTGTCGCGCTGCTCGGCAGCGCTTGCACCATCATGGCCGGCGCGAACGAGGCCAGCGCCTTCGACAACAGCGTGCCGAACGATCCGCCTGCGGTGCTCTACCAGCCGCGCGTGCCGCCGGCGCCGGTGCGCGTCGCGTCCAATTCCAACATGGGCGGCGGCTTCATCGAATTCCTGTTCGGCGATGGCCCCGGCCGCGGCCCGGCCTACGCGCCGGAGCAGCCGGTGTATCAGCAGCGGCCCGGCTATTACGATCCGCGGCGCCTGCCGCCGATGGGCGAGCCGCAGATGCAGGGCGGCTATCAGCAGGGCGCGTCTCTCCAGCAGGAGGCGGTCGATCCGCGGCAGCGTCCGTTCGATCCGAGATTCGAGAAACAGCTCGTTGACTATAGCGGCAAGGAAAGTGCCGGCACGATCGTGGTCGATACGCCGAACAAGTTCCTCTATCTCGTCGAGGGCAACGGCCGGGCACTGCGCTACGGCATCGGCGTCGGTCGTCCCGGCTTCACCTGGTCCGGGGTGAAATCGATCACCGCCAAGCGCGAATGGCCGGACTGGACGCCGCCGGCGGAAATGCTCGCGCGCCGGCCCGATCTGCCCAGGCACATGGAAGGCGGCCCGGAAAATCCGCTCGGTGCCCGCGCGATGTATCTGGGGTCGACGCTCTATCGCATCCACGGCTCCAATGAGCCCTGGACCATCGGCACCAACGTGTCCTCCGGCTGCATCCGCATGCGCAACGAGGACGTCATCGACCTCTACGGCCGCGTCAATGTCGGCACCAAGGTCGTCGTGATGTGAAGGGTCATGCGATCGATGGAGCGATCGGATCCGCGTGCCGCGTCGGCTCGACCTGCGGGGCATCGAAGGGGGCGCTGCTGCCGCCGAACGCCTGCCTGAATGGTCACGTCTACTGACGTTGCCTCGATCCAGGACGAGGGACAGCGGAGCGGCGACGGCGAGTTGATGTAGCCGAATGCGGTGCGCGAGCAAAGCGCTTCAACCGCCGCACCGACAGCTCGGCCTTCCTGAGGCGCTCGTGCAGTCCCTCCAACTCGTACAATTCGGTGATGAGATGGGTTGTGGCGTCGCTCAGGTTCGCGATGCGCTGTTGAAGTGGGCTCATTCTTGAAACTCCCGACTGTAGCCAAGAGAGGCAGCCACGGCGTGTGGCATAAGCAACGTGTTCTTCCAGTTGAACACCCATGTCCAAATTTGGAAATCCGGGAGTCTACGGCAGCGTGTGTCGGAGGACGATTTCGCTCTGTATGGTGAAGTCAGACGCACGTCGTGACGTTCTGCATGGTGCTGTCCGACAACGCATGCACTAGTCATATTATATCGAATGGCGTCTTGGCCTGTGGTGCAGAGCAGCGCGCGTTGAGCCCTGCTCGAAAAGAAATCGGCCGCCCGGAGGCGGCCGTTTCACATCTGTCGGTCGAATGGCCTACGCGTAATCGCTGCCGCCGTCGTCATCGCCGCCGAAGTCGCTGTTGTCGGCCGTGTCGAAGCTATCGTCGCGATCGTCGCCATAGTTCTGGTCGTTGTTGTCGCGGTCGTTTGACGCCTGGTCGAAGAAGCCGTGGCGGGACTCCCGGTTCGAGCCGACGTCGTCGAGGCCGGCATCGCGCGCGAGCGAGCCGCCGGACTGATCGCCGCCGCTCCAGGGGCTGCGGTCGCCGAGGGCGTTGGTGTCGCCAAAAGCCTGCTGGTGCGATCCGCCCATCATGCCGCGGATGCTCGAGAGCAGCAGGGAGCCGCCGACGACGCCGGCCGCGGCCGCCGCCGCCGTGCCCAGGAACGAGCCGCCCCCACCGCCGACCGGCGGAGCGCCATAGCCCTGACCCTGGCCATAGGCCTGTCCGTAAGGCGGAGGAGCGCCGTAGCCAGGTTGGGCCTGCTGCATCGCCTGGCCGCTGTTCCACGTCGGCCGCTGCTCACGCGGCGGCACATTCGGAACCGAGCCGCGCGAGGGGCTCGAGCCGAACAGGGTGTCGCGCATGGTGTCGAGGAAGCCGCCGGACTGCGCCTGCTCGGGCGCATGGGCCGCTTCCAGCTCCTGGATGCGGGCATTAGCGCGCTTCAGCGCTTCGTCCTGGACCAGCGTGGTCTGCACCAGCGCGTAGATGGCGCCGGGCGCCTTGCGCAGGCCGTCGGAGATCGCGGCGATCGCATCGGGATCGCGCGGTGCATTTTCCAGCTTTGAAAGCCGGTCGAAAAGGTCGTCGACGAGCTGGCGTTCCTGCGGCGTCATGATCTGTCTCCTTCGCGCAAAACCAAGCGCGAAAGGAGATGTAGGGTTCCAATATGGCCCCAACAGTGCCGGCCGGATTAAATTTCGGTATGCGACAAGCTGCCTCTGGCGCGCTTTTCGTCGTTCATCCCAGTGTCACGTTGCTGTCCGCCAGCAGGCGCGCGAAGGCGTCGCCCGCGAGATAGGCGTGCTCGCGCTCGCGGACGTCGGTCATCGGATCGAGGCCGGTGAGGACATCGTCGACGAAGCCGGGATGGCACATCACGAGGCCGCCGTCGGGGAGGCCTTCCAGGAATTGCCGCATCAAGGCGCCGAAATCGGCGGCGCGCGTAAAATCATAGGCGCCGGCGAAGCCGGGATTGAAGCTGAGGCCGGCATGGCCGGCGCGGCGGCGGAATTGCGCGCTGAGACCATCGAGCACCAGGGCTTTCGGTGAGGCCAGCCGCTGCCGAAGCGGCAGGTCGCGGCCGCCCTGGCGCACCCAGGCCTTTGGCGCAGCCTCGGCCACCGCAGCGACGAAGCCGTCGCGCACCTGCGGGAAGAGCTGCACATGCTGGTGACCGTCGACGAAGTCAGGGGCGCGTCCGAACGCGTCCATGAAGGCGGCCAGCTGCGCCTTCACTTCGTTGCGGATGAATTCACGGTCGAGCCGCCGCATCAGTCCGGCGCGCAGCAGCTTGGGAAAGGCGAAGAACATGTCGCCGTCCAGGGGGCGGAAATGCATGGTGAGCGGCCGGAACGGCGCCGACAGCGTCACGTGCAATCCGATCGCGCATCGCGGGCTTTGCGTTGCCGAAGCCTGAAGCGCCTCGACGTCGCCGCGCGAGATCGCGGGCCCCACCATCATCACCGAGGTGGCGTTGAGGCGGCCGCGTTCGATCAGGTCGCGGATGGCGCGATTGACCCCCGGGCTGATGCCGTAATCGTCGGCGCAGAGCCAGATCCGCCGCGCCCTCGCGGCCACGCTCATTCGGCTGCCGTCCTGCTCGCGGCCTCATCGGCCTTGCCGGCTTCGAAATGCTTCTCGCTGTGCTCGGCGACGAAGTAGATCGGACGGGCCTTCAGCTCGGAAAGGATCTTTCCGATGTATTCGCCGACGATGCCGATCATGATGAGCTGCACGCCGCCGATCGTCATCAGGCCGACCACGAGCGAGGGATAGCCCGGGACCTGCTTGCCTGTGGTCCAGACCTCCCAGAGGATGGACAGGCCGAACAGGAAGGCACCGCCGGCGAGAATGACGCCGAACAGGCTGGCGAAGCGCAACGGCGCCACCGAGAAGGACGTCAGGCCCTCGATCGAGAGGCCGAGCAGGCTCGCGGCGTTGAAGGTGGTGACGCCATGGGCGCGCGCTGCGGGCTCGTAGTCGACGCGGATCTGGCGGAAGCCGATCCAGCTGGCGAGGCCCTTGAAGAACCGGTTGCGTTCCGGCAGCTGCCTCAGCGCAGCGACCGCGCGCGGCGACAGCAGGCGGAAATCCCCAGCGTCCTCCGGAATCTTCTGGCGGGCACCCCAATTGATCAGCGCGTAAAAGCCGTGCACCGCGACCCGGCGCAGGAATGGCTCGTTGTCGCGATGCGCTTTCGCGGTGTAGACGACGTCATAGCCGTCATCGATCCAGTGTCGCACCAGCTGTTCGACGAGCGCCGGCGGATGCTGGCCGTCGCCGTCCATGAACATGACGGCGCCGAGGCGGGCATGGTCCAGGCCCGCCATCAACGCGGCCTCCTTGCCGAAATTGCGCGACAGCGACACCACCTGAACGTCGATTGCGTCGGCCGGCAATGACCGCGCGATCGACAGCGTCGCATCCTTGCTGCCGTCGTCGACATAAACGACCTCGCAAGACAGCCGATAGCGCTGGCGCAGGGTCCTGGCGAGATCGCAGATGCGCTGGTGCAGGGCCGATAGGCCCGCCGCCTCGTTATAGACGGGGATGACGATCGACAGCCCCTTCGCTGCGGCGTTGGCTGCGGTGGTCGTCATGCCGGAAACGTCAGAGCCCAGCGTCATCGATCAAGGTTCCAGAGGCGTTTAGGTCTTCTCAACAGCATATGGTAGCAGCCGTTTGCTGTCGCTACGCTGAACGGAGCTGCTCAAAACGTCGGGCTCACCGCCGCAAGAAAGCTTCGAGCTTGGCGAACAGCGGGTTCTCCCGGTCGAACACGTAGTCGAGCGAGACCACCGAGACGGTCTCGGCGCCATGCTCGCGCAGGAAGCTCGCCAGCGCGTAGAGCTGCCCCGGTGGGCAGTGCAGCGTCAGCATGCCTGACGAGGTCGGGCCGCCGAACGGGGCCTCCACGCCGAACCGGCTGTGGGCTTCGCCGAGCAGGGCGGCATCGCATTGCCGGAAGCGGGTGCGGACCTCGCGGTACTTGTTGGCCCGCGCTCGGGCTGCGATGTGGTCGAGGATGACACGCGCCGTCTCGCGCGCCTGCGGCGACCAGTCGGCCTCCTTGGCGGCCACCAGATTGGCCTGGCTGCGCAGGATCACGCCGTCGTCGAGCACCCGCAGGCCGTTGGCGGCGAGCGTCGCGCCGGTCGTGGTGATGTCGACGATCAGCTCGGCGCTGCCGGCCGCCGGCGCGCCCTCGGTGGCGCCCGCGCTTTCGACGATGCGGTAATCGGTGATGCCGTGAGCCTGGAAGAAGCCGCGGGTGAGGTTGACGAACTTGGTCGCGACCCGCATCCGCATGTGATGCTGCTCGCGGAAGCCGGTGGTGACGTCGTCGAGGTCGGCCATGGTGCGGACGTCGATCCAGGCCTGCGGCACCGCGACGACGACGTCGGCATAGCCGAAGCCGAGCCCGTCGATCAGCGACACGCGCTTGTCGGCATCGGCGATGTTCTCGCGCACGAGATCTTCGCCGGTGACGCCGAGATGGGCAAAACCGCGGGACAATTGCGAGGCGATCTCGCTCGCCGAGAGATAGGCGACCTCGACATTGTCGAGCCCTGCGATGGTGCCGCGATAGTCGCGGGCGCCGCCGGCTTTCGACAGCTTGAGGCCGGCACGGGCAAAGAAGGCCTCGGTGTTTTCCTGCAGGCGGCCCTTGGAGGGAACGGCCAGAACGAATGGCGCGCTCATGATTTTACGCTCCCACCTTGCGGCCGATCCGGTTCAGCGCGTCTACCCAGACCGAGAAGCCGACGGCGGGGATCGGCTCGGTCGAGCCGAGCTGGGTCATCAGCCCGTCGTAGCGGCCGCCGGCGACCAGCGGCTCGGCGCCGTTGCCCCTGTGGTGCAGCTCGAATTCGAAGCCGGTGTAATAATCGAGCCCGCGTCCGAACGCGGTCGAGAAGCGGGTCTGCTTCACATCGATGCCGCGCGCGGCCATGAAGCCGACCCGGCTCTCGAACTGATCGATCGCGGAAGCGAGATCGAGCTTCGCGTCCGTCGTGAGTGCGCGCAGCTCGGCGATGGCATCGTCGGGATTGCCCGAAATCGACAGGAAGCGCTTGAGCACGGCGATCGCCTCGCGCGGCAGCGCGCCGCCCTTCAGCGTCGATTGCTCGAGGAAGCGATCGGCGATCTCGGCCGTGGTGCGGCCGCCGACATTGGTGGTGCCGGCGATCGACATCAGATCGGTGACGAAGGCGAGCGCCGCCTTGCGGTCGGAGCCGGCAAGGGCCGCCAGCACGCCCTCATATTCGCTGCGCGTCGCGGTGGTCGCGGCCGCCAGCCGCTCCAGATCCTGCTCCAGGCTGATCTTGCGGTTGAAATCCTTGACCAGGCGGCGGCGCCAGACCGGATAGAGGTTGAGCGCGTCGAGCAGCGCATTGAACAAGGCAACATCGCCGGTGCGGATCTCAACGTCGCGGACGCCGAAGGCGGCCGTCGCCTCCAGCGCCAGCGCCAGCATCTCGGCATCGGCCGCGGCGCGGTCCTGACGGGCGAATGATTCGATGCCGGCCTGGAGGAATTCACTGGCCTGGCCGCTGCGGTAGCGGAACACCGGACCAAGATAGCTGAACCCCGCGGGCTGGCCGGCCCGGCCTGAGGCGAGATAGTCGCGCGCGACAGGAATGGTCAGGTCCGGGCGCAGGCAGAGCTCCTCGCCGGAGAGGTCGGTGGTCAGGTACAAGCTCTTGCGGATGTCCTCGCCGGAGAGGTCCAGGAACGGCTCGGCCGGCTGCAGGATGGCGGGCTCGGCCCTGACATAGCCGGCCTGCGCGAACGACAAGAGCAGCGTATCCGCCCAGGCGGCGGAGCCGGCAGCATTTGAGGTGGCAGTCGCGGTCATCTCAGGAGTCCATCGTCCCGGCGGAACCGGGCAGGGCAAAGGGAGGCGAATTTGGCGCAGGCCTTAGCATGGCCCGACAGCGGTTTCGACCTCCAAAGGATCAATCGCTTAACGGGTGGGCAATGCGCAGGATCAGGTGCTCTTGCCGCCCCAATCGCCCAGCACCGCCTGCACCAGCGCCAGGGCGGCGACGGCGGCGGTGTCCGCCCGCATGATGCGGGGGCCAAGCGCCAGCCGCAGGATCTTGGGCTGGCGCAGCAGCAGCGCCCGCTCTTCCTCGGCAAAACCGCCCTCCGGGCCGATCAGCAGGTCGATCCCGTGCCTCGCCTCGCGCGCGCCTTGCAGGCTCTGCAGCGGATCCTGGACCTCCGCTGCCTCGTCGCAGAAGATCAGCAGGCGATCGGCGGGACGCTGGCTCAAGAAGCGCTCCAGCGGCACCGGCTCGGCCACGCTGGCGATGCTGAGGATGCCGCATTGCTCGGCCGCCTCGACCACATTGGCGCGCATCCGCTCGGTATTGACCCGTGAGGCCTGGGTGAACCGGGTCAGGACGGGCTGCAGGGCCGCGGCGCCCATCTCGATGGCCTTCTGCACCATGTAATCCAGCCGGGCATGCTTGAGCGGGGCGAACACGTAGGTGAGATCGGCGAGCCGGTCCTGGGGCCGGGTCTGCTGGAGGATCACGAGGCCGTCCGGCCGCTTGCGGCCCTCGATGGCGGCCTGCCACTCGCCATCCCGGCCGTTGAAGGCCAGGACCTCGGCTCCGGCGCCGAGCCGCAGCACATTGCCGAGATAGTTGCTCTGGTCGCGGTCGAGCGGCACCCTGGCGTCCTGGGCCAGGGGGGCATCGACGAACAGGCGCGGGGCGCGAAAATCGTGGGAAGGCATCGCTTTGGGGGTCCGGTTACCGGCTGTTCTTAACCGAAAGGCGCCATTCCGGGGTAAATATTGCCAAACTGGTGCGTCCCAGCGCCGCGCTCTCGCCCTATTCCACGGGTTGTTAAGCGCCGGCGGGAATCGTAAAAACGCGAACACGCTGGTCACGCTTCAATTGGGAAGCCCTGAACCCCGTAAGCTCCTGCCGGAGAGACTGTCTTGATGATCCGTCATTTGATGGTTCCGCTCGCTGCCGCCATGGTCGCCATGAGTGCCGCCGGCGCTTGTGCGCAAAGCGCCTTCCCGGCGCCACTGCCCAACCAGGCTTCGAACAGCTCGCCGTTTCCGCCCGTGAACGGCTCGGCGCCCACCGCGTCGATGGGGAGCGCGCCGCAATCGTCCTTTCCCGTCAACGGCGCTGCCCCCGTCGGCGGCGGCGCCGGCGGCTTCAGCGCGGCTCCTCCGACGCAGGCCGGTCCCGGTGAGGACTGCATGAAGGCGTTCATGCCCCTGCGCGAAGAGGCCGAGAAGCGCGGCAAGCTGATCAAGGCCGCGAGCGACCGTCATGCGCAGCCGGACGAGGCCTGCAAGCTGATCCGCAACTTCAGCCAGGCCGAGTTGAAGATGATCAAGTACATCGAGGCCAATGCCTCGAAGTGCGGAATCCCGCCGCAGATCGGCGCGCAAATGAAGGACGGCCACAAGAACACCGAGGCCATGCAGACCAAGGTCTGCAACGTCGCGCAGCAGATGCAGAATCAGCCGCGCGGTCCGGCCGGTCCGTCGCTGAGCGAGGTGCTGGGCTCGGGCTCGGCGCCCGAGGCCAATGCCGGCAAGAAGGGCGGCAGCACCTTCGATACGCTCAACGGCAACGTCCTGACCCGATGATACACGTGCCGCCGATTTGAAGTTCCTACGGTGCTCGCCGCGAGATCCTCATAGGAACTTCAAATCGATAAGCGGCACGTGAATTATAATTTTCTGGCTAGTGCCCTTGTAGTTTTCGAAGTTCGTACCGGAATACGCCGCGATGGAATACGAACTTCGAAAACTGGGCACTAGCACATCCGCCCGCGTTGCCGATGCCACCGGCAACTGGGTCGATACGCTCGCGCCGCATTGGGCGCGGCCTTACCTGCGCCTGTCCCGCTTCGATCGCCCGATCGGCTCCTGGCTTCTCTTGATGCCATGCTGGTGGTCGGCGGCGCTGGCCGCCGGCATGGCGCATGACGTGCGTGGCCTGCCGCTCACCATCGTGCTGTTCTTCATCGGCGCCTTCGTGATGCGCGGCGCCGGCTGCACCTGGAACGACATCACCGACCGCGACCTCGACGACAAGGTCGAGCGTACGCGCTCGCGGCCGCTGCCGTCGGGGCAGGTGACCACCAGGCAGGCGCTGGTCTTCATGGTCGCGCAGGCGCTGGTCGGTCTCGTGGTGCTGCTGCAGTTCAACCGCTTCGCGATCGCAACGGGCATCGCCTCGCTCCTGATCGTTGCGATCTATCCCTTCATGAAGCGCATCACCTGGTGGCCGCAGATCGTGCTCGGGCTCGCCTTCTCGTGGGGCGCCTTGATGGGCTTTGCCGTCACCTTCGGCCGCATCGATGTCACCGCGCTCGTGCTCTATGCGGGCGCGATTTCCTGGGTGATCGGCTATGACACGATCTATGCGCATCAGGACGCCGAGGACGATGCGCTGATCGGCATCAAGTCGACCGCGCGCCTGTTCGGTGCGCATACGCGCCAGGCGCTGGTGCTGTTCTACGGGCTCGCGGTGATGTTGATCGGCGTCGCGCTGGCATCCGGCGAAGCGCGCTGGCCGGCCTGGCTCGGGCTTGCCGCCTTCGCAGCGCATCTGGCCTTGCAGATCGTGCGGCTGAAGATCGACGATCCCGGGCTGTGCCTTCGCCTGTTCAAGTCGAACAAGCATGCGGGTCTGCTGCTGTTCGCAGGATTGCTCGCGGACGCGATGATGCGAGCGCAGCTCTCGTAGGGTGGGCAAAGGCGCTTGCGCCGTGCCCGCGTTCCTTCTCTCAGCTGCGACAGAAGAGGTGGGCACGCTTCCGCCTTCGCTCTTCGAGCTACGGCGGACAAGTCGCTTTGCCCACCCTACGGCACCATTAGTTCCTCGCGATGATCTCGCGCTCGCCCTGATGAACCGGCAGCTCGCGCGCCATGGCGGTGCGCCGGCGCATCAAGAATTTCGGGCGGCGGGCGCGGATCGCGTTGGCGCGGCGGCGGCGCGGTGCGGGCTTGCGGGCGCCCTCGTCGAGCTGCGGCAGCGCGAAGATCTCGCTCCAGATCGTCCAGGCCTGCGCGATCTCGTCCGCGTCAGTGCTGATCAGCAGCGGGACGGACAGCGAAGGATCGCGGTGCACGAGAACGAGCGTCTGCGCCTCGTCGTTGCCGCGCAAGGCAACGCCGGTGAAGTCGGCGACGCGCACGTTGATCGCCATCTGCATGCCGCGCACGGCACGGCGCAGCACGACGCGCTCGCGATGAAGCTCGATCTGCCTGACATGTCCGTCGGCGCGCGGGTCATGCGCATCGAAGCGGACCGGAAGGGAAAGAGGGTCGAGCCGCAGGGAGCGGCTCGACCCGGCGGGGTTAGCCCCGCATGTTGCTGTTTGACGCCTCACGGCTTCGTTCTCCCCGCCGGGATTATGTTCCCGGTCGATGCGAGGACCTTAGCGCGCGGCGGTCCGAAACCGCTTAAAAAGGCTGGTTAACCCACCGTCACTGCACCTCATGATTGACAAGACCTTGGCGCGCATGATTGACGAGACGTTGCGCCGACGTCGCGAATCTGAGCTTTTGGCGGGCTGAAAATGCTTGAAGTCCGCGCTATCAGGGCACATCTGTGGGTTCCGGTCCCGAACCCCGCCCCAACAGGATTTCGTTCGTGAACTCTTCACCAATTTCGACGCTTTCGACTACCGCCAATCGCGACCTGCTCGATCAGTCCGCGCTCTCCGATCTCGCGCAGCGACTGGTCGAGGCAGCCAGGCGCGCCGGCGCCGATGCGGCCGATGCGGTCGCGGTGCGCGGCGTCTCGCAAGGCGTCGAGGTCCGCGACGGGCGCGTGGAGGAATCCGAGCGGTCGGAGGGCGACGATGTCGGACTGCGCGTGCTGGTCGGCCAGCGCCAGGCGGTGGTCTCGACCAACGATGTCAGCGGCGATGCCGTCACCAAGCTCGCGGAGCGCGCGGTCGCGATGGCGCGCGTCGCGCCCGACGACAAATATGTCGGCCTCGCCGATCCCGCGCTGCTCGCGCGCGACTTCCCCGATCTCGACCTGCTCGATCCCGCCGTGCCCACGACCGCCGAGCTCGAGCGTCGCGCGCTCGCGGCCGAAGCTGCGGCACTCGGCGTCAAGGGCGTGACCAAGTCCGGCGGCGCCTCGGCCTCCGCCGGCATCGGCGGCATGGTGCTCGTCACCTCGACCGGCTTCCACGGCTCCTACCTGCGCTCCAGCCAGGGCATTTCCGCCACCGCGATCTCGGGCGATGGCACCAGCATGGAGCGCGACTACGACTTCACCTCGGCGCCGCATGGCGCCGATCTGCTGTCGCCGGAGGTCGTCGGCCGTTCCGCCGGTGAGCGCACCGTGGCGCGCTACAATCCGCGCAAGGTCGAGACCTGCAAAGTGCCGGTGGTGTTCGATCCGCGCGTCGCCGGCTCGCTCGTCGGCCATCTCGTCGGCGCCATCAACGGCGCCTCGATCGCGCGCAAGACCAGCTTCCTGAAGGACAAGCTCGGCCAGCAGCTGTTCGCGAAAAACATCCGCATCATCGACGATCCCTTGCGCAAGCGCGGCCTGCGCTCGCAGACCTTCGACGCCGAAGGCGTCGCGGTGAAGCGGACCGCGCTGGTCGACGACGGCGTGCTGACGACCTGGCTGCTCGATTGCGCCACCGCGCGCGAGCTCGGCCTCACCACCACCGGTCACGCCCATCGCGGCGTGTCTTCCTCGCCCTCGCCCGGGCCGTACAATCTGCATCTCGAGCCCGGCACGCCAACGCCGGCCGAGCTGATCGCCGACATCAAGCAAGGCTTCTACGTCACCGATCTGATCGGCTCCGGGGTCAACGGCGTCACCGGCGATTACAGCCGCGGCGCCTCCGGCTTCTGGATCGAGAACGGCGAGATCACCTATCCCGTCAGCGAAGTGACGATCGCCGGGCACCTGTTCGAGATCTTCAAGTCGATGCAGCCGGCGAACAATCTCGAATTCCGCTACGGCGTCAATGCGCCGACGGTGCGCATCGAAGGTTTGACGCTTGGCGGACGCTGATCGAGCTATTGCTGCTTGGCTCACCTCTCCCGTAGGGAGAGGTCGCGCCGGAGGCGCGGGTGAGGGGACCGCTCTCTCGTGGGACCTGAGCCCCCTCACCCGATTTGCTGCGCAAATCGACCTCTCCCCGATGGGGAGAGGTGTTCTCGCCGTGCCGCGCGATTGAACCCGATGGCAGCTGCTCTCGACGACACGATCCTGACCCGCGACGCGGCGCTGCTCAAGGACACGGTGCGGGAGGCGGGCGCGCTGGCGCAGTCGATGTTCCGCACCGAGCTGCGGAAGTGGACCAAGGGCGCGTCCTCGCCGGTCTCGGAAGCCGATATCGCGGTCAACGATCTGCTCGAAGCGCGCCTGCGCGCTGCGACGCCCGATTATGGCTGGCTGTCCGAGGAGAGCGCCGACGATGCGGCGCGGCTGTCGCGGCGGCTGACCTGGATCGTCGATCCCATCGACGGCACCCGCAATTATCTCGGCGGCCACGACGAATGGTGCGTCAGCGTGGCGCTGGTTGAGGACGCTTCGCCGGTGCTTGCCGCCGTGTTCGCCCCTGCTACCGACGAGTTCTTCTTCGCAACACGCGGCCAGGGCACGACGCTCAACGACAAGCCGGTGCGCGCGACGCGCGGATCCGAGCTCGACTTCGCCCGCGTCGCCGGCCCGAAGCCGCTGGTCGAGCGGCTGAAGCCGTCCCTCGGCGAGATCAAGCTGCACCGGCGGATCGGCTCGCTGGCGCTGCGGCTGTGCCGGGTCGCCCATGGCGCGTTGGATGCGGCTTTTGCGGGCGGCAACAGCCATGATTGGGATCTTGCGGCGGCGGATTTGATCGTGCAGGAAGCGGATGGTAGGATGAGCGACCTCTCCGGAGAACCCATCCTCTATAACCGCCGGGAAGTGGCGCACGGAGTGCTGGTGGCAGCGGGACGCGATCGTCATGCGGGCATTGTCGCGCATTTTCGCAACCGTCCCTTAGCCTAAGGCGCTTTCGTCGTGCTTCTCGAACACTGCTTTGCCGGGCAGCCCGTTAGGAACAGAACTCATGCCAGATAATGCCCCGCAACAACTGCTCCATCTCGTCATCGGCGGCGAGCTCGTCGATCTCGAGCACAACACCTTCAAGAACCTGGACGAGGTCGACATCGTCGGCCTCTATCCGAACTATGCCAGCGCCCACGCCGCCTGGCGGGCCAAGGCGCAGAGCACGGTCGACAACGCGCAGATGCGCTACTTCATCGTCCACCTGCATCGGCTGCTCGATCCGAATCAAGAACCGGCGCGTTGAAAAAACTGCTTCGCAATACGCTGCGAAGCAGCTGGCTTCAGCGTGCCGTCGGGGTCCTGGCGGCCGAATATCTGCGTCTGGTCTGGCGGACCAACACCTTCACGATCGATCCGCCCGACATCTATGAGCGCGTCGAGCCGCAGCTCCCTGCGATCTTCGCGTTCTGGCACGGCCAGCATTTCCTGACGCCCTTCATCAAGAACCAGAACAAGGCCTCTTATCGGGCCAAGGTACTGATCTCCCGGCACCGCGACGGCGAGTTCAATGCGATCGCCGCCGAGCGGCTCGGGATCGGCACGATCCGCGGTTCCGGCGACCATGGCGGCGCGTTTCACCGTAAAGGTGGCGTCGGCGCCTTCAAGGAAATGGTGCGGACGCTCCAAGCCGGTTGTAATGTCGCGCTGACCGCCGACGTCCCCAAGCGCTCGCGCGTGGCGGGGCTCGGCATTATCATGCTGGCACGGGAATCGGGACGGCCGATCATGCCTTTCGCGATGGCGACCAGCCGCTTCGTCCGGCTCAAGAACTGGGACCGCACCACCATCAATTTGCCATTCGGGCGGGGCGCATTGGTCGGCATCAAGGAAATCCACGTTCCCGCAGATGCCGACGCCGCCATGATGGAGACGTTGCGGCAGGAGCTGGAGGACACCTTGAACGAGGCGACCCGGCGCGCCTATGCGCAGCTCGGCCGTCCGGGACCGGAAGATGCCTAAGTCGCTGCCCATTGCGCTGCCGATCACGCTGCGGATGTACCGGCGCCTGGCCGCCGGCCTGGTGCCGCTCGCGCCTGCGCTGATCAAGCGGCGGCTGAAGCAGGGCAAGGAGGATCCTGCGCGCGTCGGCGAGCGGCGCGGCCTGTCCCGCGACGTGCGTCCGCATGGCCCGCTGGTCTGGATCCACGGCGCCAGCGTCGGCGAGGTGCTGGCCTCGGCGGCGCTGATCGAGCGCCTGCGCGAGCTCAATCTGCGCATCCTGCTCACCTCGGGCACGGTCACCTCGGCGGCGGTCGTCGCCAAACGCTTTCCGCCCGACGTCATCCATCAATACGTGCCGTATGACTCGCCGCGCTACGTCGCGCGCTTCCTGGATCATTGGAAGCCGTCGCTGGCGCTGTTCATCGAATCCGATTTGTGGCCGAACCTGATCCTCGCCGGCGCGGCGCGCCGGGTGCCGATGGTGCTGATCAACGGACGGATGTCGCCGCGTTCGTTCCCGCGCTGGCGGCGCATGCACGGCACCATCTCGGCGCTGCTGTCGCGGTTCGACATCTGTCTTGCGCAGTCGAAGACCGACGCCGAGCGCTTTGCCGCGCTCGGCGGCCGCGACGTCGTCACGACGGGGAATCTCAAGCTCGACGTGCCGGCGCCGCCGGCCGATCCCGCCAAGCTCGAACGGCTGATGGCCATGACGCGTGGGCGTCCGATCATCGTTGCGGCCTCGACCCATCCGGGCGAGGACGAGATGCTGATCGCGGCGCATCGCAGCCTGGTCGGCTTCTTCCCGCAGCTTCTCACCGTGATCGTGCCGCGGCATCCGGATCGCGGCTCCTCGATCGCAGGCCTGGTCACCGCGTCCGGGCTGAAGCCCAGCTTGCGCTCGCGCGAAGAGCTGCCGACGGCGACGACCGACGTCTATGTCGCCGACACGATGGGCGAGCTCGGCCTGTTCTATCGGCTCTCGGAGATCGTCTTCATGGGGGGATCGCTGATCCACCATGGCGGGCAGAATCCGATCGAGGCGATCAAGTTGGGCGCCGCGATCGTCCATGGTCCGCACGTATTCAACTTCGCCGACGTCTATGAGGCGCTCGATACCAGCGGCGGGGCGCGGCAGGCCGACACGCAGGAAGCGCTGGTCAAGCAGCTCGGCCAGTTGTTGGCCGATCCCACCATGCGCGACAGGATGCAGCGCGCAGGCACGGGCGTGGTCGAGCAGCTTGGCGGTGCGCTCGATCGCACCATGACGGCGCTCGAGCCCTATCTGTTGCAGTTGCGGATCGAGATGGGGGCCGCCAATGCGTGAGCCGGCCTTTTGGTACCGGCCACGTTCCCCTCAATCCTACGCGCTATGGCCGCTCGCTGCGCTCTACGGCGCGATCACCGCACGGCGCATGCTGCGCCAGGGCTTTGACGCCGGCATCCCCGTGATCTGCGTCGGCAACTACCATGTCGGCGGTGCCGGCAAGACGCCGACCGTGCTGGCGCTGACCAAGCTCCTGCGCGAGCTCGGCGAGACGCCGGTCGTGCTCAGCCGCGGCTATGGCGGGCGCCTGAAGGGGCCTGTCATGGTCGACCGCGCGCGCCACGATGCGTCCGACGTCGGCGACGAGCCCTTGATGATGTCGCGCGACGTGCCGGTGGCGGTCGCGCGCGACCGCCTCGACGGCGTCGCGCTGGCGAGATCGCAAGGAGCCACCGTGATCCTGATGGATGACGGCTTCCAGAACCCTGCTCTGTTCAAGGACGCCTCGCTGATCGTGATCGACGGCGAGCGCGGCCTCGGCAACGGCAAGGTGTTTCCCGCGGGTCCCCTGCGCGCACCGCTCGAGGTGCAGCTCGCGCGCACCGACGCGCTGGTGCTGATCGGCGACGGCAATGCCGCCAACGATGTCGCGGCGGAGATCGCGAAGCGGAACAAGCCCGAGCTGCGTGCGCGCCTGAAGCCGGATGCGGCCTCGCTCGCGCAGCTCTCCGGCAAGCGGGTGTTCGCCTTCGCCGGCATCGGCGATCCCGAGCGCTTCTTCCGCACCCTGCGTGCGAGCGGCGTCGAGGTCGCGCGCACGCGCGCCTTCGCCGACCACCACATGTTTTCGCGGGACGAGATCGCAGCGCTCGCAGCGGACGCTCAGCGCGAGCAGCTCACGCTGGTAACCACGGAGAAGGATCTTGCACGCTTGCGCGGCCGCGAAGGCGTGCCTGACGGCATCGTGCCGTTCGCCGTCCAGCTCGAGTTCGATGACCCGGCAAAGCTGCGGCAATTGATCAGCGATCATCTGTACAGAGCGCGCGAGCGAAGGTTCAGCGCGCGCTGATCTCGCAACGTGCGGCAACGTCTCTGCCCTAGTCGCAAAACGCGAAGCGTCGCGCCCGGCGAATCTTCTTCCGCGCGTTCGGCAGTTGATGTAGCCTTGCATGAGAGCCGTCACCGGGACGTGCCGAAGTCCCGGGAATCATCGACGGCGTTGATGCCCACGGCGGGCAATGAATCTTCATCATGTCAGGTGCAGCGGCCGTAACGACCAGTTCGCAACGGCACGGAGAATTATTGCCAACAATTCAGAGGAGAACTTGCCATGCATTTTTGCCTCACCGGACAATACACGCCACGCGCTCTCAATGCCATTTTGGAGAATCCCACGACCAATCGCCAGGAGGCAGCTCGAAAGCTCATCGAAGCGGCCGGTGGAAAATTAGTCTCGATGTACAGCGTCGCGGCCGACGGCCCCGGCGTGCTCGTGATTTTCGATGTGCCTGATCCCAGCGCGGCTCCGGCCATTTCCGGCCTCACCGTGACGGCCGGTACGCTGCAGAACGTGAAGTTGGTTCGGTTGTTCACGCAGGACGAGATCAAGCAGGTCCGCCAGAACGCGGCGAAGCTGCGTCCGTCGTATTCGCCGCCGGGCAGCTGATCTCCGGACCCAGGGCGCAGCCGCCGTTGTCGGACGACGCGGCGGCTGTACTAATGTTTAAAGCCGAAATCATGTCTGCGACGCGCCGAGGGGGCATGCTCACCACGCGCCGGCGGCCATCAATCCGATGATGGTCAGGCACGACATGCAGGCCACGACGACGGCGTAGCATTCGGGTGTATTCATTGCCGTCTCCCAAACTGTTGCCAATTGCTTGGTCACTGCTACGCGGGAGTGATCGCCGGTCTTGGAGCCGCTTCAATTCGGCAGGCCGTGACCGGACTTGCTGTATGCGTCCGTCGTCTCGTCGTCCACTTGCGTCGCAGGATGATAATCTGCTGCGATAGCTTCTGCGCGCTCAGCTGCGATCAGAAGCTGTTTGCGCATTTCAGCGAGACGGGCGCGGCAATATTCACGATAGAGCAGTTCGAAAATGGCGGGCATGATCACCCCCATCGATTGACCTTGGATTACAGATATTCCACCGCGAATTTTCAAGGTGATCGGTAGCCCGTCGGGTGGCTCTTCGATATGAGCCCGTTCACAGACCGCGCCAATTCCAATGCTCGATGGCTGTTTGGTTGACCTGATCGTCCGTGCGATAAAAGAACAGGGCCAATTACCTAACATGCACTATAGCAGTGCTTTGTTTCAGCAGAACTTCATCAAACAACTCTAAGGCGCCGAACCGCAACAAAAAATCCAACCACAACGCGAAACGACTCACCAACGGCTGCAACGAATGTAGAACGCAATCGACCCGCACGGCAGAGACCATCTTGCCGAGTTGCCGGCAATGCGGCGCGGGCACATCGCCCTTTTCCTTCGCGCGGCAAAGCCGCCTGCCGGTGGCCTCAACTCGGAAAACATGCACGCGCGGTCAGCGTCACCGGGGACAGGTTGATGATCTGCGGAAACTCGAATGAATAGGTCGCGCTGACCTGGTTGCCGCACGCGGCCGTGGCAAAGGTGAATGTCCCCGGAGGGAGCGTGAGGCCGAAGGCCTGCTGGGCAGCGTAGGTCGTGATCGCGCTGCTGCTCGGGCAGAGCGTGGTGTTGACGGTCGCGCAACGCGCCGCCATTTCGCTGCCATGCTGGATTCCCAGCTGAGTCCAGAACAGCAATCCGCATTCGACGATCCCGAATATGAACAGGAAGAACACGGGAGCGGTCAGCGCAAATTCCAGTGCCGAGGCGCCGCGCGTGTCTCGCCATAGTGCGGTGAGCTTCACTGCAGCCTCGTGGTGGACTGCGCGGTGTAGGTGTATGTGGCCGCCACGATCTGATAATCGATGATCGTATAATACGTCGCCCGCGCCGAGACCGTCGTGTATGTTCCGGCCGGCGCACCGCCCGTGCAGACCGTTCCGCAGCTGGTGGCGCTGACTCCCGCACTCGTTGGACATCCGCAGAATTGGACCGGCGGAGGTGAAGCGGTGATGTTGGTCGCACTGGTGGCGCTTGCGACCGCGTTCGCGATGCCGTTCGTGTCGAAGCCGCGCGCGATCGCGTACTGGGCTCCCGCTTGCGCGGCATTTTCGAGCTGCATCTTGCGATAGAGGGCAAGCCCGATGTCCGTGACCGAGACGACCATCAGAGACAGCAGGGGAATCAGGATGGCGAATTCGGCTGCCGCGACGCCCCGTTGATCGCCGGCAGCATTGCGCACGTGCCGCGTCAGAGAACTAAGCCATCGACGGCCGAACATGGATGAGAAATTCTGGATTTGCATCGCTCCAAACCTCATTCGACGAGCTGCGCGGTTTGCGATCCGATCGTCGCGGTGCCGAGCGCGGTGCAATTGACCTGCAGGTTCGACGTGCCGCTGAACGTCAGCGTATCCGCGATGATCTTGGTGCAGGATGTGCTGGTGCCGTTGCCGCCGCTGAAGCTGAGATTGGCCTTCGGCAGGTAGATGGCGCCGCCGAAATTCTGCGTGCTGCCGCCCGTCAGATTGAAATTGGTCCCGGCCGGCATGTTGCGGTCGCCGTACATGACGATGCCCTTCGTGGGGCCGCTGGTCGGCCCGGTCAGGTCGACGGTCGCGTTGCTGCCGATCGAGGCGGTGCCCCAGTCGCTTCCGGAGCCGGTGAACACCAGCGTGACGCCGCTGCCGGTGATGGTGGCATTTTCCGGCGACGCTCAAGCTGGCCCCGTCCAGATAGTAGATGCCCGGATTGAGGTTCAGCACTGCGCCGGCATTGACCGTAATGCTGCCCATGTAGCAGCCGGGGTCGAGCGAGTTTGTTTTTCCGTTGGCGTTGACCGTGATCTTGGCATTGCTGCAGCTCGGCCGCGCCGGCGGAGAGACGTCGGCGTAGGGATCGGCGACAGGCGTGATGTGCGTCTTGACCCCGTTGGTCGCCGTGATGCTGCTTGCGCCGGAGACGTCGCCGACCACGCCGACCTGGTTTGCCGCGACCGAGGCGCTGCCGGCGACATTGAGCGAGGGGCTTGCGCTCGAATTGCTGTAGAGATTGCACTTGATCAGGTTGAGCTGGTTGCCGCCGCTGACGTTGACGGCGGGGCTTGCGCTCGCGTTGAGCGCAAGCACGCAGCCGGTCCCGGAATTGGGCAGCGCGACCGAGCGCGCGGTGATTGGCACGCGATCCGAGCCGAACAAGGCCGACAGCAATCGACGCTGCGGTTGGCTGACGATGACTTCGATGGCCTGCGAATTCGAGGCCTGACTGCCTGTTTTTGGCGGCTGGTTCACCGTGACCGTGACGTCGTTCGCCCCGTCGGTGTAACCATAATTTGCCGCAACCGCTTTGGCTTCGGACGAGGGGTCGCCGCCTGCACTGGCAGCCGTCGCAGCGCTGACCGCGCCGGAATCTGCAACGCTCTGCATGTTCTTGTGCTTGTAGTACCACCAGCCCACTTCCGTTCCGAGGCCGGCGGTGCCGACCAGGACCGGCATGAGCACCGCGGAAATGAGCACGTAGCTGCCCTGCTCGTCGCGGATGAACCGTTCGAGCACATGATGCTTTGAGCTCGAAGGTGCACCGAACGAACGGCTGAAAGTTCTCCGGAGGTCCATGCGTTCCTGCCCGTTGCCACTTTATCCCGAGGCAATGTGGTGCAGGGCGGCTTAAATGCGCCCCAATGGAAGCCGGACAATTTTAAGCATCGGCGAACATTCAGCCGGCATTCATGGCCGCAATTCTATCGATGTAGCCGCGTCCAGGAGAGCCAGATGAAATTGCGGTCTGCAATTCTTAACCCCAGCCTCATAGGTCTGCCGGTTTTGCCCGCCACGGAGCAGTGACAGTGCGATGCCGTGCGGTGGGCAAGGCGAAGTCTTGTAGGGTGGGCAAAGGCGCAAAGCGCCGTGCCCACCATCTCTTCGCAATCGCGACGCCCAAGGTGGGCACGCTTCGCTTTGCCCACCCTACGAGAGTTGCGAGAGCCGAGGGATCACGGCTGCTTCAGCGCGCCGGGAAAATGCCGCTGCAGCACCGCGGCGGGCGTGGAATAGGCTTCCTGCAGGTCCACGCTCCAGTACTTCAGCTCGTCGAGCGGGATTCGGGCGTCGGTGATCGCGCAGCGCACGAAGGTCCCCGGCGAGATCACGCGGAAATCGCCGTCGAGATATTGCACCTGCGCTTCGCCATGGCCCGAGGGGCCGAACTTGTTCAGCACGGTCGAAAGTCTCCGCGGAAGGCCTCTCCATGGAAACCCGTGGAAGGCACGATGTGTTGGACGGGATGTAGCATAGATGGGGTGGCTTGTCCGCCCGTTAAACCCACCGGTTCGTGATGATTTGCCGCCGTTTTCGCGTGATAGGGCTTCAGTCGAAGGGCCACTGGTTCCAGCATCTCCTGCGGCAGAGTCCGATGCGCCTGCGCCTCACCGCTGTGTTCCTGACGCTGATGATGTCGGCCGCGCACGCCGCCCCGGCGCCGCAGCCGGTCGAAATTCCGCTCGCCTCCGGGGTGCTCCATGCGCAGCTCTACAAGCCCGAGGGCGCGGGGCCGTTTCCCGCCGTGATCGCGCTGCACGGCTGCGGTGGGCTCGGTAGCCATTCCGATCCCGTGCTGCCGCGCTATCGCGATTGGGCCGAGCGCCTGCTCAAGGCTGGTCATGCCGTGCTGCTGCCCGACAGCTACGGCTCGCGCGAGCTCGGCCCGCAATGCCGCGTCAAGGAGATGCACGTCAAGGCGCGGCGTGAACGCGTCGCCGATATCGCGGCCTCGCGCGCCTGGCTGATGCAGCAGCCTTTCGTGGCGCAGGACCGCGTCAGCCTGATCGGCTGGGCCAATGGTGCGAGCGCGCTGCTCTGGGCCGTGCGTCCGCAGAGCGCGGGACGCGATCTCGGTCCGGACTTCCGTGCCGCGATCGCGTTCTATCCGGATTGCCGGATCTCGGCGGGCCTCGGCTGGAGCACGCGGGTGCCGACGCTGGTCTTGATCGGCGCCGATGACGAGGTGTCGTCGCCGCCGGCTTGCCGCCAGATGGTGGATGGCGCGCGCGGCCGCAGCGCGCTGGCGCGCATCGTGGTCTATCCCGGCGCCGATCACGATTTCGACCGCGCCACCACGCCACTGCACGCCGCCGCCGCGCCCGAGCAAACGGATGCCGAGGCCCGCGCCGCCTCGCAGAAGGACGTCGCGCAATGGCTGGCGCGGTGATGGCGGTGCCGTAGCGGGGCCGCGCCATCATTCGACCACGATGTCGATTCAACGCATCTCACATGCGCAACCGCATTACGCTCTTCGCGTCCGCCCTGATCGTCTTCACCGTCGCGATCCTGCTGTTCGAAGCCCACGCCGGCGCCCCGCAGCCGGAACATTGCGGTTTCTGGACGACGATCGACGCTGGATTGTCGTGTCGGTAGGGCGAACTGTCTCCACACCCTCCGTCATTGCGAGCGCAGCGAAGCAATCCAGAATCCCTCCGCGGAAAGACTCTGGATTGCTTCGCTGCGCTCGCAATGACGGGATGAGAGAGCTCGCCGCGACCGCGCCTCTCAGAACAAGCTGCCCTGATCCACCGGCTTGGCCACGCGCCTCAGTGCCGGCTTTGTCTCCTGCGCGGCCGGCTTCGGCTGCGCCGGTGCGGGCTTGGCCGCGGGCGCCGGCCGATCCGCATCCGCGGTCGCGCCGACGCGGCCGTCCGCGAACTCGATCTCGAGGCGCGCGCCGGGGCCGATCGCATCCGCCGCATGCACGGGGTGGCCGGCCTCGTCGCGCACCAGCGCAAAGCCGCGCGCGAGAACGCTGCGATAGGACAGCGCGGAGAGCAGCTTGCCGCTGTTCTCGACCCGCGCCTCGAGCCGGTGCAGCAGCGTGGCCAGCGCGCGCTCTGCCCGCTCGGTCAGACGATGCGTGCGCTCGCGCTGGCGGGCAATCGCGTTGCGCTGCGCCTGCGCATTCGCAAGCTTCGAGGCGCGCAGGCGCACCTCGAGCCCGGCAAAGCGGTCGCGCCGCTGCCGCAGCAGCGAACGCGCGGACAGGCCCAGCCGCTCGCCGCACACGGTGAGGCGATGATCGGCCTGCGATATCTGGCCGTGCAGCACGCGCAGCGTCAGCTTCGAGCTCGCCGCGGTGAACCTGCGGAAATGCGCATGCGTATTGGCCTTGAGGCAGCGGGGCAGGGATGCGCCCGCCGAATCCAGCCGCTGCCGCGGGATCGCGAGCAGATCGCCGGCCGCCGGCAGCGCGCGCGCGGCGGCGCGCAGCTCGCTGCGGCGGCTCTCCTGGGCGCGTTGCCAATAGGCGCGGGTGCGGCGCCCGAGATCGCCCACCTCGACGAACAAGTCGCTGCGCACGGGAACGGCCATCTCGGCCGCCGCCGTCGGCGTCGGCGCGCGCTTGTCGGCGACGAAGTCGATCAGCGTGATGTCGGTCTCGTGCCCCACCGCCGAGATCAGCGGGATCATGCTCTCAGCTGCGGCGCGCACCACGATCTCCTCGTTGAACGACCAGAGGTCCTCCAGCGAGCCGCCGCCGCGCGCGACGATCAAGACGTCGGGCCGCGGAATCCTGCCGCCCGCAGGGATCGCGTTGAAGCCGCGGATCGCGGCCGCGACCTGCTCGGCCGAGCCGTCGCCCTGCACCTTGACCGGCCACACCAGCACGCGGCGGGGAAAGCGGTCCTCCAGCCGATGCAGGATGTCGCGGATGACGGCGCCGGTCGGCGAGGTCACGACGCCGATCACCTCCGGCAGCCACGGCAGCAGCTGCTTGCGCGCCTCGTCGAACAGGCCCTCGGCAGCGAGCTTCTTCTTGCGCTCCTCCATCAGCGCCATCAGCGCGCCGACGCCGGCCGGCTCCAGCGCCTCGATCACGATCTGGTATTTCGACGAGCCCGGATAGGTCGTCAGCTTGCCGGTCGCGATGACCTCGAGCCCCTCCTGGGGCTTGAAGCGCATGCGGCTGTGCACGCCCTTCCAGATCACCGCCTCGATCTTGGCGCTCTCGTCCTTGAGCGCGAAATAGCAATGGCCGGAGGAATGGGCGCCGCGAAAGCCGGAGATCTCGCCGCGGACCCGGACATGGCCATAGGCGTCCTCGACCGTCCGCTTCAGGGACAGCGACAGTTCGGAGACGGTGAATTCGGGCGCGTTGAGCAGTTGTTCCGCAGGCGGCATCTCAAAAACGATTCGGCATTTTGGGGTCAGGCCCGACGTTAAGGATTTTCGCAGGCCAGCGCCAATCCCCAGGGTTGATCGGAAGAGTACTCTGTATTATAGAGTTCTCTATCGATTGATGAGTTTGAGGAGTGAGTCATGGCGATCCGGTTGCTGCGCGGCGTCTTGAACGGCCTGAAATGGGGTCTTTGCGCGGTCGGCGCCGTGGCGCTGCTTCTGACCACCATGATCGCAACACCCCTGCAGCGGCCGCCTGAGATGCGGTCGGTCTCCGACTCCACCAAGGGAATCGACTGGTCCACGCTGCCCCCGCTCGAGCGCTTTCAGGCCCGTGACGGCACCTGGATCGGCTATCGCCACTATTCGCCGAGCGGCTCCGCGACCGGCGGCGGGGCAGTCTTCATCCACGGCTCCTCCGGGTCCAGCGGCGCCGTCAACCACGCTTTGACGCATGCGATCGCCGCGCGCGGTGTGGAGACCTGGGCGCTCGACATCCGCGGCCATGGCGGCTCCGGCACGCGCGGCGACATCGGTTATGTCGGCCAGCTCGAGGACGATCTCGTCGATTTCGTCGCGCATGTCCGCAAGACCGCGCCCGACCTGCCGCTCACCCTGATAGGCCATTCCGCCGGCGCCGGTTTTTCGCTGCGCGTCGCCGCGACACCGATCATGCAGGACATGTTCGTGCGCACCGTGCTGCTCGCGCCCTATCTCGGCTATGACGCGCCGACCAACCGGCCCAGCAACGGTGGTTGGGTCAGTGCCGACATTCCACGTTTCCTGGGCCTTGCGGCACTGCGCAAGCTTGGCATCGACTGCTGCTCGCAGCTTCCGGTGCTCGCCTTCGCGGTGCCGGCGAGTTCGGCGAAGTACCTCACCTCCACCTATTCCGACCGCCTGATGCGCAACTTTGCCACGCACGGCTATCGCATCGATCTTCCGCGCGTGACTCACGCGATGACGATCTTCGGCGGCACTGAAGACGAGATGATGATCTCGGACAAATATGCGGAAGCCGTGCAGGCGGTGAAGCCGTCGGTGGACGTGAAGATCATCGCCGGCATCAACCACATGGGCATGGTCACGAGCCCGAAGGCGGTCAATGCGATTGCCGAGGACGTCGCCACGCGCGGGAGCGGGCAATCATGATGCGACCGGCCTGCCGCAAGGCAATCGCAGATGGAAGCGGCGTCCCAGCGGCCATCCTTCGAGACGCCCGCCTGCGGCGGGCCCTCAGGATGAGGACCGAGCTTGCGGCAGTCGCCTCAACGGGCATTGGTGCCACTGAGCCTCATCCAAAGGCAAAGCTGCCACTGAGCCTCATCCTGAGGAGACCGCCACCGGGTCCGCGCAAAGCGCGGCCCGATGACAGGCTCCGCGGTCGTCTCGAAAGCCTCATCCTGAGGAGACCGCGGAGCGGTCGTCTCGAAGGACGAGGCGCTTGCTCAGATCCCACCGCGAGTCATTTGCGATAACGGGCATAAAGAGGACGACATGATCGACAGCAGAGAGGCATCCGCCGCGCTGGCCGACATCGACGACATCGTCAAGCGCGTCAAGCAATCGCAGCTCTATGAGCTCGCGAGCCTCGCCGCGGTGTGGTGGGGCGTGCTGGTGTTCGCGGCCAATCTCGTGACCTGGCTTTGGCCGGTCTATGCGGTCTACGCCTGGGTTGCCGTGGACGTGCTCGGCGTCGGCGGTCTGGTGGTGCTCCGCTTGCTGAATCCTCCGCAACACACCAACAGCACCGCGGCCAGCATCAGGATGCTGCTGGTGCTCGTGCTGTTCTTCGCCTTCGGCTATCTCTGCACCAACGTGATCGGCCATTTCGGCCCGCGCCAGCTCGGCACGTTCTGGCCGCTCTATTTCATGCTGTTCTATACGCTGGCGGGCCTCTGGTTCGGCTCCGCCTTCGTGGCGATCGGCCTCGGCATTGCCGCGCTGACATTGATCGGCTTCTTCTATATCGGCGAAGCCTTCCCGCTCTGGATGGCCTTCGTCAACGGCGGCGGCCTGATCCTCGGCGGCCTCTGGATGCGGCGGATCTAGCGGGATGGCCGAGCTCGACGACATCATCCACCAGCCGCTGCGGCTGAAGATCATGGCGGCGCTGAACGCGCTGCCGGTGTCGGCCGGCCTGGAGTTCGCCCGCCTGAAAAAGCTAACCGGCGCCACCGACGGCAATCTCGGCGCCCATATCGAGACGCTGGCAAAGGCGGGCTATGTGTCGGTGGAGAAGGCGTTCGTGGGAAAGAAGCCGCAGACGACGGTGACGGCCACAGCTGCGGGGCGCGGGGCGTTTGCGCGGCACGTGGCGACGTTGCAGGAGATCATTGCGGGGAAGCAGGGGTAGGCATCAGCAAGACTGGCATGGTGGAGTAGTTACGCCGACCCACCGACATGGGCACTGAACGGTCCAGCGATTTCGCGTTAGCGCCAGGCTCGAGAGGACCGACGAGCTTAAAAAGTCCGCGCGATGGGCAATATTATCAGAGTTGCTCGCCAAAGCTGTCGTATCCTGATCGCCTGATTCCAAGCCCATCATTCCAGGAACGGCAATGACGCCTACCCCAGACGAGATCGTTCAGCCCTACGCCTCCCTTTATGAGGCGATTGAATGGAAAACGAGTCCTGACAATCCCATACTGCTGGCACACTATACCTCAGTCCAGGTTGTCGAACAGATACTTAAGAATGATGAGATCTGGTTTGCCAATCCGCTGTACATGAATGATCTCGAAGAACTGCGCCTTGGGCTCTTGATCGGCAATCAAGTGTTCCCCGAGTTTGCCGACAGAGTGGGTGGCACCGCAGAGCGAGGCACGTTACTCACGAATGCGTACAATCACTATTTCGCTCACCTAACAACAGAAGCAGCGCTAGACACTTACATATTTTGCCTTTCAGAGCATCCGGTCGGAAACACTGATGGCCGCCTCTCTATGTGGCGCGAATATGGAAGCAAGGGCAATGGCGCCGCCCTGGTGATTAATACTCAACGCCTTCACTATCTGTCCCATAGCCCGGTTTTGCTGGCAAAAGTCTCCTACAAGAACGGCCCCGAACGCGAGCAAGCGATTCGCGCAGGGTTAGAGAACTGGGCAAGGATCACGCAATCCGCCGACCTCCCTGACGATCAGCTTTATCTCGCGGCGCTTGCAGCGTTTGGATTCGTAAAAACACTCGCACTAGTCACCAAACATGCGGGCTTTGACGAAGAAAGGGAATGGCGAGCAGTCTATGTTCCTGAGCGGGATCCATTCGGCTACCTCAAGCCTTGCCTTGACTACTTTGTTGGACCGCGTGGCGTTGAACCAAAACTGAAATACAAATTCGGAGCAACGTATGTTGGGGAGCAGGCAAGGGCAGCTCAGTCTCTAACCACAGGCGCACTAGCAGATATCATCGAGCTTGTTCTGCTCGGGCCCAGCGTTTCATCACCATTGGCAAAAGCCTCTTTCATCCGAATGCTAGAGCGCAATGGCAAGTCCGCATTCCGCGACCGGGTATTCTCATCAACGATCCCTTTGCGGCCCGCACTCTAGGTTCCCGGAATTGCGATGACAGTACTGGACCGTCTGAACTACCTAATAGCGGCGTGAGAAATGCTTAGCTCCGCTCGCCTCCTAAGCGAACTTGAACATTGCCATGGTAACGGGACCTGCAAATTTTAGAATGGTCCCCTCACCGTGCCCAACTAAGCTGATCGGCTCTCTGAAACCGGGGCGCATCAACGCGAAGCGCTGGTCCGTGATAACGACGCCCCCTTCGGCCGCCGCCCACACTCCTCGCACCTTGACCAGTCCGGGCTTCCAGACCTCCAGATCGAGCGCTGTGATCCTATCTGTTGCGTAGTTCGGTTCGACCACTCGCATTTGCTTGATCATCAACGGGTAAACATATCTATCGGTGCTTGGCATCTCTATGCGGACTCGCCCCGGTCGGCGTTCGAACGATACATCCTTGTCGCGACAGACTCGCACTCGATTGTCCGAGACCCGCAGCACTTCCTGGCCGGTCAAATCTCTGAGCCGCGCGCGGACAAGCATGATATCGCCATCTTCTAAGCGGAAGGCCAGGGTATTCAGGTTTGATAGCTCGAATGCGATTAGGGACTGATTGGTGGTGCTCAATACAATCGTGCCGGCTAGCAGACCAACTTCGGTGGCTGGCTCGACAAACAATACGTCGCTGACGACGCCCGTGAGCGGGAAAGCACCCTTCCAACGGAACAGCGTTTCATCTGGAATTTTTAGCTTACCGTGGTGTGCAGCATCGTGACATGACGGGCAAATGGCGATCATGTCCTCAGAGTTATGCGCCTTGTAAACCGCCCAATGCTTTATGTGGTGAAATTGCACCTTCGTATTTGGGCAGCCAGGGTTCGCGCACTTCCCACCAGCCTCGTCTATGAGGCGCCGTTTTATGGGACGAGGGATATGTCGCGTTTCTCCTGCCATCACCTCTCACTTATTACCCGTGTTGCGCAGATGGAATCATGGTTGGCACGAGCTTTCCACCTGAAAATTGCTTCGGCTGTTGTATATGACCGAAACCGACGTATACGCGATGCGCTCCGACGGCGATCAAGCTGAATGCTCGCGCAGGCTCTCAGACGACATCTCGTCGGCAGCTCAGCGGATGGAAAAGGTCGATGGCAGCCACGTAATTACTCAGGCTTGGTCAGACTTTTCCCAGCGCAGCTTCGTGCTCTCAAAGACGGTAGGTATTTCGATAAAGCCGAAACGCGCAAAGCGCTCAACCATCGAACTTTTGTTGTCTGGCCGGACGTCCGTGAGGATCGGCGCGCCGCTTTCTTTTAGCTTCGAGACAAGGGCTGTAGAGATGTGTTGACCTCGCGCTGTTTTGGAAACGCCGAGATAGGTTAGCAAGATCGTGTTGTCATGTTTTGAAGACAGCGCGTATCCGACGATCTGGTCGTTGGCATCGACTGCAATCCACGTCTCGCCGGTTTCGACCAAGCCTCTTATCATCGCCGAGGTTTCGGGATAAACCCGTGTTGGCACCTCAGCCGCTACCTCCGCAAAAACAAGTAGAATACCAACCTCATCGCCGGAAACGGCAACTCGATAGACTGCATTTCCAGCCATTGTGGCGCCAGGACCGAATTCGGTGAAGCCATCGAGTTTTCCCGCCGAAATCAAATCCAATATCCCACCGATTGCCGCGCTCACCCTCAACAATTAGGTTGGCGATCACGCCACCTCCTGTTCGAGAGTCTTGTCGATGGTAGACGATGGTCCCGCCTAGGCTTTTGATAGTTGCCTCGGCCGTCTCAAGACCGTCCGCTCGGATTTGAGGCGCGTGCAACATAGCTCGCATTGGTTTATCGCTCCCCGACCGCCACGTTGATGGTGGATGACTCGCCGAGATCCTCGTCGGATTACGGGACAGTGCACTAAACTACGTCAACCGAGCTTTGGCTTAAGATTGTTCACGGGCGACGGGCAGAACGCCGTCGCCTCATCAACCCGCTTGATTGCCTTTTTATCTTGTAGGCTGTCGGAAACTGACGGTTCTTTCCTTGCGCTGCCACAGGTCACTACAATTATCGTGTCCCACTTCAGGGGTGCAGTCCAGCACTCTCACCGTAATTCCCCGTTTAGCTTGCAAACTATCGGTGTCAGCGGATGGGCTTTCCTATCGTCCACTGGGGCGGCACTGTATTTGTATTCAGAGTGAAGGAGTCGGACTGCGATTGTGTGCGATCCCCCCATGGCAAGTGGGAATCGTATCTTGTAAGAAAGCTGATGGTGGCCTCTTCGAACTTGGTCGCGCCGGCGAAGGAGAACATTCTCTTCACTGGACATGTGTATGACGTTGACTCAAGTGGTCCAAGCGTCGTTTTGCCATCTGACGCTGTGATCGACAGTTGCTCGACCCCCGATCTCGCATCGGTTCTGATTTTTTCAAATCCACAAAGAATTTCTAAATGGCTAAGGGAAAAGAGCGCGCTCTTATTTGTAACTGTGAAAGGAACGTCAAACGCGTGGCCGGAGGAGGGGAAACCCGGAACGAAAACTGGCGCAACTGGCCAAGGCGGCCCTCCTCCAATCTGGTACACAGACGCAACAAAACCGACAGTTCCGACGATCAACGTCCCGACAAAGTATTTGGTCGCTCGAGTCCAACTCGGACGTTCCTTTCTTGAGCTTTCTGATCGGACCGGGGACTGCGCTCTTGCTGCTTGGGATGCAGCACGTTTTGCAGCCTTTTTGGCAAGATAAGCTTCGCTTCTCTTTTTCACCGAGCGCGCCTCCGGTCTCGAGTCAATGCCCCGTCACCAGTTGTCCTTTGCAAGCATCTTCGTGACGAATCATCAATCTGCTCGACGATCGAGTTGGTAGCGTGATCTGGTTCGCCGTAAGTTTGCAAGTGATGGCTCGTGCGCAAAATTTCGCCGAGGCCGAGCCACGTCTCGTGCGTAGCAGTCAACTGCTACGAGTCAGTCCAATCGGCGCTTTTTGACATTCGCTAGACACGAGGAAGATCGTCCGTTGATATTACTCGACAATTCCACTATTTACTTTTCCCGCAAGGTGAGAGGTAGAAAGTGCTTCGCCACATCCCAGACTAGGGAGTGTTGGCCCTACCCCCCTTGAGCCCCACCCCGATTCGTGCGACCTCCGCCCCCAGCAAAACCCCTCATCCTGAGCCTTCGATGCACATTCTCCTGCTCGGTTCCGGCGGCCGCGAACATGCCCTGGCGTGGAAGATCGCGGCCTCTCCCCTGGTGACCAAATTCTGGTGCGCGCCCGGCAATGCCGGCATCGCGAGGGAGGCGGAATGCGTGGCGCTCGATGTCGCCGACCATGGCGCCGTGATCGACTTCTGCAAAAAGAACGCGGTCGAGCTCGTGGTGGTCGGGCCGGAGACGCCGCTCGCGGCCGGCATCGTCGATGATCTCACCAAAGCCGGCATCAAGGCGTTCGGGCCGAGCAAGGCGGCGGCCCAGCTCGAAAGCTCCAAGGGCTTTACCAAGGCGCTATGCACCGAGTTCGGCATTCCGACCGGCGCCTACCAGCGTTTCACCAACGCCGACGACGCGCGCGCCTACGTGCAGAGCCAGGGCGCGCCGATCGTGGTCAAGGCCGACGGCCTTGCCGCCGGCAAGGGCGTCGTCGTCGCCAAGACCGTGCGCGAGGCCGAGGACGCCATCGCCATGATGTTCGAAGGCGCCTTCGGCGAGGCCGGCGCGGAAGTCGTGATCGAGGAGTTTCTGCCGGGCCGCGAGATCAGCTTCTTTGCGCTGTGCGACGGCGAGACGGCGATCCCGCTGGCCTCCGCCCAGGACCACAAGCGCGTGTTCGACCACGATGTCGGCCCGAACACCGGCGGCATGGGCGCCTATTCGCCGACGCCGCTGGTGACGCCTCAGGTCCACGACGCGATCATGGCCAGGATCATCCTGCCGACGGTCGCGGGCATGAAGCAGCGCGGCACGCCGTTCCGCGGCGTGCTCTATGCCGGCATCATGCTGACGACGCAGGGGCCAAAGCTGTTCGAGTTCAACGTGCGCTTCGGCGATCCCGAGTGCCAGGTGCTGATGCTGCGCATGATGAGCGACATCGTGCCGGCGCTGCTCGCCTCCTGCGACGGGCAGCTCAAGAACTTCGACCTGCGCTGGTATCCGGAATCCGCCATCACCGTGGTCATGGCCGCGAAGGGCTATCCCGGCGACTACCAGAAGGGCACGCGCATCGGCGGGCTGGAGGAGGCCGCAGAGGTCGACACCGTCGAGATCTTCCACGCCGGCACGGTTGAGAAGGACGGCGCGATCCTCGCCAATGGCGGCCGCGTGCTCAATGTCTGCGCGCTAGGTGCGACCGTGACGGAGGCGCAGCGCCGCGCCTATCAGGCCGTCGACCGCATCGACTGGCCGGACGGTTTCTGCCGCCGCGACATCGGCTGGCAGGCGGTGGAGGCGGAGAAGGCCAAAAATTAGCGCCTTGACGGCGCGCAAACGCGCCGACGCGTCGATCCGGAATCTCGACGTTCGCGTCACCGCGCCGCCACATCTACAATCCAGAATGTGCAATCGAATGTTGGGGTTAGTCGCCCCGACCATAATACCGGTACTGTGCATGGGGTTGTTTTCGAACTTTTGTTTGTCGAGCGCTCCCACGACCATAAGGATGCAACAAGATGTCCGATCTCGCCGACCTCTATCCGGACTTTGCCGCCGAATGGATCGACACCTCGTTCGGCCGCATCTTCGCCCGTGTCGGCGGCAAGGGCCCGCCGCTGCTGCTCCTGCACGGCTTCTCCGAGACCCACGTGATGTGGCACCAGGTGGCGCCTGAGCTGGCCGAGCACTTCACGCTGATCATCGCCGATCTGCCGGGCTACGGCTGGTCCGACATGCCCGCGAGCGATGCGCTGCACATCCCCTACTCTAAGCGCGCCATGGCCAAGGCCATGATCGAGGTCATGGAGCGGCTCGGCCACGTGCATTTCGCGCTCGCCGGCCACGACCGCGGCGGCCGCGTGTCGTACCGCCTCGCGCTCGACCATCCCGGCCGGCTGTCGAAGCTCGCCGTGCTCGATATCCTGCCGACCTATGATTACTGGGAGCGGATGAACCGCGCCTACGCCCTGAAGATCTATCACTGGGCCTTCCTGGCGCAGCCCTATCCGCTGCCGGAGACGCTGATCGCAGGCCAAGGCGAGTTCTTCCTGCGCTTCAAGATGGCGAGCCAGACCAAGTCGAAGACGCTGGACGCGATCGACGAGCGCGCGCTCGAGCACTACCTCGCCCCGTTCCGCGATCCCGCCCGCATTCACGCGATGTGCGAGGACTACCGCGCCGGCGCCTATTTCGACTACGACCTCGACAAGGCCGATTTCGAATCCGGAAAGAAGATCACCGTGCCGATGCTTATCCTGTGGGGCAACGCCGGCATCGCCCAGGCCGCCGCGACGCCGCTCGACGCGTGGAAGCAATGGGCCACCAACGTCGACGGCAAGCCGGTGGATTCGGGGCACTTCCTGACGGAGGAGAATCCTGATGTGACCGCGAAGGCGTTGCGCGAGTTCTTCCTGGCCTGAGCCACCGCGTCATTGCGAGCGCAGCGAAGCAATCCAGACTGTCTCCGCGGAAAGACTCTGGATTGCTTCGTCGCTTCGCTCCTCGCAATGACGGGGAAGGGCCTACCGCCGCTCCCGAAAGAACTCCTTGAGCAGCCGCGCCGCCTCGCTCTCGCCGACGCCGGAATAGACGTCCGGCGCGTGGTGGCAGGTCGGCGAGGCAAAGAACCGCACGCCCGACTCCACCGCGCCGCCCTTGGGGTCGGCCGCGCCGTAATAGAGCCGCCTCACCCTTGCAAACGAGATCGCGCCCGCACACATGGTGCAGGGCTCCAGCGTCACGTAGAGGTCGCAGTCGACCAGCCGCTCGCTGCCGATCTTCGCGGCGGCCATGCGCAGCGCGACGATCTCGGCATGGGCGGTCGGATCACGGTCGGTCAGCGTCCGGTTGGCGCCGGTGGCGATCACCTCGTGGTCGCGGACCACCACGCATCCGATCGGAACTTCGCCCGATTTTCCGGCATTTTCGGCCGCCAGAAGCGCCAAATCCATGAAAGAAGGGGCTTTCATGCCTCGTATCATCGCCAGAAACCTGCTACTAGCTCCGCCTTCAGCAAGAGTGGATACCGATTTTGCCTGAGCATGCGGCTCGGAACGAGCGCGCACACTGCTCGCGCCACCCCTTAAGTGAGATTAGTCATGCCTCGCGACAGCGACAAAGACAACGATTCCCGCGGCCGGCGAGGCCCGGCCAAAGGCGGCCGCAGCGGCAAGCCGCGCGGCCCTGAGAAGAAATTCGCCAAGCGCGGCTTCGAGGGCAAGGGCGCGCGCGACAGCCGCCCGCCCCGTGGCGACCGTGACAGCCGTCCATTCCGCCGCCGCGAGGAGGGCGATGCGCCGCGCCGCGATTTCAGTGACCGTCCCCGCTTCAAGCGCGACGACCGCGGCAGTGAGGGGCGCGGCGAGCGCAGCTTCAAGCCGCGCGGCGATCGCCCGTTCTCCGATCGCTCCTCGCGTGACGGCGAGAAGCGACCCTTCAAGCCGCGCGGTGATCGCCCGTCCTATGGCCGTGACGACCGTCCGCCGCGCAGGGATCGCGACGATGCCCGTCCCGCCGGCCGGTTCAGCGACAGGAAGTTCGGCGACAAGAAGCCCTACGCGCCGCGCGGCGACCGTCCAGAGCGCAAGTTCGACGGCGAACGGAAATTTTCTCGGGGTGGGCCGGATCGCGAACGCGACCGTGGGGATCGCGGGCCGCGCGAGGATCGTGGCGAACGCAGCTTCAAGCCGCGCGGAGACCGCCCGAATTTCGATCGCGGTGATCGCGCACCGCGCGGTGACCGCCCGCGCAAGAGCTTCGACAAGGATTTCGGCGGCCGCGATCGCGGCGAGGAGAAGCCCTGGCGTCAGCGCGACGATCGCCGCGAGGGCGGCCGTGGCGACGACCGTCCGCGTTTCTCCCGGCGCCGGGACGAGGGTGATGATCGTCCGCGTTTCTCGCGCCCGCGCGAGGAGCGTTCCGGTGACGACCGTCCGCGCTTCAACCGCTCGCGCGAGAAGCGCCCCGAAGGCCGCATGGACTGGCAGGAGCATCCGCGCAGCGAGGGCCGCTTCCGCGACCGGCCGCGCCGCGACAATGAGGACGACAGCAGAATTTTCGAGAAGCGTCCCGCCTTCGGCGGCCGCGGCGCCTACCGCGAGCGCGATCGTGATTTCGAGGGCCGGCCGCGCCGCGACGACGCGCCGAAGCCGAAGAAGGCCGGCGAGCGCATCGCCAAAGTGCTGGCCCGCGCCGGGCTTGCCTCGCGCCGCGATGCCGAGGAGATGGTCACGCAGGGCCGCGTGACCGTGAATGGCCGCGTGATCAACTCGCCCGCGCTCGACGTCACCAAGAACGACGTCGTCATGGTTGACGGCAAGCCGCTGCCGGAGCGCGAGCGCACGCGGCTGTTCCTCTACCACAAGCCGCGCGGGCTGATGACGACGCATGACGATCCCGAGGGCCGTCCGACCGTGTTCGACAATCTGCCCGAAGGCCTGCCGCGGCTGATCAGCATCGGCCGGCTCGACTTCAACACGGAGGGCTTGCTGCTGCTCACGAACGATGGCGGCCTCGCGCGCACGCTCGAGCTGCCGGACACCGGCTGGCTGCGCCGCTACCGCGTCCGCGCCCATGGCGACGTCACCCAGGCGCAGCTCGACGAGCTCAAGAACGGCATCGAGGTCGAGGGCGTCAAGTATGGTCCGATCGAGGCCACGCTGGAGCGCGACCAGGGCGCCAATGTCTGGCTGGTGTTCGCGATCCGCGAGGGCAAGAACCGCGAGGTGCGCAATGTCTGCGCCCATCTCGGGCTCGAAGTGAATCGGCTGATCCGCGTCTCCTACGGCCCGTTCCAGCTCGGCGAGATTCCGGAAGGCCAGGTCGAGGAGATCCGCGCGCGCGTGCTGCGCGAGCAGCTCGGCGACAAGGTGATCGAGAAGTCGGGTGCGCAGTTCGACGCGCCCTCGAAGTCATCCTCGCGCGCCGACGACGCACCGAGCGAGAAGAAGCCTGCCAGCAAGCGCGCCGTCATCAACGACCGCAAGGGCCGCCGCGTGCTGGTGCAGCGCACCGGCAGCGAGGAGGCCCGCGAGCGCAACGAGATGGAGGCGAACGGCTACGGCCCGCCGCGGCGTCCCAAGCGCGGCTATCACGGCAAGCGCGACCTGACGCCGCGGGAGGACTAGCTTGCGCGTCGTCGGCGGCAGGTTGAAGGGGCGCAATCTCGCCTCACCGTCCTCGCGCGACATCCGCCCGACGGCGGACCGCCTGCGCGAGTCCGTGTTCAACATCCTCGTGCACGCCTATGACGATCCGATCCAGGATGCACGCGTGCTCGATCTCTTCGCCGGCACCGGCGCGCTCGGCATCGAAGCCGCGTCACGCGGCGCCAAGTTCACGCTGTTCGTCGACAATGGCGCGGAAGCGCGTGCGCTGCTCCGCAACAATGTCGAGGCCCTCGGCCTCGGCGGCGTCACCAAGGTGTACCGCCGCGATGCGACCGATCTCGGCCCCGCGCATCCCGTCGAGCCGTTTTCGCTGGCGTTCCTCGATCCGCCCTATGGCAAGGGATTTGCCGAGAAGGCGCTCGCATCCTTGCGCGACGGCGGGTGGCTGACGCCGGGCGCGCTGCTGGTGGTGGAAGAGGCCAAGGCCGCGCAGTTCGCGACGCCGGAAGGTTTTGAGGAGCTGGAGCGGCGGGCTTATGACGACACGGAGTTCGTGTTTTTGCGTAGGGCGGATTAGCGAAGCGTAATCCGCCACTGTCTCTCACCGCGGACGCAGAAGAGGTGGATTACGCCTTCGGCTAATCCACCCTGCGGCACCGTCACCTCCGCCCGAACAATTTCTCCACGTCGCTCAGCTTCAGCTCGACATAGGTCGGCCGGCCGTGATTGCACTGGCCGGAGTTCGGGGTGTCCTCCATCTCGCGGAGCAGGGCGTTCATCTCCTCGGGCCGCAGCCTGCGTCCGGCGCGCACGGAGCCGTGGCAGGCCATGGTGGCGGCGACGTGCATCAGGCGGCGCTCCAGGGGAAGCGCCTCGTCCCATTCGGCCATGTGCTCGGAAAGATCGCGCAAGAGGCCGCCCGCATTGGTCTTGCCGAGCAGCGACGGTGTTTCGCGCACGGCGACCGCGCCGGGGCCGAAGGACTCGATGGCGAGGCCGAATGACGCAAGCTCCTCGCTGCGCTCCAGCAGGCGCTCAACGGTGGCCTCGTCCATCTCGACGATCTCGGGGATCAGCAGGATCTGCCGCTGCACGCCGTTGGCGGCGAGCGAGGCCTTCAGCCGCTCATAGACGATGCGCTCATGCGCGGCGTGCTGATCGACGATGATCAGGCCGTCGCGCGTCTGCGAGACGATATAGGTCTCATGGATCTGGGTGCGTGCCGCGCCGAGTGGGCGATCGACGAGGTCGCTGACGGGCTGGGTCTCGATCCGCACGTCCGCGCTGGGCGCGCCGACATCGAAGGCGGCCTGCGCGCGCTCCGCGAAAGCCGGTGCGGCAGCGCCATCGAACGACGGCATTGGCGCCACGGGAGCGGATGGCGAGGTCCGCCAATCCCAGCTGGCCGGACGCTGTGGCGTGAACGCGGGCCGGAACGAGGACAGCGCACTTTCGCCGCTGTTGGCGGCGGTGCGTCGGCCCTCGCGCGCCAGCGCCTCCTTCAAACCGTGCACGATCAACGTGCGGATGAGGCCGGCATTGCGGAAGCGCACCTCGGTCTTGGCCGGATGCACGTTGGCATCGACCTCGCGCGGATCGAGCGTGACGAACAGCGCCAGCACCGGATGGCGGTCGCGCGGCAGATAGTCGGAATAGGCCGCGCGCACGGCGCCGAGAATGAGCTTGTCGCGCACCGGCCGGCCATTGACGAAGAGATATTGCCCGAGCGCGTTGGCCTTGGTTAGCGCGGGAGCCGCAGCATAGCCGGCGACGACAACGCCCTCGCGCTCGGCATGGACCTCGATGGCGTGGCTGCGGAACTCGGCGCCGAGGATGTCGCCGAGCCGCGTCAGGCGACCGGCGGCACCGGGCAGGGCGGCAGCCCAGGTCACCGGCGCACGCTCCTCGCCGGCGAGCGTGAAGGCGATGTCGGGCCGTGCCATCGCGAGGCGCCGCACCACTTCGCGGATCGCTTCCGCCTCGGTGCGGTCGGTCTTCAGAAACTTGAGCCGCGCCGGCGTCGCGTAGAAGAGGTCGCCAACCTCGACGCGCGTGCCATGCGCCAGCGCCGCCGGCATGATCTCGGACTTTTCGCCGCCCTCGACCGACAGCGCCCAGGCGTGCGGCTCGCTGGCATGCCGCGTGGTGATGGAGAGGCGCGCCACCGAGCCGATCGAGGGCAGGGCCTCGCCGCGAAACCCGAGGGTGCGGATCTGAAGCAGGTCCTCGTCGTCGAGCTTGGAGGTGGCGTGACGCTCGACCGCGAGCCCAAGATCTTTCGCGGTCATGCCGCTGCCGTCGTCGGTGATGCCGATCCGCCGCCGCCCGCCGCCGTCGGTGAAGACGTCGATCCGGCTCGCGCCGGCATCGATGGCGTTCTCGACCAGCTCCTTGACCACGCTCGCCGGACGTTCCACCACCTCGCCGGCGGCGATGCGGTTGACGACCTGTTCTGGCAGTTGGCGGACGGGCATGAGGCTCACTCGGCGAATATTCTCAAGTCTAATGCCGCGCAGCAACAAATGCATGGGGGAGGTCGAGCTTCCCACACCCGAAATGGGGACATTTTCGGCGCGCCTCGCCCGTCGGGACGACGTGGCATGTTCCGCGTCGCCGCATATGAGGAGCACAATTCCGCGAAAGCGCCGCGAAAATCCTAAACGATCACCACACGGCGCAGCTTGCATCACACCGCGCCGTTCGAACTCTCTTTCGCGATGAACCGGTCCGGTGCAGGCGAACGGTGCAGAACGCAGCCGAACGGTTCATCGCGACATTCCAGGAGACATGGATGAAGTTGGTGAAGACCTCTGCGATCGCTTACGCTCTCGCGGCCCTCGTTGCAACGCCCGTTCTCGCCCAAGGCACCTCGTCTGGGGCGAGGCCCGGCGGCACCGTACAAAGCAAGCCCATGCAAGGCGGTGCGTCAGGCAGCGAGGATGAGGATCTCGGTGCCCAGCAGGGCGCTGCCGGCGAGAAGGTCGGCATGAAGTCGAGCAAGGGCACGAAGGGGTCCGTCGGAACCACCGGCAGCGCGACGCGCAAGGGCACGGCCGACGATTCGGCGGCGGGTGGTGCTGCCACCGGCAAGCGCTACTGACGCCAGCGTGCGAATTGGCAAACCTCCGGTCGCTTCGCGGCCGGAGGTTTTTCATTGCCTAGTCGTCGAAACCGCGCCCGCGCTTCGCCTTGATATCGCTGCGGCGTTTCTTGCCCTCGAGCCGGCGCTGCTTGGAGGCGAAGGTCGGCCGCGTCGCGCGGCGAGGCGTCGGTCGCACCATGGCCTCCTTGAGGATCTCGACGAGACGGTCGATAGCATCCTGACGGTTGCGCTCCTGGGTGCGGAAGCGCTGGGCGTGGATCACGATCACGCCGTCCTTGGTCATGCGCTGGCCGGCAATGCGGGCGAGGCGCAGCGCCGCGTCCTCGGGCAAGGTCAGCTTGCGGGTGTCGAAGCGCAGCTGCGCGGAGGTCGCGACCTTGTTGACGTTCTGCCCGCCCGGGCCGGAGGCGCGGACAAAGCCGATCTCGATGTCGTCCTCGTCGATGACGAGATCGCGGGATATCCGCAGCATGCTGGCACCATTCGTGATGTCAGGACATACCGCGGACATCTGCCTTCAGCAATGGCGCTGCCGCGACACGCAAATGGCCGGGGCGAGCCCGGCCATTCAGAAAAACGTCCAGAAAAGAGATCAGTTCGACTTCGGTGTCGCAGCCGCCGGTTGCGCGGCGGCCTGGGGGGCCCGGCCGACCACGACAGTCAGCAGCCCCTGGCCCCAGAGCCGCTTGGCGGCCGCCTTGGCATCGTCCAGCGTCACGGCGTCGACGATGGCGTTGCGCTTCTCGATATAGTCGATCGGCAGCTTGTCCTGCTGATATTGCAGCAGCGCCTGCGCCAGCTTGGACGAGGTGTCGAGCGCCAGCATCTGCGAGCCCTTGAGGTAGGACTTGGCCTCATCGAGCTCCTTCTGCGTCGGGCCCTCCTGGGCGATGCGGCGCACCTCCTGTTCGATGGCCTCGATGGTGTCGCCGGCGCGATCGGCGCGGGTGCCGGTATTGCCGATGAAAACCGCCGAGTGCTGCATCCAGAGCAGCGACTCGTACACCGAATAGGCCAGCCCGCGCTTCTCGCGCACCTCGCGATAGAGCCGGGAGGACAGGCCGCCGCCGCCGAGGATGTGGTTGACGACATAGGCCGCCATGAAGCTGGGGTCGCTGCGCTTCACGCCCGGGCCGCCGAAGGTGATCACGGTCTGCGGCACGTCGAGCGTCACGAAGGCGCGTTGCGGCGGCTTCGCGGCCTCGACGTCGGGGACCGGCGTCAGATTGGCCTTGGCCGGCAGGCTGCCGAAGGTGTGGTCGAGCAGCTTTCCGAGCGTGGCCGGATCGACGTCGCCGACGACCGCTACTTTGAGTCCATCCTTGGCGAGGACACGGCCGACATAATCCCTCATGTCCGCGACCGTGATGGTCGGCACGCTGTCGAGATTGCCGTTGCTCTGCCGGCTATAGGGGTGATCGCCGAACGCGACCTCCAGGAATTTGCGGCTCGCCAGCGAGGTCGGATTGGTGGTCTCGCGGCGCAGGCCCGAGATCACCTGCGAGCGGATGCGTTCGACGTCGGCCGTGTCGAAATGCGGCGAGGTCAGCGCCATCCTGAGCAGGTCGAAGGCCTCGTCCTTGTTGTCGCGCAGCATGCGCAGGCTGCCGCGGAAGGTGTCGCGGGAGGCGCTGAAGGAGAGTTCGATGGCGCGGCGGTCGAGCCGTTCATGGAACGTCTTGGAATCGAGATCGCCGGAACCTTCGTCGAGGAGATCACCGACCAGGTTGGCGACACCGGGCTTGTCCTTGGGATCCTGCGCCGAGCCGCCGGCGAAGGAATATTCCATCGCGATCAGCGGCACGGTTGCGTCCTGCACGAACCAGGCTTCGATGCCGCCCGGCGAGATCAGGTGCTGGATCTTCGCGGCGGCCTGCGACGGCGAGGCCGCAGAGAATGCGAGGACCGCGCCGGCAGTAACGGAGAATGCAACGCGTCGAAGGAAGGAATAGGTCACGAGCGCTTCTCCTCGCGCTTGGCGGTTGCAGTGTCCTTGATCAGGTAGCCCGTCACCGAGCGCTTCTTCTCGAGCCATTTCTGCGCAACGGCGCGGACCTGCTCGGCGGTGACGGCGCGGATGCGATCGGGCCAGCTCCGGATGTCCTCGATCGACAGGCCCGTGGTCAGCGCGCCGCCGTACCAGCGCGCCAGCACCGCCTGGTTGTCCTGGGCGTAGATCGCTTCGGCGATGAGCTGGGTCTTGACGCGCTCCAGATCCTCCGCACGGATCGGGTTCTGCGCCACGTTGGCAATGACGCCGTCGACCGCCTGTTCAACTTCGGCGAAGGTGACGCCGGGTTTCGGCGCAGCCGAGATCGCGAATTGGGTCGGGTCGAGCGAGATGCTCGAATAGCTGGCGTTGGCGGAGACCGCGAGCGGCTTGTCGACGACGAGGGCGCGGTAGAGATAGGAATTGCTGCCGCTGCCCATCAGCTGCGCCAGCACGTCGAGGGCCGCGCTCTCGCCGGCCGCGGCCGTGGTCGCCGAGGGCACCAGATAATAGCGCCGCATGTTCGGCTGCTCGACGCGCGGGTCGGCCAGCGTGACGGTGCGCGGGGCGGCGGGCTCCGGCTCCTGCGGACGCACCCGCCGCGCCGGGATCGCGGGCTGGGCGGGAATCGAGCCGAAATTGCGCTCGACCAGCGGTCGGATTTCGGCGGCATCGACGTCGCCGGCGATCACCAGGATCGCGTTGTTCGGCGCATAGAAGCGACGATAGAAGGCGAGCGCATCTTCGCGATCGAGCTTCTCGATCTCCTGATGCCAGCCGATCACCGGACGCCCGTAGGGATGGTTGAGATAGAGCGCGGCCATGATCTGCTCGTTCAATCGCGCATCCGGATTGTTGGCGACGCGCATGTTGTACTCTTCGAGCACGACGTCGCGCTCGGGCAGCACGTTCTCGTCCTTGAGGATGAGGCCCGTCATGCGGTCGGCCTCGAACTCCATCATGGTCGGCAGCTGCTCTTTCGGCACGCGCTGATAGTAGTTGGTGTAGTCGACCGAGGTCGAAGCGTTCTCGTTGCCGCCGACGCGCAGCACGGTCTGGGAGAATTCACCGGCCGGATGCTTCGAGGTGCCCTTGAACATCAGGTGCTCGAGGAAGTGGGCGAGGCCGGACTTGCCGGGCGTCTCGTCGGCCGAGCCGACCTTGTACCAGATCATCTCGGTGACGACGGGGGTGCGGTGATCCGGGATCACCACGACCTGCATGCCGTTGGGAAGCGTGAAGCTGGCGGGTGGAGCCGATGTCACGGTGGTCTGGGCAAGGGCGGCGCCGGCCGAGAGGACACTCGTCGAAAGCAGCGCGGCAAGGAGGCAGGCAGCCGATCGGTAAGAGGACATCATGATCCCTGGTTGAGGTGCCGAGCCCGGATCTCCGGCTCGGAAGGCACGGCATGCTACACCGTGCGGCGGAGGCTTCGCGTCACGAAGCAGAGAACGCTAGTCAACTCGGGAGCAGCCAGCAGCTGAAGCTGCGTGCAGTGCCGGCAGCAATTGCGCGGCTGCCCAAATGTCGGGGCGGGGCAGGAGCGTTATCGCTCCTTCTCCTTGCCGGATAGGACGTCGAAATAGGTTCGCTTCGAATCATCCGGGCCGGAGCCGTAGGCGTAGTTCGGCGACGGCGTCTGATATCCGGGCGGCGGCTCCACCAGCGATTGGCGTGGCGGCTCCGACGTAAACTGCTTCGACTCGGGCGCGTTCCCTTTGAACAGTTTAAACAGCCCGCCGGTATATCCGAGTTCGGCTGGGCTCATCGTCGGATTGGCGATGTTGGTGCCTGGCTGGACCGGATCATTGCCGGTCTTTTCGGCGGCGGCCGTCTTGTGGGCGTTCATCTCGGCGGGCGACAGCGGCTGGGCATTTTTCCAGTACTCCGTTGCCTTGTTGCCGGACTTCTTCCGCTCGGCGACAGCCTCCTTGCGGCGCTTCTCGTCGGGGTCCTTCGGCCAGTTTGGCGCAGCCGCGGCCTCGGCTGCGGCGGGCGGCGGCAGGTCGAGCTTGGGCGGCACGACCAGCGGCGAACGCTCGCGGTATTCGATGCCGGGTTTTCCCATGCTCTTGGCGCCAAGACCGGACATCAGGCCGTCGATGAGCTTCTCTTCGAAGGTCATGTCGTCGTCGTCATCGTCAGCAGCACGGGCGGCGCCGGTCGACATGACGAGGCCGATGCCGAGCGCGACGGCGGACAATTTCAGTGCCCGCCAGACCCCCGATTGGGGGTCTCGAACCATCGAACCACTGGTCTTCGAGCTGCGCATGACCGTACCTGTTTCAAATTGTAGCAGATTGCCGCTCGCACGCGGCTCAAACCCTTGCAAAAGCAGGGTTCCACCTGCTGGTCCGTATCGGCCGGGATCAGGGCGCTTTTGCGGCGGGTACCCCCAAGAAGGAATCATACAATAGCGCCGCCACCCCAGCAACGATGGCCACGTCCGCGAGGTTAAACACATACCAATTATAGGTATTTCCGGCGATCTCGATGTGGAACAGGGCGAAATCCACCACCGCGCCATAGGCCAGGCGGTCGATGCCATTGCCGATGGCGCCGCCGATGATCAGGCCGAGCGCGACGGTCGCGAGCACGGTGTGCGAGCGCGCCATCCAGATCGCCAGCGCAACCACGGCAATGGCCTTGACGGCCATCAGCGCGAGCTGCGCGGCCTGGCTGTCGTTCTGGAGCCAGCCGAAGCTGATGCCGATGTTCCAGGCCAGCACCAGGTCGAAGAACGGCGTCACCCGCACAGCGCCGCGACGGGCGAGGTCGAACACGTTCAGGAGCCAGAGCTTCGAGGCTTGGTCGGCCACGAGCGTGACCATGGCCGCGAGGATGCCGGCGCGGAGCGGGGTCATGGCCGGCCGGTCAGACCGCCACCCCCAACGCCTTCCATTCGCGCAGCGCCTTGGCGTCGCGCGGGGTGACGTCGGGATATTCGGCGTCTTCGCCGACCATCGGCGAGATCTTCCAGGAGCGGGCGCATTTGGTGCCGACCGCCTTCTCCACCACGACCGCGACGCCGGGGACGGCATCGAGGCGGAATGCCGAGGCCGGCGCCTCGCCCTCCCGCACCTCGTAGTTCGAGGTGATGCAGACTTCAGCCAGATCGATGTCGAACAAGGTCGCCAGCATGCCGCGATCGGCGACATAGATCACAGGCGATGCCTCCAGCGACGAGCCGATGTTCTTGGCGGCGCGTTCCAGCTCGAGCGCGCCGGTGACGACGCGGCGGACGTTGCGGATCGCCTCCCACTTCGCGGCGAGCTCGTCGTCGCGCAAGGCTTCGAGGTCGGCGGGGAACAGCGTCAGATGCACCGACGGTTCGGCGTCGGGCCGGTACATGCGCCACGCCTCCTCGGCAGTGAAGCTGAGGATCGGCGCCAGCCATTTCAGGATCGAGGCGCATAACAGGTCGATCGTCGTCAGCGCCGCCTTGCGCGTCAGCGAGGAGGGCGGATCGCAATAGAGCGTATCCTTGCGGATGTCGAAATAGAATGCGGAGAGCTCGCTGTTCAGGAAGGCGGACAGGATCGCGACCACGGTCTTGTAGTCGAACTCCCGATAGGCCTTGCCGATCGCAGCGGCGCGCACCGCGAGCTCGTGCAGCATCAAGCGCTCGAGCTCGGGCATCTCGGCGGGCGCGACGGCGTCGGCCGGCTTGTAATGATGCAGCGTGCCGAGCATCCAGCGCACGGTGTTGCGCAGCTTGCGGTAGGTCTCGACGGTGTTCTTGAGGATCTCGGGGCCGATGCGCTGGTCGTCGGTGTAGTCGCAGGACGCGACCCAGAGCCTCAGGATGTCGGCGCCGGATTCCTTGATGACGGCCTGCGGCTCGATGGTGTTGCCGAGCGACTTCGACATCTTGCGGCCGTCCTCGGCCTGGGTGAAGCCGTGGGTCAGCACGATGTCGTAAGGCGCGCGGCCGCGCGTGCCGCAGCTTTCCAATAGCGAGGAATGGAACCAGCCGCGATGCTGGTCCGAGCCTTCCAGATACATCACCGTGTCGGCGCCGCCATCGACCTTGCGCTTGATGCCGGCGAGCCCGGGAAACTGCACGGGATCTTCGAGCACGAAAGCGTGGGTCGAGCCGGAATCGAACCAGACGTCGAGAATGTCGTCGACCTTCTGCCAGTCCTCGTTCGCGCGGGGCCCGAGGAAGCGCTCGCGCGCGCCCGTCGCGTACCAGGCGTCGGCGCCTTCCTTCTCGAAGGCTTCGCCAATGCGCGCATTGACGGCCTCGTCCTGGAGGATCTCAGCGGAGCCGTCACCCTTCTCGCGCACGAACACGGCGATCGGCACGCCCCAGGCGCGCTGGCGCGAGATCACCCAGTCCGGGCGCGCCTCGATCATGCCGTTGATGCGGTTCTCGCCCGACGGCGGCACCCATTGCGTCACCGAGATCGCATGCAGCGCGCGGGCGCGCAGCGTGTCGCCGCTCTTGGCCTTGCCGCCCTGCGCAATGTCCTTATCCATCGCGATGAACCATTGCGGTGTGTTGCGGAAGATCACCGGCTTCTTGGAGCGCCAGGAGTGCGGATATTGATGCTTGAGCCGACCGCGCGCGAGCAGCATGCCTCTGTCGACGAGCGCCTTGATCACGGCCTCGTTGGCATCGCCCTTCTCGCCCTTGTCGGTGATGACGCGCTTGCCGGCAAAGCCCGGCGCATGATCGGTGTAGGCGCCGTTCTCGTCGACGGTATAGGGGATCGCGGTGTTGATGCCGCGCGCATCGAGATCGCGCGCCTGTGCCATCCAGGCATCGAAGTCCTCGCGGCCATGGCCGGGCGCGGTGTGCACGAAGCCGGTGCCGGTGTCGTCGGTGACATGGTCGCCGGGCAGCAGCGGCACGACGAAGTCGTAGCCACCGCCAACGCCCCTCAGCGGATGGGCACACTCGATCGCGTCCATGGTGTCGCCGGGGACGTCGCGGACTTTCTCGTAAGCCGTCACCCGCGCCTGCTTGAAGACGTCTTCCGCGAGCGCATCGGCCAGGATCAGGAGGTCGCCAATCTTGGCCCAATTGTCGGCGGGGGCGTCCGTCACCTTGTAGAGGCCATAGGCGATCTTCGGCGAGAACGAGATGGCGCGGTTGCCGGGCAGCGTCCAGGGCGTCGTGGTCCAGATCACGACGCTTGCGGAGGCGAGCGCACCGTGCGCGGGCGAGGTCACCGGGAACTTCACCCACACCGTATCGGAGGTGTGGTCCTCGTACTCCACCTCGGCTTCGGCCAGCGCGGTCTTCTCGACCACGCTCCACATCACCGGCTTGGAGCCGCGATAGAGCGTGCCGTTGGCGGCGAACTTCATCAGCTCGCGCGCGATCTGGGCTTCGGCCGGATAGCTCATGGTGGCGTAGGGATGGTCCCAATCGCCGATGACGCCGAGGCGCTTGAACTCCTCGCGCTGCACGCCGAGCCAGTGCGTGGCATAGGCGCGGCACTCCTTGCGGAAATCGATCATCGCGGCGGAGTCGCGGAAGTCGGGCTTCTGCTTGCCCTTCTTGCGATAATGCTCCTCCTCGACCTTCCACTCGATCGGCAGGCCGTGGCAGTCCCAGCCCGGCACGTAGTTGGAATCGAAGCCGAGCATCTGCTGGCTCTTGGTGACGAGATCCTTCAGGATCTTGTTCAGCGCCGTGCCGATATGGATGTTGCCGTTGGCGTAGGGCGGGCCGTCGTGCAGTACGAACTTGGCGCGGCCCTTCCCATTCTGGCGCAGCTTCTCATAGAGGCCGATCTCGTACCAGCGCTTGAGGATCTCCGGCTCGCGCTGCGGCAGGCCGGCGCGCATCGGGAATTCGGTCTGCGGCAGGAACAGGGTCTTCGAATAGTCTTTGGCTTCAGACTTTTGGGACTTTTGCGGCTTTTCGGACATGAGGCTGACTGGCTCGGAAAGGGCGCGGGAACGGATGGCGATGCGGAATCGCGGGTGAAACGACGAAATCCCGGTCTTGCGCCGAGCCTTCAGGCTCAGGCGGAAGCCGGGCCGCTAATCCCTATGATGCGCCGCGCAAACATGGGCTCTCCATAGCAGGGGGGCGGAGGAAGCGCAAAGGGCCGGCGAGGCCGGGTTTCGGCTCAATCGATCGCGCCCAGCCGCGGAAACGCGTCCGGCGCGGCGGCGAGCATGGCGCGGGCGCGGGCGGAATCGTCGTCCATCTGCCGGATCAGGGCCTCGATGCCCTCAAATTTCAGCTCCTCGCGGATGAAGCCGATGAAGGCGCAGTCGAGCGCCTGTCCGTAGAGGTCGCCCTTGAAGTCGAACAGGAAGATTTCGAGGAGCGGGGCGCCATTGTCGAAGGTCGGGCGGCGGCCGAAGCTGGCCACCCCGTCCAGACGCTCGGTGCCGCGGCCGACCCGCACGGCGTAGATGCCATGCTTGAGGCCGCAATTGGCGTCCAGGCGGATGTTGGCGGTGGGATAGCCGAGATCGCGGCCGCGCTTTTCACCGTGGATCACCTCGCCGGTGATGAACCAGGGCGCGCCCAGCATGGTCGTGGCCTCGTCGAGCTGGCCCTCGGCAAGGGCGATCCGGATCGCGCTGGAGGAGACCGGCCGTTCGTCGATATCGACATGCGCCTGCACGTCGACCTCGATGCCGAGCCGGGGCGCCTCGTTGACGAGAAGGCTGGGCGAGCCGACCCGACCCTTGCCGAAATGGAAGTCGTAGCCGACGGCAATGCCGCTGACCCCGAGACGCCCGATCAGGTCATGGTGAATGAAATCTTGCGCGCTGGTTCCGGCACGGGCCTTGTCGAAGGTCATGACCACGGCGCCGGCAAGCCCGGTGCCAGCCAGAAGCCGCAGCTTGGCCCGCTCGTCCGTCAGGCGGAATTGCGGGGTGTTGGGACTGAAAAACCGCCGCGGATGCGGCTCGAAGGTCAATGCCAGCGCAGGGCGGCCATGCGCCCTGCCCATCTCCAGGGCAGCCGCGATGACGGCGCGATGGCCGAGGTGAACGCCGTCGAAATTGCCCATGGCGACCACGGCGCCCCTTGGAATCGCGGAATCCGGCGTTGTATCGCGGATGACGGTAAAAGGCGGAGCCATCAGGGGAATTCTCGAACCGGGCAGGACCGGCCCGGACCGTGGCGCGACCGGCCGTGCGAAGTCAAGCGGCGGGGCGGGCAGACATTGAACACGATTTCAGTCCTTCGGAGCTGCCCGCAGTTAACGCGCTGTTTAAGGCCTTGGTGCTAGTGCTTGAGGCGTGGAACTGCCGGGCGCCGGCCTGGCAGGTCCGATCGTAATATTCCTTGGTTTGCGTTGGGGGAGTCGAGATGGCGGTTGATTTGTCGATGCCGGTTCTGGTGGTGGATGACTACAGCACCATGATCCGTATCATCCGGAATCTGCTGAAGCAGCTTGGCTTTGAGAACATCGATGATGCCAGCGACGGTTCGGCAGCGCTGAACAAGATGCGCGGCAAGAAGTACGGGCTCGTGATCTCCGACTGGAACATGGAGCCGATGACGGGCTACGACCTCTTGCGCGAAGTCCGCGCGGATCCGAACCTCGCCACCACGCCCTTCATCATGATCACCGCGGAATCGAAGACCGAGAACGTGATCGCGGCCAAGAAGGCCGGCGTGAACAATTACATCGTCAAGCCGTTCAACGCGGCGACGCTGAAGACCAAGATCGAGGCGGTCTTCCCGGACATGGCGAGCGCGTAAGCGCGATCGTGTCCCGGACAAGGCGCGGCACGTTAGTGACGCGACGCTGAGCCGGGACCCAGTCTATCCCACGACATCGCTTACGGCTTCTAGGCCCCGGCTCTGCAGCTCTTCGAGCTGCGTCCGGGGCACGATATTTTCTACCACTTCAATTCGCGCATCAGCGCCTTCGGCGGGTGGCCGAACAGCTCCATCACCGAATTCGGGTCGAGCTGGTCGAGGCCCTCGAACTCCTCGGCATGGATGCCACGGGTGACGAACAGACAGTCGATGCCGAATTCGCGGGCGCCGGTTAAGTCGGTGCGGACGGAATCGCCGATCGCCAGCACCTTCTTCCGGTCGATCTGGTAGCCTTGTCGCTCCCCGGCGAGCGCCATGGCGCGCTCGTAGATCGGCCGGTGCGGCTTGCCATAGAAGATCACCTCGCCGCCGAGCTCGCGGTAGAGCTCGGCGATCGCGCCGGCGCAGTAGATCAGCCGGTCGCCGCGCTCCACCACGATGTCGGGGTTGGCGCAGACCAGCGTCAGCTTGCGCTCGCGCGCCTTCAGCATCATGCCGCGATAGTCTTCCGCCGTCTCGGTCTCGTCGTCGTAGAGGCCGGTGCAGACGATATAATCGGCTTCCTCCAGCGGCGCGGTCACCGCATCGAGGCCGCGATAGATCGAGTTGTCGCGCTCGGGGCCGAGCCAGAACATCTTGCGGCCGGGATGATCGGCGACATAGAGCCGGGTCAGATCGCCTGAAGATACGATCGCGTCATAGGTCTCATCGGGGACGCCGAGCTTGCGCAATTGCCGCTGCACGGAGTCGGCCGGGCGCGGCGCGTTGGTGATCAGGATCACCGTACCGCCGCGGCTGCGATAGGTGTGCAGCGCCTCGCAGGCCTCGGGGAAGGATTCCAGCCCGTTATGGACCACGCCCCAGATGTCGCTGAGCACGACCTCCACACCGCCCACGAGCTCGCGCAGGCCTTCGGCAAAATGCAGCGCGGTCATGACGTGCGCGGCCGATCAGATGCGGCGCGCGAGCGCCGCGTTGCCTGTGATGCGTTGGGACGGAGGCGCAGCGGACGTTGCGCCTGAGCTGGGTGTGGCGGAGCCATTGGATCCCTGAATGTCCTGCGCCTGGTTCGGCGAGGCCCCGCCGGTAGCAGATGCCCCTTCGGGCCGCAATGGCCGGGGCGGTGCGAACAGGAACCCTTGGCCGAACCGTACGTCATAGTCGAGCAGGTCGACCACCGCGCGCTCGCCTTCGATCCGTTCGGCGATCAGGTCGATGCCGAAGCGGCCGAGCAGGTCGGAGAGGTCGGAGGGGTGGATGTCGGAGGCGGAAGCCTGCTTGGGATCGAGCAGCAGCGCGGCCGGCACCTTGATGAAGCGGACCCCGCGATCGGCCAGCTCGCGCGGCTCGATGCGCAGATCCGTGACATGGTCGATCGAGAAACGGAAGCCGCGCTGGGCCAGTGCCGCGAGGTTCTCGGTCTCGGCCGGACCGAGATTGCGGAAGGTCGACTGCTTGAACTCCAGCACCAGCGAGGGCGCCAGCGCGCGGTTGGCTTCGAGGAAATCGAGGCATTGGGCAAACGTGGTGGAGTTGCCGAGCGTGGAGGCGGCGACGTTGCAGAACACGCCGACGTCCTTGTTGCGCACCATCAGGCGCCGCAGCACCTGCACGCAGCGCAGCATCACCATGTTGTCGATGCGCCCGATCAGGCCCGAGGCTTCCGCGATGCTGATGAACTCCTCGGCCGCGATCAACTGGTCGCGCTCGTCGCGCAGGCGCGTCACCGCCTCGTAGAACCGCACCTTGCGCTGCGGCAGCGTCACCATCGGCTGCAGGAAGATATCGATGCGATTCTCGTCGACCGCATTGCGCAGCGTCGCCAGCAACTGGGTCTGGTTGCGTCCATTGGCGGCCTGAACCGGGCTGGCCGCTTGGACCTGGACCGGCGGCGGCGCCGGCCGTGGCGGGGGCTCCGGAAGCGGAGGAGGAGCGAACGGCTTCTCCTCGAAGGGGGCAGCCAGATCGATCGGCGTTTCCGGCTCGGGCCGCGTGACCGGGGCGGGTGCGGGCGCCGGCGCGTGGCCGGCGAGCAGATCCTCATGGGCCGCGACGGTGGTGGCGAGCTGCCTGACCAATCCGCCCAGTTCGTTGATCTCGCCGATGACCGACTGGATTCGGTCGGAATTGGTCGAATTCGACGAGGCGATGCGGCTCTCGATGGCAGCCAACCGGCGGCCGAACTCGGCCACCTGGCGGGCGAGGTCGGCGGTGCCGCGCGACAGGTCGGCGATCTGGCCGCCGACGTCGCTGCGGTCGCGCAGTCGCATCGACACCGCGTTGTAGAGGATCAGGAAGGTGAGCGCGGTCAGCGCCACAATCGCCGATTCCGTTCCGCTGATGCCGGCGACCGAATAGAGCACGAGCCCGAGCGAGGCCGCGACCAGGACCATGCAGATGGCGATGAAGATCGTCGAAATGCGAATCATGCCGCGCGCTATGCCTTTAAGAGCTGACTGCTTCACCCGGGAAAACACGGGTCGCGCTCGACTCCGTCACGCCTCATGCTCCCCCAAGCATCCATGAGCCTAACATCATTGTTGATTCGAGGGGATAGTGGCTGTTTCGCAGCCCGGTCGGTCCGCCGCCGAAAGCTTTCGAGGCAGCGGCTGCGAAACCTCGCACGGCCTCTGCGGCCGAGGGGCGGAAATCAAGACGCTCTCAGCGGAAAATCATGCCGCCCTCAAGGCCAGCGAGCCGCATGCGCTCTATCGTCCCGGCGTTCTCAACCGCAGGAGATTGCCATGTCGACATCCGCCGCCCTCAAGCCAGCCGCCCCCGGGCCCGATCTTGCCGCCGTCAAGCAGCGCCAGCACGGCGCCTGGTCGTCGGGCGACTATGCCGTGGTCGGCACTACCTTGCAGATCGTCGGGGAACAGCTCTGCGAGGCCATCGACTTGCGCGCCGGCAGCAAGGTGCTGGACGTCGCCGCCGGCAACGGCAATGCGACGCTGGCAGCGGCGCGGCGCTGGTGCGACGTCACATCCACCGACTACGTGCCGGCGCTGCTCAAGCGCGGGCGCGAGCGCGCGATGGCCGAACATCTCACCGTCGAGTTCCGCGAGGCGGATGCCGAAGCGCTGCCGTTTGCCGACGCCAGCTTCGACGTCGTGCTCTCCACTTTCGGCGTGATGTTCACCCCGGATCAGGACAAGGCCGCGTCCGAGCTCGCGCGGGTCTGCAAATCCGGCGGCAAGATCGGTCTTGCCAACTGGACGCCGCAAGGCTTCATCGGCCAGCTGTTCAAGACCATCGGCAAGCATTTGCCGCCGCCGGCGGGCGTGAAATCGCCCGCCATGTGGGGCACGACGGCACGGCTCGAGGAAATGTTCGGCGGCGTGGCCGCGGAGATCGCCGCCGAGCCGCGCATGTTCGTGTTCCGCTATCGCTCGCCGGACCATTGGCTCGACATCTTCAAGACGTTCTACGGGCCCACGCTGAAGGCGTTTGCTGCGCTCGACGCGAGCGGCCAGGCCGCGCTGACGCGCGATCTGCTGGCGCTGCTCGGGGAGTTCAACCACGCCGATGACGGCACGATCGTGGTGCACAGCGAATATCTGGAAGCCGTGATCACCAAGCGCTGACCGCGCCCGAGATGCGGTCGGGCCAGCTCCGGCCCGACCGCCACCGATCAAAATGGCGCGGTAGCGCCGACCGTGTCGGCGGAGACGGCGTCGCGGGTGCCGAGCGGCTTGGGAGACCCCTCGGTGGTGTCCTTGAGCGTCTGCCGCTCGATCTCCGAATTCAGCTCGGCGCCGAACATGATGACGATCGCCGACATCCACATCCACATCATCAGGCCGATCGCCGCGCCCAGAGAGCCGTAGGTCGCGTTGTAATTTGCGAATTCCGAGAGATACCAGGACAGCAGGGCAGAGCCCGCGATCCAGAGGATCGCGGCCATCACGGCGCCGAGGCTCAGCCATTGCCAGCGCGGCGCGTCACGGCTGGGCGCGAAGCGGTAGAGAATGGCGAGTGCGACCAGCAGGATGACGAACAGCAGCGGCCATCGTGCCAGCGCCACGATCAGCTTGCTTTCCGGCGCCATGCCGAGATGATTGAGCGCAAGCGGGAAGGCGACGACGGCTCCCACCATCAACAGCAGCGCCACGATGCCGCCGACGGTGAAGGCCAGCGAGATCATGTTCAGCTGGATGAAGCTGCGCTTCTCGCGTTCCTCATAGGCGACGTTGAGGGCGTCGAAGATCGCCTTGACGCCGGCGTTGGCGCTCCAGATCGCAAGCAGCAGGCCGACCAGGAAGGTGACACCGAGCGTCGTATTGCCGTTCGACACCACGCGCGCGACCTGGTCCTCGACGATCTGGAACGAGCCCTCGGGCAGCATGGTCGCAAGCGTCTGGAGGTTGGCGCTGATCGTCGCGGGATCGGCAAACAGGGCATAGGAGGAGACGAGTGCGGTGACGGCGGGGAAGAGCGCGAGCAGGCCGAAGAAGACGACGCCGCCCGCCGTCGCGAGCAGGCGATCCTCGTCGATGCGCTGATAGGTCCGCCAGAAAATATCCTTCCAGCCCGCCCAGGGGATCTCGAACGGGCTTTTCGCCCGGCGGCCGCGGCCCGGCTGCATCGCCGCGCCGGCCGGGTGCGTTTCCGGGGAATTCGCTTCGCCCTTGCGGTGGTCTGGCGGAGGCCCGGGCCTCGCCAGGCCGGAATCCTGAAAGTAGTGCTCCGCGGTCAGTACGAACACGGCCGTCGCCGCCACCAGCAGCCAGGAGTCGATCTGTTCGGAGCGCCGCGCCAGCATCACGCCTCCAGACTGCGCCTGTTGCGTCGCCGCCGGGCGGCCGTCAGCCCGACCAGGCCGACCGCCGCGAGCATCAGGCCGAGCTGCACGGGATGGTTGGCGCGGGCCGGCCAGGTCTTGATGCCGCCGCGCTCGCCCGGTGCGAGTGGCGCGAGGGGAATCGTCGTTGCGACCTCCTTCACGGCCTCCTTGACCGTTCCACGCGGGATCCGGGGCGTGGCGACCGCCACGCGCAGACGGCTCGCGAGCGGCACCACCGGCTTGGCCTTGCGTTTCATCTGCGCCATGGCCACGCCGGCACAGACCGCAGCCAGCACCAGCAGCACTGCGGCGACCGCGCCAAATCCCCAGAATTGCCCGTAGGTGATCGCGACCCAGCGGTACAAGGCGATCAGTCCGACGAAAAACGCCGCGACAACGAACAGGCCCGCGACTGCGAACAGTCCGCCGGCCACCGCGTAAGACGTCACCTTGCCCGTGGCCTGGCTGGTCTGGTCACGCAGATAGGATTGAGCAGCGCGTTTGACGTGATTGAGCTTGAGCGCCATCCCGGCGCGCAGCAATTCGCCCGATGGCGCGAGCATGCGGACATCCTCCAAGGACTAGAAAATTCGTCGGGGGATGAACGTGGCGATATTTGACTTGTTCCGTTTGAGCGTGACCGGCCGTGATGAATCAGGCGAGATCGGCGGCTGCGATCCAGAACACCTCGCCCTCGGAATCTTCGGTGTCGAGCCAGAGCAGCGGCAGTTCCGGAAAGGCCTCGTCGACCAGCTCGCGGCCGCGGCCGATCTCGCAGATCAGCCCGCCCTGCGGCGTCAGGTGATCGGGCGCATCGCGCAGGATCCGGCGCACCACGTCGAGACCGTCGGCGCCGCCATCGAAGGCGAGCTTCGGCTCGGCCCGGCACTCCGGCGGCAATGCCGCCATGCCCTCGGCATCGACGTAGGGCGGGTTGGTGATGATCAGGTCGTATCTGTTGCCGCCGAGCGGGGCGAACAGGTCGCCGCGATAGAGGCTGATCCGGTCCTCGAGCCCGTATTCGCCGACATTGCGCGCAGCGACCTCGAGCGCGCCCTTGGAGATGTCGACGGCGTCGACGGTGGCGTTCGGGAAATGATGCGCGGCGAGGATCGCAAGGCATCCCGAGCCCGTGCAGAGATCGAGCACGCGCTCGACCGCCGTCGGATCGTCGATCAGCGATCCGGCCTCGCCGTCGGCGCCGAAATGCGACTCCAGGAGCTCGCCGATGAAGGAGCGCGGAACAATGACGCGCTCGTCGACATAGAAGGGCAGGCCGCGCATGTAGATCTTGTTGACGAGATAGGCGGCCGGTTTGCGCGTCGTGACGCGCTGATGGATGAGATCGAGGAGGGTCTTGCCTTCCGCGGCGGTGACGCGCGCGTTGGCAAAGATCTCGAACTGGTCGGGAGTGAGATGCAGCGCCTCGCAGACCAGGAACGCGGCTTCCGCGACGGGATCGGTCGTGCCATGGGCAAAGGCGAGCTTCGCCTCGACGAAGCGGCTCACCGCGTAACGGACGAAGTCGAGCAGCGTGAGAAGCTCGCCGGGTCCCACCTTCGCGAGTTTCGGCGCGGCGCGGCCGCGCGCGGTCTTCTTCGTAACTTTAGCCATCAGGATTTCGTCCAGCGTGCGGCGGCTTCGTCGTCACGGGCATGGGCCTCGACCCAGCCGGTGCCGGTGGCGCTCTCTTCCTTCTTCCAGAACGGCGCGCTGGTCTTGAGATAGTCCATCAGGAACTCGGCCGCCTGGAACGCCGCCTGCCGGTGCTGCGAGGCGGTCACGACCAGCACGATGTTCTGGCCCGGCATGAAGCGGCCGACGCGGTGGATCACCGTGACGCCGTTGAGCGGCCAGCGCGAAATGGCTTCGTCGGCATGGCGCCTGATCTCTTCCTCCGCCATGCCGGGATAATGTTCGAGCGTCAGCGCCGCGACGTTGGCGCTGTCCTCGTCGGCGCGGCAGATCCCGGAGAAGCTCACGACAGCGCCGATATCGGTCCGGCTGCCGGTCAGGACCGAGATCTCGCGCGCGATGTCGAAATCGTCTTCCTGGATACGGATGGTGACGGGGCAGGTCATGAGCCTAGCCGCCGGTCATGGGCGGGAAGAACGCGACCTCGCGGGCGCCTGCAATGGCGGCATCCTGCTTGACGTGAGCGCGGTCGATCGCGGCGCGGATCACCTTCGGCTTCTCGAACGCATGCGCATAAGCCTCGCTTTGGCCGGAGAGCCAGGCGATCAGCTCCTCGACGGTGCGCACGCTCGCGGGCGGCTCGATCGTCTCTTCGGCCTTGCCGACGCGCTCGCGCACCCAGGCGAAATACTTCACCTTCATCCCTCGTCCTCCTTGATGAGGTGATGGATGCCGGCGCGGAAATAGTCGTAGCCGGTGTACATGGTGAGGATCGCCGAAGCCCACAGCAGTGCGAGGCCAATCATCGAGACCACAGGCACGACCTCGTCGCCGGCAGGACCCGCGAGCAGGAACCCGATCGCTACCAGCTGGACCGTGGTCTTCCACTTCGCAAGCTTGGTCACGGGCACGCTGACGCGGAGCGCAGCCAGATATTCGCGCAGGCCCGAGACCAGGATCTCGCGGCACAGGATCACGATCGCGGCCCATAGCGACCAGCCGTGAATGATGCCGTCCGCGGCCAGCATCAACAGGCAGGAGGCGACCAGCAGCTTGTCGGCGATCGGATCGAGCATGCGGCCGAAGGCCGATTGCTGATTCCAGATCCGCGCGTAATAGCCGTCGAGGTAATCGGTCACCCCAGCGGCGATGAAAATGGCGACCGCGAGCCAGCGCAGCCAGAGCGGCTGATCCAGAATCGACTGCGCATAGATGCATCCGACCACAACCGGGATCGCGGCGATCCGGCCGTAGGTCAGGATGTTGGGGAGGGACATCGCGCGGCTGGTGGTCCCTCGTGTCGTGGCGATGTTCATCCGTCCTACCAATACCGCTCAAGCCTGAAGGTCAACCGTTCCACTCCCAAATGGGATGCAGGATGCGACGACCATATGACCGCCGCCTCCTTTAGTTCACCCCGGCTGGGGATGGAAATACTCGAAAATCCTGCGGGCGCTCTCGGCGCTGACCCCCGGAACCTTGCCGAGATCGGCGATCGAGGCCCGCTCGATCTCTTTCAGGGTACCGAAATGATGCAGCAAGGCACGTTTGCGTGACGGGCCGATGCCCGGAATCTCCTGCAAGCCGGCCTCGCGGATGTCCTTCTTGCGCAGCTTGCGGTGCGAGCCGATGACGAAACGGTGGGCCTCGTCGCGCAGGCGCTGGATGAAATAGAGCACGGGATCGCGCGGCTCCAGCTTGATCGCCTCGCGCTCCGGCATGAACAGGGTCTCGCGGCCGGCATCCCGGTCCGGCCCCTTGGCCACCGACATCAGCGACACCTGGGTCAGGCCGAGATTGGCGAAGATCTCGCGCACCGCGTTGAGCTGGCCGCGGCCGCCGTCGATGATGACGAGGTCGGGCCATTGCGGGAAATCGTCGTCCTTGGCCTTGGTGGCGGCGTCCTCGGGCGGACTGATCAGGCGCTTGAAGCGGCGCTCCAGCACCTCGCGCATCATGGCGAAGTCGTCGCCGGGCGTGATCCCTTCCGACTTGATGTTGAACTTGCGGTACTGGTTCTTCACGAAGCCGTCAGGGCCCGCGACGATCATGGCACCGACCGCGTTGGTGCCCTGGATGTGGCTGTTGTCGTAGACCTCGATGCGCTTGGGCACGTGCGGCAGGCTCAGCGTCGCGGCCATTCCCTCGAGCAGGCGGCTTTGCGTCGCCGTGTCCGCGAGCTTGCGGCCGAGCGCCTCGCGCGCATTGGTCAGTGCGTGGGCGACCAGCTCCTTCTTCTCGCCGCGCTTGGGCGCGGTGACCTCGACCTTGTGGCCGGCCTTGATCGCTAGCGCATTGGCGAGCAGCTCGCTCTCCTCGATCTCGTGCGAGAGCAGGATGTTCTTCGGCGGCGGCTTGTCGTCGTAGAACTGGGCCAGGAAGGACCCCAGCACTTCCTCGGGCGTAAAGCTCTTCTCCGCGCGCGGAAAATAGGCGCGGTTGCCCCAGTTCTGTCCGGTGCGGAAGAAGAACACCTCGACGCAGGAGAAGCCGCCCTCCTGGTGGATGGCGAACACGTCAGCTTCCTCCACCGTGCGTGGGTTGATGCCCTGCTGCGACTGGATCGCCGACAGCGCGGCGAGGCGGTCGCGGTAGAGTGCGGCGCGCTCGAATTCGAGCTCGTTCGAGGCCTTCTCCATCTCGCCGGCGAGCTCCTGCTTCACCGCATGGCTCTTGCCGGAGAGGAAGTCGCTCGCCTCGCGCACCAGTGTCGAATAGCCGCCGAAATCGATCTCGCGGGTGCAGGGTCCAGCGCAGCGGCGGATCTGATGGAGCAGGCAGGGCCGGGTGCGGCTTTCGAAGAAGGAATCGGTGCAGGAGCGGATCAGGAACGCCCGCTGCAGCGCCGTGATGGTGCGGTTGACCGCGCCGGCGGAGGCGAACGGGCCGAAATAGCGCCCGGGCCGGGTCTGCGCACCACGATGCTTGAGGATCTGCGGCGCCCAATGGTCACCGGTGATCAGGATGTAGGGAAACGATTTGTCGTCGCGCAGCTGCACGTTGAAGCGCGGCCGCAGCTGCTTGATGAGGTTGGCTTCCAGCAGCAGCGCCTCGGTCTCGGTCGTGGTGGAGACGATCTCCACGGTGACGGTGGCCGCGATCATGCGCAGGATGCGGGCCGGCAGCGGCGCACTCTGGCGCGCATAACTGGACAGGCGCTTTTTGACGTTCTTGGCCTTGCCGACATAGAGCACGTCGGCGTTCGCATTGAGCATGCGATAGACGCCGGGCGAGGTCGGCGCGAGGCGGACCGCGCGTTCGATCGCCTCGTGACCGGTCGCGAGCGGGCCTTCGCCGACGGCGCCGCTCTCTTCCAGGATGTCCGGCAGCAGCGCATCGTCCTCGTCGTCGCCGCCTGCCGCCGCGGGATCGACGTCCGGCGCGGCCAGCCGCTCGGGCGGGGCCTCGCTCGCAGCAGGCTGCGGCGGCTTGCGCGCGCGGTCGTCCGGATTGTCGGAGGAATCGTGAACCATGGGGCGAATTTAGGCGCTGGGGGTGCGGATTTGAAGTTCCGGCCATGCCGCACGCAAGAGGATGGCGGCCAGTTTTCGGTAACGCTTCCTTAAGTCTGTTAAGCGGGCGGTAACCCGACTTAACAGCCCTTTAACTTAAAACTCTCGATAAATCCTACGCGAAAAGTTCTTGGTTCCGTAACCGTCCGGTTTTGCTCGCGCGGCGGCGCGGACATCGCTCGGTTGCGACAGTTGCGTTGGAGTGAGTGATGAAGAGGCTCGTTGTGGGCGCAGCCGCGTTGGTTGCAGCCGGCTGGACAGCTTCGGCAGAGGCCGCCGATCTCAATTACGGGCAGCGTGCGCCCTATACCGTCAATCAGCCGCTCAATGCCTATAGCTGGGCAGGTCCCTATCTCGGCGGCAACATCGGCTATCAATGGGGCTCGGTCGACAACAACCCCACCAAGCCGTCCGGCTTCGTCGGCGGTGTGCAGGCCGGCTACAATTTCCAGAACGGCCCGTGGGTGTTCGGTGTCGAGGGCGACATCCAGGCCGCCGGCGCCGACGACACCTTTGCGCCGTGGAAATTCTCCAACCCATGGTTCGGCACCCTGCGCGGCCGCGCCGGCTATGCGTTCAACAACGTGCTGTTCTACGGCACCGCCGGGCTCGCCTTCGGCGAGCTGCGGGCGCAGACCTTCGGCTGGACGGAGTCGCACACCACCGCCGGCTGGACCATCGGTGCCGGTGCGGAAGTCGGCCTCACGCCGAACTGGAGCGCCAAGCTCGAATATCTCTACATCGATCTGTCGACCAGCCAGTTCGCAATTACTGGCGTATCAAACGGCTATAGCGCCAGCGTTGTCCGCGCAGGCGTGAACTATCGCTTCTGACATCCAAAGAAGAAAATACCGGACCAGCCTCCCGGCCGCTTGCGGCCGGGATTTTTTTTTCGCGCCAGGCTCGCTAGGAGAGGATCACAAGATTGACCGCCTTCGGTCCCTTCCCCTTCTTGTCCGGTTCGACTTCGAAAGTAATACGCTGTCCTTCGGCAAGGTCCTTCAGTCCCGCCCGCTCCACAGCGGTGATGTGAACGAAGACATCGCGACCGCCGTCGTCAGGCTTGATGAAGCCGTAGCCGCGCTCGCCGTTGAAGAACTTGACCGTTCCCGTCATGGCCATCGGGAAACTCCCCCTCATTGCTCCTCCGCCGCGACGCAGACTCACGTCGCGACATGACCGGGCCATACGGAGCCCGGGAGCTGGCCATCCCTTGGACGGACCTGATCGGTCCGGCGGGATCTTTCTTAGGGCCTTCACTCCGCCGCAACCATTCGCGGAAGCGGAACGTAAAGCCAGTCACGGAAATAGCATAATACGGTTCTTCGCAGATTGACTACCGGTCCTGCATATTTTTCCCAAGAATGCCGGAGTGTTACGGCCTGACGTTAAGGCTTGGGTACCTCCAGTCGGAATCTGGCAGCCCCGCCCTGGCCGAGCGGTATTTCCAGCTCCGGCAGAATGGTCTTGAGCTCGCCGTGCAGCGTGTAGGGCGGGTTGACGATCAGGAGCCCGGTGGAAGTGAGGGCGGCGCTGTCGGCTTGCGGCGCGACGCTGAATTCGAGGCGCAGGCATTTTCCGGTCGGCTTTGCTGCAGCTGCGAGCCGCGCCACGGTTTGCGCCAGCGTGTCGGTAGCGCGCCGGTTCTTGGCGGGATACCAGATTACGTAGATACCGGTCGGCCATTTCGCGAACGCCGCCGAGAAGACTTCGCCGAGCCGCTCGAACTCGTCTTTGGCCTCGAAGGGCGGATCGATCAGCACGAGGCCGCGCCGCTCCTTCGGCGGCACGAAAGCCGGCAGCGCCACCCAGCCGTCGAGATCGACCACGCGGGCCTGCTCGTCGCGGCGCAGCGCGTCGATCAGCGCTTTCCGTGCCTTCGGCTCGAGCTCGCAGGCGACGAGCCGGTCCTGCGGCCTGAGCAGGCCGCGCGCGATCAACGGCGAGCCTGGATAGACCTTCAGCTCGCTCTTCGGATTGAAGGCGCGGACGATGTCGAGATAGGGCTTCGTCAGCGCCGCGCTCTCGTTCGACAGGCGCGCCTGCAGCAGCCGGGCAATGCCGGTCAGCCATTCGCCGCCGCGGCGCGCCTCGTCGCCGTCGAGATCGTAGAGGCCGGCGCCGGCATGGGTGTCGATGACGCGGAACGCTGCCGGCTTGTCCTGCAGATAAGTGAGGATGCGCGCCAGCACGATGTGCTTGATGACATCGGCGAAGCTGCCGGCGTGGAAGGCGTGGCGGTAGTTCATGGGATAGGACTACGTTGTCTGGCGCGATCCCATCCCCTTGTCATTGCGAGCGCAGCGAAGCAATCCAGAATCTTTCCGCGGAGGCAGTCTGGATTGCTTCGTCGCAAGGGCTCCTCGCAATGACGGGCCTACCCGCCCCTGATCGGCGGCATCGTCACCTGGTCGCGGCGGCAGGCGCGGCGCTCGATCTCGTCGCAGGCGCGGAATTGCAGGTCCTTGCTGAGGCAGATGCGGACCTCGGACAGCCGTGTCCGGTTGCAGGTGACCGAGACGGCGGCATTGCTGAGACCCGGATTGGCCTTGATGAAGGCCTCCTCGACCTCCGCCGGCGCGACGGTCTTGGGCTGTGACAGATCGAGATACTCGGTCGGAATCTTGATCGCGGCGCGCGCCTTGCGGATCATCTCGAAATAGCTGCGGCCCTCGAGCCCGGAACAGGTGCCGTGCTTGTCCCACTCGTTGAAGATCAGGCCCGGCGCCGGCATCAGGTCGAGCATCGAGGAGACGATGTTGCGGTTCAGGCGCGGCGCCGGCCGCTGGCAGTATTCCGGAAAACCGTTCTCGTATTGCGGCCACAGCCCATGCACCACGAACGCGTAGGGCCGGCCGCCGCATTGCATCTGGGACCGGCCGCCGCGTTCGGCTGCTTCCTCGCAGAACGAGGGCGACCACGACAGCGACAGCACATAGAAATCGAACTCGCCGGGTGCGTTCTGCCGCTTGTCCTGCGCCTTCGCACCGCCGGCGAGGGTGGCCAACCCCGCGGCGAGGATCAGCGAGATCATCAGATGGGACAACGAACGCAATCTGGAGTGAAACATGGCGACGCCCCTCAACTAGACTGTGCACACAGCCTAGCAGGCAATGGGAACATTTCAAGAACAAAATTGGGGCGGCAGTCGTCGGCCGGCTGATCAGCCCGAATCAGCCGCTTCCGGTCAGGGCTTGGCGGCGCGGCAGGCCGGATTGTAGGCCCAGTTGCGGTCGACGCCGACCACGCACCACTCGACGCCGTTGCCGTAGCCGGCGAAGCCGCCATCCTCAATGAGCGAGAAATGCACCTTGCGTACCTTGCCGTCGGTGAGCATGGCGTCAGCGGTGCAATAGCGGCGCGGAATGTTGTCGGACTGCCAGGGGCGGAACGCGACCTCGCGAACGGCGGAGAAGCCGGTGATCTTCAACGGGGAATTCCAGAACCCGCTTTCCTTTTCCCAGAATTGGGTGGCGATCGTCGGCAGCGCCCTGTCGCAATCGGCCACGGCGCCGTCATAGCGCGGCCCGCTCAGCCAGAAATTCAGCTCGAGCGGATTGGCGGCCCTGGCCTCGCCGAGCGACAGCGCTCCCAACATGAGGCCGAGCACGGCGGCAAAGCGGAGCGATTTCTGGGAGGGGGCGCGCATGGTCAATCCGGACAGCTGGCTCTTGCGAAGGTCGGACGGTGCCGCGAAGGTTGGGGGAGGTCAAGTGCAGCGCGGCAACACTTCGCCAGGACTTGGCGAAGATGTCGCGGCCAACAGGGTTCGGTTCTTTTCACGCCCCTCCCGGCACCGTAAACTGGCGCCAGCCAATTGGAGTGACGGGAATGCGAATCATTGCGGCCGCGGGCCTTCTTGCCAGCCTGGTTGTGTCGGGCATGATGGCGAGCCAGTCGGCGCGCGCCGACATCTTTGCTCCGGTGCCGCCGTTCAAGGGCAACGACACCGGCGGCATCATCGCCTATTCGATGGCGACCCAGGTCGATGCGCGTCAGGTCGCGGTCGATCACTGCGCCCGCTACGGCAAGGTCGCGAAATTCCTGGGCGTGCAGGCCTATGAGGGCGGCTACATCTCGTTCGCCTGCCGCTGGGTGCCCTATGGCGCCGCCGATCGGCCGATCCGCACGCTCTACTGAGGCGCTGTCGTAGCGCCGCACTTCTCTCAGCCGGGAGCCTTCGACATGACGCGCAAATTCGCTTTGCTCGGCTCGACGCTCTGCCTCGCGTTGTCGGCAGGCGGCGCCAGCGCCGACGACCTGCCGGTACGCAAACCCGGTCTTTGGGAGATGAAGCTGGTCACATCAGGCTCGCCGGTGCCCGAAATGACTATGCAGCACTGCACCGACGAGACCGTCGACAAGGAGATGGGCAACAACGTCTCCCCGATGGCCAAGCAGATCTGCGCCAAGCAGGAGATCAAGAAGACTGCGACCGGCTATGTCAGCGATTCCGAGTGCAGCGTCGCCGGCGTCAGCACGACCTCGCATGCGGAGATCACCGGCGATTTCAACTCGGCCTACACGGTGAAGACGACCTCGCATGCGCAAGGCGGCGTCGCCGGCACGGCCGGGCGCGATAGCACCACGACGCTGCAAGCCAAGTGGCTCGGGGCCTGCAAGCCGGATCAGAAGCCCGGCGACATCGTCATGCCCGGCGGCTTCAAGATGAACACGCGCGACATGGACAAGCTGAAGGCGCTGCTGCCGAAGTAGGCGTGCTCGGCGCGCGCGGACGGAGCGCTCCCTCGCCCCGTTCTTACGGAGAGAGGGTTGGGGTGAGGGGCCTCTCTCCGCGAACGAGATTTTTGTGAGACCGGTACCCCCTCACCCGAATTCGATCTGCGATCGCATTCGACCTCTCCCCGCAAGCGGGGAGAGGTAAGAAAGCCTACACCGGAATCCGCACGCTCGCCCTCAATCCCCCCATCGGGCTGTCACCCAGCGTGATGTCGCCGCCATGCGAGCGGGCGATGTCGCGGGCGATCGCGAGCCCCAGGCCGGTGCCGCCTTCGTCCTGGTTGCGGGCGTTGTCCAGCCGCAGGAACGGCTTGAACACCTCTTCGCGCAAGTGCGCGGGAATGCCCGGACCGTCGTCATCGACGGTGACCGTCAAATAACGGTGATCGCGCTGGCCGGTGATGGCGATGTTCTTGCCGTAGCGCGCTGCGTTGGTGACGAGGTTGGCGAGGCAGCGCTTGAACGAGGCCGGCTTCACCGTCACCACGGGCAGACCGTTGAACGCGACGGTCGCGGTATGGCCGTGGCGTTCGGCATCGCTGCGCAGCTCCTCGAGCGCCTGCGCCATGTCGGTCGGCTGCGACTGCTCGCCGGAATCGCCGCGCGCAAACGCGAGGTAATCCTCCAGCATCATCGACATCTCGTCGACGTCCTTGCGCATGCCCTCGAGCTCGGGATTGTCGCCGATCAGTGCCAGCTCGAGCTTGAAGCGGGTCAGGATGGTGCGCAGATCGTGGCTGACGCCGGCGAGCATCGCGGTGCGCTGCTCCATCGTGCGCTCGATGCGCGACTTCATTTCGAGGAAGGCGACGGCCGCACGCCGCACCTCGCGCGCGCCGCGCGGTCTGAAGTTCGGCGCCTCGCGGCCCTTGCCGAAACTCTCGGCGGCATCGGCAAGCCGCAGGATCGGCTTGATCTGGTTGCGCAGGAATAACACCGCCACGATCAACAGGATCGAGGACGTGCCGACCATCCAGAACAGGAAAATCTCCGAGTTCGAGGCATAGGCGGCGCTGCGCTGCGCGAACACGCGCATCACGGCATCGTCGAGCTGGATGCGGATCTCGACCAAGTTGGAGCGGCCGACCGTATCGATCCAGAACGATCGCCCGATCTGGCGGCCGAGCTGCACCGACAGCGTCTGGTCGAGCAGCGAGAAGAACGGTTTTGGTCCCGGCGGCGGCATGTCGCCGGCGGGCAGGAAATCGACGACCAAACCGAGCCGCTGCTGCGCGATGCGGCGGATCTCGTTGCGGTCCTTGTCCTGCGGATAGCCCTTGTAGACGTCGATGAGTGCGGCGATGTCCTGCACCACCGCGGCCGACAGGCGGCGCGTCACCGTGTTCCAGTGCCGCTCCATGAACACGAAGGCGACGACCGATTGCAGCACCACCATCGGCACGATCATGATGAGGAGCGCGCGGGCGTAGAGGCCGGTCGGCATCCAGCCCTTGAACGCGTTGCCCATCCAGCCATTAGCGGCGGAGACGCGGCCGGCGGCGCTCTTCAGAAGCGTCAGGCCGGTATCGATCGTGCTCATCTGGCGCGCTTCACTGGTTTATGGCGAGGCCACCAGCCGGTAGCCGATGCCGCGCACCGCCTGCAGGAACAGCGGATTGGCAGGATCGGTTTCGATCTTGCGCCGCAGGCGGTTGATCTGCACGTCGACGGCGCGCTCATTGACGCTGCCGTTGCCGGTCAGCGCGCTGCGCGGCACGGTCTCGCCCGGCGTCTCGGCGAGAATCCGCAGCATCTCGCGCTCGCGGTCGGTGAGGTGGATGACCTCCTCGCCCTGCCGCAATTCGCCACGTTCGAGATGGTAGACATAGGGGCCGAACGCGATCTTCTCGACGGCCGTGGCCTGCGGCGGCGGCGCGGCGCGCTTGAGGATGTTGTTGATGCGCAGCGCCAGCTCGCGCGGCTCGAACGGCTTTGCCACGTAATCGTCGGCACCGATCTGCAAGCCCTCGATGCGGGCTTCCGCCTCGTGGCGAGCCGTCAGCATCACGATCGGCACCGACGATGAGGTGCGAATGAAGCGGGCGAGGTCGAAGCCGGTCTCGCCGGGCATCATGACGTCCAGGATCAGGAGATCGAAATGCAGGCCCATGAGCTTCGAGCGCGCATCGCCGGCGCTCGCCGCGGTGGTGACGCGGTAGCCTTCACTCGCAAGAAAGCGCGAGAGCAGGTCGCGGATGCGGCGGTCGTCATCGACCAGCAAGAGATGCGGGGCATCATCGGCCGGTTGCACCGGCGGGCGGGCGATCGTGGCAGCGAGCGGCACGGTCACTCCTTGGCGTCTTGGTTGACGGAAGCGAAGATCGTCTCGAGCACCTTGTCCGGATCGTCGCGGTCGATCATCGCGCGCAGGAAGCGCTTGACCGTCTCGGCATCCTGGGGCCCCATCTCGGCGAGCGCCCTGGTGATCCGCGTGGTCTGCAGTCCGGCGAGCTTCTGCACCAGCGCCTCGCCCTTCGGTGTCGCGTAGAGCAGGCGCTGGCGACGGTCATTGTCGCCGGTCTTCTGCACGATATAGCCCTCGTCCAGGAGCTGCTTCAGCACCCGGCCGAGCGACTGCTTTGTGATGCGCAGGACGTCGAGCAGATCGGCGACCTTCAGCCCGGGATAGCGGTAGACGAAGTGCATGACCCGGTGATGGGCCCGGCCAAAGCCGAATGCCTCCAGCTCCTGGTCGGGATCGCCGACGAAATCGCGATAGGCGAAGAACAGCAGCTCGATGATATCCCAGCGCAAATTGCCTCCGTCGCCTGCGGCCGGCTTGGTCCCGGCGGCATCTTGAGGGGGAGTCGCGAAATTTATGTCAGGCATATTGACGTATCTTGGGTTCAATGTTACAAAAGGATCGACCCACACGAAACTTTAGATCGTTTCGCGCCGGGTGGCATCGGAGCAGGACGGCCGGAGATAGCCGGACAGGCGGCGACGGCCGAAGCAGATCTACCGTGCGATTGTCGAGCGGCATTTCGGCAAAACATACTGGACTTCCGCCTTCCGCAAAAGCATGTCCTCGGGGACATGCTGGCCGCGGAAACCGGCCGTAACATGGCTGGTGGCGGTCCGGCCAGAAACCCAATCAAGCCAGCCGGGCCCGAACGGGCAGGCGGGCGCGAGAAACAGCGCCGCCACCGGCAGCGGGAGGCAAGGACATGAGCATGACATTCGACATCCAGCCCGCATCCAATCCGACGCCTGAGAAGGACCGTGTCGCCAAGCTGGTGGATCCCGGCTTCGGGCGGGTGTTCACCGATCACATGGCCATCGTCCGCTACAACCAGGCCAAGGGCGGCTGGTACGAGGCGAAGATCGAGGCGCGCGCCAACTTCCAGCTCGATCCCGCCGGCGCGGTCCTGCACTACGCCCAGGAGATCTTCGAAGGCCTGAAGGCCTACAAGCGCGACGACGGCGGCGTGAACCTGTTCCGCCCCGACGCCAATGCGCGGCGCTTCAAGGACTCGGCCGATCGCATGGCGATGGCGCAGCTGCCGGAAGACGTCTTCATCGAGGCGGTCGAGCAGGTCGTGCGCATCGACCGCGCCTGGATGCCGGGCGGCGAGGGCAGCCTTTACTTGCGCCCGTTCATGATCGCGAGCGAGACCTTCCTCGGCGTCAAGCCGTCGTCCGAATACATTTTCGCGGTGATCGCCTCGCCGGTCGGCTCCTACTTCAAGGGTGGGCCTGCGCCGGTCTCGATCTGGGTGTCGGAAAACTACACGCGCGCCGCGATCGGCGGCACCGGCGCAGTGAAATGCGGCGGCAATTATGCCGCGAGCCTGCGCGCCCAGGCCGAGGCGATCCAGCATGGCTGTGACCAGGTCGTCTTCCTCGATGCGGTGGAGCGCCGCTACATCGAGGAGCTCGGCGGCATGAACGTGTTCTTCGTGTTCGACGACGGCTCGCTCTCGACGCCGCCGCTCGGCACCATTCTGCCCGGCATCACCCGCGACTCCATCATCGCGCTCGCCCGGGATGCGGGCAAGACGGTGCGCGAGGAGCCTTATTCGCTCGATCAGTGGCGCAAGGATGCGGCCTCAGGCAGGCTCAAGGAAGCGTTCGCCTGCGGCACCGCCGCCGTGATCTCGCCGATCGGCAAGGTGCGTTCGGTCAGCGGCGACTTCGAGATCTCGGGCGGTGCGGCCGGCCCCGTCGCCATGGGCTTGCGCAAGCAGCTCGTCGACATCCAGTACGGCCGCACCAACGATCCGCACAACTGGATCCGCAAGGTGTTTTGAACTGGAATATTCGCTGCGCTCTTCCTTCTCCCCTTGTGGGAGAAGGTGGCACGCGAAGCGTGCCGGATGAGGGGTCTCTCTCCACGCAGCCAAATCTGCATTTGCGGATAAAACCCCTCACCCGTCTCGCCGCTATCGCGGCGATCCACCCTCTCCCACAAGGGGAGAGGGGAAAAGCGCAAGGTTTGTGGACTTTTGCGCTATGAACTCCTCGCCACAACTACGCGACAAAGCCAGGACACAACAAGCATCCTGGACATCGCGATCATGGCAATGAAACTCTCCCAACCCATGAAATGGGTCGTACTCGCCGCCATCACCGGCGCTTCCGTTTTCGGCATCCTGACCATCGGCCCGACGGGCGAGGTCGCAGCGCAGGACCGCTCGCCGATCGTCGACGTGCGCACCGGCGATCCCGAGATGAATGCGGCGATCGCGCGAGCCCGCGCCACGCTCCCCACCTTCTGGACTTCCTATGAATCGCCAAAGCCGTCCGAGACCGGACACGCCCTGAAGGTACACTTTACGACCCGCAGGGGCGGCGAGCACGTCTGGATCGGCGAACTGAAGAAGCAGCCCGGCGGGACATATTCGGGTCTGTTCGCCAACGAGCCGCGCGATCTGCCGGGCAAACACGCAGGCGACGCGGTCAAGTTCACCGAGGCCGACATCTCGGACTGGATGTTCATGCGCAACGGCAAGATCGTCGGGGGCGAAACCATCAAGCCGCTGCTCAAATCCATGCCGAAAGCCGACGCCGACGCGCTCCGGGCGCGGATGGAGCAGCCGTAGAATGACCTTCTTCCTTCTCCCCTTGCGGGAGAAGGTGGCGCGAAGCGCCGGATGAGGGGTTGTTTCCGCGAACTCAGCATGGCGTTTGTGGATAGAGACCCCTCACCCGTCTCGCCGCTTCGCGGCGAGCCACCCTCTCCCGCAAGGGGAGAGGGTAAAAGCCCCCGGTTGCCGCCCCGCGCCGCGGCTGGTAAACGCCGCGCATGGCCGAGAAACCCAAAAAACCCCAGAAGCTGAAGGCGCGTCTGCCGCGCGGGCTCGAGGATCGCGATCCCTCAGCGATCCGGGCGACGCGCGAGATGGTCGAGAAGATCCGCGCCGTCTACGAGCTCTACGGTTTCGAGCCGGTGGAGACGCCGGCGATGGAATACACCGATGCGCTCGGCAAATTCCTGCCCGACCAGGACCGCCCGAACGAGGGCGTGTTCTCGTTCCAGGACGACGACGAGCAATGGATCAGCCTGCGCTACGATCTCACCGCGCCGCTCGCCCGCTATGTCGGTGAGCGCTACGGCACCGACGGTCTGGTGCTGCCCTATCGCAGCTACCGCGTCGGCTATGTCTTCCGCAACGAGAAGCCCGGCCCCGGCCGCTTCCGCCAGTTCATGCAGTTCGATGCCGACACGGTGGGGGCACCCACACCTGCGTCGGACGCCGAGATGTGCATGATGGCGGCCGATACGATGAAGGCGCTCGGGCTTGAAGGGCAGTTCGTTGTTAAAGTGAACAACCGCAAGGTGCTCGATGGTGTGCTGGAGGTCGTAGGGCTTGCAGGAGAGGCCAACGCGGGGAAACGCCTAGTGGTACTGAGAGCGATCGATAAGTTGGATCGTTTGGGCGTCGAAGGCGTCAAGCAGTTGCTGGGAAGCGGACGCAAAGACGAGAGCGGGGACTTTACAAAGGGGGCCGAACTTGATGAGCAGCAAATTTCCCGACTAAGTGAATTTGTCGAGATGGCTGTTAAGACCTCCAACGATTTGGCGGCAGGCAAGGGCAGTGAGTTCTTGGCGCCTCAAAACATTGATCAAGACGCCTTTATGATTCCGGAACAGGGATCATTTTACGCAGGCTCGACTCTGTGCATGGAGGGGTGGGCAGAGCTTGAGTACATGCGAGCCTTGTTTCGCAAGTCCGGATATGGGGTCGATCAAATCCGCATCGATCCGTCCGTCGTGCGCGGCCTCGAATATTACACCGGCCCCGTCTACGAGGTCGAGCTGCTGCTCGACACCAAGGACGAGAAGGGCCGCCCGGTGCGCTTCGGCTCCGTCGGAGGCGGTGGCCGCTATGACGGCCTGGTCTCGCGCTTCCGCGGCGAGCCGGTGCCGGCAACCGGCTTCTCGATCGGCGTGTCGCGGCTGCAGGCGGCGCTGACGCTGCTCGGCAAGCTCGACACGCGGCCCGAATTCGGACCCGTCGTCGTCACCGTGTTCGACCGCGACCGCGTCGCCGACTATCAGAAGATGGTCGCGAGCTTGCGAGGTGCCGGCGTCCGCGCCGAACTCTATCTGGGCAATCCCAAGAACATGGGCAACCAGCTCAAATATGCCGACCGCCGCAACTCACCTTGCGTCATCATCCAGGGCTCGGATGAAAAGGCGCGTGGCGAAGTGCAGGTCAAGGATCTGATCGAAGGCGCCAAGGCGGCCGCCGCGATCGCCTCCAACCAGGAATGGCGCGAGACCCGGCCGGCACAATTCTCATGCAGCGAAGCCGATCTCGTCGCCAAGGTGCGCGAAGTCCTGGCCCGCCATGACGTGAAGTGGGGATAGCTATTCCGGCAGGTCGTCATGCCCGGGCTTGTCCCGGGCATCCACGTCTTGTTTGATGGAAAAGAACGTGGATGGCCGGGACAAGCCCGGCCATGACGGCAGCAGCAGAGCAGCAGGGAGAGAAAAATGCCTGAGATCACCATCAGCATGGCCGAAGGCCGTACCGACGAGCAGAAGGCCGGCATGATGCGCGACATCACCCAGGCGCTGGTGAAGAATCTCGGCGTCGATGCCGATGCCGTCGTCATCCAGATCAACGAAGCCCCGCTCCGCCACAAGATGAAGGGCGGCAAGACCTTCGTGGAGCGCGCGGCAGCAGCGAAGAAGTGACACGTTAGCGTCATTCCGGGGCGCGCTGCGTCCCGGAATGGCGAGCAAGCACCATGGACGCACGCGACTTCATCACAACAGGCATGAGCGCCGAGCGCACGCTGGTGGTTCCGGTGGAGCGCACGGTCGGGCATTTCGTGTCCGGCATGCCATTTGTCTATGCGACGCCGATGATGATCCTGGAGATGGAGATGACATCGGGCGATGCGATCCGCGCCGCGCTGCAGCCGGGCTGGGTCACTGTCGGTACCGAGGTCGACATCCGTCATCTTGCCGCCGCGCTGGTCGGCGCGACGGTGCGGACCACCGCAAAGGTGGTCGCGGTCGAGCGCCGCGTCATCCGCTTCGAGGTCGAGGCGTTCGAGGGCACGCGCAAGCTCGGCGAAGGCCGCCACGCGCGCGGGCTGGTGAATGTCGAGATGTTCAACAAGCGGCTAGCCGCGGGCACGAAATCGTAGGGTGGGCAAAGGCGCAAAGCGCCGTGCCCACCATCACTCCTCAGACTCGTATAAAGGTGGTGGGCACGGCGCTTTGCCCACCCTACGGCACTACCGCAGCTTCCTACTTCGCCAGCTCCTTCGACCGCTGCGTCGCCGCCGCGATGGCGCGGATCATGAGATCGCGCAGGCCCGGCTCGCCCATCAGCACGCCGAGCGCTGCGGCCGTCGTGCCGCCGGGCGAGGTGACGTTCTGGCGCAAGGTGGCAGGGGGCAGCTCCGACTGGTTGAGCAGCTCGCCGGAGCCGGCGACGGTCTCGCGGGCGAGCTTGGTCGCGAGCGCTTCGGGCAATCCCGCTTCGACGCCGGCGCGAGCGAGCTCTTCGGCGAGCAGGAACACATAGGCCGGGCCCGAGCCGGACACCGCGGTGACCGCATCCATCAAGCCTTCGTCCTCGACCCATTCGACCGAGCCGGTGGCGCGCAGCAACGCATCCGCTATCGCGCGCTGCGCGGCGCTGACGTCGTTCGCCGCGACCGCGACGGTGATGCCGCGGCCGATTGCGGCCGGCGTGTTCGGCATCGCGCGCACCACGGCGCCGCCGCAGACCGCCTGGAGCGAGGCGATCGTGGTGCCCGCCATGATCGAGACCACCGAGGTCTTGTCCGAGACGAACGGCTTCAGCTTGGCGCCAGCCTCGCGGAACATTTGCGGCTTCACCGCCACGACCAGCGTCTCGACCGCTCCCAAGGTCTTCACATCAGGATTGAGAACGACGCCCTTGGCGGCCAGCGCAGAGATCTCGGGCGCCATGTGCGGCTCGATCAAAGCGACGCGGCGCGGATCGAGCCCGCCCGAAAGCCATCCGGTCAGCATCGCGCCGCCCATCTTGCCGGCGCCGGCGAGCAGGATGGTGCCGGCGATGTTCTGGAGAGGATTGTTGGTTGCCACTGTGATCACCCAAGCAAAGGTGTCGTCCCTGCGAACGCAGGGACCCCCGCGCGAGCGTTTGCGCTCGTCGCATAACCACGACCGGTTCTAATGGATCAAGGTGTTGGCAACAAGCCGCGTGCCACAAGATGAATCACGGTATGGGTCCCGGATCTTCGCTTCGCTCGTCCGGGACGACGGCGGAGGGCGAGGCGAGCCCTACGCCTCGCCGACCGTGTCGAACATCGCCGCGTCCATGGCCTGCGCGGTGGTCTTGCCGGCCCACACCACGAACTGGAACGCGGGGAAGTAGCGCTCGCAGGCATGGATGGCGCCGGCGAGCATGACTTCGCATTGCGCGGGCGAAGCGGTGAGGCCGCCCGGCAGCACCAGGGCCTGGCGGTGCATCACCATGCCGGTGTTGGTCCACAGGTCGAAATGGCCGACCCACAGCTGCTCGTTCACGGCGGCGACGAGCCGCTGCACCTCGCCGCGGCGCGCGGGCGGAATCTTCATGTCGAAGGCGCAGGCCAGATGCAGCGCCTCGATCTCGCCCATCCAGGTGAAGGAGAGCTGGTAGTCGGTCCATTGTCCCTTGGAGACAATCGTGAGTTCGTCTTCGCCGGAGCGTTCGAACGGCCAGTTGTTGCTGGCGGCGATGTCCTCGACCACCGCGAGCGGATGGTTTCTGGAATCGATAGTGCCTTCGAGCAGGGACATGCCGTCTCGACCTCTTGCCTTCTTGTTGTCTTTGATACGCACGCGGTTGGGCCCGGCACGCGCTCCCTAAACGTCGCTACGGCGTCCCCTCGGATTAGCCTATGCAATCTCCTCGGAGTCGCTGTTGCGATCCCTCGGATCAGCGCGGGCCTGTCGCGGATCAAGTGATGTGATTTGCGGAATCTGCGCAACGGGGTCGCGAGTCCGTCCACAAGCCAGGACTCGTTCGTCCACAGCTCATCTCCGCCACAATTCTTAACGGACGAGAACAAACCGGAATCGGATTCCGCAAAAGCGCTCGCCGCAAATTCCGCCGGGCGAGGGCTGGGCCGCCGTCCGGGCATGGGACCATGCGCTTTGCCCATGCGGAACACGCTTGCCGCGACTGCCCGCCGGCGGCATATTTCCGACCAGGCCGTTCATCCCGGACGGCCGATGTTCTCAGGGCGGGGTGAAAGTCCCCACCGGCGGTAAGGGCCGAAAGGCCCAAGCCCGCGAGCGCCTTCCGCGAGGGGTTATCCCGAAGGGAAGGGTCAGCAGATTCGGTGCAACTCCGAAGCCGACGGTTAAAGTCCGGATGAAAGAGAACGGTCGCTGGCAGACGCATCGAGACGATGCGGCTGTTTGTCGTTCCGTGTGCCCTGATTCTGGTCCTTAAACCGAGGAAAGCCATGAATCAGATGCTGCAAGATCCCCAAACCGAAACGTCCCAAACGCCGCCGCCGGTTCCCGTGGACCCGGCACCTGCGCATCCGCGCTTCGCCAAACCGCAGCGGGTGGCCTTCGTGCAGGCCTGCTGGCACCGCGACGTGGTCGCGGAAGCCCGCATCGCCTTCATGAAGGAGGCGGAAGCCCGTCACCTCACCCATGTCGACCTGTTCGAGGTGCCGGGCTCGTTCGAGATCCCGCTGCACGCGCAGGTCCTCGCCAAGACGCGGCGCTACACCGCGATCGTCGCGGCCGGCCTCGTCGTCGATGGCGGCATCTACCGGCACGAATTCGTCGCCGACACCGTGATCAAGGCGCTGATGGACGTGCAGCTGCGCACCGAGGTGCCGGTGTTCTCGGCCGTGCTGACGCCGCAGCAATTCCACGAGACCGAGGTGCATTACGACTTCTTCCGCAAGCACTTTGCGATCAAGGGTGTCGAGGTCGCGACCGCCTGCGCGGAGACGTTGCACGGCCTGGAGCGCCTGCGCGGCCAGGTCGCCGCGGGGATCGTGGGGTAGGCACACTGCCGTAGCAACCATTAAAGCGGCGCCCGATTGCCTTGAGCATGACGCCGCGCTTGCGACCGTCAAGGCGTGGCCTTTCAGCAGCGGGTGTGAGGCGAGAGCAGAGCGACGGCCAGCCTTGACGGCCGCTGCGCGCGGCGTCGTTGTGGCGGCAGGTCGGGACGAAGAAACGGTCGCCTGATCGAACAAAGAAACGCGGTCAGACGGCGGGCAGCTTGGCGCGTTGAGGCACCTCGGCCACCCAGGGAGTTCCGCGGGCGACGACGGCGTTGATGGTGACGAGCAGCTTTCTGGCGCAGGCGATGCGCGCGCATTTGTGGCGTTTGCCGGCTGCGATCAGGCGGGCGTACAGAGCCTTGAGCTGCGGATTCCAGCGGAAGGATGCCGCGAGAGCCGCGTTGTAGAGCGCCCGGCGCAGGCGTTCGCGGCCACCCTCGATGTGACGGGCGCCGGCGTGATTGCCGCTGTCGTCGTCATAAGGCGCCAGCCCGCCGAGAGCTGCAGCGGGCCCGCGCGTGATGTTGCCGACCTCGGGCATCCTGACCAGGACGGCAACGGCGGTCGGCAGGCCGCAGCCGGCGACGCTATAGATCAGATCGAGCCGTGCGGCCAGATCAGGGTGCTGGCGGATCGCCGCCAGCAGCGCTTTGAGTTCGGCTCGTTTGGACTTGGCCAGGAGCGCGATCTGCGCCTTCCAAATCCCTTGAATCCGCGTGTCGCGGCAACTCTCGAGCCGGTTCTTCAGTCTTGCGATGTCCTCCGTGATCTGGTCGATCATCGTCAGATGCTCGGCAAAGGGCTGCAGGCGCGGATCCGGAGCGGGATGGATCGTCTTGACCGCAGCAGTGCACATCGCGATCAGCGCCGCGTCGATCTTGTCGTTCTTGGCCAGCAGCTGATGGAACGTGGCATAGGCACAGACCTGCTTCGGCTGAAACAGGATGACGACGAACCGCTTGCGCCGCAGCTCGGCGACCACCGCCTGCTCGTAGCCTCCACTGGCCTCGATCCCTATCCGCTTGACCTTGCGGCGCTTCAGCCACTCCACCAGCGCCTGGTGGCCTTCTACCGTGTTGTCGACCTGCCATTGCTCCGAGCTGCCGTCGACCGCCACGTCGAGCTTATGTTTGCCGGTATCGATCCCGGCACAGATCGTGATACGCTTGGCCATCTTCCTCGACCCTCCCTTGTGAATGCGAACCTGAAGTTCGTTCAACCATGCGGGTCCCGATGAAGTGCCGACCGCGATCTTGCTACGAAACGCAGCCCTTCAAGGCTTCGGTGGGCATCGATCCGATCGATCGGCGGCCCAGCTCGGGCGGCCACCCGGGCTGGGCCATTCCTCACGGAACGGGGCCATCCTAACCCGGCGCGCTAATACAAGGGTGGGCAAAGCGCAAGCGTGCCCACCTCTTCTCGCGAGACAAAAGGGTGGGCACAACGCTTTGAGCCTTTGCCCACCCTGCGATGCGATCGCCTCTCGTCACCCCAGCGACACACCCGCCTTGGCTCGGGTGATCCCAAGCGTCAGGATGCGACGCAGAAGATCTCCATAGTTCAGCCCGTCGTGCTGAGCCGCGGTGGCGAATTCCTGGCTCTTGGCGATCTCCGGGTTGGGATTCGCTTCGATGAAATACGGCGTGCCGTCGGCGGCGAGACGAAAATCGATGCGCGCGTAACCGTCGAGGCCGAGCGTCCGGTAGATGCGTTTCGCGGCACGCTGGATGCGTGCGGTGACTTCGGGCGCAAGGTCATTCGCCGGCCCGTCGACGATGCCGACGCGTTCCTGGTACTCGGTGTCGTGCTTGGCTTTTTCGGTGGCGATGTGGCGTGACCTGCGCCCGCCCATGCTGCCGAACTTCAATTCCCAGACCGGCAGGACGCGCAGCCGGTTGTTGCCGAGCACGCCGACATAGAGCTCACGACCCTCGATGAACTGCTCGGCGATGGCGGCGGTCTCCACGCGCTCATGGATGAAGGCGACCCGTTCCGCCAGCTTCTCGTCGGTATCGACGATCGAGGCCTGCGATATGCCAAAGGACCCGTCCATGTTCAGCGCCTTGACGATCAGCGGCAGCGCAAGATGTTTTGGCCGTTTCACCTTGCGGCGCATCGGGAAGACGGCGAAGGCGGGCGCCGCGATACGGCGGTGATGCGCGAGCGTCTTGGACAGATCCTTGCCGCGCGCCAGGATCAGGCCACGCGGGTTGCAACCGGTGTAGGGCACCTTCATCAGCTCGAGATAGCTGGCGATGTGCTGGTCGTAGGCGACGTTGTAGTGGAACTCCTCCAGCAGCGTGAAAACCACGTGCGGCTTGAACTCCTCGATCGCTTCGCGGATCGGTCTGATTTCCTCCTGCGCACCGAGCGGGCGCACCTCGTGGCCGGCCGCACGCAAGGTGCTGACGACGTCGTATTCCGTTTTCCAGATGTTGATCTCCTGCGGCGTGTATCCGTCGGAGGAGTCCGGCGGCAGGAAGTCCGGATGCATCAGCACGAGAATACGGAGGCGTCTCATAGCGCGATCCATTTGCGCCGAGACGGGCCAAACAGCGCGTGCATCGTCTTGGCGGTCACGAGGACAATGAAATCGAGAACGAGCTTCTGTTCGGGGCCCACGGCACGCAAATCGAGATCGCGGCAGCGGGAGATCATCTCGTCAAGCACGGCATCGAGCGTGAGCTGGTTCTCGCCCGTCCAGCGCGCGACCAATTGCCTGATCTGGGCGCGGTGCCGCCTGATCAGGGTCGAGGCCGGCGTTGACCGATGGTGCCGCGGGTCGGCTGAAAACAGCCGGGAGAGGTCGCGGTCGTAGGTCTTTGGTGGCGTGAACGCGTAGAACGCCTGCTTTTTCTTGTAGTGCTCTTCGAGTGTCTGGCTGAGCCGACCCAGCGGATCGACGCGCTCCCGCGTCGTGATCGACGGCCGCTTTCCAGCGATCTCGCTCATCAGCTCGTCGACATATTCGAGCTTCTTCAGCGCCGGCCAGCCGGCATATCGCGTTCGCCAGTTCGAGCGCGGCCGTAGCCACACCGCAAAGGTTTCGGCGAAATCTTCGTCCGGATGGCTCTGTGCGTACCAGAGCCGAAGGTGTTGAACGTAACGCCGGCTGGCGGGATTGGGCCGGTAGTAGCGCGGGTAGTGCTTCGACGATGGGCCGAACAGCTGCTGCCAGCGCCGCCGCCGCTGCAGCTGGTAACCATGCTGCAAGGCATGCCCGGCCTCGTGACGGAGGATGGCCATGCACTCGCGCCAGGTTCCGCCCTCGACGTCGAACATCATCTTCTTCTCGAGCTTCATCAGGCGCGGATGGGCGAGATAGAAGGGGATGGCGATGCCGGGCACGTCGCCCGGACTGAACCATTCGCTCGAGATCCATGTGTGCGGCCGCAGCCGGATGCCGCGCTCTTCGAGTTCCTCGTAGAGCGTGCCGACGCAGTCCTCGAGCCAGGTGCCTTCGACCGTAACCCTCAGGCTGCGGAGGCGTTGCTTGAGCAACTCGTCATCCGACAGCTTCTCCCAAGCAAATTTCCGGCGTGGCATCAGGCATCCAGAGGGCAGAGATGACTCGGTATCTGGATGATGTCATGGGTCGCCGACGGCAACAACCCGCGGGGGCTGTGATGCGGGGACCGTGGCGTTGCGGGATGGTCGTCGTTCCGGGGCGTGCGTAGCACGTGCCGGGATCCATCGATCTACGCGGACCGGAAGATGGATTCCCGGTTGGCCTCCCTCCAGGCGTCCGGAATGACGGCCGCAAAAAAATCAGTCGAACAGGCTCGACACCGATTCTTCCGCCGCCGTGCGCGCGATCGCGTCCGAGATCAGGCTGGCGATTGGCAGCGTGCGGATGTTCGGCGCCTTGGTCACCGCCTCGGTCGGCAGGATGGAGTCGGTGATCACCAGCTCCTTCAGCCTGGAGCCGGCGATGCGGGCGGCGGCGCCGCCGGAGAGCACGCCGTGGGTGATGTAGGCGTAGACGTCCTTGGCGCCCTTGGCGAGCAGCGCATCGGCCGCATTCACCAGCGTGCCGCCGGAATCGACGATGTCGTCGACGAGGATGCAGGTGTGGCCGGAGACGTCGCCGATCACGTTCATGACCTCGGATTCACCCGGGCGCTCGCGGCGCTTGTCGACGATGGCGAGCGGGGTGTTGATGCGCTTGGCGAGGCCGCGCGCGCGGGCGACGCCGCCGACGTCGGGCGAGACCACCATCGTCTTGGTCAGGTCGAACTTGTCCTTGATGTCGCGCACCATCAGCGGCGCGGCGAAGAGGTTGTCGGTCGGAATGTCGAAGAAGCCCTGGATCTGGCCGGCATGCAGGTCGAGGGTCATGACGCGGTCGACGCCGGCCTGCGTGATCATGTTGGCGACGAGCTTGGCCGAGATCGGCGTGCGCGAACCGGACTTACGGTCCTGCCTGGCGTAGCCGAAATAGGGCAGCACCGCGGTGATGCGGCGCGCCGAGGAGCGGCGCAGCGCGTCGGTGATGATGAGCAATTCCATCAGATGGTCGTTGGCGGGGTACGAGGTCGACTGGATGACGAAGGCATCCGAGCCGCGGACGTTCTCCTGGATCTCGACGAAGATCTCCATGTCGGCGAAGCGCCGCACCACCGCCTTGGTCAGCGGCAGGTCGAGGCCTTGCGCGATCGCCTGGGCGAGGGCCGGATTGGAGTTGCCGGCGACGAGCTTGATGGAGCCGTTTTTGGCCGACATGGACGCTTCCTCCCGCGCTTTGCTGGATACGACCTTCAACATCAGAAAATACCCGCTGGCAGCACGGTTACGACGGGCGAGGAAATATCAGGCGGAAGGCCGCAATGGCAACCCGGGATGATACGTTTTCCCTTTGAAAATCCTGAGTCGGGCCAACGGCTTGGCCGCAAGTTGCGGCCGTGGTTTAGCGGGGGTTATTGCTCGGCATAGCCGAGCGCAGAGGCCGGCATGTTAGGCGCGGGCGCGTCCTTGACGACGCTTGCCACTGCCGGTCCCCGCAACGCCGGAGCCGCGCCTGGTGCATCCGGCGCTCCGTTGATCATGTTGGAAAGTCCGCTGAATCCGGCCTGGGCGATCTTCCGCAGCACGAGGTCGTCGGCAGCAGCCCAGGCGTCGCGACCAGCCTTGGCCGAGGTCGGTTCCTCGCCGGAGAGGCGTAGCGCGCGCTGCTGGTTGGCGTCGTAGACGTCCCAGACCCAGGCGATCACGGTCTTGCCGCGCACCACCTGGGCGGAGAGGTAGCTGCGCACGCGATAGGCAGCCGTGCCCTCGCGGGAGACCACGGACAGGCTGCGCAGCTTGGATTCGCTGTCGAGCACGCCGACCATGCGGTCGAACACTTGCGGCGGTGGGCCGTCAATCGATTCGAAGGCAACGGTCGCCCCGCTGCCGGCGCTCGGCGCCATCGCATAGGAATTGGCGACACTGCCGCCACCCCCGGCGCAGCCGCCAAGCGCGGCCGCTGCCGCCAGCAGCATGACCGCCAGCACGCGCGAACCCGCGCGGCGGAAGATGAATGACGCGTCCCTCATTATGGAGGGCAGCGATATCGTTAAAATCGATTAAGGTCTAGGGCAGGCGCGACACAGGCCACTGTCATCGTGTCGGGGCATCGCCCCGGAAAAACACGGAGTTGCCCGTGTGTTCACGCTTCCAGCGCAATCGCGTGAACGTGGCGGCCGTAATCCGGCTCCTTGCGATGCACCGAGCGGCGATAGCTGAAGAAGCGCTCGTCGGCGTAGGTGTCGAGACCGAGGTCGTCGATCATCAGGATGCCGGCGGCCTCCAGACGCTTGCGGATGAAGCCGGCGAGGTCGAACATCGCGTGGCCCTCGCGTACCGACGGGATGAAGAACACAGCGTTCTCCGCATCCGCCTCGATGAAGCGCGCGACGAACTCGTTGCCGACCTCGTAGCTGTCCTGGCGGATCAAGGGGCCGATCGCGGCGATGATGCCGCCGCGCGTGGCGCCGAGCTTCTCCATCGCCGCGATGGTCGCTTCCAGCACGCCTGTCAGCGCGCCCTTCCAGCCGGCATGCGCACCGCCGATCACGCGTGCCTGGGGATCGACGAACAGCACCGGCCCGCAATCGGCGGTGGAGACGCCGAGCGCGATGCCCGGCGTCTTCGTCACCAGCGCATCGCCTTTCGGCCGCGGCCCGCTCGGCCACGGTGCCTCGGCAATGAGCACGTCGGGCGAATGGATCTGGTGCAGGCTGATGAAGCGCTCCGGCGCGACGCCGACATGCTCGGCCATGCGGCGCCGGTTCTCGGCGACCAGGGCCTGGTCGTCGTTGGAGCCGAGCCCGCCGTTCAGCGCGGAATAGATCCCGCCGGAGACGCCGCCTTCGCGGGTGAAGAAGGCATGGCGGAGGCCGGGCACTGCCGACAGCAGCGACGAAGCGATCGTCATGAGGCCTCTCCTGCCTGTTCGAGATCGCTGAGGCCGGCAAGGCCCGTCAGCCGCGGCTCGGAGATGCCGAGCACCTTGAACATCGAGCCCATGCCGCCACGCCCGGTATCGGTCAGGCGCTTGAGCGCCACTGAAATGTCGGTGGCGACGTCGGGCGCAGCTTTCTGCATCAGGGCGGCGGCGCGGGTGTCGATGCCGATCCGCTTGAGGAAGTCACCTTGCGTCACCGGCCCATGCACGCGCGCGCCGACATCCTCGGCCGCGCGCGCCAGCGCCTGGAAATCGACATGGGCGGTGACGTCGGCCTGGCCCGGCGCCTTCAAGGGATCGGCGAAGGTGTGGCGTGCGATGGCCTGGAAGGTATCGCCGGCGTCGCTGCGTAGATGGCCGTAATCGATGATCAGCGCCGCGCCGTCCTGATCGCGCACGCGCGTGGCGAGCTTCATGATCTCGCCGTCGGGGCGCCACTCGAACACGGCACCGATGGGGGCGGCGCGCACCAGGGGCGGCAGCAGCACGTCGAAGCGGGGCGTCGGCTCCGGCGCCGCGCCGAACTGAAGCTTGCCGTTGGGATCGATCTCGATCACGCGCTCGTGCCAGCCGTTCTCGAGCCGGACCATCTGGTAGATCGGCAGCACGTCGAAATATTCGTTGGCGAGGATGATGCTCGGTCCTTCCGGCACCTCGTCGATGCTGTCGTGCCAGGCGATGTTGCGCACGTTGGCGAGCGTCGCGCTCTGCCGGTCGCGCAACACGGGATTGACCTCGACCATGTGGATGTGGAGCGCCTGGTAGAGCGGCGGCAGCACGCGGAGAGCGCGCAGCGCATCCGCCATCATGGTGCCGCGGCCGGGGCCGAGCTCGATCAGCCGCAAGAATTGCGGCGAGCCCATCTGCTTCCACACCGAGGCGGTCCACAACCCCAACAGCTCGCCGAACATCTGGCTGACTTCGGGCGCCGTGGTGAAATCGCCCTCGCGCCCGAGCGGATCGCGCGAGACGTAATAGCCGTAGCGCGGATGCATCAGGCACAGTTCCATGTACCGCCAGACCGGCATCGGTCCAGAGGATTTGATCAGCGCCTTGATCTCGTTGAGGAGCGGCTGGTCGGTCACGGCGGTCTTCTCGAAATCAATTAACGAATGGCCTGGACGGGCGTCGGCGCACCGCGCCTGACAGCCCATACAATAAGTATGGCGCCGACGATAAGCATCGGGATCGACAACAGCATGCCCATGGTTAATCCGCCCCAGAGAAAACCGAGCTGCGCGTCCGGCTCGCGGAAATGCTCGCCGGCGATGCGGGCCAGGCCATAGACCAGGATGAAGGCGCCGAGGATCATGCCGGGCCGCTTCAGCGCACCGAACCGGATCATGATCGCGAGCACGGTGAACAGCAGGATACCCTCCATGCCGGCTTGGTAGAGCTGGCTCGGATGGCGCGGCAGCTGCGTCGGGTCGTTGGGGAAGATCATCGCCCAGGGCAGGCTCGGGTCCGTGGCGCGGCCCCACAATTCGCCGTTGATGAAATTGGCGATGCGTCCGAGCAAGAGCCCGACCGGGGCGACCGCGGTGGTGATGTCGCCGAGCGACAGGATCGAAATGCCGTTACGATAGGCGAACCACATCACCGCGACGACGCAGCCGAGGAAGCCGCCGTGGAACGACATCCCGCCCTCCCACAATTTGAAGATCGCGGCGGGATGATCGATGAAGAAGGGCAGGTTGTAGAACAGCACGTAGCCGGTGCGGCCGCCGAGGATGATGCCGAGCGTGACCCACAGGATGAAGTCGTCGATCTGCACCAGCGACATCGGCGCCGGTCCGCCCCACAGGTGCTCCTTCTTCAGCAGCGAGCGCGCATAGAGCCAGCCGAACACGATGCCGCAGATATAGGCGAGGGCATACCAGCGGATTGCGAACGGGCCGATCTCGATCGCGATCGGCTTGAAGGCGGGAAAGTCGATCAGCAGAAACGGCATCGCGCCTTCTATGTCCAAGCGGGATCGCGGCGGTCGGGCGCCGCAGACGCCCCGTGATTCCTCTTATGCAGGGACGTTGAATACGATTGCAAGGAAACCGGCGCATGACAAGGATACCGCCGCTTCGCCCTTGAACCGTTCTCGTCGGATTGCCATTGTCTCCCGTGAGTTCGCGCAAAGTTTATCGGAGGCCAACAATGACCCAGACCAGCAACCGGTTTTTCGACGAGATCGGCCGCCTGATGAACGACGCCGCCGGTGCTGCCCAGGGCGTCAAGCGCGAGTTCGATACGGTGATGCGCAGCCAGGCCGAAAAATTCCTGCGCGACATGGACCTCGTCAAGCGCGAGGAGTTCGAGGCGGTCAAGGACATGGCGCGCCTGGCGCGCGAGGAGAACGAAGCCCTGAAGGCGCGGATCGCGGCGCTGGAGGCAAAGCTGGGCGGTACCCCGACGTAAGCCGCGGTCTCTCTTAACCCTCCCCTGGAGGGGGAGGGTCGGCGCGCAGCGCCGGGGGGTGATCTCTCCACTCGGGCACCGCCTCGATCGAGAGACTGTCACCCCACCCCGCTCGCGCTTCGCGCGATCGACCCTCCCCCTCCAGGGGAGGGTAAGAAGCAAGGGTGCACCCCCCCGGGGCTGCCAGCCCATTCTCCTTGTCATTTCCGCGTCTTCCGGGTAAAAGCCCGCCACGTCCGCGGCCCCCGCACCCCTGGAGGCTTGCTGTGGACCATGCCATGGGCCGCCTTGCGGCCCATTAACTTTTGCAAAAACAAGGACTTAACGACATGGCGACGACCGTCAAGGAATTGAAGGCGACCGCACGTCCGAAGAGCGGCAAGGGGGCCGCCCGGGCTGAGCGTCGCGCCGGGCGAGTGCCCGGAGTGATCTACGGCAACAACCAGCCCCCGCTGACGATCTCGATCGAGGATCGTGAACTGCGCCAGCGCATCCTCGCCGGCCGGTTCCTGACCACGCTGGTCGACATCGACCTCGAGGGCAAGAAGCACCGCGTCATTCCGCGCGACTACCACCTCGATCCGGTCAAGGACTTCCCGATCCATGTCGACTTCATGCGGCTGGGCGAAGGCGCCACCATCCGCATCAGCGTTCCCCTGCACGTGGTGAAGGCGGAAGGCTCCCCGGGCGTGAAGCGCGGCGGCACCGTCAACATCGTCGCCCACGCGATCGAGCTCGAATGCGGCGTCGAGAGCATCCCGCAATACATCGAGGCCGATGTCGGCGCGCTCGAGATCGGTCACTCCCTGCATCTGGCCGACATCAAGCTGCCGGCCGGCGTGAAGGCGCTGACCCGCGAGGACGCGACCCTCGTCACCATCGTGCCGCCGTCCGGTTACGCCGAAGAGCAGAAGGCCGCTGCTGCGGCTGCCGCTGCTGGTGCGGCCCCGGGCGCTGCGGCTGCTCCGGCCGCTGGTGCCGCGGCTCCGGCTGCTGCTGCTCCTGCCGCTGCCGCCAAGGCTCCCGCCGGCGGCGACAAGAAGAAGTAATCTCTCGAAGCTGGCGCGCGGTCCTTGACCGCGCGCCGAGCGGGGGGCGCGCCGCGTCATGCGACTCTTTGTTGGGCTCGGCAATCCCGGCGCGAAATACGCACGTAACCGGCACAATATCGGCTTCATGGCCGTCGACGAGATTGCGCGGCGTCATGGCTTTGCGCCATGGCGCCGCCGCTTTCAGGGCGAGACCTCGGAAGGTGCGCTCGGCACTGAGCGCGTGATCCTGCTCAAGCCCACGACCTACATGAACGAGTCCGGCCGCAGCGTTCAGGAAGCGGCGAGCTTCTTCAAGATCGCGCCAGGGGACACCACCGTGTTCCACGACGAGCTCGAGCTGCCGCCGGGCAAGGTGCGGGTGAAGATCGGCGGCGGCATCGCCGGCCATAACGGCCTGCGCTCGATCTCGGCGCATATCGGCAACGATTATCGCCGGGTGCGGCTCGGCATCGGTCATCCCGGCGTCAAGGAGATGGTGCACGGCCATGTGCTGTCGGACTTCGTCAAGGCCGACAACGAATGGGTGGCGACGCTCTGCGACGCGGTCGCCGAGCACGCCGCACTGCTCGCCAAGGGCACGGACGCGACCTTTGCCAACAGGGTGCATCTTGCGATGCAGGCGAAGGGATTTTTGACCAAGGACGAGAACGGCAAGGAATAACGCTCGTGGGATTCAAATGCGGGATCGTCGGATTGCCCAATGTCGGCAAGTCGACCTTGTTCAATGCGCTGACCGAGACGGCCGCGGCGCAGGCCGCGAACTATCCGTTCTGCACCATCGAGCCGAATGTCGGCGAGGTTGCTGTCCCCGATCCGCGGCTCGACAAGCTCGCGGCGATCGCCAAGTCGGGCCAGATCATCCCGACCCGGCTGACCTTCGTCGACATCGCCGGCCTCGTGCGCGGCGCCTCCAAGGGCGAAGGGCTCGGCAACCAGTTCCTGGCCAACATCCGCGAGGTCGACGCCATCGCGCATGTGGTGCGCTGTTTCGAAGACTCCGACATCACCCATGTCGAAGGCAAGATCGCCCCGCTCGCCGACATCGAGACCATCGAGACCGAGCTGATGCTCGCCGATCTCGACAGCCTCGAGAAGCGCGTCGACAACCTCACCAAGAAGGCCAAGGGCAACGACAAGGACGCCAAGGAGCAGCTCGATCTCGTCAACCGCACGCTGGTGCTGCTGCGCGACGGCAAGCCCGCGCGCCTCGTCGAGCGCAAGGCGGAGGAGGAGCGGGCGTTCTCCATGCTCGGCCTGTTGTCGTCAAAGCCCGTGCTCTATGTCTGCAACGTCGAGGAAGGCTCGGCCGCCACCGGCAATGCCTTCTCCAAGGCGGTCGAGGAGCAGGCGGCGAAGGAGGGCGCGGTTGCCGTCGTCATCTCCGCCAAGATCGAATCCGAGATCGCGACCATCTCGCGTGACGAGCGCGCGGACTTCCTGGAGACGCTGGGCCTCGAAGAAGCCGGCCTCGATCGCCTGATCCGCGCCGGCTACTCGCTGCTTCATCTCATCACCTATTTCACGGTGGGTCCGAAGGAAGCGCGCGCCTGGACCATCCATCGCGGCACCAAGGCGCCCGGCGCGGCCGGCGTGATCCACACCGATTTCGAGAAGGGTTTTATCCGCGCCGAGACCATCGCGTACGAGGATTACGTCGCGCTCGGCGGCGAAGCCGGTGCCCGCGATGCCGGCAAGCTTCGCCTCGAAGGCAAGGACTACGTCGTCGCCGACGGCGACGTGATGCATTTCAGGTTTAATACGTAAGCTGGATATCGTGCCCCGGACGCAGTGCAGCGCTTCTTCAGCGCTGCGCTGCAGAGCCGGGGCCCAGAAGCTTCGTTTGCGGATGCATGGGTCCCGGCTCTGCGCAGCGTCACTGCGTGCCGCAGCGCGTCCGGGACACGAAAGCCTCACCGCATTCCGCCGCCCTGGTCCCTGATCGCGCCGAGATGCTCGTTGATGCGGAAGACGATCAGGATCAGCTCCGCGACGATGCGCGAGAACACGATGCCGACCACGACGCTGGCGATCGACGACAGCAGCACCAGGAAGCCGCCGAACGGGCTGATCGCCATCGCAGCCAGCCCTGAGAAGATGCCGGAGAGGCCGAACAGGCAGATCAGCGCGATCACCAGCCAGTAGAAGGTCTTGATGATCGTCGGCGTGATGAAGCGGTCCCATTGAAACAGGTCGCTGAATGAAAACATTGCTTTCCCCAAGGCAAATCGGGACGTCAAATTTGGGCCGCGTCGATGCATTCTGGCCCTCGGCTGATCCGACTCAAAACCGCGGCCACCCCGTATGTAGCACGAGCCATGCGGGCCGGCGGGTTGAGATTGCCGCAAAGTGCGGCCACAATCTGTCATTCCCGCAAAGCTTTCCCGAGATGACCCTGACCTTCGAAGATTTCCCGCCCGGCCGGTTCGGAACGTTCGGCCCGCGCCATGTCACCCGCGACGAGATCCTGGCCTTTGCCGCCGAGTTCGATCCGCAGCCGATGCATTTGGACGAGGCGGCAGCGGCCAAAAGCATGCTCCGCGGCCTGTCCGGTTCGGGCTGGCATCTGTGCTCGCTGATGATGCGGATGATGGCCGACGGCTTCATCACCCGCGCCGCGTCACTGGGATCTCCCGGCGTCGACGAAGTGCGCTGGTTGTCGCCGCTGCGGCCCGGCGACGATCTCACGCTCGATGTCGACGTCCTGGAGGCGCGGGTCTCGAAGAGCCGTCCTGAACTCGGCATCGTCAAGTTCAAATGCACCGCGCGCAATGCGGCGGGGCAGGCGCTCGCCGAGATGACCTCGCCGATCCTGATCAAGCGGCGCGAGGGAGCGGCCTGATGCGGTACTTCGAAGACATCGCGATCGGACAGCGCCGGGAGATCGGCGCGTACACGTTCACGGCGGAATCCATCAAGACATTCGCCGCCAAGTTCGATCCGCAGCGCTTTCACCTCGACGAGGAGGAGGGCAAGAATTCGCTGTTCGGCGGGCTCGCGGCCTCGGGTTGGCATGTCGGCTCGGCCTGCATGAGCCTGCTTGTCGCCGACGGCCAGCGTCTGGCGCGCGAGGCCGCCTCGCGCGGCGAAGAGGTTGCGGTATGGGGCCCGTCGCCGGGCTTTCGCGATCTGCGCTGGATCAGGCCGGTGCTCGCCGGCGACAACGTCTCTTACGTCAGCGTCGTCATCGACAAGCGCACCTCCGCCTCCCGTCCTGGCTGGGGCATTTTGACGGCCCGCACCATCGGCACCAACCAGCGCGGCGAGGAGGTCTATTCCATCACCGCCTCCGCCTTCGTGCCGCTGCGCAAGGGCGCGTGATTTAGAATTGATCGAGCGGTCGCGGTCCCTTCACCTCTCCCCGCTTGCGGGGAGAGGTCGAATTCGATCGCAGATCGAATTCGGGTGAGGGGGGTACAGGTCTCTCGACAGCAGCATATGCGGAGAGAGGCCCCTCACCCCAACCCTCTCCCCGTAAGAACGGGGAGAGGGGGAAGAGAAACCGCGCGAGTGTTGCTCGCGCGCTATGGACGCGATTCCGGGTGGCTGCCATAAGCCTGCGCAACATGGTGACCGCGAAGCTTTTGGCGGAACCAGTGAGTTGCTAACTAATTATGAACCTGTCGCTGTCTATTTGAAACGAATTGGCAGAGACAGGGGACGAGGACCATGGCTGACCGCGGCGCACTCAAATTTGTTGGATTCATCTTCGCGACTGCGACGCTGGCCGTGATGCTGGTCGCCGGCATGGTGGTGAAGGGCTATGCCGATGGCGCCTACACGCTGGAAGCCTCGACCGTGGAAGCGGCCCGGTAAGAAGTCGTTAATGATCGCGGCCGGCATCCGGCCGCAGCTCAGCGGCTGTAGACGAACGCCAGGATGGCGATCGCAACCGCCAGCAGCCCGACAAAGCGCAGCATGATCGTGCCGAACTGATTCGGCGCGGGCCGCAACGGGATCGGGTCCGTGGTGTCGGGCCGAATGCTTTCCATGACATGTCCCCTGAGCCCGGCCGCGATGGCACGGGCGCTTGGCATTGGTCGCCGGTGAGGGGCTGGGGGTTCAAAGGGCACTCTCGTGTCCCGGACGCGCTGCAGCGTGCAACGCTGCTGCGCTGAGCCGGGACCCAGAAGGCCACACCGGAGAAACGCTGTGACATGGGCCCCCGCTCTGCGACGCGTCACTGCGTGCCGCGTCACGAGACCTCCCGCAAATCAAAACCGCCGCGTCCCTTTTCGGGAACGCGGCGGCCAATGATGCGGTGCTGACCGATCAGCTGTTGCGCAGGCCGTCGGCGGCGCGCTTCCACTGCGCGACGTTGTCGGCGATCATGCGGGTCGACTTCATCGCGGCCTGGCTGAGCTGGGCGTAGCCGGAGATCTCGCGCTGGACGCGCTGGCCTTCGGCGTGGAGCAGGTCGCGCAGGCTCTCGAGCTCGGAGATCAGGTTCTCGATCTCGGCGAGGGAGGTGCCGGCGACGCGCTGGATCAGCGAGTTGACGTTGTTGACGGTGGCTTCCGCGCTCGCGTCGAGCGGCGGCGCGTCGGTGGTGCCCGATGCCGGACGGCGCAGATAGGCGATGTCGTTGCGGACGAAATCGCGGATGCCGGCTTCGACCTCGGTCACGGCGGCGAGGTTGGTGTCGACCGTCTCGGTCTCGGTGGCTTCGACCTTTTCAGGACGCATGGCGTTCATCGTTGTTCCCCTGTTCGCGTTGAGCGCAGCGCGAGTGTCCCCCGCACGACGACGTCTGTGAGGCAGGCCGCATCAGGGCGTCCGATTTTGACCGCAAATGGGCCGAGATGCGGCAAGGCCGGACCATTCGGGGGTTTTGCCGTGGCGTATGGTTAGGGAAGTGTGAATGCTGTCGCGGTGATGGCCTTCTCCCCGCAGGCGGACCGCACGCGGGGAGAGGCGAAGAGCTCACCAGCTCTTCTTGAAGCCCGCCGTCACGCTCTTGTTCAGCGTGCCTTGCGAGGTCTCGCCGACCGAGCCTGATACGGTGACGTTGTCGAACAGCTTCTGCTCGGCGCCGAGCTTGCGCAGCCATTTGTCGTCGGTGGTCGACAGCGTCTGGCCGGCAACGATGCTGGTGCCGGTGTCGGTCACGGTGACCTTGGCGCTCTGGTCGGTCTCGTAATTGCGCGTGATGTGGCCGCCGAGGCCGGGGACCGCACTGCTGCCCTGCTGGTTGACGCTGTACCCGTTCTGCAGCGTCAGCGAGGTGTCGCCCGACAGCGGCACCGATTTGGTCAGTGACGCCCCGATCTTGCTGTGCTCGGCGCCGGGATCGACCCTGGCTTCCACCGCGGTCTTGTCCCAGATCGCGCCCGCGCCCGGCGCGGTTGCCGTCGCCCAGGCGCTGCCCGAGGATTGCGGCAGGTTGCCGCCGTTGCTGGCCTTCTGCGCCAGCAGCTCGGACATCGTCCTGGGCTCGCTCGCCACCGTCATGTCGGCGCCGATCCGCGTATCCCAGAACGAGAACACCGATTGCTTGACCGTCACCGCGGAGGAGCCGTTGGCATTGGGGTTCGATGACCAGTCGAGGCCTTCCCTGGCGGCGGCCTGGGCGCGCTTCTTGGCGGCCATCGGGTCGATGCCGGTCCCCGCATCGACCGCGAGCTGGCTCCAGTCGAGCTTGTCGACGTCGATGCCCTTCATGATGTCGGGATCATTGACCTCGGGAGCTTCGGCAGCCTCGGCCTGGTCGTCGGATGGCGGCGGAGAGAAGGGCGGAATGATCTGCGCCTGTAACGTCAGCGCCGAGCCCAAAATGAATGCGGCTGCCAGCAACGGCAGCCTGGTCCAGCCAAACCCTGTCGAGAATTCCATCGTCCTGCCCACGAACCCCAGCGCATGCTGTCCGCCGCACTATAGCGGCCGCAATGACCATGCGCCATTCCGGCGCTGAAGGTGCCGATTTATCGTTGCGGAATTGTGGCGGTTCGCCAGGGGACGCGAACCAACGGGCCGCGCGAAAGGCGCGCGCCCGATGACGGGCTCGTGATGCAACGGCATCCGGCGGGGCTGGAGGCCAGGACGTCGCGATCGTCTTCGTCATCGGTCCCGACAGTGGAGCCCGTTGGCGTCCCCCCTAAAGCGCGATGATCTTCATCGTGCTTCAGGTTGTTGTTTGCGCATAATCTTTTCGGAAAACCGCTTCGCACTTTGCGCTAACGCGGCCCTTCGGGGCCGGATCATGCGTTAGCCGACGCTGGTCATCTTCGGCAGATGAATGGCGCGGCCGAGTGCCTGCTCGACCAGATCGAAGGTGTCGATCAGCACCCGCATGCTGATCAGCTTGCCGGCCTTGAACTGGGCGAACTGCGCCACGCGCAAGCTGATCGGCTTGTTGGAATCCAGGGCCGTCAGCGAATAGCGCAGCATCGAGGCGGCGGAATCGACGCCCAGCATGATGCTCTCGCGGTCGAAGCGGCGGACGTGGAAATTGTCGGCGAGCTGGCGGATGACGTCGAGCACGGCATTCTTGCCCTGGCGCGCGCCGAGGAACGGAAACATGTCGATCGGGCCGTAGAGCGCCCATTCGACGTCCTCGTCGATCAAGCTCTCGATATCCTCGAAATGCCGGTCGTTGATCGCGCGGTGCAACGCGCGCGAGAAACGCCAGAGGCTGTGCTCTGTCATTTGGGGCAGTCCTGAAGCTGGCTTTACGGAAAAACGGAAAACAACCCCACGCGCAGTCAGGCGCCGGGGCTCAACTCATTTGTATACGAATGAAATAGCAGATTTCGGCCAAAACGCAATTCACGTTTTTGCAATGCACACTTGATCGCTCTTTGTGAGATTTACAATAGGATCCCGTAATTGTCCGGGTCTCGACGCTCACCGCCCCGTGATCAGCGGCCCGATCTCCCGTTCCAGCACCTGCTGCACCAGGTCGTAGGAATCGATGATCTCGCGGATCTCCGCCACCAGGGCGCCGCGGAACGTGTAGAACACCGCGATGTCGAACTGCACGACGCGGTCGTTGCTGCGCTTCTTGAAAAAGGCGTGCAGGTAGGTCGCGACCGCCTCGCCCTCGGCGACGATGTGCGGCGTCTTGTACCGAATCTCCGAATAGCGCGACCAGACCGTCTGCCACAGCTCGCGCAGCTCCTGCTTGCCATGGCGCGGCACCAAATGCGGCAGCACGTCGATCGGCGCGTGGGTGAGGAAGTAGACGTCGTCGGTGCAGCAGGCCAGCGCCGTCTCGATGTCGCCGCGCGCGAAGGCATCGAGCAAGTGCACGACGCGTTGGCGATTCAGCTGCTCCACCGTCATTCCGCCGATCCTCGTTTGGCCCCGTGACGTCGCGCAACGCTAACGCGCGGTGTCGCGCACCGGCAATCCGCGAAATCACAGGGATGTTGCAGACGTTTTGACGCATGAGCGCAATGCCCGGTTCATGGTGTACAACGGAGGGTTGAGTTGCAGGTAGGCTGCACGAATTCGCGCTCTATCCGATTGCGTGGCGCGCAACGCGCGTGGTGCCGTGCGCAACGTCCCGCCACGCAGGCGCCTGGAATCGCGATATCTCCGCCACGCCCGCGAGCTACTCCCTCGCCCCGCTCTGATCCGCCGAAGCCTTGGCGAAGGCGGATGCTGGCCGCGACGAGCTTCGCTCGCGCTGGACGGGTTTGGGAGGCTCCGCGAGTCCGATGATGATCGGGAGCAGCGCTCCTTCAACACGTCATTGCGAGCGCAGCGAAGCAATCCAGAATCCCGTCCACGGATAGACTCTGGATTGCTTCGCTGCGCTCGCAATGACGACGTTGAGAGCAGCTGCGAGCTCAACCCGGACTTTTGGCTTCCGGCCTGTCCCCGCATGCCGGGAAGAGGCGATGCCCCGTACCGCTCCCCGCGTGACCCATCTCACATCGTCCCACCGGCGTCGCGGCTACCGTCATCGGCATGTCATCAGGGAGACGTGCCATGGCCGCCATCGCCACCGTCAGAAAGTCCCGCCTGCATAACGCGCTCGAAGGCCTCGCGCTGACCGCGACCCTGCAGAGCTTCCCGACCTTCGCCACTGCGGCCTTCCTGCTCAAGCTCGTGGGCAACCACGATCTCGTCGGCGACCCCGGCGTCGCCATCTTCGTCGCCTTCGCCTCGCTCGCCCACGCGATGCTGGCCGTGACCTTGGGTCCGAGCTTCCCGCACCTCTTCAAGACCGTCTACGAGCCGAAATTCTTCGAGGCTCATCTGTCGCTCTCCGACAAGATCACGGCCTGGCGCACCCAGCCCGTCGCCTCGCTGCAACTCGTGACGATCGTGCTGCTGCTGTCGGTGATGGCCGTGGTGACGGCGAGCGTGGGGTGAGGGGGGAATCTCTCCGCGTGTCATTCCGCAGAGCGGCGAGCTATGATGCGCGATTGCGCATCTGAGAATCCATAACCACGAACGTCGCCGATAAACCTGCGCCGCCCTACCTCTTCTTCCACCCACCCCGTCTTCCCGGCGCGCCACCCGTCGACTTCGGCGCGGGCCCGAATTCCGGCCCCGACTGCCGCGAGTCCGTCGGCTGGATGATCCGGCTGGTGCTGCCGAACGGCTTTGCCGGCAGCGCGCGGCTCTCGCGATAGGGCAGCGATTCCGGGCCGTGCATCTCGTCGAGATGCGGCTTGTGCACGCGGGAGCCCTTGCCGCCGCCGGCCTTGAGCGCGGTTGCGGCGCTCTTGTTCTTCATGGCGCTGACGGGGAGGTTGGCGGCGTCGCCGTATTTCTTCGTTCCCGCATAGGCGCCGGCCTTGCCCGCGACGATGCGCTGCTTGGCGGTGGGGTCGTCGACCACGGCGAGCTCGGTGGCGCGCAGGCGCTTGACTTCGTCGCGCAGGCGCGCGGCTTCCTCGAAGTTCAGATCGGCGGCGGCCTCGCGCATCCGCGTTTCGAGATCGGCGAGCACGGCCTCGAAATTGTGGCCGATCGAGATGACGTCGTCGGTCATGTCGTGGCCGCCGACCTCGACCAGCACGTGGTCGCGCTCGTAGACCGAGTTGAGGATGTCGCCGATCTGCTTCTTCACGCTCTCCGGCGTGATGCCGTTGGCGTTGTTGTACTCGACCTGCTTCTCGCGGCGGCGGTTGGTCTCGGCGATGGCGCGCTCCATCGACCCCGTCATCTGGTCGGCATAGAGGATCACCTTGCCGTCGACGTTGCGCGCGGCGCGGCCGATGGTCTGAATCAACGACGTTTCACTGCGCAAAAAACCTTCCTTGTCGGCATCGAGGATCGCGACCAGGGCGCATTCGGGAATGTCGAGGCCTTCGCGCAAGAGGTTGATGCCGACCAGCGCGTCGAACGCACCCAAGCGCAAATCGCGGATGATCTCGATGCGCTCGATCGTGTCGATGTCGGAGTGCATGTAGCGGACGCGGATGCCCTGCTCATGCAGATATTCGGTGAGGTCCTCCGCCATGCGTTTTGTGAGGACCGTGATCAGCGAGCGATAGCCCGCTTGCGCGGTGGCGCGCACTTCCCCGACGAGATCGTCCACTTGCGTGCGCGCCGGGCGGATGTCGACCGGCGGATCGATCAGCCCGGTCGGGCGAATGACCTGCTCGACGAACACGCCGCCGCTCTCGTTCAGCTCCCAGCTGCCCGGGGTCGCGGACACCGCGACGGTCTGCGGCCGCATCATGTCCCATTCCTCGAAGCGGAGCGGGCGGTTGTCCATGCAGGAAGGCAGGCGGAAGCCGTATTCCGCCAGCGTCGCCTTGCGGCGGAAGTCGCCGCGGAACATGGCGCCGATCTGCGGGATGGTGACGTGGCTTTCGTCAGCGAAGATCAGCGCGTTGTCGGGCACGTATTCGAACAGCGTCGGCGGCGGCTCGCCGGGGCGGCGCCCGGTGAGGTAGCGCGAATAGTTCTCGATGCCGGCGCAGCTGCCCGTCGCCTCCATCATCTCGAGATCGAAGGTGGTGCGCTGCTCCAGCCGCTGCGCTTCCAAAAGGCGGCCCTGGTTGTTGAGCTGGTCGAGCCGCTGCTTCAATTCGAACTTGATCGACTTGATCGCCTGCACCAGCGTCGGGCGCGGCGTCACGTAGTGCGAGTTGGCGTACATCTTGATGAATTCGAGCTCGTCCTGCTTGTGGCCGGTGAGCGGATCGAACTCCTCGATATTCTCGATGGTGTCGCCGAACAGGTTCACGCGCCAGGCGCGGTCTTCATAGTGCGCCGGGAAGATGTCGATGACGTCGCCGCGCACGCGAAACGTGCCGCGGGTGAAATCGGCCTGGGTGCGCTTGTACTGCAGCGCGACGAGGTCGGCGATCAGCTGGCGCTGGTCGATGCGCTCGCCCTTCTTCAGCGCGAAGGTCATCGCGGTGTAGGTCTCGACCGAGCCGATACCATAGATGCAGGACACCGAGGCGACGATGATGACGTCGTCGCGCTCGAGCAGCGCGCGCGTCGCCGAGTGGCGCATGCGGTCGATCTGCTCGTTGATCGACGAATCCTTTTCGATGTACGTGTCCGTGCGGGGCACATACGCTTCCGGCTGGTAGTAGTCGTAATAGCTGACGAAATACTCGACTGCGTTGTCCGGAAAGAAGTTCTTGAACTCGCCATAGAGCTGCGCGGCGAGCGTCTTGTTCGGCGCCAGGATCAGAGCCGGGCGCTGCGTCGCCTCGATCACCTTGGCCATGGTGTAGGTCTTGCCCGAGCCGGTGACCCCTAACAGCACCTGCGAACGGTCGTTGCGGTCGATGCCCTCGACCAGCTCGGCGATCGCCGTCGGCTGGTCGCCCTTGGGCTCGTAGGACGACTTGATCTCGAAGCGCACGCCGCCTTCGGACTTTTCCGGGCGCGGCGGCCGGTGCGGCGTCCACACCTTCATGGAGCCGTCGTTCTTGCGGAACTCCGGCCGGCCCTCGCGGATCAGCGATTCCAGCGCATCCGCGGTGGCCTTGACGCCCAGTGCCTCCATCTTGGAACGCGGCGGACGCGCCAGCGCCTCGGCATCGTCCTCCTCCGTGGGCAGGCCGAGCTGTCGCGCCAGTTCCGGATCGAGCGTCGGAATCGTGGCCGCGGTTCCGTAATTGGCTTGCGGCGCCTCCTCCAGCCCAGCAAGCTCACTGGACTGACGAGCGCTCGGCGGCTGCGGATTGGGCCGCAGCGGCATCGGCCGCGCCGCATCTTGCGGAAACTCCTTCGGCGTCGAAGCCCGCGCGCGATGCGCGGCGGCTTCGCCCCCGGCGCGGCGGTCGCGCGAATTGTCCGGCGGCGGCTGCAGGCCTGTGCCTGATCCCAAGCCCGCATCGCCGCGATTGATCGCGGGATTGAGCAATTCGGCGAGCGCCGGCCCGATCGGCTGCACATCGGGGCGATGCGCCTTCGAGTTCGGAGCCTTGGTTTTGGGGGATTTGGGGGGAGCAGGTTTCTTCGCCATGAGGCGAATATGGGACGAGTCTGCCCCGCGATAAAGGGTGAATGCCCGTGGCCATGCAGGCTGCTGACAGCAGGTTGGCAGCAGCCTTCCGTTCACGCCGCCGGCAGCGGCCCGTCGTCGTTCCCGGCGGCGACATTCGGCTCGAGGATGTCGAGATGAATGCCACCGCAATCGGTGCAGCGCATGGTCCAGTACTCGCATCCGGCGCGGCCGCCGATCACGCGGAGCACTGTGAGATCGCCGTCGCATTCCGGGCAATTGGACAGCACTGAGCGGGCGTAGATCCGCGGCCGAGCTGCATCGGTTTCGATGATGGACATGACCGGTTTGCCCCCTTTTTTCGCCGCCCTGGTCCGCCTGCGGACCGCCTATTCGTCGTCGCTGTCGGCCCGCAGGCGGAAACGATCGATGTGGTGCTTGGCATCGGCAATCGCGGCATCGCGATCGGGCCAGGCGAAGCCGACTTCCATGGCCGGAAACAGTACGCCGTCGATGGCCACCGGGCTGAGATCGGCACGGCGGATCCGCGCGTGCCACAGCCCCTTGCCAGCTTCGAAGGATTCGATGTCAAAGCCGTCGTAGAGGGTCGTCATGAGTGTAGGTCCCACGTTTCTTTTCGGAGGGTCAGGGGACCACATTTGCGGATTTTGGGATGTGAAGCCGTTCACAAGCAGGCGGCTTTTTTGCCCGCCTTCAGTTACGCGCTGCAGCGCGGCCGATCTTGCGCGGGCGGGCAGCGGGTTCCGATGCCGCCCGCATGATCCAGCGGCGGAACGCGGCAAAGTCGCGCTGCTCGGTCTGGAAGCTGCGATAGAGCAGGTACCAGCGCATGCCCTTGGGCACCGAGAGGTCGAACGGCGCGACCAGCCGGCCGGCCGCGAGATCGTCGTCGATATAGGGGCGGATGCCCATGGCGATGCCGAGTCCGTCGGCGGCGGCCTGCAGCGCCTGGCCGTAGAACTGGAACTCGGGCCCGCGCGCGTTGATCCTCGCCGTGCCCGCCGCCTTCAGCCAGATCGGCCAGTCCTCGGGTGAGTGCGCGACGCGGATCAGGCTCGGTCCCTTCAGGTCGGCCGGACGCTTCAATCCGCCGGCGAGGCGCGGCACGCAGACGGGGGTGAGGTCGCCCGCGAACAGCGGCTCGGCGACGAGGCCGGGCCAATCGCCGGTGCCGAGCTTGATGCCGCAGCTCCAGTCCTCGCCGAACGGCACCGCGGCGCCGCCGGTGGTGAAGCGCACCTCGATGTCGGGCTCCTCGCTGCGAAACTCCGACAGGCGCGGGATCAGCCAGCGCATCGCAAAGGTGTGGCCGACGCCGATGGTGAGCACGCGCACACTGGCGGGCGCCGTCACCTGTGCCGTGAGGCTCGCCAGCGCATCGAAGATCGGGGTCAGCCCGCCTTGATAGGCGCGGCCGGCCTGCGTCAGCACCAGGCGATTGGCCTTGCGCTCGAACAGGGCGACGCCGAGCCGCTCTTCGAGCAGGTGCACCATGCGGCTGACCGCGGCGGCCGATACGCTCAGCTCCAGCCCGGCCGCAGCAAAGCTGCCGGTCCGCGCCGCCGCCTCGAACGCCTTGATGCCGTTGAGAAACAGCAGTCGCCGCAAATGACCGACCCTCAGGAAAGCTGACGCCAGGGCAAGATAACTCAGTTTGCGCGAGAGGGGCAAGCGAGGCACAACTTGAAACGTAGGTTTTAGGCTGATTTGCCGAGTCCGCCGCGGCTTCTTCGCCTCTCCCCGCTTGCGGGGAGAGGCCGGAATCCAAGCGCAGCTTGGATTACGGGTGAGGGGACTCTCCGCGAGTCCAACTCTCACCGTCCCCGCGGAGACTCCCCCTCACCCCAACCCTCTCCCCGCAAGCGGGGCGAGGGAGCGAAACAGTTTGCGTCCCTCACTCGCTCTCAGGAGATTCCTCTCGTGACGCCCATCATGATCGCTGCCCTCGGATTGCTGATGGTGGCCACCGCGTTCCTGTCGGGGCTGTTCGGCATGGCGGGCGGGCTGATTCTGATCGGCGTGCTGCTGGCCTTGATGCCGCTGCCGACCGCGATGGTGCTGCATGCGATCACGCAGATGGCCTCGAACGGCTGGCGGGCGTTCCTGTGGCGGGCGCATATCCGCTGGCGGCCGGTTGCGAACTACATGGTCGGCGCGACCGTGGCGCTCGCCGCCTGGTCGCTGACCCGCTACGTGCCGGACAAGCCGACGGCGCTGCTGCTGCTCGGCGCCACGCCGTTCATGGCGCGGCTCCTGCCCGCGAACATCAAGCCGGATCCTGACAGGCTCTGGCAGGGCACGGTCTATGGCACGATCTGCATGGGCCTGATGCTGATGACCGGCGTCTCCGGCCCGCTGCTCGACACCTTCTTCCTCGGCGGCGATTTCGGCCGGCGCGAGAAGGTGGCGACGAAAGCGATGTGCCAGCTCATCAGCCATTTCACCAAGCTGATTTATTTCGGCGGCATCATCGATCAGGCCGCGAGCCTCGATCCCGTGCTCGCTGCGGTCGCGATCGCAGCCTCGATGCTCGGCACCACGCTGGCGCGGCGCATCCTCGAAGCCATGACTGACCAGCAGTTCATCGCCTGGTCCAACAAGCTGATCACCACCATCGCCTGCTACTACATCGCCTATGGCGGCTGGCTGTTGCTGCGTGCGCCGGTTCTGGCCGCCTTCGACAAGGGAGGTTTGCAATGAGCGAGACGGCCGATCCGCTGGTGCTGGACTTCGTTGAATGGGTGGCGCGCGAGCCGCGCGCCTACGCCGAGGTGCTCGCGACCTGGAAGACCTCGTGCCCGCGCCTTACCATCTGGGAAGACGCCGCCGAGCGCGGCTACGTCGCGCGCGAGACGATTGCAGGTCTCGGGCTGGTGATCGCGGTGACGGAAGGCGGCGAGAGGCTGTTGCGCGCCAACGGGCGGTGATTCCGCCTCCACATCGTCATTGCGAGCGTAAGCGAAGCAATCCAGAATGCCTCAGCAGCGGCAGTCTGGATTGCTTCGCTGCGCTCGCAATGACGGAATAACAATCATGTCGCTCAAACTCTACGAACTCGTCGGCATCGACGCCGCACGCCCCTTCAGCCCGTATTGCTGGCGCACGCGGATGGCGCTGGCGCATAAGGGCCTTGCGGCGGAGACGCTGCCCTGGCGCTTCACCGAGAAGAGCGCGATCGCGCCGCACGGCTCGGAGAGGGTCCCGGTGCTGCTGCATCACGACAAGCCGGTGGTTGATTCCTGGACCATCGCGAACTATCTCGAGGACAATTTTCCGGATCGCCCGTCGCTGTTCGGCGGCGAGGGCGGCCGCGCCATGGCGCGCATGATCAATGCGTGGGGCGACATCGCGATCGTCGGCGGTCTCTCTCCGCTTGTTATCGCCGACATCCCGAAGAATCTGAATGAGGTCGATGCCGCCTATTTCCGCAAGTCGCGCGAGGCGCGGTTCGGCAAGGGCCTGGAAGAGGTCCAGGCGAGTCGCGATGCCGGCGTCGTCGCGTTCCGCAAATCGCTGGAGATCATGCGTCAGACCTTCAAGACGCAGCCCTTCATCGGCGGGAATGCGCCGAACTACGCCGACTACATCGTGTTCGGCGGATTCCAATGGGCGCGCGTGGTCAGCCCGTTCAAGCTGCTCGACGCGGATGATCCGGTCTATGCCTGGCGCGAAAAGCTGCTGGATGCGTTCGACGGCATGGCGCGCAAGTCGCCGGGATTTGCGGTGTAACGCACGTAGTTTCGTAGGATGGGCAAAGGCGCAAAGCGCCGTGCCCACCATCTCTCGCGATCGCCAAGAATGCGTGGGCACGCTTCGCTTTGCCCACCCTACGAGACTGCCTCCGCCGCCGCTTTCCTTAAACACTCCCGGCACAGGCAGTCCGCGCCCTCGATCGGCATCGGCAGCCGCGCCGTCTCTTCCGCGCACCAGCAATTGCCCGAGAGATCGCAGCCGAATTCGCTGCCGCAACGGGAACAGGTGAGACGGCGCGCAAGTGCCGGCGCTGACGGCATTTCTTTCGGATTTGTCATGATTTACGTCGAAGCTTCGCCGTCATTTTTCATGTCGGGTTCATCTGTCGCTGCGGTATATTACGCGCCGCCCGCGTCGAAAGGAAAGCGGCTCCCAACGCGCGAAGGACAGTTCATCGATGGCCCGCGATTCCCAAGCCGCCCTGGTCGCGCTCAACCGCTTCGGCTTCGGCGCCCGCGGCGGTGCATCGGGCGATCTCATCAACGCAAGCTCCGACCCGCGCGGCTTCGTGAAGGCGGAGCTTTCGCGTCCCAATGGCGTGCTGCTGGAAGCGCCGGGCCTGCAATCGACGCCGCAGCTCGGGCAGGCCGTGTTTGCCTATCAGGACGAGGTCAAGCAGGCGCGTGAGGCGGCGAAGGCCGCCGCGCCCGTCGAGACGCCGGCCCAAGCGCCTGCCGATCAGAAGCCGCCCTTGCGCCGCAATCTCTCGCTGAATGCCGCGGCGGAGATCACCGGCCAAATGGCCGATGCGAAGCCCGCCGACGGCGCACCGAAGCCGGAGACCATGCAGCCGGGCGCACCCGCGCCGCAGCCCACCGCCAAGCCCGCCCCGCAGCCGCTCAATGTGATCCAGAAAACCTTTCGCGCCGAGGCGCTGGCGCGGTTGCAGCGCGCAACGCTCGTCGAGTGCGGCTTCACCGAGCGCCTCGTCGCGTTCTGGTCCAATCATTTCTGCATCTCCGCCAGCAAGGGCGAGCTGGCGCGGATCTGGGCCGGCGCGTTCGAGCGCGAGGCGATCAGGCCGCACGTGCTCGGGCGCTTCGCCGACATGCTGAGGGCGGTCGAGCAGCATCCGGCCATGCTGTTTTTCCTCGACAACCAGCAATCGCTCGGCCCTGACTCGCGCGCTGGCCAAAACCGCAAGCGTGGGCTGAACGAAAATCTCGCGCGCGAGATCATGGAGCTGCATACGCTCGGCGTCGGCGCCGGCTACACGCAAGGCGACGTCACCTCGCTCGCGCGCATCATCACCGGCTGGACCTTTGCCGGCAGGCAAGGGCAGCTCGGGGTTCCCGGCTCCTTCGTCTTCAACGTCAATGCGCATCAGCCCGGGCCGCAAGTCCTGCTTGGCAAGATCTACGATCAGGCCGGCCTCGCACAGGGCGAAGCCGCGCTCGCCGATCTCGCGCGGCATCCCTCGACCGCGCGCTTCATCGCCACCAAGTTCGTCCGTCACTTCGTCGCGGACGATCCGCCGCCGGCGCTCGTTGCGCGCCTGCGCGACGTCTTCGTCAAGACCGACGGTGATCTCAAGGCGCTGGCGACGGCGCTGGTCGATTCCGATGAAGCCTGGAAGGCGCCGCTCACCAAGATGCGCTCGCCTTACGATTTCCTGGTTGCGAGCGGCCGGCTGCTGGCGCGCGTGCCCGAGGATCCCGGCGCCTATCTGAACAACCTCAATCTGCTCGGCCAGCCGCTGTGGTCGCCGCCGGGCCCCAACGGCTTTCCAGATACCAATGCCGCCTGGGCGGCGCCTGAAGGCATCAAGCTCAGGCTCGACATCGCGGCGCAGATCGGTGCGCGGCTCGGCAACAGCGTCGATCCGCTCGATCTCCTGGAGTTTGCCGCCGCCGATGCCGCCTCGGCCGAGACGCGGCGGACCATCGAGCGCGCGGAGTCGCGGCAGCAGGCGCTGGCGCTGCTGTTGATGTCGCCGGAAATGCAGAGGAGATGATGATGACCGACTGCGTCGAGAACCGGCTCCTCACGTCCCGTCGTGGTCTGCTGCTCGGCGGTGCCTCGTTTGCAGCCTGGGCCTACCTGCCGAAATTCGCCCGCGCGGCCGACGGGCGCGATCCGCGGTTGGTCGTGGTGATCTTGCGCGGCGCGCTGGACGGGCTCTCGACCGTCGCGCCGATCGGCGACCCCGATTATGCCGGCCTGCACGGATCGATTGCGCTTGCGGCCGATGGTGCGCATCCCGCGATCATGCTGGACTCGTTCTTCGGCCTGCATCCGGCGATGCCGGAATTCGCGCGCATGTATCGCGACAAGCACGCGGCGGTGATCCATGCGGTCGCGACGCCCTATCGCGACCGCTCGCATTTCGATGGCCAGGACGTGCTCGAAAGCGGCTATGCCGGCCCGGGTCGCGTGCAGTCCGGCTGGCTCAATCGCGCGCTCGAAGCGCTGCCGCGCGGCGAGCGCGTATCGAGCGGGCTTGCGGTCGGCCCCACCACGCCGCTGGTGCTGCGCGGCAACGCGCCGACCGTCGGCTGGGCGCCGGTCGCGCTGCCGCAGGCCGATGACGACACCGCGATGCGCCTCGTCGAGCTCTACCGTCACCGCGATGCCGCCTTGGCCTCCGCGTTGTCGCAAGGCCTCCAGCTCGACAAGGCGGCGAGCGGCGACGACATGAAGGCGACGCGCGGCAACGCCGTCGCGCAGATGCGCCAGGTCGCGCGCGGCGCGGCAAAGCTGATGGCGGCCGATGACGGCCCGCGCATTGCCGCGCTCGCTTTCGACGGTTGGGACACGCATGCCAATGAAGGCGGTCCCGTGGGGCGTCTCGCCTTCCTGCTCGGCGGCCTCGACGGCGCGCTCGCCGAGTTCGAAAGCGGCCTCCGGAATCGCTGGCGCGACACCGTCGTGGTCGTCGCCACCGAGTTCGGCCGCACCGCGCGCATCAACGGCACCGAGGGCACCGATCACGGCACCGGCACGATCGCCTTGCTCGCCGGCGGCGCGGTGAAAGGCGGCCGCGTCATTTCGGACTGGCCAGGCCTCAAGCTCGCAAGCCTGTATGAGGGCCGCGACCTCAAGCCGACGACGGATCTGCGCTCGGTGATCAAAGGCGTGCTGCAGGACCAGTTCGGCCTCTCGGACCGTGTGCTCGCGGAAACGGTGTTTCCCGACAGCGCAAGCGCGCGGCCGATGAAGGGGCTGTTAGCTTAACCTCTCCCCGCTCTTTGCGGGGAGAGGTCGGATCGCGCAGCGATCCGGGTGAGGGGCAGAGCACTCTACTGCCACGAACAAAATCCTTCCGACTCGCAAGACGGTTGCGATTGCGCGCACCGTATCTACAATCCACACCGAACTCGCGGAGACAGCCCCTCACCCCACCCTCTCCCCGTAAGAACGGGGCGAGGGAGTGAGAGGGCGGTGCGTCCATCACGGGCGGAGGCAGTGCAATGCGTGGCCACAACGAAAAATCCATCCGACTCGCTCGACGCTTGCGCGCCGATCAGACAGATGTCGAGACGGTTCTCTGGAATCGCATTCGCAATCGGAGGATCGATGGGCACAAATTCGTCAGGCAAGAGCCAATCATCGGCTACATCTGCGATTTCGTATGTCGCGAGAAGCGGATCGTCATAGAGGTCGATGGCGGGCAGCACAATGAGTCCGCAGCGGATGCAATTCGAGACGAGCGCTTGATCAAGAAGGGCTACAAGGTGCTTCGCTTCTGGAACAACGATGTCCTTGGGAATATCGAAGGTGTTCTCACCGTGATTCAGACCGAGCTCGCGGCAGCGGGAGACGGGACCTAACCTCTCCCCGCCCTTCTGCGGGGAGAGGTCGGATCACATCGCAGATGTGATCCGGGTGAGGGGCCTGGCACACTGTTTCCGAGAGGGCAGTCCATCCGATTCCCACATTCACCGTGCGTGCATCGCGCACATCGCCTACAATCGAAACCGAACTCGCGGAGGCAGCCCCTCACCCCACCCTCTCCCCGTAAGAACGGGGAGAGGGAGCGAGAGAGCATCGCATCCCTGACGATCGCGCCTAGAGGAGACACCACCCCATGTACATCGCCATGAACCGCTTCCGCGTCGCCAAGGGCTCCGAGGCTGCCTTCGAGCAGGTCTGGCTCACGCGCGACACCCATCTCGACAAGGTGCCGGGCTTCGTCGAATTTCACCTGCTGCGCGGGCCGGAAGCCGAGGACCACACGCTGTACGCTTCGCACACCGTATGGGCAAATTTTGCGGCGTTCGAGGCCTGGACCAAGTCGGAGGCGTTTCGCGCGGCGCACCATAAGGCGGGCGACAACAAGCCGCTTTATCTCGGCCATCCCCAGTTCGAAGGTTTCGAGGTGATGCAGACGGTGGGACGCGGCGCGAAATAGCGCCGCGCCGCAAAGGTCGGTCGTCGCAAAATCAATCCAGCGTGATCCTGTCGATCTCCGCCGTCTCCTCCGCGCTGAGCTTCCAGGCGATCGCCTTGACGTTCTCCTCGATCTGCTCGACGCGGGTCGCGCCCGCGATCACGCTCGAGACCTGCGGGCGCGCAGCGAGCCAGGAGAAGGCGAGCTCCAGCATCGAACGGCCGCGTGCCTTGGCGAAGGCGGCGAGCTTCTCGACGATGTCCTCGTTGCGCGGTGTGACGTAGCGATCGCGCAGCCGCGGCACCTTGCCGAAACGGGTGTCCGCAGGCGCGGCCTCGCCCTTCCGGTATTTGCCGGTCAACAGGCCGCTCGCGAGCGGGAAGAACGGCAACAGGCCGAGCTTGTATTCCGTCGCGGCCGGCAGCAGGTCCTTCTCGATGTCGCGCACCAGCAGGGAATATTCGTCCTGACAGGAGACGAAGCGGCTGACATTCATCGCACGCGCGACGTATTCGGCTTCCGCGATCCGCCAGGCCGGAAAGTTCGAGTTGCCGATGTAGCGGACCTTGCCTTGGCGCACGAGATCGTCGAGCGCGCGCAGGCTCTCCTCGATCGGCGTCAGCGGGTCGTAATCGTGCTGCTGATAGAGGTCGATGTAATCGGTCTTCAGCCTTTTCAGGCTCGCCTCCACGGCCTCCATGATGTAGCGGCGCGAGGCGCCCTGCTTGGTGCCGTCCTCGGTCATTGGCTTGGCGTATTTCGTCGCCAGCACGATGTCCTTGCGGCGATCGCCGAGCACGGTGCCGAGCACGGTCTCCGAGCCGCCCATGTTCGAATAGATGTCGGCGGTGTCGAATAGCGTGATGCCGAGGTCGAGCGCGCGATGGATCACCTTGCGCGAGGTCTCGAGGTCGGTGCGTTGGCCGAAATTGTTGCAGCCGAGCCCGACCGCGGACACGCGAAGGCCGGAGGCGCCGAGATTGCGAATTTCCATGAAAGATCCTGTCGGAGATGAGCGGCGGATATTCTGACCACCACGCGCCGCAGCAGCAAGCGGGCGGCCGCGCTGCTGCCATGCCGGCAGCGCGGACAAAAAAATGCGGCCCCTGTCAGACGCGGCGACTGACGGGGACCGCTTGGGGCGCATGATCGGTGACGGGGGCCTGACCAGACGCAGGGGCAGCCTAGTCTTGCTATGTTACGCGCGGGTGACAGGCGGAGTTATCCACAGGCCCCCGGGGCTCAGAAGATCTTGCGATAGACGATGAAGCCGGAGCGCTCGGCGACCTTGTCGTACAGGCGCTGCGCCGTGAGATTGGTCTCGTGCGTCTGCCAGTAGACACGCGGCGATCCCGCCAGCTTCGCGCGCTCGTAGACGCCATGGATTAGCGCCGAGCCGACGCCCTTGCCGCGCGCGGCCTCGGACGTGAACAGGTCCTGCAAATAGCAGGACGGCTCGATCGCGGTGGTGCTGCGATGGAACAGATAATGCGTCAGGCCGAGCAGGCGGCCGTTGTCCTCGGCGACCAGCCCATGCATCGGCTCATAGGCATCAAAGAAGCGCTGCCACGTCATCCGCGTGATCTCGGGCGCGAGCGCGGTCGGACCGGAGCGGCCGTAAAAGGCGTTGTAGCCGTCCCACAGCGGCAGCCATTGATCGTAGTCCTGCCTGGTGACGGCGCGAATGATGAGCGACATGTGAATTTCCGCGATCTCGGGGGTGCGCGACGAAGGGATGTCCTTCATACGTGATGATCGTATTGCCGATCAATCGCACACTCGCCTCACTCCGCAGCGCGCAAGTACCGGATCAGCTTGCGGCCGGTCGGATCGCGCAGCGAGCGGTAGTAGTCGGCACGCGCCGGCGCATCGGTGTGGCGCACGAGGTCGGTGACCGGGGTGTAGCTCAGCATGCGCCCGCCGTCGGGCAGCGCGGCGCAGACGAAGCGCAGCACCTCGCCATTGCGCAATTTGATGTTGATCGGCGTCGCATCGCCGATCCGCACCATCTCCATGCGCTGTGCGATGAAGGTGCCGAGCTCGTCCTCGGGCAGCTCGAACGCGCCGGTGTCGCGGCCGTGATACATCAGCGCGATGAAGGGCGGCTTGGCGTCGGCGATCTCGTCCGGCACCGCAAAATAATCGCGGAACGCGCGGTTGATGAATTCGGCCCGGGTCTCGGCATCGAGCAGCACGATGCCGATATCGACCTTGTCGAGCGCGGCCGACAGCCGCGCGGCAATAGCGTGGCTGCGGCGCTCGGCGGCGAAGCTGCCGAGCAGCCGCTCGCGCATCAGCCCGGTGATGCCGGCGGTGCCGAAAGCCGTGACGGCCAGGAGGCCGAGCGGCACCAGATCGGCGGCACCATGGCCGGAAACGCCGTGGCGATGGAGGAAGAACAGTGCCGCGCCGATCACCGCGACAATCGCGGTCGTCACGGCGGAGGCGAGTCCTGCGAGCGCGCCGGCGAGGGCCACGATGCCGACGAACAGCGGGGCGGGCGAGGGCGCGGGGACGAGGCGATCGAGCAGCAGCGCCGGCAGCAGGGTCGCTGCCGTCAGCGCCGGACCGGAGATCGCACGCCATCCGAACCGCATGGACCTGTCTCGCTCCTCCCGAACGAGGTAAGGCCGCAACACTGGCTGATTGTTGCGTGACCGCGCCGCGATTTCATGCGGCGTGCTTAAGATGCGCTTGTGCGCAAGCGTAAGGCTTTCGGAAGATTTTAGACCATCTGCGCGTGCTTGACGCGCTGCTGCAGCGTCGGCGCGTTCAGCGTCGACGTGCCTGCGCCCTTGCGCGTGCCGACGATGATCAGCAGCGAGGCCGCGACCAGGATGGCCGCAGTCAGGGTGATTGCAACGACTACCACAGGTGATTTCATCGACGTCCTGTCGCGATGCCGGTCAGCGCGGGCCGCACGGCGCCCTGAAGGCTGGTCCAGGATGAAACGGGAATCAGACCGGCAGGCCCATCGCCATGGTCGCCTTGGTCGACAGCACCGTGAGGGTGACGATCAGGCACAGCGAGAGCGCGGCGACGGCGAGAGAGGCCGCGACCGCATGGGTGAGCCGGGAAGACGCGACGGTAGCGGATGGGCTCTGAAAGCCCGCCGTGCCGGACGCCCGCATCATGGTCTAAATCCTTCAACACGCGAGCGAATCACCCGCGACTTTCCAGAATTTCCCAGTTTCAACCGGCAATATTGCGGCGGCGCCCGCGCCGAAAGTGGCGGGATTGCGGCAAAGACGGCCGTTATGCCCGCTATTCGCCGGAGCGGGACGCCGTCAGGCGCTCGCGGCGATGCTGGCGGGGTCGTCGATGTCGGCCGGGCGCCAGTCCATCGTCACGAAGCCGGGCGTGGCTTCGACGCGTTTCAGCCAGTCCCGGATCGCCGGGAAGGCCTGGAGGTCGAAGTCGCAGCGTTCGGCGAGGTGGGTGTAGCCGTACAACGCGATGTCCGCGACCGTGAGCTGGCGCGCGGCGAAATAGGGGGTGGTCTTGAGGTGGTTCTCCATCACCTGGAGCGCGCCGTAGCCGCGCTCCATCCAGTCCTCCAGCGAATGGGTCTGCAGGTCGCGACCACCCTTGACCAGCGACAGCCAGAAATAGGCCGCGCCGATATTCGGCTCGAGCGCGTGCTGCTCGAAGAACATCCATTGCAGCGCCTCGGCGCGGTCGATGCGGTTCTCCGGCGCGAGCGGCGTGCCGACGGCAACGTACCAGAGGATGGCATTGGACTCGGCGAGATAGCGGTCCTCGCCGACCTCGAGCAGCGGCACCTGGCCCGACGGGTTCTTGGACAGGAAATCCGGCGTGCGGCTCTCGCCGCGCAGAATGTCCACCTCCACCGCTTCGTAAGGCAGGTTAAGCAGCGCCAGCGCAAGGCGGACCTTGTAGCTGTTGCCCGAGCGTTGCATCGAATAGAGCTTGTACATTCTGGCGTTCGAATCCGAGGACGAGAAGACGCGGCGCTCGTTGCCCCGCGAGGCGGTTAAACAATGATGCCGATGCGAATCCGCCGCAAGAGCCGGCCGATAGAAAAACTCGAAAACCCTACCGCATTGCGATGCCTGGGAAGATCATTTCCGCGACGATGCAATTTAGTTCACGCTTGCGTCAACGCGGAGCGGGGCGCGTCGGATAGTCGTCAAGTCGGGGGACGATCGCGCACGCTCCCGCGTCGTCATGCCCGGGCTTGTCCCGGGCATCCACGTTCTTCGTGCTGCGCGGCCAGACGTGGATGGCCGGGGACAAGCCAGGACAAGCCCGGCCATGACGGAGAAGAACCTGACTCGCAACACGCAAAATTGCTCCGAGGACACGCTTTGCCGGATATGAGCAATTCCGGAGGGCAAAGTTGCGCAAAATTGCGGGAAATCGCGGCTTGAACCGCTCCAAATCGTAAACTTTTCCGGGATCGGGCCGAAGTTTCTTGCGGCGCAGCGGTACACGTTTTAGGGTGGCCCATTCCCACAATCAGAGTCGTGAGGCGAAGGGCTTCACGACGCTCGCCAGGAGATGATGATGTCCTTCCTTGCCGCTGCGCTCGACCGTGTGAAGCCGTCCGCGACCATCGCGGTCACGGATAAAGCACGTGCGCTGAAAGCGGCGGGCCGCAACGTCATCGGCCTCGGAGCCGGCGAGCCCGACTTCGACACGCCCGCCAACATCAAGCTGGCGGCGATCCGCGCCATCGAGGCCGGCAAGACCAAGTACACCGCGGTCGACGGCATCCCCGAGCTGAAGGAAGCCATCATCGCGAAGTTTCAGCGCGAGAACGGCGTCGCCTACAAGCCGAACCAGATCATCGTCGGCACCGGCGGCAAGCAGGTGCTCTACAACGCGTTGATGGCGACCATCAATCCGGGCGACGAGGTGATCATTCCCGCGCCCTATTGGGTCAGCTATCCCGAGATGGTTGCGCTCGCGGGCGGTGAGCCGGTGCCGGTGGTCTGCACCGCCGCGACCGGCTTCAAGCTCCAGGCCGAGGCGCTCGAGCGCGCGATCACGCCGAAGACCAAATGGGTCATCCTGTGCTCGCCGTCGAACCCGACCGGAGCTGCCTACACGCGCTCGGAACTGAAAGCGCTCACTGACGTGCTGATGAAGCATCCCCACGTCTGGGTGATGACCGACGACATGTACGAGCATCTCGTCTATGACGACTTCCAGTTCACCACCGTCGCGCAGGTCGAGCCCGGTCTCTACGACCGCACGCTCACGGTGAACGGCGTCTCCAAGGCCTATTGCATGACCGGCTGGCGTATCGGCTATGCCGGCGGCCCGGCGCAGCTCATCAAGGCGATGTCGACGATCCAGTCGCAATCGACCTCGAACCCGTCGTCGATCGCGCAATGGGCTGCGGTGGAAGCGCTGAACGGGCCGCAGGACTTTATCCCCGCCAACAACAAGGTGTTCAAGGAGCGCCGTGACCTCGTCGTCTCCATGCTCAATCAGGCCAAGGGCATCGAGTGTCCGCGCCCCGAGGGCGCCTTCTATGTCTACCCGTCCTGCGCCGGCACGATCGGCAAGACCGCGCCGTCGGGCAAGGTGATCGACAATGACGAGACGTTCGTCACCGAGCTCCTGGAGACCGAAGGCGTCGCCGTGGTGCAAGGGTCGGCCTTCGGCCTTGGACCGGCGTTCCGCATCTCTTACGCGACCAAGACCTCGGACCTCGAAGACGCCTGCAAGCGCATCCAGCGCTTCTGTGGTAATCTTCGGTAAGACTGTCGCGGCATGCGATGTCCTCTTCCCGCTCTTGTGGGATGGGATTTCTCTCCGCGAGTCTGGAATCGTAGGGTGGGCAAAGGCGCACTCGCGCCGTGCCCACCATCTCTCTCGATCGCAAAGATGCGTGGGCACGCTTCGCTTTGCCCACCCTACGAAATCTGCGAAATGGCCCGCCGCCGGCGGGCCTTTTATTGTTTGCACGTTCATCCCCGTGCATGATCTGGCACGGCCGCGGCTCTTGTGGCATAGACGCGCAACACGGGTGGGGCGCTCTCTCTGCTCGCATCACATCATCGCCGGAGATATTCATGCGCCGTTCGTTCCTCTTCGCCGGACTCACCGCTGCCGGCCTCATTGCTTCCGTCGTGAGCACTGGTGCGCAGCAGCGGATGGCGCGGGTCGGCGTGCTCGAATGCCGCGGTGGCGCCAGCGTCGGCTTCATCGTGGGGTCGGTGACCCATCTCGGCTGCGTGCTGCGCGCCGACGGCTTGCCTGACGATCGCTACGTCGCGACCATCCGCAAGGTCGGTCTCGACATCGGCATCACCCAGGAGACGGCTTTGGCCTGGGGCGTGTTCGCACCGGTCGACCGGCTCGGCCCCGGCGACCTCGCCGGCAATTACGCCGGCGCGCAGGGCAGCGCCTCGATCGGCGTCGGCCTCGGCGGCAACGTGCTGGTCGGCGGCTCCAACAATTCGATCGCGCGCTCCAGCCGCTCAGCGTGCAGGGCCAGGTCGGCCTCAATATCGCTGCGGGCCTCGAGAGCCTGGAACTCCGTCCGGGCCGGTAACACTTTTGCGTGTGATCGCGCCGCGCGAAGCGGCGCGATTTTACGGACGACGCACCGCAGCGACGTTTGTTGCTTGCCAAATCTCGGGGAGGGGCAGAGCATCGGCGTTTGCCGACCCAATCACGGGCCGAGCTCCACAAGAAGGAGGCGGCGAATGGGACAAGACGTCAGAAGTCCCCGAGGTCCACGGTGCATCGCGCTGGTGGGCCCTTTCCAAAGCGGTAAAACCACACTTCTGGAAGCAATATTGGCGCGAACGGGCGCAATCCCGCGCGCCGGCAGCGTGGACGCCGGAACGTCCGTCGGCGATGCCACGCCGGAGGCCCGTCATCACAAGATGACCGTCGGCCTCACTGCCGCCACCACGAGTTTCATGGGCGACAGCTACACCTTCCTCGATTGTCCCGGTTCCGTCGAGTTTGCCCACGACATGCGCGCCGCGTTGCCTGCGGTCGACGCCGCAATCGTGGTCTGCGAGGCCGACGAGAAGAAGCTGCCGCAGCTTCAGATCATCCTGCGCGAGCTGGAACAGCTGAAGATCCCGCGTTTCCTGTTCCTCAACAAGATCGACCGCGCCAGCGAGCGCATCCGCGAAACCCTCGCGATGCTGCAGCCCGCCTCGCGCGTGCCGCTGGTGCTGCGCCAGATCCCGATCTGGAAGGGCGAGCTGATCGAGGGCTTCGTCGATCTCGCGCTGGAGCGCGCCTTCATCTATCGCGAGCACAAGGCCTCCGAGGTGATCGCGCTCGAAGGCGGCGATCTCGATCGCGAGAAGGAAGCCCGCTTCTCGATGCTGGAGAAGCTCGCCGATCACGACGATGCTTTGATGGAGCAGCTGCTCGAGGACATCCAGCCGCCGCGCGATGCCGTCTTCGACGATCTCGCCCGCGAATTGCGGGAGGGGCTGATTTGCCCGGTGCTGCTTGGCGCCGCCGCGCGCGAGAACGGCGTGTTGCGCCTGATGAAGGCGTTGCGTCACGAGGCGCCCGGTGTTGCGGAGACCGCCAAACGTCTCGGCGTTCCCGAGACCAAGGACGCGCTCGGCTACGTCTTCAAGACGCTGCACTCGCAGCACGGCGGAAAGCTGTCGCTGACGCGGCTGCTCGCCGGCCATCTCGACGACGGCGCCACGCTGCAATCCTCCTCCGGCGGCGCAGGGCGCATCTCCGGCATCCTCGCCGTCAACGGCGCCTACGACACCAAGCGTGCCTCAGCCGAAGCCGGCGACACCGTGGCGCTCGCCAAGCTCGATCCGGTCAAGACCGGTGACACGGTTTCGAACGGCAAGACGGCGCCCGCGGCATTGATCACGATCGAGCCGACGCCGCCGGTGCTCGCGATCTCGGTCGCGGCCACCGACCGCAAGGACGACGTCAAGCTCGGCCAGGCGCTGACGCGCCTGCATGAGGAGGATCCCTCGCTCATGATCGTGCAGAACGCCCAGACCCACGACACCGTGCTGTGGGGCCAGGGCGAGATGCACCTGCGCGTCGCCAGCGAGCGCTTGCGCGACCGTTTCGGCGTCAAGATCGCTTCGCATCCGCCTGCGATCGGCTATCAGGAGACCATCCGCAAGCCGATCACCCAGCGCGGCCGTCACAAGAAGCAGTCCGGCGGCCACGGCCAGTTCGGCGATGTCGTGCTCGACATCAAGCCGCTGCCGCGCGGCGACGGCTTCAAGTTCGCCGAGAAGGTGGTGGGCGGCGCGGTGCCGCGCAATTACATCCCGGCGGTGGAGGAGGGCGTCGTCGATGGCTTGACGCGCGGCCCGCTCGGCTTCCCCGTCACCGACGTGCAGGTGACGCTGACCGACGGCTCCTATCACAGCGTCGATAGCTCCGATCTCGCCTTCCGCACGGCGGCGCGGGTCGGGCTCAACGAAGGCCTGCCGCAATGCCAGCCGGTGCTGCTGGAGCCGATCCACATGGTCGAGATCGTCTGCCCGACCGACGCCACCGCCAAGATCAACGCGATCCTGTCGGCGCGGCGCGGCCAGATTCTCGGCTTCGACACCCGCGATGGCTGGACCGGCTGGGACTGCGTCCGCGCCATGATGCCGGAAGCGGAGATCGGCGAGCTGATCGTGGAGCTGCGCTCGGCCACCGCCGGCGCCGGCAGCTTCACGCGCCAGTTCGACCACATGGCCGAAGTCACCGGCCGCGCCGCCGACCAGATCATCGCCGCACATCAGCACGCGGCGTGATCGGGTAGGCGATCTCGTGCCCCGGACGCAGCGCAGCGCTCCTTCAGCGGTGCGCTGCAGAGCCGGGGCCTATGTATCAGCGGGCGTGCTTGGAATTTCTGGGTCCCGGCTCTGCGCAGCAACGCCAAGAGCGTTGCAGCGCGTCCGGGACACGAGATTCTCGTATGCCACTGCACCACACTCCGTCATTGCGAGCGTAGCGAAGCAATCCAGCGTCTTTCCGCGGAGGGATTCTGGATTGCTTCGCTTCGCTCGCAATGACGGAGGAGGCGCTTGCACTAGCCTCATTATGACGTATTTTACATCATTGTATATGTACAGAATATCACATATAAGCTCTGATACGTGAGGCCAAGGTGATCACCTCGTTCCAGATGCGGGCAGCCCGCGCGTTGCTCGGCATCGACCAGAAAACCCTGGCCGAGCTCGCCGGCGTGTCGCTGCCGACCATCCAGCGGATGGAGGCTTCGACCGGCAATGTTCGTGGCGTGGTCGAGACCCTGATCAAGGTGGTCGAGGCGTTCGACCGGGCCGGCGTCGAGCTGATCGGCGAGCAGGCCCGAAGCGACAGCGGCGGACGTGGCGTTCGCTTGAAGGAGCCGGGGCCGCCGCGCCGCGTCGGAGCATGATCGCGCGTTGATCGTGCCCGGCATCAAGTTGGGCTAGCGCATCGTCGCACCTTGGGACGCACGATGCTTCGGAGCATCGTGGGGCCAGCGGAGCACTTTGCTGACATGAGCATCACAGGCGATCAGGCAGGCCGGCTGCACCAGCTGCGTCAGCCGACCTTTGCCGAATTGTATCTGCCGAAGCTCGTCACCGTCTTTCGTGAAGGCTACGGCCTCGCCGATTTCCGCGCCGACGTCTTCGCCGGCCTGACGGTTGCGATCGTCGCGCTGCCGCTGTCGATGGCGATCGCGATCGCCTCGGGCGTGACGCCGGACCGCGGCCTCTACACCGCCGTCGCCGGCGGCTTCATCGCCTCCATGCTCGGCGGCAGCCGGTTCCAGATCGGCGGCCCGGCCGGTGCGTTCATCGTTCTGGTCGCGGCGACCGCGGAGCGCCACGGCGTCGACGGAGTCATCCTCGCCACCATGATGGCGGGCCTGTTCCTGATCGGCGCGGGGCTGCTCAGGGTCGGCACCTACATCAAGTTCATTCCCTATCCCGTCACGGTCGGCTTCACCGCCGGCATCGCCGTCATCATCCTTGCGAGCCAGCTCCGCGATCTCTTCGGCATCACGCTCGCGGGGAAAGAGCCCAGCGAGTTCGTGCCGAAGCTCGCCGCGCTCGCCGGCGGCCTCAGCACGATCAATCCATCCGCAGTGCTGGTCGCGATCGTCAGCATCGCCATCATCGCGTCCTTGCGAATCTGGCGTCCCTCCTGGCCCGGCATCCTGATCGCGGTCGTCTTCGCCGCATTCGTTTGTGCAATATTCGCGCTGCCGGTGGAAACGATCGGCTCGCGCTTCGGCGGCATCCCGCGCGAATTGCCCTCCCCAGTGCTGCCCGCGTTCTCGCTGGAGAAGGCTCGGGCCGTGCTGCCGGATGCGATCGCGTTCGCATTGCTCGCCGCAATCGAATCGCTGCTGTCGGCGGTGGTGGCCGACGGCATGACCGGGCGCCGTCACCGCTCCAATTGCGAGCTGGTGGCGCAAGGCGCGGCCAATATCGGCTCGGCGCTGTTCGGCGGCATCTGCGTCACCGGGCTGATCGCGCGCACGGCGACCAACATCCGCGCCGGCGCGCGCGGGCCGCTCGCGGGCATGCTGCATTCGGTGTTCCTGCTGCTGTTCATGCTGATCGCGGCCCCGCTCGCGAGCTACATTCCGCTGGCCGCGCTCGCCGCGGTGCTGGTCGTGGTGGCCTGGACCATGGCGGAGAAGCACGAATTCGCCACGCTCGTGCGCTCGTCATGGGGCGATGCCGTGGTGCTGCTCGCGACCTTCCTGCTCACGATCTTCCGCGATCTCACCGAGGGCATCCTGGTCGGCTTCGCGCTGGGTGCGGTGCTGTTCATCCATCGCATGGCGGAGATGACGGGCATCGAGGAGCGCTCGCCGCTGGTTGCGGATGATCGTCCCGACGACGGCAACGGCGACCGCGTGCGTTACGATCCCGCGCTTGCGGTCGACCGCGACGTGCTGGTCTATCGCATCACCGGCGCGTTCTTCTTCGGCGCGGCCTCGGCGATCGGCGGCGTGCTCGACGGCATCGCCGACCGGCGCAAGGCCTTCGTAGTCGACTTCGCCGCGGTGCCGTTCCTGGATTCGACCGCGGCCAACGTGCTCGGCCGCGTTGCCGCCAAGGCGCACCGCCAGGGCATCCGGCTGTTCATCACGGGGGCCTCGCCCGCGGTCCGGCGCGCGCTGCTCACCCATGGCGTCACGCCGCCGCGGGCGCGCTACCGCACGAGCCTCGAGCGGGCCATCGCCGACATCAAGGGCCGGGCCGCCGACGAGTCCGCTGCGAGCTGACCGCGCGCTTGACAGAGCGGGCGCGACGCGAAATGGATCGCCTCGGAAACGACCCGAGGGAAAGATGACCGCGTCCAGGATCCCCGCAGCCTGTCTGATCGGATGGCCGGCCGCGCATTCGCGCTCGCCGCTGATCCACCGTCACTGGCTGCGCACGCTCGGCATTGAGGGCGGCTATGTCATCGAGGCGGTGCCGCCGGAGGATCTGCGCGATTTCGTGCTGCGGCTGTCGCTGCGCGGCTTCGTCGGTGCCAACGTCACCATCCCGCACAAGGAAGCCGTGCTGGCGCTGTCGACCCCCGACGCGCGCGCCCGGGCCGTCGGCGCTGCGAACACGCTGTGGTTCGCCGAGGGCGAGCTGCGCTCGACCAACACCGATGTCGAAGGCTTCATTAACAATCTCGACGCCAGCGCGCCCGGCTGGGACATGGCGGAAGAGGCGCTGGTGCTGGGCGCCGGCGGCGCCGCGCGTGCGGTCGTGTTCGGCCTGCTCGAACGCGGCATCAGCTGCGTTCATGTCGCCAATCGCACCCTTGCACGAGCCGGGACGCTGGCAAGGCAGTTCGGACCAAATGTGCATCCGCTGCCGTGGGATGCGATCGGGGACGTGCTGCCGGGCGCAAGACTTCTCGTGAACACGACCTCGCTCGGCATGCATGGCCAGCCTTCGCTCGATATCGACGTCGCGCGCCTGCCGCAAGACGCCGTCGTCGCCGACCTCGTCTATGTTCCCCTGGTGACGCCGCTGCTCGCCGCGGCCATGGCGTGCGGCCTGAAGACCGCCGACGGGCTCGGCATGCTGCTGCATCAGGCGGTGCGCGGTTTCGAGCTGTGGTTCGGGCGGCGGCCCGAGGTCACGGCCGAGCTGCGCGCGTTAATCGAGGCCGATCTCACGAAGTCTTGAGAGAATAGTGCGGGGTCTTTCGGAGTTCTCTCTTCCTGGGGACAATCGGAGACCGTCATGTCTGTTCAACGTGCAACTTTCACACGTCCGCTGATCGCCGTCGCGATGGTGGCCGTCTCGACCTATTGCGCCTTCGCCCAGAAGGCGCCGGTGCCGACGCGCGTGCGCGGCACCATCGAAAGCGTCAATGGCGACACCATGCAGGTCAAGTCGCGCAGCGGTGAAGAGGTCAAGCTTCGCCTCGCCTCCGACGTGAACGTGTCGGGCGTTACCAAGATCTCGCTCGCCGACATCAAGCCGGGCTCGTTCATCGGCGCGACCACCGTGCCGGGGCCGGACGGCAGCCAGAACGCCGTCGAGGTGCACGTGTTTCCGGAAGCCATGCGCGGCACCGGCGAAGGCTCGCGGCCCTGGGACCTCAAGCCCAATTCCAGCATGACCAATGCGACGGTGGCCGAGAGCGTCGTCGGCAATGACGGTCACACGCTGCTGGTCAAGTACAAGGACGGCGAGAAGAAGGTGTTCGTCGCCGACGACACGCCGGTCGTGACCTTCGTGCCCGGCGACAAATCCGAGCTGAAGGCCGGCGCCAAGGTGATCGCCTTCATGAAGCAATTGCCGGACGGCTCCTTCGAGACCAGCCGTGTCAGCGTCGGCCGCGACGGCCTGACGCCGCCGATGTGAATGATCGAGCGTTGAATTCGTAGGGTGGGTTAGGCGGAGCCGTAACCCACCATGCTTCCGCATATGGCGATCTAAGGTGGTGGGTTAGGCGCAGCGACCGCGCTTCGCGCAGCCGCTGAGCTAACCCACCCTACGGCACCGCGCGCACTCACATTGCAATGACGTGATCGTCGATCTCGTCGATCCGGTTGACGCCGCACAGGCCCATCGTGGTGAGCAGCTCCTTCTGGATGATGTCGATCGCCTTGGCGACGCCGGCCTGGCCGCCGGCACCGAGGCCATAGGCATAGGCGCGGCCGATCATGCAGGACTTCGCGCCGAGCGCGAGCGCGCGCATCACGTCCTGGCCGGAGCGGATGCCGCCGTCGAACATGATCTCCATCCTGTCGCCGACCGCGTCCGCGATCTCCGGTAGGACCTCGATCGAGGACGGCGCGCCGTCGAGCTGGCGGCCACCATGGTTGGAGACGACGAGCGCCTGCGCGCCGGTCTTGGCGGCTTCCTCGGCGTCCTCGACGTCGAGGATGCCCTTGATGATGAGCTTGCCCGGCCAGATGCTGCGGACCCACTCGACGTCCTTCCAGTTCAACGAGGTGTCGAACTGCGAGGCGGTCCACTCGGCGAGGCGGTTGAGATCCTCGGTGTTCTTCACGTGTCCGGCGATGTTGCCGAAGGTACGGCGCTTGCCCTGCAGCACGCCGGAAACCCAGGCCGGCTTGCTGGCGAAGTCGAGCAGCTTCGACAGCGACCATTCGGGCGGCACCGTCATGCCGTTCTTGATGTCGGCGTGGCGCTGGCCGATCACCTGCAGGTCGACCGTGAGCACCAGCGCGCTGCACTTGGCAGCCATCGCGCGCTGGATCAATTCCTTGATGAAGCCGCGGTCCTTCATCACGTAGAGCTGGAACCAGAACGGCTTCTCGACACTGGCGGCGATGTCCTCGATCGAGCAGATCGACATGGTCGATTGCGTGAACGGGATGCCGGCGGCCTGCGCAGCGCGGCAGGCGTGGATCTCGCCGTCGCCGTGCTGCATGCCGAGCAGGCCGACCGGCGCGAGGATCAGCGGCATGGTCGAGGGCTCGCCGAGGATCGTGGTCGAGGTATCGCGCTTGGAGACGTCGACCAGGATGCGCTGGCGGAACTTGATCGCCTGCATGTCCTCGCGGTTGGCGCGCAGCGTCTCCTCGGCATAGGAGCCGCGGTCGCAATAGTCGAAGAACGCCTTCGGCACGCGGCGCTGATGCAGCGTGCGAAGATCGTCGATACAGGTAATATGCTTCATGTCGTTTCCCCGGCCCGTCATGTCCCAACAGTCTTGCATCGGAAGATTTCGGGGTCATCTAGCATGGTTGGATGCACAGCCAAATCGTTTGCAGAACGTTTTGGAAGGAGAGCGCCAAGGAGAGCGTCATGACGAAGCCGCACGCGCCACCTTCGCCGGAAGAGATCAAGGAGAAGCACGATCTCGAGGAGGCGCTGGAAGAGGGACTGGAGGAGACCTTCCCGGGCTCAGATCCAGTCAATGTCACCCAGCCGGCCCCGAGCCGCGCCGACAGCCATGTGAAGCGCTCGGATTAGGCGAGTTCCGCCGCTTTTCGCTGGTCACGCAGGAATTACAATGTTAACAATATGTTATCGGGGCGGTCGCGGCGCCGGTTCCGTAACGATTCATCATATTTTTTGAAGCCAAGTTAGCCGCGATAGCTTTATAAGACCTCGGCAAATCAGGGATGCGGGTCCCGTTGGGGCAGCCCGTGGTTGTAGAGGGGACTCCCTGGTTGTTGCTTGGGGGACGATATGAGCCGCAAATATTTCGGGACGGACGGGATTAGGGGCCGCGCCAACGGACTGATCACGCCGGAACTCGCGCTCAAGGTCGGCCAGGCCGCGGGCCTTGCGTTTCAGCGCGGCGACCACCGCCACCGGGTCGTGATCGGCAAGGACACCCGCCTGTCCGGCTACATGATCGAATACGCCATGGTCGCAGGCTTCACCTCGGTCGGCATGGACGTGCTGCTGGTCGGCCCGATGCCGACGCCGGCGGTCGCGATGCTGACCAAGTCGATGCGCGCCGATCTCGGCGTCATGATCTCCGCCTCGCACAATCTGTTCGAGGACAACGGCATCAAGCTGTTCGGGCCGCAGGGCTTCAAGCTCTCCGACGACGTCGAGCGGCAGATCGAGCAGCTGCTCGACGAATCCCTCGACAAGCGGCTCGCGCAGAGCGCGAGCTTGGGCCGCGCCCGCCGTATCGACGGCGTGCATGACCGCTACATCGAGTTCGCCAAGCGCACGCTGCCGCGCGACCTTTCGCTCGAGGGCCTGCGCGTCGTGATCGATTGCGCCAACGGCGCCGCCTACAAGGTGGTGCCCGAAGCGCTGTGGGAATTGGGCGCCGACGTGGTGCCGATCGGCGTCGAGCCCGATGGCTTCAACATCAACAAGGATTGCGGCTCGACCTCGCCGGAGGCGCTGTCGAAGAAGGTACGCGAGATGCGCGCCGACATCGGCATCGCGCTGGACGGCGACGCCGATCGCGTCATCCTGGTCGACGAGCGCGGCCATGTCGTCGACGGCGACCAGCTGCTCGCGGTGATCGCGCAGAGCTGGAAGGAGGACGGACGCCTCTCGCGCCCCGGCATCGTCGCCACGGTGATGTCCAATCTCGGCCTGGAGCGCTTCCTCAAAGGGCAGGGGCTCGATCTCGTGCGCACGCCGGTCGGCGACCGCTACGTGCTCGAGCAGATGCTGAACGGCGGCTACAATCTCGGCGGCGAGCAGTCCGGCCACATCATCCTGTCCGATTACGCCACGACGGGTGACGGTTTCGTCGCGGCGTTGCAGGTGCTCGCCGTGGTGCAGAAGCTGCGCCGTCCGGTGTCGGAAGTCTGCCACCGCTTCGATCCGCTGCCGCAGATCCTCAAGAACGTCCGCCACAAGGGCGGCAAGCCGCTCGACGATTCCGACGTCAAGTCGGCGATCTCCGACGGCGAGAAGCGCCTCAACGGCCACGGCCGTCTCTTGATCCGCTCCTCCGGCACCGAGCCCGTGATCCGCGTCATGGGCGAAGGCGAGGATCGTCACCTCGTCGAGGACGTCGTCGACACCATCGTTCTGGCATTGGGGCAGGCGGCGGCGTAAGGCGCGATCGTAGACCGGATGGAGCGCAGAGCATCGTAGAGCCTGTGAGCCAATTCGTTTTGTTTCGGCTTCGGCATCAAGGGGTGGTATCGCCCCTTGATGGGGGAAGCCGGCGGCGTCAGGCTGTTGGTTATCTATGCTTTTGCGAGACGATGCCCTTGCAGGATGTTGTTGGTGAGGGCGTACCAGAGCACGACGGCACGGACCTTCTCGATGCCGCGCACGGTCAGTTGCCTGAGGTCCCAGTTGCGCCAGCGGGCATGGATGCATTCGCAGATGGTACGGGCCTGGTACTGTGCCTTGCCGGCTTCGCTGGCCATGCGAGCACGCCAGGCCGCTATGCCAGGACCGTCGCTGCTCCGGGGTAAGAAGGGATCGACACCGCTCCTGGATTGGGGCGGTGGACAGTAAACCTCGATGCCCTCGCCATGCGCCCATTCGATGTCGTCGCCAGTGCAGAACCCGCCATCGGCGAGGTAGCGGCGTGGCAAGCGCTTCAGCCGAGCGCGCGTTCGCTCCAGCATCGGGCGCATCAAGCCACGATCTGAGCCGCTGTTGTCGACATCGATCGCGACCACGATCAGTTCGCCAGCCGCGCTAGCCACCTGCACATTATAGGCCGGACGGAAGCCGGCATCGGCCATCTTCATCACCCTGGCCTGCGGGTCGGTGGTGGAGGCCCGAGGCTCCTTCGGCTTCTTGCCATTGCCGCCCTTGTCGTCGAGCTGTTTTCGCTTGCGCTTGATCTCGGCCAGCGCGGCCTGCGCGGCTTGCACCCGCTCGCTGCGTTCGCGCGCCGCCCGCTCTTTGGCGGCCCGGATCCGCCGATTGCTGGCTTCCGGGTCCGCATCGACCTCGCGCTTGAGCTCTTCCACAATGGCCTCGGCCTGCGCCATCTGCCGATCCAGCGTCGCCTCCCGCCGGAAAGATCCGGTCCCGGCATTCGCTCGTATCCGCACCCCGTCCTGGGTCAGCTTCTCCAGATCGACCAGCCCTGCCTCGTTCAGGGCCACCAGATGTTCAACCAGCAAACGGTCGAGCAAGTCGGCACAGCCGACCCGGAAGTCCGACAGCCCGTGATGGTTCAACGACACGCCACCGCAGAGCCAGCGGTAGACGTCGTGGCTGTCGCAGAGCCGGTCCAGCGCCCGCGCGCTGCCAACGGCATCGCTCGCGGCGTACAGCCAAAGCGCCAGCAACAACCGTGGCGATGGCGCCGGATGGCCCGGCCTGTTTTCCCGTGCCTTGACGCGATCTTCCAGCTCGCTCAGGTCCAGCCCTTCGACATAAGCCCAGATCACCCGCGCTGGATGATCCTGCCCGATCAGGCTGTCGATATCGACCGCTCGCAATTCGACCTGATTGCGCACAGGCTCGCGCAGCCGAGGTGCGCCTTGCGGCACCGCTTCGGTTCGTGCCGACTGCTCCGGCAATTCACCAAAAAGTCCGTCGTCAGCCATCATCCTCTCCAGCAGATCAGTCTGCCCAGAGAATCACATTCGTCTGACGCGCGGTACAAAAGATTCACAGTCTCGTAGGGTGGGCAAAGCGAAGCGTGCCCACGCGTCTGTCGCCGTATCGGAAAGATCGTGGGCACGGCGCAAGGGCGCCTTTGCCCACCCTACGATATCCGACTCGCGGGGAGGGCCTCGCGCATCCCAGCCATTTGCGATTGACGGTGGTTTCACCGCGGCTTGCATCGTAATGAGCGGTTGCTGCGGTTCGCCGCGCCTGCCGGGATTGCCGCCTTGAACAAGCCTGTCGTCGTCTCAGAGGAAACGCTGACCGAGCCCGTCGTCGTCGCCGACGTGGCGCCGGCCGCTGCCAAGGCGGCGGGGCCGGCTTACCTCGTGCTCGCCGGCATCAGCGTCTCGCACTTCCTCAACGACACCATGCAGTCGCTGATCGCCTCGGTGTATCCGATCCTGAAGGACACCTACGCGCTCGACTTCGCGCAGATCGGCATGATCACGCTGGCCTTCCAGTTCACGGCCTCGCTGCTGCAGCCGGTGGTCGGGCACTACACCGACAAGAAGGCGCAGCCCTATTCGCTGGCGTTCGGCATGGCCTCGACCTTCTTCGGCCTGCTGCTGCTCAGCGTCGCGCACCAATATCTCGTCATTCTCGTTGCCGCCGCGCTGGTCGGACTCGGCTCGGCGGTGTTTCACCCGGAATCGGCGCGCATCGCGCGGCTCGCTTCCGGCGGCCGCTATGGTTTTGCGCAATCGGTGTTTCAGCTCGGCGGCAGTTTCGGGACCTCGATGGGGCCGGTGCTCGCTGCGTTGATCGTGGTGCCGTTCGGGCAGGGCAGCATCGCCTGGTTCTCATCGATCGCGTTTCTCGCGATCCTCATTCTCTGGCGTATCGGGCGCTGGTACGCGCCGCAGATCACGACGAAGCCGGCGGCGGCCGCCGACACCCATCCGGGCGCGCCGAGCTCGCGTCGCGTCGCGCTCGCGCTTCTCGTGCTGGTCGCGCTGTTGTTCTCCAAGCAGCTCTACGTCTCGAGCCTGTCGAGCTATTACATTTTCTACCTGATCGACCGTTTCGGCGTGTCGACGCAGGCGGCCCAGATCTATCTCTTCGTCTTCCTGGCGGCGAACGCCGTGGGTGCGTTTCTCGGCGGTCCCCTGGGCGACCGCTTCGGCCGCAAGATCGTGATCTGGATCTCGATCCTCGGCGCGCTGCCGTTCACCCTGGCGCTGCCCTATGCCGGGCTCGTTGCCAGCGCCGTGCTCAGCGTCGCGATCGGCCTGATCATCTCCTCGACGACGTCGTCGATCATCGTGTTCGCGCAGGAGCTGGTGCCGCATCGCTTCGGCATGATCTCCGGCGTGTTCTTCGGCGTCGCCTTCGGCATCGGGGGCCTGGGCGCGGCCGTGCTCGGCAAGCTCGCCGACCACCTCGATCGAGTTCGTCTACCAGGTCTGCGCCTGGCTGCCGGCGATCGGGTTGCTCGCGGTATTCCTGCCCAAGCTGCCGCGGCACGTGCGTTAACGCATCCTCTCTTGCCGCGTTGCGGCTTCACACATCGTTAGGGAATGCGGCGCCGATGTCGCATTTTGCGCGGCAATTTTGCAACGCTCGCGCGGCGCGCGCGTGTAGGGTCAGAAAAAATCAACCTTAAAAATTAGGGTTAAGTGGCGCTTAAGCATTTGCTGGCATCGTCCTCCCCGTGAGTTTCCAGAACGTGAGGCGCCCGTATTTTGCCTCACCGGCCATAAGGACGAAGCCAATGCGTAGCGTTAAGTCTCTCCTTGCCGCGGGTGCGGCGACCCTGATCTCGTCGATGGCGTTCGCCGCCGACATGCCGATCGCCGCTCCCCCTCCCATGTACGCGCCGCCGGCTCCGCCCGCCGACTTCGGCGGCTGGTATCTGCGCGGCGACATCGGCATGACCAACCAGAGCGCCAAGCGCATCGAGAGCACCCTGCCGGCAGGGTTCACGAAGACGACAGAGGGCCTCGGCTTCGACTCATCCCCGCTGTTCGATCTCGGCGTCGGCTATCGCTTCAACAACTGGTTCCGCGCCGACGTGATCGGCCAGTACCGCGGCAAAGCCAATCTGCACGGCAGCGATAACGTCGTTGGGCCCGGCTTCGTGGGCGTCAACAACTACACCGGCAGCAAGTCCGAGTGGGTCGTGATGGCCAACGCCTATGTCGATCTCGGCACCTGGTGGTGCGTCACGCCGTTCATCGGCGCGGGCGTCGGCGGCTCCTACAACAAGATCAGCGGCTTCCGGGACGACGGCGTGTCCTTCAACCCGTTGCTCAGCAACAGCGTCGCCTACTTCGCCGATAACGGAAAGTGGAACTTCGCCTGGGCCGCTCATGCCGGTCTCGCCTACAAGGTCAATCCCGGGTTCACCGTCGAACTGGCCTACAGCTACATGAATCTCGGCGATGCGGCGCCCGGCAACTTCCGCTTGTTCGACAACAGCGCCTCCGGCCCGACCTCGATCAAGATCAAGGAGCTCACCTCGCACGACGTCAAGCTCGGTGTGCGCTGGGATCTCAACAGCCCGCCGGCCTACGTGCCGCCGCCGCCGCTGGTCACCAAGGGCTGATCGGAAGGCGGATCGGTTAGGACTTCTTAACGGCGCGGGATCATCCCGCGCCGTTTTGCTTTGCGTATTTTTCATGGCGAGCATCGACCAAAGCGCCCGCCGCAACCATTGGTTAAGGTTAACGGGCGATGATCATCGCAACAGTTCGAGTCCGATGGAGCGTGGTGATGCGTAGGCTGGTGTTGGCAGCGGCGATGTTGGGGACGGTATCGGCCGCGCAAGCGGCTGACATGCCGGACCTGCCCGTGCTGCGCGGCGGCTTCACCGACGGTCTGTCGAAGACGACCCGTAATTGGGATGGCCCCTACGCTGGCGGTCACTTCGGTTACACGACCGACTCGACCGATTTCGGCCAGAGCGTGGTCGGCCTGACCAACTACATCTTTCGTGACAGCGTGCTTCAGCAGCCGACCGCGTCATGGTCGCTCCTCAGCAAGAACACGGCACAGAGCACGAATTTCGGTGGGTTCGTTGGCCGCAACTGGCAATGGTACGACGCGGTGCTTGGTCTCGAAGGTACCTACACCTACTTCAACAACCTCAAGACCGCGTCGACCGGCTCCAACGCTCTCGACATCATCAACCCGCCTGGCGACACGGTGCCGCCAGGTGCCTTCAATCATTGGAACGTGACTCTGACCGGGGCCGCCACGGCTCAAGTCAAAGATATGGTCACGTTGCGTGGGCGCATGGGCTGGGATGGTGGTGACTTCATGCCGTATGTCTTCGGCGGCGCTGCCGTCGGCCGCATGGATGTTTCCCGCACGGTATCCAGCAACGTAACCCTGCGTACCGATACGACCACGACAGACCTATTAGGTAACACCATAATCGTGCCAGGAACGACTAATCCCGTTCCAGCTCAGTCGCAAACGCAGGGTCAGCACAAGACCAACGCCTTCGTGGTCGGCTGGACCGCCGGCATCGGACTCGAATATTGCCTGTGGGGTGGCTTGTTCGCGCGAATTGAATATGAGTACGTGCAGTTCTCGCCCGTCATGAACACGTCGGTGACGCTGAACAACGCGCATGTCGGCCTCGGCTACAAGTTTTGAGCCCTTCCTGCCTGGTTGACAAGTTTCTCGCCCCCTGATGCTCTGTCGTTCCGAAAGCGGGGCGGCAGCGATGAAGATCTATGGCGACAGCAATTCCGGAAACTGTCTCAAGGTGAAGTGGGTCTGCGACAAGCTCGCATTGCCCTACCAGTGGATCGAGATCGACACCCGCAAGGGCGAGACGCGCACGCCGCAATTCCTGAAGATGAACGGCGCCGGCCAGGTGCCGACCGTTGCATTCGGCGACGGCCGCACGCTGGCGCAGTCCAACGCCATCATCCGCTATCTCGCCCGTGACAGCGCGCTCGTTCCGCGCGACGCCTTCACGGCGGCCAAGATGGACGAATGGCTGTTCTGGGAGCAGTACAGCCACGAGCCCTACATCGCGGTGTGCCGCTTCCTCATGGTCTATCTCGGCAAGGACGCCTCCGAGCTCGATCCTGAAAAGGTCAAGCGCGGCTATGCGGCGCTCGATCGCATGGAGCAACATCTCTCATCCAGCCGCTTCTTCGCCGGTGACGAGGTGTCGCTCGCCGACGTGTCGCTGCTCGCCTATACCCGCCTCGCGCATGAAGGCGCCTTCGACCTTGGCCGCTATGCGTCCGTCCGCCGCTGGATCAGCGAAGTCGAAGCGTTTCTCGGCCTACCGCCGGCGCGTTGAATCCGGAGCTGTCTGACATGAGCGCCGAAACGGTCTCCATCCGTCCCGCGCGCCGCGAGGACGTCGCCGCGATCGTGGCGATGCTCGCCGACGATCATCTCGGCCGCGCGCGCGAGCGCGTGGAGGATCCGTTGCCCGCCGCCTATTACGACGCATTCGCGCGGGTCGAGCGCGATCCAAATCTCACGCTGGTGGTTGCCGAGAGCGCGGGCAGGGTGGTCGGCTGCCTGCAGCTCGCGATCCTGCCGGGCCTGAGCTCGCAAGGCGGATCGCGCGGCCTGCTTGAGGACGTTCGCGTTGCCGCTGATTGTCGCAGCCGCGGCATCGGCGAGCGATTGGTGCAATGGGCCGTGACGGAAGCAAAGGCGCGCGGCTGCAATCTCGTCGAGCTTCTGACGCATCAGACGCGCGTCGATGCGCAGCGCTTCTACGAGCGGCTCGGTTTTGCGGCGAGTCACGTCGGCATGACTGTCCGCTTTTGATGCAGCACCACGCGGCCGTTGCGCAATCAGCGAAATCGGATCGCGCGTTCGTTCATGTTAAGAGCCGGTAAACTACCCAGCCGTCGTTCACGTTGATGAAGGAACGAACGGTGCTACGCAGCGTCAGGCACCGAGCTCGGTCGGTTCGGGGATTTCGATGACAAGCTATTCCATCATCAAGGTCGGCAACGATTACGTCGTGCAGGCCAATGACAAATGCATTTTGAAGGTCGGCAGCCGCCGCAAGGCCGCGCAATTGATCAGCGAAGCCACGGACTTGCTGAATGCGCTCGCTGTCGTCGAATCCCCTGATATTGCACCGGAAGCGCCATCATTGGCGCGTGGGGCCCCCGAACTTCCTTGACGGACCTTCCCGATTCCCGTATCAGCCGCGGCGGGACACCTCCCCCCAACGGGAGGCTTACTATCTGGAAGGGTAGATCATGACTGTAGCGAAGCCCGCTTCGCGGCCGAACGTGCCGCATTTCTCCTCCGGCCCCTGCGCCAAGCGCCCCGGCTGGAACGCCCAAAATCTCAAGGACGCAGCCCTCGGCCGCTCGCATCGCGCGAAGATCGGCAAGACCAAGCTCAAGCTCGCCATCGACCTCACCCGCGAAGTGCTCGAGGTCCCCGCCGATTACCGCATCGGCATCGTGCCGGCCTCCGATACCGGCGCGGTCGAGATGGCGCTGTGGTCGCTGCTCGGCGCACGGCCCGTCACCACGCTCGCCTGGGAATCCTTCGGCGAGGGCTGGGTCAGCGATATCGTCAAGGAATTGAAGCTCAAGGACGTCACCAAGCTCAATGCGGCTTACGGTGAGATCCCCGATCTGTCGAAGGTCGATCCCAAGAGCGACGTCGTCTTCACCTGGAACGGCACCACCTCCGGCGTGCGCGTGCCTGATGCCAACTGGATCAGCGCGAGCCGCGAAGGCCTGACCATCTGCGATGCGACGTCCGCCGCGTTTGCGCAAGCTCTCGACTGGGCCAAGCTCGACGTCGTCACCTTCTCCTGGCAGAAGGCGCTCGGCGGCGAGGCCGCGCACGGCATGCTGATCCTGTCGCCCCGTGCGGTGGAGCGGCTCGAGACCTACAAGCCGGCCTGGCCGCTGCCGAAGATCTTCCGCATGACCAAGGGCGGCAAGCTCAATGAAGGCATCTTCGTCGGCGAGACCATCAACACGCCGTCGATGCTCTGCGTCGAGGATTATCTCGATGCGCTGAACTGGGCCAAGTCGATCGGCGGTCTCAAGGCGCTGATCGCGCGCGCCGACGCCAACACCAAGGTGCTCGCCGACTGGAAGGCGAAGACGCCCTGGATCGACTTCCTGGCCAAGGACGCCTCGATCCGCTCCAACACCTCGGTGTGCCTGAAGTTCACCGATCCCGCGATCACCTCGCTCTCCGAGGACGCGCAGGCGGAGTTCAGCAAGAAGCTGGTGGCCCTCGTCGAGAAGGAAGGCGCAGGCTACGACTTCGCTTATTACCGCGACGCGCCGGCGGGCCTGCGCATCTGGTGCGGCGCCACGGTGGAAGCAAAGGACGTCGAGCTGCTGACGCAGTGGATCGACTGGGCCTTCGCCGAGACCAAGGCCACGCTAGCCAAAGCAGCGTAAGTTCTTACCCTCCCCTGGAGGGGGAGGGTCGACGCACCGTCAGGTGCGGCGGGGTGGGGTGATCTCTCCACACGGCGCACCGGCAATTTTCTTTGTTGCAGCTTCACCCCACCCCGGCGCTTCGCGCCGACCCTCCCCCTCCAGGGGAGGGTGTGAAGGACACATCCCCATGACCAAACCCAAAGTTCTCATTTCCGACGCCCTCTCGCCCGCTGCCGTGCAGATCTTCAAAGATCGCGGCGTCGAGGTCGACTTCCAGCCCAATCTCGGCAAGGACAAGGACAAGCTCGCCGAGATCATCGGCAATTACGACGGCCTTGCGATCCGCTCCGCGACCAAGGCGACCGCCAAGATCCTCGAGAAGGCGACGAAGCTGAAGGTGATCGGCCGCGCCGGCATCGGCGTCGACAATGTCGAGATCCCGGCCGCCACGGCCAAGGGCATCATCGTGATGAACACGCCGTTCGGCAATTCGATCACGACCGCCGAGCACGCCATCACGCTGATGCTCGCGCTCGCCCGCGAGATCCCGCAGGCCGACGCCTCGACCCAGGCCGGCAAGTGGGAGAAGAACCGCTTCATGGGCGTCGAGATCACCGGCAAGGTGCTGGGCGTCGTCGGCTGCGGCAATATCGGCTCGATCGTCGCCGACCGCGCGCTTGGCCTGCGCATGAAGGTGATCGCGTTCGATCCGTTCCTGTCGCCGGAGCGCGCCAAGGACATCGGTGTCGAGAAGGTCGAGCTCGACGATCTGCTCAAGCGCGCCGACTTCATCACGCTGCACACGCCGCTGACCGAGAAGACCAGGAACATCATCGATGGGGCCGCGATCGCCAAGATGAAGAAGGGCGTGCGCCTGATCAACTGCGCCCGCGGCGGCCTCGTCGACGAGCAGGCGGTGGTCGAAGCGCTCAACGCCAAGCACATTGCGGGCGCCGCCTTCGACGTCTTCGTCGAGGAGCCCGCGACCAAGAACGTGCTGTTCGGCCATCCCAACGTGATCTGCACGCCGCATCTCGGCGCCTCCACCACGGAAGCCCAGGAGAATGTCGCGCTGCAAGTCGCCGAGCAGATGTCGGATTACCTGCTCACCGGCGCGATCTCGAACGCGGTCAACTTCCCCTCGATCACGGCGGAAGAAGCCCCGAAGCTGAAGCCGTTCATCGCGCTTGCCGAGAAGCTCGGCTCGTTCGCCGGCCAGCTCACCGAGAGCGGCATCCTCAAGGTCGAGATCACCTATGAAGGCCACGTCGCCGAGATGAAGATCAAGGCGATCACCTCCGCGGTGCTGTCGGGTCTGCTGCGCCCGATGCTTGGCGAGGTCAACGTCGTGTCGGCGCCGGTCGTCGCCAAGGAGCGCGGCATGGTGGTGGACGAGATCGTCCGCGCCGCCCAGAGCGACTATGAGAGCCTGATCACCGTCACCGTCGCGACCGAACGCCAGGAGCGCTCGGTCTCCGGTACCGTCTATCACGACGGCAAGCCGCGCCTCGTCGACGTCAAGGGCATCCGGGTCGATGCCGAGTTCGGCAAGTCGATGATCTACGTCACCAACGAGGACAAGCCCGGCTTCATCGGCAAGTTCGCGGGGCTTCTGGGCGACGCCAAGATCAACATCGCCACCTTCCATCTCGGCCGTGTCGCCCCCGGCAGCGATGCCATTGCGCTGGTCGAGGTCGACGGTGTGGTGCCGGCCGACGTGCTCGCCAAGGTGCAGGCCCTGCCGCAGGTCAAGCAGGCCAAGGCGCTGACGTTTTGATCTTCACCTCTCCCGCTGGGGAGAGGTGACACAGCAGGCCAACAGAGTCGAATTTCCTTCGCCCCCTTACAGACATATTCCGACCCGCGGAACAACGCCGCTTCCTTCGCCGGGAGGCGGCGTTTTATTTTCCCGCGACCTCCTGACTTTGTGTACCAATGGCGCGGAGAAAATCTCGTACCAACGCTCCGTTCAAAATCGTTCGACAAGGGAGAAAACAATGCGTGAAGCCGTCATCGTTTCCTATGCGCGCACGGGCCTCGCGAAATCCGGCCGCGGCGGGTTCAACATCACGCCGCCGATGTCGCTCGCGGCCCACGCCATTCACCACGCGGTGGACCGCGCCGGGGTCGAGAAGGACTATGTCGAGGATTGCTATCTCGGCAATTGCGCCCATGGCGCGCCGAACATCGGCCGCCAGGCCGCGCTGCTCGCCGGCCTGCCGAAGACCACGGCCGGCGTGTCGGTGAACCGCTTCTGCTCCTCGGGCCTGCAGACCATCGCGATGGCCGCGAACTCGATCCGCTCCGACGGCGCCGATTGCATCGTCGCCGGCGGCGTCGAGAGCATCTCGATTCCGGGCGGCGGCTCGCCGAAGGAATCGATCGATCCGGAGCTGCTCAAGGTCGCCCCCGACATCTTCATGGCGATGATCGACACCGCCGACATCGTCGCCGAGCGCTACAAGCTCAGCCGTGAATATCAGGACGAGTTCTCGCTGGAATCGCAGCGCCGCATGGCCGCGGCGCAGCAGGCGAACAAGTTCAAGGACGAGATCGTCCCGATGAAGACCAAGATGAAGGTCGTCGACAAGCAGACCAAGGCCGAGTCGATCGTCGACTACGTCGTCGATCGCGACGAATGCAATCGCCCCGACACCACGATGGAAGGTCTGGCAAAGCTCGAGCCGGTGAAGGGCCCGGGCAAGTTCGTCACCGCCGGCAACGCCAGCCAGCTCTCCGACGGCGCCGCCGCCGTGGTGCTGATGGAAGCCAAGGACGCCGAGAAGCGCGGCCTCAAGCCGCTCGGCCGCTTCGTCGCCTGGGCCACCGCCGGCTGCGAGCCGGACGAGATGGGCATCGGTCCTGTCTTCGCGATTCCGAAGCTCTTGAAGCGCACCGGCCTCAAGATCGACGACATCGACCTGTGGGAGCTCAACGAGGCCTTCGCCAGCCAGTGCCTGTATTGCCGCGACCAGCTCGGCATCGATCCCGCCAAGTACAACGTCAACGGCGGCTCGATCGCGATCGGCCATCCCTTCGGCATGACCGGCGCCCGTCTCACCGGCCACCTGCTGCAGGAAGGCGCCCGCCGCAAGGCCAAGTGGGGCGTGGTGACGATGTGCATCGGCGGCGGCCAGGGCGGCGCCGGCCTGTTCGAGATCTACAGCTGATCCAGGCCGCAGCAATGCAAAAGGGCACGGCGCCGCAAGCGCCGTGCTTTTTTTTGCTCGAGCTGTATCCCCATCGTCATTGCGAGCGAAGCGAAGCAATCCAGAGTCTCACCGCGGAGGCAGTCTGGATTGCTTCGCTTCGCTCGCAATGACGGAGGACGAAGGCGATAGCCGTCGCGCCTACGCCCCCGCCAGCGCCGGCGCGAGCACCACCTCGATCAGCGTGCCGTGGCCGGCGCTCTTGATGTTGAACCGCGCGCGGTTGGCTTCGACCAGCGCTTTCGTCAGCGACAGGCTCAGTGCCGAGCTGTCGGCGGCGTCCCCCGGCGGCGGGGTGCGGAACGGCTCCATGGCGGCGGCGACCTCGCGCTCGGAAAGGCCATGGCCGGTGTCGCGGATGCGCAATGCGATCTCGCCGCGATCGGTCAGCGCGGTCGAGACGATGACCTGGCCGCCGGCGCTGGCAAGCCGGATCGAGTTCGAGATCAGGTTCATGGTGATCTGCCGCATCGCGCGCGCATCCACGCTCACCTGCGGCAGCGCATGGGCGAGCGAGGTGCGGATGATGATGCGCTCGCGATTGGCCTGCGGCTGCATCACCGTCACGCAGGCTTCGACCAGGTCGTTGAGGTTCAGATTCGAAAAATTCAGGTCGAGCTTGCCGGTCTCGATCCGCGACAGCTCCAGCAAATCGTCGATGATGGCGATGACGCGCTCGCCGGACGCGCGGATGTCCTTCATGTATTCGCCGTAGCGCTCGTTGCCGAGCGTGCCGAAGCGCTCGGAGATCATCACCTCGGCAAAGCCGATGATGGCGTTGAGCGGCGTGCGGATCTCGTGGCTGATCCGCGCCAGCATGTCGGCCTTGGCATTCGCCGCACCGTCGACGAGGCGGCGGGCCTGGGTCAATTCGCTCTCGCCCTTCTTGGCGTGCGAGAGATCGCGGAACACGGCGAAGAAGTTCGGCCCTTCGGGGCGCGTGCGGCCCATGATCATCGCGAGCGGGATGACGCCGCCCTTCTTCTCGCGGCCCAGCACCTCGCGGCCGTGATCGAGCAGGCTGGAGATATCCTGGCTCTTCAGGCTTTGCAGATAATCGGCGACGATTTGCTGGCTCTCCGGCGCGAACAGCGTCAGCAGATTCTGCTGCAGCAGCGCCTCGCCGTCATAGCCGAACAGCGCCTCCGCGCTACGATTGCAGGCGTGGATGTTGCCTTCGGCATCGAACATCACGATGCCCTCGGCCGTGGTGTCGAGGATGGCGGCGAGATCCTCGGCCTCGGCTTCGCCGGCCGCTGGCTCCGCGTCAGCTGCGTCAGATTCTGCTGCCACCACGGTCTCTGCAACGGCAGCCGCGGCGATCGGTGCCGCCTCCGGCAGCGCGCAGATCAGTGCATGCGCGCCGTCACCGTCCCAGTCGATGGTGTGCAGATGCGCTTCCGTCGTCGGAAGCGGTGCGTCGCCATTCGCAACCGCCGCGCTGATCGTCACAGGTGTGCCGCCTTGCGAGGTGCTGCTGGCCGCCGACACGCCCGGCTCGACATAGAGCGCATCCAGCCCGCCGGCATGCTCCAGCGCGGTCAGGCTGTCATAGCCCATGCGCGCGAGGAAGGCGGGATTGGCGTAGAGCAGGCGGTCGAGCCGGTAGATCAGGATGCCCGTCGGCAACAGGTCGAGCAGCGTGCGGTCGCGCGCGCTCGCGCCGCGCGGCGGCGGTGCGGGCGCGGTCAGCCATTCGGCTGCGGCCTGCGGCGCCTCCTGCTCGGGCACTGGCGCTTCGGCTGTGATTTCCGCCACCGGCTCGGTCGCGTCGGTGGCGATGCTCTCGCGCTCGCGTTCGAGCCGCTCGGACAATTGCCGCGCGAGCTCGTTGAACGCGCTGTTCTCGACCGGCGTCAGCGTCGGAGACCGCGCATCGCCGTGCGGGCGGAACGGCACGACATTGGGAGGCGTTTCCACGGGCGTGTCCAGTTCGGTTGGGTGTGAAGTCGTCTCGCTTGTGGGCTCGGGCAGGTCGGGCTCGGCTTGCGGCTCGGGCTCGGATGGCGCGATCGGCGGCGGCGCCGCCACTGCTTCGCCCTCAACCTCTGCTTCGGCCGCCGCTTCAGGCTTGGCTTGCGGCTCGGCCTCCGCATCGGGCGCGACGGCCTCAGTGGAGCGATCCTGCGCCGGCGGGTCGACGAGCAGCTCGAAGCGCCTGAGCGCCTCGAGCCGGTTGAGCGCATCGAGATCGCGGCAGACACCAAAGCCGCGGAAGCCGGCGAAGTTGCGGTTGCGGTCGTAGACCGGCAGGCCCGCGAGCTCGACCGGAATGTGCTCGCCGCCGTCGGCCGGCCAGTTCACTGTGATGCCGGCCCAGGTGTCCTGGCTTTCGAGCGCCTTGGCCACGCGCCCTTCGGGATCGAGCGAAAACGCCTCGGCGATCTCGCGCCAGGGGCGGCCGAAGCCGGCGGCCGTGTGCGTGCCCATCAGGCGGATGAAGTCATCGGAGCCGAGCGCAAAGCGGCCCTCTTCATCCATCTGCCAGAGGAAGCGCAGCGGATGCTGACGCGGTGCGGCCGGCTCTTGCTGGCCCGAAGAATCATGGCCTGAAGAGTGCTGGCCTGAAGAGTGCTGGCCCGAAGTCGGCTCGACCATGCCCGCATTGATCGGCGCGGGCTGCGGCGACACAATGGCTTGCGGCTGGTTTTCAACCGGAGTTTTGGGCGCCTCAGGGACATCAGGCGCGTTCGTCTCGACCGGTGCCTCGGCCGGCTCGGCGAAAGCATCGAACAGCGCGATCGCAGACGGCGCCTCATCCGGCAGCGCAGGCTGCGCGTGATCCGGCACTGGGTCCGGCCGTGCGACGGGCGTGACCTCCGGCGCGGCATCGCGCGCCGCTGTGGTGGCGCCCGGCTCGATCAGCGCGACCAGGCCGACATCGGCGCCTTGGCCGACCCGTTGCAGCACCATCTGGCCGATGCCGATCGGCGTTGCGGCGCGGCCGCTTGCCAGCGCATCGCTGCGCGCCCGGTCGAGCCCGGCCTCGAACAGATCGCGGAAGCCGAGCAGGGCGTGCGCGGCCTCGCTCGCGCCGACGAACAGCCCGTCCGGCGCGAATGCCGCCATCGGCACCTTGGCCCCGGCGACCAGCCGATGCAGCCGCTCCACCAACGGCATCGTGCGCAGCGTCGGGTCCATCGCGATGACGAGCACGGCATGGCCGCCATCGGCAAAGTCGAGCCGCGCGCAAGCACAGGTCATCAGCGCCCCTAGCCGGGCGCCGAAGCCGCGCAGCCGTTCGAGCCGCATGGCGCCGCCTCCCGGCAGCTGCCGGGCGAGCCGGACGACCTGGCGGCGATGGCTGTCGGCGGGGCCGAACACCTTGTCCGCGAGCCCTGCGCTGTTGGCCGCGCCGAACAGTTTTGCGCCGACCGGATTGGCCCACAGCACGCGCGCGCCGTCGGTCGACCACAGCCAGGCCGGCAGGGCAGAGGTCGCATGCACGGCCAGACGCGGATCGCCCACCCCTCGCAACTGGAAATCCGAACGCGTCATCAGGCCGGCTGCATCTCACGCTTCACGTGTGGCGGCTGCCGGGAATGACAGCCTTAAGAAAGGGTTAGTATCGCCCGGAAGGCGCGACCAGGTCCACGGCCCAAAGCCGGCAAGCGCCCCCCAAGCGGCGATAACCTTAATCGCGCCCACCTCGCAAGCCGAGCCGATGTTGCATCCAAGGGATTCCTGGGTTGGGGAGGGGCGCGCGGCATGCGCGCTGCCATCCTCCCCTGGAGGGGGAGGATTGGTTCGCACGCAGCGAAGCGGAGAGCGAACCGAGGTGGAGTGACAGTCTCTCCCCACGGGCGGTCCCCGAGTGGAGAGATCACCCCACCCCGCCCGCGCTTCGCGCGATCGACCCACGGGCGAGCTACGCTCGTCCCGGACCCTCCAGGGGAGGGTAAGGAAGCCGCTCGCCTCCGTGCCTCTTGGGCCCCTCAACCCCCGGTTCCCCGCCTCCGGAACCTCATCCTCCCCGAGATTAAATTTCGCACCGCACGTCTCTGCCGCGTTGCGATGCACAATGTTGACATGATAGGCAGTCATAGTGCTTGGCGCTGGGCGAGCCATCTCGATTGTTTCGCGTTTCCAGTCTTCGTTCCCGCTCAATGCGAGGGCCCATGATGGGGGCCGGCGGGCGCGCCAGAAGGCTCACTCCATTTTTTCAATTAGCGTGAGGGACCAACATGACAGGTGCGACTGATCCGTTTTCTGCCTCGATCATCCCGTTCGAGGTTCCCGAGCAGATGCGTGCGTTCGCCGAGAAGGGCGCGGCGCAGGCCCGCGAGAACTACGCCAAGTTCAAGGACGCCGCCGAGACCCACAACGGCACCGTCGAGGCCGTCTTCACCTCCGCCTCCAAGGGCGCGAGCGAGTACACCGCCAAGCTGGTCGAGTTCATGAAGGCCAATTCGAGCGCCCAGCTCGACTTCGCCCAGCAGCTGTTCGGCGCCAAGTCGCCGACGGAAGCGATGGAGCTGTGGACCGGCCACGCCCGCAAGCAGCTCGAGACCTACCAGGCCCAGGCCAAGCGCTGGTCGAGCTCACCCAGCGCGTCGCCGCCGAGACCGCCGAGCCGATCAAGGCCAGCGCCTCGAAGTACTATCCGTCCGCCGCCTGAGCGGTCGGATTGGTGTGAGATGCGAAGCCCGGGCCAAAAGGCCCGGGTTTTTTCTTTTGAAATGGGTTCGCTCCGCTCGCGCCCAGCAATCCGTCCACCTCTCCCCGCCGGGGAGAGGTGATCCCGCCCGGCAGATCGACCTGTTTTCCTCGCGCTGAAGAGGCCAAATAACGGGTTTTGCGGCCTTGCCAAACCGGGCCGTTGCACCTAGTTTCCGCCCCGTCCAGCCCCCTCAGGCATCAGGCCTTTTCAGGCAGCCCAAGGCGCGGCTCGCAAGGATGCAGTTGTAGCTCAGTTGGTTAGAGCGCCTGTCTGTGGAACAGGAGGTCGGTGGTTCGAGCCCACCCAACTGTACCAGCGGGATCAAATCCCTAGCAGAAGTGACCCCAATATCGGGCTAGGGTGAAGAACGCCGCCCTTTGGTTGCGTTCGCGCTGCGGGCGCTTTCTCCGCAACCATGGCGCGAAGCGTTGAAACTCACATCATTCAGTTTACATTTTGCGCTAAGGTGACGCGCAATGGCTATCGCCCAGAAAAAAGAAAGAGCGCCGTTCAATCGCGACGTCCTTCAATGGGCGCGGAAGCGCGTGCGTCTGTCCGTGGAGAGCGCTGCGAAAGGAGCCGGGGTAACGCCCGATCACATACAGCGATGGGAGGCAGGCGCAGACCTCCCAACCGTGAAGCAAGCCCGTAAGCTAGCGAATGTCTACGACGTGCCGTTTATGGAGCTTCTGTCCAAGGAGCAGCCGCAGATAAAGGAGCTGCAACTGGTTCCGGATTTTCGGCTCCATTCAGAAGCCGAGGCTCCAAATGAGCAATACGAACTTCTACTAATCCAGGCAGAGGCCGAACAGACACGCCTCAATGCGCTCGACCTCTACGAAATTCTGGGAATCAAACCGCCCGTCCTTGACAGCTCATTCTACTGGCCCCTTGGGAAAAACCATGAAGCGGCGGCGGCGACTGTTCGCGAAGCGCTGAAGCTACCGATGGATGAGCAGTATTCGCGCAAGGGTAACGATAAGGCCAAGTTCGTCAGCGCATTCCGGGACTACCTAGAACGCGCGGGCATCATAACTATGAAGAATTCGGGTCTAGCGGCCTTCGGCGCGAGAGGCATGTGTCTCTTTGCAAGTCCTCTGCCCGTACTCGTCTTCAGCAAGGAAGCTCCAACCGCACAGGCTTTCACGCTTGCACATGAGCTCGGACACGTGGTCCTTAAGGAGAGTGGGATCAGTGGTCCAATAGGATCAGCGCCAAGCAAGACGCGGGCGCGGTCGGTAGAGGATTGGTGCGACGGCTTTGCGGGCGCATTCCTAATGCCCAAAACCGAAGTCGTTCGGCTACTCCAGCCAGTGCCGCGTCGACCAGAGCGCAGCATAGACGACGGAAAGATTGCAGCCGTGGCTAACGCATTCTGTGTGAGTCGACACGCTGCACTAGTTCGGCTCGTTGAGCTCGGTTACGTCGATCAAGATTTCTACTGGCGCGTAAAGAGACCTCAATTCCTTCAGCAAGAGAAGGAATTCAAGGGCGGCGGTCGTCCCGAATACTATGGTTCAAGATTTCGGTCATCCCGTGGTGACCTTTACACTGGACTTGTCCTTGAGGCGTGGTCCAACGGAATGATCACGAACCACAATGCGGCAGAATTTATGGGCATCAAAAATCTTGCCCACCTCGATGACATCCGAAATCATTTTAGAACCTGATGAAGAGATATTGCCTCGACACATCGGGGTTGAGCAACCCTCTGGAGTTCATGCCAGAGGACATCCATCCAACTATATGGGCGAAAATCGCTGGATTAGTTGTAGACGGGACGTTTGCTGTGACCGTCGAGATATTCGAAGAGCTCGAACACCTTCCCGGTCCGATTGGAGAGTGCATCAAGAATAACGCAATCGCACTTCAGATGGAAATAGAGGAAGAGAGCTGGGACTGGAAGACGTATGTGGCTCACTACGAGGAGATGAAGGTCCGACACGCGGCCGCCATCTCTGAGTACAATGGCAATCGGAAGGGTACTATCGGATTGAACGATCTAACGATCATTGCCCTGGCGAAGACTCTTGGACTTCCTGTTATCAGCAGTGAAAAGAAAACGAACGTAGATCAGGATAGCAGCAAACGACAAAAGATCCCTGATATTTGCGACAAGGAAGGTGTGATCCACCTCAGTTTCAACGACCTACTTCGCGCGGAAGGGATCAAGAACTAGGTGATCGGGTGGCAGTACATAAACCCCGATGCTGCAGAGCGCGTGCTATCTGGGGCGTTGGTCAAGATCAATTTGGTAGACCGTCATCCTAATTGCGCTTCCGTGCGTATCAACCGAGCTGCGGGTCCTTGCAGTTGTGCGACTGGAAGAATTCTGCAGGGACTCGCTCTTTCCCCCAGATTTTGTTGCCAGCCCTTCGCGGATTCGCGCGGAAATGCTCATTCCTTTCCTCAAAATATCGGTCGATCGCCGCTCTTGCCTCGTCAGGCGAATGGTAGTTGCTATTGTGAATGATGGCGCGTGCCATGCCGCTAAAGACCGATTCAATGACGTTGAGAAACTGCGCCCGAGCGGGCAACGGTGCGATCACTACTGTAGGCCCGACGATCCGGCTGTTGTGATCCTCTACCGCTTGGCTCAGCTCCTTCGAGATGTGCCAAGAGGCGGCGTCCCAAGACAGATAGATGCATCTGCAATTCTCGTATTGATCGAGCAGAATCTTCATCATCCGGATCATTTCGGCCGTGTTCTTCTTCTCGCTATAGAAGTGCGTTACCTGATTGGACGAAAGCTCGATTGCCGCCGTCAGCGTGACCTTTCCCCGAGATTTTTGCCATTGCTGAACGAGCGGCCGTTCGCCGGGACCCGTAAGCGATTTCCCGGGCTGGTGCTTGATGGCAAAGGGCCCAAACTCGTCGATTGAGAAGAATGCTTCGTCGGGGGCAAGGTTGCTTAAGATCGACTTGATGCGATCGAGCTTCTGAGAAAATTCCGGGTCGTTCGAGGTCAGCACGACGCGGGCTTTGCGCCACTTGTAACCCGAAGAGTTTATGATCTTGCGGACCGTATCCTCGCTCACTGGCTGTCCTTGCAGCGTGAGGACACCAGCAAGATCGACAACCCTCCATGTGGTGCGGTTGATCCCGAATCCGCTTGGCGGCCGGTGCAGAGTGTCAAAAAGGGCGTTCTTGAGTTCTTCTCTATCAAATTTTCGCGCAGGACTTCGGCGCCGCGCGAACAATGCATCCGCACCTCCTTCCGTGTAGATGCGAAGACACCGCCGCCAAGTGACAGGACTTAGCCCGATCAGTCCACACAACTTGCTTTGTCGAACACCGAGCCAATGTGTTATTAGCACTATGGCTCGCCTGCGGTCGAGTATCCGTCCGCTCAGCAAATGCTCGCCGACAATGCGGAGATCGAATCTGTCGATAGTGGGAGGCATCTTCGCCTTCCAGCACGCGGGCAGCTCGCCGGCTGGGTCGCCCGCGAGACGGGCGATCGCGGCCATAGCGTCCGCAGAGCTCAGTGCACCTCTTCGTGAGAGGATAGTTGAGATTGTCGATGGAGCCGGGATTCTTGCTCGACCGCTTTTGCGAAGTTCGCCCGCGATCCGCCGGGCGCCCCAGAGCGGATGAAGCGCCCGGACCGACAAGACTTCGTCCTCGATTTCTGCTGGCGTTCTCGAAGGATGGTGCCGAGGCCGCCGGGAGCGATCCTGATACCCATCAGACCCCATTGTACGAACACGCGCGAGCAGCTTGTAAGCCGTTTTGGGGCTGACGTTGAACTTGCGACAGAGGGCTCGGATGTTTGCGTGAGGCGAATTGGCTAAAGCGACAAACTCCTGCTTCGCCTCAATGAGCGTTCTGGATGTCCACGGCATGCTCTCCTCCATCGCTTGATGTTAAGAGCCGCAGCTGTTCTGAGTCAGCACAAGCGAGGGTCGCGTACCGATTTACACTGTACGCGGTCGCGCCGGCCACCGCGATCGTCGGCAGACGAGCCTCAATTCAGTCTCATCCCCCCTCACCCAATCACCGCCTTGATCTGCGCGGTATCCGCAAACTCGATCAGCTCGACGATCTTGCCATCCTGAAATCTGAACAGGTCCAGGATCTCGGTGCTGAAAGTCTTTCCGCCTGGATTGTATCGAACGAGAACCCGGGAATGGACTGCGACGCGACCGCCGTCGACGAGCTCGGCGAGGATCTCGCGGCTTTCGAAGCCGAAGGTGTCAGTGAACTGAGTGAAAGCCGCGCGCAGGGTCGGGTGCCCCTCCATGCGCCCCGTCAGTTCGAGCGCGCCCTTGTCGCCCATCAAGGTGAAGTGGCCCTCGGGATGAAAAGCCGTCACCAAGCCTTCGATGTCGCCCCTGCCGCGCGCGGCGTAGGCGGTCCTGATCGATGCAAGCATCTCTTCGCGCTGTGCCATGTGCCCCTCCCTGCAATGTGTATCGGGGCAGCCTAGCGACCTTTGCGTGCAAAGGCAAAATGATTGGAACCGTGCTGCGCGACCTCACCTCGCTACCACCTACACCACCACCGGCAACGTCACCGCCGCCAGCAGCGTCCCCAGCGCCACTGCGCCCGACACCGGGTTCACCAGCCGCTGATAGTGCACGCAAAAATGTACGCATTCGCGCCGGTCGGCATCGCCGCGAACTGCACGATGACGCCGGCGGCAGGGTCGAGCAATCTTGCCAGACGAACGCAGCGACTGGTATTGCCGAAAGCTGGAGCGGCATCACCAAAATGCTCAGCCGCTCGCTCTTCACCTCGCGCGAAACGAATAGATGCCGAGCTTGATCAGCGCCGGCGGCGAGCCTGAGTGCGCAAAGGATGTGATGATTGTTCGGAAGACTGCCGAGATTGCAGGTCGTGCATCACGTAAGGCAGTCGATCTTACTCTTTGGGGCGCGGCCTCAAACTCTTTTCGACGAAAGCGAGGACAGTGTAAACTGTTTCACAGCAGCGGGCTTGCTGCAATCTTAAGATCGTCCTGCACTTCTACGTTCTTGCGCGGCTCATCCGTACAAGATGTCGCTCTCTGTTGAAACAACGAGGAGCATGAAGATGAAGACGTTTCTTGCAACGAGATCTCCATTCCTGATCGTCGCCACTCTTGCAGTCTGCATCGGCACTGCGCGTGCCGATGTCATCATGGACTGGAACGCGAAAGCAGATGCGATTGCCGCCGAAAAGAAGGTGCTGCCTGTGCCACAGGCCCGCACGATGTCGATGCTTCACGTTGCCATGTTCGAGGCCGTCAACGCGATCGACAGGCGATACACGCCATACAAGCTGGATCTCGTAGCAGACCGCTCCACGTCCAAGGAAGCCGCAGCGTCGACTGCGGCTTACAACATTCTTCTGACGATCTATCCGGACCAGAAATCTGCCCTTGATGCGGCGTTGATTGCATCGCTTTCCGGCATTCCGGACACGGAGGGAAAGGCGAATGGAATCGAGCTTGGAAAGCTTGCCGCTTCCGGCGTGATAGCGTTGCGCAGGGATGACGGCAGTGACGTCCAGGAGACTTATCGTCCCTATACTGCCCCGGGGACCTATGTGCCGACGGTGGTGCCGATCGGCACGACGGCTGGAGGAATGTCCCCTTGGGTCATGACATCGGTCTCACAATTCCGTCCAGCGCCACCACCGGCGCTTGATTCCGAGACCTGGACCAGAGACGTCAACGAAATTCGGGAGCTCGGCGCTCGCAACAGCACCACCCGAACGGCAGAGCAGACCGCGATCGGACGAGTCTGGTTTCTGGTCGGGCCTCCCAGCTTCAATCCAATCGTCCGGCAGGTCGCCTTGGCCAAGCACATGGACGTCGTTGACTGCTCGCGCCTCTTCGCCCTCACCGAGATCGCTGCGAACGACGCAATCGTTGCCGTCCTTGATGCGAAGTATCATTACAACTTCTGGCGGCCTGTAACGGCCATACGCAACGCGGACATCACGCACAACCCGATGACGCCACGCGAAGCGTCCTGGTTGCCGCTGGGTGAAACGCCGTTGCATCCCGAATACCCCTGCGCCCACTGCATCGTATCGGCGGCGGTTTCCACGGTTCTCCGGTCCATCGCCGGCGACGAGGTCGGAGAGCTAACGATGACCAGCCCTACTGCGCCAGGGGTGACTCGCAAATGGACCAAGCTCCAGGATTATAGCGATGAGGTCGCAAATGCCCGCATCTATGCCGGTTTCCATTACCGTTTCTCGACGGAGGTCGGAAAGGACATGGGCCGTAAGATCGGTGACTTGACTGTCGGGACACAGCTTCGCGGGCTGGAAGCGCGAGCTGAGCCGAAGCAGTAAGCTGCTTCGCAGCCTCTCAGGTTGAGGCTCACCTGCATGGCTGCGCATCGAAACTGTTGCCGCGCATGCCGTCCTCATCCTGAGGGCCCGCGAAGCGGGCGTCTCGAAGGATGCGCCGCAGGGGACTCAGCCTCAACGCCGCTACGACCCCAGCTCGATGATCCGCCGCGCCATCCGCACGTTGGCATAGTCGATCATCTTGCCGTCCAGCGTCACCGCACCCTGTCCCAGCGCTTCGGCCTGCTCCATGGCCTCGACCACCCGCCGCGCCTGGGCCAGCTCCTCGTCCGAGGGCGTGAAGGCGCGCAGCGTCGGCTCGATCTGGTCGGGATGGATCACCTGCTTGCCGTCAAAGCCCATCGCCGCGGCCTTTTGCGCGCTGGCCTCGGTCAGCCTGGCATCGCGGAACGCGCCGCAGGGGCCGTCGATCGCGCGCAGGCCGCACGCGCGCGCGGCGACCAGCAGGCGCATCATGGGGTAGGCGAACAGGTCGAGCGGCGCGGCAGCGTAGCCGCTTTGCGCTGATCCGACATGGCGATAGCCATCCGGCGAAATGCCGATGTCGGAGGTGCGGGCGCCGAGCGAGGCTGCGAGGTCGCCAACGCCGAGATGCAGCGCGGCGACGCTGTCGTTGCAGGCGGCGAGGGCGTCGACATTGACGAGACCGAGCGCCGTCTCGATCAGCAGCTCGAGCGCGACAGGCGCGGCGCGATCCGGCGCCGCCGTGCGCAGCTGATCGGCGATGGCGACGATGTCGCTCACCCGCTCTGCCTTCGGCACGATCACAGCATCCAGCCGGGGCAGGGCCGCCAGGGCGCGAATCTCCTCGGCGATGAAGGAGCTGTCGACCGCATTGAGCCTGACCGCGACGTGCTTGTGGCCCCAGTCAAGCGAGGACAGCGCGCGGGCGGCTTCCTCACGCGCAACGCCCTTCTCGCCTGGCGGCACGGCGTCTTCGAGGTCCATGAACACCGCGTCCGCCGATGAGGCCGCCGCCTTGGCGACGAGACGGGCGCGATGTGCGGGAACGGCGAGATAAGCCCGCGTCGGCCGGAGCGAAGCCATTCTCACGTTCCCTTGACGAGGCCGAGTTCGCCGAGGATCGACGCGTTGTGCTCGCCGACATCAGGCACCGGATCCATCCGCGGCGTCACGCCGGGAAGGGTGAGCGCGGGCAGGAAGCTCATCACCGGCCCGCACGGTGATCCCACGCTTCTCACCCGCGCGCGGGCGTGAAGCTGCTCATGCTGCAGGAAAGCCTCGACCGAGTTCAGATGCGCATTGGCAATCGCGGCTTCGTCCAGCAGCCGCAGCACCTCCTCGCTGGTCATGGATGCAAAGCGCCGCTCGATATGGGATTGCAGATCGTCGCGGTTCTGCATGCGCAGCGGATTGGTGCGGAAGCGCAGGTCGTCGGCAAGTGCGGCATCGCCGAGCACGACGCGGCACAGCGACCGCCATTCCCGGTCGTTCTGGATGCCGAAGAAGACGGTCGTTCCGTCGCCGACCCGGAACGGGCCGTAAGGCGCGATCGTCGCGTGCCTGGCGCCGGTGCGCGGCAGCGGCTTGCCGGTACTCTCAGTGTAGAACGCGGGATAGCTCATCCAGTCCGTGATGGAATCGAACAGCGAGGCCTGGAACGCCGTGCCCTTGCCGGTCCGCTCGCGGGCGTACAGCGCCATCAGCACGCCGTTCAGGATGTACATGCCGGTGGCGATATCGACCACCGAAAGCCCGACCTTGGCGGGCTCCGCTTCGGTGCCGTTGATGGCGAGCACGCCGGCCTCGCACTGCACCAGCAGATCATAGGCCTTCTTGTCGCTGTAGGGCCCGCCCGTCCCATAGCCCGAGACGTCGCAGGCGATCAGGCGCGGAAACCTGCGCAGCAGCGATGCGGCGTCGAGGCCGAGCCGTTCCGCCGCGCCGGGCGCGAGATTCTGGATGAACACGTCGGCCCGCGGCAGCAGGGCGTCGAGCACCTTGCGCCCCTCGGGGCTCTTGATGTCGATGGCGAGGCTTTCCTTGGAACGGTTGGTCCAGACGAACTGGCTCGACATGCCGTTCATCACGTGGTCGTAGTCGCGGCAGAAATCACCGGTCCCCGGCCGCTCGATCTTGATCACCCGCGCGCCCCAATCGGCGAGGTGCCGGCTCGCCAGCGGCGCGGCGATCGCCTGCTCCAGCGAAACCACCGTCACACCCGACAGCGGCAGCTCCGCCTCATTCCCCGTCATTTGATCGCCTCCACTCCCGCTCGCTTCTGATCAGCGCGGGAGAACGAGCACCATCCACGCGCATTTTGATTGTGACATCTTGCCCCTGTTTTGCCCGACGAGTCAAACCTGGCTTCGAAAAATCCTAAAATTTGGCGACGTGAGTGTTTGCAATGACTTGGCTACTGTGCATGGGGTTGTTTTCGCAGTTTTTTGTTTGAGGCCCCGACGGCGGGGTCGTCGTCGCGTTCCCCCGGAACTGCCGAGGCTCCTGACCCCGCCCTGTTGCCGAGACCGCACACGTGTCGGCTTTCGCAACCCCCTCGGTTGCCAACGAACCGCCGTTCACCCACTATTCGCAACCGACTCGTCATGTGGGGGGATCGATGCCGGCGTTTCGCTTGAAGTCCTTTGCTAAGCCCTCGGCCGTTGCAAGCCTCGCGCTTGCCCTGGCCGTCCTGGCGCTGCCGCGCGCCGGTTTCGCCTACACCCAGGAGGAGCAGCAGGCCTGCACGCCGGATGCGATGCGGCTGTGCGGCGAGTTCGTCCCGAACGTCGATGCCATCACCGCCTGCATGATCAAGAAGAAGGCGCAGCTCTCGCCGCAATGCGCGGTGTTCTTCCGCCGTGGACCGGAGCCCGGCCAGTCCCGTGCCGGCAAGCCGACCAGCATCGCGCCGAAGACCGCCAAGAAAAACAGCAAGCCGGCGGCGAAGAAGAAATCCAGCCAAGGCTAAGCGCCTAGCGGCCAAGGCTGAGCGACAGCCGGACTCGTTTTGTTCGCACGACGCCGGCAGGCCTCCGCCGATTGACGCGCGTGGGCGCTCGAAAAGAGTCGGTGGCGGGTTTGCGCGGCAAGGTTGCATTTCACTTTCCGCCTCGTTGCTCAAAAAACACACAGACGCCCCCCACGAGCGGCCTTTCGTTGCGGCCCGTGTCTGCCCCCTGCAAAGCAGTGTGACTCAAAAGCCAACACGTCTTGTTATTTCGTGGCTGTCGCGCGACCCCCGACAAATTTTTCTTTCACGAATCAGCGGCGTGATTCATTTTCGCGGCCTGGGGTCAATCTGGAGGCCGAAGGTATGAACGTCATTGTTTTTGCATCGCGTAAAGGCGGCTCGGGCAAAAGTACCCTGGCTGCACATCTTGCTGCGCAGATCAAGGCAAGCAAGCAGGTCATGCTCGTGGACGCCGATCCGCAGGGCTCGCTCACGCTGTGGCACAAGCTGCGTGGCACCAACGAGCCGCCGATCAAGGCGGCCGTGAACTCCCGTCAGCGGCATCGTCTCCGCTGCCAAGCGCGACGGTTATGAATGGGTGTTGATCGACACGCCGCCGAACCTGTCGGCCGTCGTCGACGACGCGATCAAGAACGCCACCATGGTGGTGATCCCCGCCCGTCCCGGCGTGTTCGACGTCAACGCGGTGCAGGAAACCATCCAGATGTGCCGCGCGGCGCGCAAGCCCTACGCGGTCGTGCTCAACGGTGCTCCGGCCAAGCGCGACGAAGCCGAAAGCCCGATCGTCACCATCGCCCGCGAGGCCCTGGCGAAATTCCGCGCTCCGGTGTGGGGCGGCCAGATCACCAATCGTTCGGATTTGCTGATGGCGCTCAGCCACGGCGAAGGCGCGCGCGAGTATCAGGCCGAGAGCCGTGCGGCTCAGGAAATCGCCAGGCTCTGGGCGGCGATCGAGCGTTCGGTGAAGGCTATTCGCGGCACGGCGTCGGCTTCCGGCGCAATGCACAAGCAGGCTGCGTAATTTTCATTGTTTCATTTCGAGCAGCGAAAAACGCGCGGGAATGGCCGCGCGTTTTGCGTTTCTGATATCCCGTGTCATTCCGGGATGGCGCGGAAGCGCCAGACCCGGAATCTCGAGATTCCGGATTCGCCCTTCGCGCGCTCCGGAATGACAAGGTGGGATTACGCCACCATCAGCATGTAGAACACGATGACCGGCGACAGGGTCAGGATCACCGACCAGATGCCGACGGCCCAGAGAATGTCCTCGGTGGTAAAGCCCTGCTGTTCTGCGTCGAAATGCGACGCCATTTCATTCTGACTATTCACAAACGCCCCCGCGATTTCTTCGCTTATGGGCATCAGTGATAGCAGCGATGTTTTAAGATCCGGATCGCATCGGTCCGTGGATTTTGAACACAGGTGCTACCACGGATTAACCATCCCGCGCGCCGGCCTCAGCCGACCAGCCAGACGCGAAACAGCAATACCGGCATCAGGCCGAGCATCACGGCCCAGAACCCGAACGACGAGACGACGAGAATTCCCCGCAAGAGATCGGCGGGCGCGAACTGGCTCGCGGCCGTAGGCCGGTTGCGATACCCCATGGTCATTCCCCCTTCGGTGACTTTGAAGGGAACGATAAGCGCGGTCACGTAAACGAGACGTGGATGCGGATTGCGGCGGCTGCGAAGGCCGTTGGGGCGCGGTTAACCACGCGGGCCTCAACCCTCTCCGCTTGCGGGAGAGGGTGGCTCGCCGCGTAGCGGCGAGACGGGTGAGGGGTCACTCTCCTCACGAACAGTGTTGCGCGTCGAGAGAACCCCTCATCCGGCGCTTCGCGCCACCTTCTCCCGCAAGGGGAGAAGGAAGAACTCGCGCGTAGAGAGAGAGCGCTACGCCGCGACCTTCATCCGTCGCTCGATCTCGCGATCGATCGTTGCCGCGAGCTCGCTGCTCACTTCCACCATCGGCAGGCGCACCTCCGGGCTGTCGATCAGGCCTGATCGCCACAGCCAGTACTTCGCCGGCGCGGGGCTCGGCTCGGCGAACAACAGCCGCGTCAGCTCGGCGACCTCGTGCCAGCGCGCCTGCGCCGCATCGTGGTTGCCGCGCTTCGCCTCCGTGTACACGGCTGCGAACGTCGCGGTCTCGACATGGGCTGACAGCACGATGCCGCCGTCGGCGCCGTCACCGAGCGCCTCGAGATAATTGGCGTCCTCGCCGGTGAGCACGCGAAAACCCTTCGGCCGGTCGCGCAAGAGCGCGATCGATTGCTCGCGGCTCGCGCCGCAATCCTTCAGGCCGATGATGTTCTTGTGCTCGGCAAGCCGCAACATGGTCTGGTTGGTGATGTTGACCGCGCAGCGATAGGGAATGTTGTAGAGCGCGATCGGCCATGCCGCGTGGTCGGCGAGCGCCTCGAAATGCGCCAGCAGGCCGCGCTGCGACGGCCGCACATAATAGGGGCTGGCGATCAGGTAACCGTCGATCGGCCAGTCCGCGGTCTCGTCGAGGCGTTCCTGCAGGCGCGAGGTGTCGGCGCCCGACAGACCGAGGCAGATCGGCAGGTTGCAGCCGCCGGCCGCCATCTCCTCGCGCACCACGGCGACGAGGCGTTCGAGCTCGGCCGCGCGCAGCGTCATGCCTTCACCGGAGGTCGCGCCCAGGATGAAGCCGTCGATGCCCTGCGCACCGTAGTGCCGGGTCAGCCGCCGCAGCGACCTCTCATCCAGCGCGCCGTCCTGGAACGGCGTCACCAGCGGCAGCCACAGCCCGTGCAAATGATCTCGAAGTCCGGTCATGTTTCCATCTCCTTCTCGGGAAAAAGCCTGAGACGGAGGGCACATGAAAAAACCCCGTCCAGGCGGCGGGGTTTTCGAAGATTTGCAGCGATGACGAAGTCAGCTAGCGCGCGCAAAGATCCGAGGCCCCGGGATGGGGCCCTTTTTTCGAGACGATGGCCTCAAACGAGATTGCGCACGACTTCGTGATCATTCGGAAAATGATGCGGAGGATAGGTGGAACTGTCAATACACGCGGAGCGCGAAGCCACATTTTGACGAAAAAAAGCCGGACCCGAGGGCCCGGCTTAGGTATTGGCCACGTGAGGCCGACACAATCACCTTCCAAGAGGGATTACTGAACTCCCGCGCCACTGGAGGAGGGGGACAAATGCGCAACGCGAAGGCTCAGCGTGCAAACATTATGAGCTTGCCGAGTGCCTTGCAGCAACAGCCGAGGCCGCATGTCAGTCATGCGGAAATCAGGACGGCCAGCGTTGCGCCTTGCTCACCACGAAGTCGCGGAACACCTGCACGCGCGCGACCGTCTTCAACTCCTCGGGATAGACGAAGTAGGTGTCGAGCTGGATCGAATCCGACTCGCCGAACAGCTGCACGAGCTTGCTCTGCTCCTCGACCAGGTAATCGGGCAGGGCGGCGATGCCGAGGCCCTGCGCGCAGGCGCGCACGAGACCGAGGATGTTGTTGACCTTGAAATAGGCTTCGCGCGGACCCGAGCCGTTGCGCCCGGCTTCGATCAGCCAGTTGCGGTTCTGCAGGTGCGGCGCGAAGTTGCCGTCCGACAGCGTGATAATGCGGTGGGAGTCGAGCTCCTCCAGCGTGCGCGGCGTGCCGAAGCGCTTGATGTATTCCGGCGAGCAATAGGCGTGGAAGCCCATCGCGAACAGCTTGCGCTGGATCAGATCCGGCTGCGTCGGCTTGCGGGTGCGGATCGCAACGTCCGCCTCGCGCATCGACAGATCGAGCTCCTCGTCGGTGACGATCAACGAGATGCGGATCTCGGGATAGAGCGCGGTGAATTCGCCGAGCCGCGGGATCAGCCAGTTGATGCCGACGCCGGGCGTGGTGGTGATCTTGAGATCGCCGCTCGGCCGCTCGCGGCTGTCGGTCAGCTTGGCGCGCGCCGCCTGCAGCTGCATGAACACGTCATGCGCGGTGCGGAACAACAGGTCGCCCTGCTCGGTGAGGATCAGGCCGCGGGCGTGGCGGTGGAACAGCGAGACCGAGAGCTCCTGCTCCAGCGCCGAGACCTGGCGCGATACCGCCGATTGCGACAGGCCGAGCTGCTCGCCCGCATGCGTGAAGCTGCCCGCTTCCGCCGCGGCGTGAAACACCTTCAGCTTGTCCCAGTCCATATCCGTAAATCCGTCGCGTGTTCGGGGCATGATTCTATTCCGCTGCCGCGCGCTCGCTGGCGCGAAGGGCCAAGAAACGTTCGGCTTCGAGTGCGGCCATGCAGCCGAGGCCGGCGGCCGTCACGGCCTGGCGATAGGTTTCGTCGGCGACGTCGCCGGCGGCGAACAGGCCGGGCACCGAGGTCGCGGTCGAGTTCGGGGCGACCTCGATATAGCCCGAGGGTTTCAGCTTGACCTGATCCTTGACGAGCTCGGTCGCCGGCGCATGGCCGATGGCGATGAAGATGCCGTCGGCCTTCACGTCCGTGAGCGCGCCGGTCTTGACGTTCTTGAGCCGGACATGGGTGACCTTGTTGGGGTTCTCGGTGCCGCAGATCTCGTCGACGGCGGCGTCCCAGATCACCTTGATCTTCGGATGCTTGAACAGGCGCTCCTGCAGGATGCGCTCGGCCCGGAAGTGATCGCGACGATGAACGATCGTGACCTGCGAGGCATGGTTGGTGAGGTACAGGGCTTCCTCGACCGCGGTGTTGCCGCCGCCGACCACGATCACCTCCTTGCCGCGGTAGAAGAAGCCGTCGCAGGTGGCGCAGGCCGACACGCCGCCGCCCTGGAACTTGGCTTCCGACGGCAGCCCGAGCCAGCGCGCTTGCGCGCCGGTGGCCAGGATCACGGTCTCGGCGAGATAGACGTCGCCGCTGTCGCAGGTGAGGCGGAACGGCCGCCGCGCCGTCTCCAGCTTGGTGACCAGGTCGGAGACGACCTTGGTGCCGACATGGACCGCCTGCTTCTCCATTTGCTCCATCAGCCAGGGGCCCTGGATGACGTCGGCGAAGCCGGGATAGTTCTCGACGTCGGTGGTGATGGTGAGCTGTCCGCCGGGCTGGATGCCCTGGATCAGGATCGGCTCCAGCATCGCGCGCGCGGCGTAGATCGCGGCGGTATAGCCGGCCGGCCCGGAGCCGATGATGACGACCTTTGCATGAACAGGAGCGGACATTTCGATGGACGCCTTTCACGGGGGATTTGCAGCGCGGGCGCGGAATGTGCCGGGAGGCCTCGCGGAGGCGCTGAAATATCAGAGCTAATCTAAGCCTTCTGGCGAGCCATGCAAGAATTGCATTCCCTCTCGGCGGATTTTTCCAACAGGGAACAAAAGTCGATTGCGCTGCACGCGCAATAAAATTGCGCTAGCTGTGCTGGTTAGGCTATGAGGATTGCGACAAATCACCCAATACCGCCGCAAAGGCCAGGAGTTCCAATCACGTGTCGCGGAACCTAGACGAGATCGACCTCAAAATTCTCGCCGAGATTCAGGCCGACGGTCGAATCACCAATGTCGAGTTGGCCAAGCGCGTCGGCATCTCGCCGCCCCCCTGTCTGCGCCGCGTCCGGGCGCTGGAGGAGGAGGGCTATGTCCACGGCTATCGCGGCCTCCTGGACGCACGCAAGCTGGGCTTCGACGTCACCGTTTTCGCCGCCGTGCACCTGTCCAGCCAGGCCGAGGCGGATTTGCGCGCGTTCGAGGAGTTCGTCCGCGCCGAGCCTTTGGTGCGGGAATGCTGGATGCTGTCCGGCGAGGTCGATTTCATCCTGAAATGCGTCGCCCCCGACATGGCGACCTTCCAGGATTTCGTCACGCACCTAACCGCCGCACCGCATGTGCGCAACGTGCGTACGTCATTGGTGCTGCACAATTCGAAATACGAGGCGGCGGTGCCGCTGGAGGTGAAGGGGCGGCGGTGAGGGTCTTCTCCCTCTCCCGTTCTTACTGTTCAGACCGAGGAGATGGTGGACGGGTGTTCGGAGACATCGTGGACACTTTCGAGGCTCCCGTCGAGAGGCCGGATGTCGACGGTTGCAATCGTCTGAGTTCTGAAGACGACGTCGAAGACGCCATCCTGTGTGGTTGGCCGGAACGCGACGGTTTTGCCGCGGAACGCCTTGGGGACTTTGATGTTGCGGCCGAGGAAGTTGACGTGTCCGCCTTGTTGGACCCGACGCACGGCATCGCCTGGTGCATATTCGAAGGGCGCGACGGTCTCGACATAGTCGCGCGGGCTCGGCTGGTAACGGCTGGCCGGCACGGCAAGCTCGAGCGCGTCGTGCGGCCGCTGCGTGTTGTAGATGGTGCGCCATCGCTCGAAAGCACGCTGGGCGGCGGCGATATCGGCGAACGGCGGGGCGGACAAGACTTCGGCCTTGAGGCTGCGATGGAAGCGTTCGTCCTTGCCCATGGTTTGCGGATGATAAGGCCGCGAATGGCTGATCTTGACGCCATGCTCGATCAACCAGACCCCGAGAGGGGTGAACGGGCTGCCTGGTCCATCGCCCCATGGCGAGCCGTTGTCGGTGATCAGCCTCTCGGGCAGGCCGTAGCGGCGGAAAGCCGCAATGAGATGCCCCTGAACTGTCTCGGTGCGTTCGTTGGTGCACGCCGCGAGTGCAACTGAGAAACGCGAGTGATCGTCGAGCACGGTCAGTGGATGAAGCCGGCCAGTGTGCATGGCCACGTGGCCCTTGAAGTCCATTTGCCACAACTCGTTCGGCCGCGATCGTTCGAAACGGGTCAAGGCAGGCGAGCCGCCGCCGAATTTGCCCAGTTCCACCCCATGTCGCCTCAGGATCGCCGTGACCGTCGACGGGGCCGGAACGGCTTCCTGTCCTAGATCCTTCAGCCGCCTGGCAATCTTCCGCCCGCCCCAGACCGGATGCTCGGCTCTCACCGAAAGCACGGCCCTCTCGATCGCCGCGGCGGTGCGTGCCGGCGACGTCTGAGGTCGCCGCGGCTGCTCCACAAGTCCAGCCGCCCCGTCGAGCCGCCAACGCTCCAGCCACTTGTAGCCCGTCGTCGGACTGATCCCGAAGCGACGGCACAGCTGCCGAACATTGCTGCCCTCTTCTGAGGCCAACATCACAAACTCCAATCTTGCGTCCATCCGGGACACCTCGCGGAACGGCATCCGACAGCCTCCTTGCTTCGCTGTCGAAAGTGTCCACGATGTCTCCGAACACCCGTCCACCATCTCCTCGGTCTGAACACTTACGGGGAGAGGTGAAGACCGGTCCACAGTCCTCTCCGTCATTGCGAGCGCAGCGAAGCAATCCAGAGTCTTTTCGCAGAGGCAGTCCGGATTGCTTCGCTGCGCTCGCGAGGACGTGTGGTGAGAGCGTGTGTCCACCACAACCCCAGCAACCCGCTGAAACAAAAAGGCCGCGCGTCGCGCGGCCTTTTCGAAACGTCAGCGCAGCGGCAAATCCTTACCGCCACTCAACCTTGGTGATCTCGTACGCCTTGGCGCCGCCAGGCGTGTTGACCTCGACCGTGGCGCCCTTCTTCTTGCCGATCAAGGCGCGTGCGAGCGGCGAGGTGATCGAGATGCGGCCCTTCTTGGCGTCCGCCTCGACCTCGCCGACGATCTGCCACACCGTCTTCTTCTCGGTGTCCTCATCGACCAGCGTCACGGTGGCGCCGAACTTGATGGTGTCGCCGGAGAGCTTGGAGATGTCGATGATGTCGGCGCGCGCGAGCTTGTCCTCGAGCTCGGCAATGCGGCCCTCATTGTGCGACTGCTCTTCCTTCGCGGCATGATATTCCGCGTTCTCCGACAGGTCTCCGTGCGAGCGCGCCTCGGCGATATGCTCGATGATCCGCGGACGGTCCACGGACTGGCGCTGCTTCAATTCTTCCCCGAGCGCGACAAAGCCGGCCTGGGTCATCGGAACCTTTTCCATCGTCTCTCTCGTCCTTCGATCGTGCGCCCCAGAATGCGGATGGGCGCCGCAACCTTGATTCGTCAGTCCTCCAGAGCCCAAAGAGGGGCTTCCGGACCTTGACAGATATGGGCTTTAGCGCCGGAACAGAACTGCCACCTGGCCGGACAGTTCCTCCGGCCATTGTGGCTTCATTGCCAATCACTTAGCGGAAGCTTCGCTGCCGCTAGCGATCAGGTTTCCGAAAAGTAGCTCTGCAGGGTACGAACCTCAAGGTCCCCGCCCAGATAGGCGCGGATGCCCTGCGCGGCCGCCACGGCCCCGGAAAGAGTGGTGTAATATGGCACTTTATGCAAGAGGGCCGCGCGCCGCAGCGAGCGGCTGTCGGCCAGTGCCTGCGGGCCTTCGGTGGTGTTGAAGACGAGCTGGACGTCGCCATTGGTGATGGCATCGACGATGTGCGGCCGCCCCTCCAGCACCTTGTTCACCTTCTCGGTCGGGATGCCCTGGTCGGTCAGGAAGCGTGCGGTGCCCGAGGTCGCCAGCACCTTGAAGCCGAGCGAATGCAATTCGCGGACGGCCTCGGCAATGCGCGTCTTGTCGCTTTCGCGCACCGAGACGAACACCGTGCCCTTGCGCGGCACCCGCGTTCCGCCGCCGAGCTGACTCTTGGCGAAGGCCACCGCAAACGAGCGGTCGATGCCCATGACCTCGCCGGTCGAGCGCATCTCCGGGCCGAGCACGGTGTCGACGCCGGGGAATCGTGCGAACGGGAAGACCGATTCCTTGACGCCGACGTGCTTGAGCGTTGCCTTCTTCAGCTTGAAATCGGCGAGCTTCTCGCCGGCCATGATGCGCGCGGCGATCTTGGCCACCGGCGTGCCGACCACCTTGGCGACGAACGGCACGGTGCGCGAGGCGCGCGGATTGACCTCGAGCACGTAGATCTCGCCGTCCTTGATGGCGTATTGCACGTTCATCAGGCCGATGACGTCGAGGCCGAGCGCGAGCTCGCGGGTCTGCCGCTCCAGCTCCTCGATCATTTTCGCATCGAGCGAGTGCGGCGGAAGCGAGCAGGCGCTGTCGCCGGAATGGATGCCGGCTTCCTCGATGTGCTCCATGATGCCGACGATGAAGGTGTCCTTGCCGTCGCAGAGGCAGTCGACGTCGATTTCCGTGGCGTCAGACAGATAGCGGTCGAACAGCAGTGGGTTCTTGCCGAGCACGGTGTTGATCTGCCCGGTCTTGTCGTTCGGATAGCGCGCCTTGACGTCGGCCGGCACCAGCTCCGGCAGCGTGCCGAGCAGATAATCGTTGAGCTGGTTCTCCTCGCGGATGATCTGCATCGCGCGGCCGCCGAGCACGTAGGACGGGCGCACCACCAGCGGCAGGCCGAGATCGGCAGAGACGAGGCGAGCCTGCTCGACCGAATAGGCGATGCCGTTCTTCGGCTGCTTGAGGCGAAGCTTGTCGAGCACGCGCTTGAAGCGGTCGCGGTCCTCGGCGAGGTCGATGGCGTCGGGCGAGGTGCCGAGGATCGGCACTTCCGCGGCTTCCAGCGCGCGCGCCAGCTTCAGCGGCGTCTGGCCGCCGAACTGCACGATGACGCCGTGCAGCGTGCCCTTGCTGCGTTCCTTGGCGATGATCTCCAGCACGTCCTCGGCGGTCAGCGGCTCGAAATAGAGCCGGTCGGCGGTGTCGTAGTCGGTCGACACCGTCTCGGGATTGCAGTTGACCATGATGGATTCGTAGCCGGCGTCATGCAGCGCGAAGCAGGCGTGACAGCAGCAATAATCGAACTCGATGCCCTGGCCGATGCGGTTGGGACCGCCGCCGAGAATGATGACCTTCTTCTTGTCGGACGGCGTGCTCTCGTCCGCGGGTAGGCCCGCGAACGGCGCCTCGTAGGTCGAGTACATGTAGGCGGTCGGCGAGGCGAACTCGGCCGCGCAGGTGTCGATGCGCTTGTACACCGGGTGAACGCCGAGCGCGTGGCGCTTCGCCTTGACTTCAGCCTCCGTCGTCTCGGCCAGCACGGCGAGCCGCGCGTCGGAGAAGCCCATGGCCTTCAGGGTGCGCATGCCGAAAGCGTTGCCAGGCAGGCCATTCTTCCTGACCTTCTCCTCCATCTCGACGATGCCGCGCATCTCGGCAAGGAACCACGGATCGATCTTGCAGGAGTTGAAGATGTCTTCGTTCGACCAGCCGAGCCGCATGGCCTGGGCGACCTGGAGAATGCGGTTCGGCGTCGGCGTGCCGAGCGCGGCACGGATCGCGTTCTTGTCGTCGTCGCGGCCGAGGCCCTCGATCTCGATCTCGTCGAGGCCGGTCAATCCGGTCTCGAGCCCGCGCAGGGCCTTTTGCAGGCTTTCCTGGAAGGTGCGGCCGATCGCCATGACTTCGCCGACCGACTTCATCGAGGTGGTCAGCGTGGTCGAGGCGCCCGGGAACTTCTCGAAGGCAAAACGCGGCACCTTGGTGACCACGTAGTCGATGGTCGGCTCGAACGAGGCCGGTGTTGCGCCGCCGGTGATGTCGTTGGCGATCTCGTCGAGCGTGTAGCCGACCGCGAGCTTGGCGGCGACCTTGGCGATCGGAAAGCCGGTGGCTTTCGAGGCCAGCGCGGAGGAGCGCGACACGCGCGGATTCATCTCGATGACGACCATGCGGCCGTCCTCGGGATTGACGCCGAACTGCACGTTGGAGCCGCCGGTCTCGACCCCGATCTCGCGCAGCACCGCCAGCGAGGCGTCGCGCATGATCTGGTATTCCTTGTCGGTCAGCGTCAGCGCCGGCGCCACCGTGATGGAATCGCCGGTGTGCACGCCCATTGGATCGAGGTTCTCGATCGAGCAGACGATGATGCAATTGTCCTTCTTGTCGCGCACCACCTCCATCTCGTACTCTTTCCAGCCGAGCACGGATTCTTCGATCAGCACTTCGTTGGTCGGAGACGCATCGAGGCCACGCTCGATGATGTCGAGGAACTCTTCCTTGTTGTAGGCGATGCCGCCGCCGGTGCCGCCCATGGTGAAGGAGGGACGGATGATCGCGGGCAGGCCGATCTCGGACAGCGCCATCATCGCCTGGCCCAGCGCATATTCCTGATAGCGCTTGCGGCGGTCGCCTTCGCCGAGGGTCCATTGCCGGTCGAGCTCTTCGAGCGCCGCGCCCGACAGCTTCTCGCGTTCGGCGTGATATTTGTCGCGGAACGACTTCTTCAGCTCCGAGGCGTTGGCAAGCCGCGACTTCGGGGTCTGCAGCCCGATCTTGGTCATGGCGTTGCGGAACAGCTGGCGGTCTTCGGCCTTGTCGATGGCATCGGCGGTGGCGCCGATCATCTCGACGCCGAACTTCTCCAGCGTGCCCTGCCGGCGCAGCGACAACGCGCAGTTCAGCGCGGTCTGGCCGCCCATGGTCGGCAGCAGCGCGAAACCGCCGGGAATGACGTGACGTTCCTTCTCGATGATCTTGGCGACGATCTCGGGCGTGATCGGCTCGATATAGGTCGCATCCGCCAATTCCGGGTCGGTCATGATGGTGGCCGGGTTGGAATTGACGAGGACGATGCGATAGCCCTCTTCCTTCAGCGTCTTCACCGCCTGCGTGCCCGAATAGTCGAACTCGCAGGCCTGGCCGATCACGATGGGGCCGGCGCCGATGATCAGGATGGTGGTGATGTCTGTACGTTTGGGCATCAACTCTCGCCGAAGTGGAATTTGGGCACAAAAAAAGGGCGCGCTTGCCGCGCGTCCCTTTTGCGAGAGCGCGGGGTCTTCCCTCGCGCGCGGGTGGGTCTTAGACCAGTTTTCAGGACGGCGAAACCCCGAAAAACGCCCATCAACCGGCAATTTTGACCGGTTTTGGCCGCGCCTGCCAGCCGCGGGCGAGGTGCACCAGAAGCGAGGCCGCAACGCTCGTTCCACCGATCCAGCCGAGGTCATCAGGCGAGAGGGTGGCCAGCACCGCGCCGCCCAGCGCTCCACCAATGGCGAAGCCGAGATACATCGACGAGGCGTTGAGCGAGAGCGCGATCATCGAAGCCTGCGGCTCGATCCGGATGATGCTGGCGATCTGGGCCGGATAGAACGCCCAGCCCGAGAGGCCCCAGAGGAAGATCGTGCCGAGCACCGCATAATGCGCCTGTGCGGGCATCAGCTTCAGGACCAGCGAATGCAGGATCAGGGCGCCCGCCATGCCGGCGAGCCCGAGACCTGCGGTCGCGAGCGTGCCGAGCCGGTCGGCGAGAACGCCGCCGACCATGTTCCCGATCGCCGCCGCGCCGCCGAACACCAGCAGAGCAAGGCTGATCTGCGAGGCGTCGAAGCCGAGGCCGCGCAGCGGGACTGCGAAATAAGTGAACACCGTGAAGCCGCCCAGGGCCCACAACATCGTGATCAGCAGCGCGACCACAACGTTGCGGTGGCGCGCCACCGCCAGCCTCTCGCCGAGCGAGGCCGTATTGCACGGCAGACCGCGCGGCAGCCCGAGCAGCAGGCCGGCGAGCGCAACAGCGCCGATCAGGGCGACCATGGCGAAGGTTGCACGCCAGCCGAACAGGCTGCCGACGAGATTGCCGAAGGGAACGCCGATCACGGTCGCAACCGTGAGGCCGGCGGTGACGAGCGCCACCGCGCGGCCGCGCCGTTCGGGCGCGGCGACCGCCACGGACACGGCAAGCGCCGTCGGCATGCACAGCCCCGAGCCCAGCGCCATCAGCATCCGCGAGGCCAGCAGCAGGGCGTAGTTGGATGCGACCATCGCGGCGAGGTTGCCGGCGATGAAGGTCGATAGCGCCAGGGCCAGCACGGTCCGGCGATCGATATTGTTCAGCACGACTGCGAGGATGGGCGAGCCCACCGCATAGGTGAGCGCGTAGGCCGTGACCAATTGGCCTGCGGCCGAGACGGAAATCGATAGGTCGGAAGCGATCGCCGGCAAAAGCCCTGCAATGACAAAGCCTTCAGTGCCGATCGCAAAGGCCGCCAAGGCCAGCCAGAGCACGCTCATCGGAAACTTTCCTTGTGTTCAAGATTCATTGAACTATCGAACGAAGCGATTTCGCTGTCAATTGGTTCAAGAACTATTGAACATTGCGGGCGCATCGTTATGATTCCCGGACCATGAGCCGCACGCCGCACCATCCAACCCGCGAGCAGATCGAACTGCCGATGGTCCTGGATTGCCTGAGCGATCCGATCCGTCTGGCGATCGTCTACCAGCTCGCCCAGCAGGAACGTGTCAGCAGCGAACTCCGCTGCAGCGACTTCAGCGCGCTGAGCGGCAAGTCCAACCTCGCCTATCACTTCGCCAAGCTGCGCGAATGCGGCCTAATGCAGACGCGCATCGCGGGCACCAACCGCTTCATGCGGCTGCGACGAGAGGATCTGGAGGCGCGCTTCCCGGGCCTGCTCGATGCGGTGCTCAGCTCCGCAGCCAAGGATGCCGACCGGCTTCCGCTCGTGTCCGGCTGCGACTTGATCGAGGTCGATCGAAAATGAGACGGTTGCCCGCCGCCGCTCTGCGAGCTACGGCGCGGCAAGGCTGGCTTGCCGAGCCGAAGCTGCGGTAGCAGCGAAGGCTGGAGACCCGGCCTGGATTTGAACCAGGATGTAGAGCGTTGCACCGCCCTCGCGTAGACGCTTCCGCCACCGGGCCGCGGCGATCATTACCGATTGCAGTGCGACAAGCCACAACGGCTAATTGTTATGCTTAACGGATCAGAGGCGGCCTGGCGATGAACGTCATGCGCCAGCGGTTGTGGCCGATATTGCTGTGGGCGCGCTGGGCCGCGAAGCCCGCCGCCTTCAGCTTGGCCGTGACCTCGTCCTCGCTGTAGCGCCGCAGCCCGATCTTCGAGCGCAGCTGGCGATAATCCGACAGCGCGGTGCTGATCAGCCCGATCAGCGCGTCCTTCAGAAAGCCGTGGCGCAGGCCGAAGCCGAGCAGCGCCATCACGTCCCTGGCCATGCCGACCTGCGGCTGGAGAATGTCACCCAGCACCAGCTTGCCGGAGGGTTTCAGGATCCGGCGGATATTCAATAGCGCCGCATCGAGCTCGTCCGGCGTCATGTATTGCGCGACCGAGTTCATCACGACGAGGTCGATCGACTGGTCCTGCATCTTGCGGACGTCGTCGAGCGAGCGGACGCGGATCTTGGTGTTCGGGGCAAAGCGCGCGATGAGTCGGCCGCGCACGCCGGGCGCGGGCTCGGCCAGGATCAGCTTGCCGCAGGCGGCTGCCACCTGGTTCGCCGACAGCGCTTCCCCGCAGGCATAGTCCAGCACTGTCGCATCGGGCGAGGGGATGTAGCCGATGATATCCCGCGCAATGATCTGGAAGTGCAAGTCGCGATGCAGCTTGCTGACATAGATCGTATGCGTCGAGTCGTAATAATCGATCCAATCGTCCATGGTATTCGAAGGTCCCGGCCTAACGGTTCCGCTAGTGGAACCGGCGCTGTCCGCCTTGCGTTAGGGGTGCGACGGCGCGCCGTCAATGTCCGCGTCCTAACAGGAAGGTCTCCCGTGAGCAAAACCAACAACAAGGTCTCGCCCGAACTCGATACCCCCACCGATCTGTCGCCCGACGGGGTCAAGAAAGTCTCGGAGGCGCTCAACGTGCTTCTGGCCGACGCCTTCGCGCTTTATCTCAAGACCAAGAATTTCCACTGGCACATCAGCGGGCGCCACTTCCGGGATTACCACCTGCTGCTCGACGAGCAGTCCGACCAGATCTTCGCCACCACCGACCAGCTCGCCGAGCGTGTCCGCAAGATCGGCGGCACCACGCTGAAGTCGATCGGCCAGGTCGCAAAGCTCCAGACCATCAAGGACAACAACGAGGACTACGTCCCGCCGCGCGAGATGCTGCGCGAGCTGATGCAGGACAACAAGCTCGTCGCGGCCGCGATGCGCAAGGCGCACGATGTCTGCGACGAGGCCGGCGACGTCGCCAGCGCCAGCATTTTGGAAAACTTCATCGACGAGACCGAGCGGCGGACCTGGTTCCTGTTCGAAGCGACCCGGCAGGAAGGTGGCAACGAAGCGTAGGACACAGGGCGGTAGGGTGGGCAAAGCGAAGCGTGCCCACCAACTGGATTGTACGGATGGAGTAGTGGGCACGGCGCGCAAGGGCGCGCCTTTGCCCACCTATCGCACCGCGCTTGTGGCTACCGCCACAACCGCATCAATGCCCCATCCTTCCCCGTCACGGGATCAGCCGGCGGCAGCGCGACGCGTGGAATCGTCTTCAGCGCTTTGGCATGATTCTCCGGCGTTGCCCGCGTGATCTCCATCTTCGCGCCCGATGGATAGGCGCCGATCACGCAGAAATCATCGCTCGCCTTGATGCATTGATGCCCGGTGCCGGCGGGCAGGATCGCAACGTCGCCGGCCTGGATCTGAAGCTCCTGGCCATGGTCGCCGCCGAAGCGGACGCGGGCGCTGCCGCGCGCGACGCCGAGCACCTCATGCACCGTCGCATGATAATGCAGATAATCGTAGACGCCGTTGCGCCACGTCCCGCCCCAGCCGTTCGCTTCGAACAGAAGTTCGATCGTCTCTTCCGGGCGCTTTGGGTCGAGCTTCACCGCGCCCTGGTAGACCAGGAACGGAAGGATGTTGTTCGGCACGAGACCGTCATCCTCGAACACGATGGCGAGCGGCTCGGCCTTGTCGCGGACGACGGACATGGCTGGGCTCCTGCGTCAGGGTAGCAGGAATCAACGAGAACAGTGAGGCGGCGTTCCTGGTTCTGTCATTCCGGGGCGACGCGCAGCGTCGAACCCGGAATCCATCGTGCTGCAGAGTCTGTTGGCCGATGGATTCCGGGCTCGCGCTACGCGCGCCCCGGAATGACGAAAAAGCCCGGGCTTTGTCGTGAAGTATCCGAGGAGAACGCGTCTCACGCGCTCTTCTTCTGCCGCATCAGGTCGGCGAAACGCTGGAACAGATAGTGCGAGTCGCGCGGGCCGGGTGAGGCCTCGGGGTGGTACTGCACCGAGAACACCGGCTTGCCGTCGAGCTGGATGCCGCAATTGGAGCCGTCGAACAGCGAGATGTGGGTTTGCGTAGCGCCCTTCGGCAGCGTCGTCTCGTCCACCGCAAAGCCGTGGTTCATCGAGGTGATCTCGACCTTGCCGGTGGTCTCGTCCTTGACCGGGTGATTGGCGCCGTGATGACCCTGATGCATCTTCTTGGTTCTGGCGCCGACGGCGAGCCCCAGCATCTGGTGGCCGAGGCAGATGCCGAAGGTCGGCGTGCCCGACTTGATCACGTCGCGGATCACGGGCACGGCGTACTTGCCGGTCGCGGCCGGATCGCCGGGCCCGTTCGACAGGAACACGCCGTCCGGCTTCAGCGCCAGGATGTCCTCTGACGACGTTGTCGCCGGCACCACCGTCACCTTGCAGCCGACGCCGGCGAGCAGGCGAAGGATGTTGCGCTTGATGCCGTAATCGATGGCGACGACGTTGAACTCGGGCTTGTCCTGCCGGCCGAAGCCCTTGTCCCAGGCCCAGGGCGTCTCGTCCCAGGTGAAGCGCTGGCCGCTCGTCACCATCGGCACGAGGTCCATGCCTTCGAGGCCCGGCCACTCGCGCGCCTCTTCCTTGAGGCCATGCAGATCGAACTCGCCGGTCTTCGAGTGCGCGATCACGGCGTTGGGCATGCCCTTGGAGCGGATCAGCGCGGTCAGCGCGCGGGTGTCGATGCCGGAGAGGCCGATGATGCCGCGGGCCTTGAGCCACGCGTCGAGATGCTTGGTGGCGCGATAGTTCGAGGGATCGGTGATCGCGGTGCGCAGGATCACGCCGCGCGCGCCCGGCGTCGCCGCCATATTCACCGTCTCGATGTCGTCCTCGTTGGTGCCGACATTGCCGATATGCGGGAAAGTGAAGGTGATGAGCTGGCCGGCATAGGAGGGATCGGTCAGGATCTCCTCATAGCCGGTCATCGCCGTGTTGAAGCAGACCTCACCGACGGCGTGGCCTTCGGCGCCGAGGCCAAAGCCCTCGAGTACCGTGCCGTCGGCAAGCACGAGGAGCGCGGTCGGTTTATGGTCCGGCCAGGCGGGATCGTTGTCATGTTGTGTCATGAGCGCGTTTCATAGTCCCCCCGCGCGCGCCCGTCAAAGCGGGAGAGGCCGGATTCACATGCGTTTTTGCATATTTGACAGGCGGCTTGAGGCACTTTGAGCCGGAACGGGCAATTTTGCGCCATTTCAACCGCTGGCGAGGAAACAATGAACCGGCGATCGCTCCGGTATGGCCTCTTGCCCGCGAACGGCTTAGATCAGGGGGTCAGATTGAGAGGACCCGACATGCTGCGCGACGACATCAACAATGCGGTCAAGGAGGCCATGAAGGCCAAGGACGAGCGCAAGCTGTCCACGCTGCGCATGGTCAACTCGACCATCAAGAATGCCGACATCGACGCGCGCGGTAGCGGCAAGCCGCCGCTGTCGGATGGCGACATCCTCGCGGTGCTACAGAAGATGATCAAGCAGCGCCAGGAGGCGGTCGAGCTCTACGACAAGGGCGGCCGCGCCGAGCTTGCCGCGCAGGAGCGCGAGGAGATCGCGGTGATCTCGGCGTATCTGCCGAAGCAGATGTCCGAGGACGACGTGAAGAAGGCGATTGCGGACGCGATCGCCGAGACCGGCGCAGCCGGCATGAAGGACATGGGCAAGGTGATCGCCGTGCTGCGTGCGAAATACGCAGGACAGATGGATTTCGGCAAGGCCAGCGGTTTGGTGAAGGCCGCGCTGTCGGCCTAGCCGTCATTCCGGGGCGACGCGAAGCGTCGAGCCCGGAATCCATCGTGCTGCCGGCCCTGTTGCGAAATGGATTCCGGGTTCGCGCTACGCGCGCCCCGGAATGACAACAAAAACAAGGGAGGCACGGTGACCGCCATCCATCCATTTCGCATCGCCATCGGCGACGACATCCTCGCCGACCTGAAGTCGCGCCTTGCCCGTACGCGCTGGCCGGAGGCGGAGCTGGTCGACGACTGGAGCCAGGGCGCGCCGCTGAAATGGATCCAGGAGATCTGTGCCTACTGGGCCAAGGACTACGACTGGCGGGCCCGCGAGGCGAAGCTCAATCGCTTCGCGCAGTTCACCACCGAGATCGACGGGCTCGATATTCATTTCATTCACGTGCGCTCGAAGGAGCCGTCGGCCCTGCCGTTGATCATCACCCATGGCTGGCCCGGCTCGATCGTCGAGTTCCAGAAGGTGATCGCGCCGCTCACCGATCCCGCCGCGCATGGCGGCAATCCCGCCGATGCCTTCCACGTGATCTGTCCCTCGCTGCCGGGCTTCGGCTTCTCGGGCAAGCCAAGGACCACCGGCTGGGGCGTCGATCGCATTGCCGCGACCTGGGCCAAGCTGATGGACCGTCTCGGCTATGCGCGCTACGGCGCGCAAGGCGGCGACTGGGGCTCGGCGGTGACGACCTCGCTCGGCGCGCATGACCCCGCTCATTGCGCCGGCATCCATATCACGCTCGCCTTCAACGCGGCGCCGAAGGTCGAGGGTGAGCCGACGGCAGAGGAGAAGCGCGCGCTTGCCGGCCTCAAGCATTATGTCGATCTCGATTCCGGCTACTCCAAGCAGCAATCGACGCGGCCGCAGACGCTCGGCTATGGCCTGACGGATTCGCCGAGCGGGCAGGCGGCCTGGATCCTGGAAAAGTTCTGGGCCTGGACCGATTGCAATGGCCATCCCGAGAACATCTTCAGCAAGGACGAGCTGCTCGACAACGTCATGCTCTATTGGGCGGCGCAGACGGCGACGTCGTCGGCGCGGCTCTATTGGGAGAGCTTCGGCAAGCGCCGCACCACGCCGGTGGTGAAGGTGCCGACGGGCGTCGCGGTGTTTCCGAAGGAGATCATCACGCCGGTGCGGCGCTGGATGGAACCGAACTTCCCCAACATCACGCATTGGAGCGAGATGGAGAAGGGCGGTCACTTCGCCGCCTTCGAGCAGCCGGAGCTGTTCGTGCGCGATGTCAGGACGTTCTTTGCGACGGTGCGGTGACCCCTGTCATTCCGGGGCGCCCGCAGGGCGAACCCGGAATCCATTGGGCCGCGGCAAACGCTACGCAATGGATTCCGGGCTCGACGCTGACGCGTCGCCCCGGAATGACGTCCCGAGCTCTTGTTCCGAGCATTCACAGCTCTAGACTGGGCCATAACAACACACCGGGAAACGACCAAGCCCATGCTCACCGAAGCCGCAACCTACGACGAGCTCGTCCGCAACTTCCGTTGGGACATCCCCGCGCGCTTCAACATGGCGGAGGCGTGCTGCGATCGCCATGCCGACGGCAGCGGCCGGCTTGCGCTGATCTATGTCGACGAGAACGGCGCCACCAGCCGCACCTCGTTCGACGAGGTCGCGGAGATGTCGCGCCGTTTCGCCAATGTGCTTAAGGCCGACGGACTTGTCCGCGGCGACCGCCTCGCGGTCTTCCTGTCGCAGTCGCTGGAATTGCCGATCGTGCACATGGCGGCGTTTCGCTCCGCCATGATCTCGATCCCGCTGTTCGCCCTGTTCGGCGAGGACGCGCTGGAGTTCCGCCTGTCGAACTCCGAGGCCAAGGCGATCGTCACCGACGAGGGCGGCTGGGAAAAGCTGTCAAAGATCCGCGACCGCCTGCCGGAGCTGAGGAACGTCTACATCGTTGGCGCGCGCGCCCCCGCCGGCACGAAATCGTTCTGGGCTTCGGTGAAAGCCGCTTCGCCCGACTTCGCGCGCGCGGATACCTCGGCCGACGATCCCGCGCTGATCATCTACACCTCGGGCACGACGGGTAATCCCAAGGGCGCTCTGCATGCGCATCGCGTCGTGCTCGGCCATCTGCCGAATGTGGAGATGTGCCACAACTTCTTACCCAAGCCCGGCGATCTCATGTGGACGCCGGCGGACTGGGCCTGGATCGGCGGGCTCATCAACGGCCTGCTCGCGTTCTGGTACCACGGCATTCCGCTGGTCGGCCATCGCGCGCGAAAATTCGAGCCGCAGGCAGCGATGCAGATGATGGCCGATCTTTCCGTCCGCAACGTCTTTCTGCCGCCGACGGCCTTGAAGCTGATGCGGCAGGCCGGCGTCAAGCATTCCGGCGTGAAGCTGCGCAGCATCTTCACCGGCGGGGAGTCGCTCGGCGGTGAATTGCTCGGCTGGGTGCGCGAGACGTTTGGTGTCGACGCACATGAGGTGTTCGGCCAGACCGAGTGCAACCTCGTGATCGGCAGCAATTCCAACCTGTTTCCGATCCGCCCGGGTTCGATGGGCAAGGCGACGCCCGGCTTCGACGTCCGCATCGTCAACGACAAGGGCGAGGAATTGCCGCGGGGTCAGCGCGGCATCATCGGCGTGCGCCAGCCATGTCCCGTCACCATGCTGGAATATTGGCGTAATCCGGAGGCGACGGCGAAGAAATATGCCGGCGACTTCCTGCTCACCGGCGATCTCGGCGTGCAGGACGAGGACGGCTATTTCTGGTACGTCAGTCGCGAGGACGACGTCATCACCACGGCCGGCTACCGCGTCGGCCCTTCCGAGATCGAGCACACGCTGATGAAACATCCGTCGGTGGCAATGGCTGCGGTGGTCGGCATTCCCGATCCGATCCGCACCGAATCGATCAAGGCCTGGATCGTGCTGCGTCCGGGCTTTGCCGGCAGCGACGCGCTGGCGCGCGAGATCCAGGACTTCGTCAAGGTGCAGCTCGCCGCGCACGAATATCCGCGCTTCGTCGAATTCGCCCAGACGCTGCCGATGACGGCGACCGGCAAGGTGCTGCGCCGCGAGCTGCGGGCCAAAGGCTGACTTCTCACAAGGGCTGGCTTCCGACCATGGCAAAGACGTCTCAAGCCGCGGGGCTTCACCGCGCCTCGCTTGCAAAGCTGCACGAGCTCGATGCGGCGCTGGAGCTCATGTACTACGGCTGGCGCGGCATGACGCTGCAGGCCGACGCATATCTGGCCAAGCAGGGCCTGTCGCGTCCGCACCATCGCATCCTCTACGTGGTGGCGCGCCGGCCCGACATCGCCATCGGCGCGCTGATCGAGATCCTCGGCATTTCCAAGCAGGCCCTCAACCGGCCGCTCAATCTGCTCGTGGAGCGCAAGCTCCTGACCTCGAAGCGCGCGCCGGAGCAGCACCGCTCGAAACTGCTGCGCCTGACCGAAGCGGGGCGGCGCATCGAGCAACGGGCCTCGGACCACGAGCGCCAGGTCCTGCGCGAGGCGTTCGAGCGCGTCGGGGCGAGCGGTGCGGCGGGATGGATCGGCGTGATGGCGGCGATCGCCGACAACAATTGATGGAAATCTCAAGTCAACATAGTTGACATGAGGCGTGCGCTTTGCCACCTTCCCGGCAACGAGCCAAGGGGAGGATCCGTGTCGTGAGCGGACAGGCAATGAACCGCGCGACCGCCGCAAGCTTCGTCGCGGCATGGTGCGCGAATTGGTGCAGGGTCGATATCGACGCGGTCGTCGCCCATTTCGCCGACGATGCGCAGATGCGCAGCCCTCTCGCTCTCACCCTGACGGGGTCTCCGACCGTCACCGGCGCCGAGAACATCCGCGCCTATTGGCGCAAAGCCTACGGCCACATCGAAACTGCCGACCTGAAGATCCTGGGCTGGAGCTGGGACGAGGCGATCGCGCGGCTGACGGTGTGGTGGCAATTGGGCGACACGCGTGCCAGTGAATTCATGGATTTCGACGATGTGGGCCGTGTGGTGCGCAGTGAAGCTTTTTACGGGAAATAGCCATGCGATTTTCGGACATCGTCCTGCTCCTCAACACGCTCTGGTTCGTCGGGGCGTTCATCCAGTTCAGCATCGCGCAAACCAACACGTTGAAGATCCTGCTGCCGCGGGAGGAGCGCAGCAATCCGATCGCGCCGACCCTTGCGGCGAGCGTCGCGTTCCTCGGCGGCATGAATCTGCCGATCGGGCTCTTGTCGCTCTATCTGCTGGCGGCCCGTCCGTCCTTCTTCCAGCCGGTCGAAGCGCAGCTCGCGCTGTTTCTGTTCTTTGCCGCCTGCCATTTCAGCCAGTTCGCCTACAATGTCCCGGTGCTGATGCGCGGCGGCCGCGTCGGGGTGGCCTATTGGCCGGTGTTGAAGGGCCCGATGCTCCGGATCTTCGTCATCGATGCGGCTCTGTTCGCGGCCAATCTCGCAGTGGCGCTGCAGCTCACGATCGCGTCCTGATCTACCGCGGCGGCACCGACAGGGCCGTGCGCAGCATCGCGGCGAGATCCTTGCGCCGGAACGGCTTGGTCAGAATGCGCGCGTCGATCCCGTCGGGCGTCTTGACCGGATCCTGGCTGTAGCCGGATGTGAAGAGCACCTTGAGTCCAGGCCGCAGTTGAAGGGCCTGTCTCGCCAGCTCCGGCCCGAACATGCCGCCGGGCATCACGACGTCGGTGAACAAAAGCTGGATGTCCCCGGACTGGCGCAGCGCGTCCAGCGCCGCAGGTCCGTTCGCCGTCGAGATGACGCGGTAGCCGAGCGCCCTCAGCTCGTTCTCGACATAGGCGCGCACCATGTCGTCGTCCTCGACGACGAGGATCGTCTCGTGGCCCTCGGGTGCGGCGACAGGCTCTGCCGGTGACGGCTCCTCGTTCGGCGACGTCGCGAGGCGGGGAAAGAACAGCCGGACCACGCTGCCTTGACCCGGTTCGGACTGCATCTGCACGAGCCCGCCGGATTGTTGCGCAAAGCCGTAGACCATGCTGAGGCCGAGGCCGGTCCCCTTGCCGACCTCCTTGGTGGTGAAGAACGGCTCGAACGCGCGCCCCAACACCTCGCTGCTCATGCCGGACCCGGTATCCTTCACGGCCAGCATGACGTAGTCGCCGGGCCGCGGCTCGCCGTTGACGTCGAGGTCGGATTCGCCGAGCGATGCATTGCGCACCTCGACCGTCAGCTTGCCGCCGTCAGGCATCGCGTCGCGCGCGTTGAGCACGAGATTGAGCACGGCTGTCGCCAATTGGCCGGGATCGACGCTGGCGAGCCAGAGATCCGGCGCGAACGCGAAGCTGGATTCGATGTGCTCGCCCAGGGTCCGCTGCAGAAGTTGCGTCATGCCGGTCACCTGCTCGGCGATGTCGATCTCTCGCGGCCGCAGCGGCTGCTTGCGCGCGAAGGCGAGCAGGCTCCGTGTCAGGTCGGAGCCGCGCTCGGCGGCGGTGGCAATGTCGTCGGCGATCCGGTGCAATTCCTTGTTCCCCGCAAGCCTGTCGGCGAGGTGCTCGGAATTGCCGAGAATGACGGTCAGGAGATTGTTGAAATCGTGCGCCACGCCGCCCGTGAGCTGGCCCATGGCTTCCATCTTCTGGGACTGGCTGAGCTTGTGGCTGAGATCGGCGATGGCGGCGCGCTGCTGCTCGAGCGATTCGGCCGTGCTGTTGAGCAGGGTCATCAATCCGCCGAGCTCGCCGCCCGGGTGAGGCTCCGGAATGCGCGCGCTGAGATCGCCCCGCCCGAGGTTCTTCGCCATGGCGGCGAGCCGCCCGACCTGCCGTCCGATGCTCACGGTCGTGAGAATCCAGAGGCCGGCGAGGAGCAGCAGCGAGGCCACTGCCAGAATCGCCATGTCCTCGTAGAGCCGGCGGTTCGCTGCCGCGACCAGTCCGTCCTTGGACCGCCCAACCAAAATGTAGAGTCCGGCCTTGCGGATCGCCGGCGAGCGGGCAAGGCCCCAGATCTGCGTGCGGCCCCCGCGATCGGTGATCTCCCGGAATGGCTCGCCATCGGGCGCTGCCGCGAAGCGGAACAGGTCGGAGCCCGCAATGGATCCGCCGACGGGTACGCTCCAGCCGCCACCCTTGGGCGCGGCCAGGACCGTGCCTTTGGCGTCGACGAGCAGGATGTCCTTCTCGGCGAGCAGCCGCTTGTGGTGAAACTCCGCGAATTTGTTCAGGTTGAACGATGCGAGCAGCACGAATTTCAGCGCGCCCGTATCCGATCGCACCGGATAGGCGATCTGCAGCACCGACAGTCCAGTGAGGCGGCCGAACACCGGCTCCACCGCGACGACGCCCTGGAGATTCTTGACCTCCTTGAAATAGCTGCGGTCGTTCAGGTCGAGCGTGCGGTTGGTCCGCAGCGAGTCACAGAACAGCCTGCCGTCGGGATCGATGGTCAGGATACCCGTGAACTGCGGATATTCCTCGCGGACATCCGACAGAAACGCCGAGCATGCCGCCTTGTCGCGCGTGTCGAGGTCGCGGGCGCGGGCGAGCCCGTAATGAAGTTGCGCAGTGCCCTGGATCTTCTCGCCGAGATCGCTGGCGATGTCGTCGGCCGATGCGGCGAGATTGGCCAGCGCCGTGTCGATCTCGCTGGTCCGGTTCTGCACGAAGCGCAGCCCGACCAGAATCGCCGGCACGAGCATGGCCGCGATGACGAGGATCAGTAACCGGGTACGCAGGCTCATCGGTGGGTGATCTGCTCTCTCGGGCGAGGGTGCTCGGAGGTACAATTTGCGGCACGAGCATCCGCCCCGTCCATAGCCGTCGGCGCGAAAATCGCGCGAAAGGCTTAAGATTTCCGAGTGCGAGCGATGTTGCGTCGCTTCTCCTCATCGCGCCGGCCGGCCTCGAGTTGCGCCGCCGCGCGGCGGCGCTAATATCGCGGCATGCGCGCGACGAAGATCGCGCCGATGTGCGGAGGAAGCTGATGTCCATCTCGGGCAAGGTCGATCCGGTGGTGCGTCCCGTGGCGGCGGCCGACATCGCCGAGGCGCTGGTCGAGGGCCTGCGCGATTTCCAGGCGCTGCCGCTCTACGGTCTCTGCTTCGGCGCGCTCTACGCCGCCGGCGGCATCGTCATCATGCTCTGTCTCACCGCCTTCGGCATGGTCTATCTGGTCTATCCCCTCGCTGCCGGTTTTGCGCTGATCGGTCCGTTCGTTGCGATCGGCCTTTACGAAGTCAGCCGGCGCCGCGAGCGCGGCGAGCCGGTCTCGTTCTCTGCGATCTGGTTCGCAATCCGCGCGCGCAGCGAGATCGGCTGGATGGCCTTCGTGACGTTGTTCATGTTCGTGATCTGGATGTACCAGGTGCGGCTCCTGATCGCGCTGCTGCTCGGCCTCAACGCTTCGTTCTCGAGCTTGCAGGAGTTCATGACGGTGGTGCTGACGACCAGCGAGGGCCTGCTGTTCCTGGCCATCGGCAATGCGGTCGGGGCCGTGCTGTCGCTGATCCTGTTCTCGCTGACCGTGGTGTCGTTCCCGCTGCTGCTCGATCGCGAGGTCGATTTCGTCACGGCGATGGTGACGAGCGTGCGCGCGGTGGTGACGAGCCCGCTGCCGATGATCGGTTGGGCCGCCGTGATCGTGATGCTGCTGATCGTCTCGGCGCTGCCCTATTTTCTCGGGCTGATCGTGACGTTGCCGGTGCTGGGGCATGCGACGTGGCATCTGTACCGGCGGCTGGTGGCGCCGGTGTAGCTTATCGCTCCCTTCGCCCCGTGGGCAGTGCCGTAGGGTGGGCAAAGGCGCACTTGCGCCGTGCCCACCACTGACCCAATACAGCATAGAGGCGGTGGGCACGCTTCGCTTTGCCCACCCTACGATATCTCTCCCACAAGGGGAGAGGGGAAGATGCTTGTCCTTCTTCAATCACGGCGTCTTGATGCCCATCGCCTTCAGCGCTTCCAGCAACCTCACCGGCGGGGACATCTCGATCTTCGGCGCCTTGCCCGTTTCCAGCAGGCTCTTTAATCCGGAGAGGATCGCGGGCCAGCCGGTGCGGCCACCGGAGAGGATGTCGTCGCTGAGCTCGCGGTCGTGACGTTCGCTCATGGTGAGGCGGACGGCTTCGCCGGCCTGCTCGATCTCATAGTTGACAATGGTGGTGCCGAGCTTTTCCACGAGGCCCGGCCAATTGACGTTCCAGCTCACCGTGAGCCTCCTCGGCCGATCGTACTCGAACACTTCGCCGCGGATGTGCTCGGAGCCGTCGGGCGCGTGCACAATGAAACTGCCGCCGAGCTTCGGCTCCATCTCCACCGCAAAGCCGGAGAAATATTTTCGGCTGAACTCGGCGGACGTCAGCGCCTCCCACACCTTGTCCGGCGTCGAGGCGATGTAGATGGTGTAGACGGTCAGCGGCTTGAATTGATCGAGGTTCATTTTTTTGCGTCGAATCCCTTGTTGAGCGCCGTGCGCGGGATGGCGAGGACCTGGCCTCTCTCCAGCAGGCTCTTGAGCCCGGACAGGATCGCCGGCCAGCCGTTGGAGACGGCGCCGAGATATTTGCCGCCCTCGACGAAGCCGTCATGCAGCACGGTCAAACGCACGAGCGGGCCGAACGGTTCGAGCGTGAAGACGACGCGCGAGGCCGGCTCGTTGCGCAGCTCCTCGAACTTGTGGTGCTTGAAGCTGTAGGACAGGCGCCGCGGCGGATCGGATTCCAGGATCTCGCCGGAATCGGTGACCTCACCATCGAGCAGAAGCGCGAAGGGAGAGCCGACCTTCCAGTCCGAGCGAACCTCGGCGCCGAACCAATATTGCCTGGTGAACTCGCTCGACGTCAGCGCCTGCCACAGCTTCTCGGGCGTGGTCTCGATGTAGGTCACGTAGACGAACTCCGGCTTACTCATCGCGTTTCTCCAACTGGCGTTTCAATTCGCTGAGCGCGGCGAGCTTGCTGCGCTCGAACTTCTTGATCCAGCGCTCGCCGATCTGATGGATCGGCACCGGGTTGAGATAATGCAGCTTCTCGCGGCCCTGCCTGATGGTCGTGACCAGGTTGGCCTCTTCGAGAATGACAAGGTGTTTTGTGACGGCCTGCCGCGTCATGGCGAGGCCCTCGCAAAGCTCGTTCAATGTCTGGCCGTTCCTGGTGTGAAGCCTGTCGAGCAGCGACCGTCGTGACGCATCGGCGAGCGCTTTGAAGACTTCATCCATGGTCGAGATAATAGGCAACCAAATGGTTGCATGTCAAGTGAAGGCGAAGAGAGAGGGAACGTCTTCCGTTCCAACGCTCGCCATGCATTAATGCGGCAGAACCGCCTTCAGCGAGTCCCTTCCATGATGTCCATGCAAGCCTATTTCGCCTTCGTCGCCGCCTGCATTGCGCTGGCGCTGCTGCCGGGGCCGATCGTCACCCTCGTGATCGCCAATGGCTTGCGCCACGGCACGCGTGCGGCGCTCATCAACGTGGCCGGCGCGCAGGCCGGGCTTGCCATCGTCATCGGCATCGTCGCGATCGGCCTGACCTCGCTGATGGCGACCATGGGCTATTGGTTCGATTGGGTGCGCTTTGCCGGCGCCGCATATCTCGTCTGGCTCGGCATCAAGCTGATCTGGGCGCCGGTCGAGGGCGTCGATATCGACGCGCCGCCTCCGCCGCCGCGCGGCGGCTTCTTCCTGCAGGGCTTCCTGGTGCTGCTGTCGAATCCGAAGGTGCTGGTGTTCTTCGGCGCTTTCATCCCGCAGTTCATGGACATGAGTCAGCCGCACTTCCCGCAGGTCGCGCTGCTGGGTGTCACCTTCATGGTGACGGCCGTGCTGACCGATGCGCTCTACGCGATTGCCGCCGGGCGCGCGCGAAAATTCTTCTCGGCGCGCCGCACGCGGATGATGTCGCGCATCTCCGGCGGCTTCATGATCGGCGGCGGCATCTGGCTGGCGCTGACGCGGGCGAAGTGACCGCTTACGCCATTCCCTGGTTGCGCAGCGTTGTCTCGATCTCTCTAAGGATCCGCGCCAGCCGCTCGGCCCATTGCTGCTGGCCGCTCTCCTCAGTGATCAGATCCTGGCGGATCTCGATGCCGGTGTTGACGAGGCCGCGCGCCTCGCCGTGGACGGGAATGGTGTAGTCGGTGATGTCGCTCACCGCGTAAGGCTGGTTGTCGCCGACGACGAGCGCGCTCTCGTCCCGCAAATGCTTCAGCATCAGCCGCGGCAGCACGGTGTCGCGCCGATAGAGCGTGCCGATGTGCCAGGGCCGCGGCTCGCCGTAATAGACCGGCGTGAAGCTGTGCAGCGCCACCAGCACCGTCGGCTTGCCAGCGTTGACGCGCGCATCGATCGCCGCGCCAATCCGGCGGTGATAGGGATCGAAGATCTCGCGCCGGCGCATCTCCTTGGCCGCGGCCGATAGATCCTCGTTGCCGGGGATGGCGGTTGCCTCGGAGATCACCGGAATCGAGCTTGCGACACCGGGCGGGCGGTTGCAGTCGATCACCAGGCGCGAATAGCGCTGCGCGATCAGATGCGCATCGAGCATCGCGGCGAGCCGCTCGGCGACGCCGGCGATGCCGATGTCCCAGCCGATGTGCCTGACGAGATCGCCCTCCGCGACCCCGAGATCGCCGAGCGCGCGCGGCAGCACCCGTCCGTAATGGTCCGCGGTGAGCAGGAACGGCGATGTCCCTGCCGTATTCACCTCATGCACCGGCGGAATGTCGCCCTCTCCGAGCAATTGATCCGCTACGTCGGCAATATCCAAAGCCATCCTGATTTGCCTATGGAATGACAAAGTGTGTAAACGGAGTAGCGGTATCGCACCGACGCCGCAACGTTGGAACAGCATGAGCTCGGATCGACTCTTCGTTTACGGCACCCTGATGCGCGGCTTCGACCACCCGATGGCGCGGCTGCTCGCGGGCCATGCCGAATTCCTCGGCGAGGCCACCTGCCGTGGCCGGCTCGTTCTGGTGAAGCACTATCCGGGATTGCTGCTCTCCGAGGCGCCGGCGGACATCGTTCATGGCGAGCTCTTTCACCTGCGCGTGCCGGACGAGCTCTTGCGCGAGCTCGACATGTACGAGGCCTGCGGCGAGGGCTTTCCCGAGCCGACGGAATATCTGCGGCAGATGATCGAGGTGACGTTGCCCGGCGGCACCACCGAGAAGGCCTGGACCTACGTCTACAATTGGCCGGTTACCGATCTGCCGCGCATCGAATCCGGGCGATTCCTGGAGCACTGACAGCGAATGCGGTTTCACTTCTCCCCGCTTGCGGGGAGAGGTCGGATTGCATCGAAGATGCAATCCGGGTGAGGGGGACTCTCCGCGAGTCTAACTGCCACCATCCTTGCGGAGACTCCCCCTCACCCCAACCCTCTCCCCGCAAGCGGGGAGAGGGAGCAGACCTTTTATGCCGACAGCACTTCCTTGACCACGCGCACGTCGACCTCGCGCTCGACATAGCTCCACTCCTCGGTCCGCCGCAGCATCGCCACCAGCTCCTCGAACAGCGAGGCGTGCGCGGGGGCGAATTCGAACCAGGTCAGGAAATCGAAGGGGCCGCCGAGGTCGCGGCAATGATAGAGCTGGCGTGCGATCGCGGGCAGAAAACGAAGACTGCTGGCGATGTGGTGCGACTTGTCCTCAAAAATCCTGCGGCGCTCTTCCTGGGTCAGGTCCCACCAGGCCTGCGACTTGCGGATCGGGATCAGCGCCGCGCTGGTGGCTTCCAGCCGGCCGAGGCCGGCCTGCACGGCGACGAGCTGCTGCTTCTCGCCCCGCTCGGTGTAGCGCAGGCTGCTCGCAACGCCGACCAGCCGCCAGGCATTGCGCGAGGGCACCAGCGGCAACGAGACGGCCTCGCTGTCGGTCACCGACAGCGCCGGCACGAAGGGCAGGGGCTCGCCCGTCACCGGTGAAATCGAGGTCACGCGCCAGCCCCCGCTGTGGCCGCCTCGAAAGGTCCTGAACATGGCGGTATGGAAGCGTGGAACCGGCCGCGGTTCAAGTGGCTCGTCATTCCGGGGCGCGCCCCTTGGCGCGAGCCCGGAATCCATTTCTCCGAGCGTCCCGGCGGCGCCATGGATTCTCAGGTGCGCAATTGCGCACCATAGCTCGATGCTTTCGCATCGCCCCGGAATGACGGGAGATGACGGAGGCCCTGTGCATAGGTCGAATAACCCGGATAAGCCCGACAAACCTGGCCTTTGGCCGCGCCGCACCTATATCCCTGATCCCTCGCCCGACTCACCCCGGTTCGCGCTACACAGAGCCCATGCGCTTCACGCCCCAGTTCCTCGACGAGCTTCGTGCCCGGCTTTCGGTCTCCGAGGTCGTGGGCAAGCGCGTCAAGCTGAAGAAGGCGGGGCGGGAGTGGAAGGGGCTGTCGCCGTTCCAGCAGGAGAAGACGCCGTCCTTCTACGTCAACGACCAGAAGGGTTTTTATCACGACTTCTCCTCGGGCAAGCACGGCGACATCATCAGCTTCGTGATGGAGACCGACGGCCTGCCGTTCGCCGAGGCCGTAGAGCGTCTCGCCAACATGGCGGGCCTGCCGCTGCCGGCGGTGACGCCCAACGCGGCGCGCGAAGAGCAGCGGCGGCGCTCGCTGCATGACGTGATGGATCTCGCGGCGAAATTCTTCGCCGAGACGCTGGCCTCGCGTGTGGGCGCGAAGGCGCGCGGCTATCTCGCCGATCGCGCCATCTCCCCAGTGACGCAATTGCAGTTCCGCCTCGGCTATGCGCCGGGCGAGAAATTCGCGCTGAAGGAGCATCTCGGCAAGCTCGGCGTCTCCGTCGACGACATGGTCGAGACCGGGCTGCTGGTGGCCGGCAACGACATCCCCGTGCCTTACGACCGCTTCCGCGATCGCGTGATGTTTCCGATCACGGATCTGCGCGGCCGCGTCATCGCCTTCGGCGGGCGCGCGCTGGAGAAGGACGTTCCGGCAAAGTACCTGAATTCGCCGGAGACGCCGCTCTTCCACAAGGGCGACAATCTCTACAACCACCAGACCGCGCGCAAAGCCACCCATGACGGCAGCCCGCTGATCGTGGTCGAAGGCTATGTCGACGTCATCGCCATGGTCACCGCGGGCTTTGCCGGCAGCGTCGCGCCGCTCGGCACCGCGCTCACCGAGAGCCAGCTCGCGCTGCTCTGGAAGATGGCGGACGAGCCGATCCTCTGCTTCGACGGCGACCGCGCCGGACAGAAGGCGGCGTATCGTGCTGCGGACCTTGCCTTGCCATTCCTCGCACCCGGCAAGAGTCTTCGCTTTGCGCTGCTGCCGGAAGGGCAGGACCCTGACGATCTCGTGCGCTCAGGCGGCCGTGGCGCGATCGAGGAGGTGATCGCCGCCGCCCGTCCGCTCGCCGACATGATCTGGTCGCGCGAGCTCGAGGGCGGCAATTTCGCCACGCCCGAGCGGCGCGCCGCGCTCGAGGCCCGCATCAAGGACCTCACCAACGGCATCCGCGACGAGGTGGTGCGGCGCTATTATCGCGACGACTTCGTCGAGCGGCTGCAGCGCACCTTCGCGCCCGAAGGCGGGCGCGGCTTTGGCGGCCGGGGCAATTTCCGCCCCGGTGGCGGCCGGCCGTTCCAGCCGCGGGGCGGTCCGAATCGATTCGGCGGACAGGGGTTCGGCGGCGGCCGTCGCGGCGCCCCGGGTCCGACCCTGCTGCCCTCCGGCCCCTATCAGGCGGCGAGCCCCCAGTTGGCGGCAAGCCCGATCATGCGGGGCCAGCGCAGCGCCATCTCCCGTCGCGAAGCCCTGATTCTGCAAAGCCTGATCAACCACCCCTGGCTGCTGCACGAGCATTTGGAGGAGGTCGCCGCCCTGGAGCTGGCCCATCCCGAGGCCCACAAGCTCCGGGCCGGCATCATCGCCGCCTTCGCCAACGACCATCACCACTCGCCGGACCCCGGCGAGCTGGCCGAAAAGATGCGCGGCGACCTCGAAAAGGGCGGATTTACTCAAACTCTTCAAAGGGTTGAGAATGTCATCACGACCCAGGCGGTGTGGGCCGCCCGCGAGGGCGCGGCCCGGGATGACGTTCTTGCCACCTGGCACCAGCTGGTTGCCTTGCATCGGCAATACCATTCACTACTTAGAGAGCTGAAAGACGCCGAGCTGGCCTTGGGGGAGGATCCCAGCGAGGCCAATTTGGCGTGGCTGCGAGACGTCAAGGCTCGGATAGGGGAAGTCGACGGTACCGAGGCCCTGATCGAGGGTTTTGGCGAGCTGTCGGGCCGGCTCCAGAAGAGCATGTGATGAAAGAATCATGCGGACGGCCGCGGCCGGAACCGCTAAAAGACTCGCCAAATCCATGATTTGGCGGCAAAAACAGGGTTAATCGAGGCTTAACGGTCTTGTAGCACTTTGGCCCGGAGGCGGCCGCAGGCATAACAGACGCGTCAGGAATGAATCCGCGCAATCGCTGTTGGCACTACACCTGCATCCGCCGCGACAAAGAGGCTGACGAAGCGTTAGGCAATTCCGGCGAGAGAAAGTTGGGGGTGGCGAGAGGTTTGTGCGCCGCCCTTTCCGTGTCGAGAGCTGCCGAAGCGAGAGCGTCGAGCAACAGGTTCATGTGAATTCACGCGAAGGCGCGGCGGGCGTCTCGCATGAAGCGCGTTTAGGAGCAATGGATGGCCACCAAGGCAAAGACGCTGCAGGCGAAGGACAAGGAAAAAGACGACAAGGCAGCGGATGCGCCGGAGAAGGATTCCCAGGACGCGCCCTCGCCCTTGCTCGACCTGTCCGACGCGGCCGTGAAGAAGATGATCAAGCAGGCCAAGAAGCGCGGCTTCGTGACCTTCGATCAGCTCAACGAAGTCTTGCCGTCCGACCAGACCTCGCCCGAACAGATCGAGGACATCATGTCGATGCTCTCGGACATGGGCATCAACGTCACCGAAGCCGACGATAGCGAAGGCGAGGAGGAGAAGGACGAGGGCGAGGACGAGACCGATAACGAGCTCGTCGAGGTCACCCAGAAGGCGGTCACCGAGGTCAAGAAGAGCGAGCCGGGCGAGCGCACCGACGATCCCGTGCGCATGTATCTGCGCGAGATGGGCACGGTCGAGCTGCTCTCCCGCGAGGGCGAAATCGCGATCGCCAAGCGCATCGAGGCCGGCCGCGAGGCGATGATCGCGGGCCTCTGCGAAAGCCCGCTGACCTTCCAGGCCATCATCATCTGGCGCGACGAGCTCAACGAAGGCAAGATCTTCCTCCGCGACATCATCGATCTCGAAGCGACCTATGCCGGCCCGGACGCCAAGGGCGGCATGAACACCGCGATGATCGCAGGTCCCAATGGCGAGGGCGGCGAAGCCTCTGCCGAGGGCGGCGAAGCCACCGCGTCTGCAGCCGCGCCCGCCCATGTCGCGCCGCCCGCCGCGCCGCCGTCACCGACCCCGTTCCGCGCCGCGCCTGCCGGCGGCGGTGCTGATGCCGGCGAGGAGAAGGATCCGGGCGAGGCTGCGGCCGAAGCCGACATGGACGACGACGAGTTCGAGAACCAGATGTCGCTCGCGGCGATCGAGGCCGAGCTCAAGCCGAAGGTGGTGGAGATCTTCGATCGCATCGCCGACAGCTACAAGAAGCTGCGCAAGCTTCAGGAGCAGGACATCCAGAACCAGCTCCAGAACGAGTCGCTCTCGCCGCACCAGGAGCGCAAGTACAAGAAGCTGAAGGACGAGATCATCGTCGAGGTGAAGTCGCTGCGCCTCAACCAGGCCCGCATCGACAGCCTCGTCGAGCAGCTCTACGACATCAACAAGCGCCTCGTCTCGCATGAGGGCCGCCTGATGCGCCTTGCCGACAGCCACGGCGTCGCGCGCGAGGATTTTCTGCGCAACTACACCGGCTCGGAGCTCGACCCGCGCTGGCTCAACCGCGTCTCGAAGCTGTCGGCGAAGGGCTGGAAGAACTTCGTCCACCACGAGAAGGACCGCATCAAGGACCTCCGCCACGAGGTGCATCAGCTCGCCGCGCTGACCGGCCTCGAGATCGTCGAGTTCCGCAAGATCGTGCACTCCGTGCAGAAGGGCGAGCGCGAGGCCCGCCAGGCCAAGAAGGAGATGGTGGAAGCCAACCTCCGTCTCGTGATCTCGATCGCCAAGAAGTACACCAACCGCGGCCTGCAGTTCCTCGACCTGATCCAGGAAGGCAACATCGGCCTGATGAAGGCGGTCGACAAGTTCGAGTACCGCCGCGGCTACAAGTTCTCGACCTACGCCACGTGGTGGATCCGGCAGGCGATCACTCGCTCGATCGCCGACCAGGCCCGCACCATCCGCATTCCCGTGCACATGATCGAGACGATCAACAAGATCGTGCGCACGTCTCGCCAGATGCTCAACGAGATCGGCCGCGAGCCGACCCCGGAAGAGCTCGCCGAAAAGCTCGGCATGCCGCTGGAGAAGGTGCGCAAGGTCCTCAAGATCGCCAAGGAGCCGCTGTCGCTGGAGACGCCGGTCGGTGACGAAGAGGATTCACACCTCGGCGATTTCATCGAGGACAAGAACGCGATCCTGCCCATCGACGCCGCGATCCAGTCCAACCTGCGCGAGACCACGACGCGCGTGCTCGCCTCGCTCACACCGCGCGAAGAACGCGTGCTGCGCATGCGCTTCGGCATCGGCATGAACACGGATCATACGCTGGAAGAAGTCGGCCAGCAGTTCAGCGTGACGCGCGAGCGTATCCGTCAGATCGAGGCGAAGGCGCTGAGGAAGCTGAAGCATCCGTCGAGGTCGCGGAAGTTGCGGAGCTTTTTGGATAATTGATTCGATTTCAATCAGAACGAAAACGGCGGGCCAACAGCCCGCCGTTTTTGTTTGACCCGGCTCTCGCCACGTCATTGCGAGGAGCGCTTGCGACGAAGCAATCCAGGCTGCGCTTGTACTCACCAGGCGATTGCCTGACCCATGCCCGCTTCTATTCCAACAGCAACAAAGCGCGGACGGTGCCCGACTCCCGAGATGGGCCAAAAGAGACCCTACTCCGGTGGCACACCAAATTTGATTTTACACCTCGAGTGATCGGCGATGGTCACGACAGAGATTTTGCTTTTTGATCTTGAACCGTCCTGCATACGCGTGCAGGTTCTATGTGCGCGATTGAGCGGCCGCCAGCGCACAAGTAGCCGTCATACCAATGCAGCTCGCTGATGCCGACGCTATTTGCGATCGGCATATGGGGGTTTGTTGCGGGGATTCTCTGATGCGCAAGGAGAAGAACATGACGGCCAAGACCCTAATAAGCTCATTGCTTCAATACAAAGCCGCCTCGAATGCGGAGTTGCTTCTCGCCTTGAACACCGTCGATGCTGAACCGCACACAACGGAATATCGGGCAGCACTGCGTGTTCTGAATCACGCCCACATGGTCGACCGAATATTTGCCGCCAATCTTCAAGGCGAACGTCACTCATACGCGGCGAATTGGAGCGCTGACACGCCCGTTCTTGCTCAACTCGCCCCAAGCATTCGACTAACGGACCAGTGGTACATTGATTACATTTCGCGAGCGAGTTCTTCTGACCTCGAAGAACTGGTCGATTTCACCTTTACAGATGCGACGCAGGGACGGATGTCTCCGAGAGGAGATGCTTGCTCATGTGGTTACCCACTCCGGGTATCATCGAGGTGAGGTAGGTCGTCTCCTTCCGAAAATTGAAAGTACGGCGATGCGTGATGTGTTCGCTGGATATCTGCATAGGTCCGATCCCTCGCGTACCCAGCGTTGATTGCATCAGCCGATGCTAGATGGCATTTCTGGGTCAAAATCGGCGATCCAGATTGCTGCGATCAGCGTCCGCTCCACGCCCGACAGCCGACACCTCAACGGGCATTCTGCTTGGCCGCGACGGGCCACAAGCAGGCTTGTTACTCGCCCCTATAGACAGATACCTCAATGCCCATCCCTGCCTCACCCGCAGCCGCGACAACATCGGCGGGGATGGTTAGATATTTGGCCATGAGCGAGTCGGGAAAGACCATAGCCACGTCCACGCTCGGTCGCCCGATCTCGCCTTTCGCCAACAGACCCGGAATGACGGCGCCAATCGAACGGATAAGATCGAGTAAAGCAGCCCATTGATCTTCATGATCTCCGTTATCGATTTGGGCATACGCAAGACGAGATGACGGTTCATAACGATCGACTTGTAGCTTCAATGATGTGTCCAGATCGGAACGCGAGAGAGCTACGTTTGGTATGCGAATTACCACGGTCAGCGGCTGGGATAGCTTCATACATACCCTCCCGTTTTTCTCAAGGCGTCCGCCGAGGTTCATAAGCGGTGCTCAGCGGGCATCGCCATGTAAGTCAGCCACCGACCGAGTGCGGACCTTCAAGACTGCCGAACTGCGCTCCCTATGATCGAAGGGGCAAACTTTTCAAATCCCAGGTAGGGCCGATCGGCTCGCGCGCTACTGGGCGTTCCACCAGCGTCGTACATTGGAGAACAGCCGTCCGAAAATGAACAGCCCAGCAGCAATGACGAGCACGGCTGTCACGAGAGCCGATACAAAGGTGATTGGGTCGCTCTCAAAGCTGACGAGTCTTGACGAGCCCATCCAACCAGGGCCGTAACCGCGCGAGTACAGTTCTCCTGTCGTGAATACGCGACATATCTGGGCTAGCCCAAGCCACGTCGCGAAGGCGAAGAAGGGCACGCCGACGGCGAGTGTGGCTATTGCCTTACCGGTTTGCAGCAATTCCCGCATTCGAACTAGTCGGTTCCCCCACACTACGATGATCGCTCAAGCGGCGGCCTTCCACAATCATAGTTGCAGCAAGGAAACCGACAAACAACCTTTGAAGGTTCACGAAAAGCCGCGACATCGATAAAGAACCGTTAAGGAAGCGATACCTCGACTGGCCGCTCGCCGCGAAAGTTTCGCTGCTATTCGAGGTCTGCATGGGTCAAAATGTGAGAACTCAAGTTTTAAAAATCAGGTCTGCTCTGCCGCCCATCCCCACAGACGCATCTCTGGATTGCTTCGCTGCGCTCGCAACGACGGGGACAGGGCCGAAGCCTACCTCTTCTTCGCCCCACCCTTTGAATCCGCTCGATCTCCAACGCCGGCCTCGCGCTCTTTTCCGCGACTCGCGATCCTGCTCCCCAATGAAGTTGAGCGCGGGCTCGTCGCCGTCGAGGCCGCCGCGTAATTCGGCGGGCCTAGGGCGGCCGCCCTTCCTTGTGCCTTCGTATCGGCAGCTTTCAGCCAAAGACGTTTATCTAGCTTCCCTCGGACTATAATTCCGACGAGAAAGGCGCATTGATGCCTACCCACCTGACCGTCTACTACAACACCCGCTGCCCCGTTTGCGACGCCGGCATCGACTGGCAGCGCAACAAGCTGCTGGCGCTGGTGCGGGCGGGCATGGTCGAATTCACTGACATCAACGAGCAGCCCGACGCGCTGGCGCATTTCGGTGCTTCGCTCGATGACATCAGGCGGCGCCTGCACGCGACCGATGAGACCGGACGCCTCATCGTCGGCGCGGATGTCGCGATTGCGCTCTGGCGGTTGACGCCGGGGGAGGGGTGGCTTGCGGCGCTATCAGGCAATCGCGTGGCGTTGCCGGTCACGCGGTTTGTCTATGACCGGTTTGCCGATCTGCTGTTTGCCTGGAATAGATGGAGCGGGCGCTGGTGAGCGCCTGCCTTAGCCCGCCTACTTCTTCTTCGCCCCGACCCGCTCGATCCGCTTGATCTCCAGCACGGGCTTGCCGCTCTTCTCCGCGATCTCGCGGTCCTGCTCCATGATGAAGGCGCGGGCGGGTTCGTCGCCGTCGAGACCGCCGAGCAGCTCGGCTGGCACGCGGCGGTTGGAGCGCTGGGAATCGTCGGCATAGACGACGTTGAAGAAGGCGAATTCGCCTTTGGGGTTGGTTCCGGGTTTCTTGGCCATGGCGGCTTGTCCTCGATCAGGACGCCGCAGTCAAATGACTTTCGGGTCGTCGCCACGCCCTTCAATAAACGGCGGGCCGAAGCCCGCCGTTTATCTCTTCAGCGTCGCCCGGGGCTGGCAGGGCGACAACCTAAAATAGAAGGCTATCGCTTGCGCGCTGCGATGGCAAGGCAAATCGTCGCGTGACGATGTCGCAGCAGGCGCATCAGATATGCAGCTGATGGTCATCGCGAGTTCCCACAAATTTCGAAAAGCAGATGCTTTGGATCATCGAAGTATTTTGTTCATCTTGCCGCGCGCTCGCAACGCAGCGAGAGCGCGCGGGCGTCAACGTCTGGAGCTTGCGATGTTGGCACAATACCACTGTTTTGCCCGACAGTCAACGTTGATTCGGAAAAAACGTAAGTGTCATCGCGGGACGTCTACTGTGCATGGGGTTGTTTTGCAGTTTTTGTTTCGGCGCCGTCGGTCGGGGGCACCGATATCATTGATCTGGTCGCTTTGACGGTCGCGGCGTTCCCGGGCATGATCCTTAGCACTGCTTCGCACTGGGATTCTCTGGGGGTTTGCTCCACATGCCGAGACTGCTTCTCGCCGCCGCCTTCGTCGTGTCTCTCGCCGGCGGATCGGCGCAGGCCGCCCGCTGCGGCGGCGACTTCAACGGCTTCATCGCCAGCATGGCGCAGGAGGCGCAGGCTGGCGGCGTCTCGGCAGGCGTGACCAATGCGGCGCTCGGCGGCGTGACGCCCGACCCTGCGGTTCTCGCCTTCGACCGGCGCCAGCGCTACACCTTCAACAAGACCTTCGAGCAGTACGTCTCGACCCGCGTCGGCCCCGGCCGCATCAATGGCGGGCGCGCGCTGCTGCAGCGTCATGCCGCGCTGCTGTCGCGCATCGAGCAGCAGTTCGGCGTGCCCCGCTACATCCTCGTCGCGATCTGGGGCCTCGAGAGCGATTTCGGCAAGGGCGACACCGGCAAGCTGCCGGTGATCCGTACGCTCGCGACGCTCGCGCATGATTGCCGCCGCACCGATCTGTTCCAGGGCGAGCTGCTCGCCGCGCTCAAGATCGTGCAGCGCGGCGACCTGCCGCTGCGCGACCTCATCGGCGCCTATGCCGGCGAGATCGGCCAGACCCAGTTCCTGCCGTCGTCCTACATCAAGTACGGCGTCGATTTCGACGGCGACGGCCATGTCGACCTCCGCCACAGCATCCCCGACGTGCTTGCCTCGACCGCGAACCTCCTGAAAACGAGCGGCTTCAAGATGGGCCAGCCCTATGGCGAGGGAACGCCGAACTTCGAGGCGATGCGCGAGTGGAACCGCGCGGTGGTCTATCGCAAGACGATCGGTTATTTCGCCGACCGGCTGATGGGGCAGTGAGGGCGGCACCCCGCCAGCCACACTCGTCATTGCGAGCGCAGCGAAGCAATCCAGAGTCTTTGCGCGGAGACAGTCTGGATTGCTTCGTCGCTACGCTCCTCGCAATGACGGTGGAGAGACATTGCCTCCCCCAACTCACGTCCCCTTCGCCATCTTTTCCAGCTTCCGCTGCAACGGCGCCCAATACGTCCCAGGGCGGAAGCGCTGCAGCAGGTCCATGAAGCGGGCGTCGTTGCCGATCAGGATGCGCGGCTCGTTCCGCTCGATGCCCCTGATGATGCGCAGTGCGGCGTCCTTCGGCGAGGTCTTCGCCGCGTTCTCGAACCGCTCGATCGATTGCGCGCGGCGGGCATTGTCGGTGATGCCGACGCCTGTGCGGGCGTTGCGCGCGATCGCGGTGGCGACGCCGCCGGGATGCACGACCGACAGCTTCACCGGGCTGCCCGCGACGCTGAGCTCGTGCCGCAGGCTCTCCGAGAAGCCGCGCACCGCGAACTTCGCCGCGGCGTAGGCCGATTGGCCCGGCGGGGCGATGATGCCGAAGATCGAGGAGAGGTTGACGATGTGCGCCTCGCCCATCGTCTTCAGATGCGGCAGGAAGGCGCGCGTGCCGTGCACCACGCCCCAGAAATTGATGTCGAACAACCAATCCATCTGGGACTGGTCGATCTCCTCGAACGAGCCCATCAGCGCAACGCCGGCATTGTTGACGACGATGCCGAGGGCGGGATGCGCGGCGATGGCCTCGCTTGCGAATTGCGCGATGTCATCAGGCTCGCCGACGTCGACGCGATGCAGGCTGACCTTGCGCGTTGTTCCGATCTCTGCTCCGAGCGCCTTCAATCCGCCCTCGTCGCGATCGGCCAGCGCGAGGTCGCAGCCGCGTTGCGCGAGCTCGATCGCCAGTGCCCGGCCGATGCCGCTCGCGGCTCCCGTGATGGCGGCAGCGCCCCGAATCGTCGTCATGAATTTCCCCCGTCAAGCCCCTGATGATGGAACTATGCTTTACATTTTTTCAGAATGGAACCGAACCGTAGCGGGTCTCGGTTTTTAACATTCGTTATGGAGGCAATGCATTGGGAGCCGCCGATGGGACAAGCGACGCCATTTCGCGCGACAGCGCTGATCGTTGAAGACGACGCCATGCAGCGGGAGATGCTTTGCGTCCTGCTGGAGGAGAGCGGCTATCAGGTCATCCAGTGTGAAAGTGCCGAAGCCGCCGAGCGCGTTCTCGACAACAACGCCGGCGCGCTCTGCCTGATGCTGACCGACGTCCAGCTGGCCGGCCGCATGAACGGCGTCGAGCTCGCGCATGTCGCCAAGGACCGCAATCCGAAGCTCGACGTCGTGGTCACCTCGGGCCGCCCCTTGAAGCAGCCCTTGCCCGACGGCGCCAAGTTCTGGGCCAAGCCCTGGGCGCCGCTCGACGTGCTGCGCGAGGCCGAGATCGCTCAGCTGTCCTGACGCGCTCGCTTTCTCGCAGCGCGCTGCGGTGATAAGGTCGGGCCATGACCTGGTCCTTCCTGCTCACCTCGCTCATCGTCGTCGCTTCGCCCGGCACCGGCGTGCTCTACACGCTGGCCGCGGCGTTGACCCGCGGTTCGCGCGCCAGCGTGGCGGCCGCCTTCGGCTGCACGCTCGGCATCGTGCCGCACATGGCGGCGGCGATGCTCGGCCTTGCCGCCGTGCTCCACACCAGCGCGCTCGCCTTCGCCGCACTGAAATGGTGCGGCGTCGCCTATCTGCTCTACATGTCCTGGCAGGCGCTGCGCGAGACCGGGGCGCTGGCGGTTGGCGGCGAGATCACGGAGCGATCGAGCAGCCGGGTCATCGTCACCGGCTTCCTGATCAACATCCTCAATCCAAAGCTGTCGATCTTCTTTCTCGCCTTCCTGCCGCAATTCATCGCGGCGGACGAGGCCCATGTGCTGGCGCGCATGCTGGAATTGAGCGGCGCCTTCATGGCGATGACCTTCGCGGTGTTCGTCCTCTACGGCTTCTGCGCTGCCGCGGTGCGCGAGCGCGTCATCTCCCGCCCGGCCGTCATGGCCTGGCTGCGCCGCAGCTTTGCCGCCGGCTTCGCCGCACTCGGCGCCAAGCTGGCGTTGTCGGAGCGGTAGCTCTTCCTTCACCTCTCCCCGCTTGCGGGGCGAGGTCGGATTGCATCGAAGATGCAATCCGGGTGAGGGGGGCAGATATCTCGACCGCCGCGCGTGTGGATAGAAGCCCCTCACCCCACCCTCTCCCCGTAAGAACGGGGAGAGGGAGCGAGAGAGTGGAGCGGGTCCAATCCAATAAAAAAGCGGGCCTTGCGCCCGCCAATTTCGATCGACCCGACGCCCGGGCGGAGCTGAGTCCACCCGGGCAAAGAAACAGAAGCCTCGTTACTTCTTCTTCGCCTTCTTGGCCTTTTTCGCCTTCTTCTTCGCCGCCTTCTTCGCTTTCTTAGCCATAGTATCCTCTCAAGGGTTAATGGTGGAACGCGACACGAGGGATGCTCGGCGGAGGGCCAGCCTCGCAACATCCTCGACGACAAACTCAGCAGATTCGGAGGCGGCTGCCCCGCGTCGTCACATCCGTGTCATCCTGTTATCCACAGCTCAGATGCATTTTCGGCTGATTTTTGGTCGCGAATCCGCCTCACGCGCCAGCACGGCCATCGGCGGCGACAGACTTAACGATCCGACAATGGCGCGTGTCGTTCATGAATCCAAAACCAAGGGCGCGTTTTCGCAGGTCGCAGTGAGACTCCATTAAGCGCAACCGTCGCATTGTCTTCCGCAAGAAAACGGGGATGGGTCATGGACGGACGGCTGCCGGGAACGGGGGGCGGGACGCGGCGCGTGCTGTACGCGCCATGCTGAACGTACCGACATTGTGGACGGTCTTCGTCGTCAACTTCCTGGCGCTCGGCGTGATCTGGGCCTACGTGACGCGTTCCTATCCGAATTTCGCGGCTGCGCGGTTCTGGATGGCATCGGCCTTCGTCGGTGCGGCCGGCGCGATGACGGCCTTGATCCGTCTGTTCGTCGCCTCTCCCCTGCCGCTGCTGCTCGGCGCTGGCGGCGTCATCGCTGCGAGCTGCCTAGCCGCCATGGGCATTCAGCGCTTCTACGATCGGCCGGTGTCGTGGCGCCTGATGACCGCGACGGGGTGCTTGAGCCTCGTCGGCGTCGTGGTCTTCATGGTCGGCTTCGAGCACATGCAGCTGCGCATGCTGAGCTACACGTTCGGCCAGGCCCTGCCGCTGGTGCTGGCGCTGCGTCTGTTGTTGTCGCCGGAAGGACGCGTCAGTCCGGGCGCCAAGCTGTCCGGCATCGTCATCCTCAGCATCATCGCGATTCTGCTCGTGCGCACCGTGGGCAATCTGCTCGGCTACGATCTCTCGGCGCGCGCCGGCGGCCAGGCCCATGCCATCATGGTGCTCGGGCTGCTGTTCCTGTCGATGACCCTCAATTTCGGCTTCCTGCTGATGGCGATGGACAGCTTGCGGGGCGAGGTCGCCGACCTCGCGCTGCTCGACGATCTCACCGGCGTCGCCAACCGGCGGCATCTGCTGCAGCGTCTGTCCGAGGAATGCGCACGGTCGGAGCGCAGCGGCGAGCCGTTCTCGCTGCTGGTGATCGATCTCGACGGCTTCAAGACCATCAACGACACCCATGGCCATGCCGCCGGCGATGCCTGCCTCAAGCACTTCACCCTGATGGCGCAGACCCGCCTGCGGCCCGGCGACATGCTCGCCCGCACCGGCGGCGACGAGTTCTGCGTCGTGCTGCCGTCCTCGTCCCTGCGCGAGGCTGCCGCGATCGCCCGCCGCGTGCTCGAGGTCTGCCGTCAGGACGCCGCCAGCTGCAGCGGCCGCGACATTCCAATCGCGATCTCGATCGGGGTTGCGGAGTGGGATCGCGGCATCGGCGCATTCCCCGACCGGCTGATGGCCAATGCCGACCACGCCCTCTATGCCGCCAAGAAGAACGGCAAGAACGATTTTGCGGTCTATGACCCCGCCCCGCCGCTGGCGCCCGAGGCTGTCGGGACGGTGCGGACATTCGCGTAAAGCCTGTTAGGCTCGGCGTCGCATGGGGCCCTGCATGATGATGTTTCGCCTGCTCGCGGCTGTCCTCGCCGCTCTCGTTCCGATCGTCCCCGCCGCTGCTGCGGATGCCGAGCTCGCCAGGCTCGCGCGCGCCTCCGGCACGCCCGACATCCCCGGCCTGAAGATCGTCTGGCTGGCGCCCTGGGGCGAGGTCCGGAACGCAAGACCCTGGCGCAACATCATCGTGCACCAGACCGAGGGACCTGCGGGCTCCGCGCGCGGCGGCGCGCAGGCGCAGGCGAGGAACCCGATGCGGCGCGGCGTTACGGTCTGGGTCGAGACCGACGGCACGGTCTATTGGGCGGTCGCCGAGAACCTCGTGCCGACCCACGGCGACGGTGCCAACCGCAATGACAACAAGTACATCGACAACCGGCCGACCTACCGCCAGGTGGTGCGCGACAATTCGATCGGCGTCGAGTTCGCCGGCAATTATCCCGACGTGACGGCGGGGCCGACCGAGGCGCAGGTCGCGGCGTGGAAGATCCTCGTTCAGGTGCTGCGCGCGCGCTACGACATCCCGCCCGAGCGCGTCTATGCGCACAACTGGATCGACTACAAGGACGCGCGCTATTGCGAAGGCTGCATCCTCGCGACGATGGCACGGGAATGGGGCGAGTAGGCGGTGTGCCCGCGCACCCCGCTATCGGGTGCAGCTCCCATCACAGCAACAAAAAAGCCGGCGTTGCCGCCGGCTTTCTGTCTCTTTCGATCCGCCAATCTCTGGCGCCGAACCGCCGCGCTTAATGCGCGGCTTCCAGCGCGGCCTGTTCGGCCTTTGCGATCGTGCCCTTGACCGCGGACTGCACCTTCTCGAAGGCGCGAACCTCGATCTGGCGGACGCGCTCGCGCGACACGCCGAACTCGGCAGCAAGGTCTTCCAGCGTCATCGGCTCATCGGCGAGGCGGCGGGCTTCGAAGATGCGGCGTTCGCGCGGGTTGAGCACGCCCATGGCGCCGTTCAGCGCGTCACGGCGGTGATCATATTCCTCGTGCTCCGCCATCATGGCTTCCTGGTTGGGCGTGTTGTCGACCAGCCAGTCCTGCCATTCGCCGGCTTCGCCGTCGTCGCGGATCGGTGCGTTGAGCGACGCGTCGCCGCCGAGGCGGCGGTTCATGTCGATCACGTCCTGATCGGTGACGCCGAGGCGCTTGGCGATCACCTTGACCTGGTCGGGGCGGAGATCGCCTTCGTCCAGTGCGTTGATCTTGCTCTTCGCCTTGCGCAGGTTGAAGAACAGTTTCTTCTGGTTCGCGGTGGTGCCCATCTTCACGAGCGACCACGAACGCAGGATGTACTCTTGAATCGACGCCTTGATCCACCACATGGCGTAGGTGGCGAGACGGAATCCCTTCTCGGGTTCGAAACGCTTCACCGCCTGCATCAGGCCGACATTGCCTTCCGAGACGACCTCGGAGATCGGCAGGCCGTAGCCGCGATAGCCCATGGCGATCTTGGCCACGAGGCGGAGATGGCTGGTGACGAGTTGGTGCGCCGCGTCGCGATCGTCATGCTCGCGCCAACGCTTGGCGAGCATGTACTCCTCCTGCGGTTCCAGCATCGGGAACTTGCGGATCTCGGCGAGGTAGCGGGAAAGGCCGGATTCTCCATTGAGGACCGGCAAAGCAGCGGTACGGGCCATAGTGCGCCCTCCAAAAGGTTCAGGCCCCCGATAGCGGCGGGCCAGGCAGACGACCGCTGTGTTAAAGCCGGCCGTAGCTGCGATGTTCCGCGTTGGTGATTTCAACGCAGGCGCAATATACCCCATCGGGGGTCAAAAAGGGAAGGATTGCTGACGTCACGTCCCCGTGTGGCTGCTATAACTTTTTGTAATGTAAAGGCTTTCTGAAGCGGCCTGCGTCATAGCGCCGCTTTGAGGGTGCGTTCGAGGAGAAGCAAATCCTCCGGCAAAGGCGCCTCCCAGTGCAGTAATTCTCCCGTCCTTGGGTGCTCCAATACCAGCAGGTAAGCGTGTAAGGCCTGCCGCCCCAGCGCCGCCAAAGCTGCCCGCGACTCGGGGCCGAGCTGGTTGGCCTTGGTCTTGAAATGCGGGCCATAGACGGCATCGCCCATCAGCGGGTGGCCGATATGGGCGAGATGGACGCGGATCTGGTGGGTGCGGCCGGTCTCGAGCTCGCAGGCGAGCAGGGCGGCGACGCCCTTGCCGTCGCGCCCATGAAAGCTCTCCAGGATTTCCCAATGCGTCACCGCCTCGCGGCCGCCCTGGCGCACTGCCATCTTCTCCCGCGCATGCGGATGCCGGTCGATCGGCGCATCGACGGTGCCGCGATGCCGGTTCGGCACTCCCCAAGCAAACGCCATGTAGCCGCGCCGCATCGCGCCGGTTCGGCCGTGGTCGGCGAACTGGGCCGACAGCGAGGCATGGGCGAGGTCGTTCTTGGCGACGACCATCAGCCCCGTCGTGTCCTTGTCCAGCCGGTGCACGATGCCGGGCCGGCGCACCCCGCCGATGCCCGACAGCGAGGCGCCGCAATGGGCAATCAGCGCGTTCACCAAGGTGCCGGTCTCGTGGCCGGCCGCGGGGTGGACCACCAGGCCCTTGGGCTTGTTGATGACGATGATGTCGTCGTCCTCGAACACGATATCGAGGGCGATATCCTCCCCTTTGGGCTCGGCGGGCGCGGCCTCCGGCACGTCGATTATGATCGTATCGCCGGATGCGACGTGATAAGCGGGGTCGCGGACCGCGGAGGCCTTCAGGTGCACTGCGCCCGCCAGGATCAGGGCTTTCAGCCTCGATCGCGACAGCTCCGGCAGGCGCGCCGCCAGCACGCGGTCGAGCCGGGGCGAGCCCTCGGAGCCGGCGACGACAACCTCCAACCTTTGCGCTGACCCAGAGCTTTCCATGACGACGTCTGATACCGCTGTTCCCGAACCGACCCCCGAGCAGGCCGTGCTGTTCGCGCGGGTGCGGCGGATGATGCTGATCGCGGGGTTGACCACGGCGCTGGCGATCTGCGCCGTGCTGATCGCGGTGGGCTACCGCCTTTTCAAGTCCGAGGGAAGGGCGGCCGAGCCGGCGGGCGATGTCACCGCCACCCTGCCCAAGGGCGCCAAAATCGTCTCGACCGGGGTCGCCGGCGACCGCCTCGTGATCACGCTGGATCTCGGCGGAATCACCGAGATCCGTACCTTCGACGCCCGCACATTGAAGCCGGCCGGCCGGCTGAAATTCGCCAATGAGCCGTAAAAGGCCCGTCGGGGTCCTTGCGGCGGACAAATTTCGAGGCTATTGGCTAGCCCTCACGCTCCCTTCGTCTAGCGGTTAGGACGCGGCCCTCTCAAGGCTGAAACAGGGGTTCGATTCCCCTAGGGAGCGCCAAATTCGCGATATCCCAGCGCAAAACGCAAAATAAGCCATATCGCGACGTTGCTTCTGCGTCGCGCGATGTTGCATGAGCGCATGAGTTCGGCTCCCCTTTCCGCCTGTTCGAGCGGGGGATCGCGAGAGGAGCCTTGGCCATACCCTGGCCACAAGTTCAGTGATGCGCCGAAACGCTCCTGACGGTCTCGGTCAGCATATCACCGGACGCGGAATGGCTGACGTCACCAAGGCTGATGATGCCGACCATCCGCTTGCTCTTGTTGATCACCGGCAGCCTGCGGACCTGCAGCTTCTCCATGTGATGCATCGCCTTGGCGAGGTCATCGTCCTCGCGGCAGCAATGGATGCCTTCGGTCATCACGTCACGTGCCTTCGCGCGGCCGGCATCGAAGCTGTGGCTCGCGAGTCCTTTGCAGACGATGTCGCGGTCGGTCACCATTCCGACCAGCTTGTCGTCCTCGCCGATCGGAATGCAGCCGATGTCATGCGCCCGCATCAGTTTGGCTATCTCGGTGATTGGCGTATCGGGGCTGACCCAGTCGACACCCTTGTGCATCACGTCTTTGACTTTCATGGCGAGCCTCCGTTCGTGGGTTTCAAGTGCGTTGATGCAATCAATGCAGCGGCATCCCCAATCTTCCGAACTCCGACCAGGCAAGCGCAGAAACTCTCGCCGCCACCTGCTGATCAGTATGACGGCGACCTCGCGGCCAGGGTTCCCGCCCAGGATCGCAACGGCAATGGGCGGTCTCCAAAAAATCCTCAGTCATGCGCGCTGAAGCGCCCATGCGGTGCGTTGGCCATCAGGCGCGCAAACTGCGCGTGACCCATATGGAGCAGCGTCTCATGATCGCCGGCTTCCATATAGATGTCCGGCTGTGCCTCGATGCTGTCGTCGACGATCGTTTCCAATCCGTAGCATTTGCCGACGGCGGGAACCGCACCGTGTGCACAGTCGCTGAACAGCCGATTGACCTCGGTTTCATTGGCCATGTGGACATTGTCGCCGAGGCTTGTCCTCAGGTCCGCCAGACGGAGATGATGCGAAGCGGGCAAGATCGCCAGCATGTATCCGCCGTCGCGCCGCAACACGATGCCCTTGGCGAGGCGGTCGCCCGGGATATGGCATGCCTCGGCCGTTCGAGCGGACGTCATGCTGAGTTCGTGCGGGATCACCTCGTACTGGATGTTCTCAGCGGCGAGGTATTTCTGGAGCGTGGGAGCAATGGCCATGGCATCACCTCCGATGCGGAATGCAAACCATCCACCGTGAGGTCGATCCTGCAGTCTCTCGCCATACGATGGGCGGCTGCTGACTAGAGACCCAACATAGGTCTTCCATCCGCAAGCTGCAATTCATCATGGTTGACCAACTTCATGGCGAGATGGTCAGCCAATCGTACGGTCCAGCGGTGGAGAGTATGGTGATGCCGCACTGCGCTTCCTCCTTCGAACCGGCGCCGCTGCGCTCCGTTTGGTGACAGCAGGCATCGTCGGAATTATATAGCAATTTCAATGACATAAGCGTTTGCGATGTTGTTCTGAAAAGCGCGCCATCAAATCCTAAGCCATTGAAAACCCGCACACTCTAGGCAACCATGTGAGCCTGGAGAGACCGCCTTGTTGCACGTAGCTCACAAGGTGGTCCGCTAATGGTGCTCGCGGTCGTGACATGGCAATCCTGATCCCGAGTCTCGGCTTCGCGCGCTTCGACAGCCGTGGGGAGCTACGACTGGCGGAACGACTGAAGGACTTCCTCGAAGAGAACGCCGTCGTTTGGCACAACCTGCCTGTCGGGCCTCGCAACCGGCACCCGGATTTCATCATCATTCATCCCGCGAACGGCCTGCTCGTGCTCGAGGTGAAGGACTGGCGCCTGGAGACGATCGTTTCGGCGGACAAGACGAAGGTCGAGCTGCTGACAAGTCGTGGTGAGGTGCGGGAAAGCAATCCGCTGGAGCAGGCTCGCAAATATACGTTCGAGGTCGTGCGAACGCTGGAGCGCGACGGGCAATTGTTGTTTCCGCGGGGGCATCGCCTCGCGGGCCGGTCCATCGTTCCGTTCGGCTTCGGGGCCGTGTTCACCACCATCACGCGCAAGCAGTTCGACCAGACCGATCTCAAGGAGGTGTTCTCCGAGCATCTCTGCCTGTTCAAGGACGAGATGACCGAGGGCGCGGACCCCGAGGAATTCCGGTCGAGATTATGGCGCATGGTTCATCCGCGTCTCGAAGAGCCGCTGTCCATGCCGCAATTCGACCGCCTGCGCGCGCTGCTGTTTCCGGAGATTCGCATACGGCAGATTGCCCTGCCTTTGGACGATGCGCCTCGCGCCGATTCTTCGGATCGCACGCTTGCGGTCATGGACCTGCATCAGGAGCAGTTCGCGCGCAGCCTGGGCGAGGGGCATCGCATCATTCGCGGCGTCGCCGGATCGGGCAAGACCCTGATCCTCGCCTTTCGCGCCGAGTATCTGGCGCGAGCGGCGGCAAAGCCGGTGCTCATCCTGTGCTACGCCAACGGCATTGCCGGCCGGCTCGAGGATGCCATGCAGAGCAGGGGCGTCGAGGACCGCGTTCAGGTTTTCACCTTCCACTCGTGGTGCTACCGGATGCTGCGGACTTACGGGATTCCCGCCCCATCCGAGCGAGATTATCCAGACTACGCAGAGCGCCTGGCTGCGAGCGTTTCAGAGGTCGTGAAGGCGGTCGATCAAGGCCATATCCCGGCAGAGCAGTACGACGCCGTCCTGATCGACGAGGCACACGACTTCGAGCCGCAATGGCTCGCGCTTGCGGCCAAGATGGTCAACCCCCGCACCAAGGCGCTGATGGTCGTCTACGACGATATCCAGGCCATCTATAAGGGGCGTGAGCGCCCGGTGTGGAGCCAGCTCGGCATTGAAGCCAAGGGCAGAACGACCGTCTTGAAGGTCAACTATCGCAACACCGCCCAAATCGTTGCCTTCGCAAGACGGTTCGCCGCGGACGTCATCGGCGCTCCCGGCATCACGGCCGACGACGAGCACGCCATCCTGCTGCCGGAAGATGCGGGCCGGCAGGGATTGGAGCCGGACGTGCGGCGGTGCGTGAGCATCGACGCAGAAGCTCACTGCGTCGCCGAGTGGTTTCTCGACCGCAAAAAAGCCGGCTACGAGTGGTCGCAGATGGCGTGTCTCTACCCGGAGCACTGGATCGGCGGGCGGGTCGCGCAGATTCTCGCCAGGCATGGCGTGCCGATCGACATGGCCAAGGACAATCGCAACAGGGTTTCGGTCAAGCGGGTGGCCGTGCGGTTCTTGAGCATGCACAGCGCGAAAGGGCTGGAGTTTCCCTGCGTCGCCATTGCCGGCTTGGGCCTGCTCGGCCGCCACGGCGAGACCGTCGAGGAATGTGTCCGCCTGACCTATGTCGGGGTCACCCGGGCAACTCACGAGGCGCTCCTGACGTATTCGAGCGAGTCGGCATTGGTGCAGCGCCTGATCGCTTAGACGAATGCGTGCAGGCGCTGTTTCACGCCGTCGTGCCGTCGATCGAGCGGCGGATCACCTTCTGCACTTCCGTATTCGACAGGAACAGATCGTGGTTGATGATGCCCCAGCCTTCCTGGGAGGCATCGACCACGCGCACACCGAGCCCCGCGATGGCGGCCTTCTCGGCCGCGCCGACGCGGGTCATGCCGCCTGCGAGCTGCCCCGACAGTGCCAGTGCACGATCGTTGGTCGAGGCGATCACCGTGATCTTGCCGGCGAGCGGACCGATGCGCTGGATCGCCGACGAGAACACGTCCATGTCGATGTCGGGCGCGGCAAACACCACCGCGCCGATCTTGCTCGTCACTGTGTCGCCGTATCGCCCATGGAGCTGGCGCAGGCTTTCGAGCGTCAGCATGGTTCCCATGCTGTGCGCGACGATGTGCACGCGGCCGCCGCCTGGCGCCGACACCAGCGCAGAGAGCACGCGCTCGAAATTGTCGCGCGACCACATCGCGCTGTCGCGGTCATAGGCATAGTCGAACAGTCCTGCCTTGGATGGCCAGGAGAATGCCATGGTCCGGCCGCGGAACTTGATCCCATCGGAAAGATGGGCCGCATCCAGCACCGCCGTCTCGAATGTCTGCTTGAAGCCGTGCACATAGATTAGCACGTCTCCTCCGCCGGCCTGCGCAGCGAGATCGCCGGCGTCAGTCGCCACCGGCTCGATCCGGTCAAGACGCCAATCCTCGAGTCCAACCGAGGCGAGGGAAAGTCGGCTCTCGTCCGGCGCCGCCAGCTTCGCCCGCGCGACCGTCATGCTCGTCGCACGCTCCGGCCCGAACCAGGGTTTCGCGCGGGCACCGTTGACGGGCTTGCGCGTGGTGACGACAAGCAACGTGGGGTCAGCGGACAGTGACGATGCGTCAAAGCGCGCCCCGGTCGCACCAAGCCCGGCGCATCCGCCGAGCGCGAGCGCGCTCCCTGCCGACAGGAGTCCGCCGAGAAACGCGCGGCGCGAAACGGAATGATTTGTGTGTAGAAGACGTCGGCCTATCACAAGGAACCCATCGGAACTTGCCCCCGACAGCATCGCCCCATCTGCTCTCTGAATGACAATGGAGGCGAGATCGCGGCGGAGCCGCCTCGCGCATGTCATGGCGTTCAAGTGAATGCCGGGTCAGTCGACGATCTCGATGGCATGGATCTGGCACCAGTCGCGTAACGCCCGCTCCGTCGCCTTGTTGCGGTAGTGATGCCAGGCATCGATCGCTCCTCGTCGGGAGAGCAGGCCCTTGAACTTCTGATAGGCGCCGCGTTTGCTGAAGATGTAGCGAACGTCGTCGAGATCGTTCGGCAGGAACTCGCGGACGAAGGCAATCACGAGAGGCTTGCCCAGGTCGAGGTCTCGTGTGTTCGGGATCTTCAAGTATTTGGTCTGGTCCTCAATATCGTCAGGCAGGTCGTCATCCTCGATCTCCTCCAGGTCGTCCTGATCGAACTGGTAGTAGATCTTTCCTGTCTGCCTGCAGACGAACGTGTGGCATTGCCCCATGCCGCCGTCGATGTCGGCAAATTCAAAAGCCTGGACGATGTCTCCGAATTTTACGGGCATGGGACACCTTGCCAACGGAACGACGGCGCAATGTCTGCGATCGACCCGAAGAGTATAAGCGGATCGTCCTTCGAGGCAATGAACCCTCCCAGTGTCCAGAAGGCAACAGCCCCGGCGTCGACGGGCAAAACACCCCGATCCGCTGTCAATCCCTCCCGCCAAAGATATTCCACTTTGCCGAAATTCTCCCAGCACGGACCTGCCTCCAGCAAGCATGCCGCCTCGGCGTCCGTGGTGGTGGCCGTTCTCCCCAGAATCTGCACTATGCGTTCCGCCTCCGAAGCTGCTGCCGGGCCTTTGGAGATTTGGCAATTTGCTTTTCGGAGTGACGAGATGAGTGGTTTGGTGATCTCTGGCGGCCGGGTGGTGGATCCCGCGAGCGGGATGGACGCCGTCGGTGATGTGGCGGTGGTGGACGGCAAGGTCGCCGCCATGGGCACGGGTCTCGGCGACGCCGAGCGGGTGATCGACGCCACAGGCCTCGTGGTGGCGCCCGGCTTCATCGACCTGCACGCCCATGGCCAGTCGATCCCGGCCGACCGCATGCAGGCCTTCGACGGTGTCACGACGACGCTCGATCTCGAGGCCGGCGTGCTGCCGGTCGCGTCCTGGTATGAGCGCCAGGCGCGGAAGGGCCGCGTGCTGAACTACGGCGCGGCCACCAACTGGGCCTTTGCCCGCATCGGCGCGATGACGGGCTCCAACGCGGAGAGCTCGCTGGAGGCGTTCGGCAACGCCATGCGCGATCGCCGCTGGATGGACAACGTCGCGACCGATGCGGAGGTCGCAGGCATTCTCGAACGTCTCGGGCGCGGCCTCAACGAGGGCGGCATCGGCATCGGCATTCTCAACGCCTATGCGCCCGGCGCCGGCGTGCAGGAGCTGACCGCGGTGTGTCAGCTCGCGGCCGCCAATGACGTGCCGACCTTCACCCATGTCGCCTTCATGTCGCGCATCGATCCCGAGAGCGCGGTGGAAGCCTATATCCGCCTGATCGGCTATGCCGGCGCCACCGGCGCGCACATGCACATCTGCCATTTCAACTCGTCGAGCAAGACCGACATCGAGCGCTGCCGCGTGCTGATCGAAAAGGCGCAGGCGCAAGGACTGCCGATTACGGTCGAGGCCTATCCTTACGGCACCGGCTCGACCGTGCTGGCCGCCGCCTTCTTCAGCGATCCCAAATTCGTCGAGCGCAACGGCACTGGCTACGATTCCGTGCAGCGCGTCACCGACGGCTACCGCTTCCACGACCGCGAGGAGCTCCTGAAGGCGCAGGCCGAAGAGCCGTCCTCGCTGGTGCTCTGGCACATCCTCGACACCGAGAACAATGCGCATCACCGCGACCTGCTCGACATGTCGGTGCTGTATCCCGGCGGTGCCATCGCCTCCGACGCGATGCCGTGGACGCTGTCCGACGGCTCGACATATACCGGCGACGCCTGGCCGCTTCCGGATGACGCCACCTCGCATCCGCGCTCGGCGGGCTGCTTCACGAAGTTCATCCGCGAATGGGTGCGCGAGCGCAAGGCGGTGTCGCTGCTGGAAGGCGTGCGCAAATGCGCGCTGATCCCGGCCGAGATCCTGTCGCAGAGCACGCCGGCGATGCGCGCCAAGGGTCGGCTTACGAAGGACGCGGATGCCGACATCGTCGTGTTCGACTATGAGAAGCTCTCTGACCGCGCTACCTTCACGGCGATGAACCGTCCGTCGGAAGGCGTGCGGCACCTGATCGTCAGCGGTCAGCCGTTGATCAGCGACGGCATTCTCGATGTGACGGCGCGGCCGGGAAGACCGGTGCGTCGCCCCGTCGTGGAGAGCTGAGCCATGCCGGTCCCGGTTCTCCTGGTGACGGGTTTCCTCGGGGCCGGCAAGACCACCTTCGTCAACCATCTGCTGGCGCATGCGGACGGGCGGCGCATCGCCGCCGTCGTCAATGATTTCGGCGCCATCAACATCGATGCGGAGCTGATCGCGGGCGCGAGCGACGGCGTGGTCAGCCTCGCCAATGGCTGCATCTGCTGCTCGCTCGAGGGCGATCTGCTGCGCACGCTCGCGACGCTGCTGCGCCGTGATCCCAAGCCCGACTATATCGTCATCGAGACCAGCGGAGTCGCCGATCCCGCCGACATCGTGCGCAACCTGATGGACCCGGTGATCCTGCGCGAGGCACCGCTGGAGACGGTGCTCTGCGTGATCGACGCGGGGACACCGCCATCCGCCCTGGACGACGCGCTGCTGCGGTCGCAATTGCGCGTCGCCGATATCGTGGCGCTCAGCAAGCTCGATCTTGCGGACGCGGGCGCGGGAACGCGGATGCGCGAAGCCATCCGCGCCCAGCGGGTCCCCGCCGTAGTGGTCGAGGCGAACCACGGCGAAGTTCCGTCTGCGCTGCTGTTTCCGGCGAACGACGGCCGTGCGTCCACCCCGCGCGAGGTGGGACCGAAACGACCTGCGGAAGAGCGATTCGAGACGCTGAGCTGGACCTCGGACAAGCCGGTCTCTCTGCCCGGCCTGCAGCAGGCCATCAGCCGCCTTGCGCCGAAGCTGGCGCGCGCCAAAGGCCTGTTCGAGACGGTCGAGCAGCCCGGCCGCATGATGGTGTTTCAGTTCGCCGCCGGCCGCGCCACGCTCGCGCCAGGCGAGGCGCCGCCGCAAGGCGTGCCGCGGACACGGATCGTCTTCATCGCCGAGCTTGGCGTGCTCTCGAAAGCCGAGCTTGACGGGATCATGGAGGGGTGTGTTGCGGGGGGCTGAGGCAAGGCGGTAGGGTCAACTGCTACCCCCTGGAGGCACCGCCCCCTTCTCTTGCTGCGTCGATCCGAGACCGAACAATGCCCCCAAATATCCCACCCGCCCCCGCCGATGCCGCCGCGCGCCGCGCCGCCAAGCCGGCCATCGTCTATCCCGCCGGGACGATGCCCGGGCCGGATATGGCCACGCTCGAAGCTGCCCGCCGTGCGATGATCAAGACGCACGAGCTCATCGTGCCGCCACGCGATGCCCGTGCCTTTCGCGTGGCGCGCGGCCAGTTCTTCCGCATCGTCAGCATCGAAGGCCCTCAGGTCGGCGACCTCAATCTCTGGAACGCGGACAATCTCTCCGAGCGCTTCTTCAGCGGCAAGACGCGGGCGCTCCATGGCACGCATGTCGGCATCGGTGACCGGCTCTGGAGCAATATGCCCTATCTTCGGCCGATGGCGACCATCAGTCACGATACGCTCGGCTGGTACGGCTTCGACGCGGACGGCGCCGGCATTCACGATGTGATCGGCACGCGCTGCGATCCGTATACGAATCTCCTCTTGAACGGCACGGCTTACGATTTTTGCTGCCACTCCAACCTGTCGCGTGCGCTGGCGACCGAACTGAAGATGGAGCCGCATGCGGTGGAGCATCATGTCCACGACGTGCTCAACGTCTTCATGTGCACCGGCTTCACCAAGGACACGCACCAGTATTTCATGAAGGCAAGTCCGGTCCGTCCCGGCGACTTCATCGAGTTTTTCGCGGAGATCGACCTGCTCGGCGCGTTGTCGGCCTGTCCGGGTGGCGACTGCAGCGCAACCCATTCCAGCGATGCCGCGGCATGCCATCCGCTCAAGATCGAAATCTTCGAGTCGGATCGAACGACCCTGAAGGGCTGGACCTGGCCCTCGCCGAGTGCTTATCACCGTCACCACGGGACGCATGCGGGAAGCTGAATCTCAGTCCTCGACCGGTAGTCCGTCGCCGTGCACATCATGCGAATTGCGCGATGCCGTGCCCCACCGACCAGTTCTCCTTGGGGGCGTCGAGCACGTTCACGAACACGTCCTCGGTCCGGATGCCCGGGTTCTCGCCGAGCAACTCGGCGATACGCCGGTACAGCGCCTTTTTCTGCTCGGGGGTGCGCGAGGCGAATACGGTGATCTGGATCAGCACGGCGTCCTCGCTGCGCGTCACGCCGTAAGCGTTGCCGCAGCGGAAGTTCGCTGCTTCATGCTCGGTGATTGCCATGAACGCGTCGCCCTCGGGCACGTTCAGCGCCTCGCGCATGGCGCGATAGAGACTGTCGAGGATGGCCTGGCGGTAGTCGTCAGGCTTTCCGGCACGCATCGAGATGTGGAGGAGAGGCATCGTACGTCCCTTTGCATGCGGGCCTGATCGGCCGGGCACATGGTCCGCGCCGGCCGTCGGCTTGACGAAACGGGATATCAATCCCAATTTGTTTTTGACACGATGTCGAGAAAGCATGTTCTTGACGGAGTGTCAAATACTTTGAGGAGCAACATTTGAGGCCACGCGAGTTCGACCATGACGAAGTGCTGCGCATCGCGTTCGACCAGTTCTGGCGCAAGGGCGTGCGCGGCAGCTCGCTGTCGGACATCGCGCGCGACGCCGGTGTGCAGCGCGGCAGCCTCTACAATGCGTTCGGCAGCAAGGAAGCGCTGTTCCTGCAGGCCTATGAGCGCTACGCCGGGGACTATCTGCTCGCCCTGCAAAAAGCGCTCGGGACGGGGTCTTTGCGCAAACGCCTCACCGCGTTCTTCGACCTCACCATCACCAATTTCCGTTCCGGCTCGCCGCCGCGGGGATGCCCGACCACGCGCGGCCTGATGGAGCTCGGCGCGGCGGAAGGCGAAGGGTTGGACGAAGAGGCGCGCCAGGCCTTTGCGAGCCTCGTTTCCCGCATCACCACGCTGGTTCAGGACACCTTGTCGGCGGGCGCCAAGCGTGGCGAGTTCAAGGGCAATCCGGCGGCCGCAGCGCTGCACATCATCACGGTGACGCGCGGCCTTGCCGTGCTCGAACGCGCCTATGGCGACGAAGCCCAGCTGCGCAAGATCGCCGCGCACGCGATCGATCTCGTGCTCGAGAAGGGAGGTTAGGTGTCAGCAGCAGGCCAGCGCCAGCGCGTTGATCGCCTGCGTTGTCGCATCCTCTTTCCCGGAGCCGACGAATTGGCAGACCACCGACCCGAGCTCGCCCGGCTGCTTGCGGCGCGCGACTGCCAGCAGGCGCATCAATTCCGCCTCGTCCTTGGAAAGCCGCCTGCAGGACGGCGGCATGAAGCACAGCTCGCAGGGCCGGTCGCCGCGCAGGATCCTGACGAGCGCTGCCGCGCGCGCAACCAGCAGCGGGCTGTCGGCAATGCCGGGAGCGTCCTCGGCAAAGCGATAGGCCGCTTCCCAGCAATCCGATGCGCCGGTCGCATAGGCCGCTCCGATGAAGCGGAACAGCGCCAGCGCGACGCGGGAAAAATCATCGTAGCTGTCGATGCTCGGCCGGGTCGCCAGCGCGGCTTGAAGCGGACAGAGCAGCGGCTCGCCCGCGTCCGGCTTCGGCGCAGAATCGCAAATGGCCCGCATCGTGAGTGATCTCGTTAATGCAACGTCGCGCTGCCCACGAACCAGCTCTTCATCGCCATCATCCGGTCATGCTCGAAAGATTGCACGTGACGGTCGGGCAGGATGAGGCCGGCCATGCGGAAGATCGTTGCAAGCCCCCCAACCGGCGCGAGTGCCCAATCGGCGCCGACCGGCGGCAGCCAGCGCTCGAACTGCTCGCGCGCGACATCGACGCGGTCCTGCTGGGCCGCGGCAATCGCGCGCAAGATGCCGTGCTCGCTGTCGGACATGCGCGGACAGGTGGGGCAGTGCACTTCGATCGCCGTATGCGCGGTGCAGGCAAAGATCTCGATGATGGATTCCAGCGACAGCACGGCATCGCCGACGCGGAAATGGTCGTACACCTGCTTGATATCGGCCGCCGTCGGGACGGCGCTTCCGCTGCGGGCCTTCGCGCGAAATCCCCAGATGAAGAGCCGCTCCGCCGCGCACAGCGCAGGAAGGTCGAGCTGCCTTGTGTCTGTCGATCGATGCATTGTGCCTCTCGCCTCTGGCTGCGCTCACGCCAGCGCTGGCGCGGATGATCTGCGCCGATCGTTCTGCCAGAGAGCTCTCCAAGTCAACGCGCGGAGAGGCGATGTCGAGGTGTTCTAGTTTGGAAGAATTCGTATCTCGGACGCGGTCGGTCGCTCGCCCGCAGCGATGAGCAGCGGGGCCGCCCGCCCCGCACAATTGCGGGGATGCCGGAACCCGAATGCTTAAGGCTTTGCTAAGGGGCCAGGGATAAACTGGCATATCAGCCCTTCCAATTCCTGTGAGCACCGATGATTTTCTCCCGCATCAGTTTCAAGCTGGTCCTGATTGTCGGCATCAGCCTCCTCGGCATGATCGCGCTGGCGCCGGTCGCGCTCTCGACCCTGCGCACGCAGATGGTCGCCGACCGCCAGGCCAAGACGCAGCACATGGTCGACGTCGGCTACGGCATCCTGGCGCACTACCAGAAGCTCGAGAGCGAAGGAAAACTCTCGCGCGAGCAGGCGCAGGCCGGCGCCATGACCGAGATCAAGAGCCTGCGCTACGACAAGGTCGAGTATTTCTGGATCAACGACATGACCCCCAGGATGGTCATGCACCCGATCAAGCCCGAGCTCGACGGCAAGGATCTCTCCGCGATGAAGGATCCGGCCGGCAATGCGCTGTTCATGGGCTTCGTTGACGTCGTCACCAAGCAGGGTGCGGGCTTCTACGGCTATCTCTGGCCGAAGCCCGGCTTCGACCGGCCGGTCGGGAAAATCTCCTATGTGAAGGGCTTTGCGCCCTGGGGCTGGATCATCGGCACCGGCATCTATCTCGATGACGTCGACGCCGCCTTCCGCCAGAACGCGATGACCTTCGCCTATATTTGTCTCGCGGTGCTGGTCGTGGTGCTCGGCGCCTCGTTCCTGATCGGCCGCAGCGTCACCCGGCCGCTGGCCCGGATCACCGCCCTGACCGAGCGCCTTGCCGGCGGCGACAGCGCCTTCGACGTGCCCTACACCGACCGCCGCGATGAGGTCGGCGGCCTCGCCAAGGCGCTCGCCGTGTTCAAGGACAACGCATCGGCCGTGAGCCGGATGCATGCCGAGCAGCAGGAGCTGAAGCAGAAGGCCGACGACGAGAAGCGCAAGACGATGGCCGATCTCGCCGGCAAGTTCGAGGCGAGCGTCCAGGCCGTCGTCCGCGACGTCTTCGACGAGGCGCGCGCGATGCAGCAGGCCGCGCAGGGCATGTCGGAAACCGCCAACAAGGCGAGCGATCGTGCCAGCTTCGTCGCCACCGCGTGCCAGCAGGCCTCGAGCAACGTGCAGACGGTGGCCTCCGCCGCCGGCGAATTGTCGGCCTCGATCGCCGAGATCAGCCAGCGCGTGGCACAGGCCGCGACAGTGGCCGACAAGGCCGCCGCCGACGGCCAGCGCACCAACGACACCGTGCAGGGCCTTGCCGCCGCCGCGCACAAGATCGGGGAGGTCATCGACCTCATCAACCAGATCGCCTCGCAGACCAATCTGCTCGCGCTCAACGCCACCATCGAGGCGGCTCGCGCGGGCGAAGCGGGCAAGGGCTTTGCGGTGGTCGCGAGCGAGGTGAAGTCGCTGGCGAGCCAGACCGCAAAGGCGACCGACGAGATCGGTGCGCAGATCACCGCGATCCAGGCCGAGACCAATCAGGTCGTCGGCAACATCGAGAGCATCCGCGCCACCATCATGGAGGTCAACGAGATCTCCTCGTCGATCGCCGCCGCGGTCGAGGAGCAGGGCGCCGCGACGAAGGCGATCGCGCACAGCGTGCAGGAGGCGGCCTCCGGCACCGACCAGGTCTCGCACAACATCGCCGGCGTCACCGATGCGACCGCCGAGACCGGCCAGGCCGCCGGCCTCGTGCTGCAATCGAGCGGCCGGCTGACGCACAAGCTGCAATCGCTGCAGGACGAAGTCAGCGCCTTCGTTGCGGGCGTGCGGGCAGCGTAACTGAAGCGCTGCAGGTGATCTTTTTCCGCGTCGCGGCATCGGCCGTGATGCGGAGACTGTTTTCCTTGACATGAAGTCTGCCGTGCTCGACGTGTAACGACGTCGACTGGCGGCACGTGCGTGCCGTCCCGAAAAGAAAAGCAACACGGGAAGGACGTCATGAACACGGGCCTCGACGAGAAGGACTACCTCGCCAATTTGCGCGGCCTGTGGGACAAGGCCTGGCCGACGGGCCTGCCGCGCTCGCCGAACTATCTACATGGCGAAGTTCCCCTGACGGAATATCTGCGCGCCTGGGCGAAGCGGAGTCCGGAGCGGCCCGCCGTGATCTTCTACGGCCATGTGACCACTTATGCCGATCTCGATCGGCAGAGCGATCGTTTTGCGGCGCTGTTGCAGGCGAAGGGCGTGCGCAAAGGCGATCGCGTCGCGGTCTTCCTGCCGAACTGCCCGCAATTCCACGTCGTGTTCTTCGGTATCCTGAAGCTTGGCGCGGTCCACGTTCCCATCAGCCCGCTGTCGCGCGCGTTCGAGCTGTCCTACCAGCTCAACGACACCCAGGCCGATGTGATCGTGGCGCTCGACCAGCTCATCCCCGTCGTCGAGCAAGTGAGTGGCGAGGTGAAGCTGCGCGAGATCATCGTCACCAGCTTTGCCGATGTCGTGCCGGCCGCGCCTGCCTTTCCCGCGCCGGACTCGATCCGCACGCCGCGCGTTGCGATCGCTGCCGCGACTGATCTCCTGCCGGCGCTTGCGGCAATGCCCGCACCGACGCCGCTGCCGCCGCCTCACCTCGATGATGTCGCCGCGCTCAATTACACCGGCGGCACCACCGGCATGCCCAAGGGCTGTGTCCACACCCATCGCGACATGGTCTATACGGCCGCCGCCAATTACGGCATCTCGTTTCCCTCGGACGAGAGCAGTGTGTTCCTGTCGTTCTTTCCGGAGTTCTGGATTGCGGGCGAGAATTCCGGCCTGATCTTTCCGCTGTTCTCGGGCGGCACGCTGGTTCTGCTCGCGCGCTGGGACGCCGTCGGCGCGATGGCGGCGATCGACAAGTACAAGGTCACGATCACGGCGATGCCGGTCGACAGCGCGGTCGAGATGATGGACCATCCGCGCTGGAGCGAGTTCGACCTGTCGTCGCTGCAACAGGTGCGCGTGGTCTCCTTTGTCAAGAAGCTCAACGCCGGCTATCGCAGGCGCTGGAAGGATCTCACCGGCACGATCCTGATGGAGGCGGCCTGGGGCATGACCGAGACCCACACCTCCAATACTTTCACCGCTGGCTTTCAGGACGGGGATTTCGACCTCAACAGCCAGCCGATCTTCGTCGGCCTGCCGGTGCCCGGGGCCGAGTTCAAGATCACCGATTTCGAGACCGGCGCGCTGCTGCCGCTGGGGGCAGAAGGCGAGATCCGCGTGCGCACGCCGTCGCTGCTCAAGAGCTACTGGAACAAGCCGGAGGCGACGGCGGAGTCGCTCGTCGACGGCTGGTTGCGCACCGGCGATATCGGCACGATCGACAAGGACGGCTTTCTGCACTTCCTCGGGCGACGCAAGGAGATGCTGAAGGTCAAGGGCATGAGCGTGTTTCCGCCGGAGATCGAGGCGCTGCTGGGCCAGCATCCGAAGGTGCTGGGCTCGGGCGTGGTCGGCCGCGACGATCCTGACAAGGGCCAGGTGCCGGTCGCCTATATCCAGCTCAAGCCCGAAGCGATCGGCACGGTCTCGGAACAGGAACTGCGTGCCTGGTGCGCCGAGCGCATGGCCGTCTACAAGGTTCCCGAAGTCCGCATCATCGATGCGCTGCCCCTGACGGCCACGGGCAAAGTCAGGAAGCAGGACCTCAACCCAAATCCTCCTGCCGTATAGTTGAGAGAGACGATGTCGTTCAAGAAGCTCCTGATCGCCAATCGCGGCGAGATCGCCATCCGCATCGCACGCGCGGCGGCCGATGCCGGCATCGCGACGGTCGCGATCCATCCCGCCGATGACGCGCTGTCGCTGCATGTGCGCGTTGCGGATGAGGCGATCGAGATCCCCGGTCGCGGTGCGCGGGCCTATCTCGACATCGAAGCCGTGGTGAAGGCGGCCAAGACGGCCGGCTGCGATGCCGTGCATCCAGGCTACGGCTTTCTCAGCGAGAACGCCGCCTTTGCCAAAGCCTGCGCCGATGCCGGTATCGTCTTCGTCGGGCCGAAGCCGGAGGCGCTGGAGTTGTTCGGCGACAAGGTCGCTGCCCGGCAGCTGGCGAAACGCTGCGGCGTGCCGATCATTGCCGGCACCAGCGGGCCGTCGAGCCTCGAGGAGATCACGGCATTCTTTACCTCGCTCGGCAGCAGCGCTGCGATCGTGATCAAGGCGATGGCCGGCGGCGGCGGCCGCGGCATGCGCGTGGTGGAGAACGCGTCCGATCTTGCGGAAGCCTATGCGCGCTGTCAGTCCGAAGCCAAGGCGGCGTTCGGCTTCGACGGCGTCTATGCCGAGCGGCTGATCCGGCAGGCGCGCCACATCGAGGTCCAGATCATCGGCGATCGCCATGGTGCGACCTCCCATCTCTGGGAGCGCGAATGCACCATCCAGCGCCGGCACCAGAAGCTGGTCGAGGTGGCGCCGAGCCCGTCGCTGAGCGATGCCGTGCGCGGCCGGATCATCGAGGCTGCGAAGCAGCTGGCGGGTGCGGCGTCTTACGACAATCTCGGCACGTTCGAGTTTCTGGTCGACGGCACCGCGGAGGACAGCTTCGCCTTCATCGAGGCCAATCCGCGGCTCCAGGTCGAGCACACCGTCACGGAAGAGGTGCTCGGCGTCGATCTCGTCCGCGCCCAGCTTGCGGTCGCCGCAGGCAGCACGCTGGCTTCGCTGGGTCTTGCGCAAACATCCATTCCGAAGCCGCGCGGCTATGCCATGCAGCTTCGCGTCAACATGGAAACGCTGGACGAAACCGGCGCCACGCATCCGACCGGAGGCGTGCTCGCCGTGTTCGAGCCGCCGTCGGGGCCCGGCGTGCGCGTCGATAGCTTCGGCTATGCCGGCTACAAGACCAGCGCCGCTTTCGACTCGCTGCTGGCGAAGGTGATCGTGCACACGCCAGGCGAGGCCTGGCATGACGTGGTCGCGAAAGCCTCGCGGGCGCTACGCGAGTTCCGGATCGACGGTGTCGTCACCAACATTGCCTTCCTTCAGGCGGTGCTCGCACATCCCGATTTCAGGACCAACCGCATCGCGACCGATTTCATTGACCGCAACATTACCAAGCTCGTGGAAGCATCGGATGGCGCGGCCAAGCCGCTCTATTTCGCAGCAGCCGAGCGTAGCGGTGGCCACAGCGCGGAGGTGCACGTCGCGCAAGCCGTGCCCGAAGGCGCGGTGATGGTCGCGGCGCCCCTACAAGGCACCATCGTCACCATCCAGGTGAAGGAAGGCGAGATCGTACGCCCCGGCCAGCAGCTTGCCGTGATCGAGTCCATGAAGATGGAGCATCTGGTGATGGCCGAGCAGGGCGGCCGGGTCATGAAGCTCGTCGCCGGCGACGGGGTCACGCTGATGCATGGCGAGCCGATCCTCTATCTCGAGCCCCTCGACGTCGCCGCCGACAGCACGACGGCGGAAGCCGATGTCGATCTCGATCACATCCGCCCCGACCTCGCCGAGCTGATCGCCCGCCAGGCCAACACGCTCGACGAGAACCGCCCCGCTGCGGTCGAGCGCCGTCGCAACACCAACCAGCGCACCGCGCGCGAGAACGTCGCCCAGCTCGTCGATGACGGCTCGTTCATGGAGTACGGCAGCCTCGCGATCGCGGCGCAGCGCCGCCGGCGCAAGCTCGACGACCTCATCAAGAACACGCCGGCCGATGGCCTCGTCATGGGCGTCGCCACGGTAAATGCAGAGAAGTTCGGGCCTGAAGGCGCGCGTTGCATCGTCGTCGCCTATGACTACACCGTGCTTGCGGGCACGCAGGGCCACATGAACCACAAGAAGATCGACCGCATGCTGAGCCTCGCGGAAGACTGGCGCGTGCCGCTGGTGTTCTATGCCGAGGGCGGGGGCGGCCGGCCCGGCGATACCGACCGGCTTGGCATGACAGGCCTCGACGGTCCGTCCTTCGTGCAATTCGCCCGGCTCTCGGGCCTCGTTCCAGTGGTCGGTGTCGTTTCCGGCTATTGCTTCGCCGGTAATGCCGCGATGCTCGGCTGCTGCGACGTCATCATTGCGACCAAGAACGCCTCGATCGGCATGGGCGGCCCGGCGATGATCGAGGGCGGCGGCCTCGGTGTCTATCATCCGGCCGAAGTCGGCCCTGTCTCGTTCCAGTCGCCGAACGGCGTCATCGACATCCTGGTCGAGGATGAGGAGGAGGCGACATCTGTCGCGCAGAAATACCTGTCCTATTTCCAGGGCGCGGTGACGCAGTGGGAGGCCGCCGACCAGCGCCTGCTCCGCCGCGCCATTCCCGAGAACCGCCTCCGCGTCTATGACATCCGCAGCGTCATCGATCTCGTCGCGGACAAGGACAGCGTGCTGGAGCTGCGCCGTGACTACGGCGTCGGCATGATCACTGCGCTGATCCGCATCGAGGGCAAGCCGTTCGGCCTGATCGCCAACAATCCGCGCCATCTCGGCGGCGCTATCGATGCCGACGGCGGCGACAAGGCTGCGCGCTTCCTCCAGCTCTGCGACGCCTTCGATCTGCCTGTTGTCTCGCTGTGCGACACGCCCGGCTTCATGGTCGGCCCGGAAGCGGAGAAGACCGCGATCGTGCGCCACGTCTCCCGCATGTTCGTGACCGGCGCCAGCCTCACCGTGCCGCTGTTCGGCATTGTGCTGCGCAAGGGCTACGGTCTCGGCGCGCAATCGATGATCGGCGGCGGCTTCCACGCCTCGTTCTTCACGGCGGCCTGGCCGACCGGCGAGTTCGGCGGCATGGGCTTGGAGGGCTATGTCCGCCTCGGCTTCCGCAAGGAGATGGAGGCGATCGCCGATCCCGAGGAGCGCGAGACCTATTACCGCAACAAGGTCGCCGAGCTCTACGCCAACGGCAAAGCGGTCTCGATCGCCTCCGTGTTCGAGATCGACAACGTCATCGATCCCGCCGAGACGCGGCGCTGGATCATGGCCGGTCTGCGCACAGTGCCGAAGCCCGCGCCGAGGACGGCGAAGAAGCGGCCGTGCATCGACACGTGGTGAGCGCAGTGCAGCACTAGTTGCATGATGATAGAGACGATCTATTTCCACGTCGTCATGCCCGGGCTTCCGGGCATCCACGTTCTTTCGCATTCGCGGTAACACGTGGATGGCCGGGACGAAGCCCGGCCATGACGGCGCTGGGCCATCGCGCCATACAACTGCGTCCCCGGTTCCCGATTGACATCCCCGCCTGCGGTGCCAGACTTTGCACAATAATACAGGGTGGAGACGTCCGCGATGGCCAGCCTCTCGGCCTCGAACCATGTCGCCCGTGTCTTGTCCGTCGCCAATCATGTGGCCGACGTCGATGCCTCCTCGCGGATTGCCAATTCCTGGCGACGCTGCCTCGTCAATCACAAGCTCGATCCCGCCCGCCAGGGCCCGCCGCAGACGCTCACCGAAGCCGAGATCCGTCATGTCGCCGGGCCGATGGAGGAGACGATCCGGCTCGTCACGCCCGAGCTCGACGATCTCGCCCGCGTGCTGCGCGACGCCGGCTATTGCGTCAATCTCGCGGATGTGAACGCGACCATGCTGTTCAGCCGTCTGCCGGGCGAAGCCGACGCAAGGATGTTTCTGGACTGGAAGATCTACACCGGCTCGAACTTCGCAGAGGCTTGCGAGGGCACCAATGGGCTCGGCACCGCGCTGGCCGAGGAGAAGCCGATTCTGGTGCATCGCGACGAGCATTTTCGCGCGCAATGGCACATGTTCTCCTGCGCCGTGGCGCCGCTGTTCGACCAGGCCGGCCGGCTCGCCGGTGCCATCAACATCACCTCCTGCCGCGAAGACCTGGAGCGCGCCGCGCATCAGCTTGCACTCGCGGTGACGATGGAAGCTACGCGGCGGATGGAGGGTGCGATCTTCCGCGGTCATTTCCGCAATGCCTGGATCGCAACCGTGCCCGGTGACGGCGGCAGCGGCCTCGTCGCTTACGACGACGACCGCCGCATCGTCGGCGCCTGCCGCTCGGCGCGTGCGCTGCTCGGCCTCACCGACGGCATGATCGGCTCCGGCATCGACCTGTCGCGCTACGTCAAGTTCGATCATCACGCCGCGCGTGGCACCGGCGAGATCGTCGAGCTGCACCATGGCGATGGCCGTCCGTTGGGGCAGGGCCATGTTGCGCCGCCCCTGCGTGCGAGATCGCAGGCGTCGCGCCGCGATGCGCAAGTCGATCGCTTCGACGCGTTGCATCGGCTTGCCGGCCGCGACCCCGGCCTGATCCGAAGCGTCAAGCGGCTGCGAAGCATCGGCGATCACAATCTGCCGGTGCTGCTGCATGGCGAGACCGGCGTCGGCAAGGACGTGTTCGCGCGGGCCATTCACGGTGCGAGCAATCGCGCGCGCAACAATTATGTCGCGCTCAATTGCGCGGCGATGCCGGAAAGCCTGATCGACGCCGAGCTGTTCGGCTACGAGGCGGGCGCCTTCACCGGCGCGCGGCGCGAGGGCTCGAAGGGCCTGATCGTGCAGGCCGACGGCGGCACGCTGTTCCTCGACGAGATCGGCGACATGCCGATCGGCTTGCAGACGCGCCTGTTGCGCGTTCTGGAAAACCGCGAGGTCTGGCCGCTCGGTGCGCTCAAGTCTGTCGCTGTCGATATCTGCCTGATCAGCGCCACGCATCGCGATCTCGGCCGCATGGCGGAAGCGGGAGCCTTCCGCGCCGACCTCTACTTCCGCCTGCGCGGCATCGAGGTGCGCCTGCCCGCCTTGCGCGAGCGTGCCGACCGCGGCGACATCATTCGCCAGATCGCGCGTGAGGAGGCGCCGAACTGCCGGCTCTCGGACGAGGCCTGGTCGCAGCTCGCGGCCTATCCGTTTCCCGGCAACATGCGCCAGCTCCGCCACGTGCTGCGGCTTGCCGGCTGCACGGCGGAAGATGGCGTCATCACCGATGCCGATCTCGATCTGCCGCCGTTCGGCGGACCGACGGAGCCCGACCTTGAAGCGGCCGAGCGTGCGACCATCGTCGCGGCGCTACGTAAGCATGGTGGCCGCGTGACGGAAGCGGCGCGTACACTCAAGCTGAGCCGCGCGACGCTCTATCGCAAGATCAAGCAGCTGAAGATCGAGACGGCGCAGTAGCGCTCGATTCCACGCAGCGTGCGTCCTTTCCCTCTCCCCTTGTGGGAGAGGGTGGCTCGCCGCGCAGCGGCGAGACGGGTGAGGGGTTCTCTCCGCGAGCACGTCTCTCATCGGAGTTCGCGGAGACATACCCCTCATCCGGCGCTTCGCGCCACCTTCTCCCGCAAGGGGAGAAGGTGCACCGAGCGCGCGGCGCCCCTTTACGAAAAATCCGTCCAGCTCAGGTGCCGTGCATCGAGATCGCCGATCGCGACCGTCTCGCGGATTTCTTGCGGCGTGTGGAAATTGCTGCGCAGGTACACCAGCGGCGTGGCCGCAGCGGAATGCGAGGCGCTGCGGATCTCGCCGACGAAGATCGAATGCGTCGTGGTCTCGAACTCTTGCGCCAGCACGCAGTCGAACGCGGCGACCGCATCCGCCAGCACCGGCGCGCCGGTCACGCCACGCGTCCATTGCCCGAAGGCGAAGCGATCGTCGCCGTTGACGCCCTTCTGGCCGCTGAAGGTGAGGGCGAGCAGCGCGTGATCCTCGTGCAGGAAGTTGATGGCGAAAGCACCTTCCTCTCGGATGCGGGCATGTGCGCTGGCGTTGCGGTTGACGCAGACGATCAGCGAGGGCGGCTTGTCCGACAACGAGCAGGCCGAGGTCACCGTCAGCCCCGTGCGCTTGCCGTGATCGGCGCCCACCGTGACCAGCGCCACGGCACCGGCACATTGGCGCATCGCCTGCTTGAAATGCGTAGCGTCGAAAGAATTGGCGTCGAAAGAACTGGCGTCCACCGTCACGCGGAAATCTCCGACAATAGAAGCGGGTGCGGCACGATCGCGCCGCACCCGCTATCAGGTCAAGCCGCCTTCTTCGCGGAGCCGAGATGCGCAAGGCGCGGCATCACCTCGTTCTTCAGCAGCGAGAGCGAGTGATGCCAGGCCTCCGCCTTGTGCTTGTAGTCGAAGCCGAACACCAGGAGCACACCGAAGCCGCCGACCTCGTCGTAGATCTTTTCGATCTTCTCGGCGACGGTTGCGGGCGAGCCGACGATCCAGTTCCGCTTGGCGCAATATTCCACCGTGACGTCGCTGTCGGGCACGTCAGGGGCGTGCTTCAGATAATCCTTGAAGCCGAAATGGCCGAGCAGCGGCAGGAAGTACTCGCTCATCATCCGGCCCATCATGTCGCCGGTCGAGAGCTTCCAGGCCTCTTCGTCCGTGTCGGCGACGAACACCTCGCGCACCAGCCGCCAATCCTGCCGGTTCGGCTTGCGTCCGGTCTTGGCCGCGCCGATCTCGACCGAGTCCCAGTGGCTGCCGACATAGGCCGGATTGAGGTTGAGGCTCATCGGGATGAAGCCGCGCTCGCCGGCGAGCTTCAGCGTGTCCGAGTTCTTGGATAGGCCCGCAACGCCGATCGGCGGATGCGGCGCCTGCAGCGGCTTGATGTGGGGCTTGAGGAAATCGAACATGGTGTCCGGCTTGGTCACCGTCCAGTACTTGCCCTTGTGGGTGAAGGGCGCCGGCTCGGTCCACAGCTTCAGGATGATCTCCAGCGCCTCGCGCGTCATGTCGCGGTTCTGTCCGCTCATGCCGTCGACGTTGAACATCGCCCAGTCGCTCGGAAGGCCGCTCGCCGCGACGCCGAAATTGAGCCGGCCCTCGGAGAGATGGTCGAGCATGGCAACGCGGTTGGCGAGCTCGGCGGGGTGGTGATAGGGCAAGAGGAAGCCGCCCGGCCCGATGCGCAAGCGCTTGGTCTGCATCAAGGCCTGCGCGATCAGAAGGTCCGGCGTGGGATTGGGTTCCCAGGGCGCGGTGTGGTGCTCGCCGACCCAGGCCTCCTGGTAGCCGAGCTCGTCGAGCCAGCGCATGACCTGCAGGTCCCAGTCGTTCCCTTCCTTCAGCCCGCACTCCGGCGGATGCGAGGGCATCGTGAAATAGCCGATCTCCATGGGTTTCCTCATCTGATGTTGACGCGTCTTGTCGCGCGTTGACGGAGTTGAGTGATGAAGCCTGTTGAGTGATGAAGCTTGTTGAGTGATGAACCTTGAGCAAGCGGTGTGCCAGCGCGGCGGAGCCTCGAATTGAAGAGAAAGGACTGGTTTGCCCGCGCAATAGCCGGTATCTCGACGGGAGCCTGCTGGACATCGTCTCATCTGTCGCGAGACGGCGTCTTGGCCATGAGACGAGGACGAGACCTGATATGACCGAACCCGCTTATGTCGCGGTGGATTGGGGCACCAGCAGCTTCCGGCTCTGGCTGGTCGATCGCGCTGGGCAGGTGATTGCCGAGCGCCGCAGCGGCGAGGGCATGCTGGCGGCGGCGAAGACCGGCTTTCCCGCCGTGCTGCAAGCGCATCTGGCCGCGGTCGAAGCGCCGGATCATCTGCCGGTTCTGGTCTGCGGCATGGCCGGCGCCAAGACCGGCTGGGTCGAGGCCGGCTACGTCGACACGCCGGCACAGCTCCTGGCCGTCCTGAAACAGGCCGTGCGCGTGCCGGGCGAGGCGCGCGACATCCGCATCCTGCCGGGCATCGCCCAGCGCGACGCTAAGGCGCCGGACGTCATGCGCGGCGAGGAGACGCAATTGCTCGGCGCGCTCGGCCTCGATGCCGCGGGCGAGGCGCTGGTCTGCATGCCCGGCACGCATTCGAAATGGGTTCGCGTGAAGGACGGCGCGGTCGAACGGTTTTCCACCTTCATGACCGGCGAGCTGTTCAGCGTCGTCTCGCGCGAGACCATCCTGTCGCTCGCAGTCGCCGGCGCTGATGACGCCGAAGATATTGCGAGCTTCAAGGCGGCCGTGACAGCCGCGTTCGAGGCTCCGGCCTTCGCCGCCAACCTGCTGTTCACGGCGCGCGCGCGCCAGCTGCTGTTCGGCGGCACGCCCGCCGCGGCGCGCGAGACGCTGTCGGGCACGTTGATCGGCGTCGAGCTGGCGGCAGGGCTTTCCGGCGCAGTACCGAAAGAAGGTGTCACGCTGATTGCCTCGGGCCGGCTTGCAATGCTGTATCGGCTGGCTTTCGAGGCGTTGTCGATGACCGCCAAGCCGGTCGATGCGGATGAAGCCGTCCGTCGCGGTCTGTCGATGGCGGCTGCCGCGATCTGGACGAAGTAGAAGGACTGCGAGAGATGAGTGTTCCCTTTCCGCCGATGCAGCGGCCGCTGGTCGCGATCCTGCGCGGCATCAAGCCCGAGGAGACCGAGGCGATCGTCGGCGTGTTGATCCAGGCCGGCATGACCGCGATCGAGATCCCCCTGAACTCGCCCGATCCGTTCCGCTCGATCGGGCTTGCCGTGAAGCTCGCGCCATCAGGCGTGCTGATCGGCGCGGGCACGGTGCTGACGACGGCAGACGTTGATCGCCTCAACGACGTCGGCGGCAGGCTGATGGTCTCGCCCAATGTCGACACCGAGGTGCTGGCGCGCGCGCATCAGCACGGCATGGTGACCATGCCCGGCGTCTTCTCTCCGACCGAAGCGCTGCTGGCGGCGCGCTCGGGCGCGTCGAGCTTGAAATTCTTTCCGGCGAGCGTGCTCGGCGCTGCCGGCATCGCCGCGATCCGCGCCGTGCTGCCGGCAGGCGTGATGATCGCCGCCGTCGGCGGCGTCTCCGACCAGAACTTTGCCGAATACATCAAGGGCGGCGTGACCGCATTCGGGCTCGGCTCCAGCCTCTACAAGCCCGGCATGAGTGCAGCGGATGTCGCAGCTCGCGCAGAGGTGACAATTGCCGCTTACGATCGGGCAATTCAGAGCGATTGAAATCGACAATAAACTAGCCGTGATCCTGACCTGGCTTATTCTGCCATATGGTGGCGCGATGCCGACATGCGCGCATCATCTTATGCGACTGGCTGAATCAGGAGACCGACATGGCGATCAACAACGTGGCCGACCTGTTCGTGGCAACGCTCGAGCAGGCCGGCGTCAAGCGCATCTACGGCATCGTCGGCGACAGCCTGAACGCGCTGACCGAGGCGCTGCGCCGCCGCGGCACGATCGAATGGATCCATGTCCGGCACGAAGAGGTCGCGGCCTTCGCAGCGGCCGGCGAAGCCGAGATGACCGGCAGCCTCGCGGTCTGCGCGGGCTCCTGCGGCCCCGGCAATCTGCATCTGATCAACGGCCTGTTCGATGCGCATCGCAGCCGCGTTCCCGTGCTGGCGATCGCGGCGCAGATCCCGACCGCCGAGATCGGCGGCGGCTATTTCCAGGAGACGCATCCGCAAAACCTGTTCCGCGAATGCAGCCATTATTGCGAGCTGGTCTCGGACCCGAGCCAGCTGCCTTACGTGCTGGAGAACGCGATTCGCGCGGCGGTGGGCTTGCGCGGCGTTGCCGTCGTCGCGATGCCCGGCGATGTCGCGTTCCGTAGTCCTCCGAAGCGCGCGCTGTCGACGACGCGCAGCCTTGCGCTGGCTTCGCCACAGGTCGTGCCGCAGGCGGACGAGCTGAAGGCCCTCGCCGATCTTCTCAACGGCGCCGAGCGCATCACCCTGTTCTGCGGCCGCGGCTGCGCCGGCGCGCATGCGCCTTTGATGCAGCTCGCCGAGACCCTGAAGAGCCCGATCGTGCACGCGCTCGGCGGCAAGGAGCATGTCGAATACGATAACCCCTATGACGTCGGCATGACCGGCTTCATCGGCTTCTCCTCCGGCTACGCCGCGATGCACGCCTGCGACGCGCTGGTGATGCTCGGCACCGATTTTCCCTACAAGCAGTTCTTCCCTGATGATGCCAAGGTCGCGCAGATCGACATCCGCCCGGAAAATCTGGGACGGCGCTGCAGGATCGATCTCGGGCTCGTCGGCGACGTCAAGCTCACCATCGAGGCACTGCTGCCGCTGCTCAAGACGAAGCCACAGCGCAAGCATCTCGACGAGGCCGTCGCGCATTACAAGAGAGCCCGCGAGGGTCTGGACTCGCTCGCCAAGGGCACGCCCGGAGCCAAGCCGATCCACCCGCAATATCTCGCCAAGGTGATCAGCGACCATGCCTCCGACGATGCCGTCTTCACCGCCGATGTCGGCACGCCGACGGTGTGGGCGGCGCGCTATCTCGACATGAACGGCCGCCGCCGCCTGATCGGCTCTTTCGTGCACGGCTCGATGGCCAACGCCATGCCGCAGGCGATCGGCGCGCAGGCCGCCCAGCCCGGGCGCCAGGTCATCTCGCTCTCCGGCGACGGCGGGTTCACCATGCTGATGGGCGACCTGATCACGCTGACGCAAGAAAAGCTGCCGGTGAAGGTGGTCGTCTTCAACAACGGCGTGCTCGGCTTCGTCGCGCTGGAGATGAAGGCCGCGGGCTTCGTCGATACCAATGTCGACCTGGAGAACCCGGACTTCGCCGCGATGGCGCGCGCGATGGGCATCTTTGCCAGGCGCGTCGAGGATCCCGGCGAGCTTCCGGGCGCGATGAAGGAGATGCTGGCGCACAATGGGCCGGCGCTGCTCGACGTCGTCACCGCCAAGCAGGAGCTGTCGATGCCGCCGACCATCACGGCCGAGCAGGTCAAGGGCTTCAGCCTCTGGGTGCTGCGCGCGGTGATGAACGGGCGCGGCGACGAGGTGCTGGACCTCGCGAAGACGAATCTGTTGCCGCGGTAAGGGGTGATGAAATTAAGATTCAGCCCGTCGAAAATGACCCAAAGCCGACTTGGCGCGGCTCGGCCGACGACCGCCAATGACCCCGGTAGACACCTGTTGATCTGAATCAATGGAACGGTTTGTTTCAAGCGTCTATTTCGGCGTGCTTACCTGAACCCACTACCTCCCACGGTTGTCTAGGAGACGGAAAGGGTGGACAGTATGAACGCGATTGATCGACGTATTTTTCTCGCTGTTAGCTTTGCCGTATCGATTTGCTTCGCGGCCACCGTACCGTCGCGCGCGCAATCCGTATCGCCCGCGGAAGCGCAGCAGATCGCCACCGATGCCTATGTCTATGGCTATTCGCTGATCACGACCGAAGTAACCCGCGTGCAGATGAGCAACGTGCCAAAGGTCGAGGGATTCACGAGTCCGACCGGTCAATTCGTCAACGTTCCGCGCTATCCGCCCGCGGATTATCGCGGAGTCTCCGCGCCCAATGCCGACACGCTGTACTCGGTTGCCTGGCTCGATCTTGCAGAGCCGCAGGTGTTCAGTCACCCGGATATGGGCAATCGCTTCTATCTCTTCGAGATCACTGATCTTTGGATGTCGGATTCCGAGCACTCGCCGAGCAAGCGGACGGCCAGCGGAAAGGCCGCCAATTACCTGTTCACCGCTCCGGGCTGGAAGGGCGAGGTACCGGCCGATATGAAACACTTCCCAATGGCGACACGCTACATGGTCATTCTCGGCCGCACCTATGCCGACGGTAGCGAGGCTGACTACAAGGCCGTCAACGCGCTGCAGACACAGTACAAGATCACGCCGCTTTCCGCTTGGGGCAAGCCGTACACGCCCGTGGCACCGTCGGTAAATCCCAGTCCGGGCTTCAGCATGACCGACAAGCCGCAGACGGTCATTCTCGCCATGGGGACGGAGGGATACTTTAATCTGATGGCCAAGCTGATGGCGGCGGCGGCTCCCGCGCCAGCGGCGGATGCACCGATGCTCGCGAGCATGGCGAAGATCGGTATCGTGCCCGGCAAGTCGTTCGAGATGAGCAAGCTTGATCCGGCAATTCAGCAAGCGCTGAAGGACATTCCCCAGACGGCTCTGAAGAAGATCGAGGCTAATAAGGACAACCTCGGTGGGATAGTTGACGGCTGGTCGATTACCAAGGGGCTCGGTACCTACGGCCCTTCCGATTACATGAAGCGAGCGGTGGTGGCAGCCTTTGGCTGGCCCGCTAACCAGGAGCGCGACGCCGTCTATCCGAACACCGAAAAGGATTCGACAGGACAGAAGCTGAGCGGCGCAAACAAGTACACCTTGACCTTCCCGAAGGATGCGACACCTCCCGTCAACGGTTTCTGGTCGTTCACCATGTACATGATCGACCAGGGCTGGTGGTTCGTCCCAAATCCTCTCAATAGGTTCACCGTCAGCATGCGCGACAATCCGAAGTTCAATGCCGACGGCTCACTGACCCTCTACTTCCAAAACGAGTCGCCGGGCGCAGACAAAGAAGCCAACTGGCTGCCGGCGCCGAAGGGCGACTTCGTCCTGATGCTGCGGATGTACTGGCCGAAGGACACTCCGCCTTCGATCATCGATGGGAGCTGGAAGGTGCCGCAGGTAGTCAAGGTCAACTGAACAAACACAACAGAACTCGGTCGGCGCGGAAGCACCGCGTCGGCGGAGACTTTTACGGCCGCTTATCCATCGCGACATATTGCGCCGCCGCACGAACTCAGCCGCTATAGGGGCGAAGCGGACATTGCGTTCGTTGCATCACGCCGCCGGGTTTATGGGTACACGGCCTAGCCGCGCTTCGGCGAAGGCGCGGGCAGCTGCTCGTGGCGGCGTTGGAGGCGTTGCCAGTGCAGCACGATGCCGATCAGCAGCGCCGGCACGAAGCCGAGCGCGATCAGGAAATGCGGCAGCTCCTTCGGCGAGATGAAGGCGATGGCGATATCGGAGATCAGCCACAGCGCTGCGAACATCACCGCAAAATCCGTTCGCGGGCAGCGCAGGTAGTAGAACACGGCGGTGACGACGATGGCGGGTCCGATCGCGATGCCGATCATGATCGCCGTCAGCTCCTTCGGCGTCAGCGCGTCGAGCACCATCGACGCCAGCAGCCAGAGTGCGGCGAACATGGCGACGATGTCGAGCGGATGCCGCAATCCAATTCCTCTCGCGAAGGCGCGCTATCGTTGTGGCCGGACCTGCGGCCGTCAAGTCAAAATGAGCTTATTCCTCGTCGCTTCCAGGCGTCGGACGCAGCATGAAGTGACCGAAAGCGGTGGCGATCGGCCTCTCCGCATCGTCCTGCCAGGCCCGCGCCTCGAAGGCGACGATGCGTCGGCCCTGCTTCACGATCGAGACGTCGGCAAACGTGTCGAGTGCGCGACCGGAGCGCAAATAGTTGACGGTGAGGCCGATCGGCTTGGGCGGTGCGGCAGCGCCGAGCTCGCGCGCCACCCCGATGATGGCGGTGGTCTCGAGGAAGGCGCCGGTCATGCCGCCGTGGATCGCGGGCAGGATCGGATTGCCGATGATCTGCGGCGAGAACGGCATCGTCAGCGTGCCGTCATCGTTGATGCGGATGCCGAGCGCGCGTGCGAACGGGCTGCGCGCAAACGGCCCGTCCGGATCCTCCGGCGCCTCCAGCGTCGGGATGCTGCGCGCATCCATCCGGCGGTCGGCGAGCATGTTGGTGCGGTTGGCACCGATCATGAAGCAGGCGGTTGCGGTCGCGACCGGATCGTCTTCGGACTCCTGATAGGCCGTGGAGCGCACGAAGGCGATCGAGCGCGTGGTGCGGTAGCAGACCGAATGCGCCTTGATGTCGAGACCGGGCGTCGCCGGCTTCTGGTAGTCGATACGCAGATCGAGGGTTGCGATGGCGCGCGTGCCGTCGAGCGCAAGTTGCACCGCCATGCCGCAGCTCTCGTCCAGCATCGCAGTGACGACGCCGCCGTGCAGCACGCCGGTCTCGGCGTCGCCGACGAAGACCGGACGATAGGGCAGGCTGGACCAGGCCTCGGCCGGCGCGAAGCGGTCGAGCTGGAGCCCGCTGATGTGGCCATAATCGGAGCGGCGGTCCTTGATGGCCTCGGCGAGTTCCTCGAAGGCAAGCGTGGTCGGTAAGGTGCTCATGGGGACGTTCTAGACCAGTGCCGGGCCGCGCAAAACCCCGAATGGGCCCCGCACGGGGCGGTTTGGTCTCGACAGGGCGGGCCGAAGCGCCGATGGTGGACGCTTCGTTCGTCGATGACCTGCAAGGAGCGCCCATGGCCGACCCCGAAACGCCCGCCACCAATCAGGGGCCCGTCACCATTTCGAGCTCCAGCTCGGAGCGGGCGCCGATCATCTATTTCGACGGCGCATCCTGCTTCGGCCACCACAACGGCGCGATCCAGATCGAGCTCGCCGCGAACCTGTTGATGCCGGTCGGCGCCGCCGTCAGGGTCGACGTGGTCCAGACCGCGCACTTACGTTGCAGTGTGGCTGCGGCGCTGGCACTGCGCGAAGCCCTCGACAAGGCGCTGGCGATGTATCAGCAGGGTCAGAAGCAGCCGGTGGCGGAGGAGATACCGGCAGTGAAGAACTGAAGGCGGTTGCGATCGCGTGTCGTGCGATCGCACACTTGCTAAAGCGGAATGGCTTTAGGTTGAATCGATGCCACGGGCTCGCTGCAACCTCTCCCGCTTGCGGGAGAGGTCGCGCCGAAGGCGCGGGTGAGGGCTTTCTCCTCTAGGGGATTGTCCCGTCGCGGAAACACCCTCTCCCGCAAGCGGGAGAGGGAGTGCACCTCCGCTGCAGCGATCGAACTGATCTCATCACGCTCTAATTTAGCTCACATGCACCTTCGGCTTCTTGCCGCCGTTCCACTTGCCGTCGAGCGCGCGCTCGATCTGGGCGGCGAGCTGCAGCAGCAGGCCGTCATTGGCCTGCTTGGCGATGGCCTGGATGCCGAGCGGCAGGCCGTGGTCTTGCGCCGCCATCGGCATCGAGATCGCGGGCATGCCGCAGAGATTGGCGAGCGGCGTGAAGGCGAAGAAGCGCCAGAGGTTGTCGAACCAGTCGCGCACATCGGGGTTGTCGGAGATGGTGAGATATTCCCTGGTGCCGACCTTCGGCGTCGGCAGCGCCGTGATCGGCGTCAGGATCACGTCCCATTGCTCGAAGAAGCTGCCGAAGCCGCGCGAGGTCGTGTTGAACACGGCCTGCATCTTCGCCCGCTCGGCGAAGCTGGTGTGACGCCCGGCCTCCCAGATGCGGATGTTCATCGGCTCGATCAGATCCTCCGGCGGCTTTTCCAGTCCGCGCGCGGCGAGCATGTTGGAGATCACCACCGCGAAGTTCGAGATGTAGCAGGTGGTCTGCGCCTCGAAGGCGGCGGGGAGGTCGATCTCCGGCAGCGCGTAGTCGACGTGATGGCCGAGGCCTTCGAGGAAGCGTCCGGTCTTCTCCAGTTCAGTGGCGATCTCGGGCGTCGCGGTGTAGTTGCCCCATGTGTGAGACAGCGCGATGCGAAGCTTTGCCGGGTCGCGCTTGATCATCTCGCAATAAGGCTGCGCCGTGGTCCAGAACGGCATGAACTCGCCGGGCGCAGGCCCGCGCGCATGATCGACGAAGGCGGCAGTGTCGCGCACGCGGCGCGACTGGCAGCCCTGGATCGAGACGAGGCCGGTGAGGTCGGACATGTGCGGCGCCAGCGAGAACACGCCGCGCGAGACCTTCAGGCCGATATTGCCGTTGACGCCGGCGGGAATGCGGATCGAGCCGCCGCCGTCGGTCGCATGCGCGATCGGCACCACGCCCGCGGCGACCATCGCGGCGCTGCCTGCCGACGAGCCGCAGGTGGTGTAATCGGTATTCCAGGGATTGCGGGTGACATAGACGGCGGGATTGTCGGCCGACGAGCACACGCCGAATTCCGGTGTCGTGGTGCGTCCGATCAGGTTGAGCCCCGCCTGGCGGAATTTACCGGTGAGGAACGTATCGGCGCTCGCGCGATTGCCGCGCATCAGCAGCGAGCCCATTTCCTGCAGCCGGCCCTTCATGGTCGGCCCGAGATCCTTCATCAGGAAGGGCAGGCCGGCGAAGGGACCTGCGAGATTGGCGCCGTCCTTGGCGGGATCGGCGATCACGTCCTCGAACAGCTCGACCACGCCCGACAGCGCCGGATTGACCTTGGCAACGCCGGCGGCGGCCTGGCGCGCCAGCTCCTTCGCCGTCAGCTCGCCCTTGCGGACACGCCCCGCCAGCGCGACGCCATCGTGCTGCGCCCATTCATTCCAGCTCATCGGCAAAGTCATGAAGTCAAAGTCCCCTTAAGGTGCGGCGTCACCTTTTTCGCAAGGGACCGCGTGAATCAACCGAGCCGCCGCGAGGGGCAGGGTTGCATGGGATGGAGGGGTCGCAGAGGCAGGCTGTATCAATCCGACAGTCGTGCGATCACTGCAACCGGTCCGCCACCGGCGGGCCCCTGATGCTCGGCGCCGCCGGAGACATAGACCGCGCCGGTGCCGGCAAGGCCCGCGATCAGGCCGCCGACCGCGGCGCGGGCGTGGCGGGTCGAGCTGATGTCGGTGTCCTCCAGCATGGTGTGGCGAAGGCCGCGCACGCTGCCGTCAGGCGAGGCCTCGGCCTTGGCGAAGATGTTGACTAGCGCGCGGCCCGGCCGCGGATTTGCACCAAGCCCGACGCTCTCCAATGCCGCGGTCACCGCCGCCGCATCGATGGCATCCTTCATTACCGCATGCCCGATCTCGAACGCACTCGCTGAAGATACCGAATTGCCGAGCACGATGACGACGTTGTGCATCAGCTCGATCCCCGACGAGGTCGAGGCGACCTTCGAGAACAGGTCGTAGCGCCGCAGCACGTCCTCGTCCCTGATGTTGGAGGCGATCTCGCCGAGCGCGGCCGCAACGCCGAGCGCGGAGGCGCCGCGCGAATAGGCCATCGAGCTGTAAGAGCTCGTCGTCGCCGTCGTGTTGCCGCGCGCATGTGCCGCCGCGCCGCGGTCGCTGGTCAGCAGCGGGCATTTGATCTGCACGAAATGGACGTCCGCGGGATCGCTGATGCCGGCATCTGCCATCGCAGCCTTCACGGCCCTGGCCGTCTCGGTGATCTGCGCCGAGCGCCCGAGCTCTTCCGGCAGAAAATCCCGCGTGTGCGCCATGCCGATGCTCAGGCGCTTGCCGGACAGGCCCGCCGGGCGCTCGGCCTCGCTGCGCGTGAACACCGTGATGTGCGGGCTCAGCACGCCCTCGGTGCCGCCGGACATCACGAAGGCGATGCGCTGCTCGACTGCCTCCGGCGACAGGCCGAGCTTGGGCGCCAGCGCCGTGCATAGCGCGGCCACCGCGTATTCCCGGGTAAAATCATTGACGCCGCCATTGCCTTCGGTCTTGCCGAGAACGGCGAGGATCGCGTGGGGTTCGATCGCGCCGGACCCGATCAAGTCCATCAGGCCGGAGACGTCGCCGGGGCCCGTGGTGGCGATCCTGAAGACGCCGACCGATGTCGTACGCATGATTGGTCCTTGGAATTCGGTGGTCCGGCGAGCCCACCAGCCGTGGAACGGGGGTGATGTCAAGGTGCAAGTGCGTAGGTCGGATTAGCGAAGCGTAATCCGCCTCTTCTGTCTCCGCGGGGACCAAAGCGGCGGATTACGCCTTCGGCTAATCCGCCCTACAAGATCTTGCGTTGCCCGACGGGCAAAACACCCGATCGGCTGGTCAATCCGCATGCGCGAAAATATTCGCCTTTACAGAATTTCCGATTTGTCGCATTCTCCCGCCACCTCATCCCGGTCAGAGGGGCGTATCGCGATCGTCACGAACGTGGGGTGAGCCGTGGTGGACGCTCGTTACACCGGCGCGAAGGGTTTTGCAGGGCGGGCAACCGTGAGCGAAATACCTCGCGCACACGACCGGTGTGATCGGCGTACGGCAAAACCGTGTCGTCCTGACGCCCGGGGTCTGTGCGTCAAGTCTTGCGGTGATGTGGCGGTCCAACCGGACGCGCGCGTCAGCTATCGGCAAGGCGACGGGGGCAATAGTGCAACGCTCCCCGGGGAGAGCTCGGCATAAGCCGTAAAACCACTGCGCAGGGAAGGCCGGTTGTTTGGCTTCACCTGTATGCCGCTGTGCAGCCTCTTGTAGCGCAACCTTCGCACAGTGGACCGTGGGTGCCCGGCCGGCACCCGGTCTTCCCTGCGCCCTCTGACAGAGGGTGTCGTGACCAGGCAAAGCTCGGGCCTATTCCGCCGCGAGGATGCAAAGGCATGTCTGCGCGTTGAATGTGGATTGGAAGCTGGCGATGCGGCCCCTTGTTCCCGTCATTGCGAGGAGCGAAGCGACGAAGCAATCCAGAATCCCTCCGCGGAAAGACTCTGGATTGCTTCGCTTCGCTCGCGATGACGAGGAGGAGAGTGTGCGCGACATATTCCGCTCTCGTGCCCCGAACGCCATCAGCGCGTTTACGCGCGTCTTCGACGCGCTATGGCAGCGTCCCTTCGACGGTGCGCTGCAGAGCCGGGGCCCATCTCGCCGTATTCCCGTGCCGCCTCTGGGTCCCGGCTCTGCACCGCATCGCTGGCGCGCTGCGCTGCGTCCGGGACACGAGAGCGCGGCCTCAAATCGACGAATGTGGCGAGATCGCATCGGTCGGGCAAAAAAATCCTCTGTCGACGATTGCGCGCCGCACCTTGATGAATCAACCTTGGTTGGTCCATAAGCGGCGTCCCGCGGCCGGTGGTTCGCCCCTGCGCCCGCGTGCTAGGATAGAGGGAATCTCGCGTGGCCAACATCAACCAGAAGATTGCGCAGGAGCTTGGGGTTCGCGCCGAGCAGGTCGAGGCGGCGGTGACGCTGCTCGACGGCGGCGCCACGGTTCCCTTCATCGCCCGCTACCGCAAGGAAGCGACCGGTGCGCTCGACGACGCGCAATTGCGCACCCTGGAGGAGCGCCTGGTTTACCTGCGCGAGCTCGAGGACCGTCGCAAGGCCATCCTCGAATCGGTCCGCGAGCAGGGCAAGCTCGATGCCGCGCTCGAGGCCTCGATCATGGCGGCCGACAGCAAGGCCCGCCTCGAGGACATCTATCTGCCGTTCAAGCCGAAGCGCCGCACCAAGGCGGAAATCGCCAAGGAAGCCGGCCTCGAGCCGCTCGCCAATCAGCTCATGGCCGAGCCCGGCAATGATCCGAAGGTCGTGGCGGAAGGCTTCATCAACGCGGAGAAGGGCGTCGCGGACGCGGCTGCTGCACTCGATGGTGCGCGCGCCATCCTGGTCGAGCGTTTCGACGAGGACGCCGACCTGATCGGGAGCTTGCGCGAGGAGATGTGGACCAATGCGCGCATGGCCTCCAAAGTGCGCGACGGCAAGAAGACCGAGGGCGAGAAATTCGCCGACTATTTCGATTTCTCGGAGCCGCTGACGAAACTGCCCTCGCACCGCATCCTCGCGATGTTCCGCGGCGAGAAGGAAGAGATCCTCGATCTCCAGATCCAGGCCGAGGCGGAAGCGCCGCCGCCGGGCGTGCCGAGCGCCTATGAATTGAAGATCATGAAGCGGTTCGGCATTGCCGACCTCAAGCGCGCCGGCGACCGCTGGCTGATCGACACCGTGCGCTGGGCCTGGCGCACCAAGATCCAGGTGCATCTCAATATCGATCTACGCATGCGGCTGTGGAACTCGGCCGAGGCCGAGGCCGTGCGCGTGTTCGCCTCGAACCTGCGCGACCTGCTGCTGGCCGCGCCCGCCGGCACCCGCGTCACCATGGGGCTCGATCCCGGCTACCGCACCGGCGTCAAGGTCGCCGTCACCGACGCGACCGGAAAGGTCGTCGATACCGCCGTGATCTATCCGCACGAGCCGCAGCGGCAGTGGAACGAGTCGCTGGCGACCCTCGGCCGGCTCGCGATCAAGCACCGCGTCGAGCTGATCGCGATCGGCAACGGCACCGCCTCGCGCGAGACCGACAAGCTCGCGACCGAGCTGGTCAAGGGGCTGCCCGAGCTGAAGATGAACAAGATCGTAGTGTCGGAAGCCGGCGCATCGGTCTATTCGGCCTCGGCCTTCGCCTCGGAGGAGCTGCCTGGCCTCGACGTCACCCTGCGCGGCGCGGTCTCGATCGCGCGGCGCCTGCAGGACCCGCTCGCCGAGCTCGTCAAGATCGAGCCGAAGGCGATCGGCGTCGGCCAATATCAGCACGACCTCGGCCAGGCCAAGCTCGCCAAATCGCTCGATGCCGTGGTCGAGGATTGCGTGAACGCGGTCGGTGTCGACGTCAACACCGCCTCCGCGCCGCTGCTGGCGCGCGTCTCGGGCGTCGGCTCCGGCCTCGCCCAGAGCATCGTGGCGCATCGCGACGCCAACGGTCCGTTCAAGTCGCGCAAGGCGCTCAAGGACGTGCCGCGGCTCGGGCCGAAGGCGTTCGAGCAGTGCGCGGGCTTCTTGCGCATCCTCGGCGGCGAGGATCCGCTCGATGCCTCCGGCGTGCATCCCGAGGCCTATCCCGTGGTGCGCCGGATTCTCGAAGCGACCAAGAGCGACATCAAGGCGCTGATCGGCAACGGCGACGTCGTGCGCACGCTGAAGCCGAAGGATTTCGTCGACGAGACCTTCGGTCTGCCGACCGTGACCGACATCCTGCGCGAGCTCGAAAAGCCGGGCCGCGACCCGCGCCCGGCGTTCAAGGCTGCCGTGTTCAAGGAAGGCGTCGAGGAGATCAAGGACCTCAAGAAGGGCATGATCCTCGAGGGCACAGTGACCAACGTCGCCGCCTTCGGCGCCTTCGTCGACATCGGCGTGCACCAGGACGGCCTCGTGCACATCTCGGCGATGTCCAAGACCTACATCAAGGACCCGCGCGAGGTGGTGAAGCCCGGCGACATCGTCAAGGTGAAGGTGCTGGACTTCGAGGTCGCCCGCAAGCGCATCTCGCTGACGCTGCGCCTCGACGACGAGGTCGGGCCTAAGAAGGACGCGCCGGGCATGCAGCGCGACAACAATCAGCGCAACGCCAGCCGCATGACCTCGTCCGCGCCGCGCAAGCAGGAGTCTTCGGGCGGCGGCGCGCTCGCCGAAGCGCTGCGCCGCGCGGCGGAGAAGAACAACGGCAAGCGGGCGTGACCGCTTAACCTCTCCCCGCTCTCTGCGGGGAGAGGTCGGACCTCGCTCCATCCACATCGTCATTGCGAGCGCAGCGACTTGTCCGCCGAAGCCTTCGGCGAAGGCGGAAGCAATCCAGAATCCCACCGCGGAAAGACTCTGGATTGCTTCGCTGCGCTCGCAATGACGAGGTGAGAGTAGCGCCTCCTAACTCCCGCGTCAGAATCTGGCGCGTTTGTAAGTTGAAGATGCCGGTCCCTTGTTCTCATCTGATCGTCCGCGGGCGGCGCCAAGGCGGCCGCACTGCAAGGAGGACGCTTCGATGAACAACAGGCTTCTCAAAGGCCTCACGGCGAGCGTGATCGCGGCCATGATGGCGGTCGCGTCACCGGCGCTCGCGCGCGGCGGCTTTGGCGGTGGCGGCCATGGCGGCGGCGGGCATGGTGGCCATTTCGGCGGCGCTGGGCATTTCGGCGGTGGCATGCACGCCGGCGGCTTTGGCGGTATGCGGGCTGGCGGCATGGGCGGTGCGCGCTTCGCTCACGTCGGCGGTTCCGGCTTCGGCGGCGCCCGCTTCGCGCATGCGGCGATCGGGCCGCGCTTCGCCGGCGCGGGCTGGCATGGCCATCACGGCTTCCGCCATCACCACCATTTCCGTCGGTTCGCCGTCTTCGGCGCCCCCTATGTCTACGCCGGCTACAATGACGGCTGCTGGCGCAGGAGCTGGACGCCCTATGGATGGCAATGGGTCAATGTGTGCGGAGACTATTGGTACTAGCATCGCCGTGCCGCACCATTGTCGCGATCGCCACCGGGCGGTTCCGTCCAGCCCCGGAACGGGATAGTCTGGTGGCGATTGTCGCGCGGAGTTTTGCATGACCGGAGGTCACCGTCGCATCCTGGTCGTCGAGGACGATCCGGAGACCGCAGGCCAGCTCGTCGAGGAGCTGACGGTTTCGGGCTACGACGTCGACCTCGCCGCCACGGGGCGCGAAGCCCTCAGCCATGGCGCCGCGCGCGACTATGCGGTGATCACCATCGACCGCATGCTGCCCGATATCGACGGCATCAGCGTGATGCGCCAGCTGCGCCACGACGGCGTTGCCGCCCCCTTCCTGATCATCTCCGCGCTCGGCGAAGTCGACGACCGCGTGCGCGGCCTGCGCGCCGGCGGCGACGACTACCTCGTCAAGCCGTTTTCCTTCACCGAATTGCTGGCGCGGCTCGAGGCGCTCGGCCGCCGCAGCGAGACCATCGCCAAGGAGACGCTGCTGCGCGTCGGCGATCTCGCCGTCGACCTGATCGCGCGCAGCGCCTCTCGCCGCGGCCGCAAGATCCCGCTGCTGCCGCGGGAATTTCAGCTGCTCGAATATCTCGTCCGCAACGAGGGCCGCGTCGTCTCCCGCGCGATGCTGCTGCAGCACGTCTGGGACCTGCATTTCGATCCCTCCACCAACATCATCGATGTCTATGTCGGCCGCGTCCGCCGCAAGGTCGACGATGCCCAGGCCTATCCGCTGATCCACACCATCCGCGGCATCGGATATTGCCTCCGTGCTCCTGGTTAAGACGCTTCGCTCCTCGACCTTCCGCCTGGCGCTGATCGCGATCGCAGCGTTCGGAATGATCGTCGCGGCGATCATGGCGTACGTCTATTTCGGCACCTTGGCCTATGTGGAGAGCCGGCTCGGCACGGTCGGCGATCATGACGGCTTCACCGGCATGATCGAGCTCGCGATGGCCGCCGTCGCCGCGCTCCTGCTGGTGCTCGCCGGGCTCGCGGCCGTGCTGGTGACGCGGCGCACCGTGGGGCGGATCGAGCAGATCAATGCCACCAGCCGCGCCATCATGCTCGCAGGCCTCGACCAGCGCATCCCCTTGCGCGGCAGCAACGACGAGTGGGATCGCGTCGCCGAAAACCTCAATCAGATGCTCGACCGTATCGAGACGCTGATGGGCGAGGTCAAGCAGGTCAGCGACAATGTCGCGCACGATCTGCGCACGCCGCTGACGCGGATGCGCGGCCGGCTGGAAAAGGCCTATCACGCCCCGCGCAACAGCGAGACGGACGCGGCACTGATCGGCGACACCATCGCCGATCTCGATGCCGTGCTCGGCATGTTCGCCTCGATCACGCGGATCTCGGAGATCGAGACCCGCGCCCGCACCGGCGCCTTCCGCATGCTTGATCTTGCCGAGATCGCCGCCGAGGTGGTCGAGCTCTACGATGCCGCCGCCGAGCAAATTGCCACGCGCCTCAGTTTCGACGGCGACCGCGAGGTCGCGATCACCGGCGACCGCGACCTTTTGTTCGACGCCATCGCCAATCTCGTCGACAACGCGATCAAGCACGGCCGCAAGGGCGGGCAGGTGATCGTGAGCTGCCGCGGGACCGATGGCGGTGCGGTGATCTCGATTGCCGACGACGGTCCTGGCATTCCCGCCGAGCAGCGCGATCATGTCTTCAAGCGCTTCTACCGGCTCGAGCAGAGCCGCTACACGCCGGGCAACGGCCTCGGTCTCAGCCTCGTCGCCGCGGTCGCGCGGCTTCATGGCGCCGAGATTGCGCTGCATGACAATGCGCCGGGCCTGAAGGTCGAGCTCTGCTTCCCGCCGATTTCGGCGAAGTGAGGCTCGGTGACTCAGAGCTCGATCACGCCGCGGCGTGCCGCATGCGCGACTGCATCGGTGCGACCGGTGGCATCGAGCTTGTCGAGCAACGAGCCGACATGGAATTTCACGGTGTGCACGGAGATGCCGAGCTGCCGCGCGATCATCTTGTTGGAGGCACCCTCGGCCATCAGCGCCAGCACGTCGAGCTCGCGCTGCGTCAGCGCGATGTCCGCAGGGCTGATGCGCGGATCGCGGGCGACAATCGTCGCCGCGGCGGCTTCGCCGGGCGCAGCGAGGCGCAGCCCGGCGACATTGCCGAGCAGGGCCGACAGGCGATCGGTGAGGGCGGGATCGTCGATCTCCAGGGCGAGTACGATCTCGGCCGTCTTGTCCTCGCTCACGCCTCCGGCCTCTCGCCGACCGTGACCTTGAAGCTGACCGGCTCGCCGCCGCGGCGCGCGGCGACCTCGACCACCGCGCCGACGCTCGCAGGTCCCAGCGCCTGCGACAGCGCGCGCACGCCCGACAGCTTTTGATCGTTGACCGCCACGATCACGTCGCCCTGTCGGATACCGGCCGCGGCGGAAGGCCCGGCCTTGTCGACATTCATCACCATCGCGCCGATGCCGTCGTCGAGGCGCACCGGCTGCAGCCCGAGGCCGAGATAGCCGCGCGCGATGCGGCCGCGGCTTTCCAACTGCGGCGCGACGCGCTCGATCGTTGCCGTCGGTATGACGAGCACCCGCCGCGGCCCCAGCACGGCCATGCCGAAGGCGTCGCCCGATGCGTTGAGCGCGAGGCCACCCTGCTGACCACGGCTGAGGCGAACGTCGAGCTCGATCCGCGCATCGATGTCGCCGCCGCGCAAGGAGCGCCAGCTCTTGCCGGACGCCGATACCATTCCGAGCGCCGCGCTCGGTGTCTCGCGGTTGGTGGCGACAACGATCGACAACGTGCCAAGCGGTGGGACCGTGGTGGCAAGCTTGACCGGCGTGACCGCGGCCTCGGTGCGCAGCAGCGCAATGTCGGTCGTGTGGTCGCGCCCGGCGATCGTGGCGGCGGCCCGGCTGCCGTCGGCGAGGCCGATCTCGACCGCGCCCTCGTCGGCCAGTGCCTCGTCGGCGGTGACGATCAGGCCGCTCTTCCAGGCAAAGCCGGTGGCGCGGGAACGATGCGAATGCACGGAGACGACGGACGGCGCGGTCCGCGCCACCAATTCCGCGAGCGCGGACGACAGTGAGGACAGGGGACTAAGATCGGTCATGGCGGGCTCCTGTAAGTTGCCCTCAATCTGGGATGCCGCGGGCGATTGCGAAACTGGCCGGGTGGCCAGGAGCAGAACGAGGACCAGAACAGGGGATAGCGGCGGACCTCCGTAGGACCACGGCCGACGAACATGTGATTGGGAGCGCCTCACGGGAACGTGTAGCAATCCCGAAATTGCGCCCCGTGGCCTCTAGGATTTCGAGCCCTCATGACAATCGACCTCACCCGCCGCACCCTGCTGCAACTCGCCGGCGCCACCTCGCTCGCGATGGCCGCCGCAGCCGCAGCCCGTGCCGAGGGCACACCGCAGGGCGGCGGCCCGACCTTTGCCAGCCGCACGCCGATGCGGGTCGGCATGGTGACGCTGCGGGTGAAGAACCTCGACAAGGTTGCCGATTACTACCGCGACGTGATCGGCCTCACCGTGATGGAGCGCTCGGCGGCCACAGCCAGGCTCGGCACATCAGGCCTCACGCTGCTGGTGCTGGAGGCCCGGCCCGATGCCGCGATCGAGCCGCGCAGCGCCGCCGGCCTCTACCACACCGCCTTCCTGATGCCAACGCGCAAGGATCTGGCGCGCTGGCTGGTTCATGCCGCCTCGCACCGCGTGCCGTTGTCGGGCTTCGCCGATCACCTCGTCTCCGAATCCGTCTATCTCGACGATCCCGAAGGCAACGGCATCGAGGTCTATGCCGACCGCGATCCCTCGCAATGGCAGTGGAGCGAGGGCAGCGTGAAGATGGCGACCGACGAGCTCAACATTCCCGACCTGCTGTCGCTGACCAATCCGCGCGTCCCTGATTACGCCAAGGCGCCGGACGGAATGCGCATCGGCCACATGCATCTGCGCGTCGGCGATCTCGCGCAGGCCGAGAGCTTTTATCACGGCACGGTCGGCCTCGACCCGACCCGCAAGCGCAACGGCGCCGCGTTCCTGTCGTCGGGCCGCTATCACCATCACCTCGGAATGAACGTCTGGCAGAGCCAGGGCGCCGGCCAGCGCGACGAGTCCGCGACCGGCCTTGCCTGGTTCTCGCTGGTGATGGCAAAGCCGGAGCTGCTCGCCGCGCAGGAAGAACGGCTGCGCAAGGGCGGCGCGAAAGTCACGCCGCTCGCGGACGGGGTGGAGGCGGTCGATCCCTGGGGCACGCGGGTGCGTCTGCTCAGGGTTTGATCGCCGGCGCCGGCATTGGTAAGAGCAGTCAGACGCAAACCAATCGACCGGGATCCGCGCCGACAATGTCCGAATTCCACGGTGTCTTTCCGTACCTCGTCTCGCCCGTCGATGCCGATGGCACGGTGCGGACCAACGTGCTGGCAAAACTCTGCGACGACCTGATCGGCGCCGGCGTGCACGGGCTGACGCCGCTCGGCTCGACCGGCGAATTCGCCTATCTCAACGCCGCGCAACGCACGGCGGTCGTGCAGACCACGATTGAGGCCGCGCAAGGCCGCGTGCCTGTTGTCGCCGGCGTCGCCTCGACTTCGACGGCGGATGCGGTGGCGCAAGCGAAAGCCTACCAGGCGTGTGGGGCCGACGGCATCCTGGCGATCCTGGAGGCGTATTTCCCGCTGGCTGATGCGCAGGTCGAATCCTACTTCCGCGCCATCGCCGATGCCGTGGACATTCCCGTCGTCATCTACACCAATCCGCAATTCCAGCGCTCCGATCTCACCCTCGACGTCATCGCGCGTCTCGCCGAGCATCCGCGCATCGGCTACATCAAGGATGCCTCGACCAACACCGGTCGGCTGCTCTCGATCATGAACCGCTGCGGCGACGCCTTGCGCGTGTTCTCCGCCTCCGCCCACATTCCGGCGGCGGTGATGCTGATCGGCGGCCGCGGCTGGATGGCGGGACCTGCCTGCATCATCCCGCGCCAGAGCGTGATGCTCTACGAGCTCAGCAAGGCCGGCCGCTGGGACGAGGCGATGGCGCTGCAGCGCCGGCTCTGGCGGATCAACGAAGCCTTCGCCCGCTTCAATCTCGCGGCCTGCATCAAGGCCGGCCTTTCGATCCAGGGCTATGACGTTGGCGAGCCCATCCCGCCGCAGGCACCGCTGACGGCCGAGGCGCGCAAGGTGGTGGAAGCGGCGTTGCGCGAGCTGACATAGCTGTTTGCCACGCGGCAATATGCCCCGGCACCCCTGCGGGAGCCAAAAAGGCCCTTACCTGCCCAACCGAGAAACTTCCGTCCGTTTGCGACGTTGCTGCGTCAGCGACCTCTGTCGCCTACGCATGCGCATGTCAGAGCCCGCGTTCAGCACAAGACACGGTGGTCACCAATGAATCGTCGCTACGCGATTGCCGCGGCCGCCTTCGCCGCCCTGCTGCTCGCCGTCACGGCAGCGAAGATCCTGCATGTCCCGATCTCGTATGTCCCATGGGCGGCGCCCTCCGCACGTGCCGTCGAGCAGCGCGGCCCGCTGTCGGATGGCGAAAAGGCAACCATCGACATCTTCGAACGCGTATCGCCGTCGGTCGTTCAGGTCGCGGCCAGGTCGGCGGCAAGTCCCCTCATGGGCGAGGAGAGCCAGGGCGGTGGCGCTTCCGGCACGGGATTCGTCTGGGACGGCGAGGGTCACCTAGTGACGAACAATCACGTCATCGCCAATGGCGGCGAGATCGCCGTGCGCTTTGCGTCGGGTGAAGTGGCCCAGGTCGACCTGGTCGGCACGGCGCCCAATTACGATCTCGCGGTGCTGCGCATTCGCAGCGTGCGCCAGCTTCCGTCGCCGATCGCTCTCGGCAGCTCGAGCGACCTGAAGGTCGGGCAATCCGCCTTCGCGATCGGCAATCCCTTCGGGCTGGATCAGTCGATGACCTCCGGCATCATCAGCGCGCTCAAGCGCCGGCTCCCGACCCATGGCGGCCGGGAGATCGCCAACGTCATCCAGACCGATGCCGCCATCAACCCCGGCAATTCGGGCGGGCCGTTGCTGGATTCCGCCGGCCGGCTGATCGGCGTCACCACCGCGATCATATCGCCGTCCGGCTCGAACGCCGGTATCGGCTTTGCGGTGCCGGTCGATGTCGTGAACCGGATCGTGCCCGAGCTCATCCGCAACGGCCGGGTGCCGACGCCCGGCATCGGCATCGTGGCCGCCGGCGAGGATGTCGCGACGCGGCTTGGCGTCGAGGGGTTGATCGTGGTGCGCACGGCCCCCGGCAGTCCTGCCGAGCGGGCAGGCATTCGTGGCGTCAACTTTTCGACGGGCGCGGTCGGAGACATCATCACCGCGGCCGAAGGCAAGCCGGTGCGCCGCCTCTCCGATCTGACCGATGCGCTGGAGCAGGCCGGGGCCGGGAAGACCGTTCGGCTCACGGTCAAGCGCGGCTCCGACAGCCGCGATGTCAATGTGGGCATCGTCGATATCGACCGGTCCTAGCCATCCAATCCGCGCCTGCAAGGGGCCTTGATGCGCATTGCAGATGTGCCGGTGCTCGGTTGTCTGGCGCGCAAAATCGGTTAAAACCGCCGCGGTCGTTTTCCGGTCTCGAGGATACAGCGGAATGAACATTCTTCCCGGCAATTTGCGTTTCGGAGCGGGGCAGCCCGTCAAGCGTTTGGAAGATCAGAGGCTACTCACCGGGAAGGGACAGTTCATCGACGACAAGCCGGCGGACGGCGCCTTGTGGTTGCACGTGCTCCGCTCGCCGCACGCCCACGCGAAGATCGTCTCGATCGACACCAGTGCCGCGGCCTCGATGCCCGGCGTCGCCGCGATCTACACCGGCGCGGACCTCATCAAGGACGACATCGGCACGATCCCGACGCTGAACATCTTCAAGCGCCCGGACGGCAAGCCGATGACTGTGCCGCCGCGCCGGCTGCTCGCCCACGAGGTCGTGCGCTATGCCGGCGAGGCCGTGGCCGCGGTGGTGGCATCATCGCGCGTGGAGGCGCAGACCGCGGCTGAGGCGATCTCGGTCGAATACGACGTGCAGCCCGCGGTGGTCGATCCCGTCGAGGCGGTGAAATCAGGCGCGCCCGTGGTGTGGCCGGAGGCGCCCGACAACATCGTCGGCGCCATGGCTTACGGCGATGCCGCCAAGGTCGACGAGGCCTTTGCCAAGGCGGCGCACACCGTCGAGCTCGACATCGTCAGCCAGCGCCTCGTGCCATCGGCGATGGAGCCGCGCTCGACTATTGCCGAGATCGACAAGAAGTCCGGCCGTCTCCTTCTGCACGTGCAGTCGCAGACGCCGGCCTCGACCCGCGACGTGCTGGCGGAAGCCGTGCTCAAGCGCCCGAAGGACAGCGTCCGCGTGCTGGTCGGCGACATCGGCGGCGGCTTCGGCCAGAAGACCAATCTCTATCCCGAAGACGGCATCGTCGCCTATGCCGCGACCAAGCTGAACGAGAAGATTCGCTGGCGCGGCGATCGCACCGACGAATTCGTCGGCGGCACCCACGGCCGCGATCTGACCTCGACGGCCTCTTTCGCGCTGGACGAGAAGGGCAAGGTGCTGGCCTATCGCGTCAAGTCGATCGGCTGCACCGGGGCCTATTCCTCGGGTGCGGCGAACATCATCCCGCTGGTGCTCGGGCCGTTCGTGCAGACCGGCGTCTACGACCTGCCGCTGGTGCACTTTGAGGTGAAGACGGTGATGACCCACACCGCGCCTGTCGGCGCCTATCGCGGCGCGGGCCGGCCTGAGGCCGTCTTCATCGTCGAGCGCCTGTTCGACGCTGCTGCTCGAAAAATCGGCATGGATCCGCGTGCGATCCGCAAAGCCAATTACATCAAGCCGGCGCAGCTGCCCTACACCAATGCGGCCGGGCAGGTCTACGATTCCGGCGCCTTCGCGCACATGCTCGATCGCGCCGTGAAGCTTGCCGACTGGGACGGCTTTGCCGCGCGCAAGAAGGCGGCGAAGAAGAAGGGCCTGCTCTACGGCCGCGGCCTCACCTCCTACATCGAGTGGACCGGCGGCCGCGCCCACACCGAGAAGGTCAGCCTGCACGCGACCTCGCAAGGGCGCGTCGTTCTGCATTCCGGCACCATGGCGATGGGGCAGGGCTTGCAGACCACCTACACCCAGATGATCTCCGACTCGCTCGGTATCCCCATGGACAAGATCGACGTCGTGCAGGGCGACACTGATCTGGCCATGGGCTTCGGTAGCGTCGGCTCGCGCTCGCTGTTCGTCGGCGGCACCGCGGTCGCGGTATCCTCCAACGATCTGATCCAGAAGGCGCGCGAGAAGGCGGCGAACGTGCTGGAGACCTCGGTCGAGGACATCGAATATCAGGGCGGCATGCTCACCGTGGTTGGCACTGACCGCCGCATCAGCCTGTTCGATCTCGCCGAGAAGGAGAGCGGCGCCAAGCTCAGCGTCGATTCCGAAGGCGAGGTCGATGGTCCGAGCTGGCCCAACGGCACCCATATCTGCGAGGTCGAGATCGACCCCGAGACCGGCGTCTCCAAGGTCGTGCGTTACACCACCGTCGACGACGTCGGCGTTGCCGTGAACCCGATGCTGGTCACGGGGCAGATCCATGGCGGCGTCGCGCAGGGCATTGGCCAGGCGCTGTATGAGGGCGTCTCCTACGATGCCGACGGCCAGCTGCTGACCGCGAGCTACCAGGATTACTGCATCCCGCGCGCCGACGACGTGCCGCCGATCGTGGTGACGCTCGACGACACCGCGCCCTGCCGCACCAATCCGCTCGGCGCCAAGGGCTGCGGCGAATCCGGCGCCATCGGCGGCCCGCCTTGCGTCACCAACGGCGTGATGGACGCGCTCGCCGAGCTCGGCATCGCCCAGCTGAATACGCCCCTGACGCCGCAGAAGATCTGGCAGGCGATCCGGGACGCGAAGGCGGTGGGGTAAGCGCAACGCTGTGTTGCGCTAGCTGTCGCAACAAACTCAGCTGTCGTCCCGGGGCGCGCGCAGCGCGAGCCCGGGACCCATAACCACAGCGAGTAGCCGTGGCGCGAAGCTGGCAACTCCGAGTCCCCATAACCACAGCTCCCTGTGGTTATGGGTCCCCGCCTTCGCGGGGACGACACCGAGCGAGTAGCTCTATCCGCGCCGTCTCGCCCTCAAATCCCCAGCATCATCTTCGCGATGATGTCGCGCTGGATCTCCGAGGTGCCGCCGAAGATGGTGTAGGCGCGGCCGTTGAGATATTCCGGCATCACCGTCAGCATCTCCTCAGGCGTCGCCGGCTCGTGGTTGAGCTTGTAGAGCGGGCGCATCGACTCGACGGCGAGGGCGTCGTGGCCGATCACGTCGGCCCCGAGCCGCGTCACGGCCTGGCGGATCTCGCTGTTGCGCAGCTTCAGGATCGACGACACCGCACCGGGATTCTGGCCGGTCTGGAGTGCCGACAGCACGCGCAGCTCCGTCATCTCCAGCGCGTCGATATCGACCTCCACCTCCGAGATCCGCGTTGCGATGTCGGGGCTGTCGATCGCGCGGCCCGTGAGGTCGGACTCGGCGAGATCCGCGATCGCCTTCAATCCTTCGCGCAGCTTGGCCGAGGCGATGCCCGCGCCGCGCTCGAACTCCAGCAGATATTTGCCGTAGGTCCAGCCCTTGCCTTCCTCGCCGACGCGGTTGGCGACGGGCACGCGGACGTCATCGAAGAACACCTGGTTGACCTCGTGGTCGCCGCCGATGGTCAGGATCGGGCGCGTGGTGATGCCCGGCGTCTTCATATCGATCAGGATGAAGCTGATGCCGTCCTGCTGCCGCGGCCCGTCGCTGGTGCGCACCAGCGCGAACATGCGGTTGGCGTGATGGGCGTGCGTGGTCCAGATCTTGGTGCCGTTGATGATGTAATCGTCGCCGTCGCGCACCGCGCGGGTCTTGAGCGACGAGAGATCGGAGCCGGACCCCGGCTCGGAATAGCCCTGACACCAATAATCCTCGCCGGAGAGAATCCGCGGCAGGTAGAAATTCTTCTGCTCCGGCGAGCCGAAGCCGATGATGACGGGCCCGACCATCTTGACGCCCATCACGTTGACATTGGGCACGCCGGCGCGGGCGCATTCGGTCTCGAAGATCCAGCGCTGCGCCGGCGTCCAATCGGGGCCGCCATATTCGACCGGCCAGCCCGGCGCGCCCAAGCCTTGGGCGTGCAGCGCGCGCTGCCAGGCCATGCCGATATCAGGATCGGAGAACACCGATGGCGTCAGCGCGGTCGCGCGCTTCATCTCCTCGGTGAGGTTCTTGGCAATGAATCCGCGCACCTCGTCCTGGAAGGCGCGCTCCTCGGCATTGAACGACAAGTCCATGATGCGCTCCTTGTTAGGCCGAGTTGCCCCTGCGGCCCAGCTCGGCGTGGCGGGCATAGTGATGCGCGGTGCCGCCGAACAACGTGTCGAAGGCGACCAGCCGCTTGAAATAGGCGCCGACCTCGAGCTCCTCGGTGACGCCCATGCCGCCATGGAGCTGGATCGACTGCTCGCCGACGAAGCGCGCGCATTTTCCGATCTTCGCCTTCGCGCCCGACGCCGCCCGGGCCCGCTCGATCGCAGCGCTATCGGCCTTCAGCGCAGCCCGCAGCGCCATCGAGCGCGCCTCGTCGACCTGCATCGCCATGTCGGCGAGGCGGTGGCGGATCACCTGGTTGGCGGAGAGCGGCCGGCCGAATTGTTTTCGGATCTTGGTGTAGTCGAGCGTGGTGTCGAGCAACGTCTGCATGATGCCGACAGCTTCCGCCCCCAACGCGGCCATGGCGCGATCGACCGCCCATTCGATCGCGGGCAAGGCGTCGCTGCCGTCGCCGAGCAGGGCGTCTTCCGGCAGATGCGCCTCGAGCAGCTCGATGTTGCAGGCTCGTCCGCCGCCGAGGCGCGGATAATCGCTGATGGCGAGGCCGGGCGTCGTCGCCTGCACGAGGAACAGGCCGATCCGCCCCTGGGGTCCCCGATGATCGTGGATATGGGCGGAGACGATGATCTCGTCGGCGGCATGTCCGTCAAGTACGGCGATCTTGCTGCCGGAGAGGCGCCAGCCTTGTCCTGTCTTGTTGGCGCTGGTCGTGACCCTGGCAAGATCGAACCGGGCGGCGCGCTCGGCATGCGCAAAGGCAAGCTTCAGCGATCCATCCGCCACCTTGGGCAGGCTCGCCTGCTTCTGCTCGCTGGTGCCGCATCTGGCGATCAGCGCGGCCCCGAGCACGACCGTTGCGACATAGGGCTCCGACACCAGGCCCCGGCCAAAGGCCTCCATCAGGATGCCGATATCGACCGCGTTGCCGCCGAGCCCGCCATACTCTTCGGGAAGCGGCAGTGCCAGCCAGCCGAGCTCGGCGAATTGCTTCCAAACGGCCGGGCTGAAGCCGAGTGGGTCATTCGCCATCTTGCGGCGATGATCGGCGTCATAGCTTTCGGCCACGAACCGTTCCGCGCTTTCGCGCAGCAACTTTTGCTCGTCACTGAGATTGAGATCCATCGCGTCTACTCCGCGGCGGCCGGCGGCTTGCGCACGGAGGGATGCAGGCCGGATGGATCGACGATCATGCCGAACTCCTGGAGATTGTGCGCGTGGCAGAGCTGATGCAGCGCGAAGGCCTGGTCGATCGCGGCCGGCTGGCCCATGACGTCGACCGAGCGGTTGACCGCCTCCTTGGTCAGCTTCAGCGCAAAGGACGGTTTTGTCGCGATCCTTCGCGCCAGCTCCAGCACGCGCGACGACAGCTCGGCGCGCGGCACGATTTGGTTGACCATGCCGAGCTGGTGCGCCTCCTGCGCGCTCCAGCTATCGGCGGTGAACAGGAACTCCTTGGCCTTGCGCGCACCCAGCTCCCAGGGATGCACGAACCATTCGACGCCGCAGACGCCCATGGTGACGACGGGATCGCAGAACTGCGCATCGTCGCTGGCGACGATGAGGTCGCAGGCCCAGGCCAGCATCAACCCGCCGGCGATGCACTTGCCGTGGACCTCGGCAATGGTGGGTTTTGCCAGATTGCGCCAGCGCCGCGTGATCTGGAGATATATTTCCTGCTCGCGGGCGAAGCGGCCGTGGGCGTTCGGCTCGGCGAAGCCGCCCCAATTTCCGATCGGCGGGAAATCGACCCCTGCGGTATTCTTGTCTCCGGGGCGCAGGTCGTGGCCGGAGGAGAAGTGCGGCCCGTTGCCGGCGAGAATGATCACCTTGACTGCGTCGTCCTGCACCGCCGCATCGAACGCGGCGTTGAGGTCGTAGGTCATTTGCAGGTTCTGCGCGTTGCGCGCCTCGGGCCGGTTCATCACGACACGGACGATCGCCGGCTCCGGCCGTTCCACGAGGATGGTCTCGAACGAGGACATCGCGTTCCCCCTGGCGTTTCCGCTTTTGTTTTGCGGAGTTGACTATGTCGGCCCGTGCGAGGCAAGAGGCTTGCGTCAGCCGGCTGCTTTTCTCGGGCGCGCAATCTGGTAGTTTGCGATGGATTCCACCGGGAGAAATTTAATGCGCAAGATCCTGACCGTGCTGGCCGCCCTGGCCTCGCTGAGCCTGACCAATTGCGGCTACAACGCGATCCAGAGCGAGGACGAGCAGATCAAGGCCAATTGGTCCGAGGTCGTGAACCAGTATCAGCGCCGCGCCGACCTCGTGCCCAACCTCGTCAACTCGGTGAAGGGCTTTGCCCAGCAGGAGAAGGACGTGCTGCTCGGCGTCACCAATGCGCGGGCCAAGGTCGGCAGCATCCAGGCGACGCCTGAGGTGCTGAACGATCCCGCCGCGTTCCAGAAATTCCAGGCCGCGCAGGGCGAGCTCTCCAGCGCGCTGTCGCGGCTCCTGGTCGTCACCGAGAACTATCCGCAGCTGAAGTCCGATGCCTTGTTCAAGGATTTGATGTCGCAGCTCGAGGGCACCGAGAACCGTATCACGGTCGCGCGCAACCGCTACATCAAGGCGGTGCAGGACTATAACGTCACCATCCGATCGTTCCCGACCAACCTCACCGCGATGGCGTTCGGCTACAAGGAAAAGCCGAACTTCACGGTCGAGAACGAGAAGGCGATCTCGACCGCGCCCAAGGTGGACTTCAATCCGGCACCGGCGCCGTCGAAGTAAGCGCGTTCGGTCCCGATGCGCGTCCCACCCACCACTGTCATTCCCCGCGAAGGCGGGGAATCCAGTACGCCGCGGCCTCTCCGCATCCCGCCGGCGTCTCTGGAATACTGGATCGCCCGGTCCAGCCGGGCGATGACAGCGAGGGTGTGGTGCGCGGTCCTCGCCATCGCACTCCTCCTCACCTTTGCCTTCCCCACCCACGCCGACGTCGCCGTCCCCCAGCTCACCGGCCGCGTCGTCGATCAGACCGGCACGCTCTCAAGCAGCGACATCGCCACGCTCACGCAAAAGCTGCGCGATTTCGAGAACCGCAAGGGCAGCCAGATCGCCGTCCTGATCGTCCCGACCACGCAGCCGGAGACGATCGAGCAATTCTCGATCCGGGTCGCGGAGGCCTGGAAGATCGGTCGCAAGAAGGTCGACGACGGCGCGATCCTCGTCGTCGCCAAGAACGACCGGCATTTGCGCATCGAGGTCGGCTACGGTCTCGAAGGCGTGCTCACCGACGTCACCTCGCGGCGCATCATCGACGAGGATATCACCCCCAAGTTCAGGAGCGGCGATTTCGCCGCGGGCATCAGCGCAGGCGTCGACCGCATGACGCGGGTGATCGACGGCGAGCCGCTGCCGTCACCCTCGCGCAGCGTCAACTTCGCCCACAATCTGGACGACCTCGCGCCGGTGTTCGCGGTGGCGCTGTTCGCCTCGATCGGCGTCGGCGGGTTTTTCCGCGCGATCCTGGGGCGGCTGCTCGGATCATTGGTGACCGGGGGCATCATTGCAGCGGTGACCTGGGTCATCCTCGGCTCCGCTGCTCTCGCCGCGGCCGTCGGCGTGCTCGGCTTCATCATCGGATTTATCGCCGATCTGTTTTCGGCGATCACGCCGGGCACAGGTCGCTCGCGCGGCGGCTCGTGGTCGAGCGGTTCCTCGGGTGGCTGGAGCAGCGGATCTTCCAGCAGCAGCGACAGCGGCAGCTTCAGCGGCGGTGGCGGCAGTTTTGGCGGCGGCGGTGCCTCGGGGAGCTGGTAGGACATGAGCATCAAGCGCATTGCCACGCATCTTGTGCAGCATCATTGGCGGGCGAAGCAGATTTTCCCGCAAGCCGTGCTCGACCGCATCGAGCAGGCGATCAAGCGCGGCGAAGCCACCCATTCCGGCCAGGTCCGCTTCGTCGTCGAAGGGGCGCTCGACGGCCGTCCACTGTTCCGCAACCAGCCGGCCCGCGCGCGCGCCCTCGATGTGTTCTCGCATCTGCGCATCTGGGACACCGCGCACAACAGCGGCGTCCTGATCTATCTCCTGCTCGCCGACCGCGACGTCGAGATCATCGCCGATCGCGGCATCGATGCGAAGGTTGGCGCGGACGGTTGGGAGACGATCTGCCGCGCGATGGAGGCCGAGTTCAGGTCGGGCCGGTTCGAACATGGCGTCATCAATGGCATCGAGGCAGTGTCGCGCGAGCTGGCAAGGCATTTCCCGCCGCAAGGGCCGCATGCGAACGAACTGCCGGATGCTCCGGTCGTGATGTGACGGAGTGTGATGTGAGAGGGGCGGGAGCCACTCCACAACCGTCATTGCGAGCGTAGCGAAGCAACCCAGGCTGCCGCCGCGGAGGAATTCTGGATTGCTTCGCTGCGCTCGCAATGACGCTGGAGGAGCAGCGCGCTCAACGCTCTCCGTCATCCTGAGGCGCGAGCGTAGCGAGCCTCGAAGGATGAGCGGCCCAGCGCCCATTCCGCCTCCGTTCATCTTCCCCCGATTACGAATTGTTTCACGCCCGCCACACCGGTTCCACTTTCCCGGCCCAATTCGGCCCCGGATAACTTCCTAAAATTTCGGTAAGCGGGTCCCGAGGTAAGGATTTCGCAAGCAATGAAAGTTACCAAAAGGTCAACCGAGACTGGAGTATTTGAGCCGTGAGCGAACCCATGCCCGAGCAGGCTGCCCAGGATTCCGGTGCTGTCGACGCCACAGCGCCGCAGGTCCTCGAGGTTGCCGCCGGTATCGACGCCCCCTCGATCGCCCCCGACCACGAAGCACCGCCCAAACCGGATCCCATCAAGCCGGATCCGGTCAAGGCGGACGCCCCGAAGATTGAGCCGCCGCGGATCGAAGTGCCGAAGGTCGAAGCCAAGACTGAGGTCAAGACTGAGGCCAAGCCCGAGCCGAAGCCCGGCAAGCTGATTGTCATGGCGCCCTCGAATCGTTCGTGGGACCGTGAGGACTTCGCCCCCCATGTGAAGGCGGACGAACCGCGCGAGGCCGGCAGCAAGCGTCGCCTGTCGGCCATGGCCGCGGTGGTGGCGATTGCCGCCAGCGTCGGCGCGATCAGCGGCGCGCTTGCGACCGCCGGCATGATGCATTTCGCTGCTCCAGCCCAGGCGCCGGTCCAGGTCGCCGACACCAATGCGCTGGATGCCTCCGTCGCGCGGATCGATGCCGACCTTGTCGCACTGAAGGCCAATGTCGAGCAGAGCTCGAAGTCCGGCCTGAGCCAGTTCAACCGCGCCAACGACCGGCTGGACAAGCTCGAAAAGGCGCAGGCCGAGCCGCTGGCCAGGATCGCAAAGCTGTCCGAGACCGTCGACAAGCTCCGCGCCACGCCGCCTGCCGCGCCCGCGCAGGCCGCAGCAGCGATGCCCAAGGAGACCACCGGCTCGATCGCGCCGACCCAGCCCCAGACCCAGGTCGCGACCGCGGCGGCCCCGGCGCCCGCAGCTCCCAAGACCGAAGTCGGACGTCTGCCGACGATCGAAGGTTGGCGGCTGCGCAACGCCAGCAATGGCGGCGCGCTGATCGAGGGCCGCGACGGCCTCTACGAGGTCTATCCCGGCGATCCCATTCCCGGCGTCGGCCGTGTCGATGCGATCCGCCGCCAGGATGGCCGCTGGGTGGTCGTCACCAGCAGGGGGCTGATCACCGGACGCTGAGCGTCCGGTATCCGACTTTCGAAGAGGCGCTTCACCGCGATGTGAGGCGCCTTTTTGCTTGAATAGGCATCCCTGCGCGGTGTTACCTCAGGCATGGGTCGCTTCTTGCGAATTCTCGTTGCTGCCGCCGCATTGCTGGGCGGTGTCGTTCCGCTCTTCGCAGCGGACAGCACTGCGCTGACCCGCGGCACCGCGATCACCGACCCCGCTCTCCTGCGCAAGTTCGACCAGACTAATGCGCTGACGATCTCGCGTCTTTTGTCGCCGGAGCGGAATTCCGACGTTCCGCTCACGACCGAGCTGATGTTCGCCTCGCTGCCGCAGCTGAAAGCGATTCTGCCCGCGATCGATGCCGAATTCGAACGGTACGCCGCCTGGTACAAGGCGACCTATCCTGGCGAGACCATCGGCGTCGGCGAGGGTTTCGACGCGCAATTGTTCGATCGGGCCAATCTGAAATCGCGCGAGGCGCGGTTCGTGCTCGCCGGCATCGTCAATCGCATGGACCGTGCCTATGTCTCGCAAGAGTCCTGTGGCGAGATCCGGCTGATCTTTCGTCTCGCGCGGTTCGACAGCGGGCCGGATGGCAGCAAGACCGCAACGCGCCTGCCGATGACGTTCAATCTCGTGATGAAGGCGCGCGACGCGCGCCGGACGGATGCGAACGGCAAGCCGGTCAGCTGCGCCGAGATCGCGCGGCGCTGGCTCGACAATGGCGACTGGCAGGGCTTGATCGGCAGCCGCTTCCCGCCTGACGACGCCATGCTCGACCAGATCGAGACCAATATCCAGGTCTCGGTCGCGCCGAAATCGGCGCTGCACGATTTCCGCTCGGATTATCTTCTGAAGGTGTTCAAGTACGACGCCGCCACCAGTACGTTCGGGGAATCGACGCTGGAGAACCAGATCGACCGCGACCGCATTCTCGCCGACGATGCGCTGCGGCGCGACTTCAAGGCCTGGCTGCTCGCGCCCGAGAACTTGCGCGAGTTCGATCGCGGCACGGTGCTGATCCCGGAGAGATTCCTGGCCAAGGCCGCAATGGTGCCGACCCCAGCCGGCCTCGACGCTTCGGCCTTGCAGCCGGAGTTCGGCTTGATGCAGGGGGAGGGCAAAGGCGATCCCGTCTTCACTGACAATGACGTGGTTGGCGCGCTGAAGCAGGCGGCCGCCCGCGGCCTCGACCTGCAGAACGTCCGTTCGGTCGCAGGCTTCCAGCGCCGCCTCAACGACATCACCTGTGCCGGCTGCCACCAGACCCGAGGCATCGGCGGCTTCCATTTCCCGGGCGTCGATTGGCTTGCGGACAAGCCGTCTAATTCCACCATCGTGCCGGCCTCGCCGCATTTCTTCGGCGACCAGCTCCGCCGCCGCGACATCCTGACCGCGTTCGCGGCCGGCAAAAGCCCTGATTTCTCACGCGGATTTGCCGATAGGCCGCAGACCCGCGGCAGAAGCGAGCTGGCCGGCAGCGAATATCAGGACGGCTGGGGCGCGCATTGTTCCCTGCAAGATCCGGGATCGGGAACGCCGGACAAGAGTTTTACGTCATGGAGCTGTGCTAACGGTCTGACCTGCCAGGCCGCCGCGGCCTCGCGCCGCATCGGCATGTGCTTCATCAAGACGCGTTAGCGCGTGATCCGGACCCGGAGGGCCGCGCCAGCGCAAGTGTGTAGCCGTTTTCGGAAAAGATCACGCGCAAGCTAACAGATCGATTTGGATGACCCATGACGGACACGAGCGAAGCCAACAAGATGCGCAATCGCGAGATTGCGCGCAATGAGGAAGCCAAGCAGATCACCGGCAGCGCGCGTGTCAGCATCTGGGCGGTCGCGGTGGCTGTCATCATCGGCGGGATTCTGCTCACGCTGGGCTGGCTGTCGCTGAGGTGATCGGAGCCGTCACGTCGCGTAATTCGTCATCCGCTTGCCGGGTAGCAGCTCGTAGGCCGGCTTCCAGCCCGGCAGCGCGGCCATGCGGCCGAGCCAGGCATGGATGGCCGGATGGCTCGCGGCGAAATCGAAGCCGTGCTCATCGCTCGGATAATGCAGATAGGCCATCATCGAGATGTCGGCGACCGTCGGCCTTGCGCCGATCGCGAAAGCATTGTGCTGGAGATGACCGTCGAGGATACCGAGAAAGTCTTCGAGTCGCCGGCGAAAATGCTTCAGCACCTGCGGGTCGTTCTTCTCGGTGAAGGCGCGCATGAAGCGGTAGGTCGCCATGTAGCCGGTGAGCTTGTGGTTGTCCCAGAACAGCCAGCGCAACAGCTCGAACTTCTCGTCCTCCGTCTCGGCGCCAAAGCGGCCGTATTGCTCGGCCAGTTTCAGCAGCAGCGGCGCGGTCTGCGTCATCTTCACGCCGTCGACCTCGAGCACGGGAATCTCGCCCATCTCGTTGACGGCCTTGCGCCACTCCGCCGTGCGCGTGACGCCGCCGGCGAAATCGGTCCAGACCGGCTCGAACGTCTCGCCGCAGAGCGTCAGCATCAGCGCCAGCTTGTAGCTGTTGCCGGATTCGGGGAAGTAGTGAAGGCGATAGCTGGGCATGAGACCTCGCGGCATCTGTGTGTTGCCGGTTGTTATAGCGAGATAGTCCAGCATCGTCATTGCGAGCGCAGCGAAGCAATCCAGCAATGCATCCGCGGAGACACTCTGGATTGCTTCGCTGCGCTCGCATGACGGGGTTAGAGCGGCGCGCTCCTAGCCGACAGCCCCCGACGACCTCAGCTGCTTGATCGCCGCCTCGTCATATCCCGCCCCGCGCAAAATCTCGTCACTGTGCTCGCCGACGGCCGGCGGCTTGCGCGGCTGCACCTTCTTGGCGCCGTCGATCCAGATCGGGCTGTTGATGGTGAGCATGGTGTCGTTCTCGAACGGCACCAGCACCTCGTTGTCCAGCATCTGCTTGTCGCTCGGGATGTCGTCCAGGATGGCGACGACGCCGAACACGAGGCCATTGCCGTCGAGGATCTTTCGCCATTCGGCGAGATCCCTGGTGGCGAAGGTCTCGTCTAGGATCTTGATCAGCTCGACCGAGCGGGCGTGGCGGTCGGCCTTGGTGACAAAGCGGGGATCGGCGATCAGGTCTTCGCGCCCCACGCACTTGGCCAGCGTCGGAAACTGCTTCTCTTCGTTGAGCAGCGACAGGATCAGCCAGCGACCGTCCTTGCACTGATAATGGTTGGCGACCGCGTTGAGCGCGCGCTCGCGCGGACGCCGCTCGCCGAACTTGGCGCCGCAGAGTCTTGCCTGCGCCAGCACGCTCGCCGCCCACACCCCGTTCGCCATCAGGTTGGAGGCGACGTGCGAGCCCTTGCCGGTCTTCTCGCGCTGATACAGCGCGGTGACGATCGCGCCGTAGAATGCCATGGCGCAGGGATGATCGCCCATGCCGGCGACCGAGCGCGCCGGCGTGGTGTCGGTGTCGGCGCGGACGAGATCCATCAGGCCGGAGCGCGCCCAATAGGCGTTGCTGTCGAAGCCGGGCTTGTTGGCTTCCTCGCCCTTCTCGCCATAACCGGTGAAGGAGGCGTAGATCAGCCGGTCGTTGAGATGAGCGAGATGGTCATAGGTGATGCCGAGCTTGATGCGCACCGGCGGCGGCATGTTGGTGATGAAGACATCGGCCTCCTCCACCAGTCTATAGAGCACGGCCTGTGCCTCCGGCTTCGACAGGTCGAGCGCGATGCTCTTCTTGTTGCGCGCCTCCAGCAGCCAGGCGAAATTGTGCTCGCCTGAGGGATAGCCCGGCAGGTTCGGCAGGTTGCGATAGGGGTCGCCAGTGCCGGGCGGCTCGATCTTGATGACGTCAGCACCGAAATCCGACAGCACGGTCGCGGCCGCGGGCGCTGCGATGAAGCTCGCGCAGTCCAGAACCTTCAGGCCGGCAAAAATGCCCTTCTCCATCGCAGCGTCGCTCCCTCGCTTCAGTCGTTTCCCGCGCGCTGGAATTGGCGCGGGCAGGTAGTGGGAGCATTAGACCGATGTTTTGCCGGGATGCAACGGCGCCTGGCGCAGGGCCTCACTCCTCTCCCGCAAGCAATGCGGCATTGCCGCCGGCCGCAGCCGTGTTGATCGTCACGGTCTGCTCGGTGGCGAAGCGCGCGAGGTAGTGCGGGCCGCCGGCCTTGGGGCCGGTTCCGGACAGGCCGCTGCCGCCGAACGGCTGCACGCCCACCACGGCGCCGATCATGTTGCGGTTGACGTAGATGTTGCCGACCTGGACGCGGTCGATGATGGCCTCGATCGTATCGTCGATGCGGGAATGGATGCCGAGCGTGAGCCCGTAGCCGGTGCGCGCGATCGATTGCAACACACGCTCGAGGTTTTCCGCGCGGTAGCGAACGACATGCAGGATCGGGCCGAACACCTCCTCGGTGAGTTGACCAGCCTCCTTGAGCTCGAAGATATGTGGCGCGACGAAGCAGCCATCCGGCGCGTGGCCTGCAAAGTGCAGCCGCGCCTCGCGCTTCATCCGCGCGACATGCGCATCGAGGCGTTGCTTGGCCTCGTCATCGATCACTGGACCGACGTGAGTCGCAGCATCTGCGGGATCTCCAATCCTGAGTTCGCGCGCGGCGCCCGCGATCATCTCGATCATGCGGTCGGCGACATCCTCCTGCACGAACAGGAGCCGCAGCGCCGAGCAGCGTTGGCCGGCGGAACGGAACGCGGAGGTGACGACGTCATCGGCCACCTGCTCGGGCAGCGCGGTGGCATCCGCGATCATGGCGTTGATGCCGCCGGTCTCTGCGATCAGCGGCACGATCGGCCCGTCCTTAGCCGCGAGCGTTCGGTTGATGCCGCGGGCAACCTCGGTCGAGCCGGTGAAGACGATTCCGGCGACATCAGGATGCGCGGTGAGGACGGCGCCGATACGGCCATCGCCGGTGACGAGATGCAGCGCGCTTCTGGGGATGCCGGCCTCGTGCAGCAAGGCGACGGCCTCGCGCGCGATGCGCGGCGTCTGCTCGGCGGGTTTTGCCACCACACTGTTGCCGGCCATCAGCGCCGCGGTCACTTGGCCCAGGAAGATCGCCAGCGGAAAATTCCACGGCGAGATTGCGACGAACACGCCACGGCCGCACATGACGAGCGCGTTGCTCTCGCCGGTCGGGCCCGGCATGGTCGTATCAACGCCGAACAGCTTGCGGCCCTGCGCGGCGTAATAGCGGCAGAAGTCGGCGGCCTCGCGCAGCTCGGACATCGCGTCGTCGAGCGTCTTGCCGCCCTCGGCTTGCAGCAGCGCGATGAAACGGGCGCGGCGGCTTTCCAGGAGATGCGCGGCCTGCTCCAGCGCCGCCGCGCGTGAGCCCGCCGGCGTCCGGCTCCAGCCGGCAAAGCCGGCGCGCGCAGCCGTCACCGCCGCATTGGCTTGATCCGGTGTTGCGTCAGCGACAGGCTTGAGATCGACCACCTCGGCCCTGACATCGGCCAGCAGCTGGTCCAGTGCGGCCCGCTCACCGAATTCGACGCCGCCCGAATTGCGTCGCTCCGGCGCGAACAGATCTGCCGGCAACGGTATGTTGGCATGAGGTGCCTGTTGCGGCCGGCCAATGGCATCCGCCGGGCGCTGCAGCAGCGCCGAAACCGGCACGCGATAGTCGGCCGCCTGCGCCACGAAGGACGAGTTGGCGCCGTTCTCCAACAGCCGTCGCACAAGATAGGCGAGCAGATCGCGATGGCTGCCGACCGGCGCATAGGTGCGGTAGGCGATGTCAGGATGATCCTTGGCGAGTTGCTCGTACAGCGCTTCGCCCATGCCGTGCAGGCGCTGGAACTCGAAACCGCCGCCATCTTGCGCGAGCTCGAGCACGGTCGCGACCGTCAGCGCGTTGTGGGTGGCGAATTGCGGGAAGATGCGCGGCCGCAAGGCGAGAAGCTTCGTCGCGCAGGCGATGAAGTTCAGATCGGTCATCGCCTTGCGCGTGAACACGGGATAGCCGTCAAGCCCGCGCTCCTGCGCGCGCTTGATCTCGGTGTCCCAATAGGCGCCCTTGACGAGGCGCACCATCAGCTTGCGGTCATGCGCGCGGGCGAGTCCATCGACATAGTCGATCACGGTGCTGGCGCGCTTCTGATAGGCCTGGATCGCCAGGCCAAATCCGTCCCATCCGGCAAGTGACGTATCGGCGAGCGTCGCCGCGATCACGTCGAGCGACAGCTCCAGCCGGTCGGCCTCCTCGGCATCGACGGTGAAGTTCAAATCGTAGGTCTTGGCGCGCTGCGCGAGATCCAGCAGTTGCGGCACCAATTCGCGCATCACGCGGTCGCGGCTGATCGCCTCGAAGCGCGGATGCAGCGCCGAGAGCTTGACGGAGATACCGGGCCGGTCGGGCAGGGCATGGTTGCCCGCCGCCTTGCCGATCGTCTCAATCGCGCTGGCATAGGCGTCGAAATAGCGTTTGGCGTCAGCGGCCGTGCGCGCACCTTCGCCGAGCATGTCGAAGGAATAGCGCGGCTTCTGGCCGGAGCGCGGCCGGCCCCGCTCCAGCGCCTGCTCGATGGTCTCGCCGAGCACGAAATGATTGCCCATCAGCCGCATCGCCTGGCGCGTCGCGGTGCGCACCGCCGGTGCGCCGAGCCGCTTCACCAGCCGGCCAATGGTGCCGTCGGGCGTCTCCCCCGGCTGGATCACCCGGGCGGACAGGCCGAGTGCCCAGGCCGAGGCGTTGACCAGGAACGCCGTGGACTTGGTCTCGTGATGGATGAAATCGCCTTCGCCGAGCTTGTCCTCGATGAACTGGTCGGCGGTGCGCGCATCAGGCACGCGCAGCAGCGCTTCCGCCAGCACCATCAGCGCCAGCCCCTCCTTGGTCGAGAGCGCGAACTCCCGCAGCATGTCCTCGACCCCGCCGAGCCGGTCGTCGCGCTTGCGGATGGCCTCGATCAGCCGCGTCGCGGTGCGGTCGATCCGCGCCTCCTGTGGTGGGGCGAGATGCGAAGCCGGCAGAAGCTTTGCGGCGATCTCGGCGTCATCGGGGGCGTAAGGCGCTAAGAAGGGCGGCGGGATGTTCGGCATGGCGTGTCCTGTGGCTGACATCCAGGATAAGGCCCGCGTGACCGCAGTTCGATAGACAATCTAGCCAATTTGCCTTAGAAAATGAAGATAGGAAACAGCTTGGCCTCATAAAGTATGGAACTGGACCGAACCGACCGGAAAATCCTCTCGATTTTGCAGGAGGATGGGCGCATCGCCAATGTCGAGCTCGCCGAGCGCATCGGGCTGTCGCCGACCTCGATCGGCGAGCGGCTGAAGCGCCTGCAGCGCGAGGGCTTTGTCGAAGGCTATGGCGCGCGGCTCAATCCGCACCGGCTCGGCCTTGGGCTCCTGGTGTTCGTCGAGGTGCTGCTCGACAAGACCACGCCCGACAATTTCGAGCGGTTCGCACGGGCCGTGAGGCTCGCCCCTGAAGTGCTGGAGTGTCACATGGTTGCCGGCGGCTTCGACTATCTTGTGAAGGCGCGGCTTGCCGACATGACCGCCTATCGACGCTTTCTCGGCGAGACCCTGCTGTCGATGCCGGGCGTGCGCGAGACGCGGACCTATGCGGTGATGGAGGAGATCAAGCGCGACGCACCGCTGCCGGTGGGTTAGCGAAGTGCAGTCGCGATTGTCATTGCTGTGGTTCGATAAGCGGTCTTCGCAGGAAAAATAGCTATCCTTGTGCAATCGCAACGCCTGTCGTCGAATGCACCGGCCGTCTTCTTAAATTTTTTTGGCCCGCTCCCGGACAAATCCGGGAGGCAGCAAAGGCTGGCGCGGGCTTATACTTTGAGGTTCTCCGCGGAGGTCTTGCCCCGGTTTGCGATCTCTTCGTATTCCACCGTCTGCCCCTCGTTGAGGGTCGACAGACCGGCCTTCTGCACTGCCGAGATATGCACGAACACATCCTTGCCACCCGACGCAGGCTGGATAAATCCATAACCCTTCGTCGGGTTGAACCACTTGACCGTACCTTTAGCCATCACGACTTCTCCGCGGGTCTTCCTCCGAGATCTCGAACCGCCAGTCCCCGCCAACCGGCCGGTTCGGTCCTAACAGGATACGCGGAATGTGGCAGGCTTGGTAGCTCAAACCACATCGCCATTTCGCCGAATTCCGCTCAACTTCGCGGCGTTTTTGCCGCTTTTGCCCGTTTCGCGGTCAAATGGCCGGCACGCGTGCCGGCGTCCGTCAATACGTCGCAGCCAGATAATCGACGATCTTGCCGACATCGGCATCGTCGATCGGTGCGCCATAGACCTTGATCATCTTGGTCACCGCGGCCTGCCAGAAGGCCCTCTTGTCCTTCATCGGCGGCTGCGTGGCGACGTAGTCGGACGAATGGCAGGCGCCGCAATTGCCCTGCACGACCTCGAGATTGGGACCGGGCTTGAAGGCGGCGACCTCGTCGGGGGTCTTGTAATTGACCGGCGCTGCAAGTGACGAGCCCATCAGTGCGGCGGCGGCGAGCGTGATGGCGAGGAGAACGGTGCGCTGCATGATCAGTCTCCTTCAGGCCACGCTGACGCGGACGGTTTCGACGACGTTGCGCAAATAGCCCGCCGGGTTCCAGCGCGGCGTGTCCGGCTGGGTCTCGCCGCCATTGCCGGTGGCGCGGACCTTGAGCTCGTGGCTGCCGGCCGCGAGCTTCATCGGCAGCTTCCATTCGCGGAAGGCGTACTTGCCGAGATCCTTGCCGAGCTTGGCGCTGACCCAGGTCTTGCCGGCGTCGGTGGAGACCTCGACCGCCTTGATGCCCTTGCCGCCATCGAAAGCGATGCCGCGCAGGGTCACCGCTCCCGCCTTCAGCTTGGCACCGTCGGGGATGCTGGTGATGAAGGAGCGGATGGTGAAGCGGTTGATCGGGATGGTCGCCTTCGGCGCAGTGCCCGGCTCGACCGCGTTGTTCGGCGTGTCGGGGATGCGATAGGCCGACTTCATCCAGAAGCCGTCATAGACATTGTCGATGACGGTGATCTCGTTGAGGTGCTTGACCCAGTAGGTGCCGTAATAGCCGGGCACGATCAGGCGCAGCGGGAAGCCGTTGAGGAACGGCAGGTCCTCGCCGTTCATGCCATAGGCCAGCATCACCTCGCCGTCGCTGGCATGATCGATGTCGAGTGCCTTGACGAAATCCGGTGTCTTGTCGTTGACCGGCCCATCCATGCCGTTGAACGTCACCTGCTTGGCGCCGGCCTGCACGCCCGCCGTCTCGAGCACCGTCTTCAGCGGCACGCCGCGCCAGCGCGCACAGCCCATCGCACCGTTGGCGAGCTGGCCGCCGGCGACGCGCGGCTCGAAGAAACCGCGGCTGTTGCCGGAACATTGGTTGACGGCGACGAGCTCTGTCGCCTTCATCTTCCGGATGTCTTTCAGCGACAGTTTCAGCGGCTTGTCGACCTTGCCCTTGACCTCCAGCGTGAACTTGTCGGGGTCGAGATCGTAGGGCAGGTCGGAGAGGTGATAGCGCACGAAGAATGCGTTGTTCGGCGTGATCGGGCCGTCGTTGAACACCGCAAACGGTGTCTCGAGTTGCGGCGGCCGGCTGGTCAGGCCGATCATCGGCCGCTTCTGCGGATACTTCACCAGCGGCCGTTCGCCGTTGGCGAAGGGCAGGGTCACGGTGTCGAGGGCCAGCGCCCTGGTGGCGTCCAATCCTGCCGCCAGCGCGGCGAGGCCCGCACCTTTGAGCAGGTCGCGTCGATCGAACATGTGGTCTCCTCCCGGAGCTTTTCTTCTGACCGCGGTCATCACCGCGAGACCCGCGCTCATCTGTCGCCTCGATTTGGATGATGTCAATTCGTGCTTTCGCAGCAAGCCCATGCCGCTGCGTTGCAGCAGGCCGGTGTTGCGCTTGTAGGAGATTGAGCCGAGCTGCTGTAGCGCAGGCGGGAGAGGGAGCGCACCTCGCGCTTGGCTTGCGCCTTAAGCCGCCACGCGCTCGCTGCGATTGACCAGCCCCGCCAGCTCCCTCGCATTCGCCACCACGCGCACCGCGAGCACCTCGTCGCGGCCGCGGATGGCGACCTCCTGCTGCGGCAGGGCGTCCTCGGCAATATCGGCGGTGCGGCGGATTTCTTCCGAAACGATCGCCTCGCAGGCCAGCGTCTTGGTCATGTCCTGCAGGCGGGCCGCGACGTTGACGGCATCGCCGAGCGCGGTGAAGACGATGTGATCGCGATAGCCGATGTCGCCGATGATGACCTCGCCGCCGTGGATGCCGATGCCGAAGCGGATCGGCTGGCGCAGATCGTGGCTCAGGAGGTCGTTGAGCGCGTCGATATGCGTGGCGATCCCGGCTGCGGCCTTGAGCGCCTGCCGGCACGCGGTTTGCGGGTCGGCCGCGAGGCCGAACAGGGCCAGCATGCCGTCGCCGACGAACTGGTTCGGCTGGCCGCCGTTCTCGATGACCGCCTGCGACACCGCGCCGAGGAAGCGGTTGACGATGAAGACCGTGTCGAACGGCAGCCGCTTCTCGGCCAGCTGCGTCGAGCCGCGCATGTCCACGAACAGGCTGACGAGATAGCGCTCCTGGCCGATGCTGGCGGATGTCGAGGCCTGCCCGTCCGCTCCATGCGTGTGAGGCGTGAAGAGCTGGAAGAAGGAAAGGTCGGAGGTCGGGCGCAGCTGACAGGCCAGCCGGATCGAGGGATCGGCGGTGCCGACGCGGGTGAGCACGAAGGCCTCGCGCTGCGACGGTGTGGGAAGGGTGTCATGATCGCCGATGATGCGAATGCGGCAGGTCGAGCAGCGGGCGCGGCCGCCGCAGACGCTGGCATGCGGCACGTTGTGGCGCAGGCTCGCTTCCAGCACGGACAGGCCCTTGGGGACGCGCACCGTCTTGCCGTTGCCGTAGGACAGCGCGATCATGCCGCCGCGACGTTCGCGCAAGGCGCGCGCGCCGCGCGCCAGCAGCACCAGTCCAAGCAGTCCGAAATAGCCGACGGTGAGACCGCCCGCGATGCGGTCGAGCGTGTTGCCTTCCGCAGCCGTGCCGACCTGGCGGCGGGTGAGATTGTGCGTACGCCATTCGCCGTCGTCACTGTCGGCGGCGACGCTGCGGCCGCCCTGGTAGATGCCGAGCAGTGACAGTGTCGGGACCAGCACGGCGGCCGCGAGCAGATAGGGCGCCGCACGCGTGAAGAACGGCTTCAGACGAAGCCAGAAATAGATGCCGATGCAGCCGTGCACCCAGGCAATGAGAAGCAGGATCGTCATCTGCCAGAGTCGGCCCGGCGCCGCGACGAAGAACAGATAGAGCTCCTGCGGATAGAGCTTCTGGTGTCCGTACAGCGTCTGTCCGAGCCGCACGCCGATGACGTGGCCCATGACGAGCACGGGGATGCTCAAGCCGAGCACGAGCTGGAGCGGCTCGATCGTCCGCCAGCGGAACTGGCGGCGCTGATACAGTGCGTAGAGGCCGAGCCCCATATGGGTGAGTGCGGCCGTGTAGAACACGATCGCGACCGGGAGGAACTGCCAGAACAGCGTGTGGTAGTAGACCCCGGCCTCCATGGCATCGACCGAGATGTTGCCGAGCGCATGGTTGAGGAAATGACTGACCACATAGGCGAACAGGATGATGCCGCAGACGAGCCGCACCTGCCGCACGCCGGTGGCGCGGACGACGGACATCTGTCTGGGAGCGGTGGCCATGATTCGGTTGTATCAGTTCATGGAGGAGAACAGCCAGCGTAGCCTTTAATTCCCGGTGTGGACAGGTTGTAAGGTCACATGCGCGGCAAAGGTTACCAAACCGTAGGGTGGGCAAAGGCGCGCGCTGGCGCGCCGTGCCCACGATCTCTATCCTCAATAACCGTGGGCACGCTTCGCTTTGCCCACCCTACGGCCCCTGTGGTTATGGGTCACGGGTCTGCGCTGACGCTTGCCCGGGTCACAGCGGTATTTGCGGCACGCTCCCCACATTGACTCCCCCTCCCAAGTCGGGGAAAAGCGCGACCGTGACGATCGCTCCCGACATCTCTGCGAAGCCAGACGGCGCCGAACGCCGTCTCATCCTGATTGCTGCAGCGATCATCGCCGCGATGACGCTGCTCCGCATCGTCTACGCCTCCGTCATCGAGCTGCGCACCGACGAAGCCTATTACTGGACCTGGTCCAAGGAGGCTGCGCTCAGCTTTCTCGATCATCCCCCCGGCATCGCCTGGCTGATCCGCTTCGGAACCGCGATCTTCGGCGACACCAATCTCGGCGCTCGCTTCGGTGGCATCGTCGCGATGCTGGTGACGCAGCTGCTGCTCGCCGACATCGTCCGCCGCCTCACCCATGATGCGCGCGCGATCGTGTTCGCGGTGCTGATGCCGGAAGCCGCGCTCTATTACGGCCTGCTGATGGCCAAGGTCGCGCCTGATGTCGCCATGATCCCGTTCGCGGTGGCGATGATATGGTCCCTCGTGCGGCTGGCGCAAAGCGGCGACGGACGCTGGTGGCTGGCGGCGGGCCTGTTCGCGGGCCTCGCGATGCTCTCGAAATTCACCGTGATCATGTTCGCGCCGGCGGTTGCCGCTTTTCTGCTGGTGCCGGATTGGCGCTGGCGCTGGCTGCGCAGTCCTTACCCTTATCTCGCCGTCCTGGTCGCGATCGCCGTGTTCTCGCCGGTGCTGATCTGGAACGCGCAGCACGACTGGGCCTCGTTCCGCTTCCAGGGCGTGCGCGCGACCGCCAATTACGGCCTCTCGCTGCGTACGATCGGCGATTACATCGGCCTGCAATTCGGCCTGGTCGGCTTCGTCATGCTGCCGGTGGTGTTGACGGGCCTGGTGCTGACGGCATGGCGCGGCTATCGCACGCGCGAGCCGGTCGCGATCCTGTTGTCGACCGCGGTGCTGGTGCCGTTCGTCTACTTCTTCTTCAAGTCGCTGACGCTTCGCGTCGGCGACACCTGGCCGATGTTCATGTGGCCGGTCGGTTTTGCCGCCACCGCGGTCAATCTCGTCACGATGAGGAAAGAGGGATGGTCCGCCCGGATGCTGGAATCCTCGCTGTTCTGGGTCAGGACAGCGATCGTCTCAGGCATCGGCTTCACCATCATCGTGTTCCTCTACTACGTCGCCGCGCCCTGGAATCTGCTCGGCAAGCTCGACCCGATCGGTGCCGAAGCCGGCTACGAGCAGGTGGCCGCGCGCGCGCAAGCTGCGCTCGACGAAACCGGCGCGACCTGGATCGCGACCACGGACTACCGCACCTACGCCATGATGCGCTGGCTGTTCCGTGGCCGCGTGCCCGTGATCGAGATCAACGAGCGCGGCCGCTTCCAGGATTTCCGCGATCCCGGCATGGACAAGATCAAGGGCCACGCCGGAATCTATGTCGGGCGCGAGCCGGACGATCGTTCATCGCTGTGGGAGAGCATCCCCGCCCAGCGCCAGCAGCTCGGCCAGGTCGACCGCCGCTGGCGCAGTGTCGTGACGGACACCTATGTGCTGGAGAAGCTGACCGGCTGGACCCCGGAGCTGTCACCGCCCAAGGACTCGCCGCTATTTTTGTGGCGCGTGCTGGCGGGAGAATTCGAAGCCCGTTCGCGCGCATAGGGCGCTTTCTCTTACCCTCCCCTGGAGGGGGAGGGTCGATCGCGCGCAGCGCGAGCGGGGTGGGGTGATCTCTCCACACGGGGTACTGCCGGATGTGGAGGCACCGTCACCCCACCCCGTCTCGCATCGCTGGCGCGCTGCGAGCCGACCTCCCCCTCCAGGGGAGGGTAAGAAAGAGAGCCGCTACTCCTCACCGTCCTTCTTCCGCAGCAGATCGGTCGCCAGATCCGACAGCTTCGGCGGCGGCAGGGCCGCGAAGGGCAGCGGCCGCGTGACATCGATCGCGGCCAATCCCAGCCGCGCCGTCAGCAATCCGTTCAGCACGCCTTCGCCGAGCCGCTGCGACAGCTTCGCCGCGATGCCGTGGCCGAGCATCTGCTGCACCAGGCTGTCGCTCGCGGCCATGCCGCCGGTGATGGCGAGATGGGTTATGACGTGGCGGAGCAGGCGGATCATGCCGAGCGCGCCGGGACGGCCGCCATAGAGATAAGCGAGCTGGCGGATCAGGCGCAGCGCCGCCACGAACACGAACAGCACGTCGATTGCGGCGCGCGGCGAGACCGCGGTGACGATCGAGACCTTTTGCGCCGCTGACGACACCAGCCGTCGCGCTTCCGCGTCCAGCGGCGACATCAGCTCGCGCTCGGCGAGGCGGATCATGTCGGCGCCGTCGATGATCTCGCCGGCATGGCTCTCCAGCGTCGCGCGGGCGCGCGCCAGCTGCGGGTTCTGGTGCGCGATCTTGAGCAGGTCCTGCACGATGACCCGGCTCTCCTTGCGATCGTCGCTGGCCAGCACGGCCGCAGCGCGCTGATGCAGCTTCTCGATGGTCGCAAGCCGCGCCAGCCCGAACGCCTCGCGCCCGATCACCACCGCGAGCGCCAGCGCGGTGACGCAGGCGAAGGCAAGACCGACGAAGCCGAGCGTTTCGTTGCGCGCGAACAGATCCTCGATCAGATGAACTACGCCGAGCCCGGTGCCGAGCAGCGTCAATCCCGCGAGCCCCGACCAGAACAGCGTGCCCCAGGGAAAACCGCGCCGCGCCGGGAGTGCGGCTTGCACCGGCACCGGCAGCATCGCGGGATCCGGCTCCGGCGTGATCTGGATCGTCGCGCGGGCGAGGCGGCTGGTCTCGTCGGCCTCGGTGACGACGACGCCGGGATCGTCCAGACGGAACGTCGCCGGCCGCCGTGGCTTCGATCGGTCGGTCATGACAGCTTGTCTCCGATCAGGAACTGCAAGGCACGGTCGAGGCGGATGTGTGGCAGCGTCGGCTCGTCGGCCCCCTCGCGTTCGAGCCTCGGCGGCCGGAAGCGCAGGAAGCGGAAGTCGCTGTTCCCCGCCGCCTCCCTCGCGAGCCCGCGGAACGCATCCGTGCTGTTGAACAGCGGTTCGGGATCGACGGGCAGATCGCCCGGAAAGGTCGCAACCTCGGTGTTGCCGTCGAAGAACTCGCCACCGGCGCTTTCGCCTGCGGCCGGTGTTCCCAGGATCGACGGCAACTTGTCGCGGCCCCGCGCCATCTGCGCTTCGCGCGTGGCGCGGACGGCGGCGAGCGCGACGACGTCGATCGCCGCGCCGGTGTTTTCCGCGCGGGCGACCGCGCGCGACACGGCGCGGCGCAGCACCGCCTCGAGCCGGTCGTGGCTGGAATGATGCAGATGATCCGCCTTGGTGGCCGCGAACAGGATGCGGTCGATGCGTGGCCGGAACAGGCTGGAGAGGATCGTGCTGCGGCCGATGTTGAAGCAGTCGAGAATGCCTGATAGCGCGGCTTCGAGATCGTGCAGCGCCTCGGGGCCGGAGTTGAACGCGGAGAGCGCATCGGCCAGCACGATCTGGCGGTCGAGCCGCGCGAAATGATCGCGGAAGAACGGCCGCACCACGACGTCCTTGTAGGCCTCGAAGCGCCGCACCATCATCGCCCACAGCGATCCCTCGCCCGCCTCTCCGCCAGCGGGCAAATCCAGCGGCGCAAAGGTCAGCGCCGGCGTATCGGCGAGATTGCCGGGCATCAGGAAGCGGCCGGGCGGCAACAGGCTCATCGCAAAGCGCTCGTCGCGGCAGGCGCGCAAATAATCGGTGAAGAGCTTGGCGGCCGTCAGCGTCGCCTGCTCGTCCTCGCGCGCCTCGGGCTTGAGCGTTGCGAGATGGGTGTGCCACTCGGCCGCGAGATGCGCGCGCGGCGCCTCGCGCGACAGGGCCAGGCTCTCCGCCGACCATTGCTCGTAGCTCTTGTGGAGCAGCGGCAGGTCCAGCAGCCATTCGCCGGGATAGTCGACGATGTCGAGCGTCAGCGTGCGATCGGCGCCGTTCGGGCGCTGGTAGTCGATCACGAGCCTGAGCTCGCTGATGTCCACGGTCGAGTTCGGCCAGCGCCGTTCCTCGATCAGGGCGCGCAGATGGCTTTCATAGGCAAAGCGCGGCACGGCATCATCCGGTTGCGGCGCCAGGTGCGCTCGCGCGATCCGGCCCGAGGCATAGGCCTCGAACACCGGAAACCGGCCGCCGCGCGTCAGCCCGTGGATCAACGCGGTGATGAATACGGTCTTACCGGCGCGCGACAGGCCGGTGACACCAAGCCGCACCGTCGGGTTGAAGAAGTGCTCGCCATAGTCGATCAGCGCCCGGGCCGACAGCCGCGCCTCCTCGACCATATCCTGGAAACTGAATGCCATATGAACGTGGGGGATCTCGGGCGAGGGATACGCAAATTGGACTAGTCACAAAAGTGGCAATTGCCTGAGGAAATTCAAGCTTTCATACTTCCACCGCCTTTGTCGGCAAATCAGCCGTTTGAACGATGCGCCGATCCCGAGAGACCCATCCAAGAGGGCATTGCCACGCTTTGCGGATTGCCATGACCGTCTTCCAAATGAAACAGTTCGCGTCCAATTCCGTCCACGCCGCAGCCGACGCGATCGGCTGGGATTACGATCGCGCCGAGCTGATCGCCGACGGCATCGTCCACGCGATCGGTGTTCTCTCAGGCCTCATCGCCGCAACCGTGCTGGTGGTGCTGACGGCGGTCTATGCCGACGCCACCGACATCGTCGGCGTCTCGATCTATGTCGCCGGCCTGCTCTCGATGCTGGTGCTGTCGGCGACCTATAATCTCTGGCCGGTCTCGCCGGCCAAATGGCTGCTGCGCCGCTTCGACCATTCCGCGATCTATCTCTTGATCGCCGCGACCTACACGCCGTTCATCCTGGAGCTGAAGGACAGCGTGTTCGCGCTGGTGCTGCTCGCCGGCGTCTGGTGCGTGGCAATTCTTGGCATCGTGCTGAAGCTGCTCTATCCCGGCCGGTTCGACCGCGTCTCGGTCGGCATCTATCTCGCGATGGGCTGGAGCGGCATGATGCTCTACGATTCCGTGGTCAGGGCGTTGCCCACGCTGGTGCTGGGCTTCATCCTTGCCGGCGGCTTGCTCTACAGCTTTGGCGTGATCTTCCACGCCTGGCGGCGGCTGCGCTTCCAGAATGCGATCTGGCACGGCTTTGTCTTGGCCGGCGCGGCATGCCATTATACCGCGGTGCTCGACCTCGTGTTGAGCTGACCCGCGACGCGGAATAAGCGGCGCGTTAAAAAAGCGACACAAGACAGAGGAGACGTCGCATGCAGGTGACCGGCAAGGTCGTGGTCGTCACGGGCGGCGCAAACGGCATCGGCAAGGCGCTGTGCGAGGCCTTTCACAATGCGGGTGCGGCCAAGGTCGTGGTCGCGGACATGGACGCCGCCAATGCGAGAGCGGTCGCCGCCATGGTCGACGGCGCCGCCTTCAAATGCGACGTCGCGCAGGAAAAGGACATCGTCCACGTCATCGAGGAGACCGAGCGGCAGTTCGGGCCGATCGCGCTGTTCTGCTCCAATGCCGGCATCGGCGGCGGCTTCGATCCGATGTCGGAGAATGCCGGTGGCGCGTCCGACGAGCCGTGGCAGCGCAGCTGGGCGATCCACGTCATGGCGCATGTCTATGCGGCGCGGCATCTCGTCCCCCGCATGAGGGCGCGCGGCGGCGGCTATTTCCTCAACACAATCTCGGCCGCCGGCCTGTTGTCGCAGGTGGGCAGTCCGGCCTATTCGACGACGAAGCACGCCGCGGTCGGTTTTGCCGAGAACCTCGCGATCTCGCACAAGGCCCACAACATCAAGGTCTCGATCCTGTGTCCGCAGGGTGTCGACACCAACATGCTGCGCTCGATCCCCAAGGGCCCGCAATCCGGCGACGGCGACCTGACGCCCGAGCAGGTGGCGAAAGACGTGCTCGCCGGCCTCGAGCAGGAAACATTCCTGATCCTGCCGCACCCGCAAGTGCTCGGCTACATGCGCAAGAAGACCGAGAACTACGACCGCTGGATCGGCGGCATGGCCAAGATCCAGGCCAAGATGCGGGACGAGTTCGGGAAGTAGACGCCGCGATTGATGCTGTCATGCCGCGCCTAGTGCGCAATTGCGCACGGGGGGCGGGGCATCTCAGTACGCCGCGGCGTGTCGGCTCAACACAACCGTCTCGGCGTACTGGATCGCCCGGTCAAGCCGGGCGATGACACCGATAGTGTGGCTACACCGCCGCTTCCTCCACCCGGCTCTGTCTGAGCGCCTGCGCATAGAGCATCATGCCCTCGCGCACAGTGCGCTGCTCGGCCGGCGTCAGCGCCGCCAGCGCGCCGCGCACCTGCTGGCGGCCGAACGCATGCAGTGCTTCCTGCGTGCGCCGCCCCTTTGCCGTCAGCGACAGCCGCTTGCTGCGCGCATCCGCCTCGTCCGGCATCTCCTTGAGCTCGCCGCAATCGATCAGCTTGCGCACCAGGCGGCTGACGCTGGATTTCTCCAGCCGCAGGAAATCGCCGAGCTCGCCCGAATTCATCGGACCGCGGATGCCGATCTCCAGGATGGTGTGGACCGCGGAGGGCGGATAGCCCGAGGCCGCCACCGTGGCGTCCATGAAGCCGAGCTCGCGCACCATCAGGCGCGAGGCGGCGCGGATGTCGTCGATCAGCAAGAGTTCGACCATGGCTTGACTCGGCCCATATCGTTGTATCATACAACTATATGCGCGCAACGGCGCGCGCAAGTGTTTTGGAGTGGACCATGAGCGGAGCTTTGCCGGCAGGTCATCGGATGAGCGGCAAGGTCTGCTTGGTCACGGGCGGCGGCAGCGGCATCGGGCGCGCCACGGTGCTGCGGATGGCATCCGAAGGGGCGGAGGCGGTCATCGTCGCCGGCCGGCGCGAGGCCGAGATCGAGGCCACCGCCGCCGCGTGCCGCGAGCTCGGCACCGAGGCGATCGCGCTCAAGACCGACATCACGAAGGACGACGAGGTCGCGCGCCTCGTCGGCACGGCCGTCGAGCGCTGCGGCCGGCTCGACGTCGCCTTCAACAATGCCGGCTTCCAGGAGCGCCGGGCGCCGCTGGAGGAACAGGGCACGGAGATCTACGACAGCGTGTTCGACACCAATGTTCGCGCGCTGTTCCTGTGCCTGCGCCATCAATTGCCGGCGATGCTGGCGAAAGGCCGCGGCAGCATCGTCGTCAACGCCTCCGTCAGCGGCGTGCGCAACCCCAATCCCGGCTTCTCGCTCTATTCGGCCTCCAAGGCTGCCGCGATCTCGCTGACGCGCTCGGCGGCGATGGAGAACGCGCCGCGCGGCATCCGCATCAACGCCGTCGCGCCCGGCCGCGTCGTCACCGACATGATGCTGCGCGCCGGCGTCGGCGATGTTGCGACGGTCAGCGCCGGCCTGCCGTTGCGGCGGATGGGCAGCCCGGAGGAAGTGGCCGAGGCCGTGGTGTGGCTGTCGTCGGATGCGTCGTCCTATGTCGTCGGCCACGTGCTCGCCGCGGATGGAGGATTTCTGGCGTCGTGATGCCGTAGCCGGGATGACCGCGCGTCAGTGTTTCTGCCCGTACAGCACCGGTACCGCGGAATCCACGACGACCTCCACGAGGCACGTCCCCTCGTGCGCTATCCCGCGCTTCAGCGCTTCGCCCAGCTCCGCCGCCTTCGTCACCCGCATCGCATGGCAGCCCATGCCCTCGGCAAGCCGGACGAAATCGATCCCCGGCAGCTCCAGCCCCGGCACGTTCCGCACCTGCATCACCTGGCTGAACGAGCGCATCGCGCCGTAGCCGGAATTGTTGATGACGACGACGGTGAGCGGCAGCTTGCGCTGCGCCGCGGTCCAGAGCGCCTGGATCGAATACATCGCCGAGCCGTCACCGATCAGGCACACCGTGCGCTGCTTCGGCTTGCCCAGCGCCATGCCGACCGCAGCCGGCAGGGAGTAGCCGAGGCCGCCGCTCGACATAGTGTAGAAACTGTCCTGGCCGCGCATCGGCATGAATTTTTGCATCGCCGGCCGGTGCGAGGGCACTTCCTCGACCAGCGAGGCGCCGTCGGGCATCGCCTGCGACAGCGCATGCAGCAGGAATTCGACCGGCAGCGGATCGGCGGCCTGCGGCGCCGGCGGCAGCGTGCGGCCTTTTGGCGTGACGCGCTTGCTCTCGGGCAGCAGGTCGAGCAGCAGGCTCAGCGCTGGCTTCATCGTGGCGATGACGCTGGTGCCGACCGGCGTCACCGCGGCAGCATCCGCATCATCCGTGATCTGGAAGATGCTCGCGCCGCCGTCGAAGATCGCGGCGTGGCCCTCGACGTGGAAGGTGAACACCGGCGCGCCGATGACGACGATGAGATCGTACTCGCGCAGCGCGTCGGACAACTGGGCCGGCGAGGCATGTAGAAAGCCCGCAAATTGCGGATGCCGCTCGGGGAAGGAGCAGCGGGCCGAGAACGGACTGACCCAGACGCTCGCCTTGGCCTTCTCGGCAACGCGCACCATCAGTTCGACCGCGCCGGCGCGATCGATTCCGGGGCCGACGACGAGGGCAGGGTGCTTTGCCGAGCCGAGCGCAGCCACCAGCGCCTTCATCGGCTCCAGCTCTGGCCCGATCTCGCGACTGACCTTGCGCGCCGCGATCGGTGCGCAGGCATGGGCCCAGTCGTCGATCGGGATCGACACGAAGGTCGGCCCGCACGGCGGCTGCATTGCGGTGTAATAGGCGCGCGCGATCGCGGCCGGCACGTCCTCGGCCCGCGCCGGCTCGACGCTGTACTTGACGTAAGGCCGCGGAAACTCCGAGGCGCGCTCGGCATAGAGGAACGCCTGCAAGGGAAGAATCGAGCGCGCCTGCTGGCCCGCGGTGATCACCAGCGGCGTCTGGTTGCGGTGCGCGGTGTAGATGTTGCCGAGCGCGTTGCCGACGCCGGCGGCCGAATGCAGGTTGACGAAACCCGCATTGCGCGTCGCCTGGGCGTAGCCATCGGCCATGCCGACGGCAGAGGCTTCCTGCAGCGCCAGCACGTAGTCGATATCGCCGGGCCAGTCGCTGAGGAACGGCAGCTCGGTCGAACCAGGGTTGCCGAACAGCCTGTCGATGTCGAAGGCGCGCAAGAGGTCGAGCGTTGCCTGCTTGACGGTGACGGACTTGCTGCCGGTCTTGCCGTTCTTGGCCATGGTTTCCGTCCCTGTTTATTGGCGCATTACTAGCCCCGCCCGTCATTGCGAGCGAAGCGAAGCAATCCAGAATCTCTCCGCGGAGGCAGTCTGGATTGCTTCGTCGCTTCGCTCCTCGCAATGACGAGGAGAGACTATTACCACACCGCCGTGCCCTTCATCGTCGGCTGCGCTTCCGCGTTCGCGGTCCAAAGCTCCATGCTCTCGCCGCTGTCATTGGCGTTGACCGAGAACTCCGTGCCCTCGAACAGCGGCTGCAGCCCGCGATAGGTGAACTTCTTCGGCGCCTTGCCGCCGCGCAGCTTCGCCGCCATCTCGACGATCAGCGCCGCCTGCAGCGGGCCGTGGAAGATCAGGCCCGGATAGCCCTCGACCTTGGTGACGTAATCGCGGTCGTAATGGATGCGGTGGCCGTTGAAGGTCAGCGCGGAGTAGCGGAACAGCAGCACGGGATCGGACACATGCGTTTCGCGATGCTGCGCCTGCGGCGGCGGAGGCGGGGCCTTGCCGCCCGCCGGCGCGCTGCCCGTCATCTCGCGATAGACGATATCCTGTCGCTCGCGGATGGCCGTGCCCCTCGGCGAGGAGATGCTGTGCTCGACCGAGACGAAGCACAGCGTGCCGGTCGATCCGGTCTTGATCTGCACGTCGGCGATGCGCGAGGTCCGCGTCGATTCATCGCCGACCTGCAGCGGCTGCAGGAACTCGATCTCGCCGCCCGCCCACATCCGGCGCGGCAGCGGCACCGGCGGCAGGAAGCCGCCGCGGGTCGGGTGGCCGTCGGGGCCGAGCATCGACATCGGAAACACCGGCTGCGCCAGGCACCAGTGCACCGTGAACGGCGCAACGTCGCCCGCCTTGGGCTCGCCGACCTCCTGGAACAATGTCGCGCGCAGGCCCTTCACTAGCTGCGCGGTGACGACGTCGGTGGCCTCCTGGCTGCGGCCGATCCATTGCCGCAAATGATCGATGTCGAGCTTCTCGGTCATGACGCCTCGCTCTGTTTATTTGGACTGGGGACGCTCGCCGATGGCGGGCACGGCGCCGTAAGAGCGCGTCTCGCCGACGACGATCGGCGCCGGCGCGGGATAGCTGACGCGGCCGTTCGGCGTGTCGACCTCGATGCGGCGCAGATGCGGATGGCTGGTGAGGTCGGCCATGGTGTTGACCTCGGCAAAGGCGATGTCGGCGTCCGACAGCCGCTTCAACAGCTCATCGCGCGTCATCCTGCCGAAGATGTCGGCCACGGTCTTGTCGGTGAAATCCCGGTTACGCACGCGCTCGACCATGTTGGCGACGCGGGGATCGGCCGGCAGGTCCGGGTGGTCGAGCACCTTGGCGCACAGCGTCTTCCACTCGCGCTCGCTCTGGATCGAGATCAATATGTCCTTGCCGTCCCTGGAGGTGAACACGCCATAGGGCGCGATCGAGGGATGGCGCAGGCCCATGCGCTTGGGCGGATTGCCGGCCTCGGCATTAAGCAGCGGCACGGTGCACCAGTCCGCCATCACGTCGAACATGGAGATGCGGATGTCGGCGCCCTTGCCGCTGCGCCCGCGCGCGATCAGCGCCTCCAGGATCGCCGCATGCGCGGTGGCGCCGGTCGCGACGTCCACGATCGACATGCCGACGCGCGAGGCGCCGTCGGGATTGCCGGTGATCGAGGCAAGGCCGCTCTCGGCCTGGATCAGGAGATCATAGGCCTTGCGATGGGCGTAGGGGCCCTCGTCGCCATAGCCGGTAATTGTGCACGAGATCAGCTTTGGATAGTCCTTCAGCAGCCGCTCGCGCGAGAAGCCGAGCTTGTCCATCGAGCCCGGCTTCAAGTTCTGGATCAGGACGTCGGCACCCGCGATCAGCTTCTCCAGCTCGGCGCGGCCTTCCTTTGTCGTGAGATCGACCACAGCTGATTGCTTGCCGCGGTTGAGCCAGACGAAATAGCTGCTCTGGCCCTTGGCCGCCGCGTCATAGCCGCGGGCGAAGTCGCCTTCGGGCCGCTCGATCTTGATCACCTCCGCGCCGGCATCCGCCAGGCGCGATGAGCAGAACGGCGCCGCCACCGCCTGCTCGACCGCAATCACCCTGATCCCGTCAAGTGCTCCCATGGCCCGACCTCAGTACGAGCGCGGCATGCCGAGCACGTGCTCGGCGACGAAGGACAGCACGAGGTTGGTCGAGATCGGCGCCACCTGATAGAGCCGCGTCTCGCGGAACTTGCGCTCGACGTCGTATTCCTCGGCAAAGCCGAAGCCGCCATGGGTCTGGATGCAGGCATTCGCCGCTTCCCAGGACGCATCCGCCGCCAGCATCTTGGCCATGTTGGCCTCCGCGCCGCAATCGAGCCCGGCTTCATATTTGCGCGTGGCTTCCTTCACCATCAGTTCGGCGGCACGCATCGAAGCATAGGCCTTGGCGATCGGAAACTGGATGCCCTGATTCTGGCCGATCGGCCGGCCGAACACGGCGCGCTCCTTGGCGTAGTTCGTCGCCTTCGCGATGAACCACTTGGCGTCGCCGACGCATTCGGCCGCGATCAGGATGCGCTCGGCATTCATGCCGGACAGGATGTAGCGAAAGCCCTTGCCTTCCTCACCGATCAAATTCTCCGCCGGCACCCTCATATCGGTGAAGAACACTTCGGTGGTGGCGTGGTTCATCATGGTGCGGATCGGGCGGATCTCGAGGCCGTTGCTCTTGGCCTCGCGCATGTCGACGATGAAAACCGAAAGGCCATCGGTGCGCTTCTTGACCTGATCCTTCGGCGTGGTGCGCGCCAGCAGCACCATCAGGTCGGAATGCTCGGCGCGGCTGGTCCAGATCTTCTGGCCGTTGACGATGTAGCTGTCGTTGCCGTCCTTGCGCGCGAACGTCTTCAGCGAGGAGGTGTCGGTGCCGCTGGTCGGCTCGGTGACGCCGAACGCCTGCAGGCGCAATTCGCCGCTCGCGATCTTCGGCAGGTATTTTGCCTTCTGCTCGGCATTGCCGTGCCGCAGCACCGTGCCCATCGTGTACATCTGGGCGTGACAGCCGCCGCCGTTGCAGCCCGCGCGCTGGATCTCCTCCAGGATCGCCGCGGCCGCCGACAGCTTCAGGCCCGCGCCGCCGTATTCCTCGGGGATCAGCACCGAGAGATAGCCGGCCTCGGTCAGCGCATCGACGAACGCCTTGGGGTAGGCCATCTCGCGATCGAGCTTGCGCCAGTATTCCCCGGGGAACTGCGCGCAGAGTTTGGCAACGGCCTCGCGGATGTCGGCGTAATCTTCGGTGTGGTGTTCTTGACTCATGGCGTTTCCAATTCTTAGCGGCAGTTAAGATAACGCCGGCCAACCCACGGGCGTTGTGAAAACAATGCCCGCCCCCTATGCTCATTTGTTATAGCGTATGGAGTAGCCTTCCAGGATTGGCAAGCATGGATTTCCGGCAGCTCAGGACCTTCAGTTGCGTGGCGGAGCTCGGCAGCCTGTCCAAGGCCTCCGACACCTTGCGCGTGGCGCAGCCGGCGCTCTCCCGGCAGATCAAGCTGCTGGAACACGAGCTGCGCACTGAACTCTTCACGCGCAACGGCCGCGGCATGGTGCTGACCGAGGCCGGCCGCCTCCTGCTCGCGCGCACCTCCGGCATCGTGCGGCAGATCGACCAGATCCGCGACGATATCCAGTCGGCCAAGGGGCCGCCCTCGGGTCAGGTCGTGCTCGGCCTCGTTCCGACCGTGAGCTGCGTGCTGTCGGCGCGCTTCGCACGGCGCTGCGTCGAAAAATTTCCCGGCATCTCGCTGCGCATCGTCGAAAGCTACAGCGGCCATCTGGTCGAATGGCTGCATCGTGGCGAGATGGACCTCGCCATCCTCTACGGCCGCTCGGCCGATCTGCATCTCAACGTGCAGAGCCTGGGGCGCGACAACATCGTCGCGGTCGGCCCGCGCGGCTGCGGGCTGGCGCGGAAGAAGAATGTCGACATCGGCTGGCTGCTGCGGCAGCGGCTGGTGCTGCCCTCTCATTCCCACGGCCTCCGCGCGCTGATCGAGCACGCCGCGGCCCAGCGCAAGATCAAGCTCGACGTCCAGCTGGAGGCGGATTCGTTCCGCGTGCTGACCAGCCTGGTCGAGGAGGGCCTCGGCTTCGCGCTGCTGCCGCCGTCCTCGGTCCACGGCGAGGTCGCGGACGGGCGGCTGGAAACCGCCCCCGTATCCAAGCCGATGACGCGCGAGCTCATCTTTGCTTCTCCAATCGACCGCCCGGCCTCGACGGCCTCGCTCGCCATCACCGCGCTGTTGCGCGAGGAGGTCGCCGCCTGCCGCAAGGACGGCGTGTGGGACATCAAGTTGAGTTAGATGGCGTGTGGTAGAACAGCCAGGCGCCGACTTGCCTTCGCATCTGGCGCGAGCTGTCATGCCGGAATTTTATAGCTGGGGGAGGTGTGATAGCCGAGCGTTAGGGACGACGTGCTCCTAGCCCCACCCTCGGTGTCATTGCCCGCGAAGGCGGGCAATCCAGTATTCCAGAGACAGCAGTGCTTGAACCGAGAAGCCGCGGCGTACTGGATGCCCCGCCTTCGCGGGGCATGACAGCGGAGTTTTGGAGAGGCGCCTTGCCTCAAAGAACTCCGCAGAGCGGCGCCTACCCCGGTATCCTCACCGGCAGCGTCTCATATCCCTTGATGAAGCTCGAATAGATCCGCTTCGGCTCGCCGACCACCTCGATGCGGTCGAACCGCTTCAGCATCTCCTCCCAGATGATCCGTAGCTGCAGCTCGGCAAGGCGCATGCCGACGCAGCGGTGGATGCCGAAGCCGAAGGACAGGTGCGTGCGCGGGCGCGGGCGGTCGATGATGAACTCGTTCGGCTTCTCGAACATCTCCTCGTCGCGGTTGCCGGAGACGTACCACATCACGACGCGGTCGCCCTTCCTGATGTGCTTGCCGCCGATCTCGGTATCGGCAAGCGCCGTGCGCCGCATATGCGCCAGCGGCGTCTGCCAGCGGATCACCTCCGGCACCATGGAATCGATCAGCTCCGGGTTGGCGCGCAGCTTGTCGTATTGTTCGGGATTCTCGTTCAGCGCCAGCACCGAGCCGGTCATGGTGTTGCGCGTGGTGTCGTTGCCGCCGACGATGAGCAGGATGATGTTGCCCATGAGGTTGTCGGGGTCCATGTGCCGCGTGGCCTCGTTGTGGGCCATCAGCGACAATAGATCGTTGCGCGGCGCCGAGTTGACGCGCTCGTTCCAGAGCTTGGACATGTAGGCGTAGCACTCGTCCATCTCGCGGCGGCGCTCTTCGGCGCTGGCGACGATGCCGCTCTTGGGCAGCGCGGTCGAGACGTCCGACCAGCGCGTCAGCTTGCGCCGCTCTTCCCAGGGGAAGTCGAACAGGGTCGCCAGCATCTGCGTGGTCAGCTCGATCGAGACCCGCTCGACGAAGTTGAAGGTCTCGTTGCGCGGCAGATTGTCCAGCACGGTCTGCGAGCGCTGCCGAATGAGTTTGGCCAGCTCGTCCAGATGTGTCGGCGTGAACATCGGCGATACCGTCTTGCGCTGCGCCGAATGCCGGGGCTGGTCCATCGCGATGAAGCTCGGATAGTCGTAGCCTTCCGGCACGTCGCGGATCGAGATGCCGCCGAGCTTGGAGTCCGATGAGAAGATGCCGTGATTGGTGTCGACATGTATGATGTCGTTGTATTTCACCACCGACCAGTACGGCTCGATCGGCGCATTGGTGCAGTAATGCACCGGCTCTTCGTTGCGCAGCCGCTCGAACCAGGGCCACAGCGTATCGTCCTGGAACAACCGGGGCGCGCCGGGGTGGAACTGCGACAACGGCGTCGCATAGGCCTCCTCGCGGGCCCTGCGCACGCGTTCGGCCTTGTCGGATTTGACCGGCGCTTGGATGTTCATGATCGTGGCTCCAGTTGCGTTCGACTCACGCCGCAATCTTCACCGGCAGCGTCTCGATACCCTTCACGAAACTCGAATAGACCCGCGTGGGTTCGCCGACCACGTCAATATGGTCGAATCGCTTGAGAATTTCCTCCCAAATAATCTTGAGCTGAAGCTCGGCAAGCCGCAGGCCCACGCAACGGTGAATGCCGAAGCCGAAGGACAGGTGGGTGCGTGGGCGCGCGCGATCGATGATGAATTCGTAAGGCTTGTCGATCGCCTCCTCGTCGCGGTTGCCCGAGACGTACCACATCACGACCTTGTCACCCTTCTTGATCTGCTTGCCGCGGAACTCGAAGTCGGAGAGCGCCGTGCGGCGCATATGCGCCAGCGGCGTCTGCCAGCGGATCACCTCCGGCACGAAGCTGTCGAGCAGATCAGGGTTCTCGCGCAGCTTGCGATATTGGTCGGGATGCTGGCTCAGCGCGAGAAGCGAGCCCGACATGGTGTTGCGGGTGGTGTCATTGCCGCCGACGATCAACAGAACGAGATTGCCGAGGAAGTTCTTTGCATCCATGTCGCGCGTAGCAGTGCCATGCGCCATCATCGACAGCAGGTCGCTCTTCGGCGGCTGTTCGATGCGCTCCTTCCAAAGGCGGGAGAAGTAGGCGGCGCATTCGGCGAGTTCGGCCTGCCGCTCGTCCTCGGTCGCGACGAGACCGTCGGGGCCGGGAATCGTGGTGGCGACGTCCGACCAGCGCGTCAGCTTGCGGCGGTCCTCCCAGGGGAAGTCGAACAGCACCGCCAGCATCTGCGTCGTGAGCTCGATCGAGACGCGGTCGACCCAGTCGAACACCTCGCCGCGGGGCAGATTGTCCAGGCACTCGGCCGAGCGCTTGCGGATGTTGATGGCGAGATTGTCCAGGTGCGTCGGCGTGAACATCGGCGCCACGGTCTTGCGCTGGGCTGCATGGCGCGGCGGATCCATCGAAATGAAACTCTCGCGGCGCAGATCCGGATCGATGTCGCGGATGGTGATGCCGCCGAGCGAGGAAGCGGAGGAGAACACCGCATGGTTGGTCTCGATCTCCATGATGTCGTTGTAGCGCGTCACCGACCAGTACGGCCCGAACATCGAGTCCTTGCAATAGTGCACGGGATCTTCCCGGCGCAGCCGATCGAAATAGGGCCAGAACGTATCGGTCCTGAACAACTCAGGGTCGCCCGGATCGAATTGCTCCAGCGGCAGCGACGTTGCGCGCGCGCGCAATGCGTCGAGCTTGGCCGCGCTTTCGATGGTCCCGTGCATGACCGTTCTCCCTGGGTATGAACCGCGCGTCGTTGAATTCTGCGCTGCGGTATTTGATTTGCAATTACAGCCGGTTGTCTGCGCCGGGGCAAGGGAGAGTTTTGCCACATCCAACCCTTGAGCGTAGGCCGAATGGAAGCGCGTAGCCTGGATGGAGCGCAAGCGAAATCCGGGAATCGTGCCGCTGCCGCTGTCCTGGATTGCGCGTCGCTCCATCCAGGCTACGGGACATCGACGAGCGTGATCCCCCGCACACCGTTTTGTCGTGGAAGCATGGCAGAAACCGACCGGAATCGAGCTGAATCGAACCCGCCCATCTTGGGGATCGACTAACCTCTGATCTATAGTTTGACCGGAACAGATCCGCATCCCGAGGTTGCTGCCGTGAACGACATGCAATGGACCCCGATCGGGTCCGAACCCTTACCCCCGCCGCTGCCGCCGACGCGGGTCGATTTCTCCGGCAATCGCTCCGAGTTCCGCAAACTGGTCACCAAGGGTGCCTTGCTGGAGCTGGTCACCTTCGGCTTCTACCGGTTCTGGCTCGTCACCGACATCCGCCGTCATCTGTGGACGCACACCGCGATCGACGGTGATGCGGCCGAATACACCGGGCGGGCCAGGGAGCTCCTGGTCGGCTTCCTGTTCGCGCTCGCGATCCTGGTGCCGATCTATCTCGCCTATTTTCTCGTTGGCATCGAGTTCGAGCGCTGGCAAGGCTTCGCCTCGACGCCGCTGTTCATCGCCTTCTACGCCTTCGGCCAGTTCGCGATTTTTCGCGCGCGGCGCTACCGCCTGACGCGCACGGTCTGGCGCGGCGTCCGCTTCTGGATGGACGGCTCGGGCTGGGCCTACGCGTTTCGCGCCATGCTGTGGGGCTTGCTGGTATTCCTGACGCTCGGCCTGGCGCTGCCCTGGCGCGAGGCTGCGCTCGAACGCTACAAGATGCGGCACACCCATTACGGCGATCTCCGCGGCGACTTCGAAGGCGACGGCTGGACCTTCTTCAAGCGCGGCTGGTGGCTATGGCTGCTCAGCCCGATCGCACTCTTCATCTTCCCGCTCGCACCGTTCTTCTACGCCGAGTTCAAGGCGCGCGAATGGCGCTGGTGGCTCGACGGCATCCGGATCGGCGGTGTCGGCCTGTCCTCGAACCTGCCGCACGACGCCTTCTACGGCCTGTACTGGAAAGTGATCGGCTGGTGGATGCTGCTCACGGTCGCGTTCGCGGCCTATATGGGCGGCAGCGCCTTGCTCGTCGTCACGCTGACCGGCGTTCCGGCCGAGGAGATCTTCGCCGGCGACAATGCGACGAAGAGCATCCCGATGGTGGCGATGATGGTGATCGGCTATTTCGCGCTCGCCCTTGCCATCAACATCGTCATGCGCGTCTATCTTCAGCGCGATCTCTGGGCCAAGGTGCTGGAGACCGTCGAGGTGCACAACATCGGGACCGCGGCGGACGTGCGCGGCAGCGGTCAGCTTGCCAGCGCGCTCGGCGAAGGCTTTGCCGACGGACTCGATGTCGCGGGATTCTGAGCTGTGAGTGACGTGTTTGCCGAGACCCCGGCGCAGTCGGCCAAGCCGACCATCTTCTTCGACGGCGTCTCGAGCCGCAGACGGCAAGTGACGCTGATCCTCGGCGATGCGCTCGAGATCGCCGAGGACGGCGCGACGCCCGTTCGCTGGGCCTATGCCGACATTCGCCGCTCCGACGGTCCCCCTGGAATCCTGCGCCTGGCTGCGACGTCAGCACCGCCTCTGGCCCGGCTGGAGATCCGCGATGCCGCGCTCGCCGCCGAGGTGGTCGCCCGCTGCACGCGTCTCGACGAGCACCAGACGACGCGCCGCGGTGTCGCCAAGATCGTGGGCTGGTCGGTTGCCGCCGCCGTCTCCATCGTCTGCGTCGTCCTGTTCGGCGTGCCGCTCGCCGCTGACCGGCTCGCGCCGCTGGTGCCCAAGCCCGTGGAACGGCGCATTGGCGATGCCGCCGAGGTCCAGATGAAGACCATTTTCGGCCGCAGCGTCTGCGAAGACCCCGCGGGCAAGGCCGCCTTCACGAAGCTCGTCAACCGCCTGCGCGATGCGGCCGGCCTCGACGATACCATGACGGCCGGCGTGCTGCCGACCGCGGTGCCGAATGCCTTCGCGCTGCCCGGCGGCAAGGTGTTCGTGCTGAAGGGCCTGCTCGACAAGGCCGAGAATCCCGACGAGCTTGCCGGCATCCTCGCCCACGAGCTCGGCCATCTCAAGCATCACGACAACATGCGCGGCCTGATCTATAACGGCGGCACCTCGTTCCTGATCGGCCTGTTGTTCGGCGACATCACCGGCTCATCGGCCGTGATCTTCGCCTCGCGCAGCCTGGTCGAGGCCTCCTATTCGCGCGAAGCCGAGACCGGCGCCGACACCTTCGCGATCGAGACAATGCATGCGCTCGGCCGTTCGCCGAAACCTGCGGCCCAATTGATGTTCCGCATCACCGGCAAGGAAGGCGGCTCCTCGCTCGCCACGATTCTTGCCAGCCATCCGCTGACCGAGGACCGCCTCGCGCGCATGACGACGGAGGATCGGCCCGTCAGCGGCCCACCGCTGCTGACCGACAAGGAGTGGCAGGCGCTGAAGGGCATTTGCGGCAGTGGGAAGGTGTGAGGGCCCGCTCTCAGCGCATCACTTCGCCGGCGCGGCAGGTGGATTCGATCCGGTCGTGACGCTCGGCGCGTTGTTCGGATTGGTCGACGTCGCCTGCGGACCCACCTCGCGTCCGTTGTAGAAGAAGACGGCGGCGACCACGGCGATCACGAAGATCGCGCCGATCGCCCAGGCCACCGGGCTGTTGCGGCGCGCTCTGTCGGCCCTGCGGTCATCATTCTGATAGGTCATCGTGCTCTCCATGCTAGAGCAGGAGAACCTCGCGCGATGGAAGCTGTTCCTAAAGCGCGCGCAGCGCTTACCGCGTTCCGTAGGCGCGGTCGCCGGCATCGCCGAGGCCCGGCAGGATGAACCCGTTGTCGTCGAGCCCTTCATCCACCGCCGCGGTCCAGATCGGCACGTCCGGATGCAATCCGCGCAGCCGCTCGAGCCCTTCAGGAGCTGCGATCAGGCAGGCAAGGCGGATGTCCCTGGCGCCGCGCTCCTTCAGCCGGTCGATGGCGGCGACGGCGGTGTTGGCGGTGGCGACCACCGGCGTCACCACGATGGCGAGGCGCTCGCCGAGGTCAGAGGGCGATTTGAAGAAATACTCCACCGCCGCGAAGCTGTGCGGCTCGCGGTAGAGGCCGATATGGGCGACGCGAGCGGTCGGCACCAGGTCCATCATGCCGTCGACGAAGGTGGTGCCAGCGCGCAGCATCGGCACGAACACCAGCTTCTTGCCGGCGATCTTGGCCGAATGCATCGTCGCCAGCGGCGTCTCGATGACGGTGTCGGCGAGCGGTAGGTCGCGCGTCACCTCGTAGCACAGCAGCATGCCGATCTCCTTGATCAGCTCGCGGAACGACTTGGTCGAGATGGACTTGTCCCGCACCAGCGTCAGCTTGTGCTGCACCAGCGGATGATCGACGATCGTGACGCCTTCCATAATGAGATGCTCCTGAAATTTCACCGAGGCGTCGTTGCGAGCGCAGCGAAGCAATGCAGGATCCCTCCGCGGTCGGACACTGGATTGCTTGGCTGCGCTCGCAATGACGCGCGTGGTCGAAAATCTCTATCCATTCTCTAAAACACCGTGCCGTCGCTGATCACCTTGAGCGGCGGCGATCCATCGCGGCGGCGTGCAAAGGCGATGGCGCGGCCGGCGGCCCAGGTGCCGCCTTCGAGAATGCTGGCGAGCGGCAATGTCTCGGACGTACGGCCGAGCTTGACGCGAACCAGTTCGGCAAGGCGATCCAGCAGAGCAACGGTCAGCGCGCGCCACTCCACGACGAGCAGCGAGTCCACCGCATGCGCGCGCTCGGCATCCGCGGCTTCGCGCAGGCGCAGCACCTCATGGTCGACGAACAGGCCGCCATTGCGATATTCGGCAAGCCCGGTCAGGCCGTCGATGTCGGTCACCTCGAAGCCGGCGCGCTGCAGCGGCTCGATCAGCGAATAGCTCAGCCATTGCGATAGTTTGTGCAGCGGCACGAGGCCCGCAGTGCCGTCGTCCGCCTTGATCGCAGGATGGCGCCAGCAATCGCCGAGCGGGACGCCCGCGAGCTCGAGCCGCGACGGCCAGATCGGCCCGAGCTGGTTCAGCACCGCGGACAGGATCGCGGGCGCAGCAACAGTGCCGCCGATCGCCCGCGCCGCGATATGATCGAACAGCCCGCCCGGCCGCGGCGTATCGTGCAAGCCGAACACGTCCGCACGCTCCGAGACCTGCTTGCCCAGACGACGCAGCAGGTCGGTGCGTCCCTCCAGGCCGAGCAGCGGGTTGACGTCGCTCACCTGAAAGGCGGAGGCGATGGAGGCGAGGGGCAGTCTTGCGAGCACATCCGCATCGGCCCTGAACGGCGCCCTGGCATCGTGCGAAAACAGCCCGCTCGCGAACATGTCGAGGCTCGCGATCGCAAGCCCTTCCGATCGGCCTACTTCTGCTCCCGTCACGGCGTCGCGATAGCGCCACGCCGCGCCGGCGCCGGCGTCGAGCAGCACGCTGACGATGGCGAGGTCGAACTCGGCGCGCGCCCGCGCCGCGCGATCCGGCCAGGACGCAGCATCGGCAAGCCGGGCCCAGCGGTCGACGCCGCCGAGCACGAAGTGCCGCCAGCGCGCATGGAACGGAATGTCGAGCGTCGGATAGGCTTTACGTGTCACCGCGAGCACGGCATCGGCAACGCCATCCATGCGGTCGAGATCAACGGTGAAATGGGTGAGCCCGCCGGCAAGGCCGAGCTCGAGTATCTGCCCGGCGCGCGCGCGAACCGCCTTTGCGGTGAGCAGTGCGCGCGCCTGTGATTCCAAAGCGTCCGCCATCGCGATCAGTATTTTTCCAGCGAACGCCCGACCACGCCGTTGACGTCCTTCTCCGGCGCGATGTCGGTGGAGTAATAGCCGGCAGCTTTCTTCGCGGCGATCTCGACATGAGCATCGGCCGGAATCAGCTCCAGCGGGATCGGCACGCGCTCGACGATGTCGATGCCTTGCGAGGTCAGCGCATCGTATTTCATGTCGCTCATCGACAGGAAACGGTCGATGCGCTTGAGGCCGAGCCAGTGGATCGTATCCGGCATCAATTGCTGGAAGCGCGCGTCCTGGACGCCGGCCACGCACTCGGTGCGCTCGAAATAGGCGGCGGCCGCATCGCCGTCCTCCTGCCGCTTGCGCGCATTGTAGACCAGGAATTTGGTGACCTCGCCGAGCGCGCGGCCCTCTTTCCGGTTGTAGATGACGAGCCCGAGCCCGCCCTCCTGCGCGCCGCGCGCGGATTCCTCAATGCCGTGGATCAGATAGGGCCGGCAGGTGCAGATGTCGGAGCCGAACACGTCGGAGCCGTTGCATTCGTCATGCACGCGGCAGGTGATCCTGGTGCGATGGTCCGGCAGTTTTGTCACGTCGCCGAACAGATAGACCGTAGTGCCGCCGATCGGCGGCAGGAACACCTTCATGTCCGATCGCGTGACGAGTTCGGGGAACATGCCGGCAGTCTGCTCGAACAGCGTGCGCCGCAGTTCGGTCTCGCCGGTGCCAAAGCGCGCCGCAAGGCCCGGCAGGTACCACACCGGATCGATCGCGATCTTCACCACCGAGACGCTGCCATTGGCGTGCACGACCTCGCCGTCGGCGCGGAGCCGCTTTGCGGCGATCGCTTCACGGATCTCGGGCAGGTCGAGCCGCGCCCGCGTCACTGCGATGCTCGGGCGGATGTCCGCGCCCTCGGCGATCTCCTTGCGAAAATTCTCGGCGACCAGGTGCCCCCAGGGATCGAGCGCGACGATTTTCGTGGGATCGCTCCATTGCGGGAACGGGCCGATGGTCGCGGCCGGAAAGGTGTTGGTGAGATCGGGCCTTCGAATCGGATCGAGCGCGCCGGCGGAGACCGCGAGCGCCCGGTACATCGCATAGGAGCCGCCATGGCTACCGATCACGTTACGGTCTCCGGCGCGCGATACCGTGCCGATGATCGGCCCGCGGGCGCGCGCATCAGTGGCGCCCCAATGGATCGGAAAGGCGGCCTTCCTGCCCGGCTCCGGATGGGAGGTCAGGCGGATGTGGTCGGTACGGTTGGCACGGCTCATGTCCAGGCTCCCAAAAAGCCAACGGCCCGCCGCTCGGACGGGCCTGGCTCGCTTGCGACGCCGAACCGGCGGCGCAAGCTCAATCCAACATATTGTAGCGGCCGGTGACGACAGACAAGTTAATCGTGGCAGGGCGCAGGGGCCGCTCGCGGCCAAATTCCGGGCATCGGGAGGGCCGTCAGGCGTGCCGGCATCCGATGCCGCGCCTCATCGAGCTTGCCGCCGCGCTCGGGAGGCCAGTTTAAGGAATTGAAATAGTTCTGTTTTTCGTGTTTTCAAGGAGGTGTTGCTTCGTGCGGCGGGCTTCAAGTTCGGCGCACCGCGCTTTCCCTGCCTTGGAGACTGCCATGCCTGCCGCCAGCTACATCGATCCCCGCAACGGAAAGCTCTATCCCCTGGACCAGCCGCGCTGGTGCTCGGACGAGCGCACGCCGCTGCTGGTGACGCCGGGGGCGGGCATCTCGCGCCAGGACATCGATGGCCGGACGCGGTCGCTCTGGCGCTATCGGGCGGCGCTGCCGGTCGAGATCAAGACCCCGATCACGCTCGGCGAGGGTTGCACGCCGCTGGTCCAGCAGGAATGGGGCGCTCTGCGCCCGCTGTTCAAGCTCGAATGGTTCAACCCGACCGGCAGCTTCAAGGATCGCGGCTCGGCGGTGATGCTGTCCTTCCTGCGGCAGATCGGTATCGACGCCATTCTGGAGGATTCCTCCGGCAACGGCGGCTCATCGATGGCCGGCTTGGGTGCGGCCGGCGGCATGCGCGTCAAGATTCTGGCGCCCGCCTCCACGTCGCCGGCGAAGATCGCGCAGGTCCGCGCCTACGGCGCGAGCGTGCAACTCGTGGAGGGCCCGCGCGAGGAATCCGAAGCCGAGGCCATCCGCCAGTCGAGCCAGACCTTCTACGCCAGCCACAATTGGCAGCCGTTCTTCCTCGAAGGCACCAAGTCGCTGGCCTACGAGATCTGGGAAGATCTCGGCTTCCGCGCGCCCGACAACGTCATCGTTCCCGTCGGCGCCGGCAGCAGTCTCCTCGGTTGCGCCTTCGGCTTCCGCGAGCTGTTGAAGGCCGGGCAGATCTCGAAGCTGCCGCGCCTGTTCGCGGCGCAGCCGCTCAACTGCTCGCCGATCGATGCAAGCTTCAAGGCCGGCGTCGATACGCCGGTCGCGCGCGAGGTGAGCAAGACCGTCGCGGAGGGCACCGCGATCAAGTCTCCCCTGCGCCTGCGCGAGATCGTCGCCGCCTTGCGCGAGAGCGGCGGCGGCACCATCGCGCTCACCGAGGACGAGATCGTCGCCGCCCTGCGCCGCCTCGCGCGGCAAGGCCTGTTCGCCGAGCCGACCAGCGCCAGCGCAGCTGCGGCCCTGGACAAGCTCGCGGCTGCCGGGGCCATCAGAGCGAACGAGACCACGGTCGCTGTTCTCACCGGCACGGGCCTGAAAGCCGCGACCACTGTCGCCGATCTCGTGCAATAGAGCCCTTGTGCCGCGGAGCCACGCTAACGCGTTGAACCTTCGGTGTGCGTCGCCAGCCTCATGAAGGTTGAGCTCACGCAAAGGGAGAGTTCCATGACCGCGCAGGATCCGTTTGCAGGTTTCAAGGCCATCCAGAAGGAAGCTTGGTCGCTGTTCACGCCGATGGAGGTTTTCACGACTCCGACCGCGGCCAAGCTGGTCGGTTTTGCCGGCATTGCCGCCGGCCAAAAGCTGCTCGACGTCGGATGCGGCACCGGCGTTGTCGCGATCACGGCCGCGCGCCGCGGTGCGAAGGTCAGGGGTCTCGACCTCTCGCCGGTTCTGATCGAGCGCGCCCGCGAGCACGCAGGGCTGGCGAATCTCGATGTCGACTTCGTCGACGGCGACGCCGAGAGCCTGCCCTATGGCGACAGCGAGTTCGACGTGGTGCTCAGCCAGTTCGGCCACATGTTCGCGCCGCGTCCGGACGTCGCGATCGGCGAGATGCTGCGCGTGCTGAAGCCCGGCGGCACCATCGCCTTCTCCACCTGGCCGCCGCATCTCTATGTCGGCCGCATGTTCGCGCTGGTCGGCCGCCATCTGCCGCCACCCGAGGGCGTCGCATCACCGGCGTTGTGGGGCGATCCGAAAATCGTCGCCGAGCGTCTCGCGGGGAAGGCGAAGGAAATCTCGTTCGAGATGGACATGATGACGCCGTCCACGCTCAGCCCGCAGCATTTCCGCCGCACCATGGAAGCGACGATCGGGCCGTTGATCAAGCTCGTCGCCCAGTACAAGGACGAGCCGGACAAGCTCAGCAGCTTCCGTGCCGAGTTCGAGGCGTTGATCTCGGAGTATTTCGACGCCGGCAACAACGTGATGCGCCAGCAGTTCCTGATGACGAAGGCCAAGAAGGCGTGAGGCGCGATCGAGGGTGAACGCGAGGTCTTCTGAGGATGAGGTTAATCAGCGTCAGTGCTCGTTGACACTGCTGCCGCGCACTCCGCCCTCATCCTGAGGAGCCCGCCCAAAGCGGGCGTCTCGAAGGATGGCCGCAGGGAAAAAGCTCTCAAATGCGACTGCCCTCCCTTGCAAGGGGAGGGCAGTGCGCTTCACTCCTTCAGGTCATTCACCCGCTTCACCCAGGCGCGCACGTCCTTGAGCACGGCGGGCAGCACCGCCTTGACCTCCGCCACGGTCATGCCCGCCTTGATGCGGGGATCGTACAGCAGGTTGAGGATGTACTGGTCGTAGACGTCGAAATAGCCCATCGAGACGTTGTCGTTGAACATGGTCCACGGCACGCTCGTGGTGTCGTTGATCGGCCCGAGCGATTGCAGCAGCTCCTCATAGGCGCAGTCGAGGAAGGTGAAATCGCCGTTGTCGACGGTGAGGATGACGTCGGAATGCTCGATCTCGAAATTGTCGTTCTTGCGGAAGCCGGACAGGCATTGCGGATCGAGCGAGGAGCGGATCTCGCGCGCCTTCTCGGCGCCGTAGAAGCTCGAGATGGTGCGGAAGAGATCGCGGTCGCGCACCAGCTTCACGCGCACGTTCGCCGCTTCGTTGGTCTCGATCATGGCGATGTCGAGATGCTGCACGCGCTTGCCGATGTCGGCCACGACCTTGGCGAGCTGCGTCTTGCGATCGGCGCGGTCGCTCTCGGCGTAGACGCGCACCGGCCCGTCGAACTTGCGGATGCGGTCGACGCGGCCGGCAAGATGGTATTCGGCGCCGAACGCCGTCTTCAGGAAGCCGTCGACGATCTCGCCGTCGGTGAAGCTCTTCTTCTCGGCGCGCTGGCGCGAGGAGATCGCCGGCAGCTCGCCGGCCGCAGCCATGGTAGCGGTGTCAGGCGCACAGGTGAGCGTCACGAGCACCAGCAGGGCGAAGCGAAGGCCGGGCGAGGGCGGGACAGATGCGCTCATCGTCCTGCGACGCTGCCGCATTCGCGCCCCGCGCACAAGACCGCAAATTCACGCGCCCTGCGGGTTCCGGCCGTCGTCGGGCCCTCCTCAACCTCTCCCGCTTGCGGGAGAGGTCGCCGCGTAGCGGCGGGTGAGGGTTCTTTCCTCTGGGGGATTGTCCCGTTGCGGAGAGACCCTCTCCCCAACCCTCTCCCGCAAGCGGGAGAGGGAGCGCACCTCGTGCGTGCGGGCAATTGCGCTTCAGTTGTTCAGCACCACCACCGTGGTGCCGATCGAGACGCGGCTATAGAGGTCGGTGACGTCGTCGTTGGTCATGCGGAAGCAGCCCGAGGAGACGGCCTGACCGATCGTCTCCGGCTCATTGGAGCCGTGGATGCGGTACAGCGTCGAGCCCAGATACATGGCGCGGGCGCCGAGCGGATTCTCGACGCCGCCCTTCATGTGGCGCGGCAGGTCCGGCCGGCGCGCCAGCATCTGCGACGGCGGCGTCCAGTCCGGCCATTCCTTCTTGGCGGTGATCTTGTGCACCCCGCCCCAGCGGAAGCCGTCGCGGCCGACGCCGATGCCGTAGCGCAGCGCCTGCCCGTTCCCGAGCACCAGGTAGAGCCGCCGCTCGGAGGTGTTCACCACGACCGTGCCTGGTGCGTAATTGCCGTTGTACATGACGGTGGTGCGGGGAATCGGGCTCGCACCGTGGCCGAGATAGCCGGTGGAACTGGTGCCCGTGAAGTCTATCATCCCCGCCGCGGATGCGTCGGCTGCGCCAGCCAGCAACAGCGCCATTGCGGTCATCGGTGCGGCAAAAAACCGGATCATCATTTCCCCCAGAAAAAAACGATTCAACCGAAGCCAGAGGCCATATTTGCGCGCGTTCCGCAAGCCACGGGCCCGTGAGGGTCGCATCGTTAACGACTGGCGTTACCAAATCGCAACTGCGCCAATTTGCTGGAAAGCGTTAGCCAAATCCGCGCCTCGTCACGCGGGGCAGGGCCGCAATGCCCGCTATTGCTTTGACGGGCCGCGCGAACAATGATTGACCGAACGGATTACTGGAAACGACGGTTGCGGGAGCAGACAGAATGAACGGTGCGGAAAGCCTGGTGCGGACGATGGTCAAGGGCGGGGTGGACGTCTGCTTCACCAATCCCGGCACCTCCGAGATGCATTTCGTCGCGGCGCTCGACCGTGTCCCGGGCATGCGCTGCGTGCTCGGCCTGTTCGAAGGCGTGGTGACGGGTGCGGCCGACGGCTATTTCCGCATGAAGGGCACGCCTGCCTCGACCCTGCTGCATCTCGGTCCCGGCCTCGCCAACGGCCTTGCCAATCTGCACAACGCCAAGAAGGCCAATTCCGGCATCGTCAACATCGTCGGCCAGCACGCCGTCTACCACATCGGCTACAACGCGCCGCTGACCTCCGACATCGAAGGCCTGGCCCGGCCGATGTCGTCCTGGGTCCGCACCTCCCCGGATTCCAAATCGGTCGCCGCCGACGGCGCCGCCGCGATTGCCGCCGCCAAAAGCGCGCCGCCGCAGATCGCGACCCTGATCCTGCCCGCCGATACCGCCTGGAACGAAGCCGACGGCATTGCCGAGGTTCCGGCCGAGCAGCAGCGCGCGAGCTATTCGCCGCAGGCGGTCGAGCAGGCCGCAAGAATCCTGCACGGCGACGGCGAAGGCACGCTGCTGCTGATGACCGGCAGCGCGCTGAGCGAGCATGGCCTCGCGCTGGCCGAGCGCATCGCCGGCAAGACCGGCTGCACCGTGATGGGCCCGACCTTCCGTCCGAAGATGGCGCGCGGCCGCGGCCGTTTCTCGATCGACCGCATCCACTACGTGATCGAGAACGCGCTGCCGATGCTGGCCAAATTCCGTCATATCGTGCTGGTCGAGTCCGACGATCCCGTGGCGTTCTTCGCCTATCCGAACAAGCCGAGCATGCTCAAGCCGCAGGGCTGCGAGGTGCATCGCATGACCTCCTGGGGCGAGAATTCGGTCGCAGCGCTCGAGGCGCTCGCCGGCGCCGTGAAGGCCAGCACCAGGGACGTCAAGCCGCAGGCTTTGCAGGAGCTGGTCAAGCCGACCGGCGCGCTCACCTTCGCCTCGATCGCGCAGGCCATTGCCTGTGCGATCCCCGAGAACGCCATCATGGTCGACGAATCCCTCACCACCGGCCGCGGCTTCTTCCCGCCGACGGCGGCGGCCGCCCCGCACGACTGGCTGCAGAACATGGGCGGCTCGATCGGCTTCTCGACCCCGCTGTCGATCGGCGCGGCGATCGCCTGCCCGGACCGCAAGGTCATCACCATGGTCGGCGACGGCAGCGCGATGTACACGATCCAGTCGCTGTGGACCCAGGCGCGCGAGAACCTCGACATCGTCACCATCGTGTTCGCCAACCGCATCTACCAGATCCTGCGCGGCGAGTTCGACAATGTCGGCGCCGGCGAGCCCGGCCAGCGCGCCAACGACATGCTCCGCCTCGACCGGCCGACGCTGGACTTCGTGGCGCTGGCCAAGGGCATGGGCGTGCCCGGCCGCGCCGTCACCAACGCCGACGAGTTCAACAAGGCGCTGGCGGAAGCCGTCGCCGAGCCCGGCCCGCGGCTGATCGAAGTTCAGATGTAGGGCGGCAACAGACAGAGCGCCATGAGCCCGGAGGCACGATGCAGACCGAGCTGAACAAGGTGATCGCGGCGCTCCGGGACTTCTACGCCCAAGAGGCTTTCCTGTTCGAGAAGGATGTCGGCGAGCGGGCGGTCACGCACCGCTTCGCCGTGCATCTGGAAAAGCAGTTTTCGGGCTGGTCGGTCGATTGCAATTACGACCGGCTCGGCGAACGCACGCTGCATCTGCCGCACGGCACCATCATCTCGACCGACGACCATCTCGGCAAGTCGATCTACCCCGATGTCGTCGTGCATCAGCGCGAGATCCCGAACAATCTGCTCGCGGTGGAAATTCGCAAGGCGAGCAATCACACGCCGCTCGATCACGATCAGCACAAGCTGCGGGCGCTGACCGACGTCCATGTCTGGTTTCCCTATTGGATCGGCTTGCTGCTGGTGCTGGACAGGCCCCATGTGACGATGTCGGAGGTCTATGTCTCCGGCGCCGTCGACGAGGCACTGTCGCGCTGGTTCGCGACGCGGCTGGAGGAGACCGGCCTCGGGGCGCGCGCATAGGAGGGCGCGGCGGCGCAGTGACGCGCGCTGCGATGTCAGACGATAGGCCATGCCGGTAATGTGATCCCCACCACAGTTCCGGCATGGGATAGGACCTATTGTCTACGGACTTGCACGCGTCGATGCCGGAGGCCTACGCTGGCCCATTCGGATCAGGCATATTGGAGGTTCTGATGCAGAAATCATATTTGCTGGCTGCGACGGCAGCGCTGGTGCTCATGGTGCAATCGCCGCTCGCACTGGCGCAGGGCGCTCCCGCCACGGGCGGAACCGCCGCGCCTGCCGCGACAAGCACTGCGCCGGCTGCGACGACGACAGCGCCGAGCGCGACCACCGACACGTCCAGCCAGCCCACTGACGGCAAGAAGAGCGCATCGAAGAAGCCGGCGAAGAAGAAGATGACCCGGCAGCAGGAGATCGATCATTCGATCGACACCGGCACCGTGCCGGCGCGCTACCGCAGCTCGGTGCCCAAGCAGTACCAGCAGTACATTCCGTTCGACAAACGGTAACGGATCGCACGGCGGCGCGACGTGAGCGAACGTGGTGCCGCCGATCATTCGACCCGGGGGGAATGATGAGTGACGAGGTGAAGGATGCCGGCCTTGTGGCCATGATCAGCAGCATCCTGGGAGGCAACAAGCGCGCAGACCATGTTGCACCGCCGCCGCTCGCCGAGGTTCCGCCGATTGTGCCGGCCGATCCCGTGGAGCCGGTCGAGAGGTCCAGGTCCGATGCGGCCGCGGCCAAGGCCGAGCGCGCGCCCGATGCGGCGCCGGCGGCCACCAGGCCGGCCGAGCCGCCCGAGCCAATCGCAACCACGCGGGACGGCAAGCGCCTGCTGCCGGCGGAGGCAATCGCGGATCTCGTGCTCGGCGAGCTGCGCAAGCTGGAAAACTTCCCGAGCTCCGGCGTTTCGGTTACGGTCTATGGTTACCGGCACTGGAACGCGATGCTGACCTTCGCGCCGTTCTCGACCAGTTTCCAGAACGCAACCCGGTTCCGTCAGGCCGTGCCGGACCTCGTCTTCAAGCTCCGCCGTTTCGTCGAACTTGAGATATAGTCTCGGTCGTCGGCGCCACACGGCGTCGCCAACGAAACAGTTCGACAGGATCTTCAATTGAGCGTCGCCTTCACCAAGGAAGAGAGCGCCGAAACTGCGTCCGAGACGCTGTTGCCGGACCGCCCGATCTCGCCGCATCCGAACCTCGTGACGGAAGCAGGCTTCAAGGCGCTGCAGACGCAGCTTGCCGAAGCGCGCGCGGCCTACGAAGCCGCGCAAGCCATCGAGGACGTCAACGAGAAGCGCCGGCAGTCGGCCGTGCCCCTGCGCGATCTCCGCTATCTCACCGAACGCTTGCGCACGGCCCAGGTGATGACCGATCCTGTCGCGACCGAAATCGTCGCCTTCGGCAGCACCGTGAGCTTCAGTCGCGCCGACGGCCGGGTGCAGACCTACCGCATCGTCGGCGAGGACGAGGCCGATCCCAAGGCCGGCTCGATATCGTTCGTCGCGCCGGTCGCGAGGTCGCTGATGGGCAAGGCGGTCGGCGACGTCGTCGGCTCTGGCGCGCAGGAGATCGAGATTCTATCGATCTCGTAGGGTGCGCCAACCCAGGTGCGGTTGCGTGGCAAAGAGCGCCATCGACAGCATCAAGCCCATTGGCCTAAAGCATGATCCGGAACAGCGCGAGGCCGTCGTCTCCGCCAAACAAAGCTTGATGATTGGATGAGACGGTTTTTGTCGGGAGCGCTGCCGTTCTACGCGCTGGCTGCCCTCGCCATGTGCATGTACCTCGTACTTTACAGGACGAGCCTGTTCGACTTGAACGCCATCGTCCATGGCGCGACCGGGTCGGCATGGTTTCCGGCCTTCATGTTCGTCTGCGTGCTGGTGGAAGCGGTCTTTCCGTATTTCGGCTATTTTCCCGGCACCGCCCTCATCCTGATGTCCGTGGCGCTCAGTCCGAAGGCCGTGGATGGCTCCGTCTTTGTCGCGGCGTGGCTCGCCATCATCCTGGGCGCCGTTCTCAGCTACGGACAGGCTCGTTTCTTCCGGCCGTTCCTGCAGCGGGTGGCCTCGAAGGCGGCCCTGCGCCGATGCGAGTCCTTGTTCGACGCCTATGGCCCCTATGCCCGCATTGCCTTGTTCGTTCATCCCAACGCCTGCGCGATGTATTTCACGGCGCTCGGACTGCTCGGCCGCAGCCTGAGGCGCGAGCTCGCTTATCTCGGCGTGGGTGCGGCGGCGGCGGTGGGCATTCTGTTCCTCATCGTGACCAGGCTGGTGTCGTCCATCGGCCCCACCGACGATGGCGAATTGCAGGTGCTGCTGGCCGCCGCGCTGGTTGCCATCGGGACACTGATCGGTCTCTACACGGCCTGGCGGCCACAGCGCGCGGCGTGAAATGCCGCTCTCCGCCGTCATTGCGAGGAGCTCTTGCGACGAAGCAATCCAGAGTCTTTCCGCAGAGGGATTCTGGATTGCTTCGCTGCGCTCGCAATGACGAGGATTACATCGTGCGTTACACCTCCGGCAGCGCAACGCCCGTCAGCTCGCTCAATTGGCCGATGAGCTGGTCCTGAAATCTCGGATCGGTCGCCTCGCGGGCCGGCTCTTGCTGCTCGAGATGATGCCAGTAGCGTCCGCTCACCCGCGCCGCGTGATCCTCGCTCACCGCCAGCCAGGTCTGGGTCCGTTGCCCCGTGTCGATATCGACCGGGGCGCCCGCGCCGCCCATCTTCGTGCGCACCCAACCGGGATCGACGGCGTTGCAGAGGACGTTGGGCCAGCGCCGCGCCAGCGCGTAGGCGAGCGCGACGACGTGCAGCTTGCTCTCGGCATAGGCCTTGGCCGCATTCCAGGCCCGCTTGGTCCAATCGAGGTCGTCGAGCGAGCCCTCTCCGCCGCGGTGCAATCCGCTGCTGAGATAGATCAATCGGGCGGGCCGCGCGATCAGGGCCGTCAGCATGAACGGCGCAAGCGTGTTGATGGCCAGCGTCTTCGCATGGCCTTCCGGCGTCGCGCCGCGGCTCGGCCGCGTGTAGACGCCGGCATTGTGGATGACCGCATCCATGCGCCCGATCGCGTTGACCTGGTCGGCGATGCTCCGCGTCTCCTCGGCGCTTCTGAGATCGCCGATCACCAATCCCCGGGCGCGCGAAGTGAGCCCGCCGAGGGCCGCAGCACGATCGGCCGAACGCGCGTGCAGCACGACGTGGTGGCCCCGATCGAGGAGCGATTGCGCCGCCGCCCGGCCGAGGCCATCCGTGCTGCCGGTGATGAAGATAATTGCCATACGCGCGTTCTCGACTTTGTCGCGCGCAGTGTACCGCGCTCTCGCATCATTTCCGATACTGTTCGTCGCTCACCTTCTCCAGCCAATCCACATTCCTGCCTCCGGACGATTCCTGAATGGCGATGTGGGTCATCGCCGTCGTCGGCGACGCGCCATGCCAGTGCTTCAGTCCCGGCGGAAACCAGACGACATCGCCGGGCCTGATTTCCTCGACCGGGCCACCCTCGCGCTGCACCCAGCCGAGCCCGGCCGTGACGATGAGGGTCTGACCGAGCGGATGCGTGTGCCACGCAGTCCGGGCGCCGGGCTCGAACGTGACCTGGCCGGCGCCGACCCGGGCCGGCTCCGGGGCCTGGAATAGCGGGTCGACGCGCACGGTGCCAGTGAACCAGTCCTGGGAGCCCTTCTGCGAGGGGCGCGATCCGTTTCTCTTGATGTCAATGTCCATGCGAATCTCCTGTGTTGCTTCAAACGCGCGCGCCTGCGAAAATGCGAGAGCTACGCTACCCGCGATGAGTACGTCTCGTCGTGTGATCACGGCATGTCTCCGCTCAGTGTGGCCGCTTCTCGATCACGCCCTTGATGACCGGCGCCGCGGAGAATGCGTTGGGCCAGCCGGCGTAGAAGGCGAGGTGGCCGAGTACCTCGCCCGCTTCCTCCCGCGTCAACCCGTTATCCATCGCACGGTTCAGATGGTAGGTGATCTGCGCGACCTGGCCGGTCGCGATCAGAGCGCTCACGGTGACGAGGCTGCGGTCGCGCGGCGCTAGCGCCGGTCTGAGCCAGAGATCGCGGAACAGCACGTCGGTCGTGTACTGGACCAGGCTTGGCGTGACCTGCCCGAACTCCTCGCCGACGCGGGTCGCCCGCTGTTTCTCCGCAGCCTCGTCGAGCGGCAGCTGTGGCCCCGAAGCCGGGGGGAGTTGATCCGCTCCGATGTTGCGATTCCTGAACACCGCTCTCGTCGGCGGAATCGCATCCATCGCATTCGCCCAGCCGGTGTAGAACGCCAGGTGCGTGATGATCTCCGATATCTCCGACGGCTTCACGCCGTTGTCGAGCGCGAGTGCCAGGTAGTAGGGAAGCTCGACGGTTCGATCGCGCGCGATCAGCGCGGCGACGGTGACGATGCTGCGGTCCCGGCGCGAAAGCCCCGGTCTGTTCCACAGATCGCCGGCGACGAACTTTTGCGCATAGCCTTCGAGTGCTGGAGCGACGGCGCGGACGTCTTCCGGCTTTAAAATGGCATTTGCTCCTTCGATGGACGGCTGTCCAGCGGCGGCCGCGCGGGCGAACAGGCAGAATGAAAACAGGGTTGCAGCGAGCATTCTCATGGTGGGGATCCTTCTGAGGTTGTGGGGTGTGCCATCAGCCACATCGCCACCAGCGCGGCTCCGAGCACGGTCATGGCGCTCGCGAGAAACGCCATGTTCAGTCGCGCGCCGCCGGCGATCACTCCGAGCGCCGGGCTCGCGAGCCCTTGCGCCAGATCCAGGAACGCCGTGTAGGCGCCCATGGCGAGGCCGCGGTTCTGGGCCGGAACGCGTCGCACCGCTTCGACGCCGAAGCCCGGATAGACCAGCGAAAAGCCGAAGCCGGTGAGCGCGGCGCCGGCAAGCGCCATCTCGGGCCGGTCGGCGAGCCAGATCAGCGCCTGGCCGGCGGCTTCGATCACCGCGCAGACGAGCGCGACCTGGGCACCGCCGACCGCGTCGGCAAGGTGACTGAACAACACGCGCGCGAGGATGAAGGCGACCGCATAGAAGGTATAGGCAAGCCAGCCATAGGCCCATCCATGAACAGCGAACAGCAATGCAGCGAACGTGGTGACGGCACCGAACCCGACGCTGCCGAGGGCCGAGCCGAAGCCGGGCAGCCATACCGAGGCGATGACTTGCCCGAACGAGAGACGGGCGTGGTGCACCGGGGCGACGGCGGGAAGCGGCATGACGAGCAGCAGCGTCAACAACGGAGCCATCACAGTGGCAAGCGCGATCGCGGCAAAGCCGTAGGCGGCATGCAGTGCGGAACCTGCGGGCGCACCAATCGCGAAGGCGGCGAACATCGCCGATCCCACCCGAGCGATGACCTTGCCCGTGCTGCTTGGATCGGCGAGCGCCAGGCCCCAGCTCACGGCGGCGGTGATGATGAAGCTCTCGGCCGCCCCGAGCAGGGCGCGGCCCAGCAGCAATATCGAAACCGACACCAGCGGGGCTTGGGTGAAGCCGAGCGAGACCAGGTAAAACAATCCGGAGACTGCGGCACCTATGAGGCCCACGATCACGCCGCGCCTTGCTCCGCAACGATCCGAGAAGTGGCCGGCCCACGGCCGGAAGATCAGCGAAGCTGCAAACTGGCTGCCGGCGACGAGCCCGACCACGAATGTATCGAGCCCCAATCCCTCGTGGACATGAAGCGGCAGGACCGGCATCGCGACGCCAACGACGAAGAACGCGACGAACACCACGCCCATGATCGGAATCAGGGTCGCCGTGGCGCGGAGCGATGCGACGGGCTGCGTGGCTGTAACCGTCATGGTGACTCAAAGCTCCTGATGGCTGCTGAGAACCTAGGGCCTTCGCTCGCCTGCGATTAGGTGATAGATTCCGAATGCAGTCATTAGCTGGGCTTATGAATGAATCGGGACGACGCCAGCGATCTCCTCGCATTCCTCGCGGTGGCGCGAGAGCGCAGCTTCACGCGCGCCGCGGCAAAGCTCGGCATGACGCAATCCGCTCTCAGTCAGATCATCCGCAATCTGGAGGAGCGACTCGGGGTTCGCCTGTTGAACCGGACGACGCGGAGCGTCACGCCGACCCAGGCCGGCGAGCGGCTGTTCCTGAGCGTCGGTCCGAAGTTCACCGAGATGGACGCCGAACTTGCGGCGCTGAGCGAGCTGCGCGAGAAGCCGGCCGGAACCGTCAGATTGACGGCTACGGAGTTTGCCGCTTCCGAGATCCTGCTGCCGGCGCTGGCGAAGCTCTTGTCCAAATACCCTGATATCCAGGTCGAGATCATCATCGACTACGGCCTCACCAACATCGTGGCGCAGCAGGTCGATGCGGGCATCCGCCCCGGCGAACTCGTCGCCAAGGACATGATCGCTGTGCGCGTCAGCCCAGATCTTCGCATGGCCGTGGTCGGATCACCCGCCTATTTCGCCGATCGTAAGCGGCCGAGGACGCCCCAGGATCTGACCCACCACAATTGCCTCAACCTGCGTCTGCCGACCCATGGTGGCAGCCTCTATGCCTGGGAGTTCGAGAAGAACGGGCGGGAGCTCAATGTGCGCGTGGAGGGCCAGCTCGTGTTCAACAGCGCGGGTCTTCTTCTGGATGGTGCGTTGAAGGGCCTTGGCCTCGCCTACCTCACGGAGGGACATGTGCAGCCCTACCTGTCCCAGGGCCATCTGGTCCGCGTGCTTTCGGATTGGTGCCCGCCATTCTCGGGATACCATCTCTACTATCCCTCCCGGCGCCAGCCTTCACCGGCCTTCTCGCTGCTCGTGGACGCGCTCCGCTATCGCGGCAGGTAGGATGTCTTCTGACTCCAGCACAAATGGCATGTCCCAGGGACGTGGCCTTTGCGCCAGAGGTTTCCCTCCAGCTCGGCGGCGGCATTGGTCACGACATGGTTACGCGGCCCACGCCGGCCGCCGGCATTTTGCGAGCGCCGTTGCACTTGGCGCAGCATTGGGGCCCGAGACTCCTCAAGGCCTGCTGCCATGCGGCACAAAACGCGTCGGCCTGCAGCGGTAATTTGTGGAACTCGTCGCTTCTTGGATCGCGCAGGCGAATTGACGCGTAGTCGATCGAAAATCAACTCACGGTACCTCTGGTCGAAAGCACCTGATGGTGGAATAATTCCCGACACATTCTTGATTAGATTTTGACGTCGGCCGCGAACCGGCTGGCGACGTGGATTTTCATCATGGCCGCGCTTCCTCAGGACGTTGTGGCGGATTTGCAGCAGGAGAACGCGCGGCTCCTGGCCGAATTGCGCGCCGCACAAGATCGCGAGACCGCCACCGCGGACATTCTCAAAATCATTGCCAGTTCGCCATCGGAGGTGAAACCGGTATTCGATGCGATCGCGAGGCGCGCAAATGCCTTGCTCGGCGGCTTTTCGACGACCGTATTCCGCTTCATCGACGGCAATGCCCACTTGGCGGCGTTCACGCCGACGAATCCTGCCGCCGACGAAGCTTTGAAGAAGATGTTTCCGCGTCCGATCGCCGATTTCGAGAGTTTTGCGAGGGCAGAGGCCGGTAAGGTGGTGCCGACGCCCGATACTGAAGCGCTGACGAACGACATCAAATTCATCGCGCGCGCCCGCGGCTTTCGCAGCATGTTGTTCGTTCCGCTCGCGACCGGCGGCGTGGTGATCGGCATGATCAGCGTCACGCGAGCCGAGCCGGGGGCCTTCGCTCCGCATCATGTGCAGCTTCTGCAGACCTTCGCCGACCAGGCTGTCATCGCCATAGAGAACGCGCGGCTGTTCGACGAGGTGCAGGCGCGTACCGACGACTTGCGGGAATCGCTGCAGCAGCAGACCGCGACCGCCGATGTGTTGAAAGTCATCAGCCGCTCCGCGTTCGATCTGCAAACCGTTCTCGACACGCTGACGGAATCGGCGGCGTGGCTGTGTGGTGCCGACATGGCGGCAATCGTCCGGCACGATGGCGATGGTGGCTACTATCATGCAACTCGCTACAATTTCTCGCCCGAGTGGGCCAAGGCCTCGGCGGGCGTTCGGCTCAATGCGGGACGCGGTAGCCTGGTCGGGCGCGTCCTGCTGTGCGGCAAGGCTGTTCAGATCCCGGACGTCCTGGTCGATCCCGACTATGCCTATCCCGAGCAACAGAGGGCCGGCGGTTACCGCACCCTCCTGGGCGTACCCTTGCTCCGGTCCGGAGAAACGATCGGCGTGCTATTCCTGGGCCGCAAGACCGTGAACTCGTTCACGGACAAGCAGATCGACCTGGTCTCCACTTTCGCCGATCAGGCCGTGATCGCGATTGAGAATGTGCGGCTGTTTGATGAGGTCCAGGCGAAGACGCGCGACCTCGCCGAATCGCTCCAGCAGCAAACCGCGACTGCGGATGTGCTGAAGGTGATCAGCCGCTCGACCTTCGATCTGCAAACCGTGCTCGACACGCTGGTCGAGTCGGCGGCCCGGCTGTGCGAAGCGGAGATGGCCTTCATCATGCGCCGCGAGGGCGATGAATATCAGGCCGGAGCAGCGGTCGGGTTTTCCGAGGACTACATCGCCTTTCTGCAGGCTCATCCGATCGCCCCCGGCCGGGGCACGGTCACGGGTCGAGCCGTCCTCGAACGCCGTCCGGTGCAGATCCTCGACGTCGCTGCCGATCCCGAATACGGCCTGCAGGCGTCGATCACGATGGCTGGTCAACGCACGGCGCTCGGTGTTCCACTCCTGCGCGAGAATGAGCCGATCGGCGCGATCGTGATCGCCCGCAAGCGCGTGCAGCCCTTCACCGAAAAACAGATCGAGCTCGTCGCCACGTTTGCCGACCAGGCGGTGATCGCCATCGAGAATGTCCGGCTGTTCGAACAATTGAAAACCAGGACGCGCGATCTGTCCGAGGCGCTGACGTACCAGACCGGCAGCGCCAATATCTTGAGGGTCATCGCTTCCTCTCCGACCGAAGTCGGACCGGTGCTCAAGGCGATCGTGGAAAGCGCATGCGGGCTTTGCGAGGCATATGATGCTTTGGTCGTTCTGAGGGATGGCGACGATCTCGTCATCCAGGCGCACCATGGCGAGGTTCCCGTGGTGTGGAGCCGACGACCGATCAGTGTCGAATCGCCTACCGGCCGGGCGATTATCGATCGTCGCACCGTTCATGTGCACGACTTGCTCGGGCCCGAGGGGGAGCAATACCCGACAGGACGCGAATATGCGCTTCGCTCCAACGTTCGGACCGTTTTGAGTGTGCCGCTCTTGCGCGAAGGCGAGAGCATGGGGGCGATCGTGCTGCGTCGTATGGAGGTGCGCCCATTCGACGACAAGCAGATCACCCTGCTGCAGACTTTTGCCGATCAGGCTGTTATCGCCATCGGCAATGTGCGTCTGTTCGAGCAGTTGAATGAATCGCTGGAGCGGCAGACGGCAACGTCGGAGGTGCTGGAAATCATAAGCGCCTCATCGGGCGCACTCACTCCGGTCTTCCACAAGATGCTGGAGAATGCGACGCGAATTTGCGGCGCCGGTTTTGGCACCATGAATCTCTACGAGGAGGGCGGCTTTCGCACGGTCGCATTGCACAACGCGCCGCAACCTTATGTCGATACCCGGCTCTACCAGAACATTCGCCCACATCCCGCGAGCGGGCTCGGCACCGTCGAGAAGACTCATCAGACGGTTCATATCGACGACATCAGGACGCAGCCGCCCTATATCGAAGGCAACCCCAACGTTCGCGCACTCGCCGACCTCGCCGGCGCAAGGACCGTCGTCATCGTGCCCATGCTCAAGGAAGATGAGCTGATTGGCACCATCACGATCTTCCGCCAGGAAGTTAAATCCTTCACGGACAAGCAGATCGAGCTCGTGTCCAACTTCGCACACCAGGGCGTGATCGCGATCGAGAATGCACGCCTGCTGAATGAACTGCGCGAGCGCACCATGGAATTGTCGCAATCGCTCGAGGAATTGCGAAATACGCAGGATCGGCTGATCCAGACCGAGAAGCTTGCCTCGCTCGGGCAACTCACCGCCGGCATTGCGCACGAGATCAAGAACCCGCTCAATTTCGTCAACAATTTTGCTGCGCTGTCCTCCGAACTGACCGACGAGCTCGGCGACGCGCTGCGCTCAGCCGGCCTGGGCGAGGCGGAAAGGCAGGAGATCGACGCGCTGATCCACATGCTACAGGGCAACCTGGAAAAGATCGTGCAGCACGGAACGCGCGCCGATTCCATTGTCAAGAATATGCTTCTTCACTCCCGCGAAGGGTCTGGCGAACGCCGCGCAGCCGACATCAACGCCATCCTCGAGGAAAGTCTCAACCTCGCCTATCACGGAGCCCGCGCGGAAAGAGCCGGCTTCAACATCACGCTTGAAAGAAAGCTGGATCCGTCTGCGGGCGCGCTCGAGCTGTATCCGCAGGAAATCACGCGGGTGTTCCTCAATCTGGCTTCAAACGGTTTCTACGCGGCAAGCAAGCAAAAGGACGCCGCCGGTGACGGCTTCGAGCCAAGGCTGCGCGCGACGACCACAGACCTCGGCGGCGCCGTCGAAATCCGCATTCGCGACAATGGCACCGGCATCCCGGCCGATGTCAGAGAGAAGATATTCAATCCGTTCTTCACCACCAAGCCCGCCGGCGAAGGAACGGGCCTTGGCCTTTCGATCTGCCACGACATCATCGTGAAGCAGCACGGCGGCAGCATCGAGGTCGATACCGAGCCGGGCGAATATACCGAGTTCATCATTACGCTGCCGCGCACGCAGGCGGCACCGTTGCAGACGGGAGGCAGAAGTTGAGCGTCTATATAATGGTCGTTGACGACGAGCCCGATGTCGAGGCGCTGTTCCGCCAGCAGTTTCGGCGCGATCTGCGCGCCGGTCGTTTTCTGATGGAGTTCGTATCCTCGGCACCCCTGGCATTGCAGCGCGCGGCCGAGATTGCGGATGCCACCCTGATTCTGATCCTGTCCGACATCAACATGCCCGGAATGAGCGGACTGGAGATGCTGCCTATCGTGCGCTCGGCCCGCCCCGATGTGCCTGTCATCATGATCACGGCCTACGGTGATGCCGAGACCAAGCGCAAGGCGCTGGAGAAGGGCGCCGCCGACCTATTGACCAAACCAATCGACTTCGCGGCGCTGCGCCAGGAGATTGATACGAGGCTTGAGCAGGCCGCATGATTGCAACCATTGTGACAAACTGAATCGCTCGCAAAGTGGAAACTTCGCAGACGCTACCCCAATTGAAAGCAGGCGTCCTCCGTCAATGTTCGTCAGAAAAATCGGGGATTCAAAATGAAGACGCTCCTGGTCCCGCTTCAGAATATTCCGATGATGACAGCCACGCTCGCTGTGGCCTTGGATATCGCGCGACGTTCCGGCGCCTATATCGAAGGTTTTCCACTCCGGTTCGGCATCCCTCAATATGCGGCCGCCGAATTGGCCACCGGCATTCTCCTGGATTCGTATCAGGTGAAGAGCGAAGCCGAATTGAACGACATGCGCAACTTCTTCGAAGCATTCATGCTCAAGCATGTTGTTCCTCGAGCCACCGCAGGCTCGAACCCGCCGTGCTTCGGCTGGCTGGAGAACGCGCCTGAGGGCGAAGACTTTATCGGAAGTTATGGGCGCGCTTTCGATCTGATCGTGATGGCGCGGTCTGACGTTGATGCTGCGGGCCCTCACCGCCGCGCGATCGAATCCGCGCTGTTTGAGAGCGGCAGGCCCGTTCTGCTGACGCCGTCGAATGCACCAAGAAGCGTCGCAACAAACATCATGATCCACTGGAACGGGAGTACCGAGCAAGCTCGGGCAAACGCATTTGCCATGCCGTTGCTTCGTCTGGCCGAAAGGGTATCGGTCCTAACAGTTGTCGGCGGCCAAGCGGTGCCCGGACCGTCTGCCGGTCAGATCGCTCGGCAACTCCAATACAATGGCATTGCGGCCAGCTTGATCAGCGTCGAGCTGGAGGGGCGCGAAACGGGGGAGGCGGTCCTCGATGCCGCCAGAGCACACGGTTGCGATCTATTGATCAAGGGAGCCTTTACCCGCACGCGGCTGCGGCAGATGATATTCGGTGGGGCGACCAGCTATATCATGGAGCACGCGGATATCCCCGTTCTCATGGCTCACTAGCGCACAAAAGGCATGGTTCTTTCGTCGCTGGTGAGACAATCTATTGATTCACGGAGCGACAGCGCGTGGCTTTGGCTATCAACATTCGGTCCGACGATCCCTCGGCAAAGCAGATTGAAGCCTTGTGGGATGAAGTTGCCGCGTTTGAGAGCCAGCCTTCAATGAGGGCTCTCGGCTATCGCCCGCATTTTACATTCGCCATCTATGATGCGCCCGAGATTACCGCGGAGATCGCGTGGGACACCATGCTCCGCGCGGTAGGAGGCGAAGGGCAACTACTCGTCGCGTTCAAGCGAATTCGTTGGTTCGCAGGTCCGCCGCTGGTGCTCTGGGCGGAGCCGGAATTCGATGAAACGCTCGTCAGGTGGCACGCTTCGATCAGCGCTGCGATCGATCCAGCCTTTTGTCGGCTGCACTATCGGCCGGGAAACTGGCGACCTCATTGCACGCTCGGCACACAAATCGCCGACGCAAAGCGTGATGACGCGATCGCTTTCGCGCAGTCATTCAACGGGAGCATCAGCGTGCTGTTCGATGTCGTGGATTGCGTTTCTTTTCCGCCCGTGCGGGTGGTTGCAGAACAGCGCTTGCCGGTTCGGGCTCCGTGAGCCGACGTCCCGCTCATCGATGCATCCGGCCGCTCCAGCCGCGACGATTATCCGTAAGGCCTCTCCCGACGATGCCATCCTGCCCCTGTTTTGCCCGACAAGTCAAACGCGACTTCGGAAAAGGCGTAACCCCTTGATCCCGCTGATGCCGCCTACTGTGCATGGGGTTGTTTTCGAATTTTGACAGAGCGGAAGCAAGACTCCCAGTCCGTCTACGCTCTTCGAGCTACGCCGGATACGCTTCGCAAATATTGGGCGTGGCTGGGCCACGCGATGCCTTTGGCGAAGCGTGGTGGGCGCACAAGGGATCGAACCTTGGACCTCTCCCGTGTGAAGGGAACGCTCTCCCGCTGAGCTATGCGCCCGGGACCATCATGCAGGCGGCCGGACCTTTCGGCCGGCCGGCACATTGGAGCCCGCGATTTAGAAGTGCCGGCCGAAGGTGTCAAGTTTTCAGGCGTCGCGGGGGGCGGAAAACCTTCGGCAGGTCGGCCCATTTGCTAGGGAAGCCGGATTTTGGCTGGTTACGCGCCCTGCTGGCGGGCGCGGGAGGCGTGGGCCTGGAGCGCGCGGATGCGCTCGGCGAGCGTTCCGCCGCCTTCGGGCAGGCGGGCAGCCGGAGCGCCGTTGGTTGCGGCGTCGTTGGCCGGGCGCGGCGCGGGCTTCGGCGGCTGGCCGGCCTCGGCCGCGAGCAGCGCCTCGATCGGCGAGTTCGGGCCTTCGAGCTGCATCGCGAGCTTGGCGACTTCGGCCGCGATGTCGTTGATGCGTTCGCGCAGCAGCGCGTTCTCCATCCGCTCCGTCGCCCAGGAACTCTCGGCCTGCTGCTGGATCGCGTTGATGTCGCGCTGGAGTTTCGCGCGCTCGTCGCGCGCGCTGCGCAGCTGCTCCTCCAGCGTGGCCTTTTCCGCACGCAGCTGCTCCATCGCAGCCGACGACTTGCCGCCGCTGAGGCCCGCGATCTCGACGCGCAGCTCCTTGATGGTGCGCTCGTTGGCCTCGTTGGCCTGGCGCAGCTGGTTGTTCTCGTAGTCGCGCTCGGCGAGCAGCTTGCCCTGCGTGGCAAGGCGTCCTTCGAGATCTGCGACGCGGCTCGATAGCATTTCGGCCTCCTTGACCTGCACGATGAGCTGGCGGTCGAGCTCGGTGACGCGCTGGCTCAGATTCTCGACGCGGCCGCGCGCCTCGTTGAGCTCGCGCGAGGCGGTCTCGGATTCGGTGCGCTCCTGTGCGAGACGCGCTTGCGTCGCGGCAAATTCCTTCTCGGCATCGCCGACGCGGTGCTTCAATTCCTCGATCTGCGTTCGCACCGCGACCAGCTCGACCTGGCGGCTCTCCGCCATCATCGAGCGGTCGGACAGTTCGGAGTTGATCTTGGCGAGCTCGGCCTGCTTGTCAGCCAGCGCGATCTCGGCCTGGCGCAAGGCTTCCGTCTTGGCGCTGAACTCCTCCTCGGTGGCGCGGAGCTGCTCCTTCACCGCCTTCTCGCGCGCCTCCAGCGCGAAGATCGTGGCGTTCTTCTCGCCGAGCTCGATCTTCATGCGGTTGATGGCGTCGCTCTTCTTGCCGAGCTCGGCCAGCTGGCTCGTGGTCTTGTTCTTGAGCTGCTCGACGCTCATCTCGAGCCGCCGGGCGGACATGGCGAACTCGGCGCGGAGCTGGTCCTTGTCGGCCTGGATCTCGGCCATCGACAGCGGGGTGGCGGCCTCTAACCGGCGCGTGGTCAGGCGCACCGCGCGGTTATGCACCAGCGGCACGATTGCGAGCCCGCACAGCATGGAGAGCAGGAAACCGATCGCCAGGTACATGATCGGTTCGACCATGGGCCAGAACTCCCAAGCTTAAGGAAAAATTCACCAACGACAATGCCATGGCGGGCCGGCAAAAAGCCAGCCCCGCGCTGTCGTTAACCTTGATCGGTGGGCAGTGGGGAGGGCGGGGGCCTAGAACGGGTTCCAGGTCGCGCGCGGGGTGTATTTGAGATAGCCGATATTGGCGCCCAGCCGCAGGCCGAGCCCCGAGCGGATCGGCACCAGCACGATGTTGTTGGCGGTGAGCGCCGTCATGCCGAAGCCGCCGATGATGTAGGCCGAGCCGTCGATGCCGCCGAAGCGCTGGTAGATCGCGTTGGTGGCGGGCAGGTTGTAGACCAGCGTCATGGTGCGGGCGCCGTCGCCGCCCCAGTCGAAGCCGAGCGAGGGGCCCTGCCAATAGACGCGCAAATCGCCGGCATTCTTGGTGTAGAGCGTGCCCTCGCCATAGCGCAGGCCGGCGACGAAGGCGCCGGAGCCTTCCTCACCCAGGATGTAGCCGTTCGGCAGGCCCCACTGGCTGACCGCCTTCTCGATGATCGAGGCGAGCCCGCGCGAGACGTTGCCGAAGAAGCGATGGCCAGCGGTGACGAGCTCGTCCGGCCCATAGGTGTTGGGCGTCGGGGTCCGTTGCGGCGGCGGCAGGTCAGGCGGCGGCGCCTGCTGGGCGGACGCCGGCACGATCCAGCCGATCATCCCGGCAAGCGCGAGCGCAGCAAGGCGTGATGCGAAAGTCATAAAAGAACCCCTGGTACCGAATCCGGTCGCTTCCTTAACCTGACGCCAACAGGCACGGCTCTAGGTTGCGCCGGATGTCCCCTCGACTCGGATGTTATCCGCAGCAACTATGACGGCACAACGGCAGGAAGATAGCCCTTTGCGCCCCGGAATTGCCTTGATCGCCCGCCGCCTCTGCCTGCTTGCGGGCATCTGGATCGTCGGCGCGGGGGGGCCGGCAGGGGCCGCCACCACCGAGCGGATCGTCGTCAACCGCTTCACCGGCGTCGCCATCGAGGGCTTCGACCCCGTCGCCTATTTCGTCGCCGGCGCGGCCGTGCAGGGGACGGCGGAGTTCGAGGCGAACCTCTGGGGCGCCGTCTGGCGCTTCCGGAACGAGGGCAACCGCGCCTCTTTCCAGGCCCATCCCGAGATCTACGGACCGCAGTTCGGCGGCTATGATCCGGCCGATATCGCCCGCGGCGTCACCGTTGCCGGCAATCCGCATTTCTTCGCGATCGTGGCGCAGCGGCTCTATCTGTTCAGCCGGGAAGACAATCGCGACGCCTTCGTCGCCGATCCCGATCGCTTCCTCTATGAGGTGGGCAAGCGCTGGCCGGCCCTGCAGGAGAAGCTCGGGCAGTAAGCGAGCCCGGTCAGTAGCAGCCTACCGCCTGCGGGTCGCCCCAGGCGATGAATTCCGGGATGATGAAGCCGGTATCGCTGCGCTGGCCGAATCGGAGCTCGCCGCCCTTGCCATCGGTTACCTTGCCGCCGGCCGCGGTCACGACTGCGCAGCCGGCCCCGACGTCCCATTCCGAGGTCGGCCCGAAACGGGGATAGATGTCGGCGCTGCCTTCCGCGATCCGGCCGAATTTCACGGCCGAGCCGCACGTCATCCTGACCGCATTGGGCCTGTTGTCGATGAACGCCTCGCTTCTGGCATCGCCATGCGAACGGCTCACCGCCGCGATCCAGGGCTCCCCTCGCGTCGGCAGCTTGCGGGTGCGGATCGGCTCGGCGCCGGCGATCGTCGCGCCGTTGAACCTCACGCGTTCGGCGCCGTGGCCGACGATGCCGCGCCAGAGCAGGCCGAGCGCGGGGGCGGACACGATGCCGAGCAGCGGTACGCCTTCCGTCACCAATGCGAGATTGACCGTGAATTCGTCGCGGCCGGCGACGAATTCCTTGGTGCCGTCGAGCGGATCGATCAGGAAGAAGCTGCTCTGAAACGGCGGGGAGGCGAGCCCGGTCCGCTCCTCCGACAGCGTCGGAACATCGCCCGCGAGCTGCGCGAGACCGTCCGCGATGATGCGGTCGGCGGCAAGGTCAGCCTCGGTCACCGGCGAGCCATCCTGCTTGCCGTCGATCCGCATGGCAGCGCGGTTGACGGCAAGGATCGCCTCGCCCGCCTTCACCACCAGCGCGGTCAGCGGCTCCATCAGGCCAAAGGCGGCCGCTCCGTCAATGATCCGCTTCACCTGCATGCCTCATCTGTCGGCAAAATCGTTCCTCGTCCACTGATTCGCCCCGATCGATTCGCTTGGGCTTATGGCCGCCTCGAGCCGATCGCAAGCTAGCTGCCGCGGGGTTGCGAATGTTAGAACCCGCAGCATCCGTCAAGCATGCGTGATTCGCGGCGTCCAGCGCCGTGCAATTCCAGGAACCCTCCAGGACCCCATTATATGTCTGACGCTTCGTCGCCCGCGACCGCTACTGCTCCCGATATGCTCGAACTCGCCGCGCTGTTGTGCTCGCGGGTCTGCCACGATCTCATCAGCCCCGTGGGCGCCATCGTCAACGGGCTCGAAGTGCTCGACGACGATCCCAAGCCCGAGGACCGCGAGTTCGCGCTTGACCTGATTCGCAAGAGCGCCAAGACGGCCTCCGCCCGGCTTCAGTTCTGCCGTCTTGCCTTCGGTGCGGCCGGCTCCTCCGGCGCGCAGATCGATCTCGGCGATGCCCAGACCATGGCGAAAGGCCATATCGAGGACGGCAAGTGCTCGATCACCTGGAATCTGCCGCGGCTGCTGCTGCCGAAGAACCGCGTCAAGCTGCTGCTCAACATGCTGGTCGTCGCCCAGCACACGATCCCGCGCGGCGGCATGCTGACGGTCGATCCGGTCGGCGAGGGCGAGGCGATGAGCTTTCGCATCACCGCGACCGGACACAATGCGCGCCTGCCGCAGAACATCTCCGAGCTCCTGAGCGGCGAGCGCGGGCCGGCTGCGGATGCGCATGCGATCCAGCCTTATTATACGCGGCTGCTCGCGCAGGCCTGCGGGCTCACCGTGACGCTCAGGCCGGAAGGCGAAGCGATCATCGTTATCGCTTCGTAAACGCGAAGCGTCGCTCGCGAAGCGTTAATCCAATCTTTACGAGGCGCTTCGGCTTGTCCGGAGCGCCTTATCTCTTTGTTGGTTCCGTTCTTTTGCACATACTCAACCAATATTAAACGCTTTGCGGTGAAGCTGGCCCCATTCCGAAATGGCGCATCACGCCTCGTGCGCGCCCTTCCTGTATGAAGGCCTGTTTTCATGGATGATCTGTTGCGGGAGTTTCTGACGGAGACCAGCGAGAGCCTGGACACCGTGGACAATCAGCTGGTGAAGTTCGAGCAGGAGCCGAACAACGCCAAGATCCTGGATAACATCTTCCGCCTGGTCCACACCATCAAGGGCACCTGCGGCTTTCTCGGCCTGCCGCGGCTGGAAGCGCTGGCACATGCCGGCGAGACCCTGATGGGCAAATTCCGTGACGGCATGCCTGTCACCGCCGAGGCGGTGACGGTGATCCTGTCGTCGATCGACCGCATCAAGGAGATTTTGGCTGGGCTGGAGGCAACCGAGGCCGAGCCTGAAGGGAACGACCGCGATCTCATCGACAAGCTGGAGGCGATGGTCGAGCAGGGCATGGCCGCCATGTCAGGCTCGGCGCAGCCGATGCCGGCCGGCACCCCCGTTGCCGACGCGCCGCCGCTGGCGCCCGACGCCCCGGCCGCGGCGCCCGCCAAGGAGATGACCACGGGCTCGCTGGTCGAGCAGACCCTGGAGCGTCCGCTGCGTCCGGGCGAGGTCTCCCTCGACGAGCTCGAGCGCGCCTTCCGCGAGACCGCGATCGAAGCGCCGGTCGCCGCGCCCGTGGCCAAGACTGAGGTCAAGGCTGCACCTGCGCCGGCTGCCGAAGCCGCCGTTGCCAAGGAAGCCGCAAAGGCGCCCAAGGAGAAGGCCGCGAAGAAGTCGATGGCCGACGAGATGGCGGGCGAGGGCGACCGCATCGCCAACCAGTCGATCCGCGTCAACGTGGATACGCTGGAGCACCTGATGACCATGGTCTCCGAGCTGGTCCTGACCCGCAACCAGCTCCTGGAGATCTCCCGCCGCAACGAGGACACCGAGTTCAAGGTGCCCTTGCAGCGCCTCTCCAACGTCACCGCCGAGCTGCAGGAAGGCGTCATGAAGACGCGCATGCAGCCGATCGGCAATGCCTGGCAGAAGCTGCCCCGCATCGTCCGCGACCTCTCATCCGAACTCGGCAAGCAGATCGAGCTCGAGATGCACGGCGCCGACACCGAGCTCGACCGCCAGGTGCTCGATTTGATCAAGGACCCGCTCACCCCACATGGTGCGCAACTCCGCCGATCATGGCCTCGAGACCCCCGCCGAACGCCTCGCCAGCGGCAAGGGCGAGCAGGGCACCATCCGCCTCTCCGCCTATCACGAGGGCGGCCACATCATCATCTGCATCGCCGACAACGGCCGCGGCCTCAACACCGAGAAGATCAAGGCCAAGGCGCTTTCCTCAGGTCTCGTCACCGAGGCCGAGCTGGAGAAGATGAGCGAAGCCCAGATCCACAAGTTCATCTTCGCGCCGGGCTTCTCGACGGCCGCCGCCATCACCTCGGTGTCGGGCCGCGGCGTCGGCATGGACGTGGTCCGCACCAATATCGACCAGATCGGCGGCACCATCGACATCAAGAGCGTGGCCGGTGAAGGCTCCTCCGTCACCATCAAGATCCCGCTGACGCTCGCCATCGTCTCGGCGCTGATCGTCGAAGCCGCCGGCGACCGCTTTGCGATTCCGCAGCTCTCGGTGGTCGAGCTGGTGCGGGCCCGCGCCAACTCCGAGCACCGCATCGAGCGCATCAAGGACACCGCGGTGCTGCGCCTGCGCAACAAGCTGCTGCCGCTGATCCACCTGAAGAAGCTCCTCAAGATCGACGACGGCGCCGCCAGCGATCCCGAGAACGGCTTCATCGTGGTCACCCAGGTCGGCAGCCAGACCTTTGGCATCGTCGTCGACGGCGTGTTCCACACCGAAGAAATCGTGGTCAAGCCGATGTCGACCAAGCTGCGTCACATCGACATGTTCTCCGGCAACACCATTCTGGGCGATGGCGCGGTGATCATGATCATCGATCCCAACGGCATTGCCAAGGCGCTCGGCGCCGCCGGCTCCTCGGCCCATGACATGGGCGACGAGAACGGGGCGCATCACATCGGCTCCGGCGAGCAGACCACCTCGCTCTTGGTGTTCCGCGCCGGCTCGTCGCAGCCCAAGGCGGTCCCGCTTGGCCTCGTCACGCGCCTGGAAGAGCTGCCCGCCGACAAGATCGAGTTCAGTAACGGCCGCTACATGGTGCAGTACCGCGAGCAGCTGATGCCGCTGGTCGCCATGGACGGCGTCACCATTGCCAGCCAGGGCGCCCAGCCGATCCTGGTGTTCGCCGACGACGGCCGCTCCATGGGCCTCGTCGTCGACGAGATCATCGACATCGTCGAGGAACGCCTCAACATCGAGGTCGGCGGCTCCTCCTCCGGCATTCTCGGCTCGGCCGTGATCAAGGGCCAGGCCACCGAGGTGATCGACGTCGGCCACTTCCTGCCGATGGCGTTCGCCGACTGGTTCACCCGCAAGGAGATGAAGCCGTCGCTGCACTCGCAGTCGGTGCTGCTGGTCGACGACTCAGCGTTCTTCCGCAACATGCTGGCGCCGGTGCTGAAGGCCGCCGGCTACCGCGTCCGCACCGCGCCGACCGCGCAGGAGGGCTTGGCTGCCCTGCGCGCCCAAAACTTCGACGTGATCCTGACCGACATCGAGATGCCCGACATGAACGGGTTCGAGTTCGCCGAAGTCGTCCGCTCCGACAACAACCTCGCCGCGACGCCGATCATCGGCCTCTCGGCGCTGGTGTCGCCGGCGGCGATCGAGCGCGGCCGGCAGGCCGGCTTCCACGATTACGTCGCCAAGTTCGACCGTCCCGGTCTGATCGCGGCGCTGAAGGAGCAGACCGCGGGCGCCGCCGGCGCCTCCGAGCTGAGCCGGGCCGCGGCGTAAGCAGGACAGGGATCAGGAGACACCGAGATGAGCAAGAAGACCCAGTCCGCTGAAGGCGCCATGGTCGAGTACGTCACCGCGATGATCGGCGGCCAGCTGTTCGGCCTGCCGATCTCGCGCGTCCAGGACGTGTTCATGCCCGAGCGCGTCACCCGCGTGCCCCTGTCCTCGCGCGAGATCGCGGGCGTCCTCAATCTGCGCGGCCGCATCGTCACCGTGGTCGACATGCGCGCCCGCCTCGGCCTGCCCAAGGCCGAAGACGGCAAGGTGCCGATGGCGGTCGGCGTCGATCTGCGCGGCGAATCCTACGGCCTGCTCATCGACCAGATCGGCGAGGTGCTGCGCCTGCCCGAGGCCGGCATGGAGGAGAACCCCGTCAACCTCGACCCCCGCATGGCCAAGCTCGCCGGCGGCGTCCACCGCCTCGACGGCCAGCTCATGGTCGTGCTCGACGTCGATCGCGTCCTCGAGCTCGCGCCCGAGATGATGGCGGCCTGATACGGCGGCACTGCCGCCGGCGGGCTCGCAATTGGAAGTATCCCCGCAAAGGGGAGGAAGCAGAGGTTCACATGCGAACGTGTCTCGTCGTTGATGATTCCAGCGTCATCCGCAAGGTTGCGCGCCGGATCCTGGAGGGGCTCGACTTCCAGATCCTCGAAGCCGAGGACGGTGAGAAGGCGCTGGAGGCCTGCAAGCGCGGCCTGCCCGATGCGGTGCTGCTCGACTGGAACATGCCGGTCATGGATGGCTACGAGTTCCTCGGCCATCTCCGCCGCATGCCCGGCGGCGACCAGCCGAAGGTGGTGTTCTGCACCACCGAGAACGACGTCGCGCATATCGCGCGCGCGCTGCACGCCGGCGCCAACGAGTACATCATGAAGCCGTTCGACAAGGACATCGTGACGGCGAAATTCCAGGAAGTCGGCCTGATCTGAGCGATCGCCCGGAGGCTGAACGGATCCTTCGGCGCTTGTTTTCAACTGAACCGTTTCAGTCTGAGTTGGTGAGTAATGAGTGTTGCGTTCGCAGGTAATTCGACCACGGGCACGTCGCGCGAAGCCGGACCTTTGCGGGTAATGATCGTCGACGATTCCGTCGTCATCCGCGGTCTGATCTCGCGCTGGATCGGTGCCGAGCACGACATGGAGGTCGCGGCGTCGCTGCGCACCGGGCTCGAGGCGGTCAACCAGCTCGATCGCATCAATCCCGATGTTGCCGTGCTCGACATCGAAATGCCCGAGCTCGATGGCCTCTCGGCACTGCCGCAACTGCTCGCCAAGAAGCGCGATCTCGTCATCATCATGGCTTCGACGCTGACCCGCCGCAACGCGGAGATCAGCTTCAAGGCGTTGTCGCTCGGCGCGGCCGATTACATTCCCAAGCCGGAATCGACGCGTGAGGCGTCGGCCGCAGACATTTTCCATCACGACCTGATCCAGAAGATCCGCCATCTCGGCGCGCGGCTGCGTCGCAAGTCTGCGGTTGCGAGCCCGCCGCTGGCGCCCGCCAGCCCGGCTCCCGTTGTCCGCGGTCCTGTTGCGCGGCCTGCCGCGCCTGCGCCCGCTCCGGCCGTGCATGCCCCGTCGTTAGGATCGCTAGCGACACGTCCGTTCTCGACCCAGGCGCCGAAGGTGCTGCTGATCGGCTCCTCGACCGGCGGTCCTCAGGCGCTGATGGCGCTCGTCACCGAGCTCGGCCCCGTGATCGATCGCTTCCCGGTGCTGATCACCCAGCACATGCCACCGACCTTCACCACCATCCTCGCCGAGCATCTGGGGCGCACGAGCCGCCGGCCGGCGGCCGAGGCGGTCGACGATGAGCCGGTGAAGCCGGGACGGATTTACCTTGCTCCGGGCGGCAAGCACATGCGTGTCGCGCGCAGCGGCGCTGACCCGGTGATCGCGCTCGACGACGGCCCCGCCGTGAATTTCTGCAAGCCTGCGGTCGATCCGCTCTTCACCTCCGCCATCGACGTCTGGCACGGCAACATCCTCTCCGTGATCCTGACCGGCATGGGCTCGGACGGGATGCGCGGCGGCAAGGACATCGTCGCGGCCGGCGGCAGCGTGATCGCGCAGGACGAAGCCTCCAGCGTGGTCTGGGGCATGCCGGGCGCGGCGGCCAATGCCGGCATCTGCGCGGCGATCCTGCCGCTCAACCAGATCGGCGCCAAGGTCAACCGCCTGTTCGCGGGAGACCGCTCGTGACACCCGCAGATTACGACTATCTGCGCAAGTTCCTGAAAGAGCGCTCCGGTCTCGATCTCTCCGCCGACAAGCAATATCTGGTCGAGAGCCGGCTGCTGCCGCTCGCCCGCAAGGCAAGCCTTCCCGGCATCCCCGATCTCGTTCTGAAGATCAGGAACGGCGACGGCCGGCTTGCGACCGACGTGGTCGAAGCGATGACCACCAACGAGACCTTCTTCTACCGCGACAAGATTCCGTTCGATCATTTGCGCGACACCATCTTGCCGGGCCTGATCCAGGCGCGCGCGGCGCGCAAGTCGCTTCGCATCTGGTCAGCGGCCTCCTCGACCGGGCAGGAGCCCTATTCGATCGCGATGTGCATGAAGGAGATGGGCGCAGCTCTCGCCGGCTGGCGCGTCGAGATCGTCGCCACCGACCTGTCGCAGGAGGTGCTGGAGAAATCCAAGGCCGGTGTCTACAGCCAGTTCGAGGTGCAGCGCGGCCTGCCGATCCAGCATCTGGTGAAATACTTCACGCAAGTGGGCGAGCTCTGGCAGCTCAACGCCGACATTCGTGCCATGGTGCAGTTCCGCCAGCTCAATCTGCTGCAGGACTTCTCCCATCTCGGCACCTTCGACGTGATCTTCTGCCGCAACGTGCTGATCTATTTCGACCAGGACACCAAGGCGGTGATTTTCGAGCGCATGGCGAAGGCGATGGAGGCGGACGGCACGCTGCTGCTTGGCGCCGCCGAATCCGTCGTCGGCATCACCGACGCGTTCCGCCCGGTCGCCGATCGCCGCGGTCTCTATCAGCTCAACCCCGCGCGTTCCGGCCGTCCGATGGGCGGATTGATGCCGCAGCCGCTGAAGCTCGCCGCGGCGAGGTGAGATGCTTCTTGTCATTCCGGGACCGCGCGTAAGCGCGGAGCCCGGAATCCATAATCACAGGCGGTCGTAACAGGCACGCGGTTAGACGAGAGCCATTCCATCCGCCTGGGGTTATGGATTCCGGGCTCGCGACTGCGTCGCGCCCCGGAATGACATCACAAAATCGCATGCGGCAAAAACCGCGAGCGGTTGCCTGTGATCGGGCTCTCGTCCTCGCGGATCGACAGCCCGCAGGGCTCGTGGTTCACCAGCCAGCTTCCGATCACCGGATAAAAGCCCGAAAAGTTCGGCAGCGGTGACAATGCCTGGCGCACGAAACCTTCGGCGCCGTAGGGCCCTGCCTGCTCGTCGAGCTGCATGCCGCCGGACACCAGCGTGACATTGGCGCCTTCGCGCGACAGCAGCGGCTTGCGCACATAGGACGAGCCGAGCTCGGCGGCGCGCGGATCATCCTCGAAGAAGGCCGGCAGCAAATTGGGATGATTCGGAAACATCTCCCATAGCAGCGGCAAGATGCCCTTGTTGGAGAGCACCGCCTTCCACGGCGGCTCGATCCAGCGCGTCGGCGCATCCTTCAGCTTGGCGCCGAAGGCGTCCTGGAACATCCATTCCCAGGGATAGAGCTTGAAGGCGAGCGCGATATCGTTCTCGTCAACATCGACGAAGCCGCCGGCCTCGTCGCGCCAGCCGACCTGTTCGATGTCGAGCAGCGTCGTCGAGAGTCCGGCCTGGCGCGCGGTGTCTTCGAGATAAGCGAGCGTGCCGGCGTCTTCCTCGTTGCCGGTGATCCCGGTAAGATGGACGGGACGACCGCCAGCGATTTCCTTCCAAGCTGCGATCAGCCGCTCATGGATGGAGTTGAACTGGTCGGCGCGCGAGGGGATGACGCGGCGTTCGATCGCCTGTTCGAGCCAGGTCCATTGGAACACCGCGGCCTCGAAGATCGAGGTCGGCGTATCCGCGTTGTATTCGAGCAGCTTCGCCGGCGACTTGCCGTCGAACCTCAGATCGAGCCGGCCGTAGAGGCTGCGGTCGTCGCGCTTCCAGCTCTCGGCGATCAGGCTCCAGAACGCTTCCGGAATCTTCAAGCGCTGCAAGAAGCGCTCGTCGCCGATGACGCGGCCGGCAAGATCGAGGCACATCGCGTCGATCTCGCCGGTCGGCGTCTCGATGCCGCGCTCGATCTCGTCCAGCGTGAAGCCGTAATAGGCGCGCTCATCCCAATAGCGCTCGCCGTCGATGGTGTGGAAGACGAAGCCGCATTGCGCCGCGGTCTCTCGCCAGTCGTCGCGCTCCAAGCAAGTGATGCGTTGCATGGTCAACCCCCGCCGGAGAAGCCATGGCCGAACGAGCCGAAGCCGCCACGGCTCACGCTGCTGTGGCCGGAATCCGACGACGTGCCCGACGAGGAATGGCTCGATGAATCGCTCTCGAAGAAGCTCGATCGCGACGACCAGCGCGAGCTGCTGCCGCCCGACGAACTGCTGCTGCTGCTGCTGGTGGTGCAAGTTGTGGTCGTCTGCCCCGGCACGGCGCCGGGGGAGGGCTCGCAGGTCTGCCGCGGCATCAAGGTGTACGCGGTGGTGCCGACGGCGATCGTACCCATCACCAGCAGCGCGACGTGGCCGGAGCGCTTCATCGGCGGCCGCGAGGGCGGCGGCTCGGCCACCGGCCGGCGCTTGCCGAACTCGTTCTTGGCGGGTTTGTCGGCCATGTCAGTAGATCATGCTGGCGGCGTTGAGCAGCCCCGCGGCGAGCGAGGACAGGCCGAGCCAGATCGCCGGGGCAAGCTCGCCGGCGGAGATCCGCTCCGAGAGGTTGGGGACCGGGACCTTGATGAGGAAGAACACGATGACCTGCACGATCAGCGCGATAGTCGCCCAGATCAGGCAGTCCAGCACGTTCGCCGAATGCGCGATGGCGCTGACCAGCGGCGCCACGAAGCCGAGCAGGCTCAGCCCGAGCGCGATCGCCGCGGCCGGCTCGTTGTCGCGGATGAGCTGGAACTCGTTATGGGCCGTGATGCGGGTATAGACGAACAGATAGGCCACGATCGCGATCAGCCCGGTGCAGAAATAGACCAGGAAGGCGGGCAGGCCGGCGAGTGATTGCAGGATCATCGTTCCCCCATCGTGCAGCGACCATTCGTCGGCAGGGGAAGGCTAGTGGTTCAAACGTTAAGCTTCGGATGAAGCCTCACCCCCAAAAACGAAAACCCCGCCATTTGCGGCGGGGCCCAGGCTGGGAGGAGCGAGCCTGACTGGGCTCGCGAAACTCCTAAGATCAGGCGGGGATGCGCTCGTCGGCCTCGTGCGGCTCGCGCAGCACGTAGCCGCGGCCCCAGACGGTCTCGATGAAGTTGCGGCCCTCGGAGGCGTTGGCGAGCTTCTTGCGGAGCTTGCAGATGAAGACGTCGATGATCTTCAGCTCGGGCTCGTCCATGCCGCCATAGAGATGGTTGAGGAACATTTCCTTGGTGAGGGTCGTGCCCTTGCGCAAGCTGAGCAGCTCCAGCATCTGATATTCCTTGCCGGTCAGATGCACGCGCTGGCCGCCGACTTCCACCGTCTTGGTGTCGAGGTTGACGACGAGGTCGCCGGTCTGGATGACCGACTGGGCATGGCCCTTGGAGCGGCGCACGATCGCGTGGATGCGGGCCACCAGCTCGTCCTTGTGGAAGGGCTTGGTCATGTAGTCGTCGGCGCCGACGCCGAGACCCTTGACCTTGTCCTCGATGCCGGCGAGGCCGGAGAGGATCAGAATCGGTGTCTTGATCTTGGAGACCCGGAGCTGCTTGAGCACGTCGTAGCCGGACATGTCGGGCAGGTTGAGGTCGAGGAGAATAATGTCGTAATCGTATAGTTTACCGAGATCGACGCCTTCTTCCCCCAAATCGGTCGTGTAGACGTTGAAGCTCTCCGACTTCAGCATCAGCTCGATCGACTGCGCGACGGCGCTGTCATCTTCAATCAGCAAAACGCGCATGCCAGTTCCCCATAGTCGCCGCTCCTGGGCGTCAGGTCGGCCGCATTCGCGGCACTCAACAAAACGCCTTTGAACAACTGATTCGGATCCTGACAACAGATGGTTAACAAAGTCTGATTCTGGAACGCAAGTCCCCCCGGTGCAATTTTTGTCGAATCGCCCTAAGGTCTTGCGGGAGAAGCAGCTTTCGTTACCCGATTCCGTTCAAGCTCCACTTTAAGAGACGGGCCTAACCGACTCCCGCGACTCAGCCTTCTTCTGAAGGGGAGTCACGCTCAGTCTCAAAGACAGTGACGCAATGATTAATGATGCGGGTAAACACGAAGTTAAGCGCCGTTCAGAAATATGGCGAAACTTAAGGTTTCCACCGTGATGTCCCGGGATCACCAAAGGCGACCATCTCATGAGGCCCCTCATATGAAGGCGCGCTGCCGATGAAGGCCCCCCTATGAAGGCGCTGGCCGAACAGATCGGCGACATCGACGGCATCAACATCTATGGCCGCGTCGTCGGCGTTCGCGGTCTGATGGTCGAGGTGGCCGGCCCGATTCATGCGATGTCGGTCGGCGCGCGGCTCGTGATCGAGACCGGCGCCAACCGCACCATTCCCTGCGAGGTGATCGGCTTCTCCGGCAACAATGCCGTGGTGATGCCGTTCGCCGGCCTCGAGGGCGTGCGCCGCGGCTGCAAGGCGGTGATCGCCAACGCCGCCAATCAAGTGCGACCATCCGCGGCCTGGCTCGGCCGCGTCGTCAACGCGCTGGGCGAGCCGATCGACGGCAGGGGGCCGCTGCCGCAGGGCTCTTCGCCGATGCCGTTCCGCAATACGCCGCCGCCCGCACATTCGCGCAAGCGCGTCGGCAGCCCGCTCGATCTCGGCGTGCGCGCCATGAACACCTTTCTCACCTGCTGCCGCGGTCAGCGCATGGGCATCTTCGCAGGTTCCGGCGTCGGCAAGTCGGTGCTGCTGTCGATGCTGGCGCGCAACGTCGATGCCGATGTCAGCGTCATCGGGCTGATCGGCGAACGCGGCCGCGAGGTGCAGGAATTCCTTCAGGACGATCTCGGCGAGGAGGGCCTTGCGCGCTCGGTCGTGGTGGTCGCGACCTCCGACGAGCCGGCGCTGATGCGCCGCCAGGCGGCGTACCTCACGCTCGCGGTCGCCGAGTACTTTCGCGACGAGGACAAGGACGTGCTCTGCCTGATGGACTCGGTGACGCGCTTTGCCATGGCCCAGCGCGAGATCGGCCTGTCCGCCGGCGAGCCGCCGACGGCCAAGGGCTACACGCCGACCGTCTTCACCGAGTTGCCGAAGCTCTTGGAGCGTGCCGGGCCGGGACTGGGCGAGGGCGCCATCACCGCGATCTTCACGGTGCTGGTCGACGGCGACGACCATAACGAGCCGATCGCGGATGCCGTGCGCGGCATCCTCGACGGCCATATCGTGATGCAGCGCTCGATCGCCGAGCGCGGCCGCTACCCCGCGATCAACATTCTCAAATCCGTCTCGCGCACCATGCCGAAATCGGCCGATCCGCAGTTCTGGCCGGTCATCCAGAAGGCGCGCCAGGTGATGGCGACCTATGCCGACATGGAGGAATTGATCCGTCTCGGCGCCTACCGCGCCGGCTCCAGTCCCGAGGTCGACGAGGCGATCCGCCTGAATGAGCCGCTGGAAGCTTTCCTGCGCCAGCGCAAGGACGAAAAGGCATCGCTCGCGGAGGGCTATCGCCAATTGGCGCAAATCCTCGGCAATTTGGAAACGGAACGCTAACTTTGTCCGGTCATCATCCGATCCCACAGAGTAGCAGAGCCGGTCTGGGCCCCCTTCGGGCCCGTGGGGTGACCGGTATCGTCCCACGTGCAGCGGGGGGACTTCTGGGGAGTACGAGTCGATGAAGTCACGAGATACCCTCATCCGCCTGAAGAAATTTCAGGTCGACGAGAAGCGCCGCCGGGTCACCCAGATCGAGACCATGATCGCCGACTTCCAGCGCATGTCGGTCGATCTCGAACGCGAGATCCAGACCGAGCAGGAGCGCGCCGGGATCAACGATCCCTCGCACTTCGCCTACCCGACCTACGCCAAAGCCGCGATCCAGCGCCGCGAGAACCTGACCCGTTCGGCCGACGAGCTCAGGGGCCAGCTCGAGGAGGCCAAGGCCGCACTGGCCGAGGCCTTCGAGGAGCTGAAAAAGGTCGAGCTGCTCGACGAGCGCGACCAGGCCCGCGAGCGCGCCGAGGAGAACGCCCGCGAGCAGGCCGACCTCGACAGTATCGGCCTGATGCGTGCCCGCATCGGCGCCGTCGCCTGAGCCGCTAGCGCCAGACCATCCAGAAATTCCAAAACCCGGACCCGCAAGGTCCGGGTTTTCGCATGTGCTGTCCACAGTGTGGCGCCGCGCCCCTTGGTGGTCGGCTTGGCCGCGCGCTATGGTAGCGGGGATGAATGCTGTGCCAGCGACGGCGGTGACCACCTCTCCCTTGGGAGAGGTCGGCGCGGAGCGCCGGGTGAGGGGTAACGGTCTCCCGTCAGCCCTGCGCCCCCTCACCCGATTTGCTGCGCAAATCGACCTCTCCCCGTCGGGGAGAGGTGAAGGGAAGCGACTGGGCCGCGTTTCAGGGGGCTGAATGCTGACGCCAGCAGAGCTGGTCGGGTTGATCGAGGCGGTGGCAAAGGGCGATCAGGCCGCGTTCGAGCGCCTCTACGCCGCCACGCGCGCGAAACTCTATGGCGTCGTGCTCCGTATCTTGCGCAGGCAGGATCTCGCGGAGGAGGTCATTCAGGAGACTTACGTCAAGATCTGGAACAGCGCCGGCCAGTTCAATCCGGCCCTGTCGTCGCCGATCACGTGGATGGCCTCGATTGCGCGCAACCGCGCGATCGACATCGTGCGGAAAAAATCGGAAACCTCCATCGAGGAAGAGCCTCAGGCAATGGAGGTGGCGGCCGAAAGTCCCGATCCGCTGGCGCGCCGCGAGATGACCGAGGAGCTGAAGCGGCTCCTGGAATGCATCGGCCGGCTCGAGCCGGACCGTCAGAGGCTCGTGCTGCTCGCCTATTACAACGGCTGGAGCCGCGAGCAATTGGCGGAGAAATTCGCCGCGCCCGTCAACACGGTGAAGACGTGGCTGCGGCGCAGCATGCTGGAAATCCGGGAGTGCCTCGGACTGTGATCGCTTGGATGATGAGGGTGGTTCTGGACTGCAATTGATGGCCTACACGGAGGACCATATCGCGCTCGCCGCGGAATACGCGCTCGGTACGCTCGGCGCCGACGAGCGCGCGCAGGTCGAGACCATGATGGCGGTGGACCCGGCGTTCGCCGAAGTCGTGCAGGCCTGGGCCTATCGGCTCGGCGTGCTCAACCAGATGGTCGGCTCGGTCGAGCCGCGTCCGATCGTGTGGGAGAACATCAGGGCGGAGATCGCGCGCACGGCCGCCGCGCAGGAGCAGCCCGCGCGCGTCGAGGCTTCGCCGCCGCCGCCGCCACCTGTGCCCGACTCGTTCTCGCTGGGACCTGCGGAGCCTCCGTCCGAGAGCTCGCAGCCGCTGGAGACGCTGCATCCCGAAGCCGGGCCAATCGAGGCGCCGCATCCCGAGCCTGATGCGCTTCCGGACATCGCGCCGCAATTCATCCCGCAGGTCCATGCTCCGGATGCCAACGTCGTCCGTGCGCCGCAGCCGCCGGTGGTCGACGACAGCAATGTGATTCGTCTCGAGGGCCGGGTGAAGCGCTGGCGCAATGTCGCATCCGCAATCGGCGCGCTCGCCGCCGCGCTGCTCGTGACGTTGTCGCTGCAGATCTTCCTGCCCGAGGCGCTGCCGGGCGCCTTGCGTCCCGCGCCGCGCATCCAGACGGTCGAGGTGAAGACGCCGGCGGCGCCGCTCGCCGCCTCCGCGCAATATGTCGCGCTGCTGCAGGGCCAGGGCGGTGGTCCCGCCTTCATCATGACGATCGACGGCGCGACGCGGAATTTCACGGTGCGGAAGGTCGGCGCGACACCGGAGCCCGGCAAGAGCTTCGAGCTCTGGCTGATCTCGGACAAGCTGCCGCGCCCGCGCTCGCTCGGCGTCATCGGCGCCAGCGATTTCACCGCGCGTCCGCTGCTCGCTTCCTACGATACCGAGGTCATCAACGGCGCGACCTACGCCGTCACCGTCGAGCAGGCCGGCGGCTCGCCGAACGGCCAGCCGACCTCCGCGCCGGTGTTTTCCGGCAAGCTGATCGAGACCGTGCCGCCGTCCCAACCGCAGGCGCCCGCGCAAAAATAGGGGCCGTGGCGACTGTCGCTACGGTCCGTCCCACCGTCGCATCCCGACAAATGCCCCTGAATCCGCCCCCGATTTGAACCTCCGCTCGGTCCGCGGCGTCAAATTCCCGGAATTTGCACGCGGTGATGCCGGAAAGGGCGAGAAATCAGATGGATGCAGCGAGAACGCCGGGCATCTTCGTTCACCAATATACCGGCCTGCCGCACGGTGCGGCCTTCGAACATTGGCGCGAGCGAGCCGTCGGTCCGTGTGGCCTCGATATCGGGCCGAGCCATGGCGACAGCATCGATTGCCGGCTACAGATCAGCGTCGTCGACAACATCGCGCTCGCCATTGCCGAAGGCGCCTCGGCGCAATATTCCCGCACGCAGAGCCACCTTGCCGACGGCAGCGACGATCTCGTGCTGATTTCGGCCCATGCGGGGCTCGTCCGCGTCGGGCAGAACGGCCACACCGTCGAGCTCGCGCCCGCCCAGATGGTGCTGGTCGACATGAGCGTGACCGGGACCGTCGGCCACACCGAGGCAGACCGCTTCACCACCATTCGCATGCCGCGCCGTGCGCTGCTCGACATCAGCCCGCGCGCCGAGGACAAGCTCTCGCAGGTGCTCATCGACGGCGCGGTCGCCGAGACCATCTTCCGCTACCACGCGCTCGCCGCCAATCACGCGCCGCATCTCGATGCGGTCGGCCAGCGCCTGACCGCGCAGCACATGGTCGATCTCGTCGGTCTCCTGCTCGGCACCGATGCCGAGCACGCAAGCCGCGCCCGCGGCCGCGGGCAGGCGGCGGCCCGCCTCGATCTCATGCGCGCCGACGTGATGGCCGCACTCGGCCGCAACGATCTCTGCCTCGCCGAAGTTGCGACGCGCTCGGGCTTGAGCCCGCGCCAGGCCCAGCGCCTGTTCGAGCAGGCCGGCACCACCTTCACCGAATTCGTGCTGGAGCAGCGCCTGCTCCAGGCGCGCAAGCTGCTCGGCGATCCCCGCGCCAGGATGCGCAAGATCAGCGACATCGCGCATTCCTCCGGCTTCTCCGATCTGTCCTACTTCAACCGCGCCTTCCGCAAGCGCTTTGGCGCGACGCCGTCGGAACTGCGCGAGGCGTAGATCGCAGGTTCGTGGGATGGGCGTCATTGCGAGCGCAGCGAAGCAATCCAGTCTGCCCCAGCGGAAAGACTCTGGATTGCTTCGCTGCGCTCGCAATGACGGTGTATGTCGCACCAGGTCGTCCTCAAGCTGCGCTCCGCTTCGCTCCACCCATCCCACGGCCGCGTTGCGCGAAGCGTAGATCGCGATTTCGTGTTGGCGGCGCGGGCGCTGCCGCATTTGGTCGCCGCCCGCTGTTGCGCTAGTCTGTCTCTGCGGGCAGGCCGCAGGTAATCCTCGGGAAAGTGCAGTAGGCGGAGATGGCGCGTATCGTCGTGCTCGGCGCCGGGTTTGCAGGCTTGTGGGCGGCCATCGGCGCTGCGCGCAAGCGCGAGGAGATCGGCGCAAGCGAGCGCGACATCGAGATCCATCTCGTCGACCGCAATCCCTATCACAACATCCGCGTGCGCAACTATGAGGCCGATCTGGCCGAGGTCGCGCTTCCGCTTCCGCAATTGCTCGATCCGATCGGTGTCAGCCACGGCCTCGGCGAGATCGAAGCCATCGATCCGGCCCGGCGCGAAATCTCGCTCGTCACCAGCGCCGGCGAGGAGACGCTGTCCTATGACCGCCTCGTGCTGGCGCTCGGCAGCGAGGTGATGCGCCCCGACATTCCCGGCCTTGCCGCGCATGGCTTCGACGTCGACAGCTATGCCGCGGCGCTCCGCCTCGAAGATCATCTGGTTTCGCTCGGACGCAGCGCGCCGTCTGTCGGCCGTTCAACGGTGGTTGTGGTCGGCGCCGGCTTCACCGGCATCGAGGTCGCGGCCGAAATGCCGGCGCGGCTCGCGCATGCGGGCATCACCGGCAGCCGCCGCATCATCCTGGTCGATTCCAATCCGAGCGTCGGTGCCAGCATCGGCGCGCATGCGCGTCCCGTCATCGAGACGGCCCTGACCTCACTCGACGTCGAGATGCGGCTCGGCGTGCGCGTCGCCTCGGTCGAGGCGGCCGGCGTCCATCTGAGCTCGGGCGAGTTCATCCCGGCGCAGACGGTGATCTGGTGCGCGGGCATGCGTGCAAGCCCTTTGGCGGCGAGCTTTCCGGGCGGGCGCGATCGCCTCGGGCGTCTGTTGGTCGATCCCTTCATGCGGGTTGCGGATGTGCCTGGCGTGTTCGCGGCCGGCGATGTCGCCTCGAGCGTGATCGACGGGCTGCATCCGACCGTGATGTCCTGTCAGTTCGCCCGTCCCATGGGCCGCTTCGCCGGCCACAACGTCGTCGCCGATCTCGTCGGCCTGCCGATGCTGCCGCTGCGGATCGACTGGTACGTCACCGTGCTCGACCTCGGCGGCTGGGGTGCGCTCTATACGGAAGGGTGGAATCGCGAGGTCCGCGCCACCGGCGCTGCGGCAAAAGCGACCAAGGAGACCATCAACCGCAAGCGCATCTATCCGCCGCTGACTGGCCGCAAGGACGAGCTGTTCGCCGCGGCCGCGCCGACCGTGCAGGCGCCGCCGCCGACGTATGGGGCGGGGTAGTTTGACAGGCAGGGCCCTGCCGCTTGCTCCGTCATTGCGAGCGCAGCGAAGCAATCCAGAATCTTTCCGCGGAGGCAGTCTGGATTGCTTCGCTGCGCTCGCAATGACGAGTTTGACGCGCGTGCGCTCGCAATGACGAGGTACCCCAGACATGGGAAAGCGCCCGTGGGGGGCGGGCGCTTTCTGTAGTCGACTTGGGGTTGGGGTCGTCTACATATCCACGTGGCGACTTTGGGGGGCTGGTAAAGAGCCGCGTGAATTCACAAAACTCGTCAGATCTCCTTAGCGAACGAGGGATGCGTTCGAGCTGGTGACAACGACCGGCTTGCCGGCCTTGATGACGCGGGCGGTCTGGGTCAGGCCTTCGTCCGAACCCGAGCGTGCCGTGATGCCGAGGCCTGCCAACGCGATCCCTGCGACGAGGGCGACGACCACAACTTTCAAATGGGTCGCGCGATCTGCGCTGTAGATCGAGTGGTTCATGGAAGCCTCCTGCCGCCATCTACCCGAAGTAGTCGCCGGCCGCTTCAGGCAGGTTCATACTTCCGGTGCCCAACAACCTAGTATTGGGTGGATTCGTTCCCAAGAGGCCATCACAAGAGCGTGATAGGACGTGAAAGATCGCGATCAAAAGCGACCTTCGATCGTCGTTTTATACAATTATTTCAAAGCTGTAATGTGCCTGTGGCCCGACTTTTGGGCGCTTGGTCGACAAAGCGCCAGGAACTCAAAAACCATTTGCCTGTGACTGAAAAACACACGGCTTCTTAAGGCAAATCAGATGCTTCCGACCGTTTTCAGCCTCGCCCTGGGGTGGATTTCGGCCTGCGACAGCACGGTGGTCTGGGCCCGGAACCGTTCCACCAGGGACCGCACGAAGGGCCGGATGGACGCGGAGGTGACCAGCACGGGCGCCTCGCCCTCGCGGGCGGCGCGCTCGAAGGCCTCGCGCACGGCGGTCATGAATTCCGACAGCTTCGACGGCTGCATCGCAAGGCTGCGCTCCTCGCCCTGGCCGATGATGGATTCGGCGAAGGCCTGCTCCCATTTCGCCGAGAGCGCTATCAGCGGCAGATAGCCGGCGTAGGAGGTGTTCTGCGCGCAGATCTGCCGCGCCAGCCGCGCGCGGACGTGCTCGACCATGGTGGCGGGGTTGCGCGAAAAGGCGAGCGAATCCGCGATGCCTTCGAGGATGGTGGAGAGATCGCGGATCGAGATGCGCTCGGCGAGCAGCAGCTGCAGCACGCGCTGGATGCCGGAGACCGTGACCTGGCCCGGCACGATGTCCTTGACCAGCTCGCTCTGCTCCTTCGGCAGCTCCTTGAGCAGCTTCTGCACCTCGCCGTAGGACAGCAGGTCCGACATGTTGGCCTTGAGCAGCTCGGTGAGATGGGTCGACAGCACGGTCGCGGCGTCGACGACGGTGTAGCCCTTGAGGGAGGCCTCTTCCTTGAGGCTGGCATCGACCCAGGTCGCGGGCAGGCCGAAGGTCGGCTCGGTGGTGTGGATGCCGGGCACCTGCACCTGGCTGCCGCCGGGGTCCATGACCATGAACTGGTTCGGCCAGATCTTGCCGGTGCCGGCGTCGACCTCCTTGATCTTGATGATGTAGGTGTTGGCCTCGAGCTGGACGTTGTCGAGGATGCGCACCGCCGGCATCACGAAGCCCATCTCGATCGCGAGCGAGCGGCGCAGCGCCTTGATCTGCTCGGTGAGGCGGTCGGTGCCGTCGGGCCCGTTGACCAGCGGCAGCAGCGCATAGCCGAGCTCGATCTTGAGGTCGTCGATCTTGAGCGCGGCGGAGATCGGCTCTTCCGCCGCGGCAGCGCCCGGAGCGCCCGGCGTTCCCGGAGCGGGGGCGGCCATGGCGGCCTGCTCGGCCTTGATGGCGGTCTTCTTATGGTTGCGGGCGTGCCAGGCCAGCGCGCCGGCGCCGGCGCCGAGCGCGAGGAAGGGAATGGTCGGAATGCCCGGCAGCGCCGCCAGCACCAGCATCACCGCCGAGGACATCGCCAGCGCCTGCGGATAGCCGGAGAACTGCTTCATCAGCGCCTTGTCGGCAGCGCCGGAGACGCCGGCCTTGGAGACGAGCAGGCCGGCCGCGGTGGAGACGATCAGCGCCGGCACCTGGGTGACGAGGCCGTCGCCGACGGTCAGCAGCGTGTAGGTGCGGCCGGCGTCGGCGAAGGACATGCCCTGCTGCGCGACGCCGATGATCATGCCGCCGACGACGTTGATGAAGACGATCAGGAGGCCGGCGATGGCATCGCCTCGGACGAACTTGGAGGCACCGTCCATGGCGCCGAAGAAGCCGCTTTCGTCCTCCAGCTCCTTGCGCCGTTCCTTGGCGACCTTCTCGTCGATCAGGCCGGCGGAGAGGTCGGCGTCGATCGCCATCTGCTTGCCGGGCATGGCGTCGAGGTGGAAGCGCGCGGCGACTTCGGCGATACGGCCCGAACCCTTGGTGATGACGACGAAGTTGACGATGATCAGGATGGCGAAGACGATGATGCCGATGACGAAATTGCCGCCCATCACGAAGTTGCCGAAGGCCTCGATGACGTGACCGGCCGCAGCCGTGCCCTCGTGCCCGTGCGACAGGATCAGGCGGGTCGAGGCCATGTTGAGCGACAGGCGCAGCATGGTCGAGATCAGGAGGATGGTCGGGAAGGCGGAGAATTCGAGCGGCGCCTGGATGAACAGCGACGTCATCAGGATCAGGATCGAGAGCGTGATCGAGATCGCCAGGAACAGGTCGAGCACGATCGCGGGCAGGGGCAGGATCAGCACCACCAGGATGGTGAGGATGCCGAGCGCCAGCGCGATGTCGCCGCGCTTGAGGACGGTGAGGATGTCGTTGAGGGAGGGGATGCCGGGCTTGGCGTTGCCTACACCCTGTCCCGCGGTGACGTCGACCATGGTAGCTGCCTCCCCGCGCGACTGCCGTCCGCGCGCCCCAAACGTCTGCGCGGCAGCCGAAGGGCCGCCGTTCCGAAAGTGAGGCACCGCACTGGCGTCCACGGGGTTCCTCCCGTTCTACGCGGCCGACGACACTCGACTTCACCCGGCAATTTTTGCCCGGTGTATGGTTAGCAAAGGGTTAACGGAGGGGTGGAGAAGGGGTGGACCGGGGTGTTTCGGGATCCGGTTGGTGTCATTCCGGGGCGATGCGGAGCATCGAGCCCGGAATCCATCGGGTCGCAGGTATGGTGGTGAAATGGATTCCGGGCTCGCGCCAAGGGGCGCGCCCCGGAATGACAGCGGAAGCTACTTCGCCTTCTCCATCTTCGTCACCGTGTAGCCCGACGACGCCTCCTCGGCCTCGAAGGTCACCTTGTCGCCGACCTTCACCTGCTTGAGCATCGCCGCGTCCTTGACGCGATAGACCATGGTCATGGGGTCATCCATGCCGAGGCTCTTTGCCGGTCCGTGCTTGAGCGTGATCTTGCCGGCGCCTTCGTCGATCTTCTTGACCTCGCCGCTGATCGCGGCGCCTTCGGCGGCGAGGGTTGCGGTCGCAAGGCCGACGGTCAGCGCCAGCGCGGCCGTGATATTGATGATGCGGTTCATGGGAATCTCCTTTCGCGTTACTTCACGGTGACCTGGCCGACCATGCCGTACTCGCGGTGGTCGGGAATGAGGCACGAATATTCGAACGTGCCAGGCTTGCTGAACTTCCAGAGGATCTCGGTCGTCTTTTTTGGTGCAAGCCGCACCGCATTGGGATCGTCGTGCTCCATGTGCGGATGCTTCTTCATCTCGACTGCATGCGCGAGATTCTCTTTCGTCGTCGCGAGCAGGAATTCGTGGTCTTCCTTGCCGACATTGCGCAGCACGAAACGGATCTGCTCGCCGCGCTTCACCTCGATCTTTGCGGGCGTGTAGTCCATCTCGTTCATCAGAATCTCGATGGTTCGTGCGGGCTTCTTGGGATCGCCGGGCTCGCCGGCCGAATAGTTTCCGTGCCCGTGCTTGTCGTGAGCAAAGGCCGGTGCGGTCGAAAGTGAAGCCAGCGCGAGGGCGAGCTTGATCGTGGTCTTCATCGTGGTCTCCAGTTGGTGGTTCATCGAAACGCTCACATCTTGTGCTTCATCGGCGCCCTGCCGGGTTTGTGCCGTGCCGGCTCCGTGGCGGGTGCGGCCACTTCGTAGGCGACGGTGCCTTGCGGGAACTTGTACGGACCGGGATCGCGGTAATCGTCGCGCGCGAGGTCTTCGCGGATCTTCATCACCGTGAACATGCCGCCCATCTCGATCGGGCCGAACTGGCCGGTGCCGGTCATCATCGGCAGCGTGTTGTCGGGCGCGGGCATCTCCATGTTGCCCATCGCCATGCCGGTCGAGCCCATGGCCATGCCGTCAGGCGCGAGCTTGCCGACGGCCTTGGCGAGGTCCTTGCGCGACACGCCGATCAGGTTGCGCACGTCGTGTCCCATCGCGTTCATGGTGTGGTGCGACTTGTGGCAGTGGAACGCCCAGTCGCCGGGATTGTCGGCGAGCACGTCGAACACCCTGATGGCGCCGACCGGCACGTCGGTGGTCGTCTCCGGGATCTGCGCGCTCTCGGCAATCCAGCCGCCGTCGGTGCAGGTCACCGCGAAGCTGTGGCCGTGCAAATGGATCGGATGGTTGGTCATGCTGAGATTGCCGATGCGCACGCGCACCTTGTCGCCGAGCCTGACCGGCAGCGGATCGATGCCGGGAAAGACCCGCGCGTTCCAGGTCCACATGTTGAAGTCCGTCATCTCGTTGACGTGCGGCAGATAGGTGCCGGGGTCGACGCGATAGGTGCTCATCACGAACACGAAGTCGCGGTCGACGGCGCGGAAGTTCGGATCGCGCGGGTGCACGACGACCATGCCCATCATGCCCATCGCCATCTGCACCATCTCGTCGGAGTGCGGGTGGTACATGAAGGTTCCGCTCTTCTTCATCTCGAATTCGTAGACGAAGGTCTTGCCGGGCTCGATGTGCGGCTGGGTCAATCCGCCGACGCCGTCCATGCCGCTTGGGATGATCATGCCGTGCCAGTGCACGGTGGTGTATTCGGGCAAGCGGTTGGTGACGAAGATGCGGAGCTTGTCGCCCTCGACGGCCTCGATGGTCGGGCCCGGCGATTGCCCGTTGTAGCCCCACAAATTCACCTTCATCCCTTCCGCGAACTCGCGCACCACCGGCTCGGCGACGAGATGGAATTCCTTCCAGTCGCCGTTCATGCGGAACGGCAGCGACCAGCCGTTCAGCGTGACCACGGGACGATAATCCGGGCCGCTGGTGGGGTGCAGCGGCGGCTGCATCACCACCTTGTCCATGGTGGCGGCTTCCGGAATCGAAGCGGCCTGGACGCGGCCTTGAATGGCCGATGCGCCGACCAGCGCGGCGGTGCTCAAAAATCCTCGGCGGGAAAACATCTCAGCCTCCGTCTTTAGTGTCCGCCGCCTTCGGCAGGAGCTGCCGCGGCGATAGTGGTTGAATTATCGCCGCCGGCGGCGGGCGCGCCGCCGCCGTTGACGGCGGTCTGCAAATCGGCCTGGGCAAGGAAGAATCTCTGCCTGGCGTCGATCGCGCCGCGCAGCGCCGCGAGGCGCTGCCGCGCTTCGGTGAGCAGCGCGAAGATGTCGACCTGCATGCTGGAGAAGCGCAGCTGCATCTCCTCGGTGATGATCTTGCGCAACGGGATGATCTCGCGCTGGTAGTGGCCGGCGATGTCGTATGTGGAGCGATAGACGCGATAGGCGTCGCGCGCCTCGGAGCGCACATTCACGGCCCGCTCGGCCAGGCGGTTGAAGGCGAGATTGTAGGTCTCGGCGGCCTGGCGCACGCGCACCTCGCCGCCGTCGAAGATCGGAATCTGGAATTGTATGTCGAAGCCGCGCTCGCGGAACGGCGGCCCTTCCGGATCCTGGGTGCGGCGGGAGATGCCGGCGAGATCGAGCAGCGTCACGAAGCGCGTCGCCTCGGTGAGATCAAGCGCCTTCGCCAGCGCGGCCAGCTCCAGCCGTGCGATCTGCAGGTCGATGCGATGCGCCACCGCATCGGCTTCGATCCTGGGAAGCGCGAGCGGCCGACGCGGCAGCGGCGGCAATTGATTGGGCAGGCGGAAGTCGAGACCGTCGTCCCACAGCCCCATCAGGCGCGCCAGCCTTTCGCGCGCGCTTCCCGCCGCCTGCCGCGCGGCGGCGAGGTCGGCGGTGGTTTCGGCGTAAAACACCTGCTCGCGGGCCTGGTCGAGCTTGTTGAGCGAGCCGGTCTCGCCGAGCTTGAGCGCGAGCTGTGCGGTCGATTCCGCCGTCGCTTTCGCGTCGGTCAGCAGCCCCACCATCTCGTTGGCAGCGACAGTGCGGACATAGGCGCGGCGCATGTCCGCGGCGAGCCGCAGCGTCGCCAGCGCGGCGCGCAGCTGCGCGCCGCGAAAGCGCTCCCGGGCGATCTCGGAGCGGAACGGCAGGGTGGCGAGCGCGAGGATGTCGCCGACCACCTGGCGCTCGATCTCGCTGGCGCCATTGCCGGTGATGCGCGAGACCGCGAACACCGGATTGGGCGGCAGGCTCTGCTCGACCAGGTCGGCCTCCGCCAGCGCCAGCTCGTTATAGGCAGCCTGCAGTCCCTTGTTGTTGAGCAGTGCGATCTGCACGGCGGCGTCGACGCTGAGGGTGCGCGAGAGCAGCTGGCGGAAGCGGGCGTCGACCGTGGCGGCGCCCTCGGCCGAGCGCACGAAGGCGACGTCCTTGTTGATGGTCCGGCTCGTCAGATCCGCGACTTCAGTCATGCCGCCGTCGGGCGAGAACGCGGCGCAACCGGACATGCCGAGCGCGGCGAGCAGGAGCAGGGCTCGCGCAAAATGCTGTGACATGGCGCGCCCCTAGCGGTCTTGCTTCGGCCGCGGCGTCACCGCCTCGTTGCGGTCACGCCACGGCGCCGGCGTCGCCGGCCGCAGGCTGGTATAGGGCGCGGTGGTCGAGCGATAGCCGATTGGGGCCACCTTCGCCGCCGGATCGGCGGGATCCGCGCTGGCTATCTGCGTCGTTGCCGGCATGCAGCCGGACAGTGCCGACGCAGCAAAGGCCAGCAGCAGCCAAATGAATCGAGCGTGTCGTTCACCCACCGCGGATGCGGCGGATGTCGCCCCGGAAAGCGCAAGCATGTCTTCATTCCTGATCTGAAAGACCACAGGTTCGCGCGCGCAAAAGCGCGTGTCGAAACCGACGCCGTCGTGTCAGATCAGGCGATGGGGGGACGATAGTGCTGGGGCGGCGCGGCGCTGTGCAGGCTGGGCACGATCTCGGGCGCACAGGTCGACATCGGCTGGACCGGCGTGGCGACGCTGGGCAGATCGGCCGGCAGCGCACTGACGCACATCATCGCACAGCACGGGCCCACTGTTCCCTTGCCGTCGTGATGATTCGGAAGAGGTGCGTCCTTCGCGGCAGTCTGGGAAGGGGTGCTCGCATGCTCGTGCGGAACATCGCCATGGCTCGCAGCCATGTGATGATGCACCGGGACGAGGTCGGCCAAGGTCTCGTCGCCAAGGCAGGGCGCAGCACTGCCCCAGGCAAGGCTTGCGGCTGGCGCGAGCACGCAGAACAGATAGGCGAGGGCGATGATTCGCCCCACCCTGATCCGCACCGATCGCGTCAATCGCAACAACATCCCGCCGATAGGCTCCTCGCGCGGCAATGTTGCACGCGCTTATTGCAACCTAATGTCAAAAGACGCATTCGCCAAGAACTTATTACCGCAGCGCACCGCGCATGCCCAATATCGCGGCACGCTGGTTGACCATGCGACGGTCCGCGAACATGGTCCTGACCGTGCACGCGCCAAATCATCCAGGACAAACACCTGCTTCCTTCACCCCTGACTCCCGTCAGGCCTGGGTGCGACTCGTCCTTGCCCTCGTGATCGGCTCGATCGGCGCCGTCGGCATGTGGGCGGTCGTGGTCGTGATTCCCGTGGTGCAGACCGAATTCGCTGCCACGCGCGGCGCGGTGTCGCTGGCTTTCACCCTGATGATGTTCGGCTTCGGGCTTGGCGGCGTGATCGCCGGCAAGATCACCGACCGGTTCGGCATCGTGCCGGCGATGGCGATCAGCATCGCCTTTCTCGGCGTTGCCAATGTGCTCGCGGGCCTGTCGGGGCAGCTGTGGCAGTTCGTGGCGGCATATTTCCTGATCGGGCTCGGCACATCCGCGACCTTCGCGCCGCTGATGGCCGAAGCCTCGCACTGGTTCGAGCGCTATCGCGGATTGGCCGTGACCATCGTCGCCAGCGGCAATTATGTCGCCGGCGCGATGTGGCCGCCGATCGTGAGCTGGGGCACGCAGGAGATCGGCTGGCGCTACACCCATATCGGCATCGGCATCGTCTGCGCCGGCCTGATGACGGTGCTGGTGCTGATCCTGCGCGCGCAAATGGGCCGCGACACCGTCCACGATCATGCCAACGCACCGCCGCCGCGGGTCGATCTCAGGCTGTCGACGAATACGCTGACGGTGCTGCTCTCGATCGCCAGCATCTCCTGCTGCGTGGCGATGGCCATGCCGCAGGTGCACATCGTCGCCTATTGCGGCGATCTCGGTTATGGCGTCGCGCGCGGCGCCGAGATGCTGTCCTTGATGATGGGCTGCGGCATCGTTAGCCGGATCGGTTCGGGCTACCTCGCCGACAAGATCGGCGGCATCCGCACGCTGCTGGTGGGATCGCTGGCGCAGGGCTTTGCGCTCGTGTTCTATCTGTTCTTCGACAGCCTGACCTCGCTGTATCTGATCTCCGCGATGTTCGGCCTGTTCCAAGGCGGCATCGTGCCGAGCTACGCCATCATCGTGCGCGAGGCGATGCCGGCGAGCGAGGCCGCGACCCGCGTCGGCATCGTGATCTTTGCGTCCGTGTTCGGCATGTCCTTCGGCGGCTGGGTGTCAGGCGTCATCTTCGATGCCACCGGCTCCTATGCCGCGGCGTTCGCCAATGGCGTCGCCTGGAATGCGCTCAACATCGGCATCGTCGTGCTGCTCTTGATCCGCGCGCGGATGGGCTCGGTCAAGGCCGGCCCGGGCTTTGCCACTTGAAGTTTGAGCATGATCTTTTCGGAAAACCGCTACACACTTTTCCGGATCATGCTTTAAACGGCCTGTCCCGCCTTCAGCAGCGAGCAGCCGGTGATCATGTAGCTGCCGTCGCCCTGCTGCTCGAGCGTGTAGAGCGCCTCCCAGGCCTCGCCATTGGCATCGACGATATGAACGCGCTGGGCGATCCAGGTGCCATCGGTCTTGCTCTCGCCGAATTCGAAACTCTTGTGACGATAGACCGGTGCGTAGCCGTTCTGCACCATGGACATGAAGATGTCGGGTGCGGGGAAGATCTCCTTGATCGCCGGTGCCGCATGGGAATAGGCCGCCGTCGCATCGTCGCGAACGAAGGCCTGCTCCTGGGCGCGGATCACGCTTTGGGCGGCCGCGACATCGCCGGCAAACGCTGCGTGATGACAGGCAACGATGAGAGCGACCAGCAAGGCTGCGATGCGCATGACAGGCTCCGCGTTGAGATCCCGGCGGAGGCGATCCTAGCACATCTGCGCCGACAGGGCGCGCACTCAGATATCACGCGCTGGGCTTGCATGCTCCAGATGCCCATTCATCCGGGACGGCGAGACAAACCGCAGGCAGTTGCGACATGTTCTCCTAAGGCAGGAACGGCTCCGCGATGGCCGAGTTAAGCCGGCAAAACCACCTTATCAAGGAGCAACGTCATGGCCCGTGCAACAGCCCATCCGGATCATCACTGCATCTCAAGCGAGGACATTGAGGGAACCGAGGTCTATGGAGCAGATGGGACGAATATCGGCGAGATTGATCACCTCATCATCGACAAGATGTCAGGCCGCGTGGCTTATGCGGTCATGAGCTTTGGTGGATTTGTGGGCTTGGGTCACAGCCACTACCCCATTCCCTGGGGCGCTCTGACATATGACAGGTCGCTTGGCGGTTTTCGAACCAATATCACCGAGCAACAGCTGAGGGATGCGCCCGAGTTCAGCGATGACTCCTGGGAAGATCGAGACTGGGAACAGCGAACTCACCGGTATTATGGAACGCCAACCTACTGGGAAGGGCGAGGTGGCCTATAACGCCAGCTGCGCGTCAGGACAGCTGAACTGACGGCACCAACATCGGCAGGTCGTGCAAGTCGCCGATCGGGCAGAAGCTGATTGACTTGTCCTCACTGGATCGGAGGACTCGACTTCGCAATGCCTAGTGCTTTCGCCTTGGAGAATGATGGGTTTCGCTGGCGCTCTACCCATCCTACGAGCTGTCCAGCAGCGCTGCCATGCGGTGTCGGTCGATGATGTTGGGATCCGGCGGGATTTGATAGCCGTCCATTTCAGCCAGTTTTGCGGCGACGCGCGGTCTGGTGACGACCTCCTGAGGCAGCGCAACGCACATTGCGATCTCAATGATGCCACGGAGCACGTCGGCGTCTTGAGACGACGCAATGAGAAGCTTGGCCATGACCGGGTTGGGTGCGGGCAGCGGCGTGCCCGCTTCCAGAGCATTCATCTCAGCGATCCGCGCGCGGTCCGCGGCGATCTGGTTGCGGTAAAACGGACCGACCTGGATTTCGGTCTCGGCGTCGTATTCCCGGGAGAACGCTTCGGGATCGTCGAGGTGTCTGCGGGCAACATTGCGAAGGACCTGTGCGTGCAGGAGGCCGACGCTCAAGCCTCGACCGGCGGACGGGTTGGTGCACGCCCATGCATCGCCGACAGCAGCGAATCCCGTGATGACGGGACGGCCATCGACGACAAATCGCCGGTACCGGTCGATAACTCCCGCCATCAGAAGAACGGGCGTTATTGGCTCGCCGTCGAGCCAATGGGCTTGCCGTGGGCACGCTGAGACGACGCGATGGAATGTCGCCGTATCGCGCAAGGCGCGCATCGCCTTGTTTCTCGACGAGGTATACAAGGTGACCGACCAGGTGTCGTTGTCGCCGTCCAGGGTCAGGATCGAGAACAAGCCCATCGGAGTGAGCGCGCGTCCCATCCTGCGAGGCCGCTGTTGCCCCGAGAAATATCGCGTAAAATAGACAAAGTTGCTGTCTTCCGCTTCCTCGAACGGGCTGCGGGCACCCGCGCCGCTGATCCAGTCACAAGCCGTGCTTCGCCGTCCCATGGCGTCGATGACCAAATCAGCGCGAATCTCTTCGCCGGATGTCGTGCGCACCCCCGTGACGTGCGGCACACCCGCGACCGCCGATGCGCCAATGATCAGTTCGCGAACCTTGGTCCCCCGACGAATAGCCACGTTAGGCGCGGCTTGCGCCATTGCAGCTACGGACCATTCTATAATTGGCCTTCTTCCAGTGACGAAGCGCATGGCCTCGTCGCCGGGACGCGGTGTCTTGTCCGTTAGCGTCGGGGGAAGAGATCGACTGTCGAGAAAGTCCACCCAAACGCATCCGGCGCGCAGCAAATCATCCGTCAATCCCGGCAATTCCAGATCGCTGATCATCCGAAATCGCGAACCGAGGCTGTGTGGTTGCCTGAATTGTGCAACTCCCGGACGTGCCCACGTGTCCCATCCCTCGGCAGCGGCCACAGGGTGACCGGCCGGATCAGCCTCCAGGACCGTGACGTCGTGGCCGTCGCGACCAAGCATCGTCGCAACGCTCAATCCAATCACGCCTCCGCCGCAAATGACGATTTTGCTCATCTTCTTCCCCACCTGTTCGAGCTCGGCGGGCCGCAGAAGCGGCGATGAAATCGTCATCGTCTCTTCCCGGCGAACGACAACGATGCCCACCCACGTGGGCACGGGTACTCAAGAGATTGAGTCGGTGTGGCGAACCGGAGGTTCAAAGAAAGGCGCCAGAAGCGGCCTCGCCCCTTGCAGCTCCTCGTCCAATAGGTCAGCATCAACGCTGCGAGCGTGCAATGCTTTCCACTAGTGATCATAGGGGAAGTCATGTCGGTCGAAGAACATTGGCAAATGGATGCCACCGCGCCGGAACTTTACGATCGGTACCTGGTACCAGCGATCACTTCACTATGGGCCGGCGACCTGCTCGACCGCATCGCGCCAAAGTGCGGCGACAGCGTACTCGACATCGCCTGTGGAACTGGGGTCGTAGCGAGGTTCACGGAGCAGCTTGGCCTGGCGAGACGCGTCGTTGGCCTTGATCTCAATAGTGCCATGCTCGCGATTGCGCGCTCGAAGTCTCCACAGGTTGAATGGATCGAGGGGAGCGCGCTCGACCTTCCATTCGATGCAGGCAGTTTCGACGTGGTGCTTTGCCAGCTCGGGCTTCAATTTTTTCCAGATCGGCCTCTCGCGCTAAAGGAAATGGTGCGGGTGCTCAAGCCCGGAGGCCGCGCAGGCTTCAGCGTTTACAGCGCAATTGAGAACACCCCCGCAGCGTACGCATTTGTCCAGGCGCTCGATGAGTGCCTCGGAGAAGAGGCGTCACGCACCAAGCGTGCTGAGCATCTCTCTTGCGATGCTCAGGAGATTGCCGATTGGACGAAGCAGGCGGGCTTTGATCTTGTCGATGTGGCCACGGTCACCAAACAGATCAAGTTTCCGTCAATGTTGGATTATGTTCGCTTTCAGCTCACGGCAACACCAATGGCTGGGCTCCTGAAGGACAAGGAGGTACCTGAGCGGGAGCGCCTAATCGTCTCGATTTCCGATGATGCAGCCTCTCGCCTTGATCGTTCGATGTTGGCAGGTGGCAAGCTGACATTTCCGCAGCAATCCTTCGTAGCGATTGCTTCCCTCTAGTGAGCCCCGCTTGGGTTAAAATGAAGGAGATCGCTGCTTCCGTCTCCTCCGAGGACCGAACTGTCATGAGCCTCGCAACGTGACGCAAGGGGCCAGTTCAGACATTTCGATGCTATTCAATCACCTCATCCGCACGAGCAATGAGGACCGATGGCAAGTCGGCTCCAATGAGACGTGCCGTCGCAAGGTTGAGTACCAGCTCGTATTTTGAAGCCTGCTCGACAGGGAGGTCGCCCGGCTTTTCCCCTTTCAGTATCTTGTCGACAAAGAAGGCGACGTAACGATACATGCTGTTGAAGTTCGGTCCATAACTCATGAGCCCGCCAGCTTCCACGTTCGCTCTGTTCGCAAACATGGTCGGTAATCGGTGCTTGATACCCAGTTCGGCGAGCGCCCGACGGCGAGCGTTTGTGATCGGGGACGATGGGACAAGCACCGAAGCAACCTTTTCGTTCACCATCAGGTCAAAAGCTCGGTTGAAATCGTCGGCCGTGCTGATCGGCGCTCCCACCAAATCGATGCTCTTGCGCTTAGCCGCTTCTTCAAGGACGGACAGTACACGGGCATGCGTCGGCGTGGTCAAATTCCACAGCACCCCCAAACGCTTCGTCCCCGGTTGCGCCTCGACAAGGATTTCCAATCCTTTGGCAGCCATTTCTGTAAGGACCATCGATACCCCGGTAACATTGCCACCCGGGTGCGCCAGACTGGCTACGTGCCCAATTCCGACTGGGTCGGCGTGCTGCGCAAAAACGATCGGGATCGTCCTCGTGGCCCGCAGTGCGGGTTCAACCTGCGTCGACGCCGGCGCGATGATAATGTCGACATTCAACTTCGAAAGCTCTTCGGCAAACCTATCCAATTCAGCAATCGCGGCGGCCCATCGAAATTCGATCAGCAGGTTGCGGCCTTCGTGATATCCGAAGCGCTTAAGTCCAAGGCGCAAGGCTTCGATCTGGTCAGTCCAATCCTCGGACTTGCCAAGACCGAGAAACCCGATGCGAGGAACACTCCCGGTCCGCTGCGCCAGCCCCACGACTGGCCACCCGATCACGCAAACCGCCGTGGCAATGAACTGCCTCCGGTTCATCCCTGACTCCAGCTGTACTTAAAAGCCATCGTAGAGACTGGCAGTTCATCCAGAAGGGCCATGTCCGTTACTGTCATAGGCCGGGCTCTGGCGCATTGCACGATCAGTGATCTTGGTTGGGGACCCATTCCTCAGCGGTTTCATCCCAATGATGGGTATCGTCGAAATGCTTCCAGAGTGGCTGCCTTTGCTTCCTTTCGTCCTCCTGCCGGTTTGCCTGTACGCCGACAACGAGTGTCATAGCCAACATTACCCATTCGCGAGTGCGAGAATTCCATTTGATTGCTGAGAGCATGGGAGGCCTCCGTCAAAGCAAGAACTTGTCTTCACACTAGGCCGCGCCATGAGCGAGGAGATGTAAACTACTTCACAAGCAGTCAATATCTTCGACAGAGGTGACGGTGATGCGGTGCAGCGAACGAGAGGCAAAGCGTCGGCTTGCCTTCCAGTTTAAGAAGAGTTGCGGCCTGCGGCCCCTGGCGAGGACTCATGGCAGGGGATGCCCAGGCGGCTCGAAAAGCCAGTCCACCTTCCATTGCGGCGGAGCAGATCGAAGCCCGCAACCTGTTGGCGCACGAGCGAGCTTCGGTTGGTTCGGCACCGCGCCTGCATGTGCGAGATGGAATGGGCCTGGTATCGACGCAGCGATGCCTGCAACAACTGACTCACCCACCGATGTTGCTGCAATCGTGATTGTCACCATGGATATGACGACTACAACGAAGTAGGGCACAACGCTGTTTGAAAAGTGCTTCGTCATGAGTTGAGTCCTCACAACCGAAATAAACGACCGTGCAGCGACAATCTCAGTTCGTGGCAGATGGTTATTTGTATCGTTGCTCGCAGCAAATGGCGTGCTCGTCGCCTTTGTAGGGCAGACGTGAACAATGTTGTAGCAGCGATCCAGACCTGGTCTGGCGCAAAAACACGCGCCCATCGTGCGTAGGCGCTCCTGAAAAGAGCGCCTTCATAAATCAGAGATCGTGCTGCCGGTTTTCACATGATCTTGGATTGTGGTTTGCGACCCGCGTGGCGAAGCGCTTCGCCCGCGGCGTAGGTCGCTCTGCACGCCCTACCGCTTCCGCTTCGTCGCGGGCTTCGTCTTCGACGAGCGAGCCTTGGCCTTGCTGGGCGGCGGCACCCGCAAGCCGTCGACGAACACGTCGAGCAGGCGCAGCGCCGTCGCCTGCCAGCCGGGCTGGTCGTGCACGTAGCACATGCCGAAGAAGGCGCGCAGCAGGTCCTCCGGGCTGAGGTCGGCGCGCATCTCGCCAGCTGCGACCGCCCGGTCCAGCAGCGAGCCGATCGCCTTGGTCAGACGCTCGAAGGAGAAAGCATGCAGCTCCGACCCGCTCTGCACCGCGAGCGCCAGCGCCGCCATCATCCCCTTCTTGGTCGCAACGAACTCGACCCCCGAATGCAACCAGCGCCGCAGCGCCTCGACCGGGTCCTTCTCGTTCTTCAGCAACTCGGCAAGCTCGCTGAACTGCTCGACCTCGCGCCGATACACCGCCTCGAACAAGGCCTCGCGCGTCGAAAAATGCCGATACAGCGTGCCGATGCCGACGCCGGCCCGCTTCGCCACGGCTTCCAGGCTCGCCTCGGGCCCGCCCGCGCTGAACACCAGCTTGGCCGCTTCGAGCACGCGCTCGCGATTGCGCACGGCATCGGCGCGGGGCTTTCGGGTCTGGTCGGTGTGGTCGTCCATGGCGCGCAATGTAGATCACGAATTGGTTAGATTGAACCCTCGCCGGACCCATGCAGGGCTGCATCGCGTTGGCGGCGCACGCGGTTTTGACGAATTCCAAATATTTCCGGGCGGCTCTTGTTAAACGGAGGGTGCCTCCGTATCTTCGCTCGTGCGCCGGCCGCATCATGTTCGGGCGGCGCTATTCGACGGCGGCCACGGCGGTGGCGCGCTGCGCGATGACTCATGTCCATATCTGATCGGAGCCTTGTATGAACCACTCCATCAGCCTCACCGTGAACGGTGCGCGGCGCGACTTCGTCCTCGACGATCCGCGCGTCACGCTGCTCGATCTCCTGCGTGAGCGCCTCGATCTGACCGGAACCAAGAAGGGATGCGACCGCGGCCAGTGCGGCGCCTGCACCATTCTGGTCGACGGCAAGCGCATCAACTCCTGTCTCGCGCTCGCCATCAGCCACGACGGCGCCGACATCCTCACCATCGAAGGCCTCGCGCGCGGCGACCAGCTGCATCCGGTGCAGGCCGCCTTCATCGCCCATGACGGCTTCCAGTGCGGCTTCTGCACGCCCGGCCAGATCATGAGCGCGATCGGCATGATCGGCGAAGGCCAGGCCGGCAACGATCCCGAGCGCGTCCGCGAATGCATGAGCGGAAATTTGTGCCGCTGCGGCGCTTACGCCGGCATCGTCGATGCCGTGCTGGACGCGCAGGCCGGGATGGACGAGACCAATCAGAGGCGCTCCGCATGAAACAGTTCGATTATGTCAGGCCGGCCACGGTCACTGAAGCCGTTGCTGCCGCGGCCCAGCCGGGCGCGGTCTACCTCGCTGCCGGCACCAACCTGCTCGACCTGATGAAGGGCGGCGTCAGCCGTCCGGACCGGCTGGTCGACGTCACGCGTCTCGATGGCCTCGACCAAATCGAGACGCTCGCGGACGGGTCGTTGCGCATCGGCGCGCTGGTGCGCAATGCCGATCTCGCCCATGATGCGGAGTTCGCGCGGTCCTATCCCGCGGTGGCCGAAGCGCTGCTCTCCGGTGCGTCGGCTCAGTTGCGAAATGCCGCCACCGTCGGCGGCAACCTGTTGCAACGGACGCGCTGCGCGTATTTCTACGATACCGCCAGCCGCTGCAACAAGCGCGCGCCCGGCTCCGGCTGCGACGCGCGCGACGGTGAGACCCGCAGCCATGCCGTGCTCGGCTGGAGCGAGAGCTGCATCGCCACGCACCCTTCCGACTTCTGCGTGCCCCTGGTCGCGCTCGATGCCATCGTCGAGATCGAGGGCAGGGGCGGCCGGCGCGAGGTTGCGCTCGACGAGTTGCACCGCCTGCCGGGCGATGCGCCCGAGCGCGAGTCCGTGCTCGAGCCCGGCGATCTCATCGTCGCGGTGCGCCTGCCGCCCGCCGCACGCGGCTTTGCCGCGCATGCGCGCTACCTCAAGGTCCGCGAGCGCACCTCCTATGCCTTTGCCGTCGTCTCGGCCGCGGCTGCGCTGCGGATCGAGAACGGCAGAATCGCACAGGCGCGGCTCGCGCTCGGCGGCGTCGCCGCAAAGCCCTGGCGCGCTCGCGCAGCGGAAGGCGTCCTCAAGGGCGTCGCGCCCACGGCAGACGCATTCCAGGAGGCGGCCTGGCGCGCGCTCGAGGGCGCAAAGCCGTCCGGCGACAACGCCTTCAAGATCGAGCTCGCGCGTCGCATCGTCGTGCGCGCGCTGACCTTGGCCGCCGCCGGCACGCCCGCGCGAATCCCCGCGCTGCCGGCCTCTCCCTTTGCCTCGACCTCCGGAGCCATCAATGTCTGAGCTCAATTTGACCAGCGCTCCCGCCCATCTCAGGCACGGCTCGAATATAGGCCAGCCGCTGACCCGCCGTGACGGCATCCTCAAGGTGACGGGGCAGGCGACCTATGCCGCGGACAATCATCCGCCCGGCATGCTGTTTGGGGTGATCGCCGTCTCCAGCGTCGCGCGAGGCCGCGTCGTCTCGCTCGATGTCGCTGCCGCAAAACGCCATCCCGGCGTCGTCGACGTCATGACGCCGGAGAATAAGCCGGCGCTCGCGATCGATCCGGAGATCAAGACCAATCCGTTCGTGTTTCGGATGGAGGCGTTGCAGAGCAACGAAGTCCGCTACGCCAACCAGCCGATCGCCGTCGTGATCGCCGAGACGCTTGAAGCCGCGACCGAAGGTGCCGCGCTGCTGGCACCGCGCTACGAGACGCTGCCTCCGCTGGTTGGACTCGACGCCGGCGAGAGTTTTGTGCCGCCCGTCGTCGGCGTCGGAAACCCGACCGAAAATCACCGCGGCGATGTCGAGGCCGGCCTTGCCGCAGCCGAAAAGCAGATCGATGCGACATACGAGACCCCGCCGCAATATCATAACGCCATGGAGCCGCATGCTGTCGTGGCGCACTGGGATGGCGGCAGGCTGTCCGTGGACATGCCGACCCAGGGCCTGAAGCTGTCGCTGGCGCGCATCGCCGAGCTGTTCGGCATCGCGCCCGACAAGATCCACGTGCGCAGCCCGTTCCTCGGCGGCGGCTTCGGGTCGAAGGGGCTCATGGGCGGGCCGCCGGTCCTCGGCATCATGGCGGCAAAGCTCGTCGGCAGGCCAGTCAAGCTGGTGCTGCGCCGTGAGCAGATGTACGGCCCGGTCGGTCACCGCGCGCCGACGCGTCAGCGCCTGCGGCTCGGCGCTGATCACGAGGGCCATCTGACCGCGCTCGACCACCATGCCAGAACGGTGTCGAGCACCTTCGACGATTTCTACGAGCCCGCCGCCGATGCCTCGCACACGCTCTATGCGGCGCCGGCGATCCGCACCTCGCACGATGCCGTGCGCGTCAACACTGGCACGCCGCTGTTCATGCGCGCGCCCGGCGAGGCGACCGGCTCGATCGCGCTGGAGAGCGCGATCGACGAGATGGCCTGGGCCTGCGGAATGGATCCGCTGGCCTTCCGCCTGAAAAACTACGCCGAGGTCGAGCCGATGACGGGACGGCCCTTCTCCTCCAAGGCGCTGCGGGCCTGCTACGAGCAGGGCGCCGCGCGCTTCGGCTGGGCGAAGCGTCCGCTGCAGCCGCAGCAGATGCGCGACGATGCCGGCCTCCTGGTCGGCTGGGGCATGGGCACGGCGACCTTCCCGGCGCTGATGTTCCAGGCCGAGGCGCGTGCGGTGATCCGGCGTGACGGCGCCGGCGTGATGGAGATCGGCGCGCACGACATGGGGCAGGGCGCCTGGACGGCGCTGGCGCAGATCGCGGCCGATTCCGTCGGCCTCGACATCGACCGCCTCGACTTCAAGTCCGGCACGTCCGACCTGCCCGACGCCGGCATCGCCGGCGGCTCGGCGCACACGGCAACGGCGGGCGCGGCGATCCACAGCGCCGGTGCGGCCGTGATCGCAGAGCTCGCCGATCTCGCCACCAGCGACGAGCGCTCGCCGTTGTTCGGCGCCGGCAATGCCGGCGTGATCGCGCGCGAGGGCAGGCTGATCCGCCGCGACGACGAGAGCCGCAGCGAGAGCTATGCCGAGATTCTCGCGCGCGCCGGCGTTGCCGAGGTCGAGGCGCGCGGCACCGGCGCGCCGAACCCTGCGGCGATGGAGCAATATGCGATGCATGCCCACGGCGCGGTGTTCGCCGAGGTGAAGGTCGATCCCGAACTCGGCCAGGTCCGCGTCAGTCGCATGGTCGGCGCCTTCGCCGCCGGACGCATCGTCAATCCGCGCATGGTGCAGAGCCAGCTGTTCGGCGGCATGATCTGGGGCCTGTCCTTCGCGTTGCACGAGGCGGCGATCACCGACCGCCGCAGCGGGCGGATCATGAATGCTGATCTCGGCGAGTACCACATCCCGGTGAATGCCGACGTGCCGCCGCTCGACGTCATCACCGTCGAGGAGCACGATCCGCACGTCAACGCGCTCGGCATCAAGGGCGTCGGCGAAATCGGCATCACCGGCAGCGCCGGCGCGGTCGCCAACGCGGTCTGGCACGCGACCGGCGTGCGGGTGCGCCGCTTTCCGATCCGGATCGAGGAGTTGCTGACTCAGCTTTGAAGCGCGATGAAATGAGGCCAAATCGCTGCAACGACGGAGGTGCGCTCCCTCTCCCGCTTGCGGGAGAGGTGAACGAGTCGCGCCGGATGCGTCGATCTCGCCTTCAGAACGTCGGCGGCGTGCAGGCCGAGATCACCTCGCACGGCTTGCCGCCGACGCAGCGGAAGCGATGCGGGCGGCGGCTCTCGAAATAATAGGCATCGCCGGGATTGAGGATGCGGCGCTCGTCCTCGACGGTGACTTCGAGCTTGCCTGAGATGACGATGCCGCCTTCCTCGCCGTCATGGACGAGATGCACGCGCCCGGTGTCGCTGCCGGGCTCGTAGCGCTCTTTGAGGATCTGCAGGCTGCGGCCGAACAGATTGTCGCCGATTTGTCGGTACGAGATCGGCTTCTTGCCGACCTCGGTGAGCTCCTCGGCGCGGTAGAAGATCTTGCGCCTGGACTCCGGTTCCAGCGCGAAGAACTCGGCGAGCCCCATCGGGATGCCGTCGAGGATGCGCTTGAGCGCGCCGACCGAGGGGTTCATCTGGTTGGATTCGATCAGCGAGATGGTCGAATTGGTGACGCCGGCACGCTTGGCCAGCTCGCGCTGCGACAGCTTGTGGCGCGCCCGGATGAATCGCAGCCGTCCACCGATGTCGACGCTCATGCCCTGGTCCCGTGTTGCAGGTGTTGCGGATCGCGCAAATATGGACCGGCAGCCCCAGCTAAATCAATGGCTTGCAGGTCACCAGAAAAGGACTTGTTGCGGTTTCCAAGCCGTGGCTCTGCTAGCGGGTCAGCAAAGGAGCGCGGCCGTGACCCTTCATCAGATTCCGAACACCATCAAGACCGACTCGTTCTGGATGCCGTTCACGGCCAACCGGCAGTTCAAGAAGGCGCCGCGCCTGTTCTCCTCGGCCGAGGGCATGCATTACACCACCGTCGACGGCCGCAAGGTGATCGACGGCTCCGCCGGCCTCTGGTGCGTCAATGCCGGCCACGGCCGCAAGCAGATCGCCGCCGCGGTCGAGCGCCAGCTGATGACGCTGGATTTCGCGCCCACGTTCCAGATGGGCCACCCGCTGGCCTTCGACTTCGCCGAGCGTCTGGCCGAGATCGCGCCGAAGGGCCTCGATCGCATCTTCTTCACCAATTCCGGCTCCGAGTCGGTCGACACCGCGCTAAAGATCGCGCTGGCCTATCACCGCGCCAACGGCCAGTCGAGCCGCACCCGCCTGATCGGCCGCGAGCGCGGCTATCACGGCGTCGGCTTCGGCGGCACGTCGGTCGGCGGCATGGTTGCCAATCGTCGTGCCTTTGCGACCCTGCTGCCGGGCGTCGACCACATCCGCCACACCCACGATCTCACCCGCAACGCCTTCGCCAAGGACCAGCCCGAGCATGGCGCCGAGCTCGCCGACGATCTCGAGCGTCTGGTCGCCTTGCATGGCGCCGAGACCATTGCCGCCGTCATCGTCGAGCCTGTGCCGGGCTCGACCGCGGTGCTGCCGCCGCCGAAGGGCTATCTGCAGCGCCTGCGCGAGATCTGCGACAAGCACGGCATCCTCCTGATCTTCGACGAGGTCATTACCGGCTTCGGCCGCCTCGGCACGCCGTTCGCCGCCAACTTCTTCGGCGTCACGCCGGACCTGATGACGACGGCCAAGGGCATCACCAACGGCACCATTCCCTGCGGCGCCGTGTTTGCGAGCCGCAAGGTGCATGACGGCATGATGGTCGGCCCCGAGAATCAGATGGAACTGTTCCACGGCTACACCTATTCGGCGCATCCGACCGCATGCGCCGCCGGCATCGCGACGCTCGACATCTACAAGGACGAAGGCCTGCTCACGCGCGGTGCGTCGATCGCCGAATATTGGCGCGATGCGCTGCACTCGCTGAAAGGCCTGCCGAACGTCGTCGACATCCGCAATTGCGGCCTGATGGGTGCGGTCGAGCTCGCGCCGCGTGACGGCATCGTCGGCGCGCGCGGCTATGACGTCATGGTCGACTGCTTCAACACCGGCCTTTACTTGCGCATGAGCGGCGACAGCTTCGCAATGTCGCCGCCGCTCATCGTCGAGAAGAGCCACATCGACCAGATGGTCTCGATCCTCGGGGACGCCATCAAGAAGGTGGCCTGATAATTGCTCTCGCCGCCAGCGAGTTGTGTCCTTGCAGCGGCGAGCGCCGCGGGAGTTTGACGAAGCGTGAAAGTCCTGATCCTCGGCAGCGGTGTCATCGGTGTCACCTCTGCCTACTACCTCGCGCGTGCCGGCCATGAGGTGACGGTCGTCGACCGTCAGCCGGAGCCGGCGCTGGAGACCTCTTTCGCCAATGCCGGCGAGGTGTCGCCCGGCTATTCCTCGCCCTGGGCCGGCCCCGGCGTGCCGGTGAAGGCGGTCAAGTGGCTGTTGATGAAGCACGGCCCGCTGGTGATCCGGCCGAAGCTCGATCCCGTCATGTGGGTCTGGCTGCTCAAGATGCTGCGCAACTGCACCAGCGCGCGCTACGCGATCAACAAAAGCCGGATGATCCCGATCGCGGAATACAGCCGCGACTCTTTACGCGATCTGCGCCGCGACATCGGCATCCAGTATGACGAGCGCTCGCAAGGCACGCTGCAGCTGTTTCGCTACCAGGCCCAGCTCGACGGCACGGCCGAAGACATCGCCGTGCTCAAGCAGTACGGCGTTCCTTTCGAGGTGCTGAGCCGCGAGGGCTGCATCGCGGTCGAGCCGGCGCTTGCGGGCGTGAAGGAGAAGTTCGTCGGCGGACTTCGCCTGCCGCAGGACGAGACCGGCGACTGCCACATGTTCACGCAGGCGCTCGCCAAGCACGCCCAGGCGCTCGGCGTCCGCTTCATGTTCAACACCTCGATCGACCGCATCGTCACCGAGGGCGCGCGCGTCAGCGGGGTCGCGACCAGCGCCGGCCTGCTGCAGGCGGACGCCTACGTGCTCGCGCTCGGCAGCTGGTCGTCGCGGCTGGCGGCGCCGCTCGGCATCTCGCTGCCGGTCTATCCGGTGAAGGGCTATTCGATCACGGTGCCGATCAAGGACGCCTCCGGCGCGCCGGAATCGACCGTGATGGACGAGAGCTACAAGGTCGCGATCACCCGCCTCGGCAATCGCATCCGCGTCGGCGGGACCGCGGAGATCTCGGGCTATTCGAGCAAGCTCTACGACGCGCGCCGCGACACGCTCGATCATTCGCTGACCGACCTGTTCCCGCGCGGCGGCGATCTGTCCAAGGCGACGTTCTGGAGCGGCCTGCGCCCGATGACGCCGGACGGCCCGCCCGTGATCGGCCCGACCCACTACGCCAACCTGCACCTCAACACCGGCCACGGCACGCTGGGCTGGACCATGTCCTGCGGCTCGGGCCGCGTTCTCGCCGACATGCTGTCCGGCAAGAAGCCGGAGATCGACGTCAGCGCGTTGACGGTGGAGCGGTACAAGCACCGGTTTGGCTAAGGCTCTATCCCCTCGTCATTGCGAGGAGCGAAGCGACGAAGCAATCCAGAATGCCTCCGCGGTGAGGCTCTGGATTGCTTCGCTTCGCTCGCAATGACGGCGTGTAGATGTCCCGGGATTTCTTCAGTCCGCCGCGTGCGTTGAAGCAGCTACCCCGCCCCCGTCACGCAATTCACCCACAGCACCACGGCCTTCGCATCCTGCGCCGGATTGGAAAACCGGTGCGGCCTTCGGCTCGCGAAGCGAAAGCTGTCGCCTGTTTTCAGCGACCACGTCTGGGTGTCCACCGTCAGCATCATCTCGCCTTCGAGCACCAGCCCTGCCTCTTCGCCGTCGTGGGTGTAGAGCTCATCGCCGGTGGAGCCGCCGGGCTCCAGATGCACCAGGAACAGATTGAGCTTGTTGTCGCTGCTGGCCGGGCTCAGCAATTGTTTGGACACGCCCGTGCGCCAGAGCTTCAGCTCGGGCCGTTGCAGCCCGCGTGTCACCACCTGATCCGATGCGCCGTCAGCGCTCGGGCTCGCGCCGAACAGCGCGGCGATGCCGACGCCGAGCACGTCGGCGAGGGTCGCCAGCACCCGCAGCGACGGCGACGACAGCCCGCGCTCGATCTGGCTGAGAAAGCCGATCGAAAGCTCCGTGCGCGCGGCGACCGTCTCCAGCGAGAATTGCCTGACCCGCCTGAGGTCGCGGATGCGGCGGCCGACCGCGACGTCCATCGCCGGCTCGGCCGGCTTGGCCTTCACCTTAGCCGGCCTTTTCTTGGCCGGCTTTGCGGCGGCCGGTTTGCGCATTCTTTTGCCACCGCTCACGTCAAACCGCTTCCTTCATGTGCATGAAAACCGCTTGCATCGTCCGCGAAAGTATGACCAAAATTTCATATTAGTGAAAATAGGCCGAAACGGCCCGGCCCGCAACGTCTGATCGCGACATGCGCCGGCCAGGCCCAAAAGGGGGATGCGATGAAGCGTTTTGTTCAGGCCGCAATCGCGGCGCTCGCCATTGCCACAGCCGTGCCGGCTTCGGCGCAGCAGGTGCTGAAGGTCGGCTCGACACCGACAGGCATTCCCTTCACGTTCCTCGACACCAAGACCAACACCATCCAGGGCATCATGGTCGATCTCGTCACCGAGATCGGCAAGGACGCTGGCCTCAACCTGCAGATCGAGCCGATGGCGTTCTCGGCGCTGATCCCGTCGCTGACCTCGAGCAAGATCGACATCATTGCGGCCGCGATGTTCATCACCGCGCCGCGCAAGGAGGTCGTCGACTTCTCAGACCCGATCTACACCTATGGTGAAGGCCTCGTGGTGCCGAAGGGCGATGCCAAGGCCTACGCTGCGCAGGAGGACCTGAAGGGCGAGACGGTCGGCGCGCAAGTCGGCACCGCCTTCGTCGATGCGCTGAAGAAGTCCGGCCTGTTCGCGGACGTGAAGGCCTACGACACCATCCCCGACATCCTGCGCGACGTGAACACTGGCCGTCTCAAGGCCGGCTTCGCCGACTATCCGATCCTCGCCTACAATCTGAAGCAGGGCGGTTTCCCCGACGTGCGTCTCGTCGACAGCTACAAGCCCGTTACCGTCGGCTCGGTCGGCATCGGCGTGCGCAAGGGTGAGAGCGCACTGCTCGGCAAGATCAATGCCTCGCTGGCGAAGCTGAAGGCCAACGGCACCATCGACAAGATCCTCGAGAAATGGGGCCAGAAGGCGCAAGGTTGATTGCCAAGACCTGACCGCAAGACCTGATCGATCGAAGGCTGCCCGATGAAAGGCTTCTGGCGCGACGCCGTCGAGTTCTTCCCGATCCTGCTGAACGGCGTCGCCCTGACGATCATCGTCACGGTGGGCTCGCTGCTGCTCTCGACGGTGCTGGGCCTCGTCTGGGCGATGATGCGGGTCTCCGGCATAAGAGCGCTGTCGATGCTCAGCGCCAGCCTGATCAACGTGATCCGCGGCATCCCGATCATCGTGCTGTTGTTCTACCTGTACTTCGTGATGCCGGATCTCGGCGTCACGCTGTCGGCCTTGCAGGCCGCCATCCTCGGCCTCGGCATCGCCTATTCGGCCTATCAGGCCGAGAACTTCCGCGCCGGCATCGAGGCCATCGACAAGGGCCAGATCGAGGCGGCGCAGTCGATCGGCATGGGCTGGTGGCTCACCATGCGCCGCGTGGTGCTGCCGCAGGCGGTGCGCATCGTGCTGCCGCCTTACGGCAACGTCATGATCATGATGCTGAAGGATTCCTCGCAGGCCTCGACCATCACGGTCGCCGAGCTCGCGCTGCAGGGCAAGCTGATCGCGTCCTCGACGTTCAAGAACACCAGCGTGTTCACGCTGGTCGCCCTGATGTATCTCACCATGAGCATTCCGTTGATCCTGCTCGTCCGTCACTTCGAGAAGCGGGCCGGCAAGCGATGATCGAGCTGAGCGACGTCCACAAGAGCTTTGGCAAGGTCGAGGTGCTCAAGGGCATCACGGCGAGCGTCGAGAAGGGCGAGGTGGTCTGCATCATCGGCCCCTCCGGCTCCGGCAAATCCACCATCCTGCGCTGCATCAACGGGCTCGAAAGCTACGACCGCGGCGAGATCAGCGTCGAAGGCTTGAAGGTTGACCGCGACGCGCCGTCGATCGTGAACATCCGCACCCAGGTCTCGATGGTGTTCCAGCGCTTCAATTTGTTCCCGCATCGCACTGCGCTGGAAAACGTCGTCGAGGGACCGCTCTTCGTGAAGAAGGAGCCGCGTGCGCAAGTGCTGGAGCGCGGCCGGACGCTGCTCGCCCAGGTCGGGCTTGCGGAAAAGGCCGACGCGCATCCGCCGCAGCTCTCCGGCGGCCAGCAGCAGCGCGTCGCCATCGCGCGGGCGCTCGCCATGCAGCCCAAGGCCATCCTGTTCGACGAGCCGACCTCGGCGCTCGATCCCGAGCTCGTCGGCGACGTTCTTGGCGTCATGCGCAAGCTCGCCGACGACGGCATGACCATGGTCGTCGTCACCCACGAGATGGGCTTTGCCCGCGATGTTGCCGATCGCGTGCTGTTCATCGACGGCGGTGTGATTGTCGAGCAGGGGCCGGCGAAATCGGTGCTCAATCAACCGCAGCACGCGCGGACGCAGGACTTCCTGCGCCGCGTGCTGCATCCGCTCTGACCGGACTCGCCATGACGCGCCTGCCTCTGCCGCCCTCGCTCTATGCCGATACTGCAGTCGCGCCGGTTGCCACGCCGCCGCTCGACGTCGACAAGAGCGTCTCCGTCGCGATCGTCGGCGGCGGGTACACCGGCCTCTCCACCGCGCTGCATCTGGCGGAGCAGGGCGTCGAGGCGCTGGTGCTGGAGGCGCAGGAGCCGGGATGGGGCGCGTCCGGCAACAATGGCGGTCACACCAATCCCGGACTGAAGCATGATCCCGATCAGATCGAGGCCGATTTCGGCACCGAGCTCGGCCGCCGCATGATCGCGTTCGCCTACGGCACGACCAACTTCACGCACGATTTGATCCGCCGTTACCAGATCCCGTGCGAGGCGCGGCAGAACGGTACGCTGCGGGCGGCTTACAATGACAGCAGCGCCGCCGCGATCGAGAAGACCGCGCAGCAATGCATCCGCCGCGGCCTGCCGGTGACGTACCTCGACCGCGCGCAGCTCCGCGACATGACCGGCACCGACCGCTACATCGGCGCCATGCTCGATACAAGCGGCGGCGATCTGCATCCCCTCAGCTACGCCCGCGGGCTTGCGCGGGCCGCCATTTCGGCGGGCGCGACGGTTCATGGCGAGACGCCGGCGTTGTCGCTGCGCCGCGACGGCTCGCGCTGGCGCATCGAGACGCCGCGCGCGGTGGTTCATGCCGACAAGGTCCTGCTCGCCACCAACGGTTTTACCGACGATCTCTGGCCGGCGCTCCGCCGCACCATCGTGCCGGTGTTTTCCTCCATCGCCGCCACCGCGCCGCTCTCCGACGCGGTCGCCCGTTCGATCATGCCGACGCGCCCCGTTCTCTACGAGAGCGGCCACATCACGGTCTATTATCGCATCGATCAGCAGAACCGCCTGCTGATGGGCGGACGCGGCCCGATGCGCTGGATCAAGTCGCCGCATGACGTCGCCTATCTCATGCGCTATGCGGAGCGGCTCTGGCCGCAGCTCAAGGGCGTTGCCTGGACCCACGGCTGGAACAGCCGGCTCGCCATCACCAAGGACCATTATCCCCACGTGCACGAGCCGGCGGAAAGCGTTCTGATCTCACTCGGCTGCAATGGCCGCGGTGTTGCGCTCTCGACCGCGATGGGCGCGCAGCTCGCCCGCCGCCTGATCGGCGGCGCCAAGGCCGAGATCGACATGCCCATCACCGGCATCAAGCCGATCCCGATGCATGCGTTCTGGCCGGTCGGCGTGACCACCGCCGTGATCGCGGGCCGCGTGCGGGACCGGCTCGGCATATGAAAAAAGCGTCGCCCGTGAGGAGCGACGCCTTGTGTGAATTCCGGATCGGCTTTAGCAGCGACCCTGCTTCCACAGTCCGGGCGGGCAGCCGTAACCGCGCCAGCCCACTTTGCGTCCATGCGACCAGCCGGGCGGCGTGCCATGGTAATGATGGCCCATCTTATGGCCATGACCATGGCCATGACCATGACCGCCACCATGGCCGCCCTTGGCCAAAGCAGGGCTGGTGAATGTGAACCCGGCCGCAATGACCAGCGACGCAGCGAGCGCAAGTTTCTTCATATGTCCTCCAGGGGTGAGCGCACTTGTCCGTTCAATGAACGACGTTCGGCTGCCTAAGTTCCCCGCGAATGTGGAGGAGTCGTGACGCTCGCCTTGATGCGTAATGGCGCAAATGCTCAACGCGCGCTGGCACGATCTTTCTTCGATCCCCGCGGTCAGCTCTCCGCCACCGCATCGGCCCACGGCTGGAAAATCTCGACCGCGCCGGAATTGAGCTCGCCCTCGCGCATCACGACGCTCGGGAAGGCGAACTTCTGCGGCACCGCCTGCAGCCGGCTCTCTTCATAGTCGAAGCGCGCGGCCAGCGCCTCGCGCACCTCCGCCGGCAGGCGCGCATCGCCGATCACCACCGCGCCTTCGCTGGCGTCGATGCGCGGCTGGTGGATGGCGGCGTCCAGGTCCATGCCGTAATCCATCGCGAAGGACACGAGCTGCATCACCGCGGGCAGGATGCGGCGTCCGCCGGAGGCGCCGATGGCGAGGCGCTTGCCGCCCTTGGTTTCGGCGATGACCGGCGTGTAGTTGCAGAGGCAGCGCTTGCCCGGTGCAAGCGAGTTGGTGGTACCGGGCGTCGGGTCGAACCACATGATGCCGTTGTTCATGGTGATGCCTGTGTGCGGTGTCACGTAGCGCGAGCCGAACGACGAGAGCAGCGTCTGCGTCACCGCCGCGATGTTGCCGTGACGGTCGACCACCGAGAAATGCGTGGTGCAGGCCGGCGCCAGATATTCGGCGCCGAGCGAGCGCTTGCCGTCGGCATCGCCCATGTCCTTGAGCCGCTCGCGGAAGGCGGCCTGCAGAGCGAGCGCAAATTCGACATAGGCGCCGGCATCCGGCGCGACTGCGGGCGTCAAGCTCTGCTGCAGCAGGCGCAGCGCATGTGCCATGGTCGGCCCCGCGGTGAGCTCGGGGGTCGCGAACACCCTGCCTTCGCGATAGGGGATCGCCAGCGGCTCGCGCAGATGGGCGCGGAAGGCAGCGAGATCCTCCACCGACAGCGAGCCGCCGTCGGCCTTGATGTCGGAAGCAATGCTCCTGGCGAGATCGCCTTGGTAGAAATCGCGAGCGCCCGCGTCGGCGAGATGTGACAGCGTCGCCTTCAGGGCGTCCTGCGGCAGCCGCGTCTCGAACTTGATGCCCCATGGCGCGGTCGGCGGCAGGCCGTCCTTCAGATATGCGGCCGCGCTCGCGGGATAGCGCCTGAGATCGGCTGCCGAGCCCGCGATCGTCACCGTCGTCCACCAATCGACCAGCAGGCCTTCGCCGGCGAGCCGAGCTGCCGGCGCGATCAGATCCTTCCACGGCATCTTGGCGTAGCGGCGATGCGCCTCTTCCATTCCGGCGACGACGCCGGGCACGGCAATCGAGCCGGGGCCGTGAATGTTGCGATCGCCTTTCACCCTTGGCCAGGGAAACAGGTCGGAGGCGGCGCCTTCGCCGCTGAGCGAATAGTCCTCAGTGCGCAGGCTCTGCGGCGCGCACATGCCGTAGTCGATCACCTCATAGCGATTTTCCTTGGCGCGGTAGAGCACCATCGCACCGCCGCCGCCGATGCCGCTGTTCCAGGGCTCGAGGACGTTGAGGGCAAATGTGGTCGCGACGATCGCGTCCACGCAGTCGCCGCCGGCGGCCAGCACCTGCGCCCCGACTTCAGCCGCCCGCCGCGATTGCGAGGCAACGATGCCGCCCTGGGATGTGACGGCGGGCTTGCGGACGGTTTGGTTGAGACTGAACTGCTGAGGCATGGTGTTGTCTTGATGCTTGTCGATGGCTTCGCTGCGTTGAATGCGAGGCTCCGCAATTGGCGAAGCGCGCGGACAATGGCACATTGCCGCCAACGAGAACATCCAAAGGGAGGCGCGGCATGGCTGGTGTGAAACAGGCGCGGGATGGCGCGGTCGGGATCCTGACGCTCGACGAACCGGCCAGCCTCAACGCGATGACGCCGGACCTGCTCGGCGCGCTCGCCGCTGCCGTGACCGAGATGACGCAGGACGAGGACATCCGCGCTCTGATCCTGACCGGCGCGGGGCGCGGCTTCTGCTCGGGCCAGAACCTGAAGGCCTCGGAGGCACTCGGCGAGGACATCGCGGCCGGCGTGATGCGCTTCTACTGGCCGGCCTTCAAGGCGCTGCGCGAATGCCGCGTGCCCGTCCTCGTCGCCGTCAATGGCGTTGCGGCTGGCGGCGGTTTTAGCCTGGCCATGGCCGGCGACATCATTGTCGCGGCGCGGTCGGCGAGCTTCATCCAGGTGTTCAGCCGCATCGCGCTGGTGCCGGATCTCGGCTCGACCTGGCTGCTGCCGCGACTGATCGGCCGGCAGCGCGCGCTCGAGCTGATGCTGCTCAACGAGCCGCTGACGGCGGAACGTGCCCAGGAGATCGGCCTGGTGCGGCAGGTCGTCGACGACGCCAAGCTGATGGACGAGGCGTTAGGTCTGGCCCGCCGCCTCGCCGAAGGACCGACCCGCGCTTTGGTGGCCACGCGCGCGCTGGTCGAGGAGAGCGAGCACGCGACCTACCAGGCGCAGTTCCGCCGCGAGATCGAGCTCCAGGCCACGATCCGCAAGAGCGCGGACGCCATCGAGGGCCGCAACGCGTTCGTCGAAAAGCGCAAGGCGAGGTTTACGGGGAGGTGAGGTGGGGCACACTTTCTCCCCTCGTCATGCCCGGGCTTGTCCCGGGCATCCAGCGTCCTCGTATCGGCGCCCCCAAAACGTGGATGGCCGGGACGAGCCCGGCCATGACGAAAGATAAAAATGTCTGCAAAGGCGCGCTAAGCGCTGCCTCAGCGCATGCGATCCAGCCGGCTGGCCTGATACTTGGCGCGCCATTTCGGGCCCGGTCCGCGCATGTAGTGCAGCTCGGGGCGATAGGGGTTGGCCGCGACGCGGATCAGCGTCTGCCATCGGGTGGCCACGAAGCTCAGGGGCTGACGCAGCAGGCTCAGTGAAGCGAGCAACATGGCATCACCTCAATGCGGCTTGCCGAGCATGGCGGTGAAGGGGAGATCGAAGATCTCCTCGCCAGCGTCGTCGCTGACATGGATCACCCAGTCGCGCCAGTCTTCGGCACCGGGGGTCTGGATCATCGAGTTCATGATCTGAGCGGCGCGGTCGCGCGCCTCGGTCAGATTGGCGACGGCGGCGCCGTAGCGGTCGATCAGCGTGCCCTCGGTGTTGGAGCAGTGAAAATAGACCTGGACCATAGGCGCCTCCTGTAGAAAGCGATCGGGACGGCAAACCGATACCACCCCAAGCATTCGCGAAACATTCGGGTCGAGCCCGGTAAGGAAATCTACGGATATTGGTCGGACCCAAGGTCGTTACAGGTTTAATCACAGGCGGGTGATGACTGGACGGCGCCGCGGCGGCATGGAACAACGTCCGCGGGAAGGCGGGGGTCACCGTGAACCAGCTCACATTCGCGCGCGAACGCCGACATCTGCGCTTGCTTGCAGCGATTGTCTTTCCGGCGGTTTTGGCCGCCGCGCCGCTCGGCTTGGCCCCGGCCTCATCCGAGCCGGTCAGGAAGAGCGGCTATGCGATCGGCACGGAAGCCTGCGGCAGCGGCGAACTGGCCTTTCCCAGGATCCACATCGACATGAAGGCGGGATTTTGCGCCGGCCTCGTCGCCAGCGAAGAGGACCGCCTCAAATTTCCGCGCGCGATCGTGCAGGTGCCCGGCCGCGACCTGTTCGTGGTCGCCGACATGGGCGGCTGGGGCCACACCGACGGGCGGCTGCTGCTGCTCGATCCGCGTGCGCCGCAGGGGCAACGCTTCAAGGATCTGTTGACGGGGATAGAATATCCGTTCGGCCTCGTCGTCGGCCCGGACAGGAAGCTCTACGCCTCGACCGCGGAGACGATCTTCCGGTTCGATCCGCTTGCCGACAACCCGCGCAGCACGGTCGAGACCATCATCCGTCACATGCCCGGCCGCCGGATCACGCTGCCGGATGGCAAGAGGGTCGATGAGAGCGCGCATCCGCTCAAGCAGTTCGTGTTCGATCGCGACGGCCGGCTGTTCGTCAATCTCGGCTCGCACAGTGACGACTGCATCACGCCTGCGCCGATCACAAAAGCCTGCGCGGCGGCCGAGGGCGCGTCCGCGCTGGCCTCGATCTGGCTGTTCACGCCGCCGGCAGGCGGTGTCTTTCCGGCATTGAAGCCCGGCGATCCCGACCCGCCGCACACCGTCTATGCGCGCGGCTTGCGCAACTCGATGGCCCTGGTGCTGCATCCGAATTTTCCGGATGCCGGCTACGCCTTCCTGCAGGGCGAGAACGCCCGCGACCTGCCCGACATCTTCAAGCCGAACGAGGAGATCAACGCAATCGAGCAGGGCAGGCACTATGGCTGGCCCTATTGCTACGATTTGTCGACGCCGAGCCCCGAATTCAGGCTGGTGCTGCAATCGGGGATCTACAAATCGCTCTGCTCAGCCAACGCGCTCTACAAGCCGCCGCTCTCGCTGATGCCGCCGCACGGCGCGCCGCTCGCGATGCTCTATTACCACGGCGCCAAATTCCCGGAGCTGGAAGGCAAGCTCTTGGTCGGCCTGCACGGCTATCGTCCGACCGGCAGCCGGCTGCTGGTCTATGACGTCGACGAGCACGGCTTTCCAAAACCCAGTGCGGCCCCGGTGCGCTATCACGTGAGTTGCGCGGCCGACCCGACCCGCAGTTTCCAGACCGACGCCGGCGAGGTCGCGGCCGCGCCGTTCGAGGAACTGATCGCAGGCTGGCATCGCGTCAACGGCGCGCGGCCGCAAGGCGCGCCGGTCGGCATGACGGTCGCGGAGGACGGTGCGATCTGGCTGGTCGAGGACAAGAACCAGACCGTGATCCGGATCGATCGCGCGGCCGGCGAGCGACCTCAGCCGCTCCCCTGCGATACGCGCAGCCAGGCGATGATCGACCAGCTCGCAGCTTTCGTCGCCAGGGACGCGCAGAACAGCGCTCGCCTCACCACCTTGCGCAAGGGCCTCGTCCAGAAGCATTGCGTCGGCTGCCATTCGGATTTCGGCCTGAATGCGGGGCAATCGGATGCGGAGAAGGACAGGGTGGTGCTGCACTTCATGCTGGCGCAGGACGGCTGGATCTATCCTGGCGATCCCGACGCCGGCAGGCTGCGCACGCGCCTGCGCGGCCTTGGCGCCGAGAAGCTGATGCCGCCCGGCGGTGAGAGCCTCCCGAAGACCGAGCCCGGCTATTCGCGCCTGCTCGATACCGCGGACCTGTTCGTCGCCAAAATGGTTCCGGGCACGCGGATGCGGATCAAGCCGGGCCCGCCGCAGCGGAAGTTTTTCAGCAAGGCCAACAAGGAATGCGGCGAAATACCGGCCGGAAAGGTCGTCGTCGTGACACAAAGGAGCGCTGTAGACAAATCCGGCTTCAGCCGATTCTTCCGGCCGGCCGATCCCTATCTGAATGGTGAGTGCACCGACGGCGATGGCTATTACATCCGGCAGGAACTTCTGGTGCCTGTGCAGTAGCATCCTGCTGGTCGCGACGCAGCCGGCCGCCGCCGAAACGAAATTGTTCGACAGCGCACAGGTGACGCCCGCCAGCGAATACACCTTCGGGATCGAAGGGCCGGCCGCCGATCTCGACGGCAATCTGTTCGTGGTCAATCTCGGCAAGCCCGGCACCATCGGCAAATTGCCCGCGGGCGGCGCCGCCTCGGAGCTGTTCACGACGCTCCCCGGCGGCAGCGTCGGCAATGCGATCCGTTTCGATCGCAGCGGCACCATGTTCATCGCCGACTACAAGAAGCACAACATCTTCGCGATCCCAAAGGGCGCGACCGAGCCCGCGGTGTGGTTTCACTCCGACCAGATGAACCAGCCCAACGACATCACCATCGCGCGCGACGGCACGATCTATGCGAGCGATCCGAACTGGAAGGGCCGCGAAGGCCACATCTGGCGCATCGTCAGGGGAGCGGACGGGACGGCGCAGGGGCAGGTGATGTCGGCGCCGCGCGCGATGGGCACCACCAACGGCATCGACCTCAGTCCTGACGGCAAGACGCTCTATGTCGGCGAGTCCAGCAGCGGCCAGATCTGGTCCTATGCGATCAGCGGCAACGAGCTCACCGCGGCAAAACTGGTCAAGGCATTTCAGCCCGACACGATCGACGGCCTGCGCACCGATGTCGCCGGCCGCCTCTACGTCGCACGCATTCTCAAGGGCACGATCGCCTTGATGAAGCCGACCGGCGCGGTCGAGCGCGAGATCCCGCTGAAGGCCAAGGAGCCGACCAACCTTGCCTTCGGCGGCAGCGACGGCAAGACCGTCTTCGTCACCCAGCGTCAGGGCGGCTTCATCGAATCCTTCCGCACCGACCAGCAGGGCCGCGAGCACTGTCTCCAGCGCGGCCGCTGCTGAGCTTCGCAAGCGCTCTGCTTTCGGCGCAGGGCAGCGCGACGATGGGCGGCATTCTTCTTGCTTGCATCCGGCGGCCGTGGCGATCAAGACTCTGCGGCACGTCCAGTAGCATGCGACCACGGAGTGTTTGAGTGAAAGCCGTCCATACCGAACTGCATCGCAGCCACGATCCGCAATTCTTCCTGGTGCGCGGTGTCGTCAAGCGCACCACCGAGCAGCCCGAGCGCGCCGACCGCCTGCTCAAGGGGTTGAAGGACGGCAAGCATCAACTGGTCGAGCCGACCAAGTTCGGGCCCGGGCCTCGCGCGCGAATTCACAGTCCGGAATACCTGTCGTTCCTCAGCGAAGCCTGGGACGCCTGGACCGCGCTCGGCGATTCCGGCCCGGAGATGATCGGCAATATCCATCCCGTGCGCCATGCCGCGACTTATCCGACCCATATCGTCGGCAAGCTCGGCTGGCACACCGCCGACACCGCGGCGCCGATCGGCCCGGGCACCTGGGCCGCGGCCTGCGCCGCCACCGACGTTGCGGTCACCGCCGCGCAGATGGTGATGGATGGCGAGGACGCCGTCTACGCGCTCTGCCGTCCGCCCGGCCACCACGCCTATCGCGACATGGCCGGCGGCTTCTGCTTCCTCAACAACAGCGCGATCGCGGCGGCGCATCTGCAGCAGAAGCACGAGCGCGTCGTGATCCTCGACGTCGATGTCCATCACGGCAACGGCACGCAAGGTATCTTCTATGCCCGGCCCGACGTCTACACGATCTCGATCCATGCCGACCCCGCTGCGTATTATCCCTACGTATGGGGCTATGCGCATGAGCGCGGCGAAGGTCCGGGCCTCGGCACCAATCTCAACATTCCGCTTCCCATCGGCACCGGCGATGACGGCTATCTCCAGGCGCTGGACATCGCGCGCAAGGCGACCGAATCCTTTGCCCCCGGCGCCCTCGTCGTCGCACTTGGTCTCGATGCCTCCGAGCACGATCCGCTGAAGGGATTGGCCGTCACCACACCCGGCTTCCGCCGCATCGGCCAGGCCATCGCGAAGATGGGCCTGCCGACCGTGTTGGTGCAGGAGGGCGGCTATCTCTCGGATATCCTCGGTGCCAACCTGACCTCCGTGCTGGCGGGCTTCGAAGACGCGCGGTGAGATCGCTTCGCCTCTTCCTGCTCAACGCGCTTACTCAGCCGCTTCGCGGAGCGGCCAGGCATGGCGGCTGATGGGAAGGCCGCCGTGCGCGCGGGAGCCGTCGGCGATCGCGAGGCGATGCGAGGGCGATGGCGAGCACAGCGAGAAGCGCCAGCCGTCCGGATCGTCGACGATGTCGGGCTTGAAGCTGATCTCGATGGCCTCGCGTGACACCTGCATGGCGAAGGCGTCGAGCGGCAGATTGAGCCCAAAGCCCCTGGCCTTCAGATAGGCCTCCTTGAGCGTCCAATAGTCGAAGAAGCGCTCGATCGCCGCGGGCTCCGGCAGTCCGCGCAAGGTTTCGACCTCCTCCGGCGCAAAGAAGCGAAGCGCGGTGGACAGCGGCGCGATGCGCCGCGATACGGTTTCGACGTCGACCCCGACGGCCTCATGCCGCGACACCACACAGGCGACGCAGCCGTCGGCATGCGACAGGCTGAAATGCAGCGCGGTCGCGGTGGCCGGTGCTGCGACGAACGGCCGGCCATAGCGGCCCGCGCCGAACGACCAGTCGGTGGGTGCGACGTTGGAAGCGACCTGTGACAGCGCCAGGCGCAACATGGCATGTGCGAAAATGTACTGCCGCCGATGCCGCTCGAACACGAAGCGATCGGCCCGCGCCCGTTCGTCGACCGAGAGCAGGCGTCGGCACGCCTCGATCGCGCCCGGCGCGTCAATGGTCTCGATCAGTCCGACAAAGAGTTCGATTCTGTCGTCTGCCATCAATTGGGCCCATGGCGTCAGGAGAGGCCAAATCCCCCGGTCCCGACGGAAGAAGCAACTGCGCAAGAATCAGCCGAGAGGACCGTTCCTAGCGGTCCACCCGGGCGATTTCTTGTCGATTTGCAGGCCGGTTTACAGGCGCAAGCTTGTGCGAGCCCCCAAGCTCGACAAGCAAGCGGCCGATCTGCGAAGACTCGTACGGCGTCCCCGACCGACGAATTTATTTCTTCTTCTTGGACTTCTTCTTCTTGGACGCGCGCAGAGCCTTAAGGCTGGCTTCGACATCCTTCAGCTCGGTCTGGAGTTTCTGCTTCTCGAAATTGAGCAGGTCCTGCAGCGCCTTACGGTCCTCCGCGCTGAGCGAGGTCTTCTTGGTAAATTTGATGAAACCCATAACACTCCCCGGGTTGAAAATAATCGTCCAAATCAAACCCCGGGAATAATCTTGCGCGCTGGTGCCAAATAATCAAGATGCAACTTGATCATTCACAGCTTTGCCGCGTGAACCCGTATTCTTGCGCGATGCAGCGGCGTCAGGCGGCCCTGCGCGCGAGCAATCTGCCGAGCGGTGCGTTGGGCTGGGCGATCGCCGCCGTCAGCAGCGCGACGAGGTCCTCCATCCATTCTCCGACCACGCGGCCCTCCAGCAAATCGCGCTTGTAATTGCATGAGCCGGTGATGCCGGTCGGGCGCTCCTTGAGCATCAGTGACAGCCAGGTCTGGTCGATCGGCAGCACCGGCTGGCCCTCGCGCGCCACGTTGCCGATCGATTCCGTCGCGAGATCCGGGAGATCGAGCGGTTGGCGCAGCGGATTCTGCAGCGTGAAGTAGAGCTGGAGCAGCGAGGCCGGATCGATCCCCTCCTGCTCCAATCGATCGGCCAGGACGTTGAACGGCAGCTCCTGCCGTGCATGCGCGTCGAGCACGCTCTGGCGCACCCGCATCAAGGCCTGGACGAACGACAGATCCGGTGTGATTGTCGTGCGGACGATCACCGTGTTCTCGAACGGGCCGATGATTCGGTCGGTGTCCGGCTGGGCACGATTGGCCATGGCGGTCGCGATCGCGATGTCGGTGCGGCCCGTCCGGGCCAGCAGCATGGCCTTCAGGCCGGTGAGCAGGCACATGAACAGCGTGCAACTGTGCTGGCCGGCGAACGCCGTCAGCCGGGCGATCAGCTCGTGCTCGAGGCTGACCGGATGATGCCCGGTGGAGGCGCCCGGGCTCGATTCGCCGTTGAAAAGGGGGCCGGCTCCACGCAAATTCTGGGTCCAGTCTTCAGCCTGGCGGCGTGCCGCGTCGGTGCCGCACCACCAGCGCTGCCAGCGTGCGACATCCGAAAAGGCCGGCGGCGGCTTCGGCAATGGCGCGGACGGATATCCGGCCAGCGCCGCATAGCGGCTCGACAATTCCTCGAACAGCACGCCGATCGACCAGCCGTCGACGACGGCGTGATGCAGCGTCAGCAGCAGCACGTGGTCGTCGTCGTGGAGCCGCAACAGCCGGGCGCGCAACAGTGGCGCGCGCCTGGTGTCGATCGGGATATAGGTCTCCTGCTCGATCAGGAGATTGATCTTCCTGAGCTCGAGCGCCTTGCGCCGCTTGTTGTTGTGGGGATGGCCGTCGCCGATGGTCTCGACCGTCATGATTCGGCCGAGCGTGCGCGGCGCGGCGATGCGGCTTTCGGGCTCAATCGCCGTTCCAGGCGAACGCGGTGCGCAGCGATTCGTGCCGGCGCACCACGTCGTCGATCGCCTTTGCCAGGGCAGCCGAGTCGAGCGGGCCCTGTAGACGGAAGGCGAAGGGCAGGTTGAACTGCGGCAGCCCCGGCAGATTCCGTTCGATGTGCAGCATCTGGTCCTGCCCGATGGAAGGCGCGGGCGGCCCGCCCGCAGCTGATCGTGGCAGGCTTGCGGCAGGCTTGCGCGGCTTCGTGGCCACGGCCTCGTCGATCCGCCGCGCCAGCCCTTCGATCGTCGGCGCCTCGAAGATGGTCTTGATCGGCAGCGATACGCCGAGCGCCCGCGCGATCCGCGCCATCACCTGGCCGGCCAACAGCGAATGGCCGCCGAGGTCGAAGAAATTGTCGGTGACACCAATGCTCTCGGCCTTCAGCAGTTCGATCCAGATGTCGGAGAGCACCTTTTCGGTGAAGCGCCGCGCCGGGACGGCCGCATCCGGGCCGGACGTTTCCGGCGGGACGTGCGCCAGCAGCGCGGAGCGGTCGATCTTGCCATGGGCGTTGAGCGGCACCTGATCCAGGAACAGGAAGGCGGAGGGGATGGCGTGGCCGGGCAACCGGCTCTTCAGGAAGTCGCGCAGCTCGCTGGCGCTGCTGCGGCTGCCGGGCTTGGCGACGACATGGGCGATCAGCCTGATATCGCCGCTCGCCTCGCGGCGCGGTTCGACGATGGCGGCGCGCACGCTTGGATGCTCGGCCAGCGCGTTCTCGATCTCCTTGAGCTCGATGCGATAGCCGCGGACCTTGACCTGATGGTCGGCGCGGCCGAGGCATTCGATCGTCCCGTCGGCGCGGCGCCGGGCCAGATCGCCGGTCCGGTAGAGCCGGCTGGCGGCCTGGCGCGAGAACGGATCGGGCAGAAAGCGCTGCCGGCTCTGCGCGGGATCGTTGATGTAGCCGCGGCCGATTCCTGCGCCGCCGATGCAGAGCTCGCCGGTCACGCCGATTGGTTGCGGTTGGAGGTGCGCGTCGAGCACGTAGAGCTGGGTGTTCGGCAGCGGCGCGCCGACCGGAACGTTGGCCGTCGCGATCGCCGGCGCCTCGGTCAGGCGATGCAGGGAGACGTCGTCGGAGCATTCCGACGCGCCATAGGCATTGATCAGCGGCACCCTCGGGCAGCGGGCAAACCAGGCGCGGCAAAGGTGGACGGGCAACGGCTCGCCGGTGGAAATCAGCAGCCGCAATCTGGAGAAGGCGCGCAGCATCGGCGCCTCGTCCATGCGATCGAGAATGACGCGCAGCAGCGAAGGCACGATCTCGAGCACCGTGATGCCCTCGCGCTCGATCTCCCGCGCCAGCAGGATCGGGTCCTGCACGATCGCGTTGCCGCAGACATGGACGCGCGCGCCGACCATGGGACCGGCGAGGAATTGCCAGACCGAGATGACGAAGCTCTGAGGCGCGGTCTGCGCGATCACGTCCTTAGGCGAGAGACCGAGCTCGGAGATCAGCGAGGCCAGATGGTTCGACAGGCCGCGCTGCTCGATCATGACGCCCTTCGGCGCGCCGGAGGAGCCGGACGTATAGACGAGATAAGCGAGGCTCGCGGCGGCGCGCCGCGCGGCGCGGGCCGGCTCGTCTGCCCTTGGCGCGAGCGCGTCGTCGAGCTCGGCCACCTGGATACGCTCGACCAGCGGTTCGAGCAGGGCCTCGACCATGGCAGACTGAGCCCGCCCGGTCAGCAGCACACCGGCACAGCTGGATCCGAGGATGGTCGAAAGCCGTGCCGTCGGCTGGTCGGGATCGAGATTGAGGAAGGCCGCGCCGACGCGCTGTACCGCGATCATCGCGGCGAGCAGGTCGGGGCCGCGCTCCGCGAGCAGGGCAACCACGCTCTCGGCGCCAACGCCCTCGCGGGCCAGCCAGCGCGCGGCCGCCCGGCTGCGGCGTCCCAGCTCGCGATAGGTCAGGGACGTGCGACCGTCCGACACCGCGACGGCGTTCGGCGTCTTCCTCGCCTGGCGGTCGAAGCGTTCGCTTAAGTTGCCGCTTGTGGTGAAATCGGCCGGCGTGCCCCGGCCTTTCGCCAGCAATTGCCGGCGTTCGGCTTCGGTCAGGAGCGGCAGGCGCGAGATGCGCTGCTCCGGATTGGCGATGACGGCCTTGAGCAGCGTCTTGAACTGAGCAGCCATGCCTTCGATCGTCGCGGCATCGAGCAGATCGGTGGCGTATTCGAAGAAGCCGGTGAAGCGGCCATCGGCCTCGACCAGTTCGAGCGTGATGTCGAAGCGCGCCACCCTGGGATCGACTTCCAGCCGCCGCGTCGACAGGCCGGGAAAGCGCGCCGCCTCGATCGAGGCGTTCTGGAGGATGAACATGATCCGGAACAGCGGATTGCCGTCGCTGCGGCGCGCGACCTGCAATGCGCGCAACACCTCCTCGATCGGAAGGTCCTGGTTGCGGTAGGCGTCCAGCGTGACCTGCCGCACCCGCCGCAGCATCTCGCCGAAGCTCGGATCGCCGCTGAAATCGTTGCGCAGGATCAGGGTGTTGGCGAACAGCCCGATCAGGCGTTCGCTCTCGATCTGGTTGCGGTTGGCGATCAGCGATCCCGTTGCGACATCCTCATGCGAGGTGTGGCGGAACAACAGGCACTGGAAGGCGGCGAGCAGCGTCATGAACGGTGTGACGCCCTGGTTCTGGCTCAGCGTGCGCAGCTCGGCCGACAGGGATTTTGGCAATTCGAGATAGTGGCGCGCGCCGTGCCCGCTCCACACCTCAGGCCTCGGCCTGTCGGTTCGGAGCGGCAGCATGGTGATGCCGTCGAGCTGGGCGCGCCAATAATCGAGCTGCTCCCTGGCCGCCGGCGTCTGCGCCCAGCTTTGCTGCCAGAGCGCGAAGTCGCGATATTGGAAGGCGGGCGGAGGCGGTGCGGCCGGATGCTTCTTGCGCGCCGCGGCATAATGGACGGCGAGCTCCTCCCAGAACAGCCGCTGCGACCAGCCATCGGTGGCGAGGTGATGGACGTTGACCACCAGCGCATGGCTGTTCTTGCCGAACGACAGCAATGTGGCCTTCAGGGGCGGCTCGTGCGCCAGGTCGAACTGATGTTGCGCAAGCTTGAGCGCCTCGCGCCGGATTGCCGCAGGCCGCTTGTCTGCCGGGCATGGCTTGAGCTTGATGTGCGCCAATCGTGGCGGCGACGACAGCACGAGCTGCACCGGCTCGCCCTGGCGCTCGATGAACACCGAGCGCAGCGCCTCATGGCGCGTTGAGATCACAGCGAGGCTCGCAGACATCGCGGCGGCGTCAACGCGGCCCTCGAGAACGGCGATTTCGACGACGTTATAATTGTACCGGGTCGGGTCGAGCCGCGAGAGCACGTACATCCGCTGCTGTTGGAACGACAGCGGTGCGTCCGTGCCCGCGGCGCGGCGCCAGGCCGGCAGCGCCGTCTCGCGCCGGCTTGCGGCGGTCTCGATCCGGGCCGCGAGCGCTGCGACCGTCGGGCAATCGAAGATGTCCTCGAACGAGAAATCGACATTGAAGCGGTCGCGCAGGCGCGAGCGCATCTGTGTCACGGCGAGCGAATCTGCGCCGAGCGCGAAGACGTCCTGGTCGGCGCCGACCTGCGGCAGTTCCAGCAGGCCGGCCCAGATCTCGGCGAGCTGGCTTTCGATCGCAGTGCGCGGCAGCCGGGTCTCGCGACCTGCGTCCGCGGTTGCAATCAGCTCGGCGAGGGCATTGCGCTTGACCTTGCCGCTGGCGCCCTTCGGCAGCGTGGCCACACTGCGGATCAGGCTCGGCACCTTGTAGGCTGCAAGCCGCTTTCGTGCGAATTGGCGCAGCTGGTCCGAGGTCGCCTCGGCGTTCGGCCGCAGCACCACGATTGCTGCGACGTTCTCGCCGAGCTTCTCGTGCGGGACCGCGAACACGCCGGCCTCCAGCACCGCCGGATGGCCGAGCAGGACGTCCTCCACCTCCAGCGGCGAGATCTTCTGCCCGCCGCGATTGATGACGTCCTTGATGCGGCCGACGATGAAGAGATAGCCGTCATCATCGAGATAGCCGAGGTCGCCAGTCCTGAACCAGCCGTTGCGGAACGCGGCCCGTGTCGCCGCCTCGTCATTGTAATAGCCGCGGCTCATGTTCGGCCCGCGCAGCATGATCTCGCCGTGCGCGCCGCTTGCGAGCATGCGGCCCGTCTCGTCCATGATCGCGATCTCCGGGCCGGCGGCGCGGCCGACCGATCCGACCTTGCGCAGCTCGAACGGATTGGCCGCGATCTGCGAGGCCGCCTCGGTCATGCCGTAGGTCTCGAGCACGGGAACGCCGAACGTCGCCTCCAGCCCGGCGAGAATCGCCGGCGCGAGCGAGGCCGAGGCCGACCGGATCACGCGCAGCGACGACAGTCGGGCGCGGTCGGGGTTCGCTTCCGCCGCCGTCAGCAATGCACGATGAATGGTCGGCACCGCCGTGTACCAGGTCGGCTGCAGCTCCCGCATCCAGCCGAAGAAGGACGCTGCGTCGAAACCGTCGGTGCAGATCACGCTGGAGCCCGCAGCCAGCGCCGTGAGCAGGCCGGAGATCAAGCCATGGGCATGAAACAGTGGCAGCACATTGAGCAGGCGATCATGCGTCGTGAGCGACAGCACATGGCCGGCATTGTAAGCGGAGAGGCAGACATTGCGGTGGGTCAGCGGCACCATTTTCGGCCGCGCCGCCGTACCTGACGTCAGCAGGATGAACGCATCGTCGTCGCCGCGCGAAGCGCCGTTGGCTCTTGCCGCCCCGATCGCCGGAGCGATGAACGTGCAGCCGCCGAGATCGTGGGCGGGCCCCGCCACGAAATCGATCACGGCGATATCGAGCGCCCTGGCGACGTCACGGCTCGCCGAGTTCATGTCGGCCCGGGTCACGAGCGCCGTCAGCTTCAACTCGCTGAAATAGCGTTGCAGCTCGTCCGCCGTCAGGTCGGGGTTGACGGGGACGCAGGCGCAGCCTGATGCGACCGCGATCAGCGCCAGCGCAGAATCCGCGCCGCGCGGCAGCGCAACCGCGATGCGGTCTGCGGGGCCGATGCCGAGTTCACGCAAGGTCTGGACCAATTGCCGGATCGACTCGGCCAGCGCGCCATATTTGAGCGCCGGCCGGCCGGGAGCGAGGAGTGCGGGGGCGGCCGGCGTCTTGCGGGCATAGAATTCGAGAAGGCCGCTGATATGCGCGAATATCTTCGGTTCGGCCGTGGTGCCGGCGAAGGCTTCGTCCGCTCCGGTTGCAATACCCGACAACGCCATTCCCTTTTGGTCCGATTAAGTTATTCTTCCAAGAAGTTAGGGAATGCGTCCAGTCCGAGGTGAAGTTTGGCCCCCAAAATCTTTGGTTGAGGGGCCTCCAAGCCCTTCGACGGAGTGATGGTCGGGCAGAATCACCATGCTGGAGAATGAGCCGGGCACGAGTTTGGAAGGCGGGCTGAAACGCTGGCTCGAAAGTATCGGCCTCGGGCACTACACCGATCTTTTCGCGCAGCACCGTCTCGATCTCGACGTCATCGCGGATCTCACCGAAGCCGATCTGGTCGAGCTCGGATTGCCGCTCGGCGATCGCAAGCGGCTCCAGCGGGCGATGGCGGCGCTGTTTCAAGCGGAGACCACGGAGGCGCCAGCCGCGGCGGCGCGTCCGCAAATCCGGGCGGAAGTCGGAGCCGAACGGCGCCAGCTCACCACCATGTTCTGCGACATGGTGGATTCCACCTCGCTGTCCGCGCAGTTCGATCCGGAGGACGTCCGCGACATGATCGCGGACTTCCGCGAGACCTGCGTCCGGGTGGTCAAGCAATACGAGGGCTTTGCCGCCCGTTTCGTCGGCGACGGTATCCTGGTTTATTTCGGCTATCCGACCGCACATGAGGACGATGCCGAGCGCGCGGTGCGCGCCGGACTCGAGATCGTGCGGGTGCTGTCGACCGCACGCGCGGTCGAGCCGCGCGGTGCGCTCAGCCATTCACCCGCCGTCCGCATCGGGATCGCGACCGGCCTCGTCGTGGTCGGCGATCTGGTCGGGCAGGGTACCGAAGAACGCGATTCCGCGGTCGGGGAAACCGTCAATCTCGCGGCGCGCCTGCAAGGCCTGGCGCCGCCCAACGGCGTGGTCATTTCCGCTTCGACACAGTCGCTGCTGAAGGGGAAGTTCGACTACCGCAATCTCGGCGTCCACGACTTGAAGGGAATTCCCGAGAAGACACAGGCCTGGCACGTGGTGCGCGCCTCGCGGGTGGAGACCCGCTTCGCCGCCGCGATGGGCACGCGGCTGACGCCGCTCGTCAACCGCGAGGAGGAGATCGCGCTGTTGATGGGGCGCTGGCAGCAGACCAAGGACGGCGACGGCCAGGTCGTGGTCAAGTTCGGCGAGCCCGGCATCGGCAAGTCGCGCATCATCCAGGAGATCTTCGAGCGGGTATCGGGCGACCGCCATGGACAGGTCTCGCTGCAGTGCTCGCCCTACTACACCTCGACCGCGTTCCATCCGTTCGTCGCGCAGCTCAAGTTCACCCTCGGCCTCGATCGCGAGGAGTCGTCCGCGCTGTCGCTGGCGAGCCTGGAGAACGCGATCGCCGCCGCTCATGGCGACATCGAGCAGGTCACCCCGCTGTTTGCCGCGTTGCTGTCGATACCGACCGGAGACCGCTATCCGCCGCTCGAGCTGTCGCCGCAGCAGCAGAAGGATGCGACCGTCGTGGCGCTGGTCAACCATTTCCTCGGCCTTGCGCGCGAGATGCCGCTCGTGATCGCGTTCGAGGATCTGCACTGGATCGACCCGACCTCCCGCGAGGTGATCGACCTCCTGGTCGACCGGGTGCAGAACCGGCCGATCCTGGCGATCATCACCGCGCGCTCGGAATTCCAGCCGAGTTGGAACGCGCATTCGCACGTCACCACCCTGGTGCTGAATCGGCTGAGCCGGCAGCTGCGCACGACGCTGGTCGAGCGCGTCGCGGGGCGCGAGATGCCCAAGGAGGTCGTCGAGGAGATCATCGTCAAGACTGACGGCGTGCCGCTATTCCTGGAAGAGCTGACCAAGACGGTGCTCGAATCCAATCTGCTCACCGAGCGGCACGGGCGCTATGTGCTGTCGGGACCGTGGCGGCAGCTCGCAATCCCCGCCACCCTGACCGACTCCCTGATGGCGCGGCTCGACCGGATGGGACCCTCCAAGCGGATCGCGCAGATCGGCGCCACGATCGGCCGCGAGTTCTCCTACGAGACGCTGCACGCCGTCGCCAACACGCCGGCCGAGCAGATCGAGGCGGCACTCAATCATCTGGAGGAGGCGGGGCTGATCATGCGCCGCGGCCATCCGCCGGACGCGCTCTACTCCTTCAAGCATGTGATGATCCAGAACGCCGCGCATGCGAGCCTGCTGCACAGCGAGCGGCGCAAGCTGCATGCGCGGATCGCCCAGGTGCTCGCCGAGATGTATCCGGAGAAGACCGAGCGCGAACCGGAGCTGCTCGCCCATCATTTGACCGAGTCCGGCCAGAGCGAGGGCGCCGCCAGCTTCTGGCTCAAGGCCGGCAAGCAGGCGGCCAAGACCGGCGCCAACCTGGAAGCGATCGGCCATCTCCGCCGCGGCCTTAACGTCGTGCAGGCCAATACGCGCATGCAGGGCGCGGACGAGATGGAGCTCGAGCTGCGTATTGCGCTCGGCAATGCGCTGATCGCCGCCAAGGGCTACGCGGTGCAGGAGGTCGAGGAGAACTACATCCGCGCGCTGGAGCTCGGCCGTCAGCTCGACGACGACGAAAAGGTCTTCGCTGCCACGCGCGGGCTCTGGGTGTGCCATTTCATCCGGGCCGATCTCACCCGCGCGCACGATCTCAGCGTCGAGCTGTTGAAGTTCGCCAAGTGCGAGCGCCTGAACGAGCGGACGCAGCCGGCGCAGCAGACCGGCTATCTGATCGAGGCGCACCGCGCGATCGCGATGACCATGTTCTATCGCGGCCGCTTCGCAGCCTCGCAGCACCATCTGCACCGCTGCATCAACCTGTTCAGCCCCGATCTGCACTCCGACCTGATGGAACGGCACGGCATCGATCCCGGGGTCGTCTCGCTGTCCTATCTCGGTTATCTCTTGTGGTTCCTCGGCCGGCCCGACGCCGCGCGCCAGCACAGCGAGCAGGCGATCGCGAACGCCGAGAAGATCCGCCACCCGTTTACGCTCGCCTTCGCGCTGGTGTTCGGCGCCTATCTCCGGCAGCATTTGCGCGACGTGGAAGGCACGCGCGACCACGCCAACCGCGCCATGATCATTGCCACCGAGCACAATTTCCTGCACTGGAAGCAGCAGGCGGCGATCCTGCGCGGCTGGGCGCTGGCTCAGCTCGGCGAAGCCGACGAAGGCCTCGCTCAGATGCGCTTCGGCCTCGACGAGTACGAGGCGATGGATTCCTGGCTCGCCGGCTGCTGGTTCCGCTGTCTGCTCGCGGAAACTTACGCCAAGGTCGGGATGCGCGACGCCGCCTTGCGCGCGCTGGATGGTGCGCTTGCGACCGCAAGGCGGACCGGCGATCACTTCTATCTGGCCGAGGTCTATCGCCTGCAAGGCGAGATCACGCTGGCGGGTGGCGACCCGGCGTCGGTACAGGAGGCGGAGGACCTGTTCAGCCTGTCGCTGGAGATCGCGCGCAAGCAGGGTGCGCTGTCCTGGGAGCTCCGCACCGCCGTTTGCCTCGCGCGCCTGTCGCATCAAGCCGGCAAGCGCGAGCACGCAAGGCTCCTGCTCACGCCGATCGTTGGCAAATTCAGCGAGGGCTTTCATACGCAGGACCTGAAGCAGGCGATGCAGCTCGTCGAGGAGCTCGGTATGGACGCGCCGGTGCGCGAGCAGGCCGGTCATGTGACATGAGCGATCTTGCCGCCGCGCGTGCGCGCTATGTGGAGCTCATCGCCAGGCGCGAGCGGATTGCCTCAAGGCGTCTGCTCGATGCGCTCGCCGCCGTCCCGCGCGAGAAGTTTCTGCCAAGGGGACCGTGGCGCATCAAGGGCGAGGCGGCGCGCAGCTACCGGCTGACGCCCGATGCCGATCCCGTTCATCTCTATGACAACGTGCTGGTCGCCATCGATGCACGCCGCAAGCTCGACACCGGCCTGCCGAGCCTGTGGGCGCATTTGATCGACATGCTCGACGTCAAGCGGGCGGACCGTGTCGTGCAGATCGGCTGCGGTCTCGGCTATTTCTCGGCGGTGCTGTCGATCATGGTCGGCGAGAAGGGCCGTGTCCATGCGATCGAATGCGACGAGCGGCTCGCGGCCCGAGCGGCGAGCTATTTGCGCGACTATGGGAACGTCACCGTCGTCCACGGCGATGGATGCAAGGACGTGGGCGAGCCCGCCGACGTGATCATCGTGCATGCCGGCTTCTCGCATCCGCATCCGCTCTGGCTGCGGTCGCTCCGTCCGCGCGGCCGTCTTCTGGTGCCGCTGACCCAGCGCGACCGCGAAGGCGCCGCCCTCAAGATCAGGCGGAGGGCCAGGGGTTTCGAGGCAGAGGCGATCCAGCAGATCCGGATCTTCCCCGGCCAGGGCCGCGGCGTGAGCGCCCTCGACGACCGCGTCGCCGACTGGTGGCAGCGCGCCTCAGCCCTCGCAACGCTCCGCTTTCGCGGGCTGGAGCAGGGGCTGCCGTCGGATGAATAAGTTATTGATCAATAACAGTTTTATATCTTTCCGGCGTCTGCCATTGAACGCGCAATATATGTGAATTACATATTTCACAGCTTCAATGTGGTTTGGTGAGACATGCGGGATCTAAAGGAGTTTAGCGCGCAGGACCTGCAAAGACGGTTGGGCGAGGTCCAGGACGCGGCTCTTGTTGCGCCGATCGCGATCACACATCGCGGTCGCCGGCGGCACGTCATGATGTCCATCGATGAATTCAACCGCCTCGAACAAGCCGCCAGCGCAAGGGTCTACAGGATCGGAGAGCTGCCCGGCGATCTCGCGGAAGATCTGGCTAATGTCGAGATGGATTCCCGGCATGACCATCTCGACAAGTTGCTGGATTAGGTGACGGCTTGCGCGAGCAATTGCCGACACCCGAACCGGGCATGGTCGTTCGCTTCGATTATCAGTGGGCCGATCGCAAGCAGCCCCGGAAAGATCGGCCGGCCTGTGTCGTTCTCGTCAAGGTGCGGCCTGACCCCCGACCGCATCGGGAGGGTGATGAGCCTGCCCGTCTCGACGAAGTCATTTACCTACCGGTCAGCACCAAGCCGCCCCGCGCAGATCAGGCAGCTGTTCGTATCCCCGATCAGGTTCGACGTCATCTCGGGCTTCCCGGCGAATCCTGGATCGTGATCTCCGAGTGCAACGTCCAGTTCTGGCCGAACGATTTGTCGCGGGTTCCAGGATCTGGAAGGTGGCTATACGGATTTCTGCCTCCACGCTTCTTCCGTAGCGTTCGCGACCGGCTCCTAAGAGTTGAAGAGCCAGCGATTGAAGATGGGGAATGTGCGCTATCTGCCGCCGCGCACGAGGTCGTAGGTGTCCGACGGAACTCGAAGCAAGGCTGCCGTCGGATGGATAACACTTCGTTTCATTTTACCTTGATTCCGTTTGTGAGTTTCCCCGGTTTCACGGCGCCGCTATCAGTGCGGGCTGATGGCCATTTGAGCGTGCTCCATGCATTCCGTCGCCCTGCTGACCGCCAGCTACGCCAAGGATATCGAACGTTTTTCGCTGCTGAGCGAGAGCATCGACACCTGGCTGACGGGCTACACGCGGCATTATGTGCTCGTTAACGATGAGGATGTGCCGCTGTTCGCGCGCTTCGCGTCCAACAAGCGGGTCATCGTTCCGGCCTCGCGGTATCTGCCGAAATGGCTGTTCGCGCTGCCGCCGCCGCTTCAGTTCATCAGCAAGCGGCGCGTCTGGCTATCGCTGCTGTCGTCGCCCGTGCACGGCTGGCACATCCAGCAGATCCTCAAGATCGCTGGCGTCCTCAATGCGCCCGAGCAGCGCCTCTGCATCCTGGACTCGGACAATCTGTTCTTCCGCGAATTCGACGTCGGCCAATATGCCGGCGGCGAGCAGACGCCTCTCTTCGTCACGCGCGAAGCGATCGGTGCCGACCACCCCCTGCATGGTCTGTGGCTGCGCACGGTCGATCAGTTGCTCGGCATCAAGCAGCGCACCTTCCCGGCGGACGATTATGTCGGCAACGCGCTGGTCTGGGACAAGGACACCGCGCGTGCGATGACGGACGCGATCAAGTCGGCGACGGGCCTGAGCTGGGCGCTGGCGCTGTGCCGGAAGAAGAAATTCTCCGAGTATTTGCTTTACGGAAACTTCGTCGCGACCTCGCCGGAGCACCTGGCGCGGCATCGGGTCACCGAAGACAGCATCGCGGTCTCGCACTGGGACGACACGCCGCTCGACCGCACCGCGATCGAAGCGATGATGCGCACGGCCTCGCCCGAACAGGTCGCGCTTTGCATTCAGTCCTATTCGTCGACCTCGATCGATGACATCCGCGACGTGTTCCGTCTCTCGTCAAGCGACCGACGCGCGCCGAGCCTGGCTCCCGATCACATCGGCGATGTAGCCGCGTTCGAAACGCCCAAGACACGCTGATCTCAAGCGTCTTTCGTGAACTTGCTGATGACGTCCATGAACGGCTTCGGCTTGAACTCGCCGTCGAGTGGCAGCGGGCGATTCGGCTGCTTGTCCGCGCGGGCGAAGGTGCCGTTGATCCAGCTGTAACGGTCCGAGAGGCCCCAGGTCAGGATCGAGCGCACCGGGCCGCTCGCGGAAACGGCGGTCAGCAGGTCGTCGACGCGCTTGGCGACGACGGCATCGCGCTCCGCAGGACTTCCCGCCAGCTTCTGGTCGTCGACGTCGAGCTCGGTGATGAGCACCTCGAGCCCCCAGGAGCGCAGCTCGGTGACGAAGTCGGCGAGCCCGTGCGTGTCGATCTCGAGCTCGGCATGCAGATGCGATTGCAGCCCGACGGCGTGGAGCGGAACGCCCTGATCGAGCAGGTCCATGATGAGGTTGCGATAGGCCGCCCGCTTGGCGATGAAGGAATCCTTCGCCGATTCGATGTCATATTCGTTGATCGCAAGCTTGACGAAGGGATCGGCCGCGGCCGCTGTGCGGAACGCCAGCGCAATCCAGCTCTTGCCGAGATGCTGCGTCCAGAACGTATCGCGCCGGTCGGTGATCCCCTTCGGATTGTCCGGGATCGGCTCGTTGACGACGTCCCACGACGTCAGCTTGTCCTTGTAGTAGGAAACGACGGTGCCGATGTGGTCGAGATAGGCGCGCTCGACGCTCCTGCTGTCCTTGATCTGCTTGGTCCAGTCCGGAATGTCGTGATACCAGGCGAGCGCGTGGCCGCGCATGGTCAGATCGTTGTCGCGCGCGAAATCCAGGATCGCGTCGGCGCGCTCGAAGGCGAAAGTATGGGCGTCCGGCCGCAGCATCGGCCATTTCAGCTCGAGCACCGGCACCACCTGCGTGCAATAGGTGCTGATGGCCTCGCCGAGCCGCGGATCGGCTTGCAGGTCCCACAGCGTCGCCGCAGCGCCAAAGCCGGGACGGCGCTGGGCGCGTTTCGAGGCCGGCACCGCGGACGCAGATGCGCCCGCAGCAAGGGCCGCGGCGCTGCCGAGGAGAAATTCGCGTCTAGCGAGCCTGGTCACGTTGGGACGTTCTTTCTGCAACCAACGCGCCTTCGTACCAAGCGGTGCGGTGAACCGCCCGGGTTTCATGGCGTTCGGTTAACTCTGCAGCAGGGCGGGTAAAAAGGGACCCGGAAGCGAAAAACGCCCGAAAACATGGTTTCTTTTCCCTGATCCATCCGCCCGTGCAGCACAGCGCAAATTTAACGCTAACGCGCGAAAGCCGCTCCAGCGCCGCATTCGCCGCCCGATCTGCAGACTTATGTGACACTCTTGAGAGATGCTGCGGCGCAGTTCGTTCGCCCGCCAAGATCCAATTGGATCGAGCCTCGCCACACTCGCAAGACCGCTGACGGTCCCGTGCTCGCATGCTGAACCGCCATTTCTCGATCTATCTCGTCGCCTACATCCTGCCTGCGGCGGTGGGCTTCTTTGCCGTCACGGCCTATACGCGGCTGCTGAGCCCGGCGGAGTACGGCGTCTATGTCGTCGGCATCAGCCTTGCGGGCATTCTGGGTGCGATCTTCTTCGCCTGGATCAAGCTGTCGGTGTCGCGCTATCAGGCGATGTCGGCGGAGGTCGATTTTCGCGGCACGGCGATCGTCGCCTTTGCCCTGACTGTCGCCGTGCTCTGCGCCACCACGCCGTTGATTGTCCTGTTCCGCAGCGATGTCAGCGTCGAGCTGCTGCTCGCCAGCATGTTCGTCGCGATCATGGCCAATGCGGTCGATGTCGGCCAGGAGTTCGAGCGCGCCAAATTGCGGCCCTACCGCTTCGCGGCGATCTCGATCGTGCGCAGCGTCTCCAGCGTCGGCTTCGGTCTTCTCGGCATCTGGCTCGGCTGGGGTGGATTGGGACTTCTCGCCGCATTCGGTCTGGGCTCGCTCGCCGGCATCATCCTCAATCTCGTCGGCGACCGCACCAGGATTGCGCGTTTCCAGCGCAGCCAGTTCATGCAGCTGGCGCGCTATGGCCTGCCGCTGACGCTGGCCGGCCTCTCCGTCGCAGTTTATTCGGCCTGCGACCGGCTGATCGTCGCCTATCTGCTCGGCAAGGACGCTGCCGGCATTTTCGGTGTTGCCGCCGATCTGCCGCGCCAGTTCATGGTCATGATCGCATCCAGCGTCGCCGCGGCGACCGTGCCGCTGGTGTTCCGGTCATTGTCCGAGAATAACGGCGAGACGACGCGCGAGCGGCTGACCGAAAGCCTCGAGCTCCTGCTCGTCGTCGTGGCGCCCGTCGCGGTCTGGCTTGCGCTCGCGGCGGACCAGGTGGCCGGCACGCTCGTCGGCATCGACTTCCGCGCCGGCGTCTCGGCGCTGCTGCCGACCCTGGTGCTCGCGCGGCTTTTCGGCATCGCCAATCAGTTCTACGTGCAGATCAGCTTCCAGCTCGCTGAGCGGCCGTTCATGCTGGCGGCGCAATCCTTTCTCACGCTGGTGATCAGCGTGATCCTGATGTTCGCGCTGATCGGCGGCTACGGCCTGTACGGCGCGGCGCTGGCGACGCTGGCAACCGAGGCGATCGGCTTCCTCGTCGCACTCGTCCTGATGCATCGGGCCCATCCAGTCCCGTTCGAGCTCAATCGCCTCGCCGGCGTTGCCGCCGCCGCAGCCGCGATGGCGGCGGCAATTCTGCTGGCGCGCTCGCAAGCGGGCGGCACCGGCCTCGTATCGCTCGTCATCGTCAGCCTCGCCGGCGGCCTTGCCTATGCGGCTGCGGCCTGGCTGCTCAATGTTGCGAACGTGCGAACCTTGTCGCTGCGTGTACTGCGAACGCTGAACCGCAAGGCGTTGGGCGTCTAGCCGCGCCGCCGTGGGCGGCTGATCGGACATTCTGCCGCAGCGGTCGAGACCAGCTTCGGGCCAGCCTCGGCTGAAGGCCGCCTTCCGCCTGGGCGAGGCGTCGTATATGAGAGATTTGCCGCCGGAAGTGCCGAATCTCGCCACAGAGGGAACGTAAGGCGGCTGCGATTTCTTAATGCAATGACTCCAATTTGGCACGTGAGCGACACCAGCCGACTGGCAGTTCGACCGAGGATGGCATGAAAAACCGATCGACGACGGCGCAATCCATCAGGGCGGTGGGGCGCCGGGGGCCTGCCGGAATCATGGCGCTCGTGGCGGCGGCGACCCTTGCAGCGGTGGCCCCGGCGATTGCGGCCAAGCAGCAGCGCCAGGTGGCCGAGGCGGTGGCGCAGCGTGTGGCTGGCGAGCCGATCATGGCGATCGTGTCGATCAAGAGCCAGCAGGTCACGTTCTACGATGCCGATGGCTGGATCCTGCGCGCGCCGGTCTCGACCGGCACCACGGGCCGCGAGACGCCGGCCGGGGTGTTCGCCATCGTCGAGAAGGAAAGGGAGCACCGCTCGACGATGTATGACGATGCTTGGATGCCGCATATGCAGCGCATCACCTGGAACGGCATCGCCCTGCATGGCGGACCGCTGCCCGGCTACGCCGCCTCGCACGGCTGCGTGCGCATGCCGTTCGGCTTCGCCGAGAACCTGTTCGACAAGACCTATCTCGGGATGCGCGTGATCATCTCGCCGTATGACTCGGTCCCGACCGACTTCTCTCACCCCTCGCTGTTCGTGCCGAAGCCGGAGGCCATCGCGGCCGTGCCTGCTCGGGCCGACAAGCTCTCCGCCGAGGCCGAGGAGGCCACAAGGGCAGCCGACGAGGCCAAGAAGGCTGCGTCCGCCGCCGCGAAGGAAGCCGCCTCGCTCCCGGCCGCGCTGCGCAAGCTGGAACAGCAGAAGGCCCGCGCCGATGCCGAGCTTGCCTTCGCCGACAAGACGCTCGCGAATGCCAGGAACGATCAGGCCCGCGCCAAGGCCGAGGAGCTGAAGCAGAAGGCGGCAGCCAAGGCTGCCGACGCGGCGACGCAGCTCGACGCCGCCAGGGCCGCCGCGCAGCCGAAGCGCGATGCGGTGGCCGCGACCAAGGAAGCCGCGAAGACCGCTGCGGCCAGAAAAACCGAGGCCGTCAAGGCGGCGACCGACGCAAAGCTCGCCGGCGAGCCGGTCTCGGTCTACATCAGCCGTTCGACACAGAAGCTCTACGTACGGCGGAACACGCACAAGCCGGCGCCCGACGGCGGCGGCGAGGTGTTCGACACCAGCATCGAGGTCCCCGTCACGATCCGCAATCCCGAGCAGCCGATCGGCACGCATATCTTCACGGCGATGGCGAAGACCGGCACCGGCTTGCGCTGGAGCGTGGTCACGATCGAGAACGGCGACGAGGCACGCAACGCGCTCGACCGCATCACCATCCCGCAGGACGTGTGGGACCGCATCGGGCCGACCGCGTTGCCGCGCTCCTCGATCATCATCTCGGACGAGCCGCTGAGCAGCGAGACCAATTACCGGACCGAGTTCGTCGCGGTGCTGAGCAACGAGCCGCAAGGCGGCTTCATCACGCGCAAGCCGACCGCGCCTGCGATGATCGCGAGCGATGACGGCTGGGACAATAACGGCTTCGGCTTCTTCTTCCAGCAGCGCGATCCGTACGTCCAGCCGGCCAACCCGCGTCGGCGCAGCCAGTACCAGTATTATCAGCCGGCGCAGCCGATGCAGCGGGGCTTCTGGTAAGGACGTGCCGCGTCGATCGATGCCTGCGGCTACGGGCGGGCCTCGATCACGATCGCCTGGATCTTGCCCTCGACCGGACCGGAGCCATGGCGCGTCCGGATCGTCTCGGCAACGATATCGGTTGCGGCCTGAAGCTTGCCGGCATCCCGTGCCTCGATCTCGCTGCGCAGCGGCGTGCCCTGGCAGAGCGCAACGGCGACATATTCGGCTGAAGGCGCACGGCTGATTTCCGATCGGGTTTCGATCGAGATGTCGCGGAAGCCCGCTCGTTCGAGATCGCCCCTGATGACGGCCTTGTCGTGATAGCCGTGCGGCGTCCGGATCATGAAACGCGGCGGATCGTCGGGAAACAGCCTTCCGAGCGCGGCCGTGGCTTCATGCGTCAGCACGTTGTCCTCGATGCGATCCCAGACGTTGAACACGAACGTGCCGTCGCCCTTCAGGACGCGCTTGACCTCTCCATAGGCCTTGATGCGCTCCGGAAAGAACATCGCGCCGAACTGGCAGCAGACCACGTCGAACTCGGCATCGCCGAAGGGCAGGGCCATCCCGTCCGCCTGGCGCCAGGTGATGCGATCGTCATCCGCCTGGCGCTGCGCTGCGACCGCGAGCATCGGCTCGTTGAGGTCGGTTGCAACGTAGCGAACGCCGCGCGGCAGCGCCGCCGCCACGGCACGCGTCACGGCGCCGGTGCCCGCGGCGATCTCGAGCAAGACGGAGGGGGAGCGTGCGGCGATGCGTTTTGCGATGTCCTCCGCATAGACGGCGAAGATCATCGGGACGAGATACTCGTCGTAGATTTTCGGAATCGAGCCGGCGAAGACCTTGTCAGTGTCGGGCATGCTAGCCTCGCTGAAGGTTCGAACACGAGGTGCAGGCTACCACGGTTTCCCGCCAGGGCTAGCACCTCGCGGTCGATAGCGGCCTGAGCGGGATGTAGCTACGCTCATCACACCCACAACCGTCATCCCTGCGCAACTGCGAAGCAGTTGTCGCTGGAGGTGCGAGCCTTGCGATGCGCTCGCATCGCAAGGTGAGCCTCGAAGGATGGGCCGCAGACGCTTGCAGCTCATCCTTCGAGGCGCGCAAGGGCGCGCACCTCAGGATGACGGTCGTGCTCGTGGATATACAAGATCGCGTGCCTATCGCCCGTGCGACCGCGCACGACAAACAAGATGGTCGAGCGAGATGAGCCCGGGCCCGTAAGCCATGATGCCGAGCGCCATCGCCGCCCAGGTGAGGTGGATCGGCCAGCCGTCGGGCACCGTGAGCTCGACGATCACCGTCATGAACAGCAGCCCGAGCGCTGCGAACCGCGTGCCGAGCCCCAGCACCAGCAGGATCGGGAACATGATCTCGCCGCAGCCCGACAGGAAGGCCATCACCGTCGGTGCCGGAAAGTGATAGGGACCGCCCGGCAGATGCAGCATGAATTCGTCGCTGAACAGCGTCACCGCGGTGTCGTTGAGCTTGAGGAAGCCGCCCCATTTGAGCAGGCCCGAGCGCCAAAATGGCACGGCCAGCGCGAGGCGCAGCACCAGCTGGACCAGCGATGGCGTCGCGAGCGTCTGCACGAGATGATTGGCTCTGTCGATGATTGCTCCGGGCGAGGGCAGGCCGCTGGCGGTCGTCATGTGCTGGTCCGTGATCATGATGGGTCTCCGCAACAGAGCGAGGTGAAGGCGCCGGCTTCCATCAGCCCGGCGATGTTCGCGGCGATGTCGAATTCGCTTGCAGCCTCCAGCGCCGCCGCCGCGGCCTCGCCGAGCGGTCGCCCTGACATGAGAAGGTGCGCGAAGACCGCGCCGCCGGGTGGCAGGCGGCGCACGGCGACGTCGAACTCGCCTCGCGTGATCAGGGCATCCTCCGGCGTCGAGGCATCGATCCGCATGACCGGTGCGTTGTCGCGGTTGGCCGCAAAGATCGTCACGGCGGCGTAGTCCGAACGCAGGCATAGTGCGGCCGGGTGCGGAATGAACACCAGATCAGCCAAGCGATCGGGTGTCACCGCCACGAGCCGGGCCGGCGCCAGCGGCGCGGCGTCGGCGGCGTGATAGGCATCGAGCCAGGCCCGTTCGAGACGCGCGACGTCGGCGAGCCAGGGCATATCTTGCGCATGCTCGTAAGCTTCGATGAACTCCGGGAAATCGCGGCCGTATTCGAACAGCAGCGGCGATGTCGGCGGATGGCTGCGCACATGCAAGCGCGCCATCGCGCGGAAGAAATCGGTGCCGGTGATGCGCTGCACCGCCGGATAAATCGCGGCCAGCGCGTCGATCAGGCTGACCGTGACGTTGTTGCGGTAGACGTCGTAGCGCCGGCCAGCGGCTTTGCCGTTCGGGCCGGTGACCAGCTCAGGCGTGCTGCGTGCCGGATCCAGCAGCGCCGGCGCGAACGATTCAGCAAAGGAAAAGCCGGGTTCAGGCAGCATGACGGTCTCCTGCCATTGCTGCGGACTGACGGCGGTCGAGGATCGCCTGTGCAGCAGCGGCCTCCGCTTGCAGCACCGGCCAGTCCGGAATCTTGCTGTCCCATTCGATCAGCGTCGGCACCGGCCCGCGGCGTTGGATGACGATTTCGTAGAGCTTCCAGACGGCATCAGTGACCGGGCCGTCGTGGCTGTCGATCAACAGCAGGTCACCTTCGTCGTCGGCCTGCTCGGCATGCCCGGCGAGATGAATTTCCTCGACACGCGACAGCGGGAAATCAGCGAGGTAGTCGAGCGCCGAATATCCATGGTTGGTCGCGGAGACGAACACGTTGTTGACGTCGAGCAGCAGGCCGCAGCCGGTGCGCTCCGCAACGGCGCGGATGAATTCGGTCTCGCGCATCGAGGATTCGCGGAAGGCGAGATAGGTCGACGGGTTTTCCAGGAGCAGCGGTCGACGGATCGCCTCCTGCACCTGGTCGATGTGATCGCAGACGCAGGCCAGCGTCGCCGCGGTATAGGGCAGGGGCAACAGATCGTTGAAGAAGCTGGTCTCATGCGTCGACCAGGCGAGATGCTCGGATACCAGCGCGGGCTGATAGCGCGCGACCAGGCCGCGGAAGCGCGCCAGATGCGCCTTATCGAGCGGCCGGGGGCCGCCGATCGACATGCAGACGCCGTGCAGCGAGAGCGGATGATCGCGGCGGATCGCCTCCAGCGCGCGATGCGGCGGCCCGCCGGCGCCCATGTAGTTCTCGGCGTGGACCTCGAAGAAGCCGCGCCGAGGCTTCGCCTCGAGGATTGCGGGGAGGTGCTCGGGCTTGAAGCTCGTTCCGGCAACGCCGCCGATCGGCGTCGCGAAGCGGAGCGGCAGCGCTGCTGGCAGGGCCGGCTTGATTGTGCTCATCGTGCTGCTCCGTTCGCGCTTGCTGTTGCGCCGGCCGTTACACCGGCTTGAGCGAACCCTTCTTGCCGCCCGGCAGCTCGATGCTGGTGCAGGTGCCGCCCTGGACGAATTTCCAGGCATTACCCTGGTAGTCGGCGGTCGAGGTGCCCTGGCAGGTCGTGCCCGGTCCCGCCGCGCAATCGTTCTGGCCCTTCAGGGCGACGCCGAAGCACTTCTCCTTCTTTGCGGCGACGGCGGCATCGGCTTCGGCCTTGGTCAGGGGGCCGGCGGAGGCAAGGGTCGCGAGCGCGGTCGACACCGCACCGGCGAGGACGAGGGAGGTCACGGCATGTTTCGCAGACATCGAGGTTCTCCTGTTCGAAGTGGCATCGCCTGGGCGGGGATGCGCGCATGGTCTCCTTCGCTCCGCGCGCCGCCCGCGTTACGGCGGGCTGCTCACGAATCCGTGAGACCGAGTGGGTCGGGCGCACGGGCGGTGCGCTTGGGTGGGGATTAGCGGGCAAGTGGGCGACCAAATCCAATGCCTTGGCGCTATCGACACGTTAGAGCGAGAGCATTGGATGCGTCCTACCAAACTTGGCAGAGGTAACGGACGGTAGGAAATCTGCGTAGAGCGATGACAGGAGCCGTGCCCACCCAAAGGCGGATACAACCATGAACGTCGATCCCGGACGCCAACTTCGTGCGATCGCAAGGATGACGGTGAGCATCCGCCTTGCTGTGTCCGCGCTGGTCCTCACGGCGATCCTGCTGACCGCGGCGCTTTCCAGCCTGCTGTGGTGGCGCACGGCGGAGGCGGCCAGCCGGCAGCTCGCCTCGACCATCAACGAGCAGATCGTGGCGGCGGTGCGCAAGGAAGTCTCGGCCATCGTCGACGAGGCGCGGGCCGCGCACACCGCGATCCGCACCCTGTTCCTCCAGAACGTGCTCGACACCCGCGAGGCCGACAAGCGCGAGTTCGTCTTTCTCTCGCAATTGCAATCGCAGGCGACGATTTCCTGGGTCGCGTTCGGTTGGCCCGACGGCTCCTTCTTCGCCGCGCACAAGCTCGGCGATCGGCGCCTGGAGATGATGGAGATCTCGCTGACGGATCATCCGGGGCAGCGCCGCGTCGACGAATATGACGTGGTGCCCGGCGACATCGAGTTCGCCAACCGGCGCTTCGAGCCGACCGATTTCCGCGTCGCCGATGAGGCCTGGTTCAGGGCCGGGCTCGGCGCGGACGACCCGCAATGGTTCAGGGTGATGGACCACGCGACCGGCGAGCGCCCGTCGATCGCTTTCGCCGGACCGATCGACGTCTACCAGGAACGGCAAGGTGTGCTTGCCGTCATCATCGAATATACCAGGCTCGCGCGCTTCCTGTCGCAGCTGGAGGTCGGACGCACCGGCACCGCCTTCATCGTCGACGGCAGCGGCGAGCTCGTCGCAGCGCCCGACAAGGACGCCGACGAGCTCCATCCGGCGCGCGGCGACACGACGCTGCTGCCGCTGCCGCGCGCAGCGCTCGACCAGGCGGGCGAGGCCGGCCGCAAGGATGCCTGGCGGAGCCGGCTCACCTCGGGCGGCGCGGCCTATGAGGTTGCGCTGACGCCGCTGCCGTTTCCCGGCTGGTCGCTCGCGACCGTTATCCCCGAGGCCGAATTTCTCGGACCGGTCGAGACGACATTGCATCGCCTGATCCTCGGCGTCGCCGTCGGCGCCGTGCTCGCGGCGCTGGCCTCGGCGATGCTGGCGCGGTCCGTCATCGCCGCGCCGCTGTCGCGCGTCGTCGGCGAGCTGCGCCATGTCGAAGCCTTCGCGCTGGAGCAGGTCCGTCGCCATCCGTCGCGGCTCAAGGAGATCGCGAGCCTGTCGGGTGCAATCGCGGAGATGGCGGCCGGCCTGTCCGCCTTCCGCAAGTTCATCCCGGCGGATCTCGTCCGCGGCCTGCTGCGCCAGGGTGTCGAGGCGCGGCCCGGCGGCAGCATCCAGGAGCTGAGCGTGATGTTCATCGACATTGCCGGCTTCACCGGACTGTCGGAGCGGCTCGGCGATCGCGTGGTGCCGCTGCTGTCGCGCTATCTCGACCTCACCTCGGAGATCATCGTCGCCAACGGCGGGACCATCGACAAGTTCATCGGCGATGCCGTGATGGCGTTCTGGGGCGCGCCGCAGCCGCAAGACGATCACGCCGCGCGATGCTGCCGCGCCGCGCTCGCCTGCCGCCTTGCGGTCGAACAATCGGGCCTCGTCGACGATCTCGGCCAGCCGCTCCAGATCCGCATCGGCATCAATTCCGGCCGCATGCTGGTCGGCAATATCGGCTCGGAGCTGCGGCTGAACTACACCGTGATCGGCGATGCCGTAAACGTTGCGAGCCGGCTCGAAGGCGCCAACAAATCTTACGGCACGCAAATCCTGATCGGCGCGGCGACCGAACGCCTGGCGCGCGGCGCCGTCGTCACGCGCGAGGTCGACAGCATCGCGGTTTACGGACGCGAGGAGGGGCTGTCCGTTCACGAGCTGATCGGGATGGTGAACGATAATGCGGCGGGCAGCGGCACGATCGGCTGGATCGCGGATTACGAACGAGGTCTCGCCGCCTATCGCGCGCGCCGATTTGCCGACGCACTCGCCGATTTCGAGGCCGTGCTGAGGCAACGCGGCGACGATCGTCCGGGCGAGCTGATGCGTGACCGCTGCCGCCGGCTCGCTGCAGCTGCGCCCGACGTCACATGGCGGCCTGTGGCGGCATTGACGTCGAAATAGCCGCGCGGATTTTGCGACGTCATGCGCGTGCCGCGCATTCCGCAGGCCGAGCCCTTGAGCTCGCCGGGGCCCTATTGTAAGGGATCGCCTGGGTCTGCAGTTCACCCAGGCGTCAGCGTCCCGCTAAGCTTCTGCGTCATCTCAAGGCCGGCGCACCCGAGGCGTGGAAGGCGCGACATGACCGCAAATCCGGATGCATTGCCGTTCGCCGGGCCTGCTCCGGTCTCGGTGCAGACCTCCCGCGGGATCGTCCAATGCGCGGTCGCAGGCGAGGGGCCCGCCATCCTCGCCATTCATGGTGGCATGGGCGGCCACGACCAATCCTGGCTGCTCGCGCGTGCGCTCGCCTCGACGCTCGGCGACAAGCGGGTGGTGGCCGTGTCTCGCCCGGGCTATCTCGGCTCGCGCCTGGAGCTCGGTGCCTCGCCCGACGAGCAGGCTGATCTCTATCGCGAGCTGCTCGATGCGCTCGGGATCTCCAATGCGGCGGTCGTCGCGGTCTCGGCCGGCGGCCCCTCGGCGCTGCAATTCGCCGCGCGGCATCCCTCGCGCTGCCGCTCGCTGGTGCTGGTGTCGGCCTGCACGGGACGACTGCAAACGCCGCCGGACATCGCCGGGCGGCTGCGCATGATGCGCCATCTTGCGCGTCTTCCCGGATTGCCTCGGCTCCTGAAGTGGCGGGCTGAACGCAATCCGCAATCCGGTGCGCGCCGCGCGATTCCCGATGACGCGTTGCGCGAGCGAACTTTGCGCCATCCCGAGGCAGGTCTCTTATTGCGCACCTTGCAGTCGAGCGTGCTCGAGCATCTGCACGCCAGGATCCCCGGGACCGTCAACGACATCGCGCAATTTGCCGCGCTGGAGCAATTGCCCGCAGGAACGGTCTCGGCGCCTGCTCTCGTCGTGCACGGCCGCGCCGACGACGTGGTGGCGTTCTCGCATGCCGAGAACGCCTGCCGCGCAATCCCGCAGGCGAAGCTGCTGGCGCTCCCGGATGGCGGTCACGTCTCGCTGTTCACGCATCTGGACGCGGTGCGCAACGAGGCCGCTCCGTTCCTGGAGGGGCGCGCCGCTGCTCCGCACCCTCATCGCATCAGGGATCTCCATGAAGGCAACGCTGCTCAATCCTGAAAGCTACACCCGCTCGCCGTGGAAGAATGGCGGCGGCATCTTCACCGACATCGCCGACGCTCATCGGGCCGATGCGCCGCGGAAGGACTGGGACAGCCTGCTCTGGCGCTTTGCGTCGACGCCGATTCTTGCGCCCGGTCCCTTCTCCCATATGCCCGGCATCGACCGCTTGCAGATGGTGGTCGAGGGACGCGGGCTGGTGCTGAAGTCGCCGAGGCGGGAATTCGACGAACGTGAACCTTTTACGACGGTGCGTTTCACCGGCGAGCTCGAGATCGTGACCGAGCTCGAGGCGGGTCCCGTCGAGGTCGTGAACCTCATGGCGCGGCGCGGTGCGGCGGAGATCGACCTCCTCGCGCTGAAGGAGCCCGGCGAAAGGCCGCTCGCCACCGGCACGCATCTGGTCTACGCCCCGCGCGGCGAATGCCGCATCCGTCTCGACCATGAGGATTTTGCGATTCCCCGCACCGGCACGCTGAAGCTCGAGCTGGCCGGGCCGTCGCAGTTCGTGCTCGTCTCGGGCCTGGCGGTGCTGGGGTCGATCCGGCTTCTGGGGTAGAACTTCAGACCAATGCGCACAATCCGTGCAACTGGCTAGGTTGACGCCGCCCGGCCGGCGCACGATATCTGCTTCGTTAAAGACCGCACCCCGAGGGGCAGGATATGAATGCGCCAGATACATGCGCCCCCACGCAGGCCGACGGCGTCATCGACTGGCTGACCAACGGTACGCGCGACGAGCGCTACATCGACGACATCTTCGCGCAGATGTGCATCCGCCTGCAGCAGGTGGGCATTCCGGTGCAGCGCGCGACGCTCCATGTGCTGATCAATCACCCGCAATGGCTGGGCGCCCGGATGATGTGGTCCGACGGGATGCGCGAGGCTGAGATTGCGCTGGTCGATTACGACGTGCGCGAGCGGTCCGAATATATCGGCAGCGCCGCCAACGAGATCCAAGACGGCGCCGCCGAGGTGCGCGAGCGGCTCGCGCAGGATTCCGCGCATCGCCGCAAGCACGCCCCTTTATGACGAGATGCGGGCCAAGGGCCTGACCGACTATGTCGCCTGGCCGCTCTATCATACGCTCGGCAAGCGCCACATCGTCACTTTCGCGACCGCCCGGCCCGGCGGCTTCGAGGACGCCCACATCGCCGGCCTGAAGAAGCTGCTGCCGGTGCTGGCGCTGGTCAGCGAGATCCGCGTCAAGAATCGCCTGGCACGCACGCTGCTGGAGACCTATGTCGGCACGCATGCCGGCGAGCTGATCCTGGCCGGCGCCACAAGGCGCGGCAGCGGCACGACGGTGCGCGCGGCGATCATGATCTGCGACCTCAGGGACTTCACCAAGATCTCCGACAACTGGCCGCGCGACGACGTGATCGACCTGCTCAACGACTATTTCGACGCGATGTCGGAGCCGATCGCGCGGCACGGCGGCGAGATCCTCAAATTCATCGGCGACGGGCTGCTCGCCATCTTCCCGCTGCATCAGCCGAACGCCTGCGCCAATCTGCTGCACGCGGTGGGGGAGGCGAGGGGAGCCATGGCCGCGCTCAACGAGCGGAACAGCGGAAGCGGCCGCGCGCCGCTGAATTACGGCATCGGCGTCCACGTTGGCGACGTCATGTACGGCAATATCGGATCGGCCAGGCGGCTCGACTTCACGGTGATCGGCCCGGCCGTCAACATGGCCTCCCGCCTGGAGACACTGACCAAGACGCTCGGCAGGAACGTGCTGCTGTCACGCGATTTCGCCGAGCTGGTGGAGAAGCAGTTCGCGCTGGAGCATGTCGGCAGCCATGAGGTGCGCGGCTTCAACGCGCCGATCGAGCTGTATGCCTATCCGGCTCGCGCTACTTCCGGTTAGTTCCCGTGGCGTTCGGCAGGGCCTGCTGGCCGCCCTGGGTTTGCCTGGCCGGATCGTTGTCGCCCGGCCTCATCGTTGACGACTTCGCCGGTGCATTCGCGCCGCCGCTGTTGGCGTCCGACGAGGTATTGAGGCTGGAGGCGCCCGCGCCGGTGGTACCGCCGGTGCCGGTCGAATTGATGCTCGAGCCCGTCCTCGACGCACCCGCGCCGCTTTGCGCGAAGGCGGAAGGAGACGAGGCGAGAGCCGCGATGAGCCCTGCGATGACGAGTGCTTTCATGTCCGCTCCTGTGCTCGGCCCCAGGCGGCCCCGACCCGGCGGTCCGGGGGCGGGGCTTTGAGCCGGGGCCGCCATTTGCCGGAATAGTGAGACGCCGGCGAAAGGCCAATGCGCGGCAGCGCGTGGTCGTTCCAAATCCTTCGGCGGCCGCAAACCCGCTGAACTACGCCGACCAGCGATCCTGCTCTTCCTGGTGCGCGTGCTCGTTCAGCCGGTCGGCGATCTCGTCCGCAATCTGCTCGGTCTCGGCCGAAGCCACCGGCTCGCCCTTGTGGGTCTTCAGCTTGTCCTTGTCGGCTTCAATCGGAAAATCGTCGGGTGTCAGTCCGGTCGTCTTGTTCATGGCGCGCCTCACTGCATCCAGTTGCGGAAAACACACGAGGCGGCGTCAGGCGCCGCCGACCGCCCGCGTGATGGTGCCGCTCCCGCCGCAGGTCGCGCAAGGCGCGCCATCGATGCGCCCCTTGCCGTGACAATCGGGACAGACGTCTTCGCCGGTGCCCTTGGTTCCGGGCGGGGCTTCGTCACCGGGATTGAGCGCTGCTTGCGTCGGGATCTTTGCGTCTTGCGCGTGGGCAGCCTTCGTCTTGGTCATCTGCGCCTCCTCGAAAACACCGCAACGCGCCTTGCCGCAGAAAGTGCCAATCGGTTGGCCAGAGAACCGAGCGCCTATTGCCGATGCGGAACTCTCCGAATAGGCTTGGCGCACATCGTCCAACGGTCCTTCCATCGGCCGCGCCTTCATGCCCAAATTCCTCCGCATCGGTGTCCATCAGTCCAACGTCTCCGGATACACGTCGAAGGCGTGGTGCGTCAGGCGGGTCGGCTCGGCGGTCTTCCTGAAATGGGGCGCGGTGGAGGTGCATGGCACGGGCGCCGCGCGCAAGGTCTATTGGTCGCGCCTGCCGCAGGAGAAGACCGTCCGTTGCGGCAGTGCGCAAGCCGCGCAGGACTACACCAAAGCCGCGATCGCGCGGCGCCGCAGCCATCGCTATGAGCCGCTGACGGGCGCGATCGCGAACCGGCGGCCGTCGGCCGCACGCGGCGCCGAGCTCAAGCAGGCGCTCGCCACCATCCTGATCGTCGACATCGTCGGCTCCACCGCGAAGGCGGCCAAGCTCGGCGATGCGCGCTGGACCAAGGTGATGGGCCATTACTACGCGGCGGTCCGCAAGGAGCTGAAGACGTGCGGCGGCAAGGAAGTCGTCACCACCGGCGACGGCGTGCTGGCGACCTTCAGGAAGCCCGCCGCCGCCATCGCCTGCGCCAGCGCGATCCAGAAAGCCGTGCGCACGCTCGGCCTCGAGATCAGGGTTGGCCTGCACACCGGCGAATACACCATCAGCGGCGGCGAGATGGTCGGCCTCGCCTTCCACATCGGCACCCGTATTGCCGCGAAGGCGCGCGCCGGCGAGGTCCTGGTGTCGAGCGCGGTGAAGGAGCTGATGACGACGCAAGCGGCGATCGGCCTGCGCGATCACGGCGTGCACCGGCTGAAGGGCGTGCCGGAAAGGTGGAGGCTGTGGCGGGTGGAGGGGTGAGGGCGGCTCTTTGCCGAGTCCCGAGGTTTCATTTCGGGAACCGAGATGATCGACGTCCCAGTGTTTCCGACATTCCGTTAAACCTAAAAATACCAAGCGCCTTTACGGGTCCTTCGCCACTCCTGCCCTAGCCTTCACGGCGGCTGGGGCAAATTTGATGGGCTTATTCGCGCGGCTTCGCGACTCCTTCTCCGTGGGCGACACGAGCGATCCGCTCGGCCGTGCGCTTCTGGTCGAACAGTTCCGGGTTTTGCGCAAGCAGGTGCCCGTTCTCTACGCCATGCTCTTGGTCAACAGCATCAGCGTCGGGCTGGTCCTTCCCAACACGATATCGGCGTGGCTGCGATTTGCCTTGCCGGCCGCCCTTCTGGCGGCCTGTCTGTTTCGGCTCGCCCAGTGGCTGCGGCTCAAGAAGGCCGATTTCACCGCCGAGGAGGCGTATCTCGAGCTTGCTAGAGTTCGCACCGCCACGGTGGTGCTCAGCTCCGGCTTCGTGATCTGGATCCTGGCGCTGTTCATGGTCGTCGATCCCGGTCTGCGCGCCTCGGTCTCGCTGCTTCTCTTCATGGGCTGCGTCGGCACCGCCTACTGCCTCGGCAGCTTTCCGCCCGCGACGCGGCTGACGATGATCATCGCCGGCGCACCGATCGCCACGCTCCTCTTGCTCTCGGGCGAGGGGATGCTGGTCTCGGTCGGGATCAATCTCCTGGTGTTGCTCGCTCTGCTCGCCCGGATGATCAACACCAATTTCCGTTCCTTCGTGAAGCTGGTCGAGACCCACGGACGGCTGTCCGAGGAGGGTGACCGCGCGCGGGCCGCAGAGCAGACCGCGACCGCCTTCGCCGAGCGCTTCGACCGGGCGCTCAACAACATGTCCCATGGCCTCTGCTTCTTCGACGACGATCAGCGCCTGATCGTCTGCAACAGGCAATATCTCGAGATCTACGATCTGGATCCGAAGCTGGTCCGGCCCGGCATGAAGCTGACCGAGATCGTCGATCTCCGCTATTCGGCCGGCAGCGCGCCGAAGATGTCGAAGCAGGACTATCTGGTCTGGCGCAACAGCGCTCCGGTGAGCGCCGAGAATTCGGATACCACCGTGGAATTGACCAACGGCCGGATCGTGCGGATCAAGCATCGCCCGATGGAGGGCAAGGGCTGGGTCGCCACCCACGAGGATATCACCGAGCGTCATCGAACCGAGATGGCGCTTGCGGAAGCCAAGACGGCGGCCGAGCAAGCCGAAGCCGCCGCCCGCGCGGCTCACACCCATCTGACCGAAGCCCTCGACGTCGTCCCCGAAGGACTTGCCGTTTTCGACAAGGACGATCGCCTGGTGCTCTGGAATCATCAATACGCCGAATTCTACACGGCGAGCCGGGAAGCCCTTGCGGCCGGCACGCCGTTCGAAACCATGCTTCGAACCGGCCTTGCCGCGGGACAATACCCGGACGCCGCGGGGCGCGAGGAGGCGTGGCTCGCCGAGCGCCTCGCGCACCACGCGCTGCCGCACCATTCGCACGAGCAGCATCTGGCGGGCGACCGCTGGGTCCGCGTCGAGGAACGACGCACCAGCGACGGCGGCAGCATCGGCGTCCGCATCGACATCACCGACCTCAAGCGCCGCGAGGCCTCGTTCCGCCTGCTGTTCGAGGAGAACCCGCTTCCGATGTGGGTGGTCGACGCCAAGCGGCGGCGCCTCATCGCCGTCAATGGCGCGATGTGCCGGCACTACGGCTATTCCCGCCACGACCTGCTCGCGATGTCCGAACGTCAGCTCGAATATTGCGAGCGACAGGACGCCGAGCAGGACTACGAATTGCACAGGACCGCCGACGGCGAGGCGATTCAGGTCGTGATCGAATCCCGGCCGCTGGTCTATGAGGGCCGTCCGGCCCATGTCTGCGTTGCCTTCGACGTCACCGAGCGCAATCGGGCGCAACAGCGGGTGAGCTATCTCGCGGGCCACGACGCGCTCACGGAGCTGCCCAACAGGGCCGCGCTGGGTGAGCATCTCGGCGATGCCATCGAGCGCGCGGAGATCACGGACGGCGCCTTCGCGGTGCTCTGTATCGATCTCGACCACTTCAAGGCGATCAACGACCGCTTCGGTCATGCCGTCGGCGATGCCGTGCTGCGCGAAGCCTCGCGCCGGCTGCAGGAGGCCGCGCAGGGAGCTTACGTGGCGCGCGTCGGCGGTGACGAGTTCATCGGCGTCACCGATGAGCTGCCGCTGCCGGCGACCGCCGAGCTGCTCGCGACGCGCATGCGGGCGCAATTCGAGCGCCCGATCGAGGTCGACGGCCACGCGCTCAAGATCGACCTCTGTGTCGGCGTTGCGCTCTATCCGCGCGATGCGGACAACGCCGCCTCGCTGCTCGCAAACGCCGATGCCGCGCTCTATCGCGCCAAGCACGAGGGCAGGGGAGCCATCCGCCTGTTCACCAGCGCGATGGACCAGCAGCTGCGCGACCGCCGCGCGCTGGAGCACGATCTGCGCCTCGCGGTGGAGCGGGGCGAGTTCTATCTCGAGTACCAGCCGCAGCATCATCGGGACGGCACGCTGATGGCTTACGAGGCGCTGGTGCGCTGGCGGCATCCGTTGCGCGGTGTCATTCCTCCGGGAGAGTTCATCCCGATCGCGGAGCAGAGCGGCGCCATCGCGCAGATCGACGATTGGGTGCTGATGGAGGCGTGCCGGGAGGCGGCGTCATGGGATCAGCCGCTGCGGGTCGCCGTCAACGTCTCCGCGGCCCAGTTCCGCCGCGAAAACCTCGATGCGCAGGTCCGAAGGGCGCTGCGCGACAGCGGGCTTGCCGCAGCGCGTCTCGAGCTCGAAATCACCGAAGGCGTCCTGATCGAGGACGTGCCGCGCGCCAGGCGGACCATGCAGTCGCTCAAGTCGCTCGGCATCCTGATCGCGCTCGACGATTTCGGAACGGGATATTCGTCGCTGTCCTATCTCGAAGCGTTTCCTCTCGACCGGATCAAGGTCGACCGCTCCTTCGTCGCCGCTCTCGGCCAGAGCGAGCGCTCGCTCGCCATCGTCCGCGCCGTGATCGGCCTCGCCCACGGCCTCGGCGTCCCCGTCCTCGCCGAAGGCATCGAGACCGAGGCCCAGATGTCGCTCCTCATCCAGGAAGGCTGCGACGAGATGCAGGGCTATCTGCTGGGGCGGCCGCGGCGGCTGGAGGCGGCGGCGGAGAAGGTGAGGCGGGCGGCATCCTGAGGGATGCACGCGGATTGGAGTTTCAGTCGACTTTGATTCCAGGAGGTGAGGAGCGCGTCATCGGAGCGGACAATTGGTGGTCGTGACGATAAAGATTCCACGACGCATCCGTTTTGAAGCAACGATGTCGCAACTCGATCCGACGTGGCGGAGCCACTCCGAAGCTCCACCGTCCTCGGCAAGGGTATCGCTTGGGTTCGAGACGAGGTAAGCGTTGTTTTCCATGCCGACCATGCCCCAGCTTTCCCAATCCAGCATGACCGCGTCTTTGTCTGCGAACCACCCTTCTGCCGCGTCGCTGTGCGTGTGCGACCAAGCTAAGAACCGAAGTTCATCCTTGACTCGCGGCAGTGCCCAGAATGTCCCGCCGATCAGCGTGAGCATCACCGCAAGCGAGATGACGATCGAGCGCGCGCGGTTTGACTTCCTCTCGACGGCTGCCCAGATGCAGAGCCCGATGCAAACCAAGGCCACCGCGGGCAAGTAGAGCGAGATGAGAAGGAGAAACGTGCGAAGGCTCTTATCCCACGCAAACGGAGCTGCAGTCCCGACTGCGGCAATTGCGGCAATGAAGGGCAGCCACCGCAGGGTGCGTGATTTTTCTTCGGGGACTTGAGCAAACGAGGTCATGGGTCTCAAGTTTAATTACGATGATCGTCCAGCACTGTCACCGTAATTCCGGGCTCGGCGTCCCCTCCTCGCCGAAGGCATCGAGACCGAGGGCCCAGATGTCGCTCCTCGTCCAGGACGGCTGCGACCAGATGCAGGGCTATCTGCTGGGGCGGCCGCGGAGGCGGCTGCGGAGAAGGTTAGGCGGGCGGCGTCTTAATTGTCGCTCCCGATGTCGGAACCCGGGCCGGCCGTTCGTCTTGAATCCGTGTCGCCTCGAACCGGAGTTCTGCGTACATGGCCCCGCGCGCCAATTGGAAAGGCTTCCTGAGACTGTCCCTCGTCACCTGCCCCGTGGCGCTCTATCCGGCCACGTCCGAGAGCGAGAAGATCTCGTTCAACCAGCTCAACCGGCAGACCGGCCACCGCATCAAATATGTGAAAGTGGACACGGAAACCGGCGATGAGGTGCCGAATGAGGACATCGTCAAGGGCTACGAGCTCGAGAAGGGCCAGTACATCGAGGTCTCGAAAGAAGAGCTCGAGGAGATCGCGCTGGAATCCACCCGCACTATCGAGATCGACGAGTTCGTCGACAGGTCGGATATCGACCCGCGCTATTTGATCCGCCCCTATTACATCCGCCCCGACGGCAAGGTCGGCCACGACGCCTTCGCGGTGATCCGCGAGACCATCCGCGAGATGAACAAGGTCGCGATCGGGCGGGTGGTGCTGACCAACCGCGAGCACATCATCGCGCTGGAGCCGATGGACAAGGGCCTGGTCGGCACCCTCCTGCGCTACCCCTACGAGGTGCGCAGCGAGGCCGAATATTTCGACGAGATCCAGGACGTGAAAGTCACCAAGGACATGCTCGATCTCGCCCGGCACATCGTCAACCAGAAGGCCGGACGCTTCACACCCGACAAGTTCGAGGATCACTACGAGACCGCGCTGATCGAGCTGATCAACGAGAAGCGCGCCGGCAAGGTGATCCGGCCGAAGGAGCGGCCGAAGGGCGAGAACGTCGTCGACCTCATGGAGGCGCTGCGGCGCAGCGTTGGCAAGGAAGCCGGGAAGCAGGCCGCGCCTGCGAAGGCCGACAAGCCCGCCAAGAAGCCGAGGAAGGCGGCGGCCGGCCAGAAGGAGATGCTGATGCCGATCGCGGGCAAGAAGGCGGCCGCCAAGGAGTCGTCCGCTAAGAAGCCGGCGGCAGGGGCGCGGCGGAAATCGGCATGAAGCATCTTCATCGTCCGCGGTACGCGAAGGTCCTTGCCGGAGGCCTCAAAGGCCCTCGTCAGGGCACTCCGGACAGGTATCGCCGATCGAATCGAGGACATCGTTGATCTCAGCGACGGCCTGATCGGCGGAGACGCCGTCCGGTGGATCCTGGCGCGCAAGCTCGACCGCGCGTTTCCGCGCGTGCGGGTCGGCACGATCCTTGGCCCAGCCGTGCTCCTCGCATTCGCAAATCGCGCCGGCGTCGTGCAGCACATGGATCGCCCATCCCCGTAAGGTCCGGATCGCCGGCCGTCTTTCCCTGATCATCAGCATGCGAGGTCACTCCTGCGGGACGAATCCGTGCCCCCGCTCGCTCGTTCCCGGCGGTTAGCACGGGTCAGGGATTCCCGAACGGCGGGGCTGATCTTGTCCACGTGTTCCGGCGGACTGTGGAGAAGGCGAAGTGTTGACGCGGGGTCTGCATGCGCCGCAAGCACGCGACCGAGCCAGGCGGGTCCCAGCTGGGGAACCCGGTGCCGAGAGGCGACTTATGTCGCCATCGGTTTCGGAGGAAAAGCCATGGCCATTGATGCGTTCGCTGGCACCACGCCGGTGTTTCTCCCTGAGCAGTTCTTCGTCGGCCGCTTGGAAGGATGGGCGGTGGTCGAAAGCCTCATCGGCGGGCTGTTGAAGCGGGCAACGATCACGGCGCATGGCGAGTTGGACGCGGACACCGACACCGTCGTCCTGACCGAAACCTACACCTTCGATGACGGCCACAGCGACACGCTGCGCTGGACGATTCACAAGCTGGGCGAAGGCCAATACACCGGCCATGAGAACCGACTGGAAGGCGAAGCCACCGGCGAGCAGGCCGGTTGTGCATTTCATTGGACCTACACGCGCGACACGCCCCAGGGCGACGGAAAGTCGTTCAAGCTGAACTTCGATGATTGGCTCTATGCGATCGACGACCGCGCCTGCATCGTGCGCGGCAGTGCAGGGCGCGCAGGCATTCCGTTCGCAACGGCGCATGTGACTTATCGGAAGCTTTAGTTAGGGCGACGCGGCTGCAGCCCTGCTCCCCTGCGCGCCCTTCTTTCTTGAACTTAACATTTTTGAATCGCGAAGGCACCGAAGCAAAGTACGGTGGGCGTTTCCCGGGAGGGATCTTCTGGCGCTGATTGATTCAGAGCGGGGGCGTGGGCGTGAATTTCCAGGTTACTGTTTTGAAGATCCTGGTGAGCTATCCGGACGGCTTTGCCGTCATGGAAGACCTCAAGCGCGACATGGCCATCCTGGCGACCAGTGGCCGCGATTGGGCCGACCGGACGAGGCGTCTCGCCAGCCGGGTGCCGGACCTCGACATCTTTTCGCAAGCCCTGGTCGAGCGCATCAGCGGTGGCTGGAGACTCACCTCCAAGGGGCGAGACGTCTTGGAGTTCATGGAAGCCCGCCCGGCACCAAGCCAGCCAAGCCTCGCGTCCGTGGTCAATGAGACGTCCCCACCGGTGTTCGAGCGTGCTCCCGTTTCCCCGCTGCCGCAGCCAGCTGACCGTGCCAAGCGGCGGCGCGAGCGCCGAGAGCGCCGCCGCGAAGCCCTCGAACGGGCGAGGGCGAACGCGTCCTGAAGCGGGATTGAGGTCCGCACCGAACATCTCTGCTCGTGCCAAGACAACAGCAGCAGTTTTGGAATGCTCTCCAGTGCCACCACGCTACTTGACGAAATCGATACTCCGGCACTTCCAGTCATCGAGCGGAAGTTCAAACGATAAGAAACCTCATCGGGCACGGCAGCCTTAACTCGCTTCGCTTCTAATGTGTGTCGCTGGCTCTCCTACTGAAGCTCGCCGCAACAGTCCGTCGTCGCTTCCGCTGCGCTCCAGCTATGCCGGACACCGCGCTTCGCCCTTCGGGCCTCTGCGTGGCTGTGCCACGCGCCGGTGATCGGCAGCTTTTGGTGGTGCAAGGCGGACGTTCGAACACGCAAGTTGCAGAGAGGTCCAAGAGCGGACCAAATCGCGCCGCTGCGCGCTTAATGGGCGTTTAACGCTTTTGCGCAACAGATGGGTCACCAGCGCGGAATTAGTCCTAGTTACGAGTGCGAGCCGAGCTCCCAGGGAGGGGAATCGGATGGGACTGCTTTTTGTTGGAGTGCTGGCAGGAGTCCTGATCGGCTTTGGCTGGTTCGCGCCTTCCCGAGGGTATTTCCTTGGGTGTGCGTCACGACCCTGTTTCGACCGGGTTGCGGTCGCCCGATCCCCGCAGCCAACGCCGACGGCACTGGCGCCGGATCCCGTGATCGTCAAACCGAATTCTGCAACTCCGGGAAGGTCCGGCAAGAAATCATCACCAAAGAAGAGCGGATCGGTCGACCTCGCCAAAGCGGCGTCACTGCGGACGAGGACCAGCGTCCCAGCATCCGAACGGCCCGCGGAAGACTCAGATCCTGTCCTAGAAAAGGCGAAGGTCACCATCGCGACGAAGATGGAGGATCCAGGATCGGCCGAATTCACCGAAATGAAGCGCACGATGCGAAAGAACACGCTCGGACGCCCCGTGGATACGATTTGCGGGCGTGTGAAAGGAGGAAGCGCATCAGGGGGCGAGACCGCAGAGAGACCGTTTCTTTATCTCGTGAAGGAGGATGAAGCATATGTCGTCGACGGCAAGTCGGGGTCGGCGGCGTCAACGGCCTATAGAAATATCTGCAATTAGGGAATGCGTCGGCTGCGGCAGCGCGCGGTCCGCGCCGAAATGAATTTGAGCGGAAAGAATTTCCACCCAGGCGCCAGTTAAACCGCAGTGGACAAGGCACTGGCGGCGGCACTGCGCCGCTCTCGTGATGATCATTCAGGATGAATGCAGCAGCAGGGGACAAGCAATAGGGAATGGGAATATCGCGGAAGCTCTTTTTATCTCGAGGAAATCATGGACGACATAACCAACTCCTCAAAGCGGCTCGATGGGTCACTTCACTTGCCGGTTCTGGTGCTCGTCGAACCGCTCCTGTTGCCTCGCACATGTATTCTGAACGTCCTCAGGCGGGAATTGGCGGAATTCGAGATCCTCGACATGGCAACGGTCGAAAGCCTGGACTGCACATCAACCCGCGATGTTCGTCTGGTGGTGCTGAGTATCGCAGACAAGCCCATCGACGATCCCTCGGTTGAGGGAAGTCTCGCCTTCGTTGCGGAGTGTTGTCCCAACGCCGCCCTTGCAATTCTGTCAAACCATGACGACGAGCCGACCGTGCAGGCCGCGATGCAGCGGGGTGTGCGCGGCTTTCTTTCTACCTCGCTGCCGATCGAGATTGCCATAGCTGGCCTGCGCCTTGTCCTTGTCGGCGGCGTCTACAGGCCGTTGCCCGTCGCCGGGATGAACAGGATACCGGATTTCGAGCCGCCAGATGCGCGCGGGCTTGCGCGCGCATCTCTTGTGAACGAGGGAGCCGGAGTGACTATCGAAAGGAGCGTGCCGGATCTCACGCCTCGTGAGCAACAGGTTCTGGCGGAATTGGCGCTCGGCCTGCCCAACAAGCTGATCGCCGCCAAATTGAACCTGTCGGAAAGCACAGTCAAAATGCACATCCAGCACATCATGAGGAAATGTGCTGCGCACAATCGGACGGAAGCCGTGCTGCGCTGGCGCGGCCGGTTGCCGTCGCAGGGGCACGACCCCGGCGCAGGTCCGATGCAGGAGACTTAGTCCTCTCTGAATGCATTACGGAAGCAGTCGAGCAGGGGCCTGAGCGCGTAGAGAGCCACGGTACCGCGCCCTGTCGTGATGAACACTTGAACCGGCATGCCGGGGACGATCTGGATGTCGTTTGCGACGATCTGCGCGTCATCGATCCGGATTTTGGTCGCGTAGTATGGCTGGTCCGTGCGCTTGTCGAGGAGCCGGTCTGCGGACACGTGCACGACAGTTCCGATCAGGCGAGGCACGCGACGCTGATTGTACGGTACGAGGTGAACCTCGGCATTGAGGCCGGGATGAACCACATCGATATCCTCGGGCCTCAGGCGCGCGGTCACGATGAGACGGTCTTGCCGGGGTACCAGGTCCATGAGCGGAGCGCCCGCTCCGATGACGCCGCCGGCTGTATGAATCCGCAAATCGGTTATCACGCCGTCCTCTGGCGCCTTGACCTCTGTTCGCGATAGCTGGTCCCTGGCCGCAAACAACCGCTCGCGGAGCTGGAATATCTGGTTCTGTGCTTCACGAAGCGACTGTGCGATCTCGTTCTGCCTCTCGCTCTCGAGCTTGAACAATGTGGCCTGCTGTTCGCTGATGACTTGCGCGGCGCGGGAAATCTGCGCGGCGATCTCGCCGCGGCGGCCCTCAACGTCGGCCAGTTCCCGCTGCAGGTTCAGAAGTCGCGGCCGCCGTTCGAGCCCCTTGTTGACGAGGGTCGTGACCATATCCAGTTCCTCCCGGACGATGCCGAGCCGCTGCCCGGTGGCGCTCTCCTGTGCCGTGAGACCTTCGATCTCCTTTTCGACTTGACGCCTTCGTTCGCGAATGACCGCAAGCTGCGACTCGTGGACCTGCAGGCGCGCCTGGAAAATGAATTGCTGCGCCGACAGTGCAGCGGCGGCCACTCCGCTCTGCCTGCTGTCCTGTTCCAGCGCGTCCGGAATTGCGATCCTCTCGAATCTCTGCTGCTCGGCCTGAAGCCGAGCGGCACGAGCAGCTGCATCCCACAATTGGCCTTGAAGGCTCTGCACCTCCGAGCTCGCCCGGGTGTCCTCCAGCGCGATCAGCGTTTGGCCGCTGCGCACGATGTCGCCATCCGAAACCAGGATCTTGCTGACGATACCGCCTTCCAGATGCTGGATCGTCTTGCGACTCGATTCCGATTCCACGACGCCGGACGCGATCGCGGCGCTTTCGAGAGGCGCGAGGCTCGCCCATGTACCAAGCCCCAGCATGAAGCAGAGCACCAGCAGATTGCCCGCGACGGTGATAGCGCGAAGCCTTCCGCGTGGCGAGGTCGGCGTAGGCGTCGAGCACCATGGAAATTCCAGAGGCTCGAAATCGTCGATTGCGGTTACCACGACGCCAGATCGTCGGGTCGGCGTGGGGCGCGACGGCCCTCGTACGAACCGGTCCCAGATCATGGGAAGTCTGGCGACGGCAGGATGCTTCCAGATGGTGAGAGAATTCCAGATCATGGCGCAACCTGTGAAGTAACCTGGGGTCGGCTCAGGTGCCGTTCAAAGATGTCCTCGCTGTCGCCGAACGCGGCGACCGCACCGTCTTCCATGATGGCAATCTTGTCCGTGGCGGCGAGGAGACCCATCCTGTGAGTGACGACGACAAGGATGACGCCCGCGAGCTTCATGCGCTCGATGGCATCCAGGAGCATTCGCTCGCCCCCGTAGTCGAGGCTGGCGTTGGGTTCGTCGAGAACGATGAGGCGTGGACTGCCGAAAAAGGCGCGGGCAAGACCGAGGCGCTGCCGATACCCGCGTGAGAAGATGGTTTCACTGTGAACCACCGTGTCGTAACCCTGCGGCAGGCGCATGATCGCCCCATGGATTCCGGCGAGCTTGGCCGCTTCGACGACCTTTTGCCGGTCCGCATCTTCAAGGCGTGCGATGATGTCGTTGATGGTGTCGCCGATCAGATTGATGTCCTGGGGGAGATATCCGAGGCCGTCGCCGTTTCGGGTCTCGCGAAGCAGCGAGACGTCGGTATTGTCGAGGAGAACACGGCCATGCGTCGGCATCGACAGCCCCGCGATCACCTGGCCGAGCAAGGACTTGCCCTGACCCGGACGGACCGATAATGCCAAGGCATTCTCCGGGCATGAGGCTGAAGGAGACGCCGTTCAGCAGAAGATGATCGGTCCCGGCAAGCCACACGCCCACATTGTCGACGACGAGGCCAGTTCGCGCCAGCGGCGGGAAAACCCCCGCGCTCTCCTGCCGGGTGACGGGGAATGCGGCGAGAAGCGCGCCGAGCCGCTGACAGGCGCTCACGGCCGTCACGAGTGATTTCCAGCCTGCGACCGCACTTTCGACCGGTGCGAGCGCCCGGCTGAACATCAGCGTAGAAGCAAAGATGATTGCCGGACTTTTGCCGTGATCGAGGACGAGCCACGCGGCAGCCCCCATGATCAAGACCTGCGACAGCGCGCGAACGGGCTTGGCGACGAGAGAAACGATCTCGCCTCGCCGGAGCGCCACATCGTGCTCTCTGCGCGCGTGCTGCGCGTCACGGTGGATCATGCGCGCGGCGCTATCGAACATTCCCATGGCGCGGATCATGTGGATGTTGCCCGCGGCAGTCTGAAGGCGACCGTAGCTTCTGGAGAGCGCGGCGCCGGACCTGAGCAAAACGTCTTCCGTGACCAGCTCTCCGGCGACCGTGAGTGCGAACAGGAAGGCGACGCAGCAGGCGCCCACCACGCCAAGCAGGGGATGGATCAGAACGAGGACAAGGAGGAACAAGGGCGCCCAGAGCGCGTCGAACAGCATCGTACATGAGCCGGACTCGACGAACTGGCGCAGCACGGTGAGGTCCCGATATGCGCCCGACGCTTGCGTCCAATCGCTGCGAAACGCCGATTCGAGGCCGGCCGAAAGCACGCAGGGACGAAGGCGATCGTCGAGCCAGGCGCCGAGGCGTCCAAGGACGGCGCGCCGCAATGCATCGAACACGCCGCCGACGACCACTGTGATCGCGACGATGAGCGTGAGCAGGAGCAACGTGTCGCCGCTCCGGCTCGACAACACCCGGTCGTAGATCTGAAGAAGATAGATGGAGGGCGCAAACAGTAGCAGATTGTAACTGCAGCTATATGCGAATACGAGACCTAGCGGTCCCACGCAGGACCGGAGGGCTGTGTGCAGTGGCGTCCGGATCTGCGGCAGGATGGGCAACCGAATGGGCGGCATCAGCATGATCGTCACCGCCTGAAATCGAGGTCCGGCGCACTTGAGGTCAACGCAATCCGGCAAACGCATCGGTAGATCTTTGGCGCGAAATCCGGGACCGGCGGCCGCGGCAGCCGGTCCCGCCAGTCGGACGAGCGGCTCGTCAGAGCGTGTCGAGATGGAAGGTCACTCCGCCACCCCATGCGAAGTTGCCGTCTCCGCCATCGCCGCCGATGCCGGCGACCACTTCCTGGTGCTGGTCCACCGCGAGCTTGTTGATCTGGGTGGCATCCGTATTGGCGTAGACCTTGGAAGTATCGTAGCCGCTGTAGGACTTCTGGCTGCCGTTCGACTCGGCGTCTCCGCCATGAGCCTTGGAGAACACCGAGGCCTTGGCGTTGGCGCCGCCGGCATCCCAATCCGCCGTCTGCTTGACGTGATCGCCGGTGCTCACGTGCACGTCGGCGCCTTCCGCCTTGTTGGTCGGATCGTAGTTGACAGTCGGCTTGCTGATGATGGCTCCCTTGAAAGTACCGTCGCCGCCATTTCCGGCACTTTGACCACTGGTGTCGATCGATTTGACCTTGATCGTATCCGAGATGTTGATTGCCTTTGGCATCATTTGAGGCCTCCGTCGTTTTGTTGGCTGTCGTGCAACATCCATCCCGATCAGGCGGACGCGCACGGCAAGTCTGATCCGCCCGTGCGCGAGAGCGATAGATGTCAAATCGAACATCATCCGGTTTGGTGGGCCTACCTACGAAAGTACGACATTTCGTCAGGGGAGGGCGCCTCTGCGCGGGATTTGCATGCGGCGAGTGGCGAGGCCGCGTGCCGCGATGCGATCGGCCATGTGAGCGATGCGACGTTTCGCTACGCCACCAGGTGAAGATCCGACAGGAGATGCGCGGCATCGCCACCTGGCGCGAGGTTGCCGTAGCCGCCGTCTCCGCCAACGCCGGCGATCTGGGTCGCACTCTGGTCGATGTGCACGTTGTTGACCTGATCGGCCACGGCCGTCGAATGTGGACCTGCGATTGCTATGTTGATGGGTGCATAGATCGCGACGCTGACGTCGATCAGACTGCCCGCAAAATAACCGTTGCCGCCATTGCCTGCGCTGTTCGAACCGGTCGCGATCGTATCGGACCCGCCCCACAGATGATGGGAGAGAGGGCTTGCATGGCCGCCCGCTGCGGCGTTGTCGTTGCCGCCGTGCCCGCCAATGCCAGCGATCTGAACCGCGGATTGATCCACGGAGACATCATTTATCTGGACCGCGTAAGCACTGGAGCCATAGCCCGCGATTGCGATGTTGATCGGGTTGTACACGACAAACGAGGTATGGACGAGTTCCCCGTAGAACATGCCGTCACCGCCATTGCCGGTCTGGTTTCCGCCCGTTTGAACGTCAAAGACGCTCGATCCCCAACTGGGGTCGAGCGTGATGACGCTGCCGCCGGCGGCCACATTGCCATGTCCGCCACTTCCGCCGACGCCCGCGATCTGCGTGGCCGATTGGTCGATGTCGACCGTGTTCGACTGACTTGCATGTGCAGTGCCGCCCGAGCTCGCCAACGCGATATTGATCGGATGATAGATCACCACGGGAGCGTCCACGATCGCACCCGAGAAATGGCCGCTGCCGCCGTTTCCGGCGCTGTTGTCGCCACTCGCAATCACGCCGGAGCCTGAAAACGTACCGATGCTCCCACCCGCTGCAATGTTGTCATTGCCGCCATGGCCGCCGACGCCGGCCATTTGAAAAGCGGATTGATCGACATGCAAATCGTTGGACTGGTTGGCCAGGGCGACCGAGCCGTATCCCACGCTGATCGAAATGTTGATCGGTTCGTAGATCAACAGGGACGCGTGAATGATACCTCCGTAAAAATGGCCATCCCCGCCGTTCCCTGCCGTGTTCGCCCCACTCTCGACCGAAACAATGCCCTTCTCGGCAAAGGATGCGCCGGCAGCAGGCTTCGTGGACGAAACGTCCAGGCCCGCTGCAGCGTGGTTGCCGGCGTGGCTGCCCATCTCGCCCCCCGATGGGGGATGTTTGGATTGAACCGGGTCGGAGTCTTTATGCTGGGTATGCGCGCTCGCGGCGTATGCTCCAGGACCGGCAAACGGGCCGGGACGATGGACCAGGGCGCCACCGCCGACCGCGTCAGCCATGAACGGAGCTCTGGGTGCAGGGCCCAATTCGCCCGCGCCATCGTACCCATCGTGGTGATGAGAGGCGTGATGCAGCCGGATTGCATCCGACATCCGCGTAAAATCCATCGTAGCCTCCCTCATCGCGATCGCTCCGCGCGATCGGACGGGTTCTGCACTCCGGAGAGAATGTCGTCCCGGGAAGGTCGAATGCCCAGCCGTCAGTTCGGATATAGCGCTCGTCTGGCAGCCGCAACATCGGCTACATCCGTTCGGGTGCGGTTACAGCCTTTGCATCAATTCCCCCGGTCCCCGCACTCATCTCGCCTGCGGCCAAAATGAATCCGGCGCATTGCCGGATTTGAACCGTATTGCGACCTGGGTCGCGGCCAAACTGTGCCCCAAAAAAATCGTGGGTTTTGTAAGTGCTGCGCCTGATTTCACTGGTGGGCCCGGCAGGACTCGAACCTGCAACCAGACCGTTATGAGCGGCCGGCTCTAACCATTGAGCTACAGGCCCCGCCGCGAGGCGGCCGCAGGTAGCGCGGCCGGCAACGGTGCGCGGTTCGTTTACAGGGCCTGAGGCGGGGGTGCAATGCTGGCTCTCGCGGATCGGAACGCCGGCACGGGCCTCAGGGGCGCTTTCGAATAACCGAAATTGGCGATGATGCCTGTATAACCCTGTTTTGCCCGACGAAGCAAACCGCCTTTTCGCAGGTTTTTTCGAGGTGGGCGGTAATCCCTTGAGATCACAGGCCTAGTCTACTGTGCATGGGGTTGTTTTCGCAACTTTGTTCGAGAGGGCCTTTCGGCCCTCTCGAATGTGGTGCGGGCGCGCTAGGTGGCCGGGCCGCCGCCTAGTCCACCGAGACCCCGGCGAACTCGACCACCTTGCGCCACTTCTCGGTCTCGTCGGCGACAAGCTTGCCGAACTCGGCTGATGTCATCGGCTTGGGCAGGCCGCCGACTTCGGTGAGGCGCGCGACCAGCTTCGGGTCCTTCAAGGCTTCGCCGACGGCCTTGTTGAGGATCTCGATCACCTCGCTCGGCGTGCCCTTCGGCGCGGAGATGCCGTAGAAGCCGACCGATTCGAAGCCCGGCACGGTCTCGGCGATCGCGGGCACGTCGGGCACGCTCGGCCAACGCTGCGGCGAGGTCACGCCCAGCGCGCGGACGTTGCCGCCCTTCACCTGCTCCATCGCCGAGGGCAGATTGTCGAAGATCAGCTGCACCTTGTTGGAGATGATGTCGGGGAAGGCGATGGCCGAGCCGCGATAGGGCACGTGCACCATGTCGCACTTCGTCATCACCTTGAACAGCTCGGCCGACATGTGCACCGAGGTGCCGTTGCCGGAGGAGGCATAGGAGATCTTGCCGGGATTGGCCTTGCAATAGTCGATGAACTCCTGGACCGTCTTCGGCGGAAACGCGTTGGAGACGACCAGCATGTTGGTGAGCTGCATGATGCTGGCCACCGGCACGGTGTCGCGCAAAAAGTCGAACGGCAGCTTTTTGTAGAGCGAGGTCGAGATCGCGTTGTTGGGCGCGACGAACAGCAGCGTGTAGCCGTCCGGCGGCGAGTTGATCGCGGCGGCGGCGGCGATGTTGCCGCCGGAGCCGGTGCGGTTCTCGACGATGAATTGCTGGCCGAGCCGGTCCGACAGCCATTGCGCCATGATCCGCGCCACGATGTCGACCGGGCCGCCGGCGGCAAAGCCGATCAGCCAGTGCACGGGACGGTCGGGATAGCCGGCGGCTGCGGGAGGGGTGGCGCCGAACAGCGTTGCAAGAACGACCAGCCCGAAAACACCGTGACGCAAAATTCGCAACATGACGCCTCCCATTGTTCTATTGTCTTTGCGCGGCATGCTTTCACAGAATCAGGTCGCTGCCTACATCGCCGCAAGTCGGTGTTGACGCAGCTCCGCCAGGAGCGACCATGAGATTCGCGATGATCATTCTCGGTGCGGCGCTGCTCGCCAGCCCCGCCGCCGCCCAGACCGGAGGCACGGCCGTTCCGACCATGACGATCAGCTTGGGAACAGCGACGCCCGGCGGCGGCTTCCCGCTCTATGGCAACGCCTTCGCGGAGGTGATGAACGCGGCCGATCCGCATCTCACCATCGCCCCGCGCAACACCAAGGGCAGCAACGAGAACATTCCGCTGCTGGAGAAGGGCGAGCTCGATCTTGCGCTGGTCGCGGGCGAGCCGGCCTACGAGGCCTTCGCCGGCATCGGCCGTGCGCCTGCGCGCCTGAAGATTCTCACGGCGATCTATTCCAACCCCGGCATGTTCGTGGTGCGCGCCGACAGTCCCTACACGACGATTCGCGATCTCGTCGGTCGGCCCGTCGCGTTCGGCGCCAAGGGCTCCGGCCTGCCGATCCTGGCGCGCTATGTGCTCGATGGTCTCGGGCTGAAGCAGGATGAGGACTTCAAGGCGATCTATCTCGACCGCGCCGGCGACGGCCCCGCGATGGTCGAGGACGGCCGCGTCGCTGCGCTCTGGGGCGCCGGGATCGGCTGGCCCGGCTTTGCCGCGGTCGCCGCGAGCGCATCGGGCGCGCGCTTCATCGCGCCAGTAGCGGACGAGATCGCGCGCATCCGCGCCAAGCATGCGTTCCTCAAGCCGCTGACCGTGCCGGCGGGCTCCTATCCGAAGCAGAACGAGCCGATCGCCTCGCTCGGCTCCTGGAGCTTCATTCTCACGCGCGAGGATCTACCCGACGAGGTCGCCTATCGCCTCGCCAAGACGCTGCACGGTATCGAGGCGACGTTCTGCAAGAAGCTCGCGCAGGCCTGCGAGACCACCGCCGCAAACACGGTCGCGGCGGCGCCAAAGGCGGAGCTGATCCATCCGGGCGTGATGAAGTATTTTCGTGAGATCGGGGTGGTGAAGTAGCGAACTTTCGACGACGCGCTTTCTCCCTTCTCCCCTTGTGGGAGAAGGTGGCGCGAAGCGCCGGATGAGGGGTTCTCTCCGCTCGTGAAGTTGTTCGTGAGGATAGATACCCCTCACCCCGGCTTCACTTCGCGAATCCACCCTCTCCCACAAGGGGAGAGGGTGCACCGTCAGCGCGGCTAAGATCTCGCAACCCTCACTTCTTCACCATCGCACACGCCGGGTCGGGCGGCCCAAACGCCTTGTCGCCGGAGATGGTGGTGAGGATCTTGTAATAGTCCCACGGATATTTGCTCTCCTCCGGCGTCTTCACCTGCACCAGCCAGAGATCGTGCACCATCAGATTGTCCTCGCGAAGCTTGCCGTTGCGGGCGAAGAAATCCTCGATCGGCTTCTCGCGCATCTTGGCGGCCACTTTCAGCGGATCGTCGGTGCCGGTCTCCTTGATGGCGTTGAGATAGTGCATCACGCTGGAATAGACGCCGGCCTGCCACATCGTCGGCATCCTGTTCATCTTGGAGAAATAGCGCTTCGACCATTCGCGCGTCTTGTCGTCCATGTCCCAGTAGAACGAGGTGGTCAGCAGCAGGCCTTGCGCCGCCTGCAGGCCGAGGCCGTGGATGTCGGTGATCAGCGCCAGCAGCGCCGCCATCTGCTGGCCGCCCTTGAACACGCCGAACTCGGCGCCTGTCTTGATCTCGTTCATGTTGTTGGGGGGACCGGCGGCAATGCCGATGATCTTGGCCTTGGAGGCCTGCGCCTGTAGCACGAAGGAGGAGAGATCGGGCGTTGCCAGCGGCGGCCGCACCGAGCCCAGCACCTTGCCGCCATTGGCGGTGACGACGGCGGAAGCGTCGCGCTCCAGCGAATGGCCGAAGGCATAATCGTCGGTGATGAAGAACCAGCTGTCGCCGCCCCGCTTGACCACGGCGTCCGCAGTGCCGACCGCGAGCGCGCGGGTGTCGAACACCCATTGGATGGCGTAAGGCGAGCAGAACTTGCCGTGGAAATCCGCGGTCCCGGTGGAGTGGGTGATGAACAGCCGCTTCTTCTCGTTGGCGACGTTCTGCACCGCGAGGCCAACCGCGGAGACCGGCACGTCGACGATCAGATCGACCTGGTCGACGTCGTACCAGCGCCGCGCGATCGTGCCGCCGATGTCGGCCTTGAGCTGGTGGTCGCCGATCACGATGCTGATCGGCTTGCCGAGCACCTTGCCGCCGAAATCGTCGATCGCCATCTGCGCGGCGGTCACCGAGCCCTGGCCGGTCGGCGCCGAGGCCGGGCCGTTCATGTCGGTGAGAACGCCGATCTTGACGACGTCGTCGGAAACCTGCGCCCTGGCCGCGCCCGGCAGCAGCGCTGCCGCAAGTGCGGCCGCGACGGGCAGTCCAAATCTCGTTGGATACACGTTTCTCCTCCCCTGATCCGGCGCGTTGGCCGGTGTTGCTTGTTCCGGGTATGGCCCGGCTGAATTGGTTTCTTTTGCAACTAATAGGGGGCAGGCGTCAATGTCAGGCTGCGAAGCGGATCAGTCCTGCGGGCGAGGGATCGTAACCGGTCAGCTCTTCCGCGCGCTGGCGCAGCCGCCGCTCGTTCATGAAGCGGAGCAGGGCCTGCATGGCCGGGCGGAAATAGCTGCGCTGCCGCATCGCAAGATCGAAATTCTCCCAGACCAGCGGCACGAAATCGAGGCCGGCCGAGCGCGCCGCGGCGCGCGTCGCGATGCCGCAATCGGCCTGGCCGGCGCGAACCAGCTCGGCAAGATCCGGGCCGGTCAAAGCCGGCGTCTCGATGCGGCGCAGGTCCCGCATCGAGGCGCCTGCGCGCTTCAGCAGCACGTCGAGCAGCATCTGCGCGCCCGTGCCCTGTTGCCGCGTCGCCATCCGGGCGCCGGCTGCGAGCACGTCGGTCAGGCTGTGCAGGTGCTGCGGATTGCCGTGTGGCAGCACGAGGCCTTCTTCGCGGCGCACGAACGCGACCAGCACCGCATCATGCAGGTCCGGCGTGGTCCGCAGCGCTTCCATACTGGCATCGCCGGCGAGATTGTCGGAGGCATCCAGGGCGTGGAAGTGCACCGCCGCGGCCATCACCTCGTTGCGCTGCAAGCGCTCGAGCCCGCGCGCGCTGCCCTCGCTCATCGATCCGAGCCCGGAGCCGGATTCGCGCAGGCTCCAATCCAAGAGCTCGTCCTGGCTGCCGCCGACGACCGGCGGCGGCTCGGCGATCAACATGCCGGCCGGACGCGCCAGGCCCGACAGGACCCAGAGATCGAGCTCGTGCCGTGGGAAGAGCCATTTCCCCGTCACCTTGCTGCAGGGGATCGCACCGGTGGTGACGAGTTCGTAGAGCTTGCGTTCGCCGAGCCGAAGGTAGTCGGCGGCTTCGCTGGTGGTCAGGAATTCCATCCTGCATTCCTATGCAAATTCTTGCTTCTTTTTGACGTCCGACGCAGGTGGAATTCTGCATTTCAGATTTTTGTCGCGGGAACCATGCCCGATCATCTCGCTGCTTTGCAACACATCCGCACGCGCGATTTTCGCTTTGGTGAACGATCCCAAGCGATCGTTCGCGCGCTACGTCTCGATGAAATTGCCGAAATTTCCCGACTGCCAGCGCAAAAACGCGTCACGAGTGCGGCGCAATCGATCATCATCATGATCGCGTCATAACCTGAGGGAACCCGCTCATGGGCCGCCTGTCCGTTGCACTTGCGCTCCTCTGCGGCCTTGCCGCAGGCATTGCGGCGTCATCCGCGGAGGAGCGCAGAATCGTCCTCGCTTCGACGACGGCGACGCAGGAGTCCGGGCTGCTCGACTATCTGCTGCCGATCTTCCGCGACAGGACCGGCATCGACGTCACCGTGATCGCGCGGCGCGCCGACGAGGTGCTCGATGGCGCGCGGCGGGGCGAGGTCGACGTCGTGCTGATGCACGCGCGGCCACAGGAGGAGAAGTTCGTTGCCGACGGCTTCGGCGTGAAGCGCTACGACGTGATGTACAGCGACTATGTACTGATCGGGCCGAAGAGCGATCCCGCGGGCGTGAAGGGCAAGGACATCGCGACGGCGCTGAAGGCGATCGAAGCCAAGGGCGCGCCGTTCGTGACGCGCGGCGATCGCTCGGGCACCCACGCCGCGGAGCTCGCGCTTTGGATCGTGGCCGGCATCGACATTGCCGGCGCCAAGGGCGCCTGGTATCGCGAGGCCGGGCCCGGCATGGCCGCGGCGCTCGAGGCCGCGCGCGCCGCCAATGCTTACGAGCTGGCGGATCGCGGCAGCTGGATCGCCTTCAGGGATCGCGGCGATCTCGACATCGTCGTCGAAGGCGACCGGCGGCTGCTCAACCAATATGGCGTGATGCTGGTGAACCCTGCGAAGTTCCCGAACGTGAAGAAAGACCTCGCGAAGACTTTCGTCGACTGGCTGACGTCGCCGGAGGGACAGACGGCGATCGCCGGCTACAAGGTCGACGCGCAGCAACTGTTTTTCCCCAATTCGGACAGGTCGGGCGGCTGAAGCCGGCATCGCCGGCGGTTGCCAAACCGGACGATGCATGGTCCTCATGGCGCATGACCCAGCGCCTGCCGCCCTCGCTCACGCCGCTCGACACCGCGCTCGCCGCGCTGTTGCGGGGCGTTGATCCCGTCGCGCCGGTGGAGGTGCCGCTGGCGGAGGCGATCGGCTGCATCGCGGCTGGCGATCCGCTGCTCGCCGCCCATCCTTCGCGCGACATTGCGGCCGTAGACGGTTGGGCGCTATCGGCCAACGATCTCGTCGGCGCGTCCGCTTATTCGCCCGTGCCGCTGACAACGGCCCCTGCATGGGTCGAGGCCGGTGACACGATGCCGGCGGGATGCGACTGCGTGCTCGATGCCGACGCCGTGGAGATGTCGGGGCCGCTTGCCCAGGTGCTCGCAGAGGGGGCGCCGGGGCAGGGTGTCAGGCGCGCCGGCAGCGACATTGCCGCGCGCATGGCCGTGGGGGCTGCAGGCCATCCCGTCGGTGCGGCGGACCTGCTGCTCGCGCGCGTGTCGGGCGTGGAGAAACTCGCCGTGAGGCGGCCACGGCTGCGCATCGTCAATGTGCCGGGTGGAACAGTCGCGGCGCAGATGATTGCCGGGATCGCGCACACGGCGGGACTGGATGTGGAAGCGCGTCAAGCGCGTGCGCGCGATGAAGCGTCGATCGCCGATGCGCTCGATGCGTCGTCTTGCGACGTTCTGCTGACCATCGGCGGTAGCGGCGTCGGCCGCCAGGACGCTGCCATCGCGGCCCTCGCCCGGCGCGGCGAGGTGATGGCGCACGGCCTTGCGCTGCAGCCGGGACGCACGGCGGCGGTCGGACGGCTGGGACGGGTTCCCGTCATTGCCTTGCCCGGCTCACCCGATCATGCGCTTGCAGTCTGGCTTGCACTCGTGCTGCCGCTCGTCGAGCGTTTGTCGGCGCATCGGCCGCGCCGAAAAGTGTCGCTGCCGCTTGCGCGAAAAATCGCCTCCAGCGTCGGCCTGACGGAGATCGCTTTGCTGGCCGAGGAACATCGTGCCTGGATGCCGCTTGCCGTAGGCGAATGGCCGCTCCAGGCGGTCGCCCGTGCGGACGCATGGCTGCTGATTTCCGCCAGCGACGAGGGATTTGCGGCTGGTGCATCGATCGATGCCGATCTGATGCCGGCGTGATATGGGTTCTGGTATGACGATGATCCCGAAATCACCGGACCGCAGCGCGCTCGAGCAGGAGCAGTTTCTCAAGATCCTGTCGCGCGAGGAGGCCTTGGGCCGCTTCGAGGCGGCCTTGTTCCCGCGCGCGCTTCAAACCGAAACGCGCAAGCTCGCAGCTGCGCTGGGCGCGGCCCTCGCCGAAGATGTCACGGCGCCGATCGACGTGCCGCCGTTCGACCGCTCCAATGTCGACGGCTTCGCCGTGCGCTCTGCCGACCTTGCGGCGGCCGGCGAGGGCGCGCCGGTGCGCCTCGCGCTGAATGGCGAGACCATTCATTGCGGGACCGCGCCGATACTGCAAGTGGCGGCCGGAACCGCAACGGCGATCGCCACCGGAGGTCCGTTGCCGCGCGGCGCCGATGCCGTGGTCATGGTCGAGCACACCCAGCCGGCCGGCCAGGATGCGATCGATGTCCGTCGCGCCGTCTCGCCGGGGCTATTCGTCTCGTATGCCGGATCCGACATCGCGCGCGGCGAGGCTTTGCTGCGCGCCGGCACCATTATCGGCTCGCGCGAGATCGGCATGCTGGCGGCTTGCGGTGTCGCCGAGGTGAGTGTCGTGCACAGAGCGCGGGTTGCCGTCATCTCCACCGGGGACGAGCTGGTTCAGCCCGGCCAGGTGCTCGGGCCCGCCGAGATCTACGATACCAACGGCGCCATCGTCGCGGCCGCGATCGACGAAAACGGTGGCGAGGCCGTCTTCCTAGGCGCCATTCCGGACGACGAAGCCAAGCTCGAAGCCGCCATGCGCGACGCGCTTGCGGATGCCGACATGCTGGTGCTGTCGGGCGGCACGTCGAAAGGCGCGGGCGACCTCTCTCATCGCATCATCGGCCGGCTCGGCGCGCCCGGCATCATCGCCCACGGCGTTGCGCTCAAGCCCGGCAAGCCGCTGTGCCTTGCGGTGTGCGACGGCAAGCCTGTCGTGATCCTGCCGGGCTTTCCAACCTCGGCGATGTTCACCTTCCACGACATGATCGTGCCGGTGCTGCGCAGGATGGCCGGACTGCCGCCGCGCTCCGATGCCAAGGTGAACGTGACCGTGCCGGTGCGCATCGCCTCCGAGCTCGGCCGCACCGAATTCGTCATGGTTTCGCTGGTCCAGGGCAGGGCGGGTCTCATCGCCTATCCCTCCGGCAAGGGGTCTGGTGCGATCACGTCCTTTGCGCAGGCGGACGGCTTTCTGCGCATCGACGCACTTGCCGACCAGATGCCGGCCGGCACCGAAACCGAGGTGACGCTGTTCACGCCGCATGTGCGCGTGCCGGATCTCGTCGTCGTCGGCAGCCATTGCACCGGCCTCGATCTCGTCACCGCACAGCTCGCGCATGCCAGCCTGACCGTGCGCTCAATCGCGGTCGGCAGCCTTGGAGGATTGGCGGCGGCCAAGCGCGGCGAATGCGATCTCGCGCCGATCCATCTGTTCGACGATCGCAGCGAGACCTACAACACGCCCTATCTCGTCGAAGGACTCGAGCTCGTCGCCGGCTGGCGGCGGATGCAGGGCATTGTCTTCCGCAAGGGCGACAAACGTTTCGAAGGCCTGAGCGCAAAGGAGGCTGTTGCGGCTGCGCTCGCCGACCCCACCTGCATCATGGTCAACCGCAACCAGGGCGCCGGCACGCGCATCCTGATCGACCGGCTGCTCGGCGGCGTCCGGCCGGAAGGCTATTGGAACCAGCCGCGTTCGCACAATGCGGTTGCGGCGGCCGTGGCGCAGCACCGCGCCGACTGGGGCATGACCATTGCGCCGGTCGCCCACGCCGGCGGCCTCGGTTTCATTCCGCTGGCCGAAGAGCATTACGATTTCGCGCTGGTGACCGCGCGCAAGGATCGGCCGGCCGTGCGGGCCTTTCTCGATGCGCTCGGCTCGAGCGCAGCGCGCGCCGCACTTGAGCGCGCGGGTTTCCGGCCTGCGTAGATATCAGCGAGGGCTACGGTTGCGACGCCTGGTCGGTGGCGCTGGCGGCCTGATCGGATTGCTCGCGCCTGCGCTTCCGTTCCTCGGCCTCGGCCAGCGCACGCTGCGCGGCGGCCGGCAACGGCTTCGGATCGGGCGGAACCTCGACGGTGTCAGGCTTGCTCAGCTGCTTCGTGCGATCGATCACATCCGAAACATCGAGCGCAAGATCGACGACATCGAAGACGACATCAAGGAGAGAGTCGGCCATGGTTCATCCCGGGGACAACGTACCGATCATTGGTCGTTCCCCAGCTCGGTCGGGTTCACGGCAGCTCAACGCAGCGGCTTAGGATGGTCATCCAGCGCCGCCAGCCGCTCGGCCTCGGCAATGTCCTCGACCGTGTTCGCATTGAAGAACGGATCGACCGGCTCGGTCGGCCAGGTCACTGTCGCGAGCGGATAGCGCGCGGTCCAGCGGTCGATCTTGCGGAGGTCTTCGACCACGAGGGCGTGGCGCAGCTCCTCACGCAAGGCGACACGCCACAGGCCGATCACCGGATGCGACTGCTCATCTGATGCAGCGACCGCGAGCTGTGCGTTCTCACGCGCGCGCGCCTCATGCAGGCGCACGACGAGGTCGCGAGGCAGGAACGGGCAGTCGCCGGCGGCGCTGAGCACCCATTCGATCTCCGGCCGGTTCGCCGCGGTCCAGTCGAGCGCCGCGAGGATGCCGGCGAGGGGGCCGGGGAAGCCGGGCACGTCGTCGGCGACGACCTGCAAGCCGAACGCGGCAAAGCGGGCGGGATCGCCGTTGGCGTTGAGGATCAGCCCGCTGCACTGGGGCGAGAGACGCGCGATCACGCGTTCCAGAATGGTGCGGCCACCGATGGTGCGCATCGGCTTGTCGCCGCCGCCCATGCGCCGCGCCAGCCCGCCGGCGAGCAGCACGCCAAGGGTCGGCGGAACACGCACAGCGGACATGTCAGTCGTCACCGCCTTCACCCTTGCGCTTGTGCTTGGCCGATTCCTCTTCGACATAAGCGAGGTTCTGGTCGTAGACGATGCGCTCTTCGCCTGCGAGCGCGATGAAGCGCTTGCCGCGGGTGCGTCCGACCAGCGTCAGGCCGACCTGTCTTGCGAGATCGACACCCCAGGCGGTGAAGCCGGAGCGCGACACCAGGATCGGAATGCCCATGCGCACGGTCTTGATCACCATCTCCGAGGTGAGGCGCCCGGTGGTGTAGAGGATCTTGTCGGAAGCGTCGACGCCGTGGCGGTACATCCAGCCCGCGATCTTGTCGACGGCGTTGTGGCGGCCGACATCCTCGGTGTAGCAGAGCGGCGTGCCCTCCTTGCACAGCACGCAGCCGTGGATCGCGCCGGCCTCCAGGTAAAGCGAGGGCATGGTGTTGATGGTCTGCGTCATCTGGTAGAGCCAGGAGGTGCGCAGCTCCGCCTTGGGCAGCGCGACGCTCTCGACCGCCTCCAGGAGGTCGCCGAAGGCGGTGCCCTGCGCGCAGCCGGACGTCTGCGTGCGCTTCTTCAGCTTGGCCTCGAAATTGGTGTGGTGTGAGGTGCGCACGACGACCACCTGGAGGTCGTCGTCGTACTCAACCTCGGTGACCACGTCATTATATTTCAGCATGTTCTGGTTCAGCAGGTAGCCGAGCGCCAGATATTCGGGGTAGTCGCCGATCGTCATCATGGTGACGATCTCCTGGGCGTTCAAATAGAGCGTCAGCGGCCGCTCCATCGGCACCTTGATCTCGACCCTGGCGCCGGCCTGGTCGGTGCCGGTCACGCTCTGGGTCAGGCGCGGATCGTCCGGATTGGGGACGATCAGGGGCACCGGGGCTTTGTCGATCTTCATCATGGCGGCGAGGTTAGCATGACATTCGGGTCAAGCCGATATAAGCATGGCCGGGAATGGGCAAAATGCCTCCGCTCGTCATTGCGAGCAGAGCGAAGCAATCCAGAATCCTTACGCGGCGGCAGTCTGGATTGCTTCGCTGCGCTCGCAATGACGCGGAGGGGGCCGCGGTTCCAGAAGGGACCTGGGTCGTTCGCGGACACGGAGCTGGAATGAAAGTCATCGGCCTTGCAGGATGGAGCGGTGCGGGCAAGACCACGCTGTTGACGCGGCTGATTCCGCATTTCAACGCGCAAGGCCTGCGCGTCTCCGTGATCAAGCATGCGCATCACCAGTTCGACGTCGACGTGCCCGGCAAGGATTCCTGGCGCCATCGCGAGGCCGGTGCGGCGGAGGTGCTGGTTGCTTCGTCGAAACGCTGGGCGCTGATGCATGAGCTGCGCGGGGCGGCGGAGCCGCGGCTGCCGGAGCTGCTCGAGAAACTCTCCGCGGTCGATCTCGTCGTGGTCGAGGGATTCAAGCGTGAGCCGCATCGCAAGATCGAGGTGCATCGTGCCGCCAACGGCAAGCCGCTGCTGTTTCCGGACGATCCCGGGATTGCCGGGATCGCGACGGACGTCGCGATTGACACGCGGCTGCCGACTGTCCATCTCGACGATATCGAAGGCGCCGCGGCATTGATACTACGGGCGGCGATGCCGGTCGAGGAAGCGGTGGCAAGAAGCGCCGCGATACGCTGACGAGGCACCATGGCGCAACTGTCGGACGATTGCTTTGCCTTCGGTGGCCCGATGATGTCGGTCGACGAAGCCGTTGGCCTCATCACGACGCGCGTCAGTGCGATCGTCGATCTCGAGACGGTTGGGCTCGCCGACGCGGACGGACGCGTGCTCGCGGGCGATGTGGCCGCGCCTCTGCCGCTGCCGCCCTTCACCAACTCCGCCGTCGACGGCTACGCGGTGCGCAACGCGGACCTTCCGGCAAGGGCGGAACAGGCGTTCCCGCTCGACGGTCGCATTCAGGCCGGCGGCCTTGCGCAGGCGCCGATCAAGCCCGGCCATACCGCGCGCATCTTCACCGGCGCGCCGATGCCGCCGGACGCGGAGACCGTCTTCATGCAGGAGGACGTCCGCATCGATGAGTCCGGGAAGATCGTGTTGCCGCCGGGGCTGAAGCCCGGCGCCAATGTGCGACCCGCAGGCGAGGACATTCCCCAAGGACACGTCGCGCTCCGCGCCGGCCAGCGCCTGCGGCCGCAGCATGTCGCGCTTGCCGCCGCGTTCGGCCTGACGAGGCTCGACGTCGTCAGGCGCATCCGTGTTGCCGTGTTCTCGACCGGCGACGAACTGGCTTCACCCGGCGAGCCGCGCGCCGCCTCGCAATTGTTCGATTCCAACCGCTTCATGCTGATGGCGATGCTGCGGCGGCTCGGCTGCGAGGTCAGCGATCTCGGCATTCTGCGCGACGAGCGAACGTCACTGGCGAGCGGCCTGAAGCGGGTTGCAGGCGACCATGACCTGATCCTCACCACCGGCGGCGTCTCGACGGGGGAGGAGGATCACGTCAAGGCGGCCGTGGAGAGCATCGGCTCACTGGTGCTGTGGCGGATGGCGATCAAGCCGGGCCGTCCCGTGGCGATGGGGATCGTCGCCGGCACACCGCTGATCGGACTGCCCGGCAATCCCGTCGCGAGCTTTGTCACCTTCGTCCATGTGGTGCGGCCGACGGTGCTGGCGCTGGCGGGTGGGCTGCCGGAGCCGCTGTTGCCGATTCCGGTGCGTGCTGCGTTTACTTACAAGAAGAAGGCCGGGCGGCGTGAATATGTGCGCGCCTCGTTGCGGCGCGCGCAGGACGGCGGGCTCGAGGCGATCAAGTTCCCGCGCGAAGGGGCCGGGCTCTTGTCCTCGCTGGTCGAGACCGACGGCCTCGTCGAGCTCGGCGAGGACATCACGAATGTCGAGCCGGGGCAGGATGTCGGCTTCCTGCCCTACGCCAGCCTGATCTGAGGCCTCCCCGCGTTGACGCAGCCGTTCCACGCCGCCATGGTGCGGCCATGACCAGGACGACACTCGATCTCACCGGGCTGAAATGCCCGCTGCCGGCGCTCAAGACGCGCAAGGCGCTCAAGCCGCTCAAGGCAGGCGACCAGCTCGAAGTTCACTGCACCGATCCGCTCTCGGTGATCGATATCCCCAATCTGATCCGCGAGACCGGCGACAAGGTCGAGATCACCGAGCGCAACGAGGCGCGCATCGTGTTCCTGGTCGAAAAGAGTGACGCCCCGTAGAAGGGAAATGTTCACGGCGGCGGCCTTTGCGCTCCCGCCGCGCCTCAGGCGAAGTCGATAGGACTTCGCAATCGCAGCATGAGACGCCTTTATTGATCTTCCGGCCAATTCGGGCTTGGCTCGGCCTTGCTCAAGAACGCAGGGCCGTGCTGGGCTGTGTTGAGCCGTGCAGCGTAACCACTTCCGCGAGCGTGATAATTTTCTTGGCATCTGGCATGCCAGAGGATAGAAGTGGAGTCCTGATAAGGACGAGATCGAGACGAATCGATGAGCCACGAGGACGTGCACAAGGTCCGCTCCTTCGAGCATCCCGGTGAGGGACGCCGACGCGCCAAGGCGACCCCCAAGGGGCGGCAGGTCGATCCCACGGCCGCGCACGAGATCGAGCTGTTGCTCGGCGACAGGCCGCGGCGGCGCGATCTCTTGATCGAGTATCTGCACCTGATCCAGGACAAGTACCACCAGATCTCGGCTGCGCATCTGGCCGCGCTCGCCGACGAGATGAAGCTCGCCTTCGCCGAGGTGTTCGAGACGGCGACCTTCTACGCGCATTTCGATGTGGTGAAGGAAGGTGAGCCCGACATTCCCCCGTTGACGATCCGCGTCTGCGATTCGCTCACCTGCGCGATGCTTGGCGGCGAGAAGCTGCTCGAGGATCTGCAGAGCGCGTCAGGTCCCGGCATCCGCGTCGTGCGCGCGCCCTGCGTCGGCCGCTGCGACACAGCGCCGGCAGCGGAGGTCGGGCACAATTTCGTCGACCACGCGACGGTCGGCAACGTCATGGCGACGGCGAAGGCCGGCGACACGCACGCGCATCTGCCCACATATACCGAGTACGATGCCTACGTCGCCGATGGCGGCTACAAGCTGCTCAATCGCCTGCGCTCGGGCGAGCTGTCGAAGGACGATCTCCTGAAGGCGCTCGACGACGCCTCTCTGCGCGGGCTCGGCGGCGCCGGCTTCCCCACCGGACGCAAATGGCGCGCGGTGCTCGGCGAGCCCGGGCCGCGGCTGATGGCGATCAACGGCGACGAGGGCGAGCCCGGCACGTTCAAGGACCGCTATTACCTCGAAACCGATCCGCATCGCTTCATCGAGGGCATGCTGATCGGCGCGCATGTGGTGCAGGCGAGCGACGTCTATATCTATCTGCGCGACGAATATCCGGCCTCGCGCGAGATCCTCCAGCGCGAGATCGCAAAGCTCCCGCCTGGCGGCCCGACGCTGCACCTGCGGCGCGGCGCCGGCGCTTACATCTGCGGCGAGGAATCCTCGCTGCTGGAGAGCATCGAGGGCAAGCGTGGCCTGCCCAGGCACAAGCCGCCTTACCCGTTCCAGGTCGGCCTGTTCGGTCTGCCGACGCTGATCAACAACATCGAGACGCTGTGGTGGGTGCGCGACATCGTCGAGAAGGGCGCCGACTGGTGGCAGGGCCATGGCCGCCACGAGCGTCACGGCCTGCGCAGCTTCTCGGTTTCGGGACGCGTCAAAAATCCCGGCATGAAGCTTGCGCCCGCGGGTATCACCGTGCGCGAGCTGATCGAGGAATATTGCGGCGGCATGGCCGACGGCCATCGATTCTACGCGTATCTGCCGGGCGGTGCGTCCGGCGGCATCTTGCCGGCATCGATGGACGACATTCCGCTCGATTTCGGCACGCTGGAGAAATACGGCTGCTTCATCGGCTCGGCTGCGATCGTGATCCTGTCGCACAAGGACAGCGTGCGCGCTGCCGCATTGAACCTGATGAAGTTCTTCGAGGACGAGAGCTGCGGCCAGTGCACGCCGTGCCGCGTCGGTACCCAGAAGGCGGCGCTGCTGATGCAAAGGCCGGTCTGGAACCGTGCCTTGCTGGAAGAATTGAGCCAGGCGATGCGCGATGCTTCGATCTGCGGGCTCGGGCAGGCGGCATCGAACCCGCTGTCCTCCGTGATCAAATATTTCCCTGACGAGTTCAAGGAAGCGGCCGAATGACCAAGATTACGTTCGAGCTCGATGGCAAGCAGGTCGAGGCCAAGCCCGGCGAGACGATCTGGCAGGTCGCAAAACGCCAGGGCCGCGACATTCCGCATCTCTGCTATTCGCCGGCGCCGGACTATCGCCCCGACGGCAATTGCCGCGCCTGCATGGTCGAGATCGAGGGCGAGCGCGTGCTCGCCGCGTCCTGCAAGCGCACGCCGTCGGTCGGCATGAAGGTGAAGACGGAATCCGCGCGTGCGGTGTCGGCGCAAAAAATGGTGATGGAGCTGCTCGTTGCCGACCAGCCGGCGCGTGAGACGTCACACGATCCGGATTCGAAGTTCTGGCACTGGGCCGAGACCACTGGCGTCACCGAGAGCCGCTTTCCAGCCGCCGAGCGCTGGGCGACCGATGCCAGCCATCCGGCAATGCGCGTCAATCTCGATGCCTGCATCCAGTGCGGCCTGTGCGTGCGCGCCTGCCGCGAGGTCCAGGTCAACGACGTTATCGGCATGGCCTATCGCAATGCCGGCGCCAAGATCGTGTTCGACTTCGACGATCCCATGGGCGAGTCCACCTGCGTTGCCTGCGGCGAATGCGTGCAGGCCTGTCCGACCGGCGCGTTGATGCCGGCCGTCATGCTCGACGAAAACCAGACTCGCGTCACCTATGCCGACAAGAAGGTGGATTCGCTCTGCCCGTTCTGCGGCGTCGGCTGCCAGGTCACCTACGAGGTCAAGGACGAGAAGGTGATCTATGCGGAAGGCCGCGACGGCCCCGCCAACCACAATCGTCTTTGCGTGAAGGGTCGCTTCGGCTTCGACTACATCCATCATCCGCATCGCCTGACGAAGCCGCTGGTGCGGCTGCCGAACGCGAAGAAGGATGCGAACGACCAGGTCGACCCAGCCAATCCGTTCACGCATTTCCGCGAGGCGAGCTGGGAGGAAGCGCTCGACATCGCCGCCAAGGGCCTCGTCAAGATCCGCGACGAGAAGGGCGTGAAGGCACTCGCCGGCTTCGGTTCGGCCAAGGGCTCGAACGAAGAGGCCTATCTGTTCCAGAAGCTGGTGCGCACCGGCTTCGGCTCCAACAACGTCGACCATTGCACCCGCCTGTGCCACGCCTCGTCGGTGGCGGCGCTGTTCGAAGGCCTCAGCTCGGGCGCGGTGTCGGCGCCGTTCTCGGCTGCGATGGACGCCGAGGTCATCGTCGTGATCGGTGCCAATCCGACCGTGAACCATCCAGTCGCCGCGACCTTCATCAAGAACGCGGTCAAGCAGAACGGCGCGAAGCTGTTCGTGATGGATCCGCGCCGGCAGTCGCTGTCGCGTCACGCGACCAAGCATCTGCAGTTCAAGCCGGGCTCCGACGTCGCCATGCTGAACGCGATGATCAACACGATCATCACCGAAGGCCTGACCGACGACCAGTACATCGCCGGCTACACCGAAGGCTTCGAGGACCTCAAGGAGAAGATCAAGGAGTTCACGCCGGAGAAGATGGAGCCGATCTGCGGCGTCCCGGCGCAGACCTTGCGCGAAGTGGCGCGCACCTATGCGCGGGCAAAATCCTCGATCATCTTCTGGGGCATGGGCATCAGCCAGCATGTCCACGGTACCGACAATGCGCGCTGCCTGATTGCGCTCGCGCTGATCACCGGCCAGGTCGGCCGTCCCGGCACCGGCCTGCATCCGCTGCGTGGCCAGAACAACGTGCAAGGCGCTTCCGATGCCGGCCTGATCCCGATGTTCCTGCCGGACTATCAGCCGGTGGGGCGCGACGACATGCGCGGCGCCTTCGAAAAGCTCTGGCAGCAGGATCTCGATCCCGTCCGCGGCCTGACCGTGGTCGAGATCATGAACGCGATCCATGCCGGCGAGATCAAGGGCATGTATATCGAGGGCGAGAACCCTGCGATGTCCGATCCCGACCTCCAGCATGCGCGCCATGCGCTGGCCATGCTCGATCATCTCGTGGTGCAGGATCTCTTCGTCACCGAGACCGCGTTCCATGCCGACGTGATCCTGCCGGCCTCGGCCTTCGCCGAGAAGGACGGCTCCTTCACCAACACCGATCGCCGCGTGCAGCTGGCGCGTCAGGTGATCAAGCCGCCCGGCGATGCGCGTCAGGATCTCTGGATCATCCAGGAGATTGGCAAGCGCATGGGCCTGCCGTGGAATTATGCCGGTCCCGGCGACGTCTTCACCGAGATGGCGGAGCTGATGCCGTCGCTGAAGAACATCACCTGGGAGCGGCTGGTGCGCGAAGGCGCGGTCACTTATCCCGTCGACGATCCGAACAAGCCCGGCAACGAGATCATCTTCACCACGGGCTTCCCGACCGCGAGCGGCCGCGGCAAGATCGTGCCGGCCAAGGTCGTCCCGCCGGACGAGATTCCCGACGACGAATATCCGATGGTGCTCTCGACCGGCCGCGTGCTGGAGCACTGGCACACCGGCTCGATGACCCGCCGCGCCCAGGTGCTCGACCAGATCGAGCCGGAGGCGGTCGCGTTCATGTCACCCAAGGACATGCGCAAGAAGAAGCTGGTACCCGGCGATTTCATTCGCCTGGAGACCCGCCGCGGCGCCGTCGAAGTCAAGGTCCGCTCCGACCGCGACGTGCCGGAGAACATGGTGTTCATGCCGTTCTGCTACGCCGAAGCGGCGGCGAACCTGCTCACCAACCCGGCACTGGACCCGTTCGGCAAGATCCCGGAGTTCAAGTTCTGCGCAGCGCGGGCCGAGCGCGCCGAGATGCGGGACGCGGCGGAGTAGGGGCCTCCGCCGTCATTGCGAGCGAAGCGAAGCAATCCAGACTGCCTCGCCGGCGGGATTCTGGATTGCTTCGTCGCTTCGCTCCTCGCAATGACGGTGCTACATGTGACGCATGTCCAAAGTCACCCCCGCCACACGCGCACTTGCAGCCGCCGGTGTTGCCTTCACCGTTCACACCTATGACTATGATCCCGACGCCGAGAGCATCGGGCTCCAGGCAGCGGCCGCGCTCGGCGAGGATCCGGCGCGCGTCCTGAAGACGCTGATGGCGCTGGTCGACGGCAAGCCGGTCTGCGTGGTCGTGCCGTCCGACCAGGAGGTCTCGATGAAGAAGCTGGCGGCGGCGGCGAGCGGCAAGTCGGCCCAGATGATGAAGCCGCCCGAGGCCGAGCGCGTCACCGGCTACAAGGTCGGCGGCATCAGCCCGTTCGGACAGCGCAAGCCTGTGCGCACCGTGATCGAGCAGAGCGCGCTCGCCCATGACCTGGTCTATCTCAATGGCGGCCAGCGCGGCCTGCAGGTCCGGCTGAAGCCCACCGATGTGCGGGATGTTCTGAAGGCGGCCGTGGCGGATGTGCTGGCGTGAGCGCGATGGAGCGGGATCATGAGGCGGCCGCTCCTGGCGTGGCTCGCGGTGCTGCTCGGCCTCGCGCTTCCGGCGGAGGCACATGAGGTCAACCTCATCACGGCACGGGTGGCGCTGAGTCCCGATCGCACGGTGAGCGCCGAGCTCGGATTGAAGGGCAGCGACGTCGATCGCCTGATCGGCACGAAGATTTATGATGCGAGGCGGGATGCGGTCGATCCCGCCGCCGTCGAAGCGGCCAAGCCCGCGATCCTCGCCTATATGGGCACGCATCTGGCTGTTGCAGGAGGTGCCAGGGCCTGCGCCGCCGGAAATGCAGCGATCCTGGCGGACGGTGACGGCATCGTCTATCGCAACAGCTTTGCCTGCGCGAACGTGACCGGCGACATTGTCTATCGCTCCACGGTGCTGACGGAGAAAGACAGGGCCGCGCGGCAGGTGGTGCTGATCGCGCAGGGCCGGTCCGAGACGCAGGCCTTGCTCGACGCCGACAACACGACGGTGACCCTCTCGACGGCGCCGCCGTCGCTGTCCTCTACGATGCAGCGTTATCTCGTCACCGGCGTCGAGCACATCTTCCTCGGTTACGATCACGTCGCATTCCTGGTCGCGATCGTCTTGTGGGCACGCCGGCTCTTGCCGGTCGTCAAGATCGTGACCGCCTTCACCATCGCTCACTCCCTGACGTTGTCGCTGGCGGCCCTGAATGTCCTGGTCATCCCGAGCCGCATCGTTGAGCCCGCGATCGCGGCCTCGATCGTGTTCGTCGCCGTCGAGAACTTCTTTTCGCGCGACATCGACAAGCGCTGGCGGGTGGCTTTTCTGTTCGGCTTGATCCACGGCTTCGGCTTCGCCGGCGCGCTTCGCGAGATCGGCCTGCCGCCTGATGCGATCGTTCCGGCGCTGGCCGCCTTCAATGTCGGCGTCGAGATCGGGCAGATCGCGATCGTCGCGCTGCTGCTGCCGGTACTTGGCGTGTTGGACCGCGTGACTGCGGCCGGCCGGGAGCAGCCGGCACGAGCGGCAAGGCTGGTTTACGTCACGTCCGCAATGATCGGTGTGCTCGGCGGCTATTGGCTGCTGACGCGTGTATTCGAGGCGTGATCGGGCAGACGACTTACTGCTTCTGCAGCAATTTCAACCGGCAGCGCAGCGCCTCGCGGATATGCGCACGCGCCAACTTCTCAGCCTTGTCGCCGTCGCGCCCGGCGATGGCTGCAATGATGGCCTGGTGCTCGCCGTGACTCGTCTTGGGACGGCCTGCCACCGTGAAAGTGGTCGGGCCAAGCAGGGCGATCCAATCCTGCAATTCCCGCGAGGCGTTGTCGAGATAGCGGTTGCGCGCCGCGCGGCAGATGGCCTCGTGGAAGGCGCGGTTGAGCCGCGCCATCTCGGCGGCGCCGGCATCGGTCACCTCGACAAAGGCCTGCTCGATATCGCGGAGCGCGTCGATCTCCGGCGCTGAGGCGTGCTCGGCGGCAAGGCGCGCGGCGGCGCCTTCCATGATCTCACGCATGGCGTAGAGCTCGAGCACCTCGGAGATGTCGAGATTGCGGACGATCAGCCCGCGGCCGCCGGCAGGCGCGACGAAGCCGCGTGCGGCGAGCCGGCCCAGCGCCTCCCTCACCGGCGTGCGGCTGACCTTCAGCCGCTGGGCGACCTCTTCCTCGCGCAGGCGGTCGCCGGCGCGGTAGCTGCCGGCCTGGAGCGCCTCGCACAGCGAGCGGAACACGGCTTCGCCGAGCGCAACCCCGCCTCCGCGCGCGATCGTCCCACCTGAATTTGCCGGGCGTCTGGCCATTGTCCCTCGATGCGTCTTCTGCCCATGCAGATGCCGCTTGCGCGACTTATGTATATCTTTGTATACAAAGGTACGCAATGGCGGATCGGCGCGATCGAGACCGCCGGCTGGCAGAATGTCTCCAACTTCGCCGCATCGGGCAGATGGGATGAGCAGCAAATACGACGTGCTGGTGATCGGTGGCGGCAATGCGGCCCTGTGCGCGGCGATCAGCGCGCGGCGCGGCGGAGCGTCCGTCCTGGTGCTCGAAGGCGCGCCCAAATTCTACCGCGGCGGCAACACTCGCCACACCCGCAACATGCGCTGCGCCCATGACGCGGCGACCGAAATCCTGACCGGCCCCTACACCGAGGAGGAGTTTTGGGAGGACCTGCTGCGCGTCACCGGTGGGCAAACCGACGAGGTGCTGGCGCGCCATATGATCCGCGAATCCAAGGACATCCTGAACTGGATCGTGGAGCAGGGCGTGCGCTGGCAGCCTTCCCTCGGCGGTACGCTGAGCCTCGGCCGCACCAACTCCTTCTTCCTCGGCGGTGGCCGGGCGATGCTGAACGCGCTGTATCTGACCGCGGAGCGGCTCGGCGTCGCCGTCGAATACGACGCCGAGGTCACCGACCTCGTGATCGAGGACGGCATGTTCCTCGCCGCGCGCCTCAAGCGGCCGATCAAGGGCGAGACCGAGATCCGCGCCACCTCGCTGGTTGCAGCTGCCGGCGGGTTCGAGGCCAACATCGAATGGCTGAAGCAATATTGGGGTGAGGCCGCCGACAATTTTTTGATCCGCGGCACGCCCTATAACCGCGGCTCGATCCTGAAGATGCTGCTCGACAAGGGCGTGCAGGAGGTCGGCGATCCCACCCAGTGCCATGCGGTCGCGATCGATGCCCGCGCGCCGAAATTCGACGGCGGCATCATCACGCGCCACGACTCCGTCGTGTTCGGCATCGTCGTCAACAAGCACGCCCAGCGCTTCTACGACGAGGGCGAGGACATCTGGCCGAAGCGCTACGCGATCTGGGGCCGGCTGGTCGCGGCGCAGCCCGACCAGATCGCCTATATCATTTTCGACTCGACCGTCGTGACCAGCTTCATGCCGACGCTGTTCCCGCCGATCGCCGGGCAGACGATCGCGGAGCTCGCCGGCAAGCTCGAGCTCGATCCGGTCGCGTTGGAGAAGACCATCACCGAATTCAACGCGGCGGTGCGGCCCGGGACCTTCGACCACACCATTCTGGACGATTGCGTGACGGAGGGCATCACGCCGCCGAAAACACATTGGGCGCGCCGGATCGAGACGCCGCCTTTTCTCGCCTATCCGGTGCGGCCCGGCATCACCTTCACCTATCTCGGCACGCGGGTGAACAAGGAGGCGCGGATGCTGATGAAGGACGGCATGCCGTCCGCCAACATGTTCGCGGCCGGCGAGATCATGGCGGGCAACGTGCTCGGCAAGGGCTATGCGGCCGGCATGGGCATGACCATCGGCAGCGTGTTCGGGCGAATCGCAGGACGGGAAGCGGCGAAACATGCACGGAACTAGGATTTTGGACGAAGCCGACCGTCTGATGACGGTCTGTAATTCCTGCCGCTATTGCGAGGGCCTGTGCGCGGTGTTTCCGGCGATGGAGATGCGCCGCGCCTTCTCCGATGGCGATCTCAACTATCTCGCTAATCTCTGCCATGCCTGCGGCGCCTGCTACGTCGACTGCCAGTTCTCGCCGCCGCACGAGTTCAACGTCAACGTTCCCGAGACGCTGGCGGTCGCGCGCGCGGAGTCCTATGCGGCCTATGCCTGGCCGCGTGCGCTCTCCGGCGCCTTCGCGCGCAATGGCCTCGTCATCAGCATCGTCGCCGCGCTCAGCATGGCGGCCTTCATTCTCGGCTTTGCCGCCTTGAATGACCGCGGCGTGTTGTTCGGCGTGCACACCGGGCCCGGCGCCTTCTACAAGCTGATGCCGCACAACGCGATGGCTGCGCTGTTTGGCGCCGCATTCCTTTACGCGATCCTCGCACTTGTCATGAGCGTGCGCGCCTTCTGGCGCGACATCGGCGCGCCCATCGGCGACCGTGCCGATGGCGGCTCGATCTTTCAGGCAATCCGCGATGCCGGCGAGCTGCGCTATCTTCATGGCGGCGGCGTCGGTTGCTACAATGAGGACGACAAGCCCACCGACCGGCGCAAGCTCTATCACCACCTGACCTTCTACGGTTTCATCCTGTGCTTCGCAGCGACGTCTGTTGCGACGCTTTATCACTATCTGCTCGGCCGCGAGGCGCCGTATCCGTGGTGGGACCTGCCCGTGGTGCTCGGCACGCTCGGCGGCATCGGCCTGATCGTCGGGCCGATCGGCCTGTTCGCCGCCAAGATACGGCGCGATCCCGCGCTGCTCGACGAGTTCAGCTACGGCATGGATGTCGGCTTCATCGCCATGCTGTTCCTGACCGGCCTCACCGGAATGCTGCTGCTGGTGCTGCGCGAGACCGCCGCGATGGGACCGCTGCTCGCGCTGCATCTCGGCGCCGTGTTCGCATTGTTCATCACCATGCCCTACGGCAAGTTCGTGCACGGCATCTATCGCTTTGCCGCGCTGGTGCGTTACGCGCAGGAGCGGCGGACGGCGGCGTGACCCGCGCACCGCCCGCTCGGGGCCCGGTGAACCTCCTACGCCACGTCGCGCTCTGGCGCTGATGCCTGCTCGCGGGCCATTGCCGTCGCCGTGACGTAATCGGTCTTGCCGGTGCCGAGCAGCGGCATCTTGTCGACCACCATGATCGTCGCGGGCACGGTCAGCTCGGACGCGCCGATGGTCTTGGCCTGGGCCTGCATCGCACTGCGTTCGGCATTCTTCTCGGTGGTCAGCAGCACGATGCGCTCGCCCTTGCGCTGGTCGGGGATCGAGACCGCGACGGATGCTGCCTGCGGCCACAACGTCGCCGCGATGGCTTCGACCGCCGACAGCGAGACCATCTCGCCCGCGATCTTGGCAAAGCGCTTGGCGCGGCCCTTGATGGTGATGAAGCCGGCCGCGTCGATCGATACGATGTCGCCGGTGTCGTGCCAGCCGTCGGGCAGCTTCTCGAGCACGCCGGGATTTTCGGCCCTGAGGTAACCGAGCATCACGTTCGGGCCGCGCACCGACAGGCGTCCGCCTTCCTCGATGCCGGGGACCGGATCGAGGCGGCTTTCCATCAGCGGCGAGAGGCGCCCGACGGTGCCGGGACGGTTGGCCATCGGCGTGTTCATCGCCAGCACCGGCGCCGTCTCGGTGACGCCGTAGCCTTCGAGGATGCGGATGCCGTAGCGCTCCATGAACACCTGCCGCGTGCGATCCTTGACCGCCTCGGCGCCGGCGATCACGAGGCGCAGGGTGCGGAAGTCGTAGGCATGCGCCGAGCGCGCATAGCCGGTGAGGAACGTGTCGGTGCCGAACAGGATCGTCGCGCCGGTCTGGTAAATCAGCTCGGGCACGATCCGGTAATGCAGCGGCGACGGATACATGTAGATCGGAATGCCCGCCAGCAGCGGCATCATCATTCCGCCGGTCAGCCCGAAGGAGTGGAACACCGGCAGCACGTTGAACACCTTGTCGTTGGCGTTGGCGTCGACCCGCGCCAGCGCCTGCGCCGCGTTGGCGAGGATGTTGCGGTGGGACAGCACGACGCCCTTCGGCGTGCCTTCCGAGCCCGACGTGAACAGCACCACGGCGGGATCGTTGGCCTGGCGGGGAACGCGCGGTGTCGTGCCGGCCAGCAGGCCCTTGATCTTGTCGGCGATGCCGATCGAGGCGCGGACGTCCTCGAGATAGACCACACGCGCCTCCGCGGAGATCGCGGCCATCAGCTTGTCGAGCTTGCCCTTCTCGATGAAGGCCTTCGAGGTCAGCACCGTCTTGACCTGCGCGGCCTTCATGGCGGCGAGCACGTTGACCGGGCCGGCCGAGAAGTTGAGCATCGCCGGCACCCGGCCGCTGTTCTGCAGCGCCATGAAGACGACGGCGACGCCCGCGGAGTTCGGCAGCAGCACGCCGACATTCTCGCCGACGGCGGTGCCGCTCTCCAGCTTCCGGCTCAGCACCTGCGCGCCGAGGATCAGCTTGCGGTAGGTCAGCTTGGTGCCGAGCGCGTCCTCGATGATGACCTTGCCGGTATCGCGGTCGCGATAGGCGTGTCCGAGTGCCTCGAACAGCGTGTGATCGAGCATGGCGTTCTTGACGAGAGCGTCGATCATGACGTCCTGCAGCGCGGCGCCGGCCGCGTTGCGGCGTGCCTTGCCCTTGAGCGCTTCGTCGACCGGAAGCTTGACCGGCGGCAGGATGGTGACCGTCACGCGCGGAAACCACGACCGCTTGATCTGGCTCGAGTTGAGATAGCTGAGATAGGAGCGCTGCGCGCCTTCGATGCGGACCGGCACGACCACGGCGTCGGCCTTGTCCGCGATCATCGCGGTGCCGTCATACACCTTCATCAGCGAGCCGGAGACGGTGATCCGTCCTTCCGGGAAGATCACGACGGGCTCGCCTGCGGCGACGAGCTTGATCAGGTCGCGCGCGGCCAGCGGCTTGGTCGGGTCCATGGTGTAGTGCTTGACGACGCGCAGGAACGGCTTGGCCCACCAGGCCTTGGCGATGCCGGTGTCGACCGCAAAGCTCGCGTCGATCGGCAGCACGGCGTGCAGCAGCGGGCCGTCGATCAGGCTGACATGGTTGGGCGCGATCAGCATGCGCGTGCCCGGAGGCGGCAGGTTCTCGAGCCCCCGCACCTCGGTACGGAACAGGGCGCGGAACAGCAGCCCGCCGGCATCGCGCACGCCTTCCTTGCCCCACTTGGTCAGCACGAACCACACCGCGCCGAAGCTGGCGACGCCGAGGCCGAAGAAGATCCAGCCGACATGGAGACCGGCCGCCTGCAGCAGCGCGACGAACAGCGAGCCGACCACCATGAAGGCGGCCTGCAGCACGTTGCCGGCGGCGATGATACGGGCGCGCTCGGAAGGTTCGGACCAGGCCTGGACCGCGGCAAAGGACGGAACGACGAACAGGCCGCCGCCGAACGCGAAGGCGACGAAGTCGGCCAGCATGCGCAAGCCGGCGAACGAGGTGGCGAAGCCGAGCGCGGTGATGTCCTGCCCCTTGGCGGTGACGCCGATCGCCCAGGCGAGATCGAGGCCGGCAAAGCCCATGATGATGGCGCCGATCGGCACCAGCGCCAGGTTCGGGCGAACATGGCTGAGGCTGGCGGCAAACAGCGAGCCGATGGCGATGCCGATCGCGAAGACGGCAAGGCACAGCGTCACCACGCCCTCGGTGCCGCCGACGACCTCCTTGATCAGCGCCGGCAGCAGCGACAGCACGATGGCGCCGACCAGCCAGAACCAGGAGACGATCACGGTGCCGTCCCACAGCCGATGATCGGCATGCAATGTCTTGAGCAGGCTCACCGTCGAGGTCCAGGGATTGGCATCGACGGGCAGCTCAGGCGCGGAGGGCGTCGTCTGCGGAATGCGGGACGCGAACGCCCAGGACAGCACGGCCAGCACGACCACGGCCGATGCGACCCAGCCCATATGCGCGGAGCCGGCCACGAACTGGCCGCCGGCGACGGTGCCGAGCAGGATCGCCATGAAGGTCGCGCCTTCGACCAGCGCGTTGCCGGTCGCGAGCTCGCCGAGCTCCAGCTGGTCCGGCAGCATCGCGTACTTCACCGGGCCGAACAAAGCGGCGATGGTGCCGAACAGCGCGAGCGCTGCGAACAAGAGCGGCACCGAATGCAGGAAGAAGCCGGCAGCGGCGAAGGCCGCGGCAAAAATCTCGGCGAATTTGAGCCGCCTTGCGACGACGGATTTGACGTATTTGTCGGCGAGCTGGCCGCCGAGCCCGGACAGGATGAAGTAGGGGAAGATGAAGACGGCACCTGCGACCGTGACCAGCGCATCGCCATGGCCGGTCGCCGCGCTGTAAAGCAGGATGATGACGAGTGCGTTCTTGAGCACGTTGTCATTGAGCGCCGAGAAGAATTGCGCCCAGAACAACGGCGCGAAGCGGCGTGACGACATCAATTCCCTGATCATGACCAGTCCTGTTCCAAAAAGGCAGCCTGAGATTGTTGCGTTGTCTGTGAAACGTCACGACCGGAAGCGCATGGGGCGAACGATTGCGCGGCAACGAAGTTGCTGGCCTGCTCTGTCCCCTCGGTTCCTCCGATCCTGTTGGTCTTCAATTGGTCTCGTTAGGTTCGCAAATATCTGGTCGAGGTCGCGGCGGACCCGGGCGGCAGCAGCCTCACTCGCCCGGATATGGCGCCGGGCGATGAAGGAAAAGCTGAACCGCATCGCTGAAATCCGCCGGATCGGCCGCGCAGGTCCAGACATGGTGAGTCCATTCTTGCAGCCGGCGCTTGCATTCGAACCGACCCGCGCGCGCCTCAAGTGAGATGGGCGAGGTGGCGAAACGGCGAGAGGCGGCCGAGCAGGCTGAACCGCCGCCGCTCCTGACGCGCATGGGCGCGGCTCGCTCGCCACATCCGGAAGGTCGCCCGGCGCTCGGCGAGCACGCCCGCAACGTCGCAGGCATTGGCGATGCGATTGATCGGCGCCATGGCGAACCGCAGCAGGGCGCGGCCGAGCCCGGTCACGAGGGCGGCGGCGTCATCGGCGAAGGTGGTGACGATATCGACAGCAAGGGTTTGCATTTTCCAGGTCTCCAGGTTAAATTGAACAATGTTCACATGAGTAGCTTGAAAATGAACAATGTTCAAGAAGAATCGCGACGCGACCAGAAAAAATTTCGGCGCCGGCTGCAAATCGTCGAGATTGCCCGCGGCATTATCTCAGCTAAGGGGCTGAGATCATTGAAGGTTCGGGACGTGGCGGAGGCGGCCGGCTGCTCGGTTGGCAGCGTCTATAACGAGTTCGGCGACTTCGACGGGGTCATCCTGACGGTGAACCGGGAAACGGTTCAGGCGCTCACGACCCGGCTCCGGGGTGTTCCTGCCGAGGATCCGGTTCGCCAGCTCTATGGGCTCGCCGAGACCTATCTCGACTTCTTCGCCGCGCACGCCAATCTGCTACGCTCCCTGTTCGAGCATCGGATGGAGGACGATCGCCCCTATCCGGACGATATCCTCCAGATGGTGATGGATGCGTTCGCGCTGATGCATCCGCCTTTGGTGCGGCTCTTGCCGGATGCGGATGACGTGAAGATCGCGCTGCTGTCGCGCACGCTGTTTTCCGCCGTGCATGGCATCATCTCGCTCGGCCTCGAGGAGCGTATGGTCGCCGTGCCGTCGCAGATGCTGCGCCAGCAGATCGAACAGTTTCTCGACACCCATCTCAGAGGTCTCGGCATTCTGCCGGTCGGTGCAGGGCTGTCTCGATGAGGCGCCGCCGCTACCAGGCGTAGCGCAGGCTCGCGGTGCCGGAATAAGTGGTGCTGTGGGCGGCGAGCTCGCCGTCGAACTTGGCCGACAGGGCAACACCGTTCGAGAACTTCAGCTCGGCACCGGCGGATGCGAGGGCCGCGTCTTTCGCCGGCGTCGCGCCATTGACGATGAAGCTGGCGCCGGGCAGAGCCTGGAAGGCGGCGACGAGCGTCGGATCGCTCACCCAATCATGGGCCCAGGCCGCGCGAGCCCGTAGCGTCAGGACGGCACTCGGCGAGACCAGCATCGCCCGGTCGAAGCGTGTGCCGAGCTCACTCCTCGTGTGGGAGGCCGTGCGTCCCTGATAGGTCAGCCCAAATCCGCTGCCGGCCGGATCGGTTTCGGTATAGGTCGGCGTGCGAAATGCCTGCGCCTGCGCAGCCGCGTATGGCGTGAAGCCGCCGATCGGCGTCGCGAAGCGATAGCCGCCCTCGATGCGGCCGCCCACGGTCTGAGCGTCGAACTTTGCGGTGAGCTGGTTGCCGAACGGTGCCAGGCGGTCCGTCGACATCCAATGATTGGCCACGGCGAGAGAGGCGGCGAAATAGGCGGCTCCGTTGCGGACCGCTGTGTAGACGCCGGCCTGGACCGCATCGCTCTTGCCGCCGCCGATCGCCTGCGCCAGATCCCATCTGGTGCCGCCGCCCGAGAGCGCAAAGCCGACCAGCGCGTCGCGGCTGAAGTGATAATCGGCGCCGGCCGCGATGCCGCCGGCCCGCGCGCTGAGGTCGTGGCTGCCGATCACGACCGGGTCGCCGCTGGTGCGGTTGACGCCGCCGAACGCCGTGCCCCATGCCGCCCAGCGCTCTTCGAAGGCCGCCGCTTTCGCGGGCGGCATGCCCAAGGCCTTGTTGTAGGCGAGGGCAGCAGCTTCCGGCAGCGCGGGACGCTCGGGGCTGAAGCCGAATGCCGTGCCGCCCGCATCGACGAGGCCGCTGCCGCGGCCATCGACGAATGGATCGAGCATCAGGCCGAGGAACTGGCCGGTGAACTGGAAGGCACCCTGCCGTGCGCCGGTCGCAGCCTCTCCCGAGACCTGATCGAGACTGTAACGAAGCTGGGCGTCGCTGAGACCTGCGAAAGAGGACAGGAACGGCAGATTGGGGCCGAATGCGCTCAGTGCGCCGGCAACAGCTTTCTGGTTCTGCGTCTGGGCGACGGAGAGGAACGCGGCGTCATTGTAGTTGAGCGTCAGGAGGACGGCGGACCCGTTATAGCTGAGGGCGGAGGTGAAGAACTGAGGATTGTATCCGCTGAGCGTTACCCCGGAGAAAGTCCCGGTGAGGCCGGTCGTCGTGGTCAGGATCGTATATTGTGTCGATGCGCCGTAGACGCCGGCGAGCGTGGTGACGGCGACCGTGCCGCCGTTCAGCGTCGCGCTCACCGCAGCGATCTTGCTGGATTGTCCGGCCGCGTTGACCGAGATCGCGTAGGTCGAGCCGGCGTTGAACGTGGCATTGCCGTAGCTCGTGAGCGAACCGAAATTGCCGGGTGCGACCCTGCCGCCCGACAGCACGACGAGATCGCCGACATTGCCGTTGCCGCCAAGGGTGCCGCCGCCGCTGACCGTCGTCGTAACGCTAGCCATTGCGCCATTGATGATGAGGTTGCCGGCCAGGACGTTCATGGTCGCCGTGTCCGTCGTCGAGCCCGTCAGCGTCCAGGTGGAGCTGCCGGTCTTTTCCAGCGACTCGAATTCCCGGAACTGCTTGGCCGCGCCGAATGTGCCGAGATCGAACGAGCTGTTGGCCGCCCCGCCGAAACGCAGCGCGTCCGTTCCGTTGCCGCCCTGGACCAGGCCCGTGATGCTCGAGCCAGCGCGCAGCTCGAAGACGTCGCTGCCGTCCTTGAGATCGACGGCGCGGTTGGCGAAGTTGCCGACGATCGTGCCGGAGTTGATGACGGTGTCCTGGCTGGCCGAGCCGAAGATCGCATAATTCGAAGCGCTCGAGATCGTGCCGGCATTGTTGATGACGTTTCCGTCGCCCGCGCCGTTGAGGTTGAGGGCGTTGTTGTTGCTCGCCTGGACGACGCCGCCCGAAAGAATGTTCACCTGATTGTTGGTCGACGCGTTGGAGATACCGAGACCCGTCGTGCCCGACGCGAGGTTTCCAGCAGTGCCTCCAATGACAACGATGTTATTGCCCGAGCCACTCATAACGACAGCAATCGAACCCGGGCTCGTGGTACCGATGGTTGCTCCGGCCGCCACTGTCACGCTGTTGCTGCCGCCGCCAGAGAGGAGGATGCCCGAATTGTCTGAAGTGATTGCAGCATTGCTGAGAATGTTGATCGTGCTGTTTGATGCGGTATCGAAACCGATACCCGGAAGGAAAGTACCATCCAGGGATGTTGCGGTGCCATCGCCGATATGAACCGTGACGTTATTGACGGCCGGGTCCGTCCGAACGGCAGTATTTCCCGCGCCGGTACAGGTAACGACATCGCCCGACTGGAGTCCGAGCTGCGTGCCGCTTCCGGTGATCGCGCACGCAGCCTCGGCCGGCGTGGCGAGCCACGGCAGTGCGCTGCCTGTGGCAAGAGCTCCGATCGCGGCAGCCAAAAGACGTGCACGCCGCCGGGGTGTCTTCGCCGGGCGAGCGTCAGGCGAAGTCGGCAAACCATTCGAAGGCACTTCCAAACTCCTTTTACGGGGCGGTCCGAGCGGATTCGGGCCGCAACGTTGGGGCGGTGCCATGCTTAGCGGCGCAGGTCCCGGCCATCGTGGACCAGCGCGCAAGGAGTGGTGTCGAAATGCGAAGAACGCCGCGTTTTCAGAGCAATGTGGCCGTAGCGTCACAACCGCGCCGTTTCACCGGCATCGGAGTCGCGTCACGGCAGACCACGGCGCCATCGTCCGTGGCTTGAGACGAATCCGGCCGGAAGACTCGGGATCAAGCGGTTCGCGGGCGCCCGTCAGCCCCGTGCCGCGACGGCTTCGCGCGCCCGGGCTGCAACGAGGACGACGTCCGGCCGCACACTGTCGACCTGAACCCGGTTGCGTCCCTTTTCCTTGGCGCGGTAGCAGGCGGCATCCGCGCGCCGCATCGCCTCCTCGAGCGAGGTATCGCGGTCGGCGATGCAGGTGACGCCGACGCTGGCGGTCACCGCGAAGCAGCGATCGTCCCAGGTGAAGCTGAACAGCTCGAGCGATCGTCGCAGCCGTTCGGCGATGTCGACGGTGCTCGACGGCGAGCACTGCGGCAGGATCAGGCCAAACTCATCGCCGCCGAGCCGGGCCACCAGATCATGCGGCCGCCGGTCCCGTTGCAGGAGGCTGCAGACCTGGCAGAGCAGGCGGTCGCCCGCGAGATGGCCGCAGCTGTCGTTGACGTTCTTGAACTGGTCGAGGTCGAGCAGGATCAGTCCCAGCGGACCCGCCGCGACATTGTCCAGCTCGCCTTGCAGGCGCGCCTCGAAGGCGCGGCGGTTGGAAAGCCCTGTCAACCAATCGTGCGATGCCTGCCAGGCCAGGCGCTCCTTCTCGGCATGCAAGGCCTCTTCGAATGACTGCCGTTGCAGCACCAGCCGCCGCGTATGCCAGATCAGGAGCAGGATCAGCGTCGCGGCGGTGAGGATATTGATGCCCGTCAGCGTCAGCTTGATCGCGCGGGAGCCTTCACCGAGGACGGTGGAGAATCGCTTGGCATGCACCGTGAACTGGGCATTCAGCTCCGACAGCCGCGACGACAGGACTTGCAGGCGGCCATCGTCCTGAATGGGACCCTTCTCCAGCTCGGATCGGATGACCTCGCCGAACACGCTGAGCTCCAGCAGCATGGGATCGGTGGCGGCCCATTCCCTGATCGCGTCCTGGAGGAAGCTGACGCGGTTGAAATATCGAAACAGCCAGATCAGTCCCGGGACATCGTCGGGATGGTTGCCGCCTTGCAGGAAGCCGATGCGGGCGGCCTCGACGTCGACCGGATCGCGCTCCAGCGCCCAGCGCGCGAACTCGTCGCCGATGGGAACGGCGAGTGAAGCCTGATATTGCGCGAACTGGCTCGGTTCGCCCGAATGCAGATAGAGATTGAGGAAATAGACGGCGTTCTTCTGCGAGCGTGACCAGAGTGCTTCGCCGGCGACATAGGCGCGGACCGACGACATCACCTCGAGGCTGAATCCGGCGATCGCCGCCTGCAGCAGGACGACCATCACGAAAGGCAAGACGAGCTTGATGACGTGAAGGAAGTTGCCGCCCTCCGCCGACGCCGCTGTTCTGCGAAACACACTAGTCCCCAAGTCGATCGACGCGCCCCAGAGGGCGTCGCGCCTGCAACGCAAAGTAGACGAGATGGTTGCTTAACTCGACCTGAAAGGCGCGGAGAACTCCGTACCAGGGTGAAGCCGTTGTGAAGCAGGCGCCAGCAACTCGCTTCAAATGCGGTGAACGGGGAACTGGCGCAGCATCGACGAACGATGCCGCGCATTCGTCATGCGCGATTTACCCGATGGAGAGAATTTGGCGAGGCGCTACACAAGCACCGGCTTGCGCACGCGACCGGCGTCGCCGAACACGCGCAGGTAACGCGCGATCTCCGAGGGCAGGCCAGTCGCCTTCTCCGGATTGTCGGAGAGCTTGACAGCCGGACGGCCGTCGACCGACGAGACCTTGCAGACCAGCGAGATCGGATCGAGGCTGATCGAGCCGTCCGGCGTGCAGCCGACGAAGTCGTTGGTGAGGTTGGTGCCCCAGCCGAAGGAGAGCCGCACGCGCCCTGCGAAGTGGCGATAGGTGTCCTCGATCGAGCCGACATCCATCGCGTCGGAAAAGACGAGCAGCTTGTCCTTGGGGTTGCGGCCCTTCTTTTCCCACCAGGCGATGATCTCCTCGCCGGCCTGGATCGGCGGCGCGCTGTCGGGGCGGAAGCCGGTCCAATCGGCCACCCATTCCGGCGCATCGCGCAGGAACGCCTTGCTGCCGAAGGCGTCGGGCAGCGCGATCAGGAGGTTGCCGCCGTAAGTCTGACGCCATTGGTCGAGAATGCGGTAGGGCGCCCAGCGCAATTCCTCGTCGTCCCTGGCGAGCGCGGCTGCCACCATGGGCAGCTCGTGCGCGTTGGTGCCGATGGCTTCGAGATCGTTGTCCATGGCGAGCAGCACGTTGGACGTGCCGATAAAGGAGGGGCCGAGGCCTTCCTTCACCGCCTCGACGCACCAGCGCTGCCACAGGAAGCCGTGACGCCGGCGCGTACCGAAGTCGGAGAGCCGCAGGCCCTCGAGCTGGCGCAACCGTTCGACCTTGGTCCACAGCTTGGCCTTGGCGCGGGCGTAGAGCACGTCGAGCTCGAAGCGGCCTCGGCCCTTCATGGCCGCACGCGAACGCAGCTCGTTGAGGATCGCAAGCGCCGGAATCTCCCACATCGTGGTGTGGGTCCAGGGGCCATGGAAATGCAGCTCGTATTGGCCCTCGACCTTGCGCAGCTCGTATTCGGGCAGGCGGAATTCCGCCAGCCAGCGGATGAAATCCGCCGAAAACATATGGGTCTTGCCGTAGAAGGTGTTGCCGGCCAGCCAGATCAGCTCTTTCTTGGTGAAGCGGATGGTGCGGGCATGGTCGAGCTGGGCGCGCAGCTCGCCCTCGTCGATGATCTCGGCAAGCCGCACATGGCGCGACCGGTTGATGACCGAGAAGGTCACCTGCTGATCCGGGTAATCCTCCCGAATCATCTGCAACATCAATAGCTTGTAGAAATCGGTATCAAGCAGGCTGCGGATGATGGGATCCAGCCGCCAGCTGTGATTGTAGGTCCGGCTCGCAATGTCAGTCACTGTCATGCGGGGATTTTAGCGCGGCTCTCCCGGCGCAACCAGTGGGTTTGGGAAGAGCAGTCCCCACGAAGCGCGGCACCTGATATCAGGACTTGAGAACTGGAGGTCAGGACTTAGCGGCCGTCGTCGCGACGGCCTCGAGCTGGCTCCTGACCCAGCGATGGGCCGGGTCCTTCTGGTAGCGCTGGTGCCAGACCATGAACATCGGCAGCTCGGCCAGGGTCTTCGTGCGGGACGCCAGCGGGATCGGCGTTTGCGCAAAGCCGCGCATCACGCCGGACGCGAGCAGGCTCGGCATGCTCGCCAACATCTGCGAGCCGCGCAGGAAGGACGGCACGCCGGAGAAGCTCGGCACCGAGATCGCGATGTCGCGGTGAAGCCCGTTCGCTGCCAGCCGGCGGTCGAAGTCGAGCCGCTCATTGTCCGTGTAGACCACGGTGATGTGACGCGCCGCGAGATAGGCATTGCGGCTGGCCGGCGCGGCACGTGCCTTGGCATCGTAGTAGCAGACATAGTGATCCCTCAGCAGCCGCTTCTGCACGATGTCGACGCCGGAGGGCGGCAGCGGCGTGATCAGGAGGTCGCAGCGGTTCTCGCGCAGCATCGCCGGCGAGGGCGATTGCGAGGGGATCACGCGCAGGTTCAGGCTCTTCACTTGTGCGGCGACGTGATCGAAGAACCGCGGCAGCAGCAGGTCGCGCTGGAAGTCGTTGGCGGCGATCGTCAGCGACAGCTGAGCCTCCTCCGGCGCGAAGCTGACGCCGCCGGCAAAGCTGCGCATCTCGTCGATCAGCGCGCGTGCCTTGCCGGCCAGTGCCTGGGCATGAGCCGTCGCGACGATGCCGCGGCCTGACTTGGCGAACAGCGGATCGCCGGCGATGCGCCGCAGCTTGTTCAGGGCGTGGCTGACGGCCGATTGCGTCAGGCCGAGCCGCGTCGCCGCCGCCGTGACCGATCCCTCCTCCAGCACGGCCAGGAACAGTTCGAGGGCGTGGCCATCGAGGGCCAAATGATCGATTTCCTTCATGTAATTCATTATAATTCATCTATTTATCTTGAGAATAGGGTGGCTCATGCTCTCCCGATAAGCCGGGCCCGACCCCGGGCTCCCAGGGAGAGACAACGCCGATGAATGCCCAGGCGCCAGCCTTGCGGGATCCCCGCCTCAACCGTCCCGAGCCGTTCACGCCGCCGCTCGGCGACGGCGGCTTCTTCCAGCGCGACCGCGCGATCCATCCGCCGGCACATGCGCCAGGCTACAAGTCCTCGGTACTGCGCTCGCCGCGCCAGTCGCTGCTGTCCCTTGAGAACTCGATCTCGGAGATGTCAGGGCCGGTGTTCGGGCACAATGATCTCGGCCCGCTCGACAACGATTTGATCCGCAATTACGCCAAGGACGGCGATCCCGTCGGCGAGCGCATCATCGTCCACGGCCGCGTGCTGGACGAGACCGGCCGCGGCATTCCGAACACGCTCGTCGAGTTCTGGCAGGCCAATGCGGGCGGCCGCTACCGGCACAAAAAGGACACCTATCTGGCGCCGATCGATCCGAATTTCGGCGGCTGCGGCCGTGCGCTCACCGACGACACCGGGTACTATTATTTCCGCACCGTGAAGCCGGGCCCCTATCCCTGGCGCAACTACGTCAACAGCTGGCGCCCCGCCCATATCCACTTCTCGGTGTTCGGCTCGGGCTTTGCGCAGCGGCTGATCACGCAGATGTATTTCGAAGGTGACCCGCTGATCCCGGTCTGCCCGATCCTGACGACGATCCCGGACAAGGACGCGCTCGACCGCCTCGTCGCGCCGCTCGACCTCAACGCCTCGACGCCGTTCGACTCGCTCGCCTACCGCTTCGACATCGTGCTGCGCGGCCAGCGCTCCACCTATTTCGAAAATCGAACCGCGGGGAACTAAGCCCATGCCGCAGCCGCTCAACTACCTCAAGGAAACCGCCTCGCAGACCGCCGGGCCTTACGTCCATATCGGCCTGATCCCGGCCATGGCCGGCTTCGACATCTTCGAGAAGAACTTCTCCAACGTGCTGGTGACGCCGAATACCAAGGGCGAACGCATCACGCTGGAGGGCAAGGTGCTCGACGGCACCGGCACGCCGCTGCGCGACGTGCTGCTGGAGATCTGGCAGGCCAATGCGGCCGGCCGCTACAACCATCCGGCCGATCGCTCGGCCGGCGCGCTGGATGACGAGTTTCGTGGCTGGGGCCGCGCCGGCTCCGACTTCGACAGCGGCCTCGTCACCTTCGAGACCATCAAGCCGGGCGCGATCACCGACAGGACGGGCCGCAAATGCGCGCCGCACGTCAATATCTGGATCGTCGCGCGCGGCATCAACATCGGCCTCAACACGCGGCTCTATTTCTCGGACGAAGAGGCGGCCAACGCCGCCGATCCCGTGCTCAACCTGATCGAGCAGCCGATGCGCCGCAAGACATTGATCGCAACCCGCAGCGAGCGCGCCGGCAAAATCGTGTACGCCTTCACGATCAATCTGCAGGGGCCGGAGGAGACGGTGTTCTTCGACGTGTGAGGCGCCGGGGCGGCCGTCCTCCGATCATTCCACCCGGTCGTCGCGCTTGATCGTTCCGCGCGCGAGGAATTGCGGCGGCTGCCGCATCTCGCGCGATCCCGGCCGATCGGGTGGATCGCGCCCAACTTTTGGTTTCAGCTCCACCAAATCAATGAATGCGTCCGCCTGCCGGCGCAGGTCGTCGGCGACCATGGGCGGCTGAGTGGAGAGTGTGGAGACGACGGTCACGCGGACACCGCGGCGTTGCAAGGCCTCGACCAGCGAACGGAAGTCTCCATCGCCCGAGCACAACACGATCTGATCGACGTGCTGGGCGAGCTCCATCGCGCTCACGGCAAGGTCGACATCCATGCTGCCCTTCACCTTGCGGCGGCCGGTAGCGGGGTCGACGAATTCCTTGGTGAGCTTGGTGACGACGGTGAACCCGTTGTAGTCGAGCCAATCGATCAAGGGGCGGATCGACGAATATTCCTGATCCTCGATGATGGTCGTGTAGTAGAAGGCGCGTAACAGCGTAGCTCGGCTTTGAAATTCACAGAGCAGGCGTCTGTAATCGATCTCGAAGCCGAGCGCCTTGGCGGTGGCATGGAAATTGGAGCCGTCGATGAAGAGCGCGCTCTTCCCAAGCGAAGACATTATCCACAACTCCCGGGTTCGGCGCGAAAGCCGACCGTCCAGCTGAAATGGCGCGGCGTGTCGGCAGGAAAATACCTCAGCGCGCCGATGGTTGGCCGAAAAAGCGGCGCAGACGACCGGACAGGGTTGGCCGCCTTGCGCCGAGGGTAGGGAGGTTGCATGCCACCAGCGCCAGGGCGCCGAATGCCGTCACGCTAGGGCCTGGGCATGCCCCGCTCAATTGTACGGAGGTAAAGCGCCTCTATCCAAAGGATGGGGCGCTATATACGAAGGTAGTGGCAACGAGAGACATCGCGGTTCCGCGGCGCGTCAGCCTTCGCCGCCATGGAGCCGCGTGCGAAACGCGCGTGGCGACACGCCCGTGGCGGCGGCGTAGACCCGGCTGAAATAGGCGGGGTCGTCGAAGCCGAGGGCGTAGGCGATCGTCGAGACCGGCAGGTTGGTGTAGACGAGGTTGCGCCGCGCCTCGCGGATCAGGCGGTTGAGGATCAGATGCGAGGCGGTGTCCCCGGTCGCCGCCCGCGTGATCCGGTTGAGATGCGTCGGTGTCACCGACAGCGCCCTGGCATAGTCGGCGACGCCCCAGCGCTCCAGATGATGCTGCTCCAGCAGCGCCTCGAAGCGGCGGAACAACCCGCTTTCCGCGGTGCCGTTGCCGCCGCTCTCGCCCGTGAGCGCGCGCGCCACCAGCCCGATCATGGCCGACGACAGGGCGCGGAGCACATGCGCACGGCCGAAGTCGCGCGCGGCGTGCTCGGCGAAGATCTGCTTCATCGTGGCGCGGATCTGCGGCGTGCCGCGCACCACCGCCGACCGCGACAGCGCCCCGCGCAGGCCCTCGGCGGCGAGCAGCGCTTCGTCGAGAATCTCGGCGGCGATGGTCAACACCCATCCTTGCGTATCGGGCTCGAAGCGGAAGCCGTGGACGTGGCCGACCGGCACGTTGACGATCTGCATCGGCCTCAGCGGCACCACGCGCCCGTCGAGCGTCGCCTCGCCGCCACCGCGCTCGATCAGCAGCACCTGGTGCAAGCGGGCATGGCGGTGCACGGCCAGCGTCCAGTCGTGCAGCACCGAACGCGACGCGATCGTCTCGCAATGCACGACGTCAGGCAGATCGCCGGACTCGCCGAACAGATTGTAGACCCGGATTGCCGGGGCGGGGGCCGCGCTGCTCATGTTCGAATAGTACAAGACAAAGGCGAAACCCTCCATCGGTCTGCGGCGTAGAATATGCAAAAAAATGCCGACGGGAGGACGCAAAAATGAAAGTTCAGGTCTGTATCATCGGCGGTGGGCCGTCCGGGCTGCTGCTGTCCCAGCTGCTGCACCTCAAGGGCATCGACACCATCCTGCTGGAGAAATACAGCCGCGACCACGTGCTGGCCCGGATCCGCGCCGGCGTGCTCGAGCACGGCTTTGCGAAGCTGATGCGCGAGGCGCAGTGCGGCGAGCGGATGGACCGCGAGGGCGAGATCCACAACGGCTTCGAGATCGCCCATGACGGCGTGCTGTCCCATATCGACCTGCACAAGCATTCCGGCGGCAATTCGGTGCTGGTCTACGGCCAGACCGAGCTGACACGCGACCTCTACGAGGCGCGCGATCGGGTCGGCGGCAAGGTCGTGCACAATGCCGAGGACGTCACGCCGCATGATCTGACGTCGGATCGGCCCTACGTGACGTATCGCTCGAACGGGCAGACGATCCGCGTCGATTGCGACTACGTCGTCGGCGCCGACGGTTTCCATGGCGTCAGCCGCAAGTCGATCCCGAAGGACGTGCTGCGCGAATATGAGAAGGTCTATCCGTTCGGCTGGCTCGGGGTGCTGTCGCGCACGAAGCCGGTATCGCCCGAGCTGATCTACGTGAAGCACGAGCGCGGCTTTGCGCTATGCTCGCTGCGCTCGCAGGTGCTGAGCCGCTATTACATCCAGGTGCCACTGACGGACAAGGTGGAGGACTGGAGCGACGATGCGTTCTGGGCCGAGCTGAAACGCCGCCTGCCGGACGAGGTCGCCGGCCGCCTGATCACCGGGCCGTCGATCGAGAAGAGCATCGCACCCCTGCGCAGCTTCGTCGCCGAGCCGATGAGCTATGGCCGCCTGTTCCTCGCCGGCGATGCCGCGCACATCGTGCCGCCGACCGGCGCGCGCGGGCTGAACAGCGCCGCGTCCGACATCTATTATCTCTATCACGCGCTGCTCGCGCATTATCAGAGCGGCGACGATGCCGGTCTCAAGGGCTATTCCGCCAAGGCGCTCGCGCGGATCTGGAAGGCACAACGCTTCTCCTGGTGGATGACGATGATGCTGCACCGCTTCCCCGATCGCATCGAATATGAGGATCGGCTGCAGCAGACCGAGCTCGACTACCTGCTCTCGTCCGAGACGGCGCAGCGGCTGCTCGCGGAGAATTACACGGGGCTGCCGTTTTAACGCGGCCTCTCTTCACCCTCCCCCTCCAGGGGAGGGTAAGGGGCCACGCTACTTGCCTTCCAGCGTATTGACCGGTGTCCAGTCCGGCGGCTGCGGAGTCTCCGTCAGCACTTTCGCGCGCTTGGCGAACCGAGCTGACGCAGGATCGATCTTCGCGACGCCGTCGAACGCATCGGCCGCCTTCGCAAACTCGCGTCCCCGCCAGCACGCCAGCCCTTCCGCATATGCTGCGGCCACCTTCGCCTGCTCGGCGCTCTCCGCGCCGGTTTCCGCCAGCGGCTCGAACACCCTGATCGCCTCGCCGCGGCCCTGCACCCTGATCGCATCGAGCTCGCGCCAGGCGAAGCTATCGCCGGTCTGCGCCATCGTGGTTTCGGAGGCCATGATCGCGGTGCCGTAATATTTGTTGGCGCCCTCGAGCCGCGAGGCGACGTTCACGGTGTCGCTCATCACCGTGTAGTTGAAGCGGCGCCGCGAGCCGATATTGCCGACCACGGCCTCGCCGCTGTTGAGCCCTATGCGGTGCGACAGGCCGTGACCGGCGAAGGCGGGATGGCCGGCATTGAGCTCGGCAAGCTTGTCGTGGCACCTCAGCGCGGCACGCACCGCGTTGCGCGCGTGAGCGGGATCGTCGGCCGGTGCGCCGAACATGGCGACGATGGAATCGCCGATATATTTGTCGACGTAACCGCCATGGCCTTCGATGATGTCGGTCATGGCGGACAGATATTCGTTCATCAGCGTCACCAGCTCGCCCGGCGTCATCGTCTCGGCGATCGACGAGAATCCGCTGAGGTCGGAGAAGAACATCGTGACGTTGCGAGTCTCGCCGCCGAGCGCCGGCATCTTGCCGGAGGCGACCATGGTTTCGATCACCTCGGGCGCGAGGTAAAGGGCAAAGCTCTTGCGCAGGAAGCGCTCGTCGCGGTCGGCCAGCACGAAGCGATAGCCGATCATGATCGCGAGCGCGGCAAGGCTGGCGAGCGCCGGCTCGGTCAGCGGCAGCGCCAAGGCGTGGACGAATGCGCCGACAGCAACGACCACGTAGACGATGGTGAGGCCGAGCCAGGCGATCAGCGCGCCACTCGGTGCGAGCACGCCGGCCGCGCAGGCGATGATGGCCGCGAACGCGATCGTGAGAAGGGTCCGCGCGGGGAAGCCGAGCTCGGTCACGGCATCGCGCTCGATCAGGTTTCGGACCGCAGCGGCGTGCACGAACACACCGGCGACGTCGCTGCGGGTCTTTTGCGCGGTGCTGGCGGGCGCGGGCAGGGCACATCGTGCCGACGGTGTGCCGTCATGGCCGCCGGACAGGCGCATCGAGGTGAGCTTGCGATCCTCGAAGTTGAGGACGGTCCCGAGCAGAACGACCTTGCCCTCGAAGGCGCGCCGGAAGAAATCGCGGTCGCCTTTTTCGACGCAGGCGCGCAGGTCGGCAAAGGAGAAGGTCGGTACGTCGCGGCTGAGGCCGCGGAAGTTGAGCGTCAGCGTGTTCGGCACGGCGCTCGGGATCGCGTAGCCGGATAGCTCGGCCGCACCGGATGGCGCAATCTCGAGCTTCGCGCCGAGCGCGCGGGCGGCGAGCTCGACCGCCATTGCGGGCACCGGCTTGCCGTCGATGTCGAAGGTGAGCGGCATCCGCCGGATGACATCATCCGCATCGGTGTGGACATTGAGCGCACGGACGTTGTTTCGCACCGCCAACTGCTGCGCACGGTAGGGCGGTTCTGGATGGTCGTTGCTCAGGATCTCGCCGAGCACCAGCTTGCCATTGTCCGAGATCTGCCGCAGCGCGATCAGATAGTCCCGGTCAAACCCCTCACACGGCTGCCAAACGATGTGTCGCCAAAGGGAATCTCGGACTGCTCGATCGAGTTCTTGAAGATGACGTCGAAGCCGATCACCTTGGCGCCGCCGTCGCTGATGCTGCCGAGCACCCGGCCGATCTCGCGCGTCCAGGTCTGCGTCGGCGATCCCTTGAACGGCGGGGTTTCGTAGGTTTCGCCGTCGATGGCCACGACGACAACCGGCGATGTCGCGGGATCGCGGCGCTCGCCGATGAGCTTGCCGCGCAGCGCGGTGAGGATGTCGAGCGAGAGGCCTTGCAGCGTCTGCAGCGGCGGGGACGTGAAGATCGCGCCCGCGAGGAACGCGATCAGAATCGCCGCAACGATGTCCCGTCCCCCGATCCGCCGCATCGCCCCGTCGCTAGGTCCGCCTATTCGAGCCGCAGCAGGCGGCCGATGATCGGGGTCGGCGAGGAGGTGGCGTTGGCGTCGATCTGGAAGGTGTAGCGCTTGGCACCGAGAATGGCGAGGTAGCTGCCGCCCGGGGTCAGTGTCTTCCCGGCCTTGGCGAAATCATAGAACTTGCCGCCGACCATGGCGTCGCCCTTGAGCGGCACGCTGATCGTGGGCTCCTTGCCGTCGGTGCGCTCGATCACCAGCGTGCCGCCGGCTTTGGCTTGCACCAGTGGCGAGACGCCGTAAAGCGTCGGCAGCTTGGCCGGCCCGCCCTTGGCGTCCGAGCGCATGGTGCGGAAGGTCGTCGCGGCGCTCTGGTTCGCCTCGCGCTCCGACAGTTTTGCCGCATTGGTATCGCACGGCACCTTTTCCCGCTTGACCTCGCCCAGCTGCACGGTGCTCTGGTCGGCGCCGACCAGGACGACACCCTCGCTGATGGTCTCGCGCTGGCAGGATTTCAGGTAGCTGAGCGTGATGCTCGCCTTGGGCCCGAGCTTGATGATCTTGCCCGGCGCCACGTAGTCCATGAACGCGATGCCGTCGACCTTGCCCTGGATGTCCTCGACGATCGCAGCGGGAGTCTCCGCCAAAGCGGGGGCCGCAAGGCAGAATGCGCCGACACAGGCGCCGATCAGGCTTTTCATGGGAATTCTCATCCAATTCGACGATGCTCTGGTGCCCCGTCCTGGTTCGATGCCTAGCAGCACGGCGCCGGGGCAAGTGTGACCAGAATCACTCATAGGTCTTGGTGCCACTTTAGCAGGAACAGGTTCAAGCCGGCGACCGGAGAAAAATGTCAAGCCGCGGCAAGATGTTGGCGGATTGATCGGGTCAGGCGGTCGGGACGGCCTCGGTCGGGGTGTCCTCGTCTGAAGAGATTTCCGCCGCACTCTCCTGACTGGGAGCGAGCGGGGCCTCGGCGCTCGGCAAAGGAATCGTTCGCGGAGCGCCGGCGATCTCGACCACCTCGTCCCAGCGCGACAGGAAAGCCGTCACGCAGGCCGGATCGAACTGGCGCCCTGCGTTCTCGACCAGGTAGCCGCGCGCGACCTCGAGCGGCATCGGTTCCTTATACGGCCGCCGCGTCGTCAGGGCGTCGAAGACGTCGGCGACCGCCACCACGCGCGCGGCGATCGGGATTTCATCCGCCTTCAGGCCGCTCGGATAGCCTGCGCCGTCCCAGCGTTCGTGATGGCCTGCAGCAATTTGCGCGCCGAGCCGGATCAGCTCGCAGCTGGAATCGGCCAGGATGCGCTCGCCGATCGTCGCATGCGTCCGGATCACCGCCATCTCCGCCTCGGTGAGCCTGCCCGGCTTGAGCAGGATCTTGTCGGGAATGGCGACCTTGCCGACGTCGTGCAGGGGGGCGGCGAGATAGATGTCGCGGCAGAGCCGGGCCGGCAGGCCGAGCTGCTCGGCGATGATGCGGCTATAGCGGGCGACCCGCAGCGTGTGCTCGCCGGTGTCGTTGTCGCGGTATTCGACCGCGAGCGCGAGCCGCAGGATGATCTCCTCCTCGCGCTCGCCGAGCTTTCGTGTCGCGATCGTGACTTCGCTGGCCAGATGTGCGGCGCGGTCGTTCAGCTTGCGTACGGCTGTACCAAGCTGAACCAAATTCCGCAGGCGCACCGTCATCTCGACGCTCTGCGGCTGCTTGGGCAGGAAATCGGTTGCACCGGCCTGCAGCGCTTCCATCTTCACGTCATCGGTCTGACGCGAGGTGATCATCGCGATCGGGATGTCGGCGCGGCCGGGAAGCCTGCGGAAGGTGCGGATGAAGCTGATGCCGTCCATGTGCGGCATCTCGTAGTCAACCAGCACCAGATCGAAGGCGCGCTCCTGGGCGCAGGCCAGCGCCTCCACGGGATCGAGGAAGGTGGTGGCCTCGACCAGACCTTCAGCCTCGATGTGGCGTTTCAGGAAGTTGAGGACGGAGCGGCTGTCGTCAACCAGGAGCGCTTGGGTGAGCATCGGGCTCTGTTCGCTGGCAAAGGCACGAACCCGCGCCATTACCGAAGCGGATTTAACACGAAGCAAATTCGACGCGGATGTGCGTGTCCAGCCCACAATGTGGGCAGGTTGTGCACATCTGCATGCGGTTGCGCGAATTCCGGAAGAATGTGACCCGTAGTTGTACGGATGCCCGCGTTAGGAGTTTGCTCACCGGATTCGCGTCAAACGAGTAGTGGAATTTTAGCAAAGGCGGATGCTGCGATGTCGCTCAACCCCACGGAGCCGAAGTGGTCGCTGCGGTTGCCCGCCGATTGCAGCATTGCGGCGATCCGCAATGTCTATGATCTCATTCGCGAGGCATTCGGCCGCCAGGAGCGGCTCGAGATCGACTGTTCCAGCGTCGACAAGGCCGACGTGACCTCGATCCAGCTTCTGCTGTCGACCGCCAAGACCGGCGAGGCCCAGGGCCGTCCGGTCGTCCTGACCTCCTTTTCACAATCTTTGCGCAACACCCTTCGCCGCGCCGGCTTCGCCAGCGAGGCGATGATCGATCAGCATTTCCCACAAAAGAAAGATGGCACCTGATGGCCACGATTTTGACCGTCGATGATTCTCCCAGCATTCGGCAAATGATCAAGGTCGTGCTCGAGCCGGCCGGTCACAACGTGATCGAGGCCGGCGACGGCGCGCAAGGGCTCGCCAAGGCGCAGGCCGGCAAGCTCGACCTCGTCATCACCGACCTCAACATGCCCGTCATGAACGGGCTGGAGCTGATCCGCGCATTGCGCAAGCTGCCGAGTGCGGTCGGCATGCCCATCGTGTTCCTGACCACCGAATCCAACGACACCGTGAAGCAGGAAGCCAAGAGCGCCGGCGCCACCGGCTGGATCACCAAGCCTTTCAAGCCTGAACAATTGCTCGCCGTGGTCGGCAAGCTGGTGCGCACATGAGCGCAATGGACCCGACCGAGGTCTTTCGTCAGGAAGCCAGCGAGCTCTTCGAAGTTCTTGAAGGCGCCTTGCTCGATCTCGGCCAGCGTCCAGACGACCGCGAGCTGGTCGATTCCGCCTTCCGCGCCCTGCACACGATCAAGGGGTCGGGCGCCATGTTCGGCTTCGACAAGGTCGCCTCCTTCACTCACGAATTCGAGACCGCCTTCGACCGCGTCCGCAAGGGCGAGATCAAGCCGACGCAGGAGCTGATCTCGGTCGCGCTCGCCGCCAAGGACTACATCCGCGCATTGATCGAGGATCCTCAGTCGACCGACGACATCATCGGCGAAGCCATCCTCGACGACCTCAAGCGCTTCGTCGCGGCCGACATGCCCGTCGCCCTTGAGGTCGAGGCCCCTCCGCTGGCGCCTGCCGAGAGCAAGCAGGCCGGCTGGCACCTCTATCTGGAGTTCGAATCCCACATCCTGCGCAACGGCTCGAATCCGCTCGACCTGTTGGAAGATCTCTGCAAGCTCGGTCCCTGCTTCGTCGTGCCCGTCACCGACGGCATCCCGTTCCTCGACGAGATGGATCCGGAAGACTGCTATCTGAAGTGGGACGTCAAGCTGCACGCGGCCTGCGACAAGGATGCGATCGACGACGTCTTCATGTTCGTCCAGGACGAGATGAAGCTGACGCTCTCGCCTCTGGAGCATGTTGAAGCGCCCGCGCCGGCCCCGCTGTTCCAGCTGCTCGACGAAGAGCCGGCGATGGCCGAAATGGCTGCGCCTGTGGTGGAGGCCATCGCCGAGTTGCCCGCCGCAAGGGCCGAGCCCGAGTTCGAGGCCAAGCCGGACGTCAAGTCGGACGTCAAGCCGGACGTCAAGCGCGAGGCGGCACCCGCCCGCCGCGAGGACGCCAAGCAAGAGCGTAGCATCGCCACCGTTCGCGTCCAGGCCGAGCGCCTCGACGAGCTGATGGACCGCGTTGGCGAGCTCGTCATCGCCCAGGCGCGGCTGACCCAGCTCGCCGCCTCCGGCTCCGACCTCTCGATCAAGATGATCGCCGAGGAGATCGAGCGCCTTGCCTCGTCCCTGCGCGACACCACGATGGGTGCGCGCATGGTGCCGATCGGCTCCTTGTTCGGCCGCTTCCGCCGCCTCGTGCACGATCTGTCGCGGGGTCTGTCAAAGCCGGTCGAATTCGTCACCTCCGGCGAGGATACCGAGCTCGACAAGACCATGATCGAGGCCCTGGCCGATCCGCTGGTGCATCTGATCCGCAACGCCATCGACCACGGCGTCGAGGACACCGCCACGCGCGCCGCCAGTGGCAAGACCGAGCAGGGCCGGATCGAGCTCGCCGCCGTGCATTCCGGCGCCCAGGTGCTGGTCACCGTGAAGGACAATGGCGGTGGTCTCAATACCGCGCGCATCCGCGCGAAGGCGGAAGAGCATGGGCTGATCGCAGCCGGTGCCGTGCTCAGCGATCACGAGATTCACCAATTCCTGTTCCACCCGGGCTTCTCGACCGCGCAGACCATCTCGGCGCTGTCGGGTCGCGGCGTCGGCATGGACGTGGTCAAGCGCACCATCGAGAACATGCGCGGCTCGATCGACCTGTCGACCCGCCCGGGCCAGGGCACCATTGTGACGCTGCGCCTGCCGCTCACGCTCGCGATCATCGAGGGCCTCCTGATCCGCGTCGGCGAAGGCCGTTACATCATTCCGCTGTCGGCGGTCGAGGAATGCGTCGAGCTGACGGCCGAGGACGAGCGTTCGCGCGGCCGCAACTTCCTCAACGTGCGCGGCAATCTCGTGCCCTTCCTGCGCCTGCGCGAGCTGATGGCCGCCTCCGGCGCGCCGGACCGGCATCAGAAGACGATCATCATCTCGACCGGCGAGACCCGCGTCGGCCTCGTCGCCGACCAGATCATCGGCAACCACCAGACCGTGATCAAGTCGCTGTCCAAGCTGCACTCCGACGTCACCATCTTCTCCGGCGCGACGATTCTGGGTGACGGCACGGCCGCGTTGATCCTCGACGTCGCGCAGCTCGTCGCAATGGCGCAGTCGAAGGTCGAGAAGCAGCATATCAGCGAGGCGGCGTGATGAACGACGGTTTGGCGGGCGAGCATCAGTCCGGCGCGATGCAGGTCGTGATGATCGGCCTCGGTGAGGAGAAGTTTGCGCTCGACGCCGGTCTCGTGCGCGAGATCATCGATCCCGTCCCCGTGACCAGGGTGGCCGGCGCGCGCGCCTTCGTTCCCAGCGTGATCAACGTGCGCGGCAACGTCATTCCGCTCGCCGACCTGCGCATTCGCTTCGGCATGCCGCAGCTCGACAACTCGGCCGACACGCGCATCGTCGTCATCGAGCTCGAGCTGGACGGAGAGCCGGTTCTGGTCGGCGTCACCGCCGACAAGGTCTACGAGGTCACGGAGATCTCGCAGACCGACGTGCAGCAGACGCCGCGCGTCGGCATGCACTGGAAGCCGGAATTCATCCGCTTCATCGCGAAGTGGCGTGAAGAGTTCGTCATCGTTCCGAACATGGAACGCATTCTGAATTGAAAGCAAATCCAATCGCAAGATTGAGGGGCTGAGGGGCTGCACATGCGATTTACGGTCAAGGCTAAGCTTGCAAGCGCGTTTGGCGTCGTCCTGGTGCTGTCCATGGCCGCAGGCGGCGTTGCGTACGTGAAGCTCAACGACATGATCGTCGCCGCAGAGGGGCTGGTCTCGCGTGCTTCACGAATAGCGCATGCCGCCGACCTTGAAAAAGGCATCCTGTTCCAGGTCCGCGCGGAAAAGAACGCGATCCTTGTGCCCGAGTCGGAATCCGAGAGGTTCCTCGCGGAGATCGCCAAGCTGCGCAGTGGTGTCCTCAAGACGAAGGACGAGATTTACGCGGTGGCGACGCCGGAAGGAAAGAAGCTTCTGGAACGGTTCGGCACCGCCTACGCCCGCATGAACGTGGTGGAAGACGACACGCTCAAGGTTGCGAAGACCGACAAGGTCAAGGCGACGGAGCTGTCGATGACGTCCGTCCGCAGCGCCGTTGGGGAATCGATGGAGGCTGCCGAGGCCTATATCGCTTACGTGAAGACGGCGATGGACGAGCAGACGGCCCATGCCCGCGAGGAGAGCAGCAGAGCGCAGTTCATGCTGATCGCATTCGTTCTCGGCTCGCTCGCGATCGGCATCATCGCGGCAGTCTGGATCTCCGTCAGCATCGCCCGCGGGCTTGGCCGCGCGGTTGGTCTCGCCGGCGCGGTCGCGGCGGGAGATCTGAGCCAGACCATCAACACCGGCAGCAACGACGAAATCGGAGATCTCGTCAAATCGCTCAACCTCATGGTCGAGAAGCTTCGGCAGATCGTCTCCGAGGCGCTCACAGCCGCGCAGAACGTCTCCGCCGGCAGCCAGGAGCTCTCGGCAAGCGCCGAGCAGCTATCGCAGGGCGCGACCGAGCAGGCCTCCTCGGCGGAAGAGGCGTCGTCCTCGATGGAGGAGATGGCGTCCAACGTCAAGCAAAACGCCGACAATGCCAACCAGACCGAGAAGATTGCGGGTCAGTCGGCGAAGGACGCGGAAGCCAGCGGCGCTGCGGTGAGCCGCGCGGTCGAGGCCATGCAGACGATCGCGGAGAAGATCACGATCGTGCAGGAGATTGCGCGGCAGACCGATTTGCTCGCGCTCAACGCCGCTGTCGAGGCCGCGCGCGCCGGCGAGCACGGCAAGGGCTTTGCCGTCGTCGCCTCCGAGGTGCGCAAGCTTGCCGAGCGCAGCCAGGCCGCGGCCGCCGAGATCGGCACGCTGTCGAGCGAGAGCGTGAAGGTCGCGCAGGAGGCGGGACAAATGCTGTCCAAGCTCGTGCCCGACATCAAGAAGACCGCGGAGCTGGTGCAGGAGATCACCGCGGCCTGCCGCGAGCAGGACGTCGGCTCGGCCCAGATCAATCAGGCGATCCAGCAGCTCGACAAGGTCGGTCAGCAGAACGCCAGCGCCTCCGAGCAGGTATCCTCGACCTCCGAGGAGCTCGCTTCGCAAGCCGAGCAGCTCCAGTCCACCATCTCGTTCTTCCGCATCGAGCATGCCGGGCGGGAGGAAGCTGCTTCGCCCGCGCCGATCGACCGCGCTGTCAGCCAGCTGCGGGCCAAAGCCGCGCACATGGCGGCGGCGGATCGCGGCACCAGGAAGCCGGCCCCCGTTCGCAAGCCGGCCCGTGCGATGAAGGTCGCCGGTGGCGGCGGCTTCGCCTTCGACATGCATGACGGCGAGGACGAGCGCGACGCCGAGTTCCAACGCTGATCAGCCGGTCCGGCTCTTACGCCGGACCGCATTCATTTGCCAACCTCCGGATCCCTGGACTCCATCATGGCCGCAACCTCGCAATATCTGACGCTCGGGCTCGCCGGCGAGACGTTCGGCATCAGCATCCGCAATGTCCGTGAGATCCTCGACATGCGGCCGATCTCGCGGCTTCCGCACGCCCCGAACTTCCTGCTCGGCATGATCGACGTGCGCGGCAGCGGCTATCCGATCGTCGACCTCCGGACCAAGCTCGGCCTGCCGAGCGTGCCGGCCACCGAAGCCACCCGCATCATCATCCTCGACGTGCCGATGAAGGACCGCCTGGTCGGCGTCGGCTTCGTCGCCGATTGCGTATTCGAGGTCACCGACATCGACGAGCAGGCGATCGAGCCCATCCCCGAGGTCGGCGGCAAATGGCAATCCGATTATGCCGCCGGCATCGGCCGCAAGGGCGAGAAGTTCGTCGTCATCTTCGACCTCGCCAAGCTGATGGCGAACGACAAGATTCCGGAAGGGCGCGACGCCGGTGCGGACGCGCCGCGCGCCGCCTGAGTTTGCGAGAGTGAAGCGTGGTCAAGCGTAAGCACCCCAATTCGAACCAACGAGACTGACATGAGATTCACCGTCAAAGCCAAGCTTGCCAGCGCGTTCGGCGTCGTCATCCTGTTATCCATCATCGCCGGCGCGGTCGGTTACATGAAGCTGGCCGACATGGTCGGCACCACCGAAAGTCTGGTGAGCCGCGCGGGCCGCATGGAGAAGGCCTCCGGGCTCAAGGAGGGTATCCTCTTTCAGCTTCGCGCCGAGAAGAACTCCATCCTGGCTTCGGACGCCGAATATGACCAGTTCGTCGCGGACCTCGCCAAGACCCGTGAGCAGCTGCTGAAGCTCAAGGAGGAAATCCACGCCGCGGCCTCGGAAAACGGCAAGAAGCTGATCGACGGCTTCTCTGCTGCGTATTCCAAGATGAATGCCTATCAGGATGAGACGGTCAAGCTGGCCAGGACCGACAAGGCCAAGGCGATGGATCGTTCGATGCATGACGGCCGCAAGGTTGTCGCGGACGCGCTGGACGCGGCCAACGCTTACATCCTGAACGTCAAGAAGAACATGGCGGACCAGGCCGAGCAGGCCAGGCAGGATGGCTCCCGCGCGGAGATCATACTGATGAGCCTGGTTCTCGCCTCGCTCGTGATCGCTGCCGTTGCCGCGACCTGGATCGCGCTCAATATCAGCCGCTCGCTGGGGCAGGCCGTCGGGCTTGCCGATGCAGTTGCGATCGGCGATCTCAGCCGCAAGATCGAGTCCTCCAGCAATGACGAGATCGGCGACCTCATCAAGTCGCTGAATGCGATGACGGTGAACCTGAATGCCACGGCGGCGGTCGCCAACGAGATCGCAAAAGGCAATCTCATGGTCGAAGCCAAGCCGCTGTCGGACAAGGACACGCTGGGTCTCGCGCTCGAGCGCATGGTCGAGAAGCTCCGGCAGATCGTGTCGGAAGCGCTGACCGCGGCGCAGAACGTCTCCGCCGGCAGCCAGGAGCTCTCCGCCAGCGCCGAGCAGCTGTCGCAGGGTGCGACCGAGCAGGCCTCGTCCGCCGAGGAGGCCTCCTCCTCGATGGAGGAGATGGCCTCCAACGTGAAGCAGAACGCGGACAACGCCAACCAGACCGAGAAGATCGCCGCGCAGTCCGCCAAGGACGCGGAAGCCTCCGGCGCCGCCGTGGGCCGCGCGGTCAACGCGATGCAGACCATCGCCGAGAAGATCACGATCGTGCAGGAGATCGCGCGCCAGACCGACCTGCTCGCGCTCAACGCGGCGGTCGAAGCCGCGCGTGCCGGCGAGCACGGCAAGGGCTTTGCAGTGGTCGCCTCCGAAGTGCGCAAGCTCGCCGAACGCAGCCAGGCGGCCGCGGCCGAGATCGGCACGCTCTCGGCCGATACGGTGAAGGTCGCGCAGGAGGCCGGCGCGATGCTGGCGAAGCTCGTTCCCGACATCAAGAAGACGGCCGAGCTGGTCGAGGAGATCACCGCGGCCTGCCGCGAGCAGGACGTCGGTTCGGCCCAGATCAACCAGGCGATCCAGCAGCTCGACAAGGTCGGCCAGCAGAACGCCAGCGCATCCGAGCAGGTGTCCTCGACCTCGGAGGAGCTCGCCTCGCAGGCCGAGCAGCTGCAGTCGACCATCGCCTATTTCCGCATCGAGCAGGGCGCAAAGAGCCAGGCGGCCGCGCCGATCGACCGCGCGGTCAACCAGCTGCGCGCCAAGTCAGCCACCATGGCAGCCACCATGGCGGCGGCCGAGCGTCCGGCCAAGAAGCCGCAGGCCAAGCCGGCCCGCACGCTGAAGGTCGCCGGCGGCGGCGGCTTTGCTTTCGACATGAACGACGGCGAAGACGACCGGGACGCCGATTTCCAGCGCTGATTGTCTTTGTGGGATCGGCCTCCCAATTTGGGGCCGATCCATCTTCAGTCATTGCGTAGACGTGTAGGATTCAAGATGGCCAGGATGGCCCCACATTCAGTGCAGGCGGTCATCCTGGACCGGAGCGTGTGGCCATGATGCCCGCCCTGCAGGATACGGCCGTGCATCTGTCCGACCGCCATTTCCGGACCATCGCCGAATTGATCGAGAGCCAGGTCGGCATCAAGTTGCCGCAGGGCAAGCGGCTGATGCTGGAGGGGCGGCTGCACAAGCGCGTGCGTGCGCTGAACTTCTCCGGCCTCAATGAATATGTCGACAACCTGTTCGAGGTTGATCATTTCGAGACCGAGCTGACCCATCTCATCGATGTGGTGACGACCAACAAGACCGACTTCTTCCGCGAGCCGCAGCACTTCACGTTCATGAGGGTCGCGGTCCCCGCTTTGCTCAGATCGCATGGACGCAAGGATGCCAACCTGAAGATCTGGAGCTCGGCGAGCTCCACCGGCATGGAGGCCTACACCACCGCGATGGTGCTGGACGACATGACGCGGAACGGCTCGCGCTTCCAGTATCGCATCCTCGGCACCGACATCTCGACGGCGGTGCTACGCCTCGCCAGGACGGCGATCTACACCCGCGACGTGCTCGCGCCGGTGCCGGAGCCGTTCGTGAAACGCTATTTCTCGTCCTCGCGCGACAAATCGCGCGGCGAAGTGCGGATCATACCCGAGCTGCGGCGCGTGACGCACTTCATGAGGATGAACCTCATGGACAAGTCCTATCCCGTCGATCGTGACGTCGACATCATCTTCTGCCGCAACGTCCTGATCTATTTCGAGCGCGAGACCCAGCGCAAGGTGGTCGAGCAATTGTGCGGCCATTTGCGTCCGGGCGGCTATCTGCTGGTCGGGCATTCGGAGTCGATGATTCACAGTGCGGTGCCCGGGCTGAAGCAGGTTCAGCCAACCATCTTCCAGGTCTAGGCGGAGCGCAACGACAATGCCGAGGGAGAAAGTTCGCGTGCTGATCGTGGACGATTCGGCGTCGGTGCGCCAAATCCTGCTGACGATCCTGTCCGAAGATCCCGAAATCGAGGTGATGGCGACGGCGTCCGACCCGTTCGTTGCAGCCAGGCGGCTCGAGAAGGAGCTGCCCGACGTCATCATCCTCGATCTCGAAATGCCGCGCATGGACGGCCTGACCTTCCTGCGCAAGATCATGGCGCAGCATCCGATCCCGGTGATCATCTGCTCCTCGCTGACGGAAGAAGGCTCGAACGTGATGTTCGAGGCGTTCGAGGCCGGTGCCGTCGACATCGTGCCGAAGCCGAAGATCGACACGCGGCAGGCGCTGCTCGAATGCTCGACGCGGCTGCGCGAGGCCGTGAAGTCGGCCGCGCGCGCCCGGGTGCGTCCACGGGCGGAGCGCCGCGCCATCGAGAAGAAGCTGACCGCCGATGCCATCATCCCGCCGCCGGTGCAGGGCAGGGTGCGGCCGACCACGGAACGCATCGTGTGCATCGGCGCATCGACCGGCGGCACCGAAGCGCTCAACGACGTCCTCGAGATGCTGCCGCCGCATTGCCCGCCGCTTCTCATCGTCCAGCACATGCCTGCGGGCTTTACCGCCGCCTTTGCCAGGCGTCTCGACGGCATCTGCCAGATCAGGGTCAAGGAGGCCGAGGACGGAGAGCCGGTGCTGCCGGGCTGGGCCTATATCGCACCCGGCGCGCGGCACATGCTGCTGCAGCGCATCGGCCTGCGCTACCAGATCGCGATCAAGGACGGCCCGCCGGTGTCGCGGCATCGCCCTTCCGTCGACGTGCTATTCCGCTCCGCCGCCCAGCATGCCGGCGCCAACGCGCTCGGCGTCATCATGACCGGCATGGGCGATGACGGCGCGCGCGGCATGCTGGAGATGAAGAAGCTCGGCGCCGCGACGCGCGCGCAGGATGAAGACAGCTCCGTGGTGTTCGGCATGCCCAAGGAAGCCATCGCCCATGGCGGTGTCGAGAAGATCGTTTCGCTGCACCAGATCCCGCGCGAGATCATGCTCTGGTACCAGGCCGGACATCCCGCGGTGGCAGGCTGACGGCAATGTCGCTCATTCCAGCCAATACGTTCACCGAGGCGATCGCAGGGATCGAGGGCGTCTCCTCGCGCATCGAGGACGTGTTCGCGCGCGTCGGCCACGAGCTCGGACGCGGCCATCTCATCTTCAAGGAGCTGAACCAGGGTCTCGCGGCGCTTTCCGCCGAGCTCTCCGGCGCAGAGATCGAGGGCGCCGCGACGGCGCTGCAGGAGATCGCTGCGCGGCTCAGCGAGCTGGCGCAGGCGCTGCCGGCCGAGACCGCCCTGCTCGAGACCATCGGCAAGAGCACGGCGGAGGCGTCTGCTTTGCTCAAGCCGCTGTTCAAGCACATCCAGATGATCACCATCATCGCCCGCAGCGCGCGGATCGAGGCGGCTTCGCTCGACGGCGATCGCGAGGGCTTCCTCGCCTTCACGCAGGAGGCTTACGATCTCGGCAAGGCGGTGCAGGGCGCGATCGAGGGCTGCGCGCGCGATCAGCAGCGGCTGTCCGAGGCGGTCGCCACCGCATCCGGCCGGCAGAAGGAGTTCGAGGGCCGTTACCGCAATCAACTGGCGGCGGAGAGCGCCGAGCTCGGCTCCGCCTATGCCGGATTGCGCGATCAGCGCAGCAACAGCAGCCATCTCGCCGATCTCGCGAGCGCCAGCACCAGGAAGATCGCCGAGGCGGTCGGCAGCGCGATCATCTCCTTGCAGGCCGGCGACAGCACGCGCCAGCGCCTGGAGCATGTCGCTCACGGCCTCAGCCTCGCTTCGGGGCCCGCCCCGAGCCTCGTTCCCGAACCTGTCGCGAGCGAGGACGGCGCGCGCACGATCTGTCAATTGCAGGCGGCCCAGCTCAGGGATGCCCAGCGCGAGTTCGGCGGCGACATCGGCCAGATCGTTCGCGCGCTGACCGCCATCCTGCACGATGCGGGCAGTGTCGTCGGTCATGGCCGCACGCTGTTCGGCGGCGAGGACGGCGGCGCGTCCTCGTTCCTGGCGCGCATCAAGCAGACGCTGGCGCACGCCTCGACGCTGATTACGACCTGCGAAGGCGCCGGCCGCTCGGTCGACGAGGCGCTCGCGATCGTCGAGGACACGCTGACCAAATTTCGCCAGGCGATCGCCGGGCTCGCCGAGGCGACCGTCGACATCACGCTGATCGGCATGAATGCGGGCCTCAAGGCCAGCCATCTCGGCAGCCGCGGCAGCGCCTTCGTCGTCATCGCCAACGAGCTGAAGGCCACCTCCGACCAGGTCTCGCTGGGCGCGGGACGCTTGAGGCCCGTGCTCGACGGTATCGAGCGCTCGGCGAGGGAGCTGAAGCAGCTCCGCGTGCAGGGCGATCCCACCCGGCTCACTCAGCTCGAGCCGCAGATTCTCCAGGCGCTGCGCGAGGTCGAGGCCGGCAATGAACGGCTCGGCAAGCTGATGAGCCGGCTCGTCGATGAAGGTGCGGAATTCGAGCGGCTGATGAATTCGGCGCAAGGCCTGATGAGCACGCTCGGCGAAGGTTCCGCGGCGTTGCCCGCGGTCGCTGCGCGGCTCGAGACCGCGAGCGCGGGCGGCCAGAAGCCGCGGCCGCAAGCGCAGGACGAAGCGATGCTCGATGCGCTGTTTGCGCGCTACACGATGGAGCGCGAGCGGGACGTCCACCGCCAGTTCCTGCAGACGCTCGGGCTGACCTCGGTTGCCACCGCATGCCGGGCCGAGGCTGTCGAGGCTGCCGACGACGGCATCGAATTGTTTTGACGGTGCTGCGGGCACCACCTCGCGGCGCCCTGCAGCAATTGACGGATTGGTTTTGCAGGGCATTAACCGTGGCGGAATGCTCGCCGTGTCGGTCATTGTCGCGCCTCGAGCTTCGTTGCAAATACGCATGGAAATCACGGGTGGATGTTTCCATGCTGAAAGAGGGCAAATACGCGGCGTGGTTCAGAACCGCGCACGCGCAAGGCACGGGTATCGTGCATCTGGCCCAGGGACGAATCTCGGGCAGCGACAGCTTCTTCAACTATGGCGGCTCCTATCAGTTCGAGGACGACCGGCATTTCACGGCCGTCCTGACCACGCGGCGACATGCCGACGGGCCGCCGACCGTGTTCGGGCTCGACGAGGTCGAGGTCGAGCTCTCCGGCGTCTATAGTGGTGCGATGGCGACCTGCTCGGGAACGGCCCGCGAAGCGCCCGACGTGAGCTTCGAAGTAACGTTGATCTACAGCCAGGAAGAGGCGCCGGCTCCCGACGCCCGGGGCGCGGTCGTCAAGCTCAAAGCCGACAAGCTGCCCAAGAGGCTCGACAGCCGTTCACGGCCGCGGCATCGGTTCACGACGGGTTCGCCGAAGTAAAACCGGATCGGCAACAATTCCGCGCAATTCCATTCGCGCCTGCCGCCCGGTTAGCATCGCATTGACGTTGTTGTCTCGAATTCGCGCTGCAGCAACTCTGCCTTTAGAAGCGAGAGCTATCCAGTCCGCGATCGATCGAGTGTGGTGGAAGAACATGCCTCAAATCTGGATGACATATGACGAGCTCGGCGCGCTTTGCGGCTGCGGTGCAACGGAAGCCCGGAACCGCGCCATCCATCTGTCGCTCGATCGTCGCAAGAGCCGCGACGGCGCAACGCGCGTCAAGCTCGATCTGGCACTGACGGCCAAGTTCTTCGCGTCGGTTCGCGAGGCGGATTTCGATCTCGACTGCGCCATTGAAGCGCTGCACGACACCCACCGCCAGATGGCCGAGCTCCTGGTTCCCTCCGGGCGTCACACGAGGCGCGGGGCGGCTTGAGCCGACGCGTGACGCGCCTGCGAAGGTCTAATTCCCGCAAGCGTTGTCCCGAATCAGCATAAGCTCTGTGTGGAATGTCCGGCAGTCCTCGGTGTTTTCATCGCGGGACGAGCAGAATCCGCAGGAGGAAGTGCATGAGCAAAGCCGTGTGTCGACGGTCCGTGGCACTGTTGGGAGCGCTGGCGCTGGTCGGAGGCGTCAGCGCGACGAGCGGAACGGCCGGTGCGGAGGTCGTGAAGCTGCAAGCGGAACTCAAGGGAAGCAACGAGGTGCCGCCGAACAGCTCGACCGGATCGGGCAAGGCGGAGGCGAGCTACGACACTGAAACGAAGGTCCTGACCTACGTCGTCACCTTTACCGGGCTGACGGGACCGGCGATGGGAGCGCATTTTCACGGCCCCGGCGAGGCCGGAAAGAATGCCGGCATCGCTCTGCCGTTCAAGACGGCGCAAAGCCCGATCCAAGGCAGCGCCACCCTCACCGACGCGCAGGCGGCAGATCTGTTGGGCGGAAAATGGTACGCGAACATTCACACCGCCGCGAACCCAGGCGGTGAGTTGCGCGGTCAGATGATGAAGTGAGGAGCGTGGCGCCCGGTCATTCCGCGGAGGCAAAGGCTCGCCGCTTCAGGACGGTGGTCTGGGCAGGAACGCCAGGATCATCTGTGCGAGCATGACGCCCACGGTGCCTCCTGCCGCCTTCTGCAGCACGTCGAGAAAGCCTGGATCGCGGTCGGGTATGAACGCTTGCATCAGCTCCAGCCCCATGGCGACCGCGATGACGAGCGAGCATGCCAGGCTGAACCGTCCCGGCAGCAGGAACGACAGCAGGAAGCCGAGCAGGCCATAGGCGCTGAAGCGCTCGATCACGACGACCCAATAGGCCTCGTGGTGCCCCAACAGCGCGGGCCGTCCCGACAGCTTCGCCAGCGTGGCATAGACGATCAGCGCCAGACAGATGCTCGCGGCTGTTATGAGGTGGCTCCTGCGCATGGCTCCAACATACAAGCTTGCTCGCCGCTCCGGTTTGAAAGCGGAAAATATCGTTAGAAAGTATCGTTAAAGCCTCGGCGGCTATGAGCGCCGGCCAGTCAGGCCACCAAAGCCGTCGTACCGGATGTCGCCGCGCCCGACTGCGCAACCCGGCGCGACTCGAGGAGCTCATTGAATTTGGCGGCGGGCAGGGGTGGCGCAACCAGATAGCCTTGGCCTTCCTCGACGCCGGAGGCGAGCAATGCGCGTAGCTGCTCCTCGGTCTCGATGCCTTCCGCGACCACGCTCATATTGAGGTCTTTCGCGAGCGCCACCAGCATTTCTACGATCGTGGTCGTCGATGCGTCCACCGTGATCGTGTCCACGAAGAACTTGTCGATCTTGATCGTATCGGCGCCGAGGCCCTTCAGCCGCGACAGTCCGCTATGGCCGACGCCGACGTCGTCGATGGCGACGCGGAAGCCGCGGTCCCGCAGCTCGGCCACGACCGAAGCGGCGCGCGCGAGATCATCCAATTCGTCGCGCTCGGTGATCTCGACCACGATCTGGCGCGCGGAGATGCGTGCGGTCAGAACCGTGCGCCGCAGCGTTTCGACGAAGCCCGCACTCAGGAGGTGCTTGGGCACGACGTTCAGCGACAGCTTGAAATTCTTGTCGGCCCTGAGCAATGGCCTGAGCTCGGTGAGCGCCGATCCCAGGATCTGCCAGGTCATCGCCTGGATGCGTCCGCTGGATTCGGCGAGCGGAATGAAATTCATCGGCGGGACGACCGAGCCATCGCGGCGCAGCCAGCGAACCAGAATCTCGCAACCCTTGATCCGACCGGTCCGGAGGTCGAAGATGGGTTGGTAATATGGCTTGAATTCGCCGGCCGTCAGCGCCCGGTCGAGATCGGCGACTGGCCCCTCCATGCGACGGCTGCGTGCCAGCAGGATACCGAAGATCGCGCCAAGTCCGAGGGCCACTGCGAGCGTAGGCCAATAGGCCTCGTTATTCCAGCTCGACAGCACCGCGTGCTCGAGCTGGATCGTGACATGAAGCGGCAGCCGAGCGGACGTCCGCTCGAAGCTGATCGGCGCCGGCAGAGACTTGCCGGCGTCGGTCTGGAATTCGCCGAGCTTCTCGCCATTGCTCAAGGCGAGGATCACCTGGCTGTGCGCGCGCAGCTCGGCCGGCATGATATCGAACAGGCTGGCATTGATGCCGACAATGGCGACCAGAGCGGAGCTGCCATCGACGTCCCTGAGCACGCCCAAGGCGTCGCCGCCGAACTGCTCGACGCGGAACAGCGAAAGCGTCTTGTCGCGCGAAGGCAGCATGTCGCGGCGGTCCACCCATCCCTTGTCGAATTCGAGCGTCTCGGAATAGGCCGAGCAGATCACCGAGCCGTTCGGCTTGACCAGGCGGACGTCCTTGATCGCCGAGCGCTGGTAGACGTGCAGACGGATGGCTTGCAGCGCCGCCGGCTCGCAGCTGGCGAAATTGCGCCGCGCGAGTTCGTCCAGGCTGCCCGCGGCAAAATCGACGGCAAGCTCCGATCGGCGCAGAACGACCTCGGTCAGCTCGTTGAGCTGATGCGCCTGTTGATGGCGGATGACGGCCTCCGCGGCGAAATGGCCCGCCAGCCCAAACGCCAACATGCTCGCAAGCACGAGCGCCGCAAACGGAAGGCTTGGTCGCAGTAATCTCATCCGGTTTCAGGCGAATTAGGGCAAGGCGAAAATACGAGCAGGCTTGGAGATTGATCCTAGCCAGCGGGGGCTAAGATAGGGTTTAACGGAGGGACCAGCCCGAACGGGCGGCCGCGCAATGCCCTGGCCAATGGTCAGGCGGCTCAGGGCTAGAAACAAGCAGGGAAAGTTGAGCAGTATGATCAGGACGTTAAGCCTCGTCGTGGCGTTGACAATCGGAAGCTCCGTGGCCTCGGCGCAAGGAACCAAGGACCAGCCATCGGGTACTCAGCCCACGTCCGCGACCCGCAGCGGCACGGGCACCAACTCCGGATCGGATACGATGGGCGGAGCCTTCAAGGGAACGGGGACGCCCAGCTACGGAACCAGTCCCGGGATGGGGTCCCAGAAGCGGACGCAGAATTAGGTTGCGGCGGCTGGGCGGGGCACCGCAGGCAACCGCTCAATCGACCCTCACTGTCCGAGACGATGGCGGACGGGAACGACCCAGGGGATAGGAGCAGGGCTACCGCATATGACTTGTGGCGGCGGTCTGCGCGCACGCCTCGTCCTTCGAGACGGCGCTGACGCGCCTCCTCAGGATGAGGCTAATCAGGTCAGTGCCCGTTGAAACTGCTGCCGCGCACTCCGACCTCATCCTGAGGAGCCCGCCTCAAGCGGGCGTCTCGAAGGATGGCCGCAGGGAAAAACTCTCAAATGCGATAGCCCTGGGGATAGGGGCGGCTGGGCCTGTCGATGCGGGGCGTTGCGGACTCGCAGGCGGCCCGCAGCCGGAGCACCACGAAGGCGATGTTGAGCGCCAGCCAGACCAAGATTGCGGAAATGGCAAAGTGGAGCACTGCCAGACCTCGCTGTGAGAGCCGGACCAACATCCCAAGGTTGATTTGGTTCCTCCCACCGCGGCGACGGCTGTGCCGCGCTGCCTGACGCTCCACCGAAAGTCCGAAAGTTCTGTCTTGGCCGGCGGGCTGAAGAAAGCTCAGCGCAGGAATTTGCGAAGCCGCTTTTGCGCTTTGGCCTCCATGACGGCCCGTTGTCTCATCGGCGACATCACTGGACGTTCACTGCAGCGGCCGGCCACGAAGCCGAGGCGAGCGCCGCTGCACTGCTACGATCAGCTCTTCTTAGCCGCCTTCGACTTCAACGAAAGACCAAGCCGCAACGCCATGCGCTTGACCGCATCAGGCGAGCGCCCGAGAGCTTTTGCTGCCTGCTCCAGCGAGGCTGCAGACTTGGCCAGCTCCATGAGCCGGCGATCTTCCTTGAACGACCAGGGCCTGCGCGCCATAACCGAAATGATCCTCTCGTCGACACAACGACAAAGCCGCCAAGCGGACCCATGTTCGCTCGACGGCTTTGCTTGGGTGGGGCCGAGCTTGGGGGAGCCCGGTGAGAGATGGATAAGCAATCGCTGAGAGTTCGCAACAAACAACGCGGGTTAAGCTAACCTCTCAACCTTACCGCGATGAAGTTGCCGCATGACGCTCCGTAGAACAACGGATGCTATGTCGGCACTGGCTTCGCGATGGCAGCCAGATGCCCTTGACGAGGTGTCAGTGCCTGTTCTGCAGATCGCGGCATGCCCCGAGTACCGCGCATTCCACCGTTTCGTTCGAGGCTGCTGCCGCAGTGAACACGGGTTAACATCGTGGGCTGGATATCGCCCTCGAACGATGAGAGATTTCGTCATCCCCTGGGGCTCGTGGTTCTTGCAACGACCAAACTTCAAGCATCACGTTGCACAAACTTCATGTTCCTCTGACAAAACTTTCAGCGCCGATGATCTTGAAGTCGTCACAACATCACGTTGAAATGAGCCGGGAGGAGCGTTCCGATCATTGGGAACATAACAAATGTTTGCAATTCTGGTTTTGATTTCGATCTTTGCAGCCGGCTTTTGCTGCGGCTATGGCGTGCGGGCATGGCGCTCCCGCAAGCGGTCGGCACGATATCGTCTCTATGCGCCCTACACGCCGGCAGCGATGGGCGCCAAGCAGAGCGAGCATCCATCGTAGTGGCTCGACCATGGGCGGATGTGAGCGCAAGCTGATCTCGCCGTGCGGCCCGGTCGGATAACCATGCGCAGTTAGGTTAATGTGATGCGGTTCTTGAGAGCTTCGGAAAGGCAACCTAGAACGTAGCAATTCATGGCGAGACTTTACTTTAGCCGCCTCCATATTTTCGCGGCTCGCATAGGTGGGCGTGAATGGCGTATTTGATTGCGTTGCTGGGCGCGACCTGCGTCCTCGTTTTGATCGCGTTTGTTCGTAGCTTTGAGCGGCGGCTGAAGGATCGCCCAGGGCCATGGATCATGAATGAGGGCCCTGCGCATGACTGATCCAAGGCACAACGCGCCGCGCAGATATTTCGTCGACGCCCAAGGGCATCGTGTGCTGATCGGCCTGTCTCCGGAGGAGACGGCGGAGTTCGAAGCACTGGACCTCGCATCGAACGAGACAGGACCATTCACATCCGAGGTCCGCGCACGGGTAGGCGCCGCTGCGGACGGCGAAGTCCGCTGGCTCGAGCTCTATGCCAGGCACGAGGGAGCTTGGCGGGCATGGATCGCACAAAGCCAGACCGGACGGGCGCCGGATTCAGGATTTGTTAACTACGTCTGACCGATGGTACCCGCCTGGATCTCGTATGTGGGATGGCCCGGATGTTTCAGCTGTTCCTGAGAGCGCGCGCACATAATCTCCTCGGCTCCCGCCGCGAGGACAAAACCTTCAAGGCCCGCTCGGCCGAGCGCGATGCGGAGACCGACCGCGTGCGGATCGGAGCTGTTTTGGCGGCGATCGAAACCGCCTTGCAGGAGGCGGAGAGGGAGCAGGCCGGGCTCAACCGGCGTGTCGACGATGCCCTTGCGCGTGCTTCCGTGACCTTCGGAAACGGCACCGATGAATATCTCGAGCGGGAGGCGCTCGATAATTATCATCAGGATCTCTTCGCGGCCGACATCTCGAACGGCCAGCGCCGGCTCAAGGAATTGGCGAGCACCATTGCTCACTTGAAGTTCGTCAAGACCGCAATGCTCACGCGCTTTCCGGATTTCAAGCCGCCGCAGCTCAACAGCTAGGAGCGCGTCCGAGACGCCCGCTTTCAGCGGGCTCCTCAGGATGAGGACGGAGCGCGCGGCAGCGACAGTTTCAACGGGCACCGTCGCCGATCGGCCTCATCCTGAGGAGGCGCGTTAGCGCCGTCTCGAAGGATGAGGCGCGCGCTCGGAGATGGTGCACAGCCCTGCCGGCCACGCAGGGCAAACGCATGACAATTCGGCACCGCTTTGCCGTTTGGCGCCTCGTTCCTTTTTGGTATGGTTCGGCAAGCATTCACCGACTGAAGGAGCGACGAGGTGCCGGTCAAGAATTTGCGGACATTGGTTGGGCTGGCATGCGCTTTGACCCTGGCGGTGCCGGCGACGGCCTCGGCCATTACCGTCGAAGTGGCGCGGGCATGCGATGCGGCGGTGGCCAAGGCCTTTCCGCCCAGACAAATAGGCAACCCCGCAGCGGGGAGCACCAAGGGAACGGGCAAGGACCAGCGCGAGTACTTCCGGAAATGCGTCGCCAACAACGGCAAGGTCGACGACATGCCGGCGGATGCGCCAAAGGACAACAAGCCGGCCAAGTAAAACGGGAAGGCTGCGTTATCGTCGCGGCGGCGGGCAGGGCGAATAGAACGCGCCGTTGATCGCATTGATGCGCTCGACGCATTGGTTGGGATCGGTGATCGTCCCCGCAACCGTGAAGTCGTAGCCCATGCCCTTGACCAAGACGATGTAGCGGCCGGGCGCGAGCGTGAAGCCGTCCTGCTCCGGTTGCAGCAACAGCATTCTCGACTGGTCGTCGATCGGTCCTACCTTGTAGGGGTAGGACATGCTGCGGATGACCCAGGAATCGCCGGCGCTGACCATGGCCGCTTTCCCGGTCGCATCGACGCCCATGGCGCGGGAGACTTTCGCGATCACCCGAACTTCGGTTCCGCCGGCCTCGACACCCCCATCGGGCCTGAACACGATGAATTTGACATCACCGTCCGGCACTGTGGTCACGCTCGGCGTGTTGATGGCGGCCGAGATCGCGACGCGCCGGTCCGGAATCTTTCCGGGTACCGGCTTCAGCTCATGGAGCTGGCCCTCGCTCAAGGCGTAGACGCCGAACGTCGTCGGCAAAGGCATCGAGGGGTGGGCCGCCGGCGCCGGGCTCTCCGGCGTCCGTTCCGGGGTCTCGCCCGCCGCGGGAGTCGGGGTCGCGGTCGGTTGAGGCTCGGGACTTCCAGGCGTGCGCTCGGAGAGCGGCGCCACCTGCGACAATGCGCTCAGTTGGGTCTTCAGCCGTGGCCAATAGACGATCGCGGTGCCGGCCCCGGCGATCAGCAGCAGGATGGCGCTCAATCGCACCAGCGAATTGAAGGCTCTGCTCCGTTTGGGCTGGTCAAGCGAACGTGGCGGTGCGGCAGGATGGCCCGGCGTCTCGGGAGCCGTCGGAATGGGCGGAGGAACAGGGACGTCGACCAGCGGAGAATTCGCCGCGGAAACTGCGGCAGCCTTTGGCGGTGAAGATATTCCGCTTCGCTCAAAGGACCGTTCGACCTCCCGGATGGCGCGTTCGAGGACTTGCTGGAGCTCTCGCGCTTCCCGCGCATCGGCGTGGGTGAATTGTTCCAGAAGCTTGACGCGAGCCAGCTCGTAGACGACATCCCGCATCTGCCTGGGGTCGCCCGAGACTTCGCGGATCCGCTCCGATAACAGGCGGACGAGTCCGGCCTTGATCTCTTGCGCCTGCGAGGCGTTGGCTGCGGTGTCGCCGGTCTCGGTCATCAAGACCGATCAACTAGCCCGGATAGTGCCGTTCCGCTAGGCTTTTTCACCCCGGACCCCGTTGGTCGCGGTGAAACGCGCTGATGCTCCGGCCCCGCAAAGGTCCTGTGCGATCGTCTCGTAGAGCTTGCTTTTGGGCAGAAACCTGTGACATTTCGACCAGCTCCTTCATCCGGTGTGTGACCATGCGCGGCATTTTGACAGCAATCATGTTTTCGGCCTTTCTGGTTCAGTCTGCTTCGGCACAAGGGACCAAGGACCAGGCCAACACCACGAGCTCCAGCATCGTGACGACACCTGAGAAAAAGAAGCAGACCACTCAGGCTGCCTCTCGACCTACCGCCGTCCGGAACGTGGGGAGCCTTCCCACCGGAAAGGCGGCGCAAGGTGTCTGGAGAGATGGCAAGCTGATTGCCGTGCGTCGATGAGGTCGCGCAAGGAACCGTGATGCCGCCGTGAAGGAACGGTGTTCGCCTCCCTGACGTTCTTGCTCGGGAGATCTGGCATGAAACGCTTAGTCTTGATCACACTCGCGCTTGTGGTGCCTGCCGGCGCCTGGGCCCAGGGCGTCAATGACCCCTCGAGCCCCAATCGCAACGTGATCATCGTCAACCCGTCGCAGCCCGCGCCGCCCAACGCGACGCCGAATATTCCCAGCCGGATCGAGCCGCCTGTGACGAGGGGCGGATACGCCCGTCCCTATTACGGGAATAGAACCCGGGGCAGCGGGTCGAGCCGCCGTTAGTCGCGCTGAACATCCGCCACGAGGCGGAGCGGGCTATTGCGGATTGACCTCGACCTCCAGGGTCGATGTCCCCGGAGCGTGACGGTTCTTGCCCGAGATCAGCAGCGTGAAATTGTCGCTGCCGCGTGCCCCGGCTTCTGCCGAATAGCGGAAGCCGGACCCGACCACCGCCAATTGCCCCCGTGATGGCCCGCTCACGACCGATACCTTGAAGATTTGCATGTACGACCAACGCAGTCCCTGGATGCAGTCGGCTCCAGGCGCGATCGACATCGTCCATTTCACGGTGTCTTGCGACAATTCAAACGGTGTACGCTCCTTGACGCAGGCGGGACTGGCGTGAGCCGTAAGGGCAGGCATGGCGGACATCGCAACGGTAACACTCAACAGCAATACCGGTCCTGCATGCATGCACGGCAACTCCATCAGCGAATGCCGAAGTCTAGCAGCGATGACCTAACGAGGCCTTGGGACCGAGTTATTGTCTTTGAGGCGCTCATCCGAGGCTGATCGCAAATAGGCCGATTATCGGTCGGCCTCTCTCCAGATCATGCCATCCTACCCCCGTTTTGCCCGACGGACCAAGTCGGATTTCGGGAAATTCGTAACCCATTGATTTGGCTGGGGTCGGCTACTGTGCATGGGGTTGTTTTTTCGCTTTTTTGATGGGACGGCCGCGGCGTTCCGAAAATGTTGCAATTGGCGTCCGTATCGGCTGAAGTCGCGGCGCCCTCTGGCTGCCGCTCGGCCCGCTTTGGAGTCATCGGAGTGCGCTCCCTTCGCTGCAAGTCCCTGTCAGACCGCCGGACACTGGCGCGCGCGCCGGTTCGGGCGGCCATGGCGGTTGCGGTCGGATTGGCTCTCTATGCCTCACCGCTGTCATGCCGTGCCCAGACCGAGCCGGAGCCGTCCATCAACGACTATCTTCCGTCGAGCGAGCCGGAAGTCTCGCGCGGCGAATGGCGGCAGCGCATCGAGGATGCGCGGCGCCGTGCCAAGGAGGTCGCGCGCGACCGGCGCGATCATCCGGAGCTCTACAAGCCGATTCCGGAAGATCCGGACCTCGTCGCGACCGAACGCCTGCTTCGCGACGACAGCCTGCAGCGAGGCGACATCGTCGCCACCAAGAAGGGCATGTTCGTGTACCAGGGGCGATCCGACCAGCCGCGCCGCGATCAGCATTTCGTGCCGGTCACCCCGAAATCGGCGCCCTGAGTTAGTACCGCCGCAAGATCTCGTTGAATTTGGGATCTGTCACTTTGGTCGTCTCCAGCAGCAGCGACTTGCCTTGCGGAGTTGCCTGCACATAGGCCGCGATCAGCAGCGGCTCGTAACGCGAGCGGTTGGCCAGCGCCGACCGGATGTCGGATTGCGCCAGCAGCTTGATCTCCTCGTCGGTTGCAGCGGCGCTCGAAGTCACGGTGCGGACGCGTGAGAAGGCAACATCGATCGGCACCGACCCGGTCAGATAGGACATCTTCACCGCGGGCGTGACCGCTTCGCCGGCCTGGGCCTGGAGCGTGCCGAGCGTGAGCCAGAGCGCCGGCCTGATCGGCGAGACTTTCAAGGCCACGACGACAGCGGCTTGGACCGCCTTGCTCTCGCTGGCCCTTCCGCTTGCGTCGGTCGACGGACGGTGCAGAACGTCGGCGGCCATCGCCGCTGCATAATTTGCCAGGAGGTCGCCATCCCACGAGAAAGACGCCAGGCTACCTGCGGCCTTAAGCTTGGTCTTGTCCGGCGGAATCTCGCCCGAGAACAAGTCGCGGGCGCGAAAGTCCGGCCGTACCAGATCGCCATAGAACGTCATGCCGGCGTGGAGCGCCAGCGCGATCGCGGTCAGGATACCAATGGCGCGAAGCGTCATCACCGAAGTTGCGGCCCAAGCTTTCAAATTGCGAGAAGACTATCGCCTTGGATCGTCAACAGCGTCAAGTTGCCGGTCGCATACGCGCCGGTGTCGATGTTGATGCGGTTCGGTCGGATATCGGGCGCGCTGACCGGCGTGTGACCGTGAACGATGTATTTGCCGAACCGCTCCTCGGATGCCAGGAATTCCTCGCGGATCCAGAGCAGGTCCTCATCCTTCTGCCGATCGAGCGCGACGCCAGGCTTGACGCCGGCATGGACGAAGAAGAAGTCGCCGCAGGTAAAGGACGAGGGCAATTGCTGCAGGAAGGCGAGGTGCTCGGGCGGGATCGCGCGCCTCAGTCCTTCGATCAGCTCGACCTGCTGTTCCGCGGACGGATTCATGGTCGGCGTGACGCCGTAGGAGACCAGGGTCAGGAGGCCGCCATAGTGGCGCCACTCCTGCAGGCGGGCGGGGTCCTTGAGCACCTCGAGCAGGAAGACCTCGTGATTGCCCTTCAGACACACGGTCTCGTGCGACTTCGAGCGTTCGATCAAGAGATCAAGAACGCCGCGCGAGTCCGGGCCGCGGTCGACAAAGTCGCCGAGAAAGACCTGAATGGCGCGTTGGGGGGCCGAGCGGGCCAAGTCGGCGTCGATCACGGTTAACAGCGATTGAAGCAAGTCGGCGCGGCCATGCACGTCGCCGATCGCATAGACGCGAACGCCGTCGGGGAGCCGCGGCTTGGTCTTCTTGCGAAAGCGTGAGGAAAGGCCCATCAGGTCGGTCGAATCGCATCCAGCGTCACGAGCGGAACGTCGTGACCGCTCTTAGCAGAACAAGTCACGCATCGGTATTCTTAATTGTCCCTGACCGAGGCGCCCGCATTTTGATTAAAGCACTGCGCGGCCTTTGAGCCGTATTTCAAGAGGTCTCGCGTAGCGTCTCCCCAACAAGAACGGGGAGCGCGAGATGCGCAAAATTGCAAAGTTCCTGGCGGCCGTCGCCGCCATCGTCGTCGCTGCGGGGATGCAGCGGAGCGCGGAAGCCGCCTTTGTCGGCGCGCCCCTGGGGCTGCGCGGCGCGATCCAGTACATCAAGTTCGACCAGCCGACGCTGGCGCCGATGGCGTTCACGCTGTTTTGCCTGAAGTACAAGGACGAGTGCAAGCCGCGGCCGCAGCAGATCGTGTTCCGCGGCGGCCGCCTGAAGCTCACCGCCGAGCGCGTCGCGCAAATGCAAGAGGTCAACCAGCGGGTCAATGCCGCGATCCGTCCCGAGCCCAACCTGGAAGGCCTGCGCGGCGAAAAATGGCTGCTGCATCCGGCAAGCGGCGACTGCAACGACTATGCCGTGACAAAACGCCACGATTTGATCGCCAAGGGCTTTCCGGCGCGCTCGGTTCTGCTGAGCGAGGTCGTCACCACCTGGGGCGAGCATCATCTCGTCGTCGTGGTGCGCACCTTCTCCGGCGATCTCGTGCTGGACAATCTCTCCGGCCACATCACGCCGTGGTCGAAGAAGCCCTATCGCTGGGTCCGCATCCAGTCGCCCAAGAACCCGACCTACTGGGCCTCGCTCGGCGACCGCGCGGTCTAATCAACCGCGCTCTATCGTGATCCGGATTGGCTGACGCTCTGCGACAGTCCGAGGCCCACGATCACCGCAAGACAGAGGATTGCTGCCGGGTGCAGCAATCCGGGACCTGCAAAGCTCTGAACCAGTGCGAAGAGGACGCAGGCCGCGGCCGAAGCGGGAAAGAACGAGTCGCGTCCGCGCTGCAGGGCGCCGAAGAACAGGCGAACCAAAGCCAATAGGCTCACCGCGATCATGGCGATCAAGCCGACCCACCCCATCCCTGCGAACACGGAAATGGCCGCCGAGGGCGTGGTCAGGACGGCGCTGGCATCGCTCTGATAGATCCTGCCCACCGCAGCAAAAGTCCCGGCACCGGCGCCGAACCATCGTGTGTCGGCCAACATCCGCTCGAACGCGGCCTTCGTTTCGGCCCCCATCTCCGGGACGAGCCGCAGGAGGATCGGTCCGGAGCTCTTCTCGAACAGGAAGGTCAGCACGATCGCCGCGCCGGCCAGAGCTGCTATCGACAACGCGCTCGCGGCCAATGGCGACAGATCCAGTCTGCGGATGACGAGAATCAGCAGGATCAGCACGACGCCAAAGGCCGCTGCGATCGCGCTGTTCGTCCCTGATAACCCGAAGATCGCAGCGGCACTGACCAAGGCTCCGACGAGACCGCAAAGTCCGATCGCGACCGAGCGAACGACCGAATGATGCGTCTCCGCCCGTTCGGCGGCGAGCTGCATCACTGCCAGATTGAGCATGAGGCCGAGCCCGGCCAGGCTCGTCGTGAGGTCATGGGGGACGGTTGCAGCAAGCGCCGGCGAGAGCCGATGTAGGTCCAACATCAAGGCGGAGATCGCGGTGACCCCGCTCAGCACGAACAGAACGAGCTCGGCACGGATGCGGTTGCGGACAACCAGGATCGCGACGCCGAGCAACGAGATTGCGGCAAGCGCCAGCAGCAGCGCATTCACCGTCAGGCCGATATCGGCCGTGATCGGTCCGAGCGAGAGGCCACCGATCACCTCGTGGGCGCTGGTCCAGATCGGATGAGCAAAGCGCAGCGGAAGCGGAGCAAGCTGGGCCGCGATGCACAGCGGAATGGCCACCAGGATCCAGCGGCCCCAGGAGGTGGCACGGACATAATGCTCGTAGTCGGCCTTTCGCGCGCTGAAGGCGGCCGCCAGCAAGCCTAGCGCTGCGGCCAGCGTCCCGAGCTGCGCCCCGAACGTGGCGCCGGCGATGTCGAGAGCGGAAGCGGAAACGACGGAGACGATGAGGGCAAAATAAGCGAGGGACAAACGGCGCGCTCGAAGGAATCCTGAAACGGTCAGGTCACCATACAAGCGGGCGGTGCGTTTTCAAACCGAGGCCTGCGCCGTGATCAGCGGGTGGCCTTGACCGCTCGACCGAAGACGCGGGTGGCGCGTGCGGCGGCAAGGGCAAAGCGCGCCCCCGAACCGAAGAGGTAACCGCCCTGGAGGGCGATGGCGGCGAACACCGCAGCCCTCATGCCTTCAAGGAAGCCAAGGCTGGTCATCATGCTGACCGGCAGCATGGTGAGCACCAGTGCAAATGTGACCGGCAGGAGCACGAACACGCGAAAGCGCTGGCCCAGCACGGCACCTACCAGAAAGCTGAAAATCAAAAAGGCGGTCATCCGAAACACTCCCCCGTGCTTCGGACCCTAGGTTCCCCACCTTAAAAAGACCCTTAAGTTGTATGGCTAAATTTGGCCTATTGGCCGCAATTTGCCAGCAGCGAATTGTAGGCTTCGCGCAAGCCATTCAGCGCCACCAGTCCCTTGATCTCGCTGTCGCTTTCCCTGACCACCACGGACAGTGAGGCCGTGGTCTGCCACTTGCCCGCGGCAAAGGCCGAGACCTCGTCCGGCAACAGCACGGCGGCGCCCGCGGCCGCCATGCTGCCCTCGAAGCTCAAGGTGCCGCCGCCGCTCGCGGCGATGGTCACCTTGGGGCGGCTGCGGGGCGGGAAGGGCCGGATCAAGGCCACCAGCACATCGACCTTGCCCTTCGGCGCGCAGCGGACGATCAGGCCGGCGAAGTCCGGGTCCGACTGGGTCGTGTCCGCGGTCTTCATGATCGCGGCGAAGCTCTCGCCGTCCTTGGCCCCCTGGGTCCGGGTAAATTTCCAAACGGAAGTGGACGCAGACCCGGCGACCTCAACCACCGCCGCGCCGCGACACCACCCCACGGCGCTGCCAGGGCAGGCGACGGTGGGGCCGGATGCGCGATCGGCGGCGCCAAGGAGGGAGCCCGCCAACAGCGGGATCAGAAGGAGGCCAGACACGGGGAGTTCCTATCTTCAACACCCCAGAGTTAGCAGAGGGCGGAGCGGTCAAGAAGCCTTGCGCTCGACACACTGAGCCCTCGACTGGGGCGATCTGCTCTCGAACTGAGCACACGAAATACAACAAATAGTCACAAAGGGTTAAACCAAGCCCCAAAGAGTGGCCCACACGCAACACTGGCCGACGGATTGCTCCGTTAACCACCGGGAACACTTGTCGCACCACCCCCTAGGCCGTACCAATTTACGTCAATTGGGGACCCTCGGGCGCGATTCATGTCATCTATTGCCAAGACCTATGTGTTGAAGCCAGCGTTCCTGGCCGCCGCTTTAGCGCTCGGGGCCTGCTCGACCAATCCCGGCTCGGGGCCGCTCACCGACGACGTCAACAACAAGATCCAGACGGAAAACGCGCCGGCCTACGAGCTGGTGCCGCTCAATCCGGCCACGGTGAAGATCCTGCACACCCATGAGCCCAAGGGACTCGCCGGCGTGTTCACCGATCGTCGTCCGCCCGCCAGCATCGTGTTCGGCATCGGCGACGTCGTCAGCGTCACCATCTTCGAAGCCGCGGCAGGCGGTCTGTTCATCCCGGCCGAAGCCGGCGTCCGTCCGGGTAATTATGTGACGATCCCGGATCAGTCGGTCGACAATGACGGCTTCATCACCGTGCCCTATGCCGGGCAGATCAAGGCCGCGGGCCTGACGGCGGTCCAAATCCAGCGCGCCATCGTCGAGAGGATCGGCAACCGCGCCATCGAGCCGCAGGCGGTCGTGGCGATGTCCTCGCAGCGCACCCAGCTGATCAGCGTGCTCGGCGAGGTCAATTCGCCGGCGCGTTATCCGGCGAGCGCGGCGGGTGCGAAGGATCGCGTACTCGATGCGATCACCCGCGCCGGCGGCATCAAGGGCCAGGGCTTCGAGACCTGGGTCATGCTAGAGCGTGGCGGACGGCGGGCCACCGTGCCGTTCGAGAATCTCGTGATGGCGCCCGAGAACAACGTCTATGTGCGCCCCGACGACAGCATCTACGTCTATCGCGAGCAGCAGAAGTTCATGGCGTTCGGCGCCAGCGGCCAGAGCGGCGAGTTCAACTTCGACGCCTGGCGCATCAACCTCGGCGAAGCCGTCGGCAAGGCCGGCGGTCTCCTGGACGGCCAGGCCGATCCGGCTGCCGTGTATCTCTATCGCCGCGAGCCGCGCGAGGTTGCGGCCCAGCTCGGCATCGACGTGAGCAAGTACACCTCGGAGACGATCCCGGTCATCTTCAACGTGAACTTCCGCGATCCGGGCGGCTTCTTCCTGGCCACCAAGGTCATGATGAAGAACGGCGACATCATCTACGTCTCGAACTCGCGCAACGTCGAAGTTGCCAAGTTCCTGCAGTACATGCGCGTGATCATGGCGACCGGCAGCGATGCCATCAATCTTGGCAACGACGCGCTGATCTTCCGCAACAACATCAAGCTGGCGCCGTAAGACGCCGACTTGACCGACCTAAGACGATGGCACCGGGGCTTTGTCCCGGTGCCATTTTCGTTTAGCGATCCAATCGGTATTGTCGCCGGGCCGGCGGGCAGGTTCGGATGAAGGCGTCACCGAGTAGGACGCGCCCGCCACTGGTCTCCGCGCTGCTGCAAGGGGCTTCATGCGCTTTCGAAGATTTTGCCATCTTCTGGCTCTCGTCCCGCTCGCCTTCGCCCTCGCACCGGCCGAGCCGGTGCTCGGCGCTGCCGCCGAGATGGGCGTCCGCCATCGCATCGACGTGATGGTTTCCGCCGAGCCTGACGCTCCCGTCCTGTCGCGCCTCAAGGGAGCCAGGGGCGAGCTGTCCTTCACCGTCCGCCTCTCGGCGAACTCCAAGGAGAGCAAGTTCTTCGGCATGCTGCGCCCGTCCTTCCCCGACATCGTCGTGCCCGATGGCGCTGGCAAGCCGCTGGTGCAGCAGACCAAGCTGTGGGAGGAGGACGTCTGCCATCAGCGCCGCGGCCTGCCGAAGGTCACCGTGACCCAGCTCGGCGGGCATTTTGCGCAAGGTGAGGGGCGGATCGAGATTTCCGCCATCAACCGGCACATCGGCGTTCTGGTCCCGCCCGACGAATTAACCCCCGGAATAAAACTCGATCAGGGGAGTGATAGCTTTGGACTATTCTATGCGTTCCGCGCGCAGACCCGGAACAGCCGCCTCAACGTGGATCTGAAGATCTATCCGATCGATTGCTTCCTCTAGGCGCGAGCAAGGCTCGCAAGACATGACGATGCGCCTTTGGCTTCCCAAGATTCGCTGCTCATGGAGCTTGCCCGCGGCCTTCATCCTGTTCTTCGTGGCCGCCGCCGCGCCGTTTCCGTTCGGCTCGACCAATGATCTGTCGATCGCGTTCTGGTGCCTGTGCCTCGGGATCGCGGTGATCTTCGCGACGACGCGTGATCTGCGCCGGCCACATCTCTGGCTGCTCGCCGGCATCGGCGTGATCGTGGCCGCCTATGCCTTCGTGCTGCACGAGCAGCTCTCCGACCATCCCTTCCTCGCGCCGTTCCAGCCGATCTGGAAGCAGGCCTCCGATCTGCTCGGCGTGCCGATCGCCCCGTCGGCCTCGATCGTCAAGAACGAGGCGTTCTTCGCGCTCGGCGCGCCGCTCGCCAACATCCTCGCCATCGTGCTCGGCATCACCGTCGGCGCCGATCGGATGCGCGCGCGTCGCCTGCTCTGGGTGATCGCGATCTCGGGCGCGGCTTACGCGCTCTATGGCGTCGCTTCGTTCCTGATCGAGCCGACCATGATCCTGTGGCGAGACAAGACGGCGTATCTCGGCAGCGTCACCGGCACCTTCATCAACCGCAACACGGCGGCGGCCTATTTCGGCTCGGCTGCGGTGATCTGGATGCTGCTGATCCTGGAGGACGTCCGCCGCCGCTTGCCGGAGCGGCACATCGAATGGCGGCGTCTGTCGCTCGACCTGCGTGCGATCCCGCCAAGAGAGATCCTGCCGCAGCTCGCATGCCTCTTGATCTGCCTGATGGCGATGTTCATGACGACCTCGCGCGCCGGCGTTGGCCTGTCGCTGCTCGCGATGATCGTCGCGTTCACGATCTTCCTGCGGAAAGACCTGCCGCCGCGCACCGGCATCTGGATTTCGCTCGGCTCGGGCCTTGCGGTGGCGCTCGGCCTGTTGCAGCTGCTGGGCGGCCGCGTCTCCAGCCGCTTCGACAGCCAGGGCCTGGTCGACGAGGGCCGCATCGAGGCCTGGAAATCGACGCTGAAAATCATCGGCGACAACCCCTGGTTCGGCACCGGCATGGGCACCTTCCAATGGGCCTTCCCGCCGTACCGCAGCCCCAACATCTCGATTCGCGGCGTCTGGGATGCCGCGCATTCGACGCCGCTGGAGCTTGCCTCCGAGGTAGGCATCCCGATGGCGCTGCTGGTGGCGCTCGGCTGGGCCGTCATGCTGCTCGTGCTGGCGCGGGGCGTGTTCGGGCGACGGCGCGACGTTATCATCCCGCTTTCCGCCGCGGCCACCGCGACGCTCTCGCTGCTGCATTCGTGCCTCGACTTCACGTTGCAGGTGCCCGGCTACAGCATTCCGTTCTTTGCGCTTTTCGGCGCAGGCCTGTCGCAGTCGTTCTCGAGCCGGGAGGGCCGCCAAGCGGCCGATACTGTCGCCACCGCACCGCGAGCCGAGGGCCGCTCCGCAACCGCGGCGCCAGCCCCGCTCGCGCGGCCCGAGCATCGCAAAAGTGTCTAGATTTGAAGCAGTTGCGCCGTTTACGAAGTCTTTAGAATAAGTGGACAGCTCTTTTCAGTTCCGCTAGGTTCCTGCACTGCACAGCCATTTGCCCGGGCCGAGGAATCGGGGCAGCTGTTTTTTTTTGGAGGTTGATTTATGAACGTTATCCGCATCGCGCTTCGCATGGCTGCTGCCGCGGCCGTCGCCGCGACCATCGCCACGGCCGCCAGCGCCGCGGTTTACCCGCCGCAGCGCCAGCTGCCGGCCACCGTCATTTCCGACTTCAAGGCCGCTCCTAACAGCCTGCTGCAGCAATATCCGACCGGCGGCCCGCAGCTAATCTCGCGCGTGCGCGACCTCGGCGCCTCCGACCCGACCACGCTGCCCGGCTTAATCGCGCTGCTCAAGGATCCTGCGACCACCAAGGACCAGATGCGCGCGATCGTTGCCGGCCTCGCCCAGGTCGCCCGCATGGCTGCGCAGCAGGACCAGGCCTATGCCAATGAGATCCAGACCGCGATCGCCGGCACCGGCAACCCCGACGTGATCGCAGCCTATCAGGCCGCGACCGGCGACGTCGCGATCGCCGCGACCGGCGGTGGCGGTGCCGGTGGCGGCGGCAGCGGCTCGGGCGGACCGACCGGCACCAGCGGCTTTGCGACCGGCGGTGGCGGCGGTGGCACGGTCTTCGGCAACAACACGACTGCCAATAACGGCACCGGCACTGGCAGCGGTTCCGTCGGCGGCACCACTGTCAATCAGGTGAGCCCACGCTGAGCGTGGATCAGTGAAGTCCTTGTGAACCTTCCTGCAGAGCGGCGCCATCGAGCGCCGCTTTTACGTTCGGGTCGTTAACGTTCACGCGAATTGTCGGGCGAAAGCTGCGTTGCACTGCGTCAACGGCGTTCAACTCCAGATGGCCTTGTGCTACCTTGCGTACGGTGACAGGGCACGAGGCTTGCCTCCGAAGGTCTGGAGGCAATGGCCAAACCTCAATTCATTAAAACCAGATCGCGGATTGATTTCAGGGACCGATAGATGTTGCAGGTGAACAAGCCGACCTCGGAGATCAACCGTGATTTCGCCGAGGCCGACGGCTCCCCGTCACGAGCGCTGACCTCCTATTTTGACATCGTCCGCCGCCAGCTCCCGACCATGGTCGCGATCGTCTCGGCCTGCCTGATCCTGGCGCTGCTCTATCTCTTCACCGCCGCGCCGCTGTTCACCTCCACCGCCTCGATGGTGATCGATACCCGCAAGGTTCAGTTATTCCAGCAGCAGCCGTTACTAGGTGATCTCGCTGTTGATTCTGCAACGGTGGAAACTCAAGTGGAGATTCTGAAATCCGAGAATGTGAGTCTCGCCGTTATCCGCGAACTCCGCTTGATTGAGGATCCGGAGTTCTGGGGCACTCGTGGCGGAGTGCTTAGCGCCGTTGCCGACGGGATCAAAGGCTTGTTTTCCAGCGGTGCCGCGCCATCGGAATTCGAGCAGATGCGGTGGGCGGTAGCTCAGTTCGAGAAAAATCGAACCATCAAGCGTGTTGGGCTCACCTACGTAATGGAAATCGGCTACACGGCATCAAATGCGCAAAAGGCCGCACAAATCGCAAACGCGATTGCCGATGCCTATATCGTCGACCAGCTCGAGGCGAAGTACCAAGCCACTCGTCGCGCAAGTGTTTGGCTGCAGGACCGTATCAAGGAGTTGCGCACCCAGGCGTCGGCCGCGCAGAAGGCGGTAGTAGATTTCAAGACCGCCAACAACATCGTCGACACCGGCGGTCGTCTAATGAACGAGCAGCAGCTCGCCGAGGTGAATAGTCAGCTCATTATGGCGCATGCGGCCACCGCCGAGGCGAAGGCGCGGCTCGACCGCATGAATGAGATTCAGAAACAGGATGTGCCGGACGCCAACGTTGCCGATGCCCTGAAGAACGACACCATTGTCAAGCTACGCGGGCAGTATGTCGATATGGCTTCCAAGGAATCGATCTGGGCGATGAAATACGGGTCGGATCACTTGGCTGCTGTCAACCTGCGCCGGCAGATGGCGGAGATCAAAAAGAACATTCAGGACGAGCTCGGACGTATCCAGCAGTCCTACAAGAGCGACTACGACATCGCGGTGACCCGCGAGGAGGCTATCAAGTCGAGTCTCAACAACGTCGTATCGGAATCGCAGCTCACCAACCACGCGCAGATTCAGCTCCGCGAACTCGAGAGCAGCGCGCAGAGCTACCAGGCGATGTATGACAATTTCCTGCAGCGCTACATGGAATCGGTGCAACAGCAATCGTTCCCAATCACTGAAGCGCGCGTGATCGGAGCGGCGACCACTCCCCTGTTTAAGAGTTCTCCCAAGACGGGGCTTATCTTGGCCGCGTCTCTACTTGCTGGGCTAATGCTGAGCTTTGGTGTGGCAATGGCTCGTGAGCTGTCTGATAAGGTTTTTCGGACTACCTCCCAAGTCGAGGAAGTACTCGGTACGAATTGCATCGCCATTTTGCCAGCGCTGGATGGAAGTATTGCACCCTCCGAGCTTTCCCTTAAGCTGCGCAAAAAGGTTAATGAACCTCAACGTAATCTGTTGCGCTATGTCGTCGACAATCCGCTGTCACGTTTTGCGGAGGCAGTGCGTTCACTGAAGGTCGCGGTGGATCTCAATTCGGTAGTACGTGAGAACCGCATCCTGGCAGTTACTTCGACCTTACCGAATGAAGGAAAGAGCACTCTTTCAACCAACGTTGCGCAGCTGATTGCCCATAGCGGAGCAAGGGTGATTCTGGTTGATCTGGACCTACGTAATCCCTCACTATCGCGAGCGCTGGCACCGAATGCGCAAGTGGGCCTAGTAGACGTGGTCGCGCAAAAGGTGCAGCTTGAGTTTGCGTTGATCACCGATCCCGAAACGCGACTGTCGGTCCTCCCCGCGGGTATTACATCGAAACTCCTGCACACAAACGAGGTTCTCGCCTCAAAGGCGATGAATGCGCTCGTCGCCGCGCTGCGGTCGAAATACGATTACGTGGTTCTCGATATGCCACCCATGGCGCCGGTCGTTGACGTTCGAGTCACTTCCTCCTTTGTAGATTCATATATATTTGTGGTGGAGTGGGGTAAAACCGACATCGACGTGGTGAAGCACAACCTGCGCGGGGCGCCTGAAATTCAAGACAAGCTTTTGGGGGTCGTACTCAATAAGGCAGACACTAAGTTGCTGTCTCGCTACGAATCCTATCACGGACGTTACTACTATCAAAAGTACTACGCTCGTTATGGCTACGTCGAGTAGCCGCTTTATAAGTCTAGGAAGCTGGGCGCGTGTGCTGTTCCTCCTGCTCAGCCTCATTGCGGTGCTCTGGTCGTTCGCCGTTGGGCCGTCGTTTCGATCTATGGTGCCAGTTAGCGACATAGCGGTGCGGATAGTCGCGGGGGATCGTTTCAAATCCGGAGTTTTGAGGGAGTTCGCGGCGCAGTTAGAAGGAAAGCTAAACGTCCTCGTATCGCCACCAGCGTTCGCGCGCGGGGAAGCTCTGATCTGGCTGCGCATCGCTGAGGAGTCTATGAGAGGGCGCATCTCGCAACTGCAAGATACGCAGCTAGAAGTAGTTAGGCGCTCGGTAGCGTCTGCGCTTTCTGTCAATCCTGCGGATGCCTACATATGGATGATGCTCTATTCGCTCGAGACTTCCAGTAGCGGTTTCGACTTACGCAATATTAGATTCCTCGACCAATCCTACACCGCGGGCCCGCGCGAGGGCTGGATTGCGCTTCGCCGTAACAGGCTCGCGCTCGCCGTTTTTCCTATGCTGCCCGATACAATGAAGAAGGTTGTCGTCTCGGAATTCGCAGAGATGGTCGATAACAACTTTATTGAGGATGCGGCGATAAACCTTACAAGCGTCGGTTGGATGCATAGGGAGCGGCTGCTCAACGGCTTGGACGAAGCGAGCATAGTATCTCGTGAGGCGCTCGCAAAGAAGCTGATGGATGATGGGGCAAAGGCAAGCGTACCGGGAGTAGCCGTGCGAGATAGCTTTTTCAGATGAGTACTTGGATCGGTAAAGCGTATGCGAATCGCAGTGGGATTTGCCACAAGAGGAAGACGAAAAACGATAGGCCAAACTCTCGCATCTCTGAGAGCTCAAAGTAGAGCCCCGGATCATGTATTCGTGTCTATAACCAGCCACGAAGACATCGACGAAGGCGATCTGCAACCGTTTGATTGTCCAACGACAGTAGTCGAGAATCACAAGCCCGGTCTTTGCATTCAACGTAATGCAATACTGGACCGATGTTCAAATTTTGATTTGCTCCTATTTTTCGACGACGACTTCATAATTGAGCGCGACTATATCCGTGTGATGGAGCGTCTATTTTCTGCCGAGCAACGAATACAGATGGCTATTGGGACCTTAATATTAGATGGTGCCACTGGGCCCGGCTTCACATCTGCCCATGCTGAGGCGGTCATAAGATCCTTCAAGAAGCAAGCGCAGGGGGTGCGGGATGTCTTCAGTGCGTACGGTTGCAACATGGCAATTCGCCTTCGCACTGTGTTCCAGCATGGCCTTCGGTTTGATGAGCGCCTTCCGCTACATGGTCTACTTGAGGATCTGAGTTTTAGTAGAACAATCTGTCACTTCGGTAGGATTGTCCAGACAACCGAAGCAGTTGGTGTTCATCTTGGAGATAAGCACGGGCGAGTCTCGGGGAGAAGGTACGGCTACTCTCAAGTCGCCAATCCGATATACTTGCGACATCGGCGTCTCATCTCGCTTCCAACCGCCGCGTTGTTCGTTTGCAAGAACTTGCTTGCGAACGCAATGAGGTCAATGCTTCCCGAAGCTTGGATCGACAGGAGAGGTCGGCTAGCTGGAAATCTGGTCGCGCTAAGGGACCTACTGAATGGAAAGCTCGATCCCCTGAGGATTCTGGACGAGCTTTGAGCGAGAGATGCAGGGCAGGGTTTCCGCGAAAGTCGTCATCGACTACTTGGCTCGAAGAGAGAAATTTCTATGGCTATGAAGCTAAAAGAACGCTCCGCGATTGCCGGTAGGTGGATGCTCATGTCGACAATCGTAATGTTAGCGCCCGCACATTCCCAGTCAGCAAGCCAAAGCGGGAATCCGCCTAAACTCACCTTGCAAGGGCCCGCGGAACAATCTGCGACTCCAGTTATCCGAGATGCTGTAGGTCGTCCGTGCTTGGATAGCGAGGCTGCTGGCCGAGCCCACTTAGTCGATCGCGACCTCATCGATCATGTGGTGAGTATCAAGAACAATTGTCCACGAAATATCCGAGTGAAAGTCTGCTATTCTCAAAGTGATAGATGTAAGGATCTCGAAATTCAAGGTTACAAGCGCGTTGACACGATCCTAGGTACCATGAGGAAGGTATCAGCGTTCCGATATTCCATCTCTCAAAAGTAAGCAGCCTTTCCGAGATTAAGGGTTATCTTGAAACGCTTGCACCCTCGCCACGCTCATTCTGTACGGAATGTTCTTCCCCCGTGATTGGGCGCTCACAATCAAATAGAAATTCTGCTTCAACGCTACGTCAGGGACCGAAGGGGAACGAGCGACATATTGAAGTTCATCATTAAGCCAGAAGCTTATCGACATATTAGAGGCATCAAAGCCCGCGCCGAAGCGATTTAGCTTCGTCCTGTCAAGAAACGCGTTGTGCAGGTTAGGCGTGCTTCGAATCCGAGTGTAGTTTGGCCAAACACCTGACCAGGAGAGAGCCGTTCCCATCGCTCCGTTCGCGTAGCCACCTTCATCAACGTCAATTTCGAGCCATCGTTCAAATTTCGGTGGGTCGCCTTCGTAAACATCGTCTTGACGTACATTGTGCTCGATAGGCATCAGCCAAACGGCCGGCCAATGATCGGGGTCATTGTCAGATATTGACACTGTGAACTCGACGTAGAACGATCTTCTCCCAGGGAGAAGAGGAATCAGGCCAGGTCTCATCCCTCGATTAACACTGCCGATGTTTCCTCCCAGGAGCAACGTGAGATGGCCAGTTTCGTTGTTTGAATAGAGGCTCGCGGAAGGTTGCTGCTTTAGCCACCACAGCCCATTGTATAGATAGGCCATAGCTTCTGGCTCGAAGCTGATATCTTCTAACCTAGGGCAGATATCAATCTTAGCGGTACGAAGGTTAAGCGCTATTGCGCCTTTTGGGAGAGGGCGCTTCGGACACTCCGCGAGCACTTGGCCACTACACAAGGCCAGTAGCATCAGTCCCGTTAGCGCATGGGCGGCAAATGATAGCTTCAACATCTGGCTTGTGCCGCCTCATGTTTCACCATGTTATTCAAGCTTTGATACAGACGCTCACCAGCCTCGACAAATTGGCTGCCATCTAGGAGCGAAGCGTTTACGCGAAGGTGTTTGAATGTGCGTGTTCCGGCAAGGGTTATTCCCTCGGGATTTCGCGCTACAGCAGCTCCCAAGAGGGTTTTGGAAAGGTTTTCTGAATTACCCAAATCAAACCCGACTTCGTCTTGAAGAGACTTGGCTTTTCGTGGATCTTCTAAAGAGAGAGCGCGAATCTTCCGGTAAGCCTCCAGAATTGCCCGGTGGGTTATGTGGAAATGCGTCTGATCGCTGAAACCCATGGAATCATGTGCATTCCATGCATATTGGACCACATCAAAGAATTTAGGATAGTCCTCGATGATAAGAGCAGCCTTCTGGCTCTTCGTTGCGATGCCGATCGAAAGGAAGGTTCCTGATCCGCGTTCTTTGTCCAAGAACGTCAAGAGTTCGTCGTTTAGGTCCTCTCGGCTGACCTCGTGCAGGAGGAGTAGGTCTAAATAGTCTGTCTGTAGCTGCTTCAAAGAGGTGAATACGGACAACTTCACGGCATCGAGGCTGAAGTCACGCGCGCCTGCCGAGGCAGTAATAAGCCTACCCCCAAGGGAACGCGCCACGGTTGGTGCAAGCCGCCGGATCGGTTGAGCAACAAACCGCACCGCCTGCTTTCTCAAGGTAAGTGAAGGGCGCTTTAATCCAACCTTCGTCGCGATGGTGACACTGTGTCTCCGCGCGCGCAGAGCTTCCCCCAGGATTGCTTCCGCGGTGCCGATCCCGTAAGGCGGAGCAACATCGTAATGCCGGAATCCAAGGTCAAAAGCTGCATGTACCAGGCTTCGGTTCGATCGTGCCTCAAAACCTCCGGTCAAGTACGCGCAGCCGAAGCCAATTCGCGTCGTAGCAATTCGAGAGCGCGGCAAGAAGATCGATTTCACGATACGAGCCCGTTCGCGAGGCCGTTGCTCAGTCGAAGGCCGAGAGCCATCGCCGTGAGGGTTGGATTGGCAAATCCGGTCGACGGGTAAACAGCAGCTCCAGCTACAAATAGATTGCGAGTTCCGTGAATGCGAAGATTTCGGTCTACGACCCCATCGCCGTGATGATCCGACATACGAGCCATTCCCATGTGGTGATTAGCATCATCCGCGCGAAGTAGAAAATCGCTGTCACGAGCAGATAGTTGTTGGTCTAGGGCGACCTTCGCCACACCCGCGTCTTCCAGATATTTTGAAACTATCTCAGAGAATGTCGCCATTGTTTCCAACTCGACTCCGTCGACTTTCCAATTGATAGCAGCCAAGGGCATGCCAAGCTTGTCGCGCTCGCCATCTAAGGTGAGGCGACTCTCCGAAAGGGGAACCTGCTCGGACGTAAGGCGTAGTTGGATGCCGAGATCAGCGGGATTGTACATTCGGCGGTATCTCACGTATCGATAGGCTAGGGGAAGCGCGACATTGGCAGCACCACGCAACGTGTTGATTGCTTCGACCGGGCCAATCCCACGCCAGTCTCGGGTTACGCTTCGGAGTAAGGTCTTTGCATTCGCCAGATTTTCAGTAACGGATGATCGAAAGATCAAGTGCGCAGCTATTCCGAGCAAGCCGCGCGATCTTTGCGCTTCTTCGGATAACTTTAGCTTGGGCTGATATTTGATCCCCCTTATGAACCCGTTGTCAAAGAGGTTGTGCAGCTTCCTTGCGTCGATCGGTTTGACGTCGCCTGCCACAACATCGACGTGATCCATGAAGCCTCGTCCCAGCCATTTACTGGACTGCCACGGGGCCTGATCTCCGCTCTTCAACGGAAGTGATAGGAGCCGCGCAATCTCGATCGTCCCATTGGCGAGTACAAACGCCCGGCCCATAAATTCTAGCGAGCTTCCATCCGGCCGAACGATGCGGGCCCGCTCTATGAGGTTGCTTCCGTGGTCGAAAGATAGCTCTACGACAGGTGCGTCGAGAACCACCGTGAGATTGGGGTTATTCCGTAGATCAGCCTCAAAAAGGCGCGCAAAATTGGGTTCTGGCATCCAGCGGGTGAAGAAGAAGTCAAGTTCTTTCGGTAACGTGTGCGGACAAACACCAAATTCCCTCATCACTTCGGCATCGTCTTGAAGTACGCCGTCCATTCCAGCGATCTCATAGACCCTCTTGTAAAAAGGTTGTAGTTCGCCAAACGTGACCGGCCAGGAAGCCGCGGCCCGCAACCAGGGGCGGTCCAGGAAAACAACAGGCTCAAATGGCACAAGTTGTCCGCCCCAGAAGTTTGTCGTCCCACCTAGAGCTCGAAACCGGCCGATGTGGAGCCCCTCTAACGCGCGTCCAACACTCCGCGCCTTTTCGAAGAAGTCTTGTGACTTCTTGGTAATGGTCTTTGGTCCAGCTTCTAGTAAGACCGTGCGCACTCCCCGCCGGGCAAGATCGTTGGCAACCATCAGGCCAACAGCTCCTGCGCCCACGACAATAATGCTAGATTGGAACGGGGACGTCGAATCGAGCTCTGCTGCGGAAATAAGCATCAGCTGCTCCTACCAGTTCTCAGGTTTGAGCTCGAAACACGTATCTTGTCACCCGAGTGCGCAGACAAAGTTTGCTTTCCCTCTAAGCTAAGCTTTACGACTAAGATTAGGAAGAACATGGAGAATGGATTTCCGATCGCAATTAGGTATCGATTGAAGAAAGACTGAATCAAGAAAAAGATTACAATGGATTTGGCGATCACGTGGTATTTGCTCGGGATGTCAAAATCCTTTTTGAGAAGCGTTGTGATGATTGCTGCTATCTGAAGAGTCCCGGCGAGCAATCCGGATTCTATGAAGATTGTGATGAACGAACTCTCGGTAGAGAAGCCAATCGCATCAGGGCTTGAAGAGCGCAGGCCACTTCCGAATAGCATTTGCAAGTCGCGGCCGAGTATGAGGTCTACACCCTGGCGCCATAAATCAACGCGCCCGGTACCCCCGGAGTCCAAGCCGCGAGTCGTCGAGTTAAGCTCGAACATGGTCGAGATGTAATTCCAAATCTCGTTGGGAAAGATTATCAGGATAACAAAGGAGAAGGTGAGTCCAACAAGTGCGATGGAGAGACCGTATTTCTTGAAAGATCCAAAATTTCGGATTGTTAAGAAACCGCCAGCGATCACCAGAGAAACGAGTGCTCCTCTGGCTGAAGCGCCCACGTCGACGAGGAAGCAGATGCTTATGCAAACAAGAATTGCAGCTCGTTCAACCCGCAATGCGCGCTGGAAGCGAGCTAAAAGGATCAAGACACCTCCGAGGTAAATCAAGCCAGCCAAATTTGGATGTGTTCCAAGTGGCGCAAGTCGGTTTTCCCAACGAGTGAGAGGATTGCCCGCAAGCGCCTTCAAAAGACTCGGTCCGTCGATGACTAGGATTGCGAAGAGGCCGATATAGTACGAAACGCTGGCAGCGAGTATTAGCTCCTCGAACTGAAGTGATCGGCAGATCAGTCCAATACTGACTACCGTCAGCAGGAATAGCACGGTGTATGCAGCAACATAATCATTTCCGGTGAAAGGGACCGTAGCTATCGAGAGAAAGATCGCTAACAATGCGGACGCTTCAAAAAACGTAAGCCTGGAAGGTCGAAAATCTCTGATGAGACTTGCTGTTGCCGCGCCGGCTAACATCGAAATGGCGGCCAGTTGGAATACCAGTTCATAGCCGTTGACGTTAGCAAACATGAGCGCCGAAAGCGAGGCTGCGGTCAACGCAACGTCAAGCTTCATTCGTCGATCTCCCGAACCCCTTCTCATAGCGAGGCGACTAACTCGCTAACGCGCGCAGTGTATGATTCGAATGTAAATTCGCGAGCGCGCTGTATCCCGTCTTGGCTCAACTCTTCCAGCAGATGAGTTCTGTCGATCGCAGTGTGCACACATCGTTCCAGCTCTGGCTCGGAGACTTCCTTCATAAGAAGTGGAGAATTTGGCTGCGGAACGTGAGTTCGAGAAGATTGAATGACGCCGAGGCCCATCGCCATCGCCTCGTTGATTACGAGCGCGGCGCCTTCGAAGTAGGACGGAAAAATCAGATAGTCGGAGTGTTCCATAAAGGAGCGCACTTGATCTCTTGGAACAGTAGGGTGGTAGTCTATTCGGTCCCTGTAGCGAGCGAACACTTCCTTCGGAATTTCGAGAGACCCAACAATCGTTAGCTTAGCTGCATTTTTCGGGAGCCTCTCAAAAACTTGCAGAATTAAATGTATGCCCTTCCTCGGGCCAGCTTGCCCAGTGAAGAGAAAACGAACAGGCGTGCCCTTCTTCCGTTGCCGAACTCTTCCATTGAAGAAGAATACGTCGTCGTAACAGTACGGTAGGATCCGCAGCTTTTCTTCGGGAATCTTTGGTACTTCCGGTTCAAAGAGGGTGGACTTGCAAAACTCCGACCCAACAAGAACAACGTCCGCGAGTTCGTGCTCTAGATTTACGCGATCAATCACCCAGTTAGGCTTTCGATAATTGGATGAAATAAAGAAGTCACGATACTGTTCGTAGACCTCGTCCATTATTCGATTGTAGACCAACGGATGTCCGACTGTTCGATCAAGAATGCGCCCGATTCCACGTTTTTCGGCGGCCAAGAAGCCTTCGAGCGCCACATTGTCGTACCCCCATACGGCACGGACCGGAGTCTGACTTAGCAGCCGGGAAACCGGACGCCCCATGGATGCATCACTTGCTCGCGCTAGTAGCCTTGCCAGCTGGCGAGAGCCCGCTCGATTGGCGATACGTCGCCACCACTCGATTGCGTTAGCCGCGTGCACACGAGAAGAGTCAAGGTCGGGATGAACATACCGGCTTAGCTCGTATTTCGCATGAGCTCGCACGGATGGCGGCATCATCTTGATGAGTCGGTAGGGAAATTCCTCTGGAAGCCAATAAATGGAAGTCAAGTACCAGCCAAGCTGTCCAGTCGACTGAAGCGCACGGGCAGTTTGCCAAGAATGTTGGGTGCCAGGGTGAAAAACGCCGATTGGCTTCATTGTTACAGCTTCGCTGCTCTAGTTACATCCAAGGGGGGGACGATCACTTCTTTCGGAGGAGCTATAACAATAAAAGCCTTCCAAGCGTGCCGTGCCACATGTTGAAGCATGAACAAGTCGAGCAGCAAAATCGACATCGCCATTCCAGCTTCACCAAGAGCTCGGCTCAAGAAAAATCCGATGCCGAGCGAGGCGGCTACAGCCCCGAGAAAGACGTAAGAGTATGTAGCTTGCCTATTGACTGCTAACAGCAGATTGGAAAGGGGGTGCCACATGCCGTTGACTAGCATCACTGTGGTCATAGTAGCGACGAGCGCATAAGTGGGATTGATAGTATGCGCAGTCCAGAGCTCGACAAGTTGTTGTCCAAACAGCAGAAGAATCGCTGACCCAGGGAGAGTAACCACAAGGCTGCTCACCAGCGTCAAGTAAAGCAGTTTCTTCAATTTTTGGGTTTGATTCAGGGCGGCCGCAGCCGCAGCCTCTGGCATCAGGGCGTGATTGACGAGGGTCGTGAATTGCACGCCGGCGCGGGTGAGAGTCCGGACTGTCGTAAAAGTGGCGACGGCTGCAGGCGAAGCGGTCATGCCAAGCACAATCGCGCTCCCTTGAAGAAAAAGACTTTGGGCTGCCGGAAGGGCCATAACGGCCAGGGCGGGATGAAGTAGCTGACGTATGTCAGCCAGGGAGCAGTGCTTAATGCCAAATGAGAGCCAGCGGACCAATCGGGCTAAAATCAGCAGTTGGCCCCCTAACAATATAGAGCGGGTGACGAGATATCCCGACGCCACCCCGAGAATTGAGCCGCCAAGTTTTACAATTAGCAGGGCGACGGCTCCTTCCATAAGCTGTAAGCATGCTTGTAGAAGTGTTCCAACAGCGTAATGTCCACTGCAACGGAAGCCTGCTTGGAGGAGAGAACCCTGCAAACAGATGAGCCCGTATATTAAAAGAGCAAGAAGCGTCCCCTTTACTTCCAATGCCTGAGAGGCATCTTTGCTGAAATAGGCATTCGGAGGAACGAGGATAGCTACAGCCCCCGCGATGCCGACAGCCAAGGATATACCCAGCACGACAACGATTGTGCTCTGAAACGTTCTCAACGCATCATCAAGCCGACCTTCTGCGACATCCATGGTCATCTTCGTGGTGGCTGCCGTCGCAAAGCCGAGATCACTCAATGCAAGATAAGAGGGAATCGTAAATAGTAGCAGCCAACGTCCGTATTGGTCGATGCCCCACGAGGCGGCCATTGTGGGAACAAGCAGTAGTTGAACAAGTATAATCACCACTTGGGTGAATGCGTTGGCGCTGGTTCCCCTGACTATACGGCGGCCGGTTGCAGAGAGATCGCTCCGCGTTAGAGAGTGTGCTATGGTCATATCGAACCGATGCAATTTTAGTGGCCCGCGCGCGCGAGTAAGGTGCATCCGTCAAGCATGCTTCGCGCTGCGTTTTCTGGGCTGTAGGGTGCGATCTGCTGTATGCACATAAGAGACATCGCGTCCCCCCTCGCTTGAGCGATCTGTTTCATTCTATCAGCTAGATGTTCGATCTCGCCCCATCGGAAGGAATACCCTGTCTTCTCCTCGACCACCAGCTCCGGAACACAACCGCAGCGATCACTCACTACCACCGGGCATCCGTGGCTTAGTGCCTCGTTGACAACGAGGCCCCATGGCTCGCTGTAGCTTGGCAGCACGAGGGCCGTGGCCTTAAGGTATTCCGAAAACAGCGCCTGATCATGCTTCGGGCCAGCAAATTGGACGTTGTTCCCGAGGCTAAGCTGGATGCAGAGACTTTGGAGGTGTTTTTCCTCGGGACCGCCACCAACGAGTATCAATTCCGCAGCCGGCATCTCTTTTCGCAAACGATCGAAGGCGAGAATCAGGTGATCGAGGCTCTTTTCGCGAGAGAAGCGGCCGACATACAGGAATCTTGCAGGTTGTGAGCGGTCATGCATCGCCAGTCTTTGTTCCAACGCAAGTTCAGGTGTGTATCCCTCGTACAGCGCGGCCGCTTGGCAACGATGAATAATCTTCTCAGGGGCGGCTCCATAGAGCTTGACATATTCGGCGGCACGCTGGCCGTAGCAAAAAATCGCACTGCATGATCGGAAAAAAATGCGCTTAAGAAAACCAGCAACAAGCTTCTGTTTATTGTCGTGGATAGTCGAATCGCAAAAACATGCAAAAACCTTCCGACGGAGCAAGAGAATCGTCGCCTGTATCCAATACTCAGGACGATCGTAACCTGCAAGGATCGTCACGTCGGCATCCTCGCGCAACGCTTTCTTTGCAATCTTCCAGAATAGCGGCAGTCGCGGAATAGCCTCATAGGGGCCATCAAACAGCAGTTCGTAGTGATACTTGTGGCGAGACACATCTGTGGGTGAAAGGCCTGTTCGCTGATTTGCAGTCTCTGCGATTTGGTAGACCTGCAGTTTCGTCTGTCGTTCGTTACAAAGGGTTTGTAGGGACGAAAAAACCGCGGCCTTGTAGCGCGACCACATTATGTTGTGCCAGACGACGACTTTCATGAGCAACATCCGAGATGGCTGCTGAAACGTGAGTGACCGGAATCGGCCATCAGAGTTGCCACTGATAGCAAAGCAGTGCTCTTCAGTTCGCGGAATTCGCAGACGATCGTCTCTCGAGACGAGGTGCTGATAGAGTTTTGTTGCTGTTCAGCAAGATAGGCGCTGGCTCGGAGGCAAAAGTCTTCTGTGGTGGCTATAGCGAGGCCAACCTTGCCGACTTGGCTTCTTATGCATCCGCGATCGTACGCAATTATCCGATTGCCGGCCGCGAGCGCTTCGAACAACACGGTCGGCTGTGCCTCGTTTGGGTAGACCGTAGGAAACACGAACACATCGAGGTCGCGATAGAAGCGGTCTTTCGCCTCTCCGTAGACAGGACCGATATACTGAAGTGCGCCGTCCAATTCGCTTTCAGCGGCCGTAACGTTTACCCTGTCTTCTTCCTTTGCGATCGGACCGGCAAGTACGCCTCGAACGTTAACGCCGCACTGCCTCAATGCGCGCAGCAGATCGATGAAGATGTACAAACCTTTCTCTCGCCCCAGATTACTGAGCAGGCCCAACCGCAAGGGGCCGGGGAGGGGCGCATCCTCCTTAAGCATTGAAGAGGGATCGACAAAGGCAGCATTGGAGACTATGCGGCAATCATCAATTCTCCCATATTGTAGTTCAAAGCGATCTCGCATCGTTGCGCAGAGGAAGATGTGCCGAGTTCGCTTTCTGCCGGCACTCAAAATCAGCCTCATCAGAGCGGACCATCTGTCAATGTAGCTAAAACTGTGATGGTGAAGAAAAATCGTGTAGCCGAAGAGACGGGCAGACATGACAAGCCCTGCAGTATAGATGAGTCCCCAATCCCCTTCGCACCCGAAGTAAGCGACCGTGGTTCGTCGCGAGTTCGTCGCGATGCGCCAGCAAGCGCGCAGGACCTGCCATCCCTTGTGGAGGTGTTTGGACGGACCAAGCCGATTTGGCGGTGAGATGTTGATCGCTTCGACGTCGGCATTCTCGCCAAGCGTCTCGATCATTCGGGCTGTAATATACGAATAGCCCGTCACGGGCGGCGGCATCTGGCCGACGGCGATAATTTGCGGGCGACTGTCGGATCTAGAGTTTTTAGGCACTTATCGTTGGCCTTTTAGCTGAGCTGGTTGGCCTGCCACAATCGTCGCTGGGGCCACCGATTGCAGCACCGTGCTTCGCGCGCCCACGACGGCGCCAGCGCCTACGGTTACTCCTGGAGCGATGAAGCAATCGGCTGCGACCCAGGCTTCGCGCTCCACCACCACCGGCTTGGCGACCAGCGGGAAAGTGATATCCCTGTAGTTGTGCGTAGCAGCGCAGACATAGGAGCGCTGCGATATCACTGCGTTTTCTCCAATAGTGATCGCTCCCAGGCTGTATAGCTCTGCATTGTCACCGATCCAGCAATGGTGACCGAGCTTGACTTTCCAGGGATAGGTCACGCGCGCAGTGGGCCTCACGCGCACTCCTCTTCCAACTTCAGCTCCGAAGAGGCGCAATAACAATCGGCGCCAGCCATAGGCAGGTTGTGGAGACCAGGCGAACAGTGTTTGTTGAACCGTCTGCCAGAGCAGTACAGTGAATCCCGAGCGCCCTCTGAAGCCCGGCGGCGGCTTGGACTGCGAGAGGTCCTGAAAGATCGGTAACTCATCAGTAGCCATGAGATTCTCGAGATTCTCGCGAGTCCAAATTCCGATTACAGCGCATGTCCCGGATTTTCGTTAGTACGCGGACTTTTGACCAAAGCTTGCCCACGCGGTTCTAATGACGATGCGGGTATCCAACCATAAGCTCCAATTGTTGATGTACCACAGGTCATGCTCCACGCGCTTCTGCATCAGCTCGAGCGCGCGGGTTTCTCCGCGGTAACCATTGACCTGGGCCCAGCCGGTGATGCCTGGCTTGACGTGGTGGCGGAAGGCGTAGTTGCCGATGATCTGCTCATATTCGGTATTGTGGGCGGCCGCGTGCGGGCGGGGGCCGACCAGCGACATGTCGCCCTTGAGCACGTTGAAGAGCTGGGGCAGCTCGTCGATCGAGGTCTTGCGCAGCCATTTGCCGATCGGTGTGACGCGCGGATCGTTCTTCTGCGCCTGCTGAATAGTCGGGCCGTCCTCGAGCACGCGCATGGTGCGGAACTTGAAGATCTTGAACGCGCGCCCGCCGAAGCCGTGGCGGGTCTGGCGGAAGAACACCGGCCCCGGCGAGGTCAGCTTGATCAGGAGCGCGGTCACCAGCATCACCGGCGCGAACACGAACAGCGCAAAACTCGCGCCGGAAAGGTCCAGCGCGCGCTTGAGCGCGCGTTCGCGCCACGTGAGCGGTGCGCGGCGCAGCTCGGCGGTGAAAGTGTTGCCGGTGCCGACCAGCGGATAGCGGAGGAAGCGCGCCGTGGTGGGGTCCGGCACCAGATGGACTGGTACGGGGAGGATCTTCAGCGCGTCCAAAATGCTGTCGATCGCATGCTGCCGGCTCCAGTTGATCAGGAGGAAGACGTGCTCGATCCGGTGCTCGCGCGCGTAATTGATCAGCTCCTCGAAACGCGGCGCCAGCGAGGACAGCAGCAGGGGCGAGGCGAGCTCCTTGGCCGGGATCTCCATCACGCGCATCAGACGGTAACCGTGCTGGCCGAGGTCGTCGACCGCGTTGGACGAGGTGGCAAGGCCGAACTCAGCGATTAGAAGCGCCCGTCCGTTGGCGAAGGCGCCGGTGCGTAAGGCATGCGCCGTCCAGCGCGCCGCCACGGTCTTCCAGGCCAGCAGGGCGGCAAGGCCGACCAGGTAGAACGAGATCGTGGTGCCGCGGGAGAACGCGTCGCTGACCTTCATCGTGAAGGCAATCGCTAGCAGCGCGCCGAACAGGCCGGTCCACGTTGTCAGCGTCATCCGGAACGTGGGGGGCAGGTTGGTGACCGTCTTGAGGCGATAGCCCCGCTGCACGACCATCAGCAGGACGAAGTTTATTGCCACCAGCACGCTCGCTGCCGCATAGACGTCCGCCTTGCCGAGCACGCCCGCGGAGACGAGGTGATAGCCGACCGCGCAGCCGATGCCGCTCACCACGATCAGCGCCCCATCCACTAGCGCCAGCAGACGCTCGACGACCACAGGTCGCAGCCAGCTCGGCGCAAATCCCCCAGATGAGGATGCGATCGGCTCGACCACACGAATTTCCGTCGTCGAATCAGCGACGGGCACCGGCCGAGTGGAAAGAAGTGTCATCCTGCCAAAATCCATTGACGCAAAATTTATCAGCCCGAACAAGCCGTGCTATCGGGCAAAATCACTGTTAGAACAAGGCGAAGGAAAAATTAACCTTACCCCACAAGCGTGCATTGTAGCCCATCCCGCCTCGACTGATATGTTAAATTTCACAACCCGTTAGGAAGTCCTCGTTGCCTCGCACCCAGTCCCGGCGGCGAACCCGGTCGAGAGGGAAGCGGTACCTCGCCATTGGCCTTGCAGCCCTCGCTTTGGCGGGACTAGTGCTGCTCCTTTTTCGTCCCGATGCGGCGCCCCTCCGAGCTCCGACGGCGTCCAAGCCCGTCGCGATCAAGCTCCTCCTTGATGGGCCCTATGGCGGGCGGTTTGCCGGCGAGCTCGCTGCATCCAGGCAGGGATATTTCTCCTCCCGAATTGAGGTCTCGGCTCAGCCCGATAGCTCTGACTTCGTCCAAACCATTGCACGCCAACATGCCATCGGCGTGACGAGCGGCCAGAACTTCCTGCTGGCAAGCTGGCGCGGCATCCCCGTGACTGCGTTTGCCGCAAGCTTCCTGGATACCTCTGTCGCGATCTTCACGCTCGAAAGCTCGGGCTTGCGGCGGCCGGCCGATCTGGTGGGAAAGCGAGTCGGCTACCGCAGGGCGAGTGAGGGAGACGTCGTGTTTGATGCCATGATGGCGCAACTCGGGCTTCCACGCAGTCAGATCACCAAGGTGCCTGACGGCGACAGCTTCGAAAGCCTGAGGGCCGGGGAGGTGGATGCGATCATCGCCGCCATCGATGCGCAGCCCGATCCCTCCGGTCCGACCTTCGTGAAGCTGAACGTCATTAAGCCGCAGGACTACGGCATCCACGTCCCGGGTTTGGTCTATTTCGCAAGCAATGATCTCATCCATGACCGGCCGTCCGTGATCGCCGACGTGCTCCAAGGCATCATTCGAGGATGGCAATTTGCCTATCGGGACTATGCACAGAGCGTGCCCGTTCTTGCCGGTCCAGCCGGGCTAACAACCGAGCGGCTGAGATTCGAGCTACAGCAGCAGCGCCCGCTGGTGCTGCCGACCGGCGGCCGCTTCGGCGACTACGACGAAAGCCGCTGGCGGACGCTTCGGGATGTCCTCCTTTTCGCCAAGCTTGGCGAGGAAGATGTGCCCTTGGCTCAGACGGTCAACTACCAGTTTCTTCGAGATGTGTACCGCCGTTCACCCGATCTCGCTGCTCCCGGCGCCTGGAGCGAGGAAAAATAGGACCAAGAAGCCACACTTGCGCGCCATATCTTCCCAAAAGGCCCTGGGCCGCCCCAGCATCAGTTGCATTTCCGCCGGTGGCTTTGGTAAAGTTCGGTTCACTATTTGGGCTAGTCGCGGAGTGGCTTTACGGATCGATACGTTGGTCGGCTGGGGTCTGACAAGCGCGAGTCGGGGATCAAATCCGCAGGGGCGAGGAGCTTTTTGGATGTTTAAGACGTTGATGCGAGCAGGTCTTTTGGCTGCAATCGTTACCTTGTGTGCAGCGAGCGGAGCGAGCGCCGCAATGCAGATGCCCGCCCCGGCCGCCCTGCTCACAGGTGAGAGCCAAGCGACGACTGTTACGTTCTGGGCGCAGCCGTATCCCTACCGATATGTGCCGCGGCGCCACTGTCCGTTGGTGCGGGTCGAGACGCCCTATGGCTGGTACATGGACCGTGTTTGCGCGCCTGTCGGTCCTGTCTTGCGTCGGGCGTACTGAGATTGAAGTAAACTGAGCGGCGACTGCCGTCGGTCACGATCCATTCCAAGGCAGTCGCACAGTTGATGCGGCTGCCTTGCTCGTTTTTGTTTCATTGTGTGCTGATCATTTGTGCGCGCAGCGCAGGTTCACCATGAATATGTTTGTCGGGCCGGGGCAGGCTGTCGCATGGTGAAGATTGTGTTAGCAGATTGGCGGGGCTGCATCGGCAGCGTGATTGCGTAAAGCGACCGGTCGCCGGATCTCGCAAGGTGGCGCGATCCAGCCGGAAGCTGACAGAGGATACGATGACAGGGGCTTCAACCTACGATCTCACGGGCAAGCGTGTCTTCGTCGCGGGGCACCGGGGCATGGTGGGATCAGCTGTCGTCCGCCGGCTTGCGTCGGAGAATTGCACCGTACTGACGGCTGATCGGCGTGAGCTGGATCTCACAAAGGAAGAACCCACGCTCAGATGGCTCGAGGCCAATCGCCCGGACGTCGTGGTTCACGCCGCTGCAAAGGTTGGCGGTATCGCAGCCAACAACAATTTCCCGGTCGACTTTCTCTGCGACAATATTGCGCTGGAGTTGAGCGTCATCCGCGCAAGTCACGCGGTTGGTGTGCGGCGCCTGCTGTTCCTCGGCTCGTCCTGCATCTACCCCAAGCACGCTAAGCAGCCGATCGCCGAAAGCGAACTGCTAACGGGGCCGCTCGAGCCGACCAACGAGTGGTACGCAATCGCCAAGATTGCGGGACTCAAGATGTGCCAGGCGTATCGTCGGCAATATGGCGACGATTTCATCTCGGCGATGCCGACCAATCTCTACGGCCGCGGCGACAATTATCATCCGGATCATAGCCACGTCCCGGCCGCGTTAATCCGACGCTTCCACGAAGCCAAACTCGCCAATGCACCCAGCGTCGCGGTGTGGGGCACCGGCACGCCACTGCGCGAATTCCTCAATGTCGATGATTTTGCGGATGCCTGCGTTTTCCTTGTGAAGAACTATTCGAGTGACCAGCCGATCAATGTTGGCAGTGGTGACGAATTGTCTATTGCCGAATTCGCGACCACAGTCGCGGAGGTCGTGGGCTATGGAGGCAAGCTCGCTTTCGATACGTCCAAGCCTGATGGAACGCCACGTAAGTTGCTGGATAGCTCGAGAATCCGAGGGCTTGGTTGGCAAGCGAAGGTAACGTTGCGAGCCGGGCTCGCAGCGGCATACGCAGATTTTTTAAATGGCTCTGGGCGCCATCTGGAAGTCGGCGCAACGCGTTGAGTACACTACTTAGACTACAAAACCTTTCTTCTGAGCTTTTGAATTGGACGGTTTATGCGCATTCTCTTGGTCGGCATCAACTATGCTCCCGATCTGATCGGCGTGGCGAAGTACAACGCCGAGCTGTGCGAAAGCTTGGTAGCTGAGGGTCATGAAGTTCGAGTGATCACGGCGCCTCCCTATTATCCCGCCTGGAAGATCCCGCCCGCCTTCCAAGCCTCGTACTTTAGACCGCGAGCTGTTGATGGTGTTCGAGTAACGCGTACGCCTATTTATGTGCCCGGACATCCGTCGGGCGCAAAACGGCTGCTCCATCACGCTTCATTCGCGCTGACGAGCGCGGCGCCGGTCCTTGTTGAGGCGCTATCCTGGCGACCGGACGCTATGATCGCTGTCGCACCGTCGCTGATGTCGGCTGCCTTCGTCTCGTTCGTAGCCCGTCGCCTCGGTGCCAAATCATGGCTTCATGTGCAGGATTTTGAGGTGGACGCGGCATTCGATCTTGGTTTGCTGCGCAATGCTTCCTTACGAAAATGGATGCTTAAAGCCGAAGCGGCGATCCTCAAATCATTCGACCACGTGTCAACCATCTCTGAAGCGATGGTGGAGCGGTTGAGAATCAAGGGCCTGGGTCTCGACAAAACAGCGGAAGTGAGAAACTGGATCGACACCAACGTGATCTGTCCCGGTTCCCGGATGACCAAATACCGCCAGGAGCTGAAGTTGGGCGAGGCCGATATCGTTGGACTTTACTCCGGCACAATGTCGAACAAGCAAGGGCTCGAACTGGTTATCGAGGCGGCGATTGGGTTGGAGAAAAGTCATCCACAAATCCATTTCATTCTTGCAGGCGAAGGGCCTCACAAAATGAGGCTCGAGCAGCTTGCCGCCGGACATCCCAACATCCATTTTCTCGGCCTGCAGCCCAACAACAGCTTCAATCAATTAATGGCCACGGCCGACTTTCATGTGATTCCGCAGAAAGCTGAGGCCGCCGATCTTGTATTGCCCTCAAAACTTGGGGCGATCTTTGCGTCCGCTCGGCCGGTCGTGGCCATGGCCGAAGAAGGAACTGGGCTAGCACATGAAGTCACGGGTGCAGGTGTCGTGATTCCACCGGGAGATTCGTCTGCTCTTCAACTCGCGATCTCCCAGCTCAGCGAAGCTCCTGCTCTCTGCTGGCGCTACGGGGAAGAAGGAAGACGGCGTGCTATCAACCGTTGGGATCGACGCTCGATTGTTCGACGGTGGGCAGATGCAATGGAGGAGCGCGTTAGCCCAGCAGATGCTAACGACAATATTGTCCCGAAGGTAGAGGATGCCATCCGACTACCTTGAAGAGCGTGTGAGCTCAGATGGTTGCTGCAGCTGTGCTCAGGACACAGGAATTAATAGTGAATTGCAGTGTTGGTGTGAATAACAGGCGCAGGGCGCTACACTTTAAAACCAATTTATAGTCGGTTGCGTGAGATGATACACGACAAGATATTAACGAATGTTGGCTACCGCTCAGGTAGAGCCAAGCAAATACTAGTCACCGGCGGCGCTGGATTCCTTGGATCTCATCTCTGCGAGCGCTTGGTCCACGCCGGGCACGAAGTGCTTTGTGTGGACAACTTCTACACCGGCTCGAAGCGGAATCTGACCGCATTGCTCGATTCTTCCCGCTTCGAACTTATCCGGCATGATATTACCTTTCCGCTCTATTTAGAGGTCGACGAAATCTATAATTTGGCCTGCCCGGCCAGCCCTATTCACTATCAGTACGACCCAGTCCAGACGACCAAAACAAGTGTTCACGGATCGATAAATATGCTTGGCCTGGCTAAGAGGCTGAAGGCAAGAATCCTGCTCGCCTCAACCTCTGAAGTTTATGGCGATCCAGAGGTGCATCCACAGCCCGAGACCTATTGGGGAAGGGTAAATCCAATCGGGCCTCGCGCCTGCTATGATGAAGGGAAGCGATGCGCGGAGACCTTGTTCTTCGATTATCGGCGGCAGCACAATCTCTCAATTAAGGTCGCTCGAATATTCAATACTTATGGCCCTAGAATGCTGCCGAATGATGGGCGCGTCGTCTCAAACTTCATTGTCCAGGCGCTTACGAACGAGCCGATCACCATCTACGGCGACGGAAGTCAGACCCGCTCGTTTTGTTTTGTCGACGATCTCATTAGTGGCTTAGTGCGTTTGATGGAAACTCCAGACAGTCTCACGGGGCCAGTTAATCTCGGAAATCCGGCAGAGTTAAAAATTCTGCAGTTGGCTCAACTCATCATCGATATGATCGGCTCGAAGTCAGTCATCGATTTCAAGCCGCTTCCGACCGATGACCCAAAGCAACGTCAGCCGGACATTGCAAAAGCTAAGGAAGAGCTTGATTGGGTTCCATCAGTGTCACTGCATGACGGACTAACCAAAACAATTGCTTACTTCGAAAATTTGCTTATGGCGGACGACCTAGTATGACGAGGACTGTGCTCGTTACAGGTGGAGCGGGTTATGTGGGCTCTCACTGCTGTAAGGCGTTCGCGGAAGCTGGGTGGGGAGTCATAACTCTCGACAATCTCACAAGGGGATGGCGGGACGCGGTTCGGTGGGGTCCGTTGATCGAATGCGATATCAGAGATGGAGCGCGGGTACGGGATTTGCTGCATGTACATAAGCCAGAGTTGGTCGCGCATTTCGCCGCTCTGGCTTACGTAGGCGAGTCTACCAGTGACCCTGCTTCATACTACTCCAACAATACTGCGGGCACGCTGAGTTTGTTGGAAGCGATGCGGGCAACGGGGTGCAAAAACTTGATCTTCTCCAGCACGTGCGCAAGCTACGGTATTCCACAGAGCGTACCCATCGACGAAACTCATCCACAAGCGCCGATCAACCCGTACGGCTGGTCGAAAATGATAGTAGAACGGATGCTGGAAGACTTTGGTCGAGCCTATGATGTCGCTTCTGTCTCTTTGCGATATTTCAATGCTGCTGGATGTGATCCGAGCGGGGAAATAGGGGAGCGCCACGAGCCGGAGACACATGCTATTCCCTTGGCGATAGAAGCCGCTCGTCGCCTCGATCGCCCCTTCACTGTATTTGGAACCGATTTTCCAACGCCCGATGGGAGCGCGATCAGAGACTATGTGCATGTTGAAGACCTAGCTCGAGCTCATTTGCTCGCTGGCGAGATGCTTCTTACTCGAGGAGGTACTCATGTCTTTAATCTCGGGACAGGTCTTGGAACAAGCGTATTTCAACTGGTCGCGGCAGTGAAGCGCGTTACGCGAAGCGATCTAGCTATCCAGTGCGGACCTCGTCGCGCGGGAGATCCGCCAATGCTTGTTGCGTCCTTTGCCAAAGCCGAGCGCGAACTTGGTTGGAAACCGGAGAAATCGGAGATCGACTTCATAATTGAAACCGCACTCAGATGGCGCGATCGCCATCCTCTGAGCTGACTTGTCATTGCGATGCAACTCGAAGGACTCGTCTTGGGCCAAGGCGTTAAACATCTCGCCGTAAAAGCGCGCTCCGACATCGCGTGCGCAAGGCTTAGCGAAGGGATGATGGTCTTTTGGTGCGGCGACCGTCCGATCGGTGATATCATAGTGCACGAGGGCCGAGTCGAGAAATCGAGAATTGAACATATCGATGCCAATTTCATCTCGGAAATAAATGCAGAGCGGGAGACGCTTGTGAGGCCAGCTTGCTCGGCCAGCGTTGTCATTTGCACACGCGATCGACCAGCCGAACTCCGGGTTTGCCTATCTTCGCTACCTCTGCAAACGTATCCTCCGGGAGAAATCATCGTTGTTGATAACGCGTCTAAAGACGCGCGCACCCGGGAGGTGGCGCTGGCGGCGGGAGTGACCTACCTTCGAGAAGAGCGACCAGGTCTCGATATCGCTCGCAATACAGGAGCGCTTCGAGCAACTGGCGATATTGTAGCCTACACCGATGACGACGTGCTTCTCCATCCATGTTGGCTTGAGCGTTTGGTAGGAGCCTTCGACAAACCGGAAATCGCTGCCGTGACCGGGCTTGTACTTCCGGCCGAACTCGAGACGGAGGCACAGCGTCACTTTGAGACCTACTGGGGCTTTAACAAGGGCTACAAGCAAAAAGATATCGACGCGGAGACATTCAGATCTTTTCGCGGACGAGCTTTTCCTGCGTGGGAAATAGGCGCAGGTGCAAGCATGGCTTTTCGCCGGGAGGCATTCCAAAACGTCGGACTGTTCGATGAGCGCCTCGACGTCGGCCAAGCAGGTTGCTCGGGTGACTCGGAATATTGGTACCGTTTACTAGCGCACGGTCATACCTGCCGATATGCCCCCTCCTCGGTTGCGTTTCATTTCCATCGACGCACCATGGAAGGTTTGTCTAACCAGATCTACTATTATATGCGCGGCCACGCTGCGGCCCTTATGGTGCAGCATGAGCGGACGGGTATCAAAGCGAATAGGTTGCAAGCCTACTATCATCTTCCGCGTTGGTACATGGGCCGGGTTTTCAGAAGTGCCTGTGCAAAAACGAGGGCCGATGATCTTTTCCTTAAAGAAGAGATTGCAGGTTACCTCGCGGGCCTTCGTTTCTATCACAATGAGAGGCGCGGGAAATGACACGCGGGCGTGTCGTCTTTGTCACGATATATGCCGGTCCGCTGGCGACGAACAAGACGCAGCCATCACTTTGCGATCCGCTACGGACAAAAGTGGAGTGTGCCAAGGTAAGATCAGTGTGGCTCCGTTTTACTGCGAGGCTTCGCTGTGACGGTTAGTGGACACCTCGTGACAGTGGTCATACCCGCATTCAATGCAGCCTCGACGATTGACGAGACGCTCCGCAGTGTTAGATCGCAGTCACACGAGAAACTCGAAATAATAGTAGTAGATGACGGCTCCACGGACGGCACTTCTGCTGTCGTGCGGGAGCATGCTTTGATAGATCCTCGGGTCAGACTTATACCGCAAGAAAATGCTGGTGTGGCGGCTGCTCGGAACGCTGGATGGAGGAGCGCTCAAAGTGAGTTCGTAGCCTTCATAGACGCGGACGATCTTTGGGCCCCAAGAAATGTCGAGCGGCAACTCGAAGCCCTATTAGCCGCGGGGGAAAATACAGGTCTCGTGTACAGTTGGTATGCGTTAATCGACATTAGCAGTCGAATTCGGACCAAGTCCGCTCCAGTATATTTTTCCGGTGATGTGTTGAACAAACTGTTCGAAGGGAATTTCATTGGAAACGGTAGCGCGATCTTAGTTCGAAGAGAGTCCCTTCTTTCGACCAATGGTTTTGAAAGTGGGCTTCATGCGAGGGGAGCCCAGGGTTGCGAAGATCTTCTCTTCTACTGTCGTGTTGCCGAGAATTTTCGTTTTGCCGTAGTGCCAGAGTATCTCGTCGGCTACCGATACTCACCTGACAACATGTCAAGCAATATGCCGCGTATGCTTCGGTCTTGGTTGATTGTTATGGACGAAATGGAGAGGCGCTACCCGGATCGGAGAGGGGCGCTCATCTACGGGTTAAGAAATTACGGTGGCTATTTGCTTCACCAAGCAACGACCAAAGGTAGATTCGGATACTTCTTATCTATACTGATCCTTCTCATTCAGCGTGATCCTCTGGTGGCGGTCAAAGTTCTGAGCCACGATTTGCCTCGCAGCCTGGTCAGGGCGATCCGAAAAAGGCTAGAAGGCGAGCGCGATCAAGCTATTCGTTCAACTGTATCCCCATTCCCGATCGGAGATCCCGGTTAACGCCATGCTCGCCGTTCCAAGCAAAAGAATTAGTCGAGCACCATTGGCTGAGCTGTTGCTCCTTCTGAAGATCGCCTCACTCCCGCGCTGGACTACTCCCGTACTGATCTTTCTCGGATTTGCGTCTTCGCTAGCGGAAACCGTCGGAATCACGCTAGTGCTTCTCTTTTTTTACTTGGCGATGGGGCAGGTGGAGCTGGCAACATCCACGAGCGGCCTGCTAGGAGACGCGCTGCGATACGGCGCAACTTACTTTCAAAGCTCAGCTGAGGCTGCCGTTGTGGTTTTTCTTCTTATCCTAACGCGAGGGGGGATATCGTTTATCTATACTTATATCAGTGCCAGCGTAGGAGAGAGAATCAACGAGATCGCCAGAAATCGCGTGCATCTGCAATATTTATCGGCTTCCTACGCCTTCTTTCTTCGCCACGAGGAGGCTTATCTAATGGAGATGCTGGGGACCGAAACGTGGCTCATTTCCGGAGCTTATACGAGCTTCACACGCATCATCGTCAGCGCATGTTCGATTGTACTGTTCGCAGCTTGTCTCCTTGCACTCTCAATGAAGATCGCTGTTGTAGCCGTTGTTGCATCGTTGCTTGTGTCTGCCGGTTTGCGGCGGCTTTCCAAGCCGGTGCGAGCATTGGGTAGTAAGGTCAAGTGGGTACATCAAGAGCTAGGTTTGCACATGCTGATGTCCCTTCAGGCCATGCGAACAATACGCGCCTACGGTCAGGAAAAAGTACATCAAGAGAGATTTGAGCGTTCATCGGCCGAGGCTCGCGATATCTCTCTAGGGCTTGCACGGCTTTCAGCTCTTGTTTCTCCTCTCACCGAGGTAGGATATCTTTTTGTGCTGTGCCTCATCATCGTTATGGCTCAATTGTGGGATGGCAGCTTTGCGACCACCCTAACCGCAGTAGCGATACTCTATCGGCTGCAACCTCATGTGAGAGAGCTGGAGGGCAACTTGTTGAATATGACTCAGATCGAGCAGCGGTTGCGCTCGATTCGTGTCATGCTCTCCACCGAGGATAAAGAGTATCCGAACGCTGGTAAGTATCCTCTCGAGAAATTGGACCAGCGCATTGTGTTCGAAAAGGTCGATTTCCATTACGGAGAGCCTTCCAGCCCTATCCTGCGTGAGCTCTCCTTCGAAATTCCGGCAGGCAAGACAACTGCGCTAATCGGTGCCAGCGGCTCTGGGAAGACTACGATTGTAAATTTGCTACTTCGTCTCTATTCGCCGTCCGGCGGTCTCATACGAGTTGACGGTCGGCCGATGGAGGAAATCCGACGAGTCGATTGGTTGAGTCACCTCGCGATTGCCGGACAGGATATTGACGTCATTGAAGGAACGGTGATTGATAATGTGCGGCTGGCAAGGAGCTGCGCTTCAGCTGCCGAAGTCCTGGACGCGCTTCGGATTGCAGGAATTTCGGAGTTTGTTGAAGGTTTACCTAAGAAATTTGACACTTGGGTTGGCCAGCATGGGTTGCGCCTCTCCGGTGGACAGCGACAAAGGCTCGGGCTTGCCAGAGCAATCGTGCGCAACCCTGGATTCTTGATTCTCGATGAAGCGATGAGCGCACTGGATAGAGAATTGGAAGATAGCGTCCGGGAGTCGATCCGATCCCGTTTCCGCGGCCGAACCGTGCTCATTATCAGCCATCGCATGGAAACTATCCTAGATGCTGACCATTTGGTCTACATTGAAGCCGGCAAGTTACGCGCTCAGGGGCCGCCAGCGGAGTTGCTCAAGAACCCCGCGAGCCCACTTCGAAACGTTTTGGCAAATGGCAGCGTGTCTTAGGCTTGCTGAGCTTTGTACCCTTCTGCTCGAAAATAGAAGGAGTGCCGGGACGGACGAGCGTCGAGCTCTGGCTCGAAGGACCACGCTAATTCAACATGGAACTGCTTGAGGAGCAAGAACGAGGCGTTACGCCAGGCCGCGTGAGGATGCTCAGGTCGACCAGGAGGAAGCACGCCACCCGTCTCCGCCGCCGCCGTCGCTCGCCAGCGCTGCGCTGCGCTTTGGCTAATCGGGCGGCGGCATTCCGAAGAGTTGGCTCGGCTGCTGCAGCTGTGTTATGAAGTCTATTCGTGTCGGACAAAGTAGCGGAATCCATGCTGCTTGATAAGTTCGTCTCGCTTTGCGGACTCGACGTCTTCCTTCATCATTTCGCGGACAAGGGACTCAAATGAAGTTTTCGGCTGCCAGCCGAGCTTTTCTTTCGCTTTGGTTGGATCGCCGAGGAGGGTCGCGACCTCAGTGGGGCGGAAATAGCGGGGATCGACCGAAACAACACACTTGCCGGTCTTGGCGTCATATCCCTTTTCTTCGATCCCGTTTCCTTCCCAGCGGACCGTCATGCCGATTTCGTTGGCTGCTACATTGACAAAATCTCGGACTGAATGCTGCACGCCAGTTGCAATCACGAAATCCTCCGGCTTGTCCTGCTGCAGCATCAGCCATTGCATTTCGACGTAGTCACGCGCGTGTCCCCAATCGCGCAGGGCGTCCAGATTGCCGAGATAGAGCCTATCCTGCAGTCCCAAATGGATCCGCGCCAAAGCGCGCGTGATCTTTCGGGTCACGAAGGTCTCGCCGCGGACGGGAGATTCGTGGTTGAAGAGGATGCCGTTACAAGCGTACATCCCATAGGCTTCGCGGTAGTTGACCGTGATCCAATATGCGTAGAGCTTGGCTACAGCGTACGGCGAACGCGGGTAGAAAGGCGTAGTCTCCTTTTGCGGGATTTCCTGAACTAAGCCATACAGCTCGGACGTCGACGCCTGATAGAACCGAGTCGTTTTTTCCAATCCAACGATCCGCATCGCTTCGAGAATTCGAAGGGTGCCGAGACCGTCAGAGTTCGCGGTGTATTCTGGTTCCTCGAAGGAAACCGCCACATGGCTTTGTGCTGCGAGATTGTAGATCTCGTGCGGTTGCACTTGGCCCACGATACGTATCAGGCTCGAAGAGTCCGTTAGATCGCCGTAATGCAGGCGGAACGGTGGATTCGGCTCGTGTGGGTCCAGATAGAGGTGGTCGATACGATCCGTGTTGAACAGCGAAGTCCGGCGCTTGATGCCATGGACTTCATATCCCTTCTCCAGTAGCAATTCAGCGAGATAGGCGCCGTCTTGGCCGGTTACGCCAGTAATAAGTGCGCGTTTCTTTGTCATAATTATCTCTTGATTCGGTACCCGTTGGTACTCGAAAACGCAGGCAATAGGGAGATGGGCTGGACCAAAAAAGCAAGCTTAGATTAATGGCTTTCTAGGTCTGCGGAATAGGCAACAGACTCTCTCGATAAGGCTATTTTAGATTGATGCTCCCGGAGTAGTATCATAGCTCTATATAGACCTCTCCGATATACTTGACTGAGTTTTGCCTGGAGCTTCAGATTTTGGACAAACGCATAATCCCCCTGATCATGTGCGGCGGTGCCGGCACGCGGCTGTGGCCCGCTTCGCGCTATCTCGGGGAAGACGACATCATCCGGATTGAAGATGACTATCAAAGAGCCTAAGCAAAATCCGAATTGTGCATTGCAATGATCAGGCCGGGTCATGTGCGTCTGGTGCCCGGCGACGGTTTGCAGATTTCGGTCAGTACGTGATCTGCGTCCACAAGGACGAGGAGATCGCGGTGAGATCCCGATCCGCTAACCCCGGACTTGTCGAGTTGGTGGCAAATACCGTCAAAGCTAAGCGGCTGGATTGGACCATTGACCCGACTAAGCCGGTTCGCCGCGGCCGCTTCATCGCGGTCGGTACGCTCTCCTGATAACGCAGTCTCACACCGGCGACCATGGTGGTAACGAGACCGGCGGTGCTGGCCGGGACTTAACGCACTGGACGAAGTCTTGCCGCTTCCTCCCGGTGTTTAGCTTGTCTGCATAAACTCACGGAGGGAGATCAGTCGATCTGAGCTGCGCGCTTTAATAAAATTGCTCGGACGCGGAGACACTTTGAGGCGAACGAGTTCAAATGGATGGATATCTCAGCTGTGACGGACAACGCCCATTGATTGCCCAGTCGATTGCGTCGTAGATCGGAGCGGGCTGGAGGCGAGCCGAAGGAACGGCTGATGCCAACTACTCTCCAAGAACAACTGGACCAGGTCGAACGCGACATAAAGTTATACATGGAGTTTGATGCAAACGAGAAAGATCGTTTCAATCGCGAGTCTTACTTGTGGACTGCCGAGGATCGCATCGAGTGGCAGGAGATACAATCTGACAATGCTCAACGACTCCGAGAACTGCTCGAGGAGCGCGAAAGTTTGCGCAGCCGACTGGGCTTATGAGGGGACAATCGGATGGTTTGCCGTAAATCGCGAATGCGCCTCCGATTCGGGACACTAACGCGGTGCATTGGCTGTCGCTCCGTTCGCTAGTCGGCGGCGAAGGCTGGCATCACAAAGCACTTCCGCGATCGGCAGAGACCAAGCATGCAGGTTGGTCCACCAGGCTGTTTTGCCTCCATGTCGATGCAGACATGATCCCCCAAAGGGTACTGTGAACTCCACGTTGGCAGTTGTGTGAGTGTCCCCGGCAGCCGACCCTGACATACGTTCAAACGAAACTTAAAGCTCCTGCCAAAAGCGGGATTTTAGTCGTCCCAAGTGCGATCGCCGCACTCGCATTCAAATGAGCGCAGGGTCGTTTCCCGGTCTGGGAAATGCACTACCTTTAGTAAGCGGAGCGTTCGTCCGCAGAATTTACACTTTCTATTTGGCCGGCTTTTGGTTTCACCGATTTTTTCCGCTCTAAACAGCTCCATCCCCTCGCCCTCCCCAAGCTTAAAAAAGTAGGCAAATATCCAAGATTTGTCATTAAGAATCGACTTAGGCAGCACACTCCTACGCTGCTTGGGGCGCCCCTAAACAGGACTCCGATCAGATTGTCACCGAGCCAGACCAGGCGATCAGTTCGGATAATCGGAATGTGCGGTCACAGCTGGCATCGCCGCGACTGCAGCCGATTTTATCCGCAGTCGCCTGCGAAAACGTTACCTGATCTGGTGCAGTCTCGAAGGGCTTTTAGGGCGCGGCATATCGAGAAGCAGCGCGCAAGGTATGCTCTTGAGCTCGGCGTCTGCATTCGAAGCGCGTGGCGTAAGCAGCTTGGCACAAAGATCGAGCTAGTGATCGAACGCGAAATGGGGGCCTGCTTTGTAGAAGACGCATCATGTTACCGCAGGATCTAACTAGATCGCTGCGATCCGCCTAATGTGAGCAGATCGCTGAGCGAGCCAGAGGTCCTCTACCTAGCCGCGGCCTACTCCAGCGAAAAAGCTTGAGGTGCGGGCGCAGGCTGCACAAGTTTAGATCAGTTTCCTCGAAGACCTCACCTTGGAAGCAGCGTGCACATGCACCTATAACGCGGTACAACTAGCCTCCGCGCTTAGCTTATGAAATTGCTGGCAGCGTTTTCAAAAATGCGCTTGAATAAACAGGCCGTTTGATGGTTTTTTTGATGACGAACAGCTTTGATGAGTTGCGTTACGATGCACTGGTGCTGGGCGCTGGAATCAGCGGCTTGGTCGCCACATCGATCTTGCTCGGCGACGGCGCCCGCAACGTCCTTGTCATCGACGAGTACGCCCAGAGCGGGGGAAATCACATTGATTGCAAGATCGGTGACTACACGTTCGACGTCGGCAGTTACATCTTTCAGGATGATTCCCCCTTATTGGCACACTTTCCCGAGTTGTTGCCGCTTTACATTGAGATCCACCCGTCTTGGGGGCGTCTCACGCCGCAAGGCGCAGTAAGCCACTATCCGCTATCGATCAGCGACGATCTGGTTTCAGCTGGTCCGATGGAGTGGCTGCGGATGGCAGGCTCGATCGCTTTTGCCCGAACATTCCGCCGCAAAATCCGGAGCGCTAAGGACTTTGCAACGTTCTGGATCGGAAAGCGGTTACTGGAGCGCACAGGACTCGGCTTCTATTTGAGCCGGTTCTACGGCTTTCCGGCCGACCAGGTCGACGTCAGGTTTGCCGAGAAGAGAATGCTTTGGATCAAAGAGCATGCGACGCTACGAAATCACGTTGCGCGCGCCTTGCGTCGCGCCCCTGACGGGCCCACCAATCGACAACTTGTTCGACCGCGGGAGGGCTTCGCATTTCTTTACCAGAAGGCAGTGGAGCGGCTCGAAGGTCGAGGCGCAAGCTTCGTGCTGGGGGCCAAAATAGCTGGCGTTGAAAGCCAGAATGGAAACTTTTCGATCGTGCTGGCAAACGAGCGCGCAATTTCCGGCCGGCGCCTGGTCTCAACGGTTCCCCTCGCCCGCATCCAGGATTTGTGCGGCTTGCAAGCTCACCGAGAGCTGAAAACTGTCACGTTGTTGACGCTGTTCTACAGCTTTTCCGGTAAGCGGGGCTTTAGGCAATCAATCTTGTACAACTTTTCAAGAGAAGGTGCTTGGAAGCGTCTCACAATGCACTCTGATTTCTACGGCAAGTGCCATGGCCGAGAATTCTTCTCGGTCGAAATCAATGCTGAGCACGTGGCGCACGATCGGGAAAAGGCAGACTGTGACTTTAGAACTCATACCTGCGACAACAGTTTGTTTCTCGGCGATCTTCGGCTTGAGGGCGCGCATGTGCTTGACAATGCCTATCCCATTTACACTGATCAGGCCGACGAGCGCGCCGGAAGGGCGGTGGCTGCACTGCGCCAGTTGGGAATCGAATCCATTGGCCGGCAAGGTCGATTTGACTATCAACCCACGGCCCGCGACTCAACGTTGAAAGCAGAAGCCGCACTTCGTTCGGACTAATCACGAGAGCCAAATCAGATGCGAGCGCATCGCAGGTTTGGTGAATTGCTTTCACGACCGAGGCAAAAGCGGTTGGAGTCGCGCAGAGTTGGCAAAATAAAGTTGGCCCCTAGAGCAGCAAACGCGGGTCGTACGGAGGGCTCCGCGAGCCGGCCGAGTGGGATGTCGCGGGCTGATGGGCCATCTTCCTGACCGCGCCGATAAGGCCTCGTAAGCGACCACAGTTCCTGCAAAAGACTGGCGTGTTATCGAGGGCTCCGTCGTTGCACTCGAACGTGACCGCCAGCGTCGCGCAATTCGAGCAAACGGATTCGAAATCCGTAGCGTCCGTCGAGGTCACTCTCATCACGATCCCTCATTGATACAATCAATGGCTTCAGCGTTGGTCTGTCGTGGCTCGTCAACTCCTGTGCCGTCGAGCGATTATCAACCCCAATCAGAAGGCCGTCTGTCTCGCAGTGGGTCTCAGGCCCATGTCAGTATGCCGCATCCTCAAACAATGCCGGGATGGTCGCCAACATGATCTTTGTGTCCAGCATGATGGACCAATTGCGTGCGTAGAATGCATCGCAGGCAACGCGCCGGCGGTAGGTGGTTGTACTGCGACCGCTCACTTGCCAAAGGCCGGTAATTCCAGGACGGCAGGCGAGGTAGGCGTCGAGCTTGTACGCGTACCGCGCCAGTTCGTCTTCAGTGACCGGCCGAGGGCCGACGATGCTCATGTCGCCGCGAATGACATTGAACAACTGAGGTAATTCGTCGAGGCTGGATCGACGCAGCGCTGCGCCCAACGGCGTGACGCGAGGGTCTGCGCGCAGCTTGCGAGCGGCCTTCCACTCGGCAGCCGCGGCAGGATCCGACTCCAACAGCCGTTGCAGCCGCTCCGCTGCGTCAGGCGCCATGGTACGGAATTTCAGGCAGTCGAAGGTTTGACCATTAAAGCCAACCCGTCTGTGACGGAACAGCAGCGGTCCTGGCGAAAACAAAATCAAGGCCGAGCAACAGAGCAACAGCAAAGGAGAAAGCAGCAGAATGCCAGATGCTGCCAATACAAGATCAATCGATCTCTTTACGACTGTCCCCACGGGACGCGGTGCCGCGTGGGCGGGAGAACGTCTCTTCGCGGAAATGAAAGGCAACTCGCCGCGTGTATCGACCACATTGGCCATTGCGGGAACTCCATAAAACAAAACCTAAAATGCCTTCGAGCTCGTCCCCTCTTTTCTTTCGGTCTCATCGCCCCCAATGCGAGCACATTAAATTCTGACGCGGTGCAAAATTAATACAAGTTTAAAGTTTCGGCAGAGCCAGCGGATTTTTTCAGCGTAGTATCAAATGAGCTCGTGATGACTTTGCGATGTGAAAAAAAGCGGCTGCAGCGCCGCTAGCTTCCTTCAGTCTTGATAATAGGAGTAGCGCCGATCGGAATAGCCCTCGAAGCGCCGCATAAACGCTTCGTCGGTTTTGTTGAGGACGGTGCCAAGCAATCGCTCCGAAACAAGCGGCGATGACTGGATTGCCTTGAGGACCTCATTGGTGGACGTGCCCCATTCAACCACCATCACAAAAGCGTCAAACAGGCTTGCGACCGCTTTGACGTCAGCGATCGGCAAGATCGGCGGCAAATCGCAAATGATGTAGTCGTAGTCCTCGCGAACTCGCTCCAGTCCCAGCCTGACCGATGGCGCACAAAGCACATCCGAGCTGTTCGAGGGCGGTGCGCCAGACGGCGAGGGGACGACATCGAAGTTGAAATTGAGGTCGTTGATGATCACGTCTTTGAGACGCAACCGATCGACCACCATCCGTTGCAACCCCAACCGGCGCTCGTAGCCAAGCATTTTGGACAAGGCGGGTTTACGTAGATCCGAGTCAATCAGAAGCGTGCGGGCTCCGCTTCTCGCAAGAAAGGCGGCGAGCGCCGCGGTGGCGGTTGTCTTCCCTTCACCGGGAAGGGCCGACGTGATGCCGATCACTTTTGGCTTCGCCGGATGCAGGTCGATGGCGACCTTGATGTAACGCAACGCCTCGGCCGTCGCCGAAAACGGAGCGGCTTGGTTGATCTGCTGGAAGGCGCTGGCGTGACCGCCGCGCCATCGCGTCCGGAGCTTTGAAACGGCTGGGAACGCCGCCAGGCAGGGCGTGCCCAACAGCTTCTCGAGCTGGTCACGTGTGTGGACCCTGCGGTACATGAATTGCTCTCGGGCTATTGCTGCAAGCGTGCCCAGGCCGAGACCGCACATCGCTGCGAAAGCCAAGGCGATGGCGAGCTTGGGCGAGCTTGGTTTTCCAGGTGCCGACGCTTCCGTCACCACGCGGGCCTCGGTCGACGGAAACGACTGCTGTTGTACCGACTGGGTGAATCGAGACAGGAAGGCCTCGTAGATGCCGCGATAGGTGTTTGCGCCCGTTTCGAGCTCACGCAGGTGAACCTGAGCTTGCCGCGTCGCCCCGGATTGGTGGAAGATCTCGATCATTCGCGTATCGATCGCTTCCTCCTGCGACTTCGCAATCTGGAGTTCGCTCTTGTAGCTCTCCGCGATACGGGAGATTTCATCCCACATCGACCGTTGCAGCGCTGCCATTTCCGATCGCAAATTCCTGGCGGCCTCATGCTCGGCACCGTAGCGCGCGCTCCATTCGGCTTGCTTGTTTTGGTTCTCCAGGTATTTCTGACGGAGCTTGGTGATGACCGGACTGTTCAGCGCATCGGTGACAACCGGATCCGGGATCGTGAAGTTTTCCTTCTCAGGTCGTTGTTCGAGGATGCGTTGTATGCGCTCGAGCTTGGCGCGAGCTTGGCTGGTGTCGGCGCGCGCCTTGGCCAGTGCGACGCCGAGCTGATCGAGCTCAACCTCGCTCGCCAGTTTGCCTTCGACGCCAATGATGATGCCGTTTTCGGCCTTGAAGTCCTGCACGGCCTTGTAGGCATTGCTAGCCTGCTGACGGAGTTCGCTGATCCGCTGTTCCAGCCAAACGCTGGCGCGTCGGGTGGCCTCGTACTTTGCCTTCAGCCGGTATTCGATGTAGGCATCGGCGAAAGCATTGGCGATCCGTGCAGCCTTGTCTGGGTCAAGCGAGGTATAGGCGATCTGCTCGACGTAGCTGCGGCCCAAACGGGTGACGCGCAGATTGTCCTTCAGGACGCCAAGCGCGCGTCGCTCCAGCTCTGCAGACGAAGGCCTGTCTTCGGATGGCTTCGTTAGCCGCAACGATCTTGCCAAGCGGCTTGTGATTGCATTGCTCGAGGCGACGAACTCGGGATCATCGGTGAGATGCAACTTGCTGATGACCGCTTTTCCGACCTTTTCTGACCTGGTGGTCTCAATCTCACTCTCCACAACAGCGTCGTCTACGCCTTGATGTTCCTGGGAATTCTCGCTTCGCGGCGAAGTAATTCCCTTGGTATCAATGAACATGTCAGCCTGCGCGGTGAACTTGCGAGGCGCCATCCCGACGTAGAACGAGCCAAGCGCCAACGAGGCGGCCGTCATGAAGGCGATGAGGCGCCATTCGCGACGTAAGAAGTCGCGTAACAGAAGCAGAGATTTCGCCTGATCAGGGGCGGCTTCTGTCGCCGTTGCATAGGGCCGAAATTCGCCGGCGATGTTCATTCCACGCCCTCAACTCAACTCGTTTCAAGAACGCATACAGTCCAAAAGGAGCAGCTCGCATCGGCTCGCGCAAACAAGAATGGGCATTTAAACAAAAAGCAGTATCGCCCATTAAATTGCTGTTACGGAGCCCAAATGCCGTGCAGGCTGTGCTCAAGAAGCGGTCAATTGAGGGTTGAACCCATGCCGAGCGCTTCCTTGCCCTGATGTCTCGGGCTGGCGCGTTGGGCGAAAAGGAGGTCGATATGGGCGCGCATTTTGCGGATGAATGGCTCGCGGCCAAACTGCAGGGCGTGAGCAACGATCGCCTCGGGCTCAAAGCTCATCCGCTCGAATCGGGCAATGCTATTGTTGATGGCAGCAATGCTCTGCTCGTCGAAGAAGAGACCGGTCACGCCGTTTGCGACTGTTTCGGTAGCGCCCCCCCGCCCGAAAGCGATCACCGGACGTCCGCTCGCCATAGCCTCAACCGGGACCATACCGAAGTCTTCTTCTCCCGGGAAGATGAGCGCGCGACAGCGCGCGTAATGGTGCTTGAGTGCCTCGAACGGCTGCGGTCCCAGCACGGAAACGGTCGGACCGGCGAGGCGGCGAATCTCGGACAGCATCTCGCCGCCGCCGATGACCACCAGCTTCAGTTTTAATTCGTTAAACGCGCGTACCGCAAGGTCGGGTCGCTTGTAGGATACGAGTTCCCCGGCCATCAGATAGTAGTCGCCGAGTTCGGAGGAGGGGCACGGCGAGAACGCTGCAGTATCGACGGGAGGATGAATCACGCTGGCGTCGAGACCGTAGTAGCGACGGATACGGCCGGCGACGGTTGCGGAATTGGCAACAAAACTGTCGACCCGTGCGGCGGAAGCGACATCCCACAGCCGCAGATAATGCGAAAGCGAGGGCATCGCCAGCCGCGCGAGCGAGCCTGCGCTGGCTCGGTAATCGTGAAACATATTCCAGATGTAGCGCATCGGCGTGTGGCAATAGCAGACGTGGAGGGCGTGAGGAGGAGCAATGATGCCTTTTGCCGGTCCGGATTCACTGCTGAGGATCAGATCATAGTCGCGCAAATCTAGCTGTTCCAGAGCGAGCGGCATCAGCGGGAGATAGGTCTTGTACATGCGTGCAGCGCGCGGCAGCCGATTGATAAAGGTCGCAACAACGCGGTGTTTTCGAATAGTTGCGGAGACCATTTCTGGAACATAGACGTGCGTATAGATGTCCGCCTCGGGATACATCTCGCAAAGAGCTTCGAGGACTTTCTCGCCCCCGCGCATTCCCACCAACCAATAGTGAATGATCGCGACTTTCATGCAGTCAATCTTTCGCAAATGGATCGAAATGATGTGCTGCGCTTGCGCAGTGGGATCGCGCGCACATCTACGATTCAGCGTGGCAGGACTTCAGGGGCAGGCGGACAGCCTTCGGCCGGACCAGGCCCGCGCCCGTACACATGGACATAGTCGATCAACAGTGTGGAAGGACTGGGTGTCTGATCGATCGGCCAACCACCGCCGAGGGCAAGGTTCACGAGAGGGTAGAGCGGACCGTCGAGTTCAGGTGGGGTTGGTTGGCTCCAAACCGCAGTTCTGTCGAAGAAGAACACAACGGCTTGCGGCGAGATATCTACGCCGAAAGTGTGGAAGTCCTCTACGAGCGCATCGTTCGGTACCGTGACCTTGTGCGCCTCGCCCCGGGTCTTGTGTGGTTGCTTGTACCAAATGTGCGTGGCGGCCTGATAAGCGGATGTGAACTGCCCATAATACTCGATGACATCGAGTTCGACGTTTCCTTCCGTCATCGTGGCAGGCTTCAGAGCAGCAAGCCAGAATGCCGGCCACGTTCCCGGACCGGGCGGCATCTTCATGCGTGCTTCGAAATAGCCGTAGCGGGTTCCGGTGCCGGCGCCGGAAGCATCGGCTGCCGCCAGAAGACCCGACGTCCACTTGCCGTTCCGGTCCTTTGAAGCGGTGATGGTGAGAATTCCGTCTTCCACCTTGAAGGGCCCCCTCGGTCCCGGATTGGCGAATGCCGCGTCACCGAAATCGCCTGACCAAGGCGTGTGTGCGGTCCAGCGAGCAGCGCCCAGGCGGGTCGCTGAGACACTGAGCTCGTTGAAGTCTTCAAGCAAGATGGGATGAAGGTCACAGGATGCAGGCGGCTCGGCTGCGATCGCAGAACCGAGTGAAATCCCGACCATGAGCACGACCGACGTGGCTGTACAGGCCGGGCGTTTTGTTGCATGCCCCTTCTTGGTCATCCTGCTCTCCCTGATCCTGCACCGTGCACTTCCACCATCACACCGCCCCTGCGTGGCTGCTGATCCGAACACCAAAACCATACAGCGCGCCGACATAGACAATGGCGCCGAACAGAGAGATCACTCCCAGTTCAAAAAAGGCAGCCAGATGGAGCTCAGGCAGCTTGTATCGCAGGCTCATCACCAGAAGGGTCATCACCGCAGATGCGGCCGCGATTGGCCATAGATTGGCCGCCTCAGACGCGACGCTGGTTCCGACCAGTTGCCGGGCTCCCATCAAGGAGAGGACGAACATGATGAACGAAACCGCCGCCCGTGCCGCCACCACGCCTGCAAGCGAATAGAAGTAGAAGCCAAAACACATAAGAACGACCTTGGCGCACAGCTCGACCATTGTTAGGCGAAACACCAGATGGGTTCGATTGGTGGCCAGCGCCAACGAATGCAGGGGCTGATAGAACGCGCTAAGGACGGTGGATAGTGCGAGCCACCGCAAGTAGATTCCAGCCTCGCCCCACTGTGGGCCCAGCAGGACCTCGGCGATCAAGTCCGAGGTCAATGACATTCCGATGCAAGCCGGCGCGGCAAGTGACATCGTGAGTCGGGACGCCTTCGAATAGGCCTGACGGAGCCGGTCCTGGTTCTGGTTGATCTGCGACAGTGCGGCCATGAGAGGCTGCATGGCCGGGCCTATCAGGCTCTGGGTTGGCATCACCGATAGATCGCTGGCGATGGTGTATTGACCCAATGTGGCCTTGCTCGATGAATAGCCAAGCAGGATTCGATCAAACTGCCAGCTCAGGGCGATGATGATCTGAGCGCCGCTAAGCCAACCGAGAAATCCGGAGAACTCCCGAAATCTCGAAAGCGTGAGGTGTGGTCTGTAAGGAGCCAACAGGTAAGACATTGATGTGGCGCCCAAGGACGCTGCGACGCCGCTGGCGACAATGGCCCAATACCCAGCGCCAAGGTGGACTGCTGTCGCTGCAATGATCGCCGCGGCGAGTTTGCCAAAGATCTCGGCAACAAAGACTGGCCTGAAAGCCAGGCGGCGAGTGTGTTCGACCATTGCAGGACTATACAGGCTGCGAGCCAAGGGTCCGATGGCGCTCACGATGATCAAGCTGGCCAGGCGGGAATCCTGGTAAATCTGAGCAAAGGGCCACGCCACCAGCAAGAGCACCAATGTCAGGACGAGGCCCCTGAGAGCGCTCAAAGTAAAGGCAGTGTCCAAGTGCGACTTCGTTACGTTTGGCAAGCGGGTCAGGGCCTGCAGCGTTGGTACCTCGAGCACCATGTCGGCGATGATCGTTACGGTAGCGGCGAGGGCGGTGAGGCCGAAGTCGGCGGGCGTCAGGATGCGTGCGAGGACCAGAAGCGTGACGAAATCGATAGCCCGGGCTGTAAGCCTGGACGACACAGTCCAAGCGGCTCCCAAGAGGGTTTTGCGAGCAAGCACGACTTAATGCCCGCACGTTGCGACGAGGCACTGCCAGGCCGTCAATGCGAAAAGAGTGCCGGCTCGCGCGACTTCACGAGGTAGCGGCGTCATCGCGAGTGCCTTTGGTTGGAGTGGCTGGTCGTGGGCCCGAGCTCTTATTGCTCCGTATGATGGTCGCTGCGCGCTCCGGTTCAACACGGCCTCTCAGAACGTCGGCGAAACCGAGCAGGTTTCCGCGAAGGCGGCCCCGCCGATCGATGAAAGGTTCAGGTCTGGCGGCGCGCGCCAGGTTGATGGCGACGTTCCGAAAGATCTGCATGGTTGTCTGGCGAGGCGTCATCGTGCCTTTGCGCAGCAAATAGATTGGATTGACGACTTGGGAATAGCCCAGTCGGTCTCCGGCAACACGGCCCGTCTTCTGTCCCATATGCACGCCGCGGGCGCGGGCGGATTTGATTAAGCGGCCGCCTCGCTTTGCGAGCGCTGCACCAAAATCCCGGTCTTCTTGCCATCCGTAGAGGACGAGCCGCTCATCAAAGGTTATATTGCCGATCGCAGACATGCGGAAAGCCATGTTGCAGCCGTACGGGCTGAATGGTTCGATGCGCGGTGCTTCGGGCGACAGCCTGCTTTCCGTTAAGATGCGCTGCGCTTCATCTAAGCTCAATCCCGGTCCGAGGATGCCATCAGCATAAAGATACCCAGTGAAGCCGACGACCTCTGGCTCGTCGCGAAACGTTTGCGCGGCCGCGGCCAACCAATCGGGATCCGCCAGAAAATCATCGTCGAAGAACACGATCACGTCGGTCTCATTCCTGAGCGCGGCCAACGCGGTATTGCGCTGAGCCGGCAAGCCGCCGGGGCCGGTGACAAGCCGAACGCCGGGCAGCTTGGCGGCGTCGCCCGCATCCTCACGGTTGACGCAAGAAACGATCACGGCGTCCGGCTTGAGGGTCTGGGTCTGCAGCAAGTGAGTCAGCGTAGCCGTCACCGTTTGGGGTCGTCCTCGTGTCGCGATTGCCACCGCCACTCTGGGCATGCGCCCAGCGATGGTCTCACGCGACCTCAGAGCCGATGCAGGCTCTTGCATCAGCTCGACATATCCAGCCGCGGTGCGCGCCCAAGAAAACATCTGGATGCGCTCGCGGCCACGTCCGACCAGTTCATCGCGCTGATCTCCGGATATCGAGAGTTGTCGAATGCACTGCACCCATCGTTGTGGATCGTCGGGTGCAGCCAGCAAAGCGGCATCGCCGCACACTTCGCCCATGCTGGCGCGATCCGAGGCAATGACAGGACAACCACGCGCCATGGCTTCGACAATCGGAATCCCGAAACCTTCCGTCCACGATGGAAAGATCAAGCACAAGGCGCGATCCATGAGATAGGCGAGATCGTCATCGGTGACGCGGCCGAGCAGGGTCAGGCCGCGTGCGTCGATTAGACGTTCAGCGGAAAATATGTCGGCGCCGCCGCCGGCGACGATCACGCCGATGTTCATTGCGGCCAGCTCCGGCGCGATGGTGCTAACCAGCTGCAGGTTCTTATGCGGAGCGCGCGATCCGAGCGCCAGCACGAAGCGACCTTCGGCCGCAAGCTGGCAATCCTTGCGCGCGAGGCTGGGGTCCCAGGCCAAGGCGTGCTCATGTCCATTGGGAAGCACCGGAATGTCGGCCGCGCGTAGCGGCAGGTGTCGGGCAAGTTGTTGGGCCGAATAGGCTGAAACGGTGCTGATCCTTGCAGCGCGCTTGGCCAACATCGGTTGCAGGGCGCGATAGATCGCGCGAAACGCTGGCCGATAGCTCTCCGGTGCGTCGAACACGTTGGCGTCGTGAATACATACGACCTGATCCGGTTTGACAGCCGGCGCTGTGTTGCCGAGATTGAGCAACCGTCCGGGCCAGCGCCCGGGAAGAACCAATTGCTCCCAGAGGTGTCCGTCGAGTGGCCCGGCCGGGATCAGCGGCATGGCCTGAAGCCGAGGATCGGGGGCGCCCGTGGGGGCAATGATCGGAACGCTTGCGCCGGCCCCGATGAGTGCCTGATTCATTGCCGCCGTGACGCACTGGGCGTAGCGCTGCACGCCGCTTGTGGACTGAGTCAGATAGCGGCCATTGACGGCAAAACTGCTGGAGGCATTCATGCTTTGGCTCCCGATGGTGCGGCCGGCGTGAGCAACAACCCCTCGAGGTGATCCCGCGGCGAGGCGCAGGCCAGCGCGGCGAGGGCGTAGAACAGCAAACCTTGCTCCACCGATGGAGCCGCGAACGTGTCGCCGATGATGAGAGCCAAACATGCATTGCGCGCGGCTAGGCGAGCATCCGTCTCATAAGCACGCGGACCATTGAATGGCGCGAACAGGGCCGTTGCGGCGAAAAGCAGGTAGAAGGCAGTTCCCGGAATACCGACGTTGGCAAGCAGTGCGATCGGAAAACTGGATGTGCGGATGGTTCCGAGCCCAACGCCAAAACCAAAGGAGTCAAAGAAGTTCTGGAGGGCAGCCGCATTCCAAGAGCTGCGCTCAACGGCCGAGGTCGACGAGGATTTGTTGAGAATCAACGTATCGATATAGGCACGCACCGTTTCGCTGGCTCGTTCGTCGAGGAGCACACCCAAGATGAGGATGACCAAGAGGATTGGCGTGCATAGCACAGCGGCGGAACTGAGCGGACGGTCCGGTTGAAAGCCCGATCGCAGCACAAATCCGGCGTAAAGAATCACGGCGACCAGTGGAGTCCCAGCGAGTCCTGTCGAGGAGGTTGACAGAATGACAAGCGCCAGCGATGCAAGCGCCATCGGGCCGGTGAGCATCGGCATCCTGCCGCTCAGAAACAAGGTGCCGGTGAATGCGAATGCGCCGAGAGTCGCGCGGGCGAATGCGGAAGCTTCGGGAAATGAACCGACGATCCGCTTTGCACCATCGACCTGATCATCGGAGTGCATGGTGTACTGGGCGTTCCGCATGAAGTCGAGAAGACTTTGGGTGCCTGTCGCGTACGTTCCGATGTCCAGCATGGCGAGCAGGACGTTTCCGGCGCAATAGCCGAGTACTGCGGCGACAACGGCGCGAAAGCCGGCATGAGTCGTTGCGATCGCGGCCGTGATGCCGAAGCAGGCGAGATCCGCTGCTATGTAGACGGATTGAGTAAAATTGCTGGACACCGGCCCGAGCGGGACGGTTGAGCCGGTGTCGGCGTATTCCGACGCGCCAAGAGGAACGATCTGGGTTGCGCCAGCCAGTAAACGGGGCATCAGGGCAGCAGAGCCGACGCCAAAGATCACCAAGCATAACAGCCAAAATCCGGGCTGGCCGAAGCTCATCGCTCGGATCGCAGCGGCAGCCTCGCGCCGCCGAGCGAGCACCGCCGCCACGGCAAAACCTAAGAACAGGTGTGCCGGTTGGATGTTTGCACCGCCGACGAGGATGGCGGCGGCCGCGCCAAACAGGGCAGTGCCCATCAGCACGCCGAAAGTGGCGCGATAACCGAGCGGCAGGCAAAGCAACCCGAGGAGGATGGTCAAAATCCCGATCGGTTCTACCGACATGGCGCACCGGTGCGGTTTGGCTCGACTACGCCACACGTCCTAACCGGCGGCGCGCAGCCAGCGCGGCTGACCGGAGACGGCACGTGAAGTGCTGCTGGATTCGGCATCGACTTTTTCAATGCTGGCGAGCCATCATGCCCCTGACAGAATGTATGGAATCGAGCATTGGCAGCAGAGCGTGCTTAAGAACGGGAAACTGCCGTGCGATTGCGCCCTCACGCCAGAGTTCAAATCGCAGCGACGCCAGCCTGCTCAACACCGGCTCCGGTTGCTCGGCGCGCAATGCGTGCAGCACGTCGGGTCTGCCAAAATCGACGGATCGGCCCGGCACTTCGAGGCATCGCAATTCGCCGGCGGTAGGTCGCGTAATGGCTCGCTTGAGCCGAACCCAGGCGGGATCGGCATCGCGCAAGGCCGCTGCCCCGCGGTCGATCGAAAGGCCATCCACATAACTGAGCGCGCCGGACAGCAGTTCGTTTCCGAGGCTGGCGTCGCTGATCCCGAACCGGATGTCGCCGCAATTGGCCGCGACATCCTCTCCCTCATCGACAAAAGAGGTGACCGAGGGGACCCTTGGCTCGAACAGGCTCTCAATCAGATGCCAATACCGCAGCACAGCGGATCGGACGTCGAGCGGACTATAACGGTTGCGCTCAACCACGAGGCCGAACACCCGCTTGAAATGTTCTTCACTGTGTCCCTTATAGTTTGATCGGGCAAACTGAATGGTTTCAATTTGGAGCACCGGAAAGGCACTGGCCAATAGCCGCTGTGTGCTGCCGTAGAGACCGGTATCGCATAACAGGATTCGCCGAGCGTCGCCCCGGAGCTTGGCAAAGTGCTGCTCGAATAGCGCGTTCTGCCGGCAGACGTCAGACAAAACCGCTTTGGCGCGATCGTCGAACAACATGGCGTAGAATAGGTCTGCACGAAATGGCTGCTTCCACTCCTCCGGCAGCTCGTAGCGTCCTCCACCAAGGGCACAAGCCACATCAAGAAACGAGCGACCGCGAAACTCACGGGCAATCTCTTCGAGCGCAGACGCGCTGCGAACCAGCACCGCAGCCCGCGCCGCAACAAGGCGAGAGACCATGAAGTTCTGCCGCGGCATGCGAAGCGGGAGCGAAAGCCGAGCGACGACTCGTTCGAAGGCTTCCCTTATTCCAACACCGCCCCGGGCGCAAAACAGCAGGGTCGCCTTGTCGCATGCGTCCACCTCGGCGGCGTATAGCCAAATCAGCAAACAAAACTGAGTGACGATAGGCCCAAGGACAAGACGTCCAAACGCGTGCGCATTGTCGGGTGTCTCCGCTGCCGAGTACTTGCCGCGTCTTGGTCGCGACAATGAAGCCCGAGCGGCGACCAGGCCGCCATTCGCCTTGCGCAAATAGCTGAACCAGACCGGTCGGGGTGTATGAATGACAGTTAGTCCATGTGCCGCGGCCCGACGAACGTCGGCGTGCGGATCATCGCCGATGTGCAGAATTCGGCCTAAGGATACCCCTTCTGCTTCGGCGACCCGGGGAAACAGGGCACCGTCACGCTTGGTGCATCCCTGATCGGCGCTGCTGTAGACCTGGTCAACAACATCGCGCCCATGAAAATGCCAGATCAGCTCATCGAGATCTGCAGACGACAGCATGGTGTCGCTGACGGCGACAACGCGGCTGCCCGCCGCTCGGCGTGCGCGCAGAAGCCCGGCCAAGTTCCGGTTTGCAGCGAGAGAGGTCTTCTCGATGTCGAGTTCAATTGCCAGGCGCGCAGCGCTCAAGGAAGCCGGAAGACCCAGCAAGCGCAGTTGCCGATCAATCACGTCGGGCAGTCGGACTTCACCGGAGCCGCGCACGGCGAGCGCGCGGAAGGCAACTCGCTCGGCTTCTTGTCTGGCTCTCGCCAGCAGAACAGGTTCGATTTGCCAGCCGCGCGCGCGAAGAAGGCTGCTGAATAAATGCTCACCTTGCACAATCCGTGAGCGAGCGGAGCGTACGGTTCGCAGCAGAAGCGTATCAAAAACGTCGACGGATATCAGATCGATTCCATCGGCGGCTCTGACGCGCTCGGCTAGCCTATGTGACTTCATAAATTACCGAACTCCAAACGCACCGAAATGACTCAATACGCAAAACGGTCGCAAATTGATTTGTGCTAGGCGGCTCCGCAATTAGATGTTGCTCAGATCAATAAATTGCTTGTAGCATTTTGCGTGCCAACTCTGAGTGGCGTTCATACTGAAGAATTATATGGAGTTGCCAGCCGAATTATCACGATCTCAGCTGGGTGTTCCAGCGAGGGCTATTTAGAGAATAATGATGCGATCGCTTACTAAGCATGGAATGTCCGCGCTTGCTTCTGTTGCCTCCAGGGCTGCACAAAGCGCGTCGTTGCGTAGGATGATATTCAACGGCATTCGGTTGCGGCGCCCTGAAGTGGAGCGTTTTGGTCGAATGGACGAGATCCGCTTCCTGACCTACTGCTTTCTGAATCGCGATCGATCGCGATCACAGATATTTCAAGACCTTTGGGTCAGCTACGAGCTCGGAGAGAAGCAGGGCGGGTTCTTTGTTGAGTTTGGCGCTACCAACGGCGTTACCAATAGCAACACTTGGTTGTTGGAAAAGGAATACGGCTGGCAAGGAATTCTAGCTGAGCCGAATCCGTTCTGGCACGACGCGCTCGCACAGAACCGGACTTCGCGCAAGGATCGTCGGTGCATCAGCTCGAGCTCAGGCAAGAAGGTGCGCTTCTTGGTAACCAACGAAGTGGATCCGGAGCTCAGCGGCGTAGCCGAGTTCGCCTCGGGTGATCACTTTGCAGCTGTGCGTTCTGCCGGACAGGAGATCGAAGTCGAGACGGTCTCGCTTAACCAGCTGCTGGCGGACTGCAATGCTCCTCGCAGGATTGACTACATGTCGATCGACACTGAGGGGAGCGAGTACGATATCCTGAAGAGCTTCGATTTCTCCCGCTACAGCATCGATTTACTCAGCGTGGAGCAGAACCGGCAAACCGAAGCTTCGATTCAGAGCCTTCTTGCGACGCACGGATACAAGCGAGTCTTCGAGGAGTTCTCGCAGTGGGACGGTTGGTATGTGCATTCGGAGCGCATGATCTCTGGTCGTGGCACGAATCTTGACAGGCGCTTTGGCGCAAGCCCTGTTCAGAAGGTGGCGTTGGTTGAGAAAGGGAATGGCTGACCAGACCCGGAATGAGCTTGAATAAAAGAGTTTTCAGCACGAGCAAGAATGCCACACGCATGTCATCGTTAGAGCCCGCGGCTGAAGCAAAGCGCATTAATGTCGCGATGCTGCTCAGCTGCAGTTCCTTCGAAGGTTTTTTTGGGTGGGTACAGGGACAGACGCGCGCCAGTTACCTCGAGCGCTACCGAAACGACTGGGCGTGGTACTATGCTCGCGGTTTGAGCCGAAACGGGATCAGGCCGCTGCTCTACATCCCCTCACTGCGGGAGTCGGGAAAGTTCGCCACAGATGTTGGGATCGACGTTCGATTTCTGCCGCTCGAGAATTGGTACCGGCTAGTCGAACAGGTGTGGGTCAAGCGCCTGTCGCGCCGTTCGCGCTGGTCCTTATATGCTGAGGAACGGTTGAACACGATTGCCTTTATGCAGCCGCTTCGGAAGGCGCTGGCTGCGGACGAAATTGATCTGCTGTACGTGCAGGAATATTGGAGCGGCCGATTCGATCACCTCGTAGGTCGAATTGATCTGCCAATCGTCGGTGCAGATCATGGTGGCCTATCAGATCGTGTCGTGAAGCTGTTCAAACGCGATAGCTTCCGCAAGGCGGCGTTGCTCTACGGTCAAACCGAGCAGGAATGTCGCATTGTCAGTCGGTATGGCGGTCGATCCCATCTGCAGCCGAACGGCTGCGACGTATCGGAGTTCTTTCCGGATGCGGCCGCAAGCCGTTCCAAGACGATCCTGACGATCACGCGTTTGACCAACAGGCAAAAACGCACGACCGACCTCATTCGCGCACTCGCTAACCTTCCAGAGGAATGGACGCTGGATATCGTCGGCACGGGGCCCGACAAGGACCTGATGCAGGCGCTGGCGGCCAAGCTCGGCTTGTCGCACCGGGTGCGATTTCATGGATTTGTCGACCGATCCAAGGTGCACGCGTTGCTGTGCCGGTGCGGCGTATACGTGATGCCCTCGGCGAACGAGGCGGTGGCACTTGCTGTCCTGGAGGCAATGGGGTGCGGTGCGGCCGTGGTTCTGAGCCGAATACGGGCGTTTGAGCAATTGGTCACGCACGGGGTTAATGGAATGCTGTTTCCCGTCGGTGACGTAAGAGGGCTGTCAGCTGCCATCCTAGATGCCTGGCACCATCGCCAAGCACTCGGCCGAGCAGCAAGCGAAACCGTTCACCAAAGCTACAATGCGGAGAAGCTGTACGCGGCGCTCGCGGATAGTCTGCGAAGATCCGCCCATCACACTGTAACCACCCCGGCGGAATCAAGCTTGAACTTGGAGGCTTTGTCTTAGCGGTGTGAGGCGGAAATCATAGGCGACGGGATCCCCATCTTTCGAGAAGGTTTGCGTAATGAAGGAATTATACGAGGGTGACGCGTACGGAAAGAACAATCCGACATGGCACGAGGAGGATGCGCCGTGGAAGGCCAGTCACGTCGCGCAGATGATCCGGCGAAACAACATCCCAACCGAGCGCATATGCGAGATTGGCTGCGGGACGGGCGAGATATTGTTGAACCTGGAAAGGGCGTTTCCGGATGCGCAGCTATCGGGGTACGAAATCTCGCCGGATGCGTTCAAGCGCGCAGCGGCAAAAAGTACTCAACGCACAAAGTTTCATTTAAGCGACCTTCTGGGCGAACACGATTTAGAATTCGACGTTGTTCTCGCAATTGACGTGATCGAGCACGTTGAGGACTATATTTCATTCATAAAGCAGATGCGTCGGTTTGGAACATTCAAGATCTTTCACATCCCATTGGATCTCTCCGCGCAATCCATTTTGCGGGCTTGGCCGATTGCCGACCTCAGACGCAATGTCGGACATATTCACTACTTCTTCAAACAGTCGGCGTTGGCTACGCTCGAGGATTGCGGCTACACGATTGTCGATCATTGTTACACCGCCAGTCGGTTGGAATTGCCCAATCAGGCCTTCACGAGTCGTCTCATGCGACTGCCCCGCCGCCTGATGTTTGCGTTCAATGCGGATCTCGCGGTGCGTTTGCTAGGCGGCTACTCGCTGCTGGTCGTCGCAAAGTGAGGACCGATCGGAAAGTCGGCTGGGTTTGCGACCATAGGCTGGAGCCGGTGATCGGCCTCAGTTGGAGGCGATCGATCCTGAATTGGACCTGCGCTTATCCGCTGCAGCCAGCTCGTCTGGCGCAATTAGCTTGCGCGGATAGGCGCGAAACAGCGCGCGGATAATGACCCCGACAAAGTAACTGCCTTGCAGGATGGCTTGGGTGGCCAAGACGGCAAGTACGGCCTCGAGCCCGCCGAGATGCTGATTGAGTGCCAGGAAAATCGTGACAAACAGGACAAGCAAGGCAAATGGCAGCAATGCCCGAAATCGAAAGCGCAGGCCCAATACCGCTCCGAAAATTGCCAGTCCAATCGCTGCGTATTCCATTCCAGTGCCCTGTGGTGCGCGAAGTCCCTTCGGAAGAGTTGAGCTGAACCAACGTCCTTGCGACCGGTTTCGTGGCCCTCACGTCGCTGGGGGCCGGAGTTCGACACCTTGCCTCGCTGCCCAACTGACGAACCCGTCAAGTGACAGATCACCTGTTGCGAGAACGTAAACTCGCAGTGTGGCAAGATCTTGTGGCAGTTCAGCACTCACCGCGCGCCAAGCCGGTTTGGTGCATCCGAACAATAACTTAGGTCGGCTTGTCGGGCCAAGGCTCAGTGAAAGCCGTTGACGAGCCACAATAGCAAGCAGAGGAACCAGATCAAGTTGAAGGTTCCACCGTCAACGGCTTTTTTCGGCGCAGGGGGTTTGGTGTTTCGACCGCTGTCACCTTGGCAGGGTATTTGCACCGTAAGCACCGTTGGCTGCTTTTCCATCTTGAGATCAATCGTCCCGGTGAACGCGCTGGACCAAGCACTGGGGTGTCTTGCATCTCCCAGGCTCTTTGCCGCAGGTGTGCATGCGTATTGTACAATTACTCAATCACACACGCCGGCTGAACGGTCATGTGCATGCCGCCGTGGATCTTGCCTGTGCGCAGGCGAAACTAGGCCACCAAGTCGCAATGGTGAGCGGCGGCGGCGATTTTGATGCCTTGCTCGCGAAAAACAATGTCGAAACCATCCGCATCGGTTTGGAGCGCCGCCCCAAGGAGCTGCTGCAGGCCACACTGTCGCTCTATCGGTTGATGCGCGATTGGCGGGCAGAGGTGGTTCACGCCCATATGATGACCAGCGCCGTCCTTGCCTGGCCTATTTGCAAGTTGCTCGGAATCCCACTCGTCACGACCGTTCACAATGAATTCCAGCGAAGCGCAGTCCTCATGGGCCTCGGAGCGAGAGTGATCGCGGTTAGTACGGCCGTTGGTAAGTCAATGCGAAGCCGAGGGATTCCGCAGTCGAGGATCCGCGTCGTTCTGAATGGAACAATCGGTGCAGCGCGTTTCGACCAAAAGGATCGCACGCCAGCCTCGCTTCAATCACCGGCGATCGTGTTCGTTGGCGGACTGCATCCGCGGAAGGGGCTATCGGACCTCTTTGCCGCGTTCGATATGGTTTACGCTGCGCTCGGAGCAGGACGCTTATATATTGTCGGCGACGGTCCGCACCGCGAGCAATATGCCGCCCAGGTCAGCTCGATGGCATGCGCGTCAGCGGTGACCTTCCTGGGTGCTCAAGATAATCCTTTTCCGTTCCTGTCAGGAGCCGACATATTCGTGTTGCCGTCGCACGCTGATCCCGCTCCGCTGGTGCTGTCGGAAGCGCGGGAAGCTGGCTGCGCCATCGTCGCGACCGATGTCGACGGAATTCCTGAATTGCTTGAAGAGGGACAAGCAGGCCAACTCGTTCCCGTGGGCAACCCGCAAAGACTTGCCGAAGTATTGCGCTGTTTGCTCCAGGACCGGCAAGCCGTGCTGGAATGGAAAAAGAAAAGTCAGTTCAATCTAGAGTTTCTTACAATTGACCGAGTCGCTCGTCAAACGCTTGCGATTTACGAAGAGGCGTCTGGTCCCGCTCATGCTCACGCCTGAAGCAAGCGATGTCGGTGACCCAGCTACAGCGACGACGTGCTCGAGAAAAGAGGCCATCGATGCGCCCAAGCTCGCCGTCATCATCACCTGCTTCAATTACAAGGCTTACATTGAGCGAGCGATCAGGAGCGTCTTAGACCAGAACTGCGATGCCTGCGAACTCCTGGTGGTGGACGATGGCTCAAGTGACGGCTCGTGGGAGACGATCAGACGCTATGCGGTGCCTGCATTCAAGATTGAAAACCGCGGGCAGCTAGGGGCCTGCCTGTTTGGGCTAGAAAGGACCCAGGCAAGATTCATCTTGTTCCTCGACGCCGATGATGAGCTCAAGCCAGGTTCACTGGCCAGAATCTTGACCGAATTGGACGAGCGCGTCGCAAAACTTCAATTTGGTCTGACGCTCATCGATGCCGAAAGCAGGCCTGTCGGATCGTTTTCGTCGCTCGAATCGTTTCGGGAGCGCGACCGATTGGTCGATGAAGTGCTCAGACGCGGCGTCTACAAGACCCCACCGACGTCTGGAAACGTTTTTCGTCGGGATGTCTGCGAGCTGCTGCGGGAGGTGGACTATGACAAGGCCGTCGATGGGGTGATCTTGTTTGTTGCTCCGTTCTTTGGGGACGTCGTCAGCCTTTCCGAGGAGCTGGGAAACTACCGTGTGCACGGCCTAAACGATTCGCAGCTCGGTCAGCTTCCAAGCGCTTCGTTGCTACAGCGCGATATCAAGAGGTTTGTGGCGCGGACCGAGCATTTGCGCGCGATTGTCGCTCGAGTGGCTCCGGGCCGAAGATTGGTTGAGCCGCAAGTCGCCTTTTACTATCGCGAGCGCAGCTTCTGTCTCCAAATCGTATCGGGAAGCAGCTCACGCGCTTCGATGTTGCCGAAACTGATAGCGAGTGTTAGCACTGAGCCTTTCCCCATCGTTCAAAAAATGGCGCTGGTTGCGTTCTTTGTGCTTGCGGCCATGCTGCCTTGCGAACCAGCCAGAGCGTTGATGGCCTACAGGTCTCGAAACCGAAGACGATCGGGACGTCTCCGCTTGGTTTCGCGACGCTAGACAAGACGCTGGTCATGGGCCCGGTAGCGGCCCCTCTCGCTGCCGCTGGCCCGGCCCTGGGACCCGCCGTTGCCGTCGCGGGCCGAACTATCGGTCCAGCGCAGTTATCAAACTAGATCATGGAAGCTGAAAAATTGGCCGAGCACGTTTCCGATCGCGCCCTGCGGAAGGTTCGTTCCGTTGAAGCTGACGGTGTCCACGTAAAGATTGCGGTCGGTGTCAGGGGTGCCATCCCAGCGGTCGTTGAGAAAATGGACCAGGACAGTGTGATCGCCGGATCCCCAATCCCCGTGCACGGCAATGGTCTCGGATTGATTTGCCGCATGCGATGCATGGGCCGTCAATGTCCCGCCGACTTGGTTGCCATCGACCGAGATGGTGTAGAGCGCGTCTCCAAGATAGGCATCTTCGCTGATCTTGAACACGAGTTGATCTGGACCGGCGCCGATCGATGTTGATGAGCCGTTTTGTGATTGTGAAGGCGTACCAGTCGAGTTTGTCTGCGGCACGGGCGTGGTCGCTGGCGTGGTTGTTTCGGCCGATGCACCATCATGGAAGCTGAAGTTCTGTCCGAGTACGTTTCCGATGGCGCCTTGCGGAAGGTTCGCACCGTTGAAGCTGACGGAGTCCACGTAAAGATTACGGTCGGTATTCGGGGTGCCATCCCAGCGGTCGTTAAGGAAGTGAACCAGGACGGTGTGATCGCCCGGTGCCCAATTGCCATGCACCGCAATGGTTTCGGATTGACCGCCCGCGTGCGATGCATGGGCCGTCAATGTCCCGCCGATTTGGTTGCCATCGACCGAAATGGTGTAGAGCGCGTCTCCGAGATAGCCATCTTCGCTGATTTTGAAGATGAGTTGATCCGGACCGGCACCGATCGATGATGATGAACCGTTTTGTGTTTGTGAAGGCGTACCGGTTGGATTCGTCGGCGGTGGGGGCGTTATCACCGGCGTGGTCGTTCCGGCCGATGCACCATTGTGGAAGCTGAAGGTCTGGCCGAGTACGTTTCCGATGGCGCCTTGCGGAAGGTTCGTTCCGTTGAAGTCAACGGCGTCCACGTAAAGATTGCGGTCAGTATCCGGCGTGCCGTCCCAGCGGTCGTTAAGAAAGTGAACCAGGACGGTGTGATCGCCGGGTCCCCAGTTCCCGTGCACCGCAATGGTGTCGGATTGACCGCCCGCATGCGACGCATGGGCCGTCAATGTCCCGCCGACTTGGTTGCCATCGACCGAGATGGTGTAGAGTGCGTCTCCAAGATAGGCATTTTCGCTGATCTTGAAGACGAGTTGATCGGGACCGGCGCCGATCGATGTTGATGTCGGCGTGGTTTGGGGTGTGCTCGACGCAGTTACAGCACCGTAGGTCCCGGGATCACTACCCGTTGGAGATGAGACCGGCTCTAGAGAAACAGCTGTGGCCGAGGGGTCGGCAGAATACACGCGGATGTAGTCGATCTTACTGGTGATAGGTACCCGCGCGAGGCTTGCGGGCTCTTGCGTAGCCAGATTCGCCAGAAGGTACATTGGCTGATGCATGTCGCTTGGCGTTGCGCGAGTCCCAACCAGGTGGCCATCGATATAGAAACTGATCTGCTCATTCTGCCAATTCACGCCATAGCTATGATAGCCACCCGGATTTGGCAGTTCGCTGTAGACTTGGAGCTGCGTCTGCCAGTTTTCGTTCAACACTCGGTCCGTTGTGTGAATGGTGCTGTATGCCCCTTTGCTCCAGACGCCATAGTGCTCAACCACATCGAGTTCTTGCCACCGCCCGAGCCCATTGGGGTCGGGAAGAGCTTTCACGGGCAGCAGCCAAAATGCGTCCCAACCGCCTGCTAACGACGAGAACTCTGCCCGTATCTCGAAGTAACCGTACTGTTGCGAGAAACTTCTCTGGGTTGTTATCAGTCCGGATTCCCAGCTTCCGGGAACTCCGAATGGAGTACGATCCGGAACAGCGGTGATCGCAAGCACTCCCTGGGAAACGGAGAAAGGATCGTATCCCGAGCTGGGGTCGACGAATGAGCTGGTGCCAAAGCCAACGTCGGACGCCGCATCGCCCCGCCATTCGGCCCTGGTGTCCGCCCACTTGGTGCCGGCGCCAGTAAGTGAAATGCTCCTGGAATTGAATTCATCGTCGAACGTCAGCTTGTAACCGCTAAGATCGATCATCGAAAATCTCCGCGAGTAAAGCCCTGAAGGGTACGAACGAAAGATTTGCGCGAGAAACGAACGCTTCGAAGTGGCTGCCCTGAAAGGTGCGAGAGACTTGATCGTGATGCGTCGATCGTTCGAAGTCTCGGAGCATCAAACTTACGTCAGTAGACAGTTCACACGGATCGGCTCGTCAGTGTCGGCATTCGAGGGCCACACATGCCGCACACCCTTCGGGAGCAAAAATAAAGACAGTATCACCGCGATCTCTCTCGACTATACGCCCGTCCAGCCTGGAAGTGCATGGTGACGGAAGTGCATCCCTGCACCAATTTTAGGCGATTGCCCGTCGCGTACACTGATCTCGCGGTGCTGCTTCAATCCTCTTGAATCACAATAGACGCAGAACAGTGGGCGCAGGCGAGCCAGTCAGCTGCGGTCCGCTGATACACGCGTCATAAGTCAGCCCACCATGACTTCGGACCAAGGCACGCATGGACCAGAGCTGGTCGCCTCTCCGCCAAGCAGAAGGCAGAACTCCCGCTCCGCTCCACTCCAATGTAGGATTCCACGGACTACGTTACGTTAAGCCTGCGCGTCCAGAGTTGCGGGTCGTAATGCGATTGCAAACGCAGGAAAGCGTATTGCTCGGAAGCTTCGTTGAAGTTGAGAATGGCCGTATTCAGATTGTCGAGCACCAAAATAGCTCTGCCTTCTCGTACAAGCAGAACCAGGTGGTGTTCCCCGGTTGTCCGAATGCCAACCTCCGCAAGAAGAAGAGACGAACTTGGCCAACCTGCTCGCAGCAGCAGATGGCGCTTTGTGACAGCATAATCCGCGCAGTTTCCCTCGTTGGGAAAGATCTGCCAGTCATAGTCATTCCGGCTTGCCGCCAACGCCTTCGGCATGATGCTGAAATTGACCATGGAATTAATCTGGTTGAGCTCTCGCCATCGCTGACTACGAGAACGGAAATCTGTGATGCGCAGATCGCCATGTTGCTGGCAATCTTGGGGATATCGGACGCAGAACAGCGCGAACGAAAGGGGAGCGGCGACTTGCTGTTCAAAACCGCAATAGGCCGGTTGGCCGCAAATCCAATACATTATGGCAAGTGTGCTTGCAGCATATCTGATCATGACTCGGTGCCTGACAGAAACGACTACACCATCGCTCCATATTGCAGGCGCAAAAATGGGAACGCTATATCAATTATGGGGCAATTGATGCCTAGCCTTGAAGCGTCGCTGCCGCAGCCGTTTGCCGGTCCAAAAACGCGACGCTGCTGCGAACGTGGTCGCGAGGACGCAATCAACGGGACAGACCTCACTGGAAAAAATGGCTTCTCTGTCCAAAAAAATTGCCTGGCACATCGAGGGCGCCAGCGCCGTTTCGGGCAGCCGCCGGCCCAATTTGCGGTGCCATCGCGGTGGCTGTTGGTCCCGCAGAATGCACCCGGATCTCAAGCCGAGCGACAACATAGCTGCGATCAGCCAGAGATCGTCCATGACGGGCTAGCCTTGTTATTCGCGTCGCCTCAGCTTGTAGCGGTACCTAAGAGCAGACGTATTTCAGAGCCGTGCCGGTCATCCGCGAGATACGATCTTGGTCATTGCCTGAGTTATACCGACGCGCGCGAGAGTGGCGACAGAGATCCCGCAGACGCCACCAGCCACTTTGACCAGCACATCCATGAGGTCACCATGCCTATCGAGAGTCAGCAGCTGCAAGGCTTCGAGGATAACTGCGCTACCGACGACGATCAGAGTTATGAGGATAATGCGATTCGAGTAGGCCAGCACGAGCACGAGACCGAGGATAAAGAATGCGGCAAAGCGCTCGACGTTAGGCGGCGCAATCATGGGCCGATCGTAAATGGGAGCGAGCGTCACAAAAGCGACGAGGGCGAGAGCCAACCATCCCGCGGCGAGAAAAAATTTGACCATGTCTGTTATGATCCAGAGTTCGTGTTCGGTGCAATGAGGCGAGCGGCGCGAACATCTGGCCCTGTGTCGGAGCGGTTATCAACCGTGTCGGATGATCAAAAGGTGGGCAGGGGCCGCACGATCGATCGGCAGAAACCGTTTTACGCGGAGCCTGTATTTGCGTTCGTCCGAGTGAACGAGTTGTGAGCGCCTGCTGTGGCGGAGTTCGCAGCGGTAGGCGGCTCCGAAGCTTGCGGGTACGATGCTGCTACTCCGATGTTGCTTCGCATTTCGCTTTTGGAACTCCGATCAAGCGAACACATCTGTGAGCGCAAGCGAGAGTCGAGAGTGCGCGGTCCGGAATATCGATCTGATCTTTCAGCGTGGCCGGCGCGTCGGTGCGCTGACGAAGCGCTGATGCCTGATCTCGCGCAGCAGCAACGTGCGCTTGGTTTGTGCGGCGTTGAGCAAGCCTTCGAACAGCACCAGGACCTCGCGCGCCTGGACGTAGACTTCGGTGGTGACGGCGTCTTGATCGAAGCCATAGGCGGCAAGCCGCGCCTCGATCTCGGTCGCAGCGATTGGGTCAGTGCGCCAGCTCAGCGCATTTTGCTGCGTGTAGTATTCCGCCCGGGGTTCGAAGTCAGGATCGATCCCGACCCTGTCGATGTGCCGCAGCGCCGCTTCAATCGCCTTGTGGCGATAGGTGTCGAGCAATTTGTGCCGCAACATGCGGTAGCGCTGGATCTCCCAGGACAGCTCGGCGACATCGATGGCGAGCAGCCATTCGATGGCGGACCGGGGCGCAAGGTCGGCAAAGATGGCCTGTCGCAGCGCATGGTAATGGTCGAGATGTTCGCCGGGCAGCAGCAGGGGCGGCGGCGCCAAGGCCGCAAACTCCGCCGGTAGCGCAGTGGCGGTCAGCTCGCACGCGGTTTGGAACGGGCCGTTCATCGGGATGCGGCCTCCGCGCCGAGGTTGGCGAGGACGGCTGCGGCGCCGGCCGCACCCTCGGCCCGACCATGGATCGGGCTCGCCGCCCACAGCTCCTGCGCGAGCGGCAGTGGCGCGATCTGCAGGTTCGCCCACCACGCCCGCTCGTTGCCGTGCCGATGCAGCTCCTCGTGATGGGCGCGGCACAGCGGCACCGTAAACTCATCGCTGACCTTGCGCCCGAGCGCCCGCGGCTGGGCGAAGGTCAGATGATGGGCATCGCACGGCGTTTGCCGGCACACCAGGCAGGGCTGCTCCCGGACAAACAGCAGGTGCGCCTTGCTGCGCTTGCGCGGTGGCTCCTTGGGATGGGCGAGCCCCGTCTCGGCGAGCGCAGGCTGCAGCGCGGCCTCGGCGTCATCAGCAGGCGCTGCTGGCAGGGGTGGGGCGCCACCCAAGTCGGCCGACTGCTCGGCCTGAGTCCGGGTCGTGTCCTCAAGCTTGGCCTGATAGGCGGCCTCGACGCGCCGGGCATCCGGCTCCTGCAGGCTGTTCTTGAGCGGGAGGTTCGCCATGGCCCAGCCGAGCAGATCGGTGCTGGCGGGCAGCGCCTCGAGCTGGCGCAACAGCTGCTCCCGGAGTGCAGCGGACTCGCCCGGCCGCAGCACCGGCGCATGGTTGAGCGCGCCCTTGCCGGGCGCGGCCTTGAAGCTGGGCGCTGCGGGGGGACCGACGACCGTCTCCGGGGCGTCCAGATCATCCTCGCCGGCAATTCCGACCAGCGCGAACAGGGCGTAGCGCCGGGCGTAGGTCAGCGCCGCACCCATGCGATGCGGCGCCTCGATGTCCCGGGCGGCGCAGACCGGCCAGTCCGAGGAGATCCACTCGCCGGAGGAATGGGCGAGCAGGGTGGTGAGGTGGATGTGGCCGCTGGTTGCTTCGACCCGGGTGGTCTGGATGGTGGCGATCTCCTGCTGGCTCAAGGTCTTGCGCACGATGTCGAGGCCGCTTGCCAGCGAGGCGTAGCGAAAGGTGCGGTCGTCATCGCGCAGGAACGGCGAGCGGAGCTGAGCGGTCAGAGTCTTTTCCGGGTTGGTCAGTTCGGCTTGGGCGCGGGCCAGCGCCGCCGCGATCGCCCCGATTTGCTCACTGGCCTGGTGCATTGACGGCCTCCATCTCAACCGGATCAAAGCTGACGGCGCCGGCTTTGGAGCGCTTGGCGCGAACGCCGTGGCCAAACGCCTCCTTGGCATCCTCCGGCAGCAGCCTCTTGAGCTCGGCCTTGGCCAGCTCGTGCTCGGCATGGGCGTCGCGGGTGCGCAGATAAATCGCCGCACATTCGGCCCAGACATTGGACGCGCTCATGTCGACGACCTTGACGGCAGCAAGCCGCGGCCGTGGGGTCTCGATGCCAAACAGCCGCGGCGGCTCGCCGCTCTGCACGCAGCGCCAAAACTTCTTCTCCGCCGTCAGCAGCAGGTGCTGATAGAGCGGGTCGGCATGCAGGGTGATCTCGAGCCATTTGCCGCCGCCGGTGATGATCGAGAGCACGGCCGCGCGCGCCGCGACCACCCACATGTTGTGCTGCAGCTGCGCCATGTGTTTCTCCGCCGCGGCCTCTTCGGTAAAGCCCCAGGGCAGCATGAACTTGGCCTCGTACACCGCACCAATCGGGGCCACGATGCCGTCCAGCGTGGCCGCCATCCAGCCGTGGACTGAATGCCGCACCCGCTTCTGGACGTCGGTGATCACGTGCCCGGTGGCGCCCTGGTACCAGGCGCGGTTGAGCGCTTCGGTGGCGAGGCCGAGCTGAACGACCAGGTTGCGGGACAAATCTTGCGGCGCGATCTCGCCGCGCTTTTCCCGCCACAGGCGCAGCAGCGCGTCCTGGTCGTCGCCCATGATGATGCGCGCGTCCGAGCCGCCGATGAAGGCGCGGCGGTCGTGGCGGTTCAATGTGATGACGGAGCGGGGCGCGCCGTCGGTTGCAATCGTGGTCACCGGTCTCTCCTTTAGTTGGCACATGCGGCTTGCCGCCGCACCGCCAAAACCCCCGCCGCCGCGAGGGGAAAGACCGGGGCCAAGGGCCGAAAGGCCGGTCCGGTGATTAACGCTCCTTTCGCGCCCGAATGCCAGTCCTTTCTGCAGCAATTTTGCCCTTCGTTCGGCGCCAAAAGTCTTGAAGTTTCAGGAGGTTGGAGCGAGCTTTCGGGGGCCGCAACCCGCCCCGCCCGAGGCGCTCGGACATGACGTCAATTCGACAAATCGAAGCCAATCGCAGCAACGCCAAGCGCAGCACCGGGCCGAAAACGGCGGGGGGCAAGATGAGGTCCAGCCGCAATGCGCTGCGTCACGGGCTGGCGCGCAGCGATATCAGCGATGCTGCCGAGGCGGCGAATCTTGCCGTCGCGATTGCTGCCGGGCTCGGGCGTCAGGTCACGCCCGACGCGGCGATGGCGCTTGCGCGGTCCAAGCTCGCGCGGCTGCGGATCCGCAGCTTGCGGCAGGCGGTGTTGGCCGCGCTTCTGACCGGCCCGCTGCCGGCAGATCTGAAAGGGCTTCAAGGGCTGGAGCGCTACGACCGGGCTGCTTTGGTGCAGCAGAAGCGGACGCTTCGCTTGCTAGGTTTGGCACGCGAGTGAGGCAAGGTCAGCTGGCTTCGTTCTGAAAAAGGCCGCGGCGCCCCATGGCCTGCGGCAAAGCTCCTCGACCGCGCACCGACGGGTGATGGGGTTGGTCGGGGGCGGTGAGCGCCCCCGACGACCGCTCCGACATTCACGTCGGGACCGGTCGCGAGCTCGGTTCGACCATCATGCGGCTCGGGCTGCACGATTGGGTGATGGAGAGGCTCAACTAGCGGCAACCATCAGAGCCAACTGAATGTGTGATCGTAGCCATTGGTGTTATCGTAAGCAAGCGCCTGGCTGATGCTGTCGACCTGATCGTCGTGACGGCCTTGCGGGAAGGTCAATAGCTCCATCTCGAGCTCGGGCAGGAAGGGCGCGTTCCTGGGAAACCGCACCCGTCCGGCGGCAAACTTGGCCTGCTGGACATAAAGGCGACCGATCTTGTCGTGCTCGACCTTGATCGGGTTGACGAAGCAATCCGTTCGATCGCCGAGCTCCTGGGCCAAGGCAATTCCAGTGGAGGCCTCCTCGATCAGGATTTCGTGCGGCTTGAAGCGCCTGGCGAGCTCGATCGCGGTGTCGCGCAGGGCCGGATACTCGAACCGGCCGCGCACAAGATCCAGCAGGTAATAGGTCCCGTCCACGACCAGCCACGTCGTACACACCGACCAGTCATTTTGGGCGCCATTTTTCGCAGCGGTATCCCAGCTCTGGATGATGCAGCAGCCCAGGCCATCTTGGGATGGGGGCTCGTCGTAATATCGCAGCCAAGGGCGCTTGATCAGGGCGCCGCCGGCCGGCACCGGCGCCTGCTGGTATTGCGCAGCGAACACATCGGGCCCGAGCGTCTGCTGCAGCTTACGCAACATCTCAATCGATTCATGAGCCGGATGCAGCGCCTCACCGGCCTTCCGGAAATGGAATTGGTTGGGCCCGATCGGGATCGCGGCGTCGGTCTCGGCGATCGCGGGCAGGCTCAGCACCTCCCACTCATCGGATGAACTGGCGAGAAACCCGGACAGATCGTCGAGATGAACGCGCTGCATCACCAGGATCACCGCGCTGGTCAGCTTGTTGTCGAGCCGCGACATCAGCGTGTTGGTCACCCACTGATTCACAGCAGTTCGGCGCGACTCCGATTGCGCATCGGCCGGCTTTTGCGGATCATCAATCAGGATCAGGTCACCACCCAGTCCCGTCAGCGTCCCCGAAACCGAGGTCGTCCTGCGCGAACCGCGCCGGGTCGTGATCAGCTCGGATTCGGTGCTGCGCGCGATGCGCATGTTGGGAAACGCGCGCCGGTACCAGTCGGCATGCACGATGGAGCGGAAGTCGCTGGCATGTTTGGCCGAGAGGTCATCGCCATAGCTGAGGGAAATGATGCGGCGGCCTGGCGCGTGCCCCAGCAAGAAGGCCGAAAAGGCCACCGATACCGTGATCGATTTGAGGTAACGCGGTGGCATGTTGATAATCAAACGCGTCAGCTCGCCGCGGCGTACGCGCTCGAGCTGATAGGCAATCGCCTGGATGTGCCAATTGGGTAGGAACCGAGCGCCGGGGTTGAGGTGAAGAAAACAGCGGTAGACAAAGCTGACGAAGTCAGCGCGCAAGATGGCGCTTAACAATTCGAAGTCGTGGGCAGTCATTTGGAGTCTCCTTGCTTTTTGAATTTCTCGTAAAGCTGTGCGTTATAGAAATCCAAGACCTTGCGATCGTCGATGTCGAGCTGCGGCGCTGCAGGCTGTTCGCTGGACTCGACCTGCTGCTTGCGGTTGAGAAGGAAGGCGGCCGCTTTGTCCTTGCCCTTCAGCGCATCGTCGGCAGCTTTGGTCAGGATCCCTTCGAGCACGGTGATCATCCGCGCCTTGCCGTTGTCACGGATGGGGATTTTTCGGTCGAGAATCTCGTTGATGATGGTCGCCTCGTTCTTCGAGCCTTTTGGCCGACCGTGCTTGTTGCCGGATTGACCCGGCTTGAATTGGTGCTCGGGGGGCGGGCGGCCGTAGCCGACATCGGTTCGTTTCCCGCGCCCGCCGCCCGGTCCGGTTTGCTTGCGGCGGCTCATGTGCTGCGCTCCGCTGACGTGGTCGCTCGCTCGGTCGCCACCTCGTCGAAGGTCTGGCCGGTCGCGACCAGGATGGCATCGCGCTTGGTGACGTCCTGCCAGCGGCGGATGGCAGCATCGACGTAGAGCGGGTCGATCTCCAGGCCATAAGCGCGGCGGCCGACGCGCTCGGCCGCCAGCAGGGTGGTGCCAGAGCCCAGAAAGGGGTCGAGCACGAGATCGCCGCGCCGGGTGCAGTCCTTGATCGCATCCGCGATCATCGCCACCGGCTTCACCGTGGGGTGCACCGTGAGATCATCGAGTCGATCTTTGCGGAAGGTGTTGACGCCGGCATAGGTCCACACGTTCGAGCGGTTGCGGCCGTGGCGGCCCAGCTCGACGTTGTTGAGGTGCGGCGCATCGCCGTTCTTGTAGAGGAAGATCAGCTCGTGCTGGGAGCGGTAGAAGCTGCCTTGGCCGGCATTGGTTTTGTTCCAGACCAGCAGATTCTGCAGCGGACCGTAGACGGCGCAGCCCGCGGCATGCATTTCGCCAAGGTGACGCCAGTCGATGAAGATGTAGTGCATTGACCCGTCATGCGAGAATTTGACGGCCAGTCGCGTCCAGCTGGCGAGAAAATCGGTAAACTTGGCCGACGACATTTCCCCGGACCCCACCGCAAATTCGCGATGCTTGATCTTGCCGCGGCCGAGCGTCTTGGAAATTTGCAGGTTATAAGGACAGTCGGCGATCAGCATGCTGGCCCGATCGGATCCCATCAACCTCGCCCAATCGTTCTGATCGCAGGCATCGCCACACAGCACGCGATGCGCACCAGGCTGCCACAACTCGCCCCTGCGGCTGATGGGCTGCTCGCCGATCGTGCAGGGCGCGTCAGCTGAATCATGCTCCGAGTTGCCGAAATCGAGCATCAACCCGTCGATTTCGGCCGGCGCAAACCCGGTGATGTCGAGGCTGAGATTGCACTCCGGCAGCAAGGATGCGAGCTCACCAAGTTCTTCGGCGAGCAGCTTGCGATCCCAGCCTGCGTTCGCTGGAATCTTGTTGTCGGCGAGAGCCAGTGCGCGCTTTTCTGCGTCGCTCAGGCCGCGCATCACCAAGACGGGGACCTCCTTCAGGCCAAGCCGCTTGGCCGCCTCCCAGCGGGCATGGCCGCAGATGATCCGCCGATCTGCGTCCGCCAAAATCGGATAGGTCCAGCCGAACTGCAGGATCGAGTTGGCGACTTGCTTGATTTGCTTTTTGGCGTGGGTTCGCGCGTTCTTGGTAGCTCGCTTGAGATCTCCGAGCGGCAGAAGCATCAGGTCGCGTAGAACAGCCGGCGACAAGCGAGTGCTTGTCTCGGCAGCCTTCAAATCGTCTCCAATGGGACGTTCGAGGTGCTTAGTTCGCTTACGGGAGTTGGAAAGCGCGGTACGTCTGTCAGGCCGTGATTTGGAGGCGGCCTTTGTTCGACCGAGCGTCATGTTGCGGCTCCTTGTTGTTGAAGGAGCAACTCATATGCACCACAGCAGGTGCGTTGGGTAAATGATCAAAAAAGTATATTGTGATCAGCCGGTTAGGACGCGCAACAATGCTGTTGGGAGGTCGCGGCGGTGGTCCGCTTGCACGAGGGGCAGCGCATAGCCTTCGTTTCACGGACGGTTGCTGTGGCCGCGTGACCGGTCATGATTGGCTTGCTCAGGGCAGCTGAGGGGCCGTACGCAAGAGCCATCGTGGTATTGAAAAATGTTAGCTGGGAGCTTTCTGCCATTTGGGCTCTCGGAAGCCGGCAGTAATCAGGCCTTTCCGAAGTGTATCGATCGAGATTTTGCTGGGAAACGGTATATAGCGCGGCGCCAAATCGCCGGGCTGAAAGTAGCAAATTTCGTGCTGCTGGCCGCTTTCGATGATCTCTTGAAGGCCTTGATTGACCAGGTGAATGGCTTCCTTGAGCGGAGGAATGAGCGAGATAAGATACGCATACTCCTGCGGAGATCGATTGTACCGATGCTCACCCAGAGCTTTGAACAGCAAGTTTACCGCAAGCTCTTCGAGAGGCATCAGTCTGGGCCCACGCTGCAACGGTTTGCGCATGTTGGGACACTCCATAGATGAGAGATCCGATGGCACCTTGGTTCATTTCCGGACAGCGTCTCGTTGACTCCAGTTGGGATCGTCCCTGGCAACTTCAGCCCGAAGTCTGATGACACGCCGACTAAAGATGATAGTCCGTAGCTCTACGGTGAACCAACAGAGAGGACGGCAGCCGTTCCGTCAAGGCGTCAATGCGGCGCGCGCCGGTCACTGTCGATCCTCTCAGGACCACCGGGCCGGCAAGGGGTGGACGACACGGCCAACTCTGGTTCGGCGTCCGTATGATTGCGACGCCCCGGCTTTCGTTGGGCTGGCTGGCGCAACAGCAAAGCGCTGCGCTCCGAATTCTGAAAGCGCGAAATAAGTGATTAGCATTCTTATCGCTAGCTGGGTGCGTGCCGCCTACCGCCGATTGCGGCACATGGAATGGCAATGCCGGCCCCGGCTGTTTACCCCATCCTGCGGCTGGGGCCGCTTTTAGCGTGCTCAGCATCTCAACGGACCACAACCATGCTTAGAGGCATTGCTATCGCACTATTCGGAATGGGCATCTTTTCTCAGGTTGATGGAGCGCTCTTTAGCGGCCGCTATACTGATGCCGCGATTAGGGTGATGCGCGGGATCGGCCGCGGGTTCGGTTTATAGATCCAGGCTCATTCTGAAGGGCACGCGAAGACCTGCGATCGAGGCCGCGCAGTTGGCTACTTCTGAAATGCGCTGCGGCAAGGCTACTCTTGCGATTGCTTGCCGGCCAATTCGCGAGCAGCCAAATTAAGCTCTAGCTCGTTGAGCTGCTCGAGGAGTTGCTCAACGATCGCCTCATAATCAGAGGGCGCCAATGTATGCACGCCGCGCGATGCGAGTTCGTTCTGAAGGATCGTCGCCATTAGGGCTTTGACGCTCATGCGGTATTGTCCAAAAAGATGAGTTGGTCACAAAATCGATGGCAAAGTAGACGCTGAACATCTTGCATGCGCACTCCGTAAAGTTACGGAGAGTCCACTGCGCCCGGAGGGCCCTACTTCTTCACCAGATTCCCATTGTTCGCGCCATCCGCCGCACGGAGCCCAGAACGGCAGTGATGTTCGATGCGTCAATTCCCTTTCGGCCCAGGCGGACCAATCGTCGGACGTTCTGCTCAGTCCATTGCTTTGGCTTGGTGCTGTCATGGTGGGCGCGACCTGAAAAAATCGGAAGCTTCGCCGTCGGTCCATCGTTCGACGAGAGAGATATATAGCTTCGGTCCAAAACGGTCGGACTGGCCGCGTCGCTGCGGACTGACTTAGGTGGATGGGTCTCACGTCGGCGTTCAATTCGTGCACAGCAAACACGAGGCCAACGCCCCCCACAGAAACGTCTTGTCGGTTCACAATGAGACGGGCTCGGGTTAGCCCATGATCGCTCAGCAGACTGACAGGTTTGTTGTCGGCGCCCGTTTCAAGATGAGCGAGCTTGGGATCGTTTCAGTTTCCCGAACTTGGCCCGCAAGACCGGCACGGCAGTCGAGACCAACATGCGCAGCGCCGGCATAACGGTGCCGTCGCCGTGCTGAGGTAACGGGATGTGCCTGGTACGGAGCCGGTGTCTGGTCCCGCTTGCCGGCACCGAGCCGAATGGCTCGAGTGTAACGTTTTCGCAGGGCCGGCGAGGTAGGATGTCGCTTTACTCGCCGACAGGCCCGCCGTGGGATTGCCCATGACCTCACATTGTGAAGATGAATTGACAAGTCTCTCGCGAGACATCTCAGCCAAGCAACTCAGCATTGAAAACCAAGCCATCTTGATCGAGGTGCTTGAACGTGACGGACACGACATGGTTGAGGAAAGAAGCAGTCTCGCCAAGGAACGATCGAACTTGGCAAGGCAGATCGCGCGACAACTGCGACTGCTCCAGACGCGGTGCACATTGGATGAATGCGTTCATTGCGGGCAGCATAGAACGGGCAGCCTAGAATGATCGAGCGTCGAAGGCTTGAGCGCATCGAGGTGGACGAGGTCGCCTACGTGTTCGGCGACGGCGCCAGTTTGCGTTGCCGCGTGGTCAACATGTCGGATCATGGCGCAGCCATCGAGCTTCCGTCGAAGCAATACATGAACTCCACATTCAAACTGATGCTTGAAAGAGATCGCAGCATTCGAAGTTGCCGATTGATCTGGTCGAGTGGCAATCTTATCGGCGTCGCGTTCGAGGAACTCTGGTAACCCTGCGTGAGCAGGGACGATCTGTGCTATCGCTGGGATGGTTGGCGATGTCCAACAATAGACTGGAAATACGTCCGTGGTCGCCCGAGGAAGAGGCGAATCTCCGTGCGCTCATCCAAAGCGGTATGACTGCAACCGAGATCGGTCGGCAGTTAGGCCGCACTCGTTTGGCGGTCTACGGTCGATTGCAGCGCTTTCGTAAACAGGAAGGTCGCGTAAGCCGCACCAGCGGGCGTGTTTTCCCGCAATGGGCCGGTTAGTCAAGCCCGAGTCAGGCCGCCAAGCCGGTGCTGGACGACGCTGGTGCACCGCAGACGGTTGTGGCAGGATGACACGGCATGCGTTGCGCCATGCCTGTGCTTCCCTCTGGATCGAAAACGGCCACAACCCGAAGCAGATCCAGTGCCTGATGGGGCATAGCTCGATCAAGGTTACAATTTGACGTCTACGGGCACTTCTTTCAGAGGCTGACGCGGATCAACGCGCCGCCGAAGCACTTTAGGCCCGATTGCTCGGGAGCTAATTTGATGTTGGATTGGTTTAAGTCTCTGTTTGGGCAAAACAAGTTAATCGCCCGCTCCTGGCCGTTGCATCTTGATGCCAGCTCCGAAGGTGCATTATCTGCGGCTCTTAAAAGCCTACCCGTAGGCGCGAGCGGATGGATTAGCAAGAGCGAAGCGGCCCAACTCTACTCAACCAGCGATGTTGTCTTCGATGAATGGGACAGCGCAGGCATACTCGCTCTTTCGGAATTCACGGCGTGCGCCGAGCACAGCTGCGATTTTCGCTTGCAGTCCGATCGCGTGATCTTCACTCGCACGTAAGCGCAACGCCCACGCAACACCAAGGAGCTAAGCCATGATTGGCTCCGCGTCTAAAACGTTTCTACTCCGCCGGTTGCAGGCTCGAGTACTGCCGAGAGCGTGACTCCCCCTAGAATATCAATAGCTCGGCCGCTGTGCCTGTCATGTAGACGAAAGACAGCGTCGGATCGATCTCTCGGGCTAGCCGGGCGATCTGCCAGCCGTTCATCCCGCCTCTTACGTGGACAGCCGCATCCGGGCGGGGCGCTTTTCATGGTCGCTTGGCTTTGGCTTATGGACCGGGCTGCGGCCTGTTTAGGCGGGACGCGAGTGTCCCTGTTATCGCCGCGTGGCCGGACGCAATCGAAGGCGCCGGTCTGGGGGCGCAATGGGCGTGACGTCTTGGCCGGACTATATCGCGCTGGGGTATATCGGGAAAATTTGGAACAGGCCCCCCGAACGCCGGGTTGACGCTTCGGGTGCTTCGGCGTGCTCGAAGGGAGATCCGCAATGGCGCTCCAGACCGGCCCTGAGAATCGGCTTTTGGCGGCTTTGCCCCAAGCGGATCTCAACCTGCTTGAGCCTCACGTTCAGAAGATAGCGTTCGAATCCGATGCTGTACTCGTGCGAACCGGAGATGAGCTCAAACAAGTCTATTTTCCGCTTAGTGGGGTCTTGGCGTTCCTGGTTGAGATGTCGGACGGACACATTGTTGCTTCCACTCTCATGGGCTCGGAAGGAGCGGTCGGAGCTCTCTCTATTCTAAGTCCTTCGCACTCGCCAGTCACAGCAACGGCCTATGTGGCCGGAGCTGCGCTCCAGATTCCTGTACCACGGCTGCAACAAGCCTATGAGCAAAGCGGCGCCATCAAGCGTGTTCTGCGCCTCCATCTCCGCACTCAATTGTTGCAGCTTCAGAATGTGGCTGCATGCAACGCGGTGCACCCGGTGGAATGCCGTATGGCCCGATGGTTGCTTGAGATTCACGACCGTGTTGCCAACGGCGAGATCAGATTGACCCAAGAGGCGCTCGCAAAACTTCTTGGGGTGCGGCGAACGACCGTGTCTCTAACGATGCGCAAACTTCGGGCAATCGGATGCATCATATCGGAGCGGCGCGGCGCGTTGGAGGTCCACCGGGCGCAACTCGAAAACGTCGCTTGCGAGTGTTACGGCGTGATGCGCCAGCGGATCAAACGAATGGATGAGGAGGAGCTGGGCTCGCCGAATCTTTCGCAACTGCACTATTCCCCGTTGGGATGAATCGAATGTTTGGCACAGAACACTAGCATTTGGCGGCTCGTCGAGCGGGCAACTCTTCAATGCACCATCGGCAGCTTGGTCAGGATTGAAAGATGGGGGACCTGCGCAAGCTTCCTGAACGTGGCTTTGGCGACTTCGGCCTTTAGGCATTCCCTGTAGGGCTTGAGCTGCTCGGCCATCGCGCTGCCGACTTCAACAGCCTCTTGTTGAGCCAGGACCGTATCGCAGAGGCCAACAAGGAGCATGACCGAGAACGAAAGTACGTTTTCGCGACCGGACGTAAACGCAAACCAGACCACAGTTCAATTGCTGAATTCACACGTACTCACCTAACCTAACGTTTCTGTTTGCCCCGGCAGCCGTGCATAGGTGCCGCTCTCATGCAGCTCTAGCCAGCCTCGCTCCTGTGCCAGCGCGACTGCGGTGTGGAACTGCTCGCCGGTCCCGCTCTGCTGCAGGAACGGCACATTGATCAGCTTGATGAAGATGCGTCGCGAAGCGTTGCATATTTGCAACCCGCGCTGCCGTGCAGGCTAGTAAGCTCGTCGACCGGAATGACGAAAACATATTTCGCTTTGATATAATCGCGGGGACGAAAAATGTTTGATGTTTATCGCAATGGCAAGCGTGACGTGCTCGTTCTAGGCACAGGCTCCCCAATACCAGGCGCTTGTTCTACAAATAGGTGGCGCAAGAGCAGAACAAGAATTCTCAAAGTAAGCGAGGAGATTAGGTCAACGGTTCAGCGACAAGGGTATTACGTCCGTAGCTTGCGGGTCACGAAAAAAGGACTGATCTAATTCGGGCGCGGACCCCGGCATCACTACCACCTAGCCGCTATGCTTTCGCTTTTCCGGGTGTCAACCGCTACTTGCCTAAATCCGGCGCCCCGGCCATTTCCGAGCCAACGTTTGCCGACAGCGTTCTCGACGCAACCTGCATACCGCATCGGCTGCTCGCAACCTCCTAGCTGCTTGCCAATCGCTTTGGCGTAAAGTTCGGAGTACGGACATTCTACGGGAGGTGCGAGCACGGGCGTGATGGCCAAGCTCGCCCGAGCTGGCCTGTCCAGATTAGGGCGTCGAGATCAATCCGTTGGCTGTGGCAACTATCCAGCGATTCCCCCAGCGCACGATAGAGTCAATTCGCCCTATGCCAGGGACCACGTCACCGCGTGCGGCCATCCGAATTCCGTCGGGCCCTTCGAGCACCGCCGTTCCCCCGCGAACGTCCAGCACGGCCCAACCTGCAATGGTCGTTGGTCTTGTCTCGGCGGCCGACAGGAGCGGCCCCGCAGGCGCCAGCGAGCCAGTCACAGACGCGTCCGCGCCGACAGCCGAAGAAGATGGGTTCGAAGTTTCCGCGGATTGCGCCCCGCTCGAGGTTTTGGCCAGAGGCTTCGCAGCAACGCTCGCGAACACCGTGGAGGGTTGCGCTAAAGCAGGCGCTGTTCGCGAGGCCGACGCTGACGCAATCTTTCGGGCGCTTTCGCCCTTACCGCCTGACTTTGTGTCCGGCATGCGGCGTGAAGCCGTTTCTCCCTGAGCAGTCGGGCTGAGAGCGGAGAGAGCTGCAGGACCATACCAAGCACCAACCCAGCCCAATCCGAAGCCCCCAGCCAAAGCGACCACGACGAGCCAAATGGTGGGTTTTGAGGGACCGCTTGGTGCCAATAACGCCAGGACCTCATCTCGCGTAGAGGTCGAGAAATCCGATTGGTCGAAAGTGACGGGCCGTGCCGCGACCGCGCCATTGCCGTGATTGGCGACGGTCACGATCCTGTCCAAGGTATTCGCATGGTGCAATTGCATGCTCGGGTCCCTTGCGGTCGCCATGATCGCGCCGGCAGCTAAACCAACCCTTAACAGCCGGCGCACTCAGCAATAGTACGAGAGCCGTGGATCGAAGGGCTACCCAAGCGATACGAGCGTCATCCCTGTTAGCAGCCGTCGCGCGACACCAGCCTGAGAGTGGTGCGCGTGAATGCTGCGGTACCAAGCCTGTAGCTTTGCCGAACAGGCCGAACTTGCAGAACGAAAACGACCCGAAAGACAAGCGAAAGGAATGCGCTGTGACAACGGTGTAGGGACCTTTTCATGGCCCCATTTTAATACGGTCGTCATTTAAGGGTTAATACCGCCGTCATTTATGGGGTGTATGTTCGTACCTGGATTGCATATTTTCCCGTTGTCGACCGCCTATTGCTTTCAACGATCATGGTTTGGGCAGTAATGAGTAATCGAGGTCGGGTTTACAATTGTTCGACTATTCTGGGCGAGCGGGTCGAGGGACTGCTCGCACTGTTTCGAGAACTGCAGACTCTCCGGCGTCGCCTACGAGCCGCTCAGGCGAGAACGATTGCGAGGACCAGCCGTATCCCCAAAGCCCGCCGTAGAAGGGGAGTGCTTCGGCGGAGATAGCTATTGCGAGCTCGTAGCCGTTCAGTGCGATGACCGAACTTGCCACTTCCGCTTTCTGGAAAGCTCGCGCCAGATCGCTCGACCGCGACCTCACTATCCGGTACGCGCGCAGCACCGAAGCATTGGAGCAACAGTCGCACAGCTTTTTGGATCGGTGCACGACTGTTAATTTGCGTCGCGTGCGCGATTCAGGCCTGCTCTCTGCCAACGAACCAGACAATAGATGGGGTGGCGGGAATGATCGTACGGGCCGGGGCTATTGTTGCGTTGTTGCTGATCCCGCTGGGGTCCGAAGCCTTCGCTTCGCGTCACCACAGGCCGACGGGGCGCATCTCGTGCAGCGAGGTCAGATATTACGTCGGGAAATATTCGGCACCAGTGGCCGAGATGTACGCACGCAATCATGGTGCTACTGACGCACAGATCGAACGGGCGCGACGTTGCTTGGCCTCAAACGAGACTGCAGAAACCGAGCGACCACGCGCTTATACCGATTAAGGTCGGAGATCGGCCCCCATGGAAGTGCTCTTGTGTGTCGTTTGCGACACAAGGATGTAGGGCTGAGTGCTAGCATTGCCGAATGGATCATGCTGCGCATGCTAAACGGCTCAGAGATCGGCCGAAGAGTGCCGGGTACTCGCCGAGATCATGAAGGCTAGGTGGCCCGCGACAGCTACTTAAAGCTCGCTGAGGCTTGCGAAAGTTCTGGCGCAATAAAGCAGGTCGGCACCACTTTCGCTATATCCCCCGGGAGTGGCTCTAGTTCTTGTTTCGCGCTAGCCTTGGCGATATGTGAGTCGGGGCAGTCATGGAACGGAAGCCTTTCGAGAGCATGGCTCTTGAAGAGCTCTGGCAACTTCACACCCTCGTCAATGATATTCTGGCCAAGAGACTTTTGGCGAAGAAGGAAGAGCTAGAGCGACGTCTGGAGCTTCTCAAGCGAGAAGACAAATCCCGCCATTAAGGCTCGCAATCCGCTCGCCGGTTCACGCTGGTGGGACTAGCTGCTTGAGGGAACCTTCATTGCCGGCGCGAATCGTTCGGAGAACGTTGCCGCTTTTGCATCCCATGCCGCGGACAGGGCAGCCGAAATAAACGTGGAACACCCGATGGTCGCCAGCGCCAGGAGGGTCGCACCGAAAATCAGGCTACGCATTTGACCCTCCCTCAACAGGCGTTGCGATCACCACAGCATCGGACTGCATTGTTTCAGCTTCGCTTCGTTGGACGCCTCAAATGGCTTCGTACACGCGGCCGTGAATGCGCCGCACGTGCACCTAAAGCTCCCGATCGATCGCCGGGCGGCTAGCGGCCTGGTTGTTCATTGATCTATCATAAGTACCGCACGTGCTCCGGATGCAGCCTCTTCCAGTGAGGCAACGATGCAGCTTTTGGATCTTGGATGCGCTGGGGTCGCAGGTATCGAGAATACGCGGTTGGCAGGATGCTGCAGTGTTCCCTCCGGGAACAACTCGAGCTGGCTGGGACGCGGTAGTCGTCGTTTAAATTTGTTAACGACTAGGTTCGCCGAAAAAGGAAGACTCCGAGCGGGTGCCAACGGCGGCCCCAAAGAAGAACAAGTTGGGGGCGTCCATGAGCACCCGCGGTCGAGCGGTGATTCCTGCTGCTGCAATTCGCGAACGTCTTCAGAGCATCGTTTCTGCACTGGTTGAATTGGAGGAAATCCGAGCTCGAGTTCTCGCGGCTGAACAGAGCGAAAGACCAACAAGGTCCAAGCCGAAGAAGCGCCCCCACCGAGGCAAGCCGACTGGCAGGAAGCGCTAGCCACACATCGCTTGCGACCGCACGGCGGGCGGCTAGGTGCGATCGTGCCTGCTCTCAGTTCGACTGTCGGTCTTGCGTGACGTCCTTCGCACGACCTGTTGCCAGCTCGTTCCCCCACGGGCTGGAGTATTCCATGGATCGGATTCACAAAGTTGAATCCCAAGTGGACGATTTCTTGGGATGAAGCTGTGTTTGCCGACCAGACAGCGGCAGACCTCTCGGTCCCAGCTCCGTTTTTCGATCCGGAAAAACCTCCAGGCTGGGGCCGATGTGGTCTACTCCGGAAGCAAGCCTTTTCCTTCTAGCAGCCGCACACTGCAGCTCGAGCCAATGTCCGGCCCATACACGCCGGCCGATGATGGGGCCTGCTCAATTGATCTATCGCAACGGTCTCCTCGGTCCGCGAGGGATGGTCGGTTGGGAGCTTGCGATGGGCATGGATTACATGGCGGAAGCCGCCCGGCATCGGCACGTGGCCGAGGAGTACCGAACCATAGCGTTATGTAAGTCAGATGAGGGGCTGCGTGGGATCTACCTTAGACTTGCAGACGATTATGATCTGCTCGCTGCAAACGAAGATAGGATTGCCAGCAATCGCAAGCTCGTAAACTAGAGGTCGCTCAATTGTGACTTCATGCCAACGTCGGCGTTTGACCATCTCGGATTTCTAGGCCCTTATCCTTCGACCAGTGCTCGCGCTCGGGAGATTGCCCACACTTCGACTGCTGTTGGAGCTTGAGCGGGACATCAGCCGGCAAGTCGATCATGAGTACGCAGGCCCAATTTTGGGCTATGCGGCGCCTCTTTCTGAGGTCGCGATGATGCACTCAACGCCGGGGCGGGACGCAACCATGGCGCCCCGCCGCCCGCGGATCACAGGACGCATCCGCACCGAGCCGATTGGGCATAGGCCGACAGGCGCGGGTCGATCCCGGAATGCACCTCGCAGAAGCGATCGATGATGTGGCTGACCTTATTGCTGTAGTCGCGGTGCCAGTGTCCAAGGCCGTGGAGAGCACTTTCCTGACAGGCGATCGATTCAAGCTGAAGGATGCGGTCCATGGTTTGCAGCGCACAATCGTGGAGCGTTGGCAGGTCGGGATCGTCGGCAAGAGCCAAGCTCGGAAACGCATCCCACCACATATAGCAAACACCGTTGAGTGCTTTGCTCGCGGCTTGGCTGAGGTGAGACAGGCGAGGCTCGCAACGAGGCTCGAACAATTTGGCAAATAGAGCAGCGACAGACCGGACGCAGCGAACACGACCTTCGACCGGAACGTCAGTTGAACAGAGCCACCGGCGATCGCCGGCGGCGTTGGTATTCACAAGGTAGGTTAGGCCCTGCGCGATTTGGCTGTCGGAAAATCCCTGTAACGCTGGCTCCGGGTCTTCAAACAGTCGAGTGAGATAAGACACGGCTTCAAGCGCCGGCGGATCCCACCAATCATGCTCGGGATCGAAGTACCAAGGTGCTTGCTGAAAGCGAACCTCGCGTCCAAATGCGTGCTCCAGCCAAGCATCGAAGCTGAGGTATTGAAGGCGCATAGTGCGGCGGCTCGAAGAAGCAAGTGGATCGGCCGAACGACGTCGCGGCCGGATAAACCCTATCGAAGGAAGGGCGCCGGCCGAGGCGGTTTCGCCTTGAAACGAACCTAGGCGAGATGCGGCATGAAGCCAAGCCGCTAGAAATCGCGACCGCGTGCCGCCTGCAAGGTCATCGCCCGCTCTGGCTTCCACCGTCGCAGAACGCGGCAATGCCAGCAGCGGGGTTGTCGCAGCCCGTACTCGCTCCGTCTTGGCCAGCTTGACCATCCGGCGTTTGTCCGTCTCGCTGAATCGTCGTCTTGGACGCGTCCAGAGCGGCCGCTGCTACGGATCGATCAGCCGCGTTCTGCACCATGAAAGCAGAGCGGGCGATGACCGTTCTCCTCATCTGCAAATCACAGCGAGAACGGATCGTGCTTGCCGAACCACAGGAAAAGTGCGGAAGCAATGGACGCTTGCGACCGTTCCCTGTTCGGACGCCGCCCGCTCCCTGATCTTCAGCAAAAATTCCCTGTTCGGTGTTGGCCCCCGACCACCGTGACACGCTTGGATTCGAAGGCGTTTCTGTCGTTTCTTACGTTGCGGCGGTGGCGATTGCGCTGCGCTTTCCCTGTAATATTCCCTGTTCCCAGGGAATTGAACGTCGGCGGGGCCTTTCCGCGCCCCGAACAATCTGAGACAGACGAGCGTGATCAGCTCCGGCTGGTGGGGTGCCCGGTGCTCGTGAGAAGATCGAGTTGAGGTGATTTGCGGAGCCGTTTAGGCACCGAAGTGCCCCATCGGACTGTTGCAAGCATGCGCCAGTAGCCGTCGGGACTAGATGGCGCCGCCCCAAACAAAAACCGCCGCGACCGTTTGCTCGGCGCGGCGGTTGATGATTGAGGAGGGTTGGGTTGCTAGCCTGTTGCTCCGGCTGCCTTACCGCACGTACCAATATCCCCACCAGCGCTGCGACACCGGCCGCGCCTGCGCCTTCATGGCCGCGACTTCCTCCACGGGGCGCAGCTGCGGGCCGTAGATTGCCGGCGGGTAGACGTCGTCCCAGAACACAAGTCCGCCTTGGACGGCGGCCGCCCGGTGTGACCGGGCAAGCGCGAGCTCGGCGGCTGAGGTGACGGATGTCGCCAGGGTGAGGCCGAGAGCCGACAGGGCAATGGACGAAACAACGGCGCGGAAGTTCATTGGATTGAATCCCTCATGAAATGCGATGTGCGATAATGCGACGGGTTCCGGATGGTTGCAAGGGTATGGGCTCACCGGCTGACGCCGAATTTCCAGTTGCAGGGGCGCATGGTCTCGCCGGCGCGCGTCGGCTCGACCGCGACGGGCCTGGATGCATCGGCTGCGAGAACGTCTCTTAGGATTGTGGTCGCCATATATAGAGTGTTCGATGATCACCACCGGCCGAGACGAGATCGGGCAGAGGTCGGCCGCTTTGGCACGCGCGCGGCATGCATGCAAAGCAGGCCGAACCTTGAACATTTTTTCGGCGCCCGTGAATCCTCTTGAACCATGATGTCGACACACTGCTCACTCTTCATAGGAGGCGCACGATCCAGGACGCTCCCATGACTTCTACGTTTGTCTCGGCTTTCATTTTCGGCGCTGGCCTCATTTTCGGATACGCGTTGCGCGCGTGGCGCGTCGAACGAAGAGCTGTGAACTCATCCAGCGGCGCCTCGCGCCGGGCGTCGCGGCCCGCTCCGACCTCTACGTTCGGCCATGCCCGGCGAGCCTTCTAGGCATCGTCCCATGACACGGCTGCATCCAGCGTCACACCGAACCGATGGGACATGAAGACATGAGTGAGCCCAAGAACGATGCGCCGCGACGCTATATCGTGGACGGCGCCGGACAGCGCGTGCTCGTTGGTCTCACGATATCGGAAACGATCGAGTTCGAGGCGCTGGACAAGCCGGACACCCGTGCCGGTGCCGACATGCTCGGCGAGGCGGCGCGCGTCCGCGAGGCCAGGCATGGCGAACGTTGGGTGGAGCTCTACGTCAAGCACGAACGCGCCTGGAATGACTGGATGGCCCAGACGCGTGTGCGGCCGGCGCAGTCGCCGCTGCTCAACTAGAAACCGCGAGCGTCCATTCCATCCTTGAGACCCCCTCGCGCGTGGGGGGCAGGAGGCTGAAACTCATCACACCGCGAGCATGCGGCTGCCCTGGATGCTCATCAGGGTGAGGTTGCCGGTTGCATAGGCGCCGGTGTCGATATTGGCGCGGTTGGCCAGCAATTCGGCGCTGCGGACCGGCGTATGACCGTGGACGATATATTTGCCGAACTGCTCCTCGCTGCGCAGGAATTCCTCGCGAATCCAGAGCAGATCGCGCTCGGTCTGCTCGGCCAACGGGACGCCCGGACGTACGCCGGCGTGGACGAAAAAGAAGTCTCCGCAACTGAAGCTCAACCGCAGATTGTCCAGAAATTCCAGATGCTCGGTCGGCATCGCGCGAATCAAGTCGCGCAGGATCGATGCCGGCTCGTCGCGCTTGAGATCGGGCGGAGCAAGCCCGTAGGACATCAATGTCTGGGTGCCGCCGAAGGCAATCCAGTCCTCGAACAGTGAAGGGTCTTCGAACACCCTCACCAGAAAGGCCTCGTGGTTGCCCTTGAGGAAGACCGCATTTCCCCGGCGACTCCGCTCGACCAGGATGTCGAGGGTGGAACGCGTATCCGGGCCGCGATCGATGTAATCGCCCATGAAGACTTCGATAGCATAGCGCGGCCGGCTGCGCGCAACGTCGGCGTCGATCACCCGCAGCATGGGCTCGAGCAAATGCGCGCAGCCGTGAATATCCGAGATCGCATAGATGCGAACGCCGTCCGGCAATTGCGGTTTGGGAAGCGACGGCTGGGATCGCGCGAAAGATTTCATGGCGCTCATCGATCGGGTGGTCGGAAAAACATCCCCAAGTCGCCGGCACCGGAGAGCGTCCATCCAACGCGAACAAGGCGAGTTCCATGGGGGCGCAACCTGTTGTCCGTCCCGATCACGCCAAAAGAAGGGCACGGCATTTTTTGCCGAGTTGTTTTTGATGGTGTCAGGAACGAGAGAGGTCCGTAGGAATTGCATCGCTGCCTTGAAGCGTGCGGCAAGTCTGCATGACTCGTGGCAGATTCTCGCGTACACCCGCAGATAGAAATCTCAGGAAATTCTCGCAAGTGATCCGATGTTGCGTTCAGCGGCAGCAAAGCAGCGCCTCAAAGTTGAGCGAAGAGCGGTTCGTGCAACGATTGCGTCGCGTCCGATGTGGAACTTGATTCAAAATAGGGCAGTCCGTTCGCTCATATGTCAGCACTGTGACGACATTTTCAGCGCGTCGAATTTCGCGACGCATCTCAACGCGACGCATCGTTCGTGCGCCGCAAAAGTTTTGCGTGCAGCGCCACAATGTCGCTGCGATCGAACAACACTTTCGGTGCGGGGGATTGACGAGTCTTCAGCATCACGATGAGCGTCAGGCACTCTCTCGATACGCAGAGGTTCGAATGGCTGTTGCAACTTATGGTTCTGAAAGCGCGCATGCGCTGTCATCTGCGCGCGGCAGTGCGCTTCAGAGGCCCTTTCAGATCGTCGTCATCGCTGCTGACTTTCTGTTGATTCTGCTGAGTTACGTGGCGGGGGCTTCGCTGTATGGTGTGGCGGTCGCATCGCCGACCGACGGTGCATCGGTGGGAGCCGGATTGTTCGTCGGCGTGGTGTTCGTCGGAATCGCCTATTTCCGGGACGTCTATTCCACGCACCGCCTGCTCAATCTGCTTTGGCAGCTTCGAATGGCGGCGTTTATCTGGCTGACGTCGCTCACGATCCTTGCTGTTGCGGCCTTCCTGCTGAAGTCGACCGACAATCTGTCGCGCGGCACGGTCATCGTCTTCGCCGTGATCGGCGGACTTGGCTTGATCAGCCTGCGCTTCGTCTGGCAGGCCGTGTTCGGCACGAGCTTTGCGAGAAGCCGCCTGGTCGATCGCAAGGTGATCCTGCTCAGCCTGAAGCCGCTCGACTTCACCTCGAGCCGCTTCAAGGATCTGCGCAGGAACGGCTTCGACGTCATGCGCCATTTCGTGCTCGGAGATGACCGGGATGATGGCCAATGGGAGCGGCAGATTCGCGACGTCATCCGTCAGTCGCGCGCGGCCGATGTCGACGAATATCTGCTCGCGATCGACTGGAACGAATTGCCGATGCTGCGTAAGCTCGGGCCATATTTGCGCGCCGTCCCGCAGCCCATTCGCCTGCTGCCGGACGATTCGGTTGCCGACCTGGTGACCCGTCCCTTTTTGCCGGTCAGCGGCACCGTCGCGGTCGAGATCCAGCGGCCGCCGCTCACCATTCTCGAACGGCTGCAGAAGCGCTGTCTCGACGTCGGCGTCGCTCTGTTCGCGCTCGTGCTGCTGACGCCGCTGCTGCTGACCGTGGCCGTGCTGATCAAGCTGGATTCGCCGGGAACCGTCATATTCCGGCAGTCGCGCCGCGGCTTCAACGGCAAGCCATTCGAGATCTGGAAGTTCCGCACCATGACGGTCTCCGAGAATGGCGAGACGGTAACCCAGGCGACCAAGAAAGATGCTCGCGTCACCAAGATCGGCCGCTTCCTGCGCATGACCAGCATTGACGAGCTGCCGCAGCTCTGGAACGTGCTGCGGGGGGACATGTCGCTGGTGGGACCGCGTCCGCACGCGCTCGCCCATGACAATTACTACGACGAGCTCATCAGCAAGTATGTCTACCGCCATCACATGAAGCCGGGCCTGACCGGCTGGGCTCAGGTGAACGGATTCAGGGGCGAAACGCCCACGATCGATCTGATGGAAAAGCGGGTCGAGTACGACGTCTGGTACGTCAGCAACTGGAGCATCTGGCTCGACCTGAAGATCATGGCCCGCACAGCGTCCGCAGTGATGTTCCAGGAAGCCTATTAGTCGCTCAATCTCTGAATGGCCTGCCTCCGGCCCCGGGGGCCTCAGGTTTTATTCTGCGGGGGCTTGCCGAGGAGCCGCATGATCGCATCGCGCAGGGCGAGCAGCGGCGGCACGAGCACGAAGAAGGCGCCCATCGCGACGGAGACGATGACGTGGCGGATCGAGAAAGGCTCGTCCTGCTCGATCTGGCGCCGGCTCGGGTCGATGGGCGCGGGTGAGAGCGTCGTCGCCATGGGTTGGCGGAGCGGCTTGCGTGGAGGGACCACGATCAACACGAATAGAATGTTGAGCAGAACCCAAATAGTCAAAATCGTCAGGACGATCAGCATCCGAGCCTACCGAAAAGAACTGCGAGTATGAGCCGAGATTAGCCTCGGGGAACCGAGAAAGAAAGATGCCTAAAGTTTCGGCATTTTCAGGCATCAAGCTCGGATTGTCTCGTCTTATCGACGGATGATTGTCCCTCGGCGCATTCTTCCGGCGACCACCGTACCCGTCAATCCTTGCTTTTGGCTAGAGCAATAACTGCAAGTTGTGGATTCCGGACGAATACGGACTCGCGCGCGGGTCCGGCGCGCTTGCCGCATCTCCGGTCCGTGTGCGAGGGCGCACGCGATGCCATTCAAGCGACCGCCAAGCACGAACAAGGCCCGCTGCCAGACGGCTGCGGGCCTTAAGATCGCTCAGTTCGGCTGGACCTCGCTCTAGGCGTGCTCGACGTAATAGCTGTTGTGGTGCTTGCCCTTGTAGGCCTCGATGCGCTTGAGCATCTTCGGATTGGCGCGGTTGAGCACGGCGCCGAGCAGCTTCTTCTGCAGGACCTCCGACCCGGAAACCGACTCCTGTAGCGCGCTTCGCGTCGTCTGCCCCCATTCGATGACGTAGACCATGGCGTCGATCAGGAGGCTGACGGCCTTGGAGTCCGCCACCGGCATCACCGGGGCGAGATCGATCACGATGTACTCGTAGTGCTCCCTCAGCACCTTGAGCAGCTCGGCCATCGCCTTCGAGCCGATGACGTCGGCGGAATTCACCATGCGGGACGCCACGACGGAGGGGAGGAAATCCAGTCCCGTCTCCTTGCTCCGCTGCACGTGGTAGCCGAGGCTCGCGGGGTCGTTGAGTGCCTCCACGAGCCCGCTCTTGGCGTTGGGCGCGAGCTCCCGCGTCAGCGAGCGCGTGTGCAGGTCGCCGTCGATCAGAACCGTGCGATGGCCCGTGAGCGCGATCAATTGCGCGAAATTCGCGGCGACGGTCGTCTTTCCTTCCTTGGGAAGGGAAGAGACGATGCCGATCACCTTGATTTCGCGGGTCAGTCGCGCGACATCGATCGACACCTTGATATTGCGCAGCGTCTCGGCGAACCGCGAGAACGGATGGTCGACGACGTAGCGAGACACATCGGATGCGCCGGTCTTTGTGGCCGGACCGATATCGGGCAGGACGCCGAGGCACTTCACGCCGAGCTCGTCCTCGACCTCGCCGGGGGTTCGCAGCACGTCGCTCAGCAGCTCGCGTGCAAAGGCGACGCCGAAGCCGAGACAGAGGCCGCCGACGAGGCCCCCCACCAGCGCCAGGACCGTGCGCGGCGAGCTCTTGCGATCGGGCTTGGTGGCGGTGCTGATGAGGCGCGATTCGCTCAGCGGGAAGCTCTGATTCTGCGTCGCGCTCTGCAGCTTCTCGAGGAAATTGTTGTAGAGATTGCGATAAGTGTCGGCGGCGCTTTCGAGATCGCGCAGCTTGACTGCGGCCTGGCCGGTATCGCCGGCCTGGGCGACGAGCTCCTTCACGTTCTTCTCGAGCGAGGCCTCGCGGCTCTTTGCGATCTCATAGTCGCTGCGATAGGCGTCGCCGATCCGATGCAGCTCATCGGCGATGTTCTTGCGCAGCTCCTCCATCTTGTTGGCCAGGTTCACCGCCGCAAGATGGCCCTTGCCGTAGCGCCTGGACCAGTCGGCATATTGGGCCTGGAGGTCGAGATATTGGGCGCGCAAGCGGGTGATGACCGAATTGTTGAGAGCATCGGTCACCGTCGATTGTGCGACGTCCTGGTCCGAAATCGCGGTGATCCGGTCGAGCCGGGCCTTGGCTTCGGCCGTCGACGCCCGCGCTTGAACCAGCTGGGTGTTGAGGTCCGACAATTGCTGCTCGGACATCAGGCCGCGGCTGGTTCCGACGATGTTGTGCTCGGCCTTGAAGGTCTGCACGGCGCGATCGCTGGCCGACGCCTGCTCGCTCAGCTCGATGCTGCGCTGCTGAAGCCATTCGGTGGCCCGCTTGGTGGATTGATATTTGGCCTCGAGAGCGCCGACCAGGTAGGCATTGGCGATGGCGTTGGCGATCTTGGCGGCCTTGTCCGGGCTCCGCGCGCGATAGTTCAGCGACAGAACATAGGTCGTCAGCACGCGCTCCGTCCGCAGGTTCTTCTGAACCTGCTCGACCACGGCATGTTCGATTCGCTCCTGTGACGCCGGCTCGCCGGAGCCGAACAGCGAGGTGATCTTGCCCATGATCAGGGAGAGAAGGCCCGGATTGGAGCCGTTGAACTCCGGATCCTCCGTCAGCTTCAGGCGACGGACGACGGACAGGATCAGATCGTCCGAGTTGATGACTTCGACCTGGCTGTCGACATAACCGGTGTCGATCAGGGCGCTGCTGGCGTTGCTGTCCTTGTCCAGCACCTGCGCCTGGCGCGTGTCCATCATGATGCGGGCGTTCGCCGTATACATGGGTTGCGCCGTGACCAGATACAGCATTACCAGGGCCAGCGAAGCTCCGACACACGCCGCGATGATCGGCCACTGGCGGCGGAGCACATCGGCCACACGCTCGAAGCTGAGGACTGCCCCGCCGAATTCGATGCCGAATCGGTGTCCCGACTGGAAATGTTCTCTAGGCTGGTACATGTGCTAATTCGCTGCCTTTGGTCATCATCGATCAATTCGGAAGGGGGACGGGCTTGAATGGATTGGCCAGCTTGGTCTTCCACTCGCCGTCGAGCAGGGCGCCGCCTCGGGGCGGTTGGGCCGGGCCTTTGATCTGCGATTGCGCCTGGACGCCGGAATTGTCTTCACCCGCGGCGGCATAACCGGACTGCACGTTGAGATCGCCGATCCGCTGCGCGAAATCCCTGATCTTGCGCGCGGCATCCGGCTTTGTCGTCGTGCACCGCCCTTCGGCGATCCGCAACGCGGCGCCGATGGCCGAACGATCGCTCGAAGCCGATGCCGAAATAAGCGTCTGCACCGACGGCAGCAATGACGGATTGGTGGCAATCAGCGTCGCGAGCCGGTACCGCAACTTTTCCTTGTCATTGCGCAGTCGCTCCAGAAGCGAGGAGGGCGACTTCACGAAGGTGTCGAGTTCCAGTTGCGAGGCGCGGTCCGAAAATTCGACGCACTGAGCGCGGCAAGCATCGGCGCTCGAGACGATCAGCGCAGAACCTATCAAGACGGTCGGTAGCCATCGCGGTTGTGCATGACGACGTGTTAGTCCGCGGCCCATCCGTGTTCCTTGCTTCTGTTGCAATTGGAGAACAGGCGAAACTTGGCAGGTAACTGTGTCATCTTTTTGTGCGGCGCAAAAGCTGAAGCGCGAACGTCCATGCGCACAACGTTGCTCGAATTTGCGCCGGTTGCAAAAGCACGATTTACAATGCCTGCGAGATTGGCATATCGCGCTCACGAATGTTGCAACTTGAAAACATATCAGGCACTCGCAGGCCGCCACGTCGCAAAACCGACACAAGTCGCAGCGCGCGACTATTGTTCCCTCACATAAAAAATATTTCGTTGCCGCATTCCATGCGCAGACGGATCAATCTCATACGCGCCGCTCTTCATCGCATCAGCGCCGAATTTCGCGCACACTTTCCACGCAAATACTCGCAATCATCACGGCTGATGAAATTTGCGCCCGAAGCACGCGGCGTCTCAAACAAAAAGTGGCGTGAAGTTGGCGCTCGCATGTCCGAATGATCTGCGAGCATTGAAAGTATCGTCGGTCGTCATGCTTCGCGTGCGAGTCGTGGGATCGCGGCGATTGAACATGCGCGAGACCTGATACACACTGCTGCGGTGCAATAGCTATGGAATGTTGATGTGACGGAGTTGGTTCATCGTGAGAAGGCACATGTCCTGCCGCTCGACAGCATTCGGGGGATCGCCGCGACGTCGGTGGTGATTCACCATCTCCTGCTAATGCCGACATTCCTCGCTGCGTTTCCGCACAATGCGTGGATCAATTGCTCGTTCTTCCGAAGCGCTTGGCTGCTGGTCGACTTGTTCTTTGTTCTCAGCGGGATCGTCATGTCGCTCAGCTACGTCGAGAGCGACTTCGGACGCTTCTCGCTGCGCGAATTCATGGTGCGGCGCCTGGCGCGGGTCTATCCGCTGCATATCGTCATGCTGGTCGCCAATCTGTTGTTTCGCCTCCTGCGCATCAGCCTGGTCATGGCAGGCGTCGTCGTGGCCGCGCCGGCGGCGTTCGAGGTGAACAACGCCTATTCGTTCGTGCTCAACGTCTTTCTGCTGCACTCGATGGGCTTCATCGACTATCTGAGCTGGAATGCGCCGAGCTGGAGCATCAGCGTCGAGTTCTACACATATCTGGTGTTTGGTCTGATCGTCCTGTTTGCCCAGCGCATGCGCTCCCTGCTGTGGTTCTACGTTCTCTGCGGCCTGGTCGCGGTGGCTAGCCTCGTCGTCATCATCTTCGTGCTCGACAAGAGAAGCCTCGGGCTTCAGACCGATTTCGGCATCCTGCGCTGCTTCGTGAGCTTCTTTCTGGGCGTGTTGACGGTGCGGATCATCGATCGCCTGCCGGCCAAGCCGGGCCCGGCCGTCCAGGGCCTGGTGCAGCTCGCCGCCATGATCGCCAGCGTTGTCCTGGTGAGCTTGGCGGAAACGAATCCCGCTGCGACCTTCCTCGCGCCGGTGACGTTTGCGATCTTCCTCGGCAGCCTGCTCGCCTTTCCCGATGCGATTCTCGTTCCGCGGATGCTGGTGGCGGGGCCGCTGGTCTGGCTCGGACGCCGCTCCTATTCGATCTACATGGTGCACGCGCTCGTGGTGCTGCTGTCCGAGTATTTCGTGCGGGCGCTCGGGGCCGGGCGGATCGCCGCTCTCGATTCGGTCTGGGCGGGCCTGCCGGCCACGCTGAATCTCGTGGTCTCGCTTGCCGCCGTGCTCGTGGTTTCGCACTTCACTTATCGCTACGTCGAGATTCCCGGCGGCAGGTGGATGCGGAACGCTCTGGGTAGCCGGACCGATTTCTCCGCCTCTCCGGCGCCATCGGCGCGGCCGACCAACTGAGCCGGACATGACCATCCTCGCGCTGAACCGGCCGAAAATGACGCTGATCAGCCTCAACATCGAGGCGATCGCGCTCGGCGTCTATCTGATCCGCGACGCCTTCGGCGGCGTCATCCGCTACTACACCAGCATCTACCACTTGAATCCGCTGTGGTATCTGCCCGACGCCGTTGCGCTTCTGTGTCTGGCCCAGTTCTTCGTCCATTGCATCCTGCGTAATCGTAGCACCCTGGCCCTGCTTGTGCTCGTGCAGATCATGCTGTCGCTCGTGCTCGGCTATTTCATGCTGGGGACGACGAACGCAGCGATCTCGTCCTTCAAGATGATGTTGCCGGTCTTCGTCGGATTTTGTTTCTGCGATTCGAGCCTCGGCTCATACCGCAAGCTGCTTTCGGTGATCGCCGTGACGTTCTACCTGTCCGTGATCGGCGTCTTCCTGACGAAATTCTACCTGATGCCTTGGGTCGGCTACAAATACGAATCCTTCGGCGCCGTCCGCGAAGCCGGCCGGCTGTGGTGGGCCTATGGCGGCGACGACCAGCGCCTGATGGGCTTTGCGGCCGACAATACCATGGCCGCCTTCTTCATCCTGGTGTCGTTCGCGATCACCTCCATTCGCAAGAGCACGACGTGGTGCCTCCTGTTCGGCTCCATCGCGATCTATGCCATCAAGCTGACCACGAGCAAGACGACCATGATCGTCCTGGTGCTCTATTTGCTCTTGCTGGTGTTCGTGCGGATGCTGCCGGAAAAGTCACGCTTCCCCGCCATCCGGTCCATCGCGCAATGGTCTTTCGCCTCGATCTTCGTGCCGTTCTTCATGATCGTGGTCGCGTCCGGCACCGCCGCCGTGCCGCATTCGACCTTGTTCAGCATCCTCGATCGCATCAACAACAGTTGGCAGAAGCCGTTCATCTACCTGAGCCAGCTCATGCCGGTCGGCCTGGTGACCGGCTGCGGCGCGGGCTGCTTCAACTATCCGCAGCAGCTGTTCTCGCCGCTCGCGCCGTTTTGGGTGCCGGTCGACAATTTCTACATCGGGACGTACCTGATGTTCGGTCTTCCCTTCGTCGCATTCATGGTGATGGTGTTCCGGGCAACATTCGGTGCGACTGACGTGTACAAGCTGACGCTGCTCTTCATCGTCAACCTGTTCACGATCACGGTCTTGAACTACGGCCCGGCCTCCGGCCTTCTGATCATCGCGCTGAGCTTCAGCGAAGTGTTCTCGCGGCGTGCGACCTCTGCACGTGGGGCCGACGCCGTGCCAATCGTCATGCGGCCACCGGTGGTGCCGCCACTGGATGGCTTCCGCCCGGATCTACCGGCGGCGAGCGGAAGCAGGTGAGAACGAACGATGCATAGACGGCTCGCATTCATCGACACGCTGCGCGGTATTGCCGTGTTGTCGGTCCTGGTCCAGCACGTATTCGAGGTGATCGTCGAGAAGCACCCGACGGGCGCCTATTACTGGCCCATCCACGACGTGTTCGGCTATTACATGAACTTCGGCCGGTTCGGCGTCGTCTTGTTCTTCTTCGTCAGCGGCTTCGTCATTCCGTTCAGCTTCCCGGACAGCGCCACGCCGGTGCGGGATTTTACCATCAGCCGCTTCTTCCGGCTCTATCCGGCCTACTGGACATCGCTCGTCGTCGGGCTCGTGACGATGCAGCTCTTCGACTCGAAAGTCTATCCGCTGGGGCAGATTGCCGCCAACGTGACGATGTTGCAGACGTTCGTGAACGTCCCGAACCTCTGGGTGTTCTACTGGACGCTGGCGATCGAGCTCTTGTTCTACGTCGGATGCACGATCCTCTTTGCGATGGGGCTGCTGAACCAGCGCTTCACGGCGGTGACGATCGTCATCGCAGCCGCGCTGGTCGGAACCACCGCTGCGCTTTGGGTCGAGAACAGGGCCGTCTCGTCGGTGATGGAGGTCGGGTTGAACCTGTCGGCGATGTTCCTCGGCAAGATCATCCGTGACACCGTCATTGGTGGCAAGCTGCGATGGACCCATGTGGCCGTCTGCACCCTGCTGTATGCGGTCTTTGCCGCCACCCTGTCCGACCGGCGTTTCGGAGGCGTGTACCACGAGAATTTTTTCTACAGCTATTCGATCGGATCGGCCTATGTCTGCGCGGCGCTGGTCTTCATCGCCTTTGCCGTGTTCGGCGAGCGAATGGCGTGGCGTCCGATGGCGTTCGTCGGCGTCATCAGCTATTCGGTCTACCTGATGTCGCCGTTCGTGATCGTCGCCGTCCATCGTCTCGTTTGGTTCGGCGACGGGCCGCTCGGATGGTCGATCTTCATGGGCGTGATCCTGGCGTTGTCGATCCTGGTCAGCTGGATGACCTACGCCTTCGTCGAAAAGCCCTGCATTTCCTTCGGGCAGAGGTTCCGCTCGGCGCGACGGAAGCCGGTCGTTCTCGAGCCCGCTCTCAGCACCCAGGGTGCCGCGGAGTGATCAAGACACCGCACCAGCCGGGCGCCGCCTATGACGGGTCGTTCGTTCCGTCGGTCCAGGGCCTGCGCGGCATCGCCGCGCTGAGTGTGCTGATGGACCATTTCTACGACATGCCGAAGGGCGGCATGTACGACATCCCCGATCCCGGCTTCCTGCCGCCGCTCTGGGCTTGGCTGCAATCGGTGATCAATGTCGGCGGGCACGGCGTCGAGCTGTTCTTCATGATCAGCGGCTTCCTGATCCCGGCGAGCCTGGTGCGGCACGGGTCGTTGTCGCGGTTCTTCTTCGATCGCGTCCTGCGCATCATGCCGGTGTTCGTCGTGCTGCATCTTGCGCTGTTCGCGATCGGTCCGATCGTGGCCTACAAGTTCTTCCGCGGCATCGACCTGAGCAACTATCTCGCGATCTTCGCGGCCAATCTCTTCTTCGTGCAGGACGCGCTCGGCCTGCCGATCGCCCAGCAGAACGCCTGGACATTGACCTATGAGTGGGCGTTCTACATCTGGTTTGCGCTGACGTTCTCGGTCTGGCGCACCGGTGGCAGATTGCTGGCGGCGCCTCTGCTGCTGCTTGGCATCGCCTGCCTGATGCACTGGCCGATCACCGCCTTCTTCTGCATCGGCATGCTGTTCAGCGCCACTGGATTTCGCATCTCGATTCCGGGGCGGGCCGGCTTGGTCGCCGGCCTTGCTTGCGGAGCTGCGCTATATGCGAGCCTGGTGTTGTTTCACCCCTTCGTTGGGCTCATTCCCGGATTTCTGCTGTTCGGCATGGTGCTTGCTCCGGACTCCGGCCTCGGCAAAGCTCTGAGCGCACCGGCGCTGCAATATGTCGGCAAGATCAGCTACAGCCTCTATCTCGTGCACCCCTTCGTGCTCTTCCCCCTGCAGGTGATCGGCCTGAAGCTGGTCGCCGTCGGCGTCGACCGCTGGCTGCTGTGGGCCGGCTTCATCGGGCTTGGGCTGGTGATGTCGCTGGTGGCAAGCGCGATCAGTTATGAACTGATCGAGGTCAGGCTGAGGCGATTGCTGGATGGCGCGATCCGCGGCATGTTCTTCCGGCCGCAGATCGAGCAATCGGTTTGAGGGCGCCGATCGCGCTCAGCTCACGGTGCGACCGGCGAGCCGGTGATACGATCCAAGGAGCTGCTCGGCGATGCGATCCCAATTGAGAAGGCCGGCCGCGGTCTGCCGTGCGCCTTCGGTTAACGTCGCGGCCAGCGGCTTGGAGGTCAGCACGCGTTCGAGTGCGTCGGCCAAAGCCGTGGCATCGCCGGGCGGAACCAGCAGCCCGTTGACGCCATCCGTCACGACGTCGGGAATGCCGCCGGTGGCGCTGGCAACGACTGGCCGGGAATTGCCATAGGCCGATGCAAGCACGCCGCTCTGCGATGCGTCCTTATAGGGCAGGGCAACCACGGTGGCGGATTGAAACAGTCGGCCGGTATCCGCGGGCGAGATATAGGCGTTGATGGTCTTGACCGTCGGCATCGCCTCCATTCGCGCGCCGAGCCGTGTCATCTCGGGGCCGCGGCCGGCGACGATCGCTTCATGAGCCACACCGCGCTTGGCCAACATGTCGATCGCATCGATGAAGACGTCGAGACCTTTGTAGGCCCACATCCGCCCAAAAAACAGGATGCGTGCGGCCTCAGGCGCGGTGACCGCACCTCCGGCCGGCGGGACCATGAGCACGCCGTGCATGCTGGAGACGGTTTCGCCCTTGAAGTCGGGCGAAGCGCTGCGAAAATCGGCGATGCAGCTCTCGCCATGCGTGGTGACGACCGATGCTGCCGCGCGCATGCGACCCCGCCATGCATCTTCGCGGGGCGACGTACCGGAGCCGCCTTCCGAATGCGGGATCGCATCGTGAACGGTCAGTACCAAGGGAATGCCGAGCGGACGGAGAAACTGGATCAGCTTGGACGTGTAGATCTCCGGAACTTCGTGACAATGAATCAGGTCGGGGCGAAACGAAATTATGTCCAGGAACGAGGCCGGGATGCCGATCGCGCCGCCGCGCCGAAGGCTCAAGTCACGAATTCTCGTCTCGAACGGAGCCGTCACGGCGATATCGGCCAGTTCCCATTGCTGATTGGCGTCTTTGCGGTTGAGCACCAGCCGGACGTCGCAATGGCGGGCCAATCCCGACGCGAGACGGTAGGAATATTCCGCAAAATGCGGTGCGTAGATGGCCACACGCAAGCGCCTGGAGCTGCGGAGAGAACGCTGGGCGGGCGGGTTCATCAAGGCATCCATTTTGCATCACTCGCAAAGTTGATCGGAGTGTAGTCCACGATTTGAACTCACTTCCACTCTAAATCGGAATCGTGACGGCACTCATCTGATTGCCATCACTCCGTCGTATTGTCGCGAGCATTCAGTGCTCCGCCGTGATCGGAGATGGTGACGTCGCGGCAGCATCGCGTGCCACGCGTCTAGCTTACGATTGTGGTTGGATCTGTCGGAATTGGGTCGAATTGTTGATGAACGTCACGGGCAAACAGCATCAGGTCGTGATTGCCTTGTTCTGGTCGCTTGCCCAGAATTGGGGCGGCCGGGCGCTGTCCTTCGTGCTGTTCCTGGTGCTGGCCCGGCTGCTCAATCCCGCGGATTTCGGCCTTGCCGCGCTCGTCGCCTTCATCCTGCTGCTCTTGAGCTCGGTCGCCGAATTCGGCTTCGGTGATGCGTTGATCCAGCGGCGAACGCTCGAACCTGCCGATGTGACGCTGCCTTTCTTCTGCTCATTTGCAGCGTCGACGATCCTTGCGGTTCTGATTGCTGTCCTGGCGACGGATATCGAGCGCTGGTTCGACGTGAAGGGGCTCGCGCCGCTGCTCACCGCCGCGAGTCTCTCGCTTCCGATCGGCACCGCGACCCTGTTCCAGGAGGCGCTCTACAAGCGCCAGATGGATTTTCGCGTGCTCGCGGTCAGGACCATGGTGGCGACCGCCATCTCCGGCGTCGTGGGAATTGCCTGCGCCTATGCCGGGTTCGGTGCGCTCAGCCTGGTGATCCAGGTGGTGGTTCAGAGCGCGGTCAGCGGCCTGTGGCTCTGGAGCCAGCCGCGTTGGCTGCCGATGCGCGGCTACGATGCCAGAAGCTTCCGCGAGCTCTCCGGCTATAGCGTCCATGTCGTGCTGAACCGGCTGCTGGATTTCGCCATCGTTCGCACCATCGACATGATCATCCTGTCGCTCTATGGCGTCGCCGCCCTCGGCATCTACACGGTCGGTGCGCGGGTCTACATCATCCTGATGCAGCTGCTCACCCAGGCGGTCATGGACGTCGCGCTCAGCGCGCTGTCCAAGATCGCGCATGAGCGCGACCGGATTGCCGGGGCCTACCTGCGCAGCGTCAGTCTCGGCGCGCTGGTCGGATCGCCCATCTTCGTGCTGCTTGCGGCGATCGCGCCGGAAGTGTCCCTGCTGCTGTTCGGCGCGAAGTGGAGCGGCAGTGAAGCGGTGATGCGGCCGCTGATGCTGGTCGGCGCGATCCAGACGGTGCAGTTCGTCAACAGCGCCTATTTCGGCGCGCTGGGCAAGCCGAACTACGTCTTTGCGCTGAACATCATCAAGTTCTGCACGGTCGTGCCTGCGATGTTCCTGCTGCCCTCGCGCGACATCGGCCAGCTGGCGACGATCTTCGCATTTGCGCAGCTCGTGGTCACCCCCGTGACTTTCGCGCTGGCGCTCCGGCTCTTGGGCCTGAGCTGGAGCCAGTTCCTGCGTCCGATTGCGGGTTGCCTGTGCGCCATCGTCCTCGCCTATGGCGCGGTCGTGTTGTGCCGCGCGGCGACGCCGGACATCAACCCGTATTTGCGGATGGGGTTGCTGTCGTCATGTTTCGGCGCGACCTATCTGATGAGCATTCTGCTGTTCTGGCGGAAGCAGCTCTTCTCCCTGATCGATTTCGTCGTGAAGCGCGGTGCGACCGCCTGAGGAAGACGAGGAGGACGACGTGAAGCAATTGATCCCCGTACCCGTGCGCAGGCAGCTTCGAGGCTGGCTCAACAGCGCGAAGAACACGCCCTTCGCGGTCGATCTCCTCGAATTGCGCAGATGGCAGATCGCCCGGAAGGATGTCGGCGTCAACGCCGCACCGCGCAACAATCCGCGCCGTCTCCTGGTGCTGCCCTCCGATCCCTGGAGCATTCATCAGTCGCGCGGCGACGAGGCCATGATCGAGGCGGCCGCCGGAGAGATGAAGCGGGCCTATCCGGACCTCGAGATCTACATCGTCACCGCCACCGCGGCGGCCAGCGCCGACGTCCGCGTCATGGGCTTCAAGCCGCTCGAGCTCTGGAAGCAGCCGTTTTCCTATGAGACGGTCGCGCAGGAGCTCTCGATCATCCGTCCCGATTTCGGCGTCATCCTGGGCGCCGACGTGCTCGACGGCTATTATTCTCCGGTGGATGCCGCCCGCATGCTGCTCGTCGCCGACCTGATGGCGGCGTTCGGCGCCAAGGTCAGCGTGCTCGGCTTCAGCTTCAATTCCCGTCCCGCGAAGGCGCTGCGCGAGGTGTTCCGGCTGATCGATCCGGGTGTGGTCCTCAATCTGCGCGATGCGATTTCGCTCCGGCGTTTCGACGACTTCGCCCGGAAGCGCGCCCGGCTCGTGGCGGACGCGGCGTTCATGCTGACGCCGCGAGCGGACACCGCCGCAGTCAAGGCAATCGCGGCCACGATCGCGCGACAGCGTGCGCAGGGTCGCAAGGTCTTCGTCTTCAACATTCACCCGATGCTGTTCAAGAAGCCGGAGCCGGCCAAGCTGCGGAAGATGATTGAGCTCGCGGCGAGCGCCATGGAGCGGCTGTCGCGGCAGCACAATGTAAGCTGGGTGCTGCTTGCACATGACTACCGCCCCGAGATCGCCGACGACAATTGCCTGCGGCCGCTGGCCGACCGGCTCAAGCCCACGCTCGGCGAACACGTGCACCATGTCGAACAGACGCTGTCGGCGGGCGAGATCAAGGCCGTCGTCGGGCTGGTCGACGGCGTGATCACCGGCCGCATGCACCTCGCCATTGCGGCGCTCGGACAGGGAACGCCTGTCGCCGCGATCACCTACCAGGACAAGTTCCAGGGCCTGTTCGCGCATTTCGGCATCAGCGAGCAGCTGCTGCTCTCGCCGGCCCAGTTCCTCAACGGCGACAGCTTCGAGCAGTTTGTGGGGCACTTCCTCGGTGCCTTTGAGGCCGCCGGCGACCAGGTCCGCCAGGCGCTGCCTGATGTTATGGAGCTGTCGCGTGCCAATATCGCACCGTTACTCGGCGATAGCGCGATCCGGATGGCAGCGAAGGCCGACGGCAAGGTGGCCTGAACGCCTCCTAAGCGCGATGCGATTAGGATCAATCGTCATCGCGCTTTAGGCGTCAGTTGACCGCCCGCTCGGTATTGTCGAAGCGCAGGGCCGGTTCGGCTGCCTGAGCCTTGCGCGGCGACGCGACGCCGATATCGGCCCAGCGATTGATCAGGCGCCGCGCCGGATTTTCGAAATAGGCGTAGGTACGGTCCGCGATGACGGTGAGGACTACGCAGCATGCCAGGGCGAACAGGCCGAACTGGTCCGGGCGCAGCTCGAGCCAGGTCCATAGCGGCTTGAACACGGCAATGAGGATGGCGTCGTGCAGCATGTAGATCGCGTATGAGGTGTTGCCGAGCCGTCCGAGCAGCCGCGCGCCGGGAAATTCCTTGAAGGCGCTTTCGCCAACCGCGGTGAGCAGGATGGCACAGGAGAACAGCAGAATGGCCAGATCCGGCTTGGCGAAGACGTTGAGCACGAGCACGGAGAGCCCGAACACGGCGATGCCGGCGAACACGACCGGCTTGTGCCGGTAGGGCCCTGACATTCGGAATAGGATGGCGAGCAGGATGCCGTTGAGGAAGCTCGGCAAGGCGCGCAGCATGCCGTAGTCGAAATTGGCGCCGTACATCTGCGACCGCTCCTGCCAGATCGGCAGATGGCCGTGGGCAAGGACCAGATAGAGCGCCGCCACGATGACGCCGAGCACGACCGGCTGGACCTTGCGCGCCAGCAGCATCAGGAGCGGAAAGATCAGATAGCAGAAGAATTCCGCGCTGATCGACCATGATGGCGAGTTGAAGCTGAGATGGTTGGTGACGCCCCAGGCCTGGAGCAGCAGCAGGTTGTAGAGGAAGTCCAGCGGGGTTGATCGCGCCGTGCGCTCGAGGCCGACGCCGATCAGCACCACGAAGACGAGCAGGCTCAACAGGTGCAGCGGATAGATCCGCGCGATGCGTCGGATCATGAACCGGGAATAGGCCCTGACACCACGCGCGTCGGACGGGTAGGAGTAGGAGATCACGAAGCCGGACAGGATGAAGAACATGTCCACGAACAGGCCGAAGGACCCGTTCCAGGCCGGCGAGATGCCCGGGTCGATCATCTTGAGATGAAAGATGAAGACGCCGAGGGCGGCAACGAAGCGATAAAAGTCGAGGACGACGAAACGTCTTGCTTCACTGGCTTCCATCGGGCCTCGGAGTCCTTGCGCGGGTCGTCTGTCTTCTAGAGACGAATTGTGACGCAAGTTCGCAGGGCGCGGCGCCGTCGCGGCCATCCGTCCGAATTCATGCGGCCCATCCAATAGCGGATGGCTGTCAGCTCTCTGCTCATCATTGAGGCAGGCGCCCTGCAAACGAACAGGGGGCCGGAACATGGTCCCGGCCCCTGCGATGTCGATGCCCGCTTGGGCAAATGGCGCCCAGCTCAGACGAACAGGAAATCGTGGCTCGTCAGGTTCGAGACATAGACGTTCTTCAGCAGGATCGTGTCGTTGGCCGAGAACGTGATGAGCGCGTTCGTGCCGGACTGCGTCATCTGCAGGTGGCTGTAGTCTGCGGCCAGGAGCTTCGAGATCTGGATCACGTCGTGGCTCGTGCCGTCGCCGGCCTGGAAGTTCAGAACCTGGTCCTGGCCGTGATCGTAGGCGATCGTGGTCGAGCTCGGCGCGGCCGAGAACACGTCGTTGCCGGACCCGCCCTGGATCGTCACGCCGGCAGCGACCGCCGTGACGTTGTGGGTGCCGTCGGTCTTGGTCTGATCGAAGAACTGCAATGCGCTGGCGCTGTTGTAGTTCTCGTGCTGCGTCGTGCCGGTCTGTCCGTTGAAGTTGAACAGGAACACGTCCTTCGTGCCGTCGGCATTGTTGGCGATCTCCTGGGTCTTGACGCCGGCACTGTTGTAGATGTCCGTCAGCTTGCTGCCGTCGTTGTGGATGACCTGGGTATAGTCCAGCGTGCCGTCGGCGTGGGTCCGGGTGAGCTCGACCAGCTTGCCCGAGGCGTCGAGGTGCTGATGCTGGGTGGTGTAGGACTGCCCGGTGACGTTGTAGTTCCAGTTGTCCGACGTGCCGTCGGCATTCTTGATGTAGGCCGCGGTCTTCACGCCGGCGGTGTAGACCGTCGTGGAATTGTAACCGTCGCTCTTGGTCGTCACCTCGCTGGTGATGACGCCGTTGGCATCGTACCAGTCCGAGGTCTTGGTGCCGTCCGCGCTCTGCACCAGCTTGAAGGCCAGGCTGTTGTCGGCGTGGGTGCGCACGATGTTGGTGAGGAAGCCGGTCGTATCGTAGGTGTCGTGCTCGTTGGTGTAGTTCTGGCCGACGACGTTGAACTGGAACACGTCCTTGGATCCGTCGGCGTGATAGTCGGTCTCGGTCTTCTTGACGCCTGATGCATCGTAGTTGGTGACGACGCTGCTGCCGTCGCTGTTCACCACCTGGGTGTAATCGAGCGAGTTGTCGGCATGCCAGCGGATCACCTCCGTCGTCCGGCCGGCCGGATCGAGGTGCTGATACTGCGTCGTATAGGTCTGGCCGGTGATGTTGTAGCTGTAATTGTCGTGGCTCATGTCGGCGTTGGTGATGTAGGCCGCGGTCTTCACGCCGTTGGTATAGACCGTGGTCGAGCTGTAGCCGCTCGGCTTCTCCAGCACCTCGCTGGTGAGCACCCCGTTTGCGTCGTACCAGTCCGTCGTCTTGGTCCCGTCGCTGCTCTGCACCAGCTTGAACGCCATGCTGCCGTCGGCGTGCTTGCGGATCAGCGTGGTGAGGAAACCGCTCGCGTCGTAGATGTCGTGCTCGGTCGTGTAGCTCTGGCCTTTGATGTTGAAGAGGAAGACGTCCTTGCTGCCGTCGGCGTGGAGATCGGCTTCCTTGATGCGCGTTCCCGCCGCATCGTAGTTGGTGACGACGCTGCTGCCGTCGACGTTGATCACCTGCGTATAGTCGAGCGTGCCGTCGGCATGCTTGCGGGTCACTTCCGTGATCTTGCCCGTGGGATCGACGTGCTGGATCAGCGTGGTGTAGCTCTGGCCGGTGATGCCGAAGGCGTAGTTGTCCTGGCTGCCGTCGGCGGTTCTTGACGTAAGTGTTGGTCTTGACGCCGTTGCTGTAGACGGTGGTGGACATGGTGCCGTCGGCTTTCTGCACCACCTCGCTGGTGAGGGTGCCCGCGGCATTGTACCAGTCGGTCGTCTTGGTCCCGTCGGGCGTCTGAACCAGCTTGAAGGCGAGGCTGCCGTCGCTGTGCAGGCGCGTCAAATTGGTGAGGAAGCCGGTCGAGCTATAGACGTCGTGCTCGGTCGTGTAGTTCTGGCCCTTGATGTTGTAGGTCCAGACGTCCTTGCTGTGATCGGCATGATAGGTGGTCTGCACCAGCTTGACGCCGGTGGCGCTGTAGGTGGTGATCACGCTGCTGCCGTCGCTGTTGTAGACCTGGGTCGAGTCCAGCGTGCCGTCGGCGTGGCTGCGGGTCACCGAGGTGACCTTTCCGGAGGCATCGAGGTGCTGCACCTGCGTGGTGAAGCTCTTGCCGGTGATGCCGTAGGTGTAGTTGTCCTGCGAGCCGTCGGCATTCTTGACGTAGGCGGCGGTCTTCACGCCGTTCGTGTAGAGCGTGGTGGAGTAATAGCCGCCGGACTTCTGCACGACTTCGCTCAGCAGCGTGCCGGCCGTGTTGTAGGTGTCGGTGGTCCGGGTCCCGTCGGTGGCGATGTGGACGAATTTCGTCTGCACGCCCGAGGTGTAGCTGATCAGGTCCTTGGAGCCGTCGGTGTAGGCGACGGTGGTCGAGGTCGGCTGCCCGTTCGAATTCAGGCCGGTGTCCGCCTTCGACACAAGCGTTCCGCTGGCGTTGTAGGTCTTCGTGCTGCTCCAGGTCGCGGCCGTATTCGTCACCGAGAACGAGTAACCGCCCTGGATCTTGGACAGGGCGCTGCCGTAATGGGAGATGATGTAGTCCATGGTCGCCTTCGAGGCGACCGGCAGGACGTGCGAGTCGGTCAGTGTGATGCTCTGCAGCGCCGTCGACTTGCTGAGGTCGGACAGTTGCGGCACGATCTCGGCCGCCGTGCCGGTGACGCTGGTCCGCGTGTCCGGCGGCGTCGGCGTGGTCGCTGGCGCGTCGATCTCGATGATCAGCGGGTGGTCGCTGACCGGAATCGTGATCGAGCTGACGTCCGTATAGCTGGCGATCGCAGTGGTGCCCGTCAGCGTGTCGTACACCTTCACGGTATGATGGACGGCGCCGAGGTTCACCGTGACCGTCTGGGCCGCATTGGACAGCTCGGTATCGGTGGCGTCGTTCCAGAGCTTGGGCTCGGCCCAGACGACGAGCTCGTAGGCGCCGTTGCTCTTGCCGAGCACCATGCTGTTGCCGGTGGCCGGCATGTTGCTCAGGGTGTAGTTCAGTGGGTCAGTCGGCTGCAGGCCGCCCTTGCCGTCGTCGGCCAGAATGGTCGTCAGATTGTGAATCGCCGTCGCGGCGAGCTTGGGCGTGCCGTCGGAATTGAACAGTCCGAAGTTCGCTTCCGGGTTGGTGTTGGCGGCCGAGGAGTCGCGGTCGAACAGCTCGTAGAGATAAGTCGCGCTGACGCCGGCCTTGTAGGCATCGACCAGCGTGTTCAGGATCGATTTGGCCTGCACCGTCTCGTTGACGCCGAGATATTGGGTGTTGGCCTGCGTGGTATAGCCGGTCTCGGTGATGACGACGGGTTTTCCCGGTGCCGCGGTCATGACGGCGCTGAGCGTTGCCGCGATGGAGCTGTCGGTGGTCAGGCTGGTGCTGACATAGGCGTGGGCGTTGGCATAGTCGACCGAGCCCGACATGTCGCCGAGCTGCTTGTAGCCCTGTGGATCGTTGTAGGCCAATGACAGATTGTAGACGGGGATGCTGGCGAGCGTGGCGTTGGAATTGACGGCCTGATAGAGCGCGCTCTGGAACTGGGCCGCGGCCGAAAGGCTGGAGCTGCCATTGTAGCTGAAGGGCTGGTGATTGGCCTCGTTGAGCCCCTCGATGGCGCTGATGCTGCCCGCATGGCTCGATGCGAATTTCTGCAGCGAGGCGATGTAGTTCTGCAGCCCGACCGTGCCCGTCTGCGGCAAAGCGGACGAAACCAGGAAATCGAACTTGTAACCGGCGGCAGCGAGGCCCTCGACCACCGGTTGCGCAGCCGGGCTGGTTCCCATCGCGTCGCGAAGATGGGTGACGCCGAGATATTTGAGGTCATCGACCATCAGCGCGAGATTGTTGTAGCCGGTCCACCCGAACCCGGCATGCGTGTTGACGCCGATGGAGTTGATGAAGCCGCTGGCAGACAGGATTGTTTGATCGGACATTGCCCACTCGAATTTCAGCGCGAACGAAATTGCTCGCAGGGATTTGCGTTCAACCTTCTCTGTCGAGTGTGAATTTCAGATAAAAATGGAAGCTACAAATCGCGAGTGAAACGCGGTTCCTTGCGTAGGAACAGATCGACTCGAGTCGCAGCAGAATGCTTGATGCGATGCCCGTGCAGCGTGGCGTCACGAAGGCGCTTTCAAGATTTTCATGATCTGCGTTGCTGAATATATGCGCATAAGATCCGAGATCGTAGGATTGCACAGCGCGCCGGCAGCCATGCCGCCTTCATGGGCGGGTAAGTTGATGCATTTTAACGCACTGGTTGTGACCGTATTTTCCCGGGTATTGGTGCCTCGGCTCCCGGGGAAAGGCTGACGGTCTCGCGAGGGAACTGGATCGGCTCGGCTCAAGCATCGGCTTGACCATCCGCAAGGTCCGGCAAGAAGCGATGCGTGCCGCCGATTAACCGCGGCGGGCCAGCATCAGAAAGTCTCCGCGCCATCCGACGATCGCCGTTGCGATCGCGGCGATCATGATCTTGCCCGCGAGCCAGGCCGCCGGCTCGGTCGGCATCGCGCCGAGCGATCCGATCAGGACCGCTGCCGCCAGCGCCTGCACGACCAGGGACCAGCGCGGGAATGCCTCGAACCGCAGCGTCGGGCCGAGCGCGACCAGGATCGTCGCGAGCGTGGCGAGGCAAGCGCAGCCCACTGCCTGTCGCGGCGACAGGCCGGCCCATGTCGCGGCCAGCGCGAGGGCGGCGACGATGGCGAGCTGGCCGGCCGCAACGACCACGAGCCTCGTCGCGCGCTTCTCCAGGTGCGGAACGACCGCGACGGTCGCCTGGAGATGCGTGTGCAGGAAATAGAAGACGGCGACAACAGGTGCCGTCGTCAGGAAGCCATCAAGGCTCTCCCGCGGCACCAGGATACGGGCTGCATCCGGAATGAAGCCGATCAGGCCGCCGAGCAGCACGAGTGTCGTGCAGACCATGAATTCGAACATCCGCCGCGCCGATTGAACCGACTTCATGACGGTTCCGCGTTCGAAGTCCTTCACCACATCGGGATAGCTCACGGTGTGGATCGCTGCATTGAGGACCCAGAACGGGCGTTGCAGCAGGTCGAGCGCGATCGAAAATCCGGCGCCGGCTCCCGTCGCGCCCAGCCGGCCGATGATGATGAAGCGGAGCAGCACCGGCACCGACAGATGGATGACGGACGCACCCGCCGCCAGCATGCCGTAGCGGGAGAAATCCTTCCAGTCGGCCAGCACCCTCCGCAGCGGTACGCGCTCCAGGGGTGTGCGATAGGCCAGCAGCCCGGTGAGCAGGCCGAGCGCGTGGCCCGCGCCGACGCCGAGCAGCGCCGCCTCGGCCGTTCCCCAAATCGCGGCTCCCGCGGCGGCCCCGGTCAGGAGAGCGGTGGCGCGAAACGCCAGAAGAGAGGAGGCGATGCCCAGTCGGTCGGACAGACGGACCGACAGGAAATAGAGGTCGGTCAGGCCCTGAAGCACGGAGATGCCGAGGCCCAGCGCGATGATCCCGGCCGGGAGCACGCTGGCCAGCGATGTGCAGCTGCCGACCACGACGAGCGCGGCCGCGCTCGACAGGCCTGCGGCGAAGAGCGACCACCTCAGCCGCGCCGCCTCGTCCTCCCCGGCTGCTGCCAGAAAACGCAATCCGGCGAGCTGCAGCCACTCGAACATCAGGACGCAGAGCAATTGGCTCGAGGCCAGTGCCAGCGAGAAATTGGTGTAGTCGGCGGCGGGCAACAGGTGACTGATCGCGAAGATCAGGATGATCGCCGCGGCACTCTGATAGAGGTAGCCCGCCATCGCGAAGAGGCGTGTCATCTCGGAATGAGGCGTTCCTTGCCGACGGCCCGCGGCGCTTTGGTTGCCGAGCGCATGCGCGACATCCGCTGCTCGCGCAATTGCTCATACAGAGTCTTGTAGGATGACAGCACGTCGGCAAATATCCATTTGTTGGTATCCGCGATCAGGCGCCGGCTGATCTCGTCGATCTTGTGCGGATCAGACGCGACTGCCAGCATGCTGTCGGCCAGGGATTGCGGATCGGCATCGGTCAGCCAGCCCGTCACGCCGTGCTCGATGACCTCGGGCATGCCGCCAAAGCGCGTTCCGAGCAGCGGCCTGCCGGCCGCCTTGGCATCTGCCACGACGAGTGGACCGGGGTCGTGCCAGATGGATGGCGCGACCACCACGTCGACCTGCTGGTAGAAATCGTCCGGCGCCACGAAGCCCATGAACTCGATGCGCGCATGCGGCGCGAGCGCCCTGAGGCGGCGTTGCTCCTCCTCGCTGACCCGGCCGGCGATCATCATCCGGATGCGGTCGGGGGGCAGCATGGCAAGGGCATGCATCAGGTTGTCGATGCCCTTCTCCTCGGTGAGGCGGCCGATGAACCCGAACGTCACTTCCGAGGTGCAGACCGGGCGAGGATAGGGCTCGCGCGGCGGCTCGGTCGAGGCGTTGCGGATCACGGTGCGGATCGGCGTCTCCGCGAACATGCCCATATCGGTATGGATCGACAGCACGCGCTCGCTCACGCCGACCACGGCGCTCAGCCAATGCGTCGCCCGCTTGCGATGAAAGGTCAGGATCCCGCAGCTCGTGCAGGTGTGCTCGCAGGAGCGTCCCTTGTCGAAGCGAGAGCAGCGCGGGCAGGTCAGATAATAGTCGTGAAGCGTATGCAGCACCGGCACGCCGAGCTGGGCGGCGACGCGCCAGATCGCGGTGGTGAGACCCGACAAATTGTTGGAGTGCAGCACGTCCGGCTTGAAGGCCCGGATGCGTTCCGCGATCACCGGCGCCTCAATCTGCCAGTCGTCGACCGCATGCCAGATGCTGCGCAAGACGGTGTTCTTCTGCTCGGTGAAGGGCCGATAGATGTTCTGGACCGGCGCGGAATAGACGTTGATGCCGTTGCAGCTTTCGCGCTCCTCCCCATGGGAGGACGCGGCCCGGATCACCTCGACCTCGTCTCCGCGCTGCGCCAGGCCCTCGGCGAAGCGCCGCGCGAAGATCTCCGCACCGCCAACGATCTTCGGGGCCTGAGGCGTCGGATAAAGCGTGGACGTCAAAAGAACTTTCATGGCGAACCTCATGTCTTGCAAAAATCGCGCTTACCGCGCCGGTCTTATCTCCAGGGAGGGCATGGCACCGTTGCTTGCTGCAATGAGAACCGGCGTGCTCGAAACCGGAATCCAGGCTCCGGACGCAGGTCTTGCGGCCGAGTCGCACGGCAGCGCAAACGTTGCGCCTTCCTGATCGCCCTTGAGCCGGATCTCGTAACGCCGGTCGGGAGCCTCGGACCAGACCGCAACTCTGGCGCCGGACGTCGTCGTTGCATTGATCGACACGACGCCGCTGGCGAGCTCGCGCTTCTCGGCGCTCAGGCTGGAGCGGATGAAGGCCCAGGCGCCCTGGACCGCGCAGGCGACGGGCTTCGGCGAATTGTCGAAACGGTAGAGCCCGAAATTGTGCTCCAGCTCCGATGGATTCTGCCCGCTGTCCTTGAGCTCGTAGAGCCAGATGCCTTTGAGCCAGCGCGCCGCGGTCGACGCCCACAGGATGAGCTGCGCACTATTGTCGGCTTGGGCCTGCTCGCTGACGCCGCATTTGTTGCTGGCCGTGGTCCATCCGGTCTCGGTGACATAGACCGGGAAGTCGGGGTTTCCGCTCGCCTGGCCGACGAGGCGGTGAAACGCCGTGAGCCGCTCGATGATCTCGGCCGAGGTCCGTTTGCTCGGGCCCATGCAGAAATTATAGAGATGGATCGAAGCGCCGTCGGCATACTGCAGAATGCCGGTTCGCAGCATCTTCTCCGTCCACGCCCAGCCCAGATCGTCACCGAGGGCGCCGACCAGGAATGGCGCATTCGGCGCCGCGCGCTTGACCGCAGGTCGCGCGACTTGCGCCAGCGCCAGATAATTTTCCGGCGAGAATGCGGCATCTTTCTTTGCCGCCAGATTCCACTCGTTCCAGAGCTCGAACAGGGGATGCTGCGCCACGACGGATTGCGCCGCCGCTGCCGCATAGTCGGCGAACCGCTGCCGCGCCTCATCGGTCGTCGGCGGCGAGGAATTCGGAACGAGATGATGGCCGAAGGCGAGAATCAGCAGCGGACGCGCAATGCCGGATCTGACCTGCGCCTCGAGCCGGCCCAGCCTGGGCGTGAAGCCCATCCGGCGTCCCGCCGTTTCGAAATCGGACCAGGGGAAATCGTCGCGGAAGGCGTTGAGGCCGAGTTGCTTGATCTGGGCGATGTTCTCCGCAGGCACGTATCCCCGCGCGCTCACCGGCCCGCCCAACCCCTGATGGGTGCCGACGCCGAGCAGGAATCGGGCGTCGAGCGGTTGAGCGCAGGCGGGGACCGACAGAACAATGACCGAGATGAGGCCCGCGAGGCGAAGGACATTGTCGCGAAGCAACGTGCGTGGGCGTGTCATGGTCTAGATCATGCTCACGCGCGATGCAGGGGCAGTGACATTATTCGAGAGCATCGCCATCGCGATCTCCCGCATCTGCTAGGGCAAGCGTGCATGTTGATCATCAGAAATTCTTGGAGAGGTCCGACTGCAGCCCCGCCTTCGCTTCGACGGGCGTCTGGTCGTCCCGAAGCAGCTCGGCATAGACCTGCTGCAATTGTGCATGCGTCTTCTCGACGTCATAGAGCTGCTTGAAGCGGTCGTAGCCGCGCTGTCCCAGCACCTTGAGGTCGAGATCGAGTGCTCGCCGGAAGCCGTCGACGAGCGGCTGCACCGCGACGGGCTCGCAAAGCACGCCGGTGACGCCGTCGACGACGATTTCGGGCAAGGCGCCGCTGCGGAATGCCAGGATCGGCTTGGCCGCGCGCATCGCTTCCAGGGCGACGAGGCCGAAGGCTTCCCATCGTGACGGAATCACGACGAGATCGGCTGCCTCGAGCTGGGTCTCGATGGTCGGCCGGTCCAGCCAGCCCAGCAGGGACACGTTGGGCGGGACCGCCGGGCCTTCATACTTGTTGACGACGGAGGCGCCGATCATGCGGATGTCGAGGACGTCCTCGAGCGCGCGCGCCGCTTCGATCAGGAGATCGAAGCCCTTCTGCCGATCCAGGCGTCCGATGAACAGCACCTTGACCTTCTTGGAGGTCCAGTCCGCCGAGACGGGCTGCGGCGTGCGGCTCTTCGAGATGCCGTTGTGGACCAGGGTGAGGCGGTCGGCAGGAATTCCCGCGCGCAACGCCTCGCTATGCTCGTCGCCGGAGATGCAGATGATTCGGTCCGACGTGCGCGCAAGCAGGTTCTCCGCCGCCTTGGTCAGCACGTGACTGAAGCGGCCGGTCTCGCGCGAAAATGCCCAGCCGTGCGGACAATAGACGACGCGCGGTCCGCCCGAGCGGGCTGCCAGCGCGGGCCGGAGCACGAGCCCCGCAAAGGACGAATGCAGGTGCACCACGTCCGGTCTGAAGGCATCCAGCGCTTGCATGCTTGCACGCAACATCTGGAATAGGCCGGCGACGCTGCGGCCGGATCGCTCGAATGTCGTAATCTGGTTGTCATCGACCGCGCCGAGGTCGACCCGATGATCCGACGGCACGACATAATGCACGTTCTCGGCACCGAAGCTGGCCTGCTGCTGAGGATGCAACTCGTTCAGATAGCTCGCGATCCCGCCACGGATCGTTTCGGCGATGTGCAGCACTTTCATCGTTTGCCTTGCATAGGGCCGCGTTGGAGAGCCGGACATCTGTATCCCTGTTCTGTGTTCGCTAGTGCGAAACACAGTTCCTCGAATACGTAGCGATATTGGGGCAGGGATGTGGTCATGTTGCGCCAAGGCGCTCGTGCTTGCGATCGCCGCAAGAACGAAGAAGAAGTTTCATGGAACCGTGCTGAGAGACGCGAGTTGCAAATCGTTTGTGCAAAAACCATTGCGCGCGATAGGCGAACCGCGCCGCGTTTCACGCAGCGCTGGCGACGTTCGCCGGCGCCGCGAGGTGATCGAGCAACGCCTTCGCCGATTTCTTCCACGAATAGAATGCAAGACGATCCTGTTGTCGCCTGCGTTCCTGCTCAGAGATCGCGCCGATTGCCAGTCTTTCGAGCATGAGCTGCTTCAGTGCTTCGGCATCCGTGGCGCCAAAATACGCAGCCGCGTCGCCGCACGTCTCCACGACGGCGTCGGCCGTCGAGGCGATCACCGGGCAGCCGAAGATCATGGCTTCGAGTGGCGGGACACCGAATCCCTCGTAGAGCGACGGAAACACGAAGGCCGATGCGTGCGCATAAAGTGCGGCAATCTCGCTGTCGGTCAGGCGGCCGGCCAGCAGCAGGCCGGAAACCCCTTCGCCGGAATGATCCTGAAAGACCTTGCTGTTGTCGCCGCCGACGATGACCAGGGGAACGTCAGCCCGGTCGAGCAGCTGGATGGCACGGATCGCGACGGACAGATTCTTGTTCTTGGTTTTCGAGCCCACGAACAGGAAGAACTTCTGCGGCCGGACGCCAAGTCGGGCCAGAATGCCGGGATCGGGCTTCGTGGCCGCAAAGTGTTCGGCACTGTTGGGGAAGATCGGAATGCGCGATGCCGAGAGATTCAGCACATCCGCAAGCTCCTTGCGTGAAAATCCCGATACCGTTGCGATGCTTGCGTGCCGGGCGAGCATCCGACCCATCGTGCGATGGACGGTCAGATAGCGCCAATTGAAGAAGTCGGGCCTGCGAAAGACCTGGGCGTCGTGAATCACGACAATGTGGTCGCGATGGAAGACGGGCCCGGAATTGGCCAGGCTGATCAAGCGGCCTCCGGCGGCGGCGCGGGCGAGATCGACTTGATCCCACGCGTGCCCATGCAACCGGCCGACGGCGCGAATCTTGATCCGGTCGAGATGAAGTTCCTCGCTTGCATCCGCAGGCTTCAACAATTGCCAGTCTGCGTTGCGCAGCACGGCCGGAATCTGCTCCGACGCGAGCAGCCCGTCGATCGCCTTGACCATTTCGGCGGCATAGCGCTGCACGCCCGTGAGCTTTTGCGACAGAAAGCGGCCGTTGATGAAGAATTTCAATTGAGGACCACGATGGTTCATGGAGTCCCGGCCGGGTTCGCGGGGAGCTCGCGGTGGAGGAGCCGCACGTGAGCAATCGTTAGGTACAGAAATATGACGCAGCCCGGCATGGCTCGGAGGCGCCGCCTGCATGGCCGGCGTCGCCTTGCTGCGTGCCAGGGCGGGGTGTAGAGGTCGGCAATGACCGACGACACCCACTCCTTTCGCAGCGGCTCGCTCACCGCGACCGTCAAGGCGCACGGCGCCGAGCTCTGCTCGCTGAAGGGCGGCGGCACCGAATTCCTTTGGCAGGCGGGGCCGGAATGGCCGCGTCACGCGCCGCTGCTGTTTCCGATCGTCGGGCGCCTTGCCAACGACGAATTGCGGCACCAGGGCAAGACGTATCGGATGACGCAGCACGGCTTTGCCCGCGACAGCCGCTTCGTGTGGGCAGAACGCGGCGAGAGCCGCTGCACTCTTGTGCTCGAGGACAACGAGACGACGCGCGCGCTCTATCCATTCCCGTTCCGGCTCACGGCGGCCTATGCGATCGATGAGTCCGGCCTCGATCTGACGCTCACGATCGCCAATACCGGCAAGGAGACGTTGCCGGCGTCGATCGGCGGTCATCCCGCCTTCAATTGGCCGCTGCAGCCCGGCGCGGCCAAGGAGAGCTATGCACTGACCTTCGCGAGCGCCGAATCGTCTCCGATCCGCCGTCTGGAAGCTGGATTGCTGCGCCCCGTGGCGGAGCCGAGCCCGGTCAAGGGCACGTCGCTTCCCTTGTCGGATTCCCTGTTCGTCGACGACGCCGTCATCTTCGACCGCATCGAGAGCCATTCGGTCCGCTATGCCGCGACGGGCGGTGCATCAACCGGACCTTGGCTGAAAATGTCCTGGCGCGGATTTCGCGAGCTCGGCGTCTGGTCGAAACCGTCAGGCGCGCCGTTCCTCTGCATCGAGCCCTGGCGCGGCTATGCAAGTCCCGCCGGCTTCCAGGGCGACTTCACCGACAAGCCGGGACTGATGCACATCGCGGCCGGCGCGGAAGAGCAACTATCGTTCCGCATCGAGGTCGGATCGTCCTGAGGCCGGCGAGCTGATCGACGATGCCTAGACCTCGATGCGCGTGAGATCCTCGCCGAGCACGACCGGTCCTGCATAGTCCCGCCTGACGTCATCGAGCAATGCGGTCAGCATGGCGTCGTCGGTGCGCGGACGGTGATGGGTCAGCGCGAGCTTCTTGACGCCGGCCTTGGCCGCGATCTTCCCGACGGTGTCGCCGCAGGCGAGCGTGTGTTTCGCAAGCCGGCGGAAGTGCTCGTTGTTGATCTCGGGCGTTGCGAGAAAGCAGACCTGGACCAGCAGGTCGGCGCCTTCGGCCAGGCGCTCCAGCCCCGGGCAAGGGACCGTGTCGCCGGAAATCGCAATGACCTTGCCCTCGGCCTCGAAGCGATAGCCGAGACACATCCAGCGCGCCAGGAAGGCCGGCGACATGTCGAGACCGTCGCCATGCGAGACCAGTTCGGCGCTGATCTTCCAGCGACCGGTATCGAGAAGGGGACCCGGCACGATGTCCGTTGCGGCGACAGGCTTCCAGCCGCCGAAGGTCGGCTCGCCCTGGTCGCGCCAGGCGATGTCCTTGTCGTAGACCTGCGTGACCAGCGTGTTGACGAGCCGCTCGGTGTCCGGCGGTCCATAGATGCGCAGCTCGTCCTTGCGCCCGTGCATCCACGAATTCAGCATCACGTCGTAGAGATCGCCGATGTGGTCGAAATGGTGATGGGTGAGGAAGACCGTGTTGATGGCGCCGAGCGGCACGCCCGCCTTGTGAAGCTGCACCATGACGCCACGGCCGGCGTCGAACAGGATGTTCTCCTCGCCAAGCCTGATCAGCGTGGTCGTCGCCATGCGACGCGGGTCTGGACGTGGGCCGCCGGTGCCGAGCAGTATGACCTCCATGGGCCTACTCCAGCGTGAAGCCTGTCGACCTGATCACGCTGCCCCAGCGGTCGTAATCGGCCTTGATGATATCAGAGAACTCTGCGCGCGTATCAGCGACGACGCCGACATCGAGGGCGGACAGCAACCGGCGCACGGCGGGATCAGCCAGCACGCCGCGCAGATTGCCGTTGAGCTTGTCGAGGATCGGCCCCGGCGTCTTGCCTGCTGCGAAGAATCCGTACCAGAAGTCTGCGGATTCGATGGCGCCGAGACCAAGCTTGAGCTCGGCGAAAGTCGGCACGTCAGGCAGGCGCGGCGAGCGGCTTGCGCCGGTGATCGCAAGCAGCCGGATCGTGCCGGCCTTGTACTGTTCCATCAAGCTAGCGGTCGTGTCGAACGTCGCCTGGATCGTGCCGCCCAGCAGATCCGTGAGGGCGGGCGCCGAGCCGCGATAGGGCACGTGGGCCATTTCGATGCCGGCCGCCTGGTTCAGCATGACGCCGAGGAAGTGCGAGGGCGTGCCCGCGCCGAGCGAGCCGAAATTCATCCGCTCCTTGTTGGCGCGCGCGTAGGCGAGGAAGTCCGCGAGACTGGCCGTGGGCAGTTTTGTGCTGACGGCCAGCGCGAACTGGAACGTGCAGAACCTGCTGATGGGCGCGAGATCGACCAGCGGATCGAAGGGCAGGGACTTGAAGATGAACGGGTAGAACGCGGTCGCGACGATCGGTGCGGACAACAATGTCGAACCGTCAGGCTCGGACCGGACCACCGCTTCGGCGGCGATGCGGCCTGCTGCGCCCGGCTTGTTCTCGACGATGGCGGGTAGCCCGGTCTGCTCCCGCAGCTTGTCGGCGATGATGCGACTCATCGCATCGAGCCCGCCTCCCGCCGGAAAGCCGACGACGATCTTCGTGGTTCTTTCCGAGGTCTGTGCGCCGGCTCGGGTGGCGAGCGCGGCGGCGGCTCCGCCGACGGTCCAAAGAATTGCGCGCCGCGTTGCGCGTTGCGTGCTGATGGTCATCATGGCTCCGAGATCGTGTCGGGCCATACAGTAGATTCCAAGTTGGCGGCGAAGCAAGCCGCGCGCGCCGCTCGGGGTAGGTGGCGTTTTTCCGAAGCCGAAGGCCCTCTTTACGTTGGGCGACTATGTCCGGAGCTGGGTGGCTCGACGGACCTTCGCCCGTCCGGATATGGCCGGCGCGATGGTGCGCGGGATGAGAATTGTGGGCCAATTCATACTAAATACGTTGAGACCATGACCAATATTGTTTGCGCGTCACAACGCGCCTAGTATTGCGGCAGGCAATTTCGGGGGCTCGAACAGGCTGTGAATGTCCGTTCACATGACAGCGCGACGCGCAGCGACTTGAATTCGCAGGTCGGATCATCCAGGACCGTGACGGTTTCCGCACGTCAGGAATCGCGTCCGGCCGGCCGCGAGCGGCTGATCGTCGTCGAGGACGATCCGGTGACACGGACCATGCTGGTCGACTATTTCAGCGACAACAATTTCGATGTGGTCGGCGCCGGCTCCTGCACGGAGTGCCGTCAGGCGCTGCGCGCGCGCACTGATCTCGTCTTCCTCGACGTGCAACTGCCCGACGGCGACGGCTTCGAGCTCGCCAAGGAGATCCAGGCCGCCGGCAACGTGGGCATCATCTTCGTGACGCGGCGCGACACCGACGTCGACCGCATTCTCGGCCTCGAGGTTGCCGGCGACCATTACGTCACCAAGCCGATCAACCTGCGCGATCTGCTCGCGCGTGCGCGCAGCGTGCTGCGGCGGCGCTCGATCGATCGCAAGGCGGCGCGCAACCACAATTCGATCGCCTTCGGCGACTGGATCATCGACCTGACCCGGCGCGAACTGCTCGGCAACGACGGCAAGCCGGTGGCGCTGACGCGCGCCGAATTCGACCTGCTCGCGGCGCTCGTCGGCGCCGACGGCAGGCCGCTCAGCCGCGACTATCTGATCGAGGTCGTCAGCAACCGCCAGGCCGACGTCGACATCCGCACGGTCGATGCGCTGGTGGCGCGACTGCGCCGCAAGCTGGTCGGCAGCGGCACGCCCGTGATCGCGACCGTCACCGGCGTTGGCTACAAGCTCGCGCTCAGCGAGCGGCTCTAGAGCAACAGGACATCGCCGTCAGCGCGATGCAACGCGCTTCCAACGTGCTTCGATGCGCGCCTTGATCTGGCTGACCCTCGCCTCGTGGGCGGCCCAATAGGCGCGGCTGGCGGCTGCGGTGCCTTGACGATAGCTGGCATAGACGGCTTTGGGCTGCACCGGCATCTTCGGGCGGCTCGCCCGTTTTGCGGGCGCCGCAGCCGCGGCCGCAACGGCAACTGCAGGCGCCGGATCCGGAGCAGCCGCAGCTTCGGCGCCTGCCGGCATCGCGCTCATCGCGAGAAGCCGGTTGCGGGCCCGGTTGCAATAGACCTGCGACCGCCCGGTCATCTCCTCTTCGCCATGACCCGCCCGGTATTTCATCAGGGCGCGGCAGAGGTCCCCGCCCGAAAGACGCCAGGCCTGACTGAGATAAAGCACCCCGTAATGGATGTTGACGTCGGGTTCGGCCAGCTCCGCGTTGCTGCCGTGGAAGCCCAGCATCGCCGCCGTCTCGGGGCGCACCTGCATCAGGCCGATTTCGCCCGCGCCGCCGATGATTGCCGGGTTGTAGCCGCTTTCGACGAAGACGATCGCCTCGGCGATGTCGGCCGGCAGATTGGTGCTTTTGGTTTCCCGCTCGATGATCTTCCGGATCATCGCGCGCGACGACGGCGTTTCGCCGGCGCCGAGCTCGGTCCCCCCGTCGCCCGCGAGCGCGCCGATCGGAGCCGACACGAGCAGGACGACCGCGATATGCCTCCATGTCGCGCCGAGATTGAAGCGTGCCCGATCCCACAGCATGGGCTTGTCATAGAGCTCCGGAGTTAACAAACCGGCCTCTGGCGCGTCTGTCACTGCCGCGCGCGGGCGCTCTGGTCGGTGGGTCTGGCCTGCGATGGCTCGGCCAGCTGGTCATCGACCGCATAGAGCGTGCAACTGGGCGACCATTTCATGCAGGCCGCCAGCGAGTCGCGCCGGGCCTCTCCAGTCGTCGCACGGCCGGTGCGCCAGCCGTAGCCGCCGTTCGGCGACACCGCAAAGGCCTTGTGCGGCAGCAGGCTGGCGAGATAGCGCGCGAACTCGGCCCGCGCGGCCTCGCTGAGCTGGGGCGGTGGCGGCAGCGGATCGGGCAGGCTCAGGAGTTCACGGCCGAGCCCGCGCTCGCGCAGGAAGGCGTCGAGATACGGTGTCCATTGCGGCCGGCCCGCGACCGAATAGAGATAATGGCCGTCGTCGCCGTAAGCCGGCGCCGCCACGAACCTCGCATTGCCGCCACCGGCGCGAAACCCGTCATGGAGGCGGCGCGCGAGATCGGGACCGAAATAGGAATCGTTGCTCGCATAGACCCACAGCATCGGCACGCGCGAGCTCTTGCCGAAGGTGGCGAAGGCCTGCACCAGCCCGTCCTCGTTGCAGACATCGTCGTCGTCGCGCGAGCCGCGGCCGCCGGCGAAGTTGATCGCGGCGACGAGACCGGGCGGGGCCTGCGCGCTCAGCGCCACCGTGGCAAGGCCGCCGGCGGAATGGCCGGCCGCGATCATGCCCGAAATCGTGACGTCGCCCCGGTGCGCCATCGCATCGATCGCGGCGCGCAGATCGGCAACTGCGACGGCGGCCGCCGGCAGGTACGCCGCCTTTGCGCAACCGCCGACGCTGTCGACGCGCCCGCCGGGCGAGGTGCCGTAGCCGCGCCGCATCACGATCAGCGCCGCAAAGCCGCGCCGGGCGTATTCCAGCGCAATGCCGTAATATTTATGCGCCGACATCGCCGCGCGGTCCTCGAACTTGCGCGGCGAGCCGTGGCTGAGCAGCGCCAAGGGATAGCGCTTCGTCCCCGCAGGTCGGACCAGGAAGGCCTCGAGCCCCTGCGGTCCGGCCTCCGCCATCGGGATGCGAAGGTCCTCGGTGTAGAACTCCGCGGCGCGCGCCGGTGCACCGGCCAGGGTGAGGGCAGCGATCAGCACGAGCAGCTTGCGCGAAGGGATCATGAGACGATTCGACGGGTGGTGGTGCCGAGCATAGCACGAACCCGCTGCACCACCTTCGCTACCCCCAAGGAACGCCTTCCCCCTCGCGCGTGTTGTGCCCTTGGCGGGGGCCGGGCCGATGCTATGGTGTCCCGCACTCACGACAGGACGAGGATATTTCAGTGGCAGAAGTCGATCCCGCGGCGGGCAAGCAGGCCTCGCCGGACGTGCTCACCAATATTCCGCGGCTGGTGACGGCCTATTTCGCCAACAGACCGGATGCATCGGATCCGGCGCAGCGCGTGGCGTTCGGCACGTCGGGCCATCGCGGTACCTCGTCTAAGAACACCTTCAACGAAGGCCACATCCTCGCGACCACGCAGGCGATTTGCGATTACCGGAAGGAGAAGGGCCTGACCGGCCCGCTCTTCGTCGGCATCGACACCCATGCGCTGGCCGAGCCGGCGCTGGTCAGCGCCATCGAGGTGTTCGCCGCCAACGGCGTCGAGGTCATGATCGACAAGGACGGCGGCTACACGCCGACGCCGGTCATCTCGCATGCGATCCTCACCTACAACAAGGGCCGCACCAGCGGCCTCGCCGACGGCGTCGTCATCACACCCTCGCATAATCCGCCCGAGGACGGCGGCTACAAATACAATCCGCCCCATGGCGGCCCGGCCGATACGGACGTGACGGGCGTCGTCGAGAAGCTCGCCAACGCCTATCTCGCAGGCGACCTCGAGGACGTGAAGCGCATCGACTATGCCAAGGCGCGCAAGGCCGCGAATGTCCACGCCTACGACTTCGTCACGCCTTACGTCGCCGATCTCGGCAATGTCGTCGATCTCGACCTCGTCAAATCCGCCGGCGTCAAAATCGGCATCGATCCGCTCGGCGGCGCCGCCGTGCATTACTGGCATCCGATCATCGAGCGCTACGGCCTGAAGGCCACGATCGTGAACGAGGCGATCGACCCGACCTTCCGCTTCATGACGGTGGACTGGGACGGCAAGATCCGGATGGACTGCTCCTCGCCTTACGCGATGGCGAGCCTGATCGGCATGCGCGACCGCTTCGACGTCGCCTTTGCCAACGACACCGACGCCGATCGCCACGGCATCGTCACGCGCACCGGCGGGCTGATGAATCCGAACCATTACCTGGCGACGGCGATCTCCTACCTGTTCGCGCACCGTCCGGACTGGGGCAAGGATGCCGCGATCGGCAAGACCGTGGTGTCGAGCTCGATCATCGACCGCGTCGCCAAGAAGCTCGGCCGCAAGCTGGTGGAGACGCCGGTCGGCTTCAAATGGTTCGTCGACGGCCTCGTCACCGGCGGCTTCGGCTTCGGCGGCGAGGAGAGTGCAGGGGCCTCGTTCCTGCGCCGCGACGGCGCGGTGTGGACCACCGACAAGGATGGCGTCATCCTCGGCCTGCTCGCTGCCGAGATCATGGCCAGGACCGGCCGCGATCCCAGCCAAATCTTTGCCGAGCTCACCGCCGAGTTCGGCATGCCGCACTACGCGCGCATCGATGTCGCCGCCACCGGGCCGCAAAAGAACATCCTGAAATCCGTCACGCCGGAGCAGCTCGGCCTCAAGGAGCTCGCCGGCGATCCGGTTCGCGCGACGCTGAGCAAGGCGCCCGGCAACGGCCAGCCCTTCGGCGGCATCAAGGTCGAGACCGATTTCGGCTGGTTCGCCGCGCGGCCGTCCGGCACCGAGGACGTCTACAAGATCTACGCCGAAAGCTTCCGCAGCCCCGAGCACCTGAAGCGGATTCAGGAAGAAGCTCAGGCGGGGTTGGCGAAGGTGTTCGCGGCGTAGCTCCCCGGCGCAAGCGCCCCTCTTACCCTCCCTTGGAGTCCCTTGAGGGTGGGCCGCGTGCCCGCTTGGACCGCAGTCACCGCCGTCATTCCCCGCGAAGGCGGGGAATCCAGTACTCCGCGGCGGTCATTGGTTCAGGCAATTTCCGCTGCGGAGTACTGGGATCGCCCGCCTTCGCGGGCGATGACATTCGAGATTTTCTGTATACAGAAGTTGGTATAGAGGTATCATATTAGGGCGAATTTGGGCTTGAACAATTCCACCCCTCAGCTATTGTATACATAACGTATTCATAAGCCCGTGGGAGCGAGACAATGACAAAACCCTTCCCCATGAACGCCTGGTACGCTGCTGCGTGGGACGCCGACGTCAAGGCGGCGCTGTTGCCGCGGACGATCTGCGGCAAGCATGTCGTGATGTATCGCAAGGCCGACGGCTCGGTGGCCGCGCTGGAGGACGCCTGCTGGCATCGCCTCGTGCCGCTGTCCAAGGGCCGGCTCGAGGGCGACACCGTCGTCTGCGGCTATCACGGCCTCAAATACAACGCGCAGGGGCGCTGCACCTTCATGCCCTCGCAGGAGACCATCAACCCGTCGGCCTGCGTGCGCGCCTATCCCGTGGTCGAGCGTCACCGCTTCATCTGGCTCTGGATGGGCGATCCCGCGCTGGCCGATCCCGCGCTGGTGCCGGACATGCACTGGAATCACGATCCCGCCTGGGCCGGCGACGGCAAGACCATCCACGTCAATTGCGACTACCGCCTCGTGCTCGACAATCTCATGGACCTCACCCACGAGACCTTCGTGCACGGCTCCTCGATCGGCAATGATGCGGTGGCCGAAGCGCCGTTCGACGTCACCCATGGCGAGAAGACGGTGACGGTGACGCGCTGGATGCGCGGCATCGAGCCGCCGCCGTTCTGGGCCAAGCAGCTCGGCAAGCCCGGCCTCGTCGACCGCTGGCAGATCATCCGCTTCGAGGCGCCGTGCACCATCGCGATCGACGTCGGCGTCGCGCCTGCTGGCACCGGTGCGCCGGAAGGCGACCGCTCGCAGGGCGTCAACGGCTTCGTGCTCAACACCATCACGCCGGAGACCGAGAAGACCTGCCATTATTTCTGGTCCTTCGTCCGCAATTACCGCCTCGGTGAGCAGCGCCTCACCACCGAGATCCGCGAGGGCGTCTCCGGCATCTTCCGCGAGGACGAGCTGATCCTGGAAGCGCAGCAGCGCGCGATGGACGAGAACCCCGATCGCATCTTCTACAACCTCAACATCGATGCCGGCGCGATGTGGTCGCGCAAGCTGATCGACAAGATGGTGGCGAAGGAAAACGCCCCAAAGCACCTTCAGGCCGCGGAGTAGAACATGGCCGAGCGTGAGGTCGACCGCTCCATCTCGCAGACCGTGAAGGCGCAGCTCGCGCTGCGCGACCAGATCCTGTCCGGCGCCTTGCGCCCGGGCGAGCGCATCTCCGAGCTTCAGGCGGTGGAGACGACCGGCGCCTCGCGCACGCCGGTGCGCATGGCGCTGGTGCGGCTGGAGGAGGAGGGCCTGCTCGAGGCCATCCCCTCCGGCGGCTTCATGGTGAAGGCGTTTTCCGAGCGCGACATCTCCGATTCGATCGAGCTGCGCGGCACGCTGGAAGGCCTGGCGGCGCGCTTTGCCGCCGAGCGCGGCGTCGCCGCGCGCGAGCTCGAGCCGCTGAAGGAGTGCCTCGCTGCAATCGACGAGCTGCTGCGGCAGGTGCCGATCTCGGTCGATGCTTTCTCGTCCTACGTCACGCTGAATGCGCGCTTCCATGCCCAGCTCACGGAACTGTCGCGCAGCCCGCCGCTGATCCGGCAGATCGACCGCGCCTCGGCGCTGCCGTTTGCCTCGCCGAGCGGCTTCGTGATGGCGCAATCGGCGTTGCCGGAGGCGCAGCAGATCCTGATCATCGCCCAGGAGCATCATCGCGTCGTGATCGACGCCATCGAGAACCGCGAAGGCGCGCGCGCCGAGGCCGTCATGCGCGAGCATGCGCGGCTCGCGGTGCGAAACCTGCGGCTCGCGCTGCGCAACCGGACCCATCTCGACCTCTTGCCGGCGCTCGCGCTGATCAAGACCGCAACCGATTGAGGGCAGTGACCATGCGCTTCATCGAGACCTGGACCCCCGCAACGCTCGTCGCCACCCGCGATCTCACCCCGAACGTCCGCGAATTCCTGATCAGGCCGGATCAGTTCGAGGCCACGGCCTATCCGGTCGGCAGCCACATCAACGTCAGCGTCACCATCGACGGCCTGCCGGAGACGCGGTCCTATTCGCTGGTCGGTGAGGCCTCGTCGCAGGGCTTGAAGATCGCAGTGCGCCGTGCTGAGGATTCCCGCGGCGGCTCGCGCTACATGTGGTCCTTGCAACCGGGCGCGCGGCTCGACATCACGCAACCCGCCTCGCTGCTCGCGGTCGATTGGAGCCGCAACACTTATTGCCTGATTGCCGGCGGCATCGGCATCACCCCGATCCTCGGCGCCGCGCAGGCGCTGGCCCGGCGCGGAGCGGACGTGACCCTGCATTATGCCGTGCGCTCGCGCAACGAGGCCGCCTATCTCGACGATCTCGCCGCGATGCTCGGCGATCGTCTCGTGGTTCATGCCAGCGACGAAGGGCACCGGCTCGATCTCGACCCGCTGTTTGCTTCACTTCCGCAAGGCGCGCTGGCCCTGTTCTGCGGCCCGATGCGCATGCTGGACGCCGCGCGCCATGCCTGGATCGGCGCCGGCCATCCGCTCCCCGATCTCCGCTACGAGACCTTCGGCTCCAGCGGCACGCTGCCGACCGAAACGTTCCGCGTGCGCCTGAAGGACTCCGGTGTCGAGCTCGAAATCCCGCGCGAGCGCTCGATGCTCGACGTGCTCAATGCCAGCGGCCACGACGTGATGTACGATTGCAAGCGCGGCGAATGCGGCCTCTGCGCCATCGACGTGGTCGAGGTCGACGGCGAGATCGACCATCGCGACGTCTTCTTCAGCGACCACCAGAAGCAAACCAACCAGAAGATCTGCGCCTGTGTCTCCCGCGCGCGCGGCACCATCACGGTCGACACGCTGCTCCGGGCGGATGCGGTTTGAGCTAGGCCGGAGCGGGACTCTCTTAGGAGGAAGCGGACGGCGCCGCGGGCTCCACCTCTCCCGCTTGCTTGCGGGAGAGGTCGCGCCAAAGGCGCGGGTGAGGGCTCTCTCCTCTGGGGGAGTCCCGCCGTAGAGACAGCCTCTCCCCAGCCCTCCCCGCAAGCGGGGAGGGAGCGTACCTTCCAAGTCGCCGGCACCGAGGCACAATTTTTCCTACGCCGCGTAAATCGCCCGGTACTTCTTCGTCTCCAGCAGCGCCATCACCCCGTCCGCGGCCACCGGCCGGCTGATCAGATAGCCCTGCACCTCGTCGCAATTGATCTGCCTGAGATATTCGAGCTGGTCGGCGGTCTCGACGCCCTCCGCCACGACGCCGATCTGCAAATCGCGCGCGAGCGAAATCACCGACTTCACGATCGCCGCGCAGTCCGGCTGCACCAGCATGTCGCGGATGAAGGACTGGTCGATCTTGATGCGGCTGAACGGCAGCTTGCGCAGGTAGGTCAGCGAGGAGAAGCCGGTGCCGAAATCGTCCAGCGCCACGGTGACGCCGAGCTCCAGCAGCGCGTTCAGGACCGTCGCGGCCGAGCCGTATTTCGACAGCAGCATCGATTCCGTGATCTCGATCTCGAGCCGATGCGGGGCGATCCTGGCCTCGGCGAGCGCCTCCACGATGGTCTGGAGGATGGCCGTGTTGTGAAACTGCGCGGCCGAGAAATTCACGGCGACCCTGATCTCTTCGGGCCACTCCGCAACCGTCGCGCAGGCGCGGCGGATGACCCATTCGCCGATCTCGTGGATCAGCCCGGTCTCCTCCGCGATGGCGATGAACTCGCTCGGCGGCACCAGCCCGCGCGTGGGATGCTGCCAGCGCAGCAGTGCCTCGAAGCCGGTGATGCGGTTGCTGCCGAGATCCAGGAACGGCTGGAACACCAGGAACAGCTCGTCGCGCGCGATCGCGCCTGTGAGGTCCGCTTGCAGCGCCTTGCGTTCGCGGGACGACCTGTCATCGGCTTGCTCGAAGAAGCAGACCGTGCCCGGCCCGGCCTTCTTGGCGCGGTAGAGCGCGGCATCGGCATTCTTCATGAGATCGAGCGGCGTGTTGCCGTCGCGCGGCGCCAGCACGATGCCGACGCTGGTTGCGCCGACGATCTGACGGCCCTCGATCTGGAACGGTTCGGCGAAGGCCGCGACGAAGCGTTCGGCGATCTCGAGCGCATCCTCCGGCCGCGTCAGGTTGGCCATCACCAGCGCGAACTCGTCGCCGCCGATGCGCGCGACGTGCTCGGCGGCGCGCGTGCAGCGTTGCAGGCGGTTTGCCACCTGGACCAGGAATTCGTCGCCGGCAGGATGGCCGAACTGGTCGTTGACCTCCTTGAAGCGGTCGAGATCGAGCAGGAGCACCGCGAATTCCTCACCCGATAGCGCCAGCCGCTTGAGCGCGGCGTCGAGCGTTTCATTGAAGGCGACGCGGTTGGGCAGATGGGTCAGGGGATCCAGCCGCACCGTGCGCTCGGCCTCGATCTGTCGCATCACGCGCCGGGCGAACGAGAACGAATTGACGAACACGCTGCGCAGCAGGACGCTGCCGTATACCACGACGAGAAAGGCGATCAGGAGAAAGGCGAGATCGCCGTTCCGGCCGAGGCAGATGGCGATGCCGAGGAAGATCGGCGCCGTGAAGGCGATCGCCGCGATCGGGATGGTGGCGAAGGCGAGTGCCCCGCCGGCCAGCATGCCCGCGCACAGGCAGGTAATGACGAGCTGGCCGCCGGTCGAAGCGCCGGCGAAGAAGGCGACCGGGACGATGCCCCAGGCGGCGCCGAGGATGAAGGCGTTGCGCACCAGCCGGTGCATCGCGCGACGCGAGACGAATTGCGGCTTGGTGATGCGGCGCGCCGCGTGCGATTGCAGGCCGAACGCGATCGCGGCGCCGGCGACGGAAGCCGCCCAGATCAGCGCAGGGATCCTGTCCGGCGATGGCCACAGCGCGATCGCGAGCACAATGGCGTTGCAGGCATTGGCCAGCATGATACCGACCGAATAGCCGAGCACCAGCGACATCTGCTCGGCGCGGATTTGCCCGGCGACGGCCTCGTCGGCTGCGGGACCGCCAAAGGCCGACAGATCGCCGGCGAACAGCCGAGCGACATAGTTGGTCGTTTGAGTCCGCATCCCAGAGCCTAGCAGCAGGGCCTTTCGTCCAGCCGGTTCGGAGACTTTGCCGCAAACCTTTGACGAACTATGAATTATCCACGGCTGCGGGGGGCGCCGTAACCACTTCTGCGTGTTCGTCACGGAATATCGATAACAAATCGATACAAATGCGGCGCTATGCGTCACGCCAGTGACAACAAAGACGTGTTTGGTGGCGCCGACGAAGCTGTCTGCCTTCTCGCGTCAAGGCCTGAGCGGCTCCCGGAGAGCGGCTCCTCGATCGGCTTTTTGCCGCACCCGGCCAAATCGAGAGGCCCCCCCGATCGCGTGATACGTTTCGCGGACCGACAGGCCGCCGTGCGCCGCGTCGGCACCGGATGCATTCGAAATCCCGGGGGGGCCTGTCCATGAGGGAGCCTTCAGCCGAGGTGTCGGCGACGGTCGAATACACGATGGACAAATGGCGGATGGACCGGGTCCCCTGGGCCATGTGGGCTTGCGTTGTCGGCCTTGCGATCGCGCTTCACGCCGAGAGCCGCGGCCAGAATGGTGCCGTTTTGGCCGTCGTCTATCTGGCCCTGTTGGGTCTGGCGTTCGCAGGCTATGCACTGACGACCCTGATCGGGCGGTCCGGCCTGCCATTGCTTCTTGAATTGTTGATCGGCGTCCTTGTCCTGATCATCGTCGCCGGCGTGATCGGTGTGATCAGCGTGTTGGTCGGCGGGCCAAGCGGCCGCTCCAGCTATGTCGGGACCGTGCGCAGTCTCTATTGGAGCCATCTCGTGAATCCATCGCTGAATGTTTTCGGCTGGATGTTGCTCTATTTGGGATTGGGATGGATCGCGTTCTCGTCCTACCGGCACTTCTATTCGGACCGGGCCGTCGTCTCCATGTCTTCCGCGGGCATCCACTTTCACAGGCCGTGGCTCAAGGGTCTCTTCATTCCCTGGCAGGAGGTGCGTGGGGTGGGCCATCTCGTCGTTCCCGGCATCTCGGGGGTGCCGTACGTCAGTCCATACGCTGCGGCCGTCACGGTCGGTCAGGATTTCTATGAGCAGCATATCGCCGCGAAGCGCAGCTTCTTCTCGCCACCGGGGGCGGAGGCCATGTTCCAGCCGAAAGGCGAGACGATGCAGGTGGTGCTGAGCAGCGCCGACATGGCGGTCAAGCCGGAAGATTTTCTCGGGCCTGCCGAGGCGCGGTGGAAGGCATTTCGGGATCAACCGGCGTCGCCTGCCCAACGCGGCGGCACCGTCTTCTACGGACGCTGGTCGATCGATGGCTCGCGGTGGCAGGCCGTTCAGTTTCTTGCGCCTCTCGTCGGTCTGGCTGTGGTGGTGCTGTACCGATAGGGCATTCCGGGTCAGCGTCCGAGCTGCTTCGGATCGTAGAAGAAGCGCTCCTCGATGATCTCATTGCCTCGCCAGGTCTGCCACGCGATCTCCTCCAGCGTCCGTGTCACGCCCTCGGCGTTGGTGAAGGAGAATTTCCAGCGACTGGCGACAATGTCGCCATCGATCAGGCTCGGGCCGAGGCGCACGGCAGTGACCTCCTTGAACGCCGCCAGCACGCCGCGCTCCTTGTCCGCGAGCTTGTCGCGTCCGACCACGGGCGCGGCGAGGTTCTCATAGGTTGATGCGTCGGGGGTGTAGTAGTCGAGGATCGCGCCGACGAAGTCGCCATCCTCCAGCCGCTTTGCAAAGGCTTCGACGATCTCTCGGCTCGGCATGTTGTCACCTCAAGGCTAAAACCGACTGATGGTCGGTAAATACCGACCGATAGTCGAAAAGTCAACTGGCCGGCTGTCTCGAATTCGATTAGACGAGACCCATGGCCAAACAGGCGGAACGGCGGGCGGCGACATCGGAGGCGATCCTGACAGCGGCGCGGCGCCTGTTTGGGACGCACGGCTTTGCCGCCACCACCATGGACGACATTGCCGAAGGCGCTTCGGTCGCCAAGGGCGCGGTCTATCATCACTTCAAGACCAAGGAATCGGTGTTCGAGGCCGTGTTCGATCAGGTCTCGCGCGACCTCGTTGCCGAGATCGACCGCACGGCACGCGCCGAGAAGGACGTGCTCGCCGCCATGGTCGCCGGCACCCAGCACTACTTCGCAGCGACCGCCAAGGGGCCGACCGGCCAGATCATCCTGCGCGATGGCCCGGCGGTGCTTGGCTGGGAACGCTGGCGCGAGATCGATGCGCAGCACTTTGGCGGCAAGATGCCGCGCGCGCTCTCCGCCGCGATGGAGGCCGGCCTCATCGCACGGCAGCCTGTCGAGCCGCTCGCGCGGCTGCTGCTCGGGGCGGTCACGGAGGCCGCGGTCGCCTGCGCCGGCCGCGATGACATCGCAAGGGCCGGCGCGGAATATGCCCGTGCGTTCAAGTCGCTGGTGGAAGCGCTGCGCGTCAAGGCATGATCGCCTTAACGCGGAGCCAGCTATGTGGGTGGTGTCGACTCCGAGTTCGCTTCACCTCTCCCGTAGGGAGAGGTCGGATCGCATCGAAGATGCGATCCGGGTGAGGGGTTACGGTCTCACTTTCCGTTGCGGCCCCTCACCCGGATTGCTACGGACGATGCTGCGCATCGCCGCGCGCAATCCGACCTCTCCCCGCCGGGGAGAGGTGAAGTGACGAATCGGAAACGCCCACGCCAACAAGAAGAACAGTAGCGCATGAACGCAACTTCCTCCCTCGCACCCACCGATCCCGAATTCGACTACATCATCGTCGGCGCCGGCTCCGCCGGCTGCGTGCTCGCCAACAGGCTTTCGGCGAACGGCAAGCACAGCGTGCTGCTGCTCGAGGCCGGCCCGAAGGATTCCAACATCTGGATCCACGTCCCGCTCGGCTACGGCAAGCTGTTCAAGGAGAAGAGCGTCAACTGGATGTACCAGACCGAGCCGGAGCCCGAGCTCAAGGGCCGTCAAGTATTCCAGCCGCGCGGAAAAACGCTGGGCGGATCGAGCTCGATCAATGGCCTGCTCTATGTCCGCGGCCAGCACGAGGATTACGACCGCTGGCGCCAGCTCGGCAACACCGGCTGGGGCTATGACGACGTGCTGCCCTATTTCAAGAAGGCCGAGAACCAGTCGCGGGGCGCCGATCATTATCACGGCACGGGCGGGCCGCTGCCGGTGTCCAACATGATCGTGACCGATCCGTTGTCAAAAGCCTTCATCGATGCCGCAGTCGAGACCGGTCTGCCCTACAATCCTGATTTCAACGGCGCGACGCAGGAAGGCGTCGGCCTGTTCCAGACCACGACGCGCAACGGTCGCCGCGCCTCGACTTCGGTCGCCTATCTCGGTCCCGCGAGGGCGCGCAGCAACCTCAAAATCGAGACCTCCGCACACGCTCAGCGCATCCTGTTCGAAGGGCGCCGGGCGGTCGGCGTCGAATACCGGCAAGGCGCCCCCTTGCGCCGCGCCCGCGCGCGCAAGGAGGTGGTGCTGTCGAGCGGCGCCTACAATTCGCCGCAGCTGCTCCAGCTCTCCGGCGTCGGCCCCGGCGATCTCCTGCGCCGGCACGGCATCGATGTGGTGCTGGACGCACCGGGCGTCGGTCACGATCTGCAGGATCACATGCAGGTCCGCATCGTGATGCGCTGCTCGCAGAAGATCACGCTCAACGACACCATCAATCATCCGCTTCGCCGCACCATGGCCGGCGCGCGCTACGCGCTGTTTCGGAAGGGCTGGTTGACGATCGCAGCCGGCACCGCGGGCGCGTTCTTCAAGACCAGTCCGCGGCTGGCCTCCCCCGACATCCAGGTGCACTTCCTGCCGTTCTCGACCGACAAGATGGGCGAGAAGCTGCACGCCTTCTCCGGATTCACGGCGTCGGTGTGCCAGCTCCGGCCCGAGAGTCGCGGCACCTTGCGCATCAAGAGCGCAGACCCGGCCGTGCCGCCGGAGATCCGCATCAACTACATGTCCACCGAGACCGACCGCACCACCAATGTCGAAGGCATCAAGATCCTGCGCAAGATGTTGAACGCACCGGCGCTGAAGCCGTTCGTGGTGGACGAGTACGATCCCGGGGCGAAGGTATCCACGGACGCCGAGATCCTGGACTATTGCCGCGACCGGGGCAGCACCATCTATCATCCGACCTCGACCTGTCGTATGGGCAACGACGCGCTCGCCGTGGTCGATCAGCGGCTGAAGGTGAGGGGACTCGAAGCCTTGCGTGTCGTCGACGGCTCGATCATGCCCGACCTGGTGTCGGGGAACACCAATGCGCCGATCATCATGATCGCCGAAAAGGCCTCCGACATGATATTGGAGGATGCGCGATAACTTCGCTGCTTGAGAGGGTTTGGACTTGGCTACGCGATTCAAGATCGGCACACGCAAGAGCGCCATGGCGCTGGCACAGACGGAAGAGATTGCGCGCCGCCTGACCGCCGCCGTGCCCGGTCTCGACGTCGAGATCGTCAAGTTCGACACCACGGGCGACCTCGACCAGACCAGCAAGCTGTTGCCGCATGGCGGCAAGGGCGGGGCCTTCGTGGCTCAGATCCGCGCCGCGGTGCTGTCGGGTGAGCTCCAGGCAGCGATGCATTCGCTGAAGGACATGCCCGGCAACGAGGACACGCCCGGCCTTGTCATCGGTGCCACGCTGTCGCGCGATCCGCCCAGCGACGCGCTTGTGCTGCGCGACGGCGTGTCGTTGGAAGCGCTACGCCAGTCCCGCGGCAAAGGCTTCAAGATTGGCACCAATGCCGTCCGTCGCGCCGCCTATGCGCGGCGGTTGTTCCCAGAGGTGGAGGTGATCCATTTCCGTGGGGCCGCCGACACAAGGGTGCGGAAACTCGACAATGGCGAGAAGCAGCGCCTTCCGGATGGCGGGGCAGTCGGGCCGGCCGATGCGCTGATCATGGCGCGCTCGGGCCTGGATCGCGTCGGGCTGGCGCATCGCATCGCCTACGAATTCACCGCGGCGGAGATGCTGCCGGCGGCAGGGCAGGGCATCGTCGCGGTCGAATGCGCCGCGCAGGACTGGCAGACGCGACAGATCCTGTCGTCGATCGACGACGCCTCTGCGCACGCCTCCGCCGACGCCGAGCGCGAGGTGCTCTGGGTGCTCAACGGGCACTGCAATTCGCCGGTGGCGGGCTTCTCGACCATCACAGGCGATCAGATGTCGCTCACCGCCTCGGTGCTCGATCTCTCCGGCAACACCATCATCGAAGCTTCGCGCAAAGGGCCCGCCAACCGCCCGCGCGAACTCGGCCGCGCGGTGGGACTGGACCTGCTGGCGAAGGGTGCAGCGGAGATCATCGAGCGCAGCCGGCCGCGCTAAAACCGTCAGGTCCCGCGCGCGCCGCTCAAATTGATGACAGCCTCCTATCGATGGCCGTCGCGCCGGTGTTTCACGCCGCCGACTTGAAGCGCAAATTGGCGCGCGAGAGTTGGCCGATCGAGGTGCATCCCATCAGCTTCATGTCGCGCTCGAGCTCGGCCCGCAACAGGCCGAGGGCCCGCTCGACGCCGGGCTGGCCGGCCGCCGCCAGCGGATAGAGATAGGAGCGCCCAAGGCCGACGGCCTTGGCACCGAGCGAGAGCGCCTTCAGGATGTGGGTCCCGCGCTGGATGCCGCCATCCATCATCACGTCGATGCGATCGCCGACGGCGTCGACGATTTCGGCGAGTTGGTCGAAGGCGGAGCGAGAACCGTCGAGCTGCCGGCCACCATGGTTCGACAGGATGATCCCGGCGCAGCCGATCTCGACCGCGCGGCGCGCATCGGCCGGCGACATGATCCCCTTCAGACAGAACGGCCCGTTCCAGCTTCGCACCATCTCGGCGACATCGTCCCAATTCATCGACGGATCCAGCATCTCGGTGAAATACCGGCCGATCGACACCGCGCCACCGCTCATGTCGACATGCTCCTCCAGTTGCGGCAGCCTGAACCTCTCGTGGGTGACATACTGGATGCCCCATTGCGGCTTGATCACGAACTGGAGCATGCCGGCGAGCGTCAGACGGAAGGGGATACTGAATCCCGTCCTTAAGTCGCGCTCGCGATTTCCACCGGTGATGCTGTCGACCGTCAGCATCATCACCTCGACGCCGGCGTCCTTGGCGCGCTGCATCATCGCACGGTTGAGCCCGCGATCCCTGTGGAAGTAGAACTGATAGACCTGCGGCGTATCATGGGCCTTGCGCAGGTCCTCGAGGCTGACCGTGCCGAGCGAGGAGACGCCGAACATGGTGCCGTAGCGCGCCGCGGCCGCAGCGACGGCACGCTCGCCCCGATAGTGAAACAGACGCTGCAAGGCCGTCGGCGAGCAATAGAACGGCAGCGCAAGCTTCTGACCCATGACGGTGACCGAGAGGTCGACCTCTTGCACGCCGCGCAGCACATTGGGCACGAGGTCGCATTGCTCGAAGCTCGCCGTGTTGCGGCGGTGGGTGACCTCATCGTCCGCCCCACCGTCGATGTAGTCGAAGATCGGCCCGGGCAGCCGGCGACGCGCCAGCCGCCGGAAGTCGTGAAAATTGTGACACTGTGACAATCGCATCGCCAGCCCCCGATCAGGGCACGAGCAGCTTGAGCGGCCAGACATAGGCCTGGCCCAGCACCAGGATGCCGACGAGAACGACGAGCGCGAAGCTGTGGAAGAAGACGAAGCGTAGGATCGTGCCCTCGTGGCCGTACCATTTGGTGGCGGTGGACGCGACCACGATGCTCTGCGCGTCGATCATCTTGCCCATGACGCCACCGGAGCTGTTGGCGGCTGCCATAAGCACCGGACTGACGCCGATCTGTTCGGCGCTGATGCGCTGAAGTCCCCCGAACAGCACGTTCGAGGACGTATCCGACCCCGTCAGCGCGACGCCGAGCCAGCCGATCAGCGCGCCGAAGAACGGATAGAGCGCCCCGGTCTTGGCGAAGGCCAGTCCGAGCGTGGCATCCGTGCCGGAGTAGCGGGTGACGAAACCGAGCGCCAGCATGCAGGCGATGGTCGCGAGCGAGTAGCGCGTCAAATAGAGCGTGCGCGCATAAATCCGGATCAGACCGAGCGGACCGTAGCCGACCAGCAGGCCCGAAATGATCGCCGACAGGAGAATGCCGGTGCCGGCCGCCGAGAGCAGATTGAGCGCATAGACCGCGCCCTCTGCGACAGGCTTGGCCACGACCGGCGGCGCCTTCTGAACGAGGTTGTGCAGCCCGAGCACGGGAAACTTGGCGACCCAGATGCCGTCGAGCCAGCTCTTCACCTGCGGCGTGCCCCAGGCGAAGACGAACGCCGAGAAGATGAGCCAGGGCGTCCATGCCTTGGCGACAGCCGCCTTGGTGGTCTTGCCGACGGGAGCCTCGTCCGATAGCGGGGCGCCATAGCGCGCCGGCATCTCCTTCATCGCATGCCTGGGCCGCCAAACGCGCAGGAACAGCGCGAGGCTTGCCATGGAGACCACCGCGGCAATCACGTCGACCAGCCACGGGCCATGGAAGTTCGAGACCAGATATTGCGGAACGGCGAACGAGACGCCGGCCACCAGAATGGCGGGCCAGATCTCGAGCGTTCGGCGGAAGCCGACGAAGGCCCAGATCAGCCAGAACGGCACCAGCAGCGAGAAGAACGGCAGCTGCCGCCCGATCATCCCGCTCAGCTCCTGGAGATCCAGTCCGGTCACCGCGCTGAGCGCGATCACGGGCGTTCCGAGCGCGCCATAGGCGACCGGCGCGGTATTGGCGATCAGCGATAGGCCGGAGGCGGCGAGCGGCGAAAAGCCAAGCCCTATCAGCATCGCGGCGGTGACCGCAACCGGCGTGCCGAACCCTGCGGCGCCCTCGAAGAACGCACCCAGCGAAAACGCGATGAAGAGCAGCTGCAGGCGGCGATCGTCACTGATCGACGACACCGAGCGTTGCAGCACCGCGAACTCGCCCTTCTCGTTCAGAAGCTGATAGAGAAAGATGATGTTGATGATGATCCAGCCGATCGGCAGGAGCCCGAAGCCCGCGCCGTAGACCGCGGCCATTCCGGCCATGCCCGCCGGCATGCCGAACGCGAACACGGCTACGCCGAGGGCGGTGACGAGGCCAATGGCCGCCGCCCAATGCGCCTTGATCTCGAAGACCGCAATCGCACTCAGCAGCACGATGACCGGCAGCGCCGCCGCGGCGGTCGAGAGCCATGGATTGTTGAAGGGGTCGTAAGCCTGGGTCCACGCCACGAAAATCTCCTCGGGTTGTCCTCATCCGCCGCCGCGCTGGTCCACGGTCTTGGGCATCGAAATTTGTCGGATATCTACTTTGGTAAAATCAATTTACCACAACTGTCAATTGGGAAATATTATTCATCGTATATCGATGGTGGGGATGAGGCTTGACCGCCGGCGCGGAGGCGCCATACTCGCAAAGCGAATCTGCACACTGCACCAAAGGGATAGGTGCCATCTTGAGCAACGTCGTCCGGACCCCGAAAATTGCGGAAGCGATGGCCGATCACATCGAGAAGCTGATCCTCGAGGGCGTATTGCGGCCTGGAGAAAAGCTCGCCGCTGAGCGGGATCTCGCCGAGAAGCTGGAAATCTCGCGACCCTCGCTGCGCGAGGCGCTGCAGATCCTCGAAAAGCGTGGGCTGCTCGCCACCACCCGCTCGGGGACGTTCGTCGCCCAGTTCCTGTCGCCGCTGCTGCGGCCCCTCGCAACGCTGTTGCAGGACAAGCCGCGTGTCACGGCCGACTATTTCGAATTTCGCAGGATTCAGGAGGCGCACGCCGCCCGCTTCGCCGCGCTACGCGCCACCGAGCTCGACCGTCAGGCGATCCGGGATTGCGCCGATCGGATGCGAAAGGCCCACAAGCTCGAAGATCCTAGCCAGGAGGGTGATGCCGACGTGGAGCTTCATCTCCTGATCTACGAGGCGAGCCACAACGTGGTGTTGCTCCACGTCATGCGCGCGCTTGCCGACCTCTTGCGCAACAACATCTTCTACAGCCGCGCGCAACTCTATTTGCGCGAGGGCGTCCGCGACCAGCTGCTGGAGCAACATCTGGCGCTCGCGGAGGCGGTGATCGCAGGCAAGACCAAGGAGGCTGAAGCGGCTGCGGCCGAGCATATCCGTTTCACCTTCGAGACGGTCGAAGAGATCAGGCGCGACGATCTCCGGCTAGAAACGTCGCTCAGCCGAGTGAATCGCAGCGATTTCCTCGCTTGACGTGACCTCTCTCCGAGCGCAGCCCGCCTCGGTAAGCCCTGCCGAAATCACGATCTACGATGATGTCATTTTGCGCCTGTTTTGCCCGACAAGTCAAAACGCACGGGCGAGTCATGCCAGTCCAAGGTTTTCAATGACTTGGCTACTGTGCATGGGGTTGTTTTCGCACTTTTGTTTTGCCGCGCCCAAAAGGGCGAAACAAATCAGCCGCGCACGCGCCGGATCATCTGCTCGACATGGGCGATCGGCGTTTCCGGCTGGATGCCGTGGCCGAGATTGAAGATCAGCCGCCCGGCAGCAAAATTGGCCAGCACGTTGTCGACGGCGCGGTCGAGCGCGGCGCCGCCCGTGATCAGCACCAGCGGATCGAGATTGCCCTGCACCGCGACCTTGCTCTGCACCCGCTCGCGGATGAAGGCCGGCTCCGCGGTCCAGTCGATGCTGACCGCGTTGACGCCAGTCGCCTCGACATAGGCCGGCAGCAGCGCGCCGGCGCCGCGCGGGAAGCCGATGATCTTCGCGTCCGGCACCTTCGCGCGAACGCCCTCCACGATGCGCCGCGTCGGCTCGACCGACCAGCGCGCGAACTCGGTCGGCGGCAGCACGCCGGCCCAGGTGTCGAAGATCTGCAACGCGTCGGCGCCGGCAGCGAGCTGTGCCAGCAGATATTGAATCGAGTTGTCGACCAGCACGTCGATGATCTCAGAGAAAGCTTCGGGATGCCGGTAGGCCATCATCCGGGCCGGCGCCTGGTCCGGCGTGCCGTGGCCCGCGACCATGTAGGTCGCCACCGTCCACGGCGCGCCGCAGAAGCCGATCAGCGCAACCTTGGGATCGAGCGCGCCGCGCACGATCTTCAGCGCCGCGAACACCGGCTCGAGCTTGCCGAAATCGGCGCGCCGCGCCAGCGTCGCCACCTTGGCCGGATCGTCCAGCGGCTCGAGCCGCGGGCCCTCGCCGACCTCGAAGCGCACCTCACGTCCGAGCGCGTAGGGGATCACCAGAATGTCGGAAAAGATGATCGCCGCGTCGAAGCCAAACTTTCGGATCGGCTGCAGCGTCACCTCGGCGGCAAGCTCCGGGTTGAAGCAGAGATCGAGGAAGCCGCCCGCCTTGGCGCGCACCTCGCGATATTCCGGCAGGTAGCGCCCGGCCTGGCGCATCATCCACATGGGCGGCACGGGCTGGCGCTGGCCGGAGAGGACGTCGATGAATGGTTTCGTCGAAGACTGGGGCACGAATGGTCCTGAACAGGGTTGTGCCTCCTGATACACCGCCGCGGCCCTCAGCGGAACAGGGGAACCTGGACGATCGGGCCGCGTTGACCAGCCAATGGAGGAGATCATGGCTGAGACATTCAACCCCGCGCCGCACGACAAGCACGCCGAAGACCTGCGCGAGGCGCTCGCTGCCGATCGGCAATCCAAGCTCGACAACGGGCTGAGGGACACGTTCCCAGCTTCCGATCCCGTGAGCGCCGCACAGCCGACGCCCTCGAAGGCCGATGCCGACGCCGAGCATCCCTCGCTCTGGGCCAAGGTTAAGGCCATCTTCAGCTAGCGGCGTCGGACGCGCAGGATTCCGCTAGGCCCGCTAATGTCCTGTTAGCGATGCGCCGATCGGCGCGTCCGTAAGACTACTGGAAACGGCGGAAACCGCCGCGTATTCCGGTAGGGATTTCAGGATTAAATAACAGAAGCAGCAGAGGTTTCCGAACGATCGGAGGACCCTGCCGCATGAGTGCTACCCAACGAGCCGGATGGAGCCGCCTGCCGCTGCGCGCGGCGGCTTTCGTCGCGCTGACCTGCGCGACCATCCTCGGCGTCAGCGGTTGGCGTGAATGGGCGGCACGCGATGCGGTGCTCAAGGGCGCCGAGACGGAGATGGCGAACGTTGCGCGTTCGCTGACCCAGCATGCCGAGGACAGCCTCGATCTCTTGGATTCCGGCGTCGTCGGCGTGGTCAGCCGGTTGGAGATGGACGGCACAGCGCCGGCCACGATCGCGAAGCTGCGCACCTTGCTGGACGCGCGCAAGAAGGCGATCGCGCGCATTCACAGCCTCGCCATCATCGACGATCAGGGCAACTGGCTGACCTCGCCCGGTACGACCGGCGCCACCTTCAGCGACGATGCTTTCTTCCGATATCACCAGCTTTCGCCGAAGCGCGAGGCCCATGTCGGCCGTCCCGTGAAGAGCCTGCTGGACGGCGAATGGGTCGTCACCCTGTCACGCCGCTTCAACAAGCAGGACGGCAGCTTCGGCGGCGTGGTGCTCGCGACCATCAGCTCGAAATATCTGTCGCATTTCTACGAGCAGTTCGAGATCGGCCGCAACAGCTCCGTGTCACTGGCGCATGGCGACGGCCTGATCGTCGCGCGCAATCCCAGCAACGAGACATTCGTCGGGCGTAGCGTCGCCGACAAGCCGCTGTTCCGCGAGCCGAGCCTGCAACGGCCGAGCGGCGCCTATCATTTCAAGTCGCCGCTGGACGGCGCCGAACGCGTCAGCTTCTTCAATCGCAGCAGCCGCTTCCCGCTCCTCCTGCTCGCCACCGTCGACAAGGACGAGTTGCTCGCGCCCTGGCGGGCGGCGGCAATCTCCCGCATGCTCTACGTGCTCGCGCTGGTGATGCTGATCGCGGTGATCGGCGGCGTGCTGGTGCGGCAGTTGCAGCGCGGCCAGCGCATGGCCGTCGCGCTGGCCGAGACGGAGGCGCATTTCCGCCTGCTGGCCGAAGGCTCCAGCGACATGGTGACCCGCATCGGCCTCGATGAGCGGCTGCGCTATGTCTCGCCCTCGTCGGTCCGCGTCGTCGGCTGGCGTCCAAATCAGCTGATCGGTTCGCCGGCCCTCGCGGGTGTCAATCCGGAGGATCTGCCGGAGGTCAAGGCGATCGTCGACGCCATGAAGCGCGGCGAGAAGGAGGAGGCGCGTCTCACCTACCGCAACTCGCACCGGCAGAACGGCGAGATCTGGCTGGAATCGACCATGCGGGTGACGCGCAAGGACGATGGCCGCGTCGACGGTGTGGTCGCGATCTCCCGCGACATCACCGAGCACAAGAAGCTGGAAACCAGACTCGAGACGCTGGCGATCGAGGACAGCCTCACCGGCCTTGCCAATCGCCGCCGCTTCGACGAGCGTCTGAAGGAGGAATGGGCGCGTGCCTATCGCGAGCGATCTAGCCTTGCCTTGCTGATGATCGATGTGGACCACTTCAAGGCCTACAACGACGAATACGGCCATCCCGCGGGCGATGCGTGCCTGCGCCTGATCGCAAAGATCATCGCGGCCGAAGCGCAGCGCGCCGGCGATCTGGCCGCGCGTTATGGCGGTGAGGAATTCGCCATGCTGCTGCCGAACATCGACGCCGCCGGCTGCGCCGCGGTCGGCGAACGGATCCGCAGCGCCATTCACGAGGCCGGCCTCGCTCATGGCAGCAACCTGGCGGCCGGATGCGTCACTGCCTCGCTCGGCGGCGCAGCCTGCCGGCCGGCGTTCGAACGAACCGCGGGAGTCGCTGCGCTGGTCGAAGCTGCCGACCGGGCGCTCTATGCCGCAAAGGCCGCAGGCCGCAACCGCCTGGTGACGTCCGGCGAGGTCATGGACCTGCTGCCCAAGGCGTCCGGACAGTAACACCGCTCAATAATGCGGCGGAGGCTCGTTGGCAGGCCCTGGCGCATTTGCCTCGGCCTCCTGCAGCCGAGCATTGAGCTCCGCGATCTGCCGCGTCAGCCTGTCGATCTGCTTCCACTGCGCGGTGATGGTCTGGTTCAACGTCTCGATCGTGTCGTCCTGATAGGCGAGACGCGTCTCCAGCGTGTCGATGCGCTCGCTCAGCTTCTTGATCTCATTCGTCACGCGTTACGTCCTTGTTTCGCTCGCGCAAGCCGTGGCCGAGCGCCACGCGCTCGTCGAACACGAAGCATTCGCCGCGCCAGCGGCTCTGCGCCTCCGGCACCTCTTCCAGATATTTCAGGATGCCACCCTTGAGGTGATAGACCTCGGCAAAGCCGCGTGCGAGCAGATGCGCGCTCGCCTTCTCGCAGCGAATGCCGCCGGTGCAGAACATCGCGATCCTGCGGTGCCGTGCCGGATCGAGCTGCTCGGCGGCAAAGTCCTTGAACTGCCCGAAGCTCGTGATGCCGGGATCGACCGCGCCCTCGAACGTCCCCATCGCGACCTCGAAGGCGTTGCGGGTGTCGAGCACGAGCGTGTCGGGTGCCGCGATCAGCGCGTTCCAATCGCGCGCATCGACATAGGTGCCGACCTGGCGGGTCGGATCGGCGGCCGCATCGCCCAGCGTGACGATCTCCTTCTTCAGCCGCACCTTCAGCCGTCCGAACGGCATCGCCTCCGCAGCGGAGAATTTCAATTCGAGATTGTTCAGCCTGCCGCCGAACATGTCGCCCTGTGCGAGCTCACGAGCGAAGGCGTCGATCGCCTCCGCTGCGCCGGCGATCGTGCCGTTGATGCCCTCCTGCGCCAGCAGCACGCTGCCCTTCAGCCCAAGTCCGGCGCAGCAAGCGCGCAGCGGCTCGCGCAGCTCGCGGTAATCCGGGAGGGCGACGAATTGATAGAAGGCGCAGACCGTGTAAGCCGTTTTCATGGCCGCTCGTTTAGCAGGCGGCCGGCGCCCGGAAAACCCGCATCGCGAAAGCCGGAAAAAGGTCTATACGCCCAGCGGATGGCTGCCATTTTCCTGGTATGCCAGCATTGCCCCGCCGGGCGGGAATGTGTCATGTAGACGCGGTTTTTCGAGATGGCGCGCCCATCGCGCCGACGGCCAAGAGAGCAAGACATTCGATGAGAAACTTCCATTTCCCCGGCAGGTCCACGGTCCACGCCACCAACGCGATGGTGGCGACCTCGCATCCGCAGGCCTCGCTCGCCGCGATCGAGGTGCTGCGCGAGGGCGGCACCGCGGTGGACGCGGCGGTCGCCGGCTCGGCCCTGCTCGGCGTGATCGAGCCGCAATCGACCGGCATCGGCGGGGATTGCTTTGCGCTGATCCAGCCGCGGGGCGAGGGCAAGATCGTCGCCTATAACGGCTCCGGCCGCGCGCCGAAGGCGGCGAATGCCGACTGGTATCTCGAGCGCAAGATCAACTCCGTGCCGCTCACCTCGGCGCATGCGGTTTCGATCCCCGGCGTGATCGACGCCTTTGCCACCGTGCTGCGCGAACACGGCAAGTTCGGTTTCGACCGGCTGCTGCAGCCTGCGATCAAGGCGGCCGAGGAAGGTTATGTCGTCGCGCCCCGCATCGCCTTCGACTGGAAGAACCAGTTCGAGAAGCTGAAGAATGGCACCAACACCGTGCGCTATTTGTTGCCGGGCGGCCAGCCGCCGGTCGCAGGCGACGTCATCCGCCAGGCCGAGCTCGGCAAGACGCTGCGCGCGATCGCCAAGAACGGCCGCGACGCCTTCTACAAGGGCGAGATCGCGGAGGACATGGTCGAGACCCTCAGGGGCATCGGTGGCCTGCACACGCTCGACGATTTCGCCGTGCACACGACCGAAGTGACCACGCCGATCGGCACCATGTACAAGGGCTACGACGTCTGGCAGTGCCCGCCGAACGGCCCGGGCGTCACCGCGCTCTTGATGCTCAACATCCTGTCGCGCTTCGATCTGACCAAGTATGCGCCAGTGAGCGTCGAGCGCTTCCATCTCGAGGCGGAAGCGGCACGCATCGCCTACATGAACCGCGAGATGCATGTCGCCTCGCCTGCGCACATGAAGATCAACGTCGCCGAGATGCTCGAGAAGGGCTTTGCCGACGAGTACATCAGCAAGATCCGCATGGACGGCATGCTCGACCTGCCGAACGTCGCGCCGCCGATGAATCCCTCGACCATCTACATCACGGTCGTAGACAAGGACCGCAACGTCTGCTCGTTCATCAACTCGGTTGCGCATTCCTTCGGCTCGGCGATCGTCTCGAACAAGACCGGTGTCTTGTTCCAGAATCGCGCCGGCGGCTTCCGCATCCAGCCGGGCCACCCCAACTGCATCGAAGGCGGCAAGCGCCCGCTGCACACGATCATGCCGGGCCTGCTCACCAAGGGCGGCCGTTCCACGATGTCGTTCGCGGTCATGGGCGGCCAGTACCAGCCGACCGGCCAAACTCACCTTCTGACCAACATCCTCGACTACGGCTGCGACGTGCAGGAGGCGATCGACATGCCGCGCGGTCTGCACTACGAGGGCCAGTATCAGCTCGAGGACAGCGTGCCGGCCGCCATCGTCGAGGGCCTGAAGAAGCTCGGCCACAAGACGACCAGCGTGGTCGGCCCGCTCGGCGGCGCCCAGGCGATCTGGATCGATTGGGACAAGGGCACGCTCACCGGCGGCTCCGATCCCCGCAAGGACGGCTGCGCGCTGGGTTATTGATCGGCCGCGTAGTTCCCCACGCGAGATCAGGAAAAGTTGACGAAGGGCGGCGCGGCATTTGCTGTGCCGCCCTTCTCTCATTCGGAACTGCACTCATTGCTTCCGGTTAAGGGGCGATGAGCGGTGCAGGCGTGCGCTGCTTTAATCTAGCAGATCAGCGGCGGAGGCCTGCCATGCCCGACAAACCAGGTTCCAGATCATCCGGATTCGACCGACGCGCCTTCATGGCCGGCGCGGCTGGCAGCGCGCTGATTCCGATGACGGCGCGCGCGGCGCCCGACGACGCGCGGGCGCCAGCGGCGCAGGATCCGTCGCTTCCCGTCGAGGTCACGCTGCGCGTCAACGGCACGGACAAGCGCCTGAGCATCGATGCGCGCGCCACGGTGCTCGATGCCTTACGCGAACATCTCAAGCTCACCGGCAGCAAGAAGGGCTGCGACCACGGCCAGTGCGGCGCCTGCACGGTGCTGATCGACGATCGCCGCGTGGTGTCGTGCCTGACGCTGGCCCTCGCCGCCGAAGGGCAGGAGATCACGACCATCGAAGGCCTCGCCACCGACGACCGCTTGCACCCGATGCAGCAGGCCTTCATTGACCATGATGCGTTCCAGTGCGGCTATTGCACGCCCGGTCAGATCATGTCGGCGATCGCGTGCGTGAAGGAGGGCCATGCCGGCAGCGAGGCCGACATCCGCGAATACATGAGCGGCAACATCTGCCGCTGCGCCGCCTATCCCAACATCGTCGCCGCCGTGAAGCAGGCCGCGCCCGAGATCATGAAAGGCTAGGCGCATGCGACCGTTTTCGTACCAGAGAGCATCAGACCCCGACACGGCCGTGCGAGCGCTCGGCGCCGCCGCGGCTGCCAACGATCCGCTGACGAAGGCGTCGGCGCAGCCGCTTGCCGGCGGCACCACGCTGATCGATCTGATGAAGCTCGACGTGATGCGGCCCACTGCGATCGTCGACATCAATCCGCTGGCCAACGCCTGGTCGGCGATCGCGCCAGGCGACGATGGCTTGCGCCTCGGCGCGCTGGCAAGGATGTCCGACGTCGCCGCGCATGCCGAGATCCAGCGCAGCTATCCGGTGATCGCGGATTCGCTGAAGCTCGCCGCCAGCGCCCAGCTGCGCAACATGGCAACGCTCGGCGGCAACGTGATGCAGCGGACGCGCTGCAACTACTTTCGCGATGTCTCTTATGAGAACTGCAACAAGCGCAATCCCGGCTCCGGCTGTGCCGCAATGGATGGTATCAACCGCATGCATGCGGTGCTCGGCGTCTCCGAACATTGCGTCGCGACCTATCCCGGCGATTTCGCGCAGGCGCTGATCGCGCTCGATGCGATGGTCGAGATCACCGGCAAGGCCGGTACGCGCAGCATGCCGTTCGCGCAGCTTCACAAGGCGCCGGGCAGCACGCCTGATATCGAGACTGCGCTTCAGCCCGGCGAGCTTATCTCGGCATTCTCGATTTCCGGCCGCTGGCCGCGCTCGGTGTATCTCAAGACGCGCGACCGGCAATCCTTCGAATTCGCACTGTCATCAGCTGCGATAGCGCTCGACGTCCGGGATGGCACAATTCGGGACGCTCGCGTCGCGCTCGGCGGCGTCGCCACCGTGCCCTGGCGCGCGCGTGAGGCGGAGGCGCTGTTGAAGGGACAGAAGTTCGACGAGGCGCTGGCACAGCGCGTCGCCGAGGCCGCCTTTGCTGATGCCCGCGGCCGCCGGCACAACGGCTTCAAGATCGCGCTCGGCAAGCGTGTGGTGGCACGCGCGCTCCAGCAGGCAGTAACGATGGAGATCTGATCATGACCGCTGCAGCTCCCGGGCCCAAGACGAATATGGGGCAGCCCGTGCCGCGCTATGATGCGGCCGCAAAGGTCACGGGGCGGGCGACCTATGCCTCCGATATGCCGCTGGACAACCCGGCCTACGCGTTCCTGGTCACCAGTGCCATCGCCAAGGGCCGCATCGACCGCTTCGAGTTTGACGATGCCAAGCGCGTCCGCGGCGTGATCGACATCGTCACGCACGAGAACGCCCCGAAGCTGAAGGACCCGAAGCTGTTCAGCAATGGCGGCTATGCCGGCACCACGATCCAGCCGCTGAAATCGGCCGAGATCGCCCATGACGGCCAGATCATAGCCGTGGTGGTCGCGGAGAGTTACGAGGCCGCGCGCGAGGCGGCCAACCGCGTCAAGGTCAGCTACACGGCTGCCGCACCCAGCGCGACCTTCGATTCGCCGGGGACGACGACAGCCGTCGCGAAAGGACAAAACTCGCAGTTCAAGGAGGACCCGAAGATCGGTGATTTCGCCACGGCGTTCGATGCGGCCGAGGTCAAGCTCATCGCCTCCTACGAGACGCCGACCCAGCATCACAATCCGATGGAGCTGTTCACGACCAGCTGCGCCTGGATGGGCGACCATCTCGTCATCTACGAGGGCAGCCAGTATGTCTATGGCCTGAAGAACGGCGTGGCCGAGCAGCTCGGCATCGACGCCGACAAGGTGCGCGTGGTCAATCCCTATGTCGGCGGCGGATTTGGTTCGCGGGGCTCGATGACACCGCGGACCGCCATCATCGCCGCCATTGCCAAGCGCCTGAACCGCCCCATCAAGCTGGTCCCGACCCGCGACCAGGGCTTTACCATCGCGACCTACCGCGCCGAGACGCGGCATGAGATCAAGCTTGGTGCCAGCCGGGACGGCAAGCTGGTCGCTTTGAGGCATGAGGGGGCTGAAGTCTCCTCGCGCCCCGATGCCTATTGCGTCGGCGGCACCAAGACCACGACTCGGCTCTATGCCTGTCCGAACGTGGACAGCCTGGTCTCGATCGTGCGCGCCGATCGCAACACGCCCGGCTTCATGCGGTCGCCCCCGGAGGTACCGTATCTGTTCGCGCTGGAGAGCGCGCTGGACGAACTCGCCGTCAAACTGAACATGGATCCGGTCGAGCTTCGCCGTATCAACGACGCCACCAGGGATCCCATTGACGGCAAGCCCTACACGTCGCGATCGCTCATGGCGTGCTTCGACGAAGCCGCCAGGGCGTTCGGCTGGTCGCAGCGATCGCCACAACCGAAATCGATGTCCGATGGCGACTGGTTGATCGGCTACGGCTGCGCTGCCACCTGCTATCCGACGGCGATGGCGCCGTCCGCCGCACGCGTGCGACTGCAGCGCGACGGCCGCACTCGCGTCGAGATCGCCGGCCACGAGATCGGCACCGGCGCCTACACCGTCATCGCCCAGACTGCGGCCGAGCGGCTCGGCGTGCCACTGGAGAAGGTCGCGGTCTTCATGGGCGACAGCGACTTGCCGCCCGCGCCGGTTGCCGGCGGCTCCAACTCGACCGCCAGCACCTGCTCGGCCGTGATGATGGTGTGCGATCAGATCCGACAGCGCCTGCTCAAGGCGGTGATGCCGAGCGACAGCCTCGCCGACAAGGCCAAGGAGACCGTCGGCATCAGCCCGGCACCGTCGACCCAGGCGGCCAAGGGCGATCGTCCGCTCGATATCGAGAAGGCGTTCGATGCGCTCGGCGTCGGCGTGGTCGAAGAATATGGCGAGTGGAAGCCGGAAGGCGCGCCGATGGACTCCTTCCGCGCCATGCACAATGGGCAGGTGCGGCTGGTCGGCGGCCACCAAATGAAGGACAAGATCGCCTACGCCTTCGGCGCCGAATTCGTCGAGGTCCGCGTCAATCGCTTCACGCACGAGATCCGCTGCCCCCGCCTGGTCGGCGCGTTCGCGGCAGGCAGGATCATGAATCCGCGCACCGCACGCAGCCAGCTCATGGGTGGCCTGATCTGGGGCATGTCCTCGGCGCTGCTGGAGGCCACCGAGATCGACGAGCGCAATGCGCGTTACGTCAACGACAATCTCGCCGACTACCTCGTGCCCGTGAATGCAGATGTGCCCGGCGTCGAGGTGATCATGCTGTCCGAGCAGGACGATCACATCAATCCGGTGGGCGCCAAGGGCCTCGGCGAGCTGGCCAATGTCGGCACCAATGCGGCGATCTGCAACGCGATCTATCACGCCACCGGCCAGCGCATCCGCAAGCTGCCGGTGCGGCTGGAAAATATCGAGGTCTAAAGGGGTGGAAACGGCGACCGCCTTGGGTTAGACACCTCCCGCCTCAAACGGAAGGTGTTTAATGCAGCGTTTCCAGCGCGCGCTCCTCGCCCTGATGTCGGCACTCGCGATCACCGTGATCGCCAGCGTGTCGCATTTCGTTTCCACCACGGCCTCGGCCCAGACCGCAGGAAAGACCATGACCACAGCTTCAGGCTTGCAGATCATCGACTCCACCGTCGGCACCGGTGCCTCGCCGCAGCCCGGCCAGATCTGCGTGATGCACTACACCGGCTGGCTCTATGAGAACGGTCAGAAGGGCAAGAAATTCGACTCGTCGGTCGACCGCAAGGAGCCGTTCGAGTTTCCGATCGGTAAGGGCCGCGTCATCGCCGGCTGGGACGAGGGCGTCGCCTCGATGAAGGTCGGCGGCAAGCGCACGCTGATCATCCCGCCGCAGCTCGGCTATGGTGCCCGCGGTGCCGGCGGCGTGATCCCGCCGAACGCGACGCTGATGTTCGACGTGGAATTGCTCGCGGTGAAGTGACGGCACAACAAAAAGACCGGCCCTGCGGCCGGTCTTTTCATTTTCAATCTTACGCGCGTCACTCCGCGGCGCGGCGAGCCGCAGCGGCGGCGCGATCCATCGCATCCTTTGCGGCGTCCTTGGCATCGCCCATGGCCTGCTGGCCCTTGCCCTTCACTTCCTGCACGACGCCCTCGCCCTTCATGCGATCGGATCCGGTGGCTTCACCGACGCCCTGCTTGGCCTTGCCGATCGCCTCGTTGGCGGCGCCCTTGATCTTGTCGGTCGTGCTGCCCATGAAGATCTCCTTTCGAGTTGCTTGGAATGACAACGCTGGGCGGCTACGAGGGTTCCGATTTTGGTATGGCTTGCGGCTGCGGCTTTGGGTTAGTTTGCCGCGCACGGAACCAACAGAAAGCAAGTCCCATGACCGGCCATGACCATTCGCATTCCCACCATGACCATGGTCATCATCATGATGACCGCTGGAAACATGACGGCGTTCGCGTCATTCCCGGCAATCAGCTCGATACCAATGTGCCGTCGACAGCGGGCATGGACCGTGCAGCCGCGATCAATTTCGCCCGCGTCGGCGCCCAGAAATTGTGGGCGGGCACCGTCAGCATCAGGCCGGACGCCAAGACCGGCGCGCATCACCACGGCCATCTCGAAAGCGTCATCTACGTCGTGAAGGGCAAGGCGCGCATGCGTTGGGGCGAGAGCCTGCAGTTCACCGCGGAGGCCGGCCCCGGCGATTTCATCTTCGTCCCGCCTTACGTGCCGCATCAGGAGATCAATGCCAGCCCGGACGAGGTGCTGGAATGCGTGCTGGTGCGCAGCGACGGCGAGGCGGTGGCGATCAACCTCGACATCGAGCCGGTCGAGAAGCCCGAGACCGTGCTATGGATCGACCCGGTGCACCGCGATCCCAACGAGAAGAAGTAAGACCCTTCAGGGGGCGGGGGCGGTGCGACAGACCCCGCGGATCGGGGTCAAAAAAATTGTCGGAAGCGGTGTCGGATAGCGGCCTGGCCGTCCGTCCTTGGGCAGAACCCCGCCAAGGAGCTTCCGATGCCCAAGATGATCTTCGTCAACCTGCCGGTGACCGACCTCAAGCGCGCGACCGCCTTCTACGAGGCCGTCGGCGCGGTCAAGAACCCGCAATTCAGCGACGACACCGCGAGCTGCATGGTCTTTTCCGAGACCATCTTCGCCATGCTGCTGACCCACGACAAATTCCGCCAGTTCACGCCGAAGCCGATCGCGGACGCCAGGACCTCGAACCAGGTGCTGTTTTGCCTGTCCGCGGACAGCCGCAACGAGGTCGACGAGATCGTCGGCAAGGCGGAGGCGGCGGGCGGGGTGGCCGATCCCGGCCCGAAGGACGAATACAGCTTCATGTACGGCCGCAGCTTCGAGGATCCGGACGGGCACATGTGGGGCGTGAACTGGATGGATCTTGCGGCCGCCCCTCTGCAGCCCGACTTGGCGAACGCCTGAGCAGACACCCATAGACCTCACGAGGAGCATTCATCATGTCCAAGCTCGTGCCCTGCATGTGGTTCAACGGCGATGCCGAGGACGCTGCAAAATTCTACGTCTCGCTGGTCCCGAATTCGGCGATCACGCACGTTCAGCGCAACGTTGCGGACGGCCCGTCCGGCAAGGAAGGCTCCGTGCTCGTCGTCGAGTTCACGGTGGCCGGGCAGCCGCTGGTCGCGCTCAATGGCGGCATGAAGATGGAATACACCCATGCGATCTCGCTGATGATCCATTGCGACGACCAGGCCCAGGTCGACAGCGTCTGGAACGCGTTCCTCGCCCATGGCGGCAAGGCGGAGCAGTGCGGCTGGCTGAGGGATCGCTGGGGCGTGGCCTGGCAGGTCGTGCCGAAGGTGATGTTCGAGTTCCTGTCGAGCCCCGACAAGGCCGCAGCCGCGCGCGCAATGCAGGCGATGATGAAGATGGTGAAGCTGGACGTCGAGGTGTTGCGGCGCGCGTTCGAAGGCAAGTCGGCGGTCTGACGTCAACCTAGGTGGCGTAGGGTGGGCAAAGGCGGTCTTGCGCCGTGCCCACCATCTATGTCCGATTGAGAGTGGTGAGCACACCACGCTTTGCCCACCCTATGAAACTGTCTCAATAATTGATCCTCAGCCCCACGCCGCCATGGATGGTGTTGCCGACCGGCTGCGGGCCGAGCGTACCGTTGGCGAAGAGGTCAACGATCCAGCCCTTCTGCACGCGGAAGCCGAGCCGGCCGCCATATTCGAACCAGCCCTGGTTGCCGATGGTCGGCACCACCGTGCCCTGGCCGGTCACGGTGGCGACGATGCCGCTGTGGCTCGCAAAGGACTGCACCCAGCCGCCATTGATGTTGGTCTCGATGTTGCTGCCGAACAGATGCGTCCACTGGCCGCCGATCTTGACGAGGCTGGTGCGGTCGGTGCCATCAGCGATGCGGGCGTCGAACGGATTGAATGCCACCGCGCCGTCGCTATAGCTGGAGACGCGTTGCCAGAGCTGCCAGACCTCGATCGAGGCCGCGACCTCGTCGCGCGGCGAGAGGCGGCTCATCCAGCCGGCGCGGCCGTAAACGGCGTAGTTGGACGCGTTGGTCGAGCTCGTCACGCTCACCGGGCCGAGACTGGTGTCGTAGCTGCGCGTGTAGCGCGCCTTCTCCCACGGCGTCAGGATCGCGCCGACGTCGAAGAACGGGCGCGACGAGCCCCAGTCGGTGAAGTCATAGCGCAGCGCGAAGGCGCCGATCGGTGCGCTCGTGATCTTGTAGCCGCCCTCGTTGTAATGCGTGTAGGCGATGCCGGCGAGCAGCGACAGATTGTTGGTCAGCTCCTTGCGGCCGTGGATGCCGGCCGAGAACGAGCCGGCGGAGCCGAACGCGCTGATGCAGTCGCTGCAATTGACCTGCTCGTTGACACCGAGCAGCACCGTGCCGAGCACCCGGTTGGTGATCATCTGGTTGAAGCGCTGATTGGCGAGACCGCCGATCGAATTGCTGCTGGAATCCGCGCCGGTCGGTGTCGGGCTCGGCGACGGATACGGGCTGGGCGTGGGCGACGGATAGGGGCTCGGCGACGGGGAGGGCGAAGGTGAGGGAGAATATGTAGGCGTTGGCGTCGGCTGGGTACACTCGGACTGGCACGACGCTTGGGCTGTAGCCGGACGCGCGTTGAGCGTCGCGAAGGCAAGAACGGCCGCCGCGATCAACGCGCCCGACAGGATGATTCGTCCGAAGCCGGGGGGCGCCATCGTCACCGCCCGCACAGCATGCCGTCGTCCTGGACGGCGGGCGTGATGGTCGGCGAGGCGCCGGCGTACTGGTTGACCGCGCATAACCCGGCGCTCGCGGCGCAATTGGCGGCGAAGGTCCAGGGCGGCGTGTTGGTCTTGGTGATGCTCACCTTGCCGCCGGTCGAGGTGATGATGGCGGTGTCGCCGGGCTGCGTGAGTTGCACGCACTGGCCGCTCTTCGTGCAGACGCTGGCCGCGCCGTCCTGAAGCACGACGACGGAGCGCCCGCGCTGCGAGAGAATGTCGAGCGTGGTGCCGCGCACGCCGATGGTGGCGAGCGGCGTCGTGATCTTGTAGGCGGCCTTGTCGGAGCGTCCGGTGACGAAGCGGAAGGCGCCGGTGGTCATGCGGATCGCGACGTCACGATAGCTGTGCTCGTCGTTGAAGACGGTGCGGTCGAGCTTCAGCGTTGCGCTCGGGCCAAGCGACAGGTTGGTGCTGTCGGCCATCACGAAACGCGCCGCGCTGTCGGCGCCGGTCCGCACGGTCTCGTCGCGCAGCATGCTGTCGCCGACATTGATCGGCGTCGTGGTCGCGGCGACGCGCACCACTTCGTTCTGAATCACGACGGCCTCGCCGACGCGCGTCTGCGCCTTGGCGCCGGACGCCGCGCAGATTGCGGCCGTGAGCAGTGTGGGTAATAGCCAAAAACGCAAATTCATTTCGCAACCGATCGATGTGTCCCTGATCGTACCGGATCGCGCACGCTTCTGATGTGGCGGAATTATCACAAGCGGCGCAGGACGTGCGTCATGCTTAGTGACAGTTGCGGCAGAATGCGTTCAATGACGAGGAGCAGTTTCTTTTTCTCCGCGGTGCAGCCAATTTGCCACGCAAGACAGCCCCACAAAAGACGCTCGAATTGCCTGCGGTTCCGGCGGTGTCGCGGAGCGCAGTGATCGCTGTCGCGATCTTCCTGATCGCGCATCTGGCGCTGCTGATCGGCGTGACCACGCCGGAAAAATTCGTCTTCGACGAGGTGCATTACGTGCCGGCGGCGCGCCAGATGCTGGCGCCTGCGATGTCGCAGCCGATGCTCAATCCGATGCATCCGCCGCTGGCCAAGGAGCTGATCGCGGCATCGATCGCAACCTTCGGCGACAGCGCGCTCGGCTGGCGTTATCCCGCGACCTTGTTCGGCGCGCTCGCGATCGTCGCGATCTATCTGTGCGGACTCGCGCTGTTCGCAGGGCAGTCGCCGGCGATCGCCGCCGCGCTGATCGCGGCCTTCAACCAGATGCTCTACGTGCAGGCGCGCATCGCGATGCTGGACATCTTCGCGCTCGGCTTCGGCCTGCTCGCGACCGCCGCCTTCATGCATGGGTTTCGCAGGGAGCGGCCGCAAGCGCTGTTCGCGGTGGCGGGCAGCCTGTTCGGCCTTGCGGCCGCGTGTAAATGGAGCGGCCTGTTCCCGCTCGGCGTCTGCATCGTCGCCGTTGCCGTGATCCGCCTGATGCAGGGCTGGCACACGCTGTTCGCCGATGCAAAGCCGGACGACTGGTATCGGCCGGAGCTTTGGCCCGGCCTGAAGCTGCATCATGTCGCGCTCTGCTTCGCCGTCCTGCCGGGCATGACTTATCTTGCCGCCTTCGTTCCGCTCTACGGATTGTCACTGCCGGACTTGATCGAGGCGCAGCGGCGGATCTTTGCCGACAACACCACGACGGCCATCGCCGGCCACACCTATATGAGCGCATGGCCGTCCTGGCCGCTGCTCGCGCGCCCGGTCTGGTTCCTGTTCGACAAGACGGCGGAGGACCATGTCGCTGCGATCGTCTTCCTCGGCAATCCCCTCGTGCTGTGGCCGGCACTGCTCGCACTCGCCATCGTGCTGCGCGACTTCATCGTGGCGCGGCGCTGGGAGGCATTCCTGATCGCGGCATTCTACTTCGGCCCCTGGCTCGCCTGGGCGTTGCTGCCGCGCACGCTGGGCTTCATCTACTACTATCTGCCGGCCGCGACAGCGGCGTCGCTGGCGCTGGTCTATGCAATGCGCCGCGATGGGCTGCCGCGCTGGCTGCTGTGGGTCTATGTCGGCATCGCCGCGGCCGGCTTTGCGGTGATGCTGCCGATTTCCGCAGCCTTCGTCGGCACCTCGATGGGGAGCTTCAACCGGCTGATGCTGTTCCAAAGCTGGATATGATTTCGCCGCCTGCCGGGCTGCGGCAGGCGGCGTGTTTCACCCAGGGGCGGAGAGTTACTTCGCCGCGGTCTTGGTGTCCATGTTCACGACCTGGACCCGGCGGTTGATCGGGTCGGCGCCGTTGGCTGCATCCTTCAGCTTGGTCTCGCCGTAGCCGACGGTGACGAGATCGTTGCCGTTGAGGCCGTAATTCTGCATCAGGTACTTCTTGATGGTGTCGGCGCGCCGTTCGGAGAGACCTTGATTGTATGCTTCGCCACCCGTCGCGTCGGTGTGGCCGGCGACGACGAAGGTCGAGCCCTTCAGCGCCGGATCGGACAGCGCCTTGCCGAGCGCCTGGACCGAGGCCACCGACGTCTTGGCGATGTCGGCCGAGTTGTAGTCGAACTGGATCTCCAGATCGATCTTCGGCTTGGTCGCAGCGAGCTCGGCGATCTGCTCGCGCTCGCCCGTCGAGAGCGACCGGGTCGAGCGGTTCCGCACGGTGTTCAGGAAGGTCGCTTCCTTGGCCTGCACGGTCGTGTCGGCCTGGGGGCCAACGGACAGGCCGCGCGTCGCCGGCTTCGGCTTCAGCGCATCGACGATCTGGTCGGCGGAGAAGTTGTTGTCGCCGGCCAGCGCAAGGCCCGCCGTCATCGACAGGGCTGCGGAGAGGGTTATCGCCTTCAGTCCAAAGAATTTATCAAAACGGGTCATTGTCGTATCCTCGCTGTTACGCCTGATGGCGATTTGATGCTGCGAGCCTAGGGCAGGTTCAACGGCGTCGATGTGATCTTGGTCACATTCGAAACGACGAGCCGAGGGCACTCTGGTCCGGTTCGATCGTTCGCAGTCTGCTTTCGGGCCGGCAGTCGCGGGTTCCGGGAAACCCGAACGTCGCAAAGGCGTCGCCGCACCGCCCGCCCGCGAACAAGAATTCGACCAGATGCCCGCCTAGCACGCTTCAATCATTCGACAATTTGACGCGAAGGGAGGCGAGTTCCGTCCTGTGCCGAGGCCAAGTGACTATCAGCGCGACTATCAGTTCCATCGCAGCGGCCCGCCGGACCGGACAGTGACCCCGAGCACAATGCCCATCTATATCGGCGCGGCGATGATCGCGGTGGCGATCCTGCTGTCGACACTGATCACGGGGCTGACCTCCCGCTATGTCGGCCTGGAAGGGCCGACCGAGGAGAACATCTGGCTGGTCGATCGTCTCACCGGCAGCGTCTATCGGTGCCAGTCGGAGGGGCGCGGCAAGGCGTCGTGTGAACCCGATGTGGCGACCGGCAGCGTCGGGGAGCGCCCAAAAGCCGCACGTTAGGCGCAACGAAAATATCTTCTCTGCGAGCCGTTTGTCCGGGAAAGATGGATGCTGCGTTGGCCGGCATGTAGCCGGCTTCGTTTCCGGAGGAGAAATTGATGAAGACCCTGTTGCTCGCGGCAACGTTCGTTGCACTTGCTCTGTCTCCCGCATCCGCCGCCAAGATGGCATGCACCAGTGCGAACATGGCAAAGCTCGTTGGCGGGCTGGGCGGCGAAGACACGCCGGGCAAGATGGCAGCGAGGAAGTCGATGGCCTCGGCCAATTCCGAGATGAGCAAAGGCAACATGAGCGCCGCCTGCAAGCACTACATGAGCGCCGAAAAATCGATGGCGATGAAGTAAGGTTTCCTGCCGAACTTGCACGTTCTGGCCGCGCTGGCAGCAGATGGCAGCGCGGCTTTTTCTTTTTCGATTCTGCTCAGGTTCTTTCTCCCGGCGCGAATCTCGCTACATTCCTCCTCGCAATGTCTCGCGCGCCCAAACCACTCCCGCTCACCACGACACAGGCCCGGCAGATCTGGCTGCATGCCCAGCGGCTGGATCAGCGCGCCCCGTTCGGCGAAGGCGCACAGGCCGCCGCGGCCGCTGTCGCCCATCTCGGCTATGTGCAGATCGACAACCATCAACGTCATCGAGCGCTGCCATCACCACATCCTGTTCAGCCGGATCCCGTCCTACCACCGCGCCGATCTGCGCCATGCCCAGAGCATCGACAAGACCGTGTTCGAGTACTGGACGCACGCGCTCTCCTACGTGCCGGCGAACGACTTCCGCTTCTTCCTGCCGGCGATGCGCGAGCACCGCCGCGAGGGGCACAAATGGTTCGCCGCGGTGAAGCCGGCCGACACGCGCAAGGTGATGCGGCTGCTGCGCACCGGGCCGCTGACGATCCGTGACATCGACGACGACGTGCTCGTCGAGAAGGAGCATCTGTGGCAGAGCCGCAAGCCGTCGAAGCGGGCGCTGCAGCTCGCCTTCTATACCGGCGCCGTCACCATCAGCGAGCGCCAGGGCATGCTCAAGACCTATGAGCTGACGACGCGTCATTTCGGCTGGGACAGGCTGCCGAAGGCGGCGCCGGCAAGCGAGATCACGGCCTATCTGCTCGATCGCGCGCTGCGCTCGCAGGGCGTGGTCAGCCTCGATTCGGTCTGCCATCTCGATGCGCCGAGCAAGAAGCCGGTCGCGCGCCTGATCGCCTCGCGCGTCCGCCGCGGCGAGCTCGTGCCTGTCGCGATCGAGGGCGCCGGCAAGCAGGAGCACTGGGCCTCGCCCGCAGCGCTCGAGCCGCATGAGGTATCGCCCGATCTCGTCCACATCCTTTCGCCGTTCGATCCCCTGATCATCCAGCGCAAGCGTACCAACCTCATCTTCGGCTACAACCATCTGTTCGAGGCCTATGTGCCGAAGGCCAAGCGCAAGCTCGGCTATTTCGCGCTGCCCGTGCTGGTCGGCGACGAGATCGTCGCCGCGCTCGATCTCAAGACCGACCGGCAGAACAAGAAGCTCTTGATGCAGAAATGGACCTGGGTCGGGCAGGGCAGGAAGACGGCGGGCCGCAAGGAGCTGAAGCGCGTGATCGAGGAGGAGCTCGATCGCTTCGAACGGTTTCAACTGGCGGAGTGAGGGCTTGGCATCGGTCTCGTAGGGTGGGCAAAGGCGCGTTAGCGCCGTGCCCACCATCTGCTTGTGGTGGGCACGCTGCGCTTTGCCCACCCTGTACCCTTGTGGGGTTCGTGGCGGCCTTCGGATGTAGACTGGCCGTCCGGGCCGATCCGCCGGGAGCAGCCTTGTCCACCTGTGCCTCGAGCACCGACGTAGGAACCGCGCCCCGGCGGAGCGACCGCGATCGAGATCCGGTAGGAGGTCGCGCCAAGAGCGCCGGTACAGGGACTGATCAGGATCGTGGTGGCCCGCCTTGCGAGCAAGGAGGTCTCAACAATGATCGAAGATGTACGCTGGTTCGTCGGGATCGACTGGGCAACGCGGAGCCATAGCGTTTGCCTGCTGGATGCCGCGGGAAGACAGGTTGCGCAGCACGAGTTCGACCATGGCGGCGCCGGGCTGACGGAGTTGCGTGACTGGCTGCTGGAGAAGACCAAGGCCGCACCGGGACAGATCGCCGTGGCGATCGAGATGCCGCACGGCCCGGTGGTGGAGATGCTGCTCGAGCACGGGTTTGCGGTGTTTGCCATCAATCCCAAGCAACTGGATCGCTTCCGCGATCGCTTCACGGTGGCCGGTGCCAAGGACGACCGCCGCGATGCTCATGTGCTCGGCGCCTCGCTGCGCACTGACCGTGCTGCTTTCCGTCGGCTTGTGGCAGACGATGCGGCGATGATTGAGCTACGGGAGTGGTCGCGCCTGGCGGACGAACTGCAGCAGGAACGCACGCGGCTTGCCAACCGCTTGCGTCAGCAGTTGTGGCGATATTATCCCCAGGCCACCAAGTTGACCGACGATGTCGCCGACGAATGGTTCCTGGCGCTTTGGCAGAAGGTGCCGACCCCCGCCAGTGCGGTCAAGGCCAGCGAGAAGGCCATCGCAGGTGTTCTCAGGGACTATCGTATCCGCCGTCTCAATGCGGCGACGGTGCTCGGGACTTTGCGCGAGGCACCGCTGTTCGTAGCCCCCGGCACGACGGAGGCAGCCTGCGCTCACATCCGCAGCCTGGCGGCACGTCTGCACCTGGTCAATCGGCAGATCAAAGAGGCTCATCAGAACCTGGACCGGCTATGTGCCGAGTTCGAAGGAGAGGAGAAGCCGTCGGGGCAGAGCTCGGAGCAGTGCGACGTGACGATCCTACGCTCCTGGCCAGGAATCGGCAGGATCAATCTCGCCACACTGCTCGCCGAGGCCGCAGAGCCCCTGCGCAGACGAGATTACCATGCTCTGCGCGCCTTGGCAGGGGCTGCGCCGGTGACGCGGCAAAGCGGCAAACAACGCTTCGTGATCCGCCGCCTCGCCTGCAACAGGCGGCTACAGAGCGCCGTCCATCACTGGTCGCGTGTCGCCATCCAACACGACGCTGCCAGCAGGCGACGGTATGATGCCTTGCGCAGAAAAGGACACGGTCACGCGCGGGCTCTGCGCAGCGTGGGAGATCGCTTGCTTTTTGCCCTGTGCACGACGCTCAAGCGACAGACCCCATACGATGCGGACCATAACGGCACAAAGAACTCCGCGAACGGGTGAGCCCCATTCCTTTGTTCGGCCGGGCGACCATTCCTTCGTCCCGACCTGCCGAGCGCCAGAGCGCCGCCCGCAGATGCTGTCCAGGATGCCGAAGGCACCGGCAAAGCCGGCGCGCAGCGTCCTGGACTGCATCGAGCACGGCGCTACCATATTGCCCTATAAGGACGTTCCCCTTGACCAAGGGTAGGAGGTCCTACGAGACTGTGAATCTTTTGTACCGCGCGTCAGACGAATGTGATTCTCTGGGCAGACTGATCTGCTGGAGAGGATGATGGCTGACGACGGACTTTTTGGTGAATTGCCGGAGCAGTCGGCACGAACCGAAGCGGTGCCGCAAGGCGCACCTCGGCTGCGCGAGCCTGTGCGCAATCAGGTCGAATTGCGAGCGGTCGATATCGACAGCCTGATCGGGCAGGATCATCCAGCGCGGGTGATCTGGGCTTATGTCGAAGGGCTGGACCTGAGCGAGCTGGAAGATCGCGTCAAGGCACGGGAAAACAGGCCGGGCCATCCGGCGCCATCGCCACGGTTGTTGCTGGCGCTTTGGCTGTACGCCGCGAGCGATGCCGTTGGCAGCGCGCGGGCGCTGGACCGGCTCTGCGACAGCCACGACGTCTACCGCTGGCTCTGCGGTGGCGTGTCGTTGAACCATCACGGGCTGTCGGACTTCCGGGTCGGCTGTGCCGACTTGCTCGACCGTTTGCTGGTTGAACATCTGGTGGCCCTGAACGAGGCAGGGCTGGTCGATCTGGAGAAGCTGACCCAGGACGGGGTGCGGATACGAGCGAATGCCGGGACCGGATCTTTCCGGCGGGAGGCGACGCTGGATCGGCAGATGGCGCAGGCCGAGGCCATTGTGGAAGAGCTCAAGCGCGAGGTCGATGCGGACCCGGAAGCCAGCAATCGGCGGATCCGGGCCGCCAAAGAGCGGGCGGCGCGCGAACGCAGCGAGCGGGTGCAAGCCGCGCAGGCCGCGCTGGCCGAGATCAAGCGCAAGCGAAAACAGCTCGACGACAAGGGCGGCAATGGCAAGAAGCCGAAGGAGCCTCGGGCCTCCACCACCGACCCGCAGGCCAGGGTGATGAAGATGGCCGATGCCGGCTTCCGTCCGGCCTATAATGTGCAGGTGGCTAGCGCGGCTGGCGAACTGATCGTGGTCGCGATCGATGTCGACAACAGCGGCTCAGATCGTGGCTTGATGCGCCCGATGCTGGAGCGAACGCGCGCTCGGCTGAAGCGCTTGCCACGCCGCTACCTCGCCGATGGCGGGTTCTGCACTGGCGACGACATCGAATGGGCGCATGGCGAGGGCATCGAGGTTTACTGTCCACCGCCCCAATCCAGGAGCGGTGTCGATCCCTTCTTACCCCGGAGCAGCGACGGTCCTGGCATAGCGGCCTGGCGTGCTCGCATGGCCAGCGAAGCCGGCAAGGCACAGTACCAGGCCCGTACCATCTGCGAATGCATCCATGCCCGCTGGCGCAACTGGGACCTCAGGCAACTGACCGTGCGCGGCATCGAGAAGGTCCGTGCCGTCGTGCTCTGGTACGCCCTCACCAACAACATCCTGCAAGGGCATCGTCTCGCAAAAGCATAGATAACCAACAGCCTGACGCCGCCGGCTTCCCCCATCAAGGGGCGATACCACCCCTTGATGCCGAAGCCGAAACAAAACGAATTGGCTCACAGGCTCTACGAGGGTGTGCATCTTGGCAACTCGATCGATCCAAACGCCGAGCGCAATCCCGATCACGTAGGCCACGAGATTCCACAGCGAAAAGATGCGCCCCAATAGCAGCGCGCCGGCCGTGGTCAGCCGGAACGCATCGAGCCATGGCGTGTGCACCAGCCGGGAGAATTCGACGACGACGGCGATCACAGCCGCGATCGCCGCAATCTGCGTCTGCGTGAGTCCCGGCAGCACGGCTCCGACCAGCAGAAACACCATCGTGGCCCATAACAGCGAGCCGCCATACTTGACCACGAAGGCTGGAAACCCGAGCGGGAATCCGTACCAGCGCAGCGACAGCCCGCAGACGATCACCGCGAGCGCGAGGCCGGCGCGGATCAGCGAGATCCGCATCGGCGCCACGGGTTGATCCGGCTGCGCTCCGCGCATTGCTCGCTCCATTGACTCTTTGCCCGCGATGCTCAAAACCGCCTGTTGAGCCCTAGAAAAGCAACAACCCGGGGGAAGCCATGAGCCAAACCACCTATGCCGGTTCTGTCGGCGGTGCCAAGAGCGCCAAGAGCGACATCGAAACCGCGACCATCCGCGCCATTTCCTGGCGCCTGATTCCCTTCCTGGTGCTGGCCTACTTCTTCTCCTATCTCGACCGCGTCAATCTCGGCTTTGCCGCGCTGACCATGAATGCGGACCTGAAGTTCACGCCGCTGATCTTCTCCTGGGGCGCTGGCATCTTCTTCATCGGCTATTTCATCTTCGAGGTGCCGAGCAATCTGGCGCTGGAGAAATTCGGCGCCAGCCGCTGGATCGCCCGGATCATGGTGACCTGGGGCATCATCTCGGCGCTGATGGCGATGGTCAGCGGCGTCACCAGCTTCTATGTGCTGCGCTTCCTGCTCGGCGTGGCCGAAGCCGGCTTCTTCCCGGGCATCATCCTCTATCTCACCTATTGGTATCCGGCCGAATATCGCGCCCGCTTTCTTGCGGCCTTCGCCATTGCGGTGCCGGTCTCGACCGTGATCGGCGCACCGATCTCGGGCTTGCTGCTCGGGCTCGACGGCCTCATGGGGTTGAAGGGCTGGCAATGGCTGTTCATCATCGAGGGCATCCCGTCGGTGCTGCTCGGCATCGTCACCTGGTTCTACCTCACCGACAAGCCGGAGAAGGCGGACTGGCTCTCGGCCGAGCAGAAGGCGTGGCTGAAGGCGAAGCTCGATTCGGAGATTGCGGCCAAGCAGGCGGTGAAGCATTTCTCGCTCGGCGAGGCGCTGTCTTCACCGAAGGTAATCGCGCTCAGCCTGATCTATTTCGGCTTCGTCGGCGCGCTCTACGGCATGCAGTTCTGGTTGCCGCAGATCGTCAAGGCGTTCGGCCTCACCAACGCCCAGACCGGATTCGTCACCGCGATCCCGTATCTGTTCGGCACCATCGCCATGATCCTGTGGGCGCGGCATTCGGATGCGAGCCGCGAGCGCGTCATGCATGTCGGCGCGCCGCTGCTGCTCACGGCGATTGCGCTCGGCATTTCCTCCTATCTCACCGATCCCACGCTGACGATGGTGGTGCTGACGGTGGCCGCGATCGGCGTGTTCTGCTGCTTCGGCGTGTTCTGGACCCTGCCGACCGCCTGGCTCTCCGGCACGGCGGCCGCCGGCGGCATCGCGCTGATCAACTCGATCGGCAATCTCGCCGGTTTCGGCGGGCCGTACCTGATTGGCTGGGTCAAGGAAGCGACGGGGCAGACCTCGACCGGTCTCCTGGTGCTCGCCGTGCTGCCGCTGCTCGCGGGCATCCTGGTGTTCGTCGGCGGCCACGACAGCAAGCACGAATTCGCCGGCCACGGGTGATAGTGCAGGGTCTTGTAGGGTGGGCAACGGCGCGCCCTTTGCGCGTCGTGCCTCCCATCTTCCCTACGCTGACCTGATTGGCGGGCACGCTCCGCTTTGCCCACTCTACGATAGCACCGCTGTCGCCCATCCACTCAATACTCCACCACCCCTTAACGATCACGCATTCCTGATGACTGACGATTATTGACTTTTATCAGTGAACAGTCGACATTCCTCTCAATCGAGATGCAGGAGTGTCCTTCGATGTTCGTCCGGTCGGTTTTGTCGAGCTATTCCAAGCTTTTGGTAGGAGCCTCGCTCGCCCTGATGGCCGTTTCGCTGGCAGGGTGCAACGATACCGTCGCCGAAAAGGCCGAGCCGCCGCGGCCGGTTCTGGTGGCAACCGCCCATTACGATGCCGAGACGCCGGAGCGCAGCTTCGTCGGCACCATCCGCCCCAGGATCGAGAGCGATCTCGGCTTCCGCGTCGCCGGCAAGGTTGCCAAGCGCCTCGTCGAAGTCGGCCAGACGGTCGAAGTCGGCCAGCCGCTCGCCACCCTCGACGAGGTCGATTTGAAGCTCCAGGCCGAGCAGGCCGTTGCCGAGCAGAGCGCCGCAACCGGCGTGCTGGCCCAGGCCGCCGCCGCCGAGCAGCGCGCCAAGGACCTCAAGGCCAAGGGCTGGACCACGGACGCCCAGCTCGACCAGAGCCGCGCCGCCGCCGATGAAGCCCGTGCGCGCTTGAACCGGGCCGAGCGCTCGGTCGAGTTGACCAAGAATTCCCTTTCCTACGCGACGCTCGTTGCCGACGCCCGCGGCGTCGTCACCGCAACGCTGATCGAGCCCGGCCAGGTGGTCGCCGCGGGCCAGGCTTCGATCCGTGTCGCCCGCTTTGCCGAGAAGGAAGCGGTCGTCGCGATCCCTGAGACGCTGGTTGGACGTGCCAAGTCGGGCGTCGCCAGCGTCACTCTTTGGTCTGAGCCGAACAAGAAATACACGGCCAAGCTGCGCGAGATCGCGCCGGCGGCGGATCCCGCCACGCGCACCTATCTGGCAAAGTTCTCGCTGCCCGAGGCCGACGACAAGGTCGCGCTCGGCATGACCGCGACGCTGACGCTGTCGGATGCCGCCAGCGAGCGGGTCGCGCGGCTGCCGCTGTCGGCGCTGTTCAACGAGGGCGGCAAGCCGTCCTTCTACGTCGTCGACGACAACGGTGGCGTCACGCTCAAGCCGGTCACGGTGAAGTCCTACGAGAGCAAGGACGTCGTCATCACCGGCGGTGTGGAGGAGGGCGCCAAGATCGTCGCCCTCGGCGTGCAGAAGCTCGATCCGGGCCAGAGGGTACGGATCGTGTCGTCGCTGAGTTTCTAGTTCTTACCGCTCTGGGTTCGCCCTGCGGTCGCCCCGGAGCGGCAAGAGCAATGAGTTTGTCGTGTGAGGTGAGTTTCGGCCGTTGTCCCTAAGCAAAGGCTGAAGCGGCGAAGCGATCCAGAACCTGCCCAGCCCCCTGGATTGCTTCGCTGCCTCGCCACGACGGTTCGAGCAAAGCGGCTGTCGTTGTTTGCAACTGGATCGTCTTTCGGAGAGTGCGATGAAGCGCTTCAACCTTTCGGCCTGGGCCGTCAGCCATCCGACGCTGGTGCTCTTCCTGATGCTCGTGCTCGGCGTCGCCGGCTTCTTCTCCTACGAGAAGCTCGGGCGTGCTGAGGACCCGTTCTTCACGGTGAAGGTGGTCAACGTCTCCGTGATCTGGCCCGGCGCGACCGCGCAGGAAATGCAGACCCAGGTCGCCGATCCCATCGAGAAGAAGATCCAGGAGCTGCCCTATTTCGAGAAGGTGCAGACCTATTCCAAGCCCGCCTTCACCGCGCTCCAGGTCACCTTCCGCGATTCGACGCCGCCGAAGGACGTGCCGTACCTCTTCTATCTGCTGCGCAAGAAGCTGGTCGACGTGCAGGGCCAGCTGCCCTCCGGCATCCTCGGGCCCGTCGTCAACGACGAGTTCTCCGATGTCGATTCCATCCTCTACATGATGACCGGCGACGGCGCCGACTATGCCCAGCTCAAGAAGGTCTCCGAAGGCTTTCGCCAGCGCCTGCTCAAGGTGCCCGGCGTGACCAAGGTTGACGTCTACGGCAACCAGGATGAGCGCATCTTCGTCGAATTCAGCCATGCCAAGCTCGCCACGCTCGGCATCACGCCGCAGGCCCTGTTCGATTCGCTCGCCAAGCAGAACAACGTGACCCCGGCCGGCACGGTCGAGACCTCCTCGCAGCGCGTGCCGCTGCGCGTCACCGGCGCGCTCGACGGTGCCAAGGCCGTCGCCGAAACGCCGGTCGAGAGCAACGGCCGCGTGTTCCGTCTCGGCGATATCGCCACCGTCACCCACGGCTATGTCGATCCGCCGAGCTTCGTCGTGCGCCAGGAAGGCAAGCCCGCCATCGGCATCGGCGTCGTCACCGCCAAGGGCGCCAACATCCTCGAGCTCGGCAAGCAGGTCGAGAAGGCGACGGCCGACTTCATGAAGTCGGTGCCGCAGGGCGTCGACGTCAGGCTGATCGCCGACCAGCCCAAGGTAGTCGAGCACGCCGTCGGCGAGTTCGTGCATTCCTTCATGGAAGCGCTCGTCATCGTCCTGTTCGTCTCGTTCCTGGCGCTCGGCTGGCGCACCGGCATCGTGGTCGCGCTGTCGGTGCCCTTGGTGCTCGGCATCGTCTTCGTCGTCATGAACACGATGTCGCTCGACCTGCACCGCATCACGCTCGGCGCGCTGATCATCGCGCTCGGCCTGCTCGTCGACGACGCCATCATCGCGGTCGAGATGATGGTGGTGAAGATGGAGCAGGGCTGGGACCGCATGCGCGCGGCGTCCTTTGCCTGGGAATCTACTGCGTTTCCGATGCTCACGGGAACGCTGGTCACGGCCGCTGGCTTCCTCCCCATCGGCTTTGCCAATTCCGCGGTCGGCGAATATGCCGGCAGCATCTTCTGGATCGTGGCGATCGCGCTGGTCGCCTCCTGGTTCGTGGCGGTGATCTTCACGCCCTATATCGGCGTCAAGCTGCTGCCCGAAATGAAGGCCCACCACAACCATGATCCGCATGCGGTCTACGAGACCCGCATGTACCGCGGCCTGCGCGCCATCGTGCAATGGTGCGTCAACCACCGCATCACCGTGGTGGTCGCGACCGTCGGCGTCTTCGTCGCCTCGATCGTCGGGTTTGGCCATGTCCAGCAGCAGTTCTTCCCGCTGTCGGAGCGGCCCGAGCTGTTCCTGCAGCTGCGCCTGCCCGAGGGCACCGCCTTCAACGTCACCGAAAAGGCGGTGAAGAAGGCCGAGACGCTGCTCAAGGACGACAAGGACATCGAGACCTATACCGCCTATGTCGGCCAGGGCTCGCCGCGCTTCTGGCTCGGCCTCAACCCGCAGCTTCCGAACGAGGCCTTTGCCGAAATCGTCATCGTCGCCAAGGGCGTCGAGGCGCGCGAGCGCATCAAGGCCAAGATCGAGACCGCGGCTGCCGAGGGCTTCCTGACCGAGGCGCGCGTGCGCGTCGACCGCTTCAATTTCGGCCCGCCGGTCGGCTTCCCCGTCCAGTTCCGCGTGATCGGCCCGGATGCCAACAAGGTCCGCGAGATCGCCTACCAGGTCCGCGACGTCATGCGGGAGAACAAGAGCGTCAAGGACGTCCAGCTCGACTGGAACGAGCAGTCACCTTACCTGAAGCTCGTCGTCGACCAGGACCGCGCCCGCGCCATGGGCCTGACCCCGCAGGACGTCTCGCAGGCGCTGGCGATGCTGATCTCGGGCTCGCAGGTCACCACCGTGCGCGACGGCATCGAGAAGGTCGGCGTGGTCGCCCGTGCGATCCCGTCCGAGCGTCTCGATCTCGGCGGCGTCGGCGATCTCACCATCACCTCGCGCAATGGCGTCGCCGTGCCGCTGCAGCAGATCGCTCGAATCGAATATGCCCACGAGGAGCCGATCATGTGGCGGCGCAACCGCGACATGGCGATCACCGTGCGCTCCGACGTCGTCGACGGCGTGCAGGCGCCCGACGTCACCAACCAGATCACGCCGAAGCTGAAGGCGATCAAGGATCACCTCGAGCCGGCCTACCGGATCGAGCCGGGCGGCGCGTTCGAGGAATCCGCCAAGGGCAACGCCTCGATCTTCATCCTCTTCCCGGTGATGGTCATGGTGATGCTGACGCTGCTGATGATCCAGCTGCAGAGCTTCTCACGCCTGATCCTGGTGTTCCTGACCGCGCCGCTCGGCATCGTCGGTGCCTCGCTCGGCCTCAACGTCGCCAACGCCCCGTTCGGCTTTGTGGCGCTGCTCGGCCTGATCGCGCTCGCCGGCATGATCATGCGCAACGCGGTCATCCTGGTCGACCAGATCGAGACCGACGTCAGCCACGGCCTGACCCGGCGCGAGGCGATCGTTGAGGCGACCGTCCGTCGTGCCCGACCGGTGGTGCTGACGGCGCTCGCCGCCATTCTCGCCATGATACCGCTGTCGCGCTCGGCCTTCTGGGGCCCGATGGCGATCACCATCATGGGCGGCCTGTTCGTCGCGACCTTCCTGACGCTCCTGTACCTGCCGGGCCTCTACGCCCTGTGGTTCCGCAAGAGCCTGGACGAGGCCGGAACGCCCGAGCAGCCTGCCGCGCCGCAGCATGGGAGCGATGACCCGCACGCAATTCCGCTTGCCGAAGCGGCTGAATAGATGAGAAGACTGCTGACCAACGAGTCCTGACTGATGGCCCTTGTTTCGGAACATATCGAAGTCGACACCCGGGATCGCATCCTCGAGGTGGCCGAGCGGCTGTTCCGCCAGATCGGCTACCAGAAGACGACGGTCGGCGACATCGCCAAGGAGCTCAGGATGAGCCCCGCCAACGTGTATCGCTTCTTCGAATCGAAGAAGGCGATCCATCAGGCGGTGGCGCGGGGCCTGATGGGCGAGGTCGAGCTGGAGGCGCAGCGGATCGTGGCAAAGCCCGGTCCGGTCAAGGAGCGCTTCCGCGAGCTGCTCACCACCATCAATCGCATGAACACCGAGCGCTATGTCGGCGACAACAAGCTGCACGAGATGGTCGCGATCGCGATGGAGGAGGACTGGGACGTCTGCGTCGCCCATATGGAGTGCATCGCCGGCGTCATCGGCCAGATGATCGCGCAAGGCGTCGCCTCCGGCGAGTTCGAGGCGCCCGACCTGCAACTGGCCTCGCTGTGCGCCTGCACCGCGATGATTCGCTTCTTCCATCCCCAGATGATCGCCCAGTGCGCCACCAAGCCGGGCCCGACCATCGACCAGATGATCGATTTCGTCATCGCGGGTCTGTCGCCACGCCACTGACGGGCGGGGGCGTTTGCTCCTATAAGCAGACTGATCGCCCCGGCATGACCGCCGGAGGCGGGCCGGGACGGACCCACAAACTCCGTCATTGCGAGCCAACGGGTCCGCGCGAAGCGCGGCCCGATGACAGGCTCCACGAAGCAATCCAGACTGTCTCCGCGGAGGGATTCTGGATTGCTTCGCTGCGCTCGCAATGACGGGAAGGAAACAGCGCGTGACCGACAAAGACCTGTACTTCTACGAGCCCTCCAAGGGCCACGGCCTCAAGCACGATCCCTTCAACGCCATCATCGCGCCGCGGCCGATCGGCTGGATCTCCTCGCGCGACGCCAGGGGCCACGTCAACCTCGCGCCCTACAGCTTCTTCAACGCGTTCTGCTATGTGCCGCCGATCATCGGCTTCTCCTCCACCAACTGGAAGGACACGGTGGCGAACATGGAGCAGACCCGCGAGTTCGTCTGGAATCTCACCACGATGGATCTCGCCAAGCACATGAACGCGACCGCGGCGCATCTGGCGCCGGAGGTCGACGAGTTCGAGGTCGCGGGGCTCACGGCCGTGCCCGGCAAGGTCGTCAATGTCCCGCGCGTGGCTGAGAGCCCCGTCGCCTTCGAGTGCAAGGTCTCCGACATCGTCCGCCTCAAGGGCGCCGACGGCAAGGAGGCCGATGCCTGGCTGACGCTCGGCGAAGTCGTCGCCGTCCACATCGACAAGGCCTTGATCAAGGACGGCGTCTACCAGACCGCCGCCGCCCGCCCCATCGTCCGCGCCGGCCGGCGCGGCGATTACTTCGAGATCAAGCCGGAAAACATGTTCGAGATGGTCCGGCCGGATTAGGTCACTTCGTCATTCCGGGGCGACGCGTAGCGTCGAGCCCGGAATCCATAACCACCATCGGGAGTATGGATTCTCAGGTGCGCAATTGCGCACCGTAGCTCGCGCCAAGAGGCGCGCCCCGGAATGAGCTGAGAGACATTGCCGCAAACCCCCTCCCGGAACTGTCCCCACGCCCCGGCCGTTATCGCCTGGGCGGCCGCCCGGCCGCGTCAATTCGCTTGTTTTTGCCCGCGAAGTGTTCACGCACCCCGGCCACTTTCCGCTAAAATGCCCGATACCCGCGCCGATGCATGAGGTCCGCCATGAGCTTCCGCCGCGACACCATCACAAAGCCGATCTTCTCCTGGGCGCGCGGCGTGCTGCCGGCGATGTCCGACACCGAGCGGGAGGCGCTGGAGGCGGGCGACGTCTGGTGGGATGCCGATCTCTTCACCGGCAACCCTGATTGGTCGAAGCTGCTGAAGGTCCCGCAGGCGAGGCTGACGGACGAGGAACGGGCGTTCCTGAGTGGCCCCGTCGACGAGCTCTGTGCCATGCTCGACGAGTGGAAGATTTTCTGGGAAACGCGCGACCTGCCGCAGGACGTCTGGCACTTCGTCAAGCGCGAAAAGTTCTTCGGCATGATCATTCCGAAGGAGTTCGGCGGCCTCGGCTTCTCGCCCTACGCGCATTCGGAAGTCGTACGCAAGATCTCGACCCGCTCGATCGCGGTCGCGGTCACCGTGATGGTGCCGAACTCGCTCGGCCCCGGCGAGCTCCTGATGCGCTTCGGCACGCACGAGCAGCAGCAGCGCTGGCTGCCGCGGCTCGCCGACGGACGCGAGATTCCCTGCTTCGGACTCACCAGCCCGGAAGCCGGCTCGGATGCCGCCTCGATGGTCGATACCGGCATCATCTGCAAGGGCGAATTCGAGGGGCGCGAGGTCGTCGGCCTCCGCCTCAACTGGCACAAGCGCTACATCACGCTCGGTCCGGTCGCGACGCTGCTGGGCCTTGCCTTCAAGGCCTATGATCCCGATCATCTCGTCGGGGGCCAGGAAGAGCTCGGCATCACCGTGGCACTGATCCCGACGAACTTGCCCGGCGTCGAGATCGGGCAGCGCCACCTGCCCTCGATGCAGGTCTTTCAGAACGGCCCGAACTGGGGTCGCGACGTCTTCATTCCGCTCGACTATGTCATCGGCGGGAAGGAGCGCCTGGGGCAGGGCTGGAAGATGCTGATGACCGCGCTCGCCGCCGGCCGCGGCATCTCGCTGCCGTCACTGTCGGCGGCCGGCGCCGCCTATGCGGCGCGCACCACCGGCGCCTATGCCCGCATCCGCGAGCAGTTCGGAATCTCGATCTCCAAGTTCGAAGGCGTCGAGGAGCCGCTCGCGCGCATCGTCGCCACCGCCTATCAGCTCGACGCGGCGCGCCGGCTGACCTGCGCGGCGCTCAATGCCGGCGTCCATCCCGCCGTCATCTCCGGCATCATGAAGCTGCACGCGACCGCGCGGATGCGCACCGCGATCGACGACGCCATGGACATCCATGGCGGCAAGGCCGTGATCGACGGTCCGCAAAACTATCTCGGCAATCTCCACCGCGCCGTGCCGGTCGGCATCACCGTGGAGGGAGCCAATATCCTGACCCGCAATCTCATCGTGTTCGGGCAAGGAGCGATCCGCGCCCATCCTTACCTGCTCGACGAGATGAATGCGCTCGCCGATACCGATCGCGAGCGCGGCCTCAGCGCGTTCGACAAGACGTTCTGGAAGCATGTCGCCCACAGTTTCCGGACCCTATTCCGCGCCTTCGGCCGGAGCTGGACCTTTGGCGCCTTCGCGCCGGCGCCGGATGCGGGCGACGCCACGCCTTTCTACCGCCAGCTCTCGCGCTACTCCGCGGCGTTTGCGTTCTGCGCCGACATGGCGCTGCTGACGCTCGGCGGCGCGCTCAAGCGCAAGGAGATGCTGTCGGCCCGCTTCGGCGACATCCTGTCCGAGCTCTACCTGCTCTCGGCCGCGCTGAAGCGCTGGCAGGACGAGGGGCGGCAGAAGGAGGATTTCGCGGCGCTGGAATGGTGCATGGCGACCGGGCTCAAAACCATCGAGAATCGGCTTGCCGAAATCCTGGCCAATTTGCCGAACCGCTTCGTCGCCGGCCTCCTCAAGCTCGTGGTCCAGCCGTTCGGCGCCCGCGTGCTCGGCCCGTCCGATCGCGTCGTGCACCAATGCGCTGCCATCGTGCTGGAGCCGTCGGCGGCACGTGAGCGCCTCACCCCGGATCTCGCTCATGTCGATGACGACGGCGGCTTTGCCCGGCTGGAGCGCGCGTTCAAGCTGGTCGCGGCGACAGATGCGATCGCCAGGCGCATGCGTGCTGCGCATATCCGCGACTGGAAGGAGGCCGTCAGCAAGGGCGTGGTCACCCAGGCTGAGGGCGAGCAGCTTGCTGCAGCTCATGAAGCCGTCACAAAAGTGATAGAGGTCGACGATTTTGCGCCGGAGGCGCTGTCGCCGATTTACAAGAAAACCGTCAATGTGCATCAGTTCTTCCAGGAACTCGGTGAGCAGAGGGCGGCGAGCTGATGGCACGACCGGTATTTATCGTCGACGGCAGCCGGACGCCGTTCCTGAAGGCGCGTTCTGGGCCCGGGCCGTTCACGCCGGTCGATCTCGCCGTGCAGTGCGGACGGCCGCTGCTGGCGCGCCAGCCGTTCGCTCCCGATGAGTTCGACCAGGTCATCCTCGGCTGCGTCAACGTGATCGCGGACGAGATGAATCCGGCCCGCGTCGCGGCGCTCCGGCTCGGCATGGGCGAGGACATGGTGGCCTTCACCGTGCAGATCAATTGCGGCTCGGGCATGCAGTCGATCGACTCCGCCTACCGCTATATCCGCGAAGGCCATGCCGACATGATTTTGGCTGGAGGCACCGAGGCCTTGAGCCACGCGCCGCTGGTCTGGCCGAATTCCGGCGTGCGCTGGTTCGCCGGTCTTGCCACTGCCAAGGGCGTTGCCGCGAAGGTTGCCTCAGCGTTCAAGCTGAGGCCGCGCGATCTCAAGCCGATCATCGGCCTCGAGCGCGGCCTGACTGATCCCGTCACCGAGCTGAACATGGGTCAGACCGCCGAGGTCGTCGGCCATCTCTTCGGCATCACCCGCGCGCAGTCGGATGCCTATGCCGCCGAAAGCCATCGCCGGCTCGCGCATGCGCAAAGCGCGGGTTATCTGAAGGGCGAGGTCGAGACTGCGTTCTCCCGCGACGGCAAGTTCTTCGACCACGACGACGGCGTGCGCCCGGACTCGACGGCCGAGACGCTCGCCAAGCTCCGGCCGGTGTTCGAGCGGCCGTGGGGCCAGGTCACGGCCGGCAATTCCTCCCAGATCACCGACGGTGCGTCCTGGGTGATCCTTGCCTCCGACGCCGCCGTGGCAAAGCACAAGCTGACGCCAAAAGCCGTCATCGTCGACAGCCATTGGGCCGCGCTCGATCCCAGCATCATGGGGCTCGGTCCGGTGATGTCGGTGACGCCGCTGCTCAAGCGCAACGACCTCACCATCAAGGACGTCGAGACCTGGGAGCTGAACGAGGCCTTCGCAACGCAAGTGCTCGGCTGTCTCGCCGCCTGGAACGACGACAAGTTCTGCCGCGAAATATTGCGGCTCGATGGTGCCGCCGGCGAGATCGACCGCGAGAGGCTGAACGTCGACGGCGGCGCGATCTCGCTCGGCCATCCCGTCGGCACCTCCGGCAATCGCATCGTGCTGCATCTCGTCAATGCGATGAAGCGCCTCGGCACGCGGCGCGGAATTGCCACCGAATGCATCGGCGGCGGGCTCGGTGGCGCCATGCTGATCGAGGCGGTGTGACCATGGATTCCAAGATCATGACCGCGCTCGGCGGCCGCGTGCTGGAGCTCGGGCCGCGGCCCGCACCGGATGGTCCCTACAAGCACTTCAAGCTGACGCGCGATTCGGATGGTGTCGCCTGGCTGCTGTTCGACCGCGCTGATGCCAGCGCTAACACGCTCTCGTCCGACGTGATGGAGGAGTTCGACGCCGTGCTCGCGGCGATCGAGACCGAGCGCCCCGCCGGTCTCGTCATTCGCTCGGCAAAGCCGTCGGGCTTCATTGCCGGCGCGGATGTCAACGAATTCCGCGGCGCGTCCGATCCCGACATGGTCGAGACGCGCATCCGCGCCGCGCACGCGGTGGTCGACCATCTGGAAGCGCTAAAACTGCCGACGGTCGCGGTCATTCACGGCTTCTGCCTCGGCGGCGGGCTCGAGGTGGCGCTGGCCTGCCAGGCGCGCATCGCCATCGAGGGGGCGCGTTTCGGCTTCCCGGAGGTGATGCTCGGCCTGCATCCTGGTCTCGGCGGCACCGCCCGGTTCACCGCGCTGGTCAATCCGACCCAGTCGATGGCGCTGATGCTGACCGGCCGCACCATCGACGCGCGCCGCGCCAAGGCGCTCGGCTTCGTCGACACCGTGACGCAGGAGCGCCACGTCCAGGGCGCGGTGAAGGATGCGCTGTTCGGCCGTCTGAAGCGGGCCAAGCCCGGTCTGCTGACGCGCGCCGCCAATCTCGGGCCGTTGCGCGGCCTGCTGGCCAAGCGCATGCGCGCGGAGGCCGCGAAGGCTGCATCGCGCGAGCATTATCCCGCGCCCTATGCGCTGATCGATCTCTGGGAGACCCACGGCGGCAGCAAGTCCGCGATGCTGAAGGCCGAGCAGGCCTCGTTCGCCAAGCTGATGGTGACGCCGACCGCGCAGAACCTGATCCGCGTCTTCTTCCTGCGCGAGCAGATGAAGAAGGCGGCAGGCTCCGCTAGCACGGTGAAGCAGGTCCACGTCATCGGCGCCGGCGCCATGGGCGGCGACATCGCGGCCTGGTGTGCGGGGCAGGGCTTTCGCGTCTCGCTCGCCGACATGAAGCCGGAGCCGATCGCGGGCGCAGTCAAACGCGCGGCTGACCTCTACGGCAAGATCATCCGCAAGCCCACCGACGTGCGCGACGCGCTCGATCGCCTGATCCCCGACATGGACGGCGAGGGCGTCCGCAACGCCGATCTCATCATCGAGGCGGTGCCGGAGAAGCTGGAGCTGAAGCAGAAGGTCTATGCCGGGCTCGAGCCGCAGATGAAGCCCGGCGCGATCCTCGCGACCAACACGTCGAGCATTCCGCTCCAGGACCTGCGCACGACGCTGGCGCGGCCGGAGCGGCTGGTCGGCCTGCATTTCTTCAACCCGGTGTCGCGGCTGCAGCTGGTCGAGGTCGTCAGCCATGACGGCAACGATACACAAGTACTTAAAGAGGCGCTCGCCTTCGTCGGCGCCATCGACCGCCTGCCGCTCGCCGTGAAGAGCTCGCCCGGCTTCCTCGTCAACCGCGCGTTGACGCCCTACATGCTGGAAGCGATGGTGATGCTGGACGAGAAGACGGACCAACGCCTGATCGACGCTGCGGCCGAGCAGTTCGGCATGCCGATGGGACCGATCGAGCTGGCCGATCAGGTCGGGCTCGATATCTGCCTCGACGTCGGCGACATGCTGCGCACCAAGTTCGGCGATCTCCTGCCGCCGACGCCGGCCTGGCTGCGCGAGAAGGTCACCAAGGGCGAGCTCGGCCGCAAGACCGGCAAGGGTTTTTACACCTGGAAGGACGGCAAGGCGGAGAAGACGCCGTTGCCGCAGACCGGTCCGCGCGTCACTGACCAGATGATCGACCGCCTGGTGCTGCCGATGTCCAACGTCTGCGTCGCGTGCTTGCGCGAAGGCATCGTCGACGATGCCGATGCAATCGACGGCGCCATGATCTTCGGCACCGGTTATGCACCGTTCCGCGGCGGTCCGCTGAACTATGCGCGCACGCGTGGCGTCGAAAACATTGTATCCACTCTTCGCGCGCTGGCTGAACGATTCGGCGCGCGTTTCGCGCCCGATCCGGGCTGGGACAATTTCAAGTGAGCAATCTCGCGTGAGAGGGGCATGAACGAGCAAGCCACGACCGGGCCGAGCGGCGATCTCTGCATCCGCACGCTGGCGATGCCGGCCGACACCAATGCCAACGGCGACATCTTCGGCGGCTGGCTGCTCAGTCAGATGGACGTCGGCGGCGGCGTGTTCGCCTCGAAGGTTGCGCGGTCGCGCACCGTGACGGTCGCGATCGAGGCGATGAATTTTCGCAAAGCGGTCTATGTCGGCGATCTCGTCTCGGTCTATGCCAATCTCGTGCGTGTTGGGCGCACCTCACTGACCGTGCATCTCGAGGCCTGGGCATTGCGGCGCAAGGAGCTGCATCCGTTCCTCGTCACCGACGGTCATTTCACCTACGTCTCGATCGACGACCACGGCCGTCCGCAGGCGATCCAGCGAAACGATCCGCCGATCGCGACGTAATCGCGCGCGGCGCTCTGCCTCATCTTGCGAGCTTTGCAGCGCCGCAAAACGCGGCACGAGCAAGTCACCTCGTCGCGGCTTCGCCAAGAACCAGTCATAAAACGGATGAGGTCCCGGCGTACTCAATTGCGTGTCGATTCGGGGTGGAAACGGCCGCAAATGCCTAGGGAACCTTTGGGCAGGAGCACCGTTGTTTGCCCGCACTGAGGAATCCACGGACTATGCCGGACAGCTACATCATCGAAGTCGATTCGCAGACCGCAGGTATCGTCGTTCGTTCTTCTGGAGGCTACTGCTTCTTCGCCTCGTCGCACCGCTTCAACCGTCTCGAAGGCCAGCTCTTCCGCAACGCCCGCGAAGCCGAGCGCGCCGCGCGCAGGCTGGTGAACGGCGATGTGAAGGAGGCGGCGTAAGCACCTACCGCCGGTGATTTCGACGCGCGAGGCGTGGTCGGAATTTTTTGCCGAGCGCACCGCTGCCCCTTCTCCCCTTGTGGGAGAAGGTGGCGCAAAGCGCCGGATGAGGGGTTGCTTCAGCAAGCTCACATGTGAAGGGTGGCTCGCGGAGAGAGACCCCTCACCCGTCTCGCCGCTGCGCGGCGAGCCACCCTCTCCCACAAGGGGAGAGGGTAATAAGTCATCACAACTTCGTCGCCGCCCGCGACAACAGCTTCCACTCGTCGCCCTGCTTCTGCCAGTTCATCAGGATGTGAAGGTTGGTCGATACTTTTTTCCCATCGGCCGCCATCTCCTGCTCGCCCAGCCAGTGGAAACGCACGATCGCTGCGGGGCCGACGACCTTGATGGTGGGATCCTTGTATTCGATTGACAGAAACTTCGCCTTGCCGTCGGTCGCGTTGGCGACGAATGTCGCCTTGTCCTCGACCTTGCCGCTGGAATGGCTGTAGCTCAGCTCCTCCGCGCACAGCGCGCCGAGCGCCTTGGGATCGGCCGCGATCTGGGCGAGGCGGAAGGCATCGACCCTCTTCGCCACGGCTTCCTCGTCTGCCGAAGCGGCGAGCGCCGGCGTCGCGAACGCAAGCGCGGAGACGGCGAGAGTCGAGAGAGCCAGATCGCGTCGGTTGATCGTCATCGTTTCCTCCTTTTTGATCTTGTGGCCAGTGTTGCAGTCGCGCGCGGCTTTGTCGAGCGTCACCTGCCGGTCATGTGGATGCGTCATTGCGCGATCGAGGCCGTATTGATACGCCTTCCGCATCGATGCGTCGCGCATTTGGGAAAGTACGGAAATGATCGAGACCAAACACGATGGAACGGGCCGGGCGTTGTTGTTCGACATCGACGGCACGCTCGCCGACACCGACCCGTTGCACTTGAAGGCTTTCAACCAGGTGCTCGGCCCGCACGGACACGTCTTCGATCACGCACGTTTCTCCCGCGAGCTGCAGGGCTTCGCCAATGTCGCGATCGGCGATCGCTTTCTGCCCCACGAGGCGCCGGAGCGGCGCGCCTTGATCCTCGAAGAGAAGGAGGAGGTCTTCCGCACCCTGGTAGCCGGGCAGATCGCACCGCTGCCGGGCCTGATGGCGCTGCTCGACCGCGCCGATGGCGCCGGCATTCCCATGGTCGCCGTGACCAACGCGCCGCGTCTCAATGCCGAGCTGCTGCTCTCCGGCCTTGGCATCACGCATCGTTTCAGGGCGCTCGTGATCGGCGCCGAGCTGCCGCATGGCAAGCCGCATCCGCTACCGTACCAGGAAGGGCTGCGTTTCGTCGGCGCGAGGCCGGAAAGCTCGATCGCATTCGAGGACTCCCGTACCGGCGTGCAGTCCGCGACGGCCGCCGGCATTCCGACCGTCGGCATCCGCACCAGCCTCAGCCATGCTGACCTGATTGGAGCAGGCGCGGTCGCCTCCGCCAGCGCGTTCGACGATCCGGACCTGATCGCACGTCTTGCAAGCGTCATGGCGTGGTAAGAAATGGCGTCGTGAGAACCTCCATCCGTTAACCGTGATCGGCATCCGCATTGACCGCAGGCGCGAACCGCCGCACCATGCATCATCCTGATGTGAGGCCTTTGCCGTGACCGGACTGACCCATCGCCAAGCCGAAATCCTCAACATCGCGCGCGCCTCCGGCCGCGTCATGGTCGAGGAGCTCGCGCGCCGCTTCGAGGTGTCGGCGCAGACCATCCGCAAGGATCTCAACGATCTCTGTGAGCGGCGTTCGCTGACCCGCATCCATGGCGGCGCCATCATCGCCTCGGGCGTGGAAAACCTCGCCTATGAGGCGCGCCGCTTCGTCGCCGCCGACGAGAAGAAGGCGATCGGGGCGGCCGCCGCCTCGCTGATCCCGAACGGCTGCTCGCTGTTCATCAACATCGGCACCACGACGGAAGAGGTCGCGAGCGCGCTGACCTCGCATGAGGACCTGCTCGTCATCACCAACAACCTCAACGTCGCGATGCTGCTCTACCGCCATCCGCGCATCGAGGTGGTGGTCGCCGGCGGCACGGTGCGGCGCGCCGACGGCGCCGTGGTCGGCTCGACCGCGACGCAGCTGATCGGCCAGTTCAAGGTCGACTACGCCATCATCGGCGCGTCCGCGATTGACGAAGAGGGCGCGCTACTCGACTTCGACTATCGCGAGGTGCAGGTGGCGCAGGCCATCATCGCCAATGCCCGCAGCGTCATGTTGGTCGCCGATTCCACAAAACTTCGCCGCAGCGCGCCGGTGCGCATCGCCCACATCACCCAGATCCAGACCTTTGTCACCGACCAGGAGCTGCCCGAGCGCCTCGCCACCATCTGCCACAGCAAGGGCATCGAAGTGGTCGAGGCGATGCCGAAGGGCGCGGATATCGACGATGCGCCGACCGACGGCCAGGACGCCGCACCGGAAGCCGCGCCAGTGGTGCGGCTGAGATAGCGGCTAAGCGTCGTCCCACGGGTTGAGCAGCGCAACGCCCGTCGGTTTGAAATCCTCTACATTGCGCGTAATAACCGTCAAACCATGAACTAGCGCGGTTGCAGCAATGAGCGCGTCGCGTTCGGCGCGCGGGTTGGGAACGTGAAGTTGTGCGCAACGCTGCACGACAGCCGTATCGATAGGCAGGATCCGACCCTCGAAGCGAGCCAGAATCTGGCTGTTGATCCAGCTGCGCAAGATGGCACCTTGCGCTGCGTCCCTGCGTTCGATCAGGCGTGCGCCAAGTTCGATCTCGAGAATCGAAATGACTGAGATGAAGAAGTTTGCTGCCGGAATTGCGCCTGCCCAGGCAACGACGTGCCGGTCGGCCTTGTCCGGTCGCCTCAATTCGGAAATGACATTGGTGTCCAGCAGGAACATCAGTCGAGATCAGCAGCCCTGAAGATGCCCTCGTCCACGCGAGGCGGATCGAAATCAAAATCCGCGTTCGTCTGCGCCAGAGCTTCCGCAAGGCTCATGTGTCCGCCGGTCAGGCGCAAGTAGTCCTCGATGGTCAGCAGGACATGGGCTGGACGGCCGCGGTCTGTAATGAAAACGGGTCCTTGCGATGCCGCTTTCTTGGCGCCGCTGGTGTCTTGATTGAATTCTCGGCTGGTCAGGGTGGTCACCATCGTCTGAGCCTCCAAGCCGTGGCCATGCTCCGCTTGGGAAGCTATGTAGGAATGTTGCTACATACAAGTGCAAAGGCGTGCCGGCCCACTGGCCCGTGCCTGGATGCCGTTCGGTCGAGCTACTTGCCCCAAAATCTGTCCGTCCACCTGCCGATTTCGCTGCCTCATTGCCCACCGAAAAGTTCCGCTTTCGCTTCCTTTCGCCTCTCTTTCATCTTGCTTTCGTTTTCCGGTGTGATCTAATCAAAAGCGAAAGTAACCGCTCGACGAACGGGCGGTCGCCGGGGGATGCGTCTGTTGGAGCGTATTTTCGATCTCGCCATCATTGGAGGCGGTGTTAACGGCTGCGGCATCGCGCGGGACGCGGTGGGCCGCGGTAACACGGTTTTCCTGTGCGAAATGAACGATCTGGCGAGCGGGACATCGTCCTGGTCGACCAAGCTCGTGCACGGTGGCCTGCGCTATCTCGAATATTACGAGTTCCGGCTGGTCCGCGAGGCGCTGATCGAGCGCGAGATCCTCTGGGGCATCGCGCCCCACATCATCCGACCCCTGCGTTTCGTTTTGCCGCATCACGCCGGCCTGCGCCCGGCCTGGCTGCTGCGCCTTGGCCTCTTTCTCTATGATCACATCGGCGGCCGTCACCTGCTGCCGGCGACCCGCTCGGTCGATCTCAAGCGCGATGAGGTCGGTAAGCCACTGATCCCGAATCGCTACAGCCGCGCCTTCGAATATTCGGACTGCTTCGTCGACGACGCCCGCCTCGTCGTGCTCAATGCGCGCGATGCCGCCGACAAGGGGGCCGAGATCCGCACCCGCACCCGCGCCACCGAGATTCGCCAGTCGGACGGCCTCTGGACCGTCAGCATGGTCGACACGCTGACTGGCGCGCGCTCGCAGATCCGGGCCAAGGCGCTGATCAATGCCGGCGGCCCCTGGGTCGAGGACGTGCTCGGCCGCGGCGCCGGCGTGAATGCGAAGGCCAAGGTGCGCCTGGTGCAGGGCTCGCACATCGTCGTGAAGAAGCTCTACGACCACGACCGCGCCTACATGTTCCAGAACGCCGACGGCCGCATCATCTTCGTGATCCCGTACCAGGACGACTTCACGTTGATCGGCACCACCGACCGCGACTATGACGGCGATCCCGCCAAGGTGAAGGCGACGACTGAGGAGATCGAATATCTCTGCAAGGCGGCGAGCGAATATCTGGCCAAGCCGGTCGCGCCCGCCGACGTGGTCTGGACCTATTCCGGCGTGCGCCCGCTCTATGACGACGGCGCCAGCGAGGCCAAGGCCGCCACGCGCGACTACGTGTTCGAGCTCGACACGCCCGGCGGCGTGCCGCTGCTGTCGATCTATGGCGGCAAGATCACGACCTATCGCAGGCTCGCCGAGGAGGCGCTGGAGCGCCTTGCGCCCTATCTGCGCAGCGCGAAGGCGCGCGAGGGCTGGACCGGCAAATGGCCGCTGCCGGGCGGCGACATGAATGTATCCGACATCGACGGCCTGATCGCCGAGCTGCAGCGCGGCTATCCCTTCCTCAGCCATGCGCATGCGCGGCGCCTGGCGCGCGCCTATGGTACCCGCGCCATCAAGTTGCTCGGCGATGCGAAATCGGCAGCGGATCTCGGCCAGGCCTTTGGCGCCACGCTGACCGAGCGCGAGGTCCGCTATCTCATGGCCAACGAATGGGCCGTCTCCGCCGAGGACGTGGTCTGGCGCCGTTCCAAGCTCGGCCTGCGACTATCTGCCGACGAGATCGCGGCCCTCGACGACTGGATCAGGAGCCACGCGGTGGCGCAAAGTCCCCTGCTGGAAGCGGGAGGACGCTCATGACCGTGACACTCGATCACGTGACCCGGACTGTCGAGGGCGTGCCGCACATTCGCGACGTCTCGCTGACGCTCGAGAGCGGCACGCTCAACGTGCTGCTCGGGCCGACGCTGTCGGGCAAGACCTCGATCATGCGGTTGCTCGCCGGCCTCGACAAGCCGACCACGGGCAAGGTGTTCGTCAACGGCAAGGACGTCACCGGCGCCGATGTGCGCCAGCGCTCGGTCGCCATGGTCTATCAGCAGTTCATCAACTACCCCTCGCTGACGGTCTACGAGAACATCGCCTCGCCCCTGCGCGTGCAGGGCAAGCCGCGCGACGAAATCGAGGCGCGCGTGGCGGAGGCGGCAAAGCTGCTGCGGCTCGAGCCGTTCCTGAAGCGCACGCCGCTCCAGCTCTCCGGCGGTCAGCAGCAGCGCACCGCGATCGCGCGCGCGCTGGTCAAGGGCGCCGATCTCGTGCTGCTCGACGAGCCGCTCGCCAATCTCGACTACAAGCTGCGCGAGGAGCTGCGGGCCGAGCTGCCGCGCATCTTCGAGGCCTCGGGCGCGATCTTCGTCTATGCCACCACCGAGCCGACCGAGGCGCTGCTGCTCGGCGGCAACACGGTGTGCATGTGGGAGGGCCAGGCACTGCAGATGGGCGAGACGTCGAACGTCTATCGCCGCCCGCGGACTCTGCGTGTCGCCCAGGTGTTCTCCGATCCGCCGCTCAACCTGGTGGGCCTCGAGAAGGGGGATGGCATGGTTCAATATGCCGGCGGCAGCGCTGCACCGGCGTCCGGACTTTATGCGGGACTTCCCGACGGCTTCTATCGCGTCGGCTTCCGCGCCCATCAGCTCGGGCTTGCCAATGGCGAGGCCGACCGTCACGCCTTCCACGCCACTGTCACGGTGACCGAGATCACCGGTTCGGAGAGCTTCGTGCATTTGACCCGCGACGGATCGAACTGGGTTGCGGTGCTGCACGGCGTGCATGAGTTCGAGCCCGGCCAGATGCTCGATGCCGTGCTCGATCCCAATGATGTCTTCGTCTTCGATGCCGCCGACCGCTTGGTCGCGGCACCGGGCTCTTAACGGGGAGATGCGCCATGGCCCGCATTGACCTCGTCGATCTCGCCCATTCCTACGGCGGCAACGATGCACCGCAGGAAAGCTTTGCGCTCAAGCCTGTCACCATGACCTGGCGGCAGGGCGGCGCTTATGCGCTGCTGGGCCCTTCCGGCTGCGGCAAGACCACGCTGCTCAACGTCATCTCCGGCATCATCACGCCGTCGCGGGGGAAAATCCTGTTCGACGGCAAGGACATCACACCGCTGTCAACCCAGAAACGCAACATCGCCCAGGTATTCCAGTTTCCGGTGATCTACGACACCATGACGGTCGGACAGAACCTGGCGTTCCCGCTGAAGAACCGCGGCGTGCCGAAGGCCGACATTGACAGGCGCGTCGCCGAGATCGGCCGCCTGCTCGACCTCGAGCCTTATTTGAACCGCAAGGCCACGCGCCTGACCGCCGACGCCAAGCAGAAGATCTCGCTCGGCCGCGGTCTCGTGCGTAACGACGTTGCCGCCGTGCTGTTCGACGAACCGCTGACGGTGATCGATCCCGAGCTGAAATGGCAGCTCCGCTCCAAGCTGAAGGCGCTGCATCGCGAGCTCGATCTCACGATGATCTACGTCACCCACGACCAGACCGAGGCGCTGACCTTCGCCGACACCGTGGTCGTGATGCATGACGGGCGCGTGGTGCAGAGCGGCACGCCGGCCGAGCTGTTCGACAAGCCGGCGCACACCTTCGTCGGCTATTTCATCGGCTCGCCCGGCATGAACATCCTGCCGGCGGAGGTGAGGGGGCGCGAGGCGCGCATTGGCGGTCACGTCATCGCGCTGAACCGCAGCTACGACAACCTGCCTGCGGGAGCGAAGATCGAGATCGGCGTCCGTCCCGAATTCGTCGAGGTGGTCGCGCCCGCGCCCGGCCTGCTCACCGCCAGGATCGAGCGCATCGACGATCTCGGCCGCATCCGCTTCGCGCGCGTGCGCGTCGGCGACGCCAAGCTCGCGGCGCGTGCCCCCAGCAGCTTCACCAGCGCGGACGGCACCGCCGGGCTAAGATTCGATCCGTCGCACGTCCACGTCTATGCCGACAGCCTTCTGGTGGAGGGAGCCGCCTGATGGACAAGACCGTCAACCAAAAAGCCTGGTTCCTGGTGCTGCCGGTGTTCCTGGTCGTCGCCTTCTCGGCGGTGCTGCCGCTGATGACGGTGGTGAACTATTCGATGCAGGACACCTTCGGCAACAACCAGTTCTTCTGGAACGGCGTCGGCTGGTTCAAGGAGCTGCTCGATCCCTCCACCGATCTCGGCGGCCGCTTCCTCGCCTCGCTCGGCCGCAACCTGTTCTTCTCGCTCGTCATCCTCGCCATCGAGGTGCCGCTCGGCATCGTCGTCGCGTTGTCGATGCCGCGCGAGGGCTGGACCGTCGCGGCCTGCCTCGTCATCCTCGCGCTGCCGCTGCTGATCCCCTGGAACGTGGTCGGCACCATCTGGCAGATCTTCGGGCGTCCCGACATCGGCCTGCTCGGCTACGTTCTCAACGCCATGGGCTTCGACTACAATTACGTCTCCAACGACGTCGATGCCTGGGTCACCGTCATCGTGATGGACGTCTGGCACTGGACCAGCCTGGTCGCGCTGCTCTGCTACGCCGGCCTGAAGTCGATCCCCGAAGCCTATTACCAGGCCGCGCAGATCGACGGCGCCTCGCGCTGGGCCGTGTTCAAGGCGATCCAGCTGCCGAAGATGAACCGCGTGCTGTTGATCGCGGTGCTGCTGCGCTTCATGGACAGCTTCATGATTTACACCGAGCCGTTCGTCGTCACCGGCGGCGGCCCCGGCAATTCCACCACCTTCGTCTCGATCGAGCTGGTCAAGATCGCGCTCGGCCAGTTCGACCTCGGCAAGGCCGCCGCGCTGTCGCTGGTCTACAACCTCATTATCCTGATCGTCTGCTGGATCTTCTACACCGTCATGACCAATGCCGGTGTGGAACGCAAAGTCCAGGCGGAAAGCGAGCCGGCGGTGGAGCCGAAACCTTCGGCCGCGCTCAAGCCCGTGCCCGCCCTCAAGCCTAGGGAAGGAGTGGCCTGATGCATTCGATCCCCGGCCGCCGCCTCATCATGGGGCTGTTCCTGGTCTTCCTGCTGCTGCCGATCTACTGGCTCGTCAACATGAGCTTCAAGACCAACAGCGAGATCGTCTCGACGATGACGCTGTGGCCGCACACCCCGACGCTGCAGCATTACAAGCGCATCTTCACCGACGAGAGCTGGTATTCGGGCTACATCAATTCGCTCGAATACGTCGTCCTCAACACCGTCATCTCGATCGCCGTGGCGCTGCCGGCGGCTTACGCCTTCTCGCGCTACCGTTTCCTCGGCGACAAGCACCTGTTCTTCTGGCTGCTGTCGAACCGCATGGCGCCGGCCGCGGTCTATGCGCTGCCGTTCTTCAATCTCTATTCGGCGATCGGGCTGTTCGACACCCCCTGGGCGGTCGCGCTCGCGCACTGCATCTTCAACGTTCCGCTGGCGGTGTGGATCCTCGAAGGCTTCGTCTCCGGCGTGCCGCGCGAGATCGACGAGACCGCCTTCCTCGACGGCTATTCCTTCCCGCGCTTCTTCATCAAGATCCTGGTGCCGCTGATTGCGAGCGGCATCGGCGTCGCCGCCTTCTTCTGCTTCATGTTCTCCTGGGTCGAGCTGCTGCTGGCGCGCACGCTGACCTCGGTGCACGCGAAGCCCATTGCCGCGATCATGACGCGCACGGTCTCGGCCGCCGGCATGGATTGGGGCCTGCTCGCCGCCGCCGGCGTGCTCACCATCATTCCGGGCGCGCTGGTGATCTGGTTCGTCCGCAACTACATCGCGCGCGGCTTCGCGCTCGGCCGCGTGTAGGAGGCATCAATGGAATCCATCGCATGGATGGCCTGGACGCTGCCGACCGCGATCTTCTTTGCCGCGCTCGCGTGCACGCTGGCGGTGATGACCTGGCTCGCCGCGGTCTATCCCGAGGCCGAGCGTGTCGGCGTGCTGCGCATCCCGACCACGCGCGGCGACCGCCTGTTCATCTCGCTGATCGCGGCCGCCGTCATCCACCTCGCGTGGATCGGCCTCGTCGGCACCGACGCGATCGCCACGCTGCCGGTCGGCGAGGAGGGGTTTGAGATCTCGAGCCTGTGGCTCGCATCAGGAATTTCGCTGGTCACGGCCGCGCTCATTTTCCGCACGGTCTGAAGCTTGCGAAGGGACGGCCAGATCCGGGACCAACCCGGGCCTGTATAAAAGTTTGTCGCTGCAACGGAGGAAAACATGCGACAGTTTAGGAGAAGGAAAGGTCCATTGACCAAGAATAGCTTTCTGACCATGTCCAGCGCCGCTGCGATCATCGCAGTGTCGCTCGCCGTCACGGCGCCGGTTCGCGCCGCCGACGACGCCGTGATCCAGAAGTGGATCGCGGAATTCACGCCTTCGACGCTGTCGAAGGAGGACCAGAAGAAGGAGCTGGAGTGGTTCGCCAAGGCGGCCGAACCGTTCAAGGGCATGGAGATCAACGTCGTCTCCGAGACGATCACGACTCATGAATACGAGGCGCAGACGCTCGCCAAGGCATTCTCCGAGCTCACCGGCATCAAGCTCAAGCACGATCTCATCCAGGAAGGTGACGTCGTCGAGAAGCTGCAGACCCAGATGCAGTCGGGCAAGAACGTCTATGACGGCTGGATCAACGACTCCGACCTGATCGGCACGCATTTCCGCTACGGCCAGACCATTGCGCTGTCGGACTATATGACCGGCGAGGGCAAGGACGTCACCAACCCCATGCTCGACGTCAACGACTTCATCGGCAAGTCGTTCGGCACCGGGCCGGACGGCAAGCTCTACCAGCTGCCCGACCAGCAGTTCGCGAACCTCTACTGGTTCCGCTACGACTGGTTCACCAATGCCGACTACAAGGCCAAGTTCAAGGCCAAGTATGGCTACGAGCTCGGCGTGCCCGTGAACTGGTCGGCCTATGAGGACATCGCCGAGTTCTTCACCAACGACATCAAGGAGATCAACGGCGTCAAGGTCTACGGCCATATGGACTATGGCAAGAAGGACCCCTCGCTCGGATGGCGCTTCACCGACGCCTGGCTGTCGATGGCCGGCAACGGTGACAAGGGCATTCCGAACGGTCTGCCGGTCGACGAATGGGGCATCCGCATGGAGGGCTGCCGCCCGGTCGGCTCTTCGGTGGAGCGTGGCGGCGACACCAATGGTCCGGCCGCAGTCTACTCGATCACGAAGTATCTCGAGTGGATGAAGAAGTATGCGCCGCCGCAGGCGCAGGGCATGACCTTCTCCGAGTCCGGCCCCGTGCCGTCGCAGGGTAACATCGCCCAGCAGATGTTCTGGTACACCGCCTTCACCGCCGACATGGTGAAGCCGGGTCTGCCGGTGGTGAATGCGGACGGTACGCCGAAATGGCGTATGGCTCCGTCGCCGCACGGCTCCTATTGGAAGGAAGGCATGAAGCTCGGCTACCAGGACGCCGGCTCCGCCACGCTGCTGAAGTCGACCCCGCCGGATCGCCGCAAGGCAGCCTGGCTCTATCTCCAGTTCATCGTCTCCAAGTCGGTGAGCTTGAAGAAGAGCCATGTCGGTCTCACCTTCATCCGTGAATCCGACATCTGGGACAAGTCGTTCACCGAGCGTGCGCCGAAGCTCGGCGGCCTGATCGAGTTCTACCGCTCGCCCGCGCGCGTGCAGTGGACCCCGACCGGCAACAACGTGCCCGACTATCCGAAGCTCGCGCAGCTGTGGTGGCAGAACATCGGCGATGCGTCGTCCGGTGCGAAGACGCCGCAGCAGGCGATGGATGCTCTCGCGGCGGCCCAGGACTCCGTGTTGGAGCGCTTGGAGAAGTCCGGTGTGCAGGGCGCCTGCGGTCCGAAGCTGCACAAGAAGGAGTCGGCCGAATTCTGGTTCGCCAAGGCCCAGAAGGACGGCACCATCGCGCCGCAGCGCAAGCTCGCCAACGAGAAGCCGAAGGGCGAGACGGTGGACTACGACACCCTGATCAAGTCGTGGCCCGCCACTCCGCCCAAGCGCGCATCGCTGCAGTAAGCGACGTCTCATAACCACGAAAGGCCGGGAGCAATCCCGGCCTTTTTGTTTTGGTGGTGTGTTGCTTCCACACCCGTCACTGCAAGCGCAGTTCCCAACGACGCGTCTGTTGAGGAAGGCGCCCACCACAACCACGGTGTGGTCCTGGCTTTCGCCAGGACGACGCGGGGAGACGGCGTAGTCGACCGCGCCTCCGCTTGACTCCCCATCACATCGAATTCATGATCAGCATAATGCGATTGAAGTAATCGTATATCGATTACTCGCGAAAGCCGTTTGGGCCAGCATTGGCCCGTTCCGGAGGCGGGTGGATGGCATTGATCGAGGCGTTCAGGCAGTTGCTGGGCGACACGGCCGTGCTGACGCGCGAGGAGGATCTCGCGGGTCTGACCGAAGATTGGCGCGGCCGGTTTCACGCGCCGGCGCTCTGCGCGGTCCTGCCTTCGACGACGGAGCAGGTCGCGGCGATCGTCCGTCTCTGTGTCGCCCATGACACGCCGGTGCTGCCGCAGGGCGGCAACACCAGCCTGTGCGGCGGCGCGACGCCGTCGGAGCAGGGCAAGCCGCCTGTGATCGTTGCCCTGACGCGCATGCGCCGGATCCGCTCGCTCGATCCCGTCAACAATACCATGGTGGTCGATGCCGGCTGCGTGCTTGCGACCATCCAGGAGAGCGCGGTTGCCGCCGGCCGGCTTTATCCGGTCAGCCTCGGCGCTGAAGGCTCGTGCCAGATTGGCGGTAATATCGGCACCAATGCCGGCGGCACCGGCGTGCTCCGCTATGGCAATACGCGCGACAATGTGCTCGGGCTCGAAGTCGTGCTGCCGGACGGCTCGATCTGGGACGGCCTCTACGCGCTGCGCAAGAACAACACCGGCTACGACCTCAAGCATCTGTTTATCGGTTCGGAAGGCACGCTCGGCATCATCACCGGTGCGGTGCTGAAGCTGCATCCGCTGCCGACGGCGGAAGCCGTCGCCTGGCTCACTGTCGACAGTCCGCATCAGGCGCTCGACGTGCTCGGGCTGTTCCAGGCGGCCTGCAACTCGCGGCTCTCCGCCTTCGAGCTGATGAATGCCAAACAGATCCAGCTCGTGCTGGAGCAGGTACCGGGCCGGCGCTGCCCGGTCGCAGAGATCGACACCTGGCACGTGCTCGTTGAACTCTCCGATACCGGCGATGCAGCCGCGCTCGCGGCGACGATGCAGGCGGTGCTCGAGCAGGCGCTTGAAGCGGGCCTCGTCAGCGACGGCGTCGTCGCGTCGAGCGAGGCGCAGCGCAAGGCGATGTGGCTGGTGCGTCACAGCGTGTCGGAAGCCAACAAGAAGGCCGGCGTCGGCCTGACCTCCGATACCGCCGTGCCGGTCTCCACCGTGCCTGCTTTCATCGACCAGGCCATGGCGGCTGTGCGCGCGATCGTGCCGGACCTGCCGTTCATCATCGTCGGCCACATGGGCGATGGCAACATCCATCTCATCCCCTTCTTCAGCTTCGCCGAATGGGACGCGCTGCCGGACCGCGACGTGACTGCGCAGAAGATCCGCCGCGCCATGAACGATGTCGCCAGCTCCTTGCGCGGCACCTTCAGCGCCGAGCACGGCGTCGGGCGCACGCTGACCGGCGAGATGAGCCGCTACAAGCCGCCGGTCGAGCTCGCTCTTATGCGGGCGGTGAAACAGGCGTTCGACCCGTCGGGTCTGTTCAATCCCGGCCGCGTTCTGCCGCCGTCATCGGCGCCTGAGGCGGCCCCAATTTCGCCGACCACCGCAACATCGTAGAGAGGGGACTGACATGACCAACGCATCGAAGCTCATTACTTCCCGCCGTCGTCTGCTGCTTGGCGCGGGAGCCGGCGCTGTCGCGCTGGCCGCGCCGTCCGTCTGGTCGCCGTCCCGCGCCGCGGGCAAGCGCATCGTCGTGCGCGACGACGGCGGCATCTACACCAAGGCCTATGGCGCGGTGTTCTATCGTCCGTTCACCGCAGCGACCGGCATCGAGGTCGTCGGCGTGCAGGCCAATGCCGAGCCGGTCGCGCAGATCAAGACCATGGTCGACACCAAGAACTACACCTGGGACATGGCCAAGATCTCCTGGCCCGCGATCGAGATACTGACCACCGGCGGCAAGCAATATCTGGAGAAGCACGGTCTCGAATCCGAGCCGGTCGTCAAGTCGATCCCGGCCGAATTTGCTTCGCCCTACGGTGTTGCCACCAACGTCTACACCACCGTGCTGGCCTACCGCACGGACGCCTTCAAAGGACGCAAGGCACCGCAGTCCTGGGCTGATTTCTGGGACGTGGCGGAGTTTCCGGGCCGCCGCGCCGTGCGCAAGCATCCGTTCGACACGATCGAGCAGGCGCTGATGGGTGCGGGCGTGCCGACCGCGCAGGTCTACCCCTGCGATCTCGACAAGGCCTTTGCCTCGCTCGACAAGATCAAGTCGCAGGTCGCCGTGTGGTGGACCAGCGGCGCGCAGGTCGAGCAGATGCTGACCTCGGGCGAGATCGATCTGCTGCCGACCTGGGTGTCGCGTCCCCAGGCAGCCCAAGCAGCCGGCGCGCCGGTCGAGATCGTCTGGAATCAGGGCATCTGGGGCGGCGACAATTGGTCGATCCTATCAGGCACGCCGAACGCCGATGCCTGCCGCGAGTTCATCAAGTTCGCTTCTGATCCGAAGCGCCAGGCGGCGCTCGTCGAATATTTCCCGGCCGGTCTCACGCAGCCGGAGGCCTTCAACTACGTCAAGCCCGAAGTCGCGAAGAACTGCCCGACCTATCCCGACAACATCAAGGCCGGGCTGAAGATCAACGCCAAATACTGGCTCGACAACCAGGCCGCCGTCATCGAGCGCTTCAACAGCTGGATCCTGGCTTGATCGGCAAGGGAGGCGCCAGCGGATCGGAGCGGCCCATGGTCTCGTCGAGCCTGCGCATTCGCGCGCTGTGCAAGCGCTATGGCGACTTCGTTGCGCTGGCGCCGACCAGCCTCGACGTCGCAAAGGGCGAATTCCTCACCCTGCTCGGCCCCTCGGGATCGGGCAAGACCACGCTGCTCAGCCTGATCGCCGGGCTCGCCCATCCCGACGAAGGGCAGATCCTGATCGACGACACCGACGTCACGCGCAGCCCGGCCTATGCGCGCGACATCGGTGTCGTGTTCCAGAACTACGCGCTGTTTCCTCACATGACGATCGAGGACAACATCGCCTTTCCCCTCAAGATGCGGAAAGTCTCTGATGCGGAGGCGCGCCGGCGTACCGCCGAGGCGCTGGAGACGGTGCGCCTGCCGCACGTCGCAAAGCGTTATCCGCGCGAATTGTCCGGCGGTCAGCAGCAGCGCATCGCGCTGGCGCGCTGCATCGTCTATCGCCCCGCCATCATTCTGATGGACGAGCCGCTGGGCGCGCTCGACAAGAAGCTGCGCGACCAGATGCAGCTCGAGATCAAGCGCATCCATCGCGAGCTCGGCACCACGATCGTCTATGTTACCCACGACCAGGAAGAGGCGATGACCATGTCGGATCGCATCTGCCTGATGAACGCAGGCGCGATCGAGCAGCTCGGCACGCCGCAGGATCTCTACTTCCGGCCGCGCTCGGTATTCGTCGCCGACTTCCTCGGCGAGTCCAACCTGCTCAGCGCCACCGTGCGCGGCGTCGACGGCGAGGGACTCGACATCGTCCTCACCGCGCAGCTTGCGGCCTCGCGCGCGGTCGGCAATGGCTCCCGGTTCGTCGCCGGCGAGCCGGTCAAGGTCATGGTGCGCCCGCAGAACCTCGTGGTCGGCGAGGGCGGCCAGCTGTCCGGCCGGCTTACGGACGTGATGATCAGCGGCAGCCTGACGCGGCTCTACATCGCACCGGAGACCGCGGACCTGCCCCAGCTCGTTGCTGCCCATCCGACCCGCAGCGGAGCGGCGCCTTACGAGATCGGCCAGCGCCTGTCGCTCGGATGGCATGCGGCGGATGCCGTCGCCATCCATGACGGGAAGGGGGGCTGAGCTTGGCTGGCATGCGCGCGAGATCGCAGAGGCTGGCCTGGACGCGGGCCGCAATGGGCGCGCCGCTGGTGCTGCTGCTCGTGCTGTTTCTGGTCTATCCCGTCGGCCAGCTGCTGCTGCTCAGCGTCTACGGCGACAATGGCTTCACGCTTGCGCAATATCGCCAGCTCTTTGCTTCGTCCGTCTATCTCGACGTTCTCCTGATCACGCTCAAGATATCGCTGGCGACCACGCTGGTCTGCGTCGTCACCGGCTATCCGATCGCCTATCTGATCTCGGTCGTCGGCAAGGAGCGTAAGGCGACGCTGCTGTTCTGGGTGCTGCTGTCGTTCTGGACCAGCTTTCTCGTTCGCGCCTTCGCCTGGATCGTGCTGCTCGGCCGCAACGGCGTCATCAACAAGCTCCTGCTCTCGCTCGGCATCATCTCGAGCCCCGCGAGCCTGCTCTACAATTTCGGCAGCGTCCTGGTCGGTATGGTCAATGCGCTGCTGCCGCTCGCCGTGCTGACCATGCTCTCGGTGATGGAGAACATCGACCGCACCCTGCCGCGCGCTGCCGCCACGCTCGGAGCGCGACCGGGCATGGCGTTCTGGAAGATCTATTTTCCGCTGTCGTTGCCCGGCGTTGCCGCTGCCGGAATCATGGTGTTCGTCACGGCGATCGGCTTCTTCATCGTGCCGGCGCTGCTCGGCGGACGCCGCGAGACCATGATCACCCAGCTCATCATCGACCAGGTCCAGCAGACCATGAACTGGGGCTTCGCCGGTGCGATCTCGGTGCTGCTGCTGGTCGTCGTCCTCATCGTCTTTGCCGCCTATGACCGGCTGCTCGGCCTGTCGACCATGACGGGCGCATCGGCACCGAGCAATGCGAAGCCGTCGCGTCTGTCGGGTCCGGTCGTGCGGACAGGCGATGCGCTGCTGACGCTGCTCGGCGCGATTTCCGACCGTATCGTTCTGCTATGGCCATCACGCCGTCGCGACCGCAATCCCGATCAGGCCGGCATGGGCTTGCAGGCTTTCGTCTGGACCATGCTGCTCATCATCAGCGCCCCGACGATACTGATGATCCCGCTGTCATTCGGCACCGGCGGTCTGAATTGGCCGCCGCAGGGCTTTACCCTGCATTGGTACGAGACGGTGCTGAATTCGCCGGTCTGGACCCAGGCCATGCTGCGCTCGCTGCTGGTTGGCATCGGCACCGGTCTGCTCGCCATGCTGATCGGCACGCCGGCCGCGTTCCTGCTGGTGCGCAGCGATATCCGCGGCAAGGCGGCGTGGCTCGCCTTCATCCTGTCGCCGATCGTGGTGCCGCGCATGATCATCGCAGTCGGCCTGTTCTACGTGTTCGCGCGCATGGGTCTCGTCGGCAGCGCCGTCGGCCTCATTCTCGGCCACACCGTCGTCGCCGTGCCTTACGTGGTCATGACCATGATGGCCGTGCTGCGCAATTACGACACGCGGCTGGATCAGGCTGCGCAGAGCCTCGGGGCGCGCCCGGTCGCGACGCTGCGTTTCGTCACCTTCCCGATCCTGGGCGCCGGCATGATGTCGTCCTTTCTGTTTGCGTTTGCGACCTCGTTCGACGAGCTGACCATCGCGCTGTTTGCCACCGGCGGCCTCAATGCGACGCTGCCCAAGCAGTTCTGGGACGAGGTGACGCTTCAGGTCTCCCCCTCGATCGCCGCCGTCTCGACCTGTCTGTTCGTTTTCATGGGGCTTCTCATCTTCGTGGCCGAACGCCTGCGCCGGCGCGCCGCCGCGAGATAGAAGCGCCACCGTCCAACCAGAGGTTCTCAAGTCATGCTCACTGCCAATCGTCTCCGCGGCCTGTTCCCGGCCATTCCGACCCCGGTCAAGGCCGACGACACCATCGATGCCGGCGCGGTCTCTTCCATGTTCACCTGGCTCAACAAGCAGGGTATCGACGGCGTGGTGCCGCTCGGCGGCACAGGCGAATACGGTGCGCTGGCTAGATCCGAGCGGATCAAGATGGCCGGTCTGTCGGCGAAGGCGATGGCCGGCAAGGGACCCGTCATCGCAGGCGTGCTCGACACCGGCTTCCACGATGCCCTGCAGGCGGGCCGTGAATTCGCAGCCGAGGGCGTGGACGGCCTGCTGGTTCTTACGCCATATTATACCAACCCGACTCAGGCGGGCGTTCGCGACTATTTCCTGCGCTATGCCGATGCCTCGCCGGTGCCGATCCTGATCTACGAGATTCCCTATCGCACCCGGATCGCGATCGAGCCCAAGATCCTGCATGAGCTCTCCAGGCATCCCAACATCATCGGCATGAAGGCCTGCAATCTCGACATGTACCATTTCCTTCAGGTCGTGGCCGGCGTCGACGAGAGCTTTGCGGTGCTGAGCGGCGAAGACAGCCTCTTTCCGCTGCATCTCGCCGCGGGCGCCAGGGGCGGCATCATCGTGACCGCGTGCCTGTTGCCGCGCGCCTGGCGTCAGATCTTCGAGACGGCGACCGCAGGCAAGACGGCGGAGGCCCTGAGCCTGCATCGCCGCCTGATTCCACTGATGAACATGGCGTTCGCCGAGACCAATCCGGGACCGATGAAGGCCGTGATGGACATGGTCGGCGTCGAAGCAACGCGGATGCTGGCGCCGCTGGTGCAGCCGGCGCCGGCCCTGGTCGCCGCCTTGCGCGCCGAGCTCGGCCGGCAGCTGGCGATCTCGGAGGGCATCGCATGAGAGGATGGCAGCATGGCGCGTAGCAGCCGCGTGAGCGGCGGCCGGCCTGCGAAGGCAAAGGCCGCCAAGGTAGGCGACAAGACAAGCGCGAAGTCCGCGGCGAAGGCGACTGACAAGGCGGACGAGCCGCGCTCGTCTCTGTTCGTCGGCTCGACCGAGAAGGCGTTCCAGGTTCTGCATGCCTTCGACGGGCCACGACGCTTCATGACACTTGCCGATATCGCGCGGGCCGCCAATCTCGATCGCAGCGCCACGCAGCGCCTGGTCTACACGCTGGAATCGCTCGGCTATCTCAAGCGGGTTGAGGGCACGCGCAACTACGGGCTGACGTCGAAGGTGCTGCAGTTCTCCCACAGCTATCTCAAGGCCAACGAGCTCATCGACAAGGCCTCGCCCTATCTTCTCGACATGAGCCGCAATCTTGGCGAGACCTGTAACCTGCATGAACTGGACGGCCACGAGGTCGTGTTCGTGGCGCGCTTTCCCGGCCAGCACCTCATCCATATCGACTTCGTGATCGGAAGCCGGCTGCCGGCATACTTCACGGCTTCCGGCATAGCCATCCTGGCGGCTCTTCCTGAGGCAGAGCAACAGGAGCTCTTGAAGCGTACGCGGCTTGAGCCACTCACGCCTTACACGATTACGGATCCGGATAAGCTCATGAAGCAGGTGCACCTCGCCGCCAAGCGCGGCTATTCGATCCAGATCAACCAAAGCGTCATGGGCGATATTTCCGTCGCGGCGCCGATCATCGACGAGCACGGACGGGCCATCGCCGCGGTCAACATCTCCGTCCCCACGACGCGCTGGACCACGGAGCGTGTCGAAGCCGAACTCGTTCAGCATGTTCACGTCGCCGCAACGTCGATCTCGAAGTCCAAGTTCAAACGCTACGCGGCCTGAACGCCGATGCCGATGCTCCTCAATGCCAGCGACTATCGCCGTCATGCGCGCCGATTCCTCCCGCGCGGCTTGTTCGAGTATATTGATCGCGGCTCGGAGGACGAAACGGCATTGACGCGCCTGCGGGCCTCGCTTGACGCCATTACCCTGCTGCCCGCGGTACTGACGGGGCGCGACCGGCGCGATCTCGACACGGTGTTGTTCGGCCGAAGGCTCGCCGCGCCCCTCGTCGTCGCGCCAACGGCGCTCGCCGGACTTGTTTCGCATGATGGGGAGACGAAGCTTGCCCGCGCGGCCTCGCGCGTCGGCATTCCCGTCTGCATCTCGACGCAATCGGTGACAACCGTGGAGACGATCCGGCGCGGGGCGCCGGATGCCTTGCTCTGGTTCCAGCTCTATGTCTGGCGCGATCGCGCCCTGACCGCGCGCCTCGTGGAGCGGGCGAGCGCCTGCGGCTGCGACAACCTGCTCGTCACGGTCGATACGCCGGTCTCGCCGAAGCGGGAGTATAATGAACGCAACGGTTTCGGTATTCCTTTCAAACCGCGGCTGCGCAGCATGTTCGACGTGTCACTGCATCCGAGTTGGCTGTTCGGGGTTCTGGCGCGCTATTTGGTGAGCGAGGGCATGCCGACCTACGGCCATTATCCGGAAGCGTTCCGCACCGCCATCACCCGCGCTGACATTGCCGAGTCGGTCCGGATCGAGCCGCGGCTGAGCTGGGACGACATGTGCTGGCTGCGCGAGATCTGGCCGGGCAAGCTCACCATCAAGGGCGTGCTTGCGGTGGAGGACGCCGAAAGGGCAGTCGAGATCGGCGCCGACGGCGTCGTGGTTTCGGTCCATGGCGGGCGCAATCTCGACTGTCTGCCAGCTCCTGCAGACTGCATTCCGGCGATTGTCGGCGCCGTGAAGGGGCGTCTGACGATTCTGGCCGACAGCGGCGTCCGGCGCGGCACCGACGTCCTGAAGTATCTGGCGCTCGGCGCGGAAGCTGTGCTTCTCGGCCGCTTGCCGCTGTGGGGGCTTGCATCCGGGGGAGAGGCGGGCGCCGAAGCCATCCTGCGCATGGTCCTGCGCGAGATGGATACCGCCATGGCTTTCCTGGGAGCGCATTGCGTTCCGGCCTTGCGGAATGGGCGCGTGAGCCAGCTAGGGAATTAAGATCAACTGCAACATTTGGAAAACCGCCATGTCCGTCAAATCAGCACCGCAGACGCATACCGCCAATGCCGATCTTGCCGGCGAAGTCGACAGGCTTCTCGCCGAGCTCGGCGTCAAGCGCTCCGACTATACGGAGGGCGCCATCGTCGTTCGTACGCCGATCACGGGCGGGATCATTGGCCGCGTCATGGAGATCGGCGCAGCCGAAGCTGCCGGCGTGATCGAACAGGCGCACGCGGCGTATCTCGGCTGGCGACTGGTGCCGCCACCCAAGCGAGGGGAGCTCGTGCGGCTGTTCGGCGAGGAGCTTCGCGCCCGCAAGGAGGCTTTGGGCCGACTGGTGTCGATCGAGGTCGGCAAGATCGTCTCCGAAGGCCTTGGCGAGGTTCAGGAGATGATCGACATCTGCGATTTCGCGGTCGGCCTGTCGCGGCAGCTCTACGGACTGACGATCGCAACCGAGCGCGGCGAGCATCGCATGATGGAAAGCTGGCATCCGCTTGGCGTCACCGGCATCATCTCTGCGTTCAATTTTCCGGTCGCTGTGTGGGCCTGGAACGCAGCCCTGGCGCTGGTGTGCGGCAACAGCCTCGTCTGGAAGCCGTCCGAGAAAACACCGCTGACTGCGCTTGCGACCCACGCCCTTTTTGAGCGTGCGGTCAAACGCTTCAACGAGGCTGGCGGGGATGCGCCGCAGGGGCTCGCGGCGGTGCTGTTCGGCGGCCGTGAGATCGGCGAGGCGCTCGTCGACCATGCGAAGGTGCCTCTGGTCTCGGCAACCGGGTCTACAGCAATGGGACGCGCGGTCGGTCCGCGGCTCGCCAGCCGGTTCGCCCGAGCGCTGCTCGAGCTCGGCGGCAACAATGCGGCGATCGTCGCGCCGACGGCCGACCTCGACCTCACGCTGCGTGGCGTTGCCTTTGCCGCGATGGGAACGGCGGGACAGCGTTGCACGACGTTGCGTCGCCTGTTCGTCCACGAGAGCATCTACGACAGCTTTGTGCCGCGCCTGAAGCGGGCCTATGCGTCCGTCACCGTCGGCTCTCCGCTGGAAGGCGGTAACCTGGTTGGTCCGCTTATCGACGGCGCGGCCTATCACGCGATGCAGCGTGCGCTCGAGGCTGCGAGCGCTGCCGGAGGTCTGGTCCAAGGTGGCGAACGCATTGCCATCGAAGGGGCCGCCGACGCTTACTATGTCCGCCCGGCGCTGGTCGAGATCGCGGCGCAGACCGGACCGGTTGAGCACGAGACCTTCGCGCCGATCCTCTACGTGATGAAATATCGCGATTTCGACGCCGTGCTCGAGTTGCACAACGCCGTTCCGCAGGGGCTGTCGTCATCCATCTTCACCAATGATCTGCGCGAAGCGGAAACATTCTTGTCGGCGCGTGGCTCTGATTGCGGCATCGCCAACGTCAATATCGGCCCATCTGGCGCGGAGATCGGAGGCGCCTTCGGCGGCGAGAAGGAGACCGGCGGCGGCCGCGAGTCCGGATCCGACGCGTGGAAAACCTATATGCGGCGAGCGACCAACACCATCAATTACGGCCGCACGCTCCCGCTGGCTCAAGGCGTCAAGTTCGACGTGGTATGACCGGTCCAAAAGTGCATCTGGCGCGCATACGCATCGCCCTGCGGCTATGCGAGGCCGGCGCGTACTGTCATGCCCCGCGTTCGCGGGGCATGACAGTGATTGCGTGGACCTACTCCGCCGGCTCGGCCGCCAGCGTCGGGTAATCCGTATACCCCTTGGCGCCGCCGCCGTAGAAAGTATTCTTGTCCCAGTCGTTCAGCGTCGCCCCCTGCTTCAGCCGCTCGACCAGGTCGGGGTTGGAGATGAACGGCTTGCCGAAGGCGATCAGGTCGGCGGCGTTGGCGGCCAGCACCTTGGTCGCGAGGTCGAAATCGTAGCCATTGTTGGCGACGTAGGCGCCACTGAAGCGCTTGCGCAACGACGCATAGTCGAACGGCGCGACGTCGCGCGGCCCGCCGGTGGCGCCTTCGACCACATGAAGATAGACCAGCTTCAGCGCGTTGAGGCCGTCGACGATGTGATCGTACAGGGCCTGCGGGTTCGAATCCGAGATGTCGTTGGCCGGCGTCACCGGCGAGATGCGGATGCCGGTACGATCGGCGCCGGCCTCGGCGACGACGGCCTTGGAGACCTCCAGCATCAGCTTCGCGCGGTTCTCGATCGAGCCGCCATAGGCATCTAGGCGCTTGTTGGTGCCGTCCTTGGCGAACTGCTCGAGCAGATAGCCGTTGGCGCCGTGGATCTCGACCCCGTCGAAGTCGGCTTCCAGCGCATTCTTCGTGGCGCGCTTGAAGTCGTCGATGATCCCAGGAATTTCGGAGAGCTCGAGCGCGCGCGGCTCGGAGACGTCGGCGAAGCCGCCGTTGACGAAGGTCTTGCCCTTGGCGCGGATCGCGCTCGGTGCCACCGGAGCTGCGCCATTCGCCTGGAGATCGACATGCGAGATGCGGCCGACATGCCAGAGCTGGATGAAGATCTTGCCGCCGCGTTCATGCACTTTGTCGGTGACCTTGCGCCAGCCAGCGACCTGCTCCTTGCTATAGATGCCGGGTGTGTCCTGGTAGCCCTGACCTTGTTGCGAGACCTGGCTCGCCTCGGTGATGAGGAGGCCCGCGGACGCGCGCTGGGCGTAATAATCGGCGGCGAGCGGACCGGGCACGAAGCTGCCGGGTACGGCGCGATTACGCGTCAGCGGCGCCATGACGAGGCGGTTGGCCAGCGTGATCGGGCCGAGCTTGTAGGTCTCAAACAATTTGGTCGAACGGCTCATGGGAATGCTTCCAGGCGGTGAGAGGTCTCGAACACTTGTGCATCGCGACATCAGGCGCAAGGGATGAGCCATACGGAAAGTGCAGGCGAGCTACGCGGCAGGGCGCGCGTAGCATAATTCATGTGCAATTTCGGCGGCGACAGCGGATTTCCGCTGTCGCGGCCGTGCGATTTCACAAATCAGTTCGCGCCCATGAAATCGCGCTTGCCGATCTCGACGCCGTTATGACGCAAGATGCCGTGGGCTGTCGCCGCGTGGAAATAGAGGTTCGGCAGCGAGAACGAGCTCAGGAATTGCTGTCCCGTCATGGTGATGGTCTTGCCGGGGCCGACCGGAAAGGTGACGTCCCTGGCTTCGGCGCCCTCAAACTGCTCAGGCTTGAAGGATTTGACGTAGTCGATCGTCTTCGCCAGCCGCTGCTTCAACTCCGCAAAGCTCGTTTCGGTGTCGGGCGTCGAGGGGACCTCGCTTTGCGTCAGCCGCGCGCAGCCTCTGGTCGGATAGTCGCTGACCAGCTGGATCTGCCGCGACAGCGGCAGCATGTCCGGGAAGAGGCGCGAGCCGAGCAGGACGCTCGGCTCGATCTTCCTGGCCGCGCAATGCGCCTCGGCCTTGGTTAGCAGGCCGATCATGCTGTTCAGCATTTGCAAATAGGCGGGAACGACGGCGTCGTAGAAGGACATGTGATGCTCTCTTCAATGAGGGAAAACTCAGGAGGAAACCTGAGCCACTCACATGGGAGCCTCATGGAATAATACAATCGCGGAAACGTCTTGTGCGGTGCGAAAATTCTACCGCGCCGTCGCCTGTGGCTGGGCCTGCGCCGTGCCGCCGCGCATGCGCGCAAGCAGCTCGGCGGTCGGCCAGGAATCCGCCGGCAGGCCGTATTTGACCTGCATCGCCTTCACCGCGGCGCGGCTCTGCTGCCCCAGCACACCGTCGACCTTGCCGACGTTGAAGCCGGCGCGCACCAGCAGCTGCTGCAATTCCTTGAGCTCGTTGAATGGCAGTTGCGCGACCGGCGCCGACGGCTTGCGCATCGGCGCCGCGCCGGCGATGCGCGAGGCGAGATAGCCCGCGGTGGTCGAATAGATCAGCGAGTTGTTCCACTCGGTGTAGGCCGCGAAATTCGGATAGGCCATGAAGGCCGGCCCAAAGCGTCCCATCGGCAGCAGCACGGACGCTGCGAGATTGTCGTTTGGTAGCGGCCGGCCATCGGGATAGGTGACGCCCAGTTGCGCCCATGTCGATCGCGGCTCGCGCGCGCTGAGATCGGTCTTCTCCCACGGCAGGTTCGGCGGCACCTTGATCTCCTCCAGCCACGGCTCGCCGCGCCGCCACTTCAGTCCGTTGGCGATGTAGTTCGCCGTCGAGCCGATCACGTCGGCTGGCGAGCGCAACAGGTCGCGCCGTCCGTCGCCGTCATAGTCGACCGCGTAGTTGACGTAGTGCACGGGCAGGAATTGAGTCTGGCCGAGCTCGCCGGCCCAGGAGCCGATCATCTCGTCGGGATGCAGATCGCCGCGGTCGATGATCTTCAGCGCCGCGATGGTCTCGTTCACGAACATCTCGGAGCGGCGGCAATCATAGGCCAGCGACACCAGCGATTTCAGCGTCGGCAAATTGCCCATGTTGGCGCCGAAATCGCTCTCGAGGCCCCAGAACGCGGCGATCACGGCGGGCGGCACGCCGTATTCCTTTTCCGCGCGTGCAAACGCTGCGGCGTATTGCTTGATGTGCTGCTGCCCGTTCTGCATGCGATAGGGCGCGGCCATGCGGCCGGCGAATTCGGTGAAGAGCTGACCGAACACGCGCTGGCCGCGGTCGCGGTTGACGATGCCCTGGTCGTAGACGAGATAGGGCGATGTGTCCGCGATCGTCCGCTGCGAGACGCCGGCGGCGATGGCCTGCTGCTTCACGTCGGCGAGGAAGCGATCGAAGCTCGCGCCGCTATGGCATGAGGCCGCGCGCGGCGACGGCGCGCTGGCCTTGGGCGCCGTGGGTCTTGCGGGCGGCGGAGCGAACTGGGCAGAGGCGGTGGCGGAGCATGCGAGGAGCGCGACGGCCGCGATCGCGAATCGGGTCTGGAGCATGGGGTTCCGGCGGGGAGGGCAGGCGTGGATTCGCCCGAAGTCTAAAGCATGTTCCGGAAAAGTGCGAAGCGGTTTTCCGAGAAGATCATGCCTATCCAAACAGCCGCATCAGCAGCGCCTTGCCGACCGGGAGCGCTTTGACGCCCTGATAGGCGCGCACATATTCGCCGGCATAAAACGCCCTGATCGCGTGCACGCGCGTGTCCAGGCCCTCCTCGAACCGCACCGCGAATCCGTCCGTCGTCCGCCGCACTACCATCGCCGCGATCGAGCGGCCATAGATCCGGCATTCGATCGTGCTGCCGGGCCTCGGCGGATCGGGATCGATCAGGCGGGCCCCGGTGATGGAGATGTCGGCGAGCCGCGCGAGATGGGACCTGCCATCCTGGCGCAAAAGGACCGGTTCATTGCGATTGAACCGCTCCGCCTTGCGCTTGCGCGGCTGCTCGATGCAGACGAAGCAGACCACGGTGAGAATGAGCGCGTTGTAGAGGCTCCAGGCCAGCGCCAATCCGCCATAGGCGATGTTCTCGCCGCGCAGGTGCAGGATGAAGGCGTAAGCGATGGCCGCAAGCGTGATGAGGAGGGCGGTGCCATAGAGACGCAGCAGCGGCCATTCGACGAAGCGCCTGTCGCGGTCGCCGCCTTTCGCGGTGACCTTGAACTTGTGTCCTTTCGGCTTCAACAGGCCGGTCGCAACCGCCTTGAGCACGGCGGGCGCCGCGATGAGCTGCGAGACATCCGTCATCATGGCGAGCGAACGGCCATGCGACAGCCAGGCCATGGTGAGACTGTTCCAGACATAGAACGGCAGAAAGATGCACAATAGCTCGGTCAGGTCGGCCCGGACAGCCTTGATGCCGAACAGCAGGAACAGCCAGGGCACCACAAGGCCGGCCACCTTCGAGGTGTAGACCGCGGCCCAGCTCATGAAGGCGTCGACCAGCGAGAGCCGGTCGATGAAGGCAAGCTTCGACTTCCGCGAGAGCGGTCCGCTGCGGCCGCGTACGATCTGCATCAAGCCGAGGCACCAGCGCGCGCGCTGGGTGATGTATTCCTTCAGGCCTTCGGGCGCGAGCCCGATCGTCAGGCGCTCGTTGAGATAGAACGTGTTGAGGCCGCATTCCTTCAGGCGCAGGGTGACGAGGTAGTCTTCGGTCACCGAGTCGGTCGGAAATCCGCCGATCTGCACCAGCCCGGCGTAGCGAATGAGGGATGAGGTGCCGCAGCAAAACGCGACGCTCCACGCATCCTTCGCCGGCATGAGGATGTCAAAGAAGAATCGTTGCTCGTCGGGCCAGACGTCAGTCGCGGCAAGATTGGTCTGGATCGGGTCGGGATTGATGAAGTGCTGCGGCGTCTGCACCACCCCGACCGACGCATCGTCCATGAGCGAGATGGTGCGCGCCAGGAAGTCCGGCCGCGGCACGAAGTCCGCATCGAGAATGGCGACGAATTCCGGCCGCTCCGGCAGCGCGCCGACATGCTTGAGTGCGTGGTTGATATTGCCGGCCTTGGCGTGCCGGTTGTCCGGCCGCGTCAGATAATGGCAGCCGAGCTCGCCCGACAGGCGTCGCAGCCAGGGCCGTCTTCCGTCGTCGAGCACCCAGACGCGATAGTTGCCGTAGTCCATACCGGTCGCGCCGATGATCGTGCGCTCGAGGATCGATCGTTCCTCGTTGTAGGTGCAGATGAAGACATCGATCAATGGTGCGCGCGGGTCGGTGGCGCGGTCGTCGATCCTCGCCGCGCCGGTGCGGTCGCGCGTCCGGCTCAGGAACAACAGCGATAGCGCGACCGCAACTAGCGAGGCCGCCTCCAGCAGCATGAAAGGGTAACCGATCACGGCGTCGACAGTCAGATGCGGTGGCGGGAGCGTCGACGTGACACGCCAATGAAGATAGCGCAGCAGCAACGCCACCGATACGACGGCCAGGAACGAGCGCGCCATCGTGCTATCGCGCCTGAGCAGCGGCACGATCGCCATGAACGCGCCGAGCGCAATCATGCCGGGCGTCAGCGCCGTCGTCACGGCGTGGTCTCGTGCCGGGCGAACACGACGCGGCCAGTGCGTCCGACGGTGCAGGCGCGGGCGGCGGCATCGCGTGATGCCACGGTCACGCGATAGGGCTCCTTGCTCAGCGCATCCGGATTGATCGCGAGATTGGCGGGCGCGCCGGCGGCGCCGGTCAGATTGACCACGCTGCCGGAGATCGGCTCGCCGCCATCATTCGGCTCGAAGGTGGCGCGATCGCCGAGCTGCAAGCGGTTGTAGACGTTCTCGGTGACATTGGCGGTGATGACGGCGCCGCTGCAGTCGAGCACTTTGAGCAGGGGCTGACCGGCCTGCACGTCCTCGCCCGGCGAGGTCATCATCTCCCAGACCGGTCCTGCGACGGGTGTCGTGATGTTGGCTTCGGACAGATCGGCGAAGCGGACCTCTTCCACGATGATCTCGTTGGCGAGCCAGGCGATCTCAGTGTCGGTGCGTGCAAGATCGGCCTCGAGGTCGCCGGCGCGCTGGCGCATCTCTTCCTCGCGCTGCACCGAGCTTGGCCGGTCGTTGTAGCTGTCGCCGAGGAAGGAGCCGTTCTGTGCCGCGGCAAGCTCGACCTTGGCCGCGTCCAGCCGCTTGCGCGCGCCGAGCTCGGTCTGTTGCGAGACCGAAAGCTCGCGCGACAGCCGCGCCAGCTCGACCGTCGAGACATTGCCGGATTTCGCCAGCGAGGAGGCGCGCTCGACAGCGGCGCTGGCCTCGTCCCGCCGCGCGGCCGCCGCCTCGATCGAGGTCTGGATCTCCGCAATGCGCGCCTCGAGCTGGAGCACGCGCCCCTCGCGGAATTGGGTGGCCTGCCGCGCAAGATCCTTTTGTGCGGCCTTCGCCGAGGCAAGCTTGGCGGCAAGGCTCGGCCGTTCGTTTTCAAGGCGCGCTTTCTGCCGCCGGAGATCGTCGAGCCGGGTCCGATCGCTGCGCGAGTTCACGACGCGCAGAACCACGGTTCCGGCTTCGAGCTTGGCCTGGTCGCTGAAGCGCTGAGCAGCCGCCACACGGCCGCCGATCGGCGTGCGCAAGGTGACGAGGCGGGAATTCAGCACCGCCTCGACGCTCGAATGCTCCCAGATCGCGCGCAGCGGCAGCCAGCCGAACACGGCGATGATGGCGAGCCCGATGGCAATCTTGGCCCCGCGCCGCAGATACAGCCGGCGGCGTTCTGGTTCCGGCGCAGTCTGCCCATCGGATTGGTGGCCGGCTTCGTCGTGGGCGAACAGCTGCTCGTGCAGTGCCTCCTGCAAGCCCTTCGCGTCAGTCTTGCTCTCGTTAGGGGAGGGAGTGGATGTAGGGTCGACGGAAGCGGCGCGTGAGCGGTCCATCATGACGGTCACCTTGCTGACGAGATGCCAACGGAACCGGTCAATGCACAAAACCGTGCGACGTGCCCGGTTACCGCGGATTAAGCCAACCCCGCGCTTTCTAGGTTGCTAAGTCTCCACGTGTGTTTTTGCGCAAATCCCCGTCAAGGTTTAGCGGGAGTGGAAAGGCTGGCCGCACCTGCGATGGATCTGCGGCCCGGCGACGCACGAACCTTGCGGTCGTCGGCGGCATTCATACTTCGGGGGAGCCGGCCAGAGGCTCGCGCCCGCGGCCGCTCCAGGAGAGACGGCCATGAACTATCTTCGTACCGCAATGCTGCTCGCAGGCCTGACCGCCCTGTTCATGGGCGTCGGCTATCTGATCGGCGGCGCCTCGGGCGCCATGATCGCGCTCGTCATTGCCGCCGCAACCAATCTCTTCACCTACTGGAACTCCGACCGCATGGTGCTGTCGATGTACGGCGCCCATGAGGTCGATCGTTCGACCGCGCCGGAGCTGGTCGGCCTCGTCGCCGAGCTTGCGGGCCGCGCCGGTCTGCCGATGCCGCGCGTGTTCGTAATGGATGAGGTCCAGCCCAACGCGTTCGCAACCGGCCGTAATCCGGAAAACGCCGCGGTCGCCGTCACCACCGGTCTGATCAACCAGCTCAGCCGCGAGGAGCTCGCCGGCGTGATCGCGCACGAGCTCGCGCACATCAAGCATCACGACACGCTGCTGATGACTATTACCGCGACCATTGCTGGCGCGATCTCGATGCTCGCCCAGTTCGGCATGTTTTTCGGCGGCCACCGCGACAACAACAACGGTCCGGGCATCATCGGCTCGATCCTGTTGATGATCCTCGCTCCGCTCGGCGCCATGCTGGTGCAGATGGCGATCAGCCGTACCCGCGAATATGCCGCCGACAATCTCGGCGCGCGCATCGTCGGACAGCCGATGTGGCTGGCCTCCGCGCTGGTGAAGATCGAGGGCGCCGCGCACCAGGTGCCGAACGTCGAGGCCGAGCGAAACCCTGCGACCGCGCACATGTTCATCATCAATCCGCTGTCGGGTCACGGGGTGGATAACCTGTTCACCACCCACCCCTCGACGCAGAACCGCGTCGCCGCGCTCCAGCAGCTCGCGGCCGAGCTCGGCACCCGCGCGGCGCCGTCGGTCGGCGCCAACGAGAACTATCCGCCGCGCGGTCCCTGGGGCCGCTCCTCTTCACGTGGTCCTTGGAGCTGACGGCAGCCGGCAAGGATTTGCGGTTGGCTTTGTGATCTGGCGCACACAGGGGCGTCCCCGACCGGTGTTAACACCTTCGACGTGACCGTTCCTTCGAAAGGGGATGCGTGTCCGGCCTGCTGCCGGCCATCGTCGAAGATGACCAGATTTGCCGTACCATTGCTGATCGTCCTTTGCGTGCTCGTCGGCTTGTCCACGCACATGGTCGTCAATTGCGGCGACGAGGACGATCCCGACATCTGCTCGGCCGTGATCGGCTTCTCGCCGCTGCGCGGCTCGCTGATCGCTTTCGCCTATGCGGGGCGCGGGCGGATCGCGCTGCGTCACGGCGACTTCAGGCGGGCGATCGCCGATTTCGACCAGGCCATCCACCTCAATCCCAACCGCGCTTCGCTCTATCGCGACCGGGCGCTGGCGCGCCGGCAGAACGGCGACCTCGAGCTTGCCATTGCCGATTACGACGAGGCGATCGCGCATGATCCCAAGCTCGCCGCACCCTATCACCAGCGCGGTCTCGCGCTTGCCGCCACCGGCGATCTCGACCGCGCCATCCTGAGCTACAGCACGGCGGTCCGCCTCGATCCCTCCGATGCGCAGGCCCGTCTCGATCGCGGCCTTGCGTTCCTCGCCCGCGGCCAGGCCGACGACGCTCGCGCCGATTTCGAGGCCGCGCTGGCGCTGCCCGCCGGCAAGGACGCTCACGCGCGAGAGGCCGCGCGCGCCAAGCTCGCGGAACTCGCCAGCGCCGAGCCGACACAGGTTGCCGCGCCGCGAAGGTGAGGGGAGTCTCTCCGCGACCCCGGAATCGTAGGGTGGGCGAAGGCGCACTTCGCGCCGTGCCCACGATTGTTTCAATACGACAACAGACGCGTGGGCACGCTTCGCTCTACCCATCCTACGATGCGTCTGTAGGACAGTTGGCTTGCCGTATAGCGGCGCGACAGGTGAGAGATGCGAGAGCACGACTGTCGGCTGCCTGCTGCGCGCATGAACCAACTAGGCTAATATGAGTTGGATCTGTACTGTCCGGGGCCAGAGTGCATCCATGTCGTGCGCGCTTGGAGGAGCTTCCAATGTGCAAATGGGCTTTGACGATTTTGACCGTGGGTATCGCCCTGACAGCGGGAGACGCTCGGGCTCAAAGATATGACCCGGCTTTTCCCGTTTGCTTGAACGTGGTTTCTCGCGGAATGACCCCATACTACCGATGCAACTTCATGACGATGGACCAATGCAGGGCATCGGCAAACGGTCAGATGTGCGTCCTCAATCCGTATTACGCCGGTGCGGCAGCCAGAGGGAACTCTCGGCGTCATCATCGCCAGACCTACGCGCCACCGAGGCCGCCGATCCAGTACCGGGCTGCACCATATAATCAGTTCAATGAACCCTATTATGGAGCGTCCCAGGGCTACGCGCCTGGCGAGAAACAGCGATTTCTCGACAGCTTGAGGCGATACATGTGAGGATGTCGCTCGACTGTGTTCGAGCAGCACATGCTAAAGCATGATCCGGAAAAGTGTGCAGCGGTTTTCCGAAAAGATCATGCTCAATCAATAGCCTAAAGCGCGATGACGATTCATCCTAATCGCATCGCGCTTTAGGGCGGGAGGAATCGTTGAGGTCGCGGCCGGCCCGATTGCAGCGGGCACGCGGGAGCGTGTCGCAAACGCGCAACGCGGCGATCCGATCAAGCCAGAGATGATAAGGTAGACAGGCCGGCGAGCCTCCAGATCGCCAATCCCGCGGCGGCGATCGGGGAGGCGCAACGACTACGTCTTCGCTTTCGCTTTCTTTGCGGCCTTCTTCGCCGGCTTCTCGTCCTTTGCCTTCTTCTCCGCCTTCACCGTAACAGGCGTGCTGGCGGCCAGGCGCATCGATCGCGCGTAGCTGTCGGCGACGTTGTCGGCGGACATCTGCAGGCGCTTGGCGGCCGCATTGGCCTGCTCCATGGTGGCCTTGGCCATCATCTTGAAGCGCTCGCCGGTCTCCTTGCCCTTGGCCTTGGCCGCAAGGCTGTTGAAGCGATCCCGCCGCTCCTTGGCACGGGTCATCAGGCCCGTATGCAGCTGTCTGGCCAGTTGCCGGATCACGACATCCAGGTCGGCGTCCGCCATGTTCTCTCATCCCCTTCGAAAAACGCTATCGATGCGGGCGGGACTATGCAGATCGGACCCCGCCTTGGCAATTCCCGGCGGTGCGTCATCCGCAGCTTCCGGCGTGCGAAACAAAAAAGCCGCGCTGTTCGCGCGGCTCTTTGGCTTGGCTTGGCGCCTTCCGCTCACTTGAGCGAGGCGACCGGGCCGTTCGAGGCTGCCGGCTCGGGGTCGAAACCGAACACGCCGACCAGGTATTTGTAATAGTCCGGCATCTTCTCCTTGAGCGCCTCGCGCGACTTCGGATCGTGGAATTCGCTTTTGCCGGCCAGGAAGATGCTGGCGGTCACCGCAAAGAATTCCATGGGATTCTTCATCGCATAGGATTCCTTGGGCAGGAGATCCTTGGACTTGGCCAGGGCGTAATAGGCGATCACGCCCTTGTTGGCGTAGCCGTCGGGCAGCAGCCGCGCGTGATAGGCATGCAGCAGCTCGTGCAGCAGCACGGCCTCCTTCTCGTAGCGCATCATGTCGGGCCGCAGCATGATCACGCCGAGCCCGGAATCGACCGCGAGGTCGACGGCATTCGGATTGGTCCAGCGCTGCTTGGCAGGATCCCACACCGTCAGCGTCCGCGGCACGCGGCGCTCGACGTTGGGGGCGACGCGGCCGTAGCAGGCGGTTGCGGCGCCCTCATCGAGGCAGGCGAGCTCGCTCGCGATGATCGGCACGGTGCGGAAGAAGCGCAGCACGCGGGGCGATAGGCCGGCCGCTTCGACGGCGTCGATCTGCTGCTTCAGATTGTCGGTGAGCTTGTCGACGTCCTTGCGGTCGGAATTCTCCGACAGGTCGAACATGTAGCCGCGATAGCTCTGGAAGCCCGGCGGCAGCGACTGCGCCGCGTCAGCATCGAGCGACCCGGCACGGGACGGATTGGCGAACAGCGCGCCGACGATGGTTGCGGTCAGCAGCAACGCAATGCGCATGATGAACCCCCTGATGTCACTTCGCCCGGCAGATTAGGCCGCCCTTGTTTGCGAAAAGTGAGTGCGGCGAGACTAAGGCGCTGATGTTGAGGCGTGCTTAACCGTTGGTTGCAGATCGCGGAGATGGATTAGGAGAGGATTAACCAAGCGTGGATCGGCGGCACGGTTCGGCGTAACATCCGCCTCCGGGCAACAGGCCCGGAAGTCCAGACAGCCGGAAGGGGAGGATGCCATGTATGCCGCCATCCGTCAGGCCAAGGCGAAAAGCGGGAGCGCGGAAGAACTGACGCGCCGCATCAAGGACGGTGCCGTTCCCATCATCAGCGACGTCGAGGGTTTCCGCGCCTATTACGTCGTCTATGCCGGCGACGACACGGTCACCGCGATCTCGATCTTCGACAAGTTCGAGCAGGCCGAGGAGGCGAACAAGCGCGCCATCGCCTGGATCGAGAAGGATCTCGGCCCGCTTCTCGCCGGCGACGCGCGCGCCGTGGCGGGGCCGGTGATCGTGCATACGCTGGCGTGACTTCGCGTCATTGCGAGGAGCCCGCGACAAAATTGCGAAGCAATTTTGCGCAGGCGACGAAGCAATCCAGGCTGTCACGGCGGAGACAGTCTGGATTGCTTCGCTTCGCTCGCAATGACGAGGAGGCAGCTGCGCCCCCTCACAACTCCCGCGCATTCGAGAACGCAAAGCTCGACACCCGCCGCGTCGTCTCGTCCAGGATCAACGTGCGCGTGATCGGCGGCTCGGCGCGCTGGGCGCAGTTCTCGCGCTCGCAGAGGCGGCAGTTGACGCCGATCGGGGTGCCCTCGGCCTTCTCCAGATCCATGCCCGTGGCGTAGGTCAGGCGGGCGGCATGGCGGATCTCGCAGCCGAGGCCGATGGCGAAGCGCGGCTGCGGCAGCGGATGCGGCGCGACGGGGCGGCGCACCATCTGCGCGATCGAGAAATAGCGCGTGCCGTCGGGCAGCTCGATCACCTGCTTGAGCAGGCGATCCGGCGTGTCGAAGGTCGAGTGCACGTTCCAGAGCGGACATGTGCCGCCGAATTTCGAGAACGGGAACGTGCCGGAGGAGAAACGCTTGGAGACGTTGCCGGCATTGTCGACGCGCAAGAGGAAGAACGGAATGCCGCGCGCGTTCGGCCGCTGCAACGTGGTGAGGCGGTGGCAGACCTGCTCGAAGCCGGAATTGAAGCGCTGTGCCAGCACGTGGATGTCGTAGTTCAGCGCTTCGGCGGCCGCGAGGAACGCCGGGTAGGGCATCATCACGGCGGCCGCGAAATAATTGCCGAGGGTGATCCGGAACAGCCGGCGCGGCGCGTCGTCCAGCGGGCCGGCACGGCCGATGATTGTCTCCAGGGCCTGCGCGCATTCCCCCAAGCCAAGCTGGAAGGCGAGCTGGAATGCGCGGCCGGGCGGATCGACCAGCTCCGAGATCAGCAGTTGACGGCGGTGGCGGTCGAAGCGGCGGAGCGTCTCGCGCATCACGTCGACCGGCATGATGCGGGTCTGGATCGAGTGCTTCTCACGCAAGCGCGCGACCAGCGCGGCGTACAGCCCTTCGGCGGGCACGTTCAGCTCGTCGCGCAGGTTTTCCGCGGCCTGCTCCAGCTCCGGAAAATAGTTGCGGTTGGCCTCGATCAGCTCGCGCACGCGCTCGACCGGATTGGCTTCAAAGCGCGTGCCGACGTCGCGGTCGGCCATCTGCGCCGCCGCCAGCGTCTCGCCCTGGCGCGCCTCGGTATAGGCCGCGTAGAGCCGCTGCAGCGCGTGGGTGACGCCCGGGCAGAGCTCGGCGAGGTCGCGCAGCTCCTGCTTGGGCACGTCGATCTGCCGGAACAAGGGATCGGAGAAGATCTCGTTCAGCTCGGCGAAGAAGCGGTCTTCGTCGGCGGTGGCGAGATCGCGCAAGTCGAGGTCGTAGGTCTCGGCCAGCCGCAGCAGGATCTGCGCCGTGACGGGGCGCTGGTTCCGCTCAATCAGGTTGACATAGCTCGGCGAGATCCCGAGCCCCTCGGCGATCTGGGTCTGCGACAGCCCCAATTGCTGCCGGATCCGCCGGAAGCGCGGGCCGACGAAGAGTTTCTTGCCGGACTCGGCGGGCATGTCTCAGATCTCCAAATCAAGGTCAGAACCGCTGACCTATATTGTTACAAGATTTACAAAATAACATCTATTACACGTTCAGATGTTACATGACATCACCAATAAAAAACAAGCCATCTATACGAACTTTGTCTTTTCGCGTTTACCTCCGGACACGCATCTCGCAATGCATTGTCAAGAATGTCGATGGCCGTACTGCCATCGTCAGCGAAAGGATCAGGCACATGAACTACCAGCCCCGCGGCATCAGCACCCTCCAGGGTCCGTCCTCGTATCAGGACGAGGTCAAGGCGGCTCAGGCGCTCCTCGAGACCCAGCCGACCTGGAATGGCGTGTCGGCCGAGGCCGTCGCGCGCATGCGCCTGCAGAACCGTTTCAAGACCGGCCTCGACATCGCCCGCTACACTGCGGCCGTGATGCGTGCCGACATGGCCGCCTATGACAAGGATCCGACCAAGTACACGCAGTCGCTGGGCTGCTGGCACGGCTTCATCGCGCAGCAGAAGCTGATCTCGGTCAAGAAGCACTTCGGCGGCAAGACCGACCGCACCTATCTGTATCTCTCGGGCTGGATGATCGCGGCGCTGCGCTCCGAGTTCGGTCCGCTGCCCGACCAGTCGATGCACGAGAAGACCTCGGTGCCGGCGCTGATCGAGGAGCTCTACACCTTCCTGCGTCAGGCGGACTCGCGCGAGCTCAACGATATCTTCCGCAGCCTCGACAAGGCGCGCAAGGAAGGCGACAAGGCCCGCGAGAAGGAGCTGATCGAGAAGATCGACAACTTCCAGACCCATGTCGTCCCCGTCATCGCCGACATCGATGCCGGCTTCGGCAACGCCGAGGCGACCTATCTGCTTGCCAAGAAGATGATCGAGGCGGGGGCCTGCGCGCTGCAGATCGAGAACCAGGTCTCCGACGAGAAGCAGTGCGGTCACCAGGACGGCAAGGTCACCGTGCCGCATGACGTCTTCCTGGCGAAGATCCGCGCCTGCCGCCACGCCTTCCTCGAGCTCGGCGTCGAAGACGGCATCGTCGTGACCCGCACCGACTCGCTCGGCGCCGGCCTGACGCAGCAGATCGCGGTCAGCCACAAGCCCGGCGACATCGGCGACCAGTACAACAGCTTCCTCGATTGCGAGGAAATCACCGCGGAGAACGCCAAGAACGGCGACGTCATCATCAACCGCAACGGCAAGTTGATGCGCCCGAAGCGGCTGCCCTCCAACCTCTACCAGTTCCGTCCCGGCACCGGTGCAGACCGCTGCGTGCTCGATTGCATCACCTCGCTGCAGAACGGCGCCGACCTGCTCTGGATCGAGACCGAGAAGCCGCATATCGAGCAGATCGCCAGCATGGTCGACCGCATCCGCAAGGTGGTGCCGAACGCCAAGCTCGCCTATAACAACTCGCCGTCGTTCAACTGGACGCTCAACTTCCGTTGGCAGGTCTACGACGCCATGAAGGAAGCGGGCCAGGACGTCAGCAAGTACAACCGTGCCGAGCTGATGAAGGCGGAGTACGACGATACGCCGCTGGCGAAGGAAGCCGACGAGCGCATCCGCACCTTCCAGGCGGATTCGGCCAAGCGCGCCGGCATCTTCCACCACCTGATCACGTTGCCGACCTATCACACGGCGGCGCTCTCGACCGACAATCTCGCCCGCGAGTATTTCGGCGAGCAGGGCATGCTCGGCTACGTCAAGAACGTCCAGCGCGCCGAGATCCGTCAGGGCATCGCCTGCGTGAAGCACCAGAACATGGCCGGCTCCGACATCGGTGACGACCACAAGGAGTACTTCGCGGGCGAAGCTGCCCTGAAGGCGGGCGGCGCCCACAACACGATGAACCAGTTCGGCTAACGGCGGATCGGACCGGTCTGGAAGCCAGCTTGGAGTCCAGGCCGGTCACGCACCTCAACAGGAGACTGACAATGACCAAAGGCAGCAATTTCTGGGTGATCGGCGGCGAGTTCGGCTCGATGAACTTCCACAAGCTCGTCGAAGGCTCGGCCCAGGTCAAAGGTCCGTTCAAGACCCGCAAGGAAGCCGAGGACTGCTGGCGCGAGGTATCGGAAGAGAGCCGCCACAAGGCCGGCGTCCGCTTCTCGATCGTTGAAGAGCCGCAGCGCGCCCCGGCAGCCTGATCGGCAGCTGCCGAGCTGAAACAATCTGAAACAAGAAGACGTCCAAGGACGGATGGTCCCATCCAGGCCTCGAGCCTGGGTGGGATCGTCTGCTTTTGGCACAGGCGAAACGGCTGTGGGCGCCGTAAGTCTCTGGAATTGTGGGCCTTTGCGGAGGGTTTGGTTGCTGATAGGTTAATCGGGATAAGTCGAGGACGAGGCCGACAATGTCAGAGCCCGAGACCAGCGGGACCCATCCCGGCCAGCCGCGCCCGGTGCGGCTGCGCGATGCGTTGCTGCGCGCGCGGATCGAGGCGGCCGACCGGACCGGCGTCGTCGTCGATCTGCGCGACGCCGAGGTGGCGCGGCTCGAGATCCTGAGCGATGCGCTCGATCCCCTGTTCGCGCAGGTGCCCGATCAGATCGACCTGTTCGACCGCGGCATCAGCCAGGGCGATACGCCGCGGCTCTGGATCGACGTCGTCGCCCACATCGTGATGGGCCGCGACAAGCGGATGTACCGATTCGTCCAGGACACCCGCTTCGGCCGCATCGTGCTCGCCGAATCGCACGACACCGCAATGATCGTCGAGGCCGTCACCGACTATGTCGCGCGCCGCATGATCGAGCGCGAGCGTGCGATGGTGATCGCGCCCGAACCGCAGGCCCCGGCCGCCGCGCCGCCGCGCCGCTCGCGCCTCTGGCCGTTCGTGTTCGGCTTCGTGCTCGGCGCTGCCGCGTTGTTCGGGCTCGCAGTGCTCGCGGTCTTGCGGAACTGGTGAGGCTCTCTCCGCCGTCATTCCGGGGCATGCGCAGCATGAGCCCGGAATCCATCGGGCAGCAGCGCATGGCGATGAATGGATTCCGGGCTCGCGCTTCGCGCGCCCCGGAATGACGGAGACCTCAAATCAGCCGCACATGCTTGATCTGCCCGATCTGAAATCCAGCCCCGAGGCTTCGCACCGTCTGCTCGCAGCGCCAGCCGGCATTGTCCTTCTCGATGGTGAACAGATTGTACGCCGCCGCGGGATAGCGTCCGTGCGCGAGCGCGGAGGCCGAGGGCACGCCGAGGGCGGGAATGTTGCCGTTCGGACCCTCGAACCACATCGTCGAATGAATGTGATCGTGCCCGTGCAGGACCAGCTCGACGCCGTGGCGCTTCAACAGCGCCAGCAGCTCCGGCGCGTCGGTCATCCGCTTCGCCCGCGCGCTGGATTTCAGCGGATGATGCACCAGCAGCACGCGGAAGACGTCTTCCGCCGCGAGCCGCTCGAGCACTTCGGCAAGGGCGGCGAGCTGATCGCGCCCGAGCGTGCCGGTCGCCATCAGCGGCAGGGTCGGCACCGCCGTGGACAGGCTGATCAACGCCAGCGGCCCGCGCCGGCGCACCGCGGGGAAGGCTGCACCGCCGGGTGTGTCCGCGGCGATGTAGTGCAGGAACGTCTCGCCGAAGCGATGACGCGTCGCGCTGACATAGGCGTCGTGATTGCCGGGAATCGCGGTCACGCGGTCGGGCGGGCCGACGCTTTCGAGCCAGGCCAGCGCGGGCGCGAACTCCGCCTCCAGCGCCAGGTTGACGAGATCGCCCGTCACTGCGATGTGGTCGGGCGCCTGCGCCTTCATGTCGGCAACGAGCGCATCGAGCACCTCGCGGCGCTGGTACTTGTGGCGGTTGCGGGTCCAGTTGACATAGCCGAGCGCGCGCTTGCCCGCGAGCTCGATCAGCCGCGGCTTCGGCATAGGCGCCAGATGCGGATCGGACAGATGGGCGAGCGTGAAGGGAGTCATGGCGCGCGAATGCCTCGCTATAGCTCCGCTGTAATGGCAAGGTCGCGCGCGTCGCGCAAGCAGGGCCCGAACAGGGGCGTCGAGGAAGCCTGATGGGAGAACGTCTGAACCGAGCCCGACGGAAAGCCGAGCCGCTGCTGCGGCGGGTCTTCCACGTCTATTTCCTGCTCGTCCGCGGCATGACGCTGGGCGTGCGCGCCGTGGTGCTGGATGCCGACAATCGCGTCTTCCTGGTCAGGCACAGCTACGTCAGCGGCTGGTATTTGCCTGGCGGCGGCGTCGATTTCGGCGAGACCATGGAAGAGGCGCTGCGGCGCGAGCTCAAGGAGGAGGGCGACATCGATCTGACCGGCGAGGCGATCCTGCACGGCGTCTTCCTCAACAGCCACGTCTCCCGCCGCGACCACGTCGCGGTCTACGTGGTCAGGCAGTTCAGGCAGGATCGCGTCCCTGAGCCAAACCGCGAGATCGTCGAATGCGGGTTCTTCGACAATGCCGCGTTGCCCGAGGGCACCACGCCCGGCACGCGGCTGCGGATCGCCGAGGTGCTCGGTGGCAAGCCGTTGATTGCGACGTGGCGCTGAGGGCGGCCTGTGCTAGTAACCCGCTTGACGCGCGCCACGGAAGACCGGATGAAAATTGCCAAGCTCGCCTTCGGCCTGATCTGTCTTGCGATCCTCGCCAGCAACATCGTCACGATGTCGCGCTGGAGCGAGGCGCGCGGGGTCTATGACGACATCTGCTATCTCCGCCAGGCGCATCTGTTCCAGCGCCTCGGCATCGGTGGGCTCAACACCAATGCCCACCTGGACTACGACCAGTATTTCGAAGGCAAGCTGAAGCAGATCGCGTTCGCCGAATGGCAGGACCCGCTGCGCTGGCCGTGCCACAACCCGATGCCGAGCGGCAAGGTCGTGATGCAATATCCGCCGGGCACCGGCTTCCTGCTGGCGCTGTTTCCCGAAGGCAACCAGGTGGTGCCGCTGTACATCGCCGCGAGCCTGATCGTCTGCGGCCTTGCGCTGACGGGCATTGCCATGGCACGCACGCTGCCTGCCATCGTCGGCGCCGGCCTGTTCGGCGCGCTTGCCGTCTATCTCATGATCAACCCGGCCAAGGCGAGCTATTCGATCGCGCCGACCATGGCGCTCTGCGCGGTCGCGGGATTCCTGACCGCGTTGTGGCTGACCAGGGAGAAACGCAGCGTGCTGCTGATTGCGCTGGTCGGCCTCCTGCTCGGTGCCTCCGTCAATTTCAGATTGCCGAATGCGCTGCTCGCGGCCGGCTATGCCATCTATCTGGCCCTTGCGTTCCTGCGGACGCGGACGCTGTCAGGCTTCGCGCAGGGGCTCGGCTTCGGCGTCGCTGTCCTCGTCGGCATGGCCCCGACCCTGGTTGCGCAGGCCATCAATGCCGGCAGCCCGCTGGCCACGACCTATGGCAGCGCCGACGTGGTCGCGCCGGCCTTCGACCTTGCCGTGCTCGGCCATTATCTGCGCGACATGCAATTCGTGCTGATCGTGCTGGCGATCGGCACCACGGCCTTTCTGTTGCGGGTAGGCGAGGGCAGCGTGCGGCAGGTGGCCCTCGTCGCCGCCGCCAATCTCGTCGTCAACCTCGGCTTCTTCCTGAGCCATCCGATCTTCACGCCCTACTACATCGTGCCGATTGCGATGCTCTCGCTGTGGAGTGTCGCGTTCGCATGGCTGATGCAGCCGGAGCAGGCACGGCAGGCCACGCCGCTCGGGCGCGAGCCGACAAGCCTCGGAGTGCCGTCGCGATGACCTCAGCGCAGCTTCGCATCGCCGTGCTGGTGCCCTGCTACAACGAGGAGGCCGCGGTCGCCACCGTCGTGGCCGATTTCCGCAAGGCGCTGCCCTCGGCGCAGATCTACGTCTACGACAACAATTCGCGCGACCGGACCGCCGAGGTCGCGCGCGAAGCCGGCGCGATCGTGCGCAGCGAGCGCCGGCAGGGCAAGGGCCACGTCGTGCGCCGCATGTTCGCGGACGTCGAGGCCGACGTCTATGTGCTGGTCGACGGCGATGCGACCTACGATGCGCCGAGCGCGCCGCGCATGATCGACAGGCTGCTCGACGATCATCTCGACATGGTGGTCGGCCTGCGTGTCGATCAGGTCCAGGCCGCCTATCGGCTCGGCCATCGCACCGGCAACCGCATGCTGACCGGCTTTTTGTCCTCGACCTTCGGCCACGCTTTCAAGGACATCCTGTCCGGCTACCGGGTGTTCTCGCGCCGCTTCGTCAAATCCTTCCCCGTCCTCTCCGACGGTTTCGAGATCGAGACCGAGCTTGCGGTCTATGCGCTGGAATTGTCGCTGCCGGTCGCCGAGGTCGAGACGCCCTATTATGCGCGCCCCGAAGGCTCGTTCTCCAAGCTCAACACCTGGCGCGACGGCTTTCGCATCCTCGGCACCATGCTGAAGCTCTACCGTTCCGAACGGCCGTTGCGCTTCTTCACGGTGATCGGAATCCTGCTGGCGCTGGCCTCGATCATCCTCGCGATCCCGATCGTGATCACCTTCATCGAAACCGGGCTCGTGCCGCGCCTGCCCACCGCGGTGCTGTCGATGGGCCTGATGATCATGGCCCTGCTGGCGGCATCGTCCGGGCTCGTGCTCGACACGGTGACGCGAGGCCGGCGGGAGATGAAGATGCTGGCCTATTTGTCCCAGCCGGCGTCGAACCGGGACGCAGGCTGAGCCGGGCCCGCAGCTCGCTCCGCTGGAGAGAGGCGAGGCCCGGCACCGATGGCGCCCATGGACCTTCGCAGGCGCAAGTGCTACTCCGCGAATTGACATGAACGATCTCTCACTGACCATCCTTCCCGAAGCCGCCGGCGACGCCCAGGCCATCGAGCGGCTGCACGAACGCACCTTCGGCCCCGGCCGCTTCGTGCTGAGCGCCTACCGGATCCGCGAGCACGTCGACCATCTGCTCGATCTGTCCTTTACCGCCCGCATCGGCACGCTCCTGGTCGGCTCCGTCCGGCAATTGCCGATCCTGATCGGCGACACGCCGGCGCTGCTGCTCGGGCCGCTCACCGTCGAGCCGCCGTTCCGCGAGCGCGGCATCGGCCGTCAGCTGATGGAGCGCGCGGTGAAGGACGCCAAGGCGAAAGGTCACCGCCTGGTGCTGCTGGTCGGCGACGAGCCCTATTACAGCCGCGTCGGCTTCAAGCCGGTGCCGAAGGGCCGCGTCACCATGCCGGGTCCCGTCGATGCCGCCCGCATCCTGGTGTTCGAGCTCGTCGACGGCGCCTTCGAGGGCGTGTCGGGTGCGGTCGGCCCCGACTGGAGCAAGGCGCGGAAGTAGGAGTGACGGCCCTCATACTCCGTCATTGCGAGCCACCGGGCCCGCGCGAAGCGCGGCCCGATGACAGGCTCCGCGAAGCAATCCAGAATCTTTCTGCGGTGGCAGTCTGGATTGCTTCGTCGCAAGGGCTCCTCGCAATGACGGTGTTTGTCGTCACCTAGAACTTGAAATTCGCGAATGCCCGCACGCCAATGCCCGGCATCAAAACCTCGTCCTTGGTGTAGGACACATGGTTGCGAATGTTCTCGTTGAGGAGATTGTTGCCGACGATGCCGGCCATCATCTCGCGCGCGCCGAACCAGTTGCGGTCGAGCTTGGTCTTGTAGCTGACCTCGGCCTTCAAGAGATTGTAGCCCGCCGTCGGCGTCTCCGCGATCACGGCGACGTTGTTCTGCGCGAAGGCGTGCAACAGGTTGACGCGCATCAGCCAATTGTCGTCGCGCCAGAACACGCCGCCGCCCATGCGCACCGGCGGAATGCGCGGCACGTTGGTGCCGTCGGAGAAGGTGGCACGGACCACGTCGAGCTGGTTCTCGATGCCCCAGATGCCGCCCTGGAACGCGCCGATGTCGAGCTGCGACTGGAATTCGCCGCCGCGGAAATTGGCATTGCGCTGCGAGTAGACCGCCTGGTTCAGCTCGCCATCCGGAGCGCCGCAGGACGCGAAGTCGTCGTCGCACATCACGCCGGTGAGGCGGCGATAGATGAAATTGTCGAAATGCGTGTAGTAGACCGTCGCCTCGAACCGGAACGGCCCCGTCGCCTTGCGCACGCCGAGCTCGACGGATTTGGCGGTCTCGATCGTGAGGTTCGGATTGCCGATGTCGAAAGTCGCGGTCGCATCATGGCCACCGCGGGAGAACAGCTCGGCTGCCTTCGGCGCGCGCTCGACATATTGCGCGGTGATGCTGCCGACCATTCCGCCCGGCAAATCCTGCAGCAGGCCGATGCTGCCGCTCTTCGGCGTGAAGGACGGGTTGCGCGCGATCGCCGCCTGCGGCGTGCCGTCGGGCAGGTAATCCGCTGGGAAGTTCGGCGTCGTGCCGTGCAGCTCGACATGCTCGATCCGGCCGGCGATCTGCGCCCGCGTCGCTTCCGAGAACTTGAACTCGTTGAAGGCGTAAGCCGCGACGCGCGTGTTGGTGTTGGGATCCCACAGCCCGTTGAACAGCGTGCCGGGATTGTCGGGGCTCGGCGCGCTCAATTCCTGGTGCCCGACCTGGAAGCCCAGCGCCGTCGTCACTTCGGCGAAGCGCGCGTTGAACGGCATCAGCTGCACCTCGGTGCGGATCTCCTGCTCCTTGTTGGTGAAAGTCTGCCGGATGCCGTCGCTGTTGAGGTCGGCGGGATCGGCAAGGCCAATCTCGTTGTGCCGGTAGTCGGTCGCGCCGGCCCAGAACCGGATCGTATCGATCGCAGCCGCGTCGGGGCGGTACTCGCCCTTGACGTTGATCTTGGTCTGGTGAGCGTCGATCCGCGTCTTGTGGTCGGCGCCGTCGATGCCGGGGATGTGGTAGAGCGAATCGTTCTGCGTGATCGATGCGCCGATATAGCCGCCCTGGAAGAAGTACGAGCCGCCGATCGATGCGCCGTCCGAGCGCGTCGCCGAGTTCGGCTGGCGGCCGTTCACGGGGCGCGATGTGTCGGTCAGATAGGGATAGCTCGGGATGTAATAGTCCGAGGTGGTGCGGCCATAGGCATCGGCATGGAAGGCAAAATTGCCGCCGCCGGCGTCGAGCAGCACGCCGCTCTCGATGCCGCGGTCGACCGAGCTGAAGGCGGTGCGCGTCTCCGCGGTGACGCATGGCGAGGTCGCAGCGTTCGCAAGCGGGGCCTTGGTCGGCAGGCCGTAGGCCTGGAACGACGGCGCGCAGGAGGGCAGCGCATCCGGAATCCGGTTGTTGGTGGCGCTGACCACGCCGCCGATCGAGGTCGAGCCGTAACGCAGCGCCGCCGGCCCGCGCACCACCTCGACCTGGTTGGTCGCGAGCGGGTCGATCGGGACGAAATGATCCTCGCCGAGGTCGGAGGCGCCGCCGCCATTGGTGCCGTTCTCGACGATACCGACGCGGTTGACGTCGAGACCTCGGATGATTGGCCGGCTGGAGGCGCCGGGTGCGAAGCTCGAGCCGGTAATCCCGGGCTTGGAGAACAGGAGATCGCCGAGCTGACCGCCGCCCTCGCGGCGGATCTCCTCGTTCGGCACCACGGTGACGGTGGCGAACTGGTTGGTCACGATCGGCAGCACGCCCTGCTGAGGCGCGGCGGGCACGGGAGCTGCCGGCGTTGCCTCTGCCGTCTGCTCGCGGCTGCGCACCCGCGCGGTCCGCGTGCCGCGGCCTGCGTTGCGCGACGGCACCGCTCGACGCACGATCGGGCTCGGCGCCGTCACGGTGACGGCGGGGATCTCGGTCGACGATTTGTCCTGTGCCGGCTGTTGCGCCGAGTCTTGGGCGAACGCGGATGTAGCGGCGGCGCCGAGCAGGAGCAGGCTTGCTCCGCCAAGGCGCTGCGCGCGTCGCAATTGAAATGACATGGTCCTGATTCCACTCAGGCGCCGTCCGGATGATGCTCTGCTGATCGGAGGCGGCCTGCCGTCGCTATGCGACGGAATTCGACTTCAACTTCTCCCAGGCACTTGCCGATGCGCGGCGAGGCTGGGCGTGATCAAGCGTTGGAGATCAGGAAACAGGAGGGGCGCGCGGCTGGAACGCCGTGCCGGCCGATGTCAGATGAGCGAACTCGGCGTCGAGGGTGCGCTGGAGCAGCTCGATCGCCTGCGGCAGCAACAGCACGGGCGGCGTCGCCGACACGATTGTGCCCGCCATCGCGATGATGGCGCAGATGGCGCAATTGTCTTCGCCCGAATGCTCGCGGTCAGGGCCGGCCGGCGACTGCTTCTGCACCGCGGAGCGGTCGATCGCAGCATCGCCCTTGCTGCCGTCGATCTGCTGGGCGGAGGATTGAGCGAGGGGCGCGGCCTGCGCGAACCAATGGCTGTGGCCGAAAGTCAGCGCGAGCTGCACCAGCATCGCGAACAACGCGAGCCGGGCGCCGTGCCTGCTATTCGACCGGAACCACTTCATCTGGAAACGACACCCCCACACCGGGGCGTCAATCCCAGGACGCCGCGATGTTATAGTATAACATCGCCCGATCGGTCAGCGGATGTCAACGGCAGGCGGGATCGGCGCATGCAGGCCGCCCAGCCGATGTGTCGTTCGGGCAACTAGCGGCCCTCGCGCACCCAAGTCGCCGCAAACGCTCCGAGCAGCAGCAGAAGACCTATCAGGCCGGAGAAGATCGGCAGCACGCCGACGCCCTTGACCACGCTGGCATCGCGCATCCGCACGCCCATCCAGCCGTCGCCGTGGAACATGCCGACCGAGCGCACCGGCAGGATGCGCGGCAGCTCGACGCTCGAGCCAGCGGCCACACGCACGGCATCGCCGCCCGTCGCCTGTGTCAGCGGCTTCAACGTATCGACCGTGGAGGTGACTTCCGAAAACTCCTTCGGATTGGTCGGGCCGACATTGATCAGCGCCTTCAGCGTGCCGTCGGTGGCCTGCCACAGGCCGAGCTCGTTGGCCGGCAGGCTGGCGCGCCACTCGCCGGGATCGCCGGGCGAGAGCGTCAGATCCTGCGACACGCCCGACGGCGAGGTCACGCTGACAGGCTGGACGCTGTCCGCCATGGTCTGACGCACCACGACGAGGTCCTTGCCCTGCACCTGGAGGCGCAGCGCTTCTTCGTCGAGATCAGGCTGCTTCATCAGCCAGTGCGACATCCGCCGGAGCAGGTCGAGATGCGGGCCGCCGCCCTCATAGCCGCGCGCCCACAGCCAGATGTGGTCGGACAGCAGGAGCGCGACGCGGCCCTCGCCGAAGCGCGACAGGAACAGCAGCGGCTTGCCGTCGACGCCGGTCATGACGGGCGGGTTGACCGCGTTGCGGGTGTCGACGGTGCGGAAGAACCGGCTCCAGCGCGGCGGCTCGCTGGCGGAGCCTTCCAGCCCGCGCGTGACGGGATGACGTTTGCCGATGTCGGACAGATGCGCATAGAACGGCTTCTCGGTGACGCCGACGGGCTCGGCCGGCAGCACCGAATCCAGCGGCGTGCGCCAGATGCTGCTGTTCGAGGCATAGTCGGGGCCGGCCGAGACCAGCACAGCGCCGCCTGCGCGAACGTAACGCGCCATATTCTCGAAATAAGGGATCGGCAGCACGCCCTGGCGGGCGTAGCGGTCGAAGATGATCAGCTGGAATTCGTTGATCTTCTGCTGGAACAGCTCGCGGGTCGGAAACGCGATCAGCGACAATTCGTTGATCGGCGTGCCGTCCTGCTTCTCCGGCGGGCGCAGAATGGTGAAATGGACGAGGTCGACGCTGGCGTCGGACTTGAGCAGATTGCGCCAGGTGCGCTCGCCCGAATGCGGTTCGCCCGAGACCAGGAGCACGCGCAGCTTGTCGCGCACGCCGTCGATGGCCACCACGGCGCGGTTGTTCACCGGCGTCAATTCGCGCTCGAGCGGCGAAGCCTCGATCTCGACGATGTTCGGCCCGGCATGCTTGATATCGACGTCGACGCTCGCGGCCTGACCGCTCGACAGCGTGCGCTCGTTGATGACCTCGCCGTCGCGGCGGACCGTCACCCTGGCGCGCTCGCCGGTGACACCCTGGTCGTCGAGGCGGTAGGAGATGGTCTGGGTCTGCCCGACGATGCCGAAGCGCGGTGCGGCGGTGATCGCGATGCGGCGGTCGCGCTCGTCCTTCTGGCCGGTGACCAGCGCGTGCACCGGCGCCTGGAAGCCGAGCGCGGCTGTGTTCGCCGGAATATCGTGGACGCGGCCGTCGGTGATCAGGAACGCGCCGGCGACGCGGTCGACCGGGACGTCCGCCAAGGCCGAGGCCAGTGCCCCGAACAGTTTCGTGCCGTCGGTCTCGCCGTCGGCCTGTCCGGCGTCGACGACGCGGACCTCGAGGCCCTTGATCTTCTTCAGGCTGTCGACCAGCGCCTCCTGCGCTTGCGCAGCTTCGCGAGTGCGGCTGCCGAAGTTCTGGCTCGGGCTCTTGTCGACGACGATGGCGGCGACCGAGGTGAGCGGATCACGGTCCTCGCGCGTGAAGGAGGGATTGGCGAGCGCCAGCAGGAACAGCGCCAGCGCGGCCACGCGCACCGCAGCGCCGCGCGCGCGCGCCACCAGCAGCACAAGCGCAATGACGACGATCGCGGCGAGCGCGAGCCACAGCACGATCGAGGGAACAAGCGGTGTGAACGCGATGCCGTAATTCATGTCGATCCTATTGCCCCAGCCGTTCGATCAGCGCCGGCGCGTGCACCTGGTCGGCCTTGTAGTTGCCGGTCAGCGTGTACATCACGATGTTGGCGCCGGCGCGGTAGGCGAATTCGCGCTGGCGGGGGTCGCCGCCGGTCACCGGCAGCATGGCCTGTCCGTCGGGCCGCACCGCCCAGGCGCCGGCCAGGTCGTTCGAGGTGATGATGATCGGCGAGACGCCGTCGCCGCCGCGCGCCGGCCGCTGCGCGCTCTCATCGTCCTCTTCGCGCGGCAACGTCTCGACCCAGGTCTGGCCGGCGGTGAAGCGGCCGGGGAAGTCGCGCAGCAGGTAGAAGGTCTTGGTCAGCACGTGCTCGCGCGGCACCGGCTCGAGCTCGGGCACGTCGAGCGAGGACAGGATCTCGCGCAGCGTCTGCATGGCCGGGGTCTGCGCCGCACCGTTCGCGCCGGGCGGTGCCTCGATCGCGTCGCGGGTGTCGAACAGCACGGTGCCGCCCTGCTTCATGTAGGCGTCGATCCTGTTGATGGCGTCCTGTGGCGGCTTCGGCGCGCCCGGCACGATCGGCCAGTAGATCAGCGGGAAGAAGGCGAGCTCGTCGCGCGCGGGATCGACGCCGACGGGATCGCCGGCCTCGAGCGCAGTGCGCTGGGCCAGGAACAGCGTCAGCCCGTTCATCCCGGCCTTGACGATGGAATCGACGTCGGCATTCCCTGTCACGACATAGGCGAGGCGGGTCTGCGACACCGACTTCATCGCGAACTCGTCCGTGACGCCGTCGGCGCGCGACGGCGCCGGCGAGAGCGCCGCGAATCCCGCGAGCAGGGCGAGCACGATCGTCGCGGGCGCAGCGCGACGGCGCAGCAGCGCGGCAATGCCGCCGCCGAGCACCGCGACGATGATGGCGTCGATCAGGAACAGCGCGAGCGCCGTCGACAGCAGCCAGCCGCGCAGGTCGCGCGGCTCGGCATTGGTGTAGGTGGCGTGCCGGGCGCGCAGGCTCGCGGTGTTCAGTGCGGCGATGCGGTCGGCGCTGGCAAGCGTGTTCACGGCGAGCGGTCCTTCTGCCGGACCGTAGAAGCCGGGCGGATGATCTGATGTGGCGCGGTCGCGATAGTCCGCAGGCAGCGGCTTGGCAGTCGCGGGCGGCGGACCGAACGCGCCAAATCCGTCGAGGATGTGCAGCGGCGCCACCGTCTCAGTGGTCGCTTCGCTGGCAACGCCGGCGCCGGGCTTCGCCGTATAGCCGGACATGTCGACGACCCGCCGCAGCATTTCGACGAAGGTGCCCGACATCGGCAGATCCGACCAGCGCATGTCGGCGCTGACGTGGAACAGGCTGACGAGGCCCTTGCCGCGATGCTCGCCGGTGACGAGCGGCGTGCCGTCTTCCAGCGAGGCCCAGCTCTTGGTGGCGAGCACGGCGTCGGGCTCGGCCAGCACCTGGCGGCTCACGGTGACGTCCTTGGGGACCGCGACGCCGGCAAACGGGCCGTCGCCCGCGAAAGAGGCGAGATGCTGCGGCTTCTCCCATGTCAGGCTGCCGCCGAGCGTGCGGCCGCCCTTGCGCAGCTTGACCGGTACGAGGTCGTCCTCCGCCTGTGCCAGCCGGGGCCCAGCGAACCGCACCAGCACGCCGCCCTGGTCGACCCAGGCATTGAGGCGTTCGCGCAGCTCGGGGGCGATGGTGCCGACATCGGCGAGGATGATCATCGGCAGCTTCTGGTCCAGAAACTGCGTGATGCCCTGCTGCGGCGAGCCCTTGTCGGCGAGCCTGACGTCGGCGAACGGCGCCAGCGCGCGGGTGAGATAGAAGGTCGGCGCCAGCAGCGGCTGCGCGGTCTCGCTGGTCGCGCCCGAGACGATGCCGATGGCGCGGCGGCGCCAGCGCTTGTCGAGCAGCTGCACCGCGCCGGCGGAGCGTTCGCCGGAGATCTCGAGCCGCGTGATGTCGTTGCGCAGCTCGATCGGCAGGTCGAACGCCGCTTCGGTTTCCTTGTCCTGCGGACCGAACGAATAGCGCGCTTCGCCGATCGGGGATGCCTTCTGGTCCAGCGCGCGCACCGTGCCGACCGCAATCCCGCCATCGGTGCGCAGCACCTTCACCGTCATCTTCGCCGCGGCGTTCTCCGCGGCGACCAGGGCCAGCGGCGAGGAGGCGCCGCCTTCGAACACGGTCAGGCTGCGGTCGCCGATGGTCTTGCCGAGGCCGGCCACGAAGTCCTCGCCGCGGCCGGTGTCGACGCCGTCGGAAAGCCAGGCGATCTCGCAGTCGCCGGTGACCTTGAGGAAACGGTCGACCGCGGCCAGCGTCTCGACGCGGTCGATCGAATAGGGCTTTGGCGCGAGCTGCCGCAACGCGACGCGCGCCGCCCCCGCCGGCATCAGGGTGATGTCGCGGTTCGGCTCGGACAGCGGCACCAGCGCGATGCCGCGGCCGTCATTGTCGGCATTGGCGATCAGCTCGTCCGCGGTCCTGATCCTGACGTCCCAGTGCGATGCGGCGCTCCAGCCGTCGTCGAACATGATCATCAGCGGCGCCTTGCTGCCGGCGAGGCCCGTTTGCGGATTCCAGATCGGGCCGGCGGCGGCGAAGATCACCAGCGCGGCGGCGAGCAGGCGGAGGGCGGTCAGCCACCACGGCGTCCGCGAGGGCGTCTCTTCCCGCGGCGTGATGTCGAACAACAGCCGCGTCGGTGGAAACTCGATGCGGCGCGGCCGCGGCGGCATCACGCGCAGCAGCCACCACAGCACGGGCAGGCTGATCAGGCCGATCAGGAGCAGCGGTTGCGTGAAGGCGAGCGGCAATCCCATCATGCGGCCGGCCCCGCCTTGATCGTCGTGGTGCGTGCGCCCGACTTGCTCACCTGCATGCCGGCATGCAGGAACAGCAAGAGCTCGGCGGCGGAGCGGTCGGTGGCGTGCGTCGTGAACAGCCAGTCGAGCTGGCCCGTCTCGGCGCGGATCTGGTCGCGGTGCAGCGCGAGGCGCGCGGTGTAGTCCTGCGCCCAGCTCTCGGCGCGGCCGGCGGTGATCACGCCAAAGCCTTCCGGCTCGACGAACTCGACGCGGCCGGAATAGGGAAACGATTCCTCGGCGGGATCGACCACCTGCACCATCGTGCCGTGGGCGCCCGAGCCGGAGAGGCCGGCGAGCGTCGTCCTGATCTCGGAGATCGGCGACCAGAAATCCGACAGCACGATGATCTCGGCCAGCGCGGCCGGAACGAAGGACGGCGGCAGGCTGAGGCGGTCGGCATCGTCATGCAGCATCGCCTGCGCCATCTTGTCGATGACGCTGCGGCTGGCGGTCGGCGCCATCAGTCCGGGAATGCCGACGCGCTCGCCGCCGGCGACGAGCAGCTCGGCCAGCGCGAAGGCGACGATCAGCGTCCGCTCGAGCTTGGACTCGCGCGCGGTCTTGGAGGCGAACGCCATCGACGGCGAGCGGTCCGGCCAGATCCAGACCGTGTGCGAGGCTTCCCATTCCAATTCGCGCACGTAGAGATGGTCGTCGCGCGCCGAGCGGCGCCAGTCGACGTTCTGTGCCGGTTCGCCCGAGACGAAGCGGCGGTACTGCCAGAAATTTTCGCCGGAGCCGGCGCGGCGCCGTCCATGCAGGCCGTGGATGACGTTGGCGGCGATACGGCGGGCCTCGAGCACCAGGCGCGGTAACGAAGCGGCGAGCGTGCGGCTTTCGCCATCGGCACGTCGGATCGCCAGTATCTCCTTCGCTGCCCGCCCGTTCTCTGCTGCCATCAACCGATCCGTGTCTTCAATTGCCGGATCACGTCCGGAATCGTGCGGCCTTCGGCGCGCGCCTGGAACGTCAGCGCCATGCGGTGCTTCAGCACGGGCTCGGCAAGGTCGAGCACGTCGTCGATCGAGGGCGCCAGGCGCCCGTCGATCAGCGCACGCGCGCGCACCGCCAACATCAGCGATTGGCTGGCGCGCGGGCCGGGGCCCCAGGCAATGAACTTGCCGGCTTCGCCGGCGTCCGGACCCGGGCGGGCCGAGCGCACCAGCGACAGGATCGCCTCCACCACGGAATCGCCGACCGGCAGGCGCCGGATCAGGCGCTGCGCGGTGATCAGCGCATCGGGCGTCATCGCGCCCTTGGCCAGCGTCTCTTCCGCGCCCGTGGTCTCGAACAGGATGCGGCGCTCGGCATCGCGGTCGGGATAGTCGACGTCGATCTCCATCAGGAAGCGGTCGAGCTGCGCCTCGGGCAGCGGATAGGTGCCTTCCTGCTCCAGCGGGTTTTGCGTGGCGAGCACGTGGAAGGGTTTCGGCAGATCATGGCGCGCACCGGCGACGGTGATGTGCTGCTCCTGCATCGCCTGCAACAGCGCCGATTGCGTGCGCGGTGAGGCGCGGTTGATCTCGTCGGCCATCAGGAGCTGCGCGAAAACGGGACCGGCAATGAAGCGGAAGGCGCGCCTTCCCGCGGTGCTCTCGTCCAGCACTTCGGCGCCGAGAATGTCCGAGGGCATCAGATCGGGCGTGAACTGGATGCGCTTGGCGTCGAGACCGAGCGTGACGCCGAGCGTCTCCACCAGCTTGGTCTTGGCAAGGCCCGGCACGCCGATCAGGAGCGCATGGCCACCGGAGAGGATGGTGACCAGCGTGTTCTCGATCACGCGATCCTGACCGAAGATGACGGAGGCGATCGCGTCCTTGGCCGCGCGAACCTGGCTCGACACCTGCTCGGCCGAACGGACGATCCCGTCCTCGAGTTTCTCGACACTCTCCGCCATTCGCTTGCTCCTTCAGCCTGCCACGCGGCTTGCTTGCATCGTGAGCCTGTCGCGTCAGGTCATCACGCCAGATCATGGGCCCATGCTAGACTTGCAGGAAGGCCATGTATTCGTTGAATTAACCTATCCCCACCTTATCGGCTTCGGGGTATGTACGGCATCACGAAGTGGCGACCTCCACACCGGACTAATCCGGGTGGAACCGAGCGCCAATCGACAACGTAGACCTGCACCAATCGTGCCAAATGACAAAGTCAGGGCAAACCATGGCGAACCAAGGGCAGAGCGCCGATCGCGGACTTGAAGGGCTGACTGCCGCCGCCAAAAGCGCTGCCAATGCCGAAGGCGCCAAAAAGGGCCTCCCTCCGGTGCATCTGTGGAATCCGCCGTTTTGCGGCGATCTCGACATCCGAATCGCCTCCGATGGTACTTGGTTCTATCTGGGGACGCCAATCGGGCGTCTTGCCTTGGTGCGCCTGTTCTCGACCATTCTCAAGCGCGAGGGCGACAAGCATTTCCTGGTCACGCCAGTGGAGAAGGTCGGCATCCGCGTCGATGATGCGCCATTCATGGCGGTCGAGATGCAGAAGGACGGCGAGGACAGCCATCGCGTGCTGCGCTTCCGCACCAATGTCGACGACTGGGTCACCTGCGATGCCGCGCACAGGCTGCGCTTCGAGCAGGCGGCGGACGGCGGACTGACGCCGTACTTGCATGTTCGCGCCGACCTCTGGGCCAAGGTCACGCGCGCGCTCTATTACGATCTGGTTGACATGGGCGAGGAGCGGATGGTCGATGGCCAGCCGATGTTCGGTGTCGAGTCGGCCGGCGAATTCTTCGCCATGGCCGACGCAGAGCAGGTGAGGGCGGCGCTTTGAACTTGAACAACCTTATCCTGACGAACGAGCCCGTCGCGCTTGGCGCTCCGGATTTCTTCGCCCGCTCCCGGGCGAGGCTCGGCTTCGACGTGCCGCCCGGCCTCTACGATCCCAACATCATCCCCGCCTCGGGCGATCCCGGCACCGACAAGATGCTCGAGATCATCGCGCGCGAGCAGCCGGTGCGCCCGGCAGCGGTCCTGATCGCGGTGGTCGATCATCCCGAGCCCACCATCCTCCTGACGCAGCGCTCGGCGCATCTCAACGACCATGCCGGCCAGATCGCGTTTCCCGGCGGCAAGATCGACGCCACCGATGCCTCGCCGCTGGATGCGGCGCTGCGCGAGGCCGAAGAGGAGGTCGGGCTGTCACGCGACTTCGTCGAGCCGCTCGGCTATCTCGATCTCTACGGCACCGCCTTCGGCTTCCGCATCCTGCCGACAGTCGCGAAGGTCAGGCCGGGCTTTTCGCTCAGCATCAATCATTCCGAGGTTGATGATGCGTTCGAGGTGCCGCTATCCTTCCTGATGAATCCGGTGAACCACCAGGTGCACAGCAAGGAATTCCGCGGCACGCCGCGGTCGTATTACGCGATGCCGTTTGCGGAACGCTACATCTGGGGTGCGACGGCCGGAATGCTGCGTGTGCTGTATGAGCGGATCTATTCATCATGATCCGGACGGTTCTGACCGAGATCGGAATCTTCCTCATCCCGTTTGCCGTCTATGCGCTGTTCCTCGCCGCCACGCGCTCCGGCCTGTTCGCGCGCTCGTCCTGGCCGGTCGCGATCGTCGCGCGCCTTGCGCTGGCGGCGATCGTGCTGGTCATCGCCGGCCTGATCGGGCTTGCGCATTTCTCCGGCGCGCCGCCGGATTCGACCTACGTCCCCGCCCATATCGAGAACGGCAAGCTCGTGCCGGGCGTGGAAAAATAGGGGCCGGCCCATGAGCGCGGAGCCTTTACTCGCCGATGCGCCCTGGCTGACCGCAGGCGGGACCGCGCGTGTCCTGGCGCTGCTTGGCACCGATGGCGAGGAGGCGCGGGTGGTCGGCGGCGCCGTGCGCAACGCGCTGCTCGGTCTTGCGCCTGGCGACATCGACATCGCGACCACGGCGCTGCCGGACGAAGTGCTACGGCGTGCCAAGGCTGCCGGCATCAAGAGCGTGCCGACCGGCATCGACCACGGCACCGTCACGCTGGTGATCGACGCCCACCCCTATGAAGTCACGACGCTACGCGAGGACACCGAGACCTTCGGCCGCAAGGCCAAGGTCGCGTTCGGCCGCGACTGGGTGAAGGATGCCGAGCGGCGCGACTTCACCATGAACGGCCTGTCGGTCGATGCGCGCGGCGTCGTCTACGATTATGTCGGTGGCATCAACGACGCCAAAGCGCGGCGCGTGCGCTTCATCGGCGATCCCGACCAGCGCATCGCCGAGGATTATCTGCGCATTCTGCGCTTCTTCCGCATCCACGCCGCCTTCGGCGCCGGCGAGCCCGACCGCGACGGCTATCTCGCCTGCATCCGGGGACGCGCGGGCCTGGCGAACCTGTCGGCCGAGCGGGTGCGCATGGAGATGCTCAAGCTGCTGCTGGCCGGCGGCGCCTCCGCGGCAGCGCTCGCCATGGCCGAGGGCGGATTGCTCCAAACGCTGATCGGCGGCGTCGTCTATACGGGCCCCCTGGAGGCGATGATCGCGATCGAGCGCGAGCTCGGCCTCAGCCCCAGCAGCACGCGGCGCCTCGCCGCGCTCTCGGTCGCCGTCACCGAAGACGCCAAGCGCCTCGCCTTGCGCCTGCGGCTCTCCAATGCCGAGGCCAAGGCGCTGGATTCGATGGGGCACCGCTGGTGGCGCTTCGCCACCAAGGACGAAGCCAAGGCACGGCGCTTGCTGTACCGGCTCGGGCCCGAGCGCTATCACGATCGCGTATTGCTGGGCTGGGCCCGCGCTGCCGCTGACGTGCAGTCGCCGCGCTGGCGCGCGCTCGCCGAGTTGCCGCAGCGCTGGACTGCGCCGAAATTTCCGCTGAAGGCCGCCGACTTCATTGCGCGCGGTCTCGCCGAAGGGCCCGCGCTCGGACATGTGTTGACGCTCGCCGAGGACGCTTGGCTCGCGGCGGATTTCCCATTAGAGCAAGCCGCACTCGCTGCCATCGCCGATCAAGCTGTCGCCCGCGTCACGCGCGACCAGAAAGATTGACCATCGTCTCAGGCTTCGCCGATATCTCGCTTCTGCAGCTTCTGCTGGTCGCAGCGATGGCGTTGTTTGCTTCGATCATCGGCGGTCTCGCCGGCTACGGCACCGGCGCGCTGATGCCCTTGGTGCTGGTGCCGATGGTCGGTGCCGAGCCCGTCGTGCCGATCATCGCGATCTCCGCGATGCTGACCAATGCGAGCCGCGCGCTTGCCTATGTCCGCTATGCCGACCGCCGCCGCGTGCTGATCGTGCTGGCCTGCGCCGCGCTGACCACCGCACTCGGCGCCTATGGCTACACCCGCCTCACCAATGCCGGCGCCGCGCTCGTGATCGGCACCATGCTGATCCTGAGCGTGCCGCTGCGCCGCGTGCTCCGCCGCCGCGCAGTGAAGATCGGCGACGCCGGCCTTGCCGCCGGCTCGGTCGGCTACGGCGTCCTGGTCGGCGGCACCTCGGGCTCCGGCGTGATCCTGCTCTCGCTGTTGATGGCCGCAGGGCTCGAAGGCGCCGCCGTGATCGCGACCGATGCGATGATCTCGCTCGGCACCGGCCTCATCAAGATCTCGGTGTTCGGCCTCGCCGGCGCCGTCACCGCGCAAGTGCTCGCCTTGGCGCTGCTGATCGGCGGCATGGCCGTGCCCGGCGCGTTCCTCGCAAAGGCCTTCGTCGAACGGATGCCGGTGCATATTCACACCGCGATCCTCGATGCCGCCGTGATCACCGGGGGACTGGTGATGATCGCGGCGGCGGCGAGGCAGCTCATGGCCTAGACGACGCCGGCTGAAATGGCGTTCTTGGCGTCTAAGGAGCAATTGACGACGCGACAATCTCAGCTGCGTCGCGTCAGGCGAACTTCGCGCGCTACGCTGTGTTCCCGATGCTACAGCCGCAATGCAAGATCACCTCTATAACTCGGCTCAAGCGGACGGCCGGTCATCGGCGGTTTGACGAGTGCTCACGCGGCAAGGCGCCGCCTTGTCACGCGCACAACGTTGAGGGAAGTTATGAAGTCCATCGTCTCTGCTGCCCTTCTGGTCTCGGCTCTCTGTCTGTCCCAGGGCGCCGTCGCGGCCGATCTCGGCAGGGCTTACACCAAGGCGCCGCCCGCGCCGGTCGCATTCAGCTGGACCGGTTTTTATGCCGGCGTGCATGGCGGTTATGGCTGGAGCGATCCGACCGCGACCTTCGATCCGGGCGCGCTCGCAACCGGGACGGTCCCCGGCTATGTCGTCACGGGTGGCACTGGGCCGTTCTCCCTGGATGTGAGTCCAAAGGGTGGATTCGGCGGCGGCCAAATCGGCTACAACTGGCAGTCCGGCACGTTTGTGTACGGTCTGGAGGCGGACGTCAGCGGCGCAGCCATCAAGGAGACGGCGAGCCGCCCCTTCAGCGTCACTGGAACGATCGGCGGCGACAATGGCGCCTTCACCGGCGTATTCAATCTCAGGCAGGAAATCGATGTCTTCGGCACGGTCCGCGGACGTCTCGGATTCGCGGCGAACAATCTCTTGATCTACGGTACCGGTGGCTTCGCCTGGGGCCACGTCAAGAACAGCATCTTCACCTCCAATCTCGCCACGCCGAATATTGCCAATTTCAACGGCTTCTTCCCGGCCCTGACGCGAAGCGCGTCCTCGTCGGAAGTCCAGGTGGGTTTCTCCGCGGGCGGCGGCCTTGAATGGGCTTTCGACCCGCGCTGGACGCTCAAGGCCGAGTACATCTACATCAATCTCGGAAAGTCGAACGGCAATGCTCTTGCATTCCCCGGGGCGTCCTTCACGGACACCGAGGTTGAGCTTCATACCGCCAAGGCCGGCATCAACTATCGGTTCTGATCCGGCCGACATCAGCTCGGAGGATGGGTCTCGCCCTTGCGAAACCCATCGCCTCGATCCTGGTCATCATTCACGCACCGCCGGTGCGGCGAGCAGCATCCCTGATGAGTTTCGTAAGGGCTCGCCCATTCTACGCGCGGGTCGCGTAGAACCACATTCCGCCACGTCGCAGTCTCGTGTTCCCAAACAGGGTCGTGCTATCGCTTCCAGGAGGGCAGCCCGTCACCATATTCGGGCTGGAAGTCGTCACCTGAGGAAACGCGATGAAAGCCCCCGCAAATCTCGCCGAGAAGCTCGCAACGTTCACCGATCGCTTCTCCCCGCGCACCGTCGCGACCTATAACGACAACGACATCATGGTGGCCAAGCTCGAGGGGCCATTTCATTGGCACAAGCACGAGGACACGGACGACTTCTTTCTCGTGCTCAGCGGGACGCTCGACATCGAGCTGCGGGATCGCACGGTCACCCTCAACCCCGGCGAGGTCTTTGTCGTGCCGAAGGGCGTCGAGCACCGGCCGGTGGCGCATGGGGAAGTGCACATCCTCTTGATCGAACCGACGGGGACACCGAATTCGGGAGACAAAGCCACGGCGGCGCCTCGTATCCTCGTCTGATCAACCCGCGCCCGTCGTCAGGGCAAGAGCGCGGCTCTCACGAGAATGCGGTCCGAGAAGTGCCTACTCCTCGTCATCATCTTCGTCTTCGTCGTCCTCGTCGTCCTCTTCCACCTGCACGAGCACGGCGAGCGGCAGCGTCTCGCGGAACAGGTCGCCTTCCATGCCCATCCACAGGCACAGCACCTCGTTGTCCTTCACCTCCGCGACGGTCAGCGGCTGACCGCCGGATTTCAGCATCACGACATCGCCGGCCTTCAGATCCATGGATTGTCCTTTCGGGTTGATCGACAGGCCGACGCTAACAGGCCGTCATGACAGGCCGATCACGCCGGCTGCCGGTGCCGAAAAGTATCCGCCGGTGTCCTCGCGGTACGCCTCAGCTGCGCTCGCTCGTAGCCGGCTGGTTCGGCAGGCACTGGTTGCTGAAATAGCCGATGGCATCGCGCGCGAAAGGAACATGGCAGAAGAAGCCGGTGGGACGGTATCGCACCCTGATGCGGTCCAGCTGCGCCATGGTCAGCGTCATGAACGCGTCCAGCCGGCGGGCCTGAAGCTGCAGCCTGTGCTCGTTGCTGTCGCGCGGCTTATCGAGCTTGCGATCATTGGGGCCGTCGTTGCCGGAGGCCGGAGCTTGCAACGCATTCGGCCCGCCGCGGAGCACCTCGAAGCAATGGTGCATCACCAAGACGTGGTGCTTGGCGCTCCACCAGTTGATGGTCACGACCTTCTGCAACGCATCGATCTCGCCATCCGCCCGCCTGGCACAGAGGTTGACGTAGGACTTCAGCCCATTGGCCGTCGGGTCGTTGCACAATTCGTCGCTGGGGCGTCCGGGATCGGCGCCATTGTAGATCGCGCCTCTGAATTGGGGGAGATTGGCTTCTGAATCGCAATCGAAATTATACTTGGTGAGCAGCGTTGCCGTCAGGGGATCCTGGTCCAGCGTGTGCTCCGCGGCCGGATCGCGCCCGAGATCGCTGGGCCAGTCGATGTAGATCTCCGCCTTGCGCGCGAAGATGGCGCCGTTCCGCCGCAGCGACGTGCGCGCCTTCCAATAGTCCGAGAACGAGTCGAATGTTTTGGAGTCCACCGGGATGAAAGCGGGGGTTGCCTGCGCCTTCAGCGAGCCGAACTGCTCGCGCAGCATGGTCTCCTGCTGGATCTGCACGTCGGCGAAGGCATTGGAGATCTCGAGGAAGGTGTCTGTCGCCTTCTGCATATCCGCCTTGGCCTGCTCGCCGACCTTCTGCTCATAGGAATTCAGATACTGGAAATATCCGCCCAGGAAGCCGGTCAGCAGGGTCACGGCCGTCAGTCCCTTGGTGACCGAGAGGCGGCTGTCCCAGGATTGAATTCTCTGCCAAAAGCCCGGCTCGCTTGCGGCCTGCGTGCGCGCTGCTTGGTCCGGAAGGTCCTGCTTCATTGTCGCCTCCAACTCACCACGCCCCGTGGCACGAGGCTACCGCAATCCCGGATTGCGGCTTGTGAAGCATTTCACTTCAAGTGAGGCAGGCGGGCTGCCGGATGTCGGGCGTCGGCAGCTCGTCGAGCGAGCGAGGAGGGTGTCTGGACCACCTCCCACGCGATGCGTCCGCGCGGAACGTCGCCTTGAATTCGCGGTCGGCATGACCTAGTTTTTCGACGTGCTGCACGGTGTCCTCCACCATCTTCGTCAACTCGCCAGAACGGCCATGTTCGTGGCGATATCTGCGTTCGTGCTTCAGGTCTCCCTGATTTCGGTCTCGCAGGTGAAGGCGGCTGTCGGCGACATGCCGATGCCGTCCGTCATGCTCAGCGGTTCCCTGCATTTCCACGATCAGCTGGCAGGCCACGTGCATTCCCACGCCGGTGACGACGCCGAAGGCCACGTCCATGACGGGCCGGATCACGACGACGACGGCGCTCCAGGCGTGGCCTGGGATATGTTTGGCACCTCGATCGCCTCAGCGCAGGTCATTCACCTGCCCAGCGCCTTCGAAGTGCTCGGCGCCATGGACCTGCCGCTCGCGCGGGCCATTGTCGGGGTGCGTCCCGAGGGACTCGTCCGGCCACCAAGTACCTTCAGCATCGCGTAGTCCCGGCGGCGTTTCGGCCGCCGCCTTTTCGCATGTCTGAAGGATCTTTCGATGTTCATGAATCAGCGCTGCCCGAAAGGGCGGCTCACAAGTCTTGGGCTGGCCGGCGCTGTCTGGTTGGCAAGCCTGTTCTTGGGTGTCTCGGGGGCTTTTGCCCATGAAGGGCACGATCACGGCGACGCCGAGAAGACGCCGGTCGTGTCCTCGGCATATCCAAGACTTGCCGCGCGCTCCGAGCTCTACGAAGTCGTCGGCATCTTGAAGGACGGCAAGCTGTCGATCTTCGTTGATGATGCAGTGACGAACGAGCCGGTTTCGGACGCCGCCTTGCAAGTCACGATCGGCGATTCCGACCCGATCGACGCATCAAGCCGGGAGGATGGCGTTTACACCGCCCCGATTCCGAACGGCATACCGCCCGGATCGGTCGAGGTGATCTTCTCGATCAGCGCCGGCAGGGGAAATGATCTGCTAGTCGACTCGTTCACGCCGCGTGCAGAGGTTCGGCCCGCGGCGCAGAAGCACGAGCACGGCTGGCTGCTCTCGAACCGAGCGGCCATCGCGGCCTCCATGCTCGCCGCCTTGGGGTTCGGCCTTCTCTTCGCCTATTGGAAGCGGCGTGGCCGCGGCATGGCCGCCTCCATGTCCGCCGTGATGGCAGGGGCCTTCGTCATTCTCGCGGCCATCATGTTCGGCGAGGGCCGGACGAATGCAACGCAACCAAATCCGCCGGATGCTCCCGCATTGAGCGATGCCCCGCGGCGCCTGCAAGACGGCACCGTCTTCGCGGCCAAGCCGACGCAGCGTCTGCTCGAGGTACGGACCGCTGCAGCCGAGCCGCAGACGATTCATCCCGCCGTCACCCTGATCGGCCGTGTCATGGCCGACCCCAACCGCAGCAGCATCGTGCAGAGCATCTACGGGGGCCGCGTGGTTCCGGGCGATGACGGCATCCCTCGCATCGGGCAAACCGTCCGCAAGGGCGATCTGCTCATTCGGATCGAGCCGCATCTGCCAATCGCCGATCGCACGACGATCCTCGAGAAGATCGGCGAAATCGAGCAGCTGATGGCAATCACGGAGAACAAGCTGCGGCGTCTCCGGCCGCTGGCCGAACGCGGCGCGGTGCCGCAAGGCCAGGTGAATGACCTCGAAAGCGAATTAGAGGGCCTGCGGGCGCGCCGCGAAGCCGTTCGCAATTCCCGCACCGGGTTTGAGGAGCTGCGGGCATCGACCGACGGCATCATCACGTCATCCAGGGTCGCGCCGGGCCAGGTCATACAGCCGCAAGACGTCCTGTTTCAGATCGCAGACCCTCGCAGCCTTTGGGTCGAGGCACTCGCCTATGACGAAATAGGCTTGAAGCAGCCCGAAGCCGCAACGGCAATGGCCGCAAATGGGCAGCAGATCGCGCTGAGCTTCGTCGGAACGAGCCGGGCGCTGCGCCAGCATGCGTCCGTGGTTCAGTTCGCCATTCCGGAGCCACCAGCAGGTCTCAACATCGGTCAGCCGTTGAATGTGATGGTCCAGACCGGAGCGCCCGCGTCCGGCCTGATCGTGCCGCGCAATGCCGTCGTTCGAAGCGGCAACGGCGAGAATATCGTCTGGCTGCACACCGGGCCCGAGCGCTTCGAGCCCCGGCCGGTTCGCGTGGTGCCGGTGGACGCAGCCCGCGTCATCGTGGCCGCCGGTGTCAACGAAGGCGAACACATCGTCGTTCGCGGCACCGACCTCGTCAACCAGATCCGGTAGCCGACCATGTTCAAGCTCATCGTCCAGACAAGCTTGCGCAATCGCCTGTTCGTGCTGGCGGTCGCCGCCGCGCTGGTCGGCTACGGCCTGGTCGTCCTGCCGAGCGTTTCGGTCGACGTCCTGCCGGACATCAACCGTCCGACCGTCAACATCTTGACCGAGGCAGAGGGATCGGCGCCCCAGGAGGTCGAGCAGCTGGTGACGTTCCCGATCGAGACGTCGATGAACGGCATGCCCGGCGTCATCCGCGTGCGCTCGGTCTCGGGCGTTGGTCTGTCGGTCGTCTATGTCGAGTTCGACTGGGGCGTCGAAATCTACCGCGCCCGGCAATTCGTCTCGGAGCGGCTGGCGCTGATCCGCGAGCAATTGCCGGCTTCGGCCAATCCCCAGATGGGCCCGGTGACCTCGATCATGGGCGAGATCATGCTGATCGCGCTGACGAGCGATGGCACGGCTTCACCCATGGATGTGCGCGAGATCGCTGACTTCGTCGTCCGGCCGCAACTCCTCGCCATTCCCGGCGTCGCCCAGGTGATACCCATCGGCGGCGAGGTCCGCCAATACCGCGTGACGCCGAACGTCGCCACCATGCAGGCGCTCGGGGTCACCCACGATCAGATCGAGCAGGCGGTCGCAAGGTTCGGCACCAATAGCGGCGGCGGCTTCGTCGACCAGCATGGCCGCGAATATCTGATCCGCAATGTCGGTCTCACCAGGCGTATCGAGGACCTCCGCAACACCGTCGTCGTCACCCGCGGAGAGCAGCCGATCCTGCTGAAGCAGGTTGCCTCGGTCGATTTTGCCGCGCGGACCAAGCGCGGTGACGCCGGATATGACGGCAAGCCCGCCGTCATCGTCAGCGTCATGAAGCAGCCGGCTGCGGATACTGTGGCGTTGACGCGCAATGTCGAGTCCACGCTGAAGGACCTGCAACGCACCATGCGCGGCGGGATCAACGTCACCAACGTGCAGTTCCGGCAGGCCACCTTCATCGAGACGTCGATCGGCAATGTCGAGCGCGTCCTGGCCGAGGCCGCAATCGTCGTAGCAATGGTCCTGTTCGTCTTCCTGATGAACGGTCGCGCCGCGTTCGTCTCGCTGACCGCCATTCCAATATCGATCCTGGTGACGGTCCTGGTGTTTCGCGCCTTCGGCCTCACGATCAACACCATGACGCTGGGCGGCCTCGCCATCGCGATCGGCGAGCTGGTCGACGATGCCGTGGTGGACGTCGAAAACATCCTGCGGCGCTTGCGCGAGAACGCTGCGTCGAGCACGCCGCGTCCTGTCCTCGACGTGATCTCCGGCGCGAGCCAGGAGGTTCGTTCCAGTATCGTCTATGCAACGATGATCATCGTTCTCGTCTTCGTGCCGCTGTTCGCCCTTCCGGGAATCGAAGGGCGGCTGTTCACGCCGCTTGGCGTGGCCTATGTGGTCTCGATCCTCGCCTCGCTGCTGACCTCGATCACAGTGACGCCGGTGCTGTCCTACTATCTGCTTTCGGGACGAGCTCATTCAGGTGACCGCGAGAGCTTTGTCGTCACGAAGCTGAAGCAGGCCAATCGGCGGGTGCTCGGCTGGGCCTTCGAGCGGAAGGGCCTGGTGCTGGTCTTCGTCGCCGCTGCGGTCGCGGTGGCGGGCTATGCGGCGAGCCAGATGCCGCGCAGCTTTCTTCCTCCCTTCAACGAGGGGACGCTGGTCCTGTCGCTGCAGTACAATCCAGGCATTTCGCTCGCGGAATCGAACCGTCTTGGCCTATTGGCGGAACAGTTGCTCGCAAAGGTGCCCGAGGTGAAATCGGTCGGGCGCCGCACCGGCCGCGCCGAGCTCGATGAGCACGCCGAAGGCGTGCACTACAGCGAGATCGATGTCGATCTCACACCGTCCAAGCGCCTGAAGGCGGACATCTATGCGAGCATCCGGGAAGTGCTGTCCGCGCTGCCGGCGTCGGTGGCCATCGGACAGCCGATCAGCCATCGCCTCGATCATCTCCAGTCGGGTATTCGTGCCCAGATCGTGCTCAAGATCTTCGGGCAGGACATCGAGATGTTGCGGCGGCTGTCCGAAACGGTGCGCCAGCGTCTGTCGACGATCCCGGGTCTGGTCGATCTCCAGGTCGAGAAGCAGGTGCTGATCCCGCAAGTGCGGGTCCAAATCGATCATGCCCGCGCCGCTCTTCACGGCCTGACGCCGGCTGCAGTCACCCAGGCACTCGACGCGCTGTCCAATGGCCGGAAGGTCTCCCAGATCGTCGACGGCAATCGCCGTTTCGACGTCGTGATGCGCCTGTCGGAGCAAGACCGTTCGACAACGGGACTGCACAATTTGCTCATCCCGACCGGCTCGGAGTTCGTCCCGCTGAGCGCTTTGGCCGACATCGTCGAGACAGACGGGCCGAACCAGATTCAGCGTGAGGGGACCCAGCGCAGGATCGTCGTCTACGGCAACGGGGACGGACGCCGCGACCTCGCCGATATCGCTGCCGACATTCAGAGGTCGGTTCGCGAACTCGATTTCCCGCAAGGCTACACGACCAGCCTCGAAGGCGCGTTCCAGGCCCAGCAGGAGGCGTCCTGGCGCATCGGCATTCTGTCGCTGGCGTCGATGGCGATGATCTTCGTCGTCCTCTACAGCCGCTACCGGTCGATCGCACTGGCGCTGATCATCATGGGCGGTATTCCGCTCGCCCTGATCGGCAGCGTCGCCGCGCTAGAGATCTCCGGGCAGCCCTTGTCGGTGGCCTCGATGATCGGTTTCATCACCCTGGCCGGCATCTCGGCGCGCAACGGCATCTTGAAGATCTCGCACTACGTCAATCTTGCCATCCACGAAGGCGAGCGTTTCGGGGCCGGGCTGGTCATTCGAGGCAGCATGGAGCGCCTCAGTCCGGTTCTGATGACGGCGCTTTGCGCCGGATTGGCGCTCACGCCGCTCTTGATCGGCGCGGACGAGCCGGGCCGGGAAATCCTGCACCCCGTGGCCGTGACGATCTTCGGCGGCCTGCTCAGCGCCACGGTCCTCGACACAATCGTGACCCCGATTCTGTTTCTGATGTTCGGCCAGCAGCCGCTGCAGCGGCTGGTGGCCGGACACGCCGCAACGTTCACTCCCGCGGAAGCCTATTGATGCGCGCGGAAAACCAAAGAGGAGCCCGCAATGAGAACGTATATCGGCCTTGCCATGACCGCTGTGATGATCGCGACGCTGGATGTTGCCGCGGCGCAGACCAAGGGCAGCAACGGCGGCCCCGTCGTCAAATCGCAAGGGCATCCGATCGAATTCGTCAGCAAGGGGACGGACATCGTCTTTTACGTCGGCGACGACGATGGATCGCCGCTTTCGACGAAGGATATGCGCGGACGCGCAACGATTCAGGATGGCGGCAAGACGGTCACCGTTTCGCTTGCGCCGGCCAATCCCAACATGATGACGGGAAAGCTGCAGGCCGAGTTGTCGCCGAAGGCGATCGTGGTGTTCTCCGGCAGCTTGCACGGTCATTCGCTGACCGCGAGATACGCTGCGCAATGATTGGCACGTTTTGGACGAGCCGGGCGGCGGCGGAACGGATCGTCTGCCATGCCCATCGAGAGGCAGAGCGGCGCCTCCGCCTCCGCCCGCACAACCGTGAGCGGCCCGGAAGGCCGCGCTGCAGGCACACCGCCGCAGAGATAGCGACGATGACATAATACCCCTGTTTTGCCCGACGGATCAAACAGATTTCGTGAAATCCGTAAGCCCTTGGTTTTGCAGCACCCGGCTACTGTGCATGGGGTTGTTTTCGCAGTTCTTGTTTGGGTTCGGATCATGCCCGGTCGGGCAGCAGCTCACCGAGCGAGCGGATGATGCGGTCGGGCTTGACCGTCGAGCCCTCCGGCAGGCCCTCGCCATGCACGTCCATCCAGATCGCATAGATGCCGAGACGCTGCGGCGTCACGACCTCCCATTCCAGATTGTCGCCGATCATCCAGGTATCTCCGGCGGTGACGCCGAGCGCCTCCATCGCGTGCAGATAGGCGCGCTCCTCGGGCTTGCCGAAGCCGTGCTCGCCTTCGATCTGGATGTGGTCGAAGCGATGCGCCAGTTCGAAGCGCTCGACCTTGGCGCGCTGCATGTCGGCGGCGCCGTTGGTGACCAGCGCGAGCTTGATGCCGAGCGCCTTGAACCGGTCGATCGCCTCATGCGCGCCGGGAAAGACGAACATCTCCTCCTCGCGGTAGGCGGTGAAGCGGTCGGCGAGGCGAATGGCGAGGTCGTCGGGCAGGGCGCGGTGGCCTGCGGCCGCGAGCGCGGCGAAGCCGCCCTTCACCGTCAGGTGCCGCGCCTCGGCGAGCTTCATCCGCCACGCTGCTTCCGCATTGGCCCAGAAGTTTCGCGCGAAGGCCAGCACCGCGGTTGCGACCATCGGCGGCGGCAGCGGGGCGAGTTCTTCGGCGAATTCGGCGGTGATCGTGTTCCAGGCGATCTCGGGCCGGCCATAGGCCGACAGGATGGTGTCGTCCATGTCGATCAGCATCGCGCGCGGAAGCGGCGGCAGCACGGCGTTCATGGCCACTTCACCTCCGGCGGCAGCGACGACAGGATCGAGTCCACATTGCCGCCGGTCTTCAGTCCGAAGATGGTGCCGCGGTCGTAGAGCAGGTTGAACTCGACATAGCGGCCGCGGCGGATCAGTTGCTCCTCGCGGTCCGCAGCCGTCCAGGCGCTGGCGAAATTGCGCCGCACGATCTCGGGATAGACCTTCAGGAAGGCGCGGCCGACATCCTGGGTGAAGGCGAGGTCGGCGTCCCAGTCGCCGCTGTCGTGCCAGTCGTAGAAGATGCCGCCGATGCCGCGCGCCTCTTTGCGGTGCGGCAGGTAGAAATACTCGTCGCACCACTTCTTGTACTTGTCGTAATCGGCAACGCCGCTCGGCTGCGCGCAGGCCAGTTTCATCGCGGCGTGGAAGGCGATGCTGTCGGGATCGTCCTGCGTCCGCCTTCGCTCCAGCACCGGCGTCAGGTCGGCGCCGCCGCCGAACCAGGCCTTCGTGGTGACGACGAAGCGCGTGTTCATGTGCACGGCGGGAACGTTCGGATTGCGCATGTGCGCGATCAGCGAGATGCCGGAAGCCCAGAATTTTGGATCCTCCGCAGCGCCGGGGATCTGGGCCCGGAATTCGGGTGCGAACTCGCCGTGCACCGTCGAGCAATGCACGCCGACCTTCTCGAACAGCCGGCCGTGCATCATCGACATCACGCCGCCGCCGCCGGCCGCGCCAGAGTGGTCGGTGCGCTGCCAGGGCGTGCGCTTGAAGCGGCCGGCTTCGCCCGGATGGAGGCTTTGCGGCGCTTCGTCCTCGAGCCGCTCGAAGCTCGCGCAGATGTCGTCGCGCAGGGCTTCGAACCAGCCGCGGGCGCGGGCCTTGCGGTCTTCGATCGTCGTGTCGTCCATCTGCATTCCCGGTCGCTTACCACGTGGAGTGTGCCGTAGGGTGGGCAAAGGCGCCCTTGCGCCGTGCCCACGTCTCTTACCGTCATCTTGAATCGTGGGCACGCTCCGCTTTGCCCACCCTACAAAATCATTTCCTATCTGATGCCGAGCGATTTGTGCGTCTGCACGCTGAGCCGCCATTGCGGATGGTGCAGGCAATAGTCGATCGCGCGCGCGCGTGTTCTCGATGACTTCGGGCCCGTCCATCGGCTGCAGCGAGAAGCGTTCGAAGGCGAGATCCTCGAATGCTTCGGGCATCGCCAGCGCCTGCGGATAGACCAGCTTCAGCTCGTGGCCGCGCCGCAGCACCAGCTCGCTGCCGCCCTTGGGGCTGACACAGATCCAGTCGAGCCCATCAGGAGCTGCGATCGTGCCGTTGGTCTCGACGCCGATCTCGAAGCCTCTTTCGTGCAGCGCGTCGATCAGCGCAGCGTCGACCTGGAGCAGCGGCTCGCCGCCGGTCAGCACCACGTAGCGATTGGCGGCAGCCGCTGTCCATTGCGCGGCGATGGTATCGGCGAGTTCCGCGGCCGAGCCGTAGCGCCCGCCGAGCGTGCCGTCGGTGCCGACGAAATCGGTGTCGCAGAACTTGCAAGTTGCCTCGCTGCGGTCGGCCTCGCGGCCGCTCCAGAGGTTGCAGCCGGCAAAGCGGCAGAACACCGACGCGCGTCCGGCATGGGCGCCTTCGCCTTGCAGGGTCAGGAAGATTTCCTTGACCGCGTAACTCAAGCCTCTCTCCTCAATCTCTCAAACTTGCGGGTTCCGGGTTTGCCGCAGCGCCTCGCCGGCGGCCATGGCCACGCTCATGGCCACATTGAGCGACCGCAGCCCCGCGTTGATCGGGATCACCAGGCGCGCATCGGCGGCCTCGACGACCGCGTCGGTGACGCCGGCGCTCTCGCGCCCGAATAGCAGGATGTCCGAGCTCTGGTAATGAAAATCGCGGTAATCGGTGGCAGCCTTGGTGGTGAACAGCAGCAGCCGCTGGCCCTGGCCTGCGCGCCAGTCCTCGAATGTCGCCCAGGAGACGTGGCGGGTCAGCCTGACATGGTCGAGGTAGTCCATTCCCGCCCGGCGGAACAGACGGTCGGACACGGGGAAGCCCGCGGGTTCGATGATATGGGCATCCAGCCCCAAGCAGGCACAGAGGCGAAGAATCGTGCCGGTGTTCTGGGGGATGTCAGGCTGGAAAAGCGCGATCTGCATGGGCGGCGGCGAGTTGGCTTGCGGGCGCAAAATGTCTCAATAAAACATCGCCCGCCCGGGAATTCGTGCATTGCACGCTCCCACGCCGTTAGCGGGCTTGCGCTCGCCCGGCAAGGGTGCCAATAGAACGATTCTGGACTGCTGTTTCACCCGTTTAGAGGTGAACAAGCCAAGTTCTGCCGCCGCGGGGGGCCGCGGGCGCCGGCAGCCTTTCCGGGGACCTCTTGGGCGCCCCTCGGAGCGGTTCCACCGGTAGCACAAGAAGAAAGGGTTGGAATCGTGACGACAGCGTCTTCGGCGGACCATCCGACACGCCGTGATTTCTTATTCGTTGCAACGGGGGCAGCTGCAGCAGTAGGGGGCGCGGCCGCGCTCTGGCCCTTCATCTCCCAAATGAATCCGGATGCCTCGACCATCGCCGCCGGCGCGCCGATCGAGGTCGATCTCAGCCCGATCGCGGAAGGCCAGGACATCAAGGTGTTCTGGCGCGGCAAGCCGATCTACATCAGCCACCGTACCAAGAAGCAGATCGACGAAGCGCGCGCCGTCAACGTGGCGAGCCTGCCCGATCCGCAGTCCGACGAGGCCCGCGTCAAGTCTGGTCACGAGCAGTGGCTGGTCGTGATCGGCATCTGCACCCATCTCGGCTGTATCCCGATCGCTCATGAAGGCAGCTACGACGGGTTCTTCTGCCCCTGCCATGGTTCGCAGTACGATTCGTCCGGCCGCATCCGCCAGGGGCCTGCGCCCTCGAATCTGCCGGTGCCGCCGTACCAGTTCGTTTCCGACACCAAAATCCAGATCGGCTGAGCTTCGGATCTTCGTCCGAAGCTTCGCGCCGTCTCGTCGTACTATTTCCTCAGGATCGCATCATGAGCGGACCATCCGACTACCAGCCGAGCAATCCGGCCCTGCAATGGATCGAGCGGCGTCTGCCGATCTTTGGTCTCATCCACTCCTCCTTCGTCGCCTATCCCACCCCGCGCAACCTGAACTATTGGTGGACCTTCGGCGCCATCCTCTCATTCATGCTCGGGATGCAGATCCTGACCGGCGTGATCCTGGCGATGCACTACACGCCGAACGCCGATCTCGCCTTCAAGTCGGTCGAGCTGATCGTCCGTGACGTGAACTACGGCTGGCTGCTGCGCAACATGCACGCGGTCGGCGCCTCGATGTTCTTCGTCGCCGTCTACGTCCACATGTTCCGCGGCCTGTACTACGGGTCGTACAAGGAGCCGCGCGAGGTGCTGTGGATCCTCGGCGTCATCATCTACCTCCTGATGATGGCGACCGGCTTCATGGGCTACGTGCTGCCGTGGGGCCAGATGAGCTTCTGGGGCGCCACCGTCATCACCAACCTGTTCTCCGCCATTCCCTATGTCGGCGAGAGCATCGTGACGCTGCTGTGGGGCGGCTATGCGGTCGGCAACCCGACGCTGAACCGCTTCTTCTCGCTGCACTATCTCTTGCCGTTCGTGATCGCGGGCGTCGTCGTGCTGCACGTCTGGGCGCTGCACGTGGCCGGCCAGAACAACCCTGATGGCGTCGAGCCGAAGACGGAAAAGGACACGGTGCCGTTCACGCCGCATGCCACCATCAAGGACATGTTCGGCGTCACCTGCTTCATGCTGCTGTACGCCTGGTTCATCTTCTACATGCCAAACTATCTCGGCGACGCCGACAACTACATTCCGGCGAACCCGGGCGTGACGCCGCCGCACATCGTGCCGGAATGGTATTACCTGCCGTTCTACGCGATCCTGCGCTCGATCCCGAACAAGCTCGCGGGCGTCATCGCGATGTTCGGAGCGATCATCATCCTGTGCTTCCTGCCCTGGCTCGATGCCGCCAAGACGAAGTCGTCGAAGTACCGTCCGCTCGCCAAGCAGTTCTTCTGGATCTTCGTCGTGGTCTGCATTCTGCTCGGCTATCTCGGTGCGCAGCCGCCGGAGGGCATCTACGTGGTCGCCGGCCGCGTCCTGACGGTCTGCTACTTCGCCTACTTCCTGATCGTGCTGCCGCTGCTCTCGCGCATCGAGAAGCCGCGGCCGGTGCCGAACTCGATCTCGGATGCCGTGCTGGCCAAGACCGGCAGCCGGTCGACGCCGATGGTCTCGACCGCGATCGTGCTGGCGCTCGCCGGTTCGCTGTTCGCGGGCTCGATCGACAGCGCGAAGGCGTCCGAAGGCAGCGACACGCCCCCCGGCAACAAATGGTCGTTCTCGGGCCCTTTCGGTAAGTTCGATCGCGGCGCGCTGCAGCGCGGCCTGAAGGTCTACAAGGAGGTCTGCGCCAGCTGCCACGGCCTGTCCTACATCGCCTTCCGCAACCTCGCCGAGCCCGGCGGGCCCAGCTATTCCGTGGCGCAGGCGGCGGCCTTCGCCTCCGAGTATAAGGTCAAGGACGGTCCGAACGATGCCGGCGACATGTTCGAGCGGCCGGGCCGGCCGGCGGACTATTTCCCCTCGCCGTTCCCGAACGAGCAGGCCGCGCGTGCGGCGAACGGCGGCGCGGCGCCGCCCGACCTGTCCCTGATTACCAAGGCGCGCTCCTACAAGCGCGGCTTCCCCTGGTTCATCTTCGACGTCTTCACCCAGTACCAGGAGCAGGGGCCCGACTATGTCGCCGCGGTGCTGCAGGGCTATGAGGAGAAGGTGCCGGAGGGCGTCACCATCCCGGAGGGCTCGTACTACAACAAGTACTTCCCCGGTCACGCCATCAAGATGCCGAAGCCGCTCAGCGACGGCCAGGTGACCTTTGACGACGGCGCGCCGACCACGGTCGCGCAGTACGCCAAGGACGTCACCACCTTCCTGATGTGGACCGCCGAGCCGCACATGGAAGCGCGCAAGCGCCTCGGCTTCCAGGTCTTCGTGTTCCTGATCATCTTCGTGGGCCTGATGTACTTCACCAAGAAGAAGGTCTGGGCCGACTCGCACTGAGCGGCTTGGCGCGAAACGAGAATGAAGAAGCCCCCGCAAGGGGGCTTTTTTGTTGAGCCGTCATTCCGGGGCGATGCGTAGCATCGAACCCGGAATCCATTCATCCACCAGCTCCGCGGCCCAATGGATTCCGGGCTCGCGCTATCGCGCGCCCCGGAATGACGAGAGTGTGGATTGCGTCACACCCCCGCACCCGCCAAAATACCCCCAACCGATCCCCCAGAAACTCACCGGAGGACACCATGGGAACCAGCATCACCTTCAAGCGCCCGGACGGCAAGGACGCCTCGGGCTATCTCGCCAACGCCGCGCGCGGCAATGCGCCGGGCGTTGTCGTGATCCAGGAATGGTGGGGCCTGTCGGACCAGATCAAGGGCCTGTGCGACCGCTTCGCGCTGGCCGGTTTCGACGCGCTGGCGCCCGATCTCTACAAGGGCAAGGTGGTGCCGTATCACGATACGGACAGCGCCAACAAGGAGATGAACTCGCTCGACTTCATGGACGCCACTACGCAGACCGTCCGCGGTGCCGCGCAATATCTGTCGCGCAACGGCGCCAAGGTCGGGCTGACCGGCTTCTGCCTCGGCGGCGCCGTCACCATCATCGGCGCGACCAAGATCCCGGAGCTCGCGGCCGGCGTCGTGTTCTACGGCATCCCGCCCGAGCAGGCCGCCAAGCCCGCCGACGTCAAGATCCCGCTCCAGGCCCATTTCGCCAACAAGGACGATTGGTGCACACCGGAGCTGGTCAACGGCTTCGAGAAGGCCATGAAGGCGGCCGGCAAGTCGCTGGAGCTGTTCCGCTATGACGCCGAGCACGCCTTCGTCAACGAGCAGCGCCAGGCCGTGCACGACCGCGAAGCCGCCGAGCTCGCCTGGGGCCGGGCGACGGAGTTTTTCCGGAAGCATCTGGGGTAGCAGCAGCAGTGGTGCGGGTCGATCTGCGCACGTGTTGCATCGCTATTGATAACAGCTCGCTGCAATCATAGGCTGCAGCCGTGTAGCCCTTCGCTACGCGACTGTGGAGGGGGTGATGATTGTGGATGGTCGGTTGACGACGGTTGTTTTGCCTCGCGAGCGGCTGGAGGCGCCCGAGGACCCTGAGAAGGCCGAATATCTAACCCACGCAGTGGTCGACTACGTCAACCAAATGCAACGCGTCGGCGTGTACTCCGGACGTGAACTGCCCGCTGTGGCCATGCAGGCCTATCACGCAGACTACTATCTCGCTCAGGTCAACAACGGCGGTCACAGCCAGTTCATCGGTAACACGGGCGTTTCGATGCTTCCCACGACGTCTGGCGATGCGCTCGCCGGACTCGAGGCGATGGGAGCGAGCGCGCAACATCGTATATTGCAGGAAATGATCGCCTGGGTAGGGGATAATCCCCAAGAGAGCGCGCAGCAGAACGGCTTCGAGAACCGGGCCTCGGAGCTCGATGCGCTTGATCGTCGCTTCTATGAAGCAGAACGACAGCAACCAATGACACAACTTGCAGCCCGATGGATCGCAAGCTGGCCCGAATTGCATGCTGTCGCGCAGGAACAGTACGCCTCCGAAATCGAACGGCTTGCGCAACTTAACCCACATCTGTCGCAACGTCGGATCTGGCTGAGCGTTCGCCACATCAGCTCCCAGATCACCGACCGCCTGCAGCTCACGATCGCCGCCGCGTGCGGGGCGGTGAGGCCTGACCCGGAGCTCAAGGTTCAGGCGTTCGCGGGAAGCAATATGGATGCTGAAGGGGCGCAGGGCATTGCCATTGGCGTCAAGACTGACAAGGGTTCGCGCCTGTGCGTTTACGAGGAGGCGGGTGGAGAACTTTACGAATTCGGCCCAGGCAGCCAGAGCCCGCAGCCGTCGGACATGCATGAAGTATTGAAGAGCTTTCCGCCCACACTGGTGGGCGCGCGGTTGTCGACGGTAGGCGCTGACACGATCCGGAATTTCTTGAGAGTTGCCGAGCAAAATCTGGCGGCCGAGGCCATCGACCTGCTGTTGCGAAAGTTGGATCTGGATCCGGCCGCGATGATCACGGCGCTACGCGTGAGCGACGATCATGCCACATGGTGTGCGGTCACAGGAAAGACAGGTGTTATGGTTGAAACCTTGGCTGACCGTAGCAATGTCGTCGAACCCGACGGTGAACTTCTGCTCACGGTAACGCGAGCCGAGATCGAGCGTCATGCTTCGGACGCGGCCATAGGGCGCGACAGCCTACAGATGCGGGCTTGAAGCGGCTGAGACCTGGCCGTCGCCATTTTGGCAATTGAAGCCGCCCCAGCCACCCTTGACGCCGCCCTCGCGCCATGGTGAGTATCCGCCCATGAGCACCGCCTTCCGCCCAGCCCGTCTTTGGTGGCGCACCTCCTAACGAGGTGGCCGGTGCGATTTCATTTCTCAAAATCGCTAGAGGTCGCCACGCAGTGCGGCGGCCCGATCGTTTGTCCTGTGTGGCGTTCCCTCGGCAAGTTTCGTAAGAGGACGACATGAACAGGACAGTCTTTGCCCTCCCGGCCCGAAGCGACTACGTGACCCGCGCGGGTCTTGCGATCACGCGTGTGGCGGAGCAATTCACTGGCGGCGCCAACAGGCTCGACGATCTCGTCAGTCTGCTCGACCGCCGCCGCGGCGTGGTGCTGTCCTCGGGCACGACCGTGCCCGGCCGCTACGAGAGCTTCGACCTCGGCTTCTCCGATCCGCCGCTCAAGCTCGAGACGGTTGGCGTCGACTTCAAGCTGGAAGCGCTGAACGCGCGCGGAGAGGTGCTGATCGCCTTCCTCGGCGACGTCCTGCGCGAACCCTGTGTCGTCATCTCCGAGAAGACGGCGACGCGCCTTGCCGGCCACATCATCCGCGGCGATGCGCCGGTCGAGGAGGACCAGCGCACGCGGCGTGCCAGCGTGATGTCGCTGGTGCGCGACCTCGTCGCCGCCTTCTCCGCTGGCGATGACGGCCTGCTCGGCCTGTTCGGCGCCTTCGCCTACGACCTCGTCTTTCAGATCGAGGACCTCGTGCAGAAGCGTCCGCGCGAGGCCGACCAGCGCGACATCGTGCTGTACGTGCCCGATCGCCTGCTGGCTTATGATCGCGCCACCGGCCGCGGCGTGGTGCTCACTTACGATTTTGCCTGGAAGGGCAAATCGACCGAAGGCCTGCCGCGCGAGACCGCCGACAGCCCCTACCTTAAGACGCCGCGCCAGGGCTTTGCCGATCACGCGCCCGGCGAATATCAGGCCACGGTGGAGACAGCGCGCGCCGCCTTCGCCCGCGGCGACCTGTTCGAGGCCGTGCCCGGCCAGCTTTTCGCCGAGCCCTGCGACCGCTCACCGGCCGAAGTGTTCCAGCGCCTCTGCGTCATCAACCCGTCGCCCTATGGCGCGCTGATGAATCTCGGCGAGGGCGAATTTCTGGTCTCGGCGTCGCCCGAAATGTTCGTGCGCTCGGACGGCCGCCGCGTCGAGACCTGCCCGATCTCGGGCACGATTGCGCGCGGCCTTGATGCGATCGGCGATGCCGAGCAGATCCGCCAGCTCCTGAACTCGGAGAAGGACGAGTTCGAGCTCAACATGTGCACCGACGTCGACCGTAACGACAAGGCACGCGTCTGCGTCCCCGGCACCATCAAGGTGCTGGCACGCCGCCAGATCGAGACGTACTCAAAACTGTTCCACACCGTCGACCACGTCGAGGGCATGCTGCGCCCCGGCTTCGACGCGCTCGATGCCTTCCTCACCCATGCCTGGGCGGTCACCGTCACGGGTGCGCCAAAGCTGTGGGCGATGCAGTTCGTCGAGGACCACGAGCGCTCGCCGCGGCGCTGGTATGCCGGTGCGATCGGTGCGGTGAATTTCGACGGCAGCATCAACACCGGCCTCACCATCCGCACCATCCGCATGAAGGATGGCCTCGCCGAAGTGCGCGTCGGTGCCACCTGCCTGTTCGATTCCGATCCCGCCGCGGAAGATCGCGAATGCCAGGTCAAGGCCGCCGCGCTGTTCCAGGCGCTGCGCGGCGATCCGCCGAAGCCGCTCTCGACCTTTGCGCCCGATGCCACCGGCTCGGGCAAGCAGGTGCTGCTGATCGACCACGACGACAGCTTCGTGCATATGCTCGCCGATTATTTCCGCCAGGTCGGCGCCAGCGTCACCGTGGTCCGCTATGTGCATGCGCTCGACATGCTCAAGCAGAAGAGGTGGGATTTGCTGGTGTTGTCACCCGGCCCCGGGCGTCCTGAGGATTTCGGGATCAAGACAACAATCGACGCGGCGCTGGAGAAGAAGCTGCCGGTGTTCGGCGTCTGCCTCGGCGTGCAGGCGATCGGCGAATATTTCGGCGGCGAGCTCGGCCAGCTCACCCATCCCGCCCACGGCCGGCCCTCACGGGTGCAGGTGCGCGGCGGGCGGCTGATGCGCAACCTGCCGAACGAGATCGTCATCGGACGCTATCACTCGCTCTATGTCGAGCGCGACAGCATGCCGGAGGTACTCAGCGTCACCGCGAGCACCCAGGACGGCGTCGCCATGGCGCTGGAGCACAAGACCCTGCCGGTCGCCGGCGTGCAATTCCACCCGGAATCGCTGATGTCGCTCGGCGGCGAGGTGGGGTTACGTATCGTCGAAAACGCGTTCCGGCTGGATGCTGGGGCGAATTGAGTATGGACCGTCATTGCGAGGAGCCCGCGACAAAATTGCGAAGCAATTTTGCGCTGGCGACGAAGCAATCCAGACTGCTGCCGCGGAGAAGATCTGGATTGCTTCGCTTCGCTCGCAATGACGGTGGAAAAGCCAGAGTGAGATAACCATGACCTTTGACCACGATCTGAAGGCGAGCGTCCGCACCATCCCGGACTATCCCAAGCCCGGGATCATGTTCCGCGACATCACCACCTTGCTCGCGGACGCGCGCGCGTTTCGCCGTGCCGTGGACGAGCTCGTCAATCCCTGGGCCGGCAACAAGATCGACAAGGTCGCCGGCATGGAGGCGCGCGGCTTCATCATCGGCGGCGCGGTGGCGCATCAGCTCTCGGCCGGCTTCGTGCCGATCCGCAAGAAGGGCAAGCTGCCGCACACCACGGTGCGCATCGCCTACTCGCTCGAATACGGCATCGACGAGATGGAGATGCATGTCGACGCGATTCAGCCCGGCGAGCGCGTCATCCTGGTCGACGACCTCATCGCCACCGGCGGCACCGCGGAAGGCGCGGTGAAGCTGCTGCGCCAGATCGGCGCCAACGTCGTCGCCGCCTGCTTCATCATCGACCTGCCCGAGCTCGGCGGCGCCGCCAAGCTGCGTGCGATGGACGTCCCGGTGCGCACGCTGATGACGTTCGAGGGGCATTGAGCGTGCTCGCCGCTACGGCGAGAGCCTGCGGCAAGCGCAGACCTGGCTAGGGCGGCGGCAAGCCGAAGGCCGGAAACAGCTCGGGCCCGAGCGGCCCCAGATAGACCGTCAGCGAGGCGATCCCGCCGTCCATAGGCTCGATGACATGCAGCGAATGGGCGCGCCATGCCGGATCTTGATGGGTGCGCGCGTAGACACCGACAGCCGGCTGGCCGTTGGCGCCGATGGCGACCGCTCGGAAGCCGGCAAACCTGGTCCAGATGGTCTCGAAGAATGCCCGAATGGCCGCGCGCCCCTGATACCACTCCCGCCATGGCGGCATGCCAAAGGTGGCGTCCTCCCGCAAGAGTTCTATGAAGCCGTCGAGATTGGCGGCCTGCCAGGTCTGCATGTAGCGCTCGAGCAGCAGTCCCTCCTCTCGGCTGGTCTGCGATCGACGGCGGGGACGTCCCTCGGGATATCGCGCCGCAAGCGTTGCGCGAGCCCGCTGCAATGCGCTGTTGATCGAGGCCGTCGAGCCGCCCAACAATCGCGCCGTTTCGACAGCCGACCATCCCAGGACGTCGGAAAGCAGCAGCGCGGCCCGCTGCCTGGGCGGCAGATCCTGGATGGCCGCGACGAAGGCGAGCTGCACGGCTTCGCAGGTCTCGTACCGTGCTTCCGGACCGGGCGTGTCGTCGGCGACGGCGGGAAGCTCCGCATCCGGGTAAGGGTCCAGCCAGGCAAGCTCGGTTGCGGGCCCGCCTGTGGCCGGCCCCTGCGAGGGAGGCCGTCCGGGCTGCTGGAGAAAGCGATGCGCCCTGGTCCTCGCCTTGAGAGCGTTGAGGCAGCTGTTGGTGGCAATCGTGTAGAGCCAGCCGCGGACCGAGCCTCGCCCGTCGAACTCCGACCGCGCGCGCCAAGCCCGCAGAAAGGTCTCCTGTACGAGGTCGTCCGCCTCGTGCAGCGAGCCCATCATGCGGTAGCAGTGGAGCTTGATCTCGCGACGGTGGGCCGCCGTGAAATGCTCGAAGGCCAGCCGATCGAGGAACGGCTGGCCTGGCTGGCCCAATGGCTCGAAAGGGCCAGGAGGGCCTGTCATGTCGGGCCTGCAGTGCTGAATTCGGTCTGCATTCTGTGTGTCTCAGGCCGCCGGCGCAAGTCCGCTCCCGCTCACCATGAAGGAACTGCCCTCCGATGTCCCGGTGGCCAGGGCAACCACCGCCCTTCCCACATCGGCCGGCGTTTGCATGTCGGTCATGCCCGCGAGAACGTCCGCGGGCTGGATGCCCAGATAGCCGGCATAGCCGTCGACGCCGCCCTTGCCCACGCGGGTGCCGGGCATGATGCGCATGGGGGCCAGGTCCATGAAGCGCAGGCCCAGTCCGAGCCGATCCGACTCCTTCTGGCAATGACCGGCCAGGAAGATCTGCGCGCGCTTTGCACCCGCATAACCGCCGGCAAACGGCGGTCCGCCGCTGAAGGCCGCGCCACTGGAGATCTGGACGATCCGTGTTCCCGGCTTGAGCGGACCTCGCAGCGCCGCCCTGCAAAACAGGAACGACGCCTTGACGTCCGTTTCCCAGTTGGCAGAGAAGGCCTCCCAGGTCAGGTCCTGTATCGGCGCGCTGGGGGCAAGTGAGCCCGCGCAGATCACCAGGACGTCCGGCGCCAGCGCGGCGAAAACCTGACCCGGCGCTGTATCCTGCGTCGCGTCGGCCGCAAGGGTTCTCAACCTCGGTGTATCGTTCGCCAATTGGGTCAGGGCTGCTGCTTCGCGGGCGACGGCGAGGACGGTCGCTCCCTCGCCGAAGGCGGCTTCCGCGATTGCGCGGCCGACGCCGCGGCTGCCTCCGACGACGACGACATTTTTACCTTGCAACGATCCCATGGACTACCTCCCTGTCCGGGCCACCCGGATCATCCCGGCGCGCCTATGGATCAGGACAGCGCAGGCGGGCCAAAATCATCGGTGCGCCAAAGAAAATTGTCAGGCGATCGACACGGCCCGCGAAAAGCGCCGATAGGGTGCGCGGCTGGTAGTGAACGTGGCCGACTAGATCGCTTCGGCGTTGAGGTCCGACCGCCAATGCAGCATGCGCTCCTTCAGGAGCGCATCGCGGATGTAGCTCGTTTCCTCCTCGTCCAGCCGCTCGCACTCGGCGAATGTCAGGCCAGTGGCGCCATGCGCGTTCCACGCCGCTTGAAGGGCGCGGCAGGGATGCCCGCCCTGGCGCAGCGTGAACCAGATCCGGTTGGCGACCTTCTCGAGATCAAACGCCTGCCCGACCCAGGCTTCGCCTGTCGCCACGCAGCGGACGACGTAGATGCCGACGGCGGTCTTGCGCTCCTTGTAGGCGGCAATCGCGGCCTTTCGGTCGATGCTCATGGGCTTGGTCTCGCGAGGAAGGGTGTCACGGGAGGTCATACAAGCCGCCGGGCGGTCGGTCAATATTGCCCGGGTAAAATAAATCAGGACCGTTGCAGGATCAGGCTGAGCTCGAGCTCGCGGAAGGCGAGGTAGTTGCGCCGGATCCACTGATGCAGCTCGGTGGAAGAGTCCTTCTCCTGCCGCAGATAGCCGGTGAAGGAGAAATTCAGCCGGTCGATATACGTCTTCAGGAAACCCGGCAGCGCCGGCAGGCGGAACAGCCGGCCACCTCCCATCGCCGGCGGCAGCTCGCCGCGAAGGACATATTCGTTGTCCACCGTGACCAGGTTCATCCGCGGGATCTGCCCGCGCAACATCTCGTGGGCGCGGGCCGAGACACGGTCGGTGTCGGCGACGAACAGGATCTGTGGGGCCACATGCCGGCGCGCCGCCTCCTTCAACAGGCCGATCTCGTCGGTCATCTTGAAGAACTCGTCGAAGGCGTGGAAGCCGAGGTCGATGACCTTGGCAACACCGTCATCGACGATTACGCGGTCCATCAGCTGCATCTTGCCGTAAGTGTCGATCACGTCGGCGGTCTCGGTCACCTTCGGCAGGTAATCGAGCAGCGACGGCTCCTTCAGATTGACGTCGAAGGCCGCGACGTTGCCGTTCTTGAGCAGCAGGAATTCTGTCAGCAGCCGCGCCAGCAAGGTCTTGCCGACCTGCGGGCGAGGCGAGCAGATGATGTAGACGGGCGTTGCGGGCATCGACAGCCATTATCTGGGCCAACTCACCGCCCAATCCAGCCGTATCCGCCCGGGGTCCGCAACTATTTTTCGCTGTTGCGGGTGACGGATTTCGAACCAACGATGTCGGTCAGGCGGATGCGGTCGAACTCGCTCCAGACGTTGGCCAGCCAGTGCCGGACATAGCCGCGCAGCACGAACGAATAGTTCGCGGCCTCGTCGTTGATGCCCTTGTTGGCGACGAATTTCAGGAACGGCACGGAAGACACCTCGACCTGCTCATAGGCCATTTCGTTGAGCTTGGGGATGGTCAGCTCGGTCGCGTCCTTGATGCGGTGGAAGTAGGAATTGTAGGTCGCCTGGTCCCATTGGAAGAACTGGGTGTCGTTGATGAAGTTCTTCACCAGGAAATATTTCGCGCCGGACATGAAGCCCGCGGTCTCCGCGATTTCCTCCAGCGAGGCGATCGAGGGTCCGAGGATGTGGAACACCGCGAAGGTGATCTGGCCGGCCTTGGCGGCGTCGAGGAAGCCGATGTCGCGCAGCGAAGCCAGCGCCGGCGAGAGCAGGCCGGCGCGGACGTCGATGACGGTGACCGAAGGGCTGACAGCGTTGAGCGTGTCGAAGATCTTCATCTGGTCGGCCGTCGTCGTCATGTCGACGATCTCGGTGATGTCGGGGTGGAAGCGCCTCAGGGTTCCGCGCGGCGACTCCGTGTCGAACGCCCGCGTCGGCACGTTGTTGGCCGAGAAATAATCGAGCAGGGTGCGCGATACCGTGGTCTTGCCGACCCCGCCCTTGTCCGCGCCCACCACAACCACTGCCGGCTTTGCCATTGCTGTCCCCTAACGCGCGCCCCCGATCGCGAGGTCGCAATCGGCCGGGCCCCAAATCGATGTCCGAAAAGACGTCCCGAGTCTGCTGTTGGGCGCGAACATGGCAGAAACAAGGGAGAATTCAATTCCTTGCGCTCCAGTCACGGCAATTCCCGAGGATATTCCCGATTGCCGGGAAACCTGCCGCATGAAGCGGCAAATCACGTCATCAGTGACGGCCCCACGGTCCCATCGGATTGGCTGCCGGGGCTCCAGAGGGGCTGGGCGCGGGAACGGGCGGCGGATTGGCGGGAGCGGCGCCATCGCCCCACGGCCCGTGCGAGAGCGGCGGCGGACCGTCCTGCGCCTCGGCCTGTTCGGTCTCGGGCTGTTCCGTCTCTTCGGTGGGGTCCGGCAGCGGACCGGGGTCATGGCCGCCGGCGAACTTGACCAGGGCGTCGACCCGGGACTGCACGGACGGGTGGGTCGCGAACAGATCGGCAAAGCCCTCGCGCGGATTGTCGACGCAGAGCTCCATCACCGCCGAGGTCGCGCCTGGCAGCTCGCCGCGATTCTCGATCTTGCGCAGCGCCGAGATCATGGCATCCGGATCTTTGGTCAGCTCGACCGAGCCGGCGTCGGCGAGATATTCGCGTGACCGCGACAGCGCGAGCTTCACCACCTGCGACAGCAGCCAGGCCAGCACGATCAGCACGATTGCGATGATGATGACGATGATCGCACCGCCCCCGGAGCTCTTGCTGTCGCTTGAGGACGAGGACGACCGCGAGGACGAGGAGGAGCCCGAGGACCAGGAGCCGCCGGAACCGGAGCTCCAGTTCAGATTCGTGAACAGGCGGAAGAACAATTCGCCGAAGAAGCCGACCACGCCGGCGATGATGACGGCGACCACCATGAGCTGCACGTCGCCGTTTTTGATGTGGGTCAGCTCGTGGCCCAGCACCGCTTCGATCTCCTTGTCGTTGAGCGCATCGAGGAGACCCGTGGTGACCGTGATGGAATATTGCCGCGGATTGAGACCGGTGGCGAACGCGTTCAGCGCCGGGCTCGCCATGATCTTCAGCTTCGGCATGGTGATGCCGCGCGAGATGCAGAGGTTTTCCAACAGATTATAGAGCCGCGGCTCCTCCTGCCGGGTGACGGCGTGGCCGCCGGTCACGGCGTCGATCATCGACTGGTGGAAGAAATAGGCGATCGCGATCCAGGCGATCGCCGCAACGGTCGCGAAGGGCGCGGCCTTCAGCAGGTCGGAGAAGGCCCGGGTCAGATAATAGGCGACCGTGCCGTTGCCGTTGATGACGACCTCGGCCACCAGCGCGCCGGCATAGACCAGCACGTAGACCAGCGCGAAGAGACCGGCGAGCAGCAGCATCGAACGAAACTTGTTCGAGGCGATGTGCGTGTAGAGACCATACGCGGCCATGACGCGATGCCCTGCCGGCCTATCGGCTCAAATCAGAACTTCACCTGCGGCGCCGCCTCGACCTCGGTGCGGCTGGCGCCGAGATCGAAGAAGTCCTTCCTGGTGAAGCCGAACATGCCGGCGAACAGAGCTGCGGGCATCTGCTGGATGCCGGTGTTGTATTCCTGGACTGCGTTGTTGAAGAAGCGGCGGCTGGCTGCGATCTTGTTCTCGAGGTCGGAGAGCTCGGATGCGAGCTGCTGGAAATTGGCGTTGGCCTTGAGGTCCGGATAGGCCTCCGACAGCGCGATCAGCCGGCCGAGCGCGCCGGAGAGCTGGGTCTCGGCCGCGGACACCTGCGCCGGGCCCTGCGCCGACATCGCCGAGTTGCGCGCCTTGATGACGTCGTCGAGCGTGCCGCGCTCATGCGAGGCATAGCCCTTCACGGTCTCGACCAGGTTGGGGACCAGGTCATGGCGCTGCTTGAGCTGCACGTCGATGTCGGCAAAGGCCTGGCCGACGCGCTGGCTCAGCGCCACCAGGCGGTTGTAGGCGCTGAAGGCGAACAGCACGAGGACGACGATGACGCCGAGAACGATCCAGCCGGTCGACATGAAGAACTCCTGAAGAGGGAAGAAGGCGGGCGCTAGGGTAGACCAAATTGACGCGGGATGAGAGCCCGGCGCGGAGGGAAGGTAAGACTTGGTCGGATCAGGAACGGCCCGAGTTCAAGGCAGGCCCGGCCGGCGAAATTAACTTTCGGACATGACGGCATCGCCCCAGCGCCAGCGCCGCGCGTCGGCATAGGCCGCCTTGTCGCGCCGCGGGACTTTTGCCGGCGCAACCCCAGCCTCCGTGCAGAGCTTGGCCGTGATCTCCGCCTTGCCGATGTCCGGCGGCGCTAGCACGCGCGCGGCGCGCATGGCCGGAGGCGTGCGAGTCAGCGCGACGTAGATGAAGCGCTCGTCCTCGAACGGCACCTCGGCGCCCTTGATCTGGCGGTGCGCTTGCGATCGCGGCAGGCGCTGGCTGAAATGGCACCAGTCGGGCGCGATCAGCGGGCAGGGCCTTTCGTGCGGGCAGGGCGCGGCGACGAAGGCGCCAGCCGCGATCAACTGCTGGCGCAGCGCGAGGATGCGGGCATAGCCGGCGGGCGTGCCGGGCTCGATCACCACCAGCACCTGGCGCGCTTTGGCCCACATCGCTTCCGCGAGCTTGCGCTGATCGGCCTCGCCGAGCTCATTGATGACGTAGCTGGCGATGACGAGATCGGCTTGCGAGACTTCAGCGAGATTGCCGCTGGCATCGCCGGGCAGATAGCGGCAGTCCGCGAGGCGCGTGCTGTCGCGTGCCAGTTCCAGCGCGAGCCGGCTCAGCGTGGCATTGGCGTCGAGCAGCGTGAAATCCTGCAGCGACGGAAAGGCTTCCGCGGCCGCCCAGCTGGCGGTGCCCGGGCCGGCGCCGACGTCGAGCAATGTCTCGGGGGCGAGATCAGGCGCGATCTCGGTGAGCGCATTGAGGCTGGCCGCCACCGCCGCGTAGGTCGCGGGCATGCGCGCCAGCGCATAAGCGAGCGCATCGGCTTCGGACTTGATCGTGCCGGAGCCGCCACCGGCGCGATAGGCGGTCGAGATCTTCTGCGAGCGCTGTGCCGCGTCGGTGCGGGAGAAGCCCTGGAGCTTGCCGTCGAGCGCGGCCTTCAGTTCAGCGGGGAGGGTGGGGGCGATCATCATCCGCGGTCATGCCCAGCGCAGGCGGGGCATCCAGTACTCCGAGACAGTGCCGTCAACCGAGAAGGCGTACTGGATCAGTCCGCTCCAGTGCGCAATTTGCGCACAAGGCGGATGATGACGTCAATGGGTGTGGCGCGAGCGTAAGCTCACGCCACGTTCTGGTCGAGAATGTCCACGGCCTCGGCGAGGCTCACCGACACCAGTTGCGAGACGCCGCGCTCGGCCATGGTGACGCCGAACAGGCGATTCATCCGCGCCATCGTGATCGGGTTGTGCGTGATGATGATGAAGCGGGTGTCGGTCGAGCCGGTCATCTCGTGCAGCAGGTTGCAGTAGCGTTCGACGTTGTGGTCGTCGAGCGGCGCGTCGACTTCGTCCAGCACGCAGATCGGCGAAGGGTTGGTCAAGAACACCGCGAAGATCAGCGCCATCGCGGTCAGCGCCTGCTCGCCGCCCGACAGCAGCGACAGCGTCTGCGGCTTCTTGCCCGGCGGCTTGGCGATGATTTCGAGGCCGGCTTCCAGTGGGTCGTCGCTCTCGATCAGGTGCAGCGCGGCCTCGCCGCCGCCGAACAGCTCGACGAACAGGCGCTTGAAGTGGTTGTTGACGACGTCGAACGAGGTCAAGAGCCGCTCGCGGGCTTCCTTGTTGAGGCTCTGGATGCCCTGGCGCAGCCGCTTGATGGCTTCGACCAGGTCGTCGCGCTCGGTGACGAGGCCGGTGTGCTGGGTCTCGACCTCGCGCAGCTCTTCCTCGGCGCGCAGGTTGACGGCACCGAGCCGCTCGCGGTCGCGGCGCATCTTTTCGAGGTCTTCCTCGATCTCGTGCAGCGGCGGCAGCTCGGCGCCGGGCTCGATCTCGGCAAGGCCGGCGACGGCCTGCGGCTCGACCTCGAGCATGTCGCGGATCTCGCGCTCGATGTCCTCCAGCCGGCGGCGGGCGCCTTCCATGCGCTCCTCGGCGCGGGCGGTGGCCTCGCGGGCACTCGACAAGGCTTCGAGCGTCAGCTTGGCGACACGGTCGGTCTCGGCCATTGCGGTTTCCGCAGTGGCGAGCGCGTCGGCGGCCATGCGGCGGTCGTTCTCGGCGTATTCGATCTCGGTGATCAGCGCGCTGCGCTTCTCGGCGAACACGGCGGGGGCGTTCTCGAGCTCGCTGCGCTCGATGGTGAGCTCTGCGATACGGGCCTGGATGGTGTCGATGTGGGAGGCCGCGCTCTCCTTGCGGTTCTGCCACTCGGTGCGTTCGGCGAGGATCGCCTGCACGCGGCGGTCGGCGAGCTCGGCTTCGCGTGCCAGCGCCTGCGCCTCGGCGCGGACCTGGGCGGCCATGCGGCGGCGGCCTTCGATGTCGCTGCGGACCGCGGCGAGCTGGGTCTCGGTGTCCTCGCTCGACGGCAGCTCGCCGATGCCGGCCTCGGCATATTCGTATGCGGCCTCGGCTTCGGCGCGGTCGGCGGCGAGACGGCTGTGCGCTTCCGACAGCGTCGCCTTGCGCGCGGCATGTCGGCTGATCTCGCGTTCGGCATTGGCATGGCGCTCGCGCGCGACGTTCAGCTCGCGCTGCGCGGCACGCCAGGCTTCGCGGCTGGCGCCTTCGGTGCTGGCTGCCATCTGCAGCTCGGACTCGGCGTTCTCCAGCGCCTGGCGTTTGATCTGCGCGTCGATGCGGGCCTGCTCCAGCTCGTTCTCGATGTCGACGAGGCGGGCGCGCTCGGCAAGGCGCCGTGCCGCGCCGGTCGGCGCATGCGCGGCGGCGACGAAGCCGTCCCAGCGCCAGACGTCGCCCTCGGGCGAGACCAGCCGCTGGCCGGTCTTGAGCTGCGACACCAGCTCGGCACCGCGCTCGCGCGGCACGACGCCGATCTGCGCCAGGCGGCGCGCCAGCTCGGCCGGCGCCTGCACATGGTTGGAGAGCGGAACGGCGCCTTCGGGCAGCTCCGGATCGCCCTCGGTGTGTCCGACATTGGTCCAGCGCATCGGCGCCGACGGATCGATCGGCGCATCGAGATCGTCACCGAGCGCAGCGCCGATCGCTTTTTCAAAGCCCTTGTCGACGGTGATGCCGTCGATGATCGGCGGCCACAGATTCTTGGTCTCGCCGTTGACGATCTTGGAGATCGTGCGCGCCTCGGTCTCGAGCCGCTGCACGCGCTTGTCCGCTTCGACCAGCGGCGAGCGTGAGGATTCCAGCGTCTGGCGTGCCGCCACATGCGCAGCTTCGCTCGCCTGCGCCGCAGCTTCGGACGCGGCCAGCGTCTGCTCCGCGGTCTCGACCGTCGCGGTCAGCTCGTCGAGATCGCCGAAGCCGCCGGTCTCGGCGGCAAGCTTCTGCTCTTCCGCGGTGACGTTGGCGATCTCCTGGTCGAGCCGGGCGAGCTTGTCGCGGTGGGTGCGGACGTTGGCTTCGAGCTGGTTGCGCTTGGCAGTGAGGTCGGCGAGCGCGGTGGTGAGCTCGGCGAAGCGCTGCTCGGTCTCGGTCAGCACCGCCTCGGCTTCGGCGACGCGCTCGTCGACGCCGGAGCGTTTCTCGACGCGCGACTTGATCTCTTCCTTCAGCTCCGCATCTTCCGCGTCGAGCCGCTGCAGCGCGACGTCGGCATCCATGGTCTGCTGCTGGGCGCGCGAGATGTCGCCCTCGAACTGGGCGAGGCGGCGCTCGAGCTCGGCGACGCGCTCCTTGGCGCGCTCTTCCTCACGGTCGAGCTGCTCGCGGGCATTGGTCAGGCGCTGCAGGCCGGCGGCGGCGCGCGCTTCGGCCTCGCGCAGCGCCGGCATTTCGGCGGCGCGGATCGCCTGGATGCGGGCGGCCTCGGCCTGGTGCTGGGTGCGCTCGGCCATCTCGCGCACGGCGAGGTCGTGGGTCTGGCCGGATTCGTTGACGTCCGCATGGGCGCCGATCCAGCGCAGATGGAACAGCGTGGCCTCGGCCTTGCGGACCTTGGCCGCGACCTCGCGATAGCGCACGGCCTGGCGGGCCTGCTTCTTCAGGCCTTCCATCTGGCCGGAGAGCTGGCCGATCACGTCCTCGACGCGAGTGAGGTTGGTTTCGGCGGCCTTCAGCCGCAGCTCGGCCTCGTGGCGGCGGGCATGCAGGCCGGCGACGCCCGCGGCGTCTTCCAGCACGCGGCGGCGCTGCTCGGGCTTGGCCTGGATGATCTCGCCGATCTTGCCCTGGTGGACGAGGGCGGGCGAGCGCGCGCCGGTGGCGGCGTCCGCAAACAGGATCTGCACGTCGCGGGCGCGCACGTCGCGGCCGTTGATGCGGTAGACCGAGCCGGCCTCGCGCTCGATGCGACGGGAGATTTCCAGGATCTGGCTGTCGTTCATCGCCGCCGGCGCGGTGCGATCGGCATTGTCGATCGTCATCGTCACTTCGGCGTGGTTGCGCGCCGGACGGTTGCCGGAGCCGGCGAAGATCACCGCGTCCATGTCGGCGGCGCGCAGCGACTTGTAGGAGGTCTCGCCCATCGCCCAGCGCAGCGCTTCGACGAGATTGGACTTGCCGCAGCCGTTGGGGCCGACCACGCCGGTCAGGCCGGGCTCGATGACGAAGTCCGTGGGCTCAACGAAGGACTTGAAGCCGTGAAGTCGCAGGCGGGTGATTTTCATAAGCACGCATCTCTGTTGGCAGGCGCGAATCCCCCTGCCGGGACAATACCATGGAAGGCAATGTCGCTATCCGGGCGAGTCGCGCGAGGCGCCTCATGCGGCTGGACAATGGCCGCGGTGCGCCGCGAGGGCAACCGGCGAAAGCCGCTTTTCCCAAGGGATTTATGCCGGGAAAGATACGGCTTTCGAGATGCGAATCAGGATCTTGACGAGCGAATCAGCTCTTCAGAAGCGGGTTGATCTTCTTGGCGAACTCCTCGAACGAGGCCTCGCCCTTGATCTTCTCGCCGTTGATGAAGAAGGTCGGCGTCGAGTCCACCTTGAGCACGTCGCTGGCGTATTTCTGGTCGGCGGCGATCTTGTCGAGCAGCGCCTGGTCCTTCAGGCAGGCTTCGACCTGCTGCTGGGTGAGGCCGGCCTGCTTGCCGATCCGCGTCAGTGTCTCGGTGGTGTTCTTCATCACCCAGTCGTTCTGCTGGCGAAACAGCATGTCGGTGACCGCGAAGTATTTCGGCGCGTCGTCCTTGGCGATGCAGCGCGACAGCATCGAGCCGGCGGCGGCTTTGATGTCGAGCGGGAACTCGCGGAAGATGTAACGCACCTTGCCGGTGTCGATGTATTCCTTCTTGATCTTCGGGAACACCTGCTCGTTAAAGGCGGCGCAGTGCGGGCAGGTCATCGAGGCGTATTCGGTAATGGTGACGGCGGCGTCCTTCGGGCCGAGCGCCATGTCGGGCAGCGACACCGGCTTGGCCACATCGGCGGCCGACTGCGCCATCGCGTCCGAGATGAACCGCAGCGGCGAGAGCCCGGTCAGCGCTGCAAGCCCGGTCAGCGACAGCATCGTGGTGAAGGCGCGGCGGGTGATGATCAAGGTCGGCTCCCGGGATTGGCAAGGTTCGCCCGAGGTTCCCCTTCGGACGGCCTGTCGCTAGCTTGAAACGTCGTTTGAGGCAATGGCGGGCGCTGCGGACAGGTCCAGTTTGGCCGCGGAATGAGGCTCAATTTCGCTTGATGGCGGCCCCGAGGCGCGCCAGCGCCGTCTTCAGTTCTTCATCATCGATGTCGGTCAGGGTCTCCGCCACCTTGGCGACGGCCTTGGGGTCCGGCGGGCCGGGCCGCTTCCGGGCCTGCGGCCGCGACAGCGGCGCCTGGCGGAAGGCGAGCTTGCCGACCGCGCTCCAGCCGAAGAAGCGGTTGACCCGCTCCAGGATCACGTCGGCCGAGTGCTGGATTTCCAGCGCCATCGGCCCCTCGACCCGCAGCACCAGCGTTGCCGGCTCCTGCGGCTGCCCCTCCACCGGCCGCGGCCATTGCATCTTGAGCGGCTCGGCATGGGCCGCGATCTCGGGACCTGCAATCTGCGCCCACCGCGTCACCAGCTCGCGCGCCGCAAAGCCCTGCTTGGCATAGGCCTCGGCGAAGACGTCGTCGAGCAGGATCCCGAGCGGTTTGGCGCTGATGGGACCGGGCTTGAAGATGGGACCGGACTTGGACATGGGGCCTTATAGCACTTTGGACGTCGGGCCACAGACCCCCCGAGGCCCGTCATGGCCGGGCTTGTCCTGGCTTGTCCCGGCCATCCACGTTCTTGCTGCGAAGAAAGACGTGGATGCCCGCGACCAGCGCGGGCATGACGTGGAGAGGCCAGTGCATTGCCGTTACAGTGAGGAATGAGCCCCAGATCCGTACGCAAGCCGAAGTCGGAACCTTCTCAGCCGGAGACCTCATCGCGCCCGGTCGCGCTCCTGCAATGGTACGACCGTCACCGCCGCCGTCTGCCCTGGCGCGCCGCGCCGGGCGAGGCGTCCGATCCCTACCGCGTGTGGCTGTCCGAGATCATGCTCCAGCAGACCACGGTGAAGGCGGTCGGCCCCTATTTCGAAAAGTTCGTCGCGCGCTGGCCAGACGTCACCGCGCTGGGACGCGCCTCGCAGGACGACGTGCTGCGGATGTGGGCGGGGCTCGGCTATTATTCGCGCGCACGCAACCTCCATGCCTGCGCGGTCGCGGTGACGCGCGAGCATGGCGGCGTGTTTCCGGATACCGAGGAGGGGCTGCGCGCGCTGCCGGGGATCGGGCCCTATACGGCGGCGGCAATCGCGGCGATCGCGTTCGACCGCCGCACCATGCCGGTCGACGGCAATATCGAGCGCGTGGTGTCGCGGCTGTTCGCCGTCGAGGAGGAGCTGCCGCAAGCCAAGCCGCTCATCCAGCAACTTGCCGCGACGCTGCTGGCGGATTCTCGCGCCGGCGACAGTGCGCAGGCGCTGATGGATCTCGGCGCCTCGATCTGCACGCCGAAGAAGCCGGCCTGCTCCCTGTGTCCGTTGAACGAGGACTGCACGGCGCGCGCGCAAGGCACCCAGGAGACGTTCCCACGCAAGGCGCCGAAGAAGAGCGGGACGCTCAGGCGCGGCGCCGCTTTCGTGGTCACGGGCGGCGACGAGCTGCTCGTCCGCTCGCGGCCGGAAAAGGGCCTGCTCGGCGGCATGACGGAGGTGCCGGGCTCGGACTGGCTCGCCGGCCAGGACGATGCAGCGGCGAAGCAGCAGGCGCCGGAGCTGAAGGGATTGTCACGCTGGCAGCGCAAGGTGGGCGTCGTCACCCACGTCTTCACGCATTTTCCGCTGGAGTTGGTGGTCTATACCGCGAAGGTGGAAGCCGGCACCCGCGCTCCCGAGGGCATGCGTTGGGTGCCGATCGCAACCCTGGCCGGCGAAGCGCTGCCGAACGTCATGCGCAAGGTCATCGCGCATGGTTTGGGTCTCTAGGATCCATCCTGCTGACAGCAGGCTGTCAGCAGCCTTGCGCTAACAGGGAGCAAAGGAGATATCGCATGGTCAAGACCGCGCTCGATAACTTCCGTAGGCCGCCCTGCGCCGAGCTGCTCGGCTGGCGCCTGCTCGATGCCCGCCCGCAGGAGGGCTGGATCAAGCTCGGTTTCGAAGGCAAGCCGGAATTCTGCAACCCGGCGGGTTTCATCCAGGGTGGCATGCTCTCGGCCATGCTCGACGACACCATGGGTCCGGCGGTGCTGGTGATGAGCGAGGGCCGGCTCTACACCACCACGATCAGCATGACCGTGAATTTTCTCAGCCCCGCAAAGCCCGGCCCGATCATCGGCGAAGCCAGGGTGACGCAGCTCGGCAAGACCATCGCCTTCGTCGAAGCCAGGCTGATGGCAGAGGACGGCACCGTGCTGGCGACGGCCAGCGCCAGCGAGCGCCTGCTGGAGGCGGCGAGGGTGGTCGGTAAATAGATTCTCCGCGGGAGCCTCTTCCCTTCTCCCCTTGCGGGAGAAGGTGGCGCGAAGCGCCGGATGAGGGGTATCTCTCAGCGAATTCAAATGCGAGTTGGACTCGCGGAAACAACCCCTCACCCGAGTGAGTCTGCGTTGACCAGCGCCGCGGCCCTCTCCCGCAAGGGGAGAGGGCGCATCAACGTGCATCTCGCTCTTTGGAGTATCATGCCTTCAGGCGTGCGTCCTTGCTCACGATCGGCGGCTTCGCATTCAGCGCCTCAACCTGGAAGCCTGCGACGCGCTTGTAGTTGGCGGCGATGTCTTCCAGCTCCTGCTGCGACAAGACGTCGGTGACCACGTTGTAGCCATCAGGCGCGCGCTCCTCGACCAGCTGCATCACCTGCTCGGGGCCGTTCTTGCGGTTGAGCAGGACGAGGTCAGTCGTCGCGGGACGCCGCTCGGCTTCATAGGCGAGCAGTGCCGCCTGCGTCGGGCCGTGCGCCAGGATCTCGCGGGTGATGACGCGCGCGTCGAGGATCGCTTGCGAGGCGCCGTTCGAGCCGATCGGATACATTGGATGCGCGGCATCGCCCATCAGCGTGACCTTGCCGAAGGTCCATTGCGACACCGGATCGCGGTCCACCAGCGGATATTCATAGGCGTGCGGGCAGTTCCTGATCAGGGCGGGCACGTCGAGCCAGTCGAACGTCCAGCTTTCGAACCAGGGCAGGAACTCTTCCAGCCGCGCGGTGCGGTTGTAGTCCTCGCGCCGCCACTGATAGGTCGGCGGCATGTGCCGCTCGGCCACCCAGTTGATGAGGTGGTTGCCCGCCGCATCCGGTTCTTTCGAGATCGGATAGCAGACGAATTTCAGGATCTCGTGGCCGGCCATGATCATGGTGCGGCCCGTCAGGAAGGCCTTTGCCGGCGTGACGCCGCGCCAGAGGATGCGGCCGTTCCAGATCGGCGGGCCTTCGTTCGGATAGAGCTTTTCGCGCGCGGCGGAATGGATGCCATCGGCGGCGATCAGGATCGCGCCTTCGTAAGTGCCGGCGGCCTTGCCGGTCGCCCTGTCGACGAAGTCGGCGCGCACGCCGCCCGCCGTCTCGGTCCAGCCGGTCAGATGATGGCTGGTGAGGATGTTGTCGCGGCCGAGCCGCTCGACTGCGGTGTCGAGCAGGATCTGCTGGAGCGTGCCGCGATGAATCGAGAATTGCGGCCATTTGTAACCGGCCTCGAGGCCGCGCGGCTCGCTCCAGATCGGCTTGCCGTGCTTGGAGAAATAGGCGAGCTCGCGCGTCCGCACGCCGCTGGCGTCCAGCTTGTCCAGCAGGCCGAGCTCGATCAGCTCGCGCACCGCATGCGGCAGCACATTGATGCCGACGCCGAGCGGCTTCAGTTCCGCGACGCTCTCGAACACTTTCACGGGAACGCCGATTTGATGCAGGCTGAGCGCAAGCGTGAGCCCGCCGATGCCGCCACCGGCGATGAGTACGGTCATGACAAATCCCCCTCCGATTGACGGCGTCTTCGCACAGCCGGGCGGCCGTGGGCAACTGCGAACAGGCCGCCTATGGACGGCGCGGCGGTGGACCGTTAACCTCCGGTTTTCCCCATGAGGTCCGACATGCTCAAGCTCTACTACGCCACCGGCACCTGCGCGCTCGCCACCTACATCACCCTGGAAGAGGCCGGCGCCGACTACACCGCCGAACGGCTGAGCTTCAAGGACAACCAGCAGAACAGCCCGGACTATCTCGCGATCAACCCGAAGGGCCGGGTGCCGGCGCTGGTCACCGACCGCGGCGTGCTGACCGAGACGCCGGCGATGCTGGCCTATCTCGCGCAAACCTTCCCCAAGGCGAAGCTCGCGCCGCTCGACGATCCCTTCGACTTCGCGCAGGTGCAGTCGTTCAACTCCTATCTCTGCTCGACCGTTCACATCAACCACGCCCACAAGATGCGCGGCGCGCGCTGGGCGACGGAGGAGAGCTCGTTCGCCGACATGAAGGCGATGGTGCCGAAGACCATGGCCGCCTGCTTCAAGCTGATCGAGCAGAAGATGTTCAGGGGACCGTGGGTGATGGGCGATCAGTACTCGATCTGCGATCCCTATCTCTACACGCTCTCGACCTGGCTCGAAGGCGACAGCGTCGACATCAATGCGACGCCGAGGATCGCCGATCACTTCAAGCGCATGTCCGACCGCCCCGCGGTGAGCAAGGTGATGGCGGCGCAGAAGGCGTAAGGCCGCGCGGCTGTCGTAGCTCTTGTAGGGTGGGCAAAGGCGCAGAGCGCCGTGCCCACCATCTTCCCAAGATTGCAACAGAAGTGTGGGCACGCTCCGCTTTGCCCACCCTACGGGAGCTTCCGCCTGGCTTGCTCCAACTCCCGCCCGGTCTCCAGCATCAGCCGCCGCAGCCAGATCGAGCCGGGATCCATCTGCGCGCGCGTCGGATGGAACATGAACTGCTCGTCGATCCCAGGATCGAGCGGCGGCGTCACCGCGACGACGCCGAGCTGCTGCGACAGCGCGGCGATCAGCCGGCGCGGCACGAAGGCGACGAGATCGGTGCGCGCGGCGACGTGCAGCGCTTCGAGATAGCCTGACACCACCAGCGAAACGTGCCGCTCGATGCCCTTGGCTCGCAGCCAAGTGTCGATCAGGTCCTCCTGCTGGCCGCGGATGATGACGCCGACATGGCGCGCGGCGAGGAAGGTCTCGCGCCGCTTCAGCTTCGCGGCCATGGGGTGGCCGCGCCGGACCGCAAGCGCATCGCTGTCGGTATAGAGCAATTGCCGGTGAAAGCCCTTGAAGGCATTGCCGATCGAGATCACGAGGTCGATGGTGCGGGCGAACTCGGCGTGGAAGATCGCCGGTCCCCGCCACGGCACCACGTCGATGCGGACGTTGGGGGCAAGGCGCGTGACTTTCGCCATCAACGGCGGCATCAACAGCTCGACCGCAAGATCCGGCATCATCAGACGGAATTGCCGCTCGCTGTGCGCGGCATCGAAGTCATCAGGCACGAACAGCCCGCGCACCTGGTCGAGCGCCTGCGCCAGCGGTGCGCGCAGGGCCTGGGCCCGGGGCGTCAGCTCCATTCGTGCGCCCGTGCGCACCAGCAGCGGATCACCGAAGATGTCGCGCAGGCGCTGCAACGCGTGGCTCGTCGCCGGCTGGGACAGGCCGATCCTCATGGCCGCGCGGCTGACATTGGCCTCGCGCAGCAATGCGTCGAGCGCGGTCAACAGGTTGAGGTCGAGCGAATGCAAATTCATGAGGTGAATAGATATCATATTTCATATCGATTTGAAGAATGCCGTCGGCCCGGCGATGATCTCCGCGTTGTCACCACGAGGAGAATGCCGCCATGAACGCGAGCGCCAACAAGAAACTGCTGCAGGATATCTTTGCCGCGGCCGCCAATCCCGATCCCGCCGCGCGCGACCGCGCCCTGTTCACCGCAAGTCTCGCCGACGACGCCAAATGGGTCGTGACCGGGCAATATTCCTGGTCGCGCACCTTTGCCGGCAAGGAGGCGATCCTCAAAGATCTGCACGGCTATGTCCGCACGCGCCTGCGCGACCGCACGCGCACGGTCGCGCATCGCTTCATCGCCGATGGCGACATCGTCGTGGTGGAAGCCAAGGGCGACAACGTCACGCCCGAGGGCGCACGCTACGACAACGACTATTGCCTGGTGTTTCGCCTGGAGGACGGCAAGATCAAGGAGATCCGCGAGTACTGCGACTCGGTCCTGACCGAGAAGGCGCTCGGCCCGTTTCCGCAAGCTCCCGCGAGGGCGGCGAGCTGACTGGCTTGAGCACGATCTGGTCTGCCGGCTGGCGCCTTTCGTTTCGGCCTGCGAGGGTCGCATCGGTCTGGCGCAAGCTGGCGGAGTTCATGCGGCTCCGGCGAGAGCACGCGCGGATTCATCGCCAGCTCGCCGCCATGAGCGAGCGGGAGCTTCTGGACTTCGGAATGACGCGGTCGGAGATTGCGTACGAGCTGAAGAAGCCTCTCCGATGGACATAGAGCAATAACAGGATGCAGCCTCCGACCACCGGCGTCGACGCCGATGGTCCGGAAGCATCCCTGACGAACGGCATGCATCGGTCTGCATGGCCCGGCGCATTCGCATGCGGCTTTGCATAGCTGCCGACAAAATCAGCAGATTTGCTGCGGGCCGAGACCGCGCGCGCGAGGAATTTGAAGGTTCAATTAAGAAGTGTCCCCCATTGTGTCGCGGTGCAGCGTAGGCCGCCAGGGCGCGGCGTGCGGCTGCCGGAGTGGCCGTGACGATCGCCGGAGTTGTTCGGTCCCTCGAATTCACATGCATCTGGGTGGACAGTGGGAATGCCGAAATTTCGTTTGCGGATCAGGGGACGCCTGTACGCAGGCTTCATGGCCCTGGTGGCGGTCGGTCTCGTGATGGCGGTGGTTGCCGTCTGGAATTTGCGGGACGTGCAGGATCAGGTCGCAAGACAATCCGCCCTCTCGGACAGCACGGCGCGGGTGCTGGAAATATCGGCCCATCTGCAGGCGATTCAGCGCGCCAATTTGCGCTACGTCTACGACGCCAACGAATCCGCAATGAAGGAGGCGCAGGAGCGGGAAACCGCCGCGACCGAGCTGCTGCGGGTCGGCGCGCAGGGGACGCTGTCCGAGGAGCGGCGCGCGCTCTACAACGGCCTGATCGACGACATCGCCAAAATGCGACGCCTGCGTGACAATCTCGGCGACGCCGTCAACGAGACGAGAACGGGCAAGGCGACGCTGCTGCCGAGCGGCGAGGAGCTGGCCACCAAGACGGGCAAGCTCGTCGACGTGGCGCGCGCCGCCGTCGATGAAGATACCGCTTCCCTCGTCGCCGATCTCGAATCCCGCATCCTGCTCGTGCGGATCGCAAACTGGCGTTTTCTGGCGCTGCGCGATACCCAGGGACCCGCGACCTTCAGGGCGAGCGTCGACAGGGCCGCGCAACGGCTCGCGGCGCTCGAAAAGAGCCCGCAGGCGGCGGAGCTGCGAGCTGCGCTCGCGCCGGTGAAGACTTCGCTCACCCTCTACAAGTCGGCGTTCGAGGCGACGTCGGCGGCGATGCTTCAGGCCGACGAGATCTACCACAAGAACCTCGCGCCCCTCATCGTCGACAGCATCGGCAAGCTCAAGACCGCGGAAACGACCTTGAAGAAGGACTATCAGGACTCGCGGAACAACGCCGAAGCCGTGCTTGCGGGAACGACGACCGTTCAGGAGATCGCAGGCATCCTCGCCATCCTGTTCGGCGGCATCGTCGCCGTCCTGATCGCACGCAGCATCGTCGGTCCGCTGACCTCGATGACGCAGGCGATGGGGCGGCTTGCCGGCGGCAATCTCGAGGTCGAGATTCCCGGGCGCGGCAGGGCCGACGAGATCGGCGACATGGCCAAGGCGATCCAGGTGTTCAAGGACAACATGATCGAGACCGAGCGCATGCGCGCCGAGCAGGCTGCGCTCGAGGCGCGGCAGGCCGAGAGCCGCAAGGAAGACATGGCCAGGCTCGCCGATCAGTTCGAGCAGGCGGTCGGCGAGATCGTCAACACGGTGTCGTCGGCATCGAGCGAGCTCGAAGCCTCCGCGGGCACGTTGACCACGACCGCCGCGCGGGCCCAGGACCTCTCGACGGAGGTCGCCAGCGCCTCGCAGGAGGCCTCGGCCAATGTGCAGGCGGTCGCCTCGGCAACCGAGGAGCTTTCCTCCTCGGTCTCCGAGATCGCCCGCCAGGTGCAGGAATCCGCCCGCATCGCCACCGAGGCTGTCGGTCAGGCGAGCCGGACCAACGAGCGCGTCAGCGCCCTCTCCAAGGCCGCCGCGCGGATCGGTGACGTCGTCGAGCTGATCAGCACCATCGCCGGCCAGACCAACCTCTTGGCACTGAACGCCACGATCGAGGCGGCGCGTGCGGGCGAAGCAGGTCGCGGCTTTGCGGTGGTCGCGACCGAGGTCAAGGCGCTCGCCGAGCAGACGGCCAAGGCCACCGGCGAGATCGCCCAGCAGGTCTCCGGCATCCAGGCCGCGACCGAGGAGTCGGTCGGCTCGATCAGGGAGATCAGCGGCACCATCGAGCGGCTGTCGGAGATCTCGTCGACGGTCGCCGCGGCCGTGGAGCAGCAGGGCGCGGCGACGCAGGAGATCTCCCGCAACGTCCAGCAGGCGGCCCAGGGCACGCAGCTCGTCTCGTCCAATATCGGCGACGTGCAGCGCGGCGCCTCCGAGACCGGCTCGGCCTCCTCGCAGGTGCTGTCGGCGGCGCGTTCACTCTCGGCCGACAGCAACCGGCTGAAGCAGGAACGCGCCAAGTTCCTGAGCTCGGTCCACGCCGCCTGACGTCTCGAACGCAAAAGGCCACGCGCATGCGCGTGGCCTCGAGAGCGGCGCGGCGCGATCAGGCCACCTTGGTCGTCATGTGCCTGAACATGTTGGCGCGCGCTTCGTCGTCCATCTCGGTCTTGAAGGTGAACTTGTCCTTCAGGGCGATGGCGCGCGCCGCCGCCGGGCGCGCCGAGATCTCGTCGAACAGCCGCTTCACGTTCGGGTATCGCGCAAAGGCGTCGTCGCCGAGCTTGAACGGCACCATCCGCGCCCAGCCCCACAGCGCCATGTCGACGATCGAATAGCTGTCGCCGACCATGTAGCGGCGGCCTTCGAGGCGGCTGTCGAGAACCTTGTAGTGGCGGTCGGTCTCGTACTGGTAGCGGTTGTGGGCGTAGTCGTGGTTCTGGTCCTTCGGTGCGAAATGCTTGAAGTGCACGGCCTGACCGGAAAAGGGCCCGACGCCGCTCGCGACGAACATCAGCCACGACAGCAATTCGGCGCGGTTGGAGGGGAGGAATTGGCCGGTCTTCTCGGCGAGATAGAGCAGGATGGCGTTCGAGTCGAACACGATGGTGCCGCCATCGTCGATCGCCGGCACCTTGCCGTTCGGATTGATCTTGAGGAATTCCGGCGTGAACTGCTCGCCCTTGCGGGTGTCGATCTTCACCGGCTCGAAAGGCAGGCCGGATTCTTCGAGATAGAGCGCGACCTTGGTCGGGTTCGGTGATCCATTGAAATAGAACTTTAGCATCAAGCATCTCCCCGGTGTCTATGGCCGCGCGCGGACGCGGCGTCGTTGGGCGAGCCTGTTTGCCTGAACCTCGTCGGAGAGAGCAACCGGCGAGTTTGCCGGGCGGTGTCTGCGCGGTACGCAGATCAGGCGGCGTAACAGAGGCCGATTGCCGCCGCGATGACCATGGCCGCGCCCACGGCCTCCAGCCGCAGGCCGAGCCGGGCGGCGAGATGCATGTCGGAGGCCCGCGCCGCGCGCTCCGAACCGCGCGAATAGCCGTGAACGATGACGTCTTGGTTGAAAGTATCGTGGGCCTCGTTGCTGCTGGCGAGCCCGACGCAGATCACGAGCACGCCGAACAGCGCCAGGCCGAAAAACCCGAGAAGCGCGATCAGGAACATGGGAAACATGCCGATCAGGAAGATCGGCAGCAGCGGCACCAGCAGCAATGTCTCGGACTGTCGTCGCATGGCGAGCCGGCCCGTCAGAACGTTTGGACAGGGTGATCCTAGTCCCGAATGAGCACGTCCTCGATCAACACTCCGTCATTCCGGGCGCGCGACGGCGGAAAACTACTCCGCCGCCATGCCGGCGCGGATCTCGGCGCGGAGCTCGTCGATCAGCTTGAGGCCCTTCTTGGTCTCGACGTGCCAGAAGGTCCAGCCGTTGCAGGCCTGCGCGCCTTGCGCCACCGCGCCGATGCGGTGGATCGAGCCGACCTTGTCGCCGAGCATGATGGCGCCGTCGGCGCGCACCAGCGCCCCTAGCTTCTTCTTGGCGTCGAACAGCTTGGTGCCGGGCATGATCATGCCGCGCTCGATCAGCTCGGAGAACGCAACGCGCGGTGCCTCGCGCGCGGTCATGAATGGGGCAAGGCTCTCTTCCGGCAGCGGCTCGACCTTGGCGATCCGCGCCTCGGCGGCCTTGGCGTAGGTCTTGTCGCGCTCGAAGCCGATATAGGAGCGGCCGAGGCGCTTGGCGACCGCGCCGGTGGTGCCGGTGCCGTTGAAGGGATCGATCACGAGATCGCCGGGCTTGGACGAGGACAGCAGCACGCGCGCCAGCAGGCCTTCCGGCTTCTGCGTCGGATGCACTTTCTTGCCGTCGGCGCCCTTGAGGCGCTCGTCGCCGGTGCAGAGCGGGATCAGCCAGTCGGACCGCGCCTGCACGTCCTCGTTGGCGGCCTTCAGCGCCTCGTAGTTGAACGTGTAGCCCTTGGCTTTTTCGTCACGCGCGGCCCAGATCATGGTCTCGTGCGCGTTGGTGAAGCGGCGGCCGCGGAAATTCGGCATCGGGTTGGTCTTGCGCCAGACGATGTCGTTCAGCAGCCAGAAGCCGAGGTCCTGCATGATGGCGCCGACGCGGAAGATGTTGTGATAGGAACCGATCACCCAGATCGTTGCCGACGGCTTCATGGCGCGGCGTGCGGCGAGCAGCCAGGCGCGGGTGAAGTCGTCATAGGCGGAGAATGAATCGAACTTGTCCCAGTCGTCGTTGACGGCATCGACATGGGATTCGTCGGGGCGCTTGAGATCGCCCTTGAGCTGCAGATTGTAGGGCGGGTCGGCGAACACCAGATCGACACTGGCTGCCTGGAGCTTCGACATCTCGGCGACGCAATCGCCGAGGATGATGCGATGCGAAGGGGACTCAAAATTTGTGCGGGGCGCCCTTGCAGACGCCCCGCGACGCGACTCTACCATGACTCAAGAACTCTGACTCAGGCGACGCTGTCGGCGACGCGGGACCAAACAACCGACTGGCCGTTACATTGAAGGGGCAAAGTAAAAATCGACTTAATCCGCTGCTTTCGTGAGCAGTCCTCGCATCATCCTTCGTGCATGAGTTGTCGTGCGCGTTCGCCTTGTTTTACAGTGTATTTCGCGCTCGCGCGGCTCGCGGGACCGATCGTGGCGGCAAAAAGGCCGTAAATTTCTCTCGGAAAAAACTGCTCGGCCCTCGGAAAAATTTGCTGGCGTCGACAGGCTGTCGCACTAGGCAATTTTTGCCGGCCACGATATTGATAAAAGCAACGGAAATTTTACGTATGTGGCGCGTTGAGCTTTCGCGTTTCCGTGCGCCGTCGAAACTTAAATCAGGGACCCCAGAGGAAAGGCCGCCATGCGCTACGATGACTTCCGCCGCAGCGACGACATCGAGGATCGTCGCGACGAAGGTGGCGGCTTTGGCGGCGGGGGAGGCGGGTTCGGCCTGCCGATGGGCGGCGGCGGGCTCGGCATCGGCACCATCATCATCCTCGGCCTGGTCGGCTACGCCTTCGGCATCGATCCCCGCATCCTGATCGGCGGCGCCGAGATCCTCACCGGCGGCGGCCATGCGCCGAGCTACCAGACCGATCGCCAGGCCTCCTCCGGCAAGCGCGGCGCGCCGACCGACGAGATGGGCAGCATGATCTCCGGCATCCTCGGCGAGATCGACGATCGCTGGACCGAGATCTTCCAGGCCAGCGGCCAGACCTATACCGGTCCGAAGATCGTGCTGTTCCGCAACGCCACCAATGGCGGGCGCTGCGGCATGGCGCAGTCGGCGATGGGGCCGTTCTATTGTCCGCCCGACCGGACCATCTTCCTCGACACCGGCTTCTTCCGCGAGGTCGAGACGCGCTTCCGCGGCTGCTCCGGCAAGTCGGCGTGCAATTTCACCACGGCCTACATCATCGCGCATGAAGCCGGCCATCACATCCAGAACCTGCTCGGCATCATTCCGCGCGTGACGCGGCTGCAGCAGCAGGTCGGCTCGAAGGCCGAGGCCAATGCGCTCCAGGTCAAGGTCGAGTTGCAGGCCGACTGCCTGTCCGGCGTCTGGGTCAACCGCGAGGCGAAGAAGCGTCCGAACTTCCTCGAGCCCGGCGACATCGAGGCCGCGCTAAGCACGGCGAGCGCGATCGGCGACGACACGCTGCAGCGCCAGGCCACCGGCCGCGTCGTGCCCGACTCCTTCACCCACGGCTCGGCGGCGCAACGCAAGCAATGGTTCATGACCGGCTACCAGCAGGGCACGGTCCAGGCCTGCAACACGTTCGGCGCCGGAGGGTTGTAGGCGAGGACTTGCCCCGGACGCTGCGCAGCACGAAGTGATGCGCTGCAGAGCCGGGGCCCACATTGCCGGTCTCCCAAGCCTCCGAAATGGGTCCCGGCTCTGCGACGCACCGCTGACGCGCTGCATCGCGTCCGGGACACGAGAGAAGCGCAAATGGCCTCCATCGACGAATCCAAACAATTCATCCCGCTCAACATCGCGGTGCTCACGGTGTCCGACACGCGCGCGCTGGCGGATGACAAGTCCGGCCAGACCCTCGCCGACCGTCTCACCGCCGCGGGCCATCATCTCGCCGCGCGCGAGATCGTTACCGACGATGTCGAGGCGATCCGCGCCGTGATCCGCCGCTGGATTGCCGATAGCGGCGTCGACGTCGTCATCACCACCGGCGGCACCGGCTTTACCGGACGCGACGTCACGCCGGAGGCGATCGAGCCGCTGTTCGAGAAGCGCATGGACGGCTTCTCCATCGCCTTCCATCTGCTGAGCCACGCCAAGATCGGGACATCGACGATCCAGAGCCGCGCCACGGCGGGCGTCGCCGGCGCGACCTACATCTTCTGCCTGCCCGGCTCGCCCGGCGCCTGCCGCGACGGCTGGGACGGCATCCTGGCGGCCCAGCTCGACTACCGCACACGCCCCTGCAACTTCGTCGAGATCATGCCGCGGCTGGACGAGCATCTGCGCAGGCCGAAGGCGCAGGGCGCGACGGTGTGATTGCGGACGATGATGCGTTCTTCCCTTCTCCCCTTGCGGGAGAAGGTGGCGCGAAGCGCCGGATGAGGGGTATCTATCCGCTTGCACTGATGCTCGCGGAGACTTACCCCTCACCCAAGCGAGTGTGTGTCCGCCACCGGAGATGCCCTCTCCCGCAAGGGGAGAGGGCGCAGCAATGCGCATCGCGCCCGCACCGAGATCAGAGATCCAGCTCCCACGTCTCTCCGACCAGGTCGGCACCAAAGCTGCGATGCGGCTCGGTCGCGACCAGCTTGAATCCCGTACTCTTGTAGATCCCGCGTGCGGCAACGAGGATGCTCTGCGTCCACAGCGTCATCTTGCTGTAGCCGCGCTCGCGGGCGCCCTGGATGCATTGCTCGACCAGTGCGCGGCCGACACCGAGGCCCCGTGCTTTCTTCTCCACCTGCAACAGGCGGAGCTTGGCGATCTCGTCCGTGGCCTTGACCAGGAACACCGAGCCGACCGGCTCGCCGCCGACCTCCGCCATCCAGCAGTGCTCGTGCGCGGCGTCGTAATTCCTGATGAACTGCGCGCAGATCTCGGCGACCAGCGCCTCGTAGCTGATGTCCCAGTTGTAGTCCGCGGCGTAGGCGGCAGCCTGGCGGGAGACGACCCAGCCTATGTCGCCGACGCGATGGCTGCGCAGCATGAAGGACGCGGGCTGGCTTCGGCGTTGCTCCAGCACGGCCTCGATGGTCGCCATGGCCTGTGTGAGCCGCGTGGCATCGCCGGGCGAGAGCTGAGCCAGCATCGCGGCGACCTCGTTTTGCGAGCTCAGGTTCAGCTTGGCGAAGGCCTGCCGGCCCTTGGCGGTGAGGCTGAGCTGGTATTGCCTGCGGTCCGCGGGCAGGGGCTTTCGCGTGATCAGCCCCTTTTCGTCGAAGCTCTGGACGATGCGGCTGAGATAGCCGGGATCGAGACCGAGCTCGCTGCCGATCTCTTTTGCCGCAAGGTCGTCGCGATGGGCGAGTTCGTAGAGCACCCGCGCCTCGCTGAGCGAGAACGGGCTCTTGCCGAGGTGCTGGTCGAGCACACCGAGCTTGCGGGTGTAGAAGCGGTTGAAGGCGCGGACCGCCGCTACATGGTCGCCCGTGACCTGTTCGGCCACGGCGCTTGACGGCGAAGCTTTCGATAGCATGGGATCACCTCGATATTTGCCATTGTCAATTAATTATTTGACGTTGGCAAGTATCTCGGCGCTTCAGCCGACCATGACGATCCGGCTGCGCAGCATGGTCCGGGACGACCGGCCGAGCCGCCGGAGCAGCCGCGCCTCGGAATGACGGGCGTGGGGCGGGTAGCCGCCGATCCGGTCGTAATGATCACGCGCAATCAAAAGTCCCTGATCGCCCAGCGGACCGACGAGCTTTCGCGCCACGGCCCAGAGGACGTCGCGCAACGCGGTATTTCCGTAAGGCGAGCGCGCATAGCGGAACACCGCCGCACGATCCCGGCCACTGGTGGCGACGGCCTGGATGAACTGGGTGGTCTCCTCGATCCAGCCGGTTTCCAGCACGGCACCGGCAGGCAGGAACATCAGCCATGGCGACCGGGCCTGGAGCGCGCCGGCGGCGAGCGCAGCGCCTTGCGAATGTCCCTCGAAACCGATGAAACGGCAACCTGCGACGTCGGCAACGCGTTCGATGACGCCGTTGCGCGTGCCGTCGACCAGAAGCACTTCCCGGATCACGCCGGCGGCCGCGCCGGGGACCAGCGCGGCGAGGGTTGCGACCGCCGTCTGCTCGACGCCTTCGGTCGGGATGATGACGCTCAGCATGATTGAGGCTTCGTGTCTGCACTTCGGGAGAAGCGTAGTGTTGCAATGATGTTGTCATAGACCCGTCGCGCTGCCGAGTGCAACTTTCGGACGGCTCTTCGGCGTGCGATGGTAAACTGCGGCCAGTTCATAGCAGCCAAATGTGTCCGGCGCGGGTTGGCAATATTGCCGAATGTTTCGGCACAAGCCGATCCTGACGGTATTAACCCGGAGCTTCATGGCGGCATTCGCCGTGCGGGCCGTCGGTTTCCTCGGACGAGGCGGCAGCTTGGGGAAGGTCGAACGAAATGCGTGATCTCGGTGCCGGGAGAGACCTTGTATGAACGCCGATCAACTCGCCGTTGGCACGGCGCCGAAGTCGCCGAAGCAGGAGGCCGCGCCGACCTTGCGGATCCGGGCGCTGATGCTCGGCGAGCGCATCAATGCGTCTGGCCTCGAGATCGGCACGCTGGTGTCCTCGACGCCGGCCGCCTTCCGCGTCCATGCCGGCCTTGCCGTGATCTTTCGCTACGGCGTCGTCGTCTTGATCGGGCTGTTGCCGTCCGAGGAGAAGGTCCTCGTCGATAACCTGAAATCGCGCGTGACGGGAGAGCTCAGCCCATACGAGGAGGAGATCGCGCAGGCGCAGCTCTGCAACGAGGAAGCCGCCGAGACGATCCAGCCGGGCGGGCCGATCTGCCTCGCCAAATTCTCCGACGACCGGCTGCTGCTGGTCGCGGATGCGCTTGCCAAGAGCACGTCGCTGGCGCGCGACGAGCGCCGCGTCGCCGCGGTGTTCGACGTCATCGAACCGTTTGCACGGGAGCTCGCCGAGCACGGCCGAACGCCGCGCCGGCGCAAGGGCATTCTGCAATTGATCGGCAACGCGCTGCTGGTGCAGCAGCGCGTCGCCGGCCGCGTCGCGGTGGCGGAGAAGCCCGACGTGCTCTGGGAGAAACCCGAGCTCGACCGGCTCTATTCCCGTCTCGAGGACGAGTACGAGCTGAAGGAGCGCCTCGACACGCTCGAGCACAAGCTCGCCGCGGTGTCGGAGACCGCCAACGCACTGACCGACATCATCGACACCCAGCGCTCGCTGCGCCTCGAGATCGCGATCGTGGTGCTGATCGTGATCGAGATCGCGATGGGGTGTTTTCAGATATGGTCGGGGACGCACTGAGAGCGGAATCTATAGCCGGCATGATAGGACGGTTCGATTGATCTGCGCGGCCGCCGCATACTTCGTCATTGCGAGCGCAGCGAAGCAATCCAAAATCCCGCCGCAGAACCAGTCTGGATTGCTTCGCTTCGCTCGCAATGACGGCTTGGCGGATATCATCCGCTAGCCGGATGAGCGATCATCGTCCGCAGCACCGCAGAATCGTAGGGTGGGCAAAGGCGCGCTTGCGCCGTGCCCACCACCGGTCCGTGGGCACGCTTCGCTTTGCCCACCCTACGACACTCCCTTTTCGGCTGGAGCTCACATCGCTCGCAGCACCGCTACGCAATGCCGAGCGATCATTAGTTCCTCGTTCGTCGGAACGACGAATACGTCGACAGTACTATCGGCGCCGCTGATCTGCTCGCGTGCTGTTTCGTTCGCCGCTGCGTCGATTCGTATGCCGAACCACCCAAGCCGCTCACCGATCGCGCTGCGGATCTCCTTTGCATGCTCGCCGATGCCGCCGGTGAAGATCAGGCAGTCCAGGCCGCCGAGCGTGGTCGCCATCATCGCGACCTGCTGCGCAGCACGGAAGGTGAAGAGATCGACGGCCTCATGCGCCGCAGCCTCGGGGCTTGCCAGCAGCGTGCGCATGTCCGCAGAGATGCCGGAGACGCCGATGAGCCCGGACTCGTGATAGAGCAGGTGCTGGACCTCTGCGACCGACATGTTCTCGTGCTGTTGCAGATAGAGCAGCACGCCCGGATCGATCGCACCGCAACGCGTGCCCATCACGAGGCCGTCGAGCGGCGTTAGCCCCATCGTGGTGTCGATGCTGCGGCCATCGCGCAAGGCGCAGAGGCTGGCGCCATTGCCGAGATGTGCGATGATTGTGCGCTTTGCGACGAGCTCCGGCGCGATCTCGGCCAGGCGTCCCGCGACATATTCGAACGAGAGGCCGTGAAAGCCGTAGCGCCTGACGCCACGCGCCTGGAATCGCCGGGGAATGGCGAAGCGGTTCGCCGGCGGTGCGAGGCCGTGGTGGAAGGCGGTGTCGAAACACGCGATCTGCGTCAGCCCGGGCCGGGTCGCCGCGAGCGTGCGCACCGGCGCGAGGCAGCGCGGCTGGTGCAGCGGCGCGAGCGGCGTCAAGGCCTCCAGCTTCGCTATGATGTCGTCGGTCAGGACCACCGGGCCTGAATGATCCGGCCCGCCGTGAACGATGCGGTGGCCGACGGCCCGCAGGCTGCGTCCACCGAACCGGTCCTCGATGAAGGCGAGCACGTCGGCGAACAGATGGCCGCCGGCTGCCTCCGGCGTCTCCTTCCTCGTCTCGAACAGGTCTTCGCCCGTGGGGCCCTTCACCACCAACCGGGGTTTGGCTTCGTGCTCGTCCAGCAGGCCCTTGCAGAGCAGGGCAGGCTCGGCCACCGCGACATCGAACAGGCCGAACTTGATGCTCGACGATCCCGAGTTGAGAACGAGGATCGCGTCCGTCATCGCTAGTCGCCGACCTCGGTCGGCGTGTTGCCGCCGGCTCTGTTTTGCCAGACCCAGTCACGGATCTCAGGCATGTCCTCACCATGCTCGCGGACATAACGGGAGTGTTCGATCAGCCTGTCGCGGAATTGCTGCTTCACCTGCGCGGCCTTCGTCGCCAGTCCCGGCACGCGTTCGATGGCCTCGATCGCGAGATGGTAGCGGTCGAGCTCGTTGAGCACGACCATGTCGAAGGGCGTCGTCGTGGTGCCCTCCTCGGCAAAGCCGCGCACATGCATGCCGGCATGGTTGGTGCGGTTATAGGTCAGCCGGTGAATGAGATAGGGATAGCCGTGAGAGGCAAAGATCACAGGCTTGTCGCGCGTGAACAGGCTGTCGAAGTCGCGGTCGGACAGGCCGTGCGGATGCTGCTCGCGCGGCTGCAGCGTCATGAGGTCGACGACGTTGACAACGCGGATCTTCAAATCCGGCAGCGTCTTGCGCAGGAGGTCGACGGCGGCGAGCGTCTCCAGCGTCGGCACGTCGCCGGCGCAGGCCATCACCACGTCGGGCTCGCCCTTGCCGTCCTCCGTTCCCGCCCAGGTCCAGATGCCGATGCCGGCATCGCAATGCGTCGCGGCGTCCTGCATCGAGAGCCATTGCGGCGCCGGCTGCTTGCCGGCGACAATCACGTTGACGCGGTTGTAGGTGCGCAAGGCATGATCGGCGATCCACAACAGCGTATTGGCGTCCGGCGGAAAGTAGATGCGGACGATGTCCGCCTTCTTGTTGGCGACGAGATCGACGAAACCGGGGTCCTGATGGCTGAAGCCGTTATGGTCCTGGCGCCAGACATGCGAGGTCAGGAGATAATTGAGCGAGGCGATCGGACGCCGCCACGGCAGCTCCCGCGTCACCTTCAGCCATTTGGCATGCTGGTTGAACATGGAATCCACGATGTGGATGAAGGCCTCGTAGCAGGAGAAGAAGCCGTGCCGTCCCGTGAGCAGGTAGCCCTCCAGCCAGCCCTGGCAGAGATGCTCGCTCAGCACCTCCATCACGCGGCCGTCCTGCGCGAGGTGCACGTCGTAAGGCTCGGTCGGCTCCATCCAGACGCGTTCGGTGGCTTCGAACACGGCGTCGAGCCGGTTCGATGCCGTCTCGTCCGGGCCCATGATGCGGAAGTTTCGATGCTGGGCGTTGAGGCGAACGACGTCGCGCAGGAATTTGCCGAGCTCGCGCGTCGCTTCCGCCACGACCTCGCCGGGTTGCGGCACCTCGATCGCGAAGCTGCGGAAGTCCGGCAGCTTCAGCTCCTTCTTCAACACGCCGCCATTGGCGTGTGGATTGGCGCCCATCCGCCTGGTGCCTTCCGGCGCGAGCGCCTGAAGCTCGGCAATGAGCGCGCCGCCTTCGTCGAACAGTTTTTCCGGCTCGTAGCTGCGCATCCAGTCTTCGAGCACCTTGAGATGCGCCGGGTTCTCGCGGCAGCCTGCGACCGGCACCTGATGGGCGCGCCAAAATCCCTCGACCTTCTTGCCGTCGACCTCCTTCGGGCCGGTCCAGCCCTTCGGGCTGCGCAGCACGATCATCGGCCAGCGCGGCCGCTCGAAGCTCGTGCGGCCGTCGCGGGCATGTTGCTGGATCGAGCGGATGCTGGCGAACGCGACGTCCAGCGCATCGGCCATGGCCCGGTGCATCAATTTGGGATCGTCGCCGCTGACGAACAGCGGCTCGTGGCCGAGCCCGCGGAAGAGGTCGCGGATCTCCGCGTCTTGCATGCGTCCGAGCACGGTGGGGTTGGCGATCTTGTAGCCGTTGAGATGCAGGATCGGCAGCACTGCGCCGTCATGGGCGGGGTTCAGGAACTTGTTGGAGTGCCAGGACGCAGCGAGCGGCCCGGTTTCGGCCTCGCCGTCGCCGACCACGCAGGCGACGATCAAGTCCGGGTTGTCGAATGCCGCGCCATAGGCGTGCACAAGCGCGTAGCCGAGCTCGCCGCCTTCGTGGATGGAGCCCGGCGTTTCCGGCGCGGCGTGGCTCGGGATGCCGCCGGGGAAGGAGAACTGTCTGAACAGCTTGCGCAATCCGTCCGCATCGCGCGCGATGCCAGGATAGATCTCGCTGTAGCTGCCTTCGAGATAGGTGTTGGCGACCATGCCCGGGCCGCCATGGCCGGGACCGCAGACATAGATCACGCTGACATCGAGCGCGCGGATGACGCGGTTGAGATGGGCATAGATGAAGTTCAGGCCGGGCGTCGTGCCCCAATGTCCGAGCAGACGCGGCTTGATGTGCTCGGGCCGCAGCGGCTCGCGCAGCAGCGGATTGTCGAGCAGGTAGATTTGCCCGACCGAGAGGTAGTTGGCGGCGCGCCAATAGCGATCGAGCAGATCGAGGTCGCTGCTCGCTTCGGCCGTTTTTTGTTGGATTGTCATGTTCCTGCCGACCTTCACTTCGCGATCGTCACCAACCCGGTTCCGCGGTGATCGATCCGTCGAGCATGAAACGGGATGGGCGTGACGGCCGTGTTGCGTGAGGTCAAAGGCGGACGCGCGAAGTTTGGGCAGCTCTACTGTGCATGGGGTTGTTTTCACGATTTTTGTTTGTGTTCTTGATTTGTTCCTGTGTCGTGCTATCTTGGCTGCATGAGTCCAGCATCCTCTCATGCTCTCAAGCACCCGCCGGTCACGGCGCCCTCCGAGCCGGCGGGTGCGCCTTCAGATTTCCCCGAGCTTGGCGTCGCCATCGACCGCGCGCGCAGGCGAGGGCGGGGCGCTCAATCCAACGCCAGCGGCCGCTTTGAGGCCGAGGCGCGCGTCGCTTTCGATGACGGCTGGCAGAGCCTGGACGAGCTGCCGCCGTTCAAGACCACGGTCGCCGTCGACACCTCGCGCAAGGTGATCACCCGTAACGATTCCCCCGACATTGGCTTCGACCGATCGATCAATCCGTATCGCGGCTGCGAGCATGGCTGCGTCTATTGCTTCGCGCGGCCGACCCACGCCTATCTCGGCCTGTCACCCGGGCTCGACTTCGAGTCGAAGCTGTTTGCCAAGCCCGAGGCGCCTTTGCTGCTCGAGAAAGAGCTTTCGGCCCCCGGCTACGAGCCGCGGATGATCGCGATCGGCACCAACACCGATCCCTACCAGCCGATCGAGCGCGAGCGCAAAATCATGCGCGGCATTTTGGAAGTGCTGGAGGGCGCCGGGCATCCCGTCGGCATCGTCACCAAGTCGGCGCTGGTGCTCCGCGACATCGACATTCTCCAGCGGATGGCCAAGCGCAACCTTGCCAAGGTCGCGATCTCGGTCACCTCGCTCGATCCGAAGCTGGCGCGCACCATGGAGCCGCGGGCCTCGACGCCGCCGAAGCGGCTGGAGGCGCTCAAGCAGCTCTCGGAGGCCGGCATCCCCACCACGGTGATGGTCGCGCCCGTGATCCCTGCACTGAACGATTCCGAGATCGAGCGCATCCTCGATGCCGCCGCCCATGCCGGCGTCAAGGAAGCCGCCTATGTGCTGCTGCGGCTGCCGCTGGAGGTGCGCGATCTCTTCCGCGAATGGCTGATGGCGAACTATCCGGACCGCTATCGCCACGTCTTCACCCTGATCCGCGACATGCGGGGCGGGCGCGACTACGACGCCAAATGGGGCGAACGGATGAAGGGCACGGGACCGATGGCCTGGACCATCGGCCGCCGCTTCGAGATCGCCTGCGACAGGCTCGGCCTCAACAAGCGGCGCTCCAAGCTGACGACGGACCACTTTGCGCGGCCGAAGCGGAACGGCGATCAGCTCAGCCTGTTCTGATTGGCGGTGGGCGTAGGGCGCCCGGCCTGAATAACGGGAATATCCTGGGTTCCCGGTTGCGCTGGCGAAGCCCCCTGGCGCACGATCCCGGCCATGATTCGGGACAAGTCCGCCAAAACCCCAGCCAAAGACGCGCCCAAGAAGCAGGCCGCGAACAAGGCTGCGCCTGACAAGGCGGCGAAAGCGCCTGTGGCCGAGACGTCTGCAGCCAAGACGTCTGCGGCCAATGCTGCGAAGGTTGCCGCCGCCGGCAAGAAAGGCATCATCGCCGTCGCTCCCCCCAGCTTCCGCCGCGAGCGCGCGCTGATCAAGCGCGGCGTCTGGCCTGTCGCGGGCTGCGACGAGGCCGGCCGCGGCCCGCTGGCAGGTCCCGTGGTGGCCGCCGCGGTAATTCTCGACCCCGACCGCATTCCGCGCGGCATCGACGATTCCAAGCGCCTGACCGCCGAGGAGCGCGAAAAGCTGTTCGACAAGATCTGCGCCACCGCGCAGGTCTCGGTCGCCGTCGCGTCGCGGGGGCGAATCGACCGCGACAACATCCTGCGCGCCTCGCTGTGGGCGCTGAAGCGTGCCGTGGTGGCCCTGCCCGAGGCGCCCAGGCACGTCTTCGTCGACGGCCGCGACCGGCTCGATACCGCATGCGATTGCGAGGCGGTGATCGGCGGCGACGGTATCGTGCTGTCGATCGCCGCGGCCTCCATCGTCGCCAAGGTCACCCGTGACCGGCTGATGTGCGCGCTGGCGCAGGACTGCCCCGGCTACGGCTTCGAGCAGCACAAGGGCTACGCCGTCCCCGAGCATCTGGACGCGCTCGATCGCCTCGGCCCCTCCATCCACCACCGCAGCTTCTTCGCCCCCGTTGCCGCCGCCCGCGCCAAGCACATGCCCTGGACCGTCGAGCCGGTGCAGGACCTGTTCTCGGTGACCGAGGTCGAGGTGCACGTCGAGGCGAGCGTCGAGATCGACGCCTCCGTAAATCTCTAGCTGATCTCCGACGGCATCCGCGCGTCATGGCCGCGCAGGCGGGACAAGCCCGGGCATGACGATCCGCGGCGGTTGCCACAACCCGTGACGCCCTTTATCAAAACAGAGGTGAGCGAATAGGGCCGGCTGGACGGGTTGGCTGCACCTTCGGACGTTGTATGCGGTTTACCTCCCTGGTCATCGAGCTCATTCGCGCCCGGCCGCGGCTGATCGTGTGGATCGCCGTGCTGCTGCAGGCCGCCATGTGGCTGTTCGTGGCGCTGGTGTTCTACCGCAGCCCGCCCGGCACCCTCGCGGCCCTCTTGGCCTTCGGCAGGGAATACCAGGTCGGCACTGATCTCGGCCCGCCGCTGCCAATCTGGCTCGCCGACATCGCCTATCGCGCCGCCGGCGGCCACATGTTCGGTGTTTACGTACTCGCCGAGCTCTGCGAGATCGCGACATTCATCGCGCTCTATCATCTCTCCCGCGCCGTGGTCGGCTCGCAGCAGGCGGTGCTCGCCGTGCTCCTGACCATGACGGTGCTGGCGTTCTCCTCCTCGGCGCTGGACTTCGGCCCGCTGATCCTGGCGCGGCCGCTCTGGGCGCTCTTGCTGCTGCACTCCTGGCAGATCATCGGCCAGCGCCGCGGCAATGCCTGGTTCGCCTGGTCGATCGAAGCCGGCCTCCTGCTGCTGACGACGCCCGCCGCGATCTTCCTGCTGCTGCTGATCGTCGTCTTCGCGGTCTCGACCGCCGGCGGTCGCCGGACGCTGCGCGGGCTCGATCCGCTGTTCGCGCTGATCGTGGTCGCCGTGCTGGCGCTGCCCTATGCGGTCTGGCTGATGCGTGCGGAGACGCTGACGCTGCCGGCCTTGCCGCAACTCGCCGAGCTCAACGTCCGCGCGCTGCATGCGGCCTGGCTGTTCGGCGGGCTGGTGATCGGGGCGGCAGCGATTCCGGCGCTGACCTTTCTCAACACCGGGGTGGTCGCTGGCAAGGGCGAGGAGCCGCCGATCATCTACCGCCCGCCGGTCGAGCCGCTCGCGCGCAACTTCGTCTATTTCTTCGCGTTCGCTCTGCCGCTCGGCGCGGTGCTGATCTCCGGCGTGCTGGGGCTCGATTCCGTGGTCGGCGGCCCCGGCGTCGTGCTGATCATGTCGGGGCTCGCCGTGGTCGTCGCGGCCGGCGATCTCATCGCGATGCGTCGCGCGCGGATGCTGCGTATGGTCTGGGCCGCCGCCGTCGCCGCGCCCGCCGCCGGCGTCGTGCTCGCCATCCTGTTCCTGCCCTGGACGGGCGCCAACGAAATTGCGACCTCGATGCCGGCGCGCGCGATCTCTGATTTCTTCGACGAGAGCTTCGCCCGCCGCACCAACCATCGCCTGCGGGCCGTCGCCGGCGAAACCCAGCTCGCCAGCCTGATCGCGCTGCATTCCGGCCGGCCGCATCTGTTCATCGACGCCGACCCCGCGCGTACGCCGTGGATGAACCCGACCAAGTTCAGCGAGACCGGCGGCGTCGTGGTCTGGCGCGCCTCCGACACCGCCGGCACCCCGCCGCCAGAGATCCTCAAGCGCTTCCCCGGCATCGTGCCGGAAGTGCCGCGGGCCTTCGAATGGCTGGTGACCGGCCGCCAGCAGCTCCTGCGCATCGGCTGGGCCATCGTGCGGCCGAAGGGGACGTGACGCCCGCGTATGCTCTCTCCGTCGTCATTGCGAGCGTAGCGAAGCAATCCAGAATCTTTCCGCAGAGGGATTCTGGATTGCTTCGTCGCTTCGCTCCTCGCAATGACGGAAGGGACCGGCCCCTCACGTCCCCGCCAGTGCCTTCGCGATCGATCGCAGGTCCTGCCAGGCCAGCCGCTTGTAGGCCGGCGAGCGCAAGAGATAGGCCGGGTGGAACGTCGGCAGCGCGCGGATCACCCGCTGGCCGGTGTCGTAGTCGAACCAGCGCCCGCGCGTCCGCATGATGCCTTCGCGCGTTCCCAGCAACGTCTGCGTCGAGGGATTGCCGAGCGTCACCAGCACGTCGGGGTTCACCAACTCGATCTGGCGCTGGATGAAGGGCAGGCAGATTTGCGTCTCCTGCGGCGTCGGCGTGCGGTTGCCGGGCGGCCGCCAGGGAATGACGTTGGCGATGTAGGCGGTGGTGCGGTTGAGGCCGATGGCTCCGATCATCAGATCGAGCAGCTTGCCGCTGCGCCCGACGAAGGGCAGTCCCTCGATGTCCTCGTCGCGGCCGGGCGCCTCGCCGACGAACATGATGCGCGCCTGCGGGTTGCCGTCGGCGAACACCAGCCGCGTCGCCGTGTGCTTCAACGCGCAGCCCTCGAAATTCTGCATCAGCTCGCGCAGCGCCTCCAGGGTCGGCGCGGTGCGCGCTGCCTCGCGTGCCGAGGCGATGGCGACCTCCGGTGCAGGCGTAGATTCCCCGCGCATGACCGCGGGCGCGGCGACCGGGCGCGGCGCCTCGGCTTGCGGGGCCGCGCGCGGACTGGGTGGCGGCGTATCGATTTCCGCCAGGCGGTCTATCGGCTCCTCCGCAAGCGCGCAGTCGACACCGGCCTCCAGATAGAAGGCGAGCAGCTCTCGGACGGTGGGTGCGGGTTCGGGGATCATGGGAAAGTCTGACTTTTATATCACCTTGAGCGGCCTTGCATCCCGGCGGAACGCGATTCCGAGGTTGTCCTACCCGGGAAAAATCGGAAACAAGGGGGCGCAAACGACCGAGGACCGTCTCAAGGGCTGAGATCAGATGAGCACCGAAGAACTTCCCCCGCGCGAATCCATGGAATTCGACGTCGTCATCGTCGGCGCCGGCCCGTCGGGTCTGGCGGCCGCGATCCGGCTGAAGCAGCTCAATGCTGATGTCAATGTGGTCGTGGTGGAGAAGGGCTCCGAGGTTGGTGCGCACATCCTCTCGGGCGCCGTCATTGATCCCGCGGGCCTCGACAAGCTGATCCCGGACTGGCGCGAGGATGCCGACTGCCCGCTGAAGACGCAGGTCAAGGACGATCGCTTCTACTGGATGACCGGCGGCGGCGCGATCAAGCTGCCGAATTTCATGATGCCGCCGCTGATGGACAATCATCACTGCTACATCGGCTCGCTCGGCAATGTCTGCCGCTGGCTGGCGCGCAAGGCCGAAGCGCTCGGCGTCGAGATCTATCCGGGCTTTGCGGCGGCCGAGGTGCTCTATGACGAGGAGGGCAAGGTCAAGGGCATCGCCACCGGCGACATGGGCATCGGCCGCGACGGCAAGCCGAAGGATTCCTACACCCGCGGCATGGAATTGCTCGGCAAGTACACGCTGTTCGCCGAAGGCGCCCGAGGCAGCCTGACCAAGCAGCTCATCAACAAATTCGCCCTCGACGCCAAGAGCGAGCCGCCGAAGTTCGGCATCGGCCTCAAGGAGGTCTGGCAGATTGATCCCGCCAAGCACCAGAAGGGCTTGATCCAGCATTCATTCGGCTGGCCGCTTGACCTCAAGACCGGTGGCGGCTCGTTCCTTTATCACTACGACGACAATCTCGTCGCGGTCGGCTTCGTCGTGCATCTGAACTACGACGATCCCTATCTATCGCCGTTCGACGAATTCCAGCGCTTCAAGACCCATCCCTCGATCCGCGGCACGTTCGAAGGCGCCAAGCGGCTCGCCTACGGCGCGCGCGCGATCACCGAGGGCGGCTATCAGTCGGTGCCGAAGCTGAGCTTCCCCGGCGGCGCGCTGATCGGCTGCGCGGCCGGCTTCGTCAACGTGCCGCGCATCAAGGGCGTGCACAATGCGATGGGCACCGGCATGCTGGCTGCCGAACATGTTGCGGCCGCGCTCGCCGCCGACCGCGCCAATGACGAGCTCGTCGAATACGAGAACGCCTGGCGCTCCTCATCGGTCGGCAAGGACCTGTTCGTGGTCCGCAACGTCAAGCCATTGTGGTCGAAATTCGGCACCGTGCTCGGCGTCGCGCTGGGCGGCTTCGACATGTGGTGCAATACGCTGTTCGGCGCCTCGCTGTTTGGCACGCAGTCGCACGTCAAGCCCGACCGCGCCACGCTCGATCCGGCCAAGAGCTACGCGCCCAGGACCTACCCGAAGCCCGACGGCAAGATCACGTTCGACAAGCTGTCCTCGGTGTTCCTGTCCAACACCAATCACGAGGAGGATCAGCCGATCCATCTGAAGGTCACCGACATGAACCTTCAGAAGACCTCCGAGCACGACGTCTACGCCGGCCCCTCGAATCGCTATTGCCCGGCTGGCGTCTATGAATGGATCGAGGAGGGCTCCGGTCCGCGCTTCCAGATCAACGCCCAGAACTGCGTCCACTGCAAGACCTGCGACGTCAAGGATCCCAACGGCAACATCACCTGGGTTCCCCCGGAGGGCGGCGGCGGCCCGAACTACGAGGCGATGTGAGGGGCACATCGCACGGGTGACCAGGGCGCACGTTCCCGTGAGGACGAGGCTGCGGCGACCCGCCGCGGCCACGATAAGGCCATAGTGGCGGCGTCTTGGGCTGCTCCTGATCGAACTTGGCCGATTTGGGGGCGTGCGGAGGGGAGCGGCCGGTCCGAATCCTTGCGGCGAAGCGCCAAAAGCGGCATTGTCGGCCTGACGGTTCCGGGTCCGGATGTCACCGGCCGCGTTCGCTTGCGATACGGCCTTCTGCTGCAAACCCAGGCACCACCAACTCAAGGCGAGCCCTGATGTTTTCAAATCGTTTCAACCGCTGGACTGCTGCCGCCATCGCCCTCATGGGCTCTGCGATCGCGACGGTCCCCGGCGCAGTCCTGGCGCAGACGCCGGATCATCCGGAGAACACGGCGGCGCAATTCCCGACGCGAAACGATCTGAAGTCGCTCACCGGCGCCGGCAGCTATCTCGCCGCCCGCCACGCCAGCGTCGAGCGCGACGCGGCATCGGCCGCAGCATTCTACCGTTCGGCGCTCCGCACCGATCCCAAGAACAACGAGCTGCTCGATCGTGCCTTCATCTCGTCGGTCGCCGACGGCGACATCGACGAGGCGGTCAAGCTCGCCGAGCGCATCCTCACCATCGACAAGACCAATCGCGTCGCGCGCCTCGTCGTGGGCGTGCATGATCTCAAGGTGAAGAAGTACGCGGCCGCGCAGACCAACATCAACCAGTCGATCCGCGGTCCCATCACCGATCTCGTCGCCACGCTGCTGTCGGGCTGGGCCGCCTATGGTGCGGGCGATGCCAAGGGCGGTGTCGCCACCATCGACAAGCTGGCAGGTCCGGAATGGTACCCGCTGTTCAAGGACCTTCACACCGGCATGATCCTGGAGCTCTCCGGCAAGGAGAAGGACGCCGGCACCCGCTTCGAGCGCGCCTACAAGCTCGACGATTCCATGCTGCGCGTGACCGAGGCCTATGCGCGCTGGCTGTCGCGCAACAAGGATTCCGCCGCGGCCACCAATGTCTATCAGGCTTTCGACAAGAAGCTCGCACGCCATCCGCTGATCCAGGAAGGCCTGCGCGACACCAAGGCCGGCAAGAAGATGCCGCCGCTGGTCGATTCCGCGCAGGCTGGCGCTGCCGAAGCCCTCTACGGCATCGGCGCGACGCTGACCCGCCGCGGCGGCGAGGATCTGGCGCTGGTCTATCTCCAGCTCTCGCTCTACCTGCAGCCGAGCCATCCGCTGGCGCTGCTCTCGCTCGCCGATCTCTATGAATCGGTGAAGCGGCCGCAGATGGCGATCAAGGTCTATGAGCGCGTGCCCGCGAACTCGCCGCTCAAGCGCAACGCGCAGATCCAGCTCGCCATCGATCTCGATTCCGCCGACCGCACCGACGACGCGATCAAGATCCTCAAGGGCGTCACGACGGAGGATGCCAAGGACCTCGAAGCCATCATGGCGCTCGGCAATATCGAGCGCGGCCGCAAGCGCTTTGGCGAGTGCGGCGCGACCTATTCGAAAGGCATCGACGTGCTGCCTGCCGGCAACGACAAGGCCAACAGCGTCTGGTACTATTATCGCGGCATCTGCGAGGAGCGCTCCAAGCAATGGGCCAAGGCCGAGGCCGACATGAAGAAGGCGCTGGAGCTGCAGCCCGACCAGCCGCACGTCCTCAACTATCTCGGTTATTCCTGGATCGACCAGGGCGTGAATCTCGACGAAGGCATGAAGATGATCAAGCGTGCCGTCGAGCAACGTCCCGACGACGGCTACATCGTCGACTCCCTCGGCTGGGCCTATTACCGCATCGGCAATTACGAGGAGGCGGTGAAGAACCTCGAGCGCGCGATCGATCTCAAGCCCGAGGATCCCACCATCAACGACCATCTCGGCGATGCCTATTGGCGCGTCGGCCGCACGCTGGAGGCCAAATTCCAGTGGTCGCATGCGCGCGATCTCAAGCCCGAGCCGGAAGAGCTGCCGAAGATCGAGGCCAAGATCGCTGGTGGCCTTCCCGACGACAATTCGAACTCTTCTGCGGCGCAGGCCGAGAAGAAGAAGGACGACGGCAAGGGCGGTTAAGCTACGCGCATGATCCGGAAAAGTGTGTAGCGGTTTTCCGATAAGATCATGCGCAGACAAGTGAGTCTTTGGGGGCTGATCGCCAATGTCGGCGTTGATTGAAGAGGGGCGGGCGAAGGTCAATTTGAGCCTTCGCGTCGTCGGCCGTCGTGCCGATGGCTATCATGATCTCGAAAGCGTGGTCGCGTTCGCCGACTGCGCCGACCGGCTGATGCTGGAGCCGGGCGACGAGCTGAAGCTGACCACGACGGGGCCGCTGGCTGCCGCCTGCGGCGATACCGCCGACAATTTGGTGCTCAAGGCGGCCAAGCTGCTGGCCGAAGCCGTCCCTGGGCTGAAGCTGGGCGCCTTCGCGCTCGACAAGGTGCTCCCGGTTGCGGCCGGCATCGGCGGCGGCTCGGCGGATGCCGCGGCGGCGCTGCGGCTCCTGGCGCGTCTCAACGATCTGTCGCTTGACGATCCCCGCATTCAGAAGGTCGCGCTCGCGACCGGCGCCGACGTGCCGGTGTGCCTGCTCTCGCGCGCCTGCGACATGACCGGCGTCGGCGAGCAGCTGCTGCCGCTCGCGCTGCCGAGCATGCCCTGCGTCATGGTCAATCCGCGCGTGCCGGTTGCCACCAAGGACGTGTTCCAGGCGCTGGGCCTGCGCAACGGCGAACTCCGCGTTGGCGTCACCGACGTCATCCGCGCGCCGGCCTGGCCGGAGGAGGGCGGCTCGATTTCCGATTGGGTCGAGGTCCTCGACACCGTCGGCAACGACCTCGAGCCGCCTGCCCTGCGGATCGAGCCCGTGATCGGCGAGGTGCTGGAAGCCTTGCGCTCCTCCGCCGGCGTCAAGCTCGCCCGCATGTCCGGCTCGGGCGCGACGTGCTTTGCGATCTACGGCGCGCCTGCGGAGGCGCATGCCGCCGCTGAAAAGATTCGCCGCGATCACCCCGGCTGGTGGGTGCATGCGGGCACGTTGAGCTAGCTCTATCCGTCATTGCGAGCGCAGCGAAGCAATCCAGAATCCCTCCGCGGTGGCAGCCTGGATTGCTTCGCTACGCTCGCAATGACGTGGATGTAGCTGCGTGATGCGTGCCCACCAATCCATTCGCGCAATCTGGATGCATGGTGGGCACGGCGCCGTTGCGCCTTTGCCTACCCTACGGCAGCGAGCTAGTCGCCGCTGTCCTCAGCCAATCCCAGAAACCGCCGGATCTCGCCCAACACCTCCTGCGGCTTGTCGTGCTGCAGCCAGTGTCCCGCCCCGGCGATGGTCTTAACGCGCGCGTTCTGGAAATAGCGCTCCAGGCCCGCCGCTCTGGCGCCCGCCAGAAAGCTTTCGCCGGCATTGAGCAGCAATGTCGGGCACGTAATGCGCGACCACAGTTCGATGTGATCGTCGGGCCAGAGCCGGTGCGGCGCAGCGGCGCGCTGGTAGGGATCGAACTTCCAGCTATAGCTGCCGTCCTCGTTCCGCCGCGCGCCATGCGTGGCGAGATGCAGCGCGAGGTCGCGGGCGAGGCGCCTGTTATGCAGCATCATCTGCGCGGCGGCGTCTTCGAGCGTCGCATAGCGGCGCGGGGTGCGGTCGTGCAGCCTGTCGAGCTGGGCGACCCATTTGCCGATGCGCTCATGCGCCGGCGGCTTTGCTGTATCCGGCAGCATGGTCACGCCGTCGAGGACGACGAGCTTGGTGACCCGTTCGGGGAATGCGCCCGAAAAGATCAAGCTCACCATGCCGCCCATCGAATGGCCGATCAGAGTGACCTGAGGCGCTGCGATGCTGCGAACCAGCGGCGCGAGATCGTAGACATATTCTGTCAGCGCGTAGCTGCCGCCTTTCGTCCAGTCGGAATCGCCATGACCACGCAGGTCGGGCGCGACGACGCGAAAATGCGGTTGCAGCGAGCGCGCGATGTGATCCCAGCTGCGGCAATGATCGCGACCGCCGTGGACCAGGATGGCGACGGGTGCGCCCTCGTTGCCCCAGTCGGCGTAATGCAGCCGCAGGCCGTGCGATTCATAGAAGCTGTCTTGCGGGGCGCTAGCCATTTGCCGGCCGCCGCGCCAGGGCGAGCGAGAGGCCGAGGCTCGCGATGAAAACGCCGGAGCCCTGCGTGAGGCGCCGCATCAGAAGCGGCCGTTCGATCAGCTGCGCGCGCGTCGCCGAGGCCATCAGCACCACCACGACATCGGCGAGCGTGTTCAACGCCACCGAGATCGCACCCAGCAGGATGAATTGCAGCGTCGGGTTCGATGCAGCGGGATCGAGAAACTGCGGAATGAAGGCGAGGAAGAACGCCGCGGTCTTCGGATTGAGCGCCTCGACCAGCACGCCGTCGCGGAACGCGCGCTTGTCACCGATGGGCTCGCTCCCAAGCGACAGGTTGCTGCCGGCGCTGCGAAACGTCTTGATGCCGAGCCAGACCAGATAGAGCGCGCCGACGAATTTCACGGCGGCAAACAGCTCCGCGCTGGCCAGGATGATGGCGGAGATGCCGAGGCTGCCCGCGACCACATGAACCAATCCGCCCAGCGCCGTGCCCGCGGTCGAGGCAAAGCCGCTGGTGCGCCCCTCCGACAAGGTTCGTGCCGCGACGTAAAAAATGCCGGGGCCGGGAATTGCGGCAATGAGGAGAGCTGCGGCCAGGAACAGCCAGAAATTCGTTTCGATCATCCCGTTTTGGTAGCGGAGCGGGCGGCGATTGCAAGGCCTCTCATTCAGCCCATCCGGCGGAAGATCACGCTGGCATTCACCCCGCCGAAGCCGAAGCCGTTGGAGATGGCATGCCGCATCGGCATCGGCCGCGCGCTACCTGCGACGATGTCGATGCCTTCAGCGCCCGCATCGGGGTTTTCGAGATTGAGCGTGGGCGGCGCGATCTGGTCGCGCAAGGCAAGCACGGTGAAGATCGCTTCCAGTCCGCCGGCGGCGCCGAGCAGGTGACCCGTTGCCGACTTGGTCGCGCTCACGGCAATGCCGCGGTTGCGGCCGAACAGCGCGCCGATCGCGCCAAGCTCGCTCTCGTCGCCGGCCGGTGTCGAGGTCGCATGCGCGTTGAGGTGCTGCACATCGGCAGGCGCAAGCTTGGCCTGCCGGAGCGCGATCTCCATGGCGCGGCGCGCACCGTCGCCATCCGGCGGCCCCGACGTCATGTGATAGGCGTCCGCGGTCGTGCCGTAGCCGACGATCTCGGCGATCGGGGTGGCGCCGCGGGCTTGCGCATGCTCCAGCGCCTCGATCACCAGGATGCCGGCGCCTTCGCCCATGACGAAACCGTCGCGGTTGCGATCGAACGGACGCGAGGCGCGCGCGGGCTCGTCGTTGAAGCCGCTCGATAGTGCACGCGCCGCCGCAAAGCCGCCGAGGCTAACGATGTCGATGCAGGCCTCCGCGCCGCCGCAGATCGCAACGTCTGCTTCGCCTGATCGGATCATGCGCGCGGCATCGCCGATCGCCTGCACGCCGGCGGCGCAGGCGGTGACGGGCGTGCCTAGCGCGCCCTTGTAGCCGTATTTGATCGAGACGTGGCCGGCGGCGAGATTGGCGAGGAACGAGGGGATCGTGAACGGCGACAGCCGGCGCGCGCCGCGCTGCTCGGTGATGCGCACCGCCTCCGCCATGGCCGGAAAGCCGCCGACGCCGGATGCGATGATCGTCGCGGTGCGTTCCAGCGCGCCTGCATCCTGCGGCGTCCATTTGGCCTGCGCGACGGCTTCCGCCGTGGCGAGCAGCGCAAACAGGATGAAGCGGTCCATCTTGCGCTGATCCTTGGGCGCGGCGGCGTGCGCCGGATCAAAACCGCCTTCGGCATCATCGGCCTTGTCGGGCACGAGACCTGCGATGCGCGCCGGCAGCGCCTCCGCCCATTCCTGCAACGGGCGCAGCCCGCTTTGCCCCGCGAGCAGCCGCCGCCACGTCAGTTCGACGCCGCAGCCAAGCGGCGACACCGCGCCCATTCCCGTCACGACGATACGACGCATGTCAGTCTCCGGCCGGCGCGACGGCCGGGTTCATGGCTTTGAGCGAAGCGAGCCGCGCGCGCATGCCGCGACTGGCGCGGGGACCCGCGACGACGACCGCATTGGCGAGCGTGATCGGGCGCTTGTCGACGGCATCGACCACGACCGGCTCGAACGGGCGGACGTCGCCCCGGTTCGCCAGCAGGATGGATGCGCCCTTCGGCGCGAGATGCTTGTTGCCCCAGGCCAGCAGCGTAGCGATCACGGGGAAGAAATCCCGCGCCTTGTCGGTCAGCACATATTCGTAGCGCGGCGGGCGCTCCTGATAGCGGCGACGCACGAACATGCCGCTTTCGGTCAGATGCGCAAGCCGCCGCGACAGGATGTTCGGCGCAATGCCGAGGCTTTGCGAGAACTCGTCGAACTTCGTCGCACCCTGAAACGCATCGCGCAGAATCAGGATGCTCCACCATTCGCCGACCGTCTCCACCGCGCGGCCGACCGGGCATTCCAGCATGGAAGGGGATTTGGGCTGCATGGCGGGGAAGGTAGGGCAGTCACTTGCAAAATGCAAGTAACTGATGGGCGACGCATGTGGAGCGAATGAGAATAAAGCGCAGTTGCTGAACAGACGCTCTCGTGCCCCGGACGCAGCGCAGCGCCCCTTGGCGGTGCGCTGCGGAGCCGGGGCCCATCGTGCTGATCGCTGGACGTCGCATGGGTCCCGGCTCTGCGCAGCAGCGTTTCACGCTGCAGTGCGTCCGGGACATGAGAGCGAGCGGTGCCGGTGGCGCCAGACCTCGTCATTGCGAGCGCAGCGAAGCAATCCAGGTCGTCTCCGCGGCGGGATTCTGGATTGCTTCGCTGCGCTCGCAATGACGCTGTGGAAGCAGCGCGCACTCATCCGTCACCGTCACCCTGAGGTGCCGGAGCGTAACTGAGGCCACGAAGGGCGTCAGGCCTAATGCGACCGTGCCAAGCAAAACGCCACGACCTGCTCCAGCGCGCTCTTCATTGGCGAGGGCGGGAACAGCGCCAGCGCATCCACGGCCATGGCGCCGTAGTGCTGGGCGCGGCTCAGCGTGTCCTCCAGCGCGCGGTGCTTGTTCATCAGGCCGATGGCGTGATCGAGATCGGAATCGCCGATCTCGCCGCGCTCCAGCGCACGGATCCAGAAGGCGCGCTCGGTGTCGTTGCCGCGGCGGAAGGCGAGCACGACGGGCAGCGTGATCTTGCCTTCGCGGAAATCGTCGCCGGTGTTCTTGCCGAGCTTGGCGCTCTTGCCGCCGTAGTCGAGCACGTCGTCGACGAGCTGGAAGGCGATGCCGAGATTCATGCCGACCGAGCGGCAGGCGGTCTGCTCCGCCTTCGGGCGGTTGGCGATGACCGGGCCGACCTCGCAGGCGGCGGCGAACAATTCGGCCGTCTTGCCGCGGATCACCGCAAGATATTCGTCCTCGGTGGTCGCGGTGTTCTTGGCGGCGGCAAGCTGCATCACCTCGCCCTCGGCGATGGTGGCGGCGGCCGCGGAGAGGATGTCGAGCGCGCGCAGCGAGCCGACCTCGACCATCATGCGGAAGGCCTGGCCCAGCAGGAAGTCGCCGACCAGCACGCTCGCCTCATTGCCCCAAAGCATGCGCGCCGACAGCTTGCCGCGGCGCATCTCGCTCTCGTCGACGACGTCGTCGTGCAGGAGCGTCGCAGTATGCATGAACTCGACGGAGGCAGCTAACTTGATATGGCCATCACCGTTGTAGCCGGCGAGGTTGGCCATGGCGAGCGTCAGCATCGGCCGCAGGCGTTTTCCCCCGGAGGAGATCAGGTGGTTGGCCACTTCCGGGATCATGGTCACGTCCGACCCGGTCCGCGACAGGATCGTGGCATTGACGCGCTCCATATCGGGGGCGACAAGGGCAACCAGCTCTTCGATCGACGCGCCGGGAGTTTCGAAAGGTACGATGACGGCCACGCCGGTCTCCAATATTTGCCCCGGAAGGGCTATTCTGATGGAAATACAATAGAAACTGGCGGCGAATGCGGCAAGGCCCGCGGAACCATTGACATTTGCCGCGTTAGCCACTTTCAGGCAGGAGATCTGCGTTTTGCGTGAACTGGTTCGGACCAACGATATGGTGCTGGTGTCGGCGATCGGCGCGCTGCTCGACGGTGCCAACATCCACCATCTGGTGCTCGACCAGAACATGAGCATCATCGAAGGCTCCCTCGGCATATTGCCGCGGCGGATCCTGGTTCATGAGGACGACGCCGAGGAGGCCAGGGCGCTCCTCACCGAGGCCGGCCTCAGCCACGAATTGCGCGGCGATGATTGAGGCCGCGGATATTACCGAGGACGCCTTTCTCGGCGGGCAGTTGCGCTTGATGCAGAAGCGGTCCGGCCATCGCGCCGGGCACGACGCCGTCCTGCTCGCAGCGGCGATCGACGCTAAGGCGGGGGACCGCGTGGTCGACTTTGGCGCTGGCATCGGCACGGCGGGGCTTGCGCTTGCGCGGCGCGTCGCGGGGATCAGGCTCAGCCTGGTCGAGATCGATCCGGAACTGGCGGAGCTCGCGCGGGCCAACGCCGCGGCGAACGCGATCGCCGCCGAGGTCATCGTGCTCGACGTCACCGCCGATGCGCAGGCGTTTGCAGCGAACGGACTTCTGCCCGACAGCGCCGACGCCGTGCTGATGAACCCGCCCTTCAACGACCCCGCACGCCATCGCGGCTCACCGGATCAGGCGCGCCACATCGCGCATGTGGCGACAGAGGAGACGCTGCATGCGTGGGTGCATGCAGCCCGGCGTATTCTCCGATCGAGCGGCGTGCTGACTCTGATCTGGCGCGCGGACGGTCTCGGCGACGTCATGGCAGCGCTGTCACGCGGCTTCGGCAGCCTTGCGATCCTGCCGGTTCATGGCGAAGCGGGGAAGCCCGCGATCCGCGTGCTGGTGCGCGCAGTCAAAGGCGGCCGGGCACCGACGCGATTGCTGCCCGGGCTCATGCTTAACGAGGAGTCAAACGTGCCTAAAAAAGAGGTGCGGGATATTCTGGAGGGGAGGGCGGCGTTGCCGCTGGCGGAGCCGTGACGGCTTACTGCGGCAGCGATTCCGTCTGCTGCTCTTGCGGGGACGTAAAGCGAATCGCCGTGAAAAGCGCACCGATCAGCAGCAACAGCAGATAGATCTTCATGGCGTTTCCTCCGCTGCCTATTGCAGCTTCCCAACGGGGATTCTGCAAAAGACGTTCCAGGCACTTTCAATGACACTCGCGTGATAAGAAATGGTTAATCAGAGGTAAGGCCATGGACGAACAATTGAACGATCGTGAGAGTTCCGGCCTGGCCGACAAGCTCATGCAATATCTGCCGGCGCGCTTTCGTCCCGGCACGGCGGTCGTGCCGGTGGTGCGGCTGTCGGGTGTAATCGGTGCGGTGACGCCGCTGCGTCCGGGCCTGACGCTTGCCGGCGTCGCGCGGGTGCTCGAGCGCGCGTTTTCCTACCGGCACGCCAAGGCGGTGGCGCTGGTGATCAACTCGCCCGGCGGCTCGCCGGTGCAGTCGCGCCAGATCTTCTTGCGCATCAAGCAGCTTGCCGCGGAGAAGAAGCTGCCGGTGCTCGTGTTCGTCGAGGACGTCGCGGCCTCCGGCGGCTACATGATCGCCTGCGCCGGCGACGAGATCATCTGCGATCCCTCTTCGATCCTCGGCTCGATCGGCGTGGTCGGCGGCAGTTTCGGTTTCCAGGAGGCGATCAGGCGGCTCGGCATCGAGCGGCGCCTCTACACGTCAGGCGAGCACAAGGCGATGCTCGACCCGTTCCTTCCGGAAAACCCCGATGACGTCATGCGACTGAAGGCGATCCAGCGCGAGATCCACCAGATCTTCATCTCGCTGGTGAAGGAAAGCCGCGGCGCCCGGCTGAAGGGAGCCGACGACACGCTGTTCACGGGCGAATACTGGGCGGGCGAAAGCGCGATCGCGCTGGGGCTCGCCGACAGCATCGGCGATCTCCGCTCAACTCTTCGTGCCCGCTACGGCGAGAAGGTTCTCACCCCCGTGATCGCGCAGCCGACCGGGCTGCTCTCCGGCTTTTTGGGCCGGAAATCGCCCGGCGCGGGGCAGCTTTCGGCCCTGGAATCAATGGCCGGCCTGCCGGACGAGCTGATCTCGGCGGTCGAAACGCGGGCGATTTGGGCGAAATTCGGGTTCTAGGGCTCGCGCTCCCGCGCCATTTCGCCCGGACGGCACCAATTGCGGCGCAGGTCCATCTGCGCAACAATGCGTGTGGGGGCTGAGCATGAGACGAGGATCGACCGATGCCGCCGTTCGTCGCTTTCGCGGGCGTCCTGGGCGGGCTTGCCGTGGTCCGCTGGGCCTACAAGACCGCTGTCCGGATCAACCAGGAACTGGAGGAGATGCGCCTGTCGCGCGTCGCTGAGGCCGCCCGCATGGGGGATATCCAGACGCTGAAGCGTGACCCCGTGACCGGAGCTTACCGGCCGGGTTAGGCCTTTCTCCCCACGCACAGGTGCGCTCCCTCTCCCGCTTGCGGGGGAGGGCTGGGGAGGGACTCTCTCCACAGGCGAGAACCCCCCAGAGGACAGAACCCTCTCCCGGCGCTTCGCGCCGACCTCCCCCGCAAGCGGGAGAGGTAAGAAGCCCCCCCTTCGCCTTGATTCCCATCCCCGCCGTCGATACGGTCCCGCGCGATTCAAAACCCCCCGCGAGAGCCCGATCTGACGATGGACGCCTCATTGCCCGCCCATATGCGCCCGGAACGCTCGTTCCAGGGCTTCATCCTAGCGCTCCAGCGGTTCTGGGCCGAGCAGGGCTGCGTGATCCTGCAGCCCTACGACATGGAGATGGGCGCGGGCACCTTCCATCCGGCGACCACGCTGCGCGCGCTCGGGCCCAAACCCTGGAACGCTGCCTATGTGCAGCCCTCGCGCCGGCCCAAGGACGGCCGCTATGGCGAGAACCCGAACCGGATGCAGCACTATTACCAGTTCCAGGTGATCATGAAGCCGTCGCCGCCGAACCTTCAGGAGCTGTACCTGAAGTCGCTCGCCGCGATCGGCATCGATTCCGCCGTGCACGACATCCGTTTCGTCGAGGACGATTGGGAGAGCCCGACCCTGGGCGCCTGGGGCCTCGGTTGGGAGTGCTGGTGCGACGGCATGGAAGTCAGCCAGTTCACTTACTTTCAGCAGGTCGCGGGCTTCGAATGCGCGCCGGTCGCGGGCGAGCTCACCTACGGGCTCGAGCGCCTCGCGATGTATGTGCAGGGCGTCGACCGCGTCTACGACCTCAACTTCAACGGCCGCGAGGGCGATGCCAAGGTCACCTATGGCGACGTGTTCCTGCAGGCCGAGCAGGAATATTCCCGGCACAACTTTGAATACGCCGACACCGCGATGCTGTTCGAGCAGTTCAAGATGGCCGAGGCGGCCTGCCGGAAATATCTCGATGCCGGCTGGCGCGACGGCGGCAACAAGAAGCAGCATCTGATGGCGCTGCCGGCCTACGACCAGTGCATCAAGGCGAGCCACGTCTTCAACCTGCTCGACGCGCGTGGCGTGATCTCCGTGACCGAGCGGCAGAGCTACATTCTGCGCGTCCGCGAGCTGGCCAAGGCTTGCGGCGAGGCCTGGATCCACACTGAAGCGGGCGGAGCGGCCTGATGCCCGAACTTTTGCTTGAGCTGTTCTCGGAAGAAATCCCCGCGCGCATGCAAGGAAAGGCGGCCGACGATCTCCGCCGCATGGTCACCGACAAGCTGGTTGCCGAAGGCCTGGTCTACGAGGGCGCGAAGGCGTTTGCGACGCCGCGGCGCCTTGCGCTCACCGTGCACGGCATCCCTGCGCGCCAGCCTGACCTGAAGACCGAGCGCCGCGGCCCCAAAGTCGGCGCGCCCGAGGCGGCCGTGCAGGGCTTCCTCAAAGCGACGGGATTGAAGTCGCTGGAGGAAGCAAAAATCCAGCGCGACCCCAAGGGTGATTTCTACATCGGCTTGATCGAGAAGCCCGGCCGCGACGCGATCGACGTGCTCGCGGAAATCCTGCCCGTCATCATCCGCACCTTCCCCTGGCCGAAATCGATGCGCTGGGGCGCGCGCTCCGGCAAGCCCGGCTCGCTGAACTGGGTGCGTCCGCTGCACGCGATTACCGCAACCTTCGGCCTCGAGACCGAAGAGCCCGATGTCGTGAAGTTCGAGGTCGACGGCATCGAAAGCGGCCAGACCACTTACGGCCACCGCTTCCTCGCGCCGGCGCCAATTCAGGTGCGCCGTTTCGAGGATTATGAAGCAAAGCTGCTTGCCGCCAAAGTCGTGCTCGATCCCGAGCGCCGCAAGGATGCCATCCTCACCGACGCCAAGCAGCTCGCCTTCGCGCAAGGTTTTGAGCTGGTCGAGGACCAGAACCTGCTCGACGAGGTCGCCGGCCTCGTCGAATGGCCGGTCGTGCTGATGGGCTCGTTCGAACCGGAATTCTTGAAGACCCCCGACGAAGTCATCCGCGCCACCATCCGCAACAACCAGAAGTGCTTCGTGGTGCGCGACCCCAAGACGGGCAAGCTTGCCAGCAAGTTCATCCTGGTCGCCAATATCGAGGCGACCGACGGTGGCAATACCATCATCGCCGGCAACGAGCGCGTGATCCGCGCGCGGCTGTCGGATGCGAAGTTCTTCTACGAGACGGATCTGAAGACCAAGCTCGAGGACCGGCTGCCGAAGTTCGAGCAGATCGTGTTCCATGCGAAACTGGGCACGCAGGCCGCGCGCATCGGTCGCATAGAGCGGCTAGCTGAGTACATGGCGACGTTGGTGGGGGCGGACGCTGTGAAAGCGAAGCGCGCCGCGCATCTGGCCAAAGCGGACCTGCTGACAGAAGTCGTCGGCGAGTTCCCGGAATTGCAAGGTCTTATGGGCAAGTATTATGCCTTGGCTCAAGACGAGGATGCTTCGGTCGCCACTGCATGCGAAGAGCACTACAAGCCACAAGGACCGACTGACCGGGTGCCGAGCGATCCGGTGAGCGTTGCCGTCGCACTGGCGGACAAGGTTGATACCTTGGTGGGTTTCTGGGCGATTGATGAAAAGCCCACGGGAAGCAAAGACCCGTACGCTTTGCGCCGAGCTGCACTTGGCGTGATTAGAATTGCTCTCGATCGTGGATTTGATTTCTATCCGCGTCATTTCCTTGAAAAGCACATTAGGGAAATACGTCCGAGTCTCTCCGCTGTCGAAATCTCGGACATTGGCGATTCATTCCGAGTGTTCTTCGAGGATCGTTTAACCGTTCAGTTGCGCGAAGACGGGGCCCGGCACGATTTGGTCGCTGCTGTTCTCGACCTGGGCGGACGAGAGGTTGGGCTTCTGTCTGTCGTTCGTCGTGTCGAGGCCTTAGGAAAATTTCTCGAAACGAGCGATGGCAAGAATCTCCTCGCTGGGACGAAACGCGCTGAGAATATCTTGCGTATCGAAGAGAAGAAGGACGGAAAAATCTATTACGATGATCCCGATCCAAATCTCTATGCGTTGAGCGAAGAAAGAGATCTGGCCGCGGCGATCGACGAAATAGCACCTCAAGCGCGTGATGCTGTATTTCGGGATGACTATGTGAGCGCCATGAGCGCGATGGCAAAGCTGCGTCCGCCGGTCGATGCCTTCTTCGACAAGGTGCGCGTCAACGACGACGATCCGAAGGTGCGCGAGAACCGCCTGAAGCTCCTCAACGAGATCCGCAGCGCCACGCGTGCGGTGGCGGATTTCTCGAAGATCCAGGATTGAGGCGCGGCCGCGCCGCAAACACCGCTGTCATTCCGGGGCGCGCGGAGCGCGAGCCCGGAATCCACCGTGCCGCGCATTATGCTGACAAATGGATTCCGGGCTCGCGCCAAGTGGCGCGCCCCGGAATGACAGAACAAAAAAGCCCCGCCCGGCGGGGGGAGGACCGGGCGGGGCCTGATGTCCGATCTAACACTGCTCGCGCCAGCCTGATGTGACGCGCCGGACATCGAACGGAGCGGCAGCGTTATTAGTCCAGCACCTCGACGATGCGGCGCGAGCGCGGCTCGACCAGCACGGTTTCGCCGTTCACGACGGTGTAGCGATAGGTCGTGGCGCCGAAACGTTGCGGTACGTCATAATAGGTGACGCCTGCTTCGGGTAAGGTGGTGCCGACCACCACGCGATCCGGAATGCGAAAGGCCGGCACACGTTGCTCGACGACATATTCGCGGAAGGCCGGCCGCTGTTCGACCGCAATCGTCGGCGCGCTGTCGACCACGGCGGGCGCGCGTCCGATCGTGACATCGCTTTGCGCCTGCGCGGCAAGGGGCGCACTGGTCGCGGCCGCGAGCGCTGCGAGAGCAAGAATCCTGTTCCGCATGGACAACTCCTTCGACGTGATTCTTCGGACGCGCCAGCGGCGCGACCGGTTGCCAATGCGTTGCCCGCCGCCAATGTTCCGGGAAAAGGCCTGCCGCATTCGCGGCAATTTCGGGCAGTTTTCGTGAGGCCGGAACTCGCAGCAGCCCTTGCGCATCTCTACTCCCGGAACCCAGCCGGTTATGATCCGCGCGATTCGCCTCACCTCACAGAAAGATAGTTCATGCACATCACCGTCGCCCACATTTCGCCGATCCTGTCGTTGATTGCGGGCGTGCTCATCCTGATCATGCCGCGGCTTCTCAACCTCATCGTCGCGATCTTCCTCATCGTCAACGGCGCGATCGGGCTCGGGCTCCTGAAGTGGCTCCGCTTCTAGGCGTTCACTTTTTGGAACTGTCCGTCTTGCGCGGGCCCGCCCAAAGTGGTGTAAGGCCCGCGATTTCCCATTCCTCTCGCAGGTTGTGTGCAAGCTATGGCCAAAGCCGCCTCGAAGCCCAAGAAAATCCCAGCGAAAATCCCAGCGAAATCAAAGCCCTCCGCCGCCGCGAAGGCAGCGCCGCCAGCCCGCAAGGCGCTGGCCAAGAGCGCGCCGAAGCCGGTCGCCAAAGCCGCTGCTAAGCCCACCGCAAAGCCTGCGGTGAAGGCGGTCACCAAGGCCGCTCCGCCGAAGGTCGCCGCGAAGCCCGCGCCGAAGAAGGCTGCGCCTCCCAAGGCGGCGCCGGCAGCGGCCAAGGCCGGCAAATGGGTGTTCACGTTCGGTGACGGCAAGGCCGAGGGCCGCTCGGAGATGCGCGACCTGCTCGGCGGCAAGGGCGCCAACCTCGCCGAGATGGCCAATCTCGGCCTGCCGGTGCCTCCCGGCTTCACCATCCCGACCTCGGTCTGCACCTATTTCTACGATCACGACAAGACCTACCCGAAGGAGCTGAAGCCGCAGGTTGAGAAGGCGCTGGAGTATGTCGGCAAGTTGACCGGCAAGGTGTTCGGCGACACCAAGAACCCGCTGCTCGTCTCGGTGCGCTCCGGCGCGCGCGCCTCGATGCCGGGCATGATGGACACCGTGCTCAATCTCGGCCTCAACGACCAGACCGTGGAAGCGCTGGCCGAGCTGTCGGGCGACCGCCGCTTCGCCTATGACAGCTATCGCCGCTTCATCACGATGTATTCCGACGTGGTGCTCGGCTTCGAGCATCATCACTTCGAGGAAATCCTCGACACCTTCAAGGACAGCCAGGGTTACACGCTCGACACCGATCTCTCCGCCGACGACTGGGTCGAGCTGGTCGGCAAGTACAAGGACGCGGTCGCGCGCGAGACGGGGAAGGAATTCCCGCAGGATCCGCACGACCAGCTTTGGGGCGCGATCGGCGCGGTGTTCTCATCCTGGATGAACGCGCGCGCGGTGACCTATCGCAAGCTGCACGACATTCCCGAGTCCTGGGGCACCGCGGTCAACGTGCAGGCCATGGTGTTCGGCAACATGGGCGAGACCTCGGCGACCGGCGTTGCCTTCACGCGCAATCCCTCGACCGGCGAGAGCAAGCTCTACGGCGAGTTCCTGATCAACGCGCAAGGCGAGGACGTGGTGGCGGGCATCCGCACGCCGCAGGACATCACCGAGGAAGCGCGCAAGGAGTCGGGCTCCGACAAGGCGTCGATGGAATCGGCGATGCCGGAGGCCTTCAAGGAGCTGACGCGGATCTACACGCTGCTCGAGAAGCACTACCGCGACATGCAGGACATGGAGTTCACGGTCGAGCAGGGCAAGCTCTGGATGCTCCAGACCCGCGGCGGCAAGCGCACCGCGAAAGCGGCGCTGCGCATCGCGGTCGAGCTCGCCAATGAGGGCCTGATCTCGAAGAAGGAAGCGGTGACGCGGATCGATCCGGCCTCGCTCGACCAGCTCTTGCATCCGACCATCGATCCCAACGCCAAGCGCGACGTGATCGCCACGGGCCTGCCGGCTTCGCCAGGTGCTGCCTCCGGCGAGATCGTGTTCTCCTCGGACGAGGCGGCCAAGCTTCAGGGCGACGGACGCAAGGTCATTCTGGTCCGCATCGAGACCAGCCCAGAAGACATCCACGGCATGCACGCCGCCGAAGGCATCCTGACCACGCGCGGCGGCATGACCTCGCACGCGGCGGTCGTCGCGCGCGGCATGGGCAAGCCCTGCGTCTCCGGCTGCGGCACCATCCGCGTCGATTACGGCCGCGGCACCATGAGCATCGGCTCGCGCACCTTCAAGACCGGCGACGTCATCACCATCGACGGCTCGCTCGGCCAGGTGCTCGCCGGCCGCATGCCGATGATCGAGCCGGAGCTCTCCGGCGAGTTCGGCACGCTGATGAACTGGGCCGATCAGGTCCGCAAGATCGGCGTCCGCGTCAATGGCGACACGCCCGACGACGCGCGCACCGCGATCAAGTTCGGCGCCGAAGGCATCGGCCTCTGCCGCACCGAGCACATGTTCTTCGAGGAGACGCGCATCCGCACGGTACGCGAGATGATCCTCTCCGAGGACGAGCAGTCGCGCCGCGCCGCGCTCGCAAAACTGCTGCCGATGCAGCGCGCCGACTTCGTCGAGCTGTTCGAGATCATGAAGGGCCTGCCCGTCACGATCCGTCTGCTCGACCCGCCGCTGCACGAGTTCCTGCCGCACACCCATGCCGAGGTCGAGGAAGTGGCGCGCGCCATGAACACCGACCCGCGGCGCCTCGCCGACCGTGCCCGCGAGCTCTCGGAGTTCAACCCGATGCTCGGCTTCCGCGGCTGCCGCATCGCGATCGCCTATCCCGAGATCGCCGAGATGCAGGCCCGCGCGATCTTCGAGGCGGCGGTCGAGGCGCAGAAGCGCACCGGCAAGGCCGTCGGCCTCGAGGTGATGGTGCCGCTGATCGCGACCAAGACCGAGCTCGATCTGGTCAAGGCGCGCATCGATGCCACCGCACAGGCCGTGATGCGCGAGACCAACACCAAGCTGGCCTATCAGGTCGGCACCATGATCGAGCTGCCGCGCGCCTGCCTGCTCGCGGGCGAGATCGCGCAGTCGGCCGAGTTCTTCTCGTTCGGCACCAACGACCTGACGCAGACGACCTACGGCATCAGCCGCGACGATGCGGCCAGCTTCCTCGGTCCGTACGTCGCGAAGGGCATCCTCTCGGTCGATCCCTTCATCTCGCTGGATCAGGAAGGCGTCGGCGAGCTGGTCAAGATCGGCGTCGCCCGCGGCCGCAAGACCCGCGCCTCGCTCAAGGTCGGCATCTGCGGCGAGCACGGCGGCGATCCCGCCTCCGTCGCCTTCTGCCACCATATCGGTCTCGACTACGTCTCCTGCTCGCCCTACCGCGTGCCGATCGCGCGGCTTGCAGCGGCGCAGGCCGCGCTCGGCAAGGCGATCGCGAGCCAGGCGTAGGCCAAGCGCAGATTTGAGTTGAGAGAGGCGGGGCCCAGCCCCGCCTCTTTCGTTTCAGCTCTTCGCAAAGATGGGATGGGGCGGCGCAGCGCCCCTCACATCATCCCCGTCTCGTCCTCCTCGGCCTGCTCGATCAACGCCTCGCTCGGCACCATCTCGCGGCGGGGCACGACGAACATCATCACGCCGGCGCAGAGCAGGGAGATCGCGAGAACCGCTGATGTCAGCGGCAGCGTCGTCGCGGAATGGCCGCCGAGATAGGCGCCGAATTGCGACATCAGCGCGCCAATGCCTTGCTGCAGGAAGCCCATCGCGCCCGAGGCGGTGCCGGCTGCTTCGGGACGGATGCTGATGGCGCCGGCGGCGGAATTCGCCATCACGAAGGCGTTGCCGGCCATCACGATCATCTGGGTGCCGAACAGCCAGGCGGGCGCCTCGTTCCAGCCGGCGAAGCTCCAGAGCAGATTCGCAAAACTGCCGCAGAGCTGCAGGGCGAGCCCGAACCAGATCAGCTTCTCCAACGAATGGCGCGGCGCAAAGCGCACGCAGAGCAGATTGCCGACCAGAAACGCAAAGCCCGTCGTCGCGAACCAGGCGCCGTATTCGGCGCTGCTGCGGCCCATCTGCGTCACCACGATGTAGGGCCCGCCGCCGGCGAAGGTGAAGATGATCTGGGACGCGAGCACCTGGCACATCACATAGCCGACGAAGGCGCGGCTCCGGATCAGCGTGCCGATATCGCCGCGGAAGCCGCTGCCGGCGCTGCGGCTGCGGCGGGTCTCGGGCAGCGCGAAGGCGATACCGACGGCAACGACGATGGCGGCGATGGTGATGGCGTAGAAGATCGCGCGCCAGCCGAACGCGGTCTCGATCAGGCCGCCGGTGAGCGGCGAGACCATCTGCCCGATCATCAACGCCGCGACCACGAGGCTGATCATCGAGGCGACGCGGTCGCGCTCGTAGATGTCGCGGATGATGGCTCGGCTAATCACCATGCCGGATGCGCCGCCGAGCGCCTGGAAGAAGCGTGCGGCGATCAATTGCGGCAGGGTCTCTGCAAAAATGCAGCCGATGCTGGCAACCACCATCAGCGCCAGCCCTCCCAGCAGCACCGGCCGCCGCCCGAACCGGTCCGACAGCGGCCCCATGATCAGCTGCGACAGCGCGATGCCGACCATGTAGAGCGACACCGTCATCTGCGCGATCGAGATGTCGCTGCCGAAATTCGTCGCCAGCACCGGCAGTGCCGGAACCAGGATGTAGAGCGAGATCGGCGCGACCCCGGTCATCACGACCAGCAGCAGCAACACCAGGCGCGAAGTCGCGATGTTTTTCGTCGCCGCGTCCGGCGGCCTGCTGATCATGCCGTGCATATGTCGTCCGTCGTCCGAATTCGAATCAACTGTAGCGTGCCCACGCAAGACCGATATCGGCGATTCGGAATGCGGCTATTCGGATTTCGGGACGGTTATGATGAGGGCACGATGGCGATCGTTTGGGCGCTTCGCTGAAAGTTCGGTGTCATTCCCCGCGAAGGCGGGGAATCCAGTATTCCAGAGACGGTAATGATTCATCGAGGGGCTGCGGCGTACTGGATGCCCGCCTTCGCGGGCATGACACCTATCGTGTCGTAACAGCCTTGCACAATCCGCGTGGCGCTATGCGCACTACGCCTTCAGCTCCGCCGTGGCCTGATCGAGCCAGGCCTTCGTCGCCTCGTCCAGCGCCGGCCGCACGTCGTCCCTCACGCGGGCATGATAGGCGTTCAGCCAATCGAGCTCGTCGCGGCTCAGCATCGCGACATCGATCAGGCGGCGGTCGATCGGCGCCAGGGTCAGCGTCTCGAACGCGTTCATCGGCTTCTCGGCGCCCTTGACCTCGGCGGCGACGACCAGCTCGAGGTTTTCGATACGGATGCCGAAGCCGTCGGTCTTGTAGTAGCCGGGCTCGTTGGACAGGATCATGCCGCGCTTCAGCGGCGTGGTGCCGAGCTTCGAAATTCGCGCCGGTCCTTCGTGCACCGAGAGATAGCTGCCGACGCCGTGGCCGGTGCCGTGCTCGAAATCGAGCCCGGCGGCCCAGAGATATTGCCGCGCCAGCGTGTCGAGTTGCGCGCCCGTGGTGCCGTCCGGAAAGACGGCGCGCGCGATCGCGATGTGACCGCGCAGCACGCGGGTGAAGCGGTCGCGCATCTCATCCGTCGGCTCGCCCACCGCCATGGTGCGCGTGACGTCGGTAGTGCCGTCTTCATATTGTGCGCCGGAATCGATCAGCAGGAGATCGCCGGACGCGATCCGCCGGTTGCTCTTGCGGGTGACGCGGTAATGCACGATGGCGCCGTTCGGGCCGGTGCCGGAGATGGTGGGAAACGAGACGTCCTTGAGCGCGCCGGTGTCGCGGCGGAAGGTTTCCAGCGCCTCGACCGCGTCGATCTCGGTGAGCTTGCCGCTTGGCGCCTCGCGATCGATCCATGCGAGGAAGCGCGCCAGCGCCACAGCGTCGCGCAAATGAGCCGTCTTGGTGCCCTTGATCTCGGTCGCGTTCTTGACCGCCTTGAGCAGTGCAACCGGATCGCTGCCGCGCACCGGCTTGCCGCCGGCGCCCGTGATCAGCCGGCTGAGTGCGTCGGCGGCGGTGGCGTTGTCGAGCGCGATCGATCCACCACTCTTGGCCAGCGCCATCAGCGTCGGCGCCATGGCGTCCGGTTCGCGCACGTCGGCGGACTGCTCGAGATGGTCGCGTGTGAGGTTGGAGAGCTTGCGGTGGTCGATGAAGATGGTGGGACGGCCGTCTTTCGGCACCAAGGCGTAGGACAGCGGCAGCGGGGTATGGGCGACGTCGGCGCCGCGGATGTTGAAGGTCCAGGCCACTGCGTGGCTGTCCGACAGCACCAGCGCATCGGTGCCGAGCTTGGCGATCTCGGCCCTGATCTGCGTCAGCTTCTCCGCTTCAGTGACACCGGCATGCTGAAGGCTGTGCACGGCGACGGGGGCGAGCGGCGGCTGCGGCCGGTCCTGCCAGACTGCGTCGATCGGGTTGCTGTCGACGGCGACCAGCTCGGCGCCGGCCTTGGCGCAGGCCGCGGACAGTCGTTCGGCTGCCGAAAAAGTGTGCAGCCACGGATCAAATCCGAGGCGGTCGCCGGCTTTCAGATGCGCCGCCACCCAGCTCTCGGGCGGTGGGTCGATCAGCGATTCCACCACCCACGCCTTGGCGTCGACCTGCTTGGCGGCCTGCAGTGTGTAGCGGCCGTCGACAAACAGTGCAGCCTCATGCGACAGAACCACGGCTAGCCCCGCCGAGCCCGTAAAGCCGGTCAACCAGGCGAGCCGCTCTTCCGATGGCGGCACATATTCGTTCTGCTGCTGATCGGCACGTGGCACGACGAAGCCGGTCAGCTTGCGACGGGCAAGCTCTTCGCGAAGTGCGGCCAGCCGTGCCGCCAACGCGATGCCGGCCTCCGGCTCCTCGAATGTCTGGAAGTGCGCTTCGAACATGGTGGATCACTTTAGGATCATGGGGATCAGTCCGCAATGTAGACGCATTTGCGGCGCATCTGGCATGGACTGTGCTTGAATAGTTCCATTCGAGTTGAGTGGAGTAAAGGATGCGGCAGTTGCGCTTCGTCCGGATGACAGGGAAATTCGAGCAGGTGGTTCATCTCAACGGCGAGGGGACACACGATGCCAGCGTTCACCTTTGAGAAAATTTCGCCGCCGGCGCGCCGCGCCCCGACAACTCCGACACCGAAGAAGCCGCGCGGCCTCATCAGCCAGATGATCGACCGTTTCGCAGAGCGCCGCGCGCGGCGTGCCTTGCAGGGGCAGCGCGCGTCACGCCGCGACGAGAAGCCGGCGGAGTAGCGCGAGATTTTGTAGGGTGGGCAAAGGCGCAGAGCGCCGTGCCCACCGTCATTCCGCGATTGTAAAATGACGCGATTGTAGAAAGAATGGTGGGCACGCTTCAGCCTTCGCTCTTCGAGCTAGGGCGGGCAAGTCGCATTGCCCGCCCTACGAGAGCTTCCGCAACAACAGACTGCTCCATCCCTCGATCCTGAGGTGTCGCACCGGCACGAGGCCGCGCGCGCGGTAGGCGGCGATCACGGCGGGCGCCTGGTGCGTCAAGAGGCCGGAGAGGATGACGCGGGCGCCAGGCGCAAGGTGCCGCACCATCGGGCTCGCCAATTGCCGCAACGGATTGGCAAGGATATTGGCGAGCACCAGGTCGAACGGCCCCGCACGCGCAAAATCCGGCGCGGCAAAGCCGATGGCGCGGATCACCCGCACATGGTTGCCCACTTCATTGAGCGCGGCGTTCTCAGCCGCCACCCGCACCGATGGCGGATCGATGTCGGAGGCCAGCACCGCGCGATGCAGCGCCTTTGCGGCTGCGATCGCCAGCACGCCTGTGCCGGTGCCGAGGTCGAGCAGGTTCCTCGGACGGGAACTCTTCAGGACATGGTCAAGCAGAAGTAAACAGCCGCGCGTCGTGCCATGGTGACCGGTGCCGAAGGCGAGCGCCGCCTCGATCTCGATGGCGAGCTTGTTCGGCGCCACACGATCGCGATCGTGGCTGCCGTGCACCACGAAGCGCCCGGCCGGCACCGGGACGAGATCTTCAAGGCTGGCCTTGACCCAGTCCTTGGCTTCGACCGTGTCGAAAGCGAGCGTCACCGCAATCTCATTTCCTGCTGAAGTTGCAACGAGTTCGGCTAGCCATGCCTGATCCGGCGCATCGGCGAAATGCAGCGTCACGTCCCATTGTCCGTCGGGCCGTTCGAAGGCGGCGACCGCCGCATCGCCGTCGAAAAACACCTCGGTGAGCACATCGACGACGCGCTTGGCGTCGGCTTCGCTGCCGATCGAAAAACTGGCGCGATGGGTGGGGGAAGGCTGCATTCAGGGTTCCGTTGAGTTCAATTTTTGGAACTTTTGCGGGTGAGTTTCCGGACAAGTTGCGGTTCGCAGGTTAACCCGCCTGAAGTGGGTTCCCCGTACATTCCCGGATGTGGAATCGAACCAACACAGCTTGGAATTGAAACGGAGGCGAGTCTTGAAGCGCATGATTCAAAAGTTCTGGTCGGACGAGTCCGGTGCAACCGCGATCGAATACGGCCTGATCGCCGCGGGCATCGCCCTGGCGATCATTACCGTGGTGAACGGGCTGGGCACCACCATGAACGAGAAGTTCACTTCGATTAGCACCTCCTTGAAGTAATTTCCGCCGCCATTTCAAAGCGGGGGCTATTTTCTTCAAAGGCTATTCCTGATCACCGCCCGCTAGGGGTTTCCCCTGGTGGGCGAGGTCTTTGGGGCTCGCGGTCTTCGAAGGGCTGCACAGCTTATCCGCCTGCTTGTCAGGGCCCTGTCCGCCACTTTTCCCGCGATTGCCCCGCCGTTTTTCCACCGGCTTTCCCCAGGATCGCTCCCGACCGTCTCGCCCAGACATCCTCTGGCCGGTCACAAACCTTTCGACAGCCTGTCCACAACCCATCCACAGGCCTATCCACGGCTTCCGAACAGCGAGCGGTGATCCCGCAGGATCGCCTGCGCCGCGTTATGGCCGGGGGCGCCGGTGACGCCGCCGCCGGGGTGGGCGCCGGAGCCGCAATGGTAGAGGCCTCTCAGCGGCCCGCGATAATCGGCGTGGCCCAGCATCGGCCGCGCCGAGAACAACTGGTTCAGCGTCAGCGCACCGTGGAAGATGTCGCCGCCGAGCAGCCCGAATTGCCGCTCGAGATCGAGCGGAGACAGGATCTGGCGGCCGAGCACGCTCGCCGCAAAACCCGGGGCATATTTGTCCACCGTCGCGATCATCAGATCGGCGACCTCTTCGCGATGGTCGTCCCAGGACCTGCCATCGGGAAGGCTTGGTGCGACATGCTGGCAGAACAGGCTCGCGACATGCTTGCCGGCCGGAGCCAGCGTGTCGTCGAGCGTTGAGGGGATCAGCATTTCCACCACCGGCTCGCGGCTCCAGCCGTGGGCGCGCGCGTCGAGCCAGGCGCGATCCATATAGCCGAGACTCGGCGCCAGGATGATGCCGGAGGTGAGGTGATCGCCCTCGCCTGATAGCGCCGTGAAGGAGGGCAGGTGGTCCAGCGCCACGTTCATGCGGAACGTGCCGGAGCCGTTCTTCCAGTGCCGGATGCGGGCGAGGAAGTCCGCCGGAAGAGCCTCGGCCGCGATCAGGCGCGTGTAGAGCAGCTTTGGATTGACATTGGCCGCGACATATTTCGCGCGGATCGCAGAGCCGTTCTCCAGCACGACGCCGACGGCGCGGTCGCGCTCGACGATGACCTCGCGGACGCCGGCATCCGTGTCGATCACGACGCCACGGTCGCGTGCCGCGCGTGCCATGGCCTGCGTGATCGCGCCCATGCCGCCGATGGCGTGGCCCCAGACGCCCTTCTTGCCGTTCACCTCGCCGAACGCGTGATGAAGCATCACATAGGCCGAGCCGGCGGCGTAGGGGCTGGCATAGTTGCCGACGATGGCGTCGAAGCCGAACAGCGCCTTGACCAGATCGTGCTCGAAACGTTCGTCCAGCATCTCGCCGGCCGAGCGCGTGAACAGATCGAGCAGGCTGCGGCTTTGTTCCAGCGTCAGGCCGCGCAGAATGTTGGCGCTCTGCAAAGCGTTCACGGCCTCGCGGATCGCATTTGTGCCGAAGCCGTCGAGCAGGTTCGGCGGGGCGCGCAGCACGAACCGCCTGAGCACGTCGGCGATGTCTTCCAGCTCGCGCGTGAAGCCGTCGAGGGCTTCCGCATCATGCGCGCTGAGCCGCGCCACCGAAGCTTTCGTCCGCCCCTCGCCGGTGAGGAGATAGCTGCCATCCGGCGCGGGCAGAAAATTCTGCGCACGCCGCTCGACGATGCGCAGGCCTTGCTCGGCGAGCCTGAGATCACGGATCACCTGCGGGTTGAGCAGGCTCACGGTGTAGGCCGCGACCGAATTGCGAAAGCCGGGGTGAAACTCCTCCGTCACCGCCGCACCGCCGACCACTTTGCGCCGCTCGACCACGCGCACGCGCAGACCCGCCATCGCGAGATAGGCCGCGCAGGTGAGGCCGTTATGGCCTGCGCCGATGATGACGACGTCGGTTTCCGTCATGAGGGATTCAAGTTGTTCCACTGTTATTCCGGGATGGTCCGAAGGACCAGACCCGGAATCTCGAGATTCCGGGTTCGCCTCCGAGGCGCCCCGGAATGACATCTCTATATCAAGCATTCCTTGCTGCAACATCACGCCACACTTTATTGCCCGTGCAGGCGCCTTGTGCTCCATTGCGCGCGGTCCGGCGCCCGCCGGGTTTGAGCCGGAGCATTCATGGATTCGATCGTGCAACCCGCCGCCACGGAGCAGCCGTCGTCGTCGCGCAACCGGCTGCTGCTGACGGTCTACACCGCTGCGATCTTCGTCAGCGCGCTGCTGCTGTTCTCGGTGCAGCCGCTGTTCACCAAGATGGTGCTGCCGCGGCTCGGCGGCTCGCCGGCGGTGTGGTCGGTCGCCATGGTATTCTTCCAGTCGCTGCTGCTGGCTGGTTATGCCTATGCGCATCTGTTGATGCAGGCACGGAACCGGATCGTCCCCGTGGCGGTGCATCTGCTGCTGCTGTTCGCCGCCTTCGCCACGCTGCCGCTCGGTATTGCGTCGGCCTATGGCGAGCCGCCGGCTTCGGGTTATGCAATCTGGCTGCTCGGCCTGTTCGCGGTCTCGATCGGGCTGCCGTTCTTCGCGCTCGCCGCCAACAATCCGCTGCTGCAGGCCTGGTTCGTCCGCACCGGCCATCCGGCGGGCCATGATCCCTATTTCCTCTACGCCTCCTCCAATATCGGCAGCTTCCTCGCACTGTTGTCCTATCCGTTCCTGCTGGAGCCGATGTTCACGCTGCAGATGCAGAACCGGTTCTGGACCGGTGGGTATGGCCTGCTGATCCTCCTCATCGGCGCCTGCGGCGTGCTGTTGTTGCGTTCGCCGAAGCTGGCCGTGGCCGACGCGCGGGCCGAGGACGTGAATGCACCCGCGCCAGGCCTCTTGACGCGGCTGCGCTGGATCTTCCTCGCCGCCGTGCCCTCGGGCCTGCTCATCGCCGTCACCGCCCACATCTCGACCGACGTCGCAGCGGCGCCGCTCTTGTGGGTGCTGCCGCTGTCTCTGTACCTGCTGACCTGGGTCGTCGTGTTCCAGTCGCGGCCGCTGCTGCCGCACAAATGGATGCTGATGCTCCAGCCCGTCGCGATCGCCGGCGTCGTCGTCCTGCTGGCTTTCGGCGGCGAGCAGAACCTGCTGCTGACGCTCGGCGGGCATCAACTCTGCTTCTTCGTCATTGCCATGGCCTGCCACGGCGAGCTGGCGCGGACGCGGCCTGCCGCCAGATATCTCACCGGCTTCTATGTTGCGCTGTCGTTCGGCGGCATGGTCGGTGGCTTGTTCGCGGGGCTCGTTGCGCCCTTCACCTTCTCGTGGATCGCCGAATATCCGATCCTGATCGCGCTTGCCGCGCTGTGCCGTCCGTCCGCGAACGAGCGGCTGGGTGGCGTCGTCAAATGGTATTGGCTGGCGCTCGCCGCGCTCGCACTGGCGCTCATCGCGCCGTCATACACGACGGGCGGCCTCTCGACCTGGTTCGAGGATCATCGGGTCTGGGTCGCCGGCGCCGTCGGCGTGCTCGCCGCGCTGCTCGCGTTGATCCTCAATGCCGGGCGCTGGAAGATCTTTGCCACCGTCGCGCTGGCGCTGGCGTTGATCCGCGTTTATCCCGCAGACGAGGGCCGCGTCACGACCGTGCGCAGCTTCTTCGGCGTGCACAAGATCGTGGTGACGCCGGGCGGCTATTTCCACGTGCTGATGCACGGCACCACCATTCATGGCGCCGAGCGCTTCCGCAACAACGACGGCACGCCGGTCGCCGGCAGGCCCGAGCCGATCACCTATTATCACAAGGACGGCGGCATCGGTCAGGCCGTCAGCGCGATCCGCGAGCGCAAGGGCGCGCCGCTGAAGGTCGCCGCGATCGGCGTCGGCTCCGGCACGCTCGCCTGCGCCGCCGAGCCAGGGGAGAACTGGACCTTTTTCGAGATCGATCAGTCCATGGTCGACGCGGCGCGTGACCCCAGGAATTTCCGCTACATATCGAGCTGCATGCCGGACATGAAGCCCGTCATCGGCGATGCGCGCCTCACCTTCGCCAAGGAGCCCGATGGCGCCTATGATCTCATCATCGTCGATGCCTATTCGTCCGATGCGATCCCGATCCATCTTGCGACCGAAGAGGCGATGAAGATCTACAAGGACAAGCTCGCGCCGCACGGCGCCGTGGTGATGCACGTCTCCAACCGGCATCTGGATCTGGAGACCGTCGTGGTCGGCATTGCGGACGCCAACGATCTCAAGAGCTGGGTCTTCAACGAGGATTCGGGGCGCGATGGTGACTACATCTTCTCCACCGACGTCGTCATCTCCGCGCGCGAGGAGGCCGATGTCGGCAGGCTCGCGTCCTCCAAGCAATGGGAGCTGACCGAAGCCGACGACAGGGTGCGGGTCTGGACCGACGATTATTCCAACATCCTGGGCGCGCTATATCGGCGTTGGAAGGACGGGGAGTAGGGGGCGCGCCACGAATGGTCTGGTGCCCCGAACGCAGCGCAGCGCTTCCCCGGCGATGCGAAGCAACGTCCGGTGCGGTGCGCTGCAGAGCCGGGGCCCACAATTCTGGGTGCCGGCTCTGCGTCGCGTCATTGCATGCCGCGCCGCGTCCGGGACACGAGATTGATTACGGCGCCACCGGCGTCCCCGCCGGCAGCGCGATCCCCTTCTCGCCGGCGAGTTGCCGCAGCAGGTCCGGCCTGTCCGAGATGATGCCGTCGACGCCGATCTCGATCATCCGCGCCATGTCTTCACGCTTGTTCACCGTCCAGACCACGACGCGGAGTCCCTGTGCATGGGCCTCGGAAACCAGCGCCGCGGTCACGTCGCCGAAATTGGGCGACCAGATCGCGCCGCCGGCGGCCTTGATCGTCCGCGGCAGCGAGCCGCCGTGATCGGCCGGGCTGAACCCCGCCGTCCAGCTCGTCGCCTTGTCGAGCGCCACCGTCGGGGCCGAGCCGCGCTGGAGCGTCAGGTACACGGTCGGGATCTTCGGCGCCTGCTGCTGGACGAGAAGCAGAGTCCGCCAGTCGAACGACTGGATCATGACGCGGTCGGAGAATCCTTCGGTCTCGATTACCCCGAGCAGCTTCGCGACGAAGGCCTGCGGATCCAGCGTTTCATCCGGATGATTCGGATCGATCTTGGTCTCGATGTTGAGGCGCACCTGCGTGTTGCCAGACTTGCGCACCAGCGCGAACAGCTCGCGCAAGGTGGGAATGCGCGTAACCGGCAGCGCACGCTGGTCGGGGAATTGGCGTGAGTAGGCACTCTCGGGGCGGATCTGGCCGACGTCATAGGTCCTGACCTCGTCGAGCCGCAGCTTGACGAAAGGGGTACCGGGCGGGGCGATGTAGGTCCCGTCGGGCCGCCGTGCGAGATCGGGATTGAGCCCGCGCTCATGCGAGACGATCACTTCGCCGTCCGCGGTGACGCCGACGTCGAGCTCCAGCGTGTCCACGCCCATCGTCAGCGAATGGGCGAAGGCGGGCAGAGTGTTTTCCGGCAACAGCGCCCGCCCGCCGCGATGCGCCTCGAGGTCGAAGGCCAGATCGGATCCCATGGCCTGTCCCGCCATCACAATCGAGATCACAGTCAGAATGGTTGCAACAGGTGACGGCATGGGGCCTCGAGGGGCAAGCGGAAAGGACCGGATTTGAACGCATTTTGCGTCGCTCGCCTATTCTATGGGCTTTCGCGGCTGTTGAAACCCTGGGTGCCGCGGCTTGGGTTGCGCCCGCCAGGCTTGTATGTAGTCATATGAGCCGACCTGGAAGCCCGACCGTGCAACAGAAACGCGATCACCGCATCATCCGCAGCCGGCACTTCCACAGGATGCAGCGGCGGCATTTCATCATTTTCGATGTGCTGCCGTTCATCGGCACGCTGGTTGCGCTGGGCCTGTTGATTGTCCGCCCGATCGGCGCGATGGAGCTCGGACTGTTGTTCGGCTTCTGGCTGATCACGGGTCTCGGCCTCACCGTCGGCTATCACCGCCTGTTCACGCACCGCGCCTTCGCGACCTCCACGACGATGAGCGCGATCCTGATCGTCATGGGCTCGATGGCCGGCCGCGGCCCCATGCTGTCCTGGGCCGCGATGCACCGGCGGCATCACGAGCTGTCCGATCATGACGGCGACCTGCACTCGCCGCGACTGCATGGTGACGGTCTGCTCGGCCGCCTGCGCGGCTTCCTGCACGCGCACCTGACCTGGATGATCGCGCATGATTATCCCAACGTCGCCCACTACGTGCCGGACCTGATGGCGGACCGCAGGCTGGTTGCGGTCAACAGCCATTACTACAGCTGGGTCGGCCTCGGCCTGCTGCTGCCCGCGTTGATCGGCGGCTTGGCGACGATGAGCCTGTGGGGTGCGCTGACCGGCTTTCTCTGGGGCGGCGTGGTGCGGATGTTCGTGGTCGAGCAGACCATGTCTGCCATCAACTCGGTCATGCACAGCTTCGGCGCACAGCCCTTCGTCACCCGCGACGACAACAGCCGCAATCTCGGCATGATGGCCTGGCTCGCCTGGGGCGAGGGCTGGCACAACAACCATCACGCCTTCCCGTATTCGGCGGCCTTCGGCCTGCGCTGGTTCGAGTTCGATCCCGGCTTCATCTTCATCCGCGCGCTGGAAACGCTCGGGCTCGCCTGGGACGTCAAGGTGCCGAGCGAGGAAAAGATCGCTCGGCGCATGCTGCGGCAGCCGGGCGATGCCGCCCCCGATCTGGAGGCGGGCTGAGCATCACCGGCCGGCGCGAGGGCCGGTGATGGCGCAGCTTTGATCCGATGCTCTTCAACGACTATCCCTTTCTCCTGGTCTTCCTGCCTGCGGCCTTGCTGATCTACCGCCTGGCAGACCCTTATCTGCATCTGCGGATCGGCGTGCAGGTCGCGCTGTCGCTCGCCTTCTATGCCTGGGGCAGCCCATCGTTCATCCTGCTCCTGATCGCCTCCATCACGATCAACTGGCTCGCTTCGGTGGCCTACGGACGGGTGAAATGGCCGGCGGTGCTGACGCTGGTGATGGTGCTCGATCTCGCGGTTCTGGCGCTGTTCAAATACGCCAATTTCCTGCTCGCCAATCTTGCACTCGTGCTGGATACGAAGTTTGCGGCGCTCGACATCGGGCTGCCGCTCGGGATCTCCTTCTTCACTTTTCATCACATCATGTATCTGGTCGATCTGAAGCGCGGCAAGGCGCCGCTCTATGCGCTCGACCGTTACGCGCTCTACATCGCCTTCTTCCCGCAGGCGATCGCGGGCCCGCTGGCGCGCTGGTCTGAGGTGATGCATCAGTTCGGCCGGCAGGTCTACGTGCCGGGCTGGCAGCGGCAATTCTGCATCGCCATGTGCTTCATCGCGTTCGGCTTGTTCGAGAAGGTCGTCATCGCCGACGGCCTCGCGCATCTGCTCGATCCCATCTATGCGCAGGCGGCAAGCGGACCGTTGCGAAGCGGCGACGCCTGGCTCGCCTTCTGCTTTTCGTTCCAGATCCTGTTCGATTTCTCCGGCTATTCCGACATCGCGATCGGCCTCGGCCTCTTGTTCGGCGTGCAGCTGCCCTACAATTTCAATGCGCCGTTGCGCTCGACCAATATCCAGGATTTCTGGCAGCGCTGGCACATCACGCTGATGTTGTTCCTGCGCGACTATGTGTTCTATCCCCTGGTCAATCTGCGCCTGTTGCCGCGCCGCTTCTTGCCGGTGCAGTTCTTCAGCGCGATGATGATCACGATGGCGCTGTGCGGCCTCTGGCACGGCGCGAGCTGGACCTTCGTGCTGTGGGGCGTGCTGCATGGCTTCGCGCTGGTGGCTTGCGCGCTGTGGCGCCGCTATGGGCCGGAGTTTCCGTCATGGCTCGGCTGGGCGCTCACCGTCTTGTTCGTGCTGGCGACCGGCGTGATCTTTCGTGCCGGATCGTTGGAGGCGGCCTGGCATGTCTTTTCGGGACTGATCTCACCGCTGCCGCTCGAGCGCGGCAAGCATCTATGGCCGCTGATCGCAGCGCCGCTGTTCGCTTTCCTGCTGCCGGCGAGCCAGGACATCGTCGCGATGCTCATGCGCCGTCCCAAACCGTGGCTCGCCGGTCTGCTCGGCATCGGATTGTTCGCATTGCTGCTCCACATGGGTGGCCGGGATCTGCATGAATTCGTCTACTTCAAGTTCTGAGACCGACCCCGGGTGGGGACGGAGCCTGCTGGCGTGCCTCGGCACGCTCTCGGGCGCCGCCTTGTTGGTGCTCGCACTGATGGTCGTGGTCGATCCCTATGACAGCGGCAAGCTCGGCCTGCTGGGCATCGAGGGGGTCGACAATCGTCTGACGCAAATCACGGCGGCGAGCCGCGCACGCGATGCGAGCTTCGACTCCGTCATCCTCGGCAATTCGACCGGGCAATTGATCCAGCCGGCGGAATTGTCCCGCGCGAGCGGGTTCCGTTTCGTCCAGCTCTACATGACCGGTGCGAGCCCACGCGAGCAGCTCGCCGTGCTCGATTTCTTCTTGCGCAAACACCGGAAGGTCGGCGCGCTGGTCATCGCCGCCGATCCCGGCTGGTGCGTGCATGCCCGGCCGAAGGAGGAGGGCGTTCCGTTCCCCTACTGGCTCTATGACGCAAGCGTGGTCACCTATGCGGTGCGGCTGATTTCCTGGCAGGCGATCGAGCAGGTCTTCCAACGCATCGGCATCGGGCTCGGCCTGCGACCGCGCATGAACCGTGACGGCTTTGTCAGCTACGAGGACATCTGGCCGCCCGGCCAATTCAAGGAGACCAATGCTCCGAGAGACCCCGCGCCCGTGGCCTCTGCGGAGGCGCGAGCGGTGTTCCCCGAGATCGCGGCCCTCAAGGACGTCGTCCGCAAATTGCCGGTCGACGTGCCCGTCGTCATCATCGTGCCGCCGACCTTCGCTGCCACCGTGGCAAAGCCCGGCACGCAAGCTGAGCTGGAGCGCAACGCCTGCGATGCCGCGCTCGCACAGGTCGTGGCCGGGCGGCCGCGTAGCAACTTCGTCAGCTATCGCGTCGACAACGAGCTCACGCGCGATCGCGCCAGTTTCGTGGACTATATCCACTACCGCCCGGTGCTGGCGCGCAAGATCGAGCAGGGGATTGTCGCGAGCCTGCGCGACGGCGAGAAAGCGAGAATCGATTTCTGAGCAGGTCAGCCGATTTCGTCGAAGGCCGCATCGAGCCAGAGCTTGCGCGCCAGCCTGCGCTGGATCTTTCCGCTGGTGGTTTTCGGCAGGGCACCGGGCCGGATCAGCGCAATGTGGCGCGCGGATAATTCGTGACAGTCGGCAATGGCCTCTCGGATCCGGTCCCTGATCTCGTCACTGTCGATCTTGTGACGTGCCGTGCGCTCCACCTCCTGCACGATGACGAGCGTTTCTTCACCGCCCTCGTCCGGCACCGAGAATGCCGCGCCGCAGTTTGCGCGCAAGCCCTCGTCCAGCGACTGCACCGTGCGCTCGATGTCCTGCGGATAATGGTTGATGCCGCGGATGATGATGAGGTCCTTGATCCGGCCGCTGAGGAACAGCTCGCCGCTTGCATCGAGGAAGCCGAGATCGCCGGTGCGCAGCCATGCGCCGTGCTCGCCGGCGATCTCCGCGTTGAGCAGCTCGTTCGTCGCGTCATCGTTGCGCCAATAGGCGCGGGCGATGTTGGCGCCGCTGACCCAGATCTCTCCGACGCAGTCGGGGGGCAGGCGTGTGCATTTCCCGGGATCGACGATGGCGATCCGCTCACCCTCGAGCGCGCGCCCGCAACCGACCACGATCTGCGCATCGTCAGCTTCCGAGGCCGTCTCTGCTCTATGCGCCTGAAGGGCCGCGCGACTGACGCGACGCGTCAGATGACCGCCGCCGCGCGTTCCCCCTGAAATGAGCAGCGTCGCTTCCGCCATGCCGTAGGCCGGATACATCGCGCGCGGATCGAAGCCGTGCGGCGCGAAGGTCGCGGCGAACCGCTCGATGGTTTCTGCGCGCACCGGCTCGGCGCCGTTCAGGGCGATCCTCAGCGAGGACAGGTCGATGCCGTCCATCTGGTCGGCGCGGTGGCGGCTGACGCAGAGGTCGAAGCCGAAATTGGGGCTGCACGCCACCTCGGCGCGATAGTGCGAGATCGCGCGCAGCCATCCGAGCGGCCGCTGCATGAACGCGTTCGGCGCCATCAGCACGCAGGTCGCCCCGACATAGAGCGTCTGCAGCGCGTTCAGGATCAGCCCCATATCGTGGTAGAGCGGCACCCAATTGACGTAGGTCGATCGCCTGGTGTTGCCGAGCGCGATCCGGATCATCTCGAGATTTGCGAGCAGATTGGCGTGGCTGACCATCACCCCCTTCGGCTCGGAGGTCGAGCCGGAGGTGTATTGCAGGAAGGCGATGTCATCCGCCGCCGGATCCTCCAGCGCGACCGGTGCCAGGGTCGCCGGACCGAGATCGACCTCGATCCATCGGATGTTCTCGCGTGCGAAGCGCGTTTGCAGATCGCCGCGAAGCGAGAGGGCCGAACTGGTCAGCGCCACCGCTGGCGTGCAGTTGGCGAGAATTGCGGCGCTGGCATCGCGCGCACCGTTTCGCCGCGGCATCATCATCGGCACGGCGATGATGCCGGCCATCAGGCAGCCGAAGAACGCCACCAGAAATTCGAGACCGGGTGGAAATACCAGGATGGCGCGGTCACCAGGGCGCGCGACCGCGGTCAGGCGCGCCGCGAGCGCACTTGCGCAATCGCGCAACTGGCGGAAGGTAAGGGCAGCTTCTTCAGTCCCGCGGTCAGAGACGAAGACATAGGCGCGGTCATTGGCCTGCTCCGCCGCGCGCCGGGCCAGGAGCGCCACGAGCGAGCGGGGAGTGTCCATCGGATTGCGCCGGTTCAGGCCGTGTCAGGCGGCCGGTCGGATCGCGCGCTTGTCGGCAAGAAACCGGGACAAGGCCTCAACGGTCGGATGGTCGTAAAAGTCGTCGGTCGACAGTTCGATGTCGAGCTTCTCCTCGAGCTCCATCATCAGGTAGACCAGCATCGCCGAATCGAGACCGAGGCGGTTGAATTTGGTGCCGGTGTCGACCCGATCCCTGGAGATGCGCAGGATATTGGCCAGCGCGGTAACGCAGAAATCCGAAATCTGCTCGCGTGTCATGTCATTTCCCAGAAACAATGGGAACGACAATACGGGCCACCCCAAGCTTGTCAATTTGGCCGGGGCGCCGCTGCGTTGAAGGTTGGGGACTGTTGCCTTCCTGCGTCGGGGAGCTGCTCGATTCCTACCCAGGCCGGCCTGGAGTTGTTCGGTCCACCGCGGCGCCGGCGCGTCAGCACGATTTGATTCGCTGCAGCGCCCGGCGTCGCGTTCAGGCTGCGTCAGTTCTGATAATAATAGCTGCGCGGCTGATAATATTGCCGGGCCTGCGGCTGATGATAGTAGCCCTGCTGGCCGTAGCCCTGGTCGTATGTTGGTTGCGGCAGCTGTTGATAGGCCTGCGTGCCATAGGGGCGGGTGATCGGGCGCGGCGCCGGATAGCGCGCGCCGGTGTCGCTGCCGTCGGCCGGGTAGATGTAGTTGTCGTCCTGCGGCATGTAGCGCCGCTCGGGCTGTGCCGGCGGCATCAGGTTCACCGGGGCGCCTGTGGTGGCGTATTGCTCTTCAACCGGCTGCGGGGCGCGGGCGACCGCATTGGCATTGCGGCCGCGCGGATTGCGCGCCAGCGCCACCTGTGCCGAGCCCGTCAGCGTCACCGTGGTGTTGAGCACGCCCTGCTGCTGCACCAGCGCATAGAGCGTCGAGGCGTTCTGGCGCGACAGGCGCACGCAGCCATGGGATGCCGGCGAGCCGAGCCGGCCGACCGAGTCCGTGCCGTGGATGGCGTGCCCGACCTTGGTGAAGAAGATCGCGTGCGGCATCGGCGCGTCGTCGAATTCCTTGGAATAGTGGTCCTCTTCCATCCGGAAGGCGCGGTAGGCGCCGTTCGGCGTCTCGCGTGAGGGGATGCCGGTCGACACCGGCCAACGGTAGCGCGCGACCCCGTCGACGGCGACGGTCAACTGCTGATTGTCCTTGTCGACGGTAATCTCGACCTTGGCCTGCGCGGTGCTTGCGCTCAAAAGCATCAGGGATGCAAAAGCAACTAAAAACGAACGCATCTGACTTCTGGCCTCCGGCCTGTTCATGCTCGCGCCGCGGCTCTCCGTCCCCCGGCGTGCATTATGCCTGCGGCCCTGCGTTGGTTCCAGCGGCCTGCCTGTCCATCGTTAACGTGATGCCGGGCGTAAGCAAGGCCGCTTGGTGCCGCGCCGGCCGGCGGCGCTGACATTTTCGCGAGCGCCGCGCGGTCAGTTCTTGAGCCGGTATCCAGTTCGGAAAATCCACCAGATCACGACCAGGCAGATCACCAGGAAGGCCAGCGTCATGCCGATGCTGACGGATACGCTGACGTCGGCGATCTCGTAAAAGCTCCAGCGGAAGCCCGAGATCAGATAGACGACCGGGTTGAGCAGCGCCACCGTGCGCCAGGTGGGCGGCAGCATGTCGATGGAATAGAAGCTGCCGCCGAGGAAGGTCAGCGGCGTCACCACCAGCATCGGGATCATCTGCAGCTTCTCGAAGCCATCGGCCCAGATGCCGATGATGAAGCCGAACAGGCTGAACGTTACCGCCGTCAGCACCAGGAAGGCCAGCATCCAGATCGGATGATGGATGTGCAGCGGCACGAACAGTCCGGCGGTCGCCAGGATGATCAGGCCGAGGATGATCGACTTGGTCGCGGCGGCGCCGACATAGCCGAGCACGATCTCGAAATAGGAGATCGGTGCCGACAGGATCTCGTAGATCGTGCCGGTGAATTTCGGGAAGTAGATGCCGAACGAGGCGTTGGCGATGCTCTGCGTCAGCACCGAGAGCATGATCAGGCCCGGGACGATGAAGGTGCCGTAGCTGACGCCCTCGACCTGGCTGATGCGCGAGCCGATCGCGGCGCCGAACACCACGAAATAGAGCGAGGTCGAGACCACCGGCGAGACGATGCTTTGCAGCAGCGTTCGCCAGGTGCGCGCCATTTCGAACAGATAGATGGCGCGGATGGCGCGGTGGTTCATGACGTCCTCACGAGGTCGACGAAGATGTCCTCGAGCGACGATTGCGTCGTGTCGAGGTCGTTGAAGCGGATGCCGGCGGTGCGGAGGTCGCCGAGCAGGCTGGTGATGCCGGTGCGCTCGCCCTTTGTGTCGTAATCGTACACCAGCGTCGCGCCTTCATCGCAGAGCTCGAGCTCGTAATGCGCTAGACTATCCGGCAACGACGTCACCTTGTTCTGCAAATGCAGCGTCAGCCGCTTCTTGCCGAGCTTCTGCATCAAGGTCGTCTTGTCCTCGACCAGCACGATCTCGCCCTTGTTGATGACGCCGATGCGGTCGGCCATCTCCTCGGCTTCCTCGATGTAATGCGTGGTGAGGATGATGGTGACGCCGGACTGCTGAAGTCCGCGCACCACCTCCCACATGCCCTTGCGCAGCTCGACGTCGACGCCGGCGGTCGGCTCGTCCAGGAACAGGATCTGCGGCTCGTGCGACAAGGCCTTGGCGATCATCACGCGGCGCTTCATGCCGCCCGAGAGCGTGATGATCTTGTTGTCCTTCTTGTCCCAGAGCGAGAGGGCCTTCAGCACCTTCTCGATGTGGTCGGGGTTCTTCGGCTTGCCGAACAGGCCGCGGGAGAAGCTCACGGTCGCCCACACGCTCTCGAAGGCGTCGGTGTGCAATTCCTGCGGCACGAGGCCGATCAGCGAGCGGGCCTTGCGGTAGGAGGTCTGGATGTCCTCGCCGCCGACGAGGACACGGCCCTCGCTCGGATTGGCGATGCCGCAGATGATCGAGATCAGCGTGGTCTTGCCGGCGCCGTTGGGGCCGAGCAGCGCAAAAATCTCGCCGCGCGTGATGTCGAGATTGACGTTCTTGAGCGCCTTGAAGCCGGACCCATAGGTCTTCGACAGATTGGCGACGGATATGATGGAAGACATGATGGCCGCAAGGCTGAGGAGCAAAGGTGGGGGAAGGGGCCGCACCATCCAGGAGGGCAGGTCGGCGGAGCCCTGAAATAGGAACGCTGTTGTCCCTCCGCAATTCCCCGGAGAAAAATGGTCTCAAAACAGGCGCTTCAGTGGCATGTTCCCGGCAAGTGTTGCGCGATGGTCACGGCTTGCTGCTAAGATTGGCGCTCACGCGGCTCTTTGTTGCGTCTGCGAGCGCGCCGTGGCTACGATTCCGGCCAATCGCGAAGCGTATTGTCTCCGGGGAAAAGATCGATGAGACCGAACGGCCGTCACACCGCCGGCGCCAGCCAGCTGTCCGCCCTCCGTGCCTGGGCGATCGGCCTGCTCCTGCTGTCAGCTGTTGCCATCAGCCCGACCACCGCCAAGGCCGCACCGAGCCAGGCCGCGGCGGCGACCACGCATGTCTATCTGCTCCGCGGCGTGCTCAACATCTTCTCGCTCGGCCTCGACACGATCGGCGCCCGCCTCCAGGCGCAGGGCATCCCGGTGACCGTCGCCAATTTCGTGTCTTGGTCCTCGCTCGCCGATGAAGCGGCGGCTGCCTATAAGGCCGGGCGGCTCAAGACCATCATCCTGGTCGGCCATTCCTCCGGTGCGACCGCGCTGCCCGACATGATTGCCAAGCTCAACCAGCTCGGCGTGCCCGTGAAGCTCGCGATCGGCCTCGATTCCGTGTTCAAGACCAAGCTCTCGACCGGCGCGGAGCGCTACATCAACATCTATATCGGTGACGGCCCCGGCGAGCCGGTGCGGGCCGCGGCCGGCCTTCGCGGCAAGCTCGACAATGTCGATGTCCGCGGCACGGGAGTCGGCCACATCTCGATCGACAAGAACGAGGCGATCCAGCGCCGCGTCATCGCCGAGATCGACGCCGCGATCATGCGCTCGCGCGCCCCGGCTGCCCCCGTTGCGGAGCCCGGCGCACCGCGGCCCGCGCGGGCGGCGGCGGCGGCTCCGGCGAGGAACTAGTCCGGAACGCTACGCTTCGGCGCCGCAAAATCTGCCAATTCCGCGGTCAAGAAGTACCGCAAGGGGAGGCGCCGCCTCCGGTGGTAGGACTTCTGAACGGATGGTTGATCCAAGGCGCCTGATCGTGCTGGCAGCAATTGTGCTGCTCGCCCTCGGCACGGGCCCGGCCGCGGCTTCTCCGCCCAAGTCCAAGACCATTGCGGCGGTCCCCGCCGCGCCGCCGCCCCCGCCGTTCGAGCCGTTGCCGCCGCCGAAGGTCTATCTGTTTCGCGGCGCCATGGGCCCGATCTTCTCGACCGGCATGGATCGGCTCGGCGAGAAGCTGACGCAGGCCGGCTTCTCGGCCGACGTCTACGAATTCACCCTGTGCCGGCTGATCGGCAACCGCGCCATCGCCAGCTACAGGGAGAAGGCGGCGCCGATCGTGCTGATCGGCCATTCCATGGGCGGGCTGTGCTCGATCGTCATTTCCGAGATGGCGGCCAAGGAGAACATCCCGATCAGCCTCGTCATCGCCATCGATCCCGCGCACGCGACCGGCGATGTTCCCCTCAACGTCGAGCGCTTCATCAACATCTTCCTGTCCGACAGCGTGCTCGGCGGCGGCGACGTCGTGACTGTCCCCGGCTTTCGCGGCCATTACGCCAGCTATGACCTCAAGGAAAACGCGCGCGTCAGCCACATCAACATCGAGAAGTCCGACGACATCCATCGTCAGATCGTCGGGATGGTGACGCAGCTGCCGCGCATTCCGCCGCAGACGCAGGCCGATGCCGTGCCGCTGCGCTATCTGGTGCCGGCGGATACGCTGGTCGAATTGTGGGACAGCGGCGTGCGGGTGCCGGTGCGCCGCGGCGACACCATGGAGAGCATCGCCGCAGCCAACCGCGTGCCGCTGTGGACGCTGGCGCAGAGCAACTCGTTGCCGGAGAACGCGCAGCTGACGCCGGGCCAGACCATCATCGTCCCCCGCCATCTGACACCGCCAGAGCCGGCCGCCGCGATGGCCACGCCGCCGGCGGCACCGGCGGGGCGGAGGTAGCACGTTCTTCGCCTCTGCCCGGAAGCGGAGAGAGGACGAAGACTATACATTCGATCCGTGGATCGCTTCGATCACGGCGTCCGTGACCTCCTTCGTCGTTGCCTTGCCCCCGACATCCGGCGTCAGCACGCCCGCGGCGCAGACGCGCTCGACGGCGGCCATCAGCCTCGAGGCGGCCTCCTTCTCGCCGAGATGTTCGAGCATCTGCGCGCCGGTCCAGAACGTCGCGACCGGGTTGGCGATGCCCTTGCCGGTGATGTCGAAGGCCGAGCCGTGGATCGGCTCGAACATCGAGGGGAAGCGGCGCTGCGGATCGATGTTGCCGGTCGGCGCGACGCCGAGGCTTCCCGCCAGCGCGCCGGCGAGGTCCGAGAGGATGTCGGCATGAAGATTGGTCGCCACGATAGTGTCGAGGCTCTTCGGATGCAGCGTCATCCGCACCGTCATCGCGTCGACCAGCATCTTGTCCCAGGTCACATCAGGGAATTCGCCGGCGACCTCGGCCGCGATCTCGTCCCACATCACCATGCCGTGGCGCTGCGCGTTCGACTTGGTTACGACGGTCAGGAATTTGCGCGGGCGCGACTGCGCGAGCTGGAACGCATAGCGCATGATGCGGGTGACGCCGACGCGGGTGAACACCGCGACCTCGGTGCCAACCTCTTCCGGCAGGCCCTTGTGGGCGCGCCCGCCCATGCCGGCATATTCGCCTTCCGAGTTCTCGCGCACGATCACCCAGTCGAGATCGCCGACGCCGACATTGCGCAGCGGCGAGGCGACGCCCGGCAGGATCTTGGTCGGCCGCACATTGGCGTATTGATCAAACCCCTGGCAGATCGGCAGGCGTAGGCCCCATAGCGTGATGTGGTCGGGCACGTCGGGGGCGCCGACCGCGCCGAAATAGATCGCGTCGAACTTCTTCAGCTCGCCGAGACCGTCCGCCGGCATCATCACGCCGTGCTTCTTGTAATAATCCGAGCCCCAGTCGAACGTCTTGACGTTGAAGGAGAGGTCGCCGCTGCGCTTGGCCAGGGCCTCCAGCACGCGGACACCGGCCGAGATCACCTCGGGGCCGATGCCGTCGGCGGGAATGGCTGCGATCGAATGGGTGCGCATGGAAAGCTCCGCGGGAGAGATCGTGCCGACATATTCGGCGGTCGGCGTCGCCGGCGAATCTAGACGGCAGTGCAGGGCAAACTCAATCGGCGCTGGTTTATACAAAAAAATGATATAATCCTCGCTGAGACGAGAGGACCGGCAAATGGAATTGCATCAGCTCCGATGCTTCGTGGCGACGGCCGAGCAGCTGCATTTCGGCCGCGCGGCACAGCAGCTCCAGATGCTGCCTTCTGCGCTCGGCCGGCAGATCAGGCTACTGGAGGAGGATCTGGGAACGCGGCTGTTTGCGCGGACGACGCGCGCGGTGTCGCTCACCGAGGACGGCACGACGCTGCTGCGCGATGCCCGCGCCATCCTCGCCAAGGTCGAGGCGGTCGAGAGCAACCTCCGCAATCGCTCGCGCGCGGGGACCGCGCGGCGGCTGCGGGTCGGTGCCATCGACAGCGCCGCGGCCGGATTGTTGCCGCCGCTTCTGCGCGATTTCCGCGCCAGGCATCCCGACATCGCGGTGCAGCTCCTCGAAGACAAGACTGTCCGGCTGCTGCCGAAGATCTTGACCGGTGCGCTCGATCTCGCCTTCGTGCGTCCGCCTGACCGGCCGGACAAGCGGCTTGAATTCCGCGACCTGCTCCAGGAGAGCGCGATCGTTGCGTTCCCGCGCCGGCACGCGCTGGCCGGGCGCAAAGCGATCACGCTGACGGATATCGCCGAGGAGGCGATGCTGGTGCCGGACCGCCGCTCGCGGCCGCACAGCCACGATCTCACGGTCAAGCTGTTCGAGCAGGCCGGCCTGACGCCGCGCATCGTGCAGGTCGCCGACGAGAAGCAGACCATCATCAACCTCGTGGCAACGAAGCTCGGGGTCGCAATCGTGCCGCGCTGGACCGCTCGGATGGCGGTGACCGGTGTGCGCTTCGTGCCGCTTCGACCGAGGCAGAGCGGGCCGGTCGGCCGCCTGCCGCTTGCCGCCGCCTGGCTGCGCGGCTCGCGCGATCCGGCCCGCGATGCCATGCTGGCGGTTCTGGAAGCCCGCCTGCGCAGCTATGCGCGGGAGGCGTGAGCGGCTATGACATCGGCCAAAGCAGAGGCCAGGACAGAGGGATGGTGATGACGGATCAGAAGGCTTCGAGCGAATTGCGGGTGGCCATTGCAGGGCTGGGCTCGATCGGCGTCAAGATTGCCACCGCGCTCGATCAGGGCATCGAGGGCCTGTCGCTCACGGCCGTGGCAGTGCGAGACCCCGCCAAGCATCAAGCCTTCATCGACAGCTTGCGTCGCCCACCGACAATCCTGCCGCTCGACCAGCTCGGCGAAGCCGCCGACATCGTGGTCGAATGCGCGCCGACAAGCCAGCTGCGTGCGATCGTCGAGCCGGCAGTGAAGCGCGGCAGGGCCGCTGTCGTGGTCAGCGTCGGCGGCTTGCTCGACAATTTCGATCTCGTCGATCTTGCCCGCGCCAATGGCGGCCGCATCCTGGTGCCGACCGGCGCGCTGATCGGCCTCGATGCCGTCAACGCCGCCGCAATCGGCACTATTCATTCGGTGAAGATGGTGACGCGCAAGCCGATCGACGGCTTGAAGGGTGCGCCGTTCATCGTTCAGAACAACATCGACATCGACAATCTGCGCGAACCGCTGAAATTGTTCGAGGGCAGCGCGCGCGAAGCCGCAAAGGGCTTTCCGGCGAATGTCAACGTCGCCGTTGCGTTGTCGCTGGCGGGCATCGGGCCCGATCGCACCCAGATGCAAGTTTGGGCCGATCCGACCGTGACACGCAACGTTCACCGCATCGAGGTCGAGGCGGATTCGGCGCGGTTCTCGATGGGCATCGAGAACATCCCGTCCGAGAATCCCAAGACCGGCCTGATCACCGCGCTGTCGGTGATCGCGCTCCTCCGCAAGCAGCGCGCGACGCTCTGCGTCGGGACGTGATGGGTTGAGGCTTGATTAGCCCAGATGGCAGTGCGCTCCCTCCCCCGCCTGCGGGGGAGGGCTGGGGAGAGGGTGTCTCGACAATCGAGAACCCCCAAGAGGTGAGAGCCCTCACCCGGCGCTCTGCGCCGACCTCTCCCGCAAGCGGGAGAGGTTACCGAGCCCGTTGCGAGTACCTCGACATAACTTCCGCCTAAGCCCCCGTCACGCGCCAGATCACGTTGCCGACGTCGTCGGCCATCAGCAGCGACGTCTTGTCGGGACCGATCGCGACGCCGACCGGGCGGCCGTAGGATTCCTTCTCGTCCGGGGACAGGAATCCCGACAGGATGTCGCGACCGGGGCCGGAGGGCTTGCCGTTCGCGAACGGGATGAACACCAGCTTGTAGCCGGACAGCTTGCTGCGATTCCATGAGCCGTGCTGGCCGATCACCATGCCGTCGCCGAAGCCGGGCAGGGTGCCTGAGGGCATCCAGCACAGGCCGAGCGAGGCAGTGTGGCCGCCGAGCGCGTAGTCCGGTTGAATCGCCTTGGCGACCAGCGCCGGATCCTGCGGCACGCGGTCGTCCACCGTCTTGCCCCAGTAGCAATAGGGCCAGCCATAGAAGCCTCCGTCGCGCACCGAGGTCAGATAGTCGGGCGGCGTCTCGTCGCCGAGGCCGTCGCGCTCGTTGACGACGGTCCAGAGCACGCCCGTCGTCGGCTCCCAGGCAAGGCCGACGGGATTGCGCAGGCCGGCGCCGAAAATGCGATGCGTGCCGGCAGCGAGATCGAGCTCGTAGACGGCGGCGCGGCCTTGCTCGACCTCCATGCCCATCTCGGCGATGTTGCTGAGCGAGCCGACGCCGGCATAGAGCTTCTTGCCATCGGGACTGGCGAGCAGGCTGCGCGTCCAGTGGCCGGCGGGCTTGAACGTCGTGAGCCGCTTGCCTGCTGCGGTGATGCGGTCGGCGTTGGGGACGTAAGGAAAGGCCATCACGCCGTCGGTGTTGCCGACGTAGAAAGTGTCACCGACCAGCGCCATGCCGAACGGCTGGTTGAGGTTCTCCATGAACGCGCCGCGATGTTCCGCAACGCCGTCGCCGTCCTTGTCGCGCAACAGCGTGATGCGGTTGGCGGAGACGCCGAGCGCCGCGGCGCGGCGCATCGTCGCCTGCATCGCATAGTGGAAAACGCTGCGCGGGGCGCCCGCGATCTGCGTCGCCTCGGCGATCAGCACGTCGCCATTGGGCAGCACCTCGATCCAGCGCGGATGATCGAGACCGGTCGCGAACGCATTGACCTCGAGTCCGGGCGCAGCGATCGGCTTCTGGCCCTCGCGCCAGCCGCGTGCGGTCGGCATCTTCAAGGTGGGGATCGCGCCTTGCGGCTTCGCTTCGGGAATTGCGGGCTTCTCGCCCCAGGCCGGCGCGGGCTCGGTGCCCGTCATCTTGCGCCATTGCAGCGCGATGCCGCCGATGAACGCGACGAACTGCGCGAAGATGCTGGAAAACGTCATGACAGGCCCCCGGTTGCGCGCGCATCCAACTGGCTGACGGGGCAGACGTCAACCTGTGCGGCGCGCCGCAGAGGCCTATTCCCGTGGAATGGCAGCCGATCGAATTTGCATGGGACAGTCGCGGCGTCGGCCCGGAGATCAACGACCGATCTGCCGCTCCAGCCGCCGTGCCGCGCGAAAATCGTCCAGGTGACGGATGTTCGGCGCCAGCGCGGCTTCCCTGGACAGCAGATGATAGACCCGCGCCACCGTGCGCTGCTTCTGCTTCGTCCGCCCGGGCGGCAGCGCCCGCGCCTTGCGGACGGCGGCGATCGCGTGCGCGCGAAAATAATCGTAGGCGTCCGACATGGCTCGATGCTCTGCGGTCGGTGGCAGATGTCGAGGGGCAACGAGCGAGCGGAGGGCTGGTTCCTTGGGGACCAAGATCGTGTGCTCGTGCCCCGGACGCAGCGCAGCGCCCCGGCGATGCGAAGCATCGTCCGGTGCGATGCGCTGCAGAGCCGGGGCCCATCTCGCCCCATGCATGAATAGCCGTCTGGGTCCCGGCTCTGCGCAGCAGCGTTGCACGCTGCAGCGCGTCCGGGACACGAGAGTGACGCCTTTACCGTGGCGACGTGAACGGAATGATCATTGGAACGCGGCGGCAATAGGCGCCATAGGCGTCTTCGCCGAGCTCCTTCGAGAGGAACACTTCTTCCATCCGTCCCTTCTGCCACATGCCGAGCGAGATCAGGATCGCGCCGAGGATCGTCGTCACCAGGCCGATCGCAACGCCGGTCACCAGCATTCCGAAGATCAGGCCGGTGTAGATCGGGTGACGGACGATGCCGTAGGGGCCGGTGTCGATGACGCGGTGGTCTTCCTTGTGGGTGATGGTGTTGGACCAGAACTTGCCGAGATGCAGCCGCCCCCACCATGCGAAAGCAATTCCGGCGACCGAGAGGACCGCTGCGATGGTGATGCCGGCGTTGCCGAGCACCCAAAGCGGCTTCCAGCCCATGACCTCCGCAATGAATGGCGTGTACAGGATGCCGCCGACGAGGATCGGCAGGCTATAGCGCTGCGACTCCAGCGTCATGACCTGCTTCTTGGTCCGCCCCTGCCAGAACGAGGCGCCGACCCAACTCGCGAGAAAGGCGAGCCAGATCAGGGCAAGGAGTTCGGTCGGCCAGGCCGTGGTCCAGCCACCCCACGCGACAGAAAGAAGCTTGCTGAAATCGAAAAACATGAAGGTTCTTTGCGTTTGGGCGGCGGCTTCAGCTCGCGCGCGAGGAGAGCGCGTGATGCTTGAGGGCTCCGGAGGGCTGCTGGCCGTTGCGGGCGAGCAGATGGGTGATGGTTTCGCGCAAGACCGGCTCGATCGGACGCGGCGAATAGCCGAGCTCGTTACGGGCCTTGCCGATCGAAAGATCGCTCGCGGCGAGTGCGATCCGCACGCCCTCGGCGGTGCCGTTCGGCGGCCGGCGCGTGATGTGGTCGGCGATGGATTCGAGCATGATCGCAGAGAGCTCGGCGATCTTGCCGGGTACGACGATCGGAAACTGCCGGCGGCCGCTCATCGCCGACATCATGCGCAGGATGTCGCCGAGCGGGACGCAGTCGCCGCCGAGGATGTAGCGCTGCCCGAGGCGGCCGCGTTCCATGGTCAGCACGAGGCCCATGGCGACGTCGCGGACGTCGACCAGGTTGACCAGGAAGTTGAGATGCGGCTGCACCTTCTTCTGCAGGAAGTACCAGAGCATCGCGGTCGGCGGTGTCAGATTATGGTCGGCGGCGCCGATCGGCATGGTCGGCGTGCCGATCACCAGCGGAAAGCCCGCTTCTGCCGCCTTGGCGGCATGATGCTCGGCGAGCGATTTCGAGCGCGTGTAGGCGCCAGGCATCGCCTCGGCCGGCTGCAGCGCCTCTTCGGCGGGAACGCCCTTGAGGTCGGAATAGGGGAACAGGATCGATTCCGTCGAGCAGTGCAGGAAGCGCGAGACGCCCCGCTTCATTGCCGCTGCGAGCACGATTTCGGTGCCGCGGCAATTGACGTCGTGGAAGTCCTGCTTGTTGGCGACCCACATGCCGGGCAGGCCGGCGAGGTGATAGACCTGATCGACACCGGCGATCGCCGCATCGACCGCGGCGCGGTCCAGCACCGAGCCGAGGACGTGATCGACGTCCGCGTTCGCCGCGGTCGGCGCACGGACATCGAGAACGCGGACCCGCTGCCCACGGGCGCGGAGCGCTTCTACGAGGTGATGTCCGATGAAGCCACTGCCACCGGTAACCAGGACGAGAGCCATGCAGAAGGTTGCTGTTTTGCTTCGAGCGTTATCGGGTTGAAAGGGAATTGGCCGGAAGAGGCGCCAGAATCGCGGCAAGGTCGCGACGGAAGCCCAATGCAATGAACAATTTTGCCATGACGAACATCGGTCCAAGCAAAAGATGCGAGGGAAAAGTGAACAGCGAGGCCTCGCGCCCCTCAAAAACCTTGTGGCCGATGGCCTGCGCGGCGAGGCCGAGCGCCACCAGGGACGCGAAAATCGCCCACATCGTCGCGGTGCTGACTTGCGCCGCAATGGTCGTCGCAACCGAAAACAGCACGACGGAGACGGCCAGAATGCCGAGCCCGAGCGCCGCGTCGAGCAGCAGCCAGTAAATCAAGACCGGCACGGCCAGGACCACCGCCAGGCTGACGTTGAATCCGAACAGCGGAAGCTTGACCAGCGTCAGCGGCAGCACGGCGCCGGTGAACAGCAGCAGGATGCCGACCACATGCATCGCCGTGTTCCGGGGATCGCGATGGTACTCGACATACACGGCAAGTTGGCGCTGGAAAAAGCCACCCATTTCGGTCTCATGCAGCACGGGGTCGGGAAGGGCGAACAGAGGCTATAGCACTGGACCGGGCGGTGCACAAACCGGCACTTTTGTCGCGCAAAACCGTGTGCGCGCGCCCGGGACAGGCTGCAAAATAGCCCGCACTTCAAGGGGTTCCGTCAACCGCGGAGCCGCCTTCGCTCAGCGCTTCTTGGCGGGCTTTTTAGCCGCAGGCGCAGGGGCTGCAGCCGGATGCGGCGCCTCCTCCGGCAGCTTGGCATAGGTCAGGATCTGCAACTGGCCGTTGACGGCGGAGGTCGGCTTGGCCCGGTCGAGGAATTGCTCCTCGCCGAGGCCGATCGGATGCAGCCGCTTGGTCGAGATCTTGAAGGTGTTCACCAGCACGTCGCGGATCGCATCGGCCCGGCGCTGGCTCAGGATCGCATTGGCCTCGCGCGTCTTCGAATTGGATTCGACGTGGCCGACGATCAGGAAGGTGTAGGGCAGCAGCGAGGAGTGAACCAGCGCGTCCGCAATGCGGCCGACGGTCTGGTAGGACGCCGGCTGGATGATCGGCGTGTCTGCGTCGAACTGGATCTGCGCATTGAACGCGGGCAGCTTGGCAAGCTCCGGCGCGATCAGCGGCCGGTTCACCGGACCCGGATCGTTCTTGATCCTGGTCTTGGCGCGCTCCATCACCTGCTGCTTCAGCGCGGGCAGATCGACCTCGGCGGCCTCTTCGAAATGGTTCAGCTTGCCGACGATGTCGTCGCGGGTCGGTGCCGCCGTCTGCGCGCCGGCGGTGTCCGCGAGCAAAGCGAGGCCCAGCGCCAAGCCCAGCCCTGCGGTGGCGAGCCCCTTCGCGCGCATCAGCGATACCCCGCGTCGTCGACGGCCTTCAGGCAGTTGTTGCTGATGCCCTTGGGGGTCGAGACCAGGCAGGGGACCGACTTGCTGGTCTCCTTGGTCGAGCCGCCGCAGACCTTGACGATCTCGCGCTGGCAGGCGTTCGCCACCGTGACGCGCGCGGCGACGCGCTTCTGGATGGCGTCGAACACGCCGAGATAGTCGCTCGCGCATTGCGGCGTGAGCACGTCGCGGTTGCGCGACAGGCACTCCTTCAGGCGGGTCGAGTCCGGGTTGACGCCGCGGCAATTGGCAACGATTTCCGCACCGCAGCTCGCCGCCAGCTTCCCGATCGAATCGCCAAAGCTCATGGTCTCCGCCGCCGCAAGCGACGGCATCCCCAATGCAAGCACGATCAATGTGATGGAGCCCCGGACCATGGGTTTATCTGATACGGGGAAGTTCGCGGTGGTCAAGGGGCGTTCGGGCGAGAACTGTCGAGAGTCCGCTTGGTGCGGCGAACAGTCCTCACTCCGCGTCCGCGGCGGGTGGCCATTCGATCAGGACGGCCGTGTGTTTCCCCAGGTCCTCGGCAAACTCCGGATCGGCCTTGAGCTCGTCCAGCGTTCGAGGCGGGGGCAGCTGGCGACCGTCCGCGATCAGTTCCTGCGCATAGAATGCGAGCGCCTCGGGCGCATTCTCGAGGGCCTCGTCGACATCGTCGCCGCCGGAGAAGCAGCCGGCCAGGTCCGGAAACCATACGCCGACGGCCTCGTCCGGGTCGGCGTTCTCGATGATGGCAACGTACCGAGCCATACCGGGCCTCACGCCCGCTGCACGAAACTGTCCACGACCTTCTTCTCGCCGGCCTTGTCGAAGGCGATGGTGAGCTTGTTGCCGTCGATCTTGGTGACGCGGCCATAGCCGAACTTCTGGTGGAAGACGCGGTCTTCCAGCGAGAATTCGGACGTCGTGCCGGTGGATTTGGCGACCAGCTCGCCCTCAATGGTCAGAGGTCCGCGGCGGCGCGAGGAGAAGCTGCCGAAATCGGGGCCTGATGACGCGGAGGACGAGGACGTTGCCGCGTCTTCCTCGAAGCCGCCGTTGCGGCCGCCGCCGCGATTCCGGTTCGCCTGCGCGCGCTGCCAGCCCGGCGTCGAATAGCTGGAGCCGAACGCCTCCATGTCGTCGAAGCGAGAGGCGCCGTAGCCGCCGCTGCCGCCCCATCCAGAGCCGCCCTTGGATTCCGTGATCTCGACATTGGCCGCCGGTAATTCGTCGAGGAAGCGCGACGGGATCGTGGTCGACCATGTGCCATGGATCCGGCGATTGGTCGCGAAATAGATCTTTGCGCGGCGGCGGGCGCGGGTCAGGCCGACATGGCCGAGCCGGCGCTCTTCTTCCAGGCCGGCTCGGCCCTGTTCGTCCAGGGTGCGCTGGCTCGGGAACAGGCCTTCCTCCCAGCCCGGCAGGAACACGTTGTCGAATTCGAGGCCCTTGGCCGAATGCAGCGTCATCAGCGACACCGCGTCGTCCTCGGCGCCGCCCTCGCGGTCCATCACCAGCGAGATGTGCTCCAGGAACCCTTGCAGGTTCTCGAACTCCTCCATCGAGCGCACGAGCTCTTTCAGGTTCTCCAGCCGGCCCGCGGCGTCGGCCGAGCGGTCCTTCTGCCACATCTCGGTATAGCCGCTCTCGTCGAGCACGATCTGGGCGAGATCGGTGTGCGCGGTGACCTCGCGCTGGGCGCGCCAGCGGTCGAACTGCGCGATGAGGTCGCGCAGCGAGCCGCGCGCCTTCGGCTTCAGCTCGTCGGTCTCGACCACGGCGCGCGCCGCCTCGAACAAGGGAATGCGGCGCTTGCGGGCGTGGTCGTGCAGCATCTGCACGGTGGCGTCGCCAAGCCCGCGCTTCGGCGTATTGACGATACGCTCGAAGGCGAGATCGTCGGCCGGCGAATTGATGACGCGCAAGTACGCCAGCGCGTCGCGGATCTCCGCGCGCTCATAGAAGCGCGGGCCGCCGATGACGCGATAGGGCAGGCCGAGCGTGACGAAGCGGTCTTCGAATTCGCGCATCTGGTAGGAGGCGCGCACGAGAATGGCGATCTCGTTGAGCTTGTCGCCCTGGCGCTGCAGCTGCTCGATCTCCTCGCCGATGCCGCGGGCTTCCTCTTCCGAGTCCCAGGAGCCCGTGACGGTGACCTTCTCGCCGTCCTGATCCTCAGTGCGCAGCGTCTTGCCGAGCCGGCCTTCATTGTGTGCGATCAGATGCGAGGCGGCGGCGAGGATGTGACCCGTCGAGCGATAGTTGCGCTCGAGGCGGATCACCTTGGCGCCCGGGAAATCGTGCTCGAAGCGCAGGATGTTGTCGACCTCGGCGCCGCGCCAGCCGTAGATCGACTGGTCGTCGTCACCGACGCAGCAGATGTTTTTGGTCTTCTCCCTCTCCCCGCTTGCGGGGAGAGGGTCGGGGTGAGGGGGAGTCTCCACGAGCGCGGTGCTTGGAGAGTCCCCCTCACCCGCCGCACTTCGTGCGTCGGCCTCTCCCCGCAAGCGGGGAGAGGCGAGGGAAGAAGGCGCCTGCGACAGGAGCCGCAGCCACAGATATTGCGCGACGTTCGTATCCTGGTACTCGTCGACCAGGATGAACTTGAAGCGTTGCTGGTACTGCCTGAGGATATCCGGGTGCTCGCGGAAGATGCGGATGTTCTCCAGCAGGAGATCGCCGAAATCGGCCGCGTTCAGGATCTTCAGCCGCTCCTGATAGCTCGCATAGAGCTTGCCGCCCTTGCCGTTGGCGAACATCGCGGCCTCGCCCGACGGGACCTGCGAGGGCATCAAACCGCGGTTCTTCCAGCCGTCGATCAGACCGGCCAGCATCCGTGCCGGCCAGCGTTTCTCGTCGATGTTGTCGGCCTGGAGCAGCTGCTTGAGCAGCCGGACCTGGTCGTCGACGTCGAGCACGGTGAAGTTCGACTTGAGCTGCGCCAGCTCGGCATGGACGCGCAGGATGCGGCCGCCGATGGAGTGGAAGGTGCCGAGCCACGGCATGCCCTCCACGGCGTGGCCGAGCATCTGGCCGAGCCGGTGCTTCATCTCGCGCGCAGCCTTGTTGGTGAAGGTCACCGACAGGATCTCGGCCGGGCGGGCGCGGCCCTGGCTCAGGATGTGGGCGATGCGCGTGGTCAGGACGCGCGTCTTGCCGGTGCCGGCGCCGGCCAGCACCAGGACCGGGCCGTCCAGCGTCTCCACCGCCTCGCGCTGCTCCGGATTGAGTCCGGCGAGGTATTTCGGACCCACCGAGGCGCGCGCACGCGCGGCGATGCCGCCGGCTGCGGGCTGGTGGTCGGGTACGGCTGTGATCTTGCTCGGCTCGGTCATGCGAATCATCGGCCCCACGATGGCACCGCGGGGTGGTGGAAGGGAGCCTTCTTAACAGGGATTGGTGCCTATATGGGGGCGCCGGGCAGGGTTTTCCACGTGCGCGGCAGGCCGATTTGTTCCAGCCCGGGCCGCGAATTTCGCTCCCGCCGGGGCCGGAACTATCGTTCCCGCGTCGAGATTGTCAGGGCAGGTGGCGCGGCCAGCCGCGTCGATCGCAGACAACATCAAGACGAGGGTTTGACCATGCTAGGCTGGGTTGTGACGTTTCTGGTTATCGCACTGATCGCCGGCATCCTGGGCTTCGGCGGCGTCGCCGGCGCTTCGATCGAGATCGCCAAGATCATCTTCTTCATCGCAGTCGTTCTGTTCCTGGTCTCGGCCGTCGTCGGCCTGGCCCGCGGCCGCAACAGGATATAGCGCGGCGGATCATGCACTAGCGCTTCGAGGGCATCGCCACATTCCGGCCGATGCCCTCGGGTCGCGTCAAGGCGCTGTGGGACTTGGCGACCCCGTCAATGCGCTGCCGGATGTCGGGCGGAAACGGCGCAACGCGCCGCGCCTTCATGTCCATGTGCAGCGACATGTTCTCGGACGTTGCCGACAGCCAGCCCTCGGTGCCGTGCCGCAGCTCTTCGAATGTGTGCAGCCGCTTGTCGTCGGCCTCCAGCAGCCACACCAGGATTTGCACGGGATCGCCGAGATGGATCTCGCGCAAATAGCGCACGTGGCACTCGGCGGTGAAGGTCGAGCCGTGGCGCTCTTTCTTGTAGACCGGGCCAATCCCGAGTTCGAGCCAGAACTCGTCGATCGCCCGGTCGAACATCACGTTGTAATAGGCCATGTTGAGATGGCCGTTATAGTCGATCCATTGCGGCTCGATCTGCATGATCGAGGAGCGAAACGGCTCTGCGTTCGGCGCTGTGGCGGCGGTCTCCGGCATGTGTCCTTCCCAAGCTATGCGTCCGGTCCCTTGACTTGACCGGTTATATGTCCTTTGCCACGGTCTCTTCTCGTCGGGAGGAATTCCGTGGGTACGACCATCACCAATAATCCGCCGCGGCCGGAGCCGAAAGCCCTCGCAAGCGCGCTGGAGCAGCTTGCCGCACGCTTCGGCAACCGCCTCATCACCTCGCAGGCCGTGCGCGAGCAGCACGGCCATACCACCACGTGGATCATCAATCAGCCGCCGGACGGCGTGGTGATGGCGCAGGAGACCGCCGACATCCAGGACGTGGTGCGGATCTGCGCGAAACACCGCGTGCCCGTCATTGCCTTCGGCACCGGCACCTCGCTGGAGGGCCAGGTCAACGCGCCTGCCGGCGGCATCTCGATCGACCTGCGCGACATGAACAAGGTGCTGGCAGTGCATGCCGAGGACCTCGACTGCGTGATCCAGCCCGGCGTCACCCGCAAGGCGCTGAACGAGCATCTGCGCGACCAGGGCCTGTTCTTCCCGATCGATCCGGGCGCGGATGCCTCGCTCGGCGGCATGGCCTCGACCCGCGCCTCCGGCACCAATGCGGTGCGCTACGGCACCATGCGCGACAGCGTGCTGGCGCTGAAAGTGGTGCGCGGCGACGGCGAGATCATCACCACGGGCACGCGCGCCAAGAAATCCTCCGCGGGCTATGACCTGACGCATCTGTTCGTCGGCGCCGAAGGCACGCTCGGCATCATCTCGGAATTGACCATCCGCCTGCGCGGCATCCCCGAGACGATCGCGGCCGGCGCGGTGTCGTTCGAGACCGTGCACGGCGCCTGCCAGGCCGTGATCCTGGCGATCCAGACCGGCATTCCCGTGGCGCGCATCGAGCTGCTCAACGCCGCGCAGGTGAAGGCCTGCAACGCCTATTCCAAGCTGACTCTGCCCGAGACGCCGCTGCTGCTGATGGAATTCCACGGCAGCGAGGTCGAGGTCGCCGAGCAGTCGAAGGCCTTCGGCGAGATCGCAAAGGACTGCGGCGGCGGCGATTTCTCCTGGACCACCAAGCCGGAGGATCGCACCAAGCTGTGGCAGGCACGGCACGACGCCTATTGGTCGGTGAAGGCGCTGCGGCCCGGCGACAGCATCGGCGTGGTCGCAACCGACGTCTGCGTACCGATCTCGCGGCTCGCCGACTGCGTTAGCGAGACCGAGGAAGACCTCAAGCGCCTCAATCTGCTGTCGCCGATCGTCGGCCATGTCGGTGACGGCAATTTCCACTGCTCGCTGGTCTGCGACACCAACGATGCCGACGAGATGGCGCGCGGCGAGGAGTTCATGCACCGCCTGGTCGAGCGTGCGCAGGCGATGGACGGCACCTGTACCGGCGAGCACGGCATTGGCCAGGGCAAGCAGAAATATCTGAAGGCCGAACTCGGCCCCGAGGCGCTCGATGCGATGCGGGCCCTGAAGAAGGCGCTCGATCCGCTCAACATCTTCAACCCCGGCAAGATCGTGCCGGAGGCATAAGGCCCGCGCCCCAGTCCGGGAACTTTCGGCAATGTTGCCGGTTCCAATTCCCGCCAAGTTCCGATGCCTCAATGGCAGGGCTGTGCGCGGGAGGGTGCGATGGTGCGACCGGTCGTTGGAATTGCCGCAATGGCCTTCGCCTGCCTGCTGGCGGGTGCGGCGCTGGCGAAGGGCGGACATGGCGGTGGCCATGGCGGCGGGCACGGCCATGGCGGCGGGCATGGCCATGGCGGCGGGCATGGCCATGGCCATCATGGCGGCGGCCATTTCCGTGGGCACGGCGGCGGGCACGCGCATGGCGGCGGGCATCATCGCGGGATGCGGTTCACAACCGGTGCCCGACGCGGCGGCCCGAACTTCGGTCAGATCCGCAATGCCGCGATACGGCCGGCGAACTTCCGCAACGCCTGGAACGCCAGCGCATTCCGCAACGGCCGGCTGATCAGCAATCCGGCGGCCCGCGCACAGATCGCCGCGGCGGCGGCACTCGCCGGCTGGGGCGGCGCAAGCAGCGGGTGGTGGCAACATCCGGGTGGCGGCTATGGCTGGGTGGGGCCGCTGTTCTGGCCGTTCGCCTATAACGACCTCTACGATTACGCGATCTGGGGCGACGGGCTCGGCTTCTGGGGCTACGGCTATCCGGACATCTATGCCGGCATTTTCGGCCCCTACGGTTATGATCGGCTGTCGGCCTATCTGCCGCAGCAGCCGCAGGGCCGGCGGCGGGCGCGCAGCGCGCCGCTGGATGAGCTCTGCGGCAGCGACCGCCGCGCCATCGTCGGCCTGCCGATCGATCAGATCGCGGCCACGGTGCAGCCGACCGATGCGCAGGGCGCGGCTCTCGATGCGCTCGGCAACGCCTCGGTCGACGCGGCGGCATTGATCCGCACATCCTGTCCGACGCAGGCCGCAGCGACGGCGCCCGGCCGGCTCGCCGCCATGCAGCAGCGTGTCGAGGCGATGCAGAAGGCCGTCGAGCTGGTCCAGCCCGCGCTCGACACATTCTATGGTTCACTCAACGACGAGCAGAAGGCGCGCTTCAACGCGCTCGCCGACGATCAGCGTCGTGCCGCGGCATCGAACAATGCGGGCGGATCCTCGGTGCAGACTTGCAGCGCGTCCGCCGCGTTCGATTGGCCCGGCGCCACGATCGAGGACAGACTTCGTCCCAGCGACACCCAGCGCGCGGCGCTCCAGGTGCTCCAGGACACCAGCGCCAAAGTCAGCGCATCGCTCAAGGCGGCCTGCGAGCCCAATGAGGTGATGACGCCGCCGGCCCGCATGGCCGCGATTCGCAAGCGCCTCGACGTGATGCTGGACGGGATCAAGTCGGTGCGGGCGGCGCTCGATGATTTCTACGCCACGCTGAACGACGAGCAGAAGGCGCAGTTCGAGGCGATCGGCCCGCGCCGCATGTCCTGAACGCCGCGAGCAATTGAAGACCACGGGTGGGGCAATGAAGTGGTTCGCGAGGCGAGAGCCGGCAGACGTCTGGGACGAGCCAGTCGGGAGGCCGATCGGCGATATCGAGGCCGCCGACCGGATCCGCAACATCTGCCAGGCGGCGCGAACGATCGCCGAGGCCGCCGGAGCTTCAGCGCCGGCCAGCACGCGCGAGCGCTATGAACGCGCGGCCCGCACCGCGATGGAGATCGCGATGAAGATCTCCGACGATCTGATGCGCGACGATGCGGTGCGCCGCATCGTGGATCTCTGCATGCAGGCTGAGGACATCAAGACGGCGCAGATCCTGTCGCGCGCGATCCAGGCAGGCTGGATTCGGGAAGCCGTGCTCCGGGACTACCCGACGCTGTCGCAATAAGTTCGGCTCGCGCAATTGGCGCGAGCCGAATGCTGCTTGTGCCGGACCGGCTCAGTATCTGCGGTACCCGCCATTGTGGTCTCCGCCGCGGCCGCCCATTCCCATGCCGAGGCCGATCCCTACGCCGATGCCGATGCCTTGCATCACAGCCTCCGGCGGCGGGCCGCGATCCGGCGGCGGCGCGCGCTCGTAGACCACTTGCTCGGACGGCCGTCGCTTGGGCGGCGTCTCGACCACCTTGCGCTTCGGCGGGGTCTCGTCGACGCGCTTCTTGATCACGGGCGGAACCGAGGGGTTGACCGGCGTTGCCGGGGTCGCGGGCGTCGAGCACGGGCAGGTCGGCGCCATCGCGACCGCGACGGGCGTCACCGCGGAGGCGACGGGCACGGCGTAATTGCGATTCTGCACGCGCAGCAGCAGCCGGCGCGCGGTTGCCGCGAGATCGCTGTTGTCCCAGTTCGCCAGATAAGCTTCGAACGAGGCGCGGGTGTTGATGGCGGTGGCACGCTCCCAGGCAAGCATCTGGCGACGCCGCTCCAGCACCGTACGAAGGCGCGGGGTGCGGGTGTCCTGGGCGTAAAGCTCGATATAGGCCTGGTACGCCTCCACCGTGTCGTCGGTGATCACGAGCTCATAGGCCACCATGGCCGGCTTGCCCTGCAACGTCTTGCGCCAGTCTTCGACGCTGCGCGTGCCGCTGGCGAGCGCCATCGCGTTCGCGCCGGGAAGCGCGGGCGTGCTGCCGCTGCTCTCACCGAAGAACTTGAAGTCGGTGGTCAGCGAAGAGCTTTCCCAGGGGATCTGCCGGCCGTCGGTCGATTGCGCCACGGCGACGCGGATGCGCTTGAACACTTCCTCGATCGGCAGGTTCGGCTGCTTGGCAATGGTCAGCGCGGCCGTGGTGTAGGGGCTGTCGATGCCGTTGCCGTCCTCGGCCTCGGCGCCGGGCGAGGTCGAGTAGGAGATGAAGGAGCCGGGCGCGCCGGCCTTGGTGTCGACGATCGCAAGGCCGTGGCCGGCGCCGCTGAGCGCGGGGAACGGGTTGTTGCGGCAGGCGTCGAGCATGAAGATGCGGGCCCGCGTCGGCAGCGCGCCGAGCGTGTTGAGCAGGTCGTTCAGCCGCACGCCCTGCAGCGGGATGTCGGCCTCGCGCTTGGGGTCGAGATCGACGGGCACCAGATAGTTCTCGCCGTCGATCTGCAGGCCGTGGCCGGCATAGAACACCAGCGCGACGGTGTCGGCGCCGCTGGCACTGACCTTGCCGGCGAAGTCCGAGATCGCCGCGCGCATCTCGGTCTGCGCCAGATTGGCCGCCGTGGTGACGGTGAAGCCGGCACTCCCGAGCAGCTCCGTCATACCCTTGGCGTCGTTGGCGGCGTTGGGCAGCTCCGGCACGGTGCGATAGGCCGATTGGCCGATCACCAGCGCGAGCCGCGCTTCGGCGGCCGCTTCCGTCGGCGTCATCAACTGACTGAGTGCGAGAAGACCGGACGCAAGAAGCAAATTCGAAAACACTGGACGGCGCATGATGTCACCTCCAACGGCAATGCGCACGATGATGTCACTTTTTCTAAGCCCGCGCCACGCGGCCGTCTGTGCGTTGGATCACGCATGGGCCGCGGCAAAATGGGGCAGTCCGTCTGCCGGAGCTCGGGGAATTAGTCAGGCATCATCCATGTCAACTGCGCATTGATCCATGCTCCAATTGGATTGATCCGGTGAATGGGCGACGGCGTTCCTTGCGCAGATCGGGCGGCAGGCCGATCCTCGCGGCAAATCTCCGGGAAATGGCGGTGATTTCGCTTGGCTGGTGACGGCGGTATGCGCGCCGCGACGCTCCGTGACCGCAGCCGGCTACCTTGCCTGTGTCGTCGCTTTGGCCATACAGTCCGCGCAACGGCTGCGGCAACGACCGTGGCGAAGAAAAAGACCAGGGAGAAGCCGCACCATGACCATCGTGCCCGTGAACCGTCGCGCGTTCATCAAGTCATCGGCGGCGGTCACCGCCGGCATTGTGCTCTCTCCCGCCATCATCGGCCGCGCCGAAGCTGCGACGCTGAAGCTGAAATGCTCCTCCTCGCTGCCGAACGATCCCAAATACGCCAATGGCCGCGTCTACTACGACAACCTGGTCAAGAACCTGAAGGGCAACGGCCTCGGCGAGCAGATCGAGGTCGCTTTCTTCCCCGACAACCAGCTCGGTCAGGAGATCGACGTCATCAATTCGGTGAAGCTCGGCGTCATCGACCTCATGGTGTCGGGCTCGTCGATCTCGGCCAATCTGGTGCCGCTGGTCGGCACCTTCGATCTCGGCTTCCTGTTCTCGAGCTTCCCGCAGCAGACCAAAGCGTTTGAGGCCGGCGCCGCCAAGCCGATCGAGGACGCGCTGCTCAAGGGCGGCAACATCCGCATCATCGCCTGGGCCTATAATTTCGGCTCGCGCAGCGTGCTGGCGAAGAAGCCGGTGAAGACGCCGGAGGATCTCGCCGGCCTCAAGATCAGGACGCTGCCCAATCCCGTCATCACCGAATGCCTGCGCCTGATGGGCGCCGCCGCAACGCCGCTGGCCTTCGGCGAAATCTACACGGCCTTGCAGGCCGGCGTGCTGGATGGCCTGGAGCATGACCCGCCGACGATCCTCGCCAGCAAGTTCTTCGAAACGTCGAAATTCTACGCGCTGACGCAGCACAACTTCTCGCCGCTCGCGATCTATTTCAGCGACATGACGTACAACCGCATGGATCCGAAGCTGCGCGAGGGTTTCCTCGATGCCGCCAAGAAGGCCGCGGCCGACACCCGGGCCCATGGGCTCGCGGTCGAGAAGGAGGCGCTGGCCGCCTTGACCGAGAAGGGCGTGACCGTGGCCGAATGCGACCGCGAGGCGTTCAAGAAGCGCGTCGCGCCGCAACACGAGAACTTCATCAAGGCGCGGCCGGAGTCCAAGGCCGTCATCGACGTCATCCGCGCGACCCAAGCTTGATATGACCAAATCTGACGTGGCCATGTCAGCCGCCGTGCCCCTCTCGGGCGGCCGCCATGGCAGCATCACCTTGCTGCTTCGCGTCAGCGACGCGATCGCGGCCGTCCTGCTCGCCGCCGATGTGGTGGTGGTCTGCGCCTCCGTGCTGCTGCGCTTCTTCTTCAACGCGCCGGTCGAATGGTCCGACGACGTCGCGCGCGGCCTGATGGTCGGCTCGGCCTTCTTCGGCGCGGCGAGCGCGCTCGCGCGCGGCGAGAATGTCGGCGTCTCCTTCTTCCGCGATCTCTTGCCGGTGCGGCTGCGCTCGCTGGTCGATGCCGCCAGCGCGCTGCTGATCGTGCTGATCTCCGGCTACGTCGCCTACAACGCGATCAAGCTGGGCTCGCTCACCGCCGGCCAGACCACCGGCTCCGGTCTGCCGCTGGAGCTGACCTTCTATCCCATGGGGATCGGCGCGCTGTTCATGACAGTTTTCGCAATCGATCATCTCTGCGCGAGACCGCTGCCCGATATCGCGAGGGGACTCATTGCGATCCTCGTCGTGACGGGCCTCTACCTCGCCTGGGATTATCTATCGCCGTCCTCGGTGCCGTCGGCGGGCACCCTGATGATGATCGGCTTCTTCGCCACCCTGTTCGGTGGATTGCCGATCGGCTTTGCGCTGGCACTGGCCGCGCTGATCTTCATCTGGGTCGAGGGCGCACTGCCCGGCGTGATCTTCGCCCAGCAGATGGCGCGCGGCATCGACAATTTCGTCCTGCTCGCGATCCCCTTCTTCATCCTCGTCGGCTATCTGATGGAAGCCAACGGCATGTCGGTGCGGCTGATCGAGCTGTTGCAGCGTGCCGTGGGCCGCATGCGCGGCGGCCTCAATGTCGTGATGGTGGCCTCGATGGTGCTGTTCTCGGGTATCTCCGGCTCGAAGATGGCCGACGTCGCCGCGGTCGGCTCGGTGCTGATCCCGGCTGCGCGGCGCTCCAAGCAGAACCCGGGCGGCGCGGTGGCGCTGCTTGCGGCCTCGGCGGTGATGGCGGAGACGATCCCGCCCTGCATCAACCTGATCATTCTCGGCTTCGTTGCCAACCTGTCGATCGGCGGCCTGTTCGTCGCAGGGCTGCTGCCGTCGGCACTGATGGCGCTGGTGCTGATCGCGGTGTCCATCATCTTCGGCAAAAGGCCGGACAAGGTCGAGGATGTCGAGCCGCAGATGCCGGTGTCGGGGCTGTGGAGCGGCGCGATCGCATCCTTCGGCCTGATCTTCATGATCTTCTTCGGCTTCAAGAGCGGCTTTGCCACGGCGACGGAGATCTCGGCCTTCGCGGTGGCCTATGCGCTGGTCGTCGGCAGCGTGGTGTTCCGCGAGCTCGGCTTCAAAACCGCCGCGCACAGTTTCGTGCAGGCGGCGACGCGCGCGGGGCTGGTGCTGTTCATCGTCGCAGCCGCGCAGTCTTTGGCGTTCACCCTGACTTTGCAGCAGGTGCCGCATGCGGTCGGCGACTTCATGCTGGGCCTCTCCAAGACCTCCGGTGTCTGGCTGTTCATCCTCTTGGCCATCGCCGTCCTGATCGTGATGGGCTCGGTGCTGGAGGGCGCGGCCGCGCTGATCATCTTCGGTCCGCTGCTGCTGCCGGTCGCAGTGCAGCTCGGCGTCGATCCCCTGCATTTCGGCGTCGTGCTCGTCATCGCGATGGGTATCGGCCTGTTCGCGCCGCCGCTCGGGCTCGGCCTCTACGGCGCCTGCCTGATCGGCAACGTGCCGATCGAGCAGACGGTGAAGCCGATCATGGGCTATCTTGGCCTCCTGTTCCTCTGCCTGCTCTTCATCGCCTTCGTGCCATGGCTCTCGACCGCGCTGCCGCGGGCATTCGGCTATTGAAGGAGTCCTGTCGTGAAGGTCCTGCTCGCGCATACCCCGGAGATGCGGCGCAATTACTACGGCGATCGCAGCCTGAACGGCCTTCGCGCGGCCGCCGAGGTGATCCTGCACCAGGGGGATGAGCCGCTGGACGCAGCCAGCCTGGTGCGCGCCGCGAAGGACGCCGACATCATCGTTGCCGATCGCATGACGGAAGGGCGCGGCGAGATCTTTGCGCAATTGCCGCGCCTGCGGGCGTTCGTCCGCTGCGCCGTCGACATCCGCAACGTCAATGTGGACGCGGCCTCGCAAGCCGGCGTGCTGGTCACCCGCGCCGGGCCCGGCTTCGTGCAGGCCGTGGCCGAGCTCGCGCTCGGCTTCATGGTCGACCTCTCCCGCGGCGTATCGCGGACCACGGCGGATTATCAGGCCGGCCGCAAGGCTGAGGCACGGATGGGCCGCCAGCTCGCCGGCAGCCGGATCGGCATCATCGGCTACGGCAGCATCGGGCGCTACCTCGCCGAGATCGCAAAAGTGCTGCGCATGGAGGTGCTGGTCTCCGATCCCTTTGCGACAGTCAGCGATGCCGCGATCCGCCAGGTCGGTCTCGACGAGCTCCTCGCAGCCTCGGACTATGTCGTCTGCCTCGCCATCGCCAACGAGCAGACCGAGAACCTGATCGGGGAGGCGGCGCTGGCGCGCATGCAGAAGCACGCCGTCTTCATCAATCTCTCGCGCGGCAATCTCGTCGACGAGGTCGCCCTGGCACGCGCGCTGCGCGAGGGCCGCATCGCCGGCGCCGCCATGGATGTCGGGCGCGCGCCCGATCAGATGCCGACGCCTGAGCTTGCCAAGCTGCCGAACGTCGTCGCCACGCCGCATGTCGGCGGCCTGACGCCGCAGGCCATCGAATACCAGTCGCTGGAGACCGTGCGGCAGGTCGAGGCCATCGTGAGGGGAGAAATTCCGCAAGGCGCGGTCAACGCCGATCGCTGGACGCGGCGGCCGTGAAGAGCCCTAAAGCCGGTCCACGGCCTTGAACGTACCGTCCTTCTGGATCACCGTCAGGAACACCTTCGGCGGCGTGTCGAGCATGCGTGTGCCGACGGTGAAGAGGCTGCCGCTGATGTCGAAGCGGCCGGTATCGTTGATGGCGCGCAGCAGGCTTGCGCGCGTCGGATTGGGGCCGGCCTTTTCCAGCGCCGCGGCCGCGAGGCGGCCGGACAGATAGCCTTCCAGCGACACGAAGTCCGGCGTCAGCGTCGGATCGAACGCCTTCTGCGCGGCCTGATAGTCGGCGACCAGCTTGAGCGAGCGGTCCCATGGAAACGGCACGACCTGCGAGACGATGACGCCTTCGCCCTCAGGGCCGAGTTCCGCCGCGAGCGCAACGGCGCCGACGAAGGAGATGTTGACGAAGGTTGGACGGGCGCCGCTGCGGTGGGCGAGCTTGATGAACTCCGCGCACGGTCCATAGGTCCCGACCATGACGATGGCTTCCGGGTCGGCGCGCTTGATCATGCGCCAGGCCTGGACGACCGCGCGGGTGTTGCGCTCGAACGTGCCTTCGGCGGCGAGCTCGAGGCCGCGCTTGGCGAGCGCACGCTTGACGCCGACAAGCCCGTCGCGGCCGAAGGAATCGTCCTGGTAGAAGATGCCGATGCGCGTGAACTTGCGATCCTCGGTGAGGTGCTTGATCCAGGCCTCCGCCTCCGCGCCGTAGCTCGCGCGGATGTTGACGACGTTCGGAAGCTCGAGGTCGCGCAGGAACTCGGCGCCGGTGAACGGGCCGATGAAGGGAACGTTCCTGGCGCTGGTGATCGGGATCGTCGCCATCGCTGTCGGCGTGCCCACCGCGCCGATCAGCGCGAACACCTTGTCATCATCGATCAGGTGCAGCGTCTGCGCCACCGAACGGTCGGGGTCGTAGCCGTCGTCGCGGCTGATGAGCTGAAGCTTGCGGCCGTGGACGCCGCCCTTGGCGTTGATCTCGGTGAACGCGGCGACGATGCCTTGCCGCATGCGCTGTCCGAGCGCAGAGGAGGGGCCCTCAAGCGCCGCGGCCTGGCCGAACAGGATCGCATCCTCGCTGATGCCGGACTCGTTGCCCCTCGCCGCCAGCGTGGTCGCGGCCAGAAGCGCGATGGTCAGGACGACGGAGCTCGCTGATCGAAATCGATGCATCGGAGGCTTTGCCGGATCGTTGGAAGAAATCTTGCGCAACGTAACGCGCGAGCCTGAATAGCTCGCTAAGCGGCACGACGCAGAAAAGCCGTAGTACACCGGGTAAAACCGGTAACTTATGTCGATAACGCCGGGATCGCTCGCGCACTTCGTTAACTAGTTTCCGCATTGCGGAACGACCAATTTCCAAAATTGTGCAGTTCTTAACCGCGATCTTGTTCCGATAGCGGCGCCGGCACCTCAACCAGAGGTTCGGTTCGTCGCGGAGAGGGGACGGCGGCTTAAAGATGGGCGGTCGCGATCAGAACGATCAGGATCGGAGACGGAGAGGCGGATGGTGGCGAGCCGCGCCGCTGCTCGGGCTCTATCGCCCTGCGCTCGTCGCGGTCGGCGTCGGCCTGCTGTTCTCGATCGTGGGCGCCGCCGCCGTCGCGCGGTGGGAAGATCGCGTCAACAGGATCGAGTTCGAGAACGCGGCCGAGACCCAGGCGATCGTCATGCAGAACGGCATGAACGAGTACATATCTAGGCTTCTCGCGCTGCGCACCCTGTTCGAATCGACCAACGAAGAGGTCACCCGCAGCGAATTCGAGACCTTCAGCGCCCGTCTGTTCGAGCGTCATCCCGGCGCGCTGCGCATCTCCTGGTTGCCGCGCGTCAACCGCAAGGAGCGCACGGAGTACGAGACAGCGGCGATCCGGGACGGCGTGTCGGGCTATCAAATCAAGTCGCTGCAGGGCGAGACCTTCGTCACCGCGCCGCAGAGCGATGAATATATTCCGGTGTTCTACTCGACCGAGCCGAAGACCTCGCTGGTCTACGGCATGGATTACATGACCGTTCCGGAGCGCCGGTCGATGCTGGAGCGTGCGCGTGACAACGACCGCGTGGTCGCCGTGCGCACGCCCCTGTTCGGGCCGAGAGACGGCGACCGGCTGTCCTATGTTCTCGTCGCCATTCCCGTCTATGCCAAGGGCACCTCGCGCGAGGAGATCGCGGACCGGCGCCGCAATCTCGCCGGCTTCGTGGTCGGCATCTTCGATCTGCCGCTGCTGATCCAGTCCATTCGTGTGACTACCGGAGCCAGCCCCGCGGTCAGCATGACGGTCTTCCCGCCCTTCGCGGCGCAGATCGTCAGCCTGGAGCAGATGCTGCCGGACTATTCGTCGTCCGCCGTGGCGTTGCGGTCGATGCGGGACATCGCGCGGACCCTGCACTGGTCGGGCAGTCTCAAGATCGGCGATACCGATTGGCAGGTGCGGGCGGTTCCGACCGCCGGCGGTCCGCTGGCGACGACTTACGACCGCGCGGTCGCGGTCCTCGTCGTCGGCATGCTGCTGACGCTGTCGCTGTCGACCTATCTGATGCTCGCCAGCCGCAATTCGCGGCGGCTGTCGCTGGCGAACCGGCGGGTGCTCGAGCTTGCCCAGACCGACATCCTCACCGGATTGCCGAACCGCGCCTTCTTCCTCACCCGGCTCGACGAGATGAACAGGCAGTTGAGCGTGAGGGGCCTGCCCTTCGCGATCCTGATGCTCGACCTCGACCGCTTCAAGAACGTCAACGATTCCCTCGGTCACGCGGCCGGCGATGCGCTGCTGCGCCAGGTGGCGCAGCGGCTGAAATCCGCGTTGCGCGCCGACGACGTGCTGGCGCGGCTCGGCGGTGACGAATTCGCCATCATCCAGGAGGCCGGCGAGGACCAGCGCGCCTGCTCGACCGAGCTGGCGGCACGGATCGCCAAGCTCGTGAGCGAGCCGTTCCTGCTGCCCGGCCACCGCGTCGAGATCGGCACCAGCATCGGCATCGCGATCGCGCCGGATCATGGCAGCGATCAGGAGCAGCTCCTGAAGAAAGCGGATCTGGCGCTCTATCGCTCGAAATCGGCCGGCCGCAACTGCTTCACGATTTATGATGAAGCGATGTCGGCCGAGCTGGAGGCGCGCAACACGCTGGAAGGAGATCTGCGCGACGCCATCGCGCGCTGCCAGCTTGAGGTGCACTACCAGCCGTTCGTCGATGCCCTCAGCGGCGAACGACGCGGCTTCGAGGCGCTGGTGCGCTGGCGGCATCCGACGCGCGGCCTGATCCCGCCGGACCAGTTCATTGCGCTTGCGGAGGAGACCGGGCTGATCGTGCCGCTCGGCGAATTCGTGCTGCGGCGCGCCTGCGCGGACGCGGCCGGCTGGCCCGCCGATCTCACGGTCGCCGTCAATTTGTCGCCGATCCAGTTCAAGGAAGCCGAGCTGTTCGAAATGATCTGCGCGGCGCTCGCCGATTCCGGCCTGCCGCCGCAGCGGCTGGAGATCGAGATCACGGAATCCGTGCTGCTGGAGCGCGGCAGCGAGAACCACGCCTTCATGGAGCGGCTGAAGCAGCTCGGCGTCGAGCTCGCGCTCGACGATTTCGGCACCGGCTATTCCTCGCTCAGCTACCTGACCGCGTTCCCGTTCGACAAGATCAAGATCGACAAGTCGTTCATTCGCAACCTGACCCAGCAGCCGCGCTCATCCGCCATCATCTCCTCGATCGTGACGCTGGCGCGCGGACTGGACATGTCGGTCACCGCCGAAGGCGTCGAGACGCGCGAGGAGTTCGACCGGCTGAAGGCGCTCGGCGTCAATTTTGCGCAAGGCTATCTGTTCGGCCGGCCGCATCCGATCGAGCGGATCCTGTTCGACGCGCCGGTCAAGTCCTCACGGCTCGACGCCGCCTGAGCGCGCGCGAGGCATGCGCGAAAAGCGCTTGACCCAGGCATCCCCGGATGGTCCGAAGAACCGTCCAGGGATGAAACAAGCACACAACATGCGGCTTCCTTTCTTCTACGGCTGGGTCGTGGTCGCCGTGACCTTCGTCACCATGGCGATCGGCGTCAACGCGCGCACCGCCTTTTCGCTGTTCTTTCCACCCATCATCGCCGAGTTCGGCTGGGAGCGCGGCGTCACCGCGGGCGCCTTCTCGTTCGGCTTCGTGGTGTCGGGCGCGGTCAGCCCGCTGATCGGCCGCCTGATGGATCGCGCCGGCCCGCGCGCGGTGATGGAGCTCGGGGTCGTGCTGATGGGCGGCGGCCTGCTGCTGGCGCCGCTGACCAGCGCGCCCTGGCACCTCTATGTCACCATCGGCGTCATGGTCGGCGCCGGCAGCGTCTGTCTCGGCTATTCCGGCCAATCGCTGTTCCTGCCGAACTGGTTCATCCGCAAGCGCGGCTTCGCCATCGGCATCGCCTTCGCCGGCGTCGGTATCGGCTCGGTGACGCTGCTGCCATGGGTGCAGCACATGATCGAGCAGACCGGCTGGCGCACCGCCTGCACCGCGATGGGCCTGCTCGTCCTGATCGCGCTGGCGCCGATCAACCTGCTGCTGCACAAGCGCCCCGAGGACATCGGGCTCCAGCCGGATGGCGATGCCGCCCCGGCCGCAGGCGCGGCAAGGCCGGTCTCCAACGTGGTCGATCCCGTCTGGGTCAACACCGACTGGACGCTGCAGCGCGCCGTCGCGACCGCGCGGTTCTGGTGGATCGCGCTCGGCTATTTCTGCGGCCTGTACATCTGGTACGCGGTGCAGGTGCACCAGACCAAATTCCTGCTCGACGTCGGCTTCAGCTCCAGCGTTGCGGTGTGGGCACTCGGCATGGTCAGCCTGCTCGGCATTCCCGGCCAGATCGTGCTGGGGCATGTCTCCGACCGCATCGGCCGGGAGTGGGTGTGGGCAATCAGCTGTGCGGGTTTCGTCGTCTGCTTCGCCGCGCTGATCGCGCTGAGATATCAAGCTTCACTCTGGCTGGTTTATCTGATGGTGTTCACGCAAGGCGCGCTGGGCTACGGCCTCACTTCGATCATGGGCGCGGTGGTGTTCGAGATCTTCCAGGGCAGGCATCAGGGCAGCATCTTCGGCACGATCATGCTCGCGGCGCTGGCGGGCGGTGCGGCCGGACCGTGGGTGACCGGCTTGCTCTACGATCGCGCCGGCGACTACACGCTGGCTTTCGCCGTCGCGATGGTCGTGAGTGGAATGTCGGCTCTCGCGATCTGGCGGGCGGCGCCTGGGAAGGTGCGGGCGGTCGCCGGCCGGCTGCACAAGCTCAAAACGGATTCCCGATAGGTTCCGTACACATCAAGATATCTGCAGCGTTTTCGCCGAGCGTTAAGCATGTCACGTCTTGCTGCAACGCGACCGGAGCGCAAAAAAACATCTTGGACACCATCGGAGCGCTAGCCTCGGCGGATTGCCGCTCCTTCCCGACGCCTTCCGGGTTTGACGATGTCCGCCTCCGATTGTCTTCTGACCGAAATGCCGGACGTGCTGCGCGCAGTCCTCGAACGTGCTGAAGATGCCGTCGTCATCGTCGATGACGCGCATCGCATCACGCACTTCAATTCCGCCGCGGAGCGAATCTGGAAGCTTGCCGCCACCGAGGTGCTCGGCCGGGATGCCGCCGTCCTCAACCTCGATTGCCTCTGGATCGGCACGGCCGCCGATTTCCGCGACGAGATCAGCCTCGTGCGTCGCGATGGCAGCCGCATCAGGATGATGGTGTCGGTGTCCTCGGCGATGATCGGCGGGACGACCCATCACATCGTGTTCGCGCGCGACGTCACTCTCGATGCCGAGCGCCGCGTCAGGATCGGTCTGCTCAATGCCGTCTCGGACCAGACCAACCGGGCGGTGATCATCACCGACGTGGAGCAGAACATCGTCTATGTCAACTCGGCGTTCACGGCGCTGTTCGGCTACACCAACGCCGAGGCGGAGGGCCGCCGCGCTGGCGAGCTCATCGCCGGCCGCCACACCGATCGCAGGGTGGTCGCCAGGCTCGTCAAGCGCCTGAAGCGCGGCGGGCCTCGCGGCGAGGCCGAGGTGCTCGTCTACGACCGGAACGGCGAGGAGATCTGGGTCTGCGCCCGGATCGATGCCTTTCGCGACGGCAAGGGCCGGGTCAAGCACATCTTCGCGCTGCTCGAGGACATCACCGAGACCAAGCAGCTGCGCTCGCTTCAGCAGCTCATCATGGGCGCGCTCGCCGACGAGGTACCGATCGGCGAGATCGCCGACCGGCTGTGCCGCCGCGTCGAGGAGATCGCACCCGACGTCGTCTCTTCGCTGCTTCACATCGACGCCGCCGGCCTGGTTCATCCGCTCGGTGGCCCCAGCCTGCCTGAGGACTATTCCCGCGCGCTGGACGGCGTTGCGATCGGTCCCAATGTCGGCTCCTGCGGCAGCGCGGCCTTCCATGGCGTGCCGGTTCTGGCCGAGGATCTCGACACCGACCCGCGCTGGCAGCCCTACAAGGCGATGCCGCTCGCGATCGGCCTGCGCGCCTGCTGGTCGACCCCGGTCAAGGCCAAGGACGGGCGCGTCATCGCCACCTTCGCCTTCTACTATCGTGAGCCGCGCGCGCCGAGCAACTGGCACCGACGCATCGTCGAGGCTTGCGTCGATCTCGGCGCCTTCGCGATCGAGCGCAAGGAGGCGCGCGCCGAGATCGCGCGGCTCGCCTATCACGACATCCTCACCGGCCTGCCGAACCGCGCCCAGCTGCGGCACCTGATCACCACGGCGATCGATGCCTGCCCGACCGGCAGCCATGTCGCGCTGGCCTTCCTCGACGTCGATCATTTCAAGGACGTCAACGATACGCTGGGTCACGCCGCCGGCGACGAGCTCCTGGTCCAGCTCGCGCAGCGCCTGCGCGAGCATATCGGCCCCGGCGACATGCTGGGGCGGCTCGGCGGCGACGAGTTCGTCATCCTGCTGCCGCAACGTAACGCCGAGGCTGCCGAGCGCGTCGCGGCTGACATCTCCGAGGCGCTGGCGCGGCCGCTGCGGCTCGGATCGAAGCTGATGCCGATGTCCGCCAGCATCGGCATCAGCCTCTATCCCGATCACGCCACCGACATCGACACATTGATGCAGCAGGCGGATGCCGCCATGTACATGGCCAAGCAGGCCGGACGCTCGACGCATCGCATCTTCAGTGCCGAGATGAGCGTGCTCGCCGAGCAGCGGCTGGCGCTGATCGCGGCGCTGCGCCGCGCCGTCGCGGAAGGCGCGCTGAGCCTCAGCTACCAGCCGCAGATCCGCAGCTGCGACGGCGCGATCCACGGCGTCGAGGCGCTCGCGCGATGGCGCGATGCCGTGCTCGGCGACGTCTCGCCGGCAAAGTTCATCCCGCTCGCCGAAGAATGCGGGCTGATCGAGCAGATCGGGCTGTGGTCCGTGCGCGAGGCCTGCCGCCAGATGGCGAGCTGGCGCCGCGCCGGGCTCAACATCCCCTGCGTCTCGGTCAACCTGTCGCCGATCAATTTCCGCAACGTCACGCTGGCCGCGCGGCTCAAGGACATCCTGGCCGAGCACGAACTGCCGCCGGACGCGCTGATGCTGGAGATCACCGAAGGCACGTTCATGCAGGACGGCGCCGCAGCGCTGGAGACGATGAACGCGATCCGCGAGCTCGGCGTCGGCCTCTCGGTGGACGATTTCGGCACCGGCTATTCCAGCCTCAGCCGACTCGCGCATCTGCCGATCCGCGAGCTCAAGATCGACCGCAGTTTTATGCGCGACATCGAGCGTGACGCGGGCGCGCTCGCGATCGCCACCGCCGTCGTGCGCGTCGGCCAGGGCCTCGGCATGAGCGTGGTCGCCGAGGGCGTTAGACCGAGGGGCAGCGCAACACGCTGGCCGCGCTCGGCTGCGACATCGTCCAGGGCTTCCTCTACGCTCCCCCGCTGCCGCCGGTCGCCTTCGAACGCTGGCTGATCGAGCATTGCGCCGAGCAGGCGAGGGCGATGCTGGGGCGGCTGGACCTGGCGGCGGCGGGCAAAGCTGCAGTGAAGCGTTCGGCTTCTTGCTGCTCATCGTTCACCGGATCCGCAAGGACTAAACCCGCTCAATCCAGGGATTGAGCGGGCAAAGCAACCGTTCCAGTACATCCGTGAAACGGAGCAACGATCTCGAGCCAGCGGTGGTTCTTCTGTTCCGATCACGGCGGTTTGCGTCTGTCCGTCGATCTGCGAGCAGGGGGTTATCGATTGACAGCGCAGCACGACGGTGGTCAGGTGACACCACCAAGCCGCTCGCTGTGACATGCAGATCGGGCTCGTCCGAAGCCGCGACGAATGTCGCGCCACTATCCTCACACATCGCAATGAAGCTCCTGCGCAATTGGCTGCCCTGCAGGACGTATCGCATTCGCAGCCCGAGCCAGGAGGATCAATTGCACGTACTCGTCAGAGACAACAATGTTGAGCAGGCGCTCCGCGTTCTCAAGAAGAAGATGCAGCGCGAGGGCGTCTTTCGGGAAATGAAGCAGCGACGGTCCTACGAAAAACCGTCCGAGAGAAAGACCCGCGAGAAGTCCGAGGCCATTCGCCGCGCCCGCAAGCTCGCTCGCAAGCAGGCGATCAGGGAAGGGTTGCTGCCCGCGCCACCGAAGAAGAAACCTTTCGAGCGCAAGCCGCCCTTGCCGGAGATCAAGGCAAGGCCGGAGTAGCGACGACCTGCTTTCCGGATTTCACGCCATGCTGCGTCAGCCGTGACGCCGTAGAAAAGCCCGACCAAGCGTCGCACGCTGTCTTGCTCGTGGCTGAGATCCTATCGCCTGAAATCGATGCCTCGCAGCACGATGCCCGGCGGGGTGCCTTCGAATTCTGTGGCGCGATACTTGCTCGCGGCGCACGCTTCGATGCGATCCCGTAGACGGGCGAATTGGGCTTCCCGTTGCTCGGGCCTGACTTGCGGGCCCTGCTCGAGATCGTCCATCGCCGAGGTCGAGATCGCGCAAGGAATCTCCCGGGCGCCGTCATGCATCGAGAACCGTACGATCATCCGGTCGTATTCATGGCCGATGAAGCGGCCGCTGGTCAGTGTCATGGCTTACTCCATTGCACGTCGGTTTCCTGGCGCGTTGGCGCCAGCATGCGCGTAGAATGCAGGCAGCCGTCGCTCGGCTCAGCCGTCCCCGGATAGCCTTGCGAAATCGTCGAACAGCGCCGACACGAGCGCACGGTGGCGCGTGTCCTCGGCAGGCAGGCTTGCAGCATAGAGGTTGAGCAGATGGCGCGCCTTCACCGCGGCCTCCGGCCAGGATGCGGCCGGCACCGTCATCATGCGGTGCTCGAGCTCGGCCTCGCGCTCGCGCAGCTCTCTGACATGGGCCTCGACCTCGGCTAGCGCGCGGCGCAGGTCGGTGGCCTTCTGCGCGGCCATGCCACGGTGCTTATCGAGGTCGACAGGCTGGTCAGTCATTGGTCATGCTCGCGTCCGCAGCTTGCGCATTCGCAAGATCGACGGAGCCGATCGACAGTCTCTCCATGGTACCGCGCGCACCCTCGGCGGGCACGGTGATCATCGTGGCAATCCGGCGATAGGCGGCGAAGGTCAAGCCGTCGATCGTCTCCTCGTCCGTGACAACCTCATAGGCGCCCGCCGGCAAGATGCGCTCGATGCCGCGGATCTGGAACGGATGCCTGAATATGACGGTCTCTCGCCGCGAGCGGATGGTCATGCAGCCTGCCTTTCGCAAGTGAAGCCCCAACCGGTGCCGGCTGCTTGCGAGCATGCGCCTTTGCCGCGGCAATAGCCAGCACTATCATCTGCGCACCGGCCAGCGATCAGTGTCACGGAGCGACGGCAGTCCGCGACGCACTTAACGCTCGCTATTGGTTCGGCACGGGCGTAGGGTCGCCGTCATCACCGCGCTTCTCAACGGCATCGACCGGTGACTGAGGGTCACGTGTGCTCCCGCCGAAGGCTTCGCAGGAGCGTTCGATGTCGCGTGTACGCATCTCGGAATGGATCGTGCCGCCGGTGATCGTTCCGCTGTTTCTTCTGCTTCTCGTGTGCGCCGCTGCGGTCCTCAATGGCTAGGACAATACGCGTGCCGTATCTGGTCAGCGGCACCAACGAATACGGCAGCTCAAATCTCGGCCGCGGAACTGCGACGGTCGCGCTGCGTCTCGCGGAGAAGCTGCTGCGCGAGGGCTACATGGACGTCAGGGTCTGCACCCCGCGCGGCCGTGTCCTGCAGCCCAATGAATTCGACGAACTCAAACCAGCAAGGAAGAGCGACATGGCAAAGGGCCAGCAACGTGGCAACCGCGAAGCCAAGAAGCCGAAGAAGGAAAAGGCCAAGGTCATTGCCGCGGCCCCGTCCCGCAAGGACGCCGCCTGGCAACCGGATTTCGGATCTGCAAAGAAGAAGTAAGGAGAAGCTGCCGCCGAGCAGTGGGCGAGACAGCGCAAGGCGGCGTAGGCGCAGGTGATCGACTGAGCGTTGCCGGCTGTCGTGATGGCCTCGAAGGGCCTGCGCGCGTTGTCACAAGCGCGCGAGATGGGCGGGGGCGAGCTGGGCAGACATCGAACGACAGCGCGCCAGCGCCATTGGAATCCGTTGAGATCTCTCGTGAAAACGTCTTGCGACGACAACGGCGGCGGGGAGTCGCACGGCCGCCATTGCCATGTGCGAGTCTGGACCGTCGCTTGCCGATGTCGGATAATTGGGCCTGATCTGGCGGCGGGCGCTCAGCTCCACAGTCCTCACATCCGAGATTGATCCCATGGCACACGGCGCCCTCGGGCAGAAGCTCGAACGATTCCTGCATTTGAAGGATGCGCCGCCGACGCTGGTCACGCGTTCGCTGCGCAGCGCCGAGCTCGCGGTCACCGAAACCCGGGACGACCATCCCGTGACGCGGCTTTCCGAATCGTTGCCTGCGGAAGACGCCTATCTCGTCAGCGTCAAGCTCCGCGATTTCGTCAATTGCGAGTGCTGGGAGCGCGGCCGATGCGTGGTCAAGAACGATATCCGCGCCGGCGCCACTTATCTGTACGACCTGAAGCGCGACCCGCGTTACGTGATCGACAAGCCCTTCCATTCCCTGTTCTTCCATCTGCCCCGTTCGGCGTTGGACGACATGGCGAGGCAGAGCGGCGCGGGGCCGATCGGTGAGCTCGCCTATCAGCCCGGCATCGGCCACGACGATCCGACCATTCGCCATCTCGGCGCGTCGCTCCTGGCGGCGTTGCGGCGGCCTGACGAGGCCAACCAGCTCTTCGTCGACCACATGATGCTCGCGCTCACCGCACATGTCGTTACGACCTATGGCGGGTTGCGGCGCGCCGAGCCGGTGCGCGGCGGCCTTGCTCCGTGGCAGGTGAAGCGGGCTTGCGAAAGGCTGGAGTCAGATCTCCGCGGCAAGCTCTCGTTGGAGAAGATTGCGGCCGAGTTCGATCTCTCCGTCAGCCATTTTTCGCGCGCCTTTCGCGTCTCCACCGGCCTGCCGCCGCACCAATGGCTGCTGCGCCAGCGCGTGGACACGGCCAAGCAGTTGATGACGGTACGCGACCTGTCGCTGGCGGAGATCGCGGTATCGGCCGGCTTCGCCAATCAGAGCCACTTCACCCGCGTGTTCTCTTCGCTCGTCGGCATCAGCCCGGGAACGTGGCGCCGTGAACGAGCGGCAACCGCTCTCGATGCCAGAGACAGCGGCGCGGCTGCGTCGCCCGCTGCAGGCATCCGCTAGGCCGAGGCCAATCCCGTCCTGCTCCTGAGATCCGTGAGCGCGCGCAGGAAACTGTCGGCCGGTGTCGTCTCGGGATCGATCAGGCGGTGCAGGCGAAAGCCGTCTTCCAGCGCGAGCACGATCGCGGCCATCCAGGGCGGTTCCAGATTGTGGTTGCGTCCGTTGCTCTTCAGCGTCGCTTCGATGATGTCGGCGACCAGCTTGCGCCGCCCGCGCAGGCGTTTGGCAAGTTCCGGCCGGCGTTTCTCGGCGCGCGCGACGAACAGGATCATCTCCATGTGGAGCAGGGGCGAGCGGCCGAGCGGATCCTGCCGGCTGCGGTCCATCGTCTTCAGCGCCGCGATGAAATCGTCGAGATTGTCGTGCTGCGCCAGGATGTCCATGTTGCGCCGGATCGACTGCGCGACATGGTCCTCGAGCATGGCGATGATCAATTCGTCCTTGCTCGCAAAGTTCGAATAGAACGCGCCGCGGGTGAAGCCCGCCGCCGCCGCGATCGCCTCGATGCTGGCGCCGCCGATGCCGTCCTCCTCGAACACGCGCGCCGCCGCCTCGAACAGCCTGTTGCGCGTGTCGTCTCTGGTCGGCCTGGTTCTCACCCTTGACATCGGCGCAGCTTAGGGCAGAATGCAACTCGATACAACAATGTATCGAGTTGATAATTTACGGGGATGGTTACGCCGGGCGATGGGGCAGCCTTGCGTATGCGTGTCATGCGGCAACCGATCCGAGGTCACCATGAACGAGCAAGTGCAACCCGCTGGCGGACCGCTGTTCAACCCGCTCTCGCCGGATTTCATCCGCGATCCCTATCCGCACTATGAACGGCTGCGCACGCTCGATCCGATCCACCTGACGCCGTTCGGCCAGTACGTCGTCAGCCGCCACGCCGAGGTCAGTGTCGTGTTGCGTGACAAGCGCTTCGGCAAGGATTTCGCCGAGCGCTCCAGGCGCCGCTACAGCGACAGGATCATGGACGAGCCGGTCTTTCGGAATTTGGGCCACACGATGCTGCAGGCCGACCCGCCGGATCACACCCGTTTGCGCGGGCTCGTGGTCAAGGCCTTCACCGCGCGGCGCGTGGAGGACATGCGGCCGCGAATCCAGGAGATCGTTGATCATGCCATCGATGCCGTGATCGAGCGCGGTCAGATGGACCTGATCGGGGATTTCGCGTTCCGTCTGCCGGTCACGATCATCTGCGATATGCTTGGTATCCCGGAAGAGCACCGCGAGGCGTTCCACAAGGGCTTGAGCGATGGCGTGCGCATCTTGGATCCTGTCCCAATGACGCCGGACGAGATCAAGCAGGGCAACGCACGCAACCTGATGGCGCAGATGTATTTCCAGCAGTTGTTCGAACTGCGTCGCCGCAATCCGGGAGACGACCTCACGACCCAGCTCGTGCTGGCCGAGGAGGACGGCAACAAGCTCACCAACGAGGAATTGACCGCGAATATCATGTTGCTGTTCGTGGCCGGCCACGAGACCACGGTCAACCTGATCGGCAATGGCCTGCTCGCGCTCCACCGCAACCCGGATCAGCTTGCGCTCCTGAAAGCGCGGCCGGAGCTGATGACGAACGCGATCGAGGAGTTCCTGCGCTATGATTCCTCGGTGCAGATGACCGGCCGCGTCACGCTGGAGGAGATCGAGGACCTCGGCGGCGTGAAGATCCCCAAGGGTGAGACCGTGCTCTGCCTGCTCGGCTCGGCCAACCGCGATCCCGCGATCTACCCGGATCGGCCGGACCGGCTGGACGTCAGCCGGGCAAACGTCAAGCCGCTGTCGTTCGGCGGCGGCATCCATTTCTGCCTGGGGGCCCAATTGGCGCGCATCGAGGCCGAGATCGCCATTGCCACGCTGCTCCGGCGGCTGCCCGAGTTGCGCATCGACGATGTCGAGACCCCGGAATGGCGGCCGACCTTCGTGCTGCGCGGGCTGAAGCGGCTGCCGGCGAGCTGGTGAGGGGGCACGCGCGTTAACCTCCGCGCGCAACAGTCGCTGTGACTTCGCCATACTTCCCCCTATATAAGGGGCTGTTCCGGCGCGCCTGAGGCCCTCAGCTTCGGCCCGGGCCGGTTTGGCCGAGGGGAGACCCGTGCAGACGACGCTGCTCGGATTGGCGATTGCCTTCATCATTGCGCTGCTGGCCGCGCTGATCGGGCCTTACTACATCGACTGGAACCAGTTCAGGCCCCAGTTCGAGGCGGAGGCCGGCAAGATCATCGGCGTGCCGGTGCGGGTGGCGGGCGAGCTCGACGCGCGGCTGCTGCCGGCGCCGACGCTGCGGCTGCGCGCCGTCACCTTCGGCGGCAACAACGATCTCGGCCGCCTGCGCGCCGACAAGCTCGACGTCGAGTTCAGCCTCGGCTCCCTGATGCGCGGCGAATGGCGCGCCACCGAGCTCACGGTCGGCGGCATGGCGGTCGATCTCGGCCTGGACGCACGCGGGCGGGTCGATCTGCCGTCGACCGCGAGCGGCGCCTTCAACCTGGCGTCCCTCGCCATCGAGCGGCTGAACCTCACCGGCCGCATCGCTCTTCACGACGCCGCCAGCCGCTCGACGCTGGAATTGAACGACATCGCCTTCTCCGGCGACGTGCGCTCGCTCGCAGGGTCGGTGCGGGGCGACGGCAGCTTCAGCGCGCGCGGCGTGCGCTACCCGTTCCGCGTCTCCTCCGGCCCCAGCGCCGACGGCAGCGCGACCCGTCTCCACCTCAACATCGATCCCGGCGAGCGCGCCATCCTCGCCGATCTCGAAGGCGTGCTCGCCTTCGACAATCGCCAGCCGAAATTCGAGGGCGCGCTGACGCTCGCCGTGCCCGCGGTTAAGAAGGCGGGCGAGGCGGGGCCGACACCCTGGAAGCTCGCGACCAGGCTCAAGGCCGATCCGGCCGGCGCGAAATTCGAGCAGATCGATGCGAGCTTCGGCGCGGAGGACACCGCGCTGAAGCTCGGCGGCGTCGGCGATATCAGGTTTGGCGCCTCGCCCTTGCTGCGCGCGGTGCTGTCGGCGCGGCAGGTCGATGCCGACAGGCTGACCGCCAGGGACGATGCCGATCCGCAGCGCGTCCTGCCGGCACTGCGCGCAGGGCTGGCGGCGATCCCGCAGGTGCCGATCCCGGCGCAGATCGAGTTCAATGCCGATCAGATCATGCTCGGTGGCCGTCCGCTGCAGAACATCGCGGCCGAGCTTGCGACCGACGGCCGGTCCTGGACCTTTCGTCGGCTCGAGCTGCGCGCGCCCGGCATGACGCAGCTCTCGCTCAATGGCGCGGCTCCCGGCGCCGACAGTTTCAGCGGCCGGCTCAGCGTCGAGTCCTCGGATCCCGACACGCTGGTGGGCTGGTTGCAGGGCCGCAGCGAGATCAACCGCCGCAGCACGCGGCCGCTGCGCCTTTCCGGCGACGTCACCATCGCCGCCAATCATCTCGCCATCGACAGGCTGAAGGCCGACATCGACGGCGGCGCCGTCGAAGGCCGCATCGCCTTCGTGCAAACAGGCCCAAGCAAGGGCTCGCGGATCGATGCGGATCTCAGGGCCGATCGGCTCGACCTCGATGCCGCCGCGAGCTTCGTGCGCGCGCTGGCGGGGCCGCAAGGCGAATGGCCGGAGGAGGCAAAGCTCGCGCTCGATATCGGCCGCGCCGTCTCGGCCGGCCAGGAGCTGCGGCCGTTCGCAGCCCGGCTCGCCTACAGCCCAGCGTCGCTGTCGCTGGAGCAGCTGCGTTTCGGCCAGGCCGGCGGCGTAACCACGGAGGCCAGCGGCAGCTTCGACCGCGCCAAGGCCACCGGCAAGCTCGCGCTGAAATCCTCGGGCAATTCGCTGCGCGAGCTCACCGCGCTGATCGAGCCGTTCGCGCCCGCGATGCGCGTGCGCCTCGATGCGCTCCCGTCTTTGCCCGGCGCAACCCGTCTCAAGCTCGATCTCAGCCTCGACAAGAACGCCGAGCAGGCCGATCGCAGCAATGCCCGAATCGTGCTCGACCTCGACGCACCGCAGCTCAAGACCACGGCGACGCTGGCCGCGCAGACGCCGGCGGCCGCCATCGGCGGCATCGACCTCGAACGCCTGCGCAACAGCGACTTCACGCTGGAGGCGAAAGTCGCGGCGCCGCAGGCCGGCACCCTATTGGCACTGTTCGGACTCGACCGCATCGTGGCCCCGGGCGAGGGCGCCACGCAATTTGAAGGCCGCTTGAGCGGGACCTGGCGCCGTCCCTTGCAATTGAACGCAAAGCTCAGCGGCGGCGGGCTCGATGCGGACGCGCAAGGCAGCATCGAATTGTCGGAGCCCAAACCGTCCGAGCCCAAATCGTTCGAGCCCAAATTGTTCGATCCCAAGGCGAGCGTGAACCTGCGCGTGCGCAACGCCAATCTGGCGCCGCTGCTCGGGACCAGCCCGGCCGACAAGTCGGCGCAGAATGTCAGCCTGTCCTCCCGCCTCACGCTCTCCGGCAATCGCCTGACCTTCGGCGATCTCGACGGCAATGCCGCGGGCTCGCATCTGCGCGGCCATGTTGCGGTGACGCTCGATCAGGACAAGACCGTCGACGGCGAGGTCGGGCTCGACGCGCTCGATCTGGTGCCGGCGCTCGCCGTCGCGGTCGGCGCGGCCGGTCATGAGTCCGGCGACCCGCTCAGCGCCGGACTGGTCAGCGGCTGGCGCGGCCGCATCGCCTTCCAGGCCTTGCGCGGAACGTTGCCCGGCGGCATCGAGCTGCGCCCCTTCGGCGGCGTGATCCGGAGCGACGGCCAGTCGTTCGCACTCGATGCGCTCAAGGGCGGCGTCGGCGGCGGCGAAATGTCAGCAAGCCTCGACGCGCGCAATGGCGCGGCTGGTCTTGCGCTGAACGCGCGCATCGAGCTCAGCAATGTCGATGCGTCGGCGCTGCGCTATCGCGACCTCGCGCTGCCCAAGGGGCGCGCCTCGGTGCAGATGGCGCTGACCAGCCAGGGCCGCAGCGTCGTGGCCCTCACCGGTGCGCTCGCCGGCAACGGCACGGTGACGCTCGAATCCGCCGAGATCGCCGGCCTCAATCCGCGTGCGTTCGAGATCGCCATCCGCGCCAGCGACGGCGGTCAGGTCAACGACGACAACCGGCTGCGGCAGCTCGTCGAGCCCGCGCTGTCGGCGGGGCGCATTGCGGTGCCCTCGGCGCAGATTCCGTTCACGATCCGCGACGGCCGTCTGCGGGTCGGCGCAACGCCGCTGGAAGCGAAGAATGCCCGCGCCATCGTCTCCGGCGGCTACGACATTCCCGCTGATCAGGCCGACATTCGCGCCAGCCTGACGCCGATCATGACCGGGCTCTCCGGCGCTCCGCCGGAGATCCAGCTGTTCGCGGCAGGCCCGCCCGACAGGCTGAGCCGCACCATCGACCTCGCGCCGCTGTCGTCGTGGCTTGCTGTGCGCACGATCGATCGTGAGACGCGGCGGCTCGACGCCATCGAGCGCGGCGAGCCGCCGCCGGCCACCGCTGCGCTGCCGACACTGGTGTCTCCGGAGATAGCGCCCGAGCAGGCGCCGGCCAATGTGCCGTTGCCGGGCCAGGATCCGCGCCGCGCGCCGGCAAAGCCCAAGGTGGCGCCGACCCCGAAGGCTCCGCAGGCGGCGCCCGCCGCGCCGAGCCCGCCGCTTGCCAGCCAGCAACTCGCACCGCTCCCGCCGCCGATCGACGTAAAGCCGGCCCCGGGCCCGCCGCCCGCCAAGCCCAGGCCGAAGCCGCCGCTGGTGCTGACCCCGCAAAATCCTTGAGCAGATTGGTTTGCGCGAATTGGGCCGCGGGCTCGCTCACCTCTCCCGCTTGCGGGAGACGTCGCGCCGAAGGCGCGGGTGAGGGCTTTCTCCTCTAGGGGAAAGTCCCAACACCCTCTCCCCAACCCTCTCCCGCAAGCGGGAGAGGGAGCGCACCTCCTGCACAGCATCTTCCCCGCCTCTTAACCCATTCCCTCGCATTTGAACGAATTCTCGTCGGCAAAACTGATTTGCTGGTTTTACTGAATTCTCGCGTTTCATCTCTAGCGTTGGTTCCCAGAGGAATTCGGCGTCGCGCCGCGAGCGGCGGGACGGCTCGCCAAAGGGCTGCCAAGAACTGGGGTTATCGAGATGAACGGGGCGAAATCGCTTCTGCAGGATCTGGACGACGCGATCGCGCGCGGCACCGACGAAAGCCGGGCACGCGCATTGTGGCATGCGACCGACATCCTGATCACCGGCCGCTACAGCGACGACGAGATCAGCATGTTCGGCGAGGTGATCGGCCGGCTCGCCGACGAGATCGAGGTGGCTGCGCGCGCGCAGCTCTCCGAAGTGATGTCGGCCTGCGATCACGCCCCGCTCAACGTCATCGAAAAGCTCGCCCTCGACGACGAGATCGCGGTCGCCGGTCCCGTGCTGCGCGATTCCAATCGCATCGACGAGAAGATGCTGGTCGAGAGCGCCATGACCAAGGGCCAGGCGCATCTGCTGGCGATCTCCCAGCGCCAGTCGATCGGCGAAGCCGTGACCGACGTGCTGGTCAAGCGCGGCAACCAGGAGGTCGTGACCTCGGTCGCCAAGAACGAGGGCGCGCGCTTCTCCGGCTCGGGCCTGCTGCACATGGTCCGCCGTGCCGAGGGCGATTCGATCCTTGCCGAGCAGCTCGGCCTGCGCAAGGACGTGCCGCGCCACATCTTCCAACAGCTGATCGCGAAGGCCTCCGAAGACGTCCGCCGCCGCCTCGAGGTCGAGCGGCCCGAGATGATGTCGCAGATCCAGAGCTCGGTGACCGAGGTCACCGGCGATCTCCAGTCCAAGTTCGGCCCGTCCTCGCGCAGCTATTTCGTCGCCAAGCGCGTGGTCACGACGCAGTATCGTCAGGGCAATCTCAACCAGGATTCGATCTCGAACTATGCCCGCCAGCACCGCTTCGACGAGGTGCAGATCGGCCTGTCGCTGCTGTCGGCGCTGCCGGTCGACGTGATCGAGCGCGCCTTGATGGACCGCAACCGCGAGATGATCCTGGTGCTGTGCAAGGCCCTCGACTTCTCCTGGGACACGACGATGTCGCTGCTGTTCCTCGGCGCCAAGGATCATCTGATCACGGCGCGCGAGCTCCAGGACAACGAGCGCGAGTACGGCCGGCTCAAGATCGAGACCTCGCGCAGCATTCTGAAGTTCTATCAGTCGCGCAAGACCGGCGCGGGTGCCGATGCGGGCCGTCAGCCCGAGCTTCAGGTTCACTGACAGGTCCACTGAGGACAGGGGAGTATCCGCAATGTTGCCTCAATTCGGCACCGCCGTTCGCAAGAAGAATCCGGCCAATGCCGCCAGCGCCGATCTCGGCGGCGCGGCTCCGGACAAGGCCTCGGTGGACGCCGCCTGGCTCGTGCTCGAAGCCGCCAACGATCTCGGCGACCACGCCGCGGTCGACGCCTGCCGCCGCGTCATCGACGCCGAGCTGAACGGCACCGTGGCCCGCAGCGCGGACGTCGATCTCGTGCTGGGGTATTTCCGGTAAGGCTCCTGAGATCACCGAGTGGCCTGGACAGAGCGCAGCGAAATCCAGGATCACTCTCAGCAGGAGTTCGATCGTTTGGCGCCTGCATCGCGCCGAAGACTTGACTTCGCCGCGGACAAGGCTGCCGCGAGCTCGTCGATGTGATAGGGTTTGGCTAATATTGCAATGCCCGCGGTCTCCGCTTCATGGACCGAGGCTTCGGCGTATCCGCTGGTCAGCAATATCGGTATGTCGCTTCGTCTCTTCCTGATCTCGCGCGCAAGCTCGACCCCGTTCATGCCGCCCGGCATCATGATGTCGGAGAAGATCAAATCGATGGGACGGCCGTCCGCCAGGGCACCAAGCGCTGCTGCGGCGCTGGAGGCGCGGGTGACGTCGTAACCGAGCTGGCCGAGCATCTCGCTGACCAGCGCGGCAACCTCGTTATCGTCCTCCACGAGCAGGATCTGCCCCTGATTGCTCTTCTTCGGGCGCACCCGGGTGAGGTCGATGAGGTGTCGCTCGCCGGAAGGAGTCTCGAAGGATCGCGGCAAATACAGCTCGATGCTCGTGCCGCGGCCGACCTCCGATCGAATTCGCACCGTGCCCCGCGACTGCGTTGCAAATCCATGGACCTGTGCGAGTCCAAGTCCCGACCCCTTGCCGATGTCCTTGGTCGTGAAGAACGGCTCGAACACCCGCGACATGATTTCCGCGGGCATGCCGACACCGGTGTCGACCATGGACAAGCGAACATAGTCGCCGCAAATCTCCCCATCGTTCAGGTCGGGTAGATTTTCGCCGCGCACGATGATTGTGCCGCCATTGGGCATGGCGTCGCGGGCGTTGACGGCCAGGTTGAGAATGACCAGTTCGAGCTCGCCGGGATCGACCTCCACCGGCCATAGCTGCTCCGGAAAGTCGAATTCGACATGGACGTCACCCCTCAGGCTGCGATCGAGCAGTTCTCGCATGCCGCCGATCTGCGCGGCGACGTCGACGGGCTCCGGCCGGAGCTTCTGCCGCCGTGAGAATGCCAGAAGTTGCTTGGTCAGGCTTGCCCCGCGCTGTGCCGCCTGGATCATCCCGTCCATCAGGCGGCGACGGCGGGCCGGATCAGTCTGGCGTTCGAGCATGTCGAGGCCGCCGGAAATCACCATCAAGAGATTGTTGAAGTCGTGCGCCACGCCGCCGGTGAGCTGGCCGATGGCTTCGATCTTCTGAGCTTGGCGAAGTGTTTCCTCCACGCGTGCGCGCTCTTCAATTTCGAGGCGAAGCTGCTTGTTGGCCTCCTCCAGCGCTTTGGTCCGCTCGATCACCAGCTTTTCGAGCTCCTGCGCGGCCTGCTCGCGCGCCTCGAGCAGCGCCCGGATCTCGTATTGACGTCCGCGTGCCCGCAGTGCGGATTGGATGGTGCTGGTCAGAGTGATCGGCTGAACCGGGCGTTCGAGCAGCGAAACGTTGCGGAGAAGCTCGACAATGCTGCGCCGCCAGGCGACCACCGCAGGCTGCTCCCGGTGGCTGGTGAGAACGACAAAAGGGAGGTCGGACCATGGCGGTTGGCCTGCGATCCACTTCGCCAGCGACGCCGTGTCCTTCCCGAACAGACCTTCCTCGGCAACGAAAACGGCACCCACCCCGGCACTCATCTCGGTGACGAGCTCTTCCAGATTGCGGCAGTTGACGGCTTCAAGGCCGGAGCTGCGGAAGAGCTCCGCGGCGGCCGGGCCGTCGCGGCCGATCGGAGCGAAGACGAGAACGTGGTGATCTCGCCCGACGGTCATTCAGCAGTGCCTTCCGCCATCGCCGGGCCGGTATAATGCGGGGTGCCGGAAAAAATGCCGCTGAAATCCCTCAGTGGCGGACCGAGCTTGATGCCGGCGCTGGTGAGCCGAAATTCGCGGATCGTATGCTCGTGGTTGCCGCTGCGCTTCTTCACGACGGATAAGGCGCGCCGCACCGTTCCGCCGAGCTCGAAATAGCGCAACATGAGGACGGCATCGCTCAGATAGCTGATGTCGAGGTTGGTGTCCGTTGGCCCGACCAGCCCATGCTGAGCCAGGATCAGGATGGTGAGAACTCCTTGTTGCGCCAGGTAGCTCAGCAGTTCGTGCATTTGCAGAATGAGAAACCGCTCGTCGGGCATTGCGTTGAGATAGCCGTTCAAGCTGTCGATGACGATGACGCGGGCGTTGTCGCGTTCGACGCTCCTGCGCACGTTGGCCGCGAATTCACCGGGTGAGAGCTCGGCTGGATCGATCTGCTGGAAGCGGATAAGGCCCGCATCGAGATGCTCCTCGAGAGCGAGGCCGAGGGTTCGGGCGCGTGCCTCCACCGTGCCGCGGCCTTCATCGAAGGCGAAGAACACCGCGTGCTCGCCGCGTGTCGCCGCCGCAATCGCAAAGGTCAGCGCAACGGACGACTTGCCGACGCCGGCGGCTCCGATCAGAAGCGCGTTGGTGCCGCGCTCGAGACCGCCTCCCAGCAACTGGTCCAGTTCGGCGTTGCCGCTGCGCGTGAACTCCCCGAGAAACGCCTTGTGGTGTTCGGCCGCGACCAGACGTGGGAATATCCGCAAGCCGCCTGTTTCGATCGTGAAATCGTGGTAGCCGCCGCGAAAACGGATGCCGCGCATCTTGATCACGCGAAGCCGCCGCCGCTCGGCACCGTAGTCGATGGCCAGCTGCTCGAGCATCACCACGCCGTGCGCGATCGAATGCAGCTGCAGATCGTCCTGGGACGATGATAGATCGTCGAGCAGAACGACGGTGCAGTTGCGATTGGTGAAGAAGTGCTTCAGCGCGAGAACCTGGCGCCTGTAGCGGAGCGGGTTCTGCGCCAGCAGCCGCAATTCGGACAGGCTGTCGAGCACCACGCGGGTGGGATTGATCCGTTCGACCTCCTTGAAGATCAGACCCGTGGTCTCGCTCAGCTCCATCTCGGCGGGATGAAAAACCGTCAGCTCGCGCTCGGGATCGAGCGTCGTTTCCGGCGGCACCAGCTCGAAGATGTCGACCCCGTCCAGTGACCAGCCGTGCCGCTGCGCCACCACGGTGAGCTCGCGTTTGGTCTCGGAGAGAGAAATGTAGAGAACACGTTCGCCGTCGCGCACGCCGCGGAGAAGGAATTGGAGCGCAATCGTGGTCTTGCCCGTGCCCGGCCGGCCTTCATAAAGGTACATCCGGTTGGTATCGAGCCCGCCGCCGAGGATGTCATCCAGACCGTCGCTGCCGGTCGAAATTCTCGGCAAATCCTTCGGGTCGCCGCCTGGAACAGCCGCGGATTGAACGGTCATGAACCCCCCTTACGTGTCTTCCGAAGCTCTCCATGCGCTCCGAGCGTGCGCAAGGAGCCGGGATTGGCTAAAAAGGTCCGTCTTAGGAACTCTCAGGCAAGGATTGAGTTCCCGCGCCGAAACTCCCCCGGTAGGGCGGCCGCTTCGTTGCCGCTCAGATGCATCAAGTGAATTGGCGTATTCGCCACCTCGACAGCTGGAGACTGGGCCGACCACCGGATCGTGTCGGTTCAAAAATGAACACAAGCGATCCACCTGCACCCGGTCTCGTTCTGGAATTCACCGTCGGATGCGGTAGATCACGACGTCGTTGCCGTGACGGTTCGTGCTCCGCTCGAGCAGATAGTTCGATTTCTCCAACACACGGCGGGATGCAGCGTTGCCGATATAGACGATGCCGATGAGGGAGGGCAGCGCAAGCTGTAATAGTCCGATGTCCGTCAGCGCGGTCGCGATCTCGCTGGCAAATCCCTGGCCCCAGAATTGGCGCTTGAATGCGTAGGCGATCTCGATCTCGTCGACATCGTCCACGAGAATGTGCCGAATGCCCGCCCGTCCGGCGAAGGCCCCGTCTTTCGCTCGCACCGTCCAGAGCCCGAAGCCGTGCTGGTCCCAATGGGCCATGTTGGTGGCGAGATAGGCCTTCGTGACCTCGGGCGTCCGCACCCCGCCGAGATAACGGGAGACCTCGGCATCGCGATGCAGCGCGACGAGGTCGGCGAGGTGATCCTCGCGCAACCGCTCGGCGGTCAGGCGGTCGGTGCTGAAATGGTCCACGGAGACAGACCGCCGATTGGGTGGCGTGTCGCTCATGCTGCTATCGCTACGGGCTGATCATGACATCATGCCCCTGTTTTGCCCGACGGGTCAACGGACGAGGGCGGGTGGTTTGTTGCCTTGCGCGTAACCCATTGATTTCACGACCCCCGTCTACTGTGCATGGGGTTGTTTTTGTACTTTTGTTTTGGAAGCGGCTAGCCCGCGCCCAGCGCGACCGCGACGTTGTACGTCACGAGGCTCGCCGCATAGGCCAGCACCAGCATGTAGGCGAAGGTGACCCCCATCCAGGCCCAGCTTCCGGTCTCGCGCCGGATCACGGCGAGCGTGGAGGCGCATTGCGGGGCGAAGATGTACCAGGCCAGCATCGACAGCGCGGTCGCGAGCGACCATTTCGTCGCCAGCACCTGGCCGATCTGCTCGGCCGCTTCCTTGCCGCCCTCGATCGCATAGACGGTGCCGAGCGCCGCGACCGCGACCTCGCGCGCCGCCATGCCCGGGATCAGCGCAACCGCGATCTGCCAGTTGAAGCCGACGGGGGCGAGCAGGGGCGCGAGCGCCTTGCCGATCATCGCAGCGAGGCTGAAGTCGATGGCCGGCCCGGTCGCGCCCGCGGGCGGCTGCGGGAACGAGGCCAGGAACCAGATCAGCACCATCATCGAGAAGATCGTGGTGCCGGCGCGCTGCAAGAACATCTTGGCGCGGGTGTAGATGCCGATCACGATCGATTTCAACCGCGGCATCTTGTAGTCCGGCAGCTCCAACATGAAGGGCGCCGGCGCAAAGTCGCGCAGCATGAAGAACTTGATCAGGAACGAGACGACGAGCGCGCTGATGATGCCGGCGGCATAGAGGCCGAACATCACGAGGCCCTGCAGGTTGATGAAGCCCCAGATGTCCTTGGCCGGAATGAAGGCGGAGATGATCAGCGTGTAGACCGGAATGCGCGCCGAGCAGGTCATCAGCGGCGCGATCAGGATCGTGGTCAGCCGGTCGCGCTTGTTGTCGATGACGCGCGTCGCCATGATGCCGGGAATGGCGCAGGCAAAGCTCGACAGCAGCGGAATGAAGGCGCGGCCGTGCAGCCCGGCGCCGCCCATGATGCGGTCCATCAGGAACGCCGCGCGCGCCATGTAGCCGAAATCTTCCAGCAGCAGGATGAACAGGAAGATGAGGATGATCTGCGGCAGGAACACGATGACGCTGCCGACGCCGGAGATCACGCCGTTCTGCAGGAAGCTTTGCAGCAAGCCGTCGGGCAGCGTGGCCTGCACCAGCTCCCCGAGCGAGTCGAAGCCGGACTTCAGCAGCTCCATCGCCGGCTGCGCCCAGGCGAACACCGCCTGGAACATCACGAACAGGATCAGCGCGAGCACGATCAGCCCGCCGACCGGATGCAGCACGACGGCGTCGATCCGTGCGGTCCAGGTGTCGGGGCGAGCAGGCAGGCTGACGCAGTCGGCGATGATGCGGTCGGCCTCGCGCTGGGTCGCGCGCAATTCGCTGACGCTGAGCGCGCGCCAGATGTTGTCCTGCGGCTCGGCGGCGAGCTTGGCCGAGATCTCGTCGGTCAGCTTGAGCAGGTCGGCCGTGCCGCCCTTGCGCACCGCGATCGAGGTGACCACGGGCACGCCGAGCTCCTTAACGAGCCGCTCGACGTCGACATTGATGCCGCGGCGGCTTGCGATGTCGAACATGTTGAGCACGAGGATCATCGGCCGCCCGGTGCGCTTCAGCTCCAGCAGCAGGCGGATGGTCAGGCGCAGATTGGTGGAATCGGCCACGCACAGCACGAGATCGGGCAGGGTCTCGCCGGAGGCCTTGCCGAGCACGAAGTCGCGGGTGATCTCCTCGTCCGGGCTGCGGCCGCGCAGCGAATAGGTGCCGGGCAGGTCGACCACGGAGACCTGGCGGCCGAGCGGGGTGACGAAGAAGCCTTCCTTGCGCTCGACCGTGACGCCGGGATAGTTCGCGACCTTCTGCCGGCTGCCGGTCAGCGCGTTGAACAGCGAGGTCTTGCCGCTGTTGGGCGTGCCGACAAGGGCGAGATGCAGCAGGGGTGCTTCCATGGGATCAAGGGCCTGGGGGCAAAATTCCGGTCGCGCGTCAGGCGACGATGATGGCCATGGCTTCGCGACGGCGGACCGCGATCGTGATGCTGTCGACCCGTACCGCGATCGGGTCGCGCCCGACCAGCCCCTCATGCAGGATCTCGACCCGGGCGCCCTCGACGAAGCCGAGCTCGATCAGGCGGCTCTCGAGCTCGACGTCCGAAAGTGCCGAGTCCGCCTGCTTGGCGGCGAGGTGCTGGATGACGCCGGTATAGCCGCGCTGGGCCAGACCCAGCGGCATGTGCGAACGCGTATCGGTGGTGTCGGTCATGCCCTGTATTTTCAACGCCGGGCATTGAGGTCAAGCGCGGTCGCCCGCTGAAGCTGCACCTTAGAGCGATTTTAAAGTGCGGCGGCCGGGGCGCCGTCGCGGGCGCCCCCGACGGCTACTGGGCCGGGACCTTGTCCGGCTGGGCGGCCATGGCGCGGCTCTTGAAGTAGTCCAGGACGAAGAGACGGATCGCCGACGACAGATTGCCCTGTTGACGGTTGTTGTCGATCTCGCCGACCAGCTCGGACAACGTCATGTTGCGCAGGCCGGAGATCTCTTTCATGCCGTTCCAGAACGCCTCTTCCAGGCTGACGCTGGTCTTGTGGCCGGCGACGACGATCGACCGTTTCACGACCGGCGACTTCATGGCTGCTCCTCGCGATCGATCCGGTGCTGGTCCAGGTGCTCCTTGGCCTGGTCCGCCTGCTTCGCCTCGGACGACCGTTCCGCCTTCGTGCGCCCGAATTTCGCCCGGTTGGCGTCCGCCTGCTTCGCCGAGGCTTCCCGCTCGACGCGCTTCCTGAAACGATTCAGGTTGATGACGTTCCCCATGCCGCGTCTCCATCATCCGATCCTCTTCAGGCAGGATGGAACATTCAGAAACAGGGCGCCGCATTGCGCCCCAAAAGACTTGATCGCCATTCGCTCGTCCTCGTCAATCGGCCCTTGGGGCCATCAAAGGATGCTTCGCCCCGTCGAGGGCAGCAGGGCTGCGTAACACGCCGCCCCGCCGCAACATTGACGGTAATCAAATCCTGCCCCCAAAGCCGCATATTTTTGGGCGCCGAGCGTCCGTATCATTACGGATGGCTATCGGAATTCGGAATTTTATCCCGGGCTGGTCATCTTCTCGGGGCGCACCAGGCGGTCGAACTCCTCGGCCGAGACGAAGCCGAGCCGCAGCGCCTCCTCCTTCAGCGTGGTGCCGTTGGCATGCGCCGTCTTGGCCACCTTGGCGGCGTTGTCGTAGCCGATCTTCGGGGCCAGCGCCGTCACCAGCATCAGCGAGCGCTCCATCAACTCCTTGATGCGCTTCTCGTCGGCTCGGATGCCGCTGACGCAATGCTCGGTGAAGGAGCGCGCGGCATCCGCCATCAGGCGGATCGAGTGCAGCATGTTGTAGGCCAGCACCGGCTTGTAGACGTTGAGCTCGAAATGGCCCTGGCTGCCGGCGACCGTGATCGCGGTGTGATTGCCGAACACCTGGCAGCACACCATGGTCATCGCCTCGCACTGGGTCGGGTTGACCTTCCCCGGCATAATCGAGGAGCCGGGCTCGTTCTCCGGCAGGATCAATTCGCCGAGGCCCGAGCGCGGTCCGGAGCCGAGCAGTCGGATGTCGTTGGCGATCTTGAACAGGCCGGTCGCGACCGAATTGATGGCACCATGCGCCAGCACATAGGCGTCGTTCGAGGCCAGCGCCTCGAATTTGTTGGCGGCGCTGGTGAAGGGCAGCTTGGTGATCCCGGCGACATGCTTTGCGAACAGTTTTGCAAAGCGCGGCTTCGAGTTGAGGCCGGTGCCGACGGCGGTGCCGCCCTGCGCCAGCGGATAGAGGTCCTTCACCGCGACCTTGAGCCGGGCGATGCCGCTTTCGACCTGCGCGGCATAGCCGGAGAATTCCTGACCGAGCGTCAGCGGCGTCGCATCCTGGGTATGGGTGCGGCCGATCTTCACGATCTTCGAAAACTCCTTCTCTTTCTTGCGCAGCGCGCGCAGCAACTCGGCGAGGGCAGGGACGAGATCGACATTGATGCGGCTTGCCGCCGCGATGTGCATCGCGGTCGGGAAGGAATCGTTCGACGACTGGCTCATGTTGACGTGATCGTTGGGATGCACCGGCTTCTTGGCGCCGAGCTCGCCGCCGAGCAGCTCGTTGGCGCGGTTGGCGATCACCTCGTTGAGGTTCATGTTGCTCTGCGTGCCCGAGCCGGTCTGCCACACGACAAGCGGGAAATGATCGTCCAGCTTGCCCTCGATCACCTCGCGCGCGGCGCGGACGATGGCATTGGCGCGGCGCTGATCGAGCAGTCCGAGTTCGAGATTGGACTGCGCGGCGGCGAGCTTGACCATGCCGAGGGCATGCACGAGCGAGATCGGCATGCGGTCGGTGCCGATGCGGAAATTCTGGCGCGACCGCTCGGTCTGCGCCCCCCAATAGCAATCGGCGGGCACCTCGATGGGACCGAAACTATCGGTCTCGGTGCGGGTCGCCGGGCGGGCAGTGTTCGAGCGGGAAGCTTTGGCCATGAGCACATCCATTCTGCCGCGCGAAACGCCGCACGGCCTCTTCATGTGCTTCTCTATATAGGCAGTTGGGGCGGGCGCGATGGCGTCGCGGCCAACCTAGATCATTTCTTGCGGAAACGATCGAGCCGCACGACCTCGGCGCCGCCCTGGCTCGGCGGGGTTGGCTCGTCGGCAGCTTCCGCCTTCTCCGCGGCAGGTGCCGGGACCGATACGGCCGATGGCGCAGGCGCCGCCGGCAGATTGTCCGGCGCGACCTCGGCGACGTCGGAGGTGTCGAATTGGAGGCCGAACTTCACGGACGGATCAAGGAAGCTCTTGATCGCACTGAACGGCACCACCAGCCGCTCCGGAATGCCGCCAAAGGACAGGCCGACCTCGAAGCGGTCCTCGAGCACGGTCAGGTCCCAGAACTGGTGCTGGAGGATGATCGTCATCTCCTCCGGATATTGCGCGAGCAGCCGCGGCGACAGCTTCACGCCCTCGGCCTTGGACACGAAGGTGATGAAGAAATGGTGCTCGCCCGGCAGGCCATGGGCCGCGGCATCGGTCAGCACCTTCCGCAGCACGCCGCGCAGCGCGTCGCGGGCCAGCACATCGTATCGGATATGATCGGTCGCCATGGTGGTCCTGTTGCATCCCCGAAGCCGGACCCTGCCGATCCGACTCGCCAAGCCGCAATAGTACCGCGCCTGACGGGTGAGCAGGAGTCCCCGCCGGGGAAGAAAGCAAAGAGTAAAGTGGAGGCTTCTGTTGCCAGGTGCCTCCGAACCCCGCCTAGCGGAGCTTAACCCACTAGGACTTTAGAGTGGTCTTTCAAACTGCGTTACGCAGCCTGAGCAACCGGAGCAAAGTTGTCGTTGGCAACTATTGCAGTAGCCCGATAACGGCGGAACAATACCGGGAAAAAGCACGCCCTTTACGCCCTCGTCGATCCTATTTCGCCCCCGCCAAAGCCCAGCTTCAAGCTCGCCCGATGGTGGGCTTTGGTGGAGGCGCCGGGTACCGCCCCCGGGTCCGAATGGTTTATTACGACGACCGTTTATTTCCATAGCCGGCGAACCGGCACTCCCAATATAGGGGGCAAAGCTCCCGAAAAACAGAGGGTTGGAGGAGCTATCCTGCGGTTCCCTTTGGATAGGTTTCAGGCCGCCTTGGGCCGCTCTCCCGCGCGGCGGTCTGACTCTTGATGGCGGCTGCTGGTCGCGATCCCCGTCAGCGTCGGCGTCACTTATTTCCTGCGGCGGAAAGTAGCAGCATGACCGGCCGAAGCCCGATCTGGTCCTTGATCTTCGCCTTCTGTCCGATGTCGCTGCTCGCCGAGGGCGGGACCGCGGCGACGGCACCTGATGCACCGGGGCGCACTGGGGGTGCATGACTGGATGACCGACAGGCAGCGAAGCGCCCTCATCCTGCGATCGCACAATTGCTGCACTGCTTCTGAGCGCGATGGTTGCGGTGGTCGCGTCCATCTCGCGCAGCAATCCACTCTGGCATCGCCTTGCCGGTGGCGTGTTGGGTTTTGCTGGCATTGTCTGATGAAAATCGCTAGGCAGTGATCCGGGCGGGGGTAACCAGTTCCAGCCGATTTAGAACAACAGTGCTCGTGACTTACGGGTCGCGGAGGAGACAGGCATGGCCGACACGATGGGCCACTCAGCGACAGCCACCCGAAACATCCGGTTGGCGCTCGGCTTTTGTCTGCTGGCGATTGCGCCGCAGATTTTCGAATTGATCTGGTCGATCGGGACGATCTTCGGCTGGGGGACTGGCCGCGGTCCGGCGGCGGTCGTCACCAGCCACGCGACAGCGCTGCTGGCCGGCGCGCCCAGTGCCATCTTCGGATCGTTCGGCGGCGGCGCCAAGAAGATGTCGTCCGAGGTGCTGCTGGCGCTGATCTATTCCTATCCGTTGTTTGCGGTGGCGATCCTCACGGTGTTCATGACCATCCGTTCGGCGCAAGACTATGTCGGCGGCGTCGTGCTGATGGCCCTTGCCCTGTTCGCGCTGTGGGCGTCGAGTGATTTGCAGGGCATGCGTGGCTTCTCCTTCGGTGCAGGCACTGCGCCACGTATGTTCGGCGGGCTGCTGGTTGCCCTGTCTGCCGGCGTCGCGTTGACCGGCCTGATCACGGAGGGACCGGCGCTTGCCCATTATTCCTGGCGCGGGCCGCTGTTCGTGATGGCCGCGATCCTGTTCTTCGCGCTGGCGATCCGGCCGCTCGGCCTCGTGGTCACGGCTTTTGCCAGCTTCATGATCGCGGCGACGGGCTCGCACGAGACGCGCTGGCTGGAAGCGGCCATCGTCGGCGCCTGCCTGACGCTCGGCTGCGCAATCCTGTTCCCCTACGTGCTCGGGCTGCCGATGCCGATGTTTCCGCGTTTCCTGATCCAGTGAGGGCGTGATGGATATCTTTGCCAACCTCGCTCACGGCTTCGCCGTCGCGTTCTCCCCGATCAATCTCCTGATGTGCCTGATCGGCGCCCTCGTCGGCACGCTGGTCGGCGTTCTACCTGGCATCGGAACCATCGCGACCGTTGCCATGCTGCTGCCGATCACCTTCGGACTGCCGCCGGTGGGCGCGCTGATCATGCTCGCCGGCATCTATTACGGCGCGCAATATGGCGGTTCGACCACGTCGATCCTGGTCAACATACCCGGTGAGGCGACATCGGTCGTGACCGCCATCGACGGTCACCAGATGGCGAAGCAAGGCCGTGCCGGCCCGGCGCTGGCGATCGCCGCGATCGGCTCGTTCTTCGCCGGCTGCGTCGCGACCGTCTTGATCGCATTGCTTGGCGCACCGCTGACGAAACTCGCGCTGGCGTTCGGCCCGGCCGAATATTTCTCGCTGATGGTGCTCGGTCTGATCTTCGCGGTCGTGCTGGCCAAGGGCTCGGTGCTGAAGGCGATTGCGATGATCGTGTTCGGCCTCTTGCTGTCGATGGTCGGCTCGGACATCGAGACCGGCGCCTCGCGCATGGCCTTCAACATTCCGGAGCTCGCCGACGGACTCGGCTTTGCGACGGTGGCGATGGGTGTGTTCGGCTTCGCCGAGATCATCCGCAATCTCGACCACGGCGCCGAGATGAACCGCGACCTCGTGCAGCAGAAGATCACCGGCCTGATGCCCACCAGGAAGGACCTGGCCGATGCGACGCCGCCGATCCTGCGCGGCACCGTGCTCGGCTCGATCCTCGGTATCCTGCCTGGCGGCGGCGCGGTGATCGCGTCCTTCGCGGCCTATACGCTCGAGAAGAAGCTCTCAAAGACCCCGTCCCGGTTCGGCCGCGGCGCGATCGAGGGCGTGGCGGGACCGGAGAGTGCCAACAACGCCGCGGCACAGACCTCGTTCATTCCGCTGCTCACGCTCGGCATCCCGCCGAACGCGGTGATGGCGCTGATGGTGGGTGCCATGACCATCCATGGCATCGTGCCCGGTCCGCAGGTGATGCAGAAGCAGCCGGATCTCGTCTGGGGCATGATCGCCTCGATGTGGATCGGCAATCTGATGCTGATCATCATCAACCTGCCGCTGGTCGGAATCTGGGTGCGGCTCTTGCGCGTGCCGTACCGGCTGATGTTCCCCTCGATCGTGATCTTCTGCGCGATCGGCATCTATTCGGTGAACAACGCGCCGGTCGACGTCATCCTCGCCGGCGTGTTCGGTCTCGTCGGCTATTGGCTGATCAAGCACGATTTCGAGCCGGCGCCGTTGCTGCTCGGCATGGTGCTCGGACCGCTGATGGAGGAGAACCTGCGCCGGGCGCTGCTGATCTCGCGTGGCGACTGGAGCGTGTTCCTGACGCGTCCGTTGTCGGCGGTGCTGCTTGCGGTCGCGGCGAGCCTGCTTGTCCTGACGGTGCTCCCCGTGTTGCGCGCCAAGCGCGACGAGGTGTTCACCGAGTCCGAGAACTGAGGTCGCTCGCGCCCTGCGCCCGCGCCGCGCGCCCTGCGTCGGCACGCCGCATTCGGAAGTCGAATCGACTTGTGTTACGGCTTTGTGAAATGGAAATGCCGGCCTTTGGGCCGGCATTTTATTGTGTCCAAAGGGGGATCGCCATGACGTTCATTCGCGCGCTCGCAGGCGCATGTGCAGCAGCGATAGCATCGCTGGGCGCCTTTATCGCAACGGCTGAGGCGCAGACCTATCCGACGCGCAGCATTACCATGATCGTGCCCTTCGCGGCTGGCGGGCCGACTGACGTGATCTCACGGATCGTCACCGGGCACATGGCGCAGACGCTGGGGCAGAGCATCATCATCGAGAACGTCGTGGGTGCCGGCGGCACCACTGCCACGACGCGTGCAGCGCGTGCGGCCAATGATGGCTATACGCTGATCACCGGGCATATGGGCACGCATGCCGCCTCTGTGCCGCTCTATCCGAAGCTGGCCTATCAGCCCGAGAAAGACTTCGAGCCGATCGCCCTGCTGGCGGGCACGCCGATCCTGATCCTGGCGCGCAAGGACTTTCCGCCGAAGGACCTCAAGGAGTTCGTCACCTATGTGAAGGCGAATGCCGAGAAGGTGAACGCCGCGCATGCCGGCGTCGGCTCGGTTTCGCACGTCTCGTGCGAGCTTCTGCACTCGATCCTCGACATCAAGCCGGTCGGCGTGCCCTTCAACGGGACGGGACCTGCGATGAATGCGCTGGTGGCGGGTCAGGTCGACTACATGTGCGACCAGATCGTCAACGCCGTCCCGCAGATCAATGCCGGCACCATCAAGGCCTATGCGATCGCCACGGCCGAGCGCAACCCGTCGCTGCCGAACGTGCCGACCACGGCGGAAGCTGGCCTGCCGGCATTCCAGGCTCAGGCCTGGAACGCGATGTTCGCGCCCAAGGGAACCTCGCCTGCGATCGTGGCAAGTGTGAACGCCGCCGCCGTCAAGGCACTCGACGACGAGACTGTGAAGAAGCGCCTGCTCGAACTCGGCAGCGTCATCCCCGCGCCGAAGGACCGAACCCCGGAGGCGCTGGCGACCCTGGTCAAGAACGAGATCGCGAAGTGGAGCCCGGTGCTCAAGCCGGCAAATTAAGCGAAAGCGATCAAGGCGCTAGGCGAGGGGCGGAACGCTGAGTTTCGCCCCCTTGTCGTTTGTGCCGGGAACACTCACTTTTCCGGGTATAATCGACGGGGACAGCGAATCGCCGCTGTTGCAGCGCGGGGGCGGCCGCTAAGTTCGCCGCCTCCCCAAAGGCTCAGTCGCAACATGCACCAGTATCAGGACCTGCTCGAGCGGATTCTTTCAGACGGCGTCGAGAAGACCGACCGGACCGGCACCGGCACGCTCTCGGTGTTCGGCCATCAGATGCGCTTCAATTTGTCGGCCGGCTTCCCGATGCTGACAACCAAGCGGCTGCCGCTGAAGGCGATCGTGCATGAGCTGCTCTGGTTCCTGAAGGGCGACACCAACATCAAATATCTGCGCGACAACGGCGTCACGATCTGGGACGAGTGGGCGGACGCCAATGGCGATCTCGGTCCGGTCTACGGCCATCAGTGGCGCTCCTGGCCGACACCCGACGGCGGCAGCATCGACCAGATCGCCAAGGTCATCGACATGATCAAGCGCACCCCGGATTCGCGTCGGCTGATCGTGACCGCCTGGAATCCGGCGGACGTCGACAAGATGGCGCTGCCGCCTTGCCACCTGCTATTCCAGTTCTATGTCGCGAACGGCAAGCTGTCGTGCCAGCTCTATCAGCGTTCGGCGGACGTCTTCCTCGGCGTGCCCTTCAACATCGCATCCTACGCGCTGCTCACCATGATGGTCGCGCAAGTTACCGGCCTCAAGCCCGGCGACTTCGTGCACTCGCTCGGCGACACCCATCTCTATTCCAACCACCTGGAGCAGGCGCGGCTCCAGCTCAGCCGCGCACCTCGCGCGCTGCCGGTGATGCGGATCAACCCCGATGTGAAGGACATCTTCTCCTTCCGCTACGAAGACTTCGAGCTCGTCGGCTACGATCCGCATCCGCACATCAAGGCGGAAGTCGCGGTCTGACACCGATGTCGTCGACCATCCGCCGTGCGCAGCCCGGGGAGGCCGGGCTCGCCCTGTCCTTCATCCGCGAGCTCGCTGAGTACGAAAAGCTCACGCACGAGGTCGAGGCGACCGAGACCGACATCGCCGACGCGCTGTTCGGCGAGCGGCCGCAGCTCTATTGCGCGATCGCGGAGTGGAACGGCGAGCCGGTCGGCTTCGCGGTGTGGTTTCTCAATTTCTCCACCTTCAGCGGCCGCCACGGCATCTATCTCGAAGATCTCTATGTGCGGCCGTCGCATCGGGGCAAGGGTCTCGGCAAGGCGCTGCTGGCCTATCTCGCCAGGGAATGCGTCGACAACGGCTGGTCGCGCCTGCAATGGGCGGTGCTCGACTGGAACGCACCCTCGATCGCGTTCTACAAATCGCTCGGCGCGGTCATGATGGACGACTGGACGCTGTGCCGCGTCACCGGGCCTGCGCTGACACAGCTTGCCGGGAGCTCTGCCTGATGGAGATCGTCTTCGTCGTCGCGATCGCGGAGAACGGCGTTATCGGCAGGGGCAATGCCATGCCGTGGCGGTTGAAGTCCGATATGGCGCGCTTCAAGGCGCTGACCATCGGCAAGCCCGTGATCATGGGGCGCAAGACCTTCGAGACCCTGCGCCGGCCGCTGCCGGGCCGCACCAACATCGTGGTCACGCGCGATGCGGCCTATCGCGCCAATGGCGCCATCGTCACGACGTCGCCAGCGGATGCCGGTGCGGTCGCGCTTGGCGATGCCCTGCGGCGTTCGGTCACTGAGATCGCGGTGATCGGCGGCGCCGAGATCTTCCGGCAATGGCTGGATCGCGCCGATCGTCTCGAAATTACCGAAGTGCACACGCGCCCCGAAGGCGACACGCATTTCGACATCGACAAGGCGGAATGGGACGAGGTTGAACGCATCCGCCACCCTGCCGGCCCCGACGACAGCGCCGACGTCTCCTATGTGACATATCGTCGGCGGCGCGGCCATTAACCGCTTTCGTCAATGTTTACATTGACTTTTTCGTGCCCGAGCATAGCTCGGAAGACGGTCAGGGCTGCGTTGTAAGGGACTTGCCTGTCCCCTATAAAGCCGGACCGGACAGAGCGGGCGGGGGCAATTCCACCCTGCCGAGGAGAGCGTCGAATGCCGTGGAAGAATCAGGGCGGTGGCCCATGGGGCTCGGGTCCAAAGGGACCATGGGGCTCGGGCCCGCAACCGGTCGGGCCGAGGCCGCCGGATCTGGAAGACCTTCTGCGGCGCGGCCAGGACCGCCTCCAGCAGATCATGCCGGGCGGCTATTTCTCCGGCATCGGTATCACGCTGATCATCCTGCTGATCGTCGCATTCTGGCTGCTGTCGGGCTTCTTCCGCGTGCAGTCCGAAGAGCTCGGCGTCGTGCTGCGCTTCGGCAAGCATGTCCGCACCGTGCAGCCGGGCCTGAACTATCATCTGCCCTATCCAATCGAGACAGTGCTGCTGCCCAAGGCGCTGCGCGTCAACACCATCTCCGTCGGCATGACGCTGATCGACGATCCGGCGCGGCGCGGCCGCTCCATTCGCGACGTGCCTGAAGAGAGTCTGATGCTGACCGGCGACGAGAACATCGTCGACGTCGACTTCACCGTGCTCTGGCGCATCAAGCCGGACGGCATCGGCGAATTCCTCTTCAACATCCAGAATCCCGAAGGTACCGTGAAGGCGGTCTCCGAGAGCGCGATGCGTGAGGTGATCGGCCGTTCGCAGATCCAGCCGATCCTGACCGGCGCCCGCAACACGATCGAGCAGCGTGTGCAGGAGCTGATCCAGAAGACCCTCGACAGCTACGGCGCAGGCATTCTCATCACCCAGGTGCAGATGCAGAAGGTCGATCCGCCAGCGCAGGTGATCGACGCCTTCCGCGACGTGCAGGCGGCCCGTGCCAATCTCGAGCAGCTGCAAAACGAGGCGCACACTTACGCCAACCAGGTCGTGCCGCAGGCGCATGGACGGGCAGCCAAGATCCTCCAGGACGCCGAGGGCTACAAGGAGCAGGCGGTTGCCGAGGCCAAGGGCCAGAGCGCGCGCTTCCTGAAGGTTTACGAGGAATACAAGAAGGCGCCCGACGTGACGCGAGAACGGATTTATCTGGAGACGATGGAGCGCGTGCTCGGCGGCGCCGACAAGCTCGTCTATGACGGTGGCCCCTCAGGCCAAGGCGTCGTGCCCTATCTGCCGCTTCCCGAACTGGCGCCCAAACGGACACCCGGTCCGCAGTCGAGCGGAGCAAGCCGATGAGGTCTCCGGTTACAGGTTTCGTCACGCTGATCGGGCTGCTCCTGGTCCTGATCGTGGCCTACATGTCGCTGTTCACGGTGCAGCAGACCGAGCAGACGATCGTGCTCCAGTTCGGCAGGCCGGTCGACGTCGTCACCGCGCCCGGCCTGCATTTCAAGGCGCCGTGGAATTCGGTGATCAACATCGACAAGCGGATCCTCGACCTGGAGAACCCGTCGCAGGAGGCGATCGCCTCCGACCAGAAGCGGCTCGTGGTCGACGCCTTTGCGCGCTACCGCATCAAGGATGCGCTGCGCTTCTATCAGAGCGTCGGCTCGATCCAGGCCGCCAACATCCAGCTCACCACGCTCCTGAACGCGGCGCTGCGCCGCGTGCTCGGCGAGGTCACGTTCATCAACGTGGTGCGCGACGACCGCGAGAAGCTGATGCTGCGCATCCGCGACCAGCTCGACCGCGAGGCCGACGGCTACGGCATTCAGGTCGTCGACGTCCGGATCCGCCGCGCCGATCTGCCGGAGCAGAACAGCCAGGCGGTCTATCTGCGCATGAAGACGGAGCGTGAGCGCGAGGCCGCCGAGTTCCGGGCACAGGGTGGCCAGAAGGCCCAGGAGATCAAGTCCAAGGCCGACCGCGAGGCGACCGTCATCGTCGCGGAGGCCAATTCGCAGGCCGAGCAGACCCGCGGTGCGGGCGATGCCGAGCGCAACCGCCTGTTTGCGGAGGCCTACGGCAAGGACGCCGACTTCTTCGCCTTCTACCGGTCGATGACGGCCTATGAGAACGGGCTGCGTGCCAACGACACCCGCTTCCTGCTGCGGCCGGATTCGGATTTCTTCCGGTACTTCGGTAACCCGTCCGGCAAGACGGCAACCGAGACGCCGGCGAAGCCGTAAGCTAGACAAGGGCGGCGGATTTCGCCGCCCTTTGTCCAGACAAGAACAGCATAACGGGAGGTTCCATTCCGATGAGGTCCATTGCGTTCGCCGACTTCCTCATCGGCCTAGGCATCCTGTTCGTGCTCGAAGGCTTGATGTTCGCAGCCAGTCCGAACTGGATGCGCAAAGCCATGAAAAGCGCCATCGCCACTCCGGACAACATCCTGCGGGCGGTCGGGATTGCCTCGGCCGTGGCCGGACTGGTCCTGATCTGGGTTATGCGTCGGCCGATTTAGGGCTTCGGCCAACGCCAAAGTGAAGGCGCCAGACTGGTTTTCGCCTTATTATCGGGCTCTTGAGGCCCGTGAAGCTCCGCGCTTGCGCCGTGCCCCCGTTCGAGCGCAGTCTGGCGCCGAATCCCTTTGTCTGGAGATCACAATGACCGCTGCCACCATTGCCCCGTCCCGCTCGCGCCGCCGCGTGCGACTTGGTGTGCGAATTGGGCTGGCCGCGCTCGCCGTCGGTGCTTTCAGCGCGTTCGGCACGCCGGCCCAGGCGCGTGGACCGGATGGCATCGCCGACGTCGCCGAGAAGGTGATCGACGCGGTCGTCAACATCTCGACCTCGCAGACGGTCGAGGCCAAGGGGGGCGGCAGCAACACCATGCCGCAACTGCCGCCAGGCTCGCCGTTCGAGGAGTTCTTTGACGACTTCTTCAAGAACCGCCGGGGTCCCGGCGGCGGCAGCAAGGGCGGCGAGCGCGGCGACAACAACCCGCCGCGCAAGACCAACTCGCTCGGAAGCGGCTTCATCATCGACACGGCGGGCGTCGTCGTCACCAACAACCACGTCATTGCGGATGCCGACGAGATCCACGTCATCCTCAACGACGGCACCAAGATCAAGGCCGAGCTGGTCGGCGTCGACAAGAAGACCGATCTCGCCGTGCTCAAGATCAAGCCGCCGAAGCCGCTGGTCGCGGTGAAGTTCGGCGATAGCGACAAGCTGCGCCTCGGCGACTGGGTGGTCGCGATCGGCAATCCCTTCAGTCTCGGTGGTACGGTGACGGCCGGCATCGTCTCGGCCAAGAACCGCGACATCTCCTCCGGGCCGTACGACAGCTACATCCAGACCGACGCCTCCATCAACCGCGGCAATTCCGGTGGTCCGCTGTTCAACCTCGACGGCGACGTCATCGGCGTCAACACGCTGATCATCTCGCCGTCCGGCGGCTCCATCGGCATCGGCTTCGCCGTGCCGTCGAAGACAGTGGTGGGCGTCGTCGACCAGCTCCGCCAGTTCGGCGAGCTGCGCCGCGGCTGGCTCGGCGTGCGCATCCAGAGCGTCACCGACGAGATCGCCGAAAGCCTCAACATCAAGCCCGCGCGCGGTGCGCTGGTCGCCGGCGTCGACGACAAGGGCCCGGCCAAGCCCGCCGGGATCGAGCCCGGCGACGTCGTCGTCAAGTTCGACGGCAAGGACGTCAAGGACCCGAAGGACCTGTCCCGCGTCGTCGCCGACACCGCGGTCGGCAAGGAGGTCGACGTCGTCATCATCCGCAAGGGCCAGGAAGAGATCAAGAAGGTCACGCTCGGCCGCCTCCAGGATCCCGACAAGGTGCAGGCGGCGGTGAAGACCGACGAGCCGGCGCCGGAGAAGCCGGTTACGCAGAAGGCGCTCGGCCTCGATCTCGCAGCGCTGAGCAAGGATCTGCGTACGCGCTACAAGATCAAGGAGAGCGTCAAGGGCGTGGTCGTCACCAATGTTGACGCCAATTCGGACGCCGCCGAGAAGCGTCTGTCCGCCGGCGACGTCATCGTCGAGGTGGCGCAGGAGGCGGTGTCGAGCGGCGCCGACATCCAGAAGCGGGTCGACCAGCTCAAGAAGGACGGCAAGAAATCGGTGCTGCTGCTGGTCTCGAACGGCGACGGCGAGCTGCGGTTTGTCGCGCTGAGCGTGCAGTAGGAAAGGCACGGTCCTGTAGGGTGGGCAAAGCGAAGCGAGCCCACCATCTTTCTACCCTCGCGGCAACAATGGTGGGCACGGCGCAAGGGCGCGTTTGCCCACCTACGGCTGCTGAGCGTGCAGCAAGGGCGGCTAGCCCTCCACGAACTCGTCGCGCCGATACCCCTGCGCATAAAGCAGCGCAGTGAGATCGCCGTGATCGATCCGCGCCGCCGCAGCCGCCGCCACGGCCGGCTTGGCGTGATAGGCCACACCCAGCCCCGCGGCCTGGATCATCGCGAGATCGTTGGCGCCGTCGCCGACCACGACCGAGTCGATGTCGTCGAGATCGAACGATTCCATCAGGTCCACCAGCGTCGCGAGCTTCGCGGCGCGGCCCAGGATCGGTTCCTTCACTTCGCCGGTGAACTTGCCGTCGCGCACGACGAGCTCGTTGGCGCGGTTCTCCTGGAAGCCGATCTTGGCGGCGACCGCGCGCGTGAACAAAGTAAAGCCGCCGGAGACGAGGCAGGTATAGGCGCCGTTCGCGCGCATGGTCGCGACCAACTCACGGCCGCCCGGCGTCAGCGTGATGCGCTTGGCCAGCACCTCGTCGACCGCGCTGGCCGGCAGGTCCTTGAGCAGCGCGACGCGCTCGCGCAGCGCCGGCTCGAACTCGATCTCGCCGCGCATCGCACGCTCGGTGATGCCTGCGACATGCGCCTTGACCCCGACGAAATCGGCGAGCTCGTCGATGCATTCCTGGCCGATCATGGTGGAATCCATGTCGGCGAGAAAAAGCTTCTTGCGCCTGGAGCCAACAGGCTGCACGACGATGTCGATGGGCAGGTCGCCGCGGAGCTCGCGCAACCGCTGCTCGATGGCGTGGCGGTCGCCTGCGAGGTTACTGTCGGCGCCGAAGGGGATGTCGACCGCAACCCCGTCGAACAGCCAGTGCGCGGGCGCCGCCTGCGGCAGCACGGCGCGGGCGCCGTCGACGATGGTCGAGTCGAGCGCGGGATTGTCAGGATTGCAGATCAGCGTGGCGACGAGGGACATTTGAGGTTTTCGTGAGCGAGGGGCATTCGAGCAAGGCCGTGCTTATCGCAGGCCCGACCGCCAGCGGCAAGTCGGCGCTGGCGCTCGAGCTTGCGCTCGCCGCCGGCGGCGTCGTCATCAATGCCGATTCCATGCAGGTCTATCGTGACCTCCGCATCATCACGGCGCGGCCGACCGCGGCGGACGAGGCGCTCGTGCCGCATCGGCTCTATGGCCACGTCGATGCCGCCGTGAATTTCTCGGCCGGTGCCTGGGTAAGCGATGCCGCGAAGGCGCTCCATGAGGCGAGGGCGCAGCGACGTCTGCCGATCTTCATCGGCGGCACCGGGCTCTATTTCAAGGCACTGACCACAGGTCTCTCCGTGGTGCCGCCGATCCCCGCCGAGCTGCGCGAGGACGTGCGCGCGCGGCTGGAGCGGAACGGCGTCGAGGCGCTGCACGCGGAACTCGCAGCCCGCGATCCGCGCGCGGCCGAGCGATTGAACCTGCGCGACCGCACCCGCATCGCCCGCGCGCTCGAGGTGATCGAGGCAACCGGCCGTTCGCTGCTCGATTGGCACCGCGAGGGACAGCCACCGCTGCTGCCCAAGGACAGTTTTCGTGCGATCTTCCTCGCGCCCGGGCGTGACGAGCTCTATGCCCGCATCGATGCTCGTTTCGATGCCATGTTGGGCGCCGGCGCGCTCAAGGAGGTCGAGCGGCTCGCCGCCAGGCATCTCGATCCGCTGCTGCCGGCCATGAAGGCCCATGGCGTGCCGTCCTTGATCCGGCATCTGCGCGGCGAGCTCAGCCTGGAGGAGGCTGCCAGCATCGGCCGCGGCGATACCCGCCACTACGCTAAGCGGCAATTCACCTGGTTCCGGCACCAGCTGCCCGACTTCGAATGGGTCAGGCCGGAGGAGGCGAGGGGATGGCTCGCGGCGATCGTGACCGCGGAGCGGGACCTCGATTGACGCGCTTTTGTGCCGGGTTCCCGAATTTACCTCTCGCCGAACCCGGGGAACACCGCTACACTGCCAAAATCGCGCGGGAACGGCCCCATTGCCTTGACATCCAGGCTTTGGCCGCTATGTTTCGCGCAACCTTTGGAAGCCGAGCGCCCGCCATGCGTAACATTATTACCAAACTCCTTATCGCCGTCGTACCCAGGCACACCGCCGGGGGTGGCTAGCTGCCATCCACATGACAGGCGGTGTGCATGGGCCCTCTTCGGGGCCTTTTTTATTTCCCGAACCCGACACGAACGAAGCCGCTGACAACAGCGCATCCGGAGCAAGCCAATGAGCGACAAGAGCCACGATCCGAACCAGATGACCGGCGCAGCGATGATCGTCCGCGCACTCATCGATCACGGCGTGACCGACATTTTCGGCTATCCCGGCGGCGCGGTGCTTCCGATCTACGACGAGATCTTCCAGCAGAGCGAGGTCCAGCACATCCTGGTCCGCCACGAGCAGGGCGCGGGCCATGCCGCCGAAGGCTATGCGCGCTCGACCGGCAAGCCGGGCGTTGCGCTGGTGACCTCCGGCCCCGGCGCCACCAACATGGTGACGCCGCTGACGGACGCGCTGATGGACTCGATCCCGCTGGTCTGCATCTCCGGCCAAGTGCCGACGCATCTGATCGGCAACGATGCGTTCCAGGAATGTGACACCGTCGGCATCACGCGCCCCTGCACCAAGCACAACTGGCTGGTGCGCGACGTCAACGATCTCGCCAAGGTGCTGCATGAGGCCTTCTACGTCGCAACCTCGGGCCGTCCGGGCCCGGTGCTGGTCGACGTCCCCAAGGACGTGCAGTTCGCCACCGGCACCTATCATCCGCCGCGCAAATCGGACGTGCACCGCTCCTACGCGCCGCGCCTGAAGGGTGATGCGACGCAGATCCGTAAAGCGGTCTCGCTGCTCGCGAATGCCAAGCGTCCCGTGATCTACAGCGGCGGCGGCGTGATCAATTCCGGCCCCGAGGCGACCAAGCTGTTGCGCGAGCTGGTCGAGGTCACCGGTATTCCGATCACCTCGACGCTGATGGGCCTCGGCGCCTATCCGGCGTCGGGCAAGAACTGGCTCGGCATGCTCGGCATGCACGGCACCTACGAGGCTAACATGACCATGCATGATTGCGACGTCATGCTGTGCGTCGGCGCGCGCTTCGACGATCGCATCACCGGCCGCGTCGATGCGTTCTCGCCGGGCTCGAAGAAGATCCACATCGACATCGATCCGTCCTCGATCAACAAGAACATCCGGGTCGACGTGCCGATCATCGGCGATTGCGGCAACGTCCTCGGCGACATCCTCCAGGTGTTCAAGGCGGAGGCGAAGAAGCCCGACATCAGGTCGTGGTGGCAGCAGATCGCGCAATGGCGCGCCCGTAACTCGCTCTATTACAAGAAGAGCAACGACGTCATCCTGCCGCAGCACGCGATCCAGAGCCTGTTCGAAGCGACGCGCGGCAAGGATACCTACATCACGACCGAGGTCGGCCAGCATCAGATGTGGGCGGCGCAGTTCTACGGCTTCGAGGAGCCACATCGCTGGATGACCTCGGGCGGTCTCGGCACGATGGGCTACGGCCTGCCGGCCGCGGTCGGCGTTCAGGTGGCGCATCCGGACAGTCTCGTCATCGACATTGCGGGCGATGCCTCGGTGCAGATGACGATGCAGGAGATGTCGACGGCGGTTCAGTACGAGCTGCCGATCAAGATCTTCATCCTGAACAACCAGTACATGGGCATGGTGCGCCAGTGGCAGCAGCTGCTGCACGGCAACCGGCTGTCGCATTCCTATTCGGAGGCGCTGCCGGACTTCGTCAAGCTCGCGGAGGCCTACGGCGCCGTCGGCCTCCAGGTGCACAAACCGGCCGATCTCGATGGCGCCATCAAGGAGATGATCTCGGTCAAGCGCCCGGTGCTGTTCGACTGCCGTGTCGCGGCACTCGAAAACTGCTTCCCGATGATCCCCTCCGGCAAGGCACATAACGAGATGCTGCTGCCGGAGCAGGCCAACGACGAGGCCACCGCGAAGGCATTCGCCGGCGGCAAGGCGCTGGTCTGAGGCCATGTTCGACCTGAGGGAGCTCGAGCGCGCACATGCGATCGTGGGGCAGGCGGTGCCGGCAACGCCGGCGCATGCCTGGCCGTTGCTCGCAGGTCGGCTCGGCACCGAGGTCGTGGTGAAGCACGAGAACCACACGCCGATCGGCGCCTTCAAGGTGCGCGGCGGCCTCGTCTATCTCGAACGGCTGAAGCGCGAGCGGCCGAACACGCCGGGTATCATCTCGGCGACGCGCGGCAATCACGGCCAGAGCCTCGCCTTTGCCGCGAGCCGGCACGGCGTGCCCGCGGTGATCTATGTGCCGCGCGGCAACTCGGTCGAGAAGAACCGCGCGATGAAGGCCTTCGGTGCCGAACTCGTCGAACACGGCGAGGACTTTCAGGCGGCACGCGAGGAAGCCGAGCGTCGCGCGCAGTTCGCCGGGCTCCACATGGTGCCCTCGTTCCACCCGGATCTCGTTCTTGGCGTTGCGACCTACGCTCTCGAACTATTCCGCGCAGTGCCCGACCTCGACGTCCTCTATGTGCCGATCGGGCAGGGCTCCGGCATCTGCGGCTGCATCATGGCGCGCGACCTGCTCGGCCTGAAGACCGAGATCGTCGGCGTACAGTCGACGGAAGCGCCGTCCTATGCGCTGTCGTTCGCGGCCGGAAAAATCGTGACGACCGAGACCAGCAACACGCGCGCCGACGGCATGGCAACGCGCATCCCCGACGAGGATGCGTTCGCGCTGATCCGCAAGGGCGCCTCGCGCATCGTAGAGGTCACCGACGACGAGGTCGCCGCCGCGATCCGTGCCTACTGGACCGATACGCATAATCTCGCCGAAGGCGCCGGCGCAGCCGCGCTGGCGGCGGCGCTGCAGGAAAAGAGCAAGCTGAAGGGCAGGCGCGTCGGTCTCGTGCTGTCCGGCGGCAATATCGATTTCGATCTGTTCCGCCGTTGGGTCGGGACGGACGCGCCAGCGATGGCGTGACGGAGAGACAAGAGGGGACGACAATGAACCAGCCCGCATCCGCCTATTTCATCGAGGACCGTCACGATCCCAACGAGACGCATACGCTTGCGGTGCTCGTGCAGAACGAGCCGGGCGTGCTCGCGCGCGTCATCGGCCTGTTCTCGGGGCGCGGCTACAACATCGAGAGCCTCACGGTCTCGGAGACCGAGGCTCAGAAGCACCTCTCTCGGATCACCATCGTCACCACGGGCACGCCGATGGTGATCGCGCAGATCAAGAACCAGCTCGACCGCATGATCCCGGTGTATCAGGTCGTCGACATGACCCAGACCAAGCGCTCGATCGAGCGCGAGCTGGCGATGGTGAAAGTGCGCGGACAGGGCGAGCATCGGGTCGAGGCGCTCCGGCTGGCGGATGCGTTCCGCGCCCGGGTGATCGACGCCACCACCGAGAGCTTTGTGTTCGAGATCACAGGCAATACGGACAAGATCAATCAATATATCGACCTGATGCGCCCGCTCGGCCTCGTCGAGGTGTCGCGCACCGGCGTTGCCGCGATCGGCCGCGGGCCTGAAGGGATGTGAGCCATGCTGGCGCGCGACTGGTACTACAACGAGCGGAACCGGATGGGGATCGAGCCCGCTGTGGCCTCGATCTACGACAACCATGACGATGCCGATCTGCGGGCGCGCGCCGCGCTGAAGATGCTCGGGGTCCAGCGCGGCTGGCGCATCGCCGATATCGGCTGCGGCAACGGCGTGCTCGCCACCGAAGCGGCGTTGATGGGGGCCGACGTCGACGCCATCGACATTTCCCCGGCGATGCTGGCGCTGGCCGAGATCTATGCCCGCGACCGCAAGGCACCGGTGCGCACCCAATCCGCCGGCCTGCTCAGCTTCGCCTACCGGCCCGAATCCTACGATCTCATCGTCAGCGAGTTCACACTGCACCATCTGCCGGATTTCTGGAAGGCGGTGGCGATGTCGCGGATTTTTCGCGCGCTCAAGCCCGGAGCGACGTTTTATCTCCGTGACATTGTTTACTCATCGATGCCTGACGCGATCGAGCGTGACGTCGAGCAATGGGCCGACTTCCAGATCAAGAACCACGATTTCTCCCGCGAGGGCGTGGTGACCCACATGCGCGACGAATATTCCACCTTCGGCTGGGTGATGGAGCGGATGCTGACCGACGTCGGCTTCACCCTGGTCGCGGCCGACTACCACGCGCCGATGCACGGCACGTATCTGCTGCGGAAACCGAAAGCCGGCGAGCAAGGCTAGGTCAGAACAATAAACAGGGCTGCGCGACAAGGCAGAACCGAGAACAATGAAGCCGGCCGACATCCTCATCGCCGTCATGGTGGCGATCATCTGGGGGCTTGCCTTCGTGGCGAGCCGGATCGCGCTCGACGAGCTTTCGCCGGAGCTGATGACGGCGTTGCGCTTCACCATTGCGGCGATGCCGTGCCTGTTCATCCGTAAGCCCAAAATTGCCTGGTCGCTGCTGATCGCAATCAGCTTCACGCTGTTCCTCGGCCAGTTCCTGTCGCAGGCCTACGGCATCGCCCATGGCGTCCCGGTGGGCCTCACCTCCGTCGTCGTGCAGAGCCAGGCGCTGTTCACGATCGGCTTTGCCGCGATCCTATTCGGCGAACGTCCGACGCCGGTGCAGACGCTCGGCGTCGCCATCGCCGCGGCGGGCTTGCTGATGATCTGCGGCACCGTCGGCTATGATTTCAGCGTTGCCGCCTTCGCGGTGCTGATGATCTCGCCGCTCAGCTTCGCAATTGGAAATCTGCTGCTTCGTGGCGCGCGCGGCGTGCCGATGTTCGATCTGTTTGCCTGGCTCTGCCTCGCCTCGGCCGTGCCGCTGTTTGTGCTGGCGCTGATCGCCAATGGGCCGGCATCGACCTGGACGTCGCTGACGCACATGTCGCTGGCATCGGCGCTCTGCATGCTGATGCTCGGCGGCATCTCGACCAGCATCGCCTATTGGCTGTGGGGCCGCCTCTTGCGCGACTACCCGGCTGCGCAAGTCGTGCCGTTCGCGCTGCTGGTGCCGTTCGTGGGCTCGGCGGCCTCCAGCATCGTGTTTGGCGAACGGTTCGGGCCGCTTCGCCTCGCCGGCATGCTGACCGTGATTGGCGGTATCGCCGTGATGGTGCTGGCGAAGCGCCCGCAAGTTCTTCCGAAGACTGCGTGAGGTGATGATGACCTACTCGCTGTTCTATGCCTTCCTCGTCTTCATGGTCGTGATGTACTTCACGCCCGGGCCGAACAACATCATGCTGCTGTCCTCCGGCCTGACCTACGGCTTCCGGCGCACCATCCCGCACATCGTCGGCATCGTGCTCGGCTTCGCCTTCATGGTCGCCGCGGTCGGCCTCGGGCTCGGCTCGGTGTTCCTGGCCTATCCGATCCTCCAGACCATCCTGAAATATGCAGGCGCCGCCTACCTGATTTACCTGGCTGCCGCGATCGCCATGGCCGGTCCGGCAAAGCCGGGCGAGGAGAATGGCCGCGGCCCCATGACCTTCTGGGGCGCGGCGATGTTCCAATGGATCAACGCCAAGGGCTGGGTGATCGTGATCGGCACCATCACCGCCTATGCGGCGATCGCCCAATTCCCGATCAACATCGCCATTCAGACTGTGATCAGCCTGATCGTCGGCACGGTCTCGACCGTAGTCTGGGCCCTGTTCGGCTCCGCATTGCGGCCGGTCCTGACCTCCGAGCGGCTGGTCCGCGCCTTCAACATCCTGATGGCGATCCTGCTGCTGGCCTCCCTCTACCCCGTTTTCATGGATGCATGATGTCGCGGATTTCCATGCAGAAACGGGTTTCCCTCAGGGCTGAAAATGCTCTAGACAGCCCCCGAAATCCGCAAATTTCACCCTTCGGACACTGACCATTGGCCGATTTCGGCCCTGAACGAGGAAACGACCTATGCGTGTTTATTACGATCGCGACGCCGACCTGAACCTGATCAAGGGCAAGAAGGTCGCCATCGTCGGCTATGGCAGCCAGGGCCACGCCCATGCGCTCAACCTGAAGGATTCCGGCGTCAAGGAAGTCGCTATTGCGCTGCGCAAGGGTTCGGCCTCGGCCAAGAAGGCGGAAGCTGCCGGCTTCAAGGTGCTCGAGGTTGCGGAAGCCGCCAAATGGGCCGACCTCGTCATGATGCTGACCCCGGACGAGCTCCAGGGCGACATCTATCGCGAGCACCTGCACGACAACATGAAGAAGGGCGCGGCCCTGGTGTTCGCCCACGGCCTCAACGTCCATTTCAACCTGCTCGATCCGCGTGCCGACCTCGACGTGCTGATGATCGCGCCGAAGGGCCCCGGCCACACCGTGCGCTCGGAATATCAGCGCGGCGGCGGCGTGCCCTGCCTCATCGCGATCGCCAAGGACGTCTCGGGCAACGCCCATGACCTCGGCCTGTCCTACGCCTCCGCCATCGGCGGCGGCCGCGCCGGCATCATCGAGACCACCTTCAAGGAAGAGTGCGAGACCGACCTGTTCGGCGAGCAGGTGGTGCTCTGCGGCGGCCTGGTCGAACTGATCAAGGGCGGCTACGAGACCCTGGTCGAAGCCGGCTACGCGCCGGAGATGGCCTATTTCGAATGCCTGCACGAAGTGAAGCTGATCGTCGACCTGATCTATGAAGGCGGCATCGCCAACATGAACTACTCGATCTCCAACACTGCCGAGTACGGCGAGTACGTCACCGGCCCGCGCATCATCACCGACGAGACCAAGAAGGAGATGCGCAAGGTTCTGGCCGACATCCAGGGCGGCAAGTTCGCCCGCGACTGGATGCTCGAGAACAAGGTCAACCAGACCTCGTTCAAGGCCACCCGCGCCAAGCTCGCGGCGCACCCGATCGAGGAAGTCGGCGCGAAGCTGCGCGACATGATGCCCTGGATCAAGAAGGGCGCGCTGGTCGACAAGAGCAAGAACTAAGCCGTTGTGCTCCGGACGCGCTCAGCACCTTGGTGATGCGCTGCTGATCCGGGGCCCGGCGCGGCTCCTGCGTCCCGGCTCTGCGCTCCGCTTCGCTGCGCTTGTCCGGGACACGAGCGCAACGAGCTTCGCTCGCCAAGCCAAATCGTGAACCTTTGCGGTTCTAATTCGAGCGAGATCGCAAACAGCGATCTCGCTCTTTTCGTCTTGCGCGAGACAAGCTCCAAGCCGCACGCCCGCCGTCCCGCGGCCCACGCCGGCGGTATCACCACGGCGAACGTCGCCCTGGCCCTGATCGATGCTGCGCTGCAACTGAAAGCACGGAGCGGAGATCTCCGTCCGCGATGCTGCGCGCCGGTCCGCGGTGTCGTCCGCACTTGCCGAGCCGCGACGTCCCGAGCGTAGAGGATGGCGCAGGCGAAGCGGTGCTAGACCAGTTCATCGCCGGAATAGCGAAGCGCTGGGGCATGCGCAGCCCACTAACAATAAGCGAAGGTCGGACCCCGCCGCGCGTTGCCTGTCCTTGACCGTTCCGTTACAGTTTTATGACACGGTGCAGGCTTCCGGCTGCTCCGGAGGCCTTGGCCGCTATCAGGCCGGCCAGGCTTGGCATCACCCCGCCGGACCAGAAGTTGCGTGTCGTCGATGGCGTCCGCGCCCAATCCAGGCCCTTCTGCCACCACCGCCGTGCTGGCGAGTGTCGCCGCACTCGGCATCTGGCGGCTGCTCGCGGTTGCGGCGCCGCATCTGGCCGCGCTCGCACTGATGTACGAGACCGAGACCGATTTCGGCTCGCGCCTGTCCTTCGCGCTGGCCTGGGGCATCCTCAACTTCTTCTGGATCGTGCTGCTGCGGCGGCCGGCGCTGTCGGGCGCGCTGTCGCTGACCATGGTCGTCGTGCTGGTGCTGCTGTCGCGGCTCAAGCACGACGTCGTGCAGATGACGGTCAACTTCATCGACCTGATGATGATCGACCGCGACACCGTCGCGTTCCTGTTCACGATCTTTCCGAATTTGCGCTGGTCGGTGATCCTGGCCGGTCTCGTCACGCTGCCGCTGATGTACGCGCTGTGGTGGCTCGATCCGTTCCGCATCCGCCGCCTGCCGGCGCTCGCCTGCAAGCTCGCCTGCCTTGCCGCCCTGGTCGGCTATTCGCTCTATCACCCGGACGAGGCCTGGCGCGGCTATTACGACGACGGTTATCTCTCGAAATTCTTCCGCTCGGGCGTCACGGCCGTCTCCGACTTTGCGCGGTACGGCTTCATGGAGGCGGCTGCCTCGACCAACGAGCGGCTCAACATGCCGCTGGTCGATGCCTGCCACCCCGCGGGCCGCCGGCCCAACATCATCATGATCCATGATGAATCGAGCTTCGACATCCGCGCCGCCCAGGGCATCAAGGTGCCGCCGCGCTATGGCGACCATTTCAAATCGTGGGACGGCAAGCAGCGCACGTTCCTCGCCGAGAGCAATGGCGGCCCGAGCTGGTTCACCGAATACAACGTGCTCGCAGGGCTCTCCTCGCGCTCGTTCGGCCGCTTCGCCTATTTCGTCACGCGCATCGCCTCGAGCCGGGTCGAGCGCGGCCTGCCGCTGGCGCTGCGCCGCTGCGGTTATGACACGCTGTCGCTCTATCCCGCCCATGGCGGCTTCATGGCCGCGCGCAGCTTCCAGATGACGACGGGAATCGAGCGCTTCCTCGATTCCAAGGATCTCGGCGCCAAGGATGTCGAGCCCGACAGCTTCTTCTACGACAAGGCGCTTCAGCTGATCGGCCAGCAGCCGCCGAACAAGCCGCTGTTCACCTTCATCTATCTCGGTGCCAACCACTTCCCCTGGGAGACCCGCTTTCGTCCCGATCTGCTGCCGAACTGGCGCGCGCCGGGCAACGTGCCGTCCATCGACGAATATCTGCGCCGGCAGGCGATGAGCGCCGAGCAGTACAAGGCGTTCGTTGCCGGTTTGAAGAAGACCTTTCCCGGCGAGCCCTTCCTGATCGTGCGCTATGGCGATCATCAGCCGGAATTTGCGCCTGCTATCCTGGAGCCCGGGCTCGACGAGGGCGCGATCGGCAAGAAGCTCGACGCCTACGATCCGCGCCTCTACGCGACCTATTATGCGATCGACGCCGTCAATTTCGAGCCGGTTGGAAGCCAGGCCGTGATGGACACGATCGACGGCCCCTATCTGCCGCTGGTCATTCAGGAAGCCGCCGGCATCCCGCTCGACCCCTCCTTTGCCGAGCAGAAAGAGATCATGCTGCGCTGCAAGGGCATCTTCTACGGCTGCAAGGATGGCGCCGAGGCGCGGCGGCTGAACCGGCTGCTGATCGATGCCGGAATGATCCGGGGATTGTAGCCGGCCTATCGCTTGCCGACTTTTTCCCACAACCACTTCGCCACAGCATCGGGCGATGAATTCGCATCATTGCCGCTGGCGCGCAGGTTCGCTTCGCGCATGGTGGCGATGTCGATCTTGCCGAGCAATGGCTTGAGCGCCGCCTGCAGTCGCTCGTCGCCGGCGCGCTTCGGCGCGAGCAGCAGGATCGCATCATAGGGTGGGATCGCGTGCTTGGGATCGTCGAGCGTTGTGAGCTCGTATTTGGCGATCAAGCCGTCGCTGGTGTAGCCGGCGATGACGTCGACCTCGCCACTGGCGACGGCCGCATACATGAAGTCCGGTTGCATCTGGCGCTGGGCACGGAACTGCAGCCCATAGGCCTTCTGCAGGGCGGCCCATTCGGGGCGCGAGAAGAATTCGTAGTCGCCCGCAATCGACAGCGTCGCCGTATGTGCGGCGAGGTCGGCTATGGTTCGGATGCCGAGCGCCTCGGCGCGCCGTCTTGGCATCACCAGCGCATACGCATTCTCGAAGCCGAGCTCGCCGAGCAGGGTGATATTGTCCTTGGCGAGCGCCGTCTTCAATTCCGCCACCAGCTCGGCGCGCGGCCTCATGTCGGTGCGATGCAGCTGGTTGGCCCAGAGCGTGCCGGAATAATCGACATAGAGATCGATGTCGCCGGCCTTCAGCGCCCCGAAGATCACGCTGGAGCCGAGCCCGGAGCGCGCCGTCCCGGACAGACCGGCGGCCTGGAGGCGGTCCCTCATCAACGCCGACAGCACATATTGCTCCGCGAAGGTTTTGGCGCCGACTACATAGCCCGACGCCGAGCGTCCCATCGTCGGCACCAGGGTAGCGGCGAGCAACGCCGCGATGCCGACCGCGCCGAGACCGCTGCGCATGCGGCTGCGGCTGCGCAGGCCGCTCTCGATCAGCCCAAGCAGCTGGTCGACCGCAAGCGCGAGCAGGGCGGAAGCCACGCAGCCGAACAGCACGAACACCCAGTTCTGGGTCTGGAGGCCGGCAAAAATGTAATTGCCGAGGCTGGTCTGCCCGATCGGCGTCGACAGCGTCGCGGTGCCGATCACCCACACCGCTGCGGTGCGGATGCCGGCCATGATCACCGGCAGCGCGAGCGGCAGCTCGACGATGACAAGCGATTGTCGCGCGGTCATGCCGACGCCCTTCGCTGCCTCGATCAGCGCGGGATCGATGCCGTTGAGGCCGGTGATGCCGTTGCGCAGCACCGGCAGCATCGAATAGAGCGCCAGCGCCAGCATCGCCGGCAGGAAGCCGAACGCGGAGAAGGATACGCCGAACCAGGCAAGCGTGACGGAAGCCGCCAGCAGCAGCAGCGGGTAGAACAGCGCGAGCAGCGCCAGCCCGGGTACGGTCTGTACGATGCTGGCGAACGCGAGCAGGATGCCGCGCGGCGCCGGGCGGTTGCGCGTCAGGATCGCCAACGGCAGGCTCACGGCGAGGCCAAGCGCGAGCGCGGCGAGGCTCACCCGCACATGGTTGCCGAGATAGTCAGGCAGATGCGCCAGCGCCTCGCCCCAGCGTGGATCGGCGAAGAGGCTCATGCCGCACCGCCCATCGGCAGCAGCGCATTCAGTCGCTCGACCTGGCGCCGCGGGGTGCGCAACAGCTCGAGCACGTAATCGTCGCTGCTGCTCGCGAGTTCGGCGGCCGTACCCTGTGCGAGCAATCGTCCGCCGCGCATCACCGCGATGCGGTCGGCGAGCAGGATCGCCTCGGTCATGTCGTGGGTGATCATCACGGTGGTCAGGCCGAGCTTGCGGTGCAGCGCGCGATAGTCCTCACCGAGCGCATCGCGGGTGAGGGGATCGAGCGCGCCGAACGGCTCGTCCATCAGCACGATGCGGGGTCTTGCCGCGAGCGCCCGCGCCACGCCGACGCGCTGGCGCTCGCCGCCGGAAAGGGCCACCGGAAGACGGTTGCGGTGAGCAGCCCGGTCGAGTTGCACGAGCTCCAGCAACTCGTCGATGCGCCCTCCGATTGCCGGGGCCGGCTCGCCGAGCAGCTTCGGCGTGATGCCGATATTGTCGGCGACGCTCAGATGCGGAAACAGCCCGCCGCTCTGGAAGACATAGCCGATCCGGCGCCGCAGCGCGACCGGATCGACATTCCGCACGTCCTCGCCTTCGACCGTGATGGTGCCGCTATCGGTCTCGATCAGCCGGTTGGCCAGCCGCAGCAGCGTGGTCTTGCCCGAGCCCGAGCCGCCGACGATCGCCACAAACTCGCCCTCGGCGACGTCGAGCGACACATCGTCCGCGGCTGCGAGGGACCCGAAGCGCTTGGTGACGTGCTGGTAGCTGATCGCCGGCTTGGCAGACATCGCAGGTGTGCTCTCTCTTCTCTTACCCTCCCCTGGAGGGGAGGGTCGATCGCGCGAAGCGCGAGCGGGGTGGGGTGATCTATCCACGTTGGCAGTGCATCTGTGGAAAGACCGTCACCCCACCCCGTCTCACATTTCGCTGCGCTCATGTGAGCCGACCCTCCCCCTCCAGGGGAGGGTAAGAGCGCGGCAGTACGGTATGCGTAGCACGCCCGGCGCCTCGATTGAACTTGGCCGCGTGAGCGGCTAAGGCATCGGCCTGAGTTCGGAGGAAGCACATGACGACGCCCACCGCAGTGGCGCTGGAAGATACCAAGGTTGCGTTCCGCCTGGGAGACGGGCGGGTCTACACGGCGGTGGAGAAGGCTCATCTCGCGGTGGCACAGGGCGAGTTCGTCGCCATTGTCGGGCCCACAGGGTGCGGAAAATCGACGCTGCTGAACGTCGCCGCCGGCCTGCTCAAGCCAGCCGCCGGCAGTGTCAGGATTTTCGATCAGCCGCTGGCGGGGCTGAATCGGGATGCCGGCTATTTGTTCCAGGCTGATGCGCTGTTCCCCTGGAAGACCGCGCTCGACAATGTCGCGATCGGGCTCGAGATCAAGGGCACGCCGCGCGCTGAAGCCTTGCCGCAGGCGCAGAAATGGCTGACCTCCGTCGGCCTCGGCGCCTTCGCGAACCGCTATCCGCACATGCTCTCCGGCGGGCAGCGCAAGCGCGTGGCGCTGGCGCAGGTGCTGATCCGCGATCCGAAGATCCTCTTGATGGACGAGCCGTTCGGACCGCTCGATGCGCAGACGCGCCAGGTCATGGGCAATCTGCTGCTCGACCTGTGGAATGCCGATCGCAAGGCGGTGCTGTTCGTCACCCATGATCTGGAAGAGGCGATCGCGCTCGCCGACCGCGTCGTGATCATGTCGGCAGGGCCGTCCTCGCGCATCATCGGCGACTGGCGCGTCAGCTTGGCCCGTCCGCGCGACATCTTCGAGGTGCGCCTCGACAAGGAATTCCATGCGCTCCACCGCGAGATCTGGGGCGTGCTGAAGGACGAGGTGATGAAGGGTTACGCGCAGTCCACCCAGGCGGCGGAGGCGGTCTGATGTCGCGCCCCACGCTGTTTGCGCTGCAGGTCCTGGTCGCGGTCGTCGGCATCGTGCTGTGGCAGGTGCTGTCGACCGTGCCCGTGTTCGGCAAGATCCTGCTGCCGCCGTTCTTCTTCTCCAACCCGCACGACGTGTTCAGCCAGATCGTGAAATGGTTCGCCTCCGGCGTGATCTGGAAGCATCTCGGCATCACGCTTACGGAATCGATCCTCGCCTTCGTGATCGGATCGCTCGGCGGGGTCCTGGTCGGCTTCTGGTTCGCGCGCCAGCCGCTGGTCGCCGCGGTGTTCGACCCCTATGTGAAGATGGTCAACGCACTGCCGCGCGTGGTGCTGGCGCCGATCTTCGCGCTGTGGCTTGGGCTCGGCATCTGGTCCAAGGTCGCGCTCGGCGTCACCTTGGTGTTCTTCATCGTGTTCTTCAACGTCTATCAGGGCGTCAAGGAGGTCAGCCGGACCGTGCTCGACAACGGACGCATGCTCGGGATGAGCGAGCGGCAGCTGATGCAACATGTCTATTGGCCGTCGGCCCTGTCGTGGATGTTCTCCTCGCTGCACACCTCGGTCGGCTTCGCCGTGGTCGGCGCGGTGGTCGGCGAATATCTGGGATCGGCGGCCGGGCTCGGATACCTGATCCAGCAGGCCGAGGGCGTGTTCGACGTCGCCGGCGTGTTCGCCGGCATGTTCGTGCTGTCCGCCTTCGTCATCCTGATCGACTTCGGCGTCACGCTGGTGGAACGGCGGCTCCTGGTGTGGCGGCCGACCGCGTTGGATGGGAGGGGCTAGGCGCGAGTTCACCTCTCCCGCAAGCAAGCGGGAGAGGTGAACGCAAGAGTTCAATCCAGCAGCTTGGTGTCGTCAGGAGCTTGCGGCGGCGTCTTGATCGCGATCGCCTTGACTTGGCCGCTGATCGGCTTGGTGCCGCCATGCGGCGTGCCCTTGGGGATGATGACGAGGTCGCCGGGCTTCACCGTCACCTCCTTGTCGCCAAGCCAGATCGTGCCGGTGCCGTCCAGGATGTACTGGATCTCGTTGGTGTTGGGATGCAGGTGCTTGGGCACGTTGCCGACCTGGATCGAGATGGTGGCGCCATCCGCGCTCGCGAACATCTTGGAGCGGTAGCCGACCGCGTTGGCGGGCCCGAGCGCATCGCCCTCCATCTCGCCGGTGTGGATGAGCTGCGCGGTGATATTCTCGGCGGCGAGCGCCGGCCGGAGCAGGTGGGTGGCGCCGCATCCGGCGGCAAAGGCGGCGGCGATCGACAGGCTGGCTGCAAGGCGATTCATGGATGATCTCCCCATCAGGAATTGTTCTTGTTTGGGCATGCTATTGCGCCGAAGGGCTGATGGCCAGCCCGCTCAGGCAGTGCTTCTCAAGCCAGCCCCGCTGCTCTATGGTGCCGCCGGCCGAACGGAGGAAACCAATGAAGAACACGATTGCTAGGCTCGCGGGCGCGCTGCTCGCGCTGACGCTCACCACCTCGTTTGCCGCGGCGCAAAGCAAAGTCACCATCGCGGTCGGCGGCGGCTCCTGCCTATGTTATCTGCCGACGGTGCTGGCCAGGCAGCTCGGCGAATACGACAAGGCCGGCGTCAATGTCGAGCTGGTCGACCTCAAGGGCGGTTCGGACGCGCTGAAAGCCGTTCTCGGCGGCAGCGCCGACGTGGTTTCCGGCTATTTCGACCATTGTGTCAATCTCGCCGCCAAGAAGCAGGAGCTGCAGTCCTTCGTGGTCTATGACCGCTATCCCGGCCTCGTGCTGGTGGTCGCGCCCTCGCGCACCAACGACATCAAGTCGGTCAAGGATCTCGCCGGCAAGAAGGTCGGCGTCAGTGCGCCCGGCTCCTCCACCGACTTCTTCCTGAAATACATGCTCAAGAAGAACGGGCTCGATCCCACCAGTGCCGCCGTGATTGGCGTTGGCCTCGGCGCCACTGCGGTGGCCGCGATGGAGCAGGGCCAGATCGACGCGGCGGTGATGCTCGATCCGTCCGTGACCGTGCTGCAGGGCAGCCACAAGGATCTGCGCATTCTCTCGGACACCCGCACCCAGAAGGACACGCTGGAGACCTTCGGCGGCGAATATCCGGGCGGCGCGCTGTATTCGACCGCCGCCTGGGTCAACAGTCACGAGAAGGAGGCACAGGCGCTCACCAATGCGATCGTCGCCACGCTCGCCTGGATCCATTCGCATACGCCCGAGGAGATCATGGCGAAAATGCCGGAGGAGACCGTCGGCAAGAACAAGGACCTCTATCTCGCCGCACTGAAGAACACGATCCCGATGTATTCCGAGACCGGCAAGATGGACCCGAAGGGCGCCGACGCCGTGCTTGCGGTGTTCAGTGTCGGCTCGCCCGAGGTGGCGAACGCCAAGATCGACGTCAGCAAGACCTTCACCAACAAATTCGTCGAGCAGGCCAAGAAGACCACCGGGAGCGCCAAATAGCCGCCGCGAAGGCGTGGTATCAGGCGTAATGACGTCACCAATCATTCATCGCGTCACGACGCTTGATCTTGCGGTGCGGCCGATCGTGTGGCCGTTCGCCGAGGAACGGCGCGCCGAGATCGCGGCGCATTTCGCCGAAAAGCAGCGCGAGCGGCCGAAAATCTGGAACGGCCGCGTCCTGCTCGGGCGCGACGCCGTGTTCAACGACGGCCATCTGACGGCGACCTATTTCGAGACCGATTTCGCAAGCTTCCTCGCCTGGCGCGACTGGGGCTTTCCCGACAAGGCCGTGTTCAACGGCTTTGGCATGGGGGCGTTGCGCGCCTCCGACGGCGCCTTCATCATGGGCGAGATGGCGCCCCACACCGCCAATGCGGGCCGCATCTATTTCCCCTCGGGAACGCCTGATCTCGACGACGTCAGGAACGGCGCGCTCGACATTCCCGGCAGCGTCGTCCGCGAGCTCGGGGAGGAAACCGGCCTGACCGCGGCCGACTATCGGATCGAGCCGGGCTGGCATTGCGTGGTCACCGGCCCCACGATCGCGATGCTGCAGGTCATCAACCTGGACATGCCGGGCGATGTGGCCCGCGCCCGGATCGAAGCCAACCTTGCGCGCGAGACCGAGCCGGAGCTGTCGGCCATTCATCTCGTGCGCGGGACAAGCGATCTCAGGCCGTCCATGCCGCGATTTGTCACGGCCTTCATCGAGCAGCAGTGCGCAGCGCGCTAATGCGCGAGGCTTGACATCGCCGCGCGCAGCCCATGTGATGGGCCGAAGAAATTGCACCAAGAATGCAATGCACAATGGTCCAGGGAGGTTTTGATGCGCCTGCGCATGGCTGCCCGCGTGGTACGTGGGCTGTTGGTCGCGATATCAGCGACGGGCTTGGCGGTGTCTGCCGAGGCCCAAGACAAGGCTCAAGAGAAGAAGCTCAAGATCGGCGTCATCTATGATCTGACGGGTCCGCTCGCCGGCGGCGGTTCGGAGCTGCAATATACCGGCGCAAGGATCATGCTCGATCAGTACAGCGCGAAGGACGTCGAAGGCTACAAGATCGAGGCGATCTATGCCGATGCTCAGAGCAAGCCGGACGTCGCCATCAACGAAGCGATCCGTTTGATCGAGCAGGAAAAGGTCGACATGCTGCTCGGCTTCTTCTCCTCGGCGCAATGCGTGCCGGTGGCAGCGCGCGTCGAGCAGCTGAAGAAGTTCATGTGGATCACGACCTGCATTTCGTCGGCGGTGCTGGAGAACAAGAACTACAAATACGTGTTTCGCCCGCAGGCCTCCGGCGATCAGTTCGGCATGATGACGATGGACTTCATCGCGCAGAACGCGAAGGAAAAGTTGGGCAAGGACCCGAAGGACCTGCGGGTCGCCATCATCCACGAGGACGGCGCCTACGGCGTCGACGTTGCCAAAGGCAACGAGGCCGGCGCCAAGAAGGCCGGTTTCAACATCGTGCTCAGAGAGGGCTATTCGGCGACGGCACCGGATTTGTCTGCGCTGGTCACCAAGCTGAAGCGGGCCAAGCCGGATGTGGTCTTCCATACCGGCTACAATCCCGACATCACCCTGTTGCTCCGGCAAGCCCGCGAGCAGGGGCTGAAGTTCGGCGCACTGGTCGGACATGGCGCCGGCTACGGGGTCTATGAGAAGCTGAAGGAAGGCCTGGGCGCCGATGCCAACTACGTCTTCAACACCGATCCGATCTCGATCTGGCTCGCCAACCAGAAGACCATGGATCCGAAGCTGCCGCCGGTGATCAAGGCGGTTGGCGAGGAGTTCGACAAGCGCAAGCCGGGCGTCGCAATCCGTTCGGCCCATGTCGGCATGGCTGCGTCCAATACCTATTTGTTCCTCACCGACGTGCTGCCGCGCGCAATCAAGAAATATGGCGGCGTCGATCCCGACTCGCTGCGCAAGGCAGCACTGGACACCGACATACCCGAAGGCGGCACCATGCTCGGCTTCGGCGTCAAATTCCACGGCGAGGGCTCGCCAATGGCCGGCCAGAACGAGCGCTCGTTCCCGGTCGTGATCCAATACGTCGACGACAAGTCCTATGTGGTGTGGCCCAAGAGCCAGGCGCAGCGCGAGGCTGTGCTGCCGCTACCGAAGGGCACCACCTACAGCAACCAGTAGCGGAGTGCTCCGGTGTTGGAAGTCAGCGGACTGGTGAAGCGGTTTGGCGGCTTCACCGCCGTGAACAACGTGTCGTTCCGGGTCGACCAGGGCGAGATCCTCGGCCTGATCGGCCCCAACGGCTCGGGCAAGAGCACGATCTTCAACATGCTCTCCGGCACGCTGGCGCCGACCTCCGGATCGATCCTGTTCGCCGGGCACGAGATCGCGGGCCTTGCACCGCACCGGATCATCAACAGCGGCATCGGGCGGACCTTCCAGATCCCGCGGCCGTTCCGTCGCCTTAGCATTTTCGAGAACGTCGCGCTTGCCGGCTTCTACGGCCAGGGCCGCCACAGCCGCGCCAAGGCGGAGGAGGCGGCCGAGCGCTCGCTGGCGATGGTCGGCCTGCCGACCGACCGCCATGCCAGCGTCGATGGGCTCGGCGCAGCGGGGTTGAAGAAGCTCGAGCTGGCGAAGGCGCTTGCCACCGCGCCAAAGCTATTGCTCGCCGACGAGAGCCTCGGTGGGCTCGACGAGGCCGAGATGGATCAGGCCGCGGACATGCTGCGCAACATCCGCGACGAGCTCGGCATCACCATCATCTGGGTCGAGCACATCATGGGCGTGTTGATGCGCGTCGTCGACCGCGTGATGGTGCTCGATCACGGCGAGAAGATCTCGGAAGGCCTGCCGAGCGCGGTCGCCGGCGATCCGCGCGTCATCGAGGTCTATCTCGGCACCGACGCCGAGACCACGCAGGCCGCGGCCGCCGAAGCGCGCCGCCGCGCAGGGGGCTAGGCGATGCTGGAGCTTCGCGGCGTCAATGCCGGCTATGGCACCTTCCAGGCGCTGTTCGACGTCAATCTCGACGTGAAGGCCGGCGAAGCCGTGGGCGTCATCGGCCCCAACGGCGCCGGCAAGACCACCTTGATGCGCGTCATCTCCGGCCTGATCCGTCCCTCCCGCGGATCGATCAAGATGGAAGGCGTCGACGTCGTCGCGACCCCGCCGCACAAGATCGTCAGCCTCGGCATTGCGCATGTGCCGGAGAACCGGCGGCTGTTTCCACAGCTGACGGTCGACGACAATCTCAAGATGGGTGCCTTCATGAAAGAGGCGCGGGACCACTACGCCGAGCGGCTGGAGGTGGTGTTCGACCTGTTTCCGCGCCTGAAGGAACGCCGTCACCAGATGGCCGGCACCATGTCCGGCGGCGAGCAGCAGATGTGCGCCATCGGCCGTGCGATGATGTCCAATCCAAAACTGTTGCTGCTCGACGAACCCTCGGCGGGGCTGGCGCCGGTGGTGGTGCAGCAGGTGTTCGAGCTGGTGAAGCGGATCCGCGCCAGCGGGCTGACGGTGCTGATCGTCGAGCAGAACGTGCAGCAGGTGCTGAAGGTGGTCGACCGCGCCTATCTGATCGAGGCGGGCACGATCCGCGCGTCCGGCACCTCGGCCGAGATGCTGGCGAGCGACACGGTCAAGGAAGCTTATCTCGGGGTGTGATGGGCATGCAGGCGTTCCTGGACGTATTCGACATCTACCTGCTGGAGGCCGTCATCAACGGCATCCTGCTCGGCGGCGTGCTGGCGCTGCTTGCGCTCGGGCTCAACCTGATCTTCGGCGTCATCGACGTGACCTGGATCTGCTACGCCGAACTCGTCATGATCGGCATGTACGGCATGTATTTCATGGTGCAGTATTACGGCGTCAGCTATTTCGTTGCTGCCCCGCTCACCATCCTGCTGGTCGCTGTGCTCGGCGCGGCGCTGCACTACCTCGTGATCGCGCCGCTGCTGACCGCACCACCGATCAACCAGCTGCTCGCGACCGGCGGGGTGCTGTTCGTGCTGCAGAGCTTTGCCACCGTCGCCTTCGGCATCGACTTCCGCAATCTCGGCATCCGGCTGCCGGTGCTCGCCTTCGGCGACATGAATTTCAGCTACGCGCGACTGCTCTCGTTCGTCGCCGCGCTGGTCGGCATGGTCGCGGTCTATCTGTTCATGACCCGCACCTTCACCGGCACTGCGATCCGCGCCATCTCGCAGGACCGGCAGATCATGGCGCTGATGGGTGTCGACACCAAGCGGATCTACCTGATCACGTCGGCGCTCGGCGGCGCGCTCGCCGGCCTCGCTGCTTGCCTCCTGGTGCTGCAATATGACGTGCATCCCTTCGTCGGCCTGTCCTTCGGGCCGATCACCTTCCTGATCTGCGTGCTCGGCGGCCTCGGCAATTTCATCGGCGGCTTCATCGCCGCCTTCGTGTTCGCCGAGATCATCTCGCTCGGCGGCCTGTTCTCCGACCTCGAATGGGGCTATGTGCTCGCCTTCGCGTTCTTCATCGTCATGATGTTCATCCGGCCCGCGGGCCTGCTTGCGAGGCGCCGATGATGGGGCAGGGACGGCTTGCGGCGTGGGGGATCGGACTGGCGGCGCTGGTCGCGCTGCCCTTCGTCTATCGCGATCCCTATCATCTGCACATCCTGGTGCTGATCCTGATCTGGTCGTTCGCCTATACGTCCTGGTCGATGATGGGGCGGTTCGGCCTCGTCTCGCTCGGCCACGGCGGCTTCATGGGGATCGGCGCTTACGTCACCGCGCTGTTGTGGAATCACGCAGGTTTGTCGCCCTGGATCGGCATTCCCATCAGCATGGCGGCGGCCGGCGCGCTGGCGATGATCGTCGGCTATCCCTGCTTCCGCTTTCGCATCACCGGGCACTATTTCGTGCTGGTGACGCTGGCGCTGTCAGGCATCGTGCTCCAGGTCATCACCGCGACGCGCGACTATACCGGCGGCTCGCTCGGCTACACCCCGAACCGCGCGTCCGGCAACAAGCTGCTGGCGCTGCAATTCGACGACAAGACCACCTGGTACCTGATCGCGCTTGCGGTCTGGCTGTTTGGCATCGTGGTCTGGCACTGGGTCGACCGCAGCATGGCGCGCTATGCGCTGGAGGCGATCTCGGAAGACGAGGACGCCGCGGCCGCGGCCGGCGTCGACGTCACCGCCGAGAAGCTGAAGATCACGCTGCTCAGCGCGCTGATGACGGCGCTGGCGGGCGCGATCTACTGCCAGTACCAGATGTTCATCACCCCCGACACGGTCAGCGGCATCGCGGTCTCGCTGCAGATGGTGTTCGCCGCGATCGTCGGCGGGCTGTTCGTCTCGCTCGGCCCGACCGTCGGGGCCATCATCACCATTCTGCTGGCGGAAACCCTGCGCATCGGTTTCGGCACCAAGGCGGTCGGCTGGGACAATCTCGTCTACGGCGTGCTGCTCGTGCTGTTCATCATATTCCTTCCCAAGGGCATCCTTGGTAGCTTGCTCGACCGACTGAAGTTGCAACGCAAGGTGCCCCGCGCTCATGAGCAAAAAGCCGTCCAAGTCGCTCGCCCAGGAGCTTGACCGCTACATCAAGCCGTTCCGCTATGATGGCTCGGGCAAGTTTCACCTCAAGGATCACAAGACCGACGAGAAGGGTGATCTCGACAAGGAGAAGGCGCTCGCGATTCTCGACGCCAACAAGAAGCGGCTGATCGCGTTTCAGGAGAAGCTTTACGCGCAGGACCGCTGGTCGCTCCTGATCGTGTTCCAGGCGATGGACGCCGGCGGCAAGGACTCTGCGATCAAGGCGATCTTCGAGGGCATCAATCCGCAGGGCTGCGAAGTCACGGCCTTCAAGGCGCCGAGCAGCAAGGAACTCGACCACGACTTCCTCTGGCGTCATGCGGTCGCGCTGCCCGAGCGCGGCCATATCGGCATCTTCAACCGCTCGCATTACGAGGAATGCCTGGTGACGCGTGTGCATCCAGAGACTCTCGCGAAGGAAAAGCTGCCGCCCAGGCTCGTCACCAAGAACATCTGGAAGGAGCGGTTCGAGGACATCTCCGCCTTCGAGCGCTATCTCTGCCGCAACGGCACCGTGGTGCTGAAGTTCTTCCTCAACGTGTCCAAGGAAGAGCAGCGCGAGCGCTTCCTCGAGCGGCTGGAGGATCCGGCCAAGCAGTGGAAGTTCTCCATGGACGACATCAAGGAGCGCGCGCTGTGGCCGCGCTACCAGGCGGTCTACCAGGACATCGTCCGGCACACGGCGACGTCGCATGCGCCCCTGGTACGTCGTGCCCGCCGACCACAAATGGTTCGCTCGCGTCGTGATCGGCTCGGTGATCAATGCCGAGCTGGAAAAGCTCGACCTGCGCTTCCCCCGCGCCGACAAGGCCTCGCTGGAGGAGTTCAAGCAGGTGCGCAAGGCGCTGGAGAAAGAGGGGACGGGAGGCAGGAAGCGAGCAAAGTGACAGCTAGCGGGACCACCAATTGCAAGAACGTCAACTTCGCGCTCCAGGGCGGCGGCGCGCACGGCGCCTTCGTCTGGGGCGTGCTCGACCAGGTGCTCGAGGACGGCAGGCTCGCGATCGAGGCGATCAGCGCGACCAGTGCCGGCGCGATGAATGCGGTGGCGATGGCCTCCGGCATGGCGCATGGAGGCGCCGAGGCCGCGCGGGAGAGCCTGCACGCGTTCTGGTACGAAGTGTCGCGCATGGACATGGCGTACGATCTGATGTCGCCGCTGAACCAGTGGATCCAGGCCCTGAAGCTGCCGCCGGAATATCATCCGGTTCACGCATTCATCCACACGCTGACGCATACGCTGCCGCCGAACCTGCTCAATCCCTTTCATTTCAATCCGCTCCGCGCGCTGCTGCAGCGCGTGGTCGATTTCGACCGGCTCAATTCCTCGCCCGAGGCGCCGCAGCTGTTTCTCAACGCCACCAACGTCCGTACCGGCAAGATCAAGGTGTTCCAGAGCCCGCTTCTCACGGCGGACACCGTGCTCGCGTCGGCCTGCCTGCCACCCTATTTCCAGGCGGTCGAGATCGATGGCGAGCATTACTGGGACGGCGGCTATCTCGGCAATCCCGCGATCTATCCGTTGATCTACCGCAAGGGCAGTCATGACGTCATCATCGTGCAGGTGACGGCAATCCGCCGCGACGAGCTGCCGGCCAGTGCCGCCGACGTCCTCCACCGCATCAACGAGATCAGCTTCAATTCGTCCTTGATGCGCGAGATGCGCGCGATCGCCTTCGCCACCCGGCTGATCGACGACGGCGAGCTCGACAGCAACAAGCACAGCCGCATGTACATGCATTGGATCGGCAACGACCAATTGATGTCGCAGCTCGGCACCGCCACGCAATTCCACCCCGAATGGAGCCTGTTGTGTCGCCTGCGCGACGAGGGCCGCGAGGCGGCGCGAGGCTGGCTGGCACGAAACTTCGACCAGATCGGAAAGGCCTCGACGGTCGACCTGGCGGACATGTTTCTCTAGGCTGCCGCCGGCCATCGGCAAAAAAGTGCGAAAACAACCCCATGCACAGTAGCCGGCCATAGCAGAATCAATGGCTTGCAGGGGCCGCTGCTTTGTAATACGGATTTTACGAAGCGGGTTTGACTCGTCGGGCAAAACAGGAGCATGATGCCACCATTCCCTGCCTTCTGAAATTCCTCAAATTGGCGCGGAAGCGATTTGCACAGCGGACCTTCCAGCGGAACTCGGGTCGTCAAATGTGATCGTCAGATCATTGATCCTGCTTGACAGTTTTGTGTCCCAGGAGGAGCATCATCGCGGTCGCAAACCAGCGACGCGCAACGTCCACCTCATGAGCAAGGGGAGGTCTATGACACCACCTCCGCAAATCCAGCCGCGTTAATTGCGATGGAGCTCGTTCGGACTATCGCATAGCGGCGGAAACCGCGAACGGCACGCCGGGACAAGGTTTAGCGGGCTGCATCAGTGAGGCAAAGCCCCTACCTTCCCGGCGCTGTATTTTGGTCACGTCGATCGTGTCGGATAGCCGTAAAGGCTGCCGCAACTCTTTGAGATCCCCCTTTCCTTATCCTCCTGTTCGATCTGCACAAGGGTCTGTGCGCGCAGGCCCGATGGAGTTTCGCCGGGGCGTCAGCTCGCGATCCTGCATTGCGGCAAATGCCAAGAGAATGTCGTCTCAAAGGCCAACTTCCGACACAGGCTGGGGGCGAATAGCTGCGATCCGACATGACGGATGTGCTTCGGCGGTGACGGCCACGACACCGCGGGCGCATTCATTTTTTCCAGGGAATCTGCGTGTCGCAAAAGCTTGTCCCGGCGCTTCTCGCCGCTCTTTTCCTCGCGATCTCGTCTCTCTCCTGCGCCCGTGCCGATGCGCCGGCCGCGGGCGGTGCCGCCGCGCTATCGCCTGACGAAGCCAGGCGTGCGTTGGACACGCTCCAGGACGACAAGAAGCGCGCGCAGATGATCGATACGCTCCGTGTGATCGCCAACGCATCGGGTTCGCAGCAGCCCGCGCCGGAGGCGAAATCGCCGATCCCGCTGGCGGCCGATGGCCTTGGCGCGCAACTCCTGCTCACGGTGTCGGAGGAGATCCAGGAGATATCGAGCGAGATCGCCGGCATGGCACGGACGCTCACGCACTTTCCGGCCTTCTACTACTGGATCATGCGCACCGCGAACGATCCCGCGGCTTACAATCTCCTGATTGAGATCGCCTGGAAGCTGGCACTGCTGCTGGGCTGCGCCCTCTCGGCCGAATGGGTCATCTTCCGCCTGATCCGCCGGCCAGTCGCGTTCCTGGAGGGGCGCGTGCCGCAAACCGCGCGCCTGCCGGCCCAGGCGCTGCCGCTTGCCGATCCGCCATCATCGGTCGCGGACGTCACGCCCGAGCCGGAGCTGCACAAGCGACGCCACAGTCTCGCGCGCGTCTGGCAGATCATGCTGCGTCTGCCCTTCGTGCTCGGGCGTTTCGTGCTCGAGCTGCTTCCCGTGCTCGTCTTCGTCGCCGTCGCCACCGCGCTACTCGGAACGGAGCTCGGCGAGCCCGCGATTGTCCGTCTCGTGATCCTCGCCGTCGTCAACGCTTATGCGTTCTCGCGCGGGCTGATCTGCCTGGTCCGGGCGCTGGCGGGGCCGTTCGGGCTGTTTCCGGTGCGCGCGGAGACCGCGGCCTATATCGAGATCTGGGCGCGCCGCATCGTCGGCGTCGGCGTCTCCGGCATCGCCTTTGCCAATGTGGCGCTGCTGCTCGGCCTGCACCGCGCCGGCTACGCCGCGCTGCTGCGCATGGTGATGCTGGTCGTGCACCTCTTCATCGCCGTCATCGTCCTGCAATGCCGCCGCCAGGTCGCCGATGCCATCCGCGCGCCGGCCGAGCGGCAGGGAATTGCGGCCCGTCTGCGCAACCGCATCGCAGGCGGCTGGCACTATCTTGCCATCGCGCTCGACCTCGCGCTCTGGGCGGTGTGGGCGCTCAACATCCGCAACGGCTATTCGCTGCTGCTGCAATATTTCGTCGGCACCATCGCGGTGGCGCTGATCACGCGTGTCGTCATCATGCTGACGCTGAGCCTGATCGATCGCGGCTTTCGCATCAGGCCGGAGATCCTGCAACGCTTTCCCGGCCTCGAGATCCGCGCCAACCGCTATCTGCCGCTGCTGCGCAGGATCGTATCCGGCGTGATCGCCTTCATCGGCTTCGTGGCGGTGCTCGAAGTCTGGGGCGTGGACGCGATCGTCTGGTTCTATGGCGGCCAGATCGGCAGCCGGCTGATCTCGGCCGTGGTGACCATCGGCCTCGCCGTGCTCATCGCAGCGGCCATCTGGGAAGCCAGCAACGCGCTCCTCGACCGCCAGATCAATACGCTGACGCGGGACGGGCACTATGCCCGCGCCGCGCGGCTGCGCACCTTCCAGCCGATGCTGCGCACCGCACTGCTGTGCCTGATCGCGACCGTCGTCGGCCTCACCGCGTTGAGCGAGATCGGCGTCAATGTCGCCCCGCTGCTGGCCGGCGCTGGCATCGTCGGCATCGCGATCGGCTTCGGCTCGCAGAAGCTGGTGCAGGATCTCATCACCGGCCTGTTCCTGTTGCTGGAGAATACGGTGCAGGTCGGCGACACCGTCAGCGTGTCGGGGCTGTCGGGCGTCGTCGAGAACGTCTCGATCCGCACCATCCGCCTGCGCGCGGGTGATGGCGCCGTGCACATCGTGCCGTTCAGCGCGGTCACGACCATCACCAATGCCAGTCGCGGCGCCGGCAATGCCTCGGTGAGCGTCAACGTCGCCTACAAGGAAGACACCGATCGCGCCGGCCAGATCCTCAAGGACATCGTCGACGAGATGCGCCGCGAAGCGGACTTCCGCGCGCTCATCCGCGGCGACCTCGAGCTGTGGGGCATCGACAAGGTCGACGGCGCGATGGTGTCGATCGTCGGCCAGATCCGCTGCACCGAGGCCGGCCGCTGGCCGGTGCAGCGCGAATTCAACCGTCGCATGAAGCTGCGCTTCCAGCAGAACGGCATCGAGGTCGCATCCGCGACGCAGACGATCCTGATGCATATCGCGCCGCCGGGAGATGGCGCCGCCAATCTGATGCCAAGGCGGGCAGCAGGATAAGCAGGCGATCGCATATCAGTTCTTGGCGGCGGCCTGAGCGCGCGCCTCGTCCTTCGAGACGGCGCTAAGCGCCTCCTCAGGATGAGGCTGATCGGCGTCGGTGCCCGTTGATCCTGATGTCGCGCACTCCGTCCTCATCCTTGAGGGCCCGCCAACGGCGGGCGTCTCGAAGGATGGCCGCGGGTGAGATAGGGGCCTCCATGGTTCGAGACGGCGCTGACGCGCGTCCTCACCATGAGGAGTTAGAGGCCTGCGCGTTAACCCTTTCGCGCGCAACTGCCAGTCGTTTGCGCAAGTCTCGCTGCGGTGCGAGATCACAATCGGCGCCGCGGTCTCTCCGTCCTTGATCTGAATGGAGCACTGGCCGACAATGGCTGCGGTTCAATAAGAAACTCCTTGGGGGAATTCGTGAATAGACCTGCCCGGGTCGTTGCCAAATCGACGTCGTCCAATCCGCAGCAAGGCATGACGCTGCTGCGCGATCCCCTGCTCAACAAGGGCACCGCCTTCACGGAAGCGGAGCGCGAGACGCTCGGCCTGCGCGGCCTGTTGCCGCCATGCGTGCTGACGATGGAGACGCAGGCTCAGCGCGTGCTCACCAATCTGCGCACGCTGCCGACGGATCTGGAAAAATACGTCGCCCTGAACGCGCTGCATGACCGCAACGAGGCGCTGTTCTTCCGCGTCGTCGTCGACAATATCGACGAGATCCAGCCGATCATCTACACGCCGACCGTCGGGCTTGCCTGCCAGAAATACGGCCTGATCTTCCAGCGGCCGCGCGGCATGTTCATCTCTTCGCGCGACCGCGGCCAGATCGCCGAGATCCTGAAGAACTGGCCCTACCCGGCCAGGTTGATCGTCGTCACCGACGGCGAGCGCATTTTGGGACTTGGCGATCTGGGTGCCAACGGCATGGGCATTCCGGTCGGAAAGCTCTCGCTCTACTCGGCCTGCGCCGGCGTGCATCCCGAACTGTGCCTGCCGATCGTGCTCGATGTCGGCACCAACAACGAAGAGTTGTTGAACGATCCCTATTATCTCGGCCTGCGCGAGCGGCGGCTGACGGGCGAGGCCTATGACAGCTTCGTCGACGAGTTCATGCAAGCCGCGCGCAAGACGTTTCCGAGCGTGCTGATCCAGTTCGAGGACTTCGCCAATCATTCGGCGTTCAAGCTGCTGCACAAATATCGCGACGAGGCCTGCGTCTTCAACGACGACATCCAGGGCACCGCGGCGGTGGCGCTCGCCGGCCTGTTCTCGGCCTTGCGCGTCTCCGGCGGCAAGCTGAAGGACCAGAAGATCCTGTTCCTCGGCGCGGGCGAGGCGGCGACTGGCATCGCCGATCTCGTAGTCTCGGCCATGATGGCGGAGGGGGCTTCCGAGGCGGAGGCGCTTCGCCGCAACTGGCTGGTGGATTCCCGCGGTCTCGTCGTTGCGGGGCGGGAAGGTCTGCATGGCCACAAGCTGCGCTATGCGCACACTGGCGAGGCGCCGATTGCCGACTTCCTCACCGCGATCAAGACGCTGAAACCGACGGCGATCATCGGCGTCGCCGCGGTCGGCGGCGCCTTCACGCCCGATGTGCTCAAGGCGATGGCCGAGCTCAACGAGCAGCCGATCGTGTTCGCGCTCTCCAACCCGACCTCGAAGGCGGAGTGCTCGGCGGAGGACGCCTACCGCTACACGGAAGGGCGCGCGCTGTTCGCCTGCGGCAGCCCATACGATCCGGTCAAGCTCAATGGCCGCAGCTTCGTGCCGCGCCAGGGTAACAATTCCTACATCTTCCCCGGCGTCGGCCTCGGCGTCATCGCCAGCGGCTCGCGCCTGGTGACCGACGAGATGTTCATGGCGGCCGCCCATGCGCTCGCCGATTGCGTCGGCAAGGAGGACCTCGCGCAGGGCAGCCTCTATCCGGCACTGCCGCGCATCCGCGAGGTCTCCGTCCGCATCGCGGCGGCGGTTGCGGACGTGGCCTACCAGCGCGGGCTCGCGGACGGACCTGCGCCCAATGACGTGAAGGCCCTCGTTCAGTCGCAGATGTACGAGCCGACGTACTGAGGGCTGATGACTTTTGATTGAGTCGATCTGGCGAACTGGCTCGGTCACCTCTCCCGCTTGCGGGAGAGGTCGGCGCACTTGCGCCGGGTGAGGGCTCTATCCTCTTGGGGAGTCCCACTGCGGAGACACCCTCACCCCGACCCTCTCCCGCAGCGGGAGAGGGAGCGCACCGTCCGTCCGACTCCCGACTCCCAGTTAGGTCGACCCATCGCCACCATCTCAGGTGGAATCGCCATTGTGCTCCGCGGCTGCATATGCGACAGTCTGTAGCGTTACAAGAATACTCAATCCGCAAGGTCAAATGCCATGGACGATCGCCTGCCTGAACTCGGCGACCTCGAGCGTGAGGTCATGCAACTGGTTTGGGCCGATGGTCCGGTCACGGCCGAGATCGTGCGTGAGCGGTTGTCGCGGCGTCTGAAGGAATCCACGGTGCGCACGGTGCTGCGCCGGCTGGAGGAAAAGGGCTATGTCAACCACACGGTGGACGGCCGAACTTACGTGTACCACGCCGCCGAACCCCGCGCGCGCGTTGCGGCCAAGGCGGTGCAGCGCATCGTCGACTGGTTCTGCAACGGCTCGATCGAGGAGGTCCTCGTCGGCATGGTGGACAACAAGATGCTCGACCAGCAGCAATTGCGCTCGCTGGCCGACCAGGTGGCCAAGGCGAAGAAAGCGAGGGGAGTGAAGAAAGAATGATCGCAACTCTGGCGGAGGCGGCGCTGCGCTCCTTTGTGCTGGGAGGCGTCGTCTGGTTCGGTCTCACCCTATTCCGTGTGCGCAATCCGCACGTCCACATGACGGCGTGGGTCGTCGTGCTGATGGCCTCGCTCGCGATGCCATTCGTGATGCATTGGCCGACGCTCACCATCGACCGGCTACCAGCATCGGTGCCGGTGCCGGGCGAATCGTGGCCGGCCGACATCGCGATGCTGGAGATGTCGCAGCCGACCCTGCCGATCGCGCCGGGCGCCGTCGCGGCGCCGCCGGTTGCAAACGGCGTTCTGGTCGACTGGTGGCTGGTGGCGACGATCGTCTATGCCGGCATCGCCGGCCTGTTGCTGCTGCGGCTGGCCATCGGCCTCGGCCTGACCTGGCGCCTGATGCGTGCGGCGAAGCCGGTGAAAGCTGCGCAGCTGATCGATGCCGACATCCGTGTCAGCCGCGACGTCGGCGGTCCCGTCACCTTCGGCTCGACCATTCTGGTGCCGCCGCAATTTGCAGGCTGGGATGCGAAGAAGCGCCTCGCGGTGCTCGCCCATGAAAGCGCGCATGTCGCCAACCGCGATTTCTACGTCCTGTTGCTCGCCTCGCTCAATCGTGCGGTGTTCTGGTTCAGCCCGTTCTCCTGGTGGCAGCTCGCGCGCCTTGCCGAGCTCGCCGAGATCATCAGCGACGCGCAGGCGATCGAGGTGATCGACGACCGGCTGTCCTATGCGGAGATTCTGCTCGATTTTGCCAGCAGCGTGAAGCCACGCCCGGTGGAGCTTGCGATGGCGCGGGCTTCGACCGTGCGCGCCCGCGTCGAGCGGATCATCGCGGCCGCCGCGATACCCGTGGCGGTCGGCTGGCGCAAGCGGTTGTGGATCGCGGCCGCGCGATCGCGCCGGCGGTGATCGTGTCGACCGGCATGATCGCCTATCGCACGCCGGACCCTGCGCCCGCTATCGCCGACGGCGGCGAGGTGCCGGCCCAGCATTACCGCCCCTTCGTCAATTTCTACGCCATGGGCCCGGCCTCGGTGTTCGCCATCTTCCGCGAGGGAGACGAACTCTACGGCCAGGCGACCGGACAGCGGAAATTGCGCCTGTCGGTCGGCAGCGACGGCACGGCGTCCTACCCGGCCTCGTCCGGCGAAATCACGTTCCCCATCGATGCCGAGCGTCGCTCGGCCGAGCTGACGTTGCGCATGAACGGCCGCGACATTCGCGCGGTTCGTGTCGCGGAGATGCCGGCACCGGCTGCGGAGATCGCGTCGCTCGATCAATATGTCGGCTGGTACCGGCTGGCGCCCAACCGCGTGCTCAGCGTCCGCCGCGACGGCGACCGTCTCTGGCTGCAGGAGACCGGGCAGGGCGCAACGCAGGTGCTCGCCGAGGGCACCGACGCCTTCTCGTTCCGCGGCGACCATCTCGTCGTCTTCCTGCGCGACGAGCAGGCGAAGGTGTCGCGCGTGCTGGTGCAGAACGCGGTTTTCGGTGCCCGCCTCGCGACCCGCGTCGATGCGGCGGTGGCGCAAGCCGTCGAGGCCGACTTCTCGCGCCGCCTCGCCAAGGTCTCCGACCGATTCAGGGAGCAGGTGCCGGTGGCCGGTAGCAAGGAGATGGTCTTGGCCGGCATCGAAGGCTTGCGCCGTGGTACGCCGGACTATGATCGCATGAGCGCGCCGCTCGCGGCCAAGGTCCACCGCTATCTCGCCGAAATGCAAACGACGTTCGTGGCGCTCGGCGCGGTGGAGTCGATCTTCTTCCGCGGCGTCGGCCCGGGCGGCTACGATATCTATGGCGCCAAGTTCGAGAACGGCACGGCTGAATTCCGCCTGCTGCTCGAGCCCGACGGCAAGGCCGGCGACGTCATCTTCCGGGCCGACGGCAATGACGAGCTCGGCGGCATCCTGCCTTGCTCGGAAGAGGCGAACGTGCGCGGCCGCGCCGGCACCTCGCCGATCCGGATCATGGTCTACAATGAGCTCGGCGAGGACATCCGGGTCGTCAATCTCGATGCCGACGGCAATCGCAAGAACCAGAGCGTCGTCAGGTCCAACATGAGCTGGGCGGCCACGACCACCGTGAACAATCCCTGGATGATCGCCGACAAGTCGGGACGGTGCCTGGAAATCCTGATGCCGGGCCGGCAGACGCGCTTCCACAATGTCGAGGCGTCGAACCTCGGCGCAAAGCCGGGGCGTGCCGCGCGCCGCGCTGTTCCGATCGCCAATGGCGAAGAGATGCTGCGCCGTTACATCGAAGATCTCGGCAGGGGACAGCCCGACTACGACCGTATGACGTCGGAAGTAGCCGACATCACGCGTCAGCAATTGCCGTTCGACCAGGCGATCCTGGCGCGACTCGGCGCCTTGCGTGCGGTCTCGTTCCGCGGCGTCACCGCGCTCGACAGCGACATCTATATCGCCCAGTTCGCCAATGGTTCGGCGGAATGGCGGATCGGCGTCAGGAACGGCGTGATCACCAAGATCGCGCTCGGGCCCAACTTTTAGGATCGCGACGCCGTCCGTCGCATCCGACGGGCGGTTCACGATAGCCGGACGGAGATGCCGCAATCTTCGCTTGTCCGGGCGCATCTCGAGTGCTACGATGCGTAGCATTACCGTTCGTAGCCTCGCGCCGCGTGTCGGCAGGCTCGAGAAAAATGGGCGTCCGCCATGAGCAATCCTGCAAGGGCCGAGACCGTGCTTGCGCTGCAGCGCTTCGGCATGGGGCCGCGGCCGGGATCGATCGCCGCAATGGGCTCGGACCCGCGCGGCGCGTTGATCGCCGAGCTCGACCGGCCGCTCACGCTGACCGCCGCCGCTGGGCTTCCCACAAGCGCCAGGGCCTTCCGCACCGTGGCCGACGCCAACGCCCGCCGGACAGCGCGGGTCAAGCAGGCGCAGCAGCAGGCCAAGAAGCAGCAGATGGCGGCGGCCGCGCCGGCGATGTCGGAAGACCAGGCGCAAGGTCAAGTGCAGGACAAGGACGCCGCCGAGATGGCGGCCAAGCAGGCGGCCGACGCCGTTCCCGATCCCGGACGTCCGATGTACTTGCAGGAAGCCAAGCTGCGCACCGAAGCCGCGCTCGCCGCCGAGATCGGCTTTGCCGAGCGGCTGGTGTGGTTCTGGTCCAACCATTTCTGCGTCTCGGCCAACAAGATCCAGAGCATGTCAGGCGCCTATGAGCGCGAGGCAGTTCGCGCCAATGCGCTCGGCCGTTTCGTCGATCTGCTGCTCGCCGTCGAAGGCCATCCGGCGATGCTGTTCTATCTCGACAATCTGGAATCGATGGGCGCGAACTCGATCGCCGGCATCAATCGCAGCCGCGGCCTCAACGAGAACATCGCGCGCGAGATCATGGAGCTGCACACGCTCGGTGTGCGCACCGGATACACCCAGGACGACGTGATCAGCTTCGCCAACGTCATGACCGGCTGGACGCTGGTGCCGCCGGGCGCCGATCCCCAGCACGGCGGCGAGTTCACCTTCAATCCGCGGCTGCACGAGCCAGGCGGCCAGACCGTGCTCGGCAAGCGCTACGAGCAGGAGGATGCCGAGCAGGGCCGCGCCGTGTTGCGCGACCTCGCCGCGCATCCGGCGACCTCAACCCACGTCGCGACCAGGCTGGCCCGGCACTTCGTCGCCGACGAGCCGCCGCCGGCTCTGGTCGAGCAGATGGCGAAGACCTTTCGCGACACCGAGGGCGACCTCAAGCAGCTCGCAATCGCGATGGTGTCGTCGGACGAGGCATGGCGTGGACCGCCGTCAAAGCTCAAGCGTCCCGGCGAATGGGTCGTCGGCATGGTGCGGGCGACCGGCATCACGGTCGTCGATCCCGTCCTCTACACCGGTGGCCAGCAGCTGCTCGGCGAGCCGCTATGGCGTCCATCATCGCCCAAGGGCTATCCGGACGACGAGGCGAGCTGGATCGACGGTGTCGGCCGGCGGCTCGACGTCGCCAACAATTTTGCCGAGCGCATCACCGGCATGGCCGATCCGCAAGTCATCATCGAGGACGTCTTTGCATCCGAGATCGCACCTGAGGTGAAGCAGGCGGTCGGCCGCGCCGAGAGCCGGCAGCAGGCGCTCGCGCTGCTGTTCATGTCGGCGGATTTTCAGAGGAGGTGAGCATGGGCCTTGATCGTCATCTGCCCACGCGGCGCGAGCTTCTGGCCGGCTCCGGGGCGCTGTTCGCATGGAGTCAGATGCCGCGGATCGCGCGCGCGGAAGGGCGCGATCCGCGCCTGCTCGTCGTCATCCTGCGCGGCGCGCTCGATGGCCTCGGCGCGGTGGCACCGGTCGGCGATCCCGACTGGGTCGCCCTGCGCGGCGATCGCGCGCTGCTGCTCGACGGCAAGCCGGCGGCGCTGCCGCTCCATTCCTTCTTCGCGCTCAATCCGGCGATGCCGAACCTGCATCGGCTCTACAAGAGCGGCAAGGCCGTGATCGTCCACGCCACGGCGACGCCCTATCGCGAGCGCTCGCATTTCGACGGCCAGGACGTGCTGGAGAGCGGCTTCACCAGGCCCGGTGCGACCGCTTCGGGATGGCTCAATCGTGCGCTGCTGGCGATGGAGTCCGGCGGTCGGGTCGATCCGCGCGGCAGCCGCGCGCTCGGCATCGGCTCGGTGACGCCGCTGGTGGTGCGCGGCTCCGCGCCAGTGATGACCTGGGTGCCGCAAAAACTCCTGCCGGCGAGCCAGGATACGCAGAACCGCCTGCTCGACCTCTATCAGCACACCGACCCGAAGCTGGCGACCGTGCTGCAGGCGCGCATGAAGCTCGCCTCGCTCGACGGTGCGAGGGGTACGGGCGATCCGATGTCGGACGATCCGACGCTGGCGCCGCCGGGCATTGCGCGCGTGCGCGCCTACTTCGCGGAGGCCGCCGGCACCGCCGCGCGCTATCTCGCCAAGCCCGACGGCCCGCGCGTCGGCGCGATGGGCTTCGTCGGCTGGGACACGCACATCGCCGAAGGCGCGGCCTCGGGCCAGCTCTACAATCTGCTCGGCGCGCTCGACGGCGCGTTCGCGGCGATCGAAAGCAACATGGGCGAGGTGTGGCACGAAACCGTGGTCGCCATCGTCACCGAGTTCGGCCGCACCGCGCGCATCAACGGCACGCAGGGGACGGACCATGGCACGGGCACGGTTGCCTTCCTCATCGGCGGCGGGCTCGCCGGCGGCCGCGTGATCGCGGATTGGCCGGGCCTGAAGGCGGCGCAACTGCTCGACGATCGCGATCTCAAGCCGACCACGGATCTGCGCGCCGTGCTGAAGGGCCTGCTCAGGGATCATCTGCGTGTCGAGGAGAAGATCCTCGCCGAGACGGTCTTCCCCGATAGCGCCGAAATCAAACCGATGGGAGGCCTCGTGGCCTAAAGAGCGATGTGCACATTGACGCAACGCGAACTTGATTTTCTTGCCAGTCTGAAGACCAGCTGGCGACAGCTCTATTGGCGTGAATTCGCGCGCATCCTTCGAGAGAGCGCGCAGTCGGGCTACGCCAGCGCCGAAATTTGCTCGGCGCCGCGACAGGGGTGACGGGAGACTTCGAATGCGGCGGCGTCAATTCATGTCACTCCTCGGCGGAGCCGCACTCGCGCCGCTCTCTGCGTTGCCGGTCTACGCGAACCCGCCGGAAGGCTGCGGTGGTCCGCTCGAGCGAGGCGACGGCTGGCCGGTCGGCTCCGTCAACGACAACAGTCTCGTCAATCGCGAGGCGCTGTGCGGGATGGCGGATCGCCTCGTCTCCAGCGATGCCAACATCCATGCCGTGCTGGTCGCCCGCAATGGCAAGCTGGCGTTCGAGAGCTACTTCAAGGGAGCCGACGAAATTCCCGACCCGATCTACGGCCGCCGTGTGGAAACTCTCGCCTTCGATGCCGACACGCTGCACAACGTGAAGTCGGTCTCGAAGAGCGTCGCGTCACTCGCCGTCGGGATCGCGATCGATCGCGGGCTGATCCGCAGCGTCGACGAACCGATCTTCAGCTTCTTCCCCGAACTGTCCGACCTGCGGTCCCCCGAAAAGGATCGTATCCGGTTGGTGCACGCGCTGACCATGTCGATGGGCCTGAAGTGGATCGAGGCGACTCCTGCAACGGGCGACTACGACAACGACGAGTCGCGCATGCATATGGCATGGGATCCGTGTCGTTACGTTCTCGGTCTTCCCGTGACGGCCGCGCCGGGGCAGGAATTCTTCTATAACACCGGCGCACTCACTCTGGTGTCGGCCATCATCCGCAAGGCGACCGGACGTCCTCTCGATGAATTCGCGCGTGAGGCATTGTTCGAGCCTTTGGGAATCACCAGCACGACGTGGGCTCGGTACCGTGGAGACACCGATGCGGGAGGAGGGTTGCGACTGCGGCCGCGCGACATGGCAAAGATCGGCCAGCTGGTCCTTGCGGGCGGCCGCTGGAACGGCCGCGGGATCGTTTCCAAGGCCTGGATCGACGCCTCGACTGCTGAGAAGATCAAGGGGACGGACAATCAATCCTACGGATATCTGTGGTGGCTCGGCCAAGCGCGCGTCAACGACCGGAAGATCAACTGGATCGGTGCGCTGGGGCGCGGCGGGCAGTCGATCCGCATCGTGCCGGAGCTCGATCTCGTCGTCGCCGTGACGGCGGGCTACTACCAGGACTACAGCCCGCAAGCGTTTCGATTGCAGTTCGGCGTTTTCAGGGACGTCTTGCGCGCGATCCCCCCTCCGGCCTGAGCGCAGCTGCCGACTCCGGCGGCGGGTTCTGTCCCGATTCAGGACAGTCACTGTGGTGGAATCGTCACAGCTGGCGCGAAACGGCCGCGGCCCCAGAGCCGCTTTTGTTCCGACAAGGTTCTGCCCTCATTCCCCACGGAAACTTGGGGTTGTTCGGAGGGCGCATCATGTCTCGCATTGCAAGTGCCGAAACTGCCCGGATGTCGCTGGCTAGCTCGAGCCGGCTATTGCTCGCGGTCCTGGGGGCCGCATCGCTCGCCGCCTGCGCGCAATCGCCGGTCGGCCGTCAGAAAGCCGATCTCGCCGGAACAACCCGGCAAGCCGCGGTGGAGCGCCCGCACAGGGTGGCGGCGCTGCATCCACGCCCGATCAGCCGGGCGCGCAGCTCCGAGGGTAAGCAGACGGCTTCGCATGGCGTCGCGAGCTTCTATTCGGATACGGAGACCGCGAGCGGCGAGAAGTTCGACAAGAACGAATTGACCGCGGCGCATCCCACCCTGCCGTTCGGCACCAAGCTGCGCGTCACTGAGACCTCCTCCGGCCGTTTCGTCACGGTCAGGGTCAACGACCGCGGGCCCTTCGTGCGCGGACGCGTGGTCGACATCTCGCCTTCCGCCGCCGAGGCGCTCGGCATGGTCGACAAGGGCATCACCAATGTCAGGCTCGAGGTCGTGCGATAGGGCACGCGTTGCGAACGATGCGGCGCGCTTAACCGGCTGTTAGCGGCTTTTCGAGCACCATGGCTGTCCGCACAATTCGGGGCTTTGGGGGAGGCGGCGCTTGAACACGATCCAGCATCTCGAAGATCAGGCTGCGCGCGCCGAGCGGCTCGCCAAACGGATCACCGATACGCTGACGATCGAAAAGCTGCTGACCTTCGCCGGCGAACGCCGCCGCGAGATCGAGGTCATCGCCGGTAAGCACCGCCGCAACTAAGTCCCGCGTTCCATGCTCCGATCGCATCCGCCCTCGCCGGAAGGCGCGGAACTTCTCCTTTTTCCCGGCGTCATTCCGGTGATGCAAGAAGGAGGAGGACATCATGGGTTTTGGACGAGGTGCTTTGCTTTGGTTGCTTGGCGTGCCGCTGCCGATCGTTCTGCTGCTGGCATTGTTCTGGCACCACTGAGGTGACGACACGAAAAGCGCCGCGGGAGCGGCGCTTTTTTGTTGGGCGCGATGTGCAACGTTTGAGGTGCGATGCGCCCTCAGCTATGGCTCTCGACGAAGTCGCTGAGATAGTCGGGCAGCTCTATGCCATAGATGTCGCAGCGTGCCTTTATCGCGCCGGCGACCTCGGTCGAGATGTCCTTGATCCAGTGTTCGAGCGTGTTGAACGAGATCACCTTGACGGGATCGTTGAAGCAGCCAGCGACGAACTCGCCGATGGTGGCTTCGAGATCGCTGCGCTCGATGCGGATTTCAGTCGCAATGTCGAGACGGTCGACGACGACGAAGAGGGTTTGGTCCGCGCCATAGGGCACGACGGGAGATGCAACGCCAGCTTCAAGCATGTGAGGCGCTCACGAGTTGACTTCCGATCTCCGACAACGGGAAAAACCGGAAGAAGGTTCCTACGCACGTGCTTGTGAAAGCCGTCAGAGAAATTCCCGCCAGCGTGATAGTTCGATGACGTGTTCGGGGGAGAGAACGGCGGTAACCAGCGGCGGCTGCGGCGCCGTGCGGATCTCATAGAGATGCCGGGTCGCCGCCGGCTTTTGCATGAAGGCCGAGATGCATTGGTCGAGCGTCCCCTCGCTCACCTGGTAGGGCTCGCGGTCCGGTCGGCGCTGGTTGCCGAGTGACGGCCATTTATGCAGCGCCGCAAGCGCGCCGAAATCGACTTTTGACTCCGCAACAACGTCCCCCATCGCCCTGCCTCACGCAAAAGACGACCCCAGCACACGTGCTCGCGTGCCGGGGCCCATACACCTGTCGCTGCATCTCAATGCCACCAGCCCCAACGCGGCATCCGGGAAAAGGTTCCCGGCTCATCGGCTACGGCGCGGGGCTCAAGCGCTCGGGATCTTCGGAATTTGCAATATCCAGCCGACAAACGCCATTACGCGGGGATCTTTGGCCATTGCCGCGGGCCAGCGCACGATTTGAGCCTTGCTCGACGGCAAGTCCCACGATTGCGGAAGCACCCGTACCAGTCTGCCGTCCTTGAGCGCATCCTGGACCAGCAGCGAACGCGCGAGCACGATCCCGTTGCCGGCCAGGGCGGCGGCTATGGCGGTGGCTATCGTTGCAAAGCGTATCTCGGCGGGTGGCGGGCGGCCGAGACCCAATCGTTCGAACCAGGAGGTCCACGACCATTCGACCCCGCGGTCTTCGCCGATCCGGCCCTTGTGCAGGAGCGGCAACGATTTGAGGCGCGTCACGTCGGTCAGCGGTTGCTGGCCAGGCAGCAGGCGTGGGTGGCAGACGGGGTAAACATGCTCGCGAACCAGCAAACGCTGCGTGGACGTTGGCCTCAAGCCCGCTGCTGGTTGCCACACCACCGCGACGTCAAGATCGGTCGACCTCGCATGTGCGTCGGGTTCACGTACGGCCAGCTCGACCGGTATGCCGGGATGTGCTTGCGCAAAATCGGGCAAGCGGCGCACGAGCCAATAGTCGGCAAGCGCTGCACCGACGCCCACTTTCAAGGCCGGAGGCGGAGCGGCGGCGCGACAAAGCGCACGAAAATCCGCCATCCTGTCGAGCAAACCGGCCAACTCGTTCGAGAGGGCAATACCGGCGGGCGTGGCGCACAAGCCGCTCGGCTGCCGAACGAGGAGGGGCGTCCCGACGAAGTCCTCGAGCTTGCGGAGCCGATGGCTGACCGCGCTCTGCGTGAGCCCGAGCTCCGCGGAGGCGCGCGTGACGCTCGCATGTCTCAAGGCTGCCTCGAACGCAAGCAGACCGTCGAAGGGAGGAAATGAACGCATTGCATCATCATGAAACATTTTCATGCCGATGTGAATGCATTGCATTGGCGCAGGCTTCGCCCCGGCATGCATATCGGTACCAGACGCTTTCACGATGGGGCAACGATGATCACGCCTGAACCCGACATGCAGTCCCCACGCCGTTGGCACGACCTGCTGCCAGCGATGGTGCTCGGCATGGCGGCCTTTCTGACGCAATTCGACGTAACCGCGGTTGTTGTCGCGATGCCGGCCATGGCCGCCGAACTCGGTTTCGGCGGCGCTGCCTATGCCTGGGTCATGGATGCCTACAGCCTGGCATTTACCGGCGGGCTACTCGCCGCGGGCGCGCTGGCCGACAAGTATGGACGCCGACGCGCTCTGCTTGGCGGCAACGTCGTGTTCCTGGTCGGATCGATCATTTGCGGCTTCGCGGCGGGTGGTCCGATGCTGTGGGGTGCGCGTGCAGTTCAAGGCCTCGGCGCGGCGTTCGTTATCACGGGAGGCATTGCGCTGCTTGCGAATGCCTATGCCCGGCCTGACGAGCGCGCCCGCGCCTTTGCATTCATGGGCGTGCTCTCGGGCACCGCCATGGCGCTCGGACCAGTGCTCGGAGGACTCGTCTCGGCCTGGTTCGGATGGCGCTGGATCTTCCTGGCCAATATCCCGCTTTGTCTGCTCACGCTTCTGGCCGTTCCGCGGCTGGTCGCAGAATCGCGTGATCCTGCCGGCCGCCCGCTGGACTGGAGCGGCGTCGTGCTTCTCACGTTTGCGCTTGATCTTGCGATCGAGAGCCTGCTGAGGGGAGGTGCAATGCCGGCCCGGATTGCAGCGGGCCTCGGGCTGAGCGCGTGTCTGCTCGCCATCTTCGTGATGCAGCAGCGGCGCCGGCCCGTGCCGATTTTCGACCCCGCTGTGTTCATTCGGCCGGTCATGGTCGGCATTTCCTCGCTGCTGATTGCTGTTTCCGTTGGATACTGGGCGGTTCTCGTCTATCTGCCGCCGTTCCTGAACGCAGCGTTCGGCTGGTCAGGTCCGTCCGTTGGCTTCGCAATGCTCTTCGCGACGTTGCCGATGCTTCTGCTGCCGCCCTATGGCGCTCGCCTCGCAACACGCTGGGGCTGGCGCCGGCTGTTCGCGACGGCGATGCTGGCGCTGCTGGCAGGCGATCTCATTCTGGTCCTGGCCGCGAGCGGCTGGCTCCCGAACGCACAAGTCGTTCTCGCTGCTGCGGCAACCGGAATGCTGTTGGCCGGGATTGGCGCAGTCCTCGCGCATCCGCAACTGTCGAGCGCGGTCGTTGCGTTGGTGCCTCCGGACCAAACGGGCATGGCCTCGGCGGTCACCGTGGTCATGCGGCAGGCCGGATTTGCGCTCGGCATCGCAATGCTCGGTGCGATCCTATCGGACGAAGCAACGGCTGCCGGTTACGCATGGCCCTGGCTTGTTGCGGCGATTGGATCAGCAGGCGGGCTCGTCGCCGCATCGATGTTGCTGCCTGACCAGCAGCCGTAGCTGTATCTGGTGGAGACAGCCGGCTGCCGGGGCCACACCAATCGCCACGCCGGCCGGGAAACGGTTCCCGGCCGCGCCGTTTTCCGGTTCAGCTCGCGGCCGCCGCGATCCTGTGCCCCGGGCTGTCATGCTCCTGGCTGCTCTCGCCGCGGCGGACCTCCGGCGGCAGCCCGGCAAAGCGCCGCAAGGCCTCCGCCATCTGCACCCGGCCCGACACGCCTGTGATCACCACGTCCACCATCGCAAAGGACGAGTGGAAGTGGCCGCGTGCCTTGAGCTGCTCGACCGGGACGCCGGCGGCCGCCATTGCCTCGGCATAGGCGACACCCTCGTCCCGCAGCGGATCGAACTCGCAGGTGACCACGAGGGCCGGCGGCAGGCCGGCGACCTTGCCGCGCAGCGGCGAGACCCGCGGATCGGTGCGGTCGGCCGGTGAGCAATAGAGGTCCCAGAACCAGTACATCAGCGAGCGCGTCAGGAAGTAGGCGGTCCCATTGTCCTCGTAGGAGGGGCGATCGAAGCTGCAGTCGGTGACCGGGCAGACCAGAAGCTGGCCGGCGATGGCAGGCCCGCCGCGGTCGCGCGCGAGCTGGCAGGTGACGGCAGCGATGTTGCCGCCGGCGCTCCAGCCGGCAACCAGAACCGGGCCCGGCTTGCCGCCGAGTTCGGCGGCGTGCTCGGCGATCCAGCGCGTGGCCGCATAGCCGTCTTCGGCGGCGGTCGGGAAACGATGCTCAGGTGCGTGGCGATAGCCGACGCTGACGAACATCATGCCGGTCCGCCGCACCATGTCGCGGCAGAACGGCTCGTCCGATTGCTCGTCGCCGAGCACCCAGCCGCCGCCATGGAAATAGACCACGACCGGATGCGGTCCCGGCGTTGCGGGCTTGTAGACACGGTAGGGCAACACACCGTCGGCAATGGGCAGGGTGCCGTCGACGATCTCGCCGATTGGCCGCCCCGCGGGCCGGCCCTTGTTGAACTCGTTGACGAAGGCGCGTGCGCCTTCCGCGCCCATCGACTCGATCGGCGGCAGGTTGAGAGATGCGAGCAGGTTCAGCACCAGCCGCACGTCCGGCTGCAGGCGCACCACCTCGCCGTCATTGCATTGCGCGGCGCCATTGGGGCCGGTGAGCTTGAAGCCGAGCATGCCGCGGCTGACCACCTCGTCGCAGATGCTGCGGTAGGGGCCGACGCCGCCGGTGTAGGGCATCAGCCCCTGCACCTTGCCGGGCACGTTGGCGCCCGTGTACCAGGTGTTGGCGAGCCGGTGCAGCGTCAGCATCGAGCAGTCGGCCATGTGCCTGTTCCAGCCGGCCTGAGCCGTCTCGGTCGGCTCCATCGTGGTGAAGCCGGCATCGCGCAGCGCGGCAAGGCGATCGACTACCCAGTCGGCATGCTGCTCGATCGACACCGCCATGTTCGACAGCACCGATGGGCTGCCGGGGCCGGTGATCATGAAGAAGTTCGGAAAGCCCTCGACCGTGAGGCCGAGATAGGTCTGCGGCCCCTGCGCCCAGACATCGGACAGCGACTTGCCGCCGCGCCCGGTGATCGGATGCACGGCGCGGATCGCGCCGGTCATCGCATCGAAGCCGGTTGCGAACACGATGACGTCGACGTCGAAGCTGCGGCCGTTGGTGGAGATTCCGCTCGCGGTGATCGCCTTGATCGGCTCCTTGCGCAGATTGACCAGCGTGACGTTCGGCCGGTTGTAGGTTGCGTAATAGTTGGTGTCGAGGCAGGGGCGTTTCGCGCCGAACGGATGGTCGTCCGGCATCAGTGCCGCGGCGGTCTCGGGGTCCTTCACCGCGGCGCGGATCTTCTCGCGGATCAGGTCCTGGACGATCTTGTTGCCGTCGAGGTCGACGGCCTGGTCGGCCCAGAGCTGCGTCAGGATGTGGACGAGGTCGCCGGCGGCCCAGGCGCGTTCGAACCGCTCGCGACGCTCGGCATCGCTGAGCTGCCAGCTCACGACCGTCTGCTGCGGGTAGGGCACGCCGGCCATCGACTGCCGTGCCTGCTCGCGATAGGCCGCGCGGTCGCTCTGCAGCAGGCTCATGCGGTCCGCGGGCGCCGGGCCGTTATGCGCCGGCAATGCGAAATTCGGTGTGCGCTGGAAAACGGTCAGATGCGCGGCCTGCTCGGCGATCAGCGGGATCGACTGGATCGCCGACGAGCCCGTGCCGATCACGGCGACGCGCTTTCCTGTGAGATCGACGCCGTCATGCGGCCAGCGCCCGGTGAAATAGACTTCGCCCTTGAAGTCCTTGACGCCGTCGATCTCCGGCGGCTTTGGCGCGGAGAGGCAACCGGTGGCCATGATGTAATGGCGGCATGAGACCGGCGCGCCATGGTCAGTGGTGATGAGCCAGCGCTCCGACGCTTCGTCCCATCTGGCTTCGGTGACCTTGGTCTTGAAACGGATATCGCGGCGCAGATCGTAGCGATCGGCGATGAAGCCGAGGTAGCGCAGGATCTCGGGCTGGGTCGCGTACTTTTCAGACCAGGTCCAGGCGGTCTCGAGCTCCGGATCGAACGTATAGCTGTAGTCGATGGTCTGGATGTCGCAGCGCGCGCCCGGATAGCGGTTCCAATACCAGGTGCCGCCGACATCGCCGGCCTCGTCGAGCCCGACCGCCGAGAACCCTGCCTTGCGCAGGCGATGGAGAAGATAGAGGCCGGCAAATCCGGCGCCGACCACGGCGACATCGACCTTTTGAGCGGTTCCGCGCTCATCGGAGGCACGTGTGGCGACCATTGCGTCAGGCATGGTGTTCCTCCCGTAGGTTTTGTTTTGGCGGCAGGCTATCGCCGCAGGCTCAGCTTGTCATCAGAGCAAGTGCAATCTTAGGGTGGTCGTTTGCGGCGGCTTCGTGACCGCGCGAATGTTGCGGCACCACACGCACCGCGATGCACAATGGCCGTGATAGCCCGGGGTAATCAGCCATCATCCTTCTGTGTATGCTTGCGCTTACAAGCCACGCGTACCGCCCGGGCGTCATGACAGAGTTGAGTGAGCGAACCAAAGCGAACATGGACGTCGTTCTCGAGCAGACGTGCCGGCAACTGCCGCATGGCGGCGATCACGACAGCCGCAGGTTCATCGCCGAGCGCCTGATCGAGGCGGCGCAATCCGGCCACTCCACGCTGGGCGAGCTCGGCATCGTCGCGCGCCGCGCGCTCGCCGAGCTGATCGGCAAAGGCGGCTAGGCGCAGGCGCGAGGCTTGCCTCGCCGACGGCTCCGGACATAACCTGCCGGAATCCTTCATCGAGATCGTTTCGAAGATGCGGGCCCTGCTTGCATTCGTTGCGGCTATCGCAGTCCTGTGTGGCGTCGGCTCGGCCGTCGCCCAGTCGGTCGGACAATTTCCATTCGCGCTGACGCGGGAAGGGCAGATGCTCGGCGCCGTGGAGGGCGAGGTGGCCTCGTTCAGGGGGCTGGCTTACGCGGCGCCGCCGGTCGGGGCGCTGCGCTGGCAACCGCCGCAACCGACGACCGAAAGCTCGGAGATGCGCACCGCCTACGACCACGGCGCGCCGTGCCTTCAGCCGGCGTTGCCCGTGGCGAGCGAAGATTGCCTGACGCTGAACGTGTTCCGTCCTTTCGGGGTCGATGGCCCATTGCCGGTGATGGTGTTCATCCATGGCGGCGCGTTCGCCACGGGGACCGCGAACGATCCGCTGTTCGATGGCGCCAAGCTGGCGCAGGCGGGCCTCATTGTCGTCACCGTGAATTATCGCCTCGGCGCGCTCGGCTGGCTCACGTATCCCGCGCTGTCGAACGCCGGCTCCGGAAATCTCGGCCTGATGGACCAGGTCGCCGCGCTGCATTGGGTGCACGACAACATCGCGGCCTTCGGCGGTGATCCGAGCAACGTCACTCTGTTTGGTAGCGATGCAGGGGCGACATCGATCGCGCTGCTGATGCTGTCCGCGCCAGCGCGCGATCTCTTCCACAAGGCCATTCTGCAATCGGTGCCAGGCCGCGCGCGGCTGCGTTCGGCAGAAGAGGCGGAGGCCATCGGCCGGCTCTTCGTGGCCGCGCTTGGGTCGAAGACGGATCTGCGCGCAGTCGAGCCGCGGCGCCTGCTGGCTGCCGAACAGCAATTGCTGGAGAAATCGCCGCCCAGCTTTGCACCGATGATGGATGGACGTCTCGTGACCGAGGACCTCGCCGCAGGTTTTGCGGCCGGACGCCAAAGCCGCATTCCCTTGATCATCGGCTCGAATGAGGACGAGACCGGCTTGGAGAACGAGACCGCGATCAAGGAGGAGCTTGCGCCGCCGGGCACGAGCAGTGAGGAATTGCGCAAGCTCTATCCCGATCTCACCAGACCGTCGGATCTCGCGGCAAAAGTCTACACCGACAAGGTCTTCTCCGAGCCGGTGCGGCTGCTGGCCCGCCTGCACGCGGCAAGCGGCGCGCCGACCTTTCGCTACCGCTTCGCCTATGTGCCGGAAGCGCGGCGCGCCAATCCGGACCTCGGCCACGGGCGCGAGCTGCAGTTCATCTTCGGTGCGGAAGGCGTGCCCGGTGCGGGCATCCTGTCGCGACGCGACCGCGAGGTCGCAAGCCGCTTGCGCGCCTACTGGATCAATTTCGCCAGAAGCGGCGATCCCAATGGCCCTGACCTCAATGGTCCCGTCCTGCCGCGCTGGGACGCGGCGGGAGGCGATCGCCTGCTGCTGATCACGAACGGTGGCATCGCGAGCGGCGACGATCCGATCGCGGAGCGTCTCGACCGGCTGGCAAATGAGGGCAGGAGATGAATCGGATTTAAGCCGCGAGCTCGACGCGCGGCGCCGGGCTGAGCCGGTCTTCCTCCAGGTAATCGATCGCGCCGTCCTTCTCGACGGCATAGAATTGCAGGCCATCCCGCGACTTGAAGGCGGCGCGGACGACACCGCGGCGGCCCTTATCACTGTTGACGACGTCCCCCAGCGCAAACTTCCTCATCGCAGGTCTCACTTGTCTTCAAGCCGACTGCTTCGGCCCCGCCGGGGATTCTGGGCGGCAAATCGTTAACGACTTGCTAACCATGCTGCTTTGCCTATGCTCACCGCCAATCGTGCGGACCGTAAGCACGCGCCTGTTGTCAACGAGACGAGCCCGATGACGCGATTTCCGACCCTGTTCCTGTCGCATGGCGGCGGCCCCTGGCCTTTCATGGAGGACAGGCGAGTGCAATATGCCAAGACCGCCGAGGCGTTCGCGAACTTGCCGCAGCTTCTGCCTGAGAGGCCGAAGGCCGTGCTGGTCATCACCGGTCACTGGGAGGCCGACGCCTTCACGGTGTCGACCTCGCCGCACCCGCCGATGGTCTACGACTATTACGGTTTCCCCGAGCATACCTACCACCTCAAATATCCCGCGCCGGGCAAGCCCGAGCTCGCTACGCAAGTGAAGGCGCTGCTCACGCATGCCGGCCTCGATTGCCGCGCAGATCCCGATCAGGGTTTTGATCACGGCACGTTCGTTCCGCTCGGGCTGATGTATCCGAACGCCGACATGCCGATCGTGCTGCTGTCGCTGAAGTCCAGCTATGACGCGGCCGAGCACGTCAAGGTGGGGCAGGCGATCGCATCCTTGCGTGACGAAGGCATCCTGATCGTCGGCAGCGGGCTGACCTATCACAACATGCGCGGCTTCAACCGTCCGGAGTCCAAGCCCGTCTCGTATGATTTCGAAGCCTATTTGAACGAGGCGATCAGCAACCCCGATGCGGCGCGCCGCAACGCGATGCTGGTCGATTGGGAGAATGCGCCGAGCGCACGCCTTGCGCATCCGCGCGAGGATCATCTGCTGCCGCTGATGGTGGCGGCCGGTGCGGCCGGAAGCGACGTCGGACGCCGCGTCTTCGTCGACGAGGTCGCGCATGTGGCGATGGCGTCGTACGTGTTTGGATGATCTTCTCCCTCTCCTCGCAAGCGGGGAGAGGCGAAGAAAGCCTCACCCGTATCTTAGCTTCATCACCAGGATGCCGCCGGCGAGCAGCATGGTGACGGCGTTCGAGGCGATCAGGGGGCCATCGCCCGAGAGCAGGCCGTAGATCAGCCAGAGCGCGAGGCCCAGCACCATCACCAGGAACATGCCGAGCGAGATGTCGCCGGTGGAGCGGGTCTTCCATACCTTGATGGCTTGTGGCGCGTAGGCGACGGTGGTGCAGGTGGCTGCGGCAAAGCCGATCAGCTTGGTCAATAGCGGGTCCATGCGCGCTCTATAGCATGGATTCGGCCATGCCTGGAGCTTCGTTCCGATTTCATCGGAACGAAGCTCCCATTCTTGTTCTGACGCGTTTTCTTGACGCGAACCGATGCCCGCCTCGCTCGAAAACGCTAAACCCCGCGGGCCGCCATGAGATTTCGATACAGCGCGGCATAATCGCCGGCGCGATTGCGCCAGGAGACGTCGGTCGCAAGGCCGCTACGTTGCAGGCGGCGCCAGGTCAGCTTGTCGTGAAAGGCGGTGTTGGCCTTGCGCAGCGTGCCGGCGAGGGCATCCGCCGTCACGGGGGCGAACTTGAAGCCGGTGGCATCGCGGCCGGACGCGTCGGCCGCGCCGATATCGACGATGGTGTCTTCGAGGCCGCCGACGCGGGAGACGATCGGCACGGCGCCATAGCGCAGCGCACAGAGCTGGGTCAGGCCGCACGGTTCGAAGCGCGACGGCACGATCAACGCGTCCGAGCCGGCCTGGATCAGATGCGCCAGGATCTCGTCATAGCCGATCACGACGCCGATCCGGCCGGGATTGGCGCGGGCCGCGGCCTGATAGCGATCCTGCAGATCGCGGTCGCCGCTGCCGAGCAGCGCGAGCTGCATGCCTTCGCGCAGGATGGTCGGGATGGCTTCGAGCAGGAGATCGAGCCCCTTCTGCCAGGACAGCCGGCTGATGACGCCGAGCAGCGGTGCTTCGTCCGGGGAATCGAGGTTGAACTGCTGCTGCAGCACCGCCTTGTTCGCGGCCCGGAATGTCAGGTCCTCCGCGCCGAAGCGATAGGCGATGTGCGGATCGGTTTGCGGATTCCAGACTTCGGTGTCGATGCCGTTGAGGATGCCGCTCAGCACGTCCGACCGTTCACGAAGCAGCCCGCCGAGCCCCATGCCGCCTTCGTCGCTCTGGATTTCCTTCGCGTAGGTCGGCGACACCGTGGTGATGCGATCAGCAAGGCGCAAGCCGGCCTTCAAGAAGCTGATGCCGCCAAAATATTCCAGTTCGTTGACGTTGAAGGCGTGCCAGGGCAGGCCGATCGATCCGATCAGTTCGGGCGCGAACTTGCCCTGATAGGCCATGTTGTGAATGGTCATCACGGTGCCGGGCCGCGGACGATTTTCGTAGTGCAGATAGGCCGGCGCGAGCCCCGCCTGCCAATCGTGGGCGTGCACGACGTCGGGCACGAACGCCGGCACGAGGCCGTGGCCGATATCCGCCGCCACGCGCGACAGCGCAGCGAAGCGCACGCCGTTGTCCGCCCAGTCGACGCCATCGGTGGTAACATAGGGGTTGCCCGGCCGTGCATAGAGATGCGGCACGTCGAGGACGAACAGATCGAGCCCGGCATGCGAGCCTGCCAGCAGCCGTCCGGGGCCGCCGAAATAATCCGGCCAGCGCCGCAGCTCCTCTGTGCCGGACAAAAGGCGCATCACGTCGGGATAGCCCGGCAGCAAGGTGCGCATCTCGACGCCATGCGTCTTCAGCGCAACCGGCAGCGCGCCCGCGACATCTGCGAGGCCGCCGGTCTTGACGAGGGGGTAGACTTCAGAGGCGACCGCGAGGACGCGAACAGGCGTCATGTATTGAGCCTGTCGATCATCGGCTGGGTGATCAGCGAGATGCCCTGCTCGGTGGTGCGGAAGCGCTTTCCGTCGACCTCGGGATCCTCGCCGACGACGAGGCCTTCCGGAATCTCGACGCCGCGGTCGATCACGACGTTTCTCAAGCGGGCGCCGCGGCCGACACTCACGTAAGGCATGATCACGGCATTCTCGACATTGGCGTAGGAGTTGATGCGCACGCCGGTGAACAGCAGCGAGCGGCGCAGCGAGGCGCCGGAGATGATGCAGCCGCCTGAGACCAGCGAGCTCACCGCCTGGCCGCGCCGGCTCTCCTCGTCATGGACGAATTTCGCCGGCGGGGTGATCTCCGCATAGGACCAGATCGGCCAGGCGCGGTCGAACAGGTCGAGCTCGGGCACCACGTCGGTGAGGTCGATATTGGCGGCCCAATAGGCATCGACCGTGCCGACGTCGCGCCAATAGGCGCGGGTGTCGCTGCCGGAGCGGACGCAGGAGGTCGAATATTGGTGCGCCATCGCGCGGCCGTTCTTGACGAGGTAGGGAATGATGTCCTTGCCGAAATCGTGGTTCGAGTTCGGGTCCTCGGCGTCGCGCTTGAGCTGGTCGAACAGGAATTTCGCGTCGAACACGTAGATGCCCATGCTGGCGAGCGAGACGTCGGGCTTGCCCGGCATCGGCGGCGGATCTTTCGGCTTCTCCAGGAACTCCTGAATCCAGCCGTTCTCGTCGATGTGCATGATGCCGAAGCCGGACGATTCCGACCGCGGCATTTCGAGGCAGCCGACGGTGACGTCGGCGCCGCTCTCGACGTGCTGGCGCAGCATCACCTCGTAGTCCATTTTATAGATGTGGTCCCCGGCCAGCACCACGATGAAGCGGCAGGCGTGGGATTCGATGATGTCGATGTTCTGGTACACCGCGTCCGCCGTGCCGACATACCACATGGTCTCGGAGACGCGCTGGCTGGCGGGGAGGATGTCGAAACTCTCGTTGCGTTCGGGACGGAAGAAGTTCCAGCCCATCTGAAGGTGCCGGATCAGGCTGTGCGCCTTGTATTGGGTCGCCACCGCGATACGGCGGATGCCCGAGTTCACCGCGTTCGACAGCGCGAAATCGATGATGCGGGACTTGCCGCCGAAATAGACCGCTGGCTTGGCGCGGCGGTCGGTCAGCTCCAGCAGACGGCTGCCGCGTCCTCCGGCCAAGACAAATGCCAGCGCTTGACGGGCAAGCGGCTCGGGTCTCGCGGCACTCATGTGATCCTCCCACAATTCTGGCGCTCGCCAGAAGCCTCCCCGGCCGCGCACATGGAACCGATAGTAATGGCACGAATAGTAAATCGTGAAGGTGGTTGTTGGTTGCGAATGCACGGGAAGCTTAATGCTTTGCCGGGCGATCGGACCTCAGCCACCCGTCGTGCGGGTGTCACAGGCGACGACGTCGCCCGGCACCGGGTTGATCAGAACGGAGGCAAGCGTCTTGTGCGGTGCACGCAAACTCCAGGCTTTGAAATTCTACGCTTTGACTTGGCGCAAGGATGCCCGATCATGACGCTGCGATCCTTTTCCAAGCGAAAGGACAGACAGGGAGTAAGACGATGAGGATCTGGAAGACGGCAATTGCCTGTTCGCTGGCCGGCGCGGTCGTGGCGGCCCAGATCGGGCAGGCCACGGCGGCCCCGATGCCGACCAACGTCGCGGCGATGAAGGCTGCGGCCGGCGACAACGTCGCGCAGGTGCATTGGCGTGGTGGCGGATGGGGCTGGGGTCTTGGCGGTCTCGCGGCCGGCGCGATCATCGGCAGCGCCATCGCCGCGGGGTCTCCTTACGGCTATTACGGCTACGGCGGCCCCTATTACGGCGGCTACGGCTACGGATATCCGGGCTACGGCTATGGTTATGCCCCCGCTTATTACGGCGGCTACGGCTACGCCCCGGTCTATCCGCGATATTATCGGCCCTATCGCCCGTACTACAGCTATGGCTACTACCGGCCGTACCGCGTCTATCACCGTCACTATTATCGCAGATATTGGTGAGACCGCGCGCCTAGAACGAGAGCCAAACGATCAGGCTCATGCATGCGGCATGCATGAGCACGATCGCGGCGAGATGCAACGGGCCGGGCTCGAGGCGAAGCCGGTGCATCCCGCCGCCTCCGCCTAGTTCGATCCTGCGGCCGCAGCCGTAAAGCTGCGGTCGACGGCTTTGCTGACGTCGAGCTTCTTCGGTAGGATGCCGTAACGCGTCGAGCGGTCGGAGGCTTCCTGCACCTCCTTGATCACATTCTCGTCGATCACGATCGGGCTGGTGCGCTGTGCGGTGTAGGCCGACAGCAGCACGTCCTCCGGCAGTTTTGTTAGTTCGGCCGTGTTCTTCGCGTAGTCACCGAGATGGTCGAGTGACCATAGCCGCGCCTTGTTCAAGCGCTGCACCAGATCCTGCACCGCCGCGCGCTTGGTGGCGATGGCGTTGTCGGAGGCGACGATGAACGTGATGGTCGGCGTCAGCCCTTCGCCGTCGGCGATGACGCGGGCCTTGTCCTTCAACCTCGCGAACGAGACGTAGGGCTCCCACACCGCCCAGGCGTCGATCGAGCCTGCGAGCAGCGCGATCTTGGCATCGACCGGGCCGAGCGGCGCGAAGGTCGCGTCCTCCAGCTTGATCTCTGCCTTCTCCAGCGTTGCGTCGATCAGGAACTGGCCCCAGCCGCCGCGTGTGCCGGCGAGGCGCTTGCCCTTGAGGTCGGCCGCCGATCTGATCGGCGAGTCCTGGCGCACCAGAATGGCCTGCGTTTTCGCATCCGAGCGCGTGCCGCCGATCGCCTTGATCGGCGCGCCGGCGGCATAGACCGAGAGGAACGAGAGATCGCCGGTGTAGCCGACGTCGAGCGCGCCGGCATTGAGCGCTTCGAGGATCGGGGCGGCCGCCGGGAATTCCGACCATTCGATCTTGTAGGGCAGGTCCTTCGCATAGCCGGAGATTTCGAGCAGCGAGCGATTGCCGCCCTTCTGATCGCCGACGCGCAGCACGACAATGTCGGCGGCGAGCGATGCGGCAGCTGACGATAGCATGATGGCAGCGGCGAGCAGCGATGTGGCGAGCCGGCGCGTGATGGAATGGTCGTGAGAGTTGATGCTCATTGGATCCGTCTTGTTGCGTCGCTCACGAAGCGTGAGCGGACGATGCAGCGAGACGCTCGAGTCTATGAGCGCGCGGCACGCCGTCAATGAAATGGCAAACCGTATTGTGCGGGCTTCAGGCAATGACGTTTCAGCGGAGCGTCGCTTTCGAGAATGCGCAGCGTGCGCGGCCGAAGCTGCACAGGGCTGCGGCAGCCGATGGGGTCGCGGTTTACCTTGCGTGCCGATGCATCCGCGAAAATCCTTTCATCGCTGCCGCATGCGCGGGTGGAGAGAATGACCTTCCTTCGCGCAACATTCGAAAATCCATTTCATTGACGATGCAGCGAACGCGCCGCATGATTTGCGCATCGCATCAACGCGGCGCGGGAAGCGCCGACGGAACAATTTTCTCTCAACGCAGCTCCGCACGGAACATGCGCAACGCGACCCGTTGCGCACACGGCGGCGCCGTGCCAGCAGGAGCCAGGGGCAGATGACCAACGACAACGAGCGCAGCGGATCGAAACTCGACCGGCGCCACCTGCTTCAGGCAGGGCTCGCCGCCGCCTTCGCAGCGCCGCTCGGCGCGCTGGGCGCGCAGGCTTTTGCGCCGCGGGCTATCGTGCCCGGTGTCGACTTCTCCGAGTTTCCGCTGTGCCGCACGGCCTCCGACGCGCCCGCGCTCACCGGCGCGCCGCGCAAGCTGAAGCTGTCGTGGAATGCCGGCGCCGTCTGTCTCGCGCCGGTGCCTGTCGCGATTGAGCACGGCTTCTTCCAGAAGCACAATCTCGACGTCGAGCTCGTCAACTATTCCGGCTCGACCGACCAGCTGCTCGAAGCGATCGCCACCGGAAAGAGCGACGCCGGTCTCGGCATGGCGCTGCGCTGGCTGAAGCCGCTGGAGCAGGGGTTCGACGTCAAGATCGCCGCCGGCACCCATGGCGGCTGCATGCGCGTGCTGTCGCGCACGGATTCCGGCGTCTCGAAGCTCGCCGACCTCAAGGGCAAGATCGTCGCGGTCGGCGATCTCGCCGGCCCCGACAAGAACTTCTTCTCGATCCAGCTGGCCAAGCTCGGCATCGATCCGGTCAAGGATGTCGATTGGCGCGCTTATCCCGGCAACCTGCTCAATGTCGCGGTGGAGAAGGGCGAGGTGCAGGCGTTCCTGTCGTCCGACCCGCTCGCCTATCTCTGGCTCAAGGACACGCAGTACAAGGAGGTTGCCTCGAACCTCGACGGCGAATTCCGCGAGAAGAGCTGCTGCATCCTCGGCCTGCGCGGCTCGCTCGTGCGCGAAGAACCCCAAGTCGCGCGCGCCATCACCCAGGCGCTGCTCGATGCGGCGATGTTCACCGCGCAGAATGCGACCGTCGCCGCGAAATCATTCCAGCCCTATGCGCCCAAGGCGGCAACGCTGGCCGATATCGAGGGCATGGTGCGCTACCACACCCACCATCATCATCCCGTCGGCGACATCCTGAAGCGCGAGCTCAAGGCCTATGCCGACGATCTCAAGAGCGTGCAGGTGTTCAAGCAGAGCACCGACACCGCCAAATTCGCGGAGCGCATCTATGTCGACGTATTCGCTGTCTGACGGCCTCGCCTCCGGCGCGCCGCGCACCTCGCGCGCGCCGCTGCTGGCGAGCTGGATCCGGGAATCCGGCACTGGCGCGCTCGCCAGCGTCGCCTGGATCGCCTTCGGGCTATCCTGCCTGTGGTGGCAGGATGTCGGCGACTGGTCGCGCACGCATTCGCTCGGCATCGCCGCCTTCATCATCGCAGCGATCGCGCTGTTCGGCACCATCGGGGTCGACTATCTGGGAGCGGCGGGACAGGCGTTGCACAAGCGCGCGCCGTGGCTGGTCGCGCTCGGGGTGTTCCTGACGGTCTGGGAGGTCGCGACGGCAAAATTCGCCTGGCTGCCGCAGCCGTTCTTCCCGCCGCCGCAGGCGATCATCGAGGTCTATACCGACGATCTGCCGAAGCTGCTCGACAGCGTGTTCGCGTCCGTGAAGCTGCAGCTCGGCGGCTATCTGATCGGCGCGACGATCGGCTTTTTGACCGGCGTCTCGATCGGCTGGTCGCGCGCGGTCGGCTATTGGGTGCATCCGGTGCTGCGCTTCATCGGCCCGCTGCCGGCGACCGCCTGGCTGCCGATTGCCTTCTTCACCTTCCCGTCGAGCTGGAGCGCCTCGACGTTTTTGATCGCGCTGGCGACCGGCTTTCCCGTGACGGTGCTGACCTGGTCGGGCGTCGCGAGCGTCAGCAACGCCTATTACGACGTCGCGCGCACGCTGGGGGCAAAGCCGTCGTTCCTGGTGCTGAAGGTCGCGATTCCGGCGGCGCTGCCGCACGTCTTCGTCGGCCTGTTCATGGGGCTCGGCGCGTCCTTTGCCGTGCTCGTCGTTGCCGAGATGATCGGCGTCAAGGCGGGGCTCGGCTGGTACCTGCAATGGGCGCAGGGCTGGGCCGCCTATGCCAACATGTATGCGGCGCTGATCGTGATGTCGCTGCTCTGCTCCGGCGCGATCACGCTGCTGTTTGCGATCCGCGATCGCCTCCTGGTCTGGCAGAAGGGGACCGTCAAATGGTAGCCGCAGCTCTTGCCGAAGCGGTCGCGCATCCGGCCGCCGGCGCCGCGCTCGACATCGAGCAGGTCAGCCACGCCTTCGACATCGACGGGACCGAGCTGCCGGTGCTGAGCGACGTCAGCATCTCGGTCGAGCCCGGCGAGTTCGTTGCGCTGCTGGGGCCCTCTGGCTGCGGCAAGTCGACCTTGCTCCGGCTCGTCGCCGGGCTCGACAAGCCCAAGGCAGGAAGGCTGCGGGAGGACGAGGCGCGCATCCGGAGCCCGCATCCCTCGCGCGTCGTCGTGTTCCAGGATCCGACCCTGTTTCCCTGGCGGTCGGTCTGGGACAACGTCGCCCTGGGCCTCGAGGCCCAGGGCATTTTGAGGAGCCAGCGCCAGCGCGTCGATGACGCGCTCGACCTCGTCGGGCTTGCGTCGTTCCGCAACGCCTATCCGCACCAGCTCTCCGGCGGCATGGCGCAGCGCGTCGCGCTGGCACGGGCGCTGGTCAACGATCCCAAGATCCTGATCCTCGACGAGCCGCTGGGAAAACTGGACTCGCTGACCCGCATCACCATGCAGGCCGAGCTCGTCGCGCTCTGGCAGCGCAAGGGGTTCACCACGCTGCTGGTGACGCATGATGCCGAGGAGGCGCTGGTGCTCGCCAACCGCGTCATCGTGTTCAGCGAGCGTCCCGCGCGGGTGAAGGCAGACATTCGCGTCGATCGTCCGTATCCGCGCCATCGCGGCGATCCGTATCTGGCTGACCTGCGCCGCCAGATCCTTGGCTTGTTGGGGCTGGACGCCACATGGTGACCTCCATAGCCAAGGGCCGCACGGCTCACAGCGAGCCCGACTACATCGCTGGCGCAGCGACGCTTGCCGCAAGGTTTGCCGCGCGTGCGGCCGAGCACGACCGCATCGGCAGCTTTCCCTTCGAGAATTTTCGCGAGCTGTCGGAGGCGGGCTTGCTGTCGCTGACTGTGCCGGCGGTCCATGGCGGCGCCGGTGCCGGCGCGCGGTATGCCGCGCGCGTGCTCGGCATCCTCGGCAAGGCCGATCCGTCGACCGCGCTGGTGCTGTCGATGCATTACATCAATCATCTCGTGATGGCGCGCAGCCCGAATTGGCCGGCGCGGCTGTCGCGCAAGCTCGCGCGCGAGAGCGTCGAGGGCCTTGCACTCATCAACGCGCTGCGCGTGGAGCCGGAGCTCGGTTCGCCCGCACGTGGCGGCCTGCCGGCGACGATCGCGCGGCGCACCGAAACTGGCTGGCGCCTTTCCGGCCACAAGATCTATTCGACGGGATCGCCGATCCTGAAATGGTACCTGGTCTGGGCGCGCACCGACGAGGCCGAGCCGCGGGTCGGCCAGTTCCTGGTGCCCGCCGGCCTGCCGGGCACGCGCATCGTCGAGACCTGGGATCATCACGGCCTGCGCGCCAGCGGCAGCCATGATGTCATCTTCGACGACGTCGTGATCCCGCTCGATGGCGAGGTCGATGTGCGCAAGCCGGCGGACTGGCGCACGCTCGACGTCACGCAAGCGACCGTTCACACCGTCTTCGTCGCCGCGATCTATGACGGCGTTGCGCGTGCCGCGCGCGACTGGCTGATCACGTTTCTGAAGCAGCGCGTGCCCGCCAGCCTCGGCGCGCCGCTGGCGAGCCTGCCGCGGGCGCAAGAGATCCTCGGCGCGATCGAGGCGCGGCTCGCGGTCAACGCGCGGCTGATCGACACGTTCGCCCGAGACTTCGATGACGGCGTCCAGCTCGCCGCGAGCGAGTCCAACGTCATCAAGCTCACCGTGACCAACAATGCCGTTGCCGTGGTCGAGGATGCGCTGTCGCTCACCGGCAATCACGGCCTGTCCCGCGCCAATCCGTTGGAGCGGCATTATCGCGACGTGCTGTGCGGCCGTGTGCACACGCCGCAGGACGATTCCACGCGCATCGGCCTCGGCCGCCTCGCACTCGGCCTCTAGGAATCAACAGGGAGACGATCATGTCGATCGAGTTCATCGGCTTTATCAGCAACAACAATTCATCCGAGACCATCGTCCGGGAAGGGCCGGTGCTCAATCCGACCCACATCGAGACGGTGGCGAAGGCGCATGAGAATGCCGGCTTTGACCGGGCGCTGCTGGCGTTTCATTCGACGTCGCCCGACGCGCTTCAAGTCGCCCAGCACGTGCTGAGCCACACTGAGCGCCTCAACGTGCTGATCGCGCAGCGGCCCGGCTTCACCGCGCCGACGCTGCTGGCGCGGCAGTTCGCAGTGCTCGACCAGTTTTCCCGCGGTCGCGTCGCGCTCCATGTCATCACCGGCGGCAACGCCACCGAGCTGCGGCAGGACGGCAACACCCTCGACGACAAGGACGAGCGCTACGCCCGCACCTCCGAGTTCCTCGATGTGCTCAAGCTGGAATGGACCAGCGACAAGCCGTTCAGCTACAAGGGCAAGTACTACCAGGTCGAGAACGCCTTCTCGCAGGTGAAGGCGTATCGCCCCGAAGGCATCCGCGTCTATTTCGGCGGCGCCTCGGACGCGGCGATCGACGTCGCCGGTAAGCACGCCGACACCTTTGCGCTGTGGGGCGAATCCTACGCACAGGTGCGCGATGTGACCTCGCGCGTCCATAACGCGGCGGTGCGGCAGGGGCGGCCGACGCCGCGCTTCAGCCTGTCGGTGCGGCCGATCATCGCCCCGACCGAAAAGCAAGCCTGGGAGAAGGCGGAGGAAATTTTGGCGCGCGCCACTGCGCTGCAGGACAAGACGGGGTATCGCAAGCCCGCCGACGGCCATGCCACCGCCGGCGCCCGGCGCCTGCTCGCGCTGGCCGACCAGGGCAGCCGGATCGACAAGCGGCTCTGGACCGAGATCGCAAAGCTCACCGGCGCCAACAGCAACACCACCGCGCTGGTCGGCACCCCCCAGCAGGTGGCGGAGGTCTTCGGTGATTATTATGATCTCGGCATCAGCCATTTCCTGATCCGCGGCTTCGATCCGCTGATCGATGCCATCGAATACGGCCGCGAGTTGATCCCGCTGACGCGCGAGCTGGTTGCCAAGCGCCAGGCCATTCGCGGCGAGGCGGCGGAATGATCCGCCTCATGCTGGCCGGCGCGCTGCTGTTCGCTTCGCTTGAAGTTGCAGCCGCGCAAACCACCTTGCGCGTCGGGGACCAGAAGGGCAATGCGCAGGCCGTGATGGAAGCGGCCGGCGTGCTCAAGGACGTCCCCTACAAGATCGAGTGGAAGGAGTTTCCGGCGGCAGCTCCACTGCTGGAGGCGCTCAGCGCCGGCGCGATCGAGACCGGTCTCGTTGGCGATGCGCCCTTCACCTTCGCCGCCGCCTCGGGCGCACCGGTGAAGGCGATCGCAGCCATCCGGCAGACGCGCGAGGGGCTCGCGATCCTCGTGCCCGAGAATTCGCCGATCAAGAGCTTTGCCGATCTCCGGGCTAAGAAGATCGCGACCGGCCGCGGCTCGATCGGCCATCAGCTGATCCTCGCCGCGCTGGAGAAGAATGGCTGGAGCGCGAGCGACGTGCAGATCGCGTTCCTGGCACCGTCGGACGCCAAGATCGCCTACACCCAAGGATCGGTCGATGCGTGGTCGACCTGGGAGCCCTATGTCAGCCAGGAGGAGGTGCTGTTCAAGTCGCGCCGCATCATCACCTCCGAAGGCCTGACACCGGGCCTGAGCTTCCAGGTGGCGCGGCCCGACGCTATCAGGGACAAGCGCGCCGAGCTGACCGACTTCATCCGTCGCCTCACCGCGGCGCGGGCGTGGTCGCTGAACAATGTCGACAGCTATGCTGCGACCTGGGGCAGGCTGATGAACATCCCGACCACCGTGCCGCAGAACTGGCTGTCGCGCGCCAAGATCCGCATCGCGCCGATCGACGACGGCGTGATCGCGGACGAGCAGAGCACGATCGACCTGTATTTCCGCTGGGGACTGATCAAGCAGAAGCTCGATGCCGCGGAGATCGTCGATCGCTCGTTTGCGGGCGCGATCGCGAAAGCGGGGTTGTAGCCCTTTTTCTCGGTGGCAACGCCGCTTCTTCCCCCTCTCCCCTTGTGGGAGAGGGTGGCTCGCCGCGTAGCGGCGAGACGGGTGAGGGGTCTCCCTCCGCGTGCTCACCTCTCACAGTCGAGTTCACGGGTAGATACCCCTCATCCGGCGCTTCGCGCCACCTTCTCCCACAAGGGGAGAAGGAGAAACGCTCTCACGAGCACCTCAAGGACTCGTGAGGAGAGGCGATGGTTTCCAGCGCAATCGCCTTCTTCGAAATATTCCTTCTGCATTCTCTCCGCCCGACAACACTCCCATTGCTATTTGCATCACACCTCTTGCGGCACGGTGCACTCCCGCAAAAATCAATCCGACGACCACATCGGGAGACCGGCCATGGGCCTGCAAGAAACAAAAATCGAATCGCTTCCCTTCGTCACTGCCGAACTCAACTATCTCGCGCCAATCGACGGCAAGCCGCGCACTTACGCGTTCGATCCGCCGCCGGGTGAGCCGAAAAGCACCTCGCTGCCGGAGCCGCACCAGGTCCCGATCTTCGATGCGCGGCTGATCGCGCAGAATTTCTCGCTGGACCGCGAGGGCTTTGCGCTGGTGCGTCACCCGACGCAGGTGAAGGATTTTTACAACGACGAGGACATCCGCAGCGTTTACTATCCAGCGGTCGAAGCGTTCCTGCGCGCGACGCTGAAGGCCGACCGCGTCTTCATCTTCGACCACACCGTGCGCAAGCGTGTCGAAGGCGCGCCTGATATTCGCGGCGGCGGGCCGCGCCAGCCGGCCACGCGCGTCCATGTCGACCAGACCGCAATCTCCGGTGCCAACCGCGTGCGCGAGCATCTGCCCGACGAGGCCGAGGAACTGTTGAAGGGCCGCGTGCAGGTGATCAATCTGTGGCGGCCGATCCGCGGCCCCTTGCGCGATTCACCGCTCGCCATGGCCGACGGCACGACGGTGGCGCCGGAAGACCTCGTCGCTTCCGACCTGATCTATCCCAACCGCCGCGGCGAGACCTACTCGGTGAAATACAATCCGAACCACCGCTGGTTCTATTTCCCTGAGATGACGCCGGACGAGGTGCTGCTGCTGAAGTGCTACGATTCCGCAACCGACGGCCGCACCCGCTTCGGGCCGCACACCGCGTTCCTCGATCCGACCACGCCGGCCGATGCGGCGCCCCGCGAAAGCATCGAGGTCCGCACGCTGGTGTTCCACCGGCAGTAACAAAGTGTGATGGCATTGCCGGGCATCGCCCGGCAATGCTCCTGGAACTTTGAGGAACAAAGCGACGTTTGCAGGGCCGGGCAGGGAACCGGGAGGGTGCCGTGCAAGCGCAGACGACGCTATTGGTAGCTCTGGCCAGCTTTTTGCTTTTTGCCTTTTCTGTTGCCCACGCTGAAAGCGGGCTTGCTTCTTACTACGGATACGCAAAAGCCGGCAAAGGCGGCGAGCTGACCTGCGCCCATCGCACGCGCCCGTTCGGCACCGTGCTCAGGGTGTCCTACAGCGGACGCACGATCCAGTGCCGCGTCAATGATCGTGGCCCGTTCATCCGCGGCCGCATCGTCGATCTCTCGGTGCCCGCCGCCCGCGCGCTCGGCATGATGAGCGCCGGCGTGGTGCGCGTCTCGGTGGATTAGGCCTCCAGGCGCGCTATAGTGCCGCCCATTGCAAAGGGGGCGCTATGGCCAGGATCAGGGTGGGACTCGTCGGCTGCGGCTTCGTGTCGGAGCTGCACATGTATGCGTTCCGGCGCGTCTATGGCGTTGACGTCGAGGTCGCGGCGGTCGCTGCCCGCGGCGACAAGGTTGTCGCGTTCGCCCGCCATCACAATATCCCGCGTGTTTACCGCAGCTTCGCCGAGCTGATCGCAGACCGCGATCTCGATGTCGTCGATATCTGCACCCCGCCCAATCTTCATGCCGAGATGATCGTCGCCGCCATGCAGGCCGGCAAGCATGTCATCTGCGAAAAGCCGTTCGCCGGCTATTTCGGCCGCGAAGGCGATCAGCAGCCGATCGGCAAGCACGTGCCGAAGGCGCTGATGTATGAGCGCGTGATCGAGGAGATGGACAGGACGCGCGCCGCGATCGAGCGCACGGACAAGCTCTTCATGTATGCCGAGGACTGGATCTACGCGCCGGCCGTGACCAAGACCGCCGAGATCATCAAGGCGACCAAGGACAAGATCCTGTTCATGAAGGGCGAGGAGAGCCATTCCGGCTCGCACGCCGCGCATGCTGCGCAATGGGCGATGACGGGCGGCGGCTCGCTGATCCGCATGGGCTGCCATCCGCTCTCGGCCGTGCTGTATCTGAAGCAGGTCGAAGCCAAGGCGCGCGGCGAGCGCATCCGTGTCGCCAGCGTCACCGGCGATGTCGGCAACGTCACCGCCGGCTTGAAGCCGGAGGAACGCAGCTACATCAAGGCCAATCCCGTCGACGTCGAGGATTGGGGTACGCTCACCGCAACCTTCTCCGACGGCACCAAGGCCACCGTGTTCTCCGGCGACATGATCATGGGCGGCGTGCGCAATCTGATCGAGACCTATACGAGCGGCGGCTCCCTGTTCGCCAACATCACGCCGAACAATCATCTGATGAGCTACCAGACCAGCGAGGAGAAGCTCGCGAGCGTCTACATCACCGAGAAGGTCGACCGCAAAACCGGCTGGCAATATGTCTGCCTCGAGGAGGAATGGACGCGCGGCTATTTGCAGGAGATCCAGGACTTCATGGAGTGCGCCGCGACCGGACGCCAGCCGCTGTCGGATCTCGCGCTAGCCTATGAGACGATCAAGGTGAACTACGCCGGGTATTGGGCGGCGGAGGAGGGGAGACGGGTGGTGTTGTAGGGGGGCTGCTCTCTTACCCTCCCCTGGAGGGGGAGGGTCGATCGCGCGTAGCGCGAGCGGGGTGGGGTGATCTCTCCAATCGGGCAGTGTGCATGTGGAGAGATCACCCCACCCCGCCTCACCTCTCGCTTCGCTCGACGTGAAGCGACCCTCCCCCTCCAGGGGAGGGTGTACCCCGCCCGTGCCGCCCCCTCACGCCCCGTAGGTCGAGCCCTTCGGCAGCGGGAATACCGGGTCCTGCGTACGAATGTTGGTCGGCCACACCACGGAGATGTGCTCGCCGGCGTTCTGCATCACGACCGGCGTCGAGCGTTCGTTCTGGCCGGAGAGCGGCGTGCCCGGCGGGAAGAATTTCACGCCATAGCCCTGGATCGTGCCGCCGGCGGGGATGTCGACGTCGAGCGCCGCTTTCCGGATCGCCTCGGGCTCGAAGCTGCCGTACTTCTCCTTGGCGACCGGCAGCACGTGGTTGAGCAGCACCCAGGTCTGGTTGAAGCCCATCGAGCAGTGTGGCGGCACGTCGGTGGCGCCGGTCTTGGCCTGGTAGCGACTGACCATGGTCTTGATCAGATCGCCCATTCCGGGCGCGAGCTTGGCGGGATCGAGCAGCTGCGCCGGCACCGGGTCGATGTTGCAGAAATTGTCGATGTCGGCGCCGAAAGTGGCGCGCAGCTTGTCGAGCTGGCTGTAGCCGGCGCCGGCTCCGAACAGCATCTTGAAGCGCAATCCACTCTCGCGCGCCTGGCGCAGGAACAGGGTGATGTCGGGGTTGTAGCCCGCATGCGAGATCACATCGGCCTTGGCGCGCTTGATCTTGGTGACGAGCACCGACAGGTCGGGCGCAGAGGCCGAATAGCCCTCGCGCAGCACGACCTGGATGCCAGCCTCCTTGGCGTAAGTCTCGTCGGCAGAAGCAACGCCGACGCCATAGGGGCCGTCCTCGTGGATCAACGCGACCTTGACCTCCTTCGGGTCCATGCCGAGCTTGGCTTTGGCATGCTCGGTGAGGAAGCTTGCAAAGGCTTGGCCGTATTGATCCGAATGGATCTGCGCGCGAAACACGTATTGCAGGTTCTTGTCCTTGAACACGGCGGTCGAGACCGCGGTCGTGATCCAGAGGATCTTCTTCTGCTGCTCGACCTTGGCCGCGAGCGGCACCGCATGCGAGCTCGCATAGACGCCGTTGAGGATGTCGATCTTCTCCTGGCTGATCAGGCGTTCGGCCTCGTTGATCGCAACGTCGGGCTTGCTCTGCGAATCCGCGGCGACCGGAGCAACCTTGTATTTGCCGCCGACACCGCCCTTCTCGTTGACGAGATCGATGGCGATCTGCGCCCCGATCGACGAGGCGACCGAGCCGCCGGCGGCGAAGGGGCCGGTGAGGTCGTAGATCAGGCCGATGCGTAAATTCTCGGCTTGTGCCTGGGCGCGTGTCCAATCGAGGCTGAGTGCGGCGGCGGCAGCCGCCGAGGTCTTCAGCAGCTGCCTGCGTGAAGTCGGCATCCTATCCTCCCTCAAAACCGTCGTTCGATCTTGTTGTTGTTCGCGAAGTATGGGGAGCGGGACGGTGGAAAGTCAACATCGCGAAAGTCGGGGTCCGTCTTCGACGGCGTGGAACGCAATTGCGAAATGACCGCGAGGGGACCATGCCGACGATCGCTGCGCGCGCTATTGCGCCAGGCGCCGCGCCAGATAAGGCGCGGTCTTCCCGCCGGCCTTGGCGACCTGCTCGGGCGTCCCCGATGCGACGACACGGCCGCCTTCGTCACCGGCGCCAGGTCCGAGATCGATGATCCAGTCGCTGTGCGCCACGACGTCCATGTCATGCTCGACCACGATCACGCTGTTGCCGCCGTCCACGATGCGTTCGAGCTGCGCGATCAGGCGCTCGACGTCGCGCGGGTGAAGGCCGGTGGTCGGCTCGTCCAGGACATAGAGCGTGTGGCCGCGTTGCGGACGCATCAGCTCGGTCGCGAGCTTGATGCGTTGGGCTTCGCCGCCCGACAGCTCGGTCGCGGACTGGCCGAGGCGGATATAGCCGAGCCCGACCTCGCGCACGACCGACAGCGACCGGTTCAGCGTGGAATCGCGCTCGAAGAACTCGAAGGCCTCGTCGACGCGCATCGCCAGCACGTCCGCGATGGATTTGCCGTTGATCTTCACCTCCAGCGTCTTGTCGTTGTAGCGCGCACCCTTGCAGGTCGGGCAGGGCGCGTAGACGCTGGGCAGGAACAACAACTCGACGCAGACGAAGCCCTCGCCCTCGCAGGTCGCACAGCGGCCCTTGGCGACGTTGAAGGAGAAGCGGCCGGCGTCGTAGCGGCGCGACTTTGCCTGCGGCGTCGCCGCGAACAGTTTTCGCACGTGATCGAACAGGCCGGTATAGGTCGCAAGGTTGGAGCGCGGCGTGCGGCCGATCGGCTTCTGGTCGACGACGACGAGGCGGTTGACGTGGTCGAGGCCGGCTACGATCTTGCCGCCCAGCGTCTCGACGGTCGGCGCCAGGCTGTCGTCGTCGGCGTCGGTGGCAAGCGAATGGCCGAGATGCGCGGCCACGGTCTCGACGAGGAATTGGCTGATCAGGCTGGATTTGCCGGAGCCCGACACACCGGTGATGCTGGCGATGATTCCGAGCGGAATGTCGACGTCGAGGCCGCGCAGATTGTTGCGGGTCACGCCCCTGAGCTTCAGATCTCCTTCCGGCTCGCGGCGGACCGTCGGCAGCTTCTTGCGGGGATGCGCGAGATAATGCGCGGTCCGCGATTGCGCGATCGCGCTGAGCCCCGCCGGGGGCCCGCTGTAGAGAATGAGCCCGCCGCCGTCGCCGGCGTCCGGGCCGACATCCACCAGCCAGTCCGCGTGCTTGATCACTTCTATCTCATGCTCGACCACGAAGATGGAGTTGCCGGCACCTTTCAGCCTGTCCAGTGCGTGCCGCAGCGCCTCAGTGTCGGCGGGATGCAGGCCGGCCGACGGCTCGTCGAGCACATAGACGACGCCGAACAGGTTGGAGCGGACTTGCGTCGCCAGACGCAGCCGCTGCAATTCGCCCGGTGACAGCGTCGGCGTGCTGCGTTCGCAGGCGAGATAGCCGAGGCCGAGATCGAGCAGGACGGCGAGGCGCGCCGACAGATCCTCGCAGATGCGCCTGGCAACAACGGTCTTCTCCGATTTGTCCCACGAAGCTCTCGCAAATGGCTTGATCACCTCGTGCAACTGCTTGAGCGGCAGGTGCGACATCTCGGCGATGTTGAATCCTGCGAACCTCACCTTGAGCGCCTCGGGCTTCAGCCTTGTGCCGTGGCAGGTCGGGCAGTCCCGCGTGATCATGAATTGCGCGACGCGGCGCTTCATCATCGCGCTCTCGGACTTGGCGTAGGTCTGCATCACGTAGCGCTTGGCGCCGGTGAAGGTGCCCTGATAGCTCGGTTCCTCCTTGCGGCGTAGCGCCCGCTTGACCTCGGCGGCATCGTAGCCGGCATAGACAGGAACGGTCGGCTGCTCCTCGGTGAACAGGATCCAGTCGCGGTCCTTCTTGGGCAATTCGCGCCAGGGCTTGTCCACGTCGTAGCCCAGCGTCGTCAGGATGTCCCGGAGGTTCTGGCCCTGCCAGGCACTCGGCCAAGCCGCGACAGCGCGCTCGCGGATCGTCTTGGTGTCGTCGGGTACCATGGACTTCTCGGTGACGTCGAGCATCCGGCCGATGCCGTGGCAGGTCGGGCAGGCGCCCTCCGGCGTGTTGGGCGAGAACGCCTCCGCATAGAGCATCGCTTGGCCGCGCGGATAGTCGCCGGCGCGGGAATAGAGCATCCGGAGCAGGTTCGAGATGGTGCTGACGCTGCCGACCGAGGACCGCGTCGTCGGCGCCCCGCGCTGCTGCTGCAGCGCCACCGCCGGCGGCAGGCCTTCGATGTCGTCGACCTCGGGGATCTGCATCTGGTGGAACAGGCGCCGCGCATAGGGCGACACCGATTCCAGATAGCGCCGCTGCGCCTCGGCATAGATCGTGCCGAAGGCGAGCGAGGATTTCCCGGAGCCCGACACGCCCGTGAACACGACGAGGACGTTGCGCGGAATGCGGACGTCGACATTCCTAAGGTTGTGCTCGCGCGCACCCCGGACCCGGACGAACCCGTCATCCTGCGTCAGGCTCTTGGTCTGCTTTGGTCGATCGTCCATCTCGCGCCTCTCACCCAAACAGGGGTAACGGCAAGATCGCAGGATAGGTCCTCCCATGCCAGCGTGGCGCTAGCGGTCTGGACGAAGAGAAAGGCCCGCCGCGAGGATCGCGGCGGGAGCGATGCGAGGCCGGCGGTCTCACCGCGCGTCAGATGATGAAATCCGTGGCCTTGAGATCGGCGGCGTGGATTCCGTTCAGCGTGATCGTGTCATCGGTCGTCAGGTGGATCACGGCGTTGCCGGAGCCGTCGTTGCCGATCAGGCCCTTCAACGCGCTCCATCCTGCCAAGCCGTAACGGTGCACGTCGATGACGTCGTGCTCGGCTGCGGTGCTGCCTCCAGCCTTGTTGCCCTGATCGAAATCGTTGATCACGTCCTGGCCTGAAGCCGCGTTGAAGACGAACAGGTCGTTGTTCGGTCCGCCCCAGATCTGATCGTTGCCGCCGCCGCCGTTGAGGATGTCCCGGCCGCCCGCGATCGAGCCGCCCACGGCGGGGGTGTAGATGCTTGCATCGCCATACAACCGGTCGCCGCGGTCGCTCCCGTAGAGGATATCGCTGCCCCCCTGTGCGTTGCCGGACATCAGCGAGCCATCGCCGACGAGGGTGATGGAAGTCGAATCGGGGTTGCCGTCGACCCTTGCGATCAGGACGTCGTCTCCGCCGCGGGCATTGTCGCTCATGTAGCCGCCATCGCCGAAAAGCGATGCGCCGCCGGACCGCGCGTCGGCCCCGATCGTATAGATCAGCATGTCACTACCGCCGCGCGCATTGCCGATCATGGATATCAAGGCATCACCGGACATCGACACGTTTCCAGAGAGGCCGGCCTGGACCACGCTGATGACGTCGTTGCCGCCTCGGGCGTTGTCGCTCATGAGCGATCCGGAATCGCCGCTGAACGCACCATACGATCGGTCGCCCATCTCTGCGGTGATGAGGTCGTTGCCGCCCTTGGCTTCGCCTGTCATGGCGATTTCGGCGTCCCCCGAGAGGTAGACGTTCGCAAAGGTCGCGCGCGCGGCCTCGACATGCAGCACGTCGTTGCCGCCATGGGCCTGGCCGGACATGATCTGCGCGTCCCCGTCAAGGTATGAATAGGTCAGGCGACCCTGGACGGTCGCGACGAGAAGGTCGTTGCCGCCATGCGATCGGCCCTCCAGCATCGCCTCGTCACCGACGAACAGCAGGCTGCTGGGCCCGTCATCGACCGTCGCGATCATGATGTCATTTCCGCCATGGCCGTCGATTTGAAGTCCGGGGTCTCCGAACTCGGTCACGAGTTCCTGGCTTCCAACGCTGACGATCATGGTATCGTTTGGCATGCGGCGCATTGCGCAACTCCCACTTCATGCCCGAGGCCGGCTGGAGATAGCGTCATGCTTTCACGCCGCGCCACGGTTCTGCTGCGCGACCTATCTTCGTTGCTATGATGGCGGAGATTTGCTCGACGGTCGGAAAGCGACGGTCGGCGTGTCGCGGTATCGTCACAAAACGCAAAGACTCCGCGCCGGCGCTTCACGCCGGCGCGCTCGCTCGTGGAGGGGCGCCGCTCAGCCCGGCCCGGCGCCTTGCGTCGCCGTGTACACGGCGTAGAGCGATTGGCTCGCGGCCATGAACAGGCGGTTGCGCTTGGGGCCACCGAAGCAGACGTTACCGCACACTTCCGGCAGGCGGATGCGCCCGAGCAGCTTGCCCTCCGGTGACCACACCGTCACGCCGCTATAACCCACGGCGCGTCCGGCATTGCTGGAGGCCCAGAGATTGCCGTTGACGTCGCAGCGCAGACCGTCCGGTCCGCATTTCACGCCGTCGATCACGCAATCGCTGAACCTCTTCAGGTTCGACAGCTTGTTGTCCGTGCCGACGTCGAACACGAAGATCTCGCCCTTGCCGCCAGCGCCGGTGTCGCCCGGCCCTTTGCCGGTCGAGGCGATGTAGAGCTTCTTGTAGTCCGGCGAGAAGCAGAGCCCGTTCGGGTCGGGCACCTGGTCCTCGGTGACGACGAGGTCGATGCGGCCGGAGGGATCGATGCGGTAGCAATTGGTCGGCAGCTCGCGCTTGCCCGGCACGAAGCCGGCCGGCTGGCCGATCCGCGGATTGAGCTTGCCGCCCGCATTGCTCGGGCCGCCCGCGACGTCGGGCTCGCCTTCGTAGAGCTGGCCGCCATAGGGCGGATCGGTGAACCAATAGCTGCCGTCGGGATGCGCGGCGATGTCGTTCGGCGAGTTCAGCTTCTTGCCCTGATAGGACTCGGCGAGCACCGTGGCGGTACCGTCATGCTCGTAGCGCGTCACCCGCCGCGTCAGGTGCTCGCACGAGAGCTGGCGGCCCTGGAAGTCGAAGGAGTTGCCGTTGGAGTTGTTGGAGGGCGACCGGAAAACGCTGACGCGGCCGTCATCCTCGGTCCAGCGCATCTGCCGGTTGTTGGGAATGTCGCTCCATAGGAGATAGCGGCCCTGCGCGCTCCACGCCGGACCTTCGGCCCAGAGCAGGCCCGTATAGAGACGCTTGATCGCGGTGTTGGGCTGGGCGAGGTCGTTGAAGGACGGATCGACCGCGATGATGTCGGGGTCCCAGAAATAGGTCGTCGGCGCGCCACCAGGGCCGAAATCGCGCGGCGGCGTCGTGATCGTCGTCGGCGGTGCGGCAGGCCCGGTCTGGGCCAGCGCGGGGCCCGCCAGCGTGGCCGCGGCGCCGAGCGCCAGTCCCCCGACAAGCGTTCGTCGTGAAAGCGCAGCATTCTGCGCACGCTGCTCCTGCTCAGGAGCCTCCTGGCGTGTCATCGTATCCTCCCGGTTATGTTCGGCCGGCCGGTTGATCCGGCCAAGCGAGGCGGAGGTTAGTCCGGTCCGCGTCCGGTTGCGAGGGGTTGACTTGAAACCGCTGAGTGATCGCAGGTCGCAATTTCGTCACCTTCGAGTGCGTTTGGAGTGCAGGGCGCTAAGGGGATAAAGCTGGAGCTCATTGTGCAAGCCGTCGTCCTGGTTGTCCTTGTCTCGTTCGCATTTGCGGCTGGCTATTTCACGCGGGACCACGTCTCGCGAAAAAGGCGGGCGGAGGCACGCCGCTGGCGCGAGTACACGGAGCCGGACTGGCTCGCGGCCCACGCGCCAGCCAACACCAACGAGATCGTGAAGGCCGGCACTGCTGCGCCGGTGGCGACAGGCGAGCTCGGCCAGATGCTGAACCGCTGGGAGAGTAGGGCGCGCGCCCGCCGCACTGGCACCGCCTAGGCTCTCCCTCGCAAATCTTGCAGCCTGGATGGAGCGGAAGCGAAATCCACGTCGAGCTATTAGGTCACGTATGTTGACCATCTTTTGGCGTTGCAGTTGCGGCCATTTCTCGTCTAGAAACGGGTGCATCGAGCCTCCCGGCAACCAACCGTCAACGGTTTTGACCGAGGATTTGAGGCTCAAACGGGTCCGGCAATGCTGATTCGCGGCCATATCGAGGGGATTTCGGGGGAGGTGGCTCAGGCCGCCGCCACGATCCCGGCCGCGTCGCTGCCCACCCTCCTCCTTATTGGCGGCCTTCTTCTTACTTGCCCCTGAGGGCCGGCTGGGCGCCATGCGCCTGGGCGCTCAGGGGTTGGTCGAGATCACCGGACACCTCAAGCGCCAAGGAATGAACGGCGCAAACGCTCAAAAGGAAATCTAGGAATGGCCACCGTGAACAAGTCCGAGAAGGACCGCGTCATCATTTTCGACACCACGCTGCGCGACGGCGAGCAGTGCCCCGGCGCCACCATGACCTTCGAGGAGAAGCTCGAGGTCGCCGAGCTTCTGGATGATATGGGCGTCGACGTCATCGAGGCCGGCTTCCCCATCACCTCGGAAGGCGACTTCCAGGCCGTCAGCGAGATCGCCCGCCGCTCCAAGAATTCGGTCATCGCCGGCCTGTCGCGCGCCCATCCCGCCGACATCGACCGCTGCGCCGAGGCGGTGAAATTTGCAAAACGCGGCCGCGTTCATACCGTGATCGCGACCTCACCGCTGCACATGCGGGTGAAGCTGAACAAGACCCCGGAGCAGGTGATCGAGACCTCGGTCGCCATGGTCGCGCGAGCCCGCAACCAGATCGACGACGTCGAATGGTCGGCCGAGGACGGCACCCGCAGCGAGATGGATTTTCTCTGCCGCATCGTCGAAGCCGTGATCAAGGCCGGCGCCACCACGGTGAACATCCCCGACACCGTCGGCTATACGGTGCCGGAGGAATACACCCATTTCATGAGGACGCTGATCGAGCGCGTGCCGAACTCGGACAAGGCGGTGTTCTCCGTGCACTGCCATAACGATCTCGGCATGGCGGTGGCCAATTCGCTGGCCGGCATCACCGGCGGCGCGCGCCAGGTCGAGTGCACCATCAACGGCATCGGCGAGCGCGCCGGCAACGCCGCGCTCGAAGAGATCGTGATGGCGATCAACGTGCGCAACGACAAATTCCCTTACTGGAACAAGATCGACACGACGCAGCTGACCCGCGCCTCGAAGCTGGTGTCGGCGGCGACCTCGTTTCCCGTCCAGTACAACAAGGCGATCGTCGGCCGGAACGCCTTCGCGCATGAGAGCGGCATTCACCAGGACGGCGTGCTGAAGGACGCTTCGACGTACGAGATCATGCGCCCCGAGATGGTCGGCCTGAAGCAGTCATCGCTGGTGCTCGGCAAGCATTCCGGCCGCCACGCCTTCGTGCACAAGCTGGAGGAGATGGGCTACAAGCTCGGTCCGAACCAGCTGGAGGATGCGTTCACGCGGATGAAGGCGCTCGCCGACCGCAAGAAGGACATTTACGACGAGGACATCGAGGCGCTGGTCGACGAGGAGATGGCGGCCTCGCACGACCGCATCAAGCTGACCTCGCTGACCGTGATCGCCGGCACCCATGGCCCGCAGCGCGCGACCATGAAGCTCGACGTCGACGGCCAGATCAAGATCGAGGAAGCCGAGGGCAACGGCCCGGTCGATGCCGTGTTCAACTGCATCAAGCGCCTGGTGCCGCACGAGGCCAAGCTCGAGCTGTACCAGGTCCACGCCGTCACCGAAGGCACCGACGCGCAGGCGGAAGTGTCGGTGCGGCTGGCGCAGGACGGCCGCTCGATGACGGCGCGCGCGGCGGATCCGGATACGCTGGTGGCTTCGGCCAAGGCCTATCTCGGCGCGCTCAACAAGATCGTCATGAAGCGCCAGCGCGACACGGTGACGACGGCCGCGGCGAGCTGACGAACGAAGCTGCGAGTTGTTGCACCTCTCCCGCAAGCGGGAGAGGGGGCGCAGCGGTGCGCGCGGCGTGCACCATGAATGGCTGCCCTGCTAAGGGCCAATAGCGAGCGTGCAGGCGAGCCGCTATTGATGCAGCCGGCATAAGATTGGCTACCCGGCACCGCCGGGCGGCCCAAACAAACAACAGGGAGAAATTATGCGCACCTTGGCGATCGCTGCGTCCATCGCGGCTCTGGCACTTGGCTTGAGCGGGCCGGCACTGGCCCAATCACCGATCATCATCAAATTCAGCCACGTCGTCGCCACCGACACGCCGAAGGGCAAGGGCGCGGAGAAGTTCAAGGAGCTCGCCGAGAAGTACACCGGCGGCAAGGTCAAGGTCGAGGTCTATCCGAACTCGACGCTCTACAAGGACAAGGAAGAGCTCGAGGCGCTGCAGCTCGGCAGCGTGCAGATGCTGGCGCCGTCCAACTCCAAGTTCGGGCCGCTCGGCATCCGCGAGTTCGAGGTGTTCGATCTGCCCTACATCCTTCCGGACCTGAAGACGCTGCGAAAGGTGACGGAAGGGCCGCTCGGCACCAAGCTGCTCAAGCTGCTGGATGCCAAGGGCATCACCGGCCTTGCCTATTGGGACAACGGCTTCAAGCAGATGAGCGCGAACAAGAAGCTGATCACGCCCGCGGACTACCAGGGCGTCAAATTCCGCATCCAATCCTCGCGCGTGATCCAGGCCCAGTTCAAGGCGCTCGGCTCGCTGCCGCAGGTGATGGCATTCTCGGAAGTGTACCAGGCGCTGCAGACCGGCGTGGTCGACGGCCAGGAGAACACCTGGTCGAACATCTATACCCAGAAGATGCACGAGGTGCAGAAATACATCACCGAGACCAATCACGGCTACATCGGCTACGTCGTGATCGTGAACAAGAAGTTCTGGGACGATCTCCCGGCCGACATCCGTGGCCAGCTGTCGAAGGCGATGAAGGAAGCGACCGATTTCAGCAACGCGCAGTCGCAGAAGGAGAACGACGACGCGCTGGCCGAGATCAAGAAGAGCGGCAAGAGCGAGATCATCAAGCTCACGGCCGAGCAGGACGAGGCGATGCGCAAGGCGATGGAGCCGGTCTACAAGGATGCCGCCGGCCGCGTCGGCCAGGCGCTGATCGACGAGTTCGTGAAGGAAGCCAAAAGCACGACGAACTGACCGCCACCGGCGGCCAGGGAGGGCTTCCGCGCACCGCACGGAAGCCCTTTTTTGTTGCAAATCGTTTCAGTTTGCATCTGAACGGGCATTCACGGCGGTACATTTCTAACAGAGCGCGCTTCCTGTCCAAGTTGTAAGTTGCGCGACAGCCTGCTCGCGCTCATCCTCGCGGGCATCCTTCCGGAGGAGGCCAAGATGAAGAAATTCACCATTGCCGCCATCGCCGTGCTCAGCATCGCCGGCTCGGGCGCGGTCTATGCCCAATTTCATCGCCCGTGGATGGAGCACGTCCGCCACATCCGCATGAACCCCGAGGACCGCGCCGCCTTCGTCGATGCGCGGATTGCCGCCGTCCATGCCGGCTTGAGGCTCAACCCCGAACAGGAGAAGCTGTGGCCGCCGGTCGAGGCGGCCGTGCGGGAGTTCGCCAAGCTGCGCATCGACCGTGCCAATGCGCGGATGAATGCCGCACCCGGCGACGCGTCGAGGGATGCCGATAGACCGGAGGATCCGATCGCCCGCCTGCGCCAGCGCGCCGAGGACATGGGGGCCAGCTCCGCCGCCTTGAAGAAGATCGCCGATGCCGCCGATCCGCTCTACAAGACCCTCGACGAGGGCCAGAAACGGCGCCTCGCCGTGCTGACCCGGCACCGCGGCCCGTTCGGCGGCGGCGAGGACGGCCCGCGCCACCACCACTTCATGGACCGCATGGACCGCATGATGGAACGGGGCGTGGACCATTTCCATCATGACCGCTTCGACCGTGACCGCGGTCCCGACCGGGACCGGGAGGGCCGGCTCTGAACGGACCGGCTCTCGCGCCGTGAACCCTGGCGAAGCCGCTGGAATCCAGCGGCTTTTCGCATTTCCGGAGCTAGCGACGAGACCTTGGAAAACTTGCGTCCGATCGCTTGCCAGACCCGGATCGCTTTGCTAAACGACCGGCCTCGCAAGGCTTTGACCGCCTTTCGGGCGCATAGCTCAGTTGGTAGAGCAGCTGACTCTTAATCAGCGGGTCCCAGGTTCGAGCCCTGGTGCGCCCACCATTATAACTCTCGCAAAATCAAGCATCTAGCGTCTCACACAGAAAGCACAGAGTGAGAACGTTTAGACGCGTTTTGACGCCATTTAGACGCTCTTGTGCGACAAACGTTCTGCTGAGTGATCGAACCCAGCCTATGAGCAATCGCCAACGGGCCCTGTGCCGGCGCTAAATGAGCGAGGAGCAACGTCTCCTAGTGCGGAATGGAGGAGCGCGTGTTCAGGGCAGGCTATGGACGCTCAACGAGTCCGTCCATTCACCTCTTTGAAGAGCGCAAGCGCCTGCGACCCGTCCAACAGCTCGTCGCTCCAACTCAGAGGGTTCAAGTCGATGTCTTCCCAATCGAATGGTTCATGAGTTCGGCCACTGTATGCGACCATGAACTTCGGGCGCCCTTCCGGAAATCCGTCCGGATAAGACCGATTCGACGTCACCAAATAATTGGGCTCGATGCCTTTCCCCGTTACCCCAATCCGAACAAACACGGCACCATGTTCCCTTTTGCATGCAACCATATTTCGGAGCATTCCGCTTAGATAGGGATATGGCTTACGCAGGGTTTGGATGCATTCTGCTAAGGATGCGAAGTTCATCGCGACACCACGTTAGCTGATGCTTAGACCGTGGTTGTCTTCCAAATGCCTGATAACTTTGTCCAAGGCCCGCATTATCAGTAGCTGGTTCGCTCCGAACGCATAGTATCCGGTGACTGCTACCTCCGCCGACAGCGAGCTATCTACATTCTTTCTCTTTATTTTGTTGCCGTCCGAGTCGATGAATGTAATCGGATATGGGAAGTGGCGGCCTTCTCCTTCAAACACTCCGTTGGGCCCCCAGTTTTGTGTTTTTGCGTTGTAGCACTCCCCGCCGATGATCCTCTCCATCTCTAAGAGCAGGTGGAGACGGCTTTTCGTAATCTTTGTCATTTGCGTTCCGTGAACGATCTACGGCGGTAGACCTAAACGGCGTACTTTCACCTCAGTCAATAATCCGAAAGCAGCAGGTTCCGCGACGCAAGTACGGCGGCGCCCATTCCGCCTGCGCTGATGATAAGCGTGGTTAACAGACGTTCTCCGTCAATGGATCGCTGGATTTTCCCAGTGTGATGCCTTGGAACATTGCCTCAAGCTTGCGCGCAGCGCTCTCAGCCAACCTCACGTCCCGTCCGAGATAGTGCTTGTCCAGAATGCTCTCGACGTCCTTTAGGCTATGACCGGTGAACGTTGCGATCTCGGGGACTGTCGAACCCGCGAGTGCCAAGCGGATCACTGCCGAACCACGCAAATCATGAAACGTCAGATCCTCATTGATGCCGGCATTGTCGAACGCCTTGGCCCAGGACGAACGGAATCCGTCTTCGGTCCAAGGTTGGTCGCGGGTATTCATCAGGATGTAGATGCCCCGCCTCTTGCTGGCGTCGAGGTATGTTTTGAGCGGTCCGCTGACCGGAATGGTGACGCGCTTTGCCTTACTCCTCTTGCCGTGACGGATGGTCTTGGATTGGATCAGACGGATGTATTTGCCGTCGTAGTCCGACCACTTCAGCTTGAGCAGATCGCCTTCGCGTTGACCGGTCCAAAGGGCGAGCATCATGGCATCCACCAACGGGCTGGAGGCCGATTCGATCATTTGCTGGATGGCGCTCTCGCCCCAAACCTTCTCGAGGCGGTCTCCGCTCTCATAAAGTCGGCCGCCCCGCTCACAAGGATTGGTGTTAATTCGTCCGCGGTCTTTTGCAACAGAGAAGATTCGGGCGAGCACGGTCCAAGCATAGTCCGCTTTCCGCGGATTATCGGCCATACCGTCGCGCCACTCCTTGAACTCGCCGCGGGCGCCGGGTTCTTCGAGAGCGCCGATTGGCATGTCCCCGAATTTTTCCTCGATCGACTTGATGTAGCGGAGGTAATCCTTCTTGGTCTTATCGGCGAGCTGCCTGAACTCTGTGGAGGCCTTGAACTCTGCGATCAGAGAAAACACGACGCCTTTGGGCGGGAGCTTGCGGGCTGCAATTTTCTCATTGAACTCTCGGAGGAAAGCCTGAGTTCCGTATTGTGCCTTAATGCGCGGACCGCCCTTCCAAGCGTAGTAATACTTGACCCGTTCACCGCTTTTTAGGGTCGCCTGGGTCCAGTATAGACCCACGAGATTGACCCGCATTGTCGATCCTCATTCAAATTAGAAGGTGGTTATGTAGCGGCAGCCGCCCGGGCGGTGTCAACGGTTGGCAGCCTTACTTGCCTTCCATTCAGCCAAAAGGCTAACGGATCGAGCCTCGGTCTCGATATTTGAGGCCCTGTCCAATGCGAGATCGATTGCCTTACGGTCCCACCGGTTAGTGCCAGGGATGGCACCAGGGACGATCCCTTTTCGGATCCAAACGTCGAAAGCGGCCGTTGTCGCGCATCCGCAATAGTCAGCGGCCTCGTCCTTCGTCATTCCCCTGCGTGGCGCAGGAGCATTCCTCTCATTGTCGTTCGCATGTCTCAACAGTCATCTCCTCGACCTATCCGCAGCGCTTCTTGGCTCGCGTTGACGATGTACCTCTCGGCCTTTTGCTCGCCGGTGAAATCCTGCTGACAATATGCTGGTAGCGTTCTCTCGTAGTCCACGCGAACAAAAGCGGGACGTGATACGGACAAGCGGAACGCGGACCGAAACTACATGTCAAAACGCGACGCTGGTCGAGTGCGTCTTGTCCCCTAGGTCCACTTCTTTGGCTTTCGCGTAATTCCTTCCGCCGCTTCCGCTTGGTAACGGGGATGGTGATGGCCGTACACGCGCTCCAACACCTCTACACTCATGCCGAGGTAACCCGCCGCCTGCCAAAGGTTCGTGCCGTTTAGCATCAGCCAGGTCGCCGCAGTGTGTCGCAGCGTGTGTGGCGTGGCTTTGCCAGTCGACTGATCGATACCCGCCAGGTTCACCACCTTGGCGAAGCCTTTTTTGACCGACTGCACCGGTTTGCCGTTGAACTCGACGAAGTGCTCCTTGGCTATCCCTAGGCGGGCCCAGCGTCGTAGATGAGCGAGTAGCCGCGGCGGAAGCTGGACGGGCGTTTGACGCTTCTTCGTCGCCTTCTTGCCAATTGGCTTGCGGTAGAAAAGGCCATGTTCAAGGTCGACGTATGACTTGCCCATAGCACGCAGTCTAGAGGCCGATGCAATCGCTCCCGCCCGCGTGCCGGTGTAGCAGCCAATCAGCAGGAAACGGGCGATGTGCCGAAGAGGCCGGCGATCAGTCCGGATCTTCTGGCCTTTGTTGGGGCCCACGTGAATTGTCTGAATCTCGCGGTAGTTATAAGCCGCCCAGATCATCCTGGCGGCCTCGTTGCGTGTAAGCCACCGATCCCGGGGCTCCCCACGTCCCGGCAACCACACGTTCACAACCCCATAGTGAAGGTTTTCCTTTGAATGGTGATTGACCGCTGCGCGAAGTATCTCAAGGTCGCGACGCGCTCCCCCACGGCCGCCGCCATTACCAATTCGGTCTTTGACGTATCCTTTGCCGGCGTTTGTGTTGACCTCGGAGAGCATCTTCGCCCCCCAATAGTCGTTCAGCCGTCCGATGCACTGGAGCAACTCGCGCTCATCTTTGGCATACTCCTCCTCCAGCTTTTCTAGATCGATACGATCTTCAAGATACGTGCACAGCACATCCGCAACATGGATGCTCTCGATGTCTCGAACCCTTCGATCAGCCTTGTGTTTTTTCGTCAGGTATTCCGCGAGGAACTCTTCGGCTTCTTTTGGAGGAGTCGCTCGATTTTCGCCTGCAGCAATTCCCGTGGAGACTTCCCTTCCGCGGTCAACAACGACCCAGGCGGCGCGGCCAGTGACGCCGTCCTTGCTGCGCGCAGGACGCCTGTAGAGGCGGGGGCCTTTGCCCGGACGCGGCATAGCTTTCTCATCTCCTCGATATCGGCGAGCGTTGTGTACTGCTTGCCGGCGATCATCTCGTAGGCGAGCCGGCCGCGGGCGATCTCACGGCGAAGCCCAGCTACCTTCATCGATCCATCTGGAAACGCGAGCCTCGCAGCAGTCACGAGTCGGAGCGGTGTTGTCGGGGTGACATTGCCGACGTCGCCTTTGATAGAGTTGTCGAACGGTTCGTTCTCTCGGGACATGGTTGCTTTTCGTGAGGGCGCACTCTCAATCGAGATCTTGCGCTTGTTGAGTAAGAAAGTTCTGTCGCTTTGAAACGTGAGTAGTCTCGAACTCGACCTCAGTTTGGCGCGTAATTGCGAGCGTTTGCCTGATCAAGACTGGCAGTCTGGAGAAGACCGCATTTGCATACAAGGCTGTTGCATTTTTGCAGTCGCGCAAACGAAGTGCCCGGCTCTCAAGGCCGGGCTCTTCTTTAGGTGTACTCGGACTCGCTATCGTGGGTGCGCCAGTTCATGGACTCGTCGACGCGGCGCTGGACCAGTGTCGCGAGTGCTTCCGGATCGTGACTGTTGCCGTTGATGTGGATCGCGACGCTGCCGCGGCTACCGGCGCCGAAGTCGCCCGTCATCGGGACGCCCGGTCGCGGAGCAGCCGGAACATTTTTGACTGCTTCCGTCGGCGTCGGGACATTTTTCCAAGGCTGAGTCCCGTTCCACTCGAAGTGCATCGGATCATTGTACGCTTTGGACCAGTCGCCCCCCCATGACAGGCCGTACTTGGCCGCCATGTCGCGGACGTTAGCTGGCATGTCCGTTCGGCCGGTGCCGTCCTGAGCGTTCTTACCAGGGTTGATGTCGATCGCATTGCCATACGCATGCTGCGACCAACCTCCGCCTTTGCGCTTGCCCCGCAAATCGAAGCCACCGATCGACTTGATCTTGTAGCCAGATGCTTCAAGCTCGTCGACGAAGCCCTTGAAGGACTCGGCCGCGGCAGAGTTGACGGTCAACCTCTTCCCCGAGGCCAAGGCGATGGTGGTCAGGTTTTGACCGACGCCCCCATACTGTCCATGCATGAAGTTCGCCTTGCCGCGCAGGCCCAGCTTGTCCGCCAGGCCAGGCTCAACGCCAGCAGCTACTGGGGCGGCGATGTCGACGCCGCTGGATAGCGCATTCATCTGCTTTCGAACGCCTGCGGGCCATCCACCGTTCAGCCCACGCGGATCGTTCGCGGCACCGACAGGGGCATAGCGCGCCCCCATCCTATCGAGGTTGCCACCGGCCAGACGGTAGTTTTTTGCGACCACTTGGCCCGCCCGGCTGATGCCTGCGTCGAGACTGGCGAACTGCATCTTCTTTGCCATCCCGGTTGCCGGATCCATCAGGCCCGCCACGTTGTTTCCCGACAGCACATGGCCGTTGCCGGTTTCGTGTGCGATCACTCCAGCTAGGAGCGCAGGTGAGATGCCGTTGGCTCTGGCTGCCGCGACGATCTGATCGTACTTGCCTGCGAGAGGAGTACCGGCGAACTTCTTATCGAAGGTCGACCGGCTCATATCGTCGACGCTGCCACCTCCGCCGGTGAACGAGGGGATGTTGCTGCGCTTGATGATGCCGGATGACCCCAAGCCGAAATTCGGAAGGATGCCGCCCGGCGTTACATTCTTCCACAGAGCATCGGGAGTGCCGACTCCGCTGACGATCCGGTTCATGTTGGCGCCGATCGCCGTGCTGCCGCTCCCGCCGCTGCCGTAAGTGCGTCCGCGGGAACTGAAGTCACTGCTCATGAACGATGCCCGTTCAATCTTCCCACCGAGATTGTCCAGCTTGTTCCCGATGAAGCTCATCGGGTGAACGTCCCCGGGGTTGAAACCGTCGCCGGACTGCTTGTGGTACAGGTCTTTCTTGTGCTGGCGCTGCCGCTCCCGCCATTGGCTCGTCGTCTCTCCCGGCCGTTTCTTGGAGGCGTCCGGCATGCCGGTGTCGTTGTTCTCCGCCAAGAGCCAAGCGAGCGCGGCGGCCGTTCCGACGGGGTTACCGGTGGCGGCACCGAGCAACGCTCGACCACCGAGAAGACCACCGATGCGGCCAATGATGCCGACCAAGCCGCTGAACACGGCCATGACCGGGGCGAGTGTTCCGAGCGCGACGGACAAGGCAACAATCTGGCCGGTCAGCCTCCCCAGGACTTCAGCGCTGTTGCCGTCCTTGCCCATCGCGGTGGCCACGCCCTTCAGCAGGGTCGTGATGGTATCGAAGACTGACTTGAGCCCACTCACGAAACCCGATGCAAAGCCGATGATCTTGTCCACGTCTACGGACGACAGTTTTGCGGCGATCTTGTCGAGTGCGTCGCCCATGTTGGCGACGCCAAACGCCTTCTTCAGTCGCTCGACAAGGTCTCTGGAGTTCTCCGCGATCCTGCTGGAGGTGAAGATGCCGGTATGTCGATCGAACCAGTCGGATACCTCGATGAAGCTCTGCTCGAAGCCGCTCCCGAACTTCTCCCATGCGAGCCCGAACATGGCCTTGATGCGGTCCCAGCGCTTCTGAAGCGAGTTCAATTTCGTCGCTGAGAACGCGGACGCAGCGTTACTCTTTTCGTCGATCTCCTTAAGTGTCTCCCGGATTTGAACGCCGGCCTTTGCCATTTGGACCATTTCATCGCGCCACTCGCGCATGCCGGCCAAGTTTGCAAACTTCGCGCGAGTCTGCTCGGTCATGTTCCGCATCTTTTCGAACATGCTCAGCATGAACTCAGTCGGTGCAGACGCCATGCGCTGCGCCATCTGCGACCGGCCGCCGAACCCGATCATGCGTGCAGCTTGATCTAGATCCTTCGCGCGCTGCCCGCGAGCGTTGCCTGCATTCGCAAATTCGGAGGTCAGGAAGCCAAGGAACGTGCCGGCCTTGTTCGGCTGAAGGCCTGCCGAGATGCCGACCGACGTGAACGCAGACAGGTCGGTTTCCTTGATCTTCGTCGTGCTCAAGGCGGATAGCGCCCGCTTATTCGCCTCTACCACTTCGTTCGGGTCTGCGGCGGTCGCGGCAGCGGCAGCGGCAATCGAATTCATCATTCGAGCAACGCGAGCCGGATCGGCCTTGCGAACGTCACCATACAGACTGGTTGCGACCTTGCCAGAGAGTCGCATAAGGTCAGCCACATTCATCTCAAGTGCAGATGACGCTTCCAAGGCATTTTCCGTGATCCTCTTGGCCGCAGAGTTGTCGAAGCCCGCCTTCAAGGCCTCGGTGAAGCTCTCGAGCACTGCGGCAGCGGACTCGCCGAACCTGATTGAGACCTGATCTGACCAATCGCTGCGAAGTTTCTTCACCTCAGCCGACGACAGACCACCGAAGATTTGGGCCTTGGTCTCGGCCATGTTGGTTGCCATCCGTTTCTTAAAGGCAGATGCGACGCCTGAGACGGTGATGCCGCCCGCTATGAGCGCGGTGGTTGGCGACGTACCGCGGGGGAGCGTGCCGCGACCGCCGGAGTTGGCACCGCGACCAACGGCGCGCTGCTCAGCCTGCCGCCGATTGAAGGTCTGCCTGTCGAGGCGGTCCAGCTCACGGTGGAATGCCCGCGCGTCGCGCAGGCTGTCTGCATAGGCCGACTTCCATTCAGTGCGATAGGTCGACGCAGCCTTGCGAGCATCGTCGGTGATCTTCTGTAGGCCGGCTGAGACACTGTCGGGAAACAGCTTGGATGCTGAGATGCCGTTGATGGACTTGACGGCAGCCTCAAGCCTGCGAACGTTCCGGAGAAGTCCAGCGATGACGGGGCTCGCGCTGTCGGTCGCGGTCAATGATGCGTGGACGCTGATGATTTCTGACATGTTTCTCTTGTTGTTGGCCGCGCCGATCGCGCGGACGGTGACCACCCGAAAGGGGACGGGTCTTTTTCTTGGTGGGTGGGGTCCTTGAAAGGACCCTTTTGTTGCTCGCTAGTAGGAAGGGGTTGCCCAACCGAGGGGGCATGCCGCATAAAAAAATCTCGCCTTCACACCTCCCGCGCTCGCGAGCGCTGGGAAACCTCACTGGCCTGTGCAGGGGCGAGGACGTGATGGTGATTGTGATGCTCCGCGGCGGACGGTGAGGCGAGAAGCCCGGCCGTGGTCGCGTGGGTCGGTCACCGTGACAAGCGGCAGCATTGATCGGACTGCGTCCAGTCGATCGCGGCGACGCAGCCGGCGCCGTCCGTCAGCGGCAGACAGCCTCCACTGGGCCGGTGATCCTGACCGTCACCCACGCGAGCGGGGACGCGCGGACGGGCGACGCAGGGGCGCGCCGGGCTCGGTGACTGATCACGGCAGTCTCTTACGTGGCAGCGGCAGCTCAGCCTCTCACCATGGCCTCAGCACAACGGAGCCTTGGGCGAGGACCGACGATCGAAAGATTTTCGTTGACGGGACGACTCTTGTTCCGTTACAGATACGTCAACGGACGTTGAAGTATTTGTAACATGGCCATGGCGCAGCACAACGGGAAGTTCATCACCTACTACCGGGTATCCACTGGCAAGCAGGGTAAGTCTGGTCTCGGCATCGAGGCTCAACGCGCCGCGGTTGCGGCGTATCTCAACGGCGGCGACTGGACGATCGTAGCCGAGTTCACCGAGGTGGAGTCGGGTAAGCGATCTGACCGGCCCGCGCTGGAGCAAGCACTGGCCGCGGCGCGCCTGCATCGGGCTGCGCTGGTGGTCTCGAAAGTTGACCGCCTTACGCGCTCTGTCGCCTTCCTGTCCCGCCTGCTTGAGGCTGGCGTCGACGTTCGGTTCGCGGACCTGCCCGTGATCGAAGGCGCTACCGGCCGTTTCCTTCTTCAGCAGATGGTGGCCGTGGCGGAGTTGGAGGCCGGCATGATCTCTGCCCGCACCAAGGCGGCACTGGCAGCGGCCAAACGTCGGGGGAAGAAGCTCGGCGGTAATCGCGGTGTTGTACCCGGTGCAAAGATGCAGGACGCCTCCCGGAAAGCCCTACTGGAGCGCACAACGAAACATGCAGCAGATATCGGCCCGACGATCCGCAAGCTACAGGCCGACGGCGCAAGGTCATTACGGGCGATTGCAAATGGCTTGAACAAGGCCGGCATTCCTACCGCGCTCGGCAATGGAAATTGGCAACCGGTGCAAGTGCAGCGCGTCTTGGCGAGGCTACCGCAGTGACACGCAATAGCTGCCGGCGCTGGTGAACGTCCCGGTAGGACACGATCGGCCGGGCAGACGGGCAAAAGCCCGTGGCGAGTCGGCATGGAGAGCGATGCAGCAGGTTCCCGACGCCAGATATCCGACCGGACACACGATGCCGGTTTTAGCGATCTGATGGCGACCGTTGGTCGGCTGGCAGTACGGGTCGGCAACGGCGGGGAGTGCGCCAAAGATGGCCAACGCGAACGCAAGTCCGGCGAGTTGTCTCATCGTGTCGCGCGCTCCCCCGTGAACGGCGGCCTCTGGAGAGAGGCCGAACCGCCGTCCAATCTAACCGGCTGCCTGTCAGGCGGCCAGTGCTGCTTTGCTCATCTCTGCTTCGATCTCCGCGAGCCGTGCCTTGGCGGCTGCTACGGCGGCTTCTGCTTCTGGCACAAGCGCGAGGGCGTCCGCATGCGTCCGCTCCGCCATAGCCAGCTCCACTTGAGCCGCCGCTAAGCGCTGCGCTCGCTCGCGAGCGACAAGGTGTCTGGCGCGTTGCTCGCGGGCATCTGGGGGAATTGCCTCGATGGCGACCCGGGTTGAAATTGCGCTGCGCAGTCGTCGTGTCATGTCAGTTCCCATTCTCTTCGCAGCGAGTTGCAGCGATTTCATTCATCATATCTCGGGTGAGACCCGTAGCTTTGGCCCGGAGGTCATGCCAAGCAGGGTCGAGCGATCGTTTTCGGCGAAGCTCTGAAATGGTCCGTTCGTCGGCCGGTTTGTCGAGCTGTTGCACCTTGCTGAAGCCGCTTGGCGCTCTTTCATGCAGATCACGAACATAGTCCGCGATCTTCAGCGAGAATTTGCCCGGGAGGACTAGGCTGTCTCCATCCAGGGTCGATCCAGCCAAATCGCACGCGACCATCATCATGGTCGCGCTGTTGAGTTGGTAGCCCTTGGCGCGTGCCGCAGAGACGACGGCGTCCTCGATTGAGTCCATGGTCATTTCAGGCCGCCTCATGTTCGCGACGAAGGGTGGCGATGAGCGCGCGCCGCATCCAAGCAGACTTTCCGATCATCTCGGAGGATGCCTGTTTTTCGATGGCATTAGCGACGGAAACGGGCAAAACGACGCCAATGGTGCGAGTTGGCTCATAGCGAGCGCTGTTTAGATCGATCATGTTTGATTCCTTGTCGCGAACGGAAATCGGCCCGGCGCACCGCGTGGACGGTCCGGACGGCTGTTGCGATAGTGTGGGGGTAAGAAACACGAAGGCCGTCGCGGGGGATCACCACCGGACGGCCTTAGCGCATAATAGGTTCTTATATACACTCATATGGCCGAGGAGTCAAATTCGGATTTATCGAAAACAGGCGTTGCCAGCAAATGTTAGACAATTCGAGGGACTTTCAGACGAACGATTCGCCTGGAAAATAAGCGGCAAAAGAGCAAATTGGCTGAAATTGATAATTCGCCTTAAAAGGCGGGAGTGTAATCGCTGGTCGTCTGACGGGCGACCAAACGCTGGGGGGTCAGGCCAAAATAAATCTGGAGAATCTCTTTCGAGTGCCTCCCAGGTAGCCATATTACGGCATCGGCAGGGGCGGAGCGGAAAATGCTCCGTCCTGATTGCCCACCGAAAGAGGTTCTGATGCCTGTTACTCTCAAAAAATTTCTGGTCGTTTTCCGTGGAGACCGCGCGCGCAATCTTATCCGCGTAGCTGGTGAGGAGGACATTCCGGCCCTTGCCCTGATGCAGAAGCTGATCCGGGAAGAGTTTGGAGTACTCACTGACGCAGAGCTGGCGACCGCAGGTAAGGCGGTGCGCGTTGTCGCAGAGGAGCTCGGATATCGCCACCTCCGGTATAACGTCTCGTTCAGCCTTCCTGGCGCACAGCACGGTAGCGGGTCGCTCTACACCCATTGATGAAGAAAAGGCCCCGCGAGGGGCCTTTGTCTGTCCAGCAGCTGACCGCACTCGATGCCGTGCAACGCGCTTAGAGCACTCCTCCGCGGAGAGCTAGGATAGTAGCCTCTTCTCCAAAGGACGCACCAGCAATCGATACCCGCAGCGTCTAGACCCGGTCTTGCGGTGGTGGTCGCCACTTACAGAAGCGGGGGCCGCTGATCTGATCCTCACGAACATCGAGCTTTGCGAGTGCGCCCACTCTCCCGAATGCGGCGACGGTATCAGGCCGGCTGGCGTGACGCATCTCGACAACTGCGGAAGGGTTCGCCCCTTCACCGAGCAGGTAACGAGCCGCGGATAGGAGCGGCGTTCGGGAAGTCGGGACGGTTGATCCGTCTGCCAGAGTGATTTCGAACCGGCCATGTCGGCCATCAGCTTCACGGATGGTGATGCGGTAGCGGCCGGCGGATTCTTCTGACGGCCGGGAAAAATTGTGACGGTCGGTGGGCTGATCAAGTGAAGTGGTCACGGCATATTCTTTCGTTCGGTGATGCGCTCTGGCGGCCTGGCATGGTGATGATGGTGATGGGCTGCCCCTCGCTGGGGTCGCCCGGTGCAGCATGGGCCCGCCGGCACCTTGAAGGTTGACCGGCGGGACTGATGAGGAGCTCCCGGTTAGCTCGCCATGCGCTGGGAAGATTGCTCATTGTCATTCGCCTGCGGTTGCTCTGCGGCGGCCAATTCGTCCTCCGGGATGAACAAGTCAGGCTGATCGGGGTCGAGGTAGTCTGGCAGCCGTCCTGTCAGGAAGCTGACGAAGCTGCGCGGCCATTGACCGTCCGGAACTTCACTGAGGTAGTGCAGTGCGGCGCGTTGAATGCGGCTGGCTGCGATGCCTGACTTGAGGAGCTTGTGCCAGTGGATCGCTTCCGCTTTCGCGGAGTCGGCCCGAGGCTGATGTTCGGCATCCTCAGAAGGCTTGGGCCATACTCGCTTGATCTCCATTAGCAACTCATCAGCTCGCGCCCGGGTTTGCTTGTATGCGGGCCGATTACCATTGCTATGCCGGTCAGCGCCGCAGGCGCGCCCCCTCTGAGAGGAGCGCGCGGACACTCCCGGAGCGGAGTGATCGGGAATGATATCGCTTCTATCGGATAGGTTCGATGCCATAACCTCTATTGTCTCGCACTTTGAGAGGCCGTCACCTCTCATTTTGCGAGGTCGCGACCTCTCACTTTGAGAGGCACCGGCACCAGATTCCGCACCCTGCGGAACGTCGTTCCGGTCCTGACGGTTGTCGTTCGCGGCCTTCTTGGCGTCGGCATGAGCCTTCTTCCACTCCTCCAGCCGGATTTCGAACTCGCGATTGACGGCGGCGGCCTTTGCCCAATTCGGAGCGTACGTATTCCGCTCGTCACCATCGATGATGACCTTGCCCACCGTGAACCATTCCCTCAACGGTCCATCGTTTTCTTGGAACGCTCGATACACCGTCGCCTCACTGCACGAGCATTCAAACGCGATGCGAGCGACCGTGGGCCATGCGTAGCCATATTTCACGTTGAAGAACCGCACGATGAACCCGCCGATCTTTTGGGCGGAAGCCGGCATGTCAGTTCGGTCGAGCGCTTGCCGGAATAGGGTCGCGGCAAGCAGTGAACCAGGCGCGTCGTTGACGGTGGAGTTTGATGCGCGCTTGCCTTGGCCGTTGTCTTTTTCGGTTTTTTTGTGTAAGGTCATTCGTGAAGTTCGATCTTGGTTGGTCGGACGTTGAGTAAAATGAGATTTCAAGCCCATGGCGCGCCAACGCCGTGGGCTTTCTCGTTTGGCGGCTACTTCGCGGCGGCTTGAAGCCGTTGCAGACGCTCCTCGATGGCCTGCCTCACGAACTCCGACCTGCCCTGACGAAGGTTCAGGCGCGCTTCATCCAGCGCAGCCAGTTGGTGCGCTGATAACTTGAAGCCGACGTATGGCCGTGCGGTATCGGGATCGTAGAAGAGTCGGTTGCTCATGGTTTCTCCAAAGAAAAACGCCCCGGCGGAGTGCCGAGGCGCGAATGGCTAGACGACGAAAAGAGTCCAGTTCCGGCGGGCCTATTCGAATTGACAGCGATATTCTCTGATCGGCTCCGATGAGCGATCAAACTTTTGTACCAGTTGCCCCACTATGGGGTATCGCTCCGCGCGAGTCCACGCGCAGCCTTGAAACGGCGATAGGGCGTCCGCCTTTACCCCAGGGCGGCACAGCGTAGGAGACTGGCGAAAGCCTTACCGTCGTCAGCAGGGACGCTTCCACACCGACAAACATCCGGGTTTACGCCGCGATCGGGGGCGTCAGCCACAAGTCCATCGCCAACAATGCGACGCAACTCGCTCGCGAGCAGATTCACAACCTGCCGCTTCTCTTTGAGCGCTCGACTTCGGTTTCATCTCACCGAATTACGCTTACATTGGGCCTAGACGCCCGTTGGGGATTCAAGTTCTGATCGGCTTCCTCCGGGCGCCTTACAGCTTGCCAGGCGTTCTCCAATGCCTCACAAGCTTGTCAATGAGTCCCGCCGACATTTTGGCTGTTCTATTGAACACGCGCCCGTCAATGTTAGACAATCTTCCTCAAGGGCAGGGGATATACTTGTTGTTCGATCACGCTGAACAGCCGCGCTATATCGGGGTGACGGAGATGGGCATCCGCAGGCGCGTTGCCGGATACCACGTCGGCGGCGATGGCAACAGCCACAAGTTCTCGACCATCTATAACGCCGGCCGAATGTTCCATGATCGGAACAGCATCCATTCTTGTCTGCAGGAGGGACGAATAGCGAAAGAACTTAGAAGGCTTTTCGCTCGCGCGCACTGCCGAGCAGTGGGTGTTCCGCTGCCAGGTCTGGCAAAGGCAGATCTCTTTGCTGTCGAGGCGGAGCTCAGGCGCATTGCTCCGTCTAATGCGCTTAGTTGGAATAACTTGCGGGCCCTGGATGCCTACGAACCCGTAGAGCTGGTGGACCAGTTTCTGAATACGCTTTCGTGGCCCGCAGCGAAGCTCGCGGCGATTCATCGCCAAGCGGAGCGATGGCGTCGGATGCGGGCGGCAAATGCCGGGAAAGAAAGCGATGGAGGCCACTCGCCTTAGCCGACGGCATCCCAAAATATCGACTTTTGGGGAATTATTAGCCGCGTCAGGCCTACGATAAGCGAACCCGTTGCCATCCGCCCGGTGCAGGGATCGGGGTCCCCGCACTTTAGGCGCTTCTTGCACGCTTGCGTCGAGGCAACTTTCAAGCAACAACAATAACTCGGCTGGGGCGTCACGTCGTATGAATAAGGTAGAAAAGCTCGGGGTTGGGGATCTCGTTCGCGTCCGCGGAAGAGAATGGGTTATTGAGGCTGAGGGAAGCGAGGCTGGGCTTCCTCAAACTCTGGATCTTGCCTGCCTTGATGATGATGCCCAAGGTGAACGGCTGCGCATCGTGCTCGGCTCAGAGATCGATCTGCAGAAGGTCGAAGATGACCTGTGGCGCCAGCTTGGGCAGCGTGGAACTGATGATCCCCAGGTCTTCGCGGCGCATTTGAAGGCCGTGACGTGGCGCTCCGCTACGGCAGCAGACCGGGATCTTTTCCAGGCTCCTTTCAGAGCTGGCATAAGACTAGACCCCTATCAGCTCCTTCCGTTGGCCAAGGCCCTTCGACTGCCGCGCGTCAACTTGCTGATCGCAGATGACGTCGGCTTAGGCAAAACAGTTGAGGCCGGTCTCGTCATGCGAGAGCTGCTGCTTCGCAGGCGTGTCGATTATTTCGTAGTCGCCTGTCCAGCCGTGATGACGGCACAATGGCAGGACGAGCTCGCTCAGAAGTTCGGCCTGAGCTTTACGATCATCGATCGGGACTATCTCGCTGCCGTGCGAAGGAGCCACGGGTTCGCGGCCAACCCCTGGGCAGTCGGATCTCGCTTCATCATCTCCCACAGCCTGTTGGCCGATGAGTCATATTCCAGTGGCCTGACCCAGCTGTTTGGAAACTTCCGCCCGCGCTCCATGCTCATTCTCGACGAGGCGCATCACGCAGCGCCGGCGAGTGGGGTGGCTTACGCAACTGACAGCCAGTTTACCCGCGCCGTCCGCGGTTTGGCCGAGCGGTTCGAGCACCGCTTGTTCCTCTCTGCGACTCCCCACAACGGGCATTCCAACAGCTTTTCGTCCTTACTTGAGATCCTTGATCCTCAACGGTTTACTCGAGGCGTTGCCGTCGAGCCGGCCGATCTCGAACCGGTCATGGTACGTCGCTTGAAGAGTGATCTTCTCAAGCTGCACGTTTCAAAGTTCCCGAAGCGAAATGTCGAACCAATCGTTCTCTCGGGACTTCCGGAGGATACCCCAGAGCTGGTCCTCTCGACGCTCCTGGATGATTATCGCAGCTGGTGCGAGATCGGGCTGCAGGGCTCTTCGCTCGCCAGGGCCCGCTTCGTCATGTCGGGTCTGCAGCAGCGCTTGCTCTCATCTATACCTGCATATGCGCGAAGCCTCAGAAGACACGTCGATACCCTTAAGCGTCACTTGGCTCACGCGGAGAAGGAGCGCTCGGCATCTGAAGCCTCGGCAGGCCTCATGGCAAGCGATGCGATTGAGCTGGAGTACAACGAGTCCGCGGATGAAGGGTATGTCTTAGAGCTCCTTCAGGATCAGGAGGATGAGGTTGTTTCAGCTGCGACAAGTACTATTGCTTCCGTCATTCAAAACTTGGAGGAAGCCATCGTTCGTGCAGAGAGGATGCTTGAAATCGCCAAGCGACACGAGCGCTCTGCAGATGAGCGCGTCCACTGGCTGATCAGATGGATCAAATCAAACCTGATGAACGGCGAGCGAGCTTGGAACGAGCGCCGCCTTATCATTTTCACCGAATGGGAGGATACGCGGCTGTGGCTTGAGCGCCGTCTCAACGAGGCATTTGCTGAGACCGACCTTGGCGATGCCCGGATCGCTACCTTCACCGGGATCACGGGGCAACACCGACGCGAGAAGATCAAACTGGCATTCAATGCTGATCCAGCCAAGGAGCCGCTCAGGATCCTTCTTTGCACCGACGCCGCCCGCGAGGGCATCAATCTTCAGACACGTTGCCACGATCTCATCCATTTTGATCTCCCGTGGAATCCATCACGCCTCGAGCAGAGGAACGGACGGATCGACCGTAAACTTCAACCTGCTGATGAAGTGACGTGCCGCTATTTCGTCTATCCGCAGCGGGCCGAAGATCAGGTGCTCGCGGCCCTGGTTCGGAAGACGGAGACCATTCGTAACCAGCTTGGCTCGGCCGGCGAAGTGCTTGCCGAGAACATTCATCGGAAGCTCAGTGCGAACGGCATTGCTCGGACATCGGCGGCTTCGATCGCTCGTGAAATCGAGGCAGAAAATGGCGATGCATTCGTCCGCCGCGCACGGCGCGAAATGGCCGATGAAGAAGAGAAACGCTTGGAGCGCCTGTCGCGTGAGCTTGGTTCTCTGAATCGCGAGCTTGAACATGCCCGGAGGCAGGTTGGGATTGACCCAGAGGATCTGCGCTCGGTGGTCGAAACGGCTCTTGCTCGCGATAACGTGCCGCTCGTTCCCTCGTCGGCGTGGGACCGTGGAAAAAGCTTCCATATTGATCCTATGTCGCCAGCGTTCGCGAAGGATGCCTCTTGGGCTGATCTTTTCGACGAGCTTCGGGATGGACGCCCGCCTAAGCGCCGGCAGCTCGCCGAGTGGCGCGCCGAGAAGCCCGTCCGCGCCATTGCTTTCGAGCCACCGATCCTTTCGGATGGTCGCGATGCGGATGGTGTGGTTCACCTTCATGCTGAACATCGCCTTGTGCGCCGACTGCTCGCTCGGTTCATCTCTCACGGCTTCCAGGCGGGCCTCAGTCGGGCCAGCGTTATCCATAGCTCTGGATCGCAGCCGCGCATCGTGTTGATCGGTCGACTTGCATTGTTCGGGCCGGCGGCCGCGAGGCTTCACGAAGAGATCATACCGGTGACAGCGCTCTGGAGCGAGGCAGCGCGGTCGGGTGAGGGGCTGCGTGCATTCGGACGGGCCGGAGAGCAAACTACATTGGATGAGCTGGAAGAAGCGCTCAAGACGGCCGATGTGCCGCCTCAAGAAATTCTTGATCGCCTGCTCGCAGGTGTTCAGCGGGACATTGCGGATCTGCGTCCCGCCTTGCTTGACCGTGCCAAGGCTGCAGCTGAGGCCGCCGAGCAAAGCCTCTCGCAAATCGCGATCCGCGAGTCCAACGCGCTCGAGCAGTTGCTCTTGGCGCAGCAGGAACGGATCCGGAAGGCAGCTGCAGGAAAGGACGCTGATCAGCTCGAGTTCGATCTCCAGGACCCGTCAGAACGGCGCCAGCGGGACGCCGATCGGCGTCACTGGGACAAGCGGCTACAGGATCTAAAGCGAGAACTCGTCGAAGAACCCAAACGAGTGCTCCAGTCCTATGAAGTGCGCGCGGAGCGCCTCGAGCCCGTTGGAATCGTTTACCTCTGGCCGCGAAAACAATGACCGAAATGTTCGATTACGGCGCCGACCCCCAGGTCGAGTGGCTTTATCACGTTGGGCCGGTTGGTCTTGTCATAGGTCCCAACATCATCCGTGACGAGGATCTCACGCCACCGCAGCAGACGGCGGTGGACACTAAGGCTGTCTTTGATCTCCTCAACTCTGAACCCGACGAACCCGCTTTAGGGGATCCCTGGTCTTTCTTTGAGCAGATCCTGGGTTGGGAGTCCCGCTATGTCGCGGGTGCGCCTGATGGCCCTCCAATAACAACTGCGCTGTCAACCCGCGTCGACGAGCACGATCTAGTCCTCTCTCCGGATTGGGCCGTTCGAGAGCTGGGAACGCCGGAGCCAGACAAATTTCAGATCCTAGTCAGGCTGGCGACGAATGTTGGCGCAGATGACCGTGGAGTTCTGGATGGATGGGAAGCGCCGCCGCATCAGCAGTTTGAACGACTTCTGCGCGACACCGGGATCCCGATCGGCGTCCTCGTCGATCGCTCCCACCTGCGCTTGATTTATGCGCCGCGCGGCGAGACGTCAGGCTGGCTGGCATTCCCGCTGAGGAGCCTTGGTACGGTTGCCGGGCGCACGATGCTTGCGGGTCTTAAGCTCATATTGGGCCACGCGAGGCTGTTCACCGAGCCGGAGGAGCGACGACTGCCGAAGCTCCTAGCAGGGTCCCGCGAAGCACAGAGCAGTGTTTCGGAAGAATTAGCAGAGCAGGTGCTTGGTGCGTTACACGAGCTTTTGCGTGCTTTTTACGCCGCCGATCCAAAGCGCATTGAGCGGCTCGCGACGGACCGTCCTCATCACCTTTACGAGGGCCTGCTCACCACTCTGATGCGCCTGGTCTTCCTGCTTTATGCGGAGGATCGCGACCTGATGCCAAGCCAGCGGACCGGCGCCGCGATCGAGATCTATGAGCAAAACTACTCAGTCCGAGGTCTGTACGCGCGGCTTGTGGAAGACCGCTCCCTTAATCCGGACACCATGGACGAGCGCGTGGGCGGTTGGGGCCAACTGCTGGCGCTGTTTCGGTTGGTTCATGCAGGACACTCTTCAGGGTGGATCATTGGTCGCGGTGGCAAGCTGTTTGATCCAAACGCCTTTCCGTTTTTGGAAGGGCGCGATGACGATCAGCCACTCTCCAGTGCAGCTGTGTTGACGATCCGGGATGGCGCGCTTCTGCGCATTCTCGAAGGATTAATGACCATTGAGGCCCGGTCCGTCACGGGAGAACGGGTGCGCGAACGTCTTTCTTATCGAGGACTGGACGTCGAGCAGATAGGCTCAGTCTACGAGACAATCATGGGCTTCACGATAGAAACCGCATCCGGCCCATCCGTTGCGATCAAAGCGGGCAAGAATAATCGTACGCCGGTATTTGTTGATTTGGACCGGCTTGCGAGCACCAAGGCGAACGATCGTGCCAAATATCTGAAGGGGCTTTCTGATAGAGGTCAGTTTCCAGCTGGCGTAACCAGGGCGCTTCAGTCCGCGACCAATGTAGATGAACTCGTGATCGCCTTGGATCCGATAGTCGACGAGCGCGGATCGCCTAAGCGACATGTGACCGCTGGCGGGACACCTATCCTTCAGCCGACAGGTGAGCGCCGCCGAACAGGAAGCCACTACACACCAAGGACCATCACCGAACCGATCGTTCGCTATGCAGTACAGCCAGCATTCGAACGACTTGGTATCCAAGCGACGCCGGAGCAAGTTTTGGGTCTGAAGGTGTGCGATCCAGCGATGGGTTCGGGCGCTTTCTTGGTGGAAGCTTGTCGAGCACTCGCGGCGCGGCTCGTGGTGGCTTGGTCGCACCACCCGGGAAAAAGGCCAATCATCCCGCCAGATGAGGACGAAGAATTGCACGCCCGTCGGCTCGTGGCGCAACGCTGCCTCTATGGAGTCGATAAGAACCCGCTAGCCACCGATCTCGCGAAACTGTCGCTTTGGCTAGCCACCCTTGCTCGCGACCACGAGTTCACATTTCTCGATCACGCTCTAAAGTCAGGCGACAGCCTTGTGGGATTGACCCAGACTCAGATTGCAGCAGTAAATTGGGACGAGTCGAAGCCTGGCCTTCCGCTCTTTCGGAGACTAGTGAAGGACCGCATGCTGGAAGTGATGAAGGGACGCGCTGAAATTCAAGCCGCCCCCGACGACATTGCGCGCGCCATTCAGGAGCAGCGGCATCACTTCTTAGAAGCGAGAGTGAAGGATGTTCACCTTATCGGAGATGCTATCGTCGCGGCTTTCTTTGCGGCCGACAAGCCTAGAGATCGGGAGAGGAAGCGCGGCGAGGTAGAAAGTTGGCTCGGAGGATCTCCGGTAAGTTGGGAGAGGCTCGCTGCGTTGGCGCAGGAATTAGAAGTAAACGGGCGCCAGCTACGACCATTCCATTGGCAGATTGAATTTCCAGAAGTCTTCCTTCCAGAGGATGGCGGGTTCGACGTGATTGTTGGCAATCCGCCCTACTTGGGCGGCACAAAAATCTCAGGAGCTATTTCGCCTGGATACTTCAAATGGATCGCCTCGAACGTGATGGCGGAAGGCGACAAGGCTGACCTTATCGCTTACTTCATTCGGAGAATCTTCCAGTTGTTGAGATCCACGGGGACGGCAGGTCTGGTCACTACCAGCTCGGTGGCCGAGGGTGACACCCGAAAGGCCGCACTGGTGTGGCTACGGCAGCACGGTGGACAGATCTATCGGGCAATTAAGAAGCAGCCCTGGCCAGGCGAAGCGAACGTCGATGTTTCGCAAATTCACCTTGCGAAGGATCTCCTTATCTCGCCATGCTTCCTTGAAGGCGGCAATGTTTCCGAGATCAATTCATTCCTGAACGCAGGATCAGTTGATCACGAGCCCTTCCAGCTGAAGGCCAACGAAGACAGCTGCTTTGAGGGTTTCGTTCCTTATGGCGAGGGATTTGTCATCAACAGCCCGCTAGCAGAGGCGGAGATTGCAGATCTAATTACTCATGAACCACAAACCTCCGAGGTAATATTTCCATACCTTGGCGGCGAGGAGGTGACGGAGGATCCGAGCTTCACGCCTGCTCGGAAGGTTATCTACCTCGCGCAAATGACAGAGGCCGAGGTAAAGGCAAAGTATCCGGGCACATACAAACTGTTAGAAAGAAAAGTTCGGCCTTACCGGATGAGCAAGAGTGCGCGAGTCGCGCGAGCGCCGTGGTGGCAGTTCTTGTGGTCTCGTCCAACACTTTACAAAAAGATGCGCGCGTTGAGCGCCATCATCGTAACATCTCGCGTTTCGAAGCATCACGCGTTTGCCCGTGTTCCGACTCGGATCATCCCGAGCACTCGTCTAGCTGTAATCACAATGGACCGATATGGGGCATATGCAGTGATACAGTCTCGGGTTCACGAATTATGGGCGCGATATTTTGGGGCGAGTAGAGGAGCTACGGCCAACTACTCGCCTTCAGAGTGCTTTGAAACCTTCCCGTTTCCGCCTCTCTTCGCAAGTTCATCGGAATTAGCAGCCGCCGGCCAGAGCTATGATGACTACCGAGCGATGCTGATGGGGCAGCGGGGACAGGGAATGACCGAAATTTACAATCAGTTTCATGACCCACTCCATAATACGCAAGAGGTTACAAGAATGCGCGAACTTCATGCGCAAATGGATAAAGCCGTGCTGCAAGCCTATGGTTGGTACGATTTGGCTGCTCGCGCCCTGCCTTTGTCTCTCAACGATGAGAACGAGGAAAGCCATGTCTACCGCGGTCGCTTGTTTTGGCCCGCCGATTTCCGGGATGAGGTTTTCGACCGGCTCCTTGCCTTGAATGCGGAGCGCCACAGTGAAGAACTTGTGCTCGGAGTGGCTCCTGTCGTGAGAGAAGGGGGCGACGCTGAACTGGAGCGGGCAACTAGCGATGACGACTAAGCCCTATCGCGACGCAGATGGCAGCCTGCTGGTTGATGTGCAGCAGCTTATTCCGCTTCCAGAAGCCGCCGACTGTCAGACGCAAGTCTAGGCGAAGGAGCAAGCCGGGCGAGCGGAGCGGGCCGAACGTGACGACCTTCGGTTCAGATTCTGGTCGGACTTGCTCAAGCTTGCGAAGACAAAAACCGATCTGCACTCAGGCCGTGCCCCTGGCATTTACAATTACGACAAGGATTCCAGCTGAACTATGCCACTCGAGAGCGAGACTCTCAGGTAGAGCTGTACATCGATCAAGGCCCCAACAGCGAAGCCACCAACCTCAAGCTCTTCAATGCGCTGAAGGCCAGCCAAGAGAAGATCGAGCAGATATTTGGCGAGCCATTAGAGTGGCAGGAGTTACCTGAGAGCCGCGGCTGCAGGATTCGAAAGGTGGTGGCAGGCGGATATCGAACTCCCGAGGCGGAATGGCCTAGCGTTCACCAGCAACTGGCTGAACGAATGATCAAGCTTGACCAGGCGCTTCGGCCGCACGTCCAGAGCTTGATGGCGTGACGGGTCTTGCATTTGTCAAGTTGCAAGAATATATTGCATTGAGAGAGATGTAGGATCGACCCTATGGCGCCCATCGGTACACGCCTTAAAGCATTGCGGGAACAAAGAAATTTGTCCCAGGACGAGGTCGCGCGCCAATTCGGCTTCAAGGACCGTCAGACCGTGTCAGCGATAGAGACAGGTGAACGGAAGGTATCGGCGGACGAGCTGCTGCGTGCTGGGCAGATCTTCGGCGTGCAGCTGGACTACTTCACTGATCCTTTTCTGTTAGCCGGTGAAGGTAAGTTTTCCTGGCGACAGACCGGGGTGAACAAGAGCAAGCTTGAAGACTACGAGGTCGATGCCGGGCGTCTCATCGCTGCTTTTCGGACCCTGGGATCCGAGGTGGGGCGAAAGCCTCCGTTGCTGCGGCATGCGTTGGCGCTAAACAAGGAATCTCAGTTCGCGGACGCCTCAGCGGCAGGGGAGCGATTTGCGACCGAGTTTAACCTTGGAAAAGTGCCGGCCGCTCGTCTTGCCGAAGTGATGGAGCGCGAGCTTGGCATTCTCGTTCTGATGATTGATCCGATCGAAGGGGTGTCCGGGGCTGCCTGCCGCTTGTCGGAGCTGGATGTTGTTCTGATCAATCGTCGTGAGGCGCCGGGGCGCCGCAATTTCGATTTGGCACATGAACTCTTCCACATCCTCACTTGGGATGCGATGCCCCCCGAACATCTCGAAGAGGCGCTCCCGGCTCGAAGAAATCGAGTCGAACAGCTTGCAGATAGCTTTGCTTCAGCTTTGCTCATGCCAGCCGCGGTCCTCGATCGCTTTGGCGACTGGTCAGCCCTGTCAGAAGACAAGTTGATCGCCAAGCTGAACAATGCTGCCGAGGAGCTTGGGGTGACTTCTTCCGCGTTGCGCTGGCGCTTGGTGGGTGCTGAGCGTATCGAGAGGGCCGTAGCCCAGCGGATTCCTGAAACCAAGCTCCGAAACAACGGGCGGATGAAAATCCAACAGCAACTTCTGCCTCTTTTCTCAAAGACGTTTGTGGAGGTAATTGCCCGGGCTTTAGATGAGGGGCGCGTTGCCGTCCGGCGTATTTCTCACCTTCTTGGACTCACAATCGATGAGCTGTCGGAGTTGTTCTCGGCTCATGATGTGGCTGTGCCTTACGAGCTGTGAGGCGCAATGTCCCGTCATCGCGGCCCAGTTCTGACGGACACCAACGTCATCATTGAGTGTTGGCGTGTATCCGCCTGGAAGGCTTTAACGAGCGGGTACGCTGTTGAGACGGTCGAGATGTGCGAGATCGAAACGCAAACGGGCCTGCAGCGGCGCAAGCGAGAGGAGCAGATTGATCGCAGGGTTCTGCGAGAGACGATTCAGACAATACACGCGGTGACCGATGTCCAGCGAGCCGCAGCGCTGCTGAGGGATGACCAGGTGAGATTCTTGGATGCTGGCGAGCAGATGCTCTGGGCTCATGCCATCACACGCTCGGACGAGTGGGTCCTTTGTGGACCGGACAAGGCAAGCCTTCGCGTGGGCATCCGGCTAGGCTTTCGCGATCGGCTTGTTTCGCTCGAAAAGCTCCTTGGTGACGTCGGCCATCGGCCGCGCGTGGCGCTTGGACAGCCCTATACTGAGAAATGGTTGCAACAAGCTCTCGCACAGTTGGTGTTATTGGAAGGAAAGAAGTCGTGACCACTTCCGTAGACGTGCGAGGGCAGCTGATCGATATCGTGCGACGCGACCTTATTGGTCCACATCCCGACCTGGATGCGGACCTTGCGCGAGAGGTTCTGGATGAGAAGCCGTCGCGCTGGTACGTCGGGGGCTTCCTTGTGCCTTCCTATGACGGCACCGCTCCGAGCAAGCAAGACGAAGACGAGACTGCTGAGAAGTCCGGAGACGAGCTTCTCAGCCTCGAAACCCTCGACTCTGCTCCACGAGGAGACGAGGACGAGAACGAATCCGCGGATCAGCCGCCGCGCGATCGTTTCTTGCCATCCTCGATAGGCTTGACGGTTATCCTTCCGGAAGCTGTCCACGATGTGACCGTTCGCGTGAATTGGGGAGACTATCGAACTGAGCCGCCTCTTCCCGAGGCATTGCTCCTTCCAGAAGTCGAGCCAGACGGCAAGAAGCCTGAGAAGCCAGAGAAGCTTCACTGGGTGCGAATCCCCGGAGAAACCAAGCTGAAGATCGATGTGACGCGCAATCAATCGGGCATCCCGATTGCCGGCAGCGGAGCATCGCAGCGTCCAGGTGGTGGACTCGAAATTGCCGTTCACCAGAGGACTCTTGAGCAGACAACGCCCGATGGAATCACTGAGCGGCATCGAGTGGTCACCGTGTTCTTGGTCAATCGGCGTAAGCGAGCCAGGGCGCCGTACACCGACGTCGCATACGCCTTCCAGGCACGGATCGAACTGCAATGTGAGCAGGGAATTTGCCCGCGCCATGATCATTCGACCTACAGCTCTGATGATTGGGATCTGCGGCTTGCGGATTTGCACTATCGCGACGTGCAGGAGTACGCTGTCGGACGCAACACCTCCGCTGGTTGGCAGTCATTACGCGATGGCAAAGCGAGTGCGGTAACGACTGCATGGACCGACTTCCTACCCATGCAAGAAGTGGAGCGCATTGCACCTAACGAGCAGATCATTGGTGTCGAGTTCGGGATGGATGCGCTTGCCTTAGCCGGAAGACAAGGGCCAGATGCTTTGTCCGCGGCTCTCGATGCGCTTCCGCAGCTGTACGCCGGCTGGCGTCAGGCCCAAGAAAGTCTTCTAATTGATTTGGCTCCGCGCCGTAGGGCTTTGGGAGCTGCCTTGCTCGGTAACGTCGGTACTGCGCAAGAACGAATTGCAGCGGGAATCGATCTTCTAAAACGGGATGCGCTTGCCAGGGATGCATTCGTGCTGATGAACACGGCCATAGCCATGGCGAACCGTCAGCGCGAGTCAACGCTCCAGAAGAAAGATCCTGCTTCCATAACGCCTCGATGGCGCCCCTTTCAGCTAGCATTCGTATTGTTGAATCTGTTGGGGATGACCGAAAAGACGAGCTCCGAGCGAGAGATCGTGGATCTGCTGTTCTTCCCAACGGGTGGCGGCAAGACAGAGGCTTACCTCGGCCTCGCAGCCTACGCGATCGCACTACGGAGGATTCGCGGGCCTGGGATTCTTGGGGCCGGTGTCAGCGTGATCATGCGGTACACGTTGCGGCTGTTGACGCTGGATCAGCTTTCCCGTGCCGCTGGACTCGTGTGTGCTCTCGAATTGCTCCGAACCAAGGAAGGCTTTGGGAAGGGCAAGCTCGGCGATTGGCCAATCGAGATCGGCTTGTGGGTCGGAGGTGCCGCATCGCCTAACCGTCTTAGGCCGAAAAATTCGAGTGACAAGGATGCTGCGACCACCTGGCTTAATCGATATCAGCGGAAACCTAAGAGCGAGAAATCGCCTGTTCCTCTGAAAGCCTGTCCCTGGTGCGGAGAGCCATTCAAGCCGGAGAGCTTCCACTTTCGACCAAACAAGCAGGCACCCCAAAATCTTGTTCTTAAATGCGAGAACCCCGAATGTGAGTTCACACGGGACCGTCTGTTGCCGGTGATCGTCGTGGACGAGCCAATCTACCGTCGGCTTCCAGCGTTCCTAATTGCGACCGTGGACAAGTTCGCTGCGCTTCCTTGGGTTGGTGAGAGTGGCGCATTTCTCGCGAATGTCGACCGATATGATGACCAAGGCTTCTATGGTGCGGCTGCTCCTGGCCGCGGGCGCCCGCTCGGAAATGGGCATCGGCTAGACCCGCCGGATCTCATTATTCAGGACGAGTTGCATCTGATCTCAGGACCTCTCGGTACAGTAGCTGGCCTGTACGAAGCCGCCATCGATCTTCTTGCCTCCCGTCCGGGAGGATCGAATGAAGTCCGACCCAAGATTGTTGCGTCGACGGCGACCGTTCGGCGGGCGGAAAAGCAGATTGCCGCACTGTTTGATCGTACCAAGACCGCGGTCTTTCCGCCTCCGGGTATCAATAGGACCGACAGCTTCTTTGCCAAGACGGTGCCCTCGTCGCAGGAGCCGGCACGGCTGTATCTCGGGGTGGCAAGCCAGGGCCGCGGCCCGAAACTGCTATTCCTCCGCTCTTTGCAAACCTTGCTTTCCGGAGCTGCCATGCTGAGCATGCCGCCGACGCAGGGAACTGAAGATCCTGCGGATCCCTATCTGACGGCGCTATGTTATTTCAATGCCCTGAGGGAGCTGGGCGGCGCTCGCCGTATCGTGGAGGACGAAATCAGAGAACATGCGGCTACTTATGGAGACAAACGTCGGCGCGTGACTCCTCAAGATGCTCCATTTGCAAATCGCCAGTTGCGGCTTCCGCTTGAATTGACTTCGCGTGTCTCCACTGACGACGTAGCTCTTGCGAAGGAACGGCTAGGCCGCGCGGTAAGGAAGCTTGCGGGAGAAACGGATGACGAGAGCGTAGATGTAGCGCTCGCGACCAACATGATCTCTGTCGGCCTTGATATCGGTCGGCTCGGACTAATGTTGGTTCAGGGGCAGCCAAAGACGGCCGCAGAATACATTCAGGCAACGAGTCGCGTCGGCCGTTCGAGCAACAAGCCAGGGCTGGTGGTGACCCTGCTGAATTTGCACAAACCACGAGACCGGACGCACTACGAGCAGTTCCGCGCGTTCCATGCCTCTTTCTATCGCGCCGTAGAGGCTACGAGTGTGACCCCATTTGCGCCGCGGGCGCTCGATCGAGCGCTTGCCGCCGTCATCGTCGCTGCTGCTCGCCACCTCGATCCGTCCTTGTCACCTTCCGGTGCTGTAAGCCGGATCGCAAATTATCCCGCTGTGCGCGACAGGGTCATTGCGACCCTGCAAAGACGTGCACTGTCCGCAGGCGTCGATGCGAATACGATAGCGCGAGCGCAGGCTCGGGCCGTCCAACTATTCGATCTGTGGGCCAACGTTGCTGCGGACCAAACATCGACTGGCGCGCCATTCACGTATGACGAGGGTGGGGCGCAGCGCAGGCTATTGCAGTACCCGCTCGATGTTGCGTCGGAAACTCTGGACCCTGACCACCAGCAGTTCATCGCTGCACGATCAATGCGGGACGTTGAGCATTCCGTTTTCCTCAAGACTTGCGATCCCTTTGGACGATCGCTGCAAGATGTGGACGATTGAACCATGAGCCGGGCAAAACAGAGCTTAAGCCAACTGTTCACTGCATTCGGTCCAGGAGCCATGCTGGATTTGCCGACCCGTTCGGTCGTAGTCGGAGGCTTGGATCATTGGGACGTAAACAGAGCTGCGTTCATGCAGATCAACGAACCGCGCCTGACAACGTTGTTGCATGCGGTTCTGTCGCAAACGGGGCGCTGGGATCCCGCCAAGCCAGTTCAGCTGCGGACACCACCAATAGCGAACGAAAATCGTCAGGACACGGACCCTGCTGGTGTGGCGGTGCGGGTATTTCCAACTTGGTTTACTTGCGAGGGCATACCGGACACTGTAACCGGGAACCCTAGAAGGCGGCGGCTGGTCCGATGGACCGAGTTGGATGCGGCAGGCGGCAGGAAGAAATTCCAGCGAGATGACGGCAAGAAAGTAGACGTAACACCGATCCGATTCGTAGGCGCCTGCAAGAACGGGCATTTGCAGGATATCGATTGGAAATGGCTGGTTCACCGTGGCGTGCCATGCAGCGAGGCGATGTGGATTGAAGAGCAGGGGACAAGTGCAGACCCAGCGAACATCAGAATCGGCTGTTTGTGTGATCGGCCTTCCGTTTCACTCGCGGATGCCTTCAAGCCTGGGTTCCTAGGAGTTTGCAAGGGCAGTCGACCGTGGTTAGACAATCCCGATCAGGGATGCACGGAACAGCTCCACTTCCTGTCTCGCTCCGCCACGAACACCTATTTTCCGCAGACAGTTACGATTATCTCGCTGCCCATCCATGAGGATGCTCTGAGTCAATCCATCCGCAAACATTGGACGAGCTTGCAAGGAGCAACCGATCCGGCGTTCATTGGAGTCTTGAAAAATGTGCCGGAGATTGGCGCCTCCATAGGTAGGTTCAGCAATGAGGAGGTTTACGCCCGCATAGTTCAGTTGCGGGAGGCCGTTGTTCGCGAGGCGTTACAGGACCCAAAGATCGCTGAGTTTGACCTGCTCGGAAGCGGCGAGGCCGTGATCGGAACTGATGGTCCACGCGAGCCATTGTTTGCTGAAGCAGTGCAGGAGATCGACTTCGATCGCTGCAAGACAACAGGAGGGGAATCCCTTCTGGAGGCCGTTGTTGCAGTCCACCGGCTTCGCGCCGTGACGTGCCTCTATGGCTTTACAAGGCTAGAGCCGGCTCCCACCTTCGCTGAGCAGCTTCTCGAAGATGTTCGTCTTGCGGTCGATGGGGCTCCGCTGGCGGAAGCTGCGGATTGGTTGCCGGCCATGGAACAGCTCGGAGAGGGGGTATTTCTCAAAATCCGACCGAAAGCTATTCGCGATTGGATCCAGGGCAAGTTCGTCCAGGAGCGGGGCGAGGTGCTCAGGCGCGGAGCTGAAAGTTATGCGGCGCGATACAACGCGGCTCAGCAATTCTCCGGCGCACCGTACGTAGCGCTGCATTCGCTTGCTCACGCGCTGATGGCGGAGATCTCACTTGATTGCGGCTATCCATTGAGTTCTCTGAAAGAGAGGGTCTACTCAATCGCTGGTGACGGTGTGCATCAGCCAGATCGATTTGGACTTCTGATCTATACTGCCAGTTCTGGCGCCCAAGGCACACTGGGCGGTTTGACGGGAATCGCGAGCCGGATGCCCGGCCTTCTCGTGAGCGCTCTCGATCGCCTCCGATTGTGTTCAAACGATCCTATTTGTGCTGATCACGATCCCTCAATAACGGGTGACGAGCGGGCTCTTCTTGGTGCGGCCTGTCATTCGTGCTTGCTCGTTCCGGAGACGAGTTGCGAAACACGCAACAATTTTCTCGATCGTGCCTTGTTGATCGAGACGATTGCTGGGACCAAAGCGAACCTTTTTCCGTGAGGACACTGTCCGCGGCTCTCACGAAGTGATTGCGGACATCCCTCCGGCCTATGTCGACGAGCGCCGCTGGCCTGAGCGAGTCTGACTGAGCGAACCATCCGTTGGATCTTTATGCCATGCACCGCCACGTCGTAGAGTGTTGCCATGGCCGCTGCGCTTAGTTCGCCGGCCAACGTAAGTGCGTTCCCGCTCCGTTCACTTGATCGCCAAATTGGTTGAGCTGACAGGCGTGCTGACCTCGCTCGTTCTGAAACACCAGGGAAATTCCATCCTGCTATGCCGGCAATGTTCGGAGCCTGCGCGGGAGAACACACAAGCCTTCGAAAGATCGCCGCGCCGGACGCGGCGGCAGGTCGAGAAGGCGTAGCCGCCTACTAGAGGTGTGACTCAGATCGCGCAGCGCACCGAAACCATGAACCCCGCTGCCCGCGGCTTTCTGGCGACGTGAGCATTCACCAGCGTCGGCGACTTGCCCTGCATGCCGAGGGCATGATCGCCCGACCGGAATCGAAGTGTAGCGTTCATGTTCACCAGGCTCTTGAAGAGCGTGCTGAACCCGGTACCACGCTGCGCGGCCTTCCCGAATCGCGACTCGCCGTCGGTCAGAGCGCATTGCAGCGCGTCGCCCTCGTCGGCCAGGTGGGCGTACTCCGGATTTGACCGGAGGCTGGCGAGCGCTCCTATCCCGTCGTCGGCGACCGCGAACTCGAATGATCCGGGGCGCCCGGCGAACACGACGAAGCCCGTCGACGCGGACTCGGAGTGCTCTAGGACGTTGTCCGCGATCTCTCCCATGGCGCCCATCAGACGGCCGACCGCCTGCGAGGGAAATCCCGCTGCAAGTGCCGCTTTGTGAGCTTCGAGCTTGAACGATGTCCATCGCATCGGCTCAGTCTGCATTACATCGCATCGGAGGAATCCGGACCCGCTGCCGTGCGGAGATGCCCATCTTTCGGAACCGCCGGCGGCCGCACGCAGCACCGTCTCGGTCCCGTTCAAACGTAGCCACGGCGCCGAGTTCGGCGGCGGCAGGAGGCCGGTGCGCGCCAGCTGAACCATCTCGATCAGGGGACCGAGGTCGCCGGCGGCGTATTCTGGTAAAGCGCCGAGCCGGCCTCGCGCGGCCGCGAATGCAATGCCGTCGAGCGCTGCGAACGTCAGGCTTTCGGTTTCAGGCAACTGCGACCGCCGGCGCCGGGGGCAGATCTCCACGCATCATCTTGGCGATCGCGTCTCGCGAGATCTCCCAGTTGGTTTCGAACAAATCGTCCAGCAGCTGCCTGGCGGCGGTGGGGTAGAGCCACCAACTCACCTTCTCGCCCTTGAGCGCGTGATACCTCATCATGGTCTTGAGGAACGCGGTGGTCTCCAGGAACGTGACGCCGGCGAACGCCGCGCACAGGTCCGGCAGGAGGTCGCCGCCGCCGCGGACGAGAAGGTGCAGCGGCCTGCCCACCGTCTTCGCCACCTCGCACAACCAAGCCGCATGTTGCGAGCGGCGGGTGGGGCGGCCCGTCCCCGTCGTGAACTCGAAGCTGAGATGTGTCACTTCCGGATGCGCGAGGATGAATTCCGCCCACCGTTCGTAATCACGGTCGGTCCTGCCGTTGACGTGCAGCGCCGCCGGCATCCCGGCGTCGAGGAATTCGCCGTGCGCGATCGCGATGCGCTTCATCGCGTGCAGATCGTCCCAGCGCGGGCGGTCCACGAACAGGCTGTAGTTTGGAGTCGTCGCCAGGACCGCACCGCAATCCAGGGCGGCCTGAATGATCACCTTGCGTCGCTCCCGTCCGAGCTCCCACCACCTTTCCAGGGGGCGGTCCCGCTGGACCGCCGTGAGTAGAAGCGGCGTCTCGGCCGAGATCTTGTAGTACGCGCTGAGTTCGGCGCGCGTGCGGTATTTCGGCAAACCCTCCCTGCGGTCGAACATGCCATAGAGCGAGACGCTCGCGAGGGCAGGCGCGAAATGTCTCTTGCGCTTCGACCCGTGGAAGATCTCGGGAACCACGAGTGGCAGCGTTGGAGCGGGGAGGAGCGGCGCCGGCGGAAGATCGAGCTCGAAGCCGTGGACTTCGTGAACACGGGAGGCGTAGTCGGGATTGCTTCGGCAAACCCTGTCGCATTTGTCAGTTTGGCCGCAGCAGAAGCTGAGACAACTCCAGACGGCCGCCTCGATGGAGAGCCCACCGCAGAGGGGCCTTTCCGCACATCCGGCGCACCCCATGGACATCTGATGGAGATTCCGGTCATGCCGGAGCCGGCGCTCGGGGGTTTCGAAACGATTGCGCTTTCGCGCGCCTACTGCGGCCGGGCGATGCATACGGAGATCTCCACGACCCTGGCCATCTCATGGACCTCGTCCACGATGCCTTGCGCCACGCCGCAATTCGCCTCGATTGCCGCCACCAGCGCGGCGGGTGCATCCTCGCTGAGAGCGAGCTCCGTGTGGCCGCGCGACACCAGGAGCCCGCGTCCCACCTTGTCGATCGTGATCCTGTCGCCCTTCTTCACTGGGGCGCCCCCCAGCAGAACCGCCTCGAACGCCCGCGACTTCGTCGTGGGCAGGCGGTTGAAGAGATCCTGAGTGACGAGGTCCAGGCGACCCTTGTCCCAACACTTTTCGAACTGCGGAGCCGCTTTCTGCTGAAAATCCGCGCCCATAAATCAAACCCCTTCGAAAATAGGCTTGTAGCGCTTCGATCGCCCTTGGCTGATCTCCGCAACCAAACCGAGCATTGCCAAGTTCGCCAAACGATTATTCCAGGCCGTCGGACTCTTGACCGGGTCCGTGGCCGCGAAGTCGCGCATTAGTTCGCCGGCGTCCGTCTCACGGCGCTGCTGCACCAAGTCGAACGTCAGCCGCTGCTTCGGGTCGAGTTCTCCGATGGGGGCGGCTTCGACGACCTCATCGTCCTGCACCACGCAGGACATTAGGACGCCGCCGCTTCGGCCGAGGAGGTCTTCCAGTTCTTCGCGGACGTCCTGATTCACGTTGGCGACCACCGGGTAGAAGTTCGAGCGGCGACTCCGGATCGCGTCCCTGAAAGCCAACACGCTTTCCCGTAGAAAGCTGGAAGTCGCGACCGTGACCCAGCCGAAGTCCAGCAGCACGGGCGTGACCGCCGGAGGCTCCCGCGCAGTGTTCTTGAGCAGCTCGGCGAGAACCATTCGTCCGGTTGTTGCCCCGGAGAGCACGGGCCCGCCGCCTAGGTCGCACATATTCACAATCATTTATAGCCTCACGTGTTGGACGTGAGATAGGCGGCTCGGCATCACTTCGCAAGGCCTCGGGCTGAAAAATCCCTGTTTTCCACCGTTCAGATGCCTCGACTCCAATGTTCATGATATGTTCTAGTCATGGGATGACCGACCCTCCCGCCAGCTGGCGTATGCCGACCCGGAAGCAACTGGACGCCATGGCCCGTGCCGTCGCCAGGAAGGCGCCGCCCGCGCACGCTTTGGCTCCGAACGACGACCTGCCCGCGGAATACTGGCGGTCCCTTCTGGAAGACCCCCGTGCCGACGGCGGCCGCTCGGACCCGGGTTGCTCCGGACGCCTGCTGCGGCTGAGCCAGATGTCCGGGCACCTGCTGCGGATCGCCTGTCGGCGCTGCGGCCGGACCGTCGAGATCCAGAAAGTCGACGCCGTCAGACTGTACGGTCCGGATGCGGTCTGGAAGGTCGTCGGACAGCGGCTGCTGGACAACACTTGCAACCAGCGGACCGGGCGCCATGAGGAAGACGGTTGCTGGCCGTCCTACGGCGATTAGACCGGGGGCGGCAAGGCCATGGCGCCCAAGCACCACCCGACCCCGCTCTCCGGAGGCGACCGCAAGGCTCTCGCCAAGGAGCTCGGCCGCGCCCGCGCCATGACCGCGATTCTCGCCGCGCAGTCTGCCGAAGCCAGGGCGAAAGGGGAGGCGCTCATCAAGCAGGCCGACCGGCTCCTGTGCGAATCCTGGAACGAGCGCATGTGGGCGGACGGCGGCCCCATCGACCCATCGCCCACCGTCGACCAAGCTATCAACGGCGGCTACCCATGGGTCGAAATCGAATGCTCGAGATGCAAGACCAAGCGAGACGTCGACTTAGCTGCGCTGTCCCATCCGCCGACAACCTTCGTGCACGATCTGGCGAGTAGGCTGCGCTGCAGTAAGTGCGCGAAGGCTAATCGCCGACCCGCCGCCACGCTGCTACAGTTGGCGCAGCGCCCTCGCCAGGCCGCTCCGGAGACCTGAGCATGACGAACCAGGTACCCTTCAGCGTTCCACCGTTGCCATTCGCCTCGCACGAGCTGCTTGCACGCGCACGTCAGTATCGGGGCGTTGCGACATCCCTCGTCGATATCGAGAACGGACGCCCCAACTGGCCGAAATATACGCTACTGTTTCATGCGATCGAGCTTGCGCTGAAGGCCGCGATCGTTTCGTTCGGCGAGCGCGGCGTTCCGCAACCTGCAGGCCCGCAGCCCGGGAATCACGACCTAAATGCGCTCTACGAGTACGCCACCTCCTACGGTTTGATTAGACGGCCGGAGATCCTCAAAGATCTGCCTCACGTTTCGGAACTGCACGTCATCCATTACGCGCGCTATCCTCAAGTCCCGGTCCGTCCGGTCGCGCTGATCTCGCAGTACGACGACCTCGTCGACCAGATACTGCATGACGTGACGGATGCGCTTCGGGGCGTATAGGTCGCAGGTCAATCGGCTTTCAGCCGCCTCAGGACTTCGACTTCAAGACTCCGGTCGGAGAAGGTCCGCCCGGTCACCGTACCTTTGTAGACGCCCTGGAAAGACTTCACCGAGTGCGGGACGACCGCGTAGTCCTTGGCATCGGCCAGGGCGAAAACGAGCGGCGCCGGATCCTGCAGGCGCGCTTCCATGTCGCCCGCGTCCTGGTAGTTCACCTTCTGGAATTTCCTACGGGTCGACGGATCGATCCGGAAGTCGCGTGCCCAGGCGACCGGGATCACGTCGATGGTTCGGCCGGCGGCGATCCGCTCGACCATCCAACTTCCGCGATGGGTGAATTTCAATTCGAAACCGTCGGCCTTCTTTGCCATAGTGCATCATACCGCAGAACCGCTGCCGCAGCAGCGGGTCGGCCAGTGTGGCGGAGGCGTTAGCCGTCCGACCAGAGGAGCGCGTCGTTGACCGGCTTCAACCATTATCCCGACTGCACCTGCGGTTGGTGCGTGAACTATGGACGGATGTCCGGCTCGGAACGCCGCCACCTGGAGTCCGACATGCGCCGCCGGGACGCTGTGCGGGAGCTGAAGCTTGCATCGGCGCGATCCATCTCCGGATGCTACGTAAATCCGAACGCGAAGTGCCCCGTGTGCGGTGTCGGCGTGTTCTTCTACGCAAACGAGCACGGCAGTCGGGTCTTCTTCGACGACCTCGGTCCTCCATGGCCGAAACACCCGTGCACGGACATTCCTCGGGACTACGTTCCGACTAGCCGCATGCCCGTTCGCCGAGCCCGCGGTTCGATGCAGGAACTGATTTCCGCTGCGAGCGTGGCAGGCCTATTCACCAACAAGGTATTCGGGCGACGAGCCGCCGACGAATGGACCATGCTCGTCGTCCTCTCGGTCGATCGTGAGGGCGACGACAACGGCGTGACGGCGGAGTTTCTGGATTCACGCGAAGGGGAAACGACCAAGTTCTCCTGCCGCTCGGAAATCCCCATCCTTGAATCGGGCGACTTCATCAACATGAAGGGTAACCAGGTTTCGTTCGTCCACAAGGACTCGCTCTGGCCGATCACGTTCACGATCGGCGGCACGGTCGACATCCCCAAGGAGCCGCCGCTGGATCCGGTCCCGGCGGCGACTCCGGCAAAGGAAGAGCCGCCGCCGAAGGGGCGCCTAGTCCGTCCGATCGAGAAGAATAAGCAGGAATTGTGGGGCCCGATGACCGAGGCGGAAATGATTCACTTCAATTCGGATGCCGTCGGTCTGGGCGATTTGTTCTCCAAGCTCGAACCCATCGTGAAGGCCTATGCCCGCGAGCACACCCGAAAACCACCCGACGTATCGAGACGGCTGAATGCCGAGGGCCATCGAACGGCAGCGGGAGATGTGTGGACGCCCCGACTCGTCCGCTTCCTGCTGGCGCTCATGTTCAACGACTCTGGAAAAAACGCCAAGCCTCCGATAAGATCAGAACCGGTTTTAAGTCGTCGATCCGAGCGCCCTGCAAGACCGGCGGTGGCGATGGACGACAAGGACGAGATCGCGAGACGGCTTTCGTCACTGGGTCGGGTGACGATGACCAGGAATACCGATCGCCGACGAGATCCCGAACAGTAGTCATGCTGCGGCGCCACGGCTCATGCGGCCCGCAGCATGGGCCGAAAGGAACCAACATCCCCGAAAGGGCCGTGAATCGCGCCTTTTTCCGATACCTCGTGGCCGGCGCGACCAGTATTGTGTGGCGCCGCTGCAACCTTTCGAGAAACGATGTTTCAGGACGCAATTGGTCTCGCCGCGATGGCCGAGGCACTCGCCCGGTCGTCAGACTACCGCGTCCTGCGCCGCTTGGTCCCGCGAACCCAGTTCACACCGGTCGACGGACAGGCAACCAAGACCGGTGTTTTGCTGGACACCGAGACAACCGGTCTCGATCATGCCAAGGACGAGATCATCGAACTCGGTATGGTCAAATTCGCCTACCTGCCGGACGGCCGAATCGCCGGCGTCAGCGAGACGTTCTCCGCCTTCAACGAGCCATCCATCCCGATCCCGCCCGAGATAACCGCGATCACCGGCATCACCGACGACATGGTGGCCGGGTATAGGATCGACGAGGCGGCCGTCTCCGCCTTCGTCGACGACGCGGTGATCGTCATCGCGCACAACGCAGGCTTCGACAGGAAGTTCTCGGAGCGCTACTGGCCGGTTTTCGAGAAGAAGGCCTGGGGATGCTCGACGACCGAGATCGATTGGAGAAAGCACGGCTTCGAAGGTTCGCGGCTCGGCTACCTCCTGAACGGCGCCGGCTACTTTCACCAGGCGCACCGCGCTGTCGACGATTGCCACGCTTTGCTGGAGATCCTCGCACTCGAATTGCCGACGACTGCCGCGCCGGCGCTCGCACTCCTCCTCGAGACCGCCCGCAGGAAAACCGTGCGGGTCTGGGCGGAGCAGTCTCCGTTCGACCTCAAGGATTCGTTGAAGCGCCGTGGCTACCGCTGGTCCGACGGAAGCGACGGCCGTCCGAGGTCATGGTACGTCGACCTCTGCGAGACTGCGGTCGACGACGAGATCGCGTTTCTCAAAGCCGAGATCTACCTGCGGGACGTTGAGCCCCGGCTGCAGACGTTGAGCGCGTTCACGCGGTTTTCTTGCCGAGCCTGAGGCGCCTGTCGAGAGCCAACCGGCGCGGCGCTTGTCGCGCGAATTCGATCCCTCCCTGCCAAGTCATTCGCGTCGCTGCGCTGCATGAAGCGACGCCAGTCGGTCGTGATATGGTCACGGCCTGCGGGGAAGCCGGATCGAGGCGATCTCGGCAGCGGCGCCAGCCGAAGACAGATCAGAAGCTTAAGGAAGCGGCCGCGTTGGAATTCAGCTCATCGACGGTGTTCGAAGGCCGAAAGCCGGGTCGCGTATTGAACAGGGAATAGGAATGGCAAATTTTTCGGACGACATATTGCTGGATTGGGCCGATTTTCTGAGAGACTACGCCGAAAACTGGGACGATCATTTCAAGCAGTACGGGGACGACTTCTTCACGCAGGAATTCTGGTACCTGCTTGTCGGCATCGTCGAGGCCTATTGGCGCAAGGATCCCATGAATCTCGCCACGGCGAAGTCCGAAATCAGAGGACTGAAAAAGGCCGACGACAAGACAAAGAATACGCGCATCAAGGCGGCGGAAGATGCCGGTCTGATCAAAAGGCGCTCGTTCGCCGAACTGAGCGATGAGATTCGTCAGAATATGGGCGCGGGCGACAACCGGAAGACCTACCTGATTCCGACGCCCCGGCTCGAAAAGGAGTTGCGCGCTCACCTGTCCGAGACGCTTTCCGAGGCGATGCAAAAGCTGCCCCAAAAATAGCAGGTAAAAATTCCGGGTACTTTGCGCGAGGCCGCGCGGGCTCGTCTGCGCATCATGCGCTCCATCGGGATCGACCGTTAGATTCCGAAAAAAGGAGCGTCGGACATGAAATATTCGAAAATCACCCTGGCGATCGCTTCCGCCGCCGTCATCGCCTCGATGGCGCCGGCACGGGCCGATGGCCTCATCATCTGCAAGGCTGCCCTCTCGGCCCTGCCGGCCGCGGCGGGCTGCGCCGCCGTCGGCGTCGTGGTCCACGAGCTGCTCCTCGCGGAGCGCCCGTTCGGCCCGAACGGCGAGTTGATGCGCATCGTCGCGGCGCCGGTGAAGATCGTCGACGGCAACATCAAGGCATCGATGCGCGAGTCGGGCGAGGGGGCAAAGGTCCTTCGCGCCGTCGCCGGCATCAGCTGGCGGGACATCGAGGCACATGGCGTGTTCGGCGGCAGCAACTCGATCTTCCGCAAACCCCTGGGCGTCCACTGATCGGTCGGGGGCGGGTCCATCGACCCGTCCCTTCCACCTCTTGCATCAGGCAGAAAGGATTTCGGTCATGAGAAACATTGTCGCGGCCTTCGTTCTGGGACTGGCCACCCTCGGTGCATCCCCCGTATTCGCGGCGGGCGCATTCGACTTCCTCGATCCTTGCATCAAGGCCCGGAGCGAATTCGTCGACCAGCGCCAGCAGATGCGCGCGAGGGCTGCGGACTTCGAAGGCAGCATCCCGACCTTGGTCGCCAGCCCCGAATTCCGCGCCGCGTGGATGAACGCCAAGCGTGAGAAGGCCCGCCCGATCTTCGACGCGGAGTTCGCGCCGACCCTGCGCAAGCTCGGCGTCCCGGACATGGACAAGGCCTTCGAGGCGTGGTTCGCCGACGTGATGAGCTCGCTGCCGGCGGACGAACTCGACGGCCTGATCAACAAGAGCTACCGGGAGCTGGCGAAGGAGGAGTTGGCGGCGGTCCGCGCCAAGACCGAGGCCGAGTTCGAAGAGGCCAAGTCCGAACTGGACGGCTCCTGCAAGAAGGACGTCGGCAGCCAAGTGCTCCGCGTCGTGCTCGCGCCGATCGGCTGGATCGGCGGCAACTTCGAATCGGCCAAGGACGAAAAGAACATCGTGACCCAGGTGTTCAAGGCCGTCACGGGCATCAGCCCGAAGGACATCGCCAAGCAGGGTATCCTGGGAGGCGACAATTCCGAACTTCGCAAGCTTCTGAACGCGGTAGCGGGCGGAGAAAACTCGGCGGTTCGCTCGGGGCTCCGGTTCCTCGACCCCAGCAACGAAAAGGGGGTTCTCGGTGGCCATAATTCGGCGCCGCGGGTCATCGGTCGCCAGATCGATCAGATCGTGAATCCGTTCCGTTGGAAGTTGTAGCGGTCCGGAACAAACTGCCGCCTCGGGACCAGGCTCGGACGGCTCACACGCAGGGGGCCGGATCACATGCAGAGTGGTCCGGCTCCTCTATCCTTCAGCGTCGGACGCCACCGCCTCCTCCAACTCCTCGTCCTCTCCGAGTTTGGACTTGAGGCTGAAGCTGACCAGCCTAGCGCTGCGGTAGCGGAATTTCGAGCCCCTGAGCACGACAAATCTGAACCTCTCGGCGACAAGCATCTGGAGGATCGACGCCAGCGCGTCGTGGGGGATCCCCACGCTCGCATGCAGTCTTTCCGGATAGGTTTCGAACGACCCGACCGCGATCGGCTTGAGATCCTTTCGCCGCTCCTCCATCAGGCTAATCGACGGAAACAGCGATATTTCGACCCGAGCGGTTTGCAAGCCCGTCGGCCGCAACAGCCGTCCCTTCATCTCGACGTGCCGGTGCTCGTGGTAGGGATCGGGCGCATTCCGCAGCATGTTCAGCGCCAGCCAGTAGCTGAAATCCCAGCTTTCGATTCCGACGACGTAGTCGACGATTTCCTCTGTCGTCGGCCTACCCCGGCGCTTACTCTTCCTGGTCGATTTCGGATCGGCAGCCATCGCGCAGTCCCGTCTCTCAGTCCAGCAACGCCAGGCTATCCGAGTCGGTATCCTCTCAAAAATCAGCGGCCCCCAGCATGTCGACTGGCGCGCATTACCTGCGGGAGATAAGGTTCTCGTACAATTTCACGTTGCCCGGATCTCCACATGGATTTCGATGACCTCATCATCGAGCGACCGCCAACCGGCGGGGCTCCCGCCGACCGGCCGGACCGACACTTCTACGAAGGCGCCGTCATGCTGGCCTATGCCATGCACCTTTTCCGGACGGAGCCTGTCCGCCAAGTGAAGATCCATCCGGACGGACAAAATGCCCAGCAGATCGATTTCCCCGGCTGGCTCGAAAAACGCGGCTTCCGAAAGATTGCAAACGCCCGCAGCGCGTTCGCCGGCACTTTCGAAGATGCGGAGGGGCATCGGATAGTCATCCATCCGCAGTCCGGATTGAGCGATGTCACCGCAAATGCGAACGGAACGACCATCGAAGCCGAGTGCAAGGGTGGCACGATCTCGACCCAACATCCCGGTCGACTATCGAAGCTGGACAAAGGGCTCTGCGAGATCGTCGGACGCCTGATGATGAAAGCGCCAGGCACTCGCCAGGTCGCCGTCATGCCGGCTACGGATGTGACGCGCCGGGTAGGGCGCAAATTGGCGCCCCGCTGCGCGGCCGCCGGCATCCGTATCGCGCTGGTCGACCCGCGCGGCGGGGTCGAGGATTTGGAAGCGTAGGGCCGGTGCGCCGGCAGGGCGGGACAAGGGTGCAAATTGTGGGGAGCGAGACCGACAAAGCGAGCCATCGCCGACCGATCGTTCAGTGTCGCTTCTGTGGCCACTACTACATCCGGCCGTGCACAGCGACGACGCAGGCCGAGTGTCTGAATGTGAAGCTCGAAACGCCTCTGCCGGAGCCTCAAGCCTCGATTCGGCACCACTACATCCCGGTCTTCTATCTGAATCGCTGGCGCTCGGGCGATGACAAAAAGATCTGCGAGTACAGCCGCCCCCATAAAGCGATCTACGATCGCCGTATCCATCCCGTCCAGACCGGCTTTCAGGATCGGCTGTACGAAAAGAAGGGTGTCCCGAAGATCGTCGCCCAGCAGGTCGAAGACGATTTCATGAAGTCGGTCGACACGCTCGCGTCGGAAGCCCTTCGGCTGATCGAAACGGGCGACGCGAAGATAGATACCGACGCGAAGCACAGATCGGCATGGTCCTTGTTCCTCATCTCGTTGATGACCCGGATGCCGGAAGACGTGGAGGCGCTGGCCGGGATATTGGACGACGATTGGGAAAGGGACCTTCCGCGTGTCCGGCAGGAATATGCGAAGACGAAAAAGCTCGACGATCCACCGACGCTCGAGGAATTCATCGAACAGAAGGATCCCGATCACATGGCTCGGTGGACCATGAACGTCCTGCCTGAAGTCATGGATCACGCGAAGATGGGCCAGTCGCTGAACGCCATGCGCTGGTTCGTCGTGACCTTGGCGGCCGAGGCCCCCGCGCTCCTTTCCTCGGACAGGCCACTGTTCCTGTCGGGGGCGCTCGGCGCCGCGGACTGCTACCTGACTCTGCCGATCGCGGCCGACAAGCTGTTCATAGCCGTCAACAGCGCTGAGATGGAACAGAAGTTCAAGGCGCAGCCACAGAAGGAGTTGATCCACTCGACGAACCTCCAGGTCGCAAAACAGGCGGCCAAGTACGTGTACGGGGGCGACAATTCCGCATCGGATTTTGTCGACAAGTACATCTCGACCGATCGGCCGAAATGCTTCTTCGAAAGGTTGCGCAAGTTTCGAAAAGCGAAGTACGCGCCATGCCCGTCCTGATGGGTCCTACCGACAACGAATAGACGCGGCCATGCGGGTTGATTAGGCCAAAATGAATTATTGGCATCATCATTTGAGACTGTAGAGCGAATGGGCACCTCAGGTAAGCCAGTCGCTCTGCAGGTTAGTAAGGATTCCGAGTGTTTGGCGGGCAGTAGAGTTCAATAAGCCTGTCTGTACCACCGCGCAGACTTAGGAGTTGATCGTCGTCGGGACCCTTCCGAGCGTCGCGGAAATCGATCTGGTTCGGAAATCCGTTCACTCCTCTAACGAGGAAAGTGATGTCCGGATATCCGAGATCACGCTCCTCCTTCGCGATCTCGTTGAAATGGGTCTGGTACGGAAAATTGCCCATCTGTTTGCCAGGATGGATCCGATTGAAAAACTGCGTGTAAGTCGGGAAGGCCCCCGCGACGGCACAACGGAACAGTTCAGCACGGATCTTCGCCTTCAATGCAGTATCCATCGGTACACCTCCCTGATCCGGCAACTTTACGGCAGCATAGACAATTCGGTACCCTGGCCATTGGTACAACGGAAGAATTCCGAGGGATGGACTTCGAACTTGAAGTTGTATTTAAGTCGACGAAGATCGGGGAGGGGACTAGATGATTTCAGCCAATCAGCACGCCGTCGCTGATGTCCTGGGCGATACCTTCGTCCACGAAATACCACCCTACCAACGCCCCTACGCCTGGCTTCCAGAGCATGCCTTGCAGCTGTTCGAGGACCTCCGTGAGGCGATGCAGTCGGGTGACGGAGAGCCATACTTTCTGGGCAGCATTGTCCTCATCAAGCCAACTGGCCAAGTCATAGGCCAGGTCGTGGATGGCCAGCAGCGTCTCACCACATTGACGATTCTCGCCGCGGTGTTGCGGGACGCGGCGACTGAACAGCAGGAACGCGACGCGCTCGGGGCCGCTGTCTACATTGAACCAAACCCGTTCATGGATCAGGTCGAGGCCGTGCGAGTGATAGCGCACGTGGAAGATCGCGTCTTCTTTCGAGAAGCAATCCAATTCCCCGGGGGCACAGCCAAGACCGAACCACCTCACAAGCCGAAGAACGAAGCTCAACGCTTAATGTGGGAAAACGCAGTCAAATTGCGTACGAGCGTTTTATTGTTGAACGACGCAGATCGTCAGTCGCTCGTCAAGTTCCTGCTGAGGCGGTGTGTTCTCGTAGTCGTTTCAACGGAATCGCGAGCGGCAGCCCTGAGGATATTCAGGGTTTTGAACGACCGCGGTCTGGATCTGTCGAACGCGGACGTGATCAAGGCCGACTTGCTTGGCAAGCTCGCGCCGGCGGAGATCCCGCATCAAGCGGCACGGTGGAGGGAATTTGAGGCCGACTTGGGGCGCGAGGAATTCGAGGGGCTTCTAGAGAACCTCCGCTTCATCCGTGAGGAAACCAAAAACAGGCGTTCCCTGAGCGAGGCTTACGAAGAGCGATTCAAGAATGCTTCTTCCGCGGAGGTCAAAAAATTCATGGACGACGAGCTCGCGCCAGCAAAGCGTTGGATCGGCGAGATCCTGGACGGCGACGGGGAGGATTTCCCCGACGATGTAAGGCGAGACTGCATGGAAGCGCTCTCCGGGCTTCGTCTTCTGCCCAACAGGGACTGGATGCCCGTGGCGCTCGCGGCAGCGACGAAATTCGGAGCGTCGGATCGGCTGGTGTTCGCCTTGAGGAAACTCGAGGGGCTTGCCTGGATGATGCAGCTTGCCCGGCGATACGACACGCAGCGGCTAAACCGGTATGCAGAGATCATTAGGGCCTTGCGCGGACCAGACGAGGCGCTTGACGCTTGCCTGGCGCCGACCGCAGAGGAGAACGAGGACGCATGGCTGGCATTAAGCGGCCCAATCTATAGTCGGTTTCCCGTCAGGGTCGTGCGCGCCATACTTGAACGGTTGGACAGGCTTCTCGCCGAGCAACCCGTCGTCTGGGATGGTCAAAAGACAGTAGAGCACATCCTACCTCAAAATCCCGAAAAGGGCGAGTGGACTGAATTCGACCAGGAGCGCCGACGCGCGATAACGGACACGATCGGCAATCTTGTTCTGTTGACCTCCCGCAAAAATTCCAGCGCTTCGAACGCCTCCTTTACTGACAAGAAGAAGATCTACTCCGGTCAGGGAAGTACGGCGGCGGGAAAAAAGCGGGCAACCTACGCCAGCGCACAAGAACTGATCGCTTTGCCGCGATGGGATATCGAATCCTATGAACACCGACAGAGACGACATCTCTCATTGTTGGCCGAGCAGTGGGGGATAAACGAGGTTCCGATTAGCCCCGCGCGGGCCGCAGCCCGAGATATCGTGGCGGAACTCATCGGAAGTCGACAAGCATAGCGGGCCGCACAGGGGAGGTGAGCTCGACTTCAGCGCCGACCCGTGACGCTCAAGGTTCTTCGACTTCGAGCCCATCACAAGCCAGGGAGGACCTGGAGCGCGGTCGCTCTACTGCAGGCCGAGATGCCGCATTTAGAAATCGCCTCGTAACCCGTTGATATTGCTTCTGGGGATTCTCCCATCTTTGGAAGCTAAGTCATTGATTTCTTGCAAATCAGAGAGGACTCTTAATCAGCGGGTCCCAGGTTCGAGCCCTGGTGCGCCCACCATATAAATCAAACACTTAGCGGTTTAAGCAAACGGCAAAATAAGCGCCGTTTACACCACCGTTTAGCCGCGCCTTCGCCGCGGATCTGGCGCGGCGCTCTCAAGGACGATCTTCCCCGGACCGGCGCCTTCTAGATTTCGTACTCTCCGAACGGCGGCCGGCTTCAGGTCTTCGCTTCTGGTTCACCTCGAGCTTCCCGATTCGAATCTGATGCTGTACGCGTGCGAACCGGAGATGAGCTCAAACAAGTCTATTTTCCCCTCAGCGGGGTCTTGGCGTTCCTGGTCGAGATGTCGGACGGACACATTGTCGCTTCCACTCTCATGGGCTCGGAAGGAGCGGTCGGGGCTCTCTCTATTCTAAGTCCTTCGCACTCGCCAGTCACAGCAACGGCCTATGTGGCCGGAGCTGCGCTCCAGAGTCCCACGGTTGCAACAAGCCTATGAGCAAAGCGGCGCCATCAAGCGTGTTCTGCGCCTCCATCTCCGCACTCAATTGTTGCAGCTTCAGAATGTGGCTGCCTGCAACGCGGTGCACCCGGTGGAATGCCGTATGGCTCGATTGTTGTCGAGATACATGACCGTGTTGCGAGCAGCGAGATTGGATTGACGCAGGCGGCGCTCGCACAACTTCTCGGAGTGCGGCGAACGACCGTGACTCTAACCATGCGTAAACTTCGGGCGATCGGCCGCATCATATCGGAGCGGCGCGGCGCGTTGGAGGTCCATCGAACGCGGCTCGAGAACGTCGCTTGTGAGTGTTACTGCGTGATGCGCCAGAGGATCAAACGAATGGATGAGGAGGAGCTGAGCTCCCCGAATGGTTCGCATCTGCAATATTCCTCCGTTCAGATGAATCGAACGTCGTTCGCTATTGAACCGAAGCCGATGTGGGATAGATTACCTGTCGATGAAAGAGATGCTGGCCCATCTGGAACTGCTCCGCGTGCAAATGGCCGAGTGCGAGCGCCTTCAGCAGGCAGCAAGGAGCCAGCTCAAGCGCGATGTCTATGCGCGGGCGCTCACTCGTTACAAGGCAATCGCAAGAGAGCTGGAGCGAGCGATAGCATGCCTGCCCGACTTTAGGCCCCTGCGTCGGCCAGAAATAACATAAGGGCGAATGCTTTGCATCGTCCCCTGGTTGACGACCGTCGCTTCAGGCCCGTGCCCGACCTTAGCTCAAAGCGCCGAAAGGTCTGCTTCGCGCAAGTGACCTGAACAGGACGATGCGAGCGGGCCAAGGCAGCCTTTGATCCGTTGCGGTCATGCCGGTACTGTACTCGAGAGGGACATTCGTCATCACCGAGTCCTCCTGTTGACTTGAAATCAGTCTTTGCCACTGGCGAGCCTACGATAGGTCGCGAGATCGCTCGCGCCGGACGTTGGAATTATGTCGGGCCCGATGACCAGCGATGTACCAAGCCCGGCGTAGATGTATCGTGTGCCGTACGCTTTCTTCAACGCAACGAAGTTCGGTTCGCCCGTGCAGTGTCCGGAGAGATGTTCTCGATCGTGCACCGCGGTGATGCCCAGGGGTGTGCAAAAACATCCGGTCGTTTAGACGGGCGCGCAGGACGACGCCGCGGGCAGCGGTCGCGTGTCCTCCGGCGTTCAACGGGAGCAGAGAGCACCTCGTGGCGCTTGCGAAACCGCGATGCGAGGTCGCTGCGCACTCTACGCCGTAGGCTGCTCAGCCAGAGCTGTGACCCCGCCGTGCTGACCAGACGTATGCGCGTAACATAGGGAACCGATCCTTCACCCCGAGCAAGATTTCTGTTGTTACTCGTTTTTGCCGCCTTTAGCATTCGTCGCACAAGTATCGAACCAAGCTGCACCGGGAGGAAGATGATGCGCTGCCTTCGTGCAATTCGGTTGCTTGCGTGCGCTCTCGTGATGGTGGCATTGCTGTTGGCGGCGCCGGGCCACGCGCAGGGCACTTTACAGAACATCCCTAGGAAGCAACTGCTGATCCTTGAAAACCCGGAAGGGACCGTCAAGAACGCCGGATGGTTCAACATCTGGGCCATCAACGCCGGATCGCAGTCGAACGGGCTGCAACAGGTCGCCCTCGATACCCTCTGGTACATCGATCCCGAAAGCGGTGTGGACGGCGTTTGGGACAACTCGCTGGCCGCCGACAAGCCCCAATACAATGCCGATTTTACCGAGATGACGGCGAAGCTCCGCAAGGGCATCTTCTGGAGCGACGGTGTTGAGTTCACCGCGGATGATGTCGTCGCGACGGTGACGATCCAGATCAAGCATCCGGGAATGCGCTTCAGCGCGGTGCTCGCGAGTAACGTGGCATCCGTCGAGGCGCCAGACCCGTATACGGTGGTGTTCAAGCTCAAGAAGCCCAACTCGCGCTTCCATGCCAATTTCACTGTGCGCTGGGGCGCGGTATGGATATTGCCCAAGCATGTTTTCGAGAAGGCGGATGATCCGGCCAAGTTCGATTTCAACAAGCCGGCTTCGCTCGGCGCCTATGTGCTGTACAGCTACGATCCCGACGGCAAATGGTACATCTGGCAATTGCGCGACGACTGGCAGCGCACCACGCTCGCCCGCTACGGCAAGCCCGGGCCGAAATATCTCGCGTATATCGATCCCGGCCCGCCAGACAAGCGGGTCATTGCCCAGCTCAACCACGAGCTCGATGTGGTCCATGATATCGCGCCCGAGGGCATGTTTGCCCTCGCCAAGCAAAGCAAGGTGACACGGGCATGGTTCAAGGGATTTCCTTATGCCCATCCCGATCCGACGCTCCCGGCGGTGATCTTCAACACGCAGAACGAGCTGTTCAAGAACCCCGACGTGCGATGGGCGCTCGCGCTGTTGATCGACATCAAGGCGGTGTCGATGGCGGCCTACCGTGGCGCCGCCACCATATCCGCCATCGGCGTGCCGCCAACCGGCGCCCATCCGGCAACGTACCATCAGCCGATAGAGGAATGGCTCAAGGGTTTCGAGATCGACACCGGCAAGCGCAAGATCAAGCCGTACGATCCCACCATCGGCAAGCAGATCGCCGAAATGCTGCGGCCTTCGATGGGCGAGCAGATACCATCCGATCCCGCGGAGATCGCCCGTGCCTTTGGCATGGGCTGGTGGAAGGTCGATCCGCAGGCCGCGCAGGAACTGCTCGAGAGGGCTGGTTTCACCAAGCGCGGCGGCGCCTGGATCACGCCGGATGGCAAGCCCTTCACCGTTCGCGTGATGGTCGAAGGCGACCTACGCCCGGTGATGACGCGGGCCGGCAGCATGATCGTGCAGCTATGGAAACAGGCGGGCATCGACGCCCGGATCGATGTGGCGCAGGGGACGCTGCCGACCCGGCGCGCGGCCGGCGATTTCGACACATTCATCGGCTGGAGTGTCGAGACCTGGGGCGGCCACCCCGACCTGTCCTACTTCCTCGACAGCTGGCATTCGCAGTTCGTCGCGGAGCCGGGCAAATCGCAACCGTTGCGCAACTGGCAGCGCTGGTCCAGCCCCGTGCTTGACAAGATCATCGAGAGCATCCGGATGGTGGGCTTTGACGATCCGAAATCGATCGAGCTCGGCAAGGACTACATCAAGCTCGCGGTGAAGGAGATGCCGACCATCCCGCTGATGGCGTACAACGTCTTCACGGCGATGGACCAGACCTATTGGACGGGATATCCCACGTCGGAAAATCCCTACACCAATCCGGTGCCGAACTGGGGTAATTCGCGCTATATGCTCGTCAAGCTCAAGCCTGCCGGCTAGGAGTCATGAGGAGGCGGCGGGTCGCGTCTGTCCGAACGCCGCGGTCCGGCCTTCTGGGGGTGTCGATGAGCGGATATGTTGCGTATGTTGGCCGACGGCTGGCGCAGTTCGTGCTCGTGGTCTTCATCGGCGTCAACCTCGCTTATGTGATTACCCATGCCACGCCGATCGATCCCGTCGAGCAGTCGATCTCGGCGGTCACCTCCTTTGGCAACACGGCTCCGGATGCAATCGAGCAGATGCGCACTTCGCTGCGCGAGCTCTACGGACTTGGCGGCTCGCCTGCCCAGCAATATCTGGCGTTCTGGAAGCGGATCCTGCGCGCCGATTTCGGTCCTTCGCTCTCGGCGTTTCCAACGCCGGTCTCAACGTTGATTGGCCGTGCGCTACCCTGGACCGCCGGGCTGCTCGCGATCTCCACAATCATCGCCTGGGGGCTCGGAAGCCTGCTCGGCGGACTTGCCGGCTACTACCAGAAAAACCGCGGGCTGAAGCTGATGGGGCTGGTCGCGATGGGGCTGCATCCGATCCCTTATTATATCGTGGCGCTCGTGCTGCTGATCGGGTTCGGCTTCCTCTGGCCGGTGCTGCCGATCACCGGCGGTTCGGCGATGAACCTGCCGCAGACATTGACATTCGATTTCGTCGTCAGCGTGCTGCAGCACGCCATCCTGCCCGCGCTTTCGCTGATCCTGATCGGCGTGGGCAGCTGGTTCCTCGGGATGCGCGCGCTGGTGTCCAACGTCGTGACCGAGGATTATGTGCTCTATGCCGAGCTGGCGGGTGTCAGGTCTGGGCGCATCCTGTCTTCCTACGTGATGCGCAACGCGCTGCCGCCCCAGCTCACAGGGCTCGCCATCTCGCTTGGCGGAATCTTCAACGGTGCCGTCATCACCGAAAAGGTATTCGGCTATCCAGGCGTCGGCTCGCTACTGGTCGATGCCGTCTATGCGGGGGACTACGGGCTCGTGCTCGGCGTGACCACGGTCTCCATCCTCGGCGTTTCGACCGGCGTGCTCGTGATCGATCTGCTGTATCCACTGCTCGATCCCCGGGTGAGGGTCAGCTGATGACTGCAATCCTGCGTGACCTCCTGCGTTCCCACGCCGAATTCCGGATCGGGGCCGCGCTCATCGCCATCGTGCTGCTGTTGTCATTGCTGGCGAGCTTCTCGCCCTATTCGCCGCAGGACGTCTATGTGGTGCCGCCGGATGTGCCGCCGGCGCTGACCTATTGGTTCGGCACCACATCGCGCGGCCAGGACGTGTTCTGGCAGCTGACCTTTGCTCTTCGCAATACCCTGCTGTTCGGATGCACCGTGGCATTGATCAGCCGTCTGTTGGCGCTCATGGTCGGGCTGCTCAGCGGCTACAAGGGCGGTTGGATCGATCGGGCGCTGATGTCGGTGAACGACACCTTCATCGTCATCCCGCTGCTGCCGATCCTAGTGCTGTTCTATTTCGTGATGCGCGACCGCATGTCCTGGCTGCTGCTGGCGCTGATCATGGCCTGCCTCGGCTGGGCCTACGACGCGCGTCTGATCCGCTCGGCGGCGATGAGCCTGCGGGCCCGTGAATTCACCCAGAGCAGCCTGTTCTCCGGCATGAGCACGCGCGAGATCCTAGTCCAAGAGCACTTGCCCTATGTCTTGCCAATCGTGTTCTCGACGACCATGAACAACATGGTATGGTCGATCGGGCTAGAGGTGACGCTGGCGGTGCTCGGCTTCACCGACATCAACACGCCGACGATCGGTGGCATGATCTATTGGGCCAACCAGCATACCGCGATGGTTGCGGGAGTCTGGTGGTGGATCGCCTTTCCGACGATCGCGGTCATCATGACCTTCATTGGGCTGTTTTTGCTGGCGGTGTCGATGAACGACTACATCGATCCGCGCGGCCGTCTCGGCAGCTTGGGAGGCGCGCCGTGATTCCGGCCGCAACAATGCAGGGCGACCCGTCCAAGGAGGCGGAGCCGATCCTGTCGGTGCACGACCTGCAGGCCCACTTCCGGACCGAGCGCCACGGGGTTAAGCGGGCCGTTAAGGCGGTCGACGGCATCAGCTTCGTGGTCGGCCGCGGCGAGATCTACGGGCTCGCAGGCGAATCCTCCTCCGGCAAGACCACGCTGGTCAAGACGATCGCAGGCGCGGTCAGGCCGCCACTGGAGGTGGTCGGCGGCCGCGTGGATTTCGCCTTCCTGCCAGGCTATGGCGGACTGCACTGCGCGCCCGAGGCCGAGGTGGCGCGGATCCGCTGGCGGCATTTGTCCTACATCATGCAGGGTTCGATGAACGTGTTGAACCCGGTGCGCCGGCTCCGGTCAGCCTTCGTCGACTTCGCATATCCGCATATTGGCGAGAGCCGCCGGCAATTCGAGCAGGAGGTGGTCGCCCATCTGGCGCGGCTCAAGCTCGACCCCTCGGTGTTGGAGGCCTATCCGCATGAGCTGTCCGGCGGCATGCGGCAACGCGCCACCATTGCACTCGCCACCATCTGCCGACCCGATGTCATTCTTGCCGACGAACCCACAACCGCGCTCGACGTCGTGGTGCAGAAGGAGGTGCTCGCCTTGATCAGTGCCATCCGTCGCGAGATCGGCTCGTCGGTCCTGCTGGTTAGCCATGATCTCGGCGTTCATGCGCATGTGACCGATCGTCTCGGCATCATGTATGCCGGCCGCTTGATCGAAGAGGCCGCAACGCTGGAGATCTTCCGCCATCCGCTGCACCCTTACGCCAGGCATCTCATTTCCAGCCTGCCGCGCATCGGCGATGACGTCCCGCGGAAGGCACTGGACGGCACTCCGCCAAATCTTGCCGATCCGCCGACCGGGTGCCGCTTCCATCCGCGATGCCCGCTGGCGATGGAGATTTGCAGGCACGAGGTCCCCGCCATGCGGGAAAGCGCGCCTGGGCATCGCGTCGCCTGCTTTGCCGTCAATCGGAGCGGTGGGGCATGAGCGACCTGTTGCTCGAGGTTTGCCAGGTCAGCAAGACCTTCATCCGGGGAGGGGTGCTGACGGGGCGACGCGTTGCGGCGGTCAAGGACGTCAGTTTCCGGCTCGCCGCAGGGCGGCCCGAGATCTTTGCGATCATCGGCGAATCCGGCAGCGGCAAGACCACGCTTTCTCGGATGATCCTCAACATTGACACGCCCACCAGCGGCAAATTGCGGTTCGACGGTGTCGATCTTGCAACGATCCGCACCGCCGCCGACCGCCTCGCCTTCATGCACAAGGTGCAGCCGATCTTCCAGAACCCGTTCGAATCCTTCAACCCGCTGAAGCGGATCGATCGCTATTTGTTCATGACGCACCGCCGCTTCATCGCGGCCGATGGTAGGCTCGCGCCCGAGATGGCTGTTGACGAGGCGCTGCACAAGGTCGGATTGTCGCTGAAAGAGGTAAGCCGAAGGTACCCGCACGAGCTCTCCGGCGGACAGCTTCAGCGGGTCGCGATCGCCCGCGCGCTGCTCGCCAATCCGAAGCTGATCGTGGCCGACGAGCCGGTCTCCATGATCGATGCATCCTTGCGCATATCCATCGTCAACCTGTTCAAGACGTTGCGCGATGATCTCGGTATCTCCATCATCTACGTCACTCATGATCTGGCGACCGCCTATTACGTCAGCGACCGCATCATCATCATGCAGCAAGGCAGCGTCGTCGAAAGCGGCGACGCAAGAGCGGTGTTGAATGCGCCGCAGCATCCCTATTCCCGTCAGTTGCGCGAGGCCGCGCTATTGCCTGACTTCGCAGCGGACCTTTAAGTCGGCATGATCTACCTCACAAGCTCCAGGGCACCTGAGAGGCGAACATGAGAAAAGCAAACGTTCTGATTGACCGCGATTTCGCCATCGGTCACACGGACCCGCGTTTGTTCGGCGCCTTCGTCGAGCACCTGGGACGCTGCGTCTACGGCGGCATCTATGAACCCGGCCATCCCACCGCGGATAAGAACGGTTTTCGTGGCGATGTGCTGGCGCTGGTCAAGGAGCTCGGTCCGACAATCATCCGCTACCCCGGCGGCAATTTCGTTTCCGGGTATAACTGGGAGGACGGCGTCGGCCCGGTGGAGAAGCGCCCGGTACGCCTCGACCTCGCCTGGTTCAGCACCGAACCGAACAGCTTCGGCACCAATGAGTTCATGGACTGGTGCAAGGCTGCTGCGGTCGAGCCGATGTTGGCGGTCAATCTCGGCACCAGGGGCGGGGACGCCGCGCGCAACCTGGTTGAATACTGCAATCATCCGGGTGGATCGACGTGGTCGGACCTGCGCCGCGCCCATGGCTGGGAGAAGCCGCACAATGTCAGGTTCTGGTGCCTGGGCAACGAAATGGACGGTCCCTGGCAGATGGAACACAAGAGCGCCGAGGCCTATGGCGCGATCGCGCGCGAAGCCGCCAAGATGATGCGGTGGGTGGATCCGACGATCGAGCTCGCGGCATGCGGTTCGTCCGGACGAAACATGCCGACATTCGGCCAGTGGGAAGACACGGTGATCGAGCACACGTTCGATCACGCCGAGTACATTTCGCTCCACACCTATCTGAACAATTACAGGCAGGATACGGCATCGTTTCTCGCAAGCCCCGACTTGATGGATCGCTTCATCGACGAGGTTGTCGCGCTCGCGGACGCCGTGGCGGCGAAGCGCCGCTCCCACAAGCGCATGATGCTGAGCTTCGACGAATGGAATGTCTGGTATCGAACCCGCCGCAATCGGGCCGATCGTGTCAAGGAAGGGTGGCCGGTGGCGCCGCCGATCCTGGAGGAAATCTACACCATGCAGGACGCGCTCGCTTTCGGGGGCGCCTGCATCTCGCTGCTCAATCACGCCGATCGGGTGAGAGCGGCCTGCCTTGCGCAGCTCGTCAACGCGATTGCGCCGATCATGACCGAAACCGGCGGCGGGGCGTGGCGCCAGACCATTTTCTTTCCGTTCGCCCAGATGAGCCGTCTTGGACGTGGCAAGGTGCTGCGTCCTCAGGTCGAGTCAGATGCCTACGATTCTTTCTATTACGATCCCCGTGGGGCCCACGACCTGAGTTTTCCGGTGCCGAACGTGCCGTATCTCAAGATCGCGGCTGTTGCAGGAGGCGGCACTCTTACGCTGTTCATGCTGAACCGTGACCTGATGCAGGAGATGGAGGTGAGCCTCGAGGCGCGGAGCTTTGGCCCGCTCGCAGTGAGCGAGGCGCTCGAGTTGCGCCACGATGATCTCCAGGCGAGCAACACCAGGGACGCAACCGAGCGCGTGAAGCCGGAGCCGCTGCAGGGCGTGACCATCGACGGCGCGCGGATGCGCGCAACGCTGAAGCCGGCATCTTGGAATGTCGTTCACTTGTCCCCGGGTTGATAGACAAGTCTCGAATGGCGCTACGCAAAGTCGCCGTTCCCCTCCGGCAGGCCTGCTTTCGCTTCCCGGACCCCGTTAGACTCCGTCCTGCGGACCCGCCGGCAACGTGAACTGAAAGACGACGCCGCGCGGCTGGTTGGCGCTCGCCCATAAGTGTCCATTGTGCGCATTGATGATTGAACGACAGATTGCCAGACCCATCCCCATTCCGTGAGGTTTGGTGGTGAAATATTCATCGAAAACAGCTTCGAGCATTTGTGGATCGAGTCCTGGCCCGGTGTCAGCGACCTTCACGAGCACGGAGCCAGGTTCGGCCAAGCAGGTTGTAATGAGCAGATCTCGTGCTCCATCGGCCGTTGTGGCCATGGCCTGGATCGCGTTGACAAAGAGGTTGAGCAGAACCTGCTGCAACTGCACTCGATCGCCCTTGATGAGAGGCAAACGGTCCGCGAGCTGCGTCTTCACCGAAATCCCCTCTTTGAACGTCTCGCTACCGATCAGGACAATCACCTCTTCGACCGCCTCATTGAAATTCAGGAGCTCCTTGCGTGGCGGCGCCTTCCTGTAGAGGGCACGAAGTTGGCTAATCACTTCGCCGCCGCGTTGTGCGTCATTGGCGATGGCCTCTAATGAAGCTTGCACTTGTTGGAGAGCAGGGGGGCTCCTGCGCAGCCAGTTCAAGGCTGCGCCGGCGCTGATGGCAACAGCGCTGATGGGTTGGCTAACCTCATGGGCGATCGATGAGGTGAGCTGTCCTATGGTTGCGATTCGGTTCGCGTGCGCCAGCTCGAGCTGCATTTCCTGATAGCGCCGCTCGCTCTCGCGCGCTTCGGCTTCAGCCCGCCTGCGTTCTGTCAGATCAAGTACGAAAGAGATGCTCTGATCGGAGGATCCGGCCACTGCGGCCGAGCCGACCAGCACCGGAACCCGGCTGCCGTCCTTTCTAAAGTACTCCTTCTCCCGGGGCGCGACCTCTCCCGACCGGCGAAGTTGCTCAATTCGCTCGGCATCGTCATTTTCGTATTCTGGCGGCGTCATATCCCTCCAGCTCACCGCTCCTGACATCAGTTCCTCTTTGGAATAGCCGGTCATGCTCAGGAAGGCCTTGTTGGCGTAGCTGATTTTACCGGTAGCATCCCAGAATAGAATTCCGATGATGCTGGAATCGACGAGTCGTCGGATGCGGGCCTCGCGCTCCTGCAGGTCGCGGTACAGAAGGGTGTTCTCGAGCGAAATCGCGGCCTGAGCTGCCAGCATTTCCAGCACCGCGACACGATCCGGCGTGAATGCGTGTGTGGTCAGGCTATTCTCGAAATAGAGCAAACCGGTTAGCTTGGCCTGCTTGATCAGTGGCAGGCAGAGGATCGATCTGGGGTGCCGGCTGTTCAAATATTCGGCGTCGCAGAGTGAATCGGGCCGCGATGCGTCATCGATGATGGCCGGTTTTTGCGTGCGAATGACATATCGCAGCAGCGCCTCCGCACAATCGGGACCGGAGACGAGGGCCTCACGCATCGACACGGTGAACTGATCAGCGCTCGACTGGGCTTCGGCCTCGATCCGGAAGTCGTCGTGGCGCGGCAAAATCAGCAGGCCGCGATCTGCTCCGGCGTTTTGCAGCGCGATCTTCATCAACGACTCGATGAGCCTCGGCAGCTCGATCTCACTTGATACAGCCTGCGACGCCTTGACGACGGCGGTGACGTCCAGTTGCTGGACCGAGCCGCCCGCCTTCGCGGCTGTGCGATCGTCTTCCATCACGTGCAATTGCGGGTAAAGCCGCTCGAGCTGCCTCACCTTGGCATCGGCGCCCCAACGGAGATATCCATAATGTGCGTCGCGCAGATAGGTATAAGCGATCTTCTCGAACCCTCTCGCCAAATAGAACCGTCCGGCGAGCTCGTTGGCGATAGCCTCGTTATGGACAAAGCCGCTTGCGCGCGCCGCGCCGATAGCCCGATCGTAAGCGCGCATTGCATCGAACTCGCGCCCCTCGATACGCGCGACCTCCGCCTCAACGAGGGCGGCGCGGTCCGCGAAATCCTCCGGGCAAATGCTCGCCCATTGCTGCAGCTGATTGCGGTGGGGTTCCAGCGCTTCAAGACGTAGCGCTCGCTTCTCTGCGGATGCAGACTCGCCGTGAGCTGCCTGCGCCAGCGCGGCATAAAAGTGCAGCTCCGCCCGATCGAACAGGGCCTTGGATGTCCACAACAGTTCTTCCGCGTTCTCCGCCGCCGCGACCGCCGTCGAATCGTCGGCAAGGACGCGCACCTGCAGCTTGCGGACCCAGTACCAGTAGCCGGCATGCACCAGCTGCGGGTCAGCCTTCAGACGTCGTTCGAACTGCTCTTCGCTGAAATCAGCATCATCGAAGCTGCCGAATTTAGTCGTCAGGCCGCGGAGCGCCCGGATCAGCTGCAGCTGCCCAATGATTCTGTCTACCGCAAGGTCAACCCGCATCTTCCGCGCGAACGCAATTCCGGCCTCCGCTTCCCGCTGCACCTCGGCGAGCGGATCGCCACAGGCGAGAAGGTGCGTGATGAGGTGGTGGCGGCTGAAGCTGGCATAGTTGAAGTCGCCATCCTGCTGCGCCGCGTCGAAGGCTCGCCGCAGCAGCGGCCGCCCGGTCCGGACATGCCGTGTCCAACTGCCGAAGCCGAGGTAGACGCGTGATTTGAAGCGGTCCAATCCGTTTCTTTCGACCAGGTCAAGGCCGAGTTGCGTGAACTGGTAACCCGCCTCGTAATCGTGAAAGTCAGGCCCAAGCACGGTACCGAGCAGGATATAGGCCAGGCACGCCGCATCCGAGTTGCCGAATTCCAGGCTCAGATTCGCCATGCGCGCGATGATGAGGCGACGCAGGTTCTCGTCGATGAACCAGGCGGGCGACACCAGGACGGTGAGGACGTCCATGGTGCCACGCGCAACCGGGTCGGTCATCCGGGGCAAATCCAGCAGCGCCTCGATCTTGCGCGGGCCGATTTGCCGCCACATCCGCTCATATTCCTGCGCGACCTCCGGCAATGTGGGCTGCTCGGGCCATGCGATGCCGACGCGGCGGAGATAGGCGAGGCCGATTTCGACGTCACGGTCGTTTGGTTCCATCTGCAGCCGGGTAACGGCAGCCAAATCGGGAAGGGTAGTGGCACGGCCCGCCAGTTCGGCAAGGCGCGCTTTCGAAGCGGCGTGGTCGCCGGTCAAGAATTCGCACTCGGCGCGCTGCAAGGCGAGCGCAAAACTGAGGGCGTAAGTCCGCCCCCAACGGTCTTCCGACAACATCGCCTCACCGGTGCTGAAGTGCGCGAGCGCCATGGCGAAGGCGGTTGCGGCCTTCGCGCGCCGGCCGGCCAAAAGGTTCAACTCGGCCGATTTTTCCCGCTCCTCCGGATCGGTGATCAAGTCAGCTCCGCGATTGAGCTGGCTCACAATTTCGAAGACGTTTTCCTCGATCGCTTCCGGTGGCGTCCGTGCCGCGAGCAGTCGGCCGATCCGCAGATGGACTGCGGGCCGGTCGTGCTCGGGGATCAGCGCGTAGGCCGCCTCCTGAAATCGGTCGTGGAGGAACCGATAGGAGCCTGGCTGCGGCTCGACCAATTCCTGACGAACGGACGGCCATAGCGCGGCATGGACCTGCTCCTCCGGAATTCCAAGCACGATCGAAAGCATTGCCGTCTCGGCGGTGTTGCCGAGGCAGGCCATCTGCTGCAGGGCGGCCTGTGTCGCAGCCGGAAGGCGAGTAAGCTTTCCGAGCATGAGATCCACGACGTTATCGGCATATCGCTTGGCGTGAATGCCATCGAGATCCCAAGACCAGCGTGCAGCGGCGTGGTCGAAGGTGAGCAATGCTTCTTCGACTAGCGAGAAGATGAATTGAATAGCAAAGAACGGATTGCCTCCGGTCTTCTCGAGCACCATCTGGGTGAGCGGTGCCCCCTGCTCCGGCTCGCAGCGAAGCGTGTCCGCGAGCAACTGCCCGATGTGCTCGCGGCCAAGCGGCGCAAGCGTGATCTGGGTGACCGTTCCGCCCGCGAGCTTGACCCCGTGGAGCATGCGCGTCAGGGGATGATCGGCATCAACCTCATTGTCCCGATAGGCAGCGATCAACATCAGGTGCTTCAGATCTGACCGCGTCAAAAGGTCCTCAAGCAGCTCGAGCGTCGCAGCATCGAGCCATTGGAGATCGTCGAGAAACAGCACTAGCGGATGTTCGGCGCGGGCGAACACGCCGATGAATCGCTTCAATACCTCTTGGAAGCGGCCTTGCGCCCGCTGCGGCGGAAGCTCCGGAGGCGGAAGCTGTTTGCCGATGATGAGCTCGAGCTCCGGGATCAGCTCGACCATCAGCTGTGCATTGGGACCGAGCGCCTCCAGAAACGCGCGGTGCCAGCCGCTCAGCTCCGCGTCGTTCTTACCAAGCAGGGGTCGAATGAGGCTCTGGAACGCCTGCGCGAGTGTCGCATAGGGGACGTCGCGTTTGTGCTGGTCGAATTTGCCCGACGCGAACAGCCCGCGTGAGGGGATCTGCACCTTGTGCAGTTCATTGACGACCGAGGATTTGCCGACGCCGGAATATCCCGAGACCAGCACCAATTCCGGTACGCCGCTCTCGACGACGCGGCCGAAGGAGGCGAGCAATGTCTCGACCTGGTTCGACCTTCCGTACAGCTTCTCGGGGATCAGCAGCCGGTCGGGAGCGTCGTGCTGCCCGAGCGGGAAATCGTCGACGCGGCGCTGGCACTTCCACTCCGCAAGACAGCGCTGCAGGTCCCGCTCGGCGCCGGCCGCAGTTTGATAACGCTCCTCCGCCATCTTGGCGAGCAGCTTCATGACGATCCGCAACACTGCAGGTGGGACATGTTCCGATCTGTCGCTTTGCAGTGTTGGCTTTCTCGCGATATGGCAATGCACCAACTCCATGGGGTCGGCCGCGGTGAAGGGGAGGGAGCCGGTCAGCATCTGATAGAGCGTGACGCCGAGCGAGTACAGGTCGCTGCGGGAGTCGATTGATCGGTTCATGCGCCCGGTCTGCTCGGGTGCCATATAGGCGAGTGTACCGGCGATGGATTCGGGAGCCGCCGGAGATTGTCGTTCGCGCGGTCGGCGCGACGCAAAACCGAATCCGGTGAGCCGCACGTTTGTCCTGGTGTGATTCACCAGAATGTTGGCCGGCTTGATGTCCTTGTGCACGAGGCCGCGCTGGTGGACCCTGCCCAAGGCCGCTGCGATTTGAACGGCTATACAAAGGAAGTCACCCATCTCCATGGGCGCCTCCATCAGCCTGGTGAGTGGATCGCCGCCGAAATCTTCAAGCAGAAGAATGGGCTTGGCATGATCCCGCAGGAGTTCTAGCGGCTTCGCTGCCCACGCGCCGTCCAGCTCGTTCATCAATCCGAATTCATGCGTGAGGCGATCAATGCTCTGCGGATTCGGATGTTCAGCTGCCGGGAGAACGGCCAGCACGGTCTTGCGCTCGCCCTCAGTGCATTCACGAACTGCACGGCACAACAGAATTCCATCCTCTTCACAGAGGACCTGTAGTCCATGGGCCCAACCTGCGCCCAAAAGTGAAGGAAGGATCATCTCCGTAAACCATGCGCGCACCCTCGAGCCGAAGGAGCCGTTGCGTTCCCCTTGAAGTCGCCTCATAGAGTGGGGCGTCGTCAGCAGATTTCTATTTGCGCGTGCTGGCGAGGAGATCCCGAAGAGCGCGCAATTCGTGAAACTACGGGCCTATCTGTCACGCCTTGATTCCGGGGCCCGACTGGCTACCGCCTACCGCAGCCAAAAAGTATCACTAGGCTCAAGTCCGTCAACTTGCCCTGGCAAGCCAAGCACCGCTAGTCAGGCGCGTTCGACAACCGTCAAGATCTCAGTGCGGCTCCTCTTGGACGAGCCGTTCCGTCAGCCGGGCGAATTCAGGCGCTGTCTTGATCTTGTCGGAGCGCGATGGGTCGACCGCAATCATATTTGCGCTGCAGCAAATGAGCGGCCTCAGAGGGAGGTCGGCCACGACGGCTTCGCCGTGACCCGTGAGATCATCCGCGAGATGGACAAGTCGCCATCGGACGGCGCGTGGTACTGACCAACCGCGAGCACATCTTCGCGACTGAGATCGCGTAAGCCGGCGGCGCACAATGCCATCACCGCTTCCGGATAGCCCTCCGAACCGCAATGCGCATTCCATGCGGCGAAGGCGGCAGCAATCGCTGGCGGAGCCAGGCGCAAAGATTCATTGTGTACGCACGATCTAGCCGGCTTAACCTCTTCCGCGTCAGCCGCGCTTTCGCTGAGAGGGTGACTTAAACTCCACGACCTCGTGCTTGTCACACGGATCAGGTGGCTCATTCTTCTTCACGATTAGCTCAAGCTCGAGAGCCTCGAAGGCGAGTTCATCCGCCAAGCGCCTGAACAGCTCGCGCTTTTCTATGTCCGTCGCCCGCTGACTCATCAGCGTAAACTCTCTGGCGTCAGCGCGGACCTTTTCCAAACGTCGTCGGAGGTCCTTCATGTGTGCCGGCTTAGCTTTTAGAATTATCCTGGGCCCGAGCAATCAGATTGCTTGCTTGGATCCACCGGGAGGCAACTGCCGAACTCGAGACTGGTTCTATGCGGACCGCCAATTCGCCGCTCCTCGTGCTGCGATATTTAGCCATGCTCCATGATCCGGCCCCTGTTCAGGGATTGCGGCCTGAGGACGGCTGTCGTGGCTGATGAGCCATCTCTGTCCGGCGCTCGCCCGATGATGCATAGAACTAGCATACCTGAAGGGCGCTGAATGTCCGAAAGCGCACAGACGCGAGTGTTGCGCCGGACTAGGCTGCGAACGATCGTGGACGCTCGCGAAGCGCTCAGGGCCCAACGGCATCGGCGGATGCTAAACGTGCCGGCTGCGGTGAAGCGGCTCCGTCCGCGAACGCTGTGTTGCCGGCTGCGTGCCGGGTACGAGGCAGAGTAAGCTCGGCAGATTAGATCAACGATGGTCGTTCTCGTGCGTACTTTCCTTCTCATGGTAGGAATTTGGCTGCTGGTGAACGTTCTGTTCGTTGTAGCTGTCCTGCCCTCGCGCAGACCGGCACCTACTCGGCGCGCAGGAATTCCATCTCCGGTGATGATCAACAGGACGGCCGGTCGCCCGGACGATCACGACCCACCACTCCTGAAGCGCGAGATGACGCCGGTTGCAATCAGAGTTCTTTTCGTCGTCGTCGTCCTTCCAGCTCTTCGGGCGTGGAATGCGGTCAGGCGGCACTTCAGAGGGTATCGCGACTAGATGGGCCATCGCGCGCTTGAGATTCTCGATGTCATCACTGCGCTATGGCCGTGCCTCCAAGCATGGGTATAGCCGAACTGCCACACGTACAATGGTTCCGTTGCGTCGCACTTAGTTTGGCACTGCCTTAACCGGACATTCGGGTACGATGATGGTCACCCTTTTGGATCGGACTGCATCATGCGGTACAAGGTGTTCGTGGTGGACGGCAGCCGGCAAGTGATCTGCGCTGCCAAGCTCGACTGCATTGACGAGCAGACGGCGAGGCGCCGAGCCGAGCAAATGCATGACGAGCACGACGTTGAGCTTTGGGAAGGCGATCGACTCGTTGCGGTGTTCCGAAGTGCAACGTCGAATGAAAGTCGGAGCTAACGCGCGATCCTGAATAGGCGGCCGGTCTCGCCGCCGCGTTAGTTCAAGCGTTGTGATCACCCCGGTCTGGCTGGTCGGCGACGCGTCAGCGAAGCAAAGATCGCGAACCGAAAGCATCTGGGAGACAAGCCGTAGAATTCCGGTGTCGGCCTCGCAAGGAGGGGCGCAAAAGCCTTATTGTCATTAATTTGATGCATTAATCAAAAAATCAAGAGATAAATAAATAAATGGACAGTGGCTTTAATTCAAAATAGGTTCGATTTAATCGAGATTGAATGATCGTGGCGCTTCCTAGTCACGGTCGTCGCTTCTGAAGCCGCGAATATTGCAGAATCAATATTGCCAAGGCGTGGCCGGCCAAGCACCGATCACGATGGGCAAGGGGGATACCGCTCCAGATCTTTTCACGCAACTTGGCAGCAGTTGATCGATGGTCGCTGGTGGACGTAACACCCTCCGAGCGAGTGCTATCGGTTTTGCGTGAATTGATTTTGCGGCGACGCTCTCTGCTCGGCATTGGCAGACGAGGGTTGCGAATGACGTGCACGCATTTTGTAGCAATGTCCGGCGGCGCTCGGGCAGTTTCGAATTCTTCTTCGTCAATTTGCAATCCTTCGATCCAGCCAAGTTTGCGGTTTGCAAACATGGCGGCTGTCAGGTGCGCGACCGTGCGCACGACATCCGCTCGCGGGCTCGGAGCGACTCTAGCCTCGAGCGGAGTTGAGCGGCACGTGTTCTCTTGGCACATTTTCGAAGCGCTGAGCAGGACGGTAGGCATCCTGAGCAGCTGGGCATTTTTCTTCAACAGCATAGGCAAGCCAACGGGCGATCATCCCCGCGCCATTGTGCAATTTCTGCCGGTCCGTGAATGCGGGCGGCGCATCACCCAGAGGATTTGAGCTATGGCGACGCAGACAACGGGCGGCGGCAGCACGATTTCGTTCGGCAATACTCCGCAAGCCAACTCGGACATTTTCTCGTTTACGGAAGAGGCCAGCGACATTCTCATCTTGAACGTGCTGGCAAATGACCTCGGGGGCGCGGCCAAGACGCTGTTTTCGCTGGACGACGGGACGAGCGCCTCCGCGTCCACCAAGAGCTACGCACCTGCTGACCTGCTGGTCAAGGACGTGGCGTACAGCAGTGACGCCGCCGGCGCGGCCGGAACCCGTGACCGCAGCGCGCTCGGTGCCCGCATCTGGATCGAGTCGGACGGCACCATTCATTACGACAAGGCCGACATCAACGCTCAGCTTCAGGCGCTGGCGGTCGGGCAAACGCTGACTGACACATTCACCTACGCGATCCAGCTGGGCAATGGCACGCTCAGCTGGGCGACGGTGACACTCCAGTTCAACGGCGCAAACGATTCGGTCTTCGCCACATCAAGTCCACAGAGCGGCTCGGTGGTAGAAGACGCGAATGCCACACCGGATCTCTCGGATTCCCAGGGCGCGGCCGGCACTATCAGCTTCAACGACGCCGATCTCAGCGACACGCATTCGGCCTCGTTCGCGGCAGCCTCTTCCAACACGACTTCGCTCGGCACTTTCTCGCTCGATCCCGTCAACGAGGCGGCCAATGCCGCCAACGGCGCGGTGCAGTGGCACTACAATTTGAACAACGCGGCTGCGCAATACCTCGCTGCGGGCCAGACCGTCACCGAGAGCTTCGTGGTGACGATCAAGGACGGCCAGGGCTCGACAGCTACCCAGACGGTGACGGTCACGATCACCGGCACCAACGATGCGGCCACGGTCTCTTCCGAGACGAAGTCCATTACCGAGGGCGATGCGGCGGCGGCGATCAACACGAGCGGCCAGCTGACGATTGTGGATCCCGACACGGGTCAGGCCCATGTCGTGGCGCAGAGCAACGCGCACGGCACCTATGGTGACTTCTCCATCGATGCCAATGGCGCCTGGAGCTACACCGGCAATGGTGCCCACAATGAGCTCACTGCCGGCCAGCAGGTGCAGGACCAGTTCACGGTCACCAGCCAGGACGGCACGGCGAGCGGCATCGTCACGGTGACGATCACCGGCACCAACGACAACGCGACCGTGAGTTCGGATTCGAAGGCGGTCACCGAGGGCGACGCCGCAGCTGCGCTCAACACGAGCGGCCAGCTCAGCATCACCGACCCGGATACAGGTGAAGCCCATGTCGTGGCGCAGACCAACGTCCACGGCACCTACGGCGAATTCGCGGTCGATGCCAATGGCGCCTGGAGCTACACCGGCAACGGCGCCCACAATGAGCTCACCGCCGGCCAGCAGGTGCAGGACCAGTTCACGGTGGCCAGCCAGGACGGCACCGCGAGCGGCACCGTGACGGTGACTATCACCGGCACCAACGACGCCGCCACCGTCAGCTCGGACTCGAAGTCCGTCACCGAGGCCGATACCACATCGGCACTCAACACCTCCGGCCAGCTCAGCATCACCGACCCGGATACGGGCGAAGCCCACGTCGTGGCGCAGAGCAACGTCCACGGCACCTATGGCGACTTCACCATCGATGCCAATGGGGCCTGGAGCTATACCGGCAACGGTGCGCACAATGAGCTCACCGCCGGCGAGGAGGTCCAGGACCAGTTCGCGGTGGCCAGCCAGGACGGCACCGCCACCGGCACCGTGACGGTGACCATCACCGGCACCAACGACGCGGCCACCGTCTCGTCGGACTCGAAGTCCGTCACGGAAGGTGACACTGCCGCCGCATTGAACGCCTCCGGTCAGTTGACGATTGTGGATCCCGACACCGGCGAAGCCCATGTCGTGGCGCAGAGCAACGTCCACGGCACCTATGGGGACTTCACGATCGATGCCAACGGGGGCTGGAGCTACACCGGCAACGGTGCCCACAATGAGCTCACCGCCGGCGAGGAGGTGCAGGACCAGTTCACGGTGGCCAGCCAGGACGGCACGGCGAGCGGCATCGTCACGGTGACGATCACCGGCACCAACGACAACGCGACCGTGAGTTCGGATTCGAAGGCGGTCACCGAGGGCGACGCCGCAGCTGCGCTCAACACGAGCGGCCAGCTCAGCATCACCGACCCGGATACAGGTGAAGCCCATGTCGTGGCGCAGACCAACGTCCACGGCACCTACGGCGACTTCGCGGTCGATGCCAATGGCGCCTGGAGCTACACCGGCAACGGCGCCCACAATGAGCTCACCGCCGGCCAGCAGGTGCAGGACCATTTCACGGTCACCAGCCAGGACGGCACCGCGAGCGGCACCGTGACGGTGACCATCACCGGCACCAACGACGCCGCCACCGTCAGCTCGGACTCGAAGTCCGTCACCGAGGCCGATACCGCATCGGCACTCAACACCTCGGGCCAGCTCAGCATCACCGACCCGGATACGGGCGAAGCCCATCTCGTGGCTCAGAGCAATGTTCACGGGACCTATGGTGACTTCGCGGTCGATGCCAATGGCGCCTGGAGTTACACCGGTAACGGTGCCCACGACGAGCTCACCGCCGGCCAGCAGGTCCAGGACCAGTTCACGGTCACCAGCCAGGACGGCACCGCCACCGGCACGGTGACGGTGACCATCACCGGCAGCAACGATGCGCCGGTGCTGAATGCCAATGGCGGTTCACTGTCCTATACCGAGGGGCAGGCGGCGACCGCGGTCGATACCGCGCTGATCGTGTCGGATGTTGACAGCACGAATCTGACCGGCGCGACGGTCTCGATCACGGGCAACTTCGCCTCCGGCCAGGATGTGCTCGGTTTTACCGATCAGAACGGCATCACCGGTAGCTATAATGCCAGCACTGGGGTGCTGACCCTGACGGGTTGGTCGAGTGTGGCGAACTACCAGGCGGCTCTGCGCTCCGTGACATATTCGAACTCCGGTGACAATCCGTCGGGCGCGACCCGCACCATCAGCTACCAGGTTGACGACGGCCAGACGGTCAGCCACGCCAGCAATATCGTGACCTCGACAGTCACCGTCATCCCGGTCAACGACGCGCCGGTGAATACGGTTCCGGGAGCACAGACGATAAACGTCAACACGACAAAGGCGATCACTGGACTTAGCATCTTCGATGCCGACTCGGACGGCGCCACTGAAACGATCACGTTGTCGGTAACCGACGGCACCTTGACCGTTTCGGGAGGTGCCGCAGGGCTCAGCGGCAGCGGAACGTCCACGGTGACGCTGACCGGAACAGTCAGCGCGATCAATTCCACGCTGGCCTCGACGGTCAGCTACGTTCCGACATCGAACTTTGCCGGAACGAGCACTCTGACGATGACAACAAGCGACAATGGCCACACCGGAGCGGGTGGTGCATTGACCGATGTCGATACCGTGACCATTTCGGTCACGAGCCCCAGCCCCTTCGCTCTCACGACCGGCACCGATACGGTCATCTATGCATCGGACACCAATACCGTGACCGGCACGCAATCTCCCCTAACGCTAAACAACGGTGACATGCTGACTGGGGGAAGCGGTACGGACACTCTCGCAGTCAGTGGCGGCGGTTTGGGGCCATTCACCTTCGGCGATGGTGCTGGAAGCATTGGGCTGACAAATTTCGAGACAATAAGTCTGAGTGACAGCAACAACGGAAATCACAGCGACGCCTTGACGTTCCTTTCGACATTCCAAAACGGAGGAACGCTCACGATCGACGGATCTGGCATCACTGGTAACGGCGACCTGGTCGTAGATGCGAGCGCAGTCACGTCTGGACCGTTTGTCATCATGGGCAGTTCGGGAAACGGCGGTGATGATACCCTCAAGGGCGGTTCCAGTAACGACACGATCAACGGTGGCGCAGGTACTGGTGCGGATCGGATCGTGGGTGGTGGTGGCGCAGATGCGCTGACTGGTGGTGGTGGGAACGATACATTCGCCTATCTCCGTGTCACCGACGCCGGTGACCACATCACCGAATTCAGCACCTCAGGGGACAAGCTCGAATTCACGGTAACCGCCGGGCGTTTCGTCATTGGTGATGTCGATACAAGTGTTGAAAACGTCAGAACGGGCAACAACGCTGCGATAAATCTCGCCAACACCGAAGTCGGCATCAAAACAGACGCATCCGTGACGACAGCGACAGTTCAATCAACGATCAACGGTTACTCGAATATCACGACAGGGGCCCTGTTCGTATTCCACAATTCGACAGTGGGCCACGCGCAGGTCTACTACGATCCCAATCCGAGCGTGGCGGGCGGCGCGATACTCGTTGCAGATTTGGACAATCTGACCACTCTGGCCAGCATAACCGGTACCTTCAGCGCGGCGGACTTTGCGTTTGGAACGGCGCTTGCTCCTGCGGGCGTATCGGGGCAGCCCATCAATCTGGGTCTGACCAACTCGCCGGCCAACGAGGGGCAACTCGCCACGGTCACTGTCGCCAGCATGCCCGCCGGCTGGACGCTGAATGGTGGGACGCTGCTCGGCGATGGCAAGTGGACGATCGAGACGACCGACGTCAGCTCGCTAATGGTGACATCGCCAATCAGTTTCGTCGGAGCTTTGCACCTCGACGTGACCGTGACTTGGATGCAGCCGGACGGCTCGGCTGTCATCGAGACATTCGCCGACAATGTTGAAGCTTTTGCAACGGGCTCCCCCATCATCGCCATTTCCGGCGATGACTATCTCACAGCGTCAGGTGGCAGCGATCTACTTGTATTCTCTCGGCCGATCGGCCACGACGTCATCTATAATTTCGACATTGCGCATGATCAGATCGATCTGATCGGCTACGCCGGCGTCAAGACGTTCGCCGACGTCCAGACGCAACTGTCTAGCGACGATGACGGTAATGCCGTAATTACGCTGGCCGATGGTCAAACGATCACCTTGAATGGCATCGATGCCGCCTCGCTCGCAGCGGACGACTTCGTGTTCGACTTTGAGCCCACAGTCGACAACGCCGCCACAATGATGATCGGCAACGGCGCAATGCTGCCTTTGTCCGGTAACATCCACAATACGGGCACGATCTCGTTGAACGCGACCGGCGCGGAGACCGACCTCCAACTTGTCGGGCACGGCATTTTGCTTGCAGGTGGCGGTCAGGTGCTGTTGTCCGACAATAGCGAGAATACTATCAGTGGAGCTGTTTCCGACGTCACGCTGACCAACATCGATAACACCATTTCGGGAGCCGGACAGCTTGGCGAGGGGACATTGCGCCTTGTCAACCAAGGTACAATCAACGCCACCGGCACCAACGCGCTCGAGATTGACACCGGTAGCAACATCATCGTCAATTCCGGAACGATTGCGGCCAGCGGCAGCGGCGGTCTGGTCGTCGACAGCAACATGGACAATTCGGGGCTGCTGTGGGTGCATGGCGCCAACATCACTCTCAATGGCACCGTAAGCGGCAGCGGCACCGCCCTGATGGATGGCGTGGCTACGATCGAATTCGGAGCTGCTTCATCTGCGCATGTTGCGCTTGATGCCGCAGCCACTGGGACAATCGTGCTCCATGACTCCTTCGACTTCAGCGGCGTCGTGTCCGGGTTCAACGAAGATGACCACCTGGATCTGCTCGACGTCGCATTCGGGGATGGCACGACTACAAGTTATGTCGCAAATCAGGCCGGCACTGGCGGAATCCTTTCGGTGACTGACGGAGTTCATACCGCCAATATCAGCTTGCTGGGCCAGTACGATCCCGCGAGCTTCCAGGCTGAGGCAGATAAGAACATGGGAACGCTTATCAGCTACCACGCGGATCTAGTCTGACGCGTTGCGGGGAAATGGCTAAGGGTGCCGACTGCAAAGTCGGTACCTGGTTCGCCTGGATATCCTAACGCCTTGCCGACTGCCCTGATGCATCCCGCCGGTTCTGAGTAGCCGGCATCTCGTTGGGTTTGAGCGAATCCCGCTCCAGTTGCGACTTTTTCGCACGTCGTGAAAGTTGCTTCATGCGTGCCGAGCGGGCGCAGCATCGATTAATTTTATTATAGCGATGTTTATCCCGTAATAATCCGGTGATTCTTTGCCGACTCCAGCCAGTGCTCTGCCCGGGATTCGATTGTTAGGTTGGCTATCGTCTTTGTATTACGACGTTTTTGTCGATTCCTGGATGGTCGTGACGGGCTCGTTTTGCGATGGTCATTCAAATCAGGCATTAATACATTAAATGTTGACGATAATAAATATTTAATGGATAGTTTACCGCTGGCGGGGCCGGAAATAAATCCGCAGCCGCTGAAGTTGCCGAGGTGTCTGTAAATTCATCTTGAAAGAAGGGTTTCCTCCTATGTTGCATCATTTCATCGAGACCAAGGAAGCGTTGAAGCGTCTGCGGACGGACCAGGACGGCGTGGTTTCATTCGAATACATCATCGTCGCGGTTTGCATCGTTGGCGCAGTAGGTGCCGTGTTCGGCGGTGGAGCTGGTGGCCAAATCGGGGCCGCCCTGACGACCGGGATCACCGCTATCACCACCGCCTTCGCCACCGCGATCGCTGGCTGAAACGGCCATTTGACACCAGAGGGGGGCATCGGAATGTGTCCCCCTCTCGAATGTTCTTTCCTGCATTCCTAGTGTGCCTTCCACCTCTTTGAGGCATGCATTTTCATGACCTGGGTTTCATACGTCGCCTCGATACTGGAAATCCTGTTGTTGCTCTACGTCGCAACGATCGACGTCGCGACGCGCCTGATCCGAAACGAAATGTGTCTGGCGCTGGCGGCGCTCGGGATCGCCAGTCAATTGCCCAATCCATTGCAAGTTGCCGAGTCGCTGATATCGGCCGCGATTCTCTTTCTGCTGCTGTTCGTCCTCTACGCGCGCGGAGGGATTGGCGGCGGCGATGTCAAATTGCTGACTGCGCTGGCGATCGGGTTTCCAGTGATCGGCCAGATTCAGCTCCTGACCATAACTGCGCTGGCCGGCGGCGTTCTTGCCCTGGTGCATCTGATGATGCGCCACCTGCCTCATCCCAAACTGGCACCCGCCAGATCGTCACTCCCGCGCCGGGTCTACGCGATCGAACGTTGGCGCCATTTGCGACACGCCCCGCTGCCCTACGGAGTTGCAATAGCGTGCGGGGGTATCTGGACGATTTTGAGCAAAGGATTGTGAGATGTCATCCGCGCTGCGTCTGTCGATCATCATGGTGCTTCTGCTCGCAACCACGGCGTTCGGGCTTATTGCCTATAACATGAACCTGCCGAAGGCGCCCGCTCCGGCCCCGGTACAAGTCACGGAGACGGCCCCGGCACCGGCACCGGCGACGACCGCCGGATACTTCGTCGCGGCGCGTTCCTTGCCGAAGGGAACTTTGGCTCGCGAAGAAGATTTCACGGTGCGATCGGTGCCACCGGAGCGCATTCCTCAGGGCGCGATCCTTGAAACGCCCGAGTCCAAGGCCGGACTTCCCGGTTCTCTGATCCGCAGGTTCGTTGAAGCAGGCAGTCCCGTGACGTTGCAGGACATTCTGCGTCCGCGGGACCGAGGCTTCCTGGCCAGCGTCCTGGCACCGGACAGCCGTGCCATCAGCATCAAGGTCGACGAGGAGGCGGGCGTCTCCGGCCTGATCAGGCCGGGTGATCATGTGGATGTCGTATTGACCCAGGTATTCGAGAAGGTCGACACCGCACGTCGAGCCCTCAGCGAGACCGTTCTGCGCAACGTTCGAGTGATCGCGATCGACCAGGAGATCGTGCAGGGTGCACGACCAATTGGCGGAATGGCAGGCAAGCAAACGCAAACCGTGTCCCTGGAGCTTGCGCAGGAGCAGGTCAAGAAAGTCACCGTCGCAAAGCAGCTCGGAACACTGTCTCTGGCCGTGCGTGCAGCAGTCGATCAATGGGACAAGGCCGACACTGGCGCGATGTCAAGCTGTGATGTGTCCCCGGAACTTGCTCGTCAGTACGCGATCGCACGTCAGAGAACGGCAGTCGTCATTCATTCGGGCGGCGAGACCAAGCAATATACGGTCAGAAAGCAAGACGAGGACGCTCTCGTCAGCTGCGAGGGGGCCTCGGAAGTTGTGCACCAGACCGCAACGGCCGAAGCTTATGCCAACAGGTTTTCGGAGAAACGTTGATGAACATTGCCATAGCCGCTCCGCCCGAAGAATCGACATCGATCGTCACGCGTAACCGCATCGTCTGTTTCGTAAACGACGAGATCAGCGCCGCGGCTTTGCGCAAGGGCCTCGAAGGCGCCAACCTCTCGATCAGGCGCGGCACGATCCGCAATGCGATACGGATGCTGGAATCCGACACAGACCTGTTCGCGCTGGTAACAGACATCAGCGGCATCGATGATCCCTTCACTGAACTGGAAAGGCTGGCCGGCCTCTGTCCGCCCGATGTCCGCGTAGCTGTGATTGGCGAGAACAGGGAGATCACCTTCTACCGTGAGCTTCTGGAGCTCGGCCTGGCCGAGTATCTGCCGCGGCCGCTCACGCGCGATTTGGTGCTGGATCAGCTGCGCCCCAAGCTGCTGGGCGATACGGCGGCCAACCAGATCGATCGTGGTGGGCATGTGGTCTCGATCTGCGGAGCACAGGGCGGCGCCGGTGCCACGAGCATCGCGATCAATCTGGCGCTGCAGCTTGCCGAGACCACCAAGGCCAAGGTGGCGCTGCTTGACCTTCATCTGCAGGGCGGCGAAGCCGCCGTGATGTTGGGTGTCCGTCCCGGGCCGGGGCTGCGCATCGCCCTGGAGAATCCGATGCGGGCGGACACGCTGTTCCTCGAGCGGGCGGCAATCGAAGTCAACGAGCGGGTCTGTCTGGTCTCGGCCGACGAGGATCTCGATGCGCAGCTCGAAATCACGGAAGCCGGCGTACGACACGTGCTGGGTCTGCTCCGTCAACGATTCAACTACATCGTTGTCGATGTGCCCGTCCCGTTCCCGCCATCGATCTATCCGGTGATTACGCTTTCCCGTCACGTGATGGTGCTGCTCGAAGCCGAGGTGACCGGACTTCGTAATGCCCACGCGCTGCGCACCGCCGTCATCAACATCGCTGGCAAAGATCGGGTCTTTACCTTGCTCAACCGGGCCGGTCGTCCCGGTGGACTTCCCAGGGCGGCAGTCGTCAAGGCGATGGGCGCAGAGCCGGACATCGTCGTTCCCGATCTCGGCAAGGGGATGACCGAGGCGGTCAATCTCGGAATTCCGGCTCTAAAGCACGTCAGGAAGTTGCGACGTCACCTGGCGCCGATTGTACGGGAGATCAGCGGTGTCGGCGCCGAGCGGAAGAGCTGGTGGAGGAGGGTGCTCACAGCACATCTGGGATGAAAAAGTTCGGTCGGCGTGAGGAAGAGGCGTCCGTTTTTGCAGCTGCGTTGGGGACCGGGCTGCCTGGTCCTGCGGCAGGCTTGCCTCTGTCGATGCCCAACGTTGCTGCATCCGCGCCGAGCGCGCCTCCACTCGTGTCAAACGTGCCCGCATCCGCGCCGAGGCGCGACGAACCCCCGATCCACCACCCGGTGATACCGGCTTCGTTGCGCGAACGGGTCATCGAGCAGATCGAGCCAGCGGTGGCCGCAACCGTTTCGCGCGAAGTTCTTCGGCGGCAGATCGAGGAAATCATCCATCAAATTGCCAACCAGGAGCGGCTCGAGCTGTCGGGGCGCGAGCAACTTCAGCTTGCGGACGAGATTGCCGACGACATGACGGGGTACGGGCCGCTTCGTCCGCTGCTGCTCGATCAATCGATCAACGATATCATGGTGAACGGTCCGAGCAACGTCTACGTGGAACGAAGCGGCAGGCTGGAACGAATCGCAGTGCGATTCCGCGACAATGATCATATCGCCTCCGTCGCTCAGAAGATTGCCGCGCAGGTTGGCCGGCGCGTCGACGAATCCAGCCCGATGGTGGACTGCCGCCTGCTGGATGGCAGCCGCGTCAACATCATTCTCCCGCCGCTGGCGATCCATAGTCCGTGCATCTCCATCCGGAAGTTTCCAACCCGGCGTTTGGACATTGCTGGATTGATCGAAAATGGCTCAATGACCGCGGCCATCGGAAAACTGCTGGAGATCGCCGCCCGGTCTCGGCTCAATGTTCTGGTGTCCGGCGGTACCGGATCCGGCAAGACGACGCTCCTGAACGCGATGAGTCAATTCATCGATCACAGCGAACGCATCGTAACGATCGAGGATGCGGCAGAGTTGCAGCTTCAGCAGCCGCACGTGATCAGCCTGGAGACCCGGCCACCCAGTCTGGAGGGCACAGGGCAGGTGACGCAACGCGATCTGCTGGTGAACGCCCTGCGCATGCGTCCCGACCGAATCGTGGTCGGCGAAGTCCGCAGCGCGGAAGCTTTCGACATGCTCCAGGCGATGAACACCGGCCATGACGGTTCGATCTCCACGGTCCACGCCAATAGTACCCGGGACGCCCTGACCCGCATCGAAAACATGGTGCAGATGGGACAAGTCAATCTACCGTCGCGAGCCATTCGAGCTCAGATCGTCGCTGCACTCGATCTCATTGTGCAGGTCGAACGCATGCGGGACGGGCAACGTCGTATCGTTCAGATCAGTGAGGTCATCGGCCTCGAAGGGGAGGTGATCACCACCAATGACATCGCAGCCTTCGAATACAAGGAGGAGGATGAGCAGGGTCGTCTATCGGGCACCTATAGGTGCAACCTTGCAACTCCGAAATTCAAGAGCCGTCTTGTCTATTACGGGCTGGATGGAGCGTGGGCCGAGGCAATGAGGCAGATATGATGCCGGAGTCCGTAATCGCGTCCTTTCTGGCGCTCGCGATGTGCGCGGCAGCCATTTCGTTGTGGCTCGATGCTCGGGAGCGACGCATCAATCGCCGGCTGGCGGTTGCTCTGCCAGCTTCCCATCCAGTCAACCTACCATCCATTCGCCGGTTGGAGGCGGGGTCTTCGTCGCTGTTGCTCCATCGCGTGGCCAATTACAATCGCGAGATTCCTTACGCCTGGCATCCAATCTATGTGCTGCTTGCCGGTGCCATCGCAGCAGCCGCAATCCTTTACACCAATCGCCTGCTGGGGTTCTCCATTCTTTACGTGTCGGTCGCGGCGGCAATTGCCGCCATAGTCGTCGTTCGAGGCCTCTTCGGGTGGCAGCAACGTCGCTTCGCCAGGCAACTCTTTCGACAGCTGCCTGATGCGATCCAGCTCGTGACGAGCACCGTTCGATCGGGTCTGCCTGTGCACGAAGCTTTTCGCGCCCTCGCGCGCGACATGCCGCAACCAACAGCTGGGCAGTTTGCCATCGTATGCAGCGAGGTGAACCTTGGAAGGCCTCCCGAGGACGCCGTCCAAAGTGTCTATCGGCGAACGCAGGTGGCGGAATATGCGATGTTCGCGGTGACCCTTGCAGTTCAGTTGAAGTCGGGTGGTAGCCTTGCGGAGACCTTACAGAACCTGGGAGACACCGTGAGGCAACGTGTTGCACTGGCTGCTCGGGCCAAGGCGCTGGCAGGAGAGGTGATCTTTTCCTCGCGGGCGCTGACAATCTCGCCCTTGCTTGGGGGCGCGGTGCTATACGCGGCCAATCCGCAAACGGTCGACCTGTTGTTCACTGATCCCGTTGGAAACAAGCTGCTGGCTTACGCAGTGGTCTCGGTGCTTGTCGGGGCCTTGGTGATAAGTTGGATGGTCAGACGGGAAACGGCACTATGACGCTCGGTCTTGGTCTGGTGGCTCTCGCATTGGCAGCTGGTGCTGCGAGCTGCGTGTTGATCATCCGCGAAATGCACATTCGCGCTTTGGACGTGCGGGTCTCGAACGCGGTGCTGGGCGTTGCTGGACGGTCAGCGCCCTTCCAAGACATGACCGGTTGGTTTTCGTCGCTCGGCATGCGGTACCGCCGCTTCTACGCAGAGGAAAATCTGGATCAACTGCGAGCGATTCTTCAATCAGCCGGTTTCAATCATCGTCGAGCCCTGCCGACCTGGATCGGTGTCAAGGCCGTCAGCATGTTCTTATGCCCGATCATTGCCGGAGGGGTCGCTCAGCTCTTGGGGAAGCCGCTGCTGGACGTGCTTGTCTTCACACTGATGGGCGTGGCGGTCGGAATCGTGGGACCGCGGTTGATACTGGCGATGCTGAAGCGGCGGTTTGATGCGGCCATTCGTCTGGGCACGCCGGATATGATCGATTTGCTGGTTGTGTGCAGCGAAGCGGGAATGGGCCTGGAGAGCGGGCTGGCACGCGTTGCGCAGGAAATGAATGAGACCAATCCCTCCATGGCCGGGGTCTTGAGGAATCTTCTTGATGATCTGCGGATACTGCCTAGCCGCAGCGAGGCATTCGAGAAGCTGGGAGCTACGTCGGATGGGCTGCGCCGCTTCGGGACTATGCTCGCCCAAAGCCTGCAATACGGGACGCCGATTGGCCAGGCGCTGCGGAGCATCGCCGTCGACCTGCGGCGGGAACGAATTACCAAGCTCGAAGAAAGAGCACACAAGCTGGGCGCCAAGCTGACCATTCCCATGGTGCTGTTCCTGCTTCCAGCCATGTTCGTCATTTTGGGAGGAAGTCCCATTCTGCATCTCGTACGTTCATTTGCCAGCTTCGGTAAATAGCCATGAGCACCGTTGTCCTGTCGAAGACCTCCTCCTACGATCGGACGATGCAGCTGTTCGGCGGCATGTGGTTCATGTTGCTGGCACTTGGCGTCGCCTTCAAGATTGGCTCGTCGCCCGATGATCCCTGGCCCTCGCTCTTGTCGAGTGTGTGCCTTGCGGTCTTCTACGTACTGCTGGCTCTGTTGACCATCACGCGGCCGCCGGCAAAGGCGCAGGCGGAAGGTCTTCGCCCGAGAATAGCGGCGTTCGTCGGCACTTACATGCCATGGTCGATCGCGCTCTTCGGCAAGACCGACCAGGCGCTCCCAAACCTCGCATCCACCGCTTGCGTGTTGATCGGCATGATCATGATGCTGGTCACCATCAGGCATCTTGGCAGGTCGTTCAGCCTGGTGCCACAGGCGCGCAACGTGGTGCAAACAGGTCCGTATCGGTGGATCAAGCACCCGCTCTACCTTGCGGAAGAAATCGCGGTATTGGGTGTGGTGCTGAAAAACCCGTCGCTGCTGACCGCTATCCTGCTCGTCCTGCATATCGGCGTCCAGATTTGCCGAATTCATTACGAAGAGGACCTGCTTCGGCGCAACTGCCCTGAATATTCGAGCTACGAAGCCTCGCGCTGGAGGGTGATCCCCTATGTTTGGTGAGTGCCGTTCCGGTCGACGACCGCGGTCGAGGTAGGCTCATGAGCCACAAGAAGTCGTTCATCGTGGATCAACGCGGGGCCGTCGCGTTTGAGACATTGATCGTCTACCCGGTTTTGGTGGCGTTCCTGCTCATGCCGCTCGCCGACTTGGCTGCTGCAGGCTTCCAGTTTATCTCCGCATGGAGCGCATTGCGCTCCTTCGGGCAGTATGTGCAGTACGCTAATCCGCTCGCCCCTGACGGCACGGTGAGCTGGAAGACAGGGCTACAGACGACAGTCGCCGGTCATGCGATCAGCAACCTTCAGGTTTTGTGCGGAGACGCAGGGGCCACCTGTTCGCCAGGCAATCTGGAGTCTCCCAAGTACATTACATTCTCGACAACCATCACCTTGGCTCCAATTGTGTGGAGAGGGGTGCTGTGTCCCACCACTTGTACCTACACGCTGCCTTACTCAGAACGGTTCCAGTAGGGGGCTTCCATGCGTAGTCTACTCCGTTCCCAACGTGGCTCCATCGCATTCGCAACAGTCATCGCTCTCGTGCCACTCATCGGAGTGGTCGCACTCGGGGCGGAGGCCGGGTCGTGGTACGTCACCCGCCAGCATGCGCAGAACGCGGCCGACTCGGCCGCCTATTCGGGCGCATTGCGGCTATCATGTATAATGGCGGGCGCGACCTGCGACACGCAATCAGTGGATTATCGCGGCAAGGAATTCGCGGCACAGAACGGATTTTGCAACTCGAGTCCCAACGACGCTACCGGCTATCCGGGCAGAAACTGTCCGACAACCCTACCGACCGGAATCTCGCGGGCCGTGCAGATCGATATCGGCGACTACAGTGCGGGCACGTTCACAACACCACCTGCAGGCACCGGCAACGCCGTTCGCGCCAGGGTCAGCCAGCAACAACCGGCGTACTTGGCGGCAGTGCTGGGTTTGACCACCGTCAACATCCCCGCCCAAGCCATTGCACTGGTCCAGCAGCCGACCAAGGCGTGCGTCCTCGCGCTTGGACCTGATTCAGGCGCACTCAAGCTGGCTGGTAACCTCAGCAACAACGGAACTGGCTGCGCTCTGATGTCGGATACCAGTGTTCAACTCGCCAGCACTCCAACGTTCACCGGCTCGGGATGGGCACTTTATGGTGTAAATGGCTGCACCCCCTCGGGCAGCTGCAGCAATGTTAGCGTGCCGCACAACTATTTCATGACGTACGCTAGCAATCCGCTCAGCAAACTGGACACCGCATCGTTCAACAGCAGGACGGGCAATACAAATATGCCATGCACCCTTCAGGCGGATGGCTGGAAGCATTGCGCGCCAAATAGCGCCGGGACTGGGGCTTACGGCAGTTTCACGGTGCAGAACGGCGACAAGTACGTTTTGGACCCGGGAACATATTTCTTCTACAAAGCAAATATAAAGATGACCGGCGGACAACTGAAAGGCGTAGGCGTAACCCTCGTCTTGCTTGGAGACTCGCAGCTCACCATCAACGGGGGTACGGCGGATCTTTCCGCGCCTGTCACTAACACGTTCTCCTCCGATCTAAATGGCGTCCTGATCGACGATCAGGCTCCGAGCAAGATCAGCAACAAGGTCACCATCAACGGTGGCGGTCTGGTTAGCCTGGGCGGGGCAATCTACTTTCCCAAGGTCGACGTTAGCTGGGCCGGTACGACTGCCAGCACCAATACGACCTGTTCGCAAGTGATCGCCAAAACGATCGACATGAGCGGTGGCGGCTACCTCAGCACGGAAGGCTGTGCTCCGGCCACGATCATTTACACCCAAGTTGTCGCTTTGGTGCAGTAATGAGAAAGCTCGACAATCGCGGTATCGCGCCCTTTGAATTCATCATGGTATTCGTGCCGCTTTTCACGTTGATGTTCGTCATCTTCGATCTCGGACGCTATGCCATCACGATGCAATCCTTGCGGACGCTCGCGAGTGCTGGCGCCCGTGCGGTCATGATTAGCTGCTATACGCCTGCCTTGCTTCAAAGCCCGCCGCAGTCGCCGGCCGGCTGCACCGGGGATCCCCTGTCCACCGCCGCCAAGCAGAACGCTGCCCCCTTCTTGTTTTTCGGAGGTCTGACGCCAACGCTGACCGTTGGGGCCAACAGCAACAGCCTGAGTGTTACAGCTTCCCAGGCAAACTTTACGATGCTGATGCCCATATGGGGCACAGCGCTCAATGCGCCGAGCGCCTCCAACCAGATTCCCTTCTAGGGCGAATATGGCAGCAAGTCTGACATGTTTCCCCCGGCAGTGCCTCGTGGCCGCGGCATGCGGGCCAAACGCGCGGATGCGGAATTACCCGGCCAAGCGAATCGCCAAGCGTGCGACCGACCGTCCTTCGATCGCAAAGCGACGACCGGAGCGCGTGCCCAGAGCGGTCGCGCCGCGGGATAGTTCCCCACAACCAGAGAGAATGATGCGCGCTGGCAACATTGCAGGGTTTTCTTTCTGCTTGCGGCTGTGCGGTAAGTATCTCGTCTTGCAAGCTGCCTGCATGAAGGACGATGATCTTGGAAGCACGTAGTAACGAATTGTAGTGGGACAGATCGTAAGCTCTGCGACGTGGTACGCGGAGGAGAATTGTTGAGGGCATCGAGCACGTAGATTTGCGGGGATGGCCGCGGATTACAGTGGGGGGACTCGAATGGGTGGTGATCGCGTTTCGGGTAGGGCTGCAGGGAGGCTTCTCGCCTTTGGCGTGATGGGTCTTGGTGCGGCGCTCGCCTCCTTTGCGACCCCTGACCGCGCGACGGCTGCAGACCGGCGGGGGTCCTCCGGCGGCGTCTTCGTCAGCGAAATGAACGACGTCCAGCGGGTCAAGCTCGTCGTCAACAAGTCACGCACCTTCAAGGTCGATACTGCTTTCGCAACCATCGTGGCCGGCTCGCCTGATATTGTGGACGTGAAATCGCTCAGCGATCACCTCATTTACGTGCAGGGCAAGCAGACCGGCACAACAAACGTCATACTATTTGATTCATCGATGAAGCAGATCGGGATCCTTGACGTCGAGGTCGTGATCGATACCGGAAATCTACAGCAGAACATCCGGACCAGCACCGGTGGCCACGGTATTCGCGTGTCGGCTTCCGAGGGACAGGTCGTGCTTAGCGGGACCGCAGCCGACGCGGTTACCGCCGAGCGGGCCATGGCCATCGCCACCAGTACGGTCGCGAAAGGGGGCGTCGTCGTTAACGCGATGAGCGTCGCGGCGCCGCAACAGGTGATGCTCGAGGTGCGCTTTCTCGAGGTGAGCCGGGAGGCTGGACGCAACTTGGGCGTCAATCTCTATGCGGCGAATGCCAATGGGACGAACGTTGGCAACAGCGGGCTGGGCGGTGTGACACGCGCCGGTCGAGCACCGATTGGTGGAATCAATACCGCCAACGGTCCTCTCGGTGCCGGGGGAGGAGCTGTCGGCGCTCCGCCGACGGGTAGTCTTCCGATCCTCGGAACTCTGGGGACGCTTGCCGGGACTGCAGGGGGGGTCGCGCCGGCACCGTTCGGAAGTCTGTTGACCAGTCTCATTCGAACCAGCAATGGCGGCTCGGTGGATTTGTTGATCTCCGCGCTGGAAACCAAGGGATTGGCCCGCCGACTGGCCGAGCCAAACTTGACCACGCTTTCCGGCGATGCCGCCCGCTTCCTGGCTGGCGGTGAGTTTCCAGTGCCCATACCGACCCAGACGACGAACGGCTTTCCGACCATCACGATCGACTACAAGAAGTTCGGCGTCGAACTGGCTTTCGTGCCAACCGTGCTATCGCGCGGTGTGATCAATCTTCGCGTCGAGCCGTCGGTCAGCGAGCTTGATTTCACCAATGCGGTGACGATCCAGGGGACGACTGTTCCAGCATTGACCCGCCGCGACGCGCGCACGACGGTCGAGCTGCGCGACGGCCAGAGCTTTGCAATCGCCGGCCTGCTGCAAACCCGCAACCGTCAGGACGTTTCGCAATTGCCCTGGATCGGCTCGGTGCCCGTGCTTGGAGCCCTGTTCAGCAGCAAGTCGTACCAGCAGGAGGAAACCGATCTCGTCATCATCGTGACGCCACGCCTGGTCGCGCCGGCCGCACCCGGTCAGCAACTGGCGTCGCCGCTCGACTCCCGCCTTCCGGCCAATGACGTTGATTTCTTCCTCAATGGCCAGATGGAAGTTCGCAAGCGTTACCATGACTACGTCAACTCCGGAGGCGAGGTGAAGGGACCGTATGGCCACATCATCGCGCCTGAACTCAGGGCCCCCGTCGTCGTCCCGGCCGCGAGTGCCGATCAGACGGTCGTCAAAACTCTAAACTAGAGGACGCGCGAGATGACGATCAGGTATCTGGCTCTGTTTGCGCCCTTCCTCCTCGGGGGATGTTACGGCGTCGCCGGTCATGACGAGGTGGATCGCTACTTTCAGCGTTCCGACACCATCACGATGAGTGCCGGCAATGCCAAGGAGGTCAACGCCGTCACCCATACAATCCATCCATGGCCGCGATACGTCGGCGATCGCCGGATCGCATACGATGCTCGACGCGTGGGCTCCGCAGTGACGCGTTACGGCAATCAGCAACAGCCGGTGGATCAGCTTCCCGACATGGGCGATCCGACCAAACTCATGGGCCAGCGGCCTCCGGTCACGCAGAATGTCAACGTAACTGGATTGGGTGCGGGAGCATCGGCGGGAGTATCGGTGCCAGTCGGCCGGGCAGAGGGCAGGTAGCGGCTTCAGGTAATTGAGTTGGGCGATGGGATATTTTGAGTGCGGTGCAGTGAGTCCGCTGGGCCGGGCGGGGACAAAATTATGCGACGTGCCATTTTACTGCTGACCTGTTGCTGGCTGGCGCCAGGCCTTGCTGCTTGTGACTATACCACGCGGGAGGCTGCCATCGTGGCTCCGGTCGAGCCACCGGGCGGAGACCCCGTGCAGGAGCCGACCGACGTCAAGTACTACCCGTCGGACGAGCCCGTGCGGCTGGGCCTGGAGCATTACAATCGCGGCAGTTACGGACTCTCACAGCGCTATTTCAAGGACGCCGTCGAGAAATCACCCAAGGACGTCACGGCCTGGATTGGACTTGCGGCGAGCTACGACAAGCTGCGTCGTTTCGACCTTGCTGACCAGGCCTATGCCCGAGCGATCCGGCTCGGCGGCGAAACTGTGCAAGTCCTAAATGACCAGGGATATTCGTACATGCTGCGCGGCAATCTGAGTGCGGCGCGCCGAAAGTTTGAGAAGGCCTATTCGCTCGATCCAGGCAACCCGGTTATCGCCAATAACCTCGAGCTTCTCAATGGCAGCCGGCGGTTCATTGAAAGACCACCAAACAACCAGCCTTAAGAGGGCGATCGGCTACTGCGATCGCGGCCAGTTCTCGTCAATTTGGCCCGATCACAGCATCAGCGTGACGGCTGCCGCTGCGGATGATGACAACAACGCCATTGCGAATGGTAAATCTTGCGCCGAGCAGTTTCCGCACCTTCTCCGTGATCGGAGAGGGAAAGGGAACGGTTTCTCCCACGACGGGATCGCCGACCCTTATCGTTTCAGTCGCGGGGCCCGCAACTGGTGCAGGCTTGATATGGTCTCGGATAAGCTGAATCTCTTCACGTGACAGGACAAGCGGAGCCTGGTCAGGTTGGGTCTCCAACGGCGGCCTGGGTGTTCCACTGCTTGCCTTTTCGCGGATCTCATTGGCGCTTGCGATCTGATCGAGGCTGGCTACGCGTAACTTGAGCGCGATGATATCACGTTGCAGTGTTGCGATCTCCAATTTGCGCGCGTTGACCTGCATGATGACAATGATCGCGCAAACGCAACTCACGACGAAGCCGACGCTCAGCAGTGCGATCAACCACCGCTCGAAGTTTCCCATCGACCCTCCGGTCGTCCGGGGGAGTTGATCGCGCTGGAGATGGCGCCGCCAGATGCGACGTGCTCGGTCGATCCAATTGGGAGATCCCGTTACGCCGGTCGCCGCCTGGCCCGACCCAAACTGCGCGGGCGACGAGGCGGCTTGCTCTCGGGCTGGATCAACGACCGACGCCGTGTCGACTTGCTCAAGCCCTCGATTCTCAGGGACGCGATCCGCCGTTGTCAGATGAGCGGCAGGGTGGAAGGGATCCATCTGCTTATCGAGCCGGCCCATCTCCGCTCTCCATGCGGCCATCCATCAACTTCAGCAGTTCCGCCGACGCAGCTAGAATAGGGTACCCGAGGACTCGATCAATCGGAACGGAAAAGGGCTCCAAACCGCCCCGTGAGTTGCTCTTAGAGTAGCTTCAAGAGATAGGCCGCCAACTAGATGCCAGGGTTCACCCCCGCGGATGCTCCGACCACGCGGATGCTGCGACCAGTAAGTTCATTGATTGTTCTCAACCCGAGGCTGCCTCTTAATCAGCGAGTCCCAGGTTCGAGCCCTGGTGCGCCCACCATCACGAAAGCGGTCTTATTCAATTAATTGCGGGAAGAACTGCCGAGCCCGAAACGGCTTTCGTGCGACCTTTCCCGCGGCCAGATTGCCGTGCGAATCTTCCTTCGTTTCATCATTTTCGCCCCTTTCCGATTGAGCAGATCGACCACGTGCTCGTCGTTAGAGGCGGTGTGTGCACAGGCGGCGGACGAGAGCCGGCGCGGTCTCACATGTCCGAAGTCTGTGGTCGCGACACGTCGGTTCGACTATCGCTCTCCGCCATCTTGCCAGCCGCACTCCGGGACCTTTACCTCGGGAAGTCTTGCCAATATTTGATATATCATGTATCAACGTTCGCAGACTATCTGCTCGAGATCTGCGGGACGCATGACGAAGCTTATCTTCGGGGTGGTGGCGGACGATTTGACCGGCGGCATGGAAACGGCCGCGATGCTGGTCGCTGCCGGCATCGAATGCGGATTTGTCACCGACCCCGATCTGGTTCGCGGCTGCGGCGATGTGCCGGCTATCGTGGTCGCGCAGAAGACGCGGGTGATCCCCGCGAGCGAAGCCGTCAGCATGACGGCGAAGGCGGCACGGGCGCTGCTTGCGCGGGGCGCGAGGCAAATCTTCTTCAAATATTGTGCGACGTTCGATTCCACCGACCAGGGGAATATCGGCCCCGTCTCCGACCTGCTGATGCAGCTGACCGGCGCCGAATACACCGCCTTTTGCCCGGCTTCTCCCGCCCTTCGAAGGAGTGTCTACAACGGTCATCTCTTTCTCGGCACCGAGCTGATCTCGGACTCGCCGAAACGCAATGATCCGCTGACGCCGATGACCGATCCCGATCTGGTCCGGGTTCTGCAGCGTCAAACGCGGGCCAAGGTCGGCCTTCTGGCGCATTCGCAGGTCAACGCCGGCGCGGACTCGGCCGGTCGCGCGATCGCGGAAGCGGCGGCTCGGGGTATCCGCTACTTCATTGCGGACACGATCTACGATCGGGATCTCGATACGCTTGCCACGCTCACCTGTGATTGGAAGCTGATGACAGGCAATGCGACGATCGTGCAGCACTACCCGGACATCTGGAAGGCGCGGGGGCTCATCGCCGCGGCCAGGAGACCGCCCAGTTTGCGCGCGGTTGGTGGCGGCGGCGTGGTTCTCGCCGGGAGTTGCGCCGAGCGGACGTTGGAGCAACTTGCTGAATTCGAGAAGAGCCATCCCTTGCTTCGCATCAATCTTCTGAACGCTGAAGATGCGGCGGCGACGGTTGGCGACGCGCTCGACTGGGCGCGGCCGCGGCTGCGGAATGGTCCTATCGGCTTCGCCACTTCGGACACGCCCGAGGCCGTCAAGATGGCTCAGGAGCGATACGGTCGTGAAGGCGCGGCGAAGCTCGCCGAGGCCATTCTTGGTCGATTCGCTGTCTCTCTTCGTAGCGTCGGCGTACGGCGCTTCGTGGTGGCCGGTGGCGAGACCTCTGGTGCGATCGTCGAGCAGCTCGGCATTCGACGTTTGCGGGTCGGTCCCTATGGCGGACCCGGCATCGGCACCGCGGTGACTGAAGACGAGGATCCGTTGGCCCTTTGTCTCAAGTCCGGCAAGCTGGGCCCCGTTGACCTGTTCGCGACGACGCTCGAAGCAATGTTGAATCCGGAGGCAGCCAATTGAACGAACGCGAACTCAGGCAATCCGTGCTGGATATCGTGGCCCGCCTCGAGGCCAAGGGCTTCAACCACGGCAGCAGCGGAAATGTCAGCACTCGCATCGGAGGAGACATTCTCATTACGCCGACCGGCGGCAATAGCAGCAACACGACCATCGACGGTGTCGTCCATTTGAAGCGCGACGGGACGGTGATTGGAGACGGCTTGCCCTCCAGTGAATGGCACATGCATCTGGCGATCCTCAACGCCTATCCGCAAGTGAACGCGGTGGTGCACACCCATGCCGATTGCTGCGTCGCGCTGTCCTGCCTCGCAAAGCCAATCCCGGCATTCCACTACATGGTCGCCAGTTTTGGTGGCAACGATGTGCCTTGCGCACCCTACGCCACGTTCGGCACCAGGGCTCTCGCCGACGGCGCCGTCGCGGCGCTGAAACAACGCAAGGCCTGCCTGCTCGCGAACCACGGGATGATTGCCGTCGGCAAAGGGCTGCAGGCGGCCTTCGACCTCACCGTGAGGCTCGAAACCCTTGCCCGGCAGTATCTGCTCGCCTGTCAGGCCGGCGCACCCGCGATCCTTGCCGACGACGAAATGGCGCGGGTGGTCGAACGCTATGGCAGTTACGGCCGCGCTGCTCTGCCGGCCTGAGAAGGACTAGTCCATGGAGATCACCGGCAAGACCAAGATCATGTTTGTGCTCGCCGACCCGATCGATCATGTGCGGGCGAGTGCGGTCATGAATGCCTATTTCGGATCGATCGGCGAGGATCTGGCGGTGTCGCCGATCCATGTCCTGCCCGGCGATCTTGGCCAGGTCGCCGCAAGCATCAGGCTCATGCGCAACGTCTTCGGCTTCGGCGTCACGATCCCGCACAAGACCGGCGTGATCGAGCATCTGGATGAGATGACGCAGGCGGCACGGTTGATTGGTGCGGTCAATTTCGTCAAGCGGACGGCGGAAGGGCGCCTCGTTGGCGACAATCTGGATGCAAGGGGATTCATCGCCAGCCTCGCGCAGCATGAAATTGCGGTGCGCGATCGGAAAGTGCTCCAGGTCGGTGCCGGTGGCGCGGGACGCGCCACTGCATTCGGTCTGGCGGAGGCCGGTGCGCGCGAACTCACGATCATGAACCGGGATGAGGAGAAAGCTCGTGCGCTTGCGGCTGCCGTGGCGGCGCATTATCCCACCACGAAGGTCAGCGCCGGCCGCGCGGAGGCGCGCGCATTCGATCTCATCGTCAATACGACGTCGCTCGGCATGAAGCCGGATGATCCACTTCCGCTCGACATCGAAGGTGTCGGTCCCGGCGCCACCGTCAGCGACATTATCGTCAATCCAGCAGTAACCCGCCTTCTTGCAAGGGCGGCTGCGCAGGGCGCAAAGGTCGTCGGCGGAAAGCCTATGCTCGTCGCGCAGATGGCCCTTGTCGCAGGGTTCATCGCGCGATAGCCTGATATATCAAATATTATATCGAAGTCGCTGGGGCGGCTTTGGATTGGGTGCAAGGGCCGCCCGAGGGCAGGCGAAAGGGAAGCGAGGCTTCGTGAATATTGCATCGGCCAGGGAATCGGCGTCGGGCGCATCGATCCGCATCAGTCGCTTGGAGAAGCGCTTCGGTGCCGTGTCCGCCGTCGATGGCGTCGATATCGATATTGCTGCCGGTGAGTTCATCGCCCTGCTCGGACCCAGCGGCTCCGGAAAGACGACGATCCTGATGAGCGTTGCGGGATTCGAATTCCCGACCAGCGGCACCATTCACGTCGATTCCGAAGACCTGACCTATGTTCCTTCGAACAGACGCAATCTGGGAATGGTGTTCCAGAACTATACGCTGTTCCCGCACATGTCGATTCTCGACAATGTCGCCTTTCCCTTGAAGATGCGCGGTCTCCGGACGGCTGAACGTCACGCGCGCGCCGAAGCCGCGCTCGCAACCGTGCGTCTGGCAGGCTATGGCCACCGTCGTCCGAATGAGCTTTCCGGCGGTCAGCAGCAGCGCGTGGCGCTCGCGCGTGCGATCGTCTATCAGCCGCGCGTCCTCCTGATGGATGAGCCGCTCAGTGCGCTCGACAAGAATCTGCGCGAAGACATGCAGCTCGAGATCAAGCGATTGCACGCCGAGCTTGGCATCACCGTCATCTTCGTCACCCACGACCAAAGCGAGGCGCTGACCATGGCCGACCGGATCGCCGTCCTGAGGGATGGCAAGATCCAGCAGATCGGGCCGGCGCGCCAGCTGTACGAAAGGCCCGCGAATCTCTTCACCGCCGGCTTCATCGGCGAGATGAATTTCGTCGACGTTGCCGTCCAAAGCGTCGGCGACGGCATCTCTGTGGCGCTGCCCTGGGGTGAAATATGGCGCCTGCCGGCCACGGCGGCCGTCGAGCCGGTTGCAGCCGGCGAGGCGGCGGTGCTGGCCGTGAGGCCCGAGCGGCTGCAACTCGGCGCCAATGCCGCCGGGCAAGTCATCACTGTGACGCTGAGCGACATCGTCTATGCCGGGGCAGCCCTGCTTCTGATCGGACGTCTGCCTGACGGCACCGAGATGCGCGCGCGAATCCCCGGCGCCTCGCAGCTCAGCTCCTTGGCCCCGGGTGACGTTGCGACCTTCACTATCCCTACTGAGGCGATGCTGCTCTACCGGGGAAAGCGGCGATGACGGAGGCGAGGCGATCGCATTTCTGGCATTCCGACGGCCGCCGGCTGAGCGGCCTGTCGACGTTGCTGCTGCTCCTGCCGTTCTTCGCCATCATCGCCTTCGTCTTCGTCTATCCGATCCTGCAGCTCCTGGTGATCAGCATCCTCGAGCCGCATCCGACCTTGGATAATTACGCGCGCGTCGTCGAAAATCCGGTTCACATGCGCGTCCTGATGCGCACGCTCTGGACCGCAACGCTGGTGACCGCCTTGTCGGTGATCCTCGGCTTCCCGGTCGCCTATTACATGAGCCGGGCGAAGGGAACGGTCGCCGCCCTTGTCGCGGTCTGTGTCATCCTGCCGCTCTGGTCGAGCGTCCTGGTACGCACCGCCGCCTGGTCATTCCTGTTCCAGCGCAACGGGCTGATCAATTCGGCGTTGATGTCTCTCGGACTGACGTCACAGCCGTTCAAGCTGCTTTACACCCAGAGCGCCGTCGTCATCGCCATGACCCACGTGCTCTTGCCGTTCATGATCCTGCCGATCTACGGCGCATTGCGCAGCATTCCGAACGACTATGGGCGTGCGGCCGCCGTGCTCGGCGCGACGCGCCTGCGGACCTTTCTGGAAGTCATCCTTCCCCTGAGTCTGCCGGGCGTCGTCTCCGGTTCGCTGCTCGTGTTTCTCACGGCGATCGGCTTCTTCATCACGCCCGCCCTGCTTGGCTCGCCGCAGGAGATGATGATCTCGACGCTCGTTTCGAAGCAGATCCGTGAGGTGCTCGATTGGCCCTTCGCTGCGGCGCTGGTCGGGGTACTGACCGTATTCGTGACGCTGCTGGCGATCGTCTTCAGCAAGACGCTGCGGTTCGACCGGCTGATGGGGAATGCCTCGTGAAACCGCCGACCGACCGCGGATCGCTTGCGCTGGGGGCCTATGTCTATGCCGTGCTGGCCTTCATCATCGTGCCTCTCGTCATCGTCATTCCAATGTCGTTCAGTCAGAACGACTATCTGGCATTTCCGCCGTCCGGCTTCACGCTGAAATGGTACGCGGAATATTTTGACAGCAGGCAATGGCGTGCCGCCACCTGGCTCAGCGTGCAGGTCGCCTTGCTGACCGCTCTTTTCGCGTCGGTCATCGGCACAGCCGCGACCTATGCAATGATCCGCGGCCGCAGCCGGCTGGTCACGGCTTTCCAGATCCTTTTGATCGGGCCGGTCATTGTGCCGCATATCGCGCTCGCCGTCGGCCTCTATCTGTTTTTTCAGACGATCGGTCTCTCCGGCACCGTTCCAGGCTTCGTGCTGGCGCATACGGTGCTCACCTTGCCGTTCGTCGTTTTCACGATGGCCGCCGCCCTGGGAAAGGTCGATGCCAATCTGGAGGCGGCCGCCATGAGCTGCGGCGCGACACGCTTCCAGGCCTTTCGCCTGGTCACGCTGCCACTCGTCCTGCCGAGTCTCGCCAGCAGTGCGCTGTTTGCCTTCATCATCTCCTTCGACGAGCCGGTGGTGTCGTTCTTTCTGTCCGGTGTGCGCCAGAAGACGCTGCCGCGCCGAATGTTCGAGGACATCGAGCAGAACCTGACGCCGGTGATTCCCGCGATCGCGACACTGCTGATCGTCCTATCCATTTTGATTCTGCTGGGGGCCCATGTCCTCCGATCCCGCAGCGTCACCCGATAGCGAGCCAGTGAGAACCAGAGAGAGGAGATCGTCGATGCTGAAAACAGGTTGGATGTGGAATTCGGCAGCTGTCGTGCTTGGTTTGGTTCTTTGTGGAGCGTTGCCGGCTGCCGCTCAAAAACTGGAAGACCAATTGGTGATTGCCACGACCGGTGGCCTGATGGGCAACACCCTCGCGAAATATTTCTACGATCCCTTCAACAAGGCCAAGAATGTCGAAATCGTCCCGGTCGCGATCGAGGTCCCCGACCAGTGGGCGCGCGCCAAGGCGATGCAGCGAACCGGCAAGGTGGAGTTCGACATCGTCACGGCGACGGGTCCCGACCTGGTCGGACGCACCGACATGCTCGAGAAGATCGACTGTGCGAAACTGCCCAGCGTCCAGAAGTTCGGCGTCTCCGACGCCTGTCAGCCCTACGGCGTTGCTCGCACGACCGGCGGCATGCTGATCACCTACAATACCGAAACGTTCAAGAACAAGGCGCCCAAGACATGGGCCGACTTCTGGGACGTCAAGCAGTTTCCCGGGCCGCGCGGGCTGCCAGACACCGGCGACAGCGATTGGTGGGTGCCGGTGGCCGCGCTCCTCGCCGACGGCGTCAAGCCGGAGCAGCTTTTCCCGCTGGACATCAATCGCGCTTACAAGAAGCTGGACGAGATCCGTCCCAATGTCGCGGTGTGGTGGAAGACAGGCGACCAGGTGCAGCAGATCATGCGCAGCCGCGAGGTCGTCATGGCCATGAGCTATTCAGGCCGCGCGCTCGCCGTTGTGAAGGAGGGCGTACCGGTTGCGATGTCTTGGGACCAGGCCATTCGCGACACCGGTTACATGGCTGTTCTCAAGGGTGCGCCTGACCTCAATGCCGCCATGGCCTATCTCGACTTCTTCTATGCAAGCTCCGACGCGCACGTGCCGTTCATGCGCGCTGTCAACTATGCGACGGCCAGCAAGTCGGCCATCGAGCTGTTGAAGCCGGAGGAGCGCAATCTCTACGCGACCTCGCCGGAGAACTACGAAAAGCTGGTCAAGCCCGATTTCGCCTGGATCGGCGAACATCGTAACGAACTGCGGGAGCGGTGGATGGCTTGGCTGACACGTTAAACCGCATTAGCTGCCATTTTGCGCTTGTAAGTGAGGACCGACCATGGATCACACCAGTGACCCCGGCGCGCTGCGCTACGTGATCGATCCCGGAAGGCTCGATCTCGTCAAGGAGTTCCGCGCAAGTCCGCTCGGCGTGCATAGTCCGGAACTTCGCAAGCTGTTGGCGCGGATGCGATGGGGCAAGCCGGAAGGGCGGCTTGTTCTGATCGTGCTCGAGCCTGGCAAGGCCTGGCGGCTGTCGCGCATCCCCAAGCGTCGGGGCGATCCGATGCCTTTCGTCGATGATCGCGTCTTCACCTCACTTGTTGAAGCGGAGTGGCATGTCTTCAAGCTGCGCTGGCAAGAGATGACGGGAACGACGCTGCCTGCGGAGATTTCCGGTGATCTATAAGACCAACGAGTATCTCGGCTATCCGGATCGCATCAGTGTCCCGGCAGGCGAGGCCGTCAGATTCCAGCTTAGCAGCAAGCGCCCGAGCGTGAAGGTCGAGGTGCTCAGGCTGCGCTGCGGCGATGTCGACACCAACGGCCCGGGCTTCAAATATGAGGTAATGACGAGCCCCATTGACGGTGAGCATGCCTGCCTCGACCAACCGATCCGCCCGGGATCCAATGCCGTCATTGACCACGACGGTGCACTGGTCCCGACCGGCGCGCATTGGTGTTTCGGAGCCTATGTGTACCCGACGCGGATCGCGGACAATGCCAAGGCCTTGATGGGAAATTGGTGCGAGCGTTCGGCGCGCGGCTATGCGCTCGAGCTCGACGAGGAGGGGCAACTGGTCCTGGTGCTGGGCCAGGTGAGCGGTACGCCGGCGCGTTTTGCCCTCGACGTCAAGCTACGGCAGCGCGTCTGGGTATTCGTATCGTGCGCGCTTGACCTTGCGCGGGGATCGGCCTCCTTGTCGCTGATCGTTCCGGCAGACGGCGTTCGGCCGTCCGCTGCCTATTCGAAATCGTTCGCGCTGCCGCAAGCGCCCGCGCTCGATTCCGGCCTGGCGTTCCTGATCGCGGCCCATCACGCGAATGGTGATCGCCAATATACCTCGCACTTTGACGGCAAGATCGAAGCTCCGCGCGTCTTTTCGTGTCGGTTGGACGCAGAGGCGCTGCGGGTATTCGACGGCCGGCAGCGAACGGGAGCAAGCGATGCAGGGCTTGTCGCCTTCTGGGATTTCTCGAACGGAATCTCGTCGCTGTCGATCAAGGATCTTTCGCCGAACGGCCTGCATGGCAGCCTCCGCCAGTTGCCTCGCCGGGGCGTCACCGGCTTTCACTGGTCTGGCTCCGTTCACGACTGGCGGCTGTCGCCGCAGGAATATGCGGCGATTCATTTCCACAGCGACGACATCTACGATTGCGAGTGGCAGACCACTTGCAGGCTCGATGTGCCGGCCCACTGGCGATCCGGCGTCTATGCGCTCCGGCTGACGTCAGGTGGCGACAATCCCGACCGGGACTGCGAAAGCTACGTCACCTTCTTCGTGACGCCGGGCAAGGCGTCCAGACGCGCGGATCTCGTCCTGGTCGCTTCGGTTGCGACATATCTGGCTTATGCCAACAGCGCGCTGCGTCTCTATCAGGTTCACTTCGAAACGCTAATGGAGCACGTTCTGTGGTTGCCGCAAGATGACGTCTTCATGCAGGAGAACCCGGAGATCGGCCAGTCGACCTATGATTGCCATGTCGACGGCTCGGGGCGGGCGTACAGCTCCTGGCTGCGGCCCGTCCTCAACATGCGTCCGCGCGGCTACTGGTTCAATTTGATCAACGACACCCACATCCTCGACTGGCTCGAGGAGAAGGGGATCGCCTACGATCTGATCACGGATGTCGAGCTTGACCGGGAAGGAACGCGGGCGCTCGCCCCTTACCGGGTCATGATGACGCCGACCCATCCCGAATATTACAGCTTCAACATGATGAACGCGATCATGGCTTATCAGAATGCGGGCGGGCGGCATATCTCGATGGGAGGCAACGCATTCTATTGGCGCTGCGGCTTTCATCCGGCCGCGCCCGCCGCGCTGGAAGTTCGCCGCGGCATGGCCGGAACGCGCACCTGGGAATCGGAGCCGGGCGAAGTGCATCTTGCCGGCACCGGCGAGCCGGGCTCGCTGTGGCGGCATTCGGGCTTTGCGCCGCAAAAGCTGGTCGGCGTCGGGTTCTCGGCCATGATCAACGATACCTGCGGCTACTATCTGCGCACCGCCGAAAGCGACGATGCGCGCGTCGCGTTCATCTTCGAGGGCACGGGCCGTCACGAGAAGTTCGGTGATTTTGGATTTCGCTACAATGGTGCCGTCGGCAGCGAGATCGACCGGTACGATCTTGAGCTCGGAACGCCGCCGCATGCGCTGCGGATCGCGACGTCGGAAGGATTGGGCGCGGGCGCGCTGCCCACGCCGGAGGAGTTTCGCACCGTGGTCGACGGACTCGACGGCACGCAGAATGCGCTGGTGCGCGCCGACATGGTGTTCTTCGAGACCGCCCATGGCGGCGCCGTCTTTGCGACGGGATCGATCACCTACGGCATGTCGTTGGGTCACAACAATTACGACAACAACATCAGCACCATCACGTTGAACGTCGTGAATCGCTTTCTCGATCCAAGGCCGTTCGTCATGCCTGCCAAAGCCTAGACTGCGGCCTCGATTTCGGCCCAACATGCAAAATTACCATCTCGTTGTCAGAGATGGCTTCTCGAACCAGGGAGGCTGTCATGTCGGACAAGCCTGAGTTTCACCCGCCGGAATTGGGATCCTTCAACGTCGCTCCCCGGAAGGCGCGCCCGATGCATGCGGACGAGCACTGGGCCAGCCAGCCCTGGTATGAGGCTCCGCGCGGCGATCCCGCCGTCGCGGAAGTCTACACCTACACCGATGCGATGTCTTACGACCCGGGAGACGAAGTCGTCTTTCGCTCCTCCGCGACCGCAAAGGCCTGGCGGTTGCAGATCTATCGCGACGGTCTCGAGCCCGAGATGGTGCATGAGGTCGATGCGCTTGACGGCGTGTTCGCGGCTACGCCGTCCGATGCCTATCGCAACGGCTGCAACTGGCCCGTCGCTCATCGCTGGACGTTGCCGCCGGATCTGCGATCGGGCTTTTATCGCGTGGTCTCGTCGTGCGAGCGAGCGAACGGGGCGCGCTTCATCCAGCATCATTTCTTCGTCGTGCGCCCGACCGAGAAAACGCGGCGCGCGAAGATACTGATGATCCTGCCGACGGGCACCTGGACCGCCTACAATGATTTCGGCGGTGCCAATCATTATTTCGGCGTCGAAGGTCCTGAGCGGGACGAGCCGTCGCCGGTGTTGTCGCTGCAGCGGCCATGGACGCGCGGCGTGGTCTGGCTGCCGCCCGGCGCACCGCGCATCTGCGCCAATCCCGCGCCCGAGATGGGCGACGCGCCACGCTATCAGATGAAGGAGTGGGCGTTCTCCAACGGCTTTGGCCAATATTACGCGGCAGCGGGCTGGGCCCAGTTCGATCGGCATTTCGTGCTCTGGGCGCAGAAGGAAGGCTATGCCCTCGACATGATCACCCAGACCGATCTTCACTACCGGCCCGAGCTGCTCGAGGCCTATCCTTGCATCACCATCATCGGCCATGACGAGTACTGGACATGGGAGATGCGCGAGGCGATCGAGCGCTATGTGGAGGGCGGCGGGCGGCTCGCGCGCTTCGGCGCCAACTTCCTGTGGCAGATCCGGCTCGAGGACGATGGCAAGCGCCAAGTCTGCTACAAGTTCAAAGCCATCCACAAGGACCCGATCGTCGGCACGGACCGCGCGCGTCTGATGACGTCTGCCTGGGAAGATCGCAACGTCCGTTGGCCCGGCGCCTCGACGGTCGGCGTGAACGGTGCGCACGGCCTCTACGCGTCCTGGGGCGGATTCGCGCCGAACGGCCAACGAGGCTTTACGGTCTATCGCCCGGAGCATTGGGCATTTGCCGGCACAGGGCTGCACTATGCCGACATCTTCGGCGACAAGCAGCACATCTTTGCCTACGAGGTCGACGGGCTGGACTACACGTTCCGCAACGGGCTTCCTTTTCCAGTCCCGGCCGAGGGGCAGCCCGAGACCATTCAGATTCTGGCGATGGCGCCGGCCGTCCTGGCCGAAGACGAGCCGCAGGGTGAGGGCTTCCGCTATTACATCCGCAATAGCGACCACGAAGGTCTGGTAGAGTGCATCAACGGTGAGGTCACGCCCGAGGGTCTGGCCCGCTACAAATACGGCTCTGGCATGATGGTGCACATGACCCGCGGCAAGGGCGAGGTGCTGACAGCCGCGACCTGCGAATGGGTGATGGGGCTGAAGCGCGGCGATCCGTACACGCAGCGGATCACCCGCAACGTCCTCGATCGCTTCACTGCGCCTCGCTCCGCGTGAGCAACTTTCAGCGACGCCTGGATTTCGCGCGTGCTGCCTTGGCAGGTGGTGCAGCGCGTGTCTTCGTCGCTTCAATATCGACGTCTTCGTCGATGGCCGTCTCGGGTGTCATGAAGCGCGTGCCGCCATGCTTTTCCAGCAACCGAACGAGATTCTGGCCGCCCTCCATCATGTCCGCCTGGATCGACTCGCGAACCTTGTCCGGCCGGCGCTGCCGCAGATTCTTGAGAACGGACAGGTGCTGATGTTCGTTTGGATAGGTTGGGGGGGCGTGCGGATAATGGAAATTCAACAAGGGTCCGTTCCGCATCCAGATATCGTCGAGGATGGCGAGTACTTCGGGAAGCCCCGATCCATCATAGAGACCGCGGTGGAATTGCCAGTTGGCGCGAACCGCGTCGGACCATCTGTGCTCTTTCTCCGCGCTGATCAGCTCGCGGTGAGTGGCCTCCATCCTGTCGATATCGGCGTCCGAGATGCGCGTGGTTGCGTGCTCGGCGGCAAGTCCCTCGAGAAACAGCCTGACGGTCCTGAGCTCGATATACTGCTTGGCGGTCATGTGGGCGACCATGATCGAGCGTCCCGCCTGCATCTCGAGCGCGCGGCCGCGCACGAGCTGCATCAGGGCTTCGCGAATGGGCGTCTCCGACACGTTCATGGTCGCAGCAAGGTCGCGAATCTTGAAGCGATGGCCCGGCCAGAACCGGCCTTCCATCAGCGCCTGACGCAGATTGTTGTAGACCAGGCTTGTCAGGCTGTCGCGAGCCACCGGGCCCACAGCGCCCTCGCCATGTCTCTGTTCAACGTCAACCATTCTCGGTCCCCGCAAGGTCTGGGCTGTTTCGGCAATCCGCGCCGATACGGGGTCGGATCCGGACCCTAGCCTTTGATACGAGGTCTACGGGTCCGGGCCGGCAAAGCAACAATTCCCTTGTATCCGACAACATAATATATGATATATCAGCTGGAGAAGAGAGAGCATGCCGGAGATGATCAGGACAAGGGATGCTGCCCTGCGGGCGCGGGCCGAGAAGGTCGTGCCAGGCGGGATGTGGGGACATCTCCACGCGGCCAAGTTGCCGGAGACGTATCCGCAGTTCTTCAGCCGCGGCGAGGGCGGCGTGCTCTGGGATGTCGATGGTCATCGCTACGTCGACTTCATGTGCAGCTGGGGTCCCAACCTGCTTGGCCATCACCATCCCGAGGTGGAGGAAGCCGCCGAGCGTCAGCGGCGCGACGGCGACTGCCTCAATGGTCCGGCCGAAGTCATGGTCGAGTTGGCCGAGCTTGTCGTCGATATGGTGGGACATGCCGATTGGACGCAGTTTCAGAAGAACGGCACCGATGCGACGACGACGTGCGTCACGATCGCAAGGGCTTGCAACGGGTCGACGAAAGATCCTCGTCGCCAAGGGCGCCTATCATGGTGCCGTGCCGTGGTGCTCGCCGTCGCTTCTCGGCGTGACCGCGGAGGATCGCGCCCATCTCGGATATTTCACGTTCAACGACGTCGAGAGCCTCGAGGCGGCGGCCAGGGCGGCGGGCGATGATCTTGCCGGAATCCTGATTTCGGCGTTCCGCCACGATCTCGGGTGCGACCAGGAACTTCCCACCGCAGAGTTCGCGCGTGCGGCGCGTCGCATCTGCGACAGCAAGGGGGCCGCGCTGCTCATCGACGAAGTTCGCGCCGGCTTCCGCCTGAATGCCGCGGGTAGCTGGGAAGGCCTTGGTGTTCGGCCCGACTTGTCGGCCTGGAGCAAGGCGATCGCCAACGGTCATGCCCTGGCGGCTGTGACCGGAGCCGATTGGCTGCGCCGTGCCGCGTCCCAGGTCTTCGTCACGGGCTCATTCTGGGCCGGCGCCGTCGCCATGGCTGCTGCCGTCGCGACATTGAAGATCGTGCGCAGGGACGATGTTCCGACCCGCCTCGCGCAGCTTGGGCAAACGCTGCGCGATGGCCTCGACACGCGTTCCCGTCAGTTCGGTCTTTCGATCCGTCAATCGGGACCGGTGCAAATGCCGACGCTTTTGTTTGAAGCGGACCCGGACTACCGGAAAGGTTCGGCCTTCTGCAGCGCGATGCTCGCAAGGGGTGTCTACTTCCACCCCAAGCACAACATGTTCCTCTGCGCCGCCCATACCGAGGCCGACATCGCCGCCGCGCTCGAGGCCGCAGAGCACGGCTTTGCAACGGTGGCGGCGCTATGATGTCACGTGGTCAGGCCCGAGCTCGGACGCGCGTTGCACGAATGCTCGCTATCGCTGACGATCATCCGTATCGGCTAGATGCCGATGGCGGCCGCGGCATGGTCGAAGTGCCACATGCCGAGATCCTGATCGACGCGACGGTCTACGCTCAGCGCCAGCGGCGGCGCATCATTCGTAAGGCAGCGCAGCGACCGGTACCTCTGAGGGTCGCGCTCCTTTGATACAACGTTCATAATCAGGTCGTCATTTGAAAGGCCCTCGGGCGGTCTCTAAGGACAAGTCCCCGGCGCCGGCTTGCGCTTGAGCGCGCGGCCGCTGGCCGCCGTCGTCAGTTGGCCGTCCTGGATCGCCGGCGCGCCGTTGACCAACAGCGTCTGCACACCGACGGTTAGCTCGCGCGGGCGCACATAATCCGCCTTCGGCGCGTAGCGGGCCGGGTCGAACACCACGACATCGGCGAAATAGTCCGGCCGCAGATAGCCGCGGCGGTCGAGCTTGAAGATGTCGGCCGACAGCCCGGTGGACTGACGGATGAACGTCTTCAAATCGATGACCTGGCGCTCCCTGACGTAGACGGCGTATTTGCGCGGAAAGGTGGCGAATTGCCGGGGATGGCCGTCGGTGCCGTCGGAGCCGGTGACGACCCACGGCTGCTTCATCACGAGGTCGACATCGCTGTCGATCATGTTGAAGGAAGCGATCGAGTCGCGCGGGTTGGCGCGCAGGATGCGCACCGCGGCGTCGACCGGCTCGACCTTCCACGCCTCGGCCATTTCCGACAGCCGCTTTCCCGTCCATTCCCGATCGACGCTGGTCAGCAGGATCGAGTCCGGGCCGCCGCGGCGGCGCAAATTCTCGATCATCTCGCCGCGGATTTTCGCCATCTGTGGCGCATCGTCGAAACGTTTGATCATCGCCGCATAGCCGCCATCGACCGCCCAGCGCGGCACCAGCGCCGCATCGAGGCTCGTGCTCGACGCCAGCCACGGATATTGATCCGCCGTCACCTTCTGGCCCGCCGCGCGCGCCGCCTCGATCAGGCCGATCACCTCCGGCACCTGGCCCTGCAGGTCGACGCCGAGCGCCTTCAGATGCGCAAAATGCACCGGCATCTCCGCCTCACGGCCAATCTGGAGCACCTCCTTCGCGGAGTTCATCAGACCAATGGAATACGAGCTCTCGTCGCGCTGGTGGGTGTCGTAGATGCCGCCGCGGCGCGCGGCTTCCTTCGCCACCGCCACCACTTCGTCGGTCCTGGCAAAACTCTGCGGCGCGTAGAACAGCCCGGCGGAAAGGCCGATGGCGCCCTCGCACATCGCTTTGGCAACCAGCGCCTTCATGCGTTCCAGTTCATCAGGCGAAGGCGCGCGGGCATCATGGCCCAGCACCGCCTCGCGAACCGCACCGAAGCCGACATAGCTGACGATGTTGGTGCCGACCTTTTGCGCCTCGAGCTCGGCCTGATCGGCCGCGACGTTGGGCGTACCCCTGCCGTCGACGCCGATGAAGATGGTCGAAACGCCCTGCGTCAGCCATGGCGCATTCAGCCGCTTGGCCGCATCGCCCGAGCGAATATAGCTTTCGGGATGGGTGTGGACGTCGATGAACCCGGGCGCGACGATCATGCCCTGTGCGTCGATGCTGGCCTTTGCCGCCGGCGCGCCGGCATGCGGGCCGACATAGACGATCTTGTCGCCGCTCACCGCGACGTCGCCGACGAACGGCGCCTCGTCGGCGCCGGTGTAGATCGTCCCTCCGCTGATGAGGAGATCGGCCGTGTCGGCGGCGAACGCAGCGGCAGTCGGGACGAGACCAAAGCAAATGGCGGCAAGAAGGGCAGGCAGGCATTTCATCTGAAAAGTCTCCGTCATGCGCGCAGCAGGCTAGTTCGCGTTCTCCCGGCCAGCCAATGCAAAATTTGCATTGGAGGAGCGTCTGCCGGGCACCCAAGAAGTTCTTCCTCGCCAACAGCCGACCCTTGCGCTCATGGCGGACCTGTTCTGGGATCTCGGCGACAAAGGAAAACGTATCTCACAGAACCTTCACGCCGCGCGCCGCACCGCAAACGCGCCGGCTTCGATCGCTGCCGGCTTGCCGTCGATCAGGTCAGCGGTGAGGCGGGCGCTGCCGCAGGCCAGCGTCCAGCCGAGCATGCCGTGGCCCGAATTGATGAACAGCCCGGAGAGCGGCGACCACCCGATGATCGGCCGGCTATCGGGCGTCATGGGGCGTAGCCCGCACCATGGCTCGACGTCGCCGCCAGTCGCCATCCCCAGCATTTCCGCCGCCGCGCGGCGCAGGATGTCGAGACGGCCCGGATCGAGGCTTGCATCATTGCCGTCGAGATCGGCGATCCCGGCAACCCGGATCGCCGTGCCTTGGTCGCGCGCGAGCGGCGCGAACACCAGCTTGCGTTCGAAGTCGGTGACGCTGTGGCGAAGCGCGCTGGCGTCGCGCGCGGGCTGCAGCGTGATGCTGTAGCCCTTGACCGGGTAGATCGGCAGGTAGAATCCGCAAGCTCTTGCAAAGGCGCTCGAGGATGCTCCCATGCAGAGAACGAAGCGGTCGGCTTGCACGCGCCCCTTGGCGGTGTCCACGCCAACGAGACGGCCGCCGGACCGGACCGGTCCGGTCACAGGCGTGTCGAGCAGCCACTCGACATTGTTTCGCTGCGTCAGCCGGTCGGCAAGCGCGGCGCAGAACGCGGCGCAATTGCCGACCTGTTCGGAGGCGGTGAAAATGCCGCCGGCGAGTTCGCGTGCTCCGAGCTTGAGCGCGGGCTCCAGTGCGAGGCACTCGGCCGGCGTGAGCACCTGCTGCGCATGATCAGCGCCGGCCTCGCCGGTGACGGCGCTTCGCGCGGCGTCGAATTCGCTGGGCGATCGGAACAGCACCAGCTTGCCGGCGGTTCGCAATCCAAACGCGAGATCGAGCGTCTGCGACAGGCGTGTCAATTCGTCCCGGCTGATGGCGGCAAGCGCGAGCTGCGCGGCAACGGTGTCGCGCACGGCGGCCGAGCGGCAGGCGAGCAGGAAGCGCACGCCCCAGGATATCAGCTGCGGATCGAGGCCGGGGCGAATACGCATCGGCGAGCCTCTGGCGATCAGCAGCGAGGGCAGCTTCAACAGTGTTGCAGGCGATGCCAGCGGGGTCACGAAGGCATAGGACAGCTGGCCGCCGTTGGCTGCGCTGGCATCGGCGCCGGTCTCGGCATGGCGGTCGACAATGATCACGTCATGTCCGGCCTCGCTGAGGCACCATTGCCGTCGTCAGTCCGATGACGCCGGCGCCGAGGACACAGATTTTCATGGCAGGACTCATTCTGGGCTGCCGCCCGATGCGGCAAGAGCGCCGATCGGGACGAGGAGTGGCGTTGCGGCCGCCAATCTAGGGCGGCCTGATCGCCGCCGGCGATGCCATGTCTGCATCATGCAAAACTTGCATGATTGGCCCCGCCGTAGCACGCTGGGAGCAGTCGGGCGCTATCGGGCGAATGCGGATCGGCGCATGAAAGGCCGGGATTTGAAGCGAATTGGGCGGGGATCGGCGTCGGAAGGCCCTGATGCAAGGCTTGCATTGGTCAGGCCATATGCCGCTTCGCTAGGTTGCGCGCCATGGGGCAACCAATACCGTGGCAGCAAGCAATGCCGGTCGACGCGCGCCGTCCCGCGCCGTCGGGAGCAGGGTATCGCGGGGGATCTGCCGCAGCGTCCCGCATCAAGACAGGTCGCGTGATGGAACTGCGCTGGCTGCAGGATTTTCTGATGGTGGCCGAGACCGGCAACTTCACCCGTGCGGCCGAGCGGCGGAACACGTCGCAGGCGGCGTTCAGCCGCCGCATCAAGTCGCTGGAGGCCTGGCTCGGCTTCGATCTGATCGATCGCAGCGTCTATCCGACGCAATTGACGCCGCAAGGCGAGCGCTTTCGCGAGCATGCCGGCGAATTGCTGCGGCAAATGCTCGATAGCCGCGACGAGCTTGGCGGCAAGCCGCTGCGCTCGCATGAGCACATCAGGATCGCACTGCCGTTCGCGATGGCGACGGCGCAGCTGCCGCAGTGGTGGCAGGCCTGGTCCGCCGAGCGGCGCATGAGCTGTTCGGTCGTGGTCGGCAACATCCACGATCTCGTCACCTCGTTGGTGTCGGGCAACGCGGACCTGATGATCTGCTATCACCACGCCCAGCAGCCGATCCATCTCGATCCGGACCGCTACGAGCGCGTGAGCCTCGGCACCGAATATTTGCGGCCCTATGTCAGCGAGGCGCTGGCCGGCAAGGGAGGCATATCGCTGCCGGGCAAGGCGTCGCATCCGGTGCCGCTGCTGATGTATTCGCCCGGTGTCTATTTCGCGCGCCTGGTCGATCTCATCCTGGAGAATGCCCCGATCGCCGGCCAGCGGGTGATCGAAAGCGACATGTCCGATGTGCTATGCGAGATGGCGCTGGCCGGCCGCGGCGTCGCCTGGCTTACGGAAGGCACCGCCGCGGCGCATGGCCGCAAGGGATTGGCGGCCATCGGGGGCAACAAATGGGCGTTGCCGCTATCATTAGTCGCATTCAAGGACCGGACGAATAGCCAGCGCTCGCTAAATCTCTTTTGGTCCGAATTGTGCAGGAATAATCCGGCCCATGCCGCAGGCGGGCGTGCGGAGCAGGTTGCGAAAGTACGGGTCAAATCGCCTGCCAGGCCTTCGAGATCGAGTCGCTGAAGTATCGTTAGTCAATCACCAAAAGAGGGGGAATTTCGTGAAACACCGTCGGATCAGCTTCTGTCTGCTTGCTGGCGCGTTGTCCGCCGGGCCGGCGATGGCATAGGAACTCACGGGAACGCTGAAGAACGTCAAGGAGACCGGCGCAATCACGCTCGGCTTCCGCGACTCCTCGATCCCCTTCTCCTATCTCGACGACAACCAGAAGCCGATCGGCTACGCCATGGGTAGCGCGTCCTCATGCAGGACGGCGGCCGTCAGCTGATGCTGGTCAATGCGTGGCCAATGGCAGCAAAGATATCGGCGATCTGTTCCTCGGCGATGATCAGAGGCGGCGAGATCAGCAGCGTATCACCGCTGCCGCGGATCAGGAAGCCATCCTCATAGCAGCGATTGGCGCATTCGCTGCCGCGCGCGCCCGGCGCACCCTCGCGCGGCTTCAGGTCGATCGCGGCTAGGAGCCCGATGTTGCGGATGTCGACGACATGGGGGAGCTCGCGCAAGCCGTGCGCATGGTTCTCCCACACCGGCGCGAGGCGGCGCGCCCGCTCGAACAGGCCGAGATCCTGATACACGTCGAGCGCGGCAAGACCGGCCGCGCAGGCCAGCGGATGGGCCGAATAGGTGTAGCCGTGGAACAGCTCGATCGCGTTGTCCGGCCCCTGCATCAGCGCGTCATAGACCTTGCCGCTGACGACGACGCCCCCCATCGGCACGGCGGCATTGGTCATGCCCTTGGCGCAGGTGATGAGGTCGGGCGTCACGCCGAAGGCGTTGGCGCCAAACGCTGCGCCCAAGCGGCCGAAGCCCGTGATCACCTCGTCGAAGATCAGGAGAATGCCGTGCTGATCGCAGATCTGGCGCAGCCGCTCGAGATAGCCGACCGGTGGCGGCAGCACGCCGCCGGAGCCGGTCACGGGCTCGACGATGACGGCGGCGACGGTCGAGGGATCGTGCACCTGCAGCAGCTTTGACAGCTCGTCAGCGAGATGCGCGCCCCATTGCGGCTGCCCGCGCGAGAACGCCGCGTGCTCGGGACTATGCGTGTGCGGGAGGTGATCGACCTCGGGCAGCAGTGGGCCGAAATCCCTGCGGTGGCGGACGATGCCGCTGACCGACAGGCCGCCCCAACCCATGCCGTGATAGGCTTTTGCGCGCGAGATGAAGCGGATGCGGCTGGCTTCACCGCGGGCGCGGTGATAGCCGCGTGCGATCTTCAGCGCGGTGTCGACCGATTCCGAGCCGGAATTGGTGAAGAAGACGTGGTCGAGCCCGGCGGGCGCGATCTCGGCGATGCGGCGGGCGAGCTCGAAGGCGGCCGGATGGCTCATCTGGAACGAGGAGACGAAGTCGAGCTTGGCCGCCTGCGCCTGGATCGCTTCGACGATGCGCCTTTGCGCATGTCCTGCGTTCACGCACCACAGCCCCGCCATGCCGTCGAGAATGCGCCTGTTGTCGTCGGTGATGTAGTGCATGCCCTCGGCGCCGACGAAGATGCGCGGCTTCGACTTGAACTGGCGGTTCGGCGTCATCGGCAGCCAGAACGGCTCCATGGCCTCGCGGGTGAGGGGGCTGTTGGAGGAGAAGGCATTCATGTTCATGGCAACTCTTGCAAAGGTCAGGAGGCTTTGGATGGCGTGTTGGAATTGGCCGGGCTGCGCTTGAGCTTTGCTGCGCCTTCGAGATGCCGGCGCAGGAGCGCAGCTGCGGCCTCGTTCTGGCCGGCTTCGAGCTGGTCGAGGATGGCGAGATGCTCGCGGCAGTTCACGATCACGCGCTCGTGGCCGAAGGTCCAGTCGTAGTTGCCGAAGCGCCGTAGCCGGTTCTGCTGTTGAACCGCGACCAGCAGATAGCGGTTGCCCGATGCGGCGGCGAGGCCTTCGTGGAAGGCCGCGTTCATCTCGTAGAGCGCGATGCTGGCGGTGTCGCTCCATGGCATCGCCAGCATCTCCTGATGACGGCGGCGCATCTCGGCGGCCCAGGCCGGATCGAGCTTGAAGCCCGGCTCGAGCAGGCCGGCCGGCTCGATCAGGAGGCGATAGCGATAGCTCTCGTCGCGCGCCTGCGTATCGGCGAGCGTCGGCTGGAAGCGCCAGCCATGGCCCGGCTTGCGCTGGACTGCGGCCACCTCCGCAAGCTTGCTGAGTACGCGCTGCACGATCGGCCGTGTCGCGTCATAGCGCTGCATGAGGTCGCGCTCGGAAACGTCCTCCGGCAGCCGGCCGGCGCGGCGATCGCGCGCGATGGCGAGGAACAGCCGGTCGGTATCGTCGGGGCTGGGCTTTGGCGGGGTCTTGTGCGCGGCGGGGGCGGCCTCAGCGACGAAATAGCCGCGGCTGGCGCCTGCATGCACGAGCTTGCGCCGCGCGAGCAGCTTCAGCGCGGCGCGCACAGGCGTGCGCGAGACCTGCAGGCGCTCGGCAAGCGCGACTTCGGCTAGGCGCGTGCCGGGCGCGAGCCCTTCGCTCCGGATCAGGTCCATGATCCCGGCCGATAGTTCGCGCTGGAGCCGGCTCGGCGCCGCTTTTTCCACGGCGGATTTCGCGGTCAAAGATTTTTGTTTCATGTCATCACAAAATACATTAGCCTTCAGGAGAAAGCAAAAGGAACTTCAAGAAGGAATTTGGCGTCCCATGGTCGAACCCTTTCCGCTGATCGAAATCTCAGGTCCTCCGCGCGAGCGTGGCCGTCAGTACGGGCAGAAGGCGGCGGCCCGCATCAAGAAGGGGACGACGCATTACTTCGCGCAGCTGAAGGAGCTCTCGCTCGACTCCAAGGGAATTGCCGAGCTGGTGCGCGAATATCTGCCGGTCATCCAGGATTTTGATCCGAGCTATATCGAGGAGATGCGCGGCATCGCCGAGGGCGCCGACGTTCCGTTCGAGGACGTCGTCCTGCTCAACGCCCGTACCGAAATCATCAAGCTTGCAAACCCTGCGATCCGCGCGCGCCTGAAGACGCCGGAAGATCCCGATGGCTGCACCGGTGTCGTCGTGATGCCGCAGGCGGCCGCCAGCGGCCGCCTGATCCACGCCCAGAACTGGGACTGGAAGCGCGAATGCGCGGAGACGGCGGTGGTGCTGAAGGTGCGGCGCGACGACGGGCCTGACCTCATGACCTTCACTGAAGCCGGCGCGCTTGGCCGCTGCGGCTTCAATTCCGTCGGCATCGCGATCACCGCGAACTATCTGGAAAGCGACCGCGACTATCGCCAGGCCGGCGTGCCCTTGGCGCTGATCCGCCGCAAGGTGCTGGAGAACGAGCATCTCGCGCTGGCGATGCGTGCGGTCTATTGCACGAAGAAGTCGGCGGCCAACAACATGATCGTCAGCCATCGCGAGGGCGTGGCGATCGATTTCGAGTGCGCGCCCGACGAGACCTTCCAGGTGCATCCGCAGAATGGCCTTTTGGTCCACGCCAACAACTTCCTCAGCCCAGTCGCGCTCAGCAAGCTGAAGGACACCGGCATCTTCAATACGCCTGACAGCCTGTACCGCGACATTCGCGTCCGCGATCTGCTCCAGCCGCACATCGGCAGCATCACCTTCGACACCGTCAAGAACGCCCTGTTCGACGAGTTCGCCTATCCCTGGTCGGTCTGCCGCCCGCCGCGCCGCAATCTCAGTAACAATCTCAGCGCCACCGTGGCGATGATCCTGATGGAGCCGGCGAGCGGATTGATGCAGGCGGCGCCGCTGCCGGCGCTCAACCGCGAGTTCACCGAGTACCGGCTCGAGATCGACGAGATCGGGCGGGCCGCGTTCGAGCGGTCTGCCGCCGCGGGGGCTGCGTGATGCGGCGGCGTCAGCCATCGCCGGCTTGGGCGGTCGGTCTGGCCGCGCTGGTCTTGCTGGCCATGCCGGAAAGGGCCGGCGCCGAAACATTGCTGCGGACGCGGCTCAACGCCGACATCCGCTCCACCGATCCCGGCACCAATCGCGATGCCAACACCGACGGCGTGATCGCGCATGTGGTGGAGGGCCTTGTCGCTTTCCGTGACGACACGGCGATCGGCCCGATGCTGGCCGACAGCTGGACCGTTTCGAACGAAGGCAGGACCTACACGTTCCGCCTGCGCCAGGGCGTCAAGTTCCACAACGGCGCCTCCGTGACGGCGGACGACGTGGTCTGGTCGCTGAAGCGCTGGCTCGACCCGGCGACGCAATGGCGCTGCCTCTCCGAGTTCAGCGCGACAGGCATTGCGCGCATCGAGAAGATCGAGGCGCCGGATCCGCTCACCGTCGCCATCACGCTGGATCAGCCGACGGCACTGTTCCTCCCGACGCTGGCGCGGCCCGATTGCGGTCAGACCGCCATCGTCCACCGCGATTCCGTCGGACCCGATGGCAAATGGATCGCCCCTGTCGGCACCGGCCCGTTCAAGCTCGGCGAATGGAAGCGCGGACAATATGTCGATGTCGTTAAGTTCGACGGATATGTCTCGCGCAGCGAGCCGCGCACCGGCTACACTGGCGCCAAGGACGTCAAGGTCGACCGCGTGCGCTTCAACGTGATCCCGGACAGCTCTGCGGCGAAGGCTGGGCTGCTCAGCGGCTCGCTCGACGTCATCATGAGCCTGTCGATTCCCGATCTGGAGGAGCTTAAATCGCGCTCCGACGTGCAGCTCAGCATCACGCCCGCGCTCGGCCTCACCGGCATCCTGTTCCAGACCAAGGACCCGCTGCTGAAGGACGTGCGGATCCGCCGCGCCATCGCGCTTTCCATCGATACCGCCCAGATCGTCGACGCCGTGATGATGGGCACCGCGCGGGCGAACAATTCCGCTTTGCCGCTCGGCAGCCCCTTCTACAGCGAGGCGCAGTCGCACGGCTACACGCAGAATATCGCGGAAGCCAAGAAGCTGCTGGCGGAAGCGAGCTACCGCGGCCAGCCGATCAAGATGATCACCAACAAGCGCTACAGCTTCGTGTTCGATTCCTCTGTGCTGGTGCAGGCGATGGCGCAGACCGTCGGGATCAATATCGAGCTCGAGGTGATGGACTGGGCGGCGCAGCTCGACCGCTACAATCGCGGCGACTACCAGTCGATGGCTTTCGTCTATTCGGCGCGGCTAGATCCGTCCTTGAGCTTCGAGATGCTGACCGGGCCGAAGGCCGCGCAGCCACGCAAGGTCTGGGACAATCCGGAGGGCCAGGAGATGCTGCGCCAGTCGATGATGATCGACGACGCGGCGAAGCGGCAGGCGCTGTTCGACGAGATGCACAAGCGCTTCATCGCCGATGTGCCGATGATCGTGCTGTTCAACGGCGCCGAGCTGACGGCGCTCCGCAAGGGCATCAAGGACTATGCCGACTGGCTCTATCCGCAGCCGCGCTTCTGGGGCGTCACGGTCGAGTAGGGCGTCGGGATGTTGAGTTACCTCGCAAGACGGCTGGCCATGACGATCCCGACGCTGCTGCTGGTCGCCGTCGCGGTCTTCGCGCTGGTCCGGCTCATTCCCGGCGATCCCGTTCAGGTGATGCTGGGCGATGCCGCCGATCCCGCGCAGGCGGCGCAGCTCCGCGCCGAGCTGGGGCTCGACCAGCCGATCCCGGTTCAGTTCATGCACTGGATCGCCAGGCTCGCAGCCGGGGATTTCGGCCACTCCATCACCAACAACCTGGCGGTGCTGCCGCTGATCCTCGATCGCTTCCAGGTCAGTGCCGTCATCGTGCTGGTGGCGGTCGGGCTTGCTGCCTGCATCGCCGTCCCGGCCGGCCTCGTCGCCGCCTGGAAGCAGAACAGCCTGCTCGATCTCTCCGTGGTCGGCGGCGCCACGCTGCTGCTGTCGATCCCGAGCTTCTGGCTCGGCCTGCTGCTGCTGCTGCTGTTCGGCCTCAAGCTGAAATGGCTGCCGGTGATCGGCTATGTGCCGTTCGCGGAGAATTTCTGGCAGGCGGCGACCTTCATCGTGCTGCCGATTGCGACGCTGACCATGGTGGAGATCGGCGTGCTCACGCGCATGGCGCGCGCCGCCTCGATCGAGGTGCTCAGGCTCGAATATGTCACCCACGCACGCGCAAAGGGCGTGCCGGAATGGCGCGTCCTTGCCCGCCACGTGCTGCCCAATGCGTTTGCGCCGACCTGGACCCTGATCGGCCTCGTGCTCGGACATTTGCTGGGCGGCATCGCCGTGATCGAGACAGTGTTCACGCTGCCCGGTCTCGGCCGGCTCCTGGTCGATTCCATCTTCGCCCGCGACTATCCCGTGGTGCAGGGCTGCCTCCTGTTCACGGCGGTGATCTATGTCGTGGTCAATCTGGTGGTCGATCTCTGCTATCCGCTGTTCGATCCGAGGGTGACGGTGGCATGAGGATGCGCGCCAACACCGCGATCGGCGGTACCTTGATCGCGCTCCTGCTCGGTGCGGCGCTCACGGCTGCATTCTGGACGCCGTTCGACCCGCTCCGCATCAATCTGCGCGCGCGCCTGCAGGCGCCGTCGTCACTGCATTGGTTCGGGACGGACGAGTTCGGCCGCGACGTGCTCAGCCGCATCATGGTCGGGGCCGGCGCGAGTGTCGTGATTGCCCTGATCACGGTGCTGCTTGCGGTGACCGCCGGCATGGCGATCGGCTGTGCGGCCGGTTACATCCGCGGCTGGATCGATCGCATCATCATGGCGGTCAACGACGCGCTTCTGGCGTTCCCCGGCATATTGCTGGCACTGGCGGTGATGATCGTGGTCGGCGCCAACAAGGCCGGGCTGATCCTGGCGCTTGGGCTCGCCTACATCCCCTCGGTGGTCCGCGTCGTGCGCGGCACCGTGCTGTCGATCCGCGAGAAGGAATATGTCGAGGCCTCGCGCGTCATCGGCAATTCTGAAGCCTATTCGATGTTCCGCCACGTGATGCCGAACGCGATCGCGCCGGTTGCGGTGCTCGCGACCAGCATGTTCGGCTGGGTGCTGCTCGCCGAGAGCGCGCTGAGCTTCCTCGGTCTCGGCGTGCCGCCGCCGGCGCCGACCTGGGGCAACATGCTTGCAGCGAGCCGTCCGTTCATGGAGACCGCGGCCTGGCTCTCGATCGCGCCGGGCCTCTGCATTGCGCTGACGCTGCTCGGCATCAACCTGCTTGGCGATTCTCTGCGTGATCGCCTCGACCCCAGGATGGCGCACGGATGACGCTGCTGTCGGTCGAGAATCTGCGCATTGAGGCCTCCGCCAGCAAGGGGGCGATCATCGAGGATTTGTCCTTTGCCGTCGAGCGTGGCGAGTTCCTCGCCGTCGTCGGCGAATCCGGCAGCGGCAAGACGGCGGCGGCGCGCGCCGTGCTCGGCTTGTTGCCGCCAGGGCTGTGCACGGCCGGCGGCCGCGTCGTGCTCGACGGCATCGACCTTGCGAATGTCTCTGCGCGCCAGATGCGGACGCTGCGCGGCCCTGTTGTCGGCATGGTGTTCCAGGAGCCGATGGTCTCGCTCAATCCCGCCATCAGCGTCGGCGCGCAGATGGCCGAAGGCCTCGGCCTGCACGAGCGGCTCAGCCGGCGAGAGATCAAGCGCCGCTGCCTCGACATGCTGGCGCGCGTGCAGATTCGCGATCCCGAACGGACCTTCGACGCCTATCCGCACGAATTCTCCGGCGGCATGCGCCAGCGCATCATGCTGGCATCGGTGATGCTGCTGAAACCGAAGCTGCTGATTGCGGACGAGCCGACCACGGCGCTCGATACATTGACGCAGCGCGAGGTGCTCGACCTCATGGTCGGGCTCGCCCGCGACCACGGCACCTCGGTGATGCTGATCACCCACAATCTCGGCCTCGTGTCGCGCTACGCGCAGCGCGCGCTGGTGCTGCGCCAGGGCAAGATGGTCGAAACAGGCACGACTCAGCAGATCCTGTTCTCGCCGCGCGAAGCTTATACCAAGCGTCTGGTCGAGGCCCTGCCGCGCCGCGGCGCCGCGACCAAGGCGCGGCAGGGCGGCGAGCCTCTCGTCAGCGTGCGCGGGCTCAAGGTCGGCTTTGCCGGGCGGCAGCGGTTGTTCCGCCGCGATAACGGCGTCTCCGCCGTCAATGGCGTCGATCTCGATATCGCCATGGGCGAGACCGTCGCCGTCGTCGGCGGCAGCGGTTCGGGCAAGACCACGCTCGGCCGCGCCATGCTGCGGCTGATCCCGACCTCCGGCGGCGAGATCAGGTTCCGGGGCAGGGACGTGACCGCGACCGTCGATCGCGATTTCCGCCTGGCTTCGCAGCTCGTGTTCCAGGATCCTTATTCCTCGCTCGATCCACGCATGCGCGTCGGCGAGATCGTCGCCGAACCGTTGCGCCACGTGCCGAAATTGACGTCGGCTGAACGCGACAGGCGCGTCGAGACGATGCTGGAGGAGGTCGGGCTTGCCGGTTTGGCTGCGCGCTGGCCGCACGAACTGTCCGGCGGTCAGCGGCAGCGCATTGCGATTGCGCGCGCCATCGTGCGCGAGCCGGCCTTCGTCGTGGCCGACGAGCCGGTATCGGCGCTCGACATGACCATCCAGGCGCAGGTGCTCAAGCTGTTCGACCGGCTGCAGGCGCAATACGGTTTTGCCTGCCTGTTCATCAGCCATGATCTCGCCGCGGTCGAGCAGGTCGCCGACCGCGTCGTGGTGATGCAGGGCGGCAAGATCGTCGAGCAGGGCTCGCGCGACGACGTGTTCGATCGCCCCCGGCATGACTACACCAAGGCGCTGCTCGCGGCCGCGCCCGTCCTGGATTTCGCCGGGGCGACGGCGGAGCGCGCCTCGGGCTGAACGGGATCTTGCTGGACAGGCTCTTGTCGTGGCTACGAGATCTACCCGGTATCTCGTTTCTGACCTGCGAGGAGATGGCGGGTCAGTACGATTTGAAATCGTAGAGCAGAGGCTTGCAGCATCGTTCTCACGAGATCCGGGCAATCCGGGGAAATGGGGCCGGTCACGAAAGCGCGGCTTACGGCTGCACCTCGCGCGGCCTTCGTTTCCGTGGCCGACCGGAACGATGCAGGCCCCGCACGTCCTGCTGTTGAAACAGCTCTCCGCATAAATCACGCAACCACTGGCTCGCCGGGTCGTGATGGAAGCGGGCGTGCCAATATTGCTTGACCGTAAAGCCGGCGATCGCCAGCGGGCAATCGAGCACGCGCAGTCCGTAATAGTGAGCCAACGTTTCGCCGATGTGCCTTGGCAGGGTGGCGATCAGGTCGGTCGTTGCGACGATTGCGGGTAACCCCAGAAAGCCGGGGAGCTCCAGCGCAACATCGAGGATCATCTGCTGCTGCTGCTTTAGCGCGTCCGCGAGCAATTGATGTCCGGTGCCGGAGCGAATGAGGACGTGCGCCTCACGCCTGAAATCCTTCATCGTGATGCGGTCGCGGATCCGGGCATGTCCTGCGTTCGCCAGGCAGACCCAATCCTGCGGAAACAGTGCTTGTTGGAAGTGTCCGGCGTCGAGATCCGAGATGTAACCGAGCGCCAGATCGGCCTCGCCGGACTGCAGCATTCGTGGCGTATCGCTGCCGATCTGCGCTGCCTCGATGCGGATACCGGGCGCAGCACGGCGAACGTGGGCGAGTATGGCGGGAAGCAGCGTGATGTGGCTCGCATCCGTCATGCAGATGACGAAGCGGCGCTTTGCAGTCGCCGGATCAAACTCGGTGCGAAGCTCCGCCAGACGCCGCAGCATCTCCAGCGCCTGTCTGGCCGTGCCGATGAGAGCCTCGGCGCGCGGCGTCGGCAGCATTCCCTCCGCAGACCGGATGAAGAGCGGATCGTCCAATTCTTTCCGCAGGCGCGCGAGCCAGATCGAAATGGTCGGCTGACTTTGGCCGAGCTTCTCGGCTGCTTTGGTGACGCTGCCGGTGGTGAACAGGGCGTCAAACAGCCTGAGCAGGCGCGGCTCCAAAAGGTTCGCCTCGGAGAGGTCCAGGTGCTTCATTGCGTTTCGCAATAATGGTTATAAGGATCATAGCATATCCAAATATCAAGCGGCTTGCTAGCACGCTTCCAACGCCAAAATGGGCGAGGGAGAAGCGTTCGGATGAGGATCTGCTTTATCGGAGCGGGAGCCTTGGGCTCGACCATCGGTGGCGCGCTGGCGCGCGGTGGTGCCGAAGTTTGGCTGATCGATCCGTTTCAGGCCCATATCGACGCGATCAACGCCAGCGGTCTGCGGATGCTCGAAGGTGACGCCGAGACCGTCGTGAAGGTCTCCGCCTGTACCTCGGCGACCCAGGTCGGCATCGTGGCGGACCTCGTCGTCGTCCTCGTCAAATCCTACCACACGCGGGATGCGATCCGATCGGCCGCGCCGATCATCGGGCCGCAGACGGTTGTGATGTCGCTCCAGAACGGTCTTGGCCACGAGGACATCCTTTCGGAGGAAGTCGGTCGTAACCGCGTGATGGCAGGCAAGACCTATGTTGGCGGCGTGCTGCTCGGCCCCGGTCATGTTCGCTCCGGGGTCGTCGGCAAGGAAACCATCATCGGCGAGCTTGATGGACGCTTGACGGAACGCGCACAGCGGATTTCCGAGACCTTCAATCGTGCCGGCATTCTCACGCTGCTCAGCGACAACATCATGGGCACGATGTGGGACAAGTTGTTCATCAACGTCGCCGGAGGAGGAATCACCGCCGTGACCGGTCTCACCTATGGCGGCCTCTATTCGCTGCCGATCCTGGAAGATTGCGCGCTGGCCGCAATCTCGGAGGGCATCGCGGTCGCGCAGGCTGCCGGCGTGAAGATCTCGATTGCCGATCCGCGCCGTGCCTGGACGATGGCGTCCGCTGGACTGCCGCCCGAATTCAAGACGTCGATGCTGCAGAGCTTGCAGTCCGGCAATCTGACCGAGGTCGATTACATCCACGGCTCGGTCGTGCGCTGGGGCGCCAAGCTCAACGTGCCGACCCCCGTCAATTCCACCCTCGTCGCATTGGTCAAGGGGCTTGAATACGCCCGCAGCGATTATCCAGGAAAGGCCTGAGGCGATGTCGCTACCGCGGGCCTATGTCGAACATATCGCGATCCGCGTGCCGGACGTTGATCGTCACGTCGACTTCTTTCGTGAGGTGCTTGGTCTCACTATCCGAGACGAGCAACCCGCCGATGGTGCCCGGCCGCGTCAGGTCTGGGTGCTCGGAAGCGTGCAGCTCATCGACGACCCGAATTTCGTCGGACCGGAGGGGCGTCTCGCCCATCTCGGCATCATGGTCGACGATTACGAAGGCGTACTCGCCCGTGCTGCCGCGTGGGGCGCCAAGGCGTTGCCTGCCGGACCAAACTGGCTCGAACTGCCGGGCGGCCTGAACATCGAGATCTTGCAAGCCAGCGCAGGCGCCGTGGAAGCGGCCCTTGCGATCAATCCACGAGCCTAAGGAAGACACGATATGACCGTCGAGCGCTATTGGGACGATGCCAAGGTCGGTGACGAATGCGTCACACCCTCGGTGACGGTCACCGAGGCGATGGTGAATGCCTATGCCGAGCTGACGGGTGATTTCACGCCGGTCCACGTCGACGAGGAATACGCCAAAACCACACCATTCGGTACGCGCGTCGCGCACGGGCTATTTGGTCTGTCGCTGGCCGACGGTTTGAAGACCCGTGCCGACTACCGCTTCCTTCCGGGAATGTCGCTGGGCTGGACATGGGATTTCAAGCTGCCGATCAAGCTCGGCGACACTGTCCACGTCAAGTTTCGCGTCGGTTCAATGCGAACCACCAAGCGCGAAGGGTGGGGCATCGTGGTGCTTCCCTCGGAGTTGATCAATCAGCGCGGGGAGGTGGTGCAGCTCGGTGAGCATCGGCTGATGATTCCGATGCGCTCTAAGGCCAAGGCCGCAGGAGAGCAGGCATGACCGCGCAAGATCTACCCCTCAAAGGCATCCGCGTCATCGACTACAGCCATTTCCTGGCAGGGCCCTTCATGGGCCGCTGCCTCGCCGCGATGGGCGCGGAAGTCATCAAGGTGGAGCGTCCGAAGGCAGGCGATGCGGGCCGCGCCCACGGCTATTTCAAGGACGGACAATCCGGCTACTTCCTGCAGCAGAACATGGGCAAGCAGGGATTGTGCATCGATCTGCGCGATAAGCGCGGTCTCGACATGATGATGATGCTCATCGACACGGCAGATGTATTCATCGAGAATTACCGCCCCGGCGCACTCGAGCGCCTCGGGCTCGGTTACAAGGCGCTGTCGGCGCGGAATCCCGGACTGATCTATTGCTCGGTTTCCGCCTATGGCCACACCGGTCCCTATGCCGACCGTCCGGGCTTCGGCCTGATCGCGGAGGCAATGTCGGGCGCCCTGGCACAACTGGGCTCCCCCGGTGAAGCGCCGCCGCTGCTGCGGATGCCGCTGGCCGACATGTATACCGGCATTCACGGTGTGGCTGCCATCAATGCCGCGCTGGTTGGCCGCGTGTCGTCCGGACGCAGCCAGCATATCGATCTCGCACTGTACGACTGCATGGTCTCGATGCACGACTATGCGGTGCAGCGCTATTTCCTCTCCGGCGGTGCCGACCTGCCGAAGCAGACCGGCAGCGGACAGCCGGACTCGACCGTCTACGGCGTCTTTCCGGCCAGGGACGGCAATCTCGTCATCGCGGCGCAAGTCGACGATGCGTGGCGGCGCTTGGCGATGCTGATCGGAGGAAGCAGCTTGTCATCCGACCAACGCTTCACCACGCCTGCCGCGCGGAACGCCCATTATGCCGAAGCGATGGACATCGTGCGCAATTGGACGCTGTCACAGCCGTCCCGGGATGCCTGCCTCGCGGCCCTCGACGAAGCAGGTGTGCCGTCGGCTCCCGTGCAGACCATCGAAGAGGTGGTGAAGGATCCGCAGATCCACGCGCGCGGCATGCTGGTCGAGCAGGAGCATCCTGTCCTCGGCAAGGTGACGTTGCCGAACCTGCCATTCCGGTTCTCCGATTGCGACACCACGGTGCGCAGGCCGGCACCACTGCTCGGCCAGGACAATCGCCGCATTGCAGAGTCGCTGGGTCTGTCGGCCGAGCTCGTCGAGGCGATGGTGCGTGACGGTGTCCTCTACAACGAAGCCGCAGTGCAGGAGTGAGCCATGAGCGATCGTTATGCGGTGATCGGCAATCCGATCGGCTTCAGCAAATCACCCCTCATCCATGGCACGTTCGCCAAGATGACGGAACAGGACCTCGTCTATGAGGCGATCGAGGCACCGCTCGACGGCTTCACCGAACGGGTTGATCAATTCCGGACAGAGGGCGCCAAGGGGCTGAACATCACCGCTCCGTTCAAGCTCGATGCGTTCGAATACGCCAACGAGCTCTCGGAAAGCGCCGAGCGAGCTGGCGCCGCAAACTGCCTGAAGTTCGTCGGTGATCGGATTATTGCCGAGAATTTCGACGGGATCGGCCTCGTGCGTGACATCACGGCCAATCTCGGTCTCAAACTCGCCGGCCGCCGCGTCCTGATGCTCGGCGCCGGAGGAGCGGCGCGCGGCGCGTTGCTGCCGTTCCTGCGCCAGGAGCCGTCCGAGCTGGTTCTGGTCAACCGAACGCTGTCGAAAGCGGTGGCATTGGCCGAAGAGTTTGCCGGCTGTGGTCCCCTGATCGTCAGCGGCTATGCCGAACTGGCCGACCTTGCCGAAGGCTATGACGTCGTGGTCAACGCGACATCGGCCAGCCTGCGCGGTGAAATGCCGCCGCTTCCAGGCAATGTCTTCCGTGGTGCGGAGCTGGCGTACGAACTCGCCTATGGCAAAGGACTGACGCCCTTTCTGCAAGCGGCCCGCGCCGAAGGTGTCGCCAGGCTGGCTGACGGCGTCGGCATGCTGGTGGAACAGGCGGCCGAAGCTTTCGCCTGGTGGCGCGGCGTCAGGCCGAGCACGGCTCAGGTCATCGCCGAACTGACCGTCCCCCTGAGCTGACCGGCGATGCCGAGCATGCATCCGAAATCCAGCTTCCTCGTCGGCCTGATCGGCAGCGGCATCGCGGCGTCCCGCACCCCGCCGATGCACGAAGCGGCCGCTGATGCCGCGGGCATCCGCTATCTCTACAAGAAGATCGACCTGACGGAGCTGAAACTCGGTGCAGAAGCGCTGCCGGAATTGCTCACGGCGGCAAAGCGGATGGGCTTTGACGGGCTGAACGTGACCCATCCCTGCAAGCAGGCGATTCTCCCGCTCCTGGACGAGCTTGCGCCGGACGCCGAGGCTCTTGGTGCCGTGAACACCGTGGTCATCAGGGACGGTCGAATGAGCGGCCACAACACCGATTGGTTCGGCTTCGCGGAGAACTTTCGCCGCAACATGCAAGGTGCGCCGCTCGGCCGCGTCGTCCAATTCGGCGCGGGCGGTGCGGGCGCAGCGGTCGTGTTCGCGCTGATGAAGCTCGGCGTGCGGGAATTGACCATTGTCGACGTCGACGTGGCCAAGGCGCAGAGCCTGGTCGACAGCTTGTCCCCGCGATTTGCAGAAGGGCGCTTGAAGGTCGGCCAGAATATCGCGGCCGCCGTTGCTGCCGCAGACGGAATTGTCAACGCGACGCCGATCGGCATGGACAAATATCCGGGCACGCCGCTGCCGACTTCCCTGCTGCGTCCCGATCTATGGGTCGCTGAGATCGTCTATTTCCCGCTGGAAACCGCATTGCTGCGCGCGGCGCGCGCCCTCGGCTGCCGCACCGTCGACGGCGGTGGCATGGCGATCTTCCAGGGCACCGAAGCATTCCGCCTATTCACGGGCATCTCACCTGATCCGGACGTCTTCTTCGCGACCTTTGCATCCCTGGGAGGGTGACACCCGGCCGATGGGCGAGCGGCACGTACAACGCCCGAGAGGAAACGCAAGATGGGCTATACGCTCGATTTCTCGGTGGTTTGGCATGCCATGCCCGCGCTGCTGTGGGGGTGCGTGGGTACGCTGGGCCTGGCGCTTGCCGGCATGACACTCGCAATGTTGATCGGTGTCGCCGGCGTCGCGGCACGCGATTCGAAGGCGGCCTGGTTGCGTGCTCTCGTGATCGGCTTCGTCGAGATCGTGCGCAATACGCCGTTTCTGGTGCAGATCTTCTTTCTGTTCTTTGCCCTGCCGCTCGTCGGATTGAAGCTCAATCCGACAGTCACCGCCATCATCGCGCTCGGCGTAAATGGCGGCGCGTACGCCATCGAGATCATCCGCGGCGGGGTGCAATCCATCCATAAGGGACAGGTCGAGGCCGGCTACGCGCTGGGACTGCACAAAGGGCAGGTGTTCCGGTTCATCGTGCTCAAGCCCGCGCTTCGCGCGATCTACCCCTCGCTGACGGGCCAGTTCATCATGCTGACGCTGACCTCGTCGATCTGTTCGGCGGTATCGGCCTACGAATTGACGTCGGTTGCGCAGCGCATCGAAAGCGACACGTTCCGCAGCTTCGAGGTCTACTTCTCCGTCACCTTCCTCTACCTCGCGATCTCCTGGCTGTTGATGCTGGGCTTTGCGATCATCTCTCACCGCTTCTTCTCATATCCGACACGCTGAGGGAGGCGATCATGACACCGCATTTTGGTCTTCCCGAGTTCGGCTTCCTGCTGCGTGGTCTGCAATGGACCGTGCTGCTGACGCTGGTCGCGTTCGTGGGTGGCTGCACGGCGGGGCTCGCTATCGCTTTGCTGCGCACCTGCGGCCACAGGGGCGTGGAGTGGATTACCCGCATCTATATCGGGATATTCCAGGGCACGCCGCTGCTGCTGCAGCTCTTCGTCGTGTATTACGGATTGGCGCTGACCGGCTTGAAGCTCGACGCGTTCGTCGCGGTGGCGATCGGTTTTACCGTAAATGCCTCCGCCTTCCTCGGCGAGATCTGGCGCGGAGCGATCCAGGCCGTGCCGCGTGGCCAGACCGAGGCAGCGATGGCGCTCGGTCTGCACTATTCGTCGCGCATGCGCGACATCGTGCTGCCGCAGGCGATCCGCATCTCGCTGCCGGCGACCATCGGCTATCTCGTGCAGCTCATCAAGGGCACCTCGCTCGCTGCCATCGTCGGCTTCATCGAACTCGCTCGCGCCGGCCAAATCGTATCGAACCAGACCTTCCAGCCGTTGCTCGTCTTCGGCGTGGTCGGCGCAATGTATTTCATCCTCTGCTGGCCACTCTCGTGGTGGGGCAGCCGGATGGAAGCCAGGCTCGCCCTGGCCAGTCAAAGGTAGGAATGGCGCACCTGCTCAATCAATACAGCCATTACAAGGAGGAGGAATTTCATGTTGTTTTCACTCAATCGTCGCCGGCTCGGCGTTGCGCTTTTGACTCTGGGGGCCATCGCTGTCGCAGGCGAATCGCAGGCGGGCACTCTGGAAGACGTGAAGAAGAAGGGCGTCGTCGTCATCGGCATTCAGGGCGACAATCCACCGTGGGGCTATGTGGATAGCTCGGGAAAGCAGGATGGCATCGATGCCGACATGGGGCGTGCCTTCGCTGAATATCTCGGCGTGAAAGCCGAGTTCGTCCCGCTGGCGGTGGCCAATCGTATTCCGGCGCTGACCACGGGCCGCGTCGACATTCTCTTCGCAACCATGGCCATGCTGCCCGAGCGCGCGAAGGCGGTGCAGTATTCCAAGCCCTACGTCGCCAACGAGATCACGCTGGTCGCCGCCCAGGCAACGCCGATCAACAGCAATGCCGACATGAAGAAGTTCGTCATCGGCGTTCCCAGGTCGTCCACGCAGGATACTCAGGTGACCAACAACGCGCCGTCCGGGACCGAGATCCGCAGGTTCGACGATGATGCCGCCACCATCCAGGCACTGCTCTCCGGCCAGGTCCAGGCAGTCGGCGCGAACCTGTTTTATCCGCAGCGCCTCAACGCCGCAAAGCCGGAACTCGGCTTCGAGCCCAAGCTTCACTTCACCGCGCTTTACAACGGCGCTTGCACCCGCCTGGGCGACAAGGAATGGAACGAGACGGCCAACAAGTTCATCGACCAGATCAAGTCGAACGGCAAGTTGGCCGCTTTCTACGCCAAATGGATGAAGGTCCCGGTCCCGGTCTTTCCGGACTCTGTCCCCGGCGTTCCCTTCACCGTCCAATAGGCACTGCGAGCGGCCGAGGCGATCCGCGTCGGCCGCCGCTCAACGGCGGAGACCAGCATGCAGGACCAGATCCTGATTGAAATGAAGGGCGTCCAGAAGTGGTACGGCGGGTACCAAGCTCTCCGCGACGTCGATCTCACCGTGCGCAGAGGTGAAAAGATCGTGCTCTGCGGTCCGTCCGGCTCGGGCAAGTCGACGCTGATCCGCTGTATCAACCGCCTGGAGCCGATCCAGCAGGGCAGCATCGTGGTGAACGGCCATCGGCTGGACGACAGCATCAAGGCCATCGATGTCGTACGTCAGGACGTCGGCATGGTCTTTCAGAGCTTCAACCTTTTTCCGCATATGACGGTGTTGCAGAACTGTATGCTCGCGCCCATCCGCGCGCGCCGGATCAGCAAGACCGAGGCGGAGGCGACCGCGCGAAAATACCTCGAGCGCGTGCGCATCGGTGACCAAGCCGAGAAATATCCGGCTCAGCTTTCCGGCGGTCAGCAACAGCGCGTCGCGATCGCGCGGGCGCTCTGCATGCAGCCGAAGGTGATGCTGTTTGACGAGCCGACCTCGGCGCTCGACCCTGAGATGGTCAAGGAGGTGCTCGATACGATGATAGGCCTGGCCAATGATGGCATGACCATGATCTGCGTCACCCACGAGATGGGCTTCGCCCGCCAGGTTGCCGATCGCGTCATCTTCATGGCTGAAGGCCAGATCATCGAGGAAGGCGCGCCCGACGCCTTCTTCCGCAATCCTCAGCATGCCCGCACCAAGCAGTTCCTCGGCGAGATCCTTGCCCATCATTGAACGGAGTTATCTCATGAGTCGTCTTGTCTACGTCCTGAACGGGCCAAATCTGAACCTGCTCGGCAAGCGCCAGCCCCAGATCTACGGCCACGAGACGCTTGCGGACGTGGAGCGCGATTGCCGAACGCTGGCCGGGGAGCTTGGCCTGGAGCTTCGCTTCCATCAATCCAACAGGGAGTACGAGCTGATCGACTGGATCCACGAGGCGCGCGAGACGGCTGCCGGTATCGTGATGAATCCGGCGGCGTTCACCCATACGTCGGTCGCCATCCTGGATGCCTTGAATACGTTCGAGGGGACAGTGATCGAGGTGCACATTTCCAACGTGCACAAGCGCGAGGAATTCCGCCACCACTCGTTCGTCTCTAAACGAGCCGATGGGGTCATCGCAGGGTTCGGCACTCAGGGTTATCTGCTTGGTTTGCGTCGTGTGGCCAAGCTGCTTGATGAGAAGAAGGGGTAGCATCGGATGGCGGCGCGCGTCCGCCTGACGGTGATGGGAGCGGGTGAAGAGACAGCGGTGATCCTCCTGGACTTCGCCTCCGGCGCGTTCAGCTCTCGTCGTCAGGTGGCGCAGTCCTTGAGTTGCTGCCGAAGCCATTGATGGCCGCGATCGTTGTCGAATCTGGCGTGCCAAGTGGCGTGCAGCGTAAAGGGCCTCGTATCGAAGGGCAGGGGCAGAGATTGCAAGACGTCCTGGTAGCGGCTGAGAAAGCGCTGCGGAAGTGTGCAGACGAGGTCGGTCGACTGCAGCAATAGCGGCACGACGCTGTAGTGCTGAACCGACACAGCGACGCGGCGCGTCAACCCGTCCTTCGCCAGGACATCGTCGATGAAGCCGCGAAAGCCGCCGCCTTCTCCCGAAACGATGACATGCTCCAGGCGCGAGTACTCCTTCATCGTAGGCCGTCGCGATCCGCGCGGATGATCCTTGCGCTGGGCCATCATGAATCGTTCTTCGAGCAGCGGCTGGGACGGCATTCCGTTTGGTGCTGCATTTTTGGAAACCAGTGCGACATCCAGATCTCCCGCCTCGAGCTGGCCGGCCAATTTCGTCAAATCGATCGACCGGAAAGCGAACCGGATGCCCGACAAGCCGTCCCGCCGCGAGAATGAGACCAGCCGCGATCCGACAATGGCGGTTGCGTTGTCGTTCGCGCCGATCGTGAAAGTGCGATCCGATGTCTTCGGGTCGAAACCAGACGGTGTGCCGATAACGTCTTGCACATTCTGAAGCGCGAGTCGCAGGGGCTCTCTGAGCTCGTTTGCCCGCGGGGTGAGAACCATGCCTTTCCCCGATGCGGCAGGCGTCAGCAGCTGATCCTCGAATAGATCGCGCAGCCTCGCCAGCTGGGCGGAAAGTGCCGGTTGACTGATGCCGAGCCGCGCTGCCGCACGGGTGATGTTCCGCTCATCGAGCATCACCGTGAGCGACACGAGCAGCGGCATATCATGCCCCCTGATATTCATCAGGATTATACCCCCTATCTCATCTATCGATTTCAAATATCACACGGCAGCGGTCATCAACGCAAGCCGGGTCATATGTGCCGCGAAAGCGGACAAGACAGCTGCGGGGGTAATGATGAGGAATCTACCAAACGCCGGTCCTGGTGCGGCAGAGCCCACCATCGAGTTGCAGCGAAGGGTCATGATCGCGGCGACCGTCGGTACGGTCATCGAGTGGTACGATTTCTTCATGTATATCTCGGTGGCCTCGGCCATCTCGGTCAACTTCTTCTCGGGCGACAACCCGGTTTGGGCCAACGTCTTCGCGCTTCTCACCTTCGGCACCGGGTATCTCGTTCGGCCGTTTGGAGCGCTGGTGTTCGGTCGCATCGGCGATATGATCGGACGCAAGCAAACCTTTCTCACCACGATCCTGATGATGGGATTTGCAACCGTTGCGGTCGGCCTGGTGCCGAGCTATGCGTCGATCGGCCTGTGGGCGCCCTCGATCTTGATCTTGCTGCGAATGATCCAGGGATTGGCGCTCGGCGGTGAGTATGGCGGTGCCGCGACCTACATCGCAGAGCATGCCCCGCAGGGTCGCCGTGGCTGGCTGACGTCCTGGCTGCAAACCTCAGCACCGATCGGCTTCGTTCTCTCGATGCTCTCCGTGTATCTCATGCGCGCCAGCATGACGACCGAGGCCTTCAATGACTGGGGCTGGCGCATCCTGTTCATCAGCTCGGTGTTGCCGCTCGCGATCTCTGTCTGGATTCGGTTGAAGCTGCAGGAATCGCCGCTCTTCCTCAAGATGAAGAATGAGGGGACGCTCTCCAAGTCTCCGATCTCCGACACGCTCCGGGCGTGGCCGAATCTGAAGCGCGTGCTGATCGCGATGTTTGCGATGGTGGTCCCCCAGAGCGTGCTGCTGGTCGGTGCTCAGATCTATTCTCTGGTGTTTCTCACCGGCACGGCCAAGGTCGATCCGCAGATCGCGAGTCTCCTGGTCGGTGCGGCCCTGATGCTGACGCTGCCGGTGATGATTTTCTTCGGCTGGCTGAGTGATCGCTACGGCACCAAGATATTCATCCTGGCTGCCTGCGTCATTGGCACCTTCACCTACCTTCCCCTCTACAAGGCGCTCACCTTCTATGCCAACCCCGCGCTGTATACGGCGCAAGCCGTCGTCCCTGTCACCGTGGCAGCCGATGCATCGGAGTGTTCCTTCCAATTCAATCCGGTCGGGACGGCGAAATTCACCACGGGGTGCGACATCGCCAAGAACGCCTTGATACGGTTCGGCGCACCTTATTCCACCAGGTCCGAAGCAAAAGGCGCGGTCGCGACGGTTTTCGTCGGCGCCAGGGCCATTCCGGTTGCCACGGCAGGGCACGCTCCGGACGTCGCGGCGTTCACCGGCAAGCTGAAGCTCGCGCTCGAGGAGGCTGGATATCCGAACCGTGCCGATCCAGGTGCGATGAACTTCGGCATGATCATCCTGGTGCTGGCGGCGCTGAGCACGGTCGCGGGCATGATCTTTGGTCCGCTGGCATCGGCGATGACCGATCTGTTTCCGCCCCAGGTGCGCTACACGTCGGTCTCGTTCAGCTATCACGTGGGCAACGGCTATTTCGGTGGCCTCTTGCCGGCGATTGCCGCGGCCTTCCAGATTGCGAGCGGCGATATATACGCTGGCCTGTACTACGTGATGGTCGTTTCGGCGATCTCGTTCTTTCTCGGCTTGTTCTGGCTTCGATCCGGGCCGGCAGCGGCCAAGGTCCAGTCAATCGCGACGGCGGCGGCGTAGCGGTCGCGTTTCAATCTGCACAATGCAAGAAAGTCTGTTTCAAATGACCGCAGTGCACGCGATCGGCAACGTTGCCATTCGTCAGGTTATCGAAATGCGAGGTCCGGGTTTCACCCCGGACTTCCTCTTCCCGAATTGGGATCCGTCGGTTCTGGAGACGCACCGAGCGCTGATGATACCGGATTGCTTCGACGAGGCGGAGGGCCGCTTCATCGCCAGCATCCACACCTGGGTTCTGAAAACGCGGCACCACACGATCCTGATTGACAGTTGCGCGGGTAACGACAAGGACCGTCCGATGCTGCCGCGCTTTCATCAGCTGAATCTGCCCTTCCTCGACCGGCTGGCGGAAGCGGGCATCTCACCCGAACAGGTCGATTATGTCTGCTGTACCCACCTGCACGCCGATCATTGCGGCTGGAACACGCGACTCCTCAACGGCCGCTGGGTGCCGACGTTCCCGAATGCCAAGTACGTCTTCTCCAAGGCCGAGTACGATCATTGGTCCGGCCCGGCTGGCAAGGAAGGATTCAGCGCCGGCGTATTCGAGGACAGCGTTCTTCCTGTCATCCAGAGCGGACAGGCTGAAATCGTCGATGGCGAGGCCGCGATCGGAGATGGTCTTACGTTCCATCCAACCCCGGGGCACAGCCCTGGTCACGTCGCTGTCCAGCTCTCCGACCAGGGACAGAAGGCGCTCTTCAGCGGCGATATCATGCATCAGCCGCTTCAGATCTATCGTCCGGACTGGAATAGCGCGTTCTGTGAGCACGGCGAGCGTGCCCGCGCATCGCGCCGCTGGCTTCTCGAGCAGGCAGCGGAAGATCGAGCGACCGTATTCACGGCTCATTTCGCCGACACGTCGGCCGGGCGGGTCACGCGCAGCGGCGATAGGTTCGACTGGCGGTTCGTGTAACCTGAGAGGACACCGAGATGCAAAAATCGATCGCCGACAGCATCATCAGCGAAGAGATGATGATCCCGAGCGACACCTCTGGGATCGAACTCTTCGTTCGCAACAAGCGACGGTCCGACCTGGTCCGGTTTTCGGTCGAGAAGACCGTGTTGTTCGTCGCAGGATCGACCTATCCGGCGTCGACTTCGTTCGATCTGCGTCTGGATGGCGTGTCCTGGATGGATCATCTGGCCCAGCAGGGCTATGACGTCTATCTTGTCGATGTCCGTGGCTACGGCAGGTCGACCCGTCCGTCAGAAATGGAAGAACCGGCGTCCGACAATCAGCCGATCGTGCGCACGCCTGTCGCTGTGCGCGACGTTGCGAGTGCTGCTGCGTTCATCCGGTCACGGCGAAGTGTCGACAGAATCAACCTGATCGGGTGGTCGTGGGGCACGACGCTGATGTCACGCTATGCCTCGGAGAACCTGGCGCACGTCAACAAGCTCGTTCTGATCGCGCCGCAATGGCTCCGGACCACCCCGAGCGCGGCTGATTCCGGCGGACCCCTCGGCGCCTATCGCGTTGTCGAGCGATCGGCGGCCAAGAGCCGTTGGCTCAACGGCGTTCCCGATGACAAGAAGAACGCGATATTGCCGCCGGCCTGGTTCAATGCGTGGGCGGAGGCAACTTTTGCCAACACGGGTCTTGGGTCGGACAAGCTGCGGGCGCCGAACGGAACGGTTCAGGACAGCCGCGAATATTGGGCATCCGGCAAGCCGCTTTATGATCCTTCCTTGCTCACGATGCCGGTCCTGATCGTCCATGCCGACCTGGATCGCGACTGCCCGATGGATATGGCGCAAACGGTGTTCAGCAAGCTATCGGCAGCGCCGTATCGCCGCTGGATCGAGATCGGCGACGGCACGCACTCGGTATTCATGGAGAAAAATCGCTGGCAGGTCTTCGCTGCGGTCGACGGTTTCCTTGACGAACGAATGCCAGCGTAGGACGCACGCCGCGATGAACGCGCGAGGTGGTTTCCTCTCGAAGGCGCTTGCAAGCTTGGACTTTGGGGCTAGTCTACTTCGAGGCGGAACCGGCCGACAAATGAGAACTTTGCAAGCATCGGTGAGCGGCATTCACCTGTTGTCGAGGCCGCTCGGAAGCAAGACGGAGTGCGGATCTGAACGACCCGCCTCACGCAAGCTGCGGGCGAGCCCTGGTGCGCCGCGGAGCCGGGGCACGTCTATCCTCATGCACGGCAGGAACACTTTCGGCGGCGCTCCGTTAGCGCAGCAAACGCCGGGAGTTGTCCATGATCGATTATCCAAAGCCGCCTTATCCTGCGCAGCAGCAGCCGATGCCGGGCTCGACGCGAGCGATGCAGCCGCGACCGGATCACGGCGAAGAGAGTTACAAGGGCGCCGGCCGTCTTGCCGGAAAGAAGGCCATCATCACGGGCGGCGACAGCGGCATCGGCCGCGCGGTGGCGATCGCCTATGCGCGTGAAGGCGCGGACATCGTCATCTCCTATTTGAACGAGGACGAGGATGCGGCCGAGGTCAAGGCGCTGGTGGAGCGGGAGGGACGCAAGGCCGTCCTGATCCCGGGCGATATCAGCAATCCCGAGCATTGTCGCGCCATCGTGCGTCGCACCGTCCAAGAGCTCGGCGGCATCGACATCCTCGTCAACAACGCCGCCCATCAGGCGACGTTCAAGGACATCGCAGATATCAGCGACGACGAATGGCGGCGGACGTTCGAGACCAACATCCACGCCATGTTCTATCTGGCCAAGGCTGCCGTCCCCCACATGCGGCCGGGGTCCGCGATCATCAACACGGCCTCGGTGAATTCCGACATGCCGAACCCGAGCCTTTTGGCTTACGCCACGACGAAGGGTGCCATCCAGAATTTCACCGGCGGGCTCGCGCAGATGCTGGCCGAGAAGGGCATCCGGGTCAATGCGGTGGCCCCGGGGCCGATCTGGACGCCGCTGATTCCCTCGACCATGTCGGAGGAAAGGGTCAAGAACTTCGGCAAGCAGGTGCCGATGCAGCGCGCCGGTCAGCCGGCCGAGCTCGCGACGGCCTATGTCATGCTGGCCGATCCGCTTTCGAGCTACACGTCGGGGGCGACGTTGGCCGTCACCGGTGGCAAGCCGTTCATCTGACCGGAGGTATCTGTTCGCAGCGGAGATCAGGATGGCCGCGCCGCGGGCGCCGCCATCGTCTTGCTCAGCCTGCCTCGATCACGCGGCGTTGGACGCCTTGGCGTTGACGCCTTTGCGCAGGGCCACCGTGTTGAGCTTGGTGTTGGCGGCCTTCTCTTCGTTCAGATTGGTGGTGAGGAAGCGCACGATGTCGTCGTGGCCGAGCTCTTCCGCCCAGGCGATCAGCGTGCCGTACCGGCACATTTCGTAGTGCTCCACCGCCTGTGCGTTGGCGACGATCGCAGCGTCCAGCACGGCCTTGTCCTCGATCTCCCCGGCGGTCTCGTCGGCTTCCTTGATCAGGCCGTCGATGGCCGGACAATGCATGCCGCTCGGCTCCTTGCCGAGCTTGGCGAAGACCTTGTCGAGGCGCTCGACCTGCTTGTTGGTCTCTTCCAGATGCGCCTTCAGCCCGGCGACGAGATCCCTGTGGGTCGCCTTGTCGATCATCTTCGGCAGCGCTTTCAGAATCTGCTGTTCTGCGTAATAGATGTCCTGGAGCCCGTGCAGCAGCAGGTCTTCCATCGATTTGATGTCCTTGGTGAAGAATCCCATAAAAGACGTCTCCTTTTCACAATGATGGCATTGGAACGCGGCGCGGCCGCCGCTGTTCCATTCCCGTGTGCAGATCGGGAGAGCCGAATGAGCGATGGAGTGGATCATTTTGCGGACCTGCTCGGGCGTGCGGCGATGGACGTGTGGGGCGACATGCCTCGCGACATCCAGGAAGCACTGTTCGAGACCGCGATGAAGGGCCGCGACACCGAGCGTGAGGAGCTCGCGCGATTGCTGCACGAGCGGCATCCGCGCACGCTGCATCCGGCCCGGCCAGGCTGACGCAGCGGGTTCTGGAACCAACATGCGATCTCCTGATTGGTGAATCGGGTGGCGCGCCACACGGGCTCCAATGAGCACCGCGCGGGGCGCATCGCCCGAGCCTGTCAATTTGTGAGTCGACCGTCGTGACTGAGATGAATATCGGCAAATGGTACGACCCGATTTCGGAGCGGTGGATCGTGCCTCGCCAACCCCCCACTATCGCCGCGCTTGATCGGTCGAGCGCGGAGAACGTGCCGGAGGCGAACAAGAGAGAAGAGACGCAGCGGATCTGGAATCTGCTGGTCGATTGCTGCGCACGCGGATGATGCAGCGTCGGCGCCATAACGCGCTCGATGACACTCGGGAGTGTCAACAGCCCTGAGGCTGGCTTTGCGCGGGGCAGGTCAGCGTTCCCGTCAACCCTGATCTCGACGACGTCCGGAGCGGATCGGTATATTACCACCCTTTGCCGACGCCGCCGGAACAAGGATCAGAGATGGACGATACGATTGGCTTCCCCGACCCCGGTCTTGACCTGTCGGACGGCTTCAAGCCGCACACCTCGCATTGGGGCGTGTTCTCCGCGCGCCAGGGCGTGGCCGGGCTGGAGGTCAGGGCCTATGCGGGCGATCCCGATCCGAACGGCATCATCGACAATTTTCCCGGCGCGCTCCGCCACCAGGCGCGCATCGCCCAGCCGGCAATCCGCCGCGGCTGGCTCGAGCGCGGGCCGGGCCCCGACGATCGCCGCGGCCGCGACGAATTTGTCTCCGTCAGCTGGGACAAGGCGCTCGATCTCCTCGGCGACGAGCTCGGCCGCATCCGCGACGCGCGCGGCCCCGGCGCCGTGTTCGGCGGCTCCTATGGCTGGTCGAGTGCCGGGCGCTTCCATCACGCCCAGAGCCAGGTGCATCGCTTCCTCAATATCGCGATGGGCGGCTATGTGCGCTCGGTCAACACCTATTCCTCGGGTGCGTCCTCGGTGCTGCTGCCGCAGATCCTGGCCGGCTACGAGGACATCACCAAGCGCAACGTCACCTGGGAGCAGATTGCGACCGAGACGGACATCGTGCTGGCCTTTGGCGGCATGGCGCTGAAGAACTCCATGGTGGCGGGCGGCTCGATCAGCAAGCATGTCGAGCGCGGCGCCATGGCGGCGGCGCGGGCGCGCGGCTGCGAGTTCATCCTGGTCAGCCCGCTGCGCGACGATCTGCCGGTCGAGGCCGGCGCCGAATGGATGGCTTGCGTGCCCGGCACCGACACCGCGTTGATGCTCGGCATCGTCCATACGCTGGTCGGAGAGAACCTGCACGACCAGGCCTTCCTCGATCGCTACACCGAGGGCTGGCCAATCTTCCTGCGCTATCTCAACGGCGAGAGCGACGGGCAAGCCAAGCACGCCGAATGGGCCGCCGCGATCTGCGGCGTCGAGGCGGATGCGATCCGCAAGCTGGCGCGGCGTCTTGCCGGAAAGCGCGCGCTCGTCACCGTCTCCCATTCGCTGCAGCGCGCCGAGCATGGCGAGCAGCCGGTGTGGATGGGCATGGTGCTGGCGGCGGCCCTCGGCCAGATCGGCCTTCCCGGTGGCGGCTATGCCTATTCGCTGGGGGCGATCGGCTATTACGGCCGCCGCGTCAACGACGTGCCGGGGCCGACGCTGGGGCAGGGCCGCAACGGCGTTGCCGATTTCATTCCGGTGGCGCGCATCGCCGACATGCTGCTCAATCCCGGCGGCACGTATCGCTACAACGGCGAGACGCGCACCTATCCGGACATTCGTCTGGTCTACTGGGCGGGCGGCAATCCGTTCCATCACCATCAGGACATCAATCGCCTGCGCAAGGCGTTCGCGAAGGTGGACACGCTGGCCGTGCACGAGCTCGCCTGGACCGCCACCGCCCGCCACGCCGACATCGTGCTGCCTTCCACGATGACGCTGGAGCGCGAGGACATCGGCTATTCCACCAACGACCCGCTCATGGTCGCCATGCACCGGATCGCCGAGCCGTTCGGGCTGGCGCGCGACGACTACGACATCTTTGCCGATCTCGCCGAACGTCTCGGCGTGCGCGAGCCCTTCACCGAGGGACGCACGTCGCGGCAATGGCTGGAGCATCTCTACGAGCCAACCCGCGCCTCGCTGGCGAAGCGCGGCCTGGAGGCGCCTGACTTCGACGAGTTCTGGGCGCGCGGCAGCCTGGTCGTGCCGCAGCAGCCCGACGACGGCGGCCGGCTGCGCCGCTTCCGCGAGGACCCCGTCAATCACGCTTTGCCGACGCCGAGCGGACGGATCGAGATCTTCTCGGCCAAGATCGCAGCGCACGGCGATGCGGATTGTCCGGGCCATCCGGTCTGGCTCGACAAGACCGACATTCCCAAGCCGGGGGCGCCGTGCTTCCTCGTCGCTAACCAGCCGGTGACGCGCCTGCACAGCCAGCTCGATTTCGGCGGGCATTCGCTCTCCGCAAAGCATCGCGGCCGCGAGGTCGCGCGCATGAACCCGGTCGATGCACAGGCGCGCGGCATCAAGGACGGCGACATCATCCGCCTGTTCAACGAGCGCGGCGCGTGCCTCGCCGCGGTCCACGTCACCGACGGCATCGCGCCCGGGGTGGTTCAGCTTCCGACCGGCGCGTGGTACGATCCGATGGATCCCGAAGACGAGGCGCCGCTCTGCGTTCACGGCAATCCGAACGTGCTGACCCGCGACGTCGGCACCTCGTCCCTGGCGCAGGGCTGCACCGGCCAGTTGACGACCGTCGAGGTGGAGAAGTTCACCGGCAATCTGCCGCCGATCCGCGCGTTCGATCCGGTTTAGGCAAGCAAGGAGAGCTGAGATGATCCGCAAGGCAACAGCAGTCTGGAAGGGCACTGGCCGCGATGGCACGGGCCAACTGTCGAGCGAATCCGGCGTGCTTGCCGCGACGCCCTATTCGTTCAAGACCCGCTTCGAGAACGAGAAGGGCACCAATCCCGAAGAGTTGATCGCCGCAGCCCATGCCGGCTGTTTTACCATGGCGCTTGCCTTCGGCCTCCAGATGGCGGGTTTCACGCCTGACGAGCTCTCGACCGAAGCCGCCGTCACGCTCGAGCCCGAAGGCAAGGGTTTCAAGATCAGCAAATCCGCGCTGACCCTGCGGGCGAAAGTGCCTGGTCTCGACGATGCCGGCTTCGCCCGGTTCGCCGGCGAGGCCGAGAAGAACTGCCCGGTGTCCAAGGTGCTCAACGCCGCCATCACGCTCGACGCCAAGCTGGTCTAGGGCAAGCGTTTGCTTCCGGTCCGTCCGGTCCAGGCACCGGGTGGACCCGCGTCAATGCGTGGCTTTCGGCCGGGAGGCCGAAAGCCTATATGATGCACGAGCTGTTTGGCGATCATTGGGAGCACATCACATGACGACGGAACGCGCAGTTTTGGCCGGAGGCTGCTTCTGGGGCATGCAGGATCTGATCCGCAAGCAGCCGGGCGTGATCTCCACCCGCGTCGGTTACACCGGCGGGCACGTCAAGAACGCCACCTACCGCAACCATGATGGCCATGCCGAAGCGATCGAGATCGTGTTCGACCCAGCCAGGACCAGCTTCCGGACCATGCTGGAGTTCTTCTTCCAGATCCATGATCCGACCACGCTCAACCGTCAGGGCAACGATGTCGGCACGAGCTATCGCTCGGCGATCTTCTACACCAGCGAGGAGCAGAAGCGGATTGCCGAAGACACCATTGCCGACGTCGAGGCGTCCGGCCTGTGGCCCGGCAAGGTGATGACCGAGGTCGCGCCCGCGCGCGAGTTCTGGGAAGCCGAGCCCGAGCATCAGGATTATCTCGAACATTATCCGGATGGCTACACCTGCCACTTCATCCGGCCCGGCTGGAAGCTGCCGCGTCGCGCTGCGGCGGTCGGAGGCTAAGGCCCGGTCGGGCGCTGCTCCGCGGTGACGATCTGCGCCGTCAACGTGACGAGACCCATCAAGGCGGCGAGCAGCCAAAATGCCATCGGCAGTCCGCCGAGCTGTGCGACGAAGCCGACGCCGGCAGGGCCGAGCAGGACGCCTGCGTAGCCTGCCGTCGTGATCGCCGCGACCGCAAGTCCCGTGGGCATCACCTTTTGCTGCGCCGCCCGGCGGAACAGCACAGGCACGAGGTTCGAGGCGCCGAGCCCGATCAGCAGGAATCCGCCGATGGCGACCGCTGCCACGGGGGCGGTGAGCAGCACCACGAAGCCGGCGATCGCAATGAGGCTGCCCCACAGCAATGTCGTGCGGTCTCCGATGCGCGCAACGACCGCGTCGCCGCCGAGCCGCCCGATCGTCATCGCGATCGAGAACACGATGTAGCCGACGCCGCCTTGCGCCTCGCTGACGAGCCCGGCGCCGATCACGAGCAGCGCGCCCCAATCGAGCATCGCGCCTTCGACCAGGAAGGTGATGGCGCCGAGCAGCGCCAGCAGCAGCACCGATCCGTGCGGCAGCACGAACAATGGGCCTTCCTGCACCTGCACCGAGCGAAGCAGGCGCGGCCAGGTTACGAGCATCGCGATCAGCATCAGCACGGAGCAGATCAGGGTACAGGCGAGCGCCCCGAGCTGCAGCGAGAGCAGCGCCGTCATCAGCGCGGATCCGGCGAAGCCGCCGATGCTGAACAGGGCGTGGAACCCGGACATCAGCGGGCGTCCCGCGGCGCGCTCCACCTCCACGGCGTGGATGTTCATGGCGACGTCGATCGAACCGAGCGCGGCGCCGAACGCAAGCAGCGCCAGCGCCAGCGACAGCGGCGAGCTTGCGATCGCCAGCAGCGGCAGCACCAGTGTGAGACCAAGCCCGCCCGCGACGATGACCGGCCTGCTGCCGTAGCGCGCGCTGAGAACGCCTGTGAGCAGCATCGCGACGACCGAGCCGATGCCGAGGCTGAGCAGGAGCAGCCCGAGAACCCCGTCGTCGACGGCGAGCCGCGCCTTCGCGAACGGCACCAGCGGTGCCCAGCACGCGATGCCGAAGCCCGCGACGAGGAAGGCAAGCCGAGTGGCAAGACGGGTCGCCGGCCGATCGGCAGAAGACATGGGAACTCCGGGGAAGTACAGGCGGGACGGTGGAGAAAGCGGAGAAATGCCGCAGCTTTGTGTCGGTACCGCGTTCAGATTGTCGCAGCTCGTGCCAGCTGCGAGCAACTTGTCGCGATTGCGGGTGGCCGGTTGCCCGGATGGAGCGAGGCGAATCTGCGTGTGACAAGCTCAAATATCGTAGGGTGGGCAAAGCGCAGCGTGCCCACCATTCTCGCTTACTGCCAAGGTTGGTGGGCACGGCGCTATGCGCCTTTGCCCACCCTACGGCACTGAAAGAGCAATGTAGTTGCGTCATACTCCGTCATTGCGAGCGCAGCGAAGCAATCCAGAATCTTTCCGCGGATAGATTATGGATTGCTTCGTCGCATCTGCGCAAAATTGCTACGCAATTTTGTCGCGAGCTCCTCGCAATGACGGGCGGAGAGAGCAGACGCCAAACTCTCGGTCGCGCTCCGGACGCAGCGCTAGCCGCCAAGGATCCGCCGGCACGCCTCGACGAACACCTCTGCGCCCGTCACGATGTCGGCATCCGCCGTGTTCTCGGTCCAGTGATGGCTGATGCCGCCGATCGACGGCACGAACAGCATGCCGGCGGGCATGACGGTTGCCAGCATCTGCGCATCGTGGCCGGCGCCGCTGGGCATGCGGATGGATCGGCCGCCGGCGACGGCCTTGCTCGCGGCCTCGATCGCGTCCTGAAAGCCCGCATTCATCATCGCGGGTGCGCCGGTGCGCAGCTTCGTCACGCTGACGGTGCAGGGGCCCTTGGCACTGGCCTCGTCCGCCATGGTCCGGAGCAATTGCTCCAGCCGCGCGATGACCGTCGGATCGTCGTCGCGAATCTGGAACAGCATCTCTGCGCCACCGGGGATGATGCTCGGCGCGCCCGGATCGAGCGTGATGCGGCCGGTGGTCCAGACCGTGCGCGGGCCGCAGGCTTTCGGAAAACGTTCCTCGATCGCGACGCAGAATTTCGCCAGCGCGAGGCCGGCATCCTTGCGCACCGCCATGCGCGTGGTGCCGGCATGGTTCTGCTCGCCGGTGAAATTGATCTGGTACTGCCAGATGCCGACGATGGACGTCACGACGCCGATCGCGAGGCGCCCGCTTTCGAGCGTGTCGCCCTGCTCGATATGCGCCTCGAGATAACCGACGTGCCGTCCCGGCTCGGCGGTGATGCGCGGACGCCCCGCGAGCCCCATGTCGGCAAGGGCATCGCGCATGGTGCGGCCGCTGGTGCGGTCGCGGGCGGCTTCGATGTCGGCCTCGGCAACCTGTCCGACATAGGAGCGCGAGCCGAGGAAATGACCGAAATGTCCCTCCTCGTCGCACCAGGCGGCGACCTCGACCGCGCCGTTCACGGAAGCGTCGGCGTTCAGGACGCGCGCGGCCTCGAGCGCATAGACGACGCCGAGCGGGCCATCGAGCCAGCCGGCATAATTCTGGCTTTCCAGGTGCGATCCCGCCAGCAGCTTCGGCCCGGGCTTCGTAGTCGTCCCGAAGACATTGCCGATGCCGTCGATCGTCGCGGAGAGGTCGGCCTCGGGCAGCTTCTGGACGAGCCACTCCAGCGACAGCTTGTGCGGTTCGGAGAAGGTCGGCTTGTGCACGCCGGTCTTGTAGGCGCCGATGGCGCGCAGCGCATGGAGGTCGGCGAGGACGCGATGTCCGTCGGCGCGAGTTTCAGGCATGTTCGGCAACCTTCAGTGCCTCGGTGCGGATCTCCTCGACCAGCCGTTCCTTCAGCTGGACGAATTCCGGCGTGGTCTTGATCTTGTAGGAGCGGGGATGCGGCAGGTCCACATGGATTTCGGCCTTGATGCGTCCGGGGCGTGCGCTCATGACGATGACGCGGCTGCCGAGGAAGATGGCTTCCTCGATGTCGTGGGTGACGAACAGCACCGTCTTCTGGTCGCGCTCCCAGATCCCGAGCAGCATCTCCTGCATCAGGGCGCGGGTCTGGTTGTCGAGCGCGCCGAAGGGCTCGTCGAGCAACAAGATCTTCGGGTCATTGGCAAGCGCGCGTGCGATCGCCGTGCGCTGCTGCATGCCGCCGGAGAGCTGCTTCGGCCAGTGATTTTCGAAGCCGGACAGTCCAACCTGGCGGATGAAGGCATCCGCGATCTTGTGTCGCTCCGCGTCGGACACGCCACGCTCGCGCAGGCCGAAGGCGATGTTCTCGCGGACCGTCAGCCAGGGGAAGAGCGTGTAGGACTGGAACACCATGCCGCGATCGGCGCCCGGGCCGGTCACCTCGCGCCCGTCCAGCGTGACGCGGCCACCGGTCGGACGGTCGAGGCCCGCGACGATGCGCAGCAGCGTGGACTTGCCGCAGCCGGAGGGGCCGAGGATGGTGACGAAGTCGTTGTTGCCGATGGTGAGGTCGGTCGGCTCCAGCGCCCTGGTCGGCGCGTTGCCGTGGCGCGCGGGGAAGGTGCGCGAGACCTGTTCAATCTTGAGAATGGTCATGCGAGCTTCCAGGGAAACAGCCAGGCGTTGAACGCCTTGAACAGGAAGTCGGAGATCAGGCCGATCAATCCGATCACGATGATGCCGAAGATGATCTGGCCGGTGTTGAGCAGCGCCTGGCTGTCGGTGATCATATGACCGATGCCCGAGGACGAGCCGATCAGCTCGGCGACGATGACGTAAGTCCAGGCCCAGCCCAGCACCAGCCGCAGGATTTCTGCGATCTCCGGCGCGGAGGAGGGCAGCAGCACGCGGCGGATGATGCCGCGGTCGCTGGCGCCGAGCGTGTAGGCGGCCTCGACCAGATCGCGCCGCGTGGCGCCGACCGTCACCGCGACCATCAGGATGACCTGGAACACCGAACCGATGAAGATGACGAGCAGCTTCTGCAATTCCCCGATGCCGGCCCACAGGATCAGCAACGGGATGAAGGCGGAAGCGGGCAGATAACGTGCAAATGAGACGAACGGCTCGAGGAAGGCTTCGACCGGCTTGTAGGCGCCCATCAGCACGCCGAGCGGCACCGCAATGACGGCCGCGAGTGCAAAGCCGCCGACGACGCGCCAGATCGTCATGCCGATGTCGAACAGGAAGCCGTGCTTGGCGAGCAGCTCGAGGCCCTCCTGCACCATGGTGAGCGGATTGGCGAGGAAGGTCTTCGACACATGGCCGCCGAACGTCGCCCACGACCAGAGGGCGACGAACAGCACGAAGAACGCCAAGCCGTACGCCGCACGCTGCTTCGATGTCACGGGATCCAGGGGACGCATCAAACTGTATCCGAATGGTGCGCCGGCTCCGCCCGAGGCGGAACCGGCATCTTGGAGAACGTTACTTGATGAAGCTCGCGTCGTAGAGGTCCTCGACCTTCGGCGCGGCCTTGATGATGCCGATCTCGAGCAGCAGCTCGGCGGCCTCCTTGTTGAAGGTCAGGAAGTCGCCGGCGAAGAACTTCTGGTTCGCAGCCTTGTCCTGCCAGCGCAGATATTTCGCCGAGTTGCCGAACTGCTCGCCGGTCTGCTTCACGTCGGCGCCCATGATCTCGTAGGACTTGGCCTGGTCCTTGGCGATCATCTCGATCGCCTCGAAGTAGCTGTCGGCGAGGGCCTTGGCGGCCTTGGGATTGTCGGTGAGGAACTTCGGCGTGCAGCCGAACGTGTCCATCACCATCGGATAGTCGAGCGTGGTCGCGATGATCTTGCCCTTGTCGGGCGCGGCACGCACCGTCGACAAATAGGGCTCATAGGTCATCGCGGCATCGTTCTGACCGGAGACGAAGGCCTGCGCGGCCGCAGCGGGCTCGAGGTTGACGATCGTGACGTCCTTGGTGGTGAGGCCGTTCTTCTTCAGCATCCAGGCCAGCGCGAAATAGGGCGAGGTGCCCGGCGCGGAGGCTGCGACGGTCTTGCCCTTGAGGTCCTTGATCGCGGCGACGTCGTTGCGCACGGCCATGCCGTCGGCGCCGTAGCTCTTGTCGAGCTGGAAGATCTGCTTGGTCGCGACGCCGTTGGCGTTCCAGGAGATCCAGGTCTCGACCGTGGTCGCCGCGCACTGGATGTCGCCGGAGGCGATGGCGAGATGGCGGTCCTTCTGGGGGATCTTCTTGATGGTGACGTCGAGGCCGTTCTTCTTGAAGATGCCCGCCTCCTTCGCCAGCGTCAGCGGCGCGAATCCGGTCCAGCCGGAGATGCCGACGCCGACCTTGACGTCGTCGGCGAGCGCGGGGGTGGCCACCGCGAGGGCAATGATTGTCGCAAATACTTTCGAACTACGCATGATTTTCGTCCTCTTGCCGATCGATGGTTTGACGTCCTGTTGATCACTCTCGGCCCACCTGGACCGTTGCCCGACGCGTTGCACGAATTGTGCCGACATATCCTCTCAGCCTCCCTTGAATCGGGCGACAAGGCGGTGAGAGTCACCGGGATAGAGCAGGCGCACCGCGGTGATGGTGCGTGCGCTGCGCCAGGTGTAGCGGTCGATCACGAGGCAGGGGGCGCCGACGGCAATGTCGAGCGCTTCCGCCGTGCGGTCGTCCGCAACGATGGCACTGATCGTATGCTCGGCCTCGGTCCATGGGACATGGTGAAGCAGCCACGAGCCGGGCGGCTCGCGCGAGAAATCGGCGGCCGCGGCATCGGGCACGGACGAGAGATCGATCAGCCTGTCCTCGACTGCGAAGGGCACGTTGTCGGCGCTATGCCGGCAGGTGATCGCGACCACCTTGCCGGCCTTCTTCACGCCGAGGCGATCGCGGTCGGCGGCCGTCGCCGCGCGCAGCTTGCGGCCGATCAGCTCGTAGCCGTAGCTGCGTCCAAGCGCGGAGATCTCGGCGCGGATGTCGGCGATCTTGAGCACCGCCGACTGATGCTGCGGCCGGCGCACGAACGAGCCGGCGCGCCGCCGCCGCTCGATCAGATCGGCTTGCGCGAGCTCCGACAACGCCTTGTTCACGGTCATACGCGAGCAGCCGTAGCGCGCCACCAGCTCGTGCTCGAAGGGAATGCGGTGGCCGGGCGGCCACTCGCCGGTCAGAATGCGCTTCTCGATGTCGGCGCGGATACGCTTGTAGAGCGTCGGCTTGTCGGCATCGGTGACGAGGCTCATGCGACGAGCCTCCGGATCGATGCGTTGAAGCGTTCGCGTGCGGCTTGGCGCAATCCATGCTGACCGCCCTCGACCACCTTGCGGCCGCCGGCCCAGACGCAATCGATGGCGGCGCCGCCGGCGGCGAAGATCCAGCCGTCGATGACGGCATCGTGCGCGCGTCCTGCCAACGAAGGATGCGCCGCGTCGAGCGTGACGATGTCGGCGCGTGCACCGGGTGTGAGGCCGACCGTCGGCTGCGCCAGCGCCCGCGCGCCGCCGGCGAGCGCTCTGTCGAACAGCGAGCGTCCTGTGGAATGACCTGCGCCGCCGGAGAGCACGTTTCGCTGGCGGTGCTTGAGCCGCTGGCCGTATTCGAGCTGGCGCAATTCGTCGGCTGCGCCAATCAACACGTTGGAATCGGTACCGACGCCGAAAAGGCCGCCGGCGGCGACAAACTCCCGCGCCGAAAAAATGCCGTCGCCGAGGCTCGCTTCCGTGATGGGACAGAGGCCCGCCACCGCACCGGTCCTGGCGAACGTCGTCACTTCCTCATCGGTCATGTGGGTCGCGTGAATGAGACACCAGCGCCGATCGAGCGGGGCGTGCTCCAGCAGCCATTGCACCGGACGCCGGCCCGACCAGGCCAGGCAATCCTCGACCTCCTTCACCTGCTCGGCCGCATGAATGTGCACCGGTCCGCCGTTCGCGAGCGGAATGATCGCCGCAAGCTCGTCCGGCGCCACAGCGCGCAAACTGTGCGGGGCGATGCCGATATTGGCGCCCGGCAGTGCGCTGATCACCTTGCGCGAGGCAGCCATCAATGCGGCGAACTGATCGACCGAGCAGATGAAACGGCGCTGGCCGGCATGCGGCGCTGCGCCTCCAAAGGAGCCATGCGCATAGAAACTCGGCAGCAGCGTCAGCGCAATGCCGGAGGCTTCGGCCGCCTGGGCAATGCGCGCGGCCATCTCGGCAGGGTCGGCGTAGGGCGAGCCGTCGCGGTCGTGGTGCAGATAGTGGAATTCGCCGACGTGGGTAAAACCCTGCTCGAGCATTTCGACATAAAGCAGCGTCGCAACGGTCGCGACGTCGTCGGGCGTCATCGCCAGCGCGAAGCGATACATCGTCTCGCGCCAGGTCCAGAAGGTGTCGGTGCTGTCGCCGCGCAGTTCCGCGAGCCCGGCCATGCCGCGCTGGAAGGCGTGGCTGTGCAGGCTTGCAAGTCCCGGAAGCGCGATGGCGTGGCGCTCGTCGCCGGCGGCCGGCGCCACGCCCGGTGTCACCGCCGCGATCGCGCCGGCGGTGACGACCACCTGCACGTCATTGGCCCAGCCCGAAGGCAGGAGCGCGGAAGCGAAATGCAGTCGGGTCATGATTTACACGCCGGCTGGACAGAACCGCCTTACGATTATATGTCTAGACATATAAGTCAAGCATCCCTAGGGCGAATGGATACCCGCATGGCAGCGCGCTTCGACCGGATCTGGCATAATGCCCGCCTCGCGACGATGCGGGCCGACCGTCCCGATCTCGGCGAGATCGAGCATGGTGTCATCGCCGCACGCGGCGGCCACATCGCCTATGCGGGCGCGACAGCGGACTTTCCCGTCGATGCGGACGCGATCGAGCGGATCGATTGCGAGGGGCGCTGGATCACGCCCGGTCTCGTCGATTGCCATACCCATCTGGTCTATGGCGGCAACCGCGCGCATGAATTCGAGCTGCGCCTGAAGGGGGCGAGCTACGAGGAGATCGCGCGCGCCGGCGGCGGCATCGTCTCGACCGTGGCAGCAACGCGCAAGGCCAGTGAAGCCGAGCTCGTTGCAGGCGCGCTGCCGCGGCTCGCCGCGCTGATCGATGAGGGCGCGACCACGGTCGAGATCAAGTCCGGCTACGGCCTCGATACCGAAACCGAAATGCGACAGCTTGCGGCGGCGCGCAGCCTCGGCCGCGCGCGGCCGGTGACGATCCGCACGTCGTTCCTGGGCGCGCATGCGCTGCCGGTCGAGGCCGCTGGCGACAAGGATGGTTACATCGACCGCGTCTGCAAGGAGATGCTGCCGGCGGTCGCAAAAGCGGGCCTCGCCGACGCCGTCGACGCCTTCATGGAGGGCATCGCATTCTCCGCCGAGCAGACCGCGCGAGTGTTCGAAACGGCGAGGGGACTTGGACTGCCGGTTAAGCTCCATGCCGACCAGCTCTCGAATCTCGGCGGCGCTGCGCTTGCCGCGAGATTCTCGGCGCTCTCGGCCGATCATCTCGAGCACACCGATGAGGCCGGTGCCGTCGCAATGGCGAGCGCCGGCACGGTGGCGGTGCTGCTGCCCGGCGCGTTCTACTTCATTCGCGAGACGCAGAAGCCCCCGGTCGAGACGTTCCGCAAGCATGGCGTTCCCATGGCGCTGGCGACCGACTGCAATCCCGGCAGCTCGCCGCTGACCTCGCTGCTGCTCGCGATGAACATGGGGGCGACCCTGTTCCGGATGAACGTGGCCGAGTGCCTCGCCGGCGTCACCCGTGAAGGCGCGCGGGCACTCGGTCTCCTGAATGAGACCGGCACGCTGGAAGCCGGCAAATGGTGCGACCTTGCGATCTGGGAGATCGAGCGGCCCGCCGAGCTGGTGTACCGCATCGGCTTCAATCCGCTGCACAAGCGGGTATGGAGGGGGCAGTGACGGAGCAGGAAACAGCGATCGTCGTCAAGCCGGGAACAGTGAGCCTCGACGATCTCGCGCGCGTGCTCGAAGGCGCCCCCGTCGTGCTCAATCCTTCGTTCTGGCCGCGTGTCGAGGCGGCTGCGCAAATCGTTACGCGAGCTGCGCAGGCGGACGTCCCCGTCTACGGCATCAACACCGGTTTTGGAAAGCTGGCCTCCAAGCGCATTCCGCCGGACCAGACCGCGCAGCTCCAGCGCAACCTCATCGTCTCGCATTGCTGCGGCGTCGGCCCGGCAACGCCGGAGCCGATCGTGCGGTTGATGATGGCGTTGAAGATCGTCTCGCTCGGGCGTGGCGCCTCCGGCGTGCGCCGCGCGGTGATCGAGCAGTTGCAGGACATGCTGGCCCGTGGCGTCTGTCCGCTGGTGCCGCAGCAGGGCTCGGTCGGCGCCTCCGGCGATCTGGCACCGCTCGCGCACATGACGGCCGTGATGATCGGCGAGGGGCAGGCGATCGTTGACGGGAAGACCGTATCCGGCGCCGACGCCCTCGAGGTCGCCGGCCTCACGCCGCTGATTCTCGGGCCGAAGGAAGGCCTCGCGCTGATCAACGGCACGCAATTCTCGACCGCCTACGCCCTATCGGGTGTGCTGCGTGCATATCGCCTCGCCCGCGCCGCACTCGTGACCGGCGCGCTGTCGGTGGATGCGGCGATGGCTTCGACGGCACCGTTCCGCCCCGAAATCCAGGCGCTGCGCGGCCATGCCGGCCAGATCGCCGCGGCCGCGACGTTGACCGCGCTGCTGGATGGCAGCGACATCCGCCTCTCTCACCTCGAAGGCGACGAGCGTGTGCAGGACCCCTATTGCCTGCGCTGCCAGCCACAGGTCGCAGGCGCAGCCCTCGATCTGATCACGCAGGCGGCGCGCACGCTGATCGTCGAGGCCAACGCGGTCACCGACAACCCGCTGGTGCTGGTCGAGACCGGGGAGATCGTCTCCGGCGGCAATTTCCACGCCGAGCCGGTGGCCTTTGCCGCCGATGCACTCGCGCTGGCGCTGTCTGAAATCGGCGCGATCAGCGAGCGGCGCATCGCGACGCTGGTCGATCCCGCGCTCAATTTCGGCCTGCCGCCGTTCCTCACCCCCGATCCCGGCCTCAATTCCGGCTTCATGATCGCCGAGGTGACGGCGGCCGCGCTCTATGCCGAGAACAAGCAGCGTGCGCTCGCCTGCTCGATCGATTCGACGCCGACCAGTGCCAACCAGGAGGACCATGTCTCGATGGCTGCGCATGCCGCGCGGCGCCTGTCCGACATGGCCGACAATCTCGCCGCCATTCTCGGCATCGAGCTTCTGGTCGCCGCCCAAGGCATCACGCTGCGCGCGCCACATGCGACCAGCGCGCCGCTGGTCGCCGTCATTGCCGCGTTGCGTGAGCAGGTGCCTGCGCTCGCTGCCGATCGCTACATGGCCGGCGATCTCGCCAAGGCCGCTGCATTGATCGAAGCCGATGCGCTTCCAGCTGCCGCGGTCGCCCAGCTTCGTTCCGATCCGTTTCCGAGACTCGTCTGAAGAGGTCCACATGAACCGCCGACTGGACAATGACCGCACCATCCGCGCTCCCCGCGGCAGCGACATCAGCGCCAAGAGCTGGCTCACGGAAGCGCCGTTGCGCATGCTGATGAACAATCTCGACCCAGACGTTGCGGAGCGCCCGAGCGAGCTCGTCGTCTATGGTGGCATCGGCCGCGCCGCCCGCGACTGGGAGAGTTTTGACCGGATCGTTGCGGCCTTGCGCAAGCTGGAAGCCGACCAGACGCTGCTGGTCCAGTCTGGCAAGCCGGTTGGTGTGTTCCGGACCCATGCCGACGTGCCGCGCGTGCTGATCGCGAACTCCAACATCGTGCCGCATTGGGCCACGCTCGATCATTTCAACGAGCTCGATCGCCAGGGTCTTATGATGTACGGCCAGATGACGGCGGGCTCCTGGATCTATATCGGCAGCCAGGGCATCGTGCAGGGCACCTATGAAACCTTCGTCGAGGTCGGCCGTCGCCATTATGGCGGCAGCCTCGCCGGCAAATGGATTCTCACCGCCGGCTTGGGAGGCATGGGCGGTGCGCAGCCGCTGGCCGCGACCATGGCCGGCGCTTCGATGCTTGCGGTCGAATGCCAGCCGAGCCGCATCGAGATGCGCTTGCGGACCGGCTATCTCGACCGGCAGGCCGCAACGCTCGACGAAGCGCTCGCGATCATGGCGGACGCTACGAAGACGAAGAAGGCGGTCTCGGTCGGCCTGCTCGGCAACGCCGCGGAGATCTTCCCCGAACTGGTCCGCCGCGGCGTCAAGCCTGATATCGTCACCGACCAGACCAGCGCCCATGATCCGATCAACGGCTACTTGCCGAAGGGCTGGACGCTCGCTGAGTGGGAAGCCAAGCGTGCGTCCGATCCGAAGACGGTGGAGCGCGCCTCCAAGACGTCGATGGTCGAGCATGTCCAGGCCATGCTGGACTTCCATGCCCAGGGCATTCCGACGCTCGACTACGGTAACAATATCCGCCAGATGGCGCAGGACATGGGCCTGAAGAACGCGTTCGATTTCCCCGGCTTCGTGCCCGCCTATATCCGTCCCCTGTTCTGCCGCGGTATCGGGCCCTTCCGCTGGGCCGCGCTGTCGGGCGATCCCGAGGACATCTTCAAGACCGACGCCAAGGTCAAGGAGCTGATGCCCGACGATAAGCATCTGCACAATTGGCTCGATATGGCCAAGGCGCGCATCAAGTTCCAGGGCCTGCCGGCGCGGATCTGCTGGGTCGGCCTCGGCGATCGCCATCGCCTCGGCCTTGCCTTCAACGAGATGGTGGCGCGCGGCGAATTGAAAGCGCCGATCGTGATCGGTCGCGATCATCTCGACAGCGGCTCGGTGGCAAGCCCCAACCGCGAGACCGAGGCGATGAAGGACGGATCGGATGCGGTGTCCGATTGGCCGCTGCTCAATGCGCTGCTCAATTGCGCGAGCGGGGCGACCTGGGTGTCGCTGCATCATGGCGGCGGCGTCGGCATCGGCTATTCGCAGCATGCCGGCATGGTGATCGTCGCCGACGGCACGCCCGAGGCGGCGAAGCGGATCGAGCGCGTGCTGTGGAACGATCCCGCCAGCGGCGTCATGCGTCATGCCGATGCCGGCTACGACATCGCGATCGACTGCGCCCGCGACAAGGGGCTCGATCTGCCGAGCCTGGCGAGGTAGACGGAGGCTCAGGCCACGACCTTGGCGCCGGTGCCGTCGAGGCGCCGGCTCTCCTTCGCCAGATGGTCGCCAATCGCATCGGCCGGCATGGGCTTTGCGAAATAATAGCCCTGGATGAAGTCACACCCCAGGCGGCGCAGGGTGTCGAGCTGAGCACGGGTCTCGACGCCCTCGACGACGCAGGCGATCTCCATGTCGTCGCAGAGGCCGGTGAGCGATTTGATGATCTTGTGGCTGACCGGATTCTCGTTGATGTCGGAAACGAAGCTGCGGTCGACCTTGATCTTGTCGAGCGGCAGCCGGTGCACGTGGCTCAACGACGAATAGCCGGTGCCGAAATCGTCCAGCGAAATGCCGCAGCCCATTGCCTTCAGCGTTGCGATCGATTGCTGCGCGCGGACGAAGTCGAAGGTGACGGCGGTTTCGGTGATCTCGAAATCGATCCGCTGTGGCGGCAGCCCGCTCTTCTCGATGATGGCGATCAGCGGCAAGATGCCCTCCGCCGCGCAGACGTCGTGTGCAGAGAGGTTGAACGAGAGGCGGATGTGATCGGGCCACGTCCTGGCGACGGCGAGTGCGCGCACCAGCAGCGCTTGCGTCAGCGGCCGGATCAGACCGATGCGCTCGGCAGCCGGAATGAAATCGGCCGGAGAGACCAGGCCGAGGCGGGCGCTGCGCCAGCGCGCCAGCACCTCGAAGCCGGCGGTGTGCTCGCTCATGGCATCGACGATCGGCTGGAACACCAGGTCCATCTCGGTGGCGAAATCAGCGGTGCGCAGCAGGTTCTCGATGACCCCGCGACTGCGGATCTCGGCCTCGAGCTCGCTCGAGAAGATCACGGTGCGGCCGCGCAGATGGCGCTTGGCATGGTAGAGCGAATAATCGGCGCATTCATACAGTGCTTCCGCGGTCGTGGCCGATTGCGGAAACAACGCAAAGCCGATCGAGCAGGACAGCCCCGTATGAGCGGTATCGAGCTGATAGGGAAGCTTGACCTGGTCGCCGATGCGCTGGCCGAGCCGTAGCAGATCCGCATCATTGGGGTCGCCGCACACGACGAGGCCGAACTCGTCACCGCCGAGTCGGGCGAATTCGACCCGGTGCGGACCAAAACCCTCGCAGACCTCGCGGATGCGCCGGCCGGCCTCGATCAGGACGCGGTCGCCGACTGAGTGGCCGTAATTGTCGTTGATCGGCTTGAAGCCGTCGAGATCGATGATGCCGACTGCGACCCGGACTTTCCTGCGTTCGGCATCGGTGAAGGCGCTCGACAGCTCGGCGAAGAAGCGGCGGCGGTTCGGTAGCTCGGTGAGTGAATCGAGATTGGCAAGGCGGAAGTTCTCGTCAGAGAGCGCCTGCGTCGCCGCCTGTTGCGCGAGCAGCGACTTGCGGCTGGCGACGAGATCGGCGAAGTCGCGATAGTAGATGAACAACACCGTCACCATCGCGCCGGAAACCAGGAGGTTGTTGACCGCGATCGCCTTCAGCGTCGGTTCGCCCGTGGCGAAGAAGAACAGCACATAGGGCACGTCGACGATCAGCGTCACGATCAGCGCCGCCGAGCGCAGATGCATCAGCGAGAAGATGCAGCCGATCACGGTGACCGCCATGTAGAACGCGACCTGGCTCTTGGCGAAGGGATCGCCGTAGGGGTACAGCGCGAAGGACCAGGCGGTGAAGCCGGCGCCGATCGGCAGGGTCAGCCAGTTGGTGGCGCGCAGATTGCGCAGGATGTCGGCATCGCTGCGCACGAGCCGGCGCTGGCGTAGCCACCAGAAGGTCCGTAAGCCTGCGAGCACCGTCAGCACGGCCGGGACGATCATCGTCAGCCAGTCCGGCGCCACGTTCACATAGGTGTAGGCGACCGCAATCGTGTTGCTGATGAGGATGAAGTAGAGCAGCGGGATCTGCTTGGAGAAGGCGTCGAACTGCGCGCGCGTCAGATCTGGATTGTCGGCGGGAACGCGAAACAATCGCTTCGCGGCGGCAAAATGAGATTTCAGATCGGCAATAGGCATTGAAATACGAGCCCCAGATCCCTGAAAACGGGGGCAATCTTGCACGGCACGGGTAAAGGGCCCGTTAGATCGACGCTAGCCGGGCTCGGCCAGCACTGGTTGCGCGCTGCCCCAGGATTTTCCGGTCGCGTGCATTGGTGAGGTCCCGTTAAGGATAGCCGGCGGCAAGGGGCGTGCGTCTCAGGCACAAGTCGTCCGAAATCGCCGCAGCTACGCCCTGCTCGCCATGGGTGTCAGCGAGTGCTCGTGCGGGCGACCGAGAGCGGTGCAAGCGGCCTAGCGTCCGATCGTCACACCTGCGGTCGAGCGCATGGCGTCCCGCAGGCTGGTCGCCCTCTTGTCGTCGAGAACCTGCCGCGTCAGCACGGTGGTCTGGCCAGGCGTGTCGAGGATCGACTCGCCGCGCGAGGAGGAGAGCCGATCGGCCTTGTAGGGAGCGGCCGGATCGGTGGCGGGCCCAGTCATGTGATGCGGCCGCTTGCCCGCGGCGAGCGCCGGCTGCGAGACAGCAAGCGCGATCACGACGAAGAGCAATGGTCTTGCGCGCATCTGGGATCTCCCATGTCGGGACATCAGCCTAGCACATTCTCGTGGTGGTCGCAGACGAAAGGATCAGGCGAGAACGGCCTGGCGCTCGCGCGCCGCTTCGCGGATCCGCTCGATGCTCCGCGGCTCGGCGAGCCGCGTGAAGCTCCGATGGCCCGCCTGCACGGGGGCCTCGACGATGACGCCCTCACAGACGATCTGTCCGCCGAGCATCCTGAATTCCAGCTTGTCGTAGCGCGGCATTGTCTCGCCGGCCGCCGGCGGCAGCAGCCCGACGCTTCCCTGGATGTTCAGCGCGGCCTCGCCGGTGCCGTGAAGCTGCGGATTCCACATCCTGATTCCGCTCTCGGCCCAGCGCTGCCGGATCAGCGCGGCGCGGTCGGCGGGCTCTACGGCTCGCGCGCGAACTTTCGGTGCGCTGCGGATCTCTGGCGAAGGAGACGTGAGAGCCGGAGCTGGTTCGGCTTCCGCGACGTCGCTGGATGACTCGTTGGCTACCGCCGCAATGGCCGTGGCGAGCGGAACATCATTTGCGGGCGTCGGCGCGATTGCGACAACGGGCGCCGGATCGATCTCGGCGCTGGCTTCAGAGACAACAGCCGCCACGTTCTCGACGTCGACCGGGATTGCTTCGGCGGCATCGGGTACGAGATCGAGGGATACGTCGGGCGAGGGGGCAGCCTCGATGATGAGGGCAGGGAGATCGGCCGAAGCGGTCGCGACGTCTGCTGATGAAGCCACAATCTCTTCTGCGGTGGCAGAGTCGATCTCAGCAGAGATTCCAGCAGGCGATGCATCATCGTCCACGACGGCGAGATCGGAGGCTGCAACTGGCTCGTTCTCCGCACCGGCCGATGCAGCCAACGCCTCTTCGTTCGCTGGCGGCGCCGCAGGCGCCTCGATTGCCGTTGCCAACTCTGAAGATGAGTCGCCGATGCAGATATCGTCGGACGGAATCGCCGCGACGACCGACACAGCCGCATCGTTCTCCGCGACCGGAGCGGTGGCGGCGAGATCAGCCTCGTCGCGCATGGGATCAGCGCTGATCTCGGCGATGGACGCTGGAGCCGTGCCGGCAACGCCTTCGGCGATGGCAGATGAAGCCTCTGCAGTCGGCGCGACGTCGAGGTTGCCGCTGTGCGGCACAGGCCGGAGTCGGGAAAACGCCCAGTTCACCGCTGGAATGCGGCGCAGCAACGATATCAGTCTCGAAAGCACTGGGAGTTGTCCAAGAGGTGCTCGGCGTGAGGCAATCGCTGATTCGTCAGCAATGTGAAAACCTGCCCCGGCCGTCACACCCGTGTCAACGTAGGCAGGACCAATTGCAGAACATCCGCGCATCCACTCTGCGGGGCGAATGCCGCTCCGCAGAGTGGAGTGCCGTTCGCGATTGCTTCAATTGACTCGCATCCCCAGAGATATTGGATCCTCAGGTCACTTGCCGGAGCCGGTGCCGCCGGTACCCGCACTGCCGCCGGCCTGGCTGCTCATGTTGTTGGGGTCGCTGCCGCCGGCCGAAGGCGACTGCGCGCCCTTGCCGTCGCTGGCCTCGTTCTGCATGTTCGATGAACGTCCTGTCGTCATTCCCTTGGTTGCCGGGCCTCGCGATGAGGGGCCGACATCGCCCTGACCGGATGCGCCGGGTGCGGGTTGTGTCTGCGCCAAAGCGCCACCTGTCGCCAGCGCCATCATGCATGCGGATGCCAGGATGATCTTCTTCATCGGATTCTCCGTGCCTTGCATCCCGGTCAACTCGTATGCGCTGACCGCGTTCCTGCCGAGGCGCGGCAGCCTTTGCTCTCGTTGCGGTCCAAGTCGGGGTTCCCGTCGTCGTCGCGAGCCGCTATTCAGAACCGTCATTGTCTGGTCGGGGACGGCGCATGAGGAAGCTTGCCACCATCGGAGCGGTTCTGCTCTGGTCCACCATCGCATCCGCACAGGATCGCACCATCACCGTGGCGTCGACCACCTCGACGGAACAGTCGGGGCTGTTCGGCCATCTGCTGCCGCTGTTCGCGAAGGCCGAAGGCATCGGCGTGAAGGTCGTCGCCGTCGGCACCGGCCAGGCTCTGGATATCGGGCGGCGCGGCGATGCCGACGTGGTGTTCGTCCACGACAGGCCCGCCGAGGACAAGTTCATGTCCGAAGGGCAGGGCGTGAAGCGCTTCGACGTCATGTACAACGACTTCGTCATCGTCGGCCCCAAGAGCGATCCAGCGCAGATCTCGGGCAGCAAGGACGTGGTCGAGGCGCTGCGCAGGATTGCGACCGCGAAAGCGCCGTTCATCTCGCGCGGCGACAAGTCCGGCACGCATGCGGCCGAGCTGAGGCTATGGAAGGAGGCGGGCGTCGACCTCAGTGCCGGCAAGGACACTTGGTATCGGGAGATCGGCCAGGGCATGGGCCCGGCGCTGAACATGGCCTCGTCGTGGAACGCCTACCTCCTGTCGGACCGCGGCACCTGGCTGTCGTTCAAAAACCGCGGCGAACTCGCCATCCTGACCGAGGGGGACAAGCGGCTCTTCAACCAGTACGGCGTCATGCTGGTGAATCCTGAAAAGCATCCGAACGTGAAGGCGAGGGAGGGACAGGCCTTCATCGACTGGCTGATTTCGCCGCAAGGGCAGGAAGCGATCGCCGGGTACAAGGTCGGCGGCGAGCAGCTATTTTTCCCCAACGCGCCCCACTAGGACGAAGGCTATGGTCGACACCGCGACGCTGAGTGCGAGCAGGATCAGCCCGAGCCCGAGCGCGAGCGGCAGGTCGCCTTTGCTGGTTTCCAGTGCGATCGCCGTCGTCATCGTGCGGGTGAAGCCGCGGATATTGCCGCCGACGATGATGATGGCGCCGACTTCCGCGATGGCGCGCCCGAACGCGGCGAGAAAGGCCGTCAGCAGCGAGGTCCGGCCGAGCGCGAACAGCAGGGCCATGCTGCGCAGCGCGGACAGTCCGTCGATCCGCGCCAGGTCGCCATACTCCGCCCACAACAGGCTTGCCGGCCGGTGCACCAGCGCCACCACGATGGGCGTCGCCAGCAGCGTCTGCGCGATCACCATGGCGGCTGGCGTGAACAGCAAGCCCGCCGCCCCGAACGGGCCGGACCGCGACAGCAGGAGATAGAGGGCGAGCCCGACCACGACCGGTGGAAGGCCGAGCAGCGCATTGGTCAGAATGACGATGACCTGGCGGCTCCGGAAGCGGGTGATCGCAAGCAGGGCTCCAAAGGGGGCGCCGATCAGAAGTGCGAGGATGCTGGCGGTCAGGCTGACCCTTACGGACAAGGCGACGATGCCCAATAGCTCGGTGTCGGCCTCGCCGATCAGCGCAAAGGCGGCACCGATGGATCGTGCGAAATCGTTCATCCGTCTCGGGCCAAGCTCCTGTTCCGCGGCAGCCCCGCGCCGCCGTTCTCGCTGCTGCCGCTGCCATAATCAAGGCCCCAAGGGTGGGCAGCCCACCGGAGCCGTTGGAGCAAGGCTCAGGATGACCGGAAAACGCGGCCCGGGACCCACAATCGAGGCAACTGGCCGCCCCCGCGGGCGGCTTTATTCCGGCCTCGGATGCGCTAAGGAACAGGATCGGGTCGCGCCAGCCGAACGGCGGTGCTAGACCCTGATGCAGGAACAATGGGGCCGGGCTGCAACTGGCTCGCCCGCAAGGATGAAGGATGTGACGCAATGATCCAGACCGTTGGCATCATCGGGGCAGGGACCATGGGGAACGGCATCGCGCAGGTCTGCGCCGCCGCGGGCCTGTCGGTCGTGATGGTCGATATTTCCGACGCGGCGGTGAGCCGCGGCCTGTCGACCGTCGGCGGAAGCCTCGAGCGGCTGGTCAAGAAAGAGAAGATGTCGGCGGCCGACCGCGAGGCGACGCTCAAGCGCATCACCGGCACCACCGACCGGGCGAAGCTGTCGGATTGCGACCTCGTCATCGAGGCCGCTACCGAGAACGAGGAGCTCAAGGTCAAGATCCTGAAGGATCTCTGCGCCACGCTGTCGCCGCGCACGCTGGTCGCAACCAACACCTCTTCGATCTCGATCACGAAGCTCGCGGCGGCGACCGACCGTCCCGACCGCTTCATCGGCATGCACTTCTTCAACCCGGTGCCGGTGATGGCGCTGCTCGAACTCATCCGTGGGCTGCAGACCTCGGACGACACTCATGCGAAGGCGCTGGATTTCGCCAAGCGCGTCGGCAAGGTGGCGATCACGGCCAAAAACAGCCCGGGCTTCGCCGTCAACCGCATCCTGTGTCCGATGATCAACGAGGCGATCTTCGCGCTGCAGGAGGGCATCGCGACGGCGGAGGAAATCGACGCCGGCATGAAGCTCGGCTGCAACCATCCGATCGGGCCGCTCGCACTTGCCGATCTCGTCGGGCTCGACACCATGCTTTCGGTGATGGAGGTCTTTTACAAGGGCTTCAACGATCCTAAATATCGGCCAGCCCCGCTGCTGAAGGAGATGGTCGATGCCGGCCATCTCGGCCGCAAGACCGGGCAGGGCTTTTACACCTATACCGCCTGATGAAGGCATTGGCGGCGGGCACCTAGCGTCCGCCGCCAGATCCCCGCAATTTGCGCTGCGACAAAGACGCCGCGCGCAATTGGCCCGACAATGTCGAACGGGCAGCCTGCGGGAACAACGGAACGGATAACAAAGGACATGTCGGATCGACTGAAGGCCGAGCGGGAAGCTGCGGCCGCGCGGCGGAACCTGTTGACCCAGGATGCGATCGAGCGCACCGGGATCACCGAGGAGATGATCGCAGAACTCGTCACCCGCTTCTACGGACGCGTGCGTGAGGACACGCTGCTCGGGCCCGTCTTCGCCGTCGTGCAGAACTGGGACGAGCATCTCGCCAAGCTCAGGGATTTCTGGTCGTCAGTCGTGTTGATGAGTGGCCGCTATCATGGCTCGCCGATGCGGGCACACCTGCCGCTGAGCCTGGCCGGAGGCCATTTCGATCGCTGGCTCGAGCTGTTCGAGCAGACCGCGCGCGAGGTCTGCCCGCCGGCGGCGGCTGCGCTGTTCATCGACAAGGCGCGTCGTATCGCCGACAGTTTTGAAATGGCGTCGGCAACACTTGCGGGCCGCATCGCTTCGCCGCGTCACGTGCTCAGGTCGTGAATACAAAATGCCTGCCTGAGAAAGGTGCAGCTCGCGTTGCGTGATGGCGCGCCGCACCAATTCCCGCAGCATCGATCTGATCTGCAAAATCATCATGCCGTTCGCGCAATGCGATGTAGAATTCGCGAAAACGCGCTGGAACGCATTTAGTCTTGCTCAATCAACGCGAGCAAAGCCACATTGATGCACTGCGGCGCCAAGTCTTCGCCTTGTTTTCGGCAGAGTTCCAGTGCCTGCTAACGGGCATGGCTCGCGCATCGGTCGATACTAATTCACAATCCTCAGAGAGTGCTGCGGAACCCGACGTCGATGCGGGTGCCGAGCAGACGCGGCGATCCATGCTGCTCGGTGCGCTCGCGACGACAGCGTGCCTCGGCTGTTCCACCCAGGCCCGCGCAGGTGAGGATCCGCCCGGCTCGGATGAGCGGCCGCAGAAAGGCGACCTGCTCGTCTTCTCCGAAGGTGACCAGGAGGGAAAGCTCATCACCGCGGCCGATCTCAAGGCCGGCGGACCGCCGGTCCATGCCTGGCCGAAGGACCCCACCTCAGCGGTGGTGCGCAGCGCCTCACGGCTCAACGAGATCCTGATCATCAAGCTTGATCCCGCCGACCTCGACGAGAAGACCCGCGCGCGGGCCGTCGACGGCATCATCGCCTATTCGGCGATCTGCTCGCATGCGGGCTGTCCCGTCACTGCCTGGGTGAAGAGCGATGTCGGCGACAAGGAGGTGTTCAAGTGCATGTGCCACAACTCCGAATTCGATCCCCGCGCGGGCGCGCAGGTCGTGTTCGGGCCGGCACCGCGGCGGCTTGCAGCGCTGCCGCTGGCGCTGGCTGACGGTTCGCTCAGCGTCGCCGGCAATTTCATGGGAAAGGTAGGTGGCACACAGCCAGGATGATGGACGGTTGCGGGCTGGGCCCGCGTCACGAACGGCCGCCTCCGCCGACGCGGCGGACGACGGGACGAAACACAAGAATTCACAACAAGAATTCAAGCGGATGAAAAAGGGGAACGTCCATGAAACTCTCCATAACCAGGAAGCAATTCTACCTGTCCGGCTTCGTCGCCTTCACCTGCCTCGTTTCGACCGCCGCGCTGGCTGGCCCGATCGAGAATTATTCGCCCGTCACTTCGCAGCGGCTCGAAAATCCGGAGCCAGGCAATTGGATGCTCTACCGGCGCACCTATGACGGGCAGGGCTTTAGCCCGCTCGACCAGATCAATACCTCCAACGTGAAGAACCTCACACCGGTCTGGACCTTCGCCACCGGCGTGGTCGAAGGCCATCAGGCACCGCCGATCGTCAACAATGGCGCGATGTTCGTGACGACCCCGATGGGGCAGGTGATCGCGCTGAATGCGAAGACCGGCGACGAATACTGGCGCTACAAGCGGCAGCTTCCTGACGATCTGTTCCAGCTGCATCCGACCAACCGCGGCGTCGGCCTCTGGGAGGACAAGCTCTACCTCGCCACCACGGACGACCACGTGGTCGCGCTCGATGCCAAAACCGGCAAGGTGCTGTGGGACACGAAGGTGCAGGACTACAGGAAGGGCCAGTACCTGACCCTGATGCCATTGATCGTTGACGGTAAGGTCATCGTCGGCGGCTCCGGCGGCGAGTTCGGCGTGCGTGGCTATATCGTGGCTTATGATGCCAAGGACGGCAAGGAGCTGTGGCGGACCTATACCATCCCCGGTGAAGGCGAGCCCGGTCACGACACCTGGCAAGGCGACGACTGGAAGAACGGCGGTGGGTCGGCCTGGATGACAGGCAATTACGACAAAGAGACCAAGACGATCTATTGGGGTGTCGGCAACGCCGCGCCGTGGCCGGGCGACTCGCATCCCGGCGACAATCTCTACACGTCATCAGTGCTCGCGCTCGATCCCAACACCGGGAAGATCAAGACCTATCACCAGTATCACCAGAACGATTCCTGGGATTGGGACGAGGTCGAAGCACCGATGCTGATCGACCTGCAACGCGATGGCCGCAACATCAAGAGCCTGGTCCATCCGGGACGCGACGCGATCTTCTGGGTGCTCGAGCGCACGCCGACCAAGATCAATTACGTCGCCGGCTGGCCGTTCGTCTTCACCGACGTCTGGAAGGGCATCGAACCCGAGACCGGCAAGCCGATCGTCGACCCCGCGCACAAGCCGGTCATGGGCAAGCGCGTGGAGTTCTGCCCGTCGCTGTGGGGCGGCAAGGACTGGCCATCGGCGGCTTACAGCCAGAAGACCGGCCTCGTCTACGTGCCCGCCAACGAGAATTTCTGCGGCGGCTTTACCGGCGAGAAAGTACCGCTCAAGCCGGGCGAGCTCTGGCTCGGCACCAAGCCGGAAGATATCGGCCTGAAGACGAAGCCGGGTGCGGATCATTTTGGCGAGCTCCAGGCCTGGGATCCCGCAACCGGCAAGAAGGTCTGGCAGCACAACTTCCCAAAGTCGCAACTGTTCGGATCGGTCACGGCGACCGCGGGCGATCTCGTCTTCGTCGGAGGGACCAACGACCGCTATTTCCGCGCCTTCCACGCCAAGACGGGCGAACTGTTGTGGGAGCAGAAGACCAACTCCGGCATCGTCGGCATGCCGGTGTCCTACGAGATCGACGGCACGCAATACATCGCGATCCAGTCGGGATGGGGCGTCGACGCGCAGCGCATCCAGGATGCGCTCGTGACCAACAACATCGGCATCGAAGCCAACGTGCCGCAGGGCGGCGTCATCTGGGTCTTCGCGCTGAAGAAATAGCTCCGCGGGCGGATCGACAGAAGCGGAGCAGCAGGGGGGTGGCGAATGCGGCGGACGGCAACGTCCGCCGCATTTTGTGTGGTTCTTCCTTCTCCCCCTGTGGGAGAAGGTGGCGCGAAGCGCCGGATGAGGGGTTCTATCCGCGCGCCTTCATCGGGAGATTGACGCGCAGAGGCAGACCCCTCACCCAAGTGAGTGCGCATCGACCAGCGTCGCTGCCCTCTCCCACATCCGCCTTCGCCAAGGCTTCGGTGGACAAAACCGGAGAGGGCGCATCAATGCGCAGGCGCTAAACCACTACTTTCCCTCGCGCTCGACCTTGTCCTTTTCCTTCTGGTTCATCTCGCGAATCTTGGGATCGGGGTTGTGCTGCCCGGTGGTCTGGGTAGTGGAGGCGGGCGGGGCGTTGGCGTTGGGCAGCGAATTCTGGTCGGGCCCGGTGGGCCGCGTGGCCGTGGTCGGCGGCGTCGTGCTGCTCTGAGCGAATGCGCCCGCGGCAGTCAAAAGAAAGGCGCCCGACAGCGAGACTGCGAGCGCCTTTGAGATGTTGGTCATCGATCTGCTCCTGTCAGATCGATGCAAACGGCGCGAGGCCGCTTCTGTTCCGCGGCTTACGCCTCCAATTGCTTGCCGATCGGAAGCGAGCGGATGCGTTTTCCCGTCGCCGCGAAGATGGCGTTGATCAGGGCCGGCGCGAACGGGGGAACGCCGGGCTCGCCGACGCCGCTCGGCGGCGTGTCGGGTCCGGGCGGCACGATGTAGACGTTGGTCACCACAGGCGAGTCGTCCATCCTGACGACCTGGAAGTCGTCAAAATTCTTCTGCTGCACCTTGCCGTCCTTGAAGGTGATCTCGCCGTATTTGGCAAGGCTCAGCCCCATGATCGCCGCGCCCTCGATCTGCGAAGCGATGCGCTCGGGGTTGACGTAGGTGCCGCAATCGATCGCTGTGTCGACCCGCGGCACCGTCAGCTTGCCCTTGTCGTCGACGGCCACCTCGACGATGGTCGCGATGTAGCTGACGAAGCTGCGGTGCACGGCGATGCCGAGACCGTGGCCCTTCGGCACCTTTCGGCCCCATTCACCCTTCTCGGCGACCAGTTCGACCACCTTGCGCAGGCGCGCGGTATCGATCGGGTAGCTGTCCTGGGGTTCGCCGTAATTCCAGAGGTCCTTCACGTTGGGCTTGACGATGCGAGGCGAGCCGATCAGCTCGAGCAGCATGTCCTTCTGGTCGCGCCCTGTTGCCTGCGCGATCTCGCCAACCATCGACTGGACGGCGAAGGCGCGCGGGATGTTCGAGACCGAGCGGAACCAGCCGATGCGGGTGAACGCCGCGGCTTCCGGGTTCTCACAAGAGATGTTCGCGATCTCGAACGGCATATCGACCAGGCCCATGCCGATCTCGAACGGCGCCTGATGCACCGTGCCGGCGGCAAAGGTCGAGGCGATGCTGGGAGCCACGCTGCGATGGCGCCAGGCGATCACCTTGCCGCTCTTGTCGAGGCCGGCCTCGATCCGTTCGACCGAGACGGTGTGCAGGAAGCCGTTGTGGATGTCGTCCTCCCGCGTCCACTGCACCTTCACCGGCGCGCCGAGCTCTTTCGAGAGCAGCGCGGCTTCGAGCGCAAAGTCGCATTTCGACTTGCGTCCGAACCCGCCGCCGAGCAGGGTCACGTTGACGGTGACGTTGGCCTCGGGAATGTCGAGCGTCTTGGCGACGTCCTCGCGGGTGCCGCCGGGGCTTTGCACCGGCGCCCAGATCTCCGCCTTGTCGCCCTTGACGTCCGCGACCGCCACCGGCGGCTCCATGGAGACATGGGCGAGATGCGGGAGGTAGTACTCGCCGACGATCACCTTGTCGGCGCTCTTCAAGGCAGCGTCCGCATCGCCCTCCTTGCGCAGCACGAGGCCGGGTTTGCGCGAGGCTTCTTCGAGCTCCTTGCGGTAGGCGACCGAGTCGTATTTGCCGTTGGGGCCGTCGTCCCAGACCAGCTTCAAGGCGTCGCGGCCCTTGATCGCCGCGCCGGTGTTGCGCGCGATCACCGCGACGCCCCCGAGCGGCTGGAACTTCGACGGCCATGGCCAGCCGCGAACCTGCATCACCTTCTCGACGCCGGGGATCTTCAAGGCCTCTTCCGGCTCGAACTTGACCAGCTTGCCGCCGGTCACCGGCGGGCGGGCGATCACGGCATATTTCATGCCCGGCAGCCGCACGTCGGCTCCATAGCGCGCCTTGCCGGTGGTGATGTCATGGAGATCGACGATGCCGATCTGGCCTTTGCCGAGATAGCGGAAGTTCTTGGGGTCCTTCAGCTTGAGGCCCTCGATGCTCGGCACCGATTCCTTTGCGGCGTCGGCAGCGAGCTCGCCGAAGCCGAGCTTGCGCCCGCTGGCGCTGTGCACGACCTCGTGGTTGACCGCCTTGACCTCGGTCGCCGGCACGCCCCAGCGCTTGGCTGCGGCCTGCTCCAGCATGGTGCGGGCGGAGGCGCCGATCTGGCGCATCGGAATCAGATAATGCCGCGTGCTGCGCGAGCCGTCGGTGTCCTGGTTGCCGAATTTGACCTCGTCGCCATGGGCCTGCTGCACCTTGACCCTGGACCAGTCGGCTTCCATCTCCTCGGCCACGATCAGCGGCAGGCTGGTGCGCACGCCGGTGCCCATTTCCGAACGGTGCCCGACGATGGTGACGATGCCATCCGGGCCTACCGAAACGAAAACGCGCGGATCGACCACGACGCCATGCGGCATCTTGCCGGCGCCGGTCTCATAAGCGAGCGCCTGGCGCGACATCACGGGGGCGGCGAGCACGAAGCCGCCGGTGACGCCGAGCCCCTTCAGGATGCTTCGGCGCGTGACCTTCTCGACCTTGATGTGCTTTTCGAAGCCGCGCAGCTTGCCGGGATTGTCGATGAAGTTCATGTCACACCCCCGTCGATGCGAGATGGACGGCGTTCTCGATGCGCTGGTAACAGCCGCAGCGGCAGATGTTGCCGGCCATCCCTTCGCGGATCTGGTCGTGCGAGGGTTTCGGGTTATCCATCAGGAGGGCCGCAGCCTGCATGATCTGGCCGGCCTGGCAGAAGCCGCATTGGGGCACGTTGAGCTGGCGCCACGCCTTCTGCACCGGGTGATCGCCATTCGGATGCAGACCCTCGATCGTGGTGACCTCGCGTCCGGCGACATCGTTGACGGACGTGATGCAGGCGCGCACCGCTTGCTTGTCGACGATGACCGTGCAGGCGCCGCACAGCGCCTGGCCGCAGCCGTATTTGGTGCCGGTCAGTCCGGCCTCGTCACGCAGGAACCAGAGTAGCGGGAGATCCGGGTCGCCGTCCCAGCTCTGTTCCTGGCCGTTGATCTTCACCTTGATCATGATCGTGCCTCGCTCTTCATAAGCATGCCAAATTCAAAATTCCGCCGCCGGTCGGCGACGGTTCGTGCGTCGTCTCGCCACGTCCCGCCGTGGTCCCGCGCGGGCAAATCCCGGAGGGAGGCAGGAACGCGGATGGCGATGTCTGGATGTGCTCGATACCTCCCGTTTTCTTCTTGATTGATTGTCTTCGCGCGGCATCGTGACGGCGCGACCCTAGCAGAGATCGCTCCGACCCGGCGTTCACAGCCGGGTGTTTTCACCGGGAAAAGATTGCATCGACGGTTTGTCAAAAGCAGGGCGCGTCATCCCGCCGCCTGCTCATCGAATGGGCGCAACCAAAAAAGCTTCGTCCGCCAGCAAGACCGAACGGACGAAGCAGTAGGCCTCAGTCGAGGGAGGGAGAACGCAGGACACCGCGAACTTCAAGCAGGAAGTGGACGGTCCTGCGCAGTCATTCAGAGACCAGGACTGAGGAGCCGATGGCCCTTACTCACGCGTGGTGCAGAAGCGGCGGCATTGCGCCGCGGGTCCGGTGCGGCTCGCTGGCGGCGACGGGCGCCAGCGAGCCGCAGATGGTGTGGCCGAGGTCTGGCGGCTGGCCAGCTCGGGCAGCCCTCTCAGGCGGCCTTGGCCTTCGCCACATGGGTCGCGATCGCATCCATCAGGGCCGGCGACAGGCAGTCATAGGGCTCGAGGCCGATCTCCTTCAGCCGCGAACGGATGCCGGCCATCTGCTCGGGCTTCACGCCCGATTCGATCACGGAGGAGACGAAGGCGGCGAATTGCGGCGCCTGCGAGCCCTGCTCCTGGAACAGTTCGGGATGGATGAAATCGAGGCCGTAGAACGGATGGTTCTTGTTCTCGATCCGGCCGTACATGTGCGTGCCGCAGGCCCTGCAGGCGTAGCGCTGGATCACCGCCGAGGGATCGACGATCTGGAGCTTGTCGCCGTTCTCGAGCACGGTGACGTTCTGGCGCGGCACCACGGCGACGACGGAGAAGGTCGCGCCCTGCGGCTTCCAGCACTTGGTGCAGCCGCAGGCATGGTTGTGGGCGACGTCGCCCTTGACGCTGACCTTCACCGGGTGGTCGCTGCATTTGCAGACCAGCGTGCCGCCGGCGAAGCTGCCGCTGCCTTGCTTGATGCCGTTGTCGATCGAGGGATGGAGTGCAACAGTCATGGTCGATCCTCCTTGGTGTGACGTTTTCGAGCTAGAACACGACGACTGAACGGATGGATTTGCCCTCGTGCATGAGGTCAAAGCCCTTGTTGATCTCCTCGAGCTTGAGCACGTGGGTGATCATCGGATCGATCTGGATCTTTCCGTTCATGTACCAGTCGACGATCTTCGGCACGTCGGTGCGCCCGCGGGCGCCGCCGAAGGCCGTGCCGCGCCAGTTGCGGCCGGTGACGAGCTGGAACGGGCGGGTGGCGATCTCCTTGCCGGCTTCGGCGACGCCGATGATGATCGAGGTGCCCCAGCCGCGATGGCAGGCTTCCAGCGCCTGGCGCATCACGGTGGTGTTGCCGGTGCAGTCGAAAGTGTAGTCGGCGCCGCCGTCGGTGAGGCCGACGAGGTGCTGAACGATGTCGCCGGTGATCTTCTTCGGGTTGACGAAGTCGGTCATGCCGAACCTGCGACCCCATTCCTCCTTGGAATCGTTGATGTCGACGCCGATGATCTTGTCGGCGCCGGCCATCTTGGCGCCCTGGATGACGTTGAGGCCGATGCCGCCGAGGCCGAACACGACCACGTTGGAGCCCGGCGTGACCTTGGCGGTATTGACGACGGCGCCGACGCCGGTGGTGACGCCGCAACCGATGTAGCAGCTCTTGTCGAACGGCGCGTCCTCGCGGATCTTGGCAACGGCGATCTCGGGCAGCACGGTGAAGTTCGAGAAGGTCGAGCAGCCCATATAGTGGTAGATCGGCTTGCCCTTGTAGGAGAAGCGGCTGGTGCCGTCGGGCATCACGCCCTTGCCCTGCGTCGCGCGGATCGCGGTGCAGAGATTGGTCTTCTGGCTGAGGCAGCTTTTGCACTGCCGGCATTCCGGCGTGTAGAGCGGGATGACGTGATCGCCCGGTTTCACCGAGGTCACGCCCGGGCCGATCTCGCGGATGATGCCGGCCCCCTCATGTCCCAGGATCGACGGGAAGATTCCCTCGCTGTCGAAGCCGTCGAGCGTGTAGGCGTCGGTATGGCAGATGCCCGTCGCCTTGATCTCGACCAGGACTTCGCCGGCCTTCGGGCCTTCCAGATCGACCTCGACGATCTCGAGCGGCTTCTTGGCTTCGAAAGCAACGGCGGCACGTGTCTTCATCGGTAGCTCCTCAAATTCGCATCAGACGCCAAGAAGTAGTCTTGGCAGCCTTCGTAACGTTCATTTCTTGCCCATGCAGGCGTCTTCAGCCTTGGTGTAGGCCTCCGTCTTCTCCTCCTTTTTCGAAGGACGCTGCCGGCCCCAGGCTTCGGTGGAGCGCGCGCGGAGATAGACATAGAGGTCGTCCATGTAGCAGGCGACGTTCGGGTTGTCGCCGAACGCCGGCATGACGTTCTCCTGCGCGGTCGAGATGTTCTTGCGGCCAGAGGCGACCACGCCGAGGAAGTCGCCGTAGCTCATCGACTTGACGGAATCCTTCAGCGCCGGCGCGTAGGTCGATCCCATGCCGTCGGGGCCGTGGCACACGTGACAGTCCGAGTGATAGCGGCGGTATCCGGAATAGGTGAACCAGTCCACGGTGCCGTCGGCCGAAATCTTGTAGGTGGGATTGCCCTCCTTATCGAGCCACTTTCCGTCGTCTTCCTTCTTCACGGCAGCCGGATCGCCCGGACCGTCCGCGACCGCAATTCCTCCGGACGCAACCAAGATCGTCGCAGCAATGACAAAGCAGATTTTACGCAAGAGTTTTTCCCTCGGCCGGCATTCGGTGGAGACGAGCCGGCGCGTGGAGCGATCCACGCGCCGGAGCGATGCTGACGGATTTAGTTCGGCAGCGAGAACACGGTCAGCGTACCGCCGAGCGCCGTGTAGTTGCTGAGGGCCGCGTAGCCGCCGACGGCACCGAGGCCTGCGGTCGGATCGGTCAGGCCTGCCGCCAGACCGATGCCGGCCCAGCCACCCACGCCGGAGAGCACGGCAACGTACTGCTTGCCGTTGTTCTCATAGGTGGTGACGTTGCCGATGATGCCGGAGGGAGTCTTGAACTTGTAGAGCTCCTTGCCGGACTTGGCATCAACTGCCTTCAGGTAGCCTTCGAGCGTACCGTAGAACACCACGCCGCCGGCGGTTGCCAGCGCACCCGACCAGACCGAGAACTGCTCCTTGTTCGACCAGACGATCTTGCCGGTCTTGCCGTCCCAGGCGATGAAGTTGCCCATGTGGCTTTCACCCTGCGGCGGATACATCGAGAGCGTCGCACCCACATAGGGCTGGCCCGCGGTGTAGCTCACCTTGAACGGCTCGTAGTCCATGCAGACGTGGTTGGTCGGAACGTAGAACAGCTGCGTGTCCGGCGAGTAGGCTGCCGGCTGCTCGTCCTTGGTACCGAGCGCGGCCGGGCAGATGCCCTTCACGTTGACGTCCTCGCCGGCCTTGTCGGTCGAGGCCGCGTCGAGCACCTTCGGCCGGCCGTAGGTCGGCGAGTTCTTGTCCATGTCGACGCCGGAGGTCCAGTTCACCTTCGGATCGTATTTTTCGGCGACCAGCAGCTCGCCGTTCTCGCGATCCATCGTGTAGGCGAGGCCGTTGCGGTCGAAATGGGTCAGGAGCTTGCGCGGCTGGCCGTTGATCTGCTGATCCGTGAGGATCATCTCGTTGACGCCGTCATAGTCCCACTCGTCGTGGGGCGTCATCTGGTAGACCCACTTGGCCATGCCGGAGTCCGCATCGCGCGCGAAGATGGTCATCGACCATTTGTTGTCGCCCGGACGCTGCTTCGGATTCCAGGTCGAGGGATTGCCCGAGCCGTAATAGACCATGTTCAAAGCGGGATCGTAGGAGATCCAGCCCCAGGTGCAGCCGCCGCCGATCTTCCACTGATCGCCCTGCCAGGTCTTCAGGCTGGAGTCGGCTCCGACCGGCTTGCCGAGCGCGGTGGTCTTGGCCGGATCGAACTTGATCTGGTCATCCGGGCCTTCGGAATAGGCGCGCCAGACCTGCTTGCCACTCTTGAGGTCGTATGCGGTGACGTGGCACTGCACGCCGAACTCGCCGCCGGAGATGCCGACCAGGACCTTGTCCTTGACGACCAGCGCGGCCGACGTGCCGGTCTCGCCCTTCGCAGGATTGCCGTTGGTCGCCGACCAGGCCACCTGGCCGGTCTTGGCGTCGAGTGCGACGAGGTTGGTGTCGGCCTGATGCAGGATGATCTTGCCGTCGCCGTAGGACAGGCCGCGGTTGACGGTGTCGCAGCACATCACGGGGATGACGTTGGGATCCTGCTTCGGCTCGTACTTCCAGATGATCTTGTTCTCGTTGGAAAGGTCAATGGCGTAGACCTTGTTCGGGAATGGCGTGTGGACGTACATGACGTTGCCGATGATCAGCGGGCCGCCTTCATGGCCGCGCAGCACGCCGGTCGAGAACGTCCAGGCGACCTGAAGCTTGCCGACGTTCTGAGCGTTGATCTGGTTCAGCTTGGAATAGCGGGTGTTCGCATAGTCGCCCGCCGGCATCACCCAGTCCTTGGGATTCTGCGACATCTTGATCAGCTCGTCATTGGCTGAGGCGCTGCCGACGGCGAGAGCCGCCGCGGAGCCGAGATAGGTCGCCAGTAGCACCTTGCGCATAGGTTATTCCTCCGTTGGTCTCGTTTATTGTTTCCGAAGCATTGCTCAATCACCGGGCTTCTCGTCCGGCGTCTGCTCGTGCAGGGCGGTCACGTTGGGACCAGAAACGATGCTGTGCTGTTTCCTCCTCCTGATGAGAGCCACGGGTCCACGTGCAGGAGCGGCCCGTTCTTGTTGTTCCTGCCGCAATCCCTAACGGCTTCGCCATCGGGAAACTTGCCCAAGAGAGAAGGCGGTTTGCTCGACAGCGCACGGAGGTGAAGATTTTGATTTTGCAGTAGCGAATTCAGCGGCTTCGGTGCGTCCTTGAGACCGCCTCCGCGCTCAGGTTCCCCTTGACGGCGCTGCAACTAAGGCGGAGGATTAAGTTTCAAGAGTGGCAATGGAACGATGGCGCTCGTTGCAAGAGACCGCTCAAATGCGAGGTAAACGTCACGCAATCACGGCTGAGGGCTCCGGCAGCGCTGGTTGCGATTCGCGCCGAATCTCCGGATCAAATCAGTGGCTGGATTAATGTCCGACACCATTCACACGCTCTCGACGACCGGAATGACGCCGAAGCGGCAGATCCAGAGCTGGATCGACGGGCTCACGAGCCTGTGCGGGCATTTCGACGTCGATCCGCTGGAGGCGTCCTCGCTCGAAGGTCGCATCGATTACACCACGGTCTCGCGCCTGAAGCTCTGCCAGATCGAGGTCAGTCAGCATCGCATCGCGCACACGCTGGCGCGCGCCAAGGCCAATGAACACCCGTACATAAAAATCCACTTCCAGACCTACGGCGTGTCTTATTTCGAACAAGAAGGCCGGCACATCGAGATCAACCCCGGCGATATCATCGCCTATGACGTCTCCTGTCCGCATTCGATCATCAGTCCCGCCTTTACCCGTCATGACGTGGTGATCGTGCCGAAGGCGCTGCTGCGCGACCGCGGATTCCCGTCGCAGCGAATGCCGGCCTGCAAATTGACCGCGAAGACGGGGACCGGGCGGATCGCTCACGATTTCGTCCATGCCGCCTTCGACGAGGCGGCAAAGCTGTCGGCCAACAGCGCGGTCGGCGTCGCCGATTCGCTGATCGACCTGTTGCTGCTGCCGCTGCGCGAGGCCGACACGATGTTCGATCGTGTCGGGCCCGAAGCGATGTATGTGCGCGCGCAGTTCTTCATCCGCGAACACTTGCGCGACCCGGATTTGTGCATCGACCAGATCTCGGCCGAGCTCGGTTGCTCCAAGCGCTATCTGCACATGCTGTTCTCCGAGCGCGGCACCACGGTGAGCGACTACATCTGGCAGGCGCGGCTGCAGAACTGCCGCCAGGAGCTCGAGGCCCACGCCGGCAAGACCATCACCGACGTCGCCTTCTCCTGGGGGTTCTCCAGCTCATCGCATTTCAGCCGGGTGTTCCGAAAATACTTCGGCGTGGTGCCGTCCTCGATCCACAAGGCCCAGCAGGCCGCGGCGAGCTCGGGCGAGCATTAGACGTTCTCAAGCGAATGCTCCACGCGAACGCTCGCATGGTGTCGCGCCTGTCAGGCCGGCATGGCGACATAGGGAATGCCGGCCACGAGCGCGACCAGCAGCACCGCGTTCCCCAGCATTCCGCTCCAATGCAGCCGGCGTAACCGACGCGCGGCCTCGGCGTCACCGGCGTCCCGCGCGCTGAGCTGGTCGTCGAACCGTTGCATGAACCAGGGGCGGCCCCAGATCGCCAGGGCCGTGATCATGCCGACGCCGAAGGCGGCAAGCAGGCGGCCGTCGAGCAGCAGCGCCACCGTTCCAATGGCGCCGGCGACGCGCATCACCAGAAAATGGGCGTTGAACATTCCGCGCAGCAGCTGAGCGACGGGTTGAATATCGAGCCTCACCAGCAGGAAAGCGGGCGATGCCAGCGTGAAATAGCCCATCGGAAACAGCAGGATGATCATAACGGCGACGGCGACTGCATCCGGTGTCATGCGATCGACCTTCCTTGTCCGCAGAGGCGCACAATCATAGCGGGAAAATGCGCCTCCGACACTAGGCTTTGGTCGGACTCCGGTCGGGGAGGGAGCAGCCGGCGTGCTGGCCATGTCTCCAAGTTCAGGCCGGCTCGAGGCCGAGCGCCTGCGCGCTCTCGATCCAGATCGGCAGCTCGCGCTGGTACAGCGCGTTTGTTTCCTTGAATCCGATCGCGGGTTCGAGCACGAAGGTCGCGAGAACCTCCTTCACCTTCGGATCGTTGTTGGCGGCGACGCAGAGCTCGGCGATGCGATCGACCACCGGCTGCGGCGTCGCCTTGGGCACAACCCAGCCGGTGAACCCGCTCACGGTGAAGAATTTCGACGTCGCGCCCTGTTCCGGCAGCGTCTTGACGTTCGGGATCGCGTCGACCTTCTTCGAATGCACGGCGAACACCGTGCCGCGGTCGCTTTGCAGCACCGACTGCGCGGCCGTGTAGCTGCCCATCGCGGCATCGAGGGTGCCTTCCAGCATTCCCGTCCACATCGGCGCCTCGCCGCGGTAGTGCACCGGCTCGATGTTGAGGCCGTATTGCTTGTTGAGCTCGTTGATCGTCATGTGCGGGGCCGAGCCCGCGCTGTAGGTGCCGAAGTTCACCTTGCCGCTCTTGCGCGCGAAGGCGACGAAATCCTCCAGCGTCTTGACCCCGGTCTTGGGGTTCGCGACCAGCAACAGGCCCGCGCCCGGAATGACGCTGACGAGTGTCAGATCCTTGTCCATGTCGTAGCCGGGATTCTTCATCACCACCCGGTTCATGATGTAGGTGGTCGAAATCGAGCACAGGATGGTGTGGCCGTCGGGTTCGGCGCGGGCGACCTCCGCCGTGCCGATCGCGCCGGCGGCGCCGGGCTTGTTCTCGATGACGACGGTCTTGCCGACCTGCTTGGAGATGAACTCGCCATAGGCGCGCGCGAGCAGGTCGGTCTGGCCGCCGGCCGGATAGCTGCAAATCATGCGAATTTGCCGCGCCGGCCAGCTGCCTTGCGCGGAGGCGCTACGCGAAACGAAAGGCATAGCGAATGCGCTGGTGCCGGCGGCGATGAAGTGGCGGCGATCGAGCTTGGCGGACATGATTCTCTCCCGGATTTTTGCCGAACCTACTGCATCAGGCCGTCGCTGCCATGCGCCGCAGGCGAGACAGATTGGCGCATTCGATTGGCTTGCGCGGTGCCTATTCGCTGATCACCCGGAGGCTCGCGCCTTCCGTATCAGCCGCGGCCAAACGATCTCCGTCAGGGCTACTGCGATAAGACCGAACGTGCCGCCGATCAGCACGTTGACAATGCGCTCCTCGGCGATCCCGCTGGCGCCGCCGGCAAAGGACGCCGCCAGCGCGATGAAGAAGCAGCGCAGGCCGAAGCCGACGACATAGCGGGAGAACGAGATCAGCGTGAGGGTGGCTGCGAGAACCGCCACTGCGTAGCCGATGCGGCTTTGCGGCAGGGCAAGGCCTGCGACAAAGCCCAGCGGTACGCCGAGAAAAGCGCCGATCGCGCGCTGCTTCAGCTTGTCGGTGGAAGCGGCGAGATCGCCGACGACGACGCTTGCAGCCGACCACATCACCCATTGCCCCTGCGCGAGGTCGAGGATCTCGACCAGCGCTGCTGATGCGAACACCGCCATGGCGGTCGCGAGCGCGGGCAGAAACCACTCGGCGGCGGCTGGCCCGAACGAAGCCGCCCCGGTGCCGCCGCGCCGCCGCTGGTCAGAGATCTGGATGGCACAGACCAGCGCCAGCGCGACCGGAGAGGAGACGATGATGACGCCGGCGTGGCGTAGCGCCTCGGACGGACTGAGACCTTCCCGCACCTCGCAGGCGAGATAGACGGCGGGGATGAACACCCAATTGCCGAGTGTGCGGAAATGCTCGCCATGGCGCGTCCCCGCCACCGCAAGGAAGCCGGCGAGCGCCGTCAGCGCTACGAAGAGCGGCTTGATCGGAGCGGCCAGAAACAGCGCGGCAAAGGTGACGAGAATGGCTAGGTAGTGCCACACAACGATTTTTGGCGCCAGACGCAGCCGCAGCGCCGGAATGAGCAACGAAACCGCGACCAGTCCGAGATTGAGCAACGCCGTTTCGCGCGCGATGAAATAGGCGGCGACGATCGGGCCGACGACGATCAGCGCGCGCAAGAGCTCGCGGGTCTTGATCTCGCGGGCGAGGAGGTCGCGCAGGTTGCTGGCGATGGCCGGGGAATTCACGGGGCACCGATGGCGAATGAAATGCGAGCATCATACGGTTCGGGCCGCCACTAGGCGAGTCGATGCCGTCGGACTCCCGCAAGAGGTACGCTGCCGCTACTCCACACTCCGTCATTGCGAGCGCAGCGAAGCAATCCAGAATCTTTCCGTGGAGGGACTCTGGATTGCTTCGCTGCGCTCGCAACGACGGTGTTGATGTAGCTATGCATGCTCCAAAACTGAGGATGCAGCCGGGCACGAAAGCCCTTACCGTCACCGCTGGATGATCTTCGTCCAGACATCGCCGAGGATGGCGGGCTCGCGCGGCGGCAGATAGGTGAGGCCGGCCTGCTTGCCGAATTCCGCGATCCTGCCCGAAGCCGTGAGCTCCGTCAGCGCCTTGTTGACGGCCTCGATCAGCGCGCCGTCGCTGGCGAGCCCGACATAGCCGCGATTGGCGCCGATCGGGTAATAGTAGCCGGACGCCGTGATCGCCGTGTCCGGGTGTGCGGCGCGATGCGCGTCGAAGCGGGCAAGATCGATCAGCGTCGCGTCATGGTCGCCGCGCTCGAGGGCGCCGAGGAGATCGTCGCGGCCGGGGACGAGGTGGGTGATATTGTCGATCAGGCGCCCCTTGTCGAAGGTCATCAGGATCGCGTCGCCGAGCGACCCGCTTTCGATGACGAGACGAAGGCCGGCGAGATCGCCGATGTCGCCGACCTTGCGCCGCTGCGCCTTCGGCCCCAGCACCACCGTCATCGGCGAATAGATGTAGGGCTGGCTCGGCGCGAGCACGCCGAGCGGGACGCGACGCCGCCGATCGTCGCGCGTGGCTCCGGCGAAATCCGGCAAGCGCGCCGTCTTCATGCCGGGTGCGACGAGCGAATCCTGCGTCAGCGCGTAGCCGCCGACGAGCGAGCAGCGCCCGTCCGAGAGCAGCGCGTTGGCCTCGAGCGGCGGGCTCGAATCCTCGTCGAGCTTGCTCTCGAACCACTGGATCTTCAGCGGGCGTCCCAGCCGCTCGGCGATCGCCTGCGCCAGCAGCACGTCGAAGCCGGCATCCGGCTTGCCGCGGTGATGCACCGAGAGCGGCGGCCGGTCCTCGTCGAGACAGACCTTCAGGGGATCGTCGGCCGCCAGAGCGGCCGACGCCATCGTGGACAGAAAGGCTGCCACGCTCCAGGCAACACGCCGGCTCCTCATGGCTTTCTCCGGCTGGAGACGAAGGCCCAGAGGTTGCCGATCTCGTCGTCGCTGAGAATGTCGCCCCAGGGCGGCATCTTGTTGTTCTTGCCGTTCTTCACGGTGGTGACGAAGCGCGTCTTGTCGTCTGGGATGGCGCGCAGGTCCGGCGTGATGGTGCCGGAGTTCATCAGGTTGGGGCCGTGGCAGTGCGAGCATTTCTCGGCATAGGTCGACTTGCCGTGGTCGATCTGCGCCTGCAAGGGATTGCCGGTTGCGTCATCCGCGGCGATGACGGTCGCCGCAAGCGCGACCGTCATCGCCGCGACGGTGGCGATCGTCGCCACCGTCTTGTGTGATACGTCGATCAGCATCGTGCCGTGGTTACTGCTTGACCGCAAAGACCCACAGCGAGCCGCCGGGCGGCACGTTGGCAAGCCGCTCGTCGCCGGAGAACAACGAGTAGACGCCGCCATAACCGCTGGTCACCGCGACGTATTGCACGCCGTCCTGTTGCCAGGTCACCGGCTGTCCCTCGATGCCGGACCCGGTCTGGAACTGCCAGAGCTTCTTGCCGGTGTCGGCGTCGAAGGCCTCGAACTCGCCGGTCAGCTGACCCGAGAACACGACGCCCCCGGCCGTCGACAGCACGCCCGAGAAGCGCGGAATGTCGCTCGGCGCCTCCCACTTGGCCTTGCCGGTCATGGGGTCGATGGCCTTGAGGTAGCCGCGCGGACCATCGTCGAACTGCCAGGGATCGGACAGGTCCATGCCGAGATACCATTCACCCTGCTTGAAGGTGACGGGCTCCGCCTTGTACTTGCCGCCGAAATTGAGCGTGTTGGCATAGGCGAGGCCGGTCTGCGGATTGAACGACATCGGCTCCCAATTCTTGCCGCCGAGGATCGACGGATAGACCGTGACCTTCTTGCCCTCGCGCGCGTCCTTGGAAACGTCGGTCTCGATCGGACGTCCGGTCTTCATGTCGATGCCGGTCGCCCAATTCACCTTCACGTAAGGATTGGCGGCGAGCAGCTTCCCGTTGGTGCGGTCGAGCACGTAGAAGAAGCCGTTGCGGTTGGCATTCATCAGCGCCTTGGTCGGCTTGCCCTCGACATTCACGTCGGCGAGCACCATCTCGGCCACGGCGTCGTAGTCGAACGGGTTGTTCGGCGAGAATTGGTAATGCCACTTGATCTTGCCGGTCTTGGGATCCATCGCCAGCACGGAGCAGGTGTAGAGATTGTCGCCCGGGCGCACCGCCGAGTTGAACGGGCCGGGATTGCCGATGCCCCAATACACCGTGTTCAGCTCGGCGTCATAAGAACCCGTGATCCAGGTCGAGCCGCCGCCGAGCTTCCAGGTGTCGCCCTTCCAGGTATCGCCGCCGGGCTCGTCCGGCGAGGGGATCGAGTGGGTCCGCCAGAGGTGCTTGCCCGTTGCCGGATCCCAGCCGTCGATGAAGCCCCTTGTGCCGAATTCGGCCCCGGAGATGCCGGTGATGACGACGCCGTCGGCAACGAGCGGGGCCACCGTCATCGAATAGCCTTCCTTGATGTCGGCCGCCTTCTGCCGCCACAGCTCCTTGCCGTTCTTGGCGTCGAGCGCGATCACGTGGGCGTCGAGCGTGGTGCGGAACACCTTGCCGTCGAAGAGCGCGGCGCCGCGGTTGATGATGCCGCAGCAGACGATGCGCGGGGTCTCGGCGGGGTACTCGACCTTGGTCCTCCAGATCTGCTTGCCGGTCTTGGCATCGACCGCCATCGTCGCGTTGTGCGAGGTCACGTAGATCACGCCCTGGTACACCAGCGGCTGCGATTCCTCGCTGCGGTCGTCGTTGAATGAATAGTTCCAGACCGGGACGAGGTTCTTGACGGTGTCCTTGTTGATCTGCTTCAGCGACGAGAAGCGCTGCAGATTGTAGCCCATCCCGTAATTGAGAACGTTCGATGTGTCGGTCGCACCCTTGACGAGCTGCTCGGTGGTTTGTGCATTTGCACAGGTTGACGCAAGCATGACGAGGCCCGCGGCCATCGCAAAGCGTTTCATCCGTTCCTCCCAATATGCGCGCCTTTTGACGCTGCGACTGCAACACTCCGTCGGAAACCAAAACGCGTCAATACGAAAGTCGTACGTGGCCTGCCGATATCGTTGGCGGTCACCTGACGGAAACCTGACAAAGACAACTCGAACTTGTGCGCAGACGCTGAGAAATTCCGCGACGCGAAGGTTGTGGCGCGCGCAAGTTGCAGGTCGGGACTTGAACCGAGGTCGGCTTGTGGATTTATGTCGGCTCTGCCCCCATCGATCCGGGGGCTCTAGGTCAGGGAGGTCTCGATGATTTCGGCTCGCTCAATTGCCCTTGCACTTGTGATTGCACTGTCCGCCGGTCCGGCTTGGTCGGCCTCCGCCAATGCGGTCAAGATGTTCGACACCGACAATGACGGCACGCTTGATCTTCCCGAGGTGAAGAAGGCCGCCGCCGCCACGTTCGCAAAGCTCGATCCCGATCACGACGGCACGCTCGATGCACGCGAATTGCGTGGACGGTTGAGCGCGAAAGAACTCGCCGCCGCCGATCCGGACCGCGACGGGACCCTCACCCTCGACGAATATTTGTCGGTGGTCGAGCAGCGCTTCAATGCAGCGAACCCCGACAAGGACGGAACGCTGGACGCGAAGGAGCTGAACTCGCGCGCCGGTCGTGCGCTCGTGCGATTGCTCCGGTGAACGCCGCGATGGAACGGACATGACGGGCGCAATGTTTGCGACCATTCCGGTCTGACGCTCGGGAACATCGGGCTGCTCGGCCTGTTTCTCCGGATGTCCTGCCGTCGCCGGGGCTGCGCGGCGGGAGAAGAGGAGATGCAGATGAACACGAAGCGTTCCATTCTTGCTGCCTGCGCAATCCTGACGCTGAGCGCCGGGATTGCGGTCGCCGGCCCGTGCAACACCGGCAGTGCCAGCACTGACAAGGATGCGGGTTCTGGTCCGGTCACCGTGGGCTCCGCACAATCGCACACGTCCGGCTCGGCGAGCGATACCAGCCAGCATCCGCCGACCAGCACGATGAATCGTGCCAGCGGTGAATCGCCGGCATCGTCAGAGGATGCTCAGCGGCAAATGCAGAGCGAGCCGACGGCGGCTCAGCGCGCCGCAGGCGCCAAGCCGAATGCGGAAATGGCCGACAAGGGCTGCTGACGACACCCTTGTCGATTCGACGCGCGGTGCGTTGCACAAGGCAGTGTCTCGCTGGTCGTGCTTGACCAAGAGGGAACTTGCTTTGTCCGAGAGAGAAATGTGGCCGCGAAGAATCGGCACAGACGCGCTCGGCAGACGAATCGAGGCTTGAACTGCCCTTGAGGCAGCCCTAGGTTTTTCGCCGCGCGATGTCGCGCTCAATACCTTGGGAGACCCGAATGGCTTGGAAAGCTCCGAAGATCGTGGAAGTGCCGGTCGGCATGGAAATCAACATGTACGCCTGCGCTTCGCGCAAGTAAGACCGACGACCTGCTGCGGCTTCGATGGCGAACGCCGTCGTCGCCGTGGCAGTGTCGGATCACCGCCTCGCCGTGCTCTGTGCTTTGCGGATCGACACCAAAGCCGCATGTGCAGGAGCTTCAATTCTCTTCCGCAAAATCTCGACCATGCTCCGCGGCAGTGTGTTACGCTGGTGCTCGGTCAGCGCTGCTGCCGCATCAGAGCGGAGCGCGCCTTTGGGGCACGGCATGGGCGGCAGAGCCTGCAAGTTCTGGTTGGTGATCGCGTGCGCGATCGTGCTGGCGCCGGCACGCACCAGCGCCGAGGAAGGCTTTGATACCGAGCACATCTTCGGCTTCATGATCGGCACCGATGTCGGCAATGTCGGCGAGCGCGAATTCCAGAGCCAGACGACGGGGCGCTTCGGCAAAGGCGGGGTGGCCTATCGCGCCCTCGCGCAGGAGCTCGAGATCGAGGTGGTGCCGCTGCCGAATTTTCGTATCGAAGTCGGCGGCACCGCCAGCTTGCACGACATCACCGGCGTCCCTGATATCGACGATCGCCGCCAGTTCAACTTCCAGGGCGTCTCGCTCGACCTGCGCTATCGCCTGCTCAACCGCGAGCGTGCGCCATTCGGCCTCACGATTGCGGCCGAGCTCCACGGCGACCGCATCGACGAGACCAGCGGCGCGAAAGGGCGGATGTACGGCACCGAATTCACGCTCGCTTTCGACCGCGAACTGATCCCGAACTTCGCCATCGGCGCCCTCAACCTGATCTACCAGCCGGAATGGGCGCGGTTCGAGATTGGAGGGGCTTCCGAGAAGAGCTCGACGATCGGCGCCGCGTTCGCCGGCCTGGTGCGGGTGCGGCCCAATGTGCTGCTCGGCGGCGAGATGCGCTACTTCCGGCAATATGAGGGCATCGGCCTCGGCGAGTTCTCGGGCCAGGCCCTGTTTGTCGGCCCCACCGCCTATTTCCAGCTCTCCGAGCGCTCCCGGCTCACCATGAGCTGGAGCATGCAGGCCTGGGGGCGCCCAGCCGGCTCAGGCGGCAATCTCGATCTCGTCAATTTCGAGCGGCATCAGGCGCGATTGGTGTTCGGCGTGAACTTCTAGCGCGGAAGGTCGTCATGCCCGGGCTCGTCCCGCCTGCGCGCCGAAGCCGCTTCGGCGAGGCGAAGGCCCGGGCATCGACGTTCTTTGTTCCACGAGGCAAGGCGTGGATGGCCGGGACAAGCCCGGCCATGATGAGGCTTCGGCGCTTTGAAACTTCCCCCTCCTTGGGGCGTAGCTCCATGTGCTAATCTCTGCATCGCCCGTTGCGAGAGGATCCCGGCATGAACCCGATTGACCTGGTGGTGACTGTGTGTGCGGTGCTCTCGCCTGCGACCTGCGAAGAGCAACATCTGGTGTTCAACTATTCCGGGTCGCCCCGCCAATGCGTCATGGCCGCGCCGCCCTATATCGCGCAATGGATCGGCGAGCATCCGAAATGGCAGGCCGTGCGGTGGCGCTGCGAATATCCGCACCCGAACGACAAGGCGTGAGCTGCAAGAATCGATTCAAGCGCTACTTGCTGCAGTCCTTCAAATCCTTGTCGGCAATCGAGAACACCGCGTCGGCCTTGATCTCGATGTCGCGGACGATGCACTGCCGTGCATTGGGATAGCTGACCTTGGCGTCGTAGCGGCCGGGCTCGATGCCGGTGATGCGCAGCCGCTCGTCGTGGTCGACCTCCTTATCCTTGTCGTTCAGGCACTGGTTCGGACCCCAGTCGGTCCTGCCAGCGGGCGAGAGCTGGAAGCCGGAGATCGTCTCCGTCGTGAGATTCCAGAGCCTTATGCCCTTGCTCTTGGTCTGCGCGGCGGCTTCGCCGGCAAGCGTCAACAACGCGATCAAAGCAAGAACCCCACGCATCAGCCAGTCCTCCCAAAGGGCGCCGTCATTCCCTGATCAGGCGCTCGCGGTTCTTTGCCTTGTCGAAATTCTTGGCGCGGTCAAGGCCGTTCGGTGCGATCAGCTTCGCCGAGACGAGGTCGGCGCCGTCGAAATCGGCGTCGATGACGATGGCGCCGGTCAGATCGGCTCCGCCGAGTTGGGCGTTTTTCAGTGATGCGCCGCTCAGATCGGCGCTCCTGAGGACTGCGAATTCGAAGTCGACGCGCGACAAATCGGCGTTGCGCGCGTTCAGCCGTTCCAGGTTGGCGGATCTCAGCACCGCGCGCATCAGCCCCATCGACTGGTTGCGCATATCGGCGCCAAGATGCGCGTCCGCGATCGAGGCGCCGACCAGGCTTGCGCCGGTGAGGTCGGCAGCGATGCGCGCTCCTGACAGGTTCGCGCCGTCGAGACGCGCGCGGGCCATTTGCGAGGCGAACAGATTGGCGCCCTTCAGGCTTGCGCCGGTAAGATCCGCATCCAGCAGCCACGCCTGATCGAGGATCGCACCGTCCAGCCTGGCGTCTCGAAGTATTGTCTTGTTGAGCCGCGCGGCGCGGAGAACCGTGTTGGACAGGTCCAGCCCCGAGAGATCGAGACCCGACAGGCGCTTGCCAGTGAAATCGGCAGGCTGCTTTGGGCTCGCTTTGGCCAACATGGCCTCGACCTCCGGCCTCGTCATTTCAGCCGAGACCATCGCGGGGGAGGTGAGGTCGACGCCACGCATCATGTCCTGCGCGCCCGCCGTCATCGCAACCAGTGCGAGGCTAAGCGCTGCAAGACCAAGCGTTGCGAAGGCGACTGTCCGTGTCATCATCAGCTCCGCCGCCGGCCTAATCTAGCACGTCCGCCAGGCGAGCGGCTATGAGGCATCTCGCTCAGTGCGGTCGCCTTGAGTTCGTTGGGCGAGGCTGGCCTTGATCGCCGCAATCTCGGCCTCGCCGCGTGTGCCGCGCGGGATGCCGATAGGCACCTCGGCCACGATCCGCGCCGGTCGCGGCGACAGGAAGAACAGCCGGTCGCCCAGGCGCACTGCATCGTCCAGGCTGTGTGTCACCAAAAGCGTCATCACTGGCCGACTCGCGACGAGCGTTGCAATCTCATCGCGCAGGCGTCCGGCGAGAGCGTCATCGAGCGATGCCAGCGGTTCGTCGAGCACGAGAATATCCGGCTCGACGGCAAAGGCGCGGGCGAGCGCCACGCGCCTGGCCAAACCCAACGAGAGTTCACCGGGATAATGGTTGCGATGCGCTTCCAGCTCTAGGATTTTGAACAGCTCGGCGAGCTTGGCATCGGCGACACCGGGTGCAGCCAGCCGTACATTCTGCTCGACCGAGCGCCACGGCAACAGGCGCGGCTCCTGGAACACCATGCCGATCCGCGCCTGCGGCGGTCGCGCGACGTGGCCTGCAAAGTCGTGGTCCAGTCCGAGGATGATGCGCAGCATCGTGCTCTTGCCGCAGCCGGACGGGCCGATCAGCACGCCGACCTCACCGGATTGCAGCGCGAATTTGACCGGTGCCAGCACCTCGTGCGTTCCGCCCGCGGCACTCCGGAAGGTCTTGCCCGTGATGTCGACCTCAAGCCGCACGGGGCCGCCACCTGTTTGCGCGGGCTTCGAACGGCTGCACCAGCAAGGTTTCGATGACGAGTACGACGGCGGCGAATGTCAGGGAATAGGCCAGCAGCCGCGGCGTGTCGAACAGCTGGAAGGCGACGCCGATCTCGAAGCCGACGCCGTTGGGCCGTCCCAGCAGCTCGGCGACCAGCACGATCTTCCACACCAGCGACAGGCCGGAGCGGGCAGAGGCCGCGATATAGGGCGCAAGCTGCGGCAGCACGACGTGGCGGAAGGCGCGCCAGCGCGGCATCGCGAACACGCTCGCCATCTCGTCGAGCGAACGGTCGAGTGCGCGCGTGCCCTCGCGCAAGGTGACGATGGCGGTCGGCAGCTTGTTGATGGCGATCGCCGCGATCGCGGCGGCCTCGGTGAGGCCAGCCCAGATATAGGCCAGCACGATCACGACCAATGCGGGCAGGTTGAGCAGCAGGATCAGCCAGGGATCGCCGAGCCGGTCGGCGAGCTTGACCCGGCCCATCAAATAGCCGATCGCGCTGCCGAGCGACATTGCCAGCGTGAAGGCGAGCGCGACGCGCGCCAGCGTGGCGCCGAGATGCAGGAACAACGCGCCGCTCGATGCTTCCGCTATCATCACCTGAAGCACCGCCGGCGGGGAGGGCAGCTTTGCGCCGCCGACGAGGAGCGCGGCAATCCACCAGATCGCGAGGAACAGGGCGAACGAGAGCAGGCGCAGCACCTCAGTCTCCGGGGACCGCGTGATAGAAGGTGCCGGGGTCGAGCTCGGCTGCGGGGCCGACGAGCTCGCGTCCGCCGATCTCGGCCAGCACGCGGTACAGCACGCGCGCGTCCGTTTCCTCATCATCGATGCTCCGGCGCGGAATGCCGTCGCGGTAGCGGTCGCGGTAGGTCTTGAGCAGGGCAGGATCGGTCGTGCCGGTGAGCGGCGCGACCTTGTCCCAGGCCGCATCCGAGGTCACCAGCAGCTCCTTGGCCTTGCGGGTCATCGCGATGAAGCGCGCGACTGCCTCCTTATGGCTTGCGGCCCAGCTCTCGTCGAAGACATAGCCGACCGCGGCGACCGCGCCTTTGGCACCCAGCTTCGGCAAGATCTCCTCGATGCCGGCGAGGCGGCGAAAACCCTTGGCTTCGAGCTGGGCGCAGAAATTCCAGAAGTTGAGGCTCGCATCCATCTCGCCGTCCAGCGACTTGGCGGCGATCAAGGGCGGGGCGCCATAGACGATCGTTGCGTCCGACTTCAGGTCGATGCCGTCCTGCTTCATCCGCGCCTGCAGCAGCAGCCAGCTCTTGTCGATCGCCCCGCCGGCGACCGCGAGCTTGCGGCCCTTGAGGTCGGCAAGCGTCTTGATCGGCGAATTGGCCGGCACCATCACGGCGCCGAGCGCACTGGAATAGGGATAGAAGGCGAGCTTGGCACCGAGCGCGCGCTCGCGTGACACCCACAGCCAGTCCGACAGGATGATGTCGGCGCTGCCGGCGCGCATCGCGATCTTGCCGGCCTCGGTGCTCGCGAGCTCGGTGACCTCCAGCGACAGGCCGGCCTCCTTGTCGAGGCCGGCGCTGCGGATCGCGGCCAGCTCCCACGAGAATGTTCCGGTCTTCTGCACCGCAAGGCGGATCGTGTCCGCGGCGCCGGCCGGTGCGGCTAGCGTCAGCGCCGTTGCGAGCGCCAATATTCGTGCCAAAACTCTCATCACCTTGTGAGCCGTTTCCTCTGACAGAGTGCTTTTCAGCACAATACGCATAGCATAGCTTGGCTCGCAACCAGCGGGAGGACGCGCATGAATCTGGCCGGACGGCTACGACCGATTGTCGCCGCATTGACGGCGCTCGCTGCGAGCCTATGCGCGGCAGGCGCCGAAGAGGCCAATGATTATCCCACCGCGGCGCGCGCCGAATATGTCTATGGCTGCATGAAGGCCAATGGCGAGACGCGGTCCGCGATCGAGCAATGTTCCTGCTCGATCGACGTGGTCGCCTCGATCATCCCCTACGAGCGCTATGTTACCGCCGAGACCGCGCTCAGCATGTCGCAAGTGCGCGGCAATCTCGGCGTGCAGTTTCGCACCTCGGAGCAGGCCAATTCGGCGGTGAATGACCTGAGGCGCGCGCAAGCGGAAGCCGAGGTGAGGTGTTTTTGATCCCAGCACCGTCATTCCGGGACGATGCGAAGCATCGAACTACGGTGCGCAATTGCGCACCTGAGAATCTCGAGATTCCGGGTTCGGTCCTGCGGACCGCCCCGGAATGACAGCGAGAAACGCAGCTATGTCCCCGGCTTTTCCACGTCCCATTCATTGCGGAATACGTGCCCGTCCGTGTCCTTCGCTTCCGCGCGGAAACGCTTGGCGCCGTTGGAGACATAGGTGAAGCGCAGGTTGGGATCTTCCGAGATCGAGATGCCGCCTTCCATCGACAGCACGGGGCTGTCGTCCTGCGTCAGCTTGAGCTGGTTGATGAAGAAGGCGGGGATATAGAGCTGCGTGATCTGGTCCATCTGCAATCCGGAATTGTTGGGATGGCCGATCATGATCTGCGCTTCGCGCAACCGGCTGGCCGGACCGTCCTCACGGGCGAATTGCCGGTAGCGCATCTGGCCGAGCCGGTTCTTGGCTTCCTCCACGTCCTTTGCTGCCGGGGCCGAGCAGCCGCCGGAGGCCTTCACATAGACTTTCGAGACGTAGAGCTGGCCGTCGCTGAGCTCGGCCACGGCGTGCACGTCGGTGTAATTGTTGACGCGCACGCGGGTCGAGATTTCCGTGACATTGGCGTCCGGGCCGAGCTCGAACTTCGCGGCCATCGGTGCGGGGTTGCGGTCGATCACCAGCGTGATCGAACGGATGCGGCGGCTATCTGCGGGCGACAGCTTGCTGCGCAGCGTCACCGGTACGATCGCGGCATCCTCGGCGCGATAGGGCATCTCGATGCCGATGACGGCGCTGCCGTCGTTCATTGGCCGGTTGCTGAAGATGTCCTGCACCAGGCCCGGCCAGGGATCGTAGGCCACTTCCGCTTGCGTCGGCACGGCGAAGGCGATGCCGAGGAGCAGGGCGATCAGGGGCAGGCGGCGTGTGCATCCCGTCATGGTCATGCTCCTTGGATCAAGCGAAGCTGATCTCTGCCAGCGTAGCGCGCCCGCTACTCCCATTCAATTTCCGAAAATGCTGCAGTTGCGTTGCGGGCGTTGTAGTCCTCGAACAGCTGCCAGTGCGGCCGCTCTTCCGTGGCCGCCTTGTCCGCAGCGGCGCGGATCGGCGCGCCCTTCTTGTTCAGGGCGCGGACGTCGGACAGCAGCGTTGACAGGTAACGCCGTTGATCGCTCAGCGCCGCAGGCCAGTCGCTCACGGGGCCGTGACCGGGAACAACGCGCAGCGCCGGGATCGTCTCCAACTCCTTCAGCGTAGCGAGCCAGCCGCGAATGCTGCCGTCCATCACCGGAATGTGGCGGAGAAAGACGAGATCGCCAGCAAGCAGGGTCTTGGTGGTCTCGTCGAACACCGTCAGATCGTTGTCGCTGTGCCCGGCCGGCCATGCCCTCAGGGTCAAGCGGCGCGATCCGAGATCGAGCGTCAGCGTGTCCGTCACGAGCAGGGTCGGTGGCACGATCTTCACGGGATCGATCAACTCGGCGCCCATGATCCGTCTGAAATTGTCGAGATAGAACGGTCCGCGGCTCGCCAGCGCCTGCGGCAGCTTGCTGTGGCCGACGAAGCTGGCTCCCTCCGCCACGAAGGCAGCATTGCCGAAGACGTGGTCGGGATGGCCATGGGTGTTGATGACATAGCGGATCGGCTTCTGCGTGCGCGCGCGCACCGCCGCCAGCAGCGCCTCGCCTTCGCGCAGGCTGCCGCCGGTGTCGATCACGGCCACCGCGTCATCTCCCACGATGAAGCCGACATTGGCGATGTCGCCCTCATTCTCGCGGCTCATCAGCGCGATGGTCCCGGAGTGTAGGAAGATTCCCGGCGCGACTTCGCTCACAGGCAATTCGGCCGCTCCGGCGCGTGCTAGCGTCGCTACTACCAGGGACAAGGCTGCGATCACGAGAGCGATGCGAGACACTTTTCCGCCTCAGTTCAAAGGATCGGCCTCATTGCACTGCAACAAAGCAAAGCCAGCAAAAGTTGGCACACGTGGCGCGTCATGCGTTGCATGGATAACATTCAAACAAAACGAGGAGGAAGCGCGATGACGCAGGCCGGACGACATCGTCGCTGGTGGTTTTCACTCTGCATCGTGATCGCATCCTGTGCGTTCGGCGATATCGCCATTGCGCAGACCAACGAGACCGGCGATCTCTCATTCGAGCTGGTCGACCCGAAGGTGCTGCGCGTCTGCGCCGACCCGCGCAACCTGCCTTTCTCCAACGAGAAGGGCGAGGGGTTCGAGAACAAGCTCGCCGAGTTCCTGGCGGACAAGCTGCAGAAGAAGCTCGACTACGTCTTCTTTCCGCAAGCGACCGGTTTCGTGCGAATGACGCTGGGCGCACATCGCTGCGACGTCATCATGGGCTTCCCGCAGGGCGACGACCTCGTGCAGGGCACCAATCCCTATTACCGCACGACCTATGCGCTGGTCGCGAAGACCGGCAGCGGGCTCGAGGACGTCGATACGCTGGAGGACACACGCCTGAAGGGCAAGCATATCGGCATCGTCGCCGGCACGCCGCCGGCGACGAATATGGCGTTGGCGGGCCTGATGGGCGACGCCAAACCCTATCCGCTGATGATCGACACGCGCTTCGACAATTCGGCGCAGGCGATGATCGAGGACCTCACTGCCGGCAAGATCGACGCCGGCGTGCTCTGGGGACCGATGGCCGGCTATTATGCGAAGAAGGCCGGCTCCTCGCTGCACGTCACGCCGCTGGTGAAGGAGACCACCGGGCCGAAGCTGGTCTATCGCATCGGCATGGGCGTGCGTCCCGCCGACCAGAACTGGAAGCGGCAGCTCAACCGGGTCATCCAGGAGAACCAGGGCGAGATCAACAAGATCCTGCTCGATTTCGGCGTGCCGCTGCTGGACGAGAGCAATCGGCCGCTCGGCGCGGAGACTGCCAAGAAGGCGCCATGAGCCGGCCGCTTGCTGCGGCGTTCGTCGTTGCCCTGCTCGTGGTCCCGGCGTTGGCGCAGCAGCAGGAGCCGTTCGAGCCCGAGGGCTATCGCACCGACAATTATCGCGCGCCGGTGCCGGCGACGCTCGCTGGCGCGCGCGTGCTCACGACCGGAGAGGCGGAGGCGATCTGGCGCGCGAGCAGCGGCGCTTTCGTCGATGTGATGCCGCGCCCGCCGAAGCCGAAGAACCTGCCTGCGGGCACGGTGTGGCGTGATGCGCCGCGCAGGAACATTCCGGGCAGCCTCTGGCTGCCGGACACCGGCTACGGCAATCTGCCGCGCGCCATGGACGATTATCTCCAGCGTGGCCTTGTGCGCGCCTCGCGCGGCGACAAGGCCGCGCTGCTGGTGATCTATTGCCTCGCCGATTGCTGGATGTCCTGGAACGCAGCCAGGCGCGCATTGGCTTACGGCTATTCCAACATCGCCTGGTATCCCGACGGCACCGACGGCTGGGAGGGAGCAAAACTTCCGACCGAGGAAGCGCAGCCGGAACCGCGCCCGGACCAGTAACGGTTGGGCGAAGTGCTCTGCCTGTCCCTGCAAGCGGGAGACGAAAGACGGTGTTACGGCTTCTGCTTCTGCAACTTCGTCAACGTGCCCGTACCGTTGGTCTCGGTCGCAGAATAGCTCACCCTGTCGCCGGCATGGACGGCGTCCAGCATCGCGGCATCCTTGGCCTTGTACTCCTGCAGCGCGCCGGCGCTGCCGGTGCTGGCGCCGACCGTGCCCTTCTGCGTCTGCTGGATCGAGATCGTGCCGTTGAGCCGATCGATCCGCGTGATCATCCCGGTCATGTCGTCAGCGAAGGCGCTGGTTGCGAGCATGCCGAGGACCGCGGCGCCCGCGAACATGAATCTTGTGGTTCCCATCGAGGCCTCCCGACGTCTGGAGTTCACTTCGACAAGCCATCATAAATCGATTTGGTTCCGGCAGATAGCGCGGCGAAAGGTTAACGTTGCTGAGGCGATTGCGGGAACTTTCCGTGAGCCGTCAGCCCAACTGACGCTATTCCATTTCCTGCTGGATCACGCGTCCGAGCGCGAACAGGCGCTGGTCGATCGAGGTTGGAACCTCGCAGACGAAGCGCACCACCTTGTGGCGGTCCTCGAAGATCCGGGTCTTCCAGATCAACTCGTTGCTGAGCGCCTCGACCTTCGCCTCGTCACGCGGTGTGGCCCCTTGCAGGGCCTGGAGCTGAATCGTCTCTTCGCGGATCTTGTCGGCGGCATCGCGCTGCTTGCGGCTGACGCGTTCGAGCCCGTTCATGACCTGGGAGCGCTGGGCGTTGAGCGTGTCGAACAGGCCGGCGAACAGCAGCCTGGCGTTCGCACTCTTGTCGGCGGCGGAACCTGCGAGAAACTCCTTCACCAGCTTTTCCGCCTCATCCAGCGGCGTCTTGCGCGCCGCCAGCTTTGCGACGAGCGCGCTGATCCTGGCGTCGTCCTTCCATCTGTTCTGGACGTCGTCGAGCGGCGGACCGGCCCACACGGCAGCCAGCGAGATCTCCGGCACCTTGGCCTGGGTGCACGGCCAGTCCGGATAGCGGGGATCGGCGGCGTGCGCCGCCGTGCTCGCAACAGCGAGCACCAGGACAGCACTGGCGAGAACTCGAACAATCATCCTTCGCCTCCCGCAGGCCCGCGTCGCGCCAGCCCGCGCGAGGGATCATAGGCCAGGATCGCGCCGATCATGAAGACGATTGTGCAGGTCGCGACCACCGCCAGCGAGATCCAGTTGACCTGGCCATACAGCGCGAAGCGGATCAGCTCAACCGCATGGGTGAACGGATTGGCCTCGCACAGATAGTAGAGATAGGGGCTGCCCTCCTGCACCCGCCAGAGCGGGTAGAGCGCGGAGGAGGCGAAGAACATCGGGAAGATCACGAAGTTCATGACACCGGCGAAGTTCTCCAGCTGCTTGATGCCCGACGAGATCAGCATGCCGAGCGAGCCCAGCATCAGCCCCGACAGGATCAGCGCCGGCAGCACGGTGAGATAGCCCTGGGGCGGCGGGGTGATGTCCCAGAGCCAGGCGATCAGCAGGAACGCATAGACCTGGAGCAACGATACCGCGGTGCCCGCGAGCAGCTTGCAGAACAACAGGAACCCACGCGGCAGCGGGCTCACCAGGAGCGTTCGCATGTTGCCCATCTCGCGGTCATAGACCATCGACAGCGAGGACTGCATGCCGTTGAAGAGCTGGATCATCGCCATCAGCCCCGGCGCGATATAGACCTCGTAGAGGATGTAGGTCTCGTAGGGCGGGATGATGGAGATGCCGAGCACCTGGCGGAAGCCGGCGGCAAAGATGAACAGCCACACCAGGGGACGCACCAGTGCCGAGACGAAGCGCTCGCGCTGATGCAGGAAGCGCAGCCCCTCGCGCCAGACGATGCCAGTGAGGCAGGTCATGTACTCGGAGAGCGAAAATCCCCGCGGCGCCTCGCGCGTTGTGATGCTGCTCATGCGCCGCCTCCAGGCATGGTTTGCGCGCCGGTCAGGCGCATGAAGGCGGTGTTGACGTCCTGCGCACCGGCCTCCGCGACGACGCGGCTCATCGGCCCCTGCGCCAGCACCTTTCCCTGGTGCAGCACCACGAGATCGTCGCTGGGCATGATCTCGTCGAACAGGTGCGTGGCCCAGAGCACGCCGATGCCCTGCTCGGTCACGAGCTGGCGGACATGGCTGATGATGTCGGCGCGAGCCTTGACGTCGAGGCCGACGGTCGGCTCGTCGAGCAGCAAGAGGCGCGGCCGATGCAGCAGCGCCCGCGCGATCTCCAGCCGCCGCATCTGTCCGCCCGAGAGGTCGCGCACCTTGCTCGCGGCGCGATCGGCAAGGCCGATGCGCCCGAGCAGCTCGGCGCTGCGCGCCGAGGCGTCGCGGCGGCCGATGCCATGCAGCGCGGCGTGATAGAGCAGGTTCTGCGTCAGCGACAGGTCGAGATCGAGCGTGCGCGGCTGGAACACGACCCCGAGCAGCCGCAGCGCCTCGCCGGGGCTCTTGCTGACGTCGTGCCCGAAAATGCCGACGCGGCCGGACTGGATGCCGAACAGGCGCGTGATCAGCGAGAACAGCGTGCTTTTGCCGGCGCCGTTGAGTCCCAGCAGCGCCGTGAAGCTCGCGGGCTGCACATTGAAGGACACGTCCGTCAAGGCGCGCCGCGGACCATAGGCATGGCTGACGCCCTCGATCGACAACGCCGGCACCGTGGCCGCTCCCGGTCTCGGCGTCTGCTGCGGTTCGGCGATCGGGGCAGGGCTGGTCATGGCGCGATCGCAATGCCCCAGGGCAGTTCGCCCACCTGAATGGTCTTGATCACTTTTTGCGCGGCAACGTCGATGACGGAGACATCGTTCGACACGCCGTTGGTGGTGAGCAAATATTTCTCGTCCGGCGTGAACGCCATGTGCCAGACCCGCTGCCCGACCAGGAGATATTTCGTCACCTTGCGCGAGGCGACGTCGACCACGGCGATGCGGTTGGCGGGGCCGAGCGCGACGAAGGCGGTCTTGTCGTCCTTGGTCATGCCGATCCCGACCGGCTGGATCGCCTCCTTCCGCAGGCCCGGGATCTCGAACGTGACCTTGCCGATCACCTCGTGCTTTTTGGGGTCGATGATCGAGACGGTGCCGCCGATCTCCGAGGACACCCAGACCTCCGAAGAATCGTGCTTGTACTCGGCAAAGCGCGGCCGCGCGTCGACCAGCACGTTGGCGACGATCTGGCGCGACGACGTTTCGATGAAATGCGCCATGTTGGTCGTCTCGGACGTGTTGATCAGCGTCTTGCCGTCCGGGCTGATGGTCATGCCCTCGGGCTCGACGCCGACCTGGATATCGCCGAGCCGGGTGCGCTTCTCGAGGTCGATCACCGTCACCGTGTTGTCGTTCTCGTTGGCGACATAGAGGATCTTGCCGGCCGCATCCTGCGCGAACAGCTCGGGGTCGGGTCCGGAGGGCAGGCTGTCCACCACGCTTTGCGTCTTGGTGTCGATCACCTGGATGGTGTCGTCGTCACCGACCGCGACCATCACGAACTTGCCGTCGCGGGTGAAATCGATGCCGCGCGGACGCTGGCCGACCTTGATGGTCTTGGTCACGGTCCAGCTGTCGGTATCGATCACCGAGACCGTGTTGCTCTTCTCGTTCGAGACATAGGCGATGAAAGCATGCGCGGGCAATGCGACGAGCGCCAGCCCGGACAGAAGCCCCACACGCCACATGCGCAACATCTGCGTCCTCATTTCAGCTTGCATTTGCTCTCCGGGCGATCGTAGCCGAGCGTGTCGAGCTCGGAGACCTGGTGCAGGAATCCTTCCTGCGGCGACACCGATACCACCATGCGGCCGTCGACCAGGAGGATCGGCTGGCGCAGCTGCCAATTCCAGTCGCGCAAGGTCAGCCGCGTGCCCTTGAAGGCGGCGACGGAGAAATCCGGGCCCTTGATGAAATCGGTGACCTTCTTGACCTCGCCGGAATTGGTGCGCGAGGTGGCTTCGCCGATCATGCGCACCGCGGTCCAGGCCTGCATGTCGAGCGCGGTCATCCGCCGCGAATTCAGCTTGATGAAGCGGTTCTGCATCTGGATCGCGCCCCATTGGTCCTGCGATGCGTCCCAGCTGCGCGGCACGAGGCCGGCCGAGCCGGCGACCGGACGCGGATCCCAGGTGCGATAGGGCAGATAGGCGCCGAACACCTCACTCTCGTCGGCGGCGACCAGCACGTCATAGGCCGGCGCCTGTTGCGTGAAGACAGGAATCTGGCGCTGGATCTGCGTCACGCCGCTATCGGTGCGCCGCGCGCCGCCCTTGTCCTCGAAGGTCCGCTCCTGCACGATCTTGGCACCGAACCGCGCCGCGGTTCGCCGGAGCGCATCGGCGAACAGCCTGTCCTCGTCGTGCGAGCCGACCACCAGCAGCCAGCGCGACCACTTCTTCCACACCAGATATTGGCCGAGTGCGTCCGCCAGCATCGCGCGCGTCGGCGCGGTGTGGATGACGTTGGCGCGGCAATCGGCCTCGCGCAGCCGCTCGTCGATCGCGCCGGCGTTGAACAGCAGCGTGCCGCGGTCGCGCAGGGCGTCCGCGGCCTTCAGAAGCGCATCGGCGGGGAGGTCGGCGATGATGAAGCCGTTCTTCTCGGCGAGCGCGGTCGCAGCCTGCGCCACGTCCTCGCCTTCCCTGATGCGGCGCTCCTCCAGCGTGAAGCGCTGGCCGGTGAATTTCCCGGTGGTGTTGTTGTCCTCGATGGCAAGGCGCGCGCCGGCGACGCCGTCATTCTCGGCGGGCTGCTCGACCAGCGACAGCGTCGATCGGGTGCCGGCGATTCCGAGATAGCCGACGCCGACCGTGACGGGATCGGCCGCAAGCGCGCTCGTCGCCGCAAGACCAAAGCCGATCAGGCCGGCCAACCATCGGGTCATGTTTCCTCCAGACGATCTCCCCGGCTTGACCGCCGGTGAAGAATTGTCTCTGCTTCAAGCATGACCAAATTGTCAGGCCATGCAACCCCGCATTTCGTCCCCGCGCGCGCACGGCCGGGAATCACGATCATGCGAGCATTGTTGGCGATCGCGGCTTTGCTGTTGACGGGCGCGGCCGCGCTCGCCGACCCGCCGAAACTCGCGGTGTTCGATTTCGAGCTGATCGACACCAGCCTGCCGGGCGAGTTCTACGGCTCCAAGCCGGAAGAGGCGCGGCTCCTGCGCATCAGCGAGCAGCTGCGCAAGGAATTGGCAGAGTCGGGCAAGTTCCAGGTGCTCGACATCGCGCCGGTACGGGAGGCTGCCCGTCACGCCAACCTGCAGGCCTGCGGCGGCTGCGACCTCAAGCTCGCCGGGCAGCTCGGTGCCGATTTGGAGATCACCGGGCTCGTGCAAAAGGTCTCGAACCTGATCATCAATCTCAACGTCTATCTGCGCGACGTGAAGACCGGCAACATGATCACCGCCGCCAGCGCCGACATGCGCGGCAACACGGATGAATCCTGGTCGCGCACCATGAGCTACCTCATCCGCAACCGCCTGCTGGCGCCGAATTACGGTAAGCCATGAGGTCTTCGCCTCTCCCCGTAAGAACGGGGAGAGGGGGAGGAGAGAGCAAGATCACGCCGTCAATCTTGCCGCATGCCAGTGCAGGTGATCGCTCATGAAGGTCGAGATGAAATAATAGCTGTGGTCGTAGCCCGCCTGGCGCCGCAGCGTCAGCGGGATGCCGGCCTTGGCGCAGGCGGCCTCGAGCAGCTCCGGCTTGAGCTGCTCCTTCAGGAAATTGTCGGCCTCGCCGACATCGACCAGGAAGCCGGAGAACTTGGCGCCGTCCTCGATCAGCGCCACCGTGTCGTGGTTGCGCCAGGAATCCTTGTTCGGCCCGAGATAGCCGGACAGCGCCTTGATGCCCCAAGGCACGAGCGAGGGCGCCACGATCGGGGCAAACGCGCTGGCTGCGCGAAAGCGGTGCGGGTTGCGTAGCGCCACCGTCAACGCGCCGTGGCCGCCCATCGAGTGCCCCATCACTGATTGCCGCCTGGCATCGACCGGGAAGTTCTCCGCCACGAGCTTCGGCAGCTCGTCCGTGACGTAGCTCCACATGCGATAGTTGCGCGCGAACGGCTCTTGCGTGGCGTCCACATAGAAGCCGGCCCCGAGGCCGAAATCATAGGCGTTGTTGGCATCGCCTGGCACGTCGGGCCCGCGCGGTGAGGTGTCGGGCGCGACGAAGATCAGGCCGAGCTCGGCGCAAGCCTTGCGGAATTCGCCCTTCTCGGTGACGTTGGCATGCGTGCAGGTGAGCCCGGACAGGTACCAGACCACGGGCAGTTTGGCGCCGTCCGCATGTGGCGGGATATAGACCGAGAACACCATGTCGGTTCCGGTCGCCTGGCTGGCGTGGCGATAGACGCCCTGCACGCCGCCATGGGATTTGTTGGTCGAGACAGTCTGAATCGTCATGCCGAAAGACTCCGTGGCATCTCACCACATCAAGATTGCAACGCTTGTGTGACCGAATTTGTGGCGTCGTCAGGCGACGCCGCTGTCGATCGCCAGCCGCACCAGTTCGACCGAGGTCTTCACCCCGAGCTTCTGGCGCATGATGGACGAGGTATTGGCGACCGTCTTGTAGGACGATTGCACCAGCCAGGCGATCTCGGACAGGCTCTTGCCGGCGCTGAGCAGCCGCAGGATCTCCATCTCGCGCGCGTTCAGCTTCGACAGCGGGTTTTGCGCCAGCGTCGGCCCCGCAAAGGCGATGCTGCGCGCGATCGCGGTCGGAAGGTAGGTGCCGCCGCTTCCGACGGCGCGGATCGCCTCGACGAGGTCGTCGGGGTCGCCGGTCTTGGAGACGTAGCCCTTGGCACCGCACTCGATCGCGCGCGCGGCGAAGGCGGGGTCGTCATTCATGCTGAACATGATGATGCGGGCCTCGGGAGCACGCTCGAGGATGCGGCGCGCGAGCTCGAATCCGGAGACGGTCGGCAGATTGATGTCGATGATGCAGAGGTCGGGACGTTCGACGATGAAGACGCACTCGCCGTCCTCGGCGTCGGCGGCCTCCAAAATCTCGATCTCGCCTTCGTCGGCCAGCACGGCACGGCAGCCGGAGGCGACGATGGGATGATCGTCGACGATCAGAATGCGCATGGGCGTTCCTCGCGACAGCCACGTCCCCTGGAGCTTGCCTGTTCTGCGCCGCATGAGGTGATCAGACAAGACGCGCGTCTCGTGTCGCCTCATGCACCCCGGCCGGGATTGCTGTACGCTTCCGATTAGATATCGGGCGGTTCGGCTCTGTCAACGTCATCGGACAGGCGCGGCCAACCCTTCGCGAGGCACGAGCGAGACCAATGTGGCAAAATCTTTCCTTGCGCGGGCGCATCAATCTCTTGCTGGCGTTGCTGCTGGCACTGGGGCTCGCGGTCAATATCGGCCGCCAGGTCGCCGAGGCCGGCCCGCGCGTGCAGGCCGAGGACCAGAGCGTAATCCGCCTCGCGCGCGAATTCATCGAGATGATCGTTGCGGATCTCAACGAGGCGCCCGATCCGGATGCCAGGCTGAACCAGATCGCCCGCGATCTCAGCCGCCTGCGCCATGTCAGCATCGCGCTGCACGATTCCGGTGGGAACCCGCTGACGCCGCCCCGGCTTGGCGCCGATGGCGACGTGCGCGGCCCGCCGGCCTGGTTCGTCAGCCTGGTTCATCCCGAGCAGACCGCGGTCAGCGTGCCGGTCTCGATCCGCGGCAAGCCCGGCTCGCTGGTGATCACCTCGCACCCCGACGACGAGATCGCCGAGATCTGGGACGGCATCGTGACCCAGCTCGAGGTCGGCTCGGTGGTCGCGCTCGCGCTGTTTTTCCTGATGATGAAGGTGGTCGGCCGTGCCCTGGCACCGCTGCAGTCGCTGGCGGAGGCCATGGGCAAGCTCGAAAGCGGACATTACGAGGCCCGTGTCGCGCCGGGCGGCGCGCCGGAGCTTGCCGCGATCTGCACCAGGCTCAACCATCTTGCCGCGACACTCGGTGAAGCGGTCGAGGAGAAGCGGCGCCTTGCCGAGCGTGCCGTGTCGCTGCAGGACATCGAGCGCAAGGAGATCGCGCGCGAGCTGCACGACGAGTTCGGGCCCTATCTGTTCTCGCTGCGCGCGCATGCGAGCGCGCTGGCGAAGCAGGCGGACGGACGTGAGCCGAGTGCGGATGCCGTGCGCAAACATGGCAGCGCCATGCTGGAGCAGATCAATGCGCTTCAGCAGTTCAACCGCCGCGTATTGGAGCGCCTTCGGCCCGTGGGCCTTGCCGAGCTCGGCCTGCGCCAGGCGCTGGAATCCCTGTCGCGGCTGTGGCGGGAGTCGCGTCCCGACGTCGCGATCGAGACGTCGATCTCGCCGGCGCTGGGCGCAACCGGCGAGACCGCCGATCTCACCATCTACCGCATCGTGCAGGAGGCGCTCACCAATGTGTTCCGCCACGCCGGCGCGACCTCGGTCAGCGTCGTCATCGAGCCGGTGGAGCAGGCCGGCGGCCGCGGCTGCGCCCGAGTGCGGGTCAGCGACAACGGCCGCGGCATGGAGCCGGGCCAGAAGCTCGGCTTCGGCCTCGTCGGCATGCGCGAGCGGATCCTGGCGCTCGGCGGCACGCTCAATGTCGTCTCCGGTGACGGCGGCGTGACCGTGGAAGCGCTGGTACCGACAGCGGTAACGTGATCGCACCCGAAGCGACCGGGAAAAATTCCCGATTTGGTCGGGAAAATGGGCGCGGATTGGACCCGACCTTTTGTGGCTGGCGCCCGCATTGCGGCCGAATAAACTCGTCTCGACCAATCGGCGGAAAATCAAGACAGTCGGTGGTCACGGATGGGAAGGCGGGGATGGGCTGGGTTGTTTGGTTCAAGCGTGGTTTGCTGACGGCCTCGGTGTCGACCGGGTTTATATCGGGCTTGATCTTTGCGAGCCCTGCCGGGGCCGCGCCGGACGAGGAGACCAACGTCCAGAACCTGCCGCCGGTTGAGGTCTCCGCACCACCTCCGGCGACGCGGCGCGCGGCGCCGTCGCGACCGGTTGCGCGCGTCGGGGCGCCGTCGTCCGCCGCGCCGAGGACACGGATCTACGTCTATCCGACCTCGCCGGGCATCGGCCGCGGTCTCGACGTCGACAAGGTCCCGTCGGCGATCAATGCCGTCGATGCCAACCAGATCAGGCGCACGGGCTCGCTGAACGTCACGGACGCGCTGCGCGACAACATCGCCGGCGTCAACATTAGCGAAGTCACCGGCAATCCGTTCCAGCCGGATGTCGAATTCCGCGGCTTTGTCGCATCGCCCGTGACCGGCACGCCGCAAGGTCTGGCGGTGTATCAGAACGGCGTCCGCATCAACGAGGCATTCTCGGATGCCGTCAATTGGGACCTGATCCCCACCGCCGCGATCAGGTCGGTGACGCTGGTGACCAACAACCCGGCCTTCGGTCTCAATGCGCTCGGCGGCGCGATCAACCTGCAAATGAAGGACGGCTTCACCTATCAGGGCGCCGAGCTCGACCTCATGGGCGGATCGTTCGGCCGCGTCCAGGGCTCGGCGCAATGGGGCAAGCAGGTCGACCAGAACTATGCCGTCTATGCCGCGCTCGAAGGCCTGCGCGACAACGGCTTCCGCAATTTCTCCCAATCGACGGTGCGGCGCTTCTACGGCGATGTCGGTTACAAAGCCGGCAACAGCGAATTCCACGCCAACATGGGCGTCGCCAAGAACGATTTCGGGGCCAGCGCCACTGTCCCGGCCGAGCTGCTCGACAAATATTGGGGCGCGACCTACACCACGCCGCAGACCACCTCCAATCGCGTCGGCTATCTCAACCTGACCGGCAAGGTCGAGGCGACGCCGACCTGGACGTTCGAAGGCACCGCTCACGTGCGCAGGTACGAGCAGAAGGTGGTCGACGGCAACCCGACCGACGTGCAGGAGTGCGGTGCGGATCCGGCGCTGCTGTGCTTCGGCGATGACACCACCGCGGCGAACGGCGCGGGTGGCGCGCAACTCGCCAATCCCTTCGCGCCGGGAACCATCCTCGGCGAGATCGACCGCGGCTCGATCCGTTCGACCACCCTCGGCGTGTCGGGGCAGGCGACCAACAGCGATCAGCTGTTCGGCCACGACAACCGCTTCGTGATCGGCGCCACCTACGACGCCAGCGTCACGCGCTACAACGCCACCGCCGAGATCGGCTCGATCGGAGAGAACTACGTCGTCAGCGGCAGCGGCGTTTTCCTGGGCCCGACTCCCACGGCAAACCCGGTCGCCGGCCCCGTCTCGCTGCGGACTGTCAACCAATACAACGGCCTCTATGCGATGGACACGTTCAACGTCACGGATGCTTTCGCCATCACGGGCGGCGGTCGCTTCAACGTGGCGCGGATCTCGCTGGAGGACCAGCTCGGCACCGCGCTCAACGGCGATCACACCTACACCCGCTTCAACCCGATCATCGGCGGCACCTACAAGATCACGCCCGAGCTGACCGCCTATGCCGGCTATTCCGAGGCCAACCGCGTGCCGACACCGCTCGAGCTCGGCTGCGCCGATCCCGCCAGGCCCTGCCTGCTCGCGGCGTTTCTGGTCGCGGATCCGCCGTTGAAGCAGGTCGTCTCCAAGACCGTGGAAGCCGGTTTTCGCGGTACCAAGGAGCTGAACATCGGCACGCTCGGATGGAAGGTCGGCGGCTTCCGTGCCACCAATTATGACGATATCGTAGCGGTGCCTGTCGTCGGGCGGACCGGCTTCGGCTATTTCTCCAATGTCGGCCGCACCCGGCGGCAGGGGCTCGAAGCCGAAGTCAGCATCAAGTCGCCCACGCTGCAGGTCCAGGCGAGCTATGCGTTCGTCGATGCGCGCTTCCTTGATCCGCTCGAGCTCGGCTCGGAGAGCCCGTTCAGAGACCCTGCCACCGACACCATCCAGGTCAGGCCCGGCAACCAGATCCCCGCGATCCCGCGCCACCGCGTCAAGGTTGGTGTCGACTACGCCGTGACCGACGTCTGGAAGGTCGGCGGCAACGCGCTGTTCGTCTCCAGCCAATATCTCGTCGGCGACGAGTCGAACCAGTTCGCGAAGCTGCCGTCCTACACGGTGTTCAATCTCAACACCTCCTACCAGGTGACGAAGAACATCCAGCTCTATGGCCGTGTCGACAACATCTTCGACAAGCGCTACGCGACCTACGGACAATTCTTCGATACCGGGGCCTTGCCCAACTTCACCAACGGCGGCAATGCCTTCACCGACCCGCGCTCGCTCAGCCCGGCGCGGCCGCGCGCGTTCTATGCGGGGATGCGGGTGACGTTCTAGATATTTTGGAACGTCCTCTCTTGGATGGCCGTCTATGTCGACGACAGGCCGGCGAGACCCTCGCCTTCACTCCACCTTCACTCGCTCGAGCGGCGCCGCAGCGACGCTCGCCTGCTCCCGGCCTTTGGCCACTCCCACGCGTTGGCGTCGTTGCACGAGATACTGATCTCCGAGCACGCCGATCAGGATCACCGTTCCCATCACCGCGAAATTGAGCGAGCTCGGAATGCCCAGCAGGTTGACCAGATTCTGCAGCACCTGGAGCAGCACGGTGCCGAGCACCACGCCGATGATCGAGCCTTCGCCGCCGCGCAAGGAGCAGCCGCCGAGCACTGCGGCGGCGATGGCGTAGAGCTCGTAGAACGAGCCGTGCACGGCGGGGGAAATCGAACGAGTATACATCGCGATCAGGATTGCCGAAAACGCTGTCAGCCCGCCACAGATGACATAGGCCGAGACGATCACGCGGTTGGTGCGAATGCCGGAATAGCGTGCCGCTTCCTCGTTCTTGCCGACGGCAAAGAGATAGCGGCCGAACACCGAGCGGTGAAGCACCACCCAGGCGATCACGGCCACCACGGCGAGCGCCACCACGCTGTGCGGCAGCGGAAAGCCGAGCACGTTGGTGCGGCCGGCGGCCAGCCATTCCAGCGTCGGAAAGCTCGCGCCGAAGCCGAAGCCAGCCGTCGCGTCCTCGGTGTAATAGCGCGCCGCGCCGCGATAGATCAGGAGGCCGCACAGCGTGACAACGAAAGGCTGGATCCGCATCCGGGTCGTCAGCGTGCCATGGACGAGGCCGATCACGAGCCCGGCCGCGACGATCATCGCGAGGGCTACGACCCAGTTGACGTCGTGATTGACGATGAGGTCGATGAACAGGACGCCCAGCAGTGCGATCACCGAACCGACCGACAGCTCGATCCCGCCGATGATGATGATGAAGGCTTCCGCGATGGAGAAGATGCCGAACAGCCCGATCTGGTTGGCGGTGTTGGAGAGATTGCCCACGAACAGGAATCTCGGATTGATCAGGGCGACGACGGTCCCGACCACCAGAATCAGAACGAGAAGGCTCAGGTCTTTCTTGCTCAAGGTCCCTCCGCCGCGATTGTGTGGCCAACGGCAAGCTGCAGCACATTGTGCTCACTGAACTGGCTGCGATCAAGGAAGCCCGAGATCGCGCCCTCATGCATGACCGCGAGCCGGTCGCTGACCCCGATCACCTCCTCCATGTCGCTGGAGATCATCAGGATCGCCACGCCGGCATCAGTCAGGCGGCGCAGCATGCCGTAGATCTCCTGCTTGGCTCCGACATCGACCCCGCGCGTCGGCTCGTCGACAATCAGCACCTTCGGCTGCATCGAGAGCCATTTGGCGAGCACGACCTTTTGCTGGTTGCCGCCCGACAAAGAGCCGACGACGGTCTTGACATCGGGCGCGCGGATCTTGAGGCGCTCGCGCTGACGCACCGCATTCTCGTTCTCGCGCGCGCTATCCACCAGCCAGAAGCGCATATAGGAGGCCAGATCCGGCAGCGAGATGTTTTCCGTGATCGAGACGTCGAGCAGCAGGCCCGCGCCCTTGCGGTCCTCCGGAACAAGATAGATGCCTTGCTCGATGGCGGCCCGTGGGCTTGCGATCCGGATCGGCTCGCCATCGAGTCGTATCGCGCCGCCGCGCAATCGGTCGATGCCGAAGAGGGCGCGCGCGAGCTCCGTGCGGCCGGACCCGACGAGACCGGCAAGTCCGAGGATCTCGCCGCGGCGGACCGACAGGCTCACGGCGCGGCCGGGATAGGTGTCGGTGACCGCATCGACGATATCGAGCACGCTGTCGCCGGGCGGCGCGGCCGGCGGAACGTAGAGCGATTTCAGGTCGCGGCCGATCATCAGGCGAATCATCGCCGCCGGAGAGAGTTCCGCACGTGTCAGTGCGCCGACCATGCGCCCGTCGCGCAGCACGACCGCGCGGTCGGCGCACTGCATCACCTCGTTGAGCCGATGTGTGATGAAGATGACGCTGACTCCGTGGGCTTTCAGGCTGGCCACGGTCCGCATCAGGCGGTCCGTCTCGGCGAGCGTCAGGCTCGAGGTCGGCTCGTCCATGATGACGAGACGAGCATCGAGCGAAAGCGCCTTCATGATCTCGACGAGCTGGCGCTGCGCCAGCGACAGTTCGGCGAGCGGCGCATCGGCCGCGAAATCGCAGCCGAGCCGCTCCAGCAGCGGCGCGACATCGGCATGCATCCGTTTGCGGTCGATCAGCCGCAAGGGCCCGCCGTGCACGGGCTCGCGGCCGATGAAGACGTTGCCGGCGACGTCGAGATTGTCGAAGAGGTTCAGTTCCTGATGGACGAAGGCGATGCCCGCCTTGATCGCGTCCGCCACGGTGAGCGAGCCTCGCGCGACGCCGTCGACAAGGATGACGCCGCCGCTCGGCTCCACGACCCCGCCGAGCACGCGCATCAGCGTCGACTTGCCGGCGCCGTTCTCGCCGATCAGCGCAACGACCTCGCCGGGCGACACCTGGAGACCGACGTGGTCGAGGGCGACCACGCCTGGATAGCTCTTGCTGATGTCGACCAGCTCGAGGAACGGTTCTGGCATGGTAGGCTGCGCGGCGGGCAGCGCGGATATCTCCTACTTTTTCAGCATCTGCTTCATCGAGGCCATGAACTCGTCGACATTCGCCTTTTCGATGACCTTGCCGGGCACGATGATGATGCCGTTGGCCGGAATGCCGGACTTGTTGCCGCCGATGTAGTTCGCCATCAGCTTCATGCCCTGATAGCCCCACTCGAACGGCTGCTGCACCACCGTGCCGACGATGCTGCCTTCCTTGACGCCGCCGAGCGTGATCGGATCCTCGTCAAAGCCGATGATCTTGATCTTGTCGAGCTTGCCGGCCTCCTTGAGCACCTCGTAGATCCGCGGCGTATTGTAGGAGTAGAAGCCGACGAGGCAGCTCACATCGGGCATGGCCGCGAGGATGTCCTCGACATTGCGCTTGGCGCGGGTCTGGTCGATCTCGTCGCCGCGAACGTCGACGAGCTCGACCTTCGAGCCCTTGATCGTCTCCTTCACGCCCTCGATGCGCTCGCGCGCATTGTCGGCGCCGGGCAGGCCGACGAAGCCGACGCATTTGCCGCCGTTCGGCAGCGCCTTGACCATCAGCTTTCCTGCCTCCTTGCCGAGGTCGGTGTTGGAAGAGCCGATATAGGCCACGCGCTTGGATTGCGGCGCGTCGCTGTCGGTGGTGAACAGCACCGTCTGGGACGCAACCTTGTTGAGGTGCTCGGTCTGGTTCTTCGGATCGACCGCGCTGACCATGATGCCGGCGGCACCGGCGGCGACGAGGTCGTCCATCACGCGCTGCTGCACGGCGGCCGCAGCCTGTTCCGGATATTTGAACTGGAGCTCGTAGTTGGGCAACTCGCCCTGCGCCTTCTTCATCCCGGCCTCGGCGATCTTCCAGAAGTCGGATGCGCCATTGACGACGAAGGCCAGAACCTTCTTGTCCGCCGCATCGGCCGAGCCGAACCCCGCTGCAATCGCGAAGGCAATAGACGCACCTGCAACCAAGAGACGCTGCATATCATCCTCCCCTAAGGCGGTCGGCCGTTTTCGATGGCCAACTCTGCTTGAGCCCAGATTGGGCGCATGCCTCACCCCCGGCGGCGCGGCAATCGGCCGCCACCCGCATCGTTGCGGCAGAGGCGGGTCACCGACCCGGCCGGCGAGGTGAAATGAGGCACGTACCTCAAGCTAGCAGAAGCCCGCGGGGCGCGCAATTGGAAGCAACGGTCCGGACGCCAACCTCGGCGCTGAGGTGATGTCGTGCCTCACGAGATGAGGCGGCATGCGCTCGCCAATGGCTCACCACATGCAAAATCAGACTGCGTTATCAAGTAAGGTCCGCGCTCGGTCGGCCCGGCACGGCCAAGGGCATTCGACGCTGGGACGCGGGTGACGTTCTGAGTTGCAGCAGGCGCTGACGCCTCCTCCTCCCAAAGGAGGAGAAGGAAGCGCAGCGTCCACTCGGCTCAGTAGTCCCAGAACACCGGCACCCAGCGGAAGGCGTCGCCATCCGCCGCGACCCGTCCGACCGACGGGAACGGCAGGTGCGTGGCCACCAGCATCTCGCCAGTCTTGGCAAGCTCCCGCAGAAGACGGGTACGCACGCGCGCAGCCTCCTCGGGATCGTGTTCGAAACCGTTGTGCCAGTCGGGCTGGTCGAACCCGACGGCGAACACGGCGTCGCCGGCAAACGTCAGCGCCTCGCCGCCGGACGCGATGCGAACCACGCTGTGCCCGGGAGTGTGACCGCCGGTGCGCCGTGCGACGACGCCCGGCGCAACCTCGTGCGCCTCATCGAACGGCCTGAGCTGACTGCCATAGGCTTTCACGAACTGCTTGGCGGTCGCCCGCAGCGCATCGGGGAAGCCCTGAGGCATGTTGGTGTGAGAGAAATCAGGTGCTTCCCAGAACTTGACCTCCGCCGCCGCGACGTGGATCCGCAGGTCCGGGCGCAGCCGCTGCTTCACACCGTCGACGAGCAGCCCGCCGATGTGGTCCATGTGCATGTGGGTGAGCACCAGATCGGTCACGGAGGAAAGATCGATGCCGGCAGCCTCCAGTCGCTTGATCAACTGCCCGGCCCGCGGCAAGTGCAAGTTCGGGTCGGAGCCAAGGCCGGCGTCAATGAGAATGGTCTTGCCGCCGCTTCGCACCATGACCGCATTCAGTGCCCAGTCGAAAGCGTCGGGCGGCAGGAACATGTCACGCAGCCAGGCGGCCCGATCGGCCGGGGCGGCGTTGTGCGCCAACATGGTGGTCGGCAGCGGCAGAACGCCGTCGCTGACCACGAGCACGTCGATCTCACCGATCTTGAGCGCGTAGCGCGACGGCACGAGCTCTTCGGGTTTCGCGGCGTATGAGGTGTTGTGGAGGTTCATGTTGTTCTCCTGTTTCATGCTGCTGGCTGATCTTGTTGATCAGGCCGCGCAGCCAGGGAGCGCGGCCGTCATGGTGTCGTGCGTTAGAGGCTGGTCACGCGTTCCGGATCGGCCGATGCGAGCGCGGCGGCGCGTTCGGCCTTCGGCGGATAAATCCAGACGGTGTTGATCTCCCGCTTCGTCTTCTTGGCGACGTCGCCGACCATCTCGACCTTGCGCTCCCAGCCGCGCGTGAACAGTGCGCCGGCTTCGCCGAGATCGAGACAGGTGACGTAGGCCCTCTGGTGGTACGGCCTGGTCGGAACGCCGAGCAGCTCGGCGGCGGCATTGTTGCCGGCAAAGGCGCCCATCCGCGTGGCGTGCTGGCACGACATCAGCGCGTAATTGCCCTCGTCGTCGCAGGCGGCACGGGCCGCATCGCCGGTTGCGAAGACGCCCTCGACGCCTGGCACCCGCAAACAGGGGTCGACCAGCAACCGGCCGAAATTGTCGCGCTCGGCGGGAATCTGGCTCGTCAAAGGGGCCGCACGAATCCCCGCCGCCCAGATCACGGTCTCGGTTTCGATGTGTTCACCGTTGGACAAGGTCACGCCGGACGCATCGAGCGAGGCCACCCCGGCGCCGAGGCGGGTTTCCACGCCGAGCTTCTGGAGTGCGCTCTCGATGACCGGCCGCGGACCTTCGCCCATGTCGGGTGCAATCGCGCTGTTGCGCTCGACGATGATGACGCGGGTCTTTGCATCCGGTCCGAGGACGGCGCGAAGCCGCGCCGGCATTTCGGTGGCCGCCTCGATGCCGGTGAAGCCGCCGCCGGCGACGACGACCGTGTCGCGTCCGTTCACGGCCGGCCGCTTGGCGAGGCCATGAAGATGCCTGTCGAGCGCAATCGCATCGTCGAGCGAATCGACGCTGAAGCCGTGCTCGGCGAGGCCCGGAATGTTCGGGCGGAACAGCCGGCTGCCGGTGGCGACCACGAGGCGATCGTAAGTGAGCATCTTCTTGGTGCCCTTCGCCGTGGCGATCCTCACTATGCGGGATTGGGTTTCCACCGTGTCGACGCTGCCCTGAACATAGGTGACGTCGATCGCCTTGAGCACATCGAGCAGCGGTGCCGTCAAGGTTTCGGGATGTTGTTCGTATAGCCGCGGGCGGACGACCAGCGTCGGCTCGGGCCCGACCAGCGCGATTTCGAGTTCGTCGGGCGAGACTCCCTGGATGTCACGCAGGCGGGCAGCGGATAGAGCGGCATACATGCCGGCGAAGCCGGCGCCGATGATGACTAGTCGCATTGGTGGTCTCCTCTGGTTGATCTTCCTGGACACGACGGCGCGTTGCCGCCGCGGCTACGGGTTCGCGGCAGGCTCTGTTGCGGTCAGCAACGGCGCCAAGGGTTGAAGCGGACTTGCGCGCGCTTAATGGAAGGGGCAGCTGGACGACTGCGAGCTCCGCGGCCAGCCCTGACGAAAGACGATGGAGGGCGGCTTGCGGCCCCAGTCCTGATGGAGAAGGCGGGGCCCGTCCCCGGTCACGACAGACAGCGCCGGATGAGCGCGTTGTATGTCGGCCTCGTCACCGGCGGCTGAAGTGAAGCGGACAGTCAGCGAAAGGCCGTACACGATTGCGGTCGCCAGACCCTTGCGTGATGAAGTGGTTGCCAGCCGCTGGACGACATCTTTCCAGATCATCATCTGTCTCCGTCGTGGGATTGGACATGATGATGGTCTAACCGATCGGGTGTGCCGCTGCCCCAGCGCGATTGCTGTCGCTATCGAGCGATTGCTGCTAGCGCATGCGCCTGCGCCAATCGCTCGGCGTCTCGCCGGTCAGCTTCCTGAACGCCGCCGCGAACGCCGTCTGCGAGGAATAGCCGAGCGCGGCAGCGATCGAGACGATCGGCTCGTCGCTCTCCCGCAGCTTGTGCATGGCCTGCTCGAGCCGGTGTTGGCGCAGCCAGGCATGGGGCGAGAGCCCGGTGCTCTCCTTGAAGGCGCGGCAGAAGTGGAAGCGCGAGAGGCCGGCATCGGATGCCAGCGCATCGAGCGAGACGTCCGCATCGCCGTCCGAGCGCAACCGTTCGACCGCGCGGAGCAGGACCTTCGGCGCCAGCCCGCCCATGGCCGGTTGGAACGTGGCCCGCGTGCCCGTGTGCGCCGCCAGGACGCGGGTGGCGAGAAGATCCGTCACCTGATGCCGGAACAGCGAATCCAGGACCCCGTTGCCTTCGAGTGCATCCGCTGCGCTCAACAGCAGTCTCGATGTGATGGGGTCAGGGTGCGCCGTCCGCTCCAGCAGGTCGGTCGCCCCTGCGATTCCGGCTTCGCCGGCGACGCGCTTCAGTGTCGCATTCGGAAGGTAGAGCTGAACGACATCGACCGGCTTCGGAATGTCCCATCGGGAGCTCGATCCTTCCGGAATGATGATCACGACTCCGGGGCGAAACGTCCCGATCGAAACCGATTTTCCCGTCCGGCGCTCCATGCGCTGTATCACGCCGTTATACGCCATGATCACGTGGTGGCTCATGGGCTCGACGACGTCGTGCAATGGGTCGTGATTCCAGTGCGCGATGCCGGCGCCGGAGGCGTCCAAGGCCATGCGGGTCGGTTCGGTCCTGAGCACCCGCGCCATCTCCGATCCGGCGGCGCGCCGCTCGGAAATCGCGACATCGGCGGGGTGTGCGCCAGGGACGGGTGGCCGGCCATTGGGCGAGGGATTGTGCCTGGATGCGGTGCTCCCGGTCATTGCGTGGCTCCTTCCGATCGCCTGCTGCCTGAGATCAGGGGCCCGTACTTGTACGGGTTGGCGCGGGTTCTATGCGGGGCCGAGGCACCGGGTCTTGCCCGAAACGGTTGTGCTTTGCCTGATCCTGCTCCAGCCGAGCGCGGTTTCAAAGGCACGCTGGATGACGGCGGGCGATCGTTGCAGGCCCGCGGGCGAAGGTCGGCGGCGCGGGCCTCTTAACCGGTCAGAAACCATAGCAAATGATCTGAAAACTTTAACGAAACTGCTTGATCGTCTGTGCGTCGATGTGTCGGAGGGCCCGTCCGATGACAGAGCACCAGTTGAGAGAGCAGGAATTTTTGATCGCGCGATACCGGCATCTGGAGCGCGAGGTGACCGACCCGCTTGCCGTGCATCTGCTTCACAGCATCATCGAGGAGCTCGAGGCCGAGCTGCGCAAGGAAAGACCGGATTGGCACGGGCCCGGTCATTAACCGTTTGTTGGCGCTAATGGTGCCAATTGTCGGCGTGGGAATACCAGGGGAGGCTGCTCCCATGTTGAAGGACGGCACCTACGCGGCTTGGTACAAGACGCCGATCGACCAGGGTACCGGGATCGTCCATGTCGCAGACGGCCAGATCTGGGGCCGTGACAGCCTGATGACCTATCACGGCACCTGCCAGATCGATGGAGATCGCTTCACCGCTATCGTGTCGACGAGGCGCCATACCGACGGTCGCGCCACCGTGTTCGGCAACGATGACGAGCTGACGCTGACGATCGAAGGAAGCTGCCCTGGCAGGATCGCGACCTACACCGCGACGGCACCTCAGGCGCCGGGCATGATCCTCCACGGAACGCTCATCCGCACGGAACAACAGCCGCCCGCACCTGAAGCACCAGGGCAGATGCCGGCATTCAATCCCGACAAGCTGCCGAAATTGCCGAAGCGCTTGCGCTGAACGAGGGGCCGCCGCGCCGGTCCGCATTGTACGTGCTGCTTCTTCGGCCCAGCCATGACGATCGTGAACTCCGATCCGGCACCGCCGCGTGCCAACGGTCGGGCAAATTGTCTCAGGCAGGTTCAGCGGAAATTGTCGCAATCAGGCCTGGATAGGCTTGTATCAATGGTTGCCGATAGATCATAATACAGCCGTTGCGATGGGTGGCAGGTTCGTACGAGGACCAAGCCACGCCGGTTCGATTTTGCGTCCATATGTTTCGATCGTGATTTCGAGGGCATGACCTCGATGGTGTGCGTGCAGGAGCCCGGCGCAATTTCAGTGGCGTCGTGGCAAGGGCACAATGAGCTGCTGACCGATTAGCGGGAACGTTGCGAGCCGCCATGGGTGGCCTCGCTTCGACGAATTGCGTGAAGATTTTTTGAACGAGGCGGGCGATGGAAGTTGCTGCGGCTTGTCACCCCAGGGTGGGGGATAATCTCTATTCGCGGGAGATCCGCTTCGGCATCGTGATGTATGGTGGCGTTTCGCTCGCGATCTACATCAACGGAGTTACGAATGAGCTCTACGAGATGGCGTGCGCGACGCCGAAGGAGCATGACGACCTGAATCTTCGCGGGACGCGCGAGGTCTACCGAAAGGCGTCATGGCTGTTGCGCGACGAGAACTTGCGCGCCCGCTATCTCGAGCATCTGAACATCGGCGGGCGTGACCCGTTCGCCGACATGGCCACTCTGCCGACTGGGCAACGCACACGCTTCGTGGTGGATTCGCTCGCGGGCACCTCCGCTGGCGGCATCAACGGCATTTTCCTCGCAAAAGCTCTCGTCAGCGGACAGAAGTTCGCTCCATTGAAGACGTTGTGGATCGAGGAGGGCGATATCAATCGTCTGCTCAACGACAACGCCTCCTACGAGGGGCTGGAGTTCGCCAAGACCGGTTCTGCGCCGCAGTCGCTCCTGAACAGCGATCGGATGTACGTCAAGCTTCTCGATGCCTTCGAGAAAATGGAGAAGGAGAGAGAGGGGAGGGTCGCGCCGACGGCTAGGGGCGAGTCTCAACTGGTCGACGAACTGGATCTGTACGTCACGACGACGGACATTCGAGGCGCAGTCGTGCCGTTGCGGCTGTTCGACAAGGTCGTCTATGAGCAGCGCTACAAGCAGGTCTATCACTTCCAATATGCCGCCGGGGGCGAGAACCATTTCACCGAAAGTTTCGCCCCGTTCCTTGCGTTTGCGGCGCGTTGCACGTCATCCTTCCCATTCGCATTCGAACCGATGTCCGTATCCGACGCGCAGCGCTTGTGCGACGCGCGCCAGACCGTCGGGAGCGTGAATTTCGACGCCTGGAAGCCGTTCTTCACGGGGCTGTCGATCGCGGACCTGGACGGTGACGGTTGGCGCAAGCGCGCGTTCGGCGACGGAGGCTATCTCGACAACAAGCCGTTCAGCTACGTCGTCGATGCGCTGTCATGGCGACTCGGCAGCCTACCGATGGAACGCAAGCTGATCTATGTCGAGCCGACCCCCGCTCATCCCGAGACCGAGCAGGGAAGCGCGAGCCAAAAACCCGATGCGCTCGCCAATGCGCTCTCGGCCATGCTGACAATCCCGCAGGATGAGACGATCCGCGAGGACATCGAAGCGGTGTTGGCGCGCAACAGGCGCATCGAGCGGGTCGAGCGGATTGTGCGTCAGGTCGAAGTCGACATCGAAGCGCGCAACGATGACCCCTTCGCGCGCATCGTGCTCGACGGGGACGGCAAGGTGCCTGCCTGGCGGTCGCGCGACATGCGCCATATGGTCGATTATTACGGCGTCGCGTTTCTGCCATACCGTCATCTCCGGCTGATGACCGTCACGGACGATATCGCCGATCGATTGGCCGTCTGGTGGGGCATCGACCGCCGCTCCGACCAATTTTACGCGTTGCGCGCGTTGGCGCGAGCCTGGCGCGAGGAGAATTTCTACGAATACGAGAAAGACGCCAAGGGTCGTACCGAGTCGGTCAACGCCTTTCTGGACGATTACGACGTCAAGTATCGGCTCAGGCGCACCGGGTTTATCCTGCGCAAGGTGCATCAGCTTCGAAGTCTTTTCATCAAGCCGGAGCTGCCTGGCGCCGGGAACGCCTGGTCGGATGCTGAAACACATCTCATGGAACGGTGGGACAGGCACGTGTCCCATCGGCGAATGGACACGCTGGCGCTCCTCGCTGCGTTGAACAGCCTCGCCGGCGGGCTCGGAGAAGCCATCGCCCAGCTCCGTTGCGTGACCTGGCAGTTGAAGCCCCCGGAGAACGGGTGCAGGTCGGCATGTCATGAAGAATTGATCCAGACCCTTCGTGTGATTCTTGGCCAGAAGCCGGATCCCAAATTGAAGGCGTTGACGACCAAGTCCGGTACGCCCGTGCCGCTTCCGAGCGACCTGCCGCCTCCGAGTCCGCTGCGGACGCTTCAGGAGAACGTCTTCGCCAACGCCAAGATGCTCTTCCAATATACGAGGGCCGTCGAGACGCAGCTTCAGGTCGCGCTCGAGGGCGACATTCGCGCGTTGAAAGACGGTTACGCGCCGGTGATCGGCATGGCGCCGCGCGGCCAGATGCCGCTTCCCCAGGCCCTGCTTGGAAACCCGGAGCTTCATGCCTGCGAGGAGAGCGACGAAGGCGGCCCCAAGGTCCGCGTCGCGGTCGCCAAGGTGGCCTTGCCAGAGGACGTCGATGCGCTCAACACCCCGGAGGGGACGGCGCTCCGCGAATTCCTGGCCGAATATTTCATGAGGTTCGACGAGTACGATCAGGCGAGCTTCCCGCTCTACTACGATACAGGTACCGGCGAGCCTTCGACCGTCGAGATCGTTCGGGTCAGCCCGGAGGATGCCACCAGCCTGATCGACGAACGCAATGGCCTGCGACACAAGCTCGCCGGCGTTGCCGTGCTCCACTTCGGCGCCTTTCTCGACGAGCAGTGGCGGCGCAACGACATCATGTGGGGCCGGCTGGACGGTTGCGAGCGGATACTGGCAACCCTGTTTCCTGCCGCCGAGGACAAGGTGATCAGAGACGCTCTCCTCAAGGAGGCGCAATGTACGATCATACGCGAGGAGATGAAGCCGGATAGTTACGACCAATTGGTTGACGGCTTCACAAAGGCGCTGGCGGAGCAGAAGAATGAAACGCTCGAAGGCGCCTTCGATGCCTTATGGCAAAAACTGGCGCTGACCGCGGGCGGTCAGCGCCGCACGCAGATCGCTCAGGCGCTGAAAGAGGTGCTGGGCGACCAGGGCATGCTCAACTATGTGCGCGAGTACTACAGCGTCAACCGCAGGCCCAGCACCGAGGTCGCGCTGCGGACCGGCTCACGCGCCTTGACCATTACCGGACAGATCCTCGAGCAGGCGGAACAGCACCGTCGGGGACAGCGAAGCTGGATGATGTGGGTCACAAGGGCCGGTCGCGCGGTTCAGACCCTGCTCACGATCTCGACGCCGGGCAGCCTTGGTCGAGCCGTGTTCTGCTACTGGCTCGGGCTGCTGTACGTTGTGGAATTCCTGTTCTTCGGCATTACCGCGTTGATCGGGGCGTCGGGTGCTCGCAATGTCAGCCTGATTGCTTTGGCGATCACGGCGGCCGTTCACCTGTCGATCACGATGCTGGGAGACTTCATCGCTCGGCAGGAAAAGTGGGCCAGGTGGGTGCGGTTGATCAAGGGAGGCACCCTCGGACTTGCCGTCATGGCCGGCCTGCTCATCTTCTTCGGCGTGATGGCGTTTGCCAATGGCGGTTTCGCCGGAATCAATTGTCCGGACGGACATAACGTGTTCGGCTCAGCCTTCGATCTGTTCTGTAGACCGAAGACCGGTTCATGATCCTGATGCACGCCGCGTGATCCGTTGCCGAAGCGCTCGCGCTGAACGAGGGAGCCATGTCCCTGATGCGAAGCTACGCCAGCAATCCGTCGAGATCGGAATAGATGACGTCGGCCGTACGCTGATAGTGCTGCTGAAGCAGATGCACGGCCCGCTCACTGTCCCTGCCGAGAACCGCCTGAAGGATATCGGTGTGCTCGGCACCGACCTTGCGTGCCGGATAGGCCTTCGCAATCGACATCATGCGATACCGATAGAGCCGGTCGGCGAGTTGCTCGCAGAAGCCGAGCAGCGGCCGTGAGCCGCAAAGACCGATCAGCGTCGTGTGGAAGGCACGGTGCACCTTCTCCCAATCCGGATTGTCCTCGAACGTGTCGTGCTTGAGCGAGCGCGCCGTACGATCAAGCCTGTGATGCGCAACCAGCAGAGCCTCTTCCCAGGTCTGGGTCGCATTCTGCATGGACTCGCGGAGCGCCAGGCCTTCCACCCAGCATCGCGTCTTGGTCAGCTCCTGCAACTCCTCCTTGCTGACCTCCTTCACGTAGAAGCCGCGTTGCTCCATGCCGACGACGAACTCTTCGCTGGTCAGGCGGTTGAGCGCCTCGCGCAGCGGGGTCTGCCCGACATTGTACTGCTCCATCAGGAAGCGCGACTGGAGTTTGCGACCGGGCTCGAGCCGCGTCGTCAGGATGTCGGCCTTGAGGCGTGCGTAGATCGTGGTGGCCAGCGTGGCCGGTTGGCCGTCAGTGCTCATGGGCATCCCATCAGAATCTCCAGCACTTATGTACATTAGCACGGCTCGCGCCAATTATTTATAAATTTTTGCTTTACCTGGAACTTTATACATATTAAGGAGGGAGACGTTCGCGTTCCTTGGTAAGGAAGCCCAATGTCCGCCTTTCCGGTAACGGCCCTGCGCAGCGTCGAAATCACGACGCCGCAGCTTGCCGGCTCGGTCGAGTTCTACAGCAAGGTCTGGGGCCTCGACGTCGCGGCGGAAGCGGGCGACACGGTGTACCTTGCCGCGACGGGCAGCGACTTCCACGTCCTCGAGCTCACGCCGGGCGAGACGACGTCACTCCGCAAGATCAGCTTCCGCACCCGCTCGCACGACGATCTGCACCACTTGTTCGGGCGTGCGCGGCAGGCCGGCTGTGAGATGATCAGCTCACCCGCGCCGTCGCCTGCGCCGTCAGGCGGGACAAGTTTCGTGGTTCGCGAAGCGCAGGGATGCGTCATCGAGTTCGTTCATGGCGACCGTACCAAGCCGGCGCGCGTGATCGCGGATCGCCCCGAGCGGCTGGCGCATGTCAACATCAACAGCGCCGGCATTGAAAAGCTTTCGGCCTTCTACCAGGAGACCTTGGGATTCCGGCTGTCGGATCGATCCAAGCTGATGGCGTTCCTGTGCTGCAACAGCGATCACCACGCGGTCGTGCTTGCGGAGGCTCCTCGCAACGGCCTCAATCACGTGGCTTTCCTCATGCCTGATCTCGAGTCCGTCATGCGTGCCTCCGGCCGCATGATCGATCATGGCTATCCGATCGGCTGGGGCGTTGGCCGCCACGGTCCGGGCGACAACGTGTTCGCCTATTTCGTCGATCCGGCTGGTAGCGTCATTGAATACACGGCCGAAGTCTTGCAGATCGACGACAGCTACGTCGCGAAGGGGCCGAGCGATTGGGTCTGGCCTCCGGGACGAACCGATCAATGGGGCATCGCTCCGCCCAAGTCTGACGCCTGCAAAACGGCGCAGATCGCCGTTCCCTTCGCGACGGCGCGCACATGACGGATACGGCCGGCGCCATCGACTACGACGTGCTCGTCGTCGGCTTCGGGCCGACCGGCGCCGTTGCCGCAGGCCTGCTCGGCGGCCTTGGTCATCGCACGCTGGTCATTGACCGGCTGACCGATGTGTATGACAAGCCGCGCGCGATCGCGCTCGATCACGAGATTTTCCGTCACTTCGACAATATGGGCCTCACTGATGCGATCTCGCCCCATATCGAGCCTTTCACCGCATCGGAGCATTTTGGCGTCGACGGCCAGCTGATCCGGCGAATCGACATGGTCGCAAAGCCCTATCCGCTTGGCTACACGCCGAGCATGGTGTTCAGCCAGCCCGCGGTCGAGGCCGAACTGCGCTGCCACGCGACCAGTTTTTCCAACGTGCGGGTAGAGCTCGGGGTCGAGCTGCTCGGTCTCGTGCAAACGCCCGATCGCGTCGAAGCATGCCTGAAGAACAGCGATGGACAGCACCGCTCCGTGACGGCGCACTACGTAGTCGGCTGCGACGGCGCATCGAGCACCGTGCGTCAGATCGCAGATCTCGCGCTTGAGGACCTCATCTTCGATGAACCCTGGCTGGTGGTCGACATCCGCGTGAACGAAGACGCGCTTGCCCGACTGCCGCAATGTTCCGCGCAGTTCTGCTATCCGGCGCGCCCTGTGAGCTTCCTGATCGGCCCGAAGAAGCACCGCCGCTGGGAGATCATGCTGCTGCCAGGCGAAGACGCGCGGCAGATGGAGCGGCCCGACAATGTCTGGAAGCTGCTCGCGCCATGGCTCACGCCGCATGACGGAGAATTGTGGCGGGCCGCCTCCTATCGTTTCCACGCCCTCGTCGCCGCCGAGTGGCGCAACGGCAGGATCCTGATCGCCGGCGATGCTGCGCATCAGCAGCCTCCCTTCATCGGCCAGGGTATGTGCCAGGGCCTGCGCGACGCCACGAACCTGGTCTGGAAGCTGGATCATGTGCTCAAGGGCGTCTCCTCCGACAGTCTGCTCGACAGCTACACGGTCGAACGCAAGCAGCACGTCATCGAGCTGACCGGCAAGATCAAGGCGATCGGCCAGTCGATCTGCGAACGCGATGCGGCAGCGGCCCGGCGGCGGGATGCGCAAATCCTCGCCGACGGCGGCGGCAAGCCGCTGCTGCTGACGCGGCAGGAAATCATTCCGCCGCTCCGCGCGGGATGCCTGTCACAGCACGAGATGCCCGCACGTGGCACTCTGTTTCCGCAGCCGCGCATCGCGAGCGGCCCTACCGCTCGCTTGCTGGACGATGTGACCGGGACCGGCTGGCGCGTGTTGATCGACGGCCGCAGCGATGATGCCGCTTCCATGCTCTCGCTCTGTGCCACGCGCCCGGACGTATCGGCAGCGGCAGTCGCGCCTGCCGGCGCGGGTCTGCCAAATGCGCTTGAAGAGACCGAGGGCGTGCTCGCGAACTGGTTCGACCGCCACGGTGTCGTCGCTGCGATCGTGCGACCAGACCATTACGTTTTCGGAACCGTGCGCAATGCCTCCGAGCTAGGCGATCTCCTGCGCGAGATCGAGTTGCGTCGTCGCGACGTCCGAGCAAGACAAGATTCCCGATCTGACATGGAGAGAATACCGTGAAGCTTGCCACCGTGGCGATCGACGGCCGCACCACCTGGGGCATTGTCGAAGGCGAAACCTTTTTCGATGTCGGCGCTGCACTCAAAGCGCGCTATGCCGATCTCAAGGCCGCTATCGGCGCCGACTTCGCCGGCGTTGCGGACGCAAAGACCTCCGTCGCCGGCGTTCCGATCTCAACGGTCACCTGGCTGCCGGTCGTCCCGAACCCGGACAAGATCCTGTGCGTGGGCCTGAACTACGAGACCCACCGCAAGGAGACCGGCCGCGCTGAGGTCGATCACCCCACCATTTTCTCGCGCTATGCCAACAGCCAGACCGGACATTTGCAGCCCATCGTGCGGCCGCGCGTCTCGACTGATCTCGATTTCGAAGGCGAACTCGCGGTCATCATCGGCAAGGCGGGACGTTACATCTCCCGCGCGGATGCCATGGATCATGTCGCGGGATACTCCTGCTACAATGACGGCAGCATCCGCGATTTCCAGCGTCACACCCATCAATTCACGCCGGGCAAGAATTTTCCGGATACCGGCGCGTTCGGGCCCTGGATGATGACGCCGGACGAGCTCGGCCCGCTCGGAGAGCTCAAGCTCCAGACCCGCCTCAACGGGCAAGTCATGCAGGAAGCGCTGATCAAGCAGATGATCTTCGATATCCCGCGTCAGATCGAATACTGCTCCACGTTTACGCGCCTCGAGCCCGGGGATGTCATCGTCAGCGGAACGCCGGGGGGTGTCGGTGCGCGGCGCGAGCCGCCGCTCTGGATGAAGCCTGGCGATGTCGTCGAGATCGAGGTCGAACGCCTCGGCGTGCTCAGGAATGTCGTCACAGACGAAACCTGATCGAGCGATTGCTGCCGCCGACGGCTGCGGCGTGCGAACGACCAAAAATGGCCCGCAAAGCGGGATCTCCAGGGAGGAACGCCCCATGTCCGGATTATCCCGTCGTCTGCTGCTCGCCGGCGTTGCGCTTTGCTGCTCTCTTCCGGCCTTCGCGCAGTCGTGGCCGCAGCGGCCCGTGACCGTCGTCGTGCCTCAGCCGGCGGGCAACAGCCCCGACGTGATGTGTCGCCTCATCACCGAAAAACTCTCGCGGACCTTCGGGCAGCAGTTCGTCGTCGAGAATCGTCCGGGTGCCGCAAACCTTGTCGGCACACAGGCGGTCGCCCGTGCGGCTCCGGATGGCTACACGTTCCTGTTCGCCACATCGGCGGCGCTCGTCACCAATCCCTACACGTTCAAGAAGCTCCCCTATGATCCCGTGAAAGACTTCATCCCGGTCGCGATGGTGGCCAAAAGCAACCACGTCCTTCTCGTCAATCCCGAGGTGAAGGCCAATACGCTGCCGGAATTGATCAAGCTGGAAAAATCGGCACCGGGTTCGCTAAGCCTCGCCGTCGACGGTGCGCGCAACCTCTCGGGCCTGATCGCTCAAGCCATCAACAAGAGCGCCGGGACCGGTTTTGTCCTCATCCCCTACAACACGACCACGAATGCGGTGCAGGACGCCATTTCAGGACGTATCCAGGTGACGATCCAGTCGGCATCGATCGCCGAGGCCTTCATCAAGGCGGGTACGCTGCGACCTGTTGCCGTTGCAGGTTCCAAACGGATCGACTCCCTGCCGGACGTTCCCGCGATTGCGGAGATGCTGCAAAGCGTCGATCTCCAGGGCTGGTTCATGTTCATGGCCCCGGCCGATACTCCCGCTGACATCGTCGCGAAACTGAGCGCCGAGATTGCGCGCGCCCTGGAATCGTCCGATGTGCGCGAGCGCGCGCCGACCCTCGGCTTCGATGTCCGTGTCGGCGATGCCGTGACGGCGGCAGGCGCCAAGCGCTTCCTCGACGACCAGCTCGTCTCGTCCGGCAAGATCATCCAGGGGCTCGGCATCGAGCCTGAATAGCGCCTGGGAGCAGGGGCGCTCTTCGGCATATTTGCATCGTCTGCCCCACTGCTTCTCAAATTCCCCGGACCCGTCATTGTACGGGCTGCAACAACCATCGCGGGGGCAGCATCACATGTCGGACAAGATCTCGCGTCAGCGCCGAATCCAGCTCATCTGCGGCGCTTCGTCATTCTTCCTCTGGCCAGCCCCGGGCGAGTATCGCCGCCTGTTTCAAGGTGATGCTTCGGACCAGCGGATCCGCATGACGGTGCACGAGTTGCCAATCCGTGCCGTCCCTGCGATAGACTTCGGTCACGCGCAGCGACCAGTCTTGGGCCGGCAACCCGCCCACCTCGGCGCGCTGGCGCTCGACCATGACGAGAACGACGAGCGCGTCCGATGCATAGGTCTGCAAAATCTCGAGTTCCGTTTTGCCTTCCCTGAAGTATCGCGATAGCGCAGCAAGGCGCTCGGGGCTGGCGTCAAATCCACGGCTTGCCGGGCCGCCGAAGGGCTGCATCAGCGTGAAATCCGGCGCAATGCCAACAAGCCTGGACCAGCGATCCATGTCGCCCCGCATGAAGGCGGCATTTTTCTGCCGAGCGCGCTCGACGAGAGCCGTTACCGCCTCGTTCTGAGCCGCCGCATCGGCCGACAGCTGAACGGACAGTGGAATTGCAGCAGTAGCGGCCATCATCGAGCGCCGCGACATCTGCTGAGAATCTGGGCGTTTGTTCGCTCCGGGCGGTCTCCTGGTCATTTCACAGCTCCTGGTCGAATGACGTGCGAGCTCATCCATGGAGCCTTGATCCCGATGAATCCACCGATATGATTTCAGCAACATGCTGAACCAAATTGATTTATCCAGGATCGACCTCAATCTCCTCGTGCTCTTCCGCGTGGTTTTGGAAGAGCGCCATGTGGCGCGCGCAGCCGCTCGGCTGAGCCTGACACCGTCGGCCGTCAGCCATGCGCTCGGCCGGCTCCGGCTTCTGCTGAACGATCCGCTGTTTCTGCGGACCCCGAAGGGCGTCGTTCCAACGGCACGGGCCTTGGAGCTAGGGGAGCCGGTGGCTGAGATCATCGCGCGCGTCGAACAGCTGTTCGGCTCGGCTACGCCGTTCGACCCCGAAAAGAGCAGCCGCAGGTTCACCATTGGCGCACCCGATGCGGTGCTGGTCTCGGCTACCGGTCCGCTGTTGCGATCGATCGCAGCTGCCGCGCCGCACATAGACATCGGGTTGATCCACCTGATGCCCGCGCCGCGCGACGGCGCGATCGGAGAGCCTTGGCAGCAATGCCTCGACATGCTGGAAAGACGCGAGCTGGACGTCGCAATGTTGCCGCTGCCTTCGGTATCACCGCGGTTCGAGGCGCGCAGCCTCTACGAGGAGGAGTTTGTGCTGGCCATGCGCAAGGGACATCGCTTGTCAAAAGCGCCAACCCATGCGGCCTTCGCGCAATCGCAACATCTGCTGGTCTCTCTCAGCGGTGAACCGCGCGGTTTCATCGACGACATGTTGGCCAAGCGCGGCCTCCAACGCCGCATCGCCTTGACGGTCCCGAATTTCATGATGGCGCTTGCCCAACTTTCCGGGTCTGACCTGATCGCAGCCTTGCCGCGCCGACTGGTGGAGCACCACGCGCGCCGTTTCGGCTTGGTGTTCGTCGAGCTGCCTTTCGCGCGCAAACCGGACACGATCCGGGCCATCGCAACCAAGGCGGCGATGAGAGACGCCGGCATTGAGTGGCTGATGCAGGTCTTGGTCGGTTCAATCGGAGCAAGTCGACGCTAGAATCCACCCGCTTCTCAAATCGCCCGGAACTGTTCATTGTGCCGGCCCGAAATGAAGAGAAGTGGAGCAGCATCGATGATGGAAAGGGTCTCGCGCCGCCGGTTTGCCACGCTGGCGGGATTGTCCGCAGCCGGGATTGCGAGTCCCCTTGAGGCGGTCGAGGCCAAGCTGAGACGGCCGCCGCGCAATGCAGGCGGCTTTCCTGCGGGCTTTCTCTGGGGTACGGCGACCTCGTCCTATCAGGTCGAGGGCGCGGTCGAGGAGGATGGGCGAGGGGCCTCGATCTGGGACAAGTTCGTCCGCATCCCCGGCAAGATCGAGGACGGCACCACCGGCGACCGCGCCAACGAGCACTATCACCGCTACAAGGAGGACATCGCCCTCATCAAGGAGCTCGGCTGCAAGGCCTATCGCTTCTCGGTGGCCTGGCCGCGGCTGTTTCCCGACGGCGACGGCAAGCCCAATCCGAAAGGGCTCGACTTCTACCATCGTCTGGTCGACGAGCTCCTGAAGAACGGCATCGAGCCGTGGCTGACCCTTTATCATTGGGATCTGCCGCAATCGCTCGAGGACCGTTTCGGCGGCTGGCGTTCGACCGAGACCTGCAAGATCTTCGGCGACTACGCGGCCTATGTCGCCGCGCACCTCACCGACCGGGTCAGGAACGTGTTCACGCTGAACGAGAGCGGGCGCTTCGTCTATTTCGGTTACGGCATCGGCATCGACGCGCCGGGCTTGAAGCTGCCGCAAGCCGACGTCAACCAGATCAGGCACAACAGCGCGCTGGCGCACGGGCTCGCGGTGCAGGCGGTGCGCGCCCATGGCCGCCGCGGCACCAGGGTGGGGCCGGCCGAGAACATCGATGCCTGCGCGCCTGCGTTCGACACGCCGGAAAACGTGCGCGCCGCCGAGATCGCGCTGCGCGAGATGAACGCCGGTTATCTCAACGTCATCATGACGGGGCGCTATACCGACGCCTTCCTGAAATACGCCGGATCCAACGCGCCGAAATACACCGATGCGGAGCTCAAGATCATCTCTTCGCCGGTCGACTTTCTCGGCCTGAACATCTATGCACCGCAGAACTACGTGGTGGCGTCCGACCAGGGCGCGGGCTTCAAGCCGCTGCCGATCCCGAAATCGTTCCCGCACATGAATTCGGACTGGCTGCGCGTCGGGCCCGAGACGATCTACTGGGTGCCGAAGCTGGCGGCGAAGATCTGGAAGACGGATGCGATCTATATCAGCGAGAACGGCACCTCCGGCGACGATGTGGTGTCGCCCGACGGCAAGATCTACGACACCGACCGCATCATGTATTTGCGCAACTATCTCGCCCAGCTCCAGCGCGCCACCGACGAAGGCGTGCCGGTGCGCGGCTATTTCCTCTGGAGCCTGATGGACAATTTCGAGTGGGTGTATGGCCTCAACAAGCGTTTCGGGCTGTACCACGTCAATTTCGACACCCAGGTCCGCACGGCAAAACTCAGCGCCAGCTTCTACCGCAACGTGATCGCGAAGAACGCGGCGGGGGCGTAGCTCTTCTCCCTCTCCCCGTTCTTACGGGAGAGGGCAGGGGTGAGGGGCTCTCTCCACGAGTCCATCTGTCACCGTCCTTGCTGAAGCTCCCCCTCACCCGGATTTTCCGCTGCGCGTAAAATCCGGCCTCTCCCCGCACGCGGGGAGAGGCGAAGAAGGCGCCGTGCATTGACTCCACTCTCCCGCTTATTCAAAACCGTCTTCAACACCCATAAACAAGAGGACGACGCCAATGGCTGACGCGCTGATCATCGATGCCTGCCGGACCCCGCGGGGCATCGGCAAGGCCGGCAAGGGAGCCCTGTCGGGCATTCATCCGCAGCAGCTCGGGGCAACCGTGCTGCGCGCGCTCGCCGACCGCACCGGCATCGACACTGCCGATGTCGACGACATCGTCTGGGGCTGCAGCGCGCAGGTGGCAACGCAGAGCGGCGATCTCGGCCGCATGTCGGCACTCGATGCCGGCTACGACGTGCGTGCCAGCGCGGTGACGCTCGACCGCTTCTGCGGTTCCGGCATCACCAGCGTCAACATGGCGGCATCCTCGATCATGGCCGGTGCCGAGGATCTCGTCATCGCCGGCGGCTGCGAGATGATGTCGATGGAGGGACGCCGCGGCGGCGGCCCGATGATGATGGACGGCGGCAATCTGCGCCTGCGGGCACGGCATCCGCAGTCGCATCAGGGCGTCTGCGCCGATGCGATCGCGACGCTGGAAGGCATCACCCGAAGGGACGTCGACGCGCTCGGGCTGGAGAGCCAGAAGCGAGCCGCGCATGCGATCGCGAACGGCCACTTCAAGAAGAGCCTCGTGCCGGTCCACCGCGAGGACGGCAGCCTGGCGCTGGACCACGAAGAATACCCGCGGCCGCAGACCACGATGGAAGGCCTCAGCAGCCTGAAGCCGGCATTTCCGGCGATCGCGGACTACGCGCTCGACGACAAGGGCACGACCTATCGCGGCCTGATCCTGCAAAAGTACCCTGATCTCGACATCGACTTCGTGCATCACGCTGGCAACTCCTCGGGCGTCGTCGACGGCGCCGCTGCGATCCTGCTGGCCTCGCCCGCTTACGCCAAGGCCCATGGCCTCAAAGCCCGGGCCCGCGTGGTCGCGATGGCCAACATGGGGGACTCGCCGACCCTGATGCTGAACGCACCGGGACCGGCAACGCGCAAGGTGCTGGCCAGGGCCGGCCTCACCATCGACGACATCGACCTGTTCGAGATCAACGAGGCCTTCGCCGTGGTGGCGGAAAAATATATCCGCGACCTCAAGCTCGACCGGGCCAAGGTCAACGTCAACGGCGGCTCGATCGCGCTTGGCCATCCGATCGGCGCCACCGGGTCGATCCTGATCGGCACTGTGCTGGACGAGCTCGAACGGCGCGACCTCAAGCGCGGTCTCGTCACCATGTGCGCCGCCGGCGGCATGGCGCCGGCCATCATCATCGAGCGCGTCTAGCCAGTCGCCCCTCACTTTCTCCCCGTTTTTACGGGGAGGAAGACCGGCGACCTGCGATCCGACCCTTATTTTTCAGGGTGAAACATGCGCCTGCTTTCACAAAGAGGCCGGTCGTCGCTTGTCGAAAGCGGCGAATCAGTTCTAGCAAGATGTCGTGCGGGCCTTTGAAACAAGGCAAAAACCGCTGCCCGAGGCTTCCTCCGCTCCGGAAGGTGCTAAAAAGCAGGGTTTTTTGTCACAGCAGGCCAGAAAAGCCCGTAATTTCGCGACAAAACTGTGCAGAAGGCTATAGGCCTTCAACGGTTGGTCTAATATGCAACCGGCAACGAATCAGAGGAGACACGATGCCAACCCAGATGTCCAAATCGCAGTTGATCGAAAAGATTGCGACCGCCACCGAGCTTTCCAAGCGTGACGTCAAGAACGTCATGGAGACGTTGACCGACGTCGGCCACAAGGAGCTCAAGAAGAACGGCCTGTTCCTGGTGCCGGGCTTCGCCAAGTTCGTGGTCATCAAGAAGCCCGCGACCAAGGCGCGCAAGGGCACCAACCCGTTCACGGGTGAAGAGATGATGTTCAAGGCCAAGCCGGCCCGGAAGATCGTCCGCGCCCGCCCGGTCAAGGCCGCCAAGGACGCCGTGGGCTAACAACGCAAAGGCCCCCTCGAACGAGGGGGCCTTTTGTCTGGGGCTGCCGCGAGGGCCTGAGACGGAGGGCTCAACCCTTGCGGCGCTTCACCCGGACCGTAACAGGCTGAAGCCGCGGCTCGGATCCTGCGAGCGTATCGCGAATCCGGTCGATCGCCCGATCGAGCAATTGGCGCAGCCGCTGCGTCTTCCGCGATCGCTTCGCTCTTTCCAGCAGTTTCTTCATCGCCTTCACTCCGCCGCTTCTTTGGCTTCAGCCGGCTCGAGCGCCGCGGCGATGGCTTCGTCGACGCGCTCCAGCCAGATAAATTCGAGGTTGTCCCGCGCGCTCTTCGGGATGTCGTCGTAATCCCGCTTGTTGCGCGCCGGCAGCATCACCCGCTTCAGGCCGGCAGCCGCCGCCGCCACCACCTTCTCCTTGATGCCGCCGACCGGCAGCACCAGGCCGCGCAGCGAGATCTCGCCCGTCATCGCGGTGTCGCTCCTCACCGTCCGGTTGGTGAGCAGGGACGTCAGCGCCGTGAACATCGCAACGCCCGCGCTCGGCCCGTCCTTCGGGGTTGCCCCCGCCGGGACGTGAACGTGGATGTCGCTCTTCTCGAACGCCTGCGGATCGATGCCGAGCTGGGAGGCCCGGCTCTTCACCAGCGTCAGCGCAGCCTGCACGCTCTCGCGCATGACGTCGCCGAGCTGGCCGGTCAGGATCAGCCCGCCCTTGCCGGGCACGCGCGTGGCCTCGATGAACAGGATGTCACCGCCGACCGGCGTCCAGGCGAGGCCAGTGGCAACGCCCGGAACGCTGGTGCGCAGTGCGATCTCGCCCTCGAAGCGCGGCTGGCCGAGCACGGTGGCGATGTCGTTTGCCGTCACCACGACCTTCGTGGCCGTGCCTTCGGCGACCTGCACCGCGGCATGGCGGAACACCTTGCCGATTTCGCGCTCGAGGTTACGCACGCCGGCTTCACGGGTGTAGCCCTTGACGATCAGCTTCAAGGCCTCCGGCTCGATCTCGGCCTGCTCGGCCGAGAGGCCATTGGCCTCGAGCTGCCGCCGCACCAGATAGCGCCGCGCGATCTCCAGCTTCTCGTCCTCGGTATAGCCGGCGAGGCTGATCAGCTCCATGCGGTCCAGCAGCGGACCCGGGATCTGGTCCAGCATGTTGGCGGTCGCGATGAACACCACGCGCGACAGGTCGAAGGGCACGCCCAGATAGTTGTCCCGGAACGTCCCGTTCTGCTCGGGGTCGAGAACCTCCAGCATGGCGGCGGAAGGATCGCCCTGGACGCCGCGGCCCATCTTGTCGATCTCGTCAAGCATCATGACACAGTTGCGCGCACCCGCCTTCTTGATGCCCTGGATGATGTTGCCGGGCAGCGCACCGATATAGGTGCGGCGGTGACCGCGGATCTCGGCCTCGTCATGCACGCCGCCCAGGCTGACGCGCACGAACGGGCGATCCATCGCGCGCGCGATGGACTGGCCGAGTGAGGTCTTGCCGACGCCGGGCGGGCCGACGAAGCAGAGGATCGGGGCCTTACCCTGCGGGGCGAGCTTGCGCACCGCCAGATATTCGATGATCCGGCTCTTGATCTTTTCCAGGCCGAAATGGTCGGCATCCAGGATGGCTCGCGCCTGCTTGATGTCGATCGGCTTCTCCGCGGGCAGCGCCCAGGGCAGCTCGATCAGCCAGTCGAGGTAAGTGCGGACCATGCCGGCTTCGCCGGCAGCCTCCGGCATGCGCTCGTAGCGGCGCAGCTCCTTCCTGGCATGCGCCTCCGCTTCCGGCGGCATGTTGGCCTTGGCGATCGCAGCCGTCAGCTCGGTGACTTCGGCGGCCTTGCCGTCGCCTTCGCCGAGCTGGCGCTGGATCGTCGCCATCTGCTCGCGCAGGATCGCCTCGCGCTGCCGCTCGTCGAAGGAGGCCTTGGTCTGCTGGCCGATCTCGTTGGAAATGCGCAGCACCTCCAGCCGCTCGGCCAGGTGCTTCGACACCTTGTCGATGCGGAGCGCGAGGTCGATGGTCTCCAGCACCTCCTGCTTGTCCTGCGGCTTGATGTCCATGAACGAGGTCGCCAGGTCCGCCAGCGCGCCGGGCGCGCTGGTGCCCTGGAACATCGCGGCGAGCTCGGGCGGCGCCTGCGGCAGCAGCTCGATCGCCTCGATGGCCTGGCGCTGCAGGTTCAGCGCGCGGGCCTCGATCTCGGGCGAGGTCGTGGTCGGCTCGGGGATCTGCTGGAAGCGCGCGGCAGGGAACGGCGTCCCCGGCAGGAAGTCGAGGATGCGCGCGCGCTGCACGCCCTGGCAGACGATGTGGTGGGTGCCGTCGGGCGCGGTGATGTAGCGCACGATGTTGGCGATGGTCGCGACCCTATAGAGGTCGTCCGGCCCGGGGTCGTTGGTCTCGGGGCTGCGCTGCAGGACGATGCCGATCGGCCGCTGCTCGCGCAGCGCCTGCTGCGCGGCGGCAATCGACTTCGCCCGGCCGATCGTGATCGGCGCGATGGCGCCGGGAAACAGCACCATCTCGCGCACGGGGACGATGATCAGCGCGTCGTCGGGGATCTTCACGTCGTTATTGGTCTGTTCGTTGTTCATCTGTTCGGTGGCCATGATCGACCTCAGGATTTCGCGAGGCGCAGTGCGACGCAGCCGTCCATCACGAAGCGGCTGATGGCGTAGCGGCCGAGGGGAAGCGCGATGCGGCGCTCGAAGCGGCCCTGCGGCAGCTCGAGCCGATGGATGCGGGCGTTGCGAAGCTCCGGCGGGAGCGTGCGCTGACCCGAGATGACGAGAACGCCGTCATGGATGACGGTCTCGACATTGTCCGGATTGACGCCGGGAAGTGCGACAAGGATCAGGAGCTCACGCTCGGTTTCGAGCACGTCGATCGGCGGTTCCCAGCAGGCTTCCTGGCGGCCGAACTGCTGGCGCAGCCGATCGGCGCGGGTCAGCGAGTCCAGGGCTTCGGACAGCATCCAGTCGAGGGGATTTTTGGGTTGCATGATGCGGGCTCGGGGCTGGGAAAGCCTGCATATGGGGCTGGTTCCAAGGAAATCCAGTGCGGTGGCGCGCACGTGCCATGCGCCGCAGTGCGATCAAGGCAAGCGAACGCCGCGGCATGCGGCCGCGACGTTCCGTTCATTGGCAGGGCGCGCGGTCAGGCCGCTGCGCGGTACTCTTCTTCCGCTTCGAGGTTGATCACGGAGGTGGCGAGCTCGCTCAGCGTCCGATCGGTCGCTTCTTCCTCGTCCAGCGTCTCCTGGAGCAGCCTTGCTGCGTCCTGCATGCCGAGCTCCTCGGCCCAGGTGCGCAGCGTGCCGTAGCGGGAGATCTCGTAGTGCTCGACCGACTGCGCTGCCGCGAGCAGTCCGGCATCGAGCGCTGGCGCGCCCTTGAACTCCTTCATGATCTCGGCGCCCTCGTCGGCAATGCCGTTGATGGCTTCGCAGGGCTTGCCGCGTGCCGGCTTGCCCAGCATCTTGAAGATCTGGTCGAGCCGTTTGACCTGGCCCTGGGTCTCGCGCAAATGCTTGTTGAAGGCGGCCGCAAGCTCCTTGGAATTCGCGGCCTTGGCCATCTTGGGCAGGGTCTTGATGATCTTGTTCTCGGCGAAATAGATGTCCTTCAGCGTCTCCAGAAACAGGTCGCTGAGCATCTTCGGCGCCGGACGCGGCCGGCGCGCCGCGGTCTTCTTTGTCGTGCGTTTCTTCGCTCGTTTAGCCATACGTCCTCCTCATGAGGCGACACGGGAAGGCCTCGCCTTCCTCAATCCTCGGCCGATCAAAGCCGTCGGAGAACGAAAGTTCCAAACTGCAACCGCGCTCAGGTCGGGCGTTTGAAAGGGTCTTCCTGACGCTGGCGCTCTTCCGTTGCGCGATCAAGGCGTGCGCGCTCGCTGCGGCGCAAGTTGCCGGCCTTCATCACCCCGTAGACGAGGACCGCGCCGAGCACGAACGCGCCGATGAACCAGAGCCAAAGCATCTGGGCCGAGGCGTGGCCCAAGAGCATGCTAACTCCACTGTCGCTCATGATGGGTCTCCACAATTGTCCATTGCTGTCACGCTGAGCTAAGTCGGCGGCCGAAGCCTCGTTCCATGCGGCCGCGGCCCGCGGCGTCAGACCAGGTCGGCCAGCGGTTGCGGAAATGCCGTGCTCTCGCGCGTCCTTGGCATGAGGCCCGCCGCCTATTCCGTGCAGTTCGTCATCAACGGGGTCGCGGCGGTCCGGACAGTTTGCCCTAGGGCTTGGCGGCAGGATCCGGGACGCTTTCGCTTGCACTGTCACGTTGCTTTGACGTACTTCCGGTCCAACAAGCCCTTCGACAGGAAAGCGACATGTCGCTGACAGCGGACGAACTCGCCAAGAGACGGGCCATTATCGAGGCCTGCCGGCGCATGAACGCGCTCGGCATCAACCAGGGCACATCGGGCAATATCAGCGTCCGGCATGCGGACGGGCTCCTGGTCACGCCGACCAGCGTGCCCTATGAGGCCATGAGTCCGGACCAGATCGTCTTCATGGCCATGGACGGCTCGCACGCGCCCGGCCAGAAGCCGTCGAGCGAATGGCGCTTTCATCGCGACATCCTGAAGTCGCGGCCCGACGTCAACGCCGTCGTGCACGCCCACCCGACCTATTGCACCATCCTGGCGATCATGGGCATGGAGATCCCGCCCGTGCATTACATGATCGCGGCGGCGGGCGGCGACAGCATCCGCTGCGCGCCCTACGCGACGTTCGGAACGGCGGAGCTGTCCGAGCATGCGGTGCGGGCGCTGGAGGGCCGGCTGGCCTGCCTGCTCGACCATCACGGCATGATCGCGATCGGCAAGTCCTTGGACAAGGCGATGTGGCTGGCGGTCGAGGTCGAGACGTTGGCGCGGCAATATCACGGCTGTCTGCAGATCGGACAACCGCCGCTGCTTCCGAGCGAGGAGATTGAGCGGGTCCGCCAGCGCATGGCCGGTTACGGCCTGTCGGAAGGGTAGGAGGCGGGCCAGACGATGTTGGTGCGGATCAGGCATCTCGTCGATCGCAAGAAGACGAACCGCACCATGGTTCGGCTGCGTGCGCTGTTGCGCAGCAACGAGTTCTATTTGATCCCGCTCGCGCTCGTGATCGGCACGCTCGCGGGCGCCGTCGTGACGCTGATGGCCCACATCGCCCAGATCGCGCATGTCGTGATCTACGGCATTCCCGTTGATGTCCACCTGTCGGCCCACGCGAGCGTCAGTCCGTGGGCGGCATTGATCGCGCCTGCACTCGGCGGGCTCGCGCTCGGCATCATGGAGTGGTCGCGACGGCGCATGAAGATCTCTAACGCCGTCGATCCGATCGAGGCCAACGCGCTGCGCGGCGGCAATCTGTCGATGCGCGACAGCGTGGTTGTGTCGAGCCAGACCCTGATCTCGAACGGCTGCGGCGCCTCGGTCGGCCTCGAGGCCGGCTATACCCAGATCGGCTCCGGCATCGCCTCGCTGCTCGGCAAGTTCTTCAATCTCCGTCGCACCGATCTGCGCCTGATGGTCGGTTGCGGGGCGGCGGCAGCGATCGCGGCGGCGTTCGGCGCGCCGATCACCGGCGCCTTCTATGCCTGCGAGCTGATCGTCGGCGTCTATTCGGTCGGCAGCGCTGCGCCGATCCTGGCGGCCTCGCTGGCGGGCGCCCTGACCGCGCAATGGCTCGGCGGCGCGCCCTATTCACTGGAAATACCCAAGGTCAGCGCCGTCGGCGTCGAGCAGTATCTCGCCTTGATCGGGCTCGCCCTCATCACCAGCGGCGTCGGCATCGCCGTGATGCGCTCCTCGCCGGTGTTCGAGCGGCTGTTCGCCTGGATGCCGGTCTGGCTGCGTCCCGTGATCGGCGGCCTCATCGTCGGCGGATTCGCCATCATCACGCCGCAGGTTCTCGCGGCCGGCCATGGCGCCATGGTGCTCGATCTCTTCCACGATATGACGATCGGCCTGATCGCGCTGATCATCGCCTTGAAGGTGACGGCCTGCCTGATCTCGCTCGCCTCGGGCTTTCGCGGCGGCCTGTTCTTCGCCTCGCTGTTCGTCGGCAGCCTGATCGGAAAGTTCTTCGCCGAGCTGTTGGAGCTGATCAGTCCGCATTTCGTGATCGACCCCCTGGTGGCGATGCTGACCGGCATGGCGACGCTCGGCGTCGCCATCGTCGGCGGCCCGCTCACGATGTCGTTCCTGGTGCTCGAGATGACACGCAATGTCGACGTCACCGCCGTGGTGCTGGCCGGCTGCATCGTCACCTCGATCTGCGTCCGCTTCATGTTCGGCCATTCCTTCTCGACCTGGCGCCTGCATCTGCGCGGCGAGACCATCCGCAGCGCCAACGACGTCGGCTGGCTGCGCAACCTCACGGTCGAGCGCCTGATGCGCTCGGACGTCGGCAAGGTGCCCTCGACCACGACGATCGCCGCCGCGCGCCGCGAGTTCGCGCTCGGCTCGCGGCCGGGAATCGTCATCGTCAACAATGCGGACGAATATATCGGCCTCGTCCTGCTGCCCGATTTGTTCTCCAGCGACCTCGACACCATCGCCGACGACATCCAGGTGATCGAGCTCGCCCGCCTGATCGACATCGTGCTGATCCCGGAAATGAACGTGAAGTCGGCGATGGCGGTGTTCGACGAAGCCGAGGCGGAGATGCTGGCGGTGGTCGATTCCACCGACAGCCGCAAGGTGGTCGGTTTCCTCACCGAGAACTTCGCCCGCCGCCGCTATGTCGAGGAGATCGACAAGGCGACGAGGGGCGTGCTGGGGGCGCTGTCGTAGGCGCGGCTACCGGCCGGGTGGGGTTGCCACGAGCCAGGCAACGATCCGGCGGACCAGCGGCAGCACCAGGAGCAGCGTCGGGAAGGCGACGAGCCAGGACAGTCCCCAGGCGCCCGGCCAGGTCGCCAGGAACGCCGGCGTTGCCCCCAGGCTCCGCAGCGTCGAAATGACCGACACCACGGCCGTCATGAGGATGGACAGCACGAATGGCATCACGATCGGCGCATAGCGCGCCGGCAGTTTGCGAACCACGATCATCTGGTTTCTCTTGGAGAAGGACGCGTCAGTCACGTTGAACCCGAAAATGGCATCGATCCCGACGGCGTCGGTTGATGCGTTGGTTCACGTGAAACGCTTACGGCGACCGAAAAACGGCGCGGCTGTTCATTATCCGCTCAGGTTGGAGGGTTCAAGCTGGATCTGATCGTTCGGTTTACAATCGTTCAAACCGTGGCAGATCGCCGCGATCATGAAACCATTTCAGTGGTTTGCGGATTATAGATCGTTTGCTTATGTTTCTTTGGGCGAGAAGAGAGGGAATACGAAAATGAGTATTGGACCCGTGATTTCCGCTGCCGGCCGCAACACGATCGTGGTCGCGCTTGCGAGCCTCGCCCTGATTGCGGCTTCCGCATCCCCGTCCGCAGCGGCTTCGGCCGGGACACCGGCCGCCAAGGCGGCCGTGGCCGGTCAGGCTGCCTCCGACGTCACCGATTTCAGCGCGCACCGGCGGCGTTACTATCGACGCGGGCCGAATGCCGCGGGTCTCGCCTTCATGGGCATGGCCGCAGGTCTGATCGGAGGCGCAATCGCCGAGAGCCGCCGCCAGGAATACTATGAAAACCGCTATTATTATGGTTATGGCCCGCGTCCCTACTACGGCGGTCCCGGCTATTACGGCGGCGGTCCTTACTACTACGATCCGGGCTATCGTTACGCACCATACTGAGCGGTCGGCGGCAGCACAGGTCTTTCGGCCGGACACGGCGCGTCCAAGCTAAATCCCGCTTCCGTAGCGCGGATGGAGCGAAAGCGTAATCCGGGTCCGCTCGCCCGGCATCTTGCATTGTCCCGGATTACGCTGGCGCTCCATCCGGGCCACGAGACCCGGGTGTGTCGCCGGGCTGTCAACCCACCCGCGCGAAAACATTCCGCTTTACCGAAATTCGGAAATATCGTATGTTTCGCCTATCCTGGCTCATCCAAGAGGGGCGATCTTGTGGTCGTCATTGTCGCGAGCCGGGCTTGCGGTGGGCGCGGCAGCGTCGGCACGAGAGGTGCGGGCAGGGCGGGTAGTCCCTGTGAGTCCGTAACCGCGTGCGGACGACGGCGCTGCTAGGCTTCGTCTCGTCTGTAAGTTTCCAGCTTTGTCGACAGGGCTCGGGAATACTGCGGCGAAATGGCGGGCCGTGCGTACGGCAAAACCGTGTGGTCCTGGCCGTCGTTGCTACGGTCAAGCTTCTGCGGAGGTGCGAGCGAGCCCAACCGGGCGGACTGCATCATGCAATTCGCGGGGCGAGGGAGGCCAGAAGGAATTCGGCTCCCGGGAGAGCGCGGCATAAGCCGTCCGACCATCGCGCAGGGAAGGCCGAGTGTTTGGCTACACCTGTATGCTGCTGTGCGGTTCTTTTGCGCTACCTTTCGCGCAGCGGACCGCGGGTGCCAGTCGGCACCCGGTCTTCCCTGCGCCCTCTTGGCTAGAGAGGGTCGAGCAATCAAGCAAGGCTCGGGCGAATAAGCCGCGAGGACGCGAAGGCGTGTCTGCAAGCAAGATGCGAGCCGAAAGAGCAATGCAGTTGCCTCATACTCCGTCATTGCGAGCGCAGCGAAACAATCCAGAATCCCTCCGTGGAAAGACTCTGGATTGCTTCGTGCGCTCGCAATGACGAGGAGGAGAGTGTGCCACCACACTTCGCTCTCGTGCCCCGGACGCCATCAGCGCGTTTACGCGCGTCTTCGACGCGCTATGGCAGCGTCCCTTCGACGATGCGCCGCAGAGCCGGGGCCCACGTCGCGGCATCGTGCTGTATCGCTCCGGGTCCCGGCTCTGCGCTGCCACGCTCAAAGCGTTGCAGCTTGTCCGGGACACGTTCGTGAGCACGATTGCCGCCTCACATATGGACTCAGCCTGCGCAATCCGGTTCAATGGGACATTGAGCTTCCAGGCGACAACGATGTCGAAATATCTGCTGGTCCTTCTCTTGGTTGCCGCGCCGGCGGCGGCGCAGATCAAGCCCACGCCGAAGAGCGCGGCGGCGCGTCCCGACCCCTGCGCACCAATCGGGCGGACCGCGGACGGCAAGCTGGTCTATTCCATGAAATGCGAGAACCTGCCGGCGCCGCCCGCACCGCCGCCGCAGGCGGAACTGAAGGAGGCGCCGGCCGCGGCCGAGCCGGAGCCGGAGGTCAGGCGGAGCGGCATATTCGGCTGGTCCTACGACCGCAGGTGATGTGGCTTCGCCCCTTGCGCGAAGCCCGATGGAGTGCTCTTTGCTGAAAGTTCCCGCGGGGCGCATCGCCCCCGATCCAGAGAGATGAGATGAGCAAACTCGTTATCCGCGCCGGCGATTTCACCTTCGATGCCCGTTTCGAGGAGCAAGCGGCGCCCAAGACCGTCGCCGCTTTCCGCAAGGCGCTGCCGTTCGAAAGCCACATCATCCATGTGCGCTGGAGCGGCGAGGGCGTGTGGATGCCGCTCGGCGACCTCGACTTCGGCGTCGGCTACGAGAACCACACCAGCTATCCGGCGCCCGGCCAGATCATCCTCTATCCCGGCGGCATCAGCGAGACCGAGATCCTGCTGGCCTATGGCGGCGTGCATTTCGCGAGCAAGATGGGCCAGCTCGCCGGCAACCATTTCATCACGCTGACCTCGGGCCTGGAGAATCTGGCGACGCTGGGCAAGAGCGTGCTGTGGAAGGGCGCGCTGCCGATCCGCTTCGAGGAAGTCTGAGTGACTGAGCCCCGCTACCCGCGCGATCTCCGCGGTTACGGCCGCAACCCGCCGCATCCGCAATGGCCTGGTGACGCGCGGGTCGCGGTGCAGTTCGTCGTCAATTTCGAAGAGGGCGGCGAGAACAACATCCTGCACGGCGATCGCGCCTCGGAAGCCTTCCTGTCCGACGTGCTCGGCGCGCAGCCCTGGCCCGGCCAGCGCCACGCCAACATCGAATCCATGTTCGAATATGGCTCGCGCGCCGGCTTCTGGCGGCTGTGGCGGATGTTCAACGAGCGGAAGTGGCCGACCACGGTGTTCGGTGTCGCCACCGCGCTGAAGCGCAATCCCGAGATTGTCGCTGCGATGAAGGAGGCGGGCTGGGATATCGCCAGCCACAGCCTGAAATGGATCGAGCACAAGGACATGACCGAGGCGCAGGAACGCGCCGAGATCGCCGAGTCCATCCGCGTCCATACCGAGGCGACGGGCTCGCGTCCGCTCGGCTGGTACACCGGGCGCTCCTCGATCAACACCAATCGTCTGTTGATGGAGGAGGGCGGCTTCCTCTATCTCTGCGACTCCTATGCCGACGATCTGCCCTATTGGGTCAAGGGCACGGGCGGCAAGCAGCTCATCATTCCCTATACGCTGGATGCCAACGACATGCGGTTCATCAACCCGCAGGGCTTTGCCGAGGGCGAGCAGTTCTTCACCTATCTGAAGGACGCCTTCGACGTGCTCTACGCGGAAGGTGAGACCGCGCCGAAGATGATGTCGGTCGGCCTGCATTGCCGCCTCGCCGGCCGGCCCGGCCGCGCAGCGGGCCTGATCCGCTTTCTCGACTATATCGGCAAGCACGAGCGCGTCTGGGTGCCGACGCGGCTGCAGATCGCGCAGCACTGGCACGACAAGCACGCCCACCTTGCCGCCGACGCATTCGAGATCGGGTGAGATGATGTCGCAGATTTCGCTCGGCGATCTCAACGCTGCAAGCACGGCCGACTTCGTCGCGGTGCTCGCCAACGTCGTCGAATATTCGCCGTGGATCGCCGAGCAGCTCGCGGCAAAGCGGCCGTTCGCCGGCATCAATGAGCTGCACGGCGCGCTGATGGCGGCAATCCAGAGTGCCGAGCCCGACGTGCAGCTGGCATTGATCCGGGCGCATCCCGATCTCGCCAACAAGACCCAGCGCGCCGCCGGCCTCACCGCGGAATCGACCGACGAGCAGAACAGCGCCGGCCTCGACCGGCTGTCGGATGCCGAATATTCCGCGTTCGAGCGGGCCAACAATGCCTATCGCGACAAGTTCGGCTTCCCCTATATCGTCTGCGTGCGCCGTCACACCAAGGATTCCGTGCTGCGCGACTTCGAGGCCCGGCTGCTCAACATCGCCAAGACCGAGATAAGGCGTGCGATCGAGGAGATCGGCCGCATCTCCGCGCTGCGGCTCGACCAGCTCGTCGTCGCCGATGACAGGCTGAAGGTGCACGGCCGGCTCTCGACCCATGTGCTGGACAACCAGATCGGCAAGCCCGCGCCGGGCATTCCGATTGAGCTCGTGGAGCTCGCGAGCCTTGGCGAGAACCGCGTCATCGCGCGCACGGTGACCAATGCCGACGGCCGCACCGACGGGCCGCTGATCGGCGGCCGTCCGCTGCCGATCGGCCGCTACGAGCTGCGCTTCAGCGTTGCCAAATATTATGCCGCGCGCAACGTGCCGCTGTCCGACCCGCCGTTCCTCGACGAGATCCCGCTGCACTTTGCGATCAGCGAGCCGGAAAGCCATTACCACGTGCCGCTGCTGGTCACGCCCTGGAGCTACTCGACCTATCGCGGCAGCTAAATGCGAGCGCTCTCTTCACCTCGCCCCGCTTGCGGGGAGAGGTCGGATTGCATCGAAGATGCAATCCGGGTGAGGGGGACTCTCCGCGAGTCCAACTGTCACCGTCCTCGCCGAGACTCCCCCTCACCCCAACCCTCTCCCCGCAAGCGGGGCGAGGGAGCATGGCGCCACCATGGTCGCTGCTATCGAGTCCGGTCGAAGCCCCCAAACTTGTCGAGCAGCCCCGGAAACAGCCGGTCCGGCTTGAAGGGTGGTGCAGTAAAGCGAATGCCGGTGGCATCCGCAATCGCGTTGCCGAGCGCGGCGGCGACCGGATTGTACGGGCTCTCGCTCATCGATTTCGCGCCGAGCGGTCCGATCGTGTCGGACGTGTCGGCGAAGAACACTTCCGTGCGGGGCACGTCGGCGAATGAGGGCAGGTGGTAGTCGCGGAATTTCGGATTGATGACGCGGCCGTTCGCGTCGATCACCATCTCCTCGTAGAGCGCAGCGCCGAGCGCCTGCGCCACGCCGCCTTCGACCTGACCGCGGCACTGCATGGGATTGGCGACCACGCCCGCGTCCGCGGCGTGCACGCTCCTGAGAATCCGGAGCTCGCCGGTGCCCTTGTTCACCGCGACGCGAAAGCCCTGCACGTTGAACCCGACCGATCGCGGCGTGCCGCCGGACGTGCCGCTGCCTGCGAACGGCCGTCCGCGCTCGCGGGCGAGCTTCGCCAGCTCCGCAAAAGGCATGCGGCGGACGCCGCTGACGACAGCGTCCGCATCGAGCGCGCAAGTCTCCACATCGCACAGCCAGGCGCCGGCGGCTGCCGCCTTCAACTCGCTCGCAAGCTGCACGGCTGCCGCATGCGTCGCCTTGCCCGCAACGAAGGTGCCGGCGCTGCCATACGCGCCGGTGTCGTGGCCGCCATGGGCGGTGTCGGACTGGCGCAGATGGATCCTCTCGACCGTGGTCGCCAGCGTGGTCGCCGCGATCTGGCGATGCACGGTGCTGGTGCCGTTGCCGAACTCGGCCGTGCCGACGGTGAGGTCGAAGCCGCCGTCGTCGTTGAGCGCGATCGCAGCATCGGCGAAGTGGCCGGCCGGCGGCACGGTGTCGATCATGGTCAGCGCGATGCCATCGCCGATCAGCCAATCCGGCGACAGCTCCGGCTGCGGGCCATCGGCCTGCATCGCGCGCTCGGCGAGGTCGAGGCACTGGTCGAGCCCATAGGAGCCGTAGAGCACGTCGTGATATTCGGACGGCGGCGGCGACAGCATGGGATCGCCGGGCCTCACGATATTGCGCCGCCGCATCTCGTAAGGGTTGATGCCAAGTTGCCTCGCCAGTTCGTCGATCGCCGCTTCCACCGCGATCAACGCCTGCGGCAGGCCATAGCCCCGAAACGCCCCTGCCGGCACGGTGTTGGTGTAGACGGCGACGCCGTCGACCCGCTTGTTCGGGCAATTGTAGACGGCGATGGACTCGGCCAGCGCGTGGAACATCACCGGACCGGCATGATTGCCGTAGGCGCCGGTGTTGGAGAGCACGTCGAGCTGGAGCGCGGTGAGCTTGCCGTCGCTATCGGCGCCGGCTTTGACGTGGATCCGCATCGGATGCCGCGTCGAGGTCGCGATGAACTGCTCCTCGCGTGTCAGCTCCAGCTTGACCGGCCGCCCCGTCCTCAGCGCGGCGAGCGCCAGGATGTCCTCGACGAACATCTCCTGCTTGCCGCCGAACCCGCCGCCGACGCGTTCGCAGAACACGCGGACCTTGTCCATGGGGAGCTGGAAGATGTCCGACAGCGCACGCCGGGTCAGGAACGGCACCTGCGTCGAGGTGCGGACATTGAGCACGCCGGAATCATCGAGCCAGGCGAGGCCGCCATGGGTCTCGAGCGCAGCGTGCTGCACACGGTGACTGTGGAAAGTGGCCTCATAGGTAGCGGCAGATGTCGCAAGCGCCGATGCGACGTCGCCGAACTCGCCATGAGTCTCCGCGACCAGGTTGCGCTCGGCATCGGCAACGCGGTTCGCGCTGGTGCGGCCGGGATGAATGACCGGCGCGCCCGGTGCCATCGCCTGCTCGGGATCGATCAGCGCCGGCAGGATGTCGTAACTGACTTTCAGCCTGCGGCACGCCGCCTCGGCGGCGGCTTCGGTCTCGGCGACGACGGCGGCAACCTTCTGGCCGATGAAACGGACGACGTCGTCGAGGACGCGGGTATCCTCCGGGTCCATCCAGTCCTTCTCGTGCCGCGCTGTCGACATCAGGACGGACGGCGCATCCTCATGCGTCAGCACGGCGTGCACGCCGGGGATGCTCAGAGCGTCCGACTTGTCGATCGCGACGATCCTGGCGTGGGCGTGCGGCGATCGCAGCAGCTTGATGTGGAGCAGGCCGTCGATTGCGGTGTCGAAGGTGTAGCGTGCCGTGCCGCGGACCACGTCGGGGCCTGCGGGGGCCGGCAGGCTGCGGCCGAAGGCGGCGCCGGCCTCGACGCTCGCCTCGACATTGGATTTGCCGAGGATCGCATCCTCGATCGAGCGATAGCCGGTGCAGCGGCAGATGTTGCCCTTCAGCGCAGCGCCGAGGTCGGTGCGCTGCGCCTGGTTCAGCGAGGCGCAGGTCAGGATCATGCCGGCGGTGCAGAAGCCGCATTGGAAGCCCTGCGCATCGAGGAAGGCCTGCTGCATCGGATGCGTGCCATGATCGCCGCCAAGGCCTTCGATCGTAGTCACGGTGCGGCCCTCGGCCCGGAACGCCGGGATCAGGCAGCTGTGCACGGGCTCGCCGTCGAGCAGCACGGTGCAGGCGCCGCAGTCGCCGGCATCGCAGCCCTTCTTCACGCCGAAATGACCAAGCTCCCGCAGGAACGTGCGCAGGCACTGGCCGGCGCGCGGCTCCTGAGAAAATGCCTTGCCGTTGACCTCAAGGCTCATGCGGGTGTCGCTCCCAGCAGCTCGCCGCGAATTTCCTCGGCAAGACGCAGCGTCATGTGCTTGCGCCAAAGTGGCGTGCCATGGATGTCCGTGTGGTACAGATCGTCTGTAATCTCTTGCATGAGCGCGGCGCGCAGCGCGCTCGAGTCCGGGGCTTTGCGGAAGCGCAGCTGGATCGGCCGCACCGTCGACGCGGTGATTGTGAGCGTCAGCGTGTCGTCGGCTTCGAGGCTGCCGATCAAGAGCGCTGCCGAGCGGCCGACCGGCGCCAGCGAGATCTGGCGGAATGCTGTGCGGCGCTTCAGTGCGGGAAGCGGGACGTCGATCTGCCGGAGAAGGTCGCCTGGCGTCAGGCGATTGCGCTGGTTGCCGGTGACGAATTCGGCGACGGGAAGCCTCTGTTCACCGCCGCCGGCCGTCCAAATGGTGCAGACGCCGTCGAGCGCCGAGGCGAGCGAGATCATCGGTCCCGCCGGCAGCGACATGCAGAGATTGCCGCCGACGGTCGCGGTCTTCCAGATCTTGAACGAGGCAAGGAAGGCCCGGCAGCATTGGTTGATCAGCGGCGCCGCGAGCCAATCGGACGGGCAGGCGAGTCCATCGAGCTCTGCGATGGTGCAGGTGGCCGCGATCGAGAGGTGGCTCTCGGTGATCGTCAGCGCCGGCCATTTCAGATCGGTGAGATCGATCAGTCGTGTCAGATGCGTTTGCGGCTCCGAGAACAGCCAGGTGCCGCCTGCGAGCCAAGCATCACCTGCCGTCCAAACGGGCAGCTGCGCACGCGTTTGCGGATGGGCGACGGCTGTGATGGTATTCAAGTCCATGGCTGCGCCAACGCGTCCCAAGGGTGAGTGGTCCGAGAGAAGTGTTGCAAGACGGGAGCCAAGTGGCAACAGCAAGTCGCAGCAAGGACGCAAGTCGTCCTCCGCCTTGCGGCTCCGCTGTCAGCTTGTGTGAGGAGAACCAGGATCATGATTGAGGCAAGTTCGACCTGGATCAGGGATCCGCTGGCCATCCTCGCCGACGGGGCCGAGCGCGGCATTGTCGTCAAGGACGGCCGGATCGTGGAGCTCGTGCCGGCGGGCGGTGTGCCGGCAAGTGCGGATGTCGCAGTGTTCGACGCGGCCGAGCACGTCGTGCTGCCGGGCTTGATCAACACGCATCATCATTTCTACCAGACGCTGACGCGGGCGCTGCCGGCCGCGATGGACCGCGAGCTGTTCCCCTGGCTCCAGGCGCTCTATCCGGTGTGGGCGAGGCTGACGCCCGAAGCGCTCGAGCTCGGCGTCACCGTGGCGATGTCCGAGCTTTTGCTCTCCGGCTGCACCACCACGACGGACCACCACTACGTCTTCCCGGCGGGACTCGAGGAATCCGTCGATATCGAGGTGGCGGTGGCGAAGCGCCTCGGCGCGCGCGTGCTGCTCACGCGCGGCTCGATGAACCTGTCGCAGCGCGACGGCGGCCTGCCGCCGGACAGCGTCGTGCAGGACGAGGACACCATTCTCGCCGACAGCGCCCGCGTGGTTGCCAAGCATCACCAGCGCGGCGCGGACGCGATGGTGCAGATCGCGCTCGCGCCATGCTCGCCGTTCTCGGTGACGACGTCGCTGATGCGCGCCACGGCCGATCTCGCCGACAAGCTCGACGTGCGCCTGCACACCCATCTCGCCGAGACCGAGGACGAGAACAGATTCTGCCAGGAGATGTATGGCTGCCGTCCGCTCGACTATCTCGAGCAATGCGGCTGGCTCAATGCGCGGACCTGGCTCGCCCATGGAATCTTCTTCAATCCGGACGAGATGAGACGGCTCGGCAAGGCCGGCACGACCGTCAGCCATTGTGCGTGCAGCAACCAGCTGCTCGCGTCCGGCTGTTGCCCGGTGTGCGACATGGAAGAAGCCGGCGTCGGGATCGGCATTGGTGTCGACGGCTCGGCCTCGAACGACGGATCGAACCTGATGCAGGAGGTCCGGGCCGCGTTCCTGCTGCAACGGGCGCGCTATGGCGTCACGAAGGTCAGCCACAAGGATGCGCTGCGCTGGGCCACCAAGGGCTCGGCGGCGTGTGTCGGCCGGCCGGAACTTGGCGAGATCGCCGTCGGCAAGGCCGCCGATCTTGCGCTGTTCAGGCTCGACGAGCTGCGCTTCTCCGGCCACGGCGATCCACTGGCCGCGCTCGTGCTGTGCGGGGCGCATCGCGCCGACCGGGTGATGGTGGCTGGAAAATGGGCGGTGATCGACGGTGCGATCCCGGGCCTCGATGTCGCCGACCTCATCCGACGCCACAGTTCCGCGGCGCAGGCTATGCAGGCGGGATAGTCGGGGCGAAATAAAAAGAGGGGGCAGCCACAAGTGCCGGGTGCTTCTGGCCACCCCCTCCGAACCTCCTCCGGGAGGAGCAGGTGATTTAGCCAATGCAAGAAGCGTGCTACTTGCCCGGCAGCTTGTCGTCGATGCCCTTCACGTAGAAATTCATGCCGAGGATCTGGCCGTCATCCAGGTGATCGCCGCCCTTGCACTCGACCGGCTTGCCGTCCTGCCCAACGATCGGGCATTTGAACGGATGCAGCTTGCCAGCGGTGATCGCGGCCTGGGCATCCTCAGCCATTTTTTTCACATCGTCAGGCATGTTGGTGTAGGGCGCCATCGCGAACATGTGGCTGTCGAGGCCGCCCCAGGTGTCCTCGGACTTCCAGGTGCCGGCGAGCTCGGCCTTGACGCGCTCGATGTAATAGGGGCCCCAGGTGTCGAGGATCGAGGTCAGCTGGGTCTTGGGCCCGAACTTGATCATCTCGGAATCCTGCCCGAAGGCCAGCTTGCCGCGCTCGCTGGCGATCTGCATGGCCGCGGGCGAATCCGTGTGCTGCATGATCACGTCGGCGCCCTGGTCGATCAGCGCCTTGGCGGCGTCGGCCTCCTTGCCCGGGTCGAACCAGGTGTTGGCCCAGATGATCTTGACCTTGATGTTCGGATTGATGGTCTGCGCCGCCAGGATCGTCGCATTGATGCCGGAGACGACCTCCGGAATCGGGAACGAGCCGATATAGCCGAGCACGCCCGACTTCGACATCTTGGCCGCGATCAGGCCTTGAATGTAGCGGCCCTGATACCATTTCGCCGAATAGGTCGACATGTTCGGGTTGCGCTTGTAGCCGGTGGCGTGCTCGAAATGCACGTTCGGATATTTCTTGGCGACCTTCAGCGTCGGATCCATGTAGCCGAACGATGTGGTGAAGATCAGCTTGTTGCCGGCGCGGACGAGCTGCTCGATCGCTCGCTCGGAGTCCGGTCCTTCGGGCACGTTCTCGAGATAGGTGGTCTCGATCTTGTCGCCCAATTCTTTCACCAGCGCCTGGCGACCGAGGTCGTGCTGATAGGTCCAGCCGAGGTCTCCGATCGGACCGAGATAAATGAAGCCGACTTTCAGCTTGTCGGCGGCGGAGGCCGCACTGACACTCCCGGCGAGCAAGAGCCCGGCAGCCAGTGCAAGAAGTGATTTCCTCATCATCAATCTCCAAACATCGGGGGAAGCCACAATCCGCCGCATGCGCGCCCCTTCGCGCACACTGCGGAAACGAAATCTAGCGGTCGGGCACGAACACCGTGCCGAGCGCGGCCGGTGCGGTCGAGCCGCCCGTGCGCGCGCGGGAGAGCAGGACCAGCACGATGACGGTCGCAAGGTAAGGCAGCGCCGACATGAATTGCGAGGGAATGCCGACGCCCCAACCTTGCGCGTGCAGCTGCAGGATCGTCACCGCGCCGAACAGATAGGCGCCGACGACGAGCCGGCCCGGCCGCCAGGACGAGAACACCACCAGCGCCAATGCGATCCAGCCGCGCCCCGCGGTCATACCTGGAATGAAGAACGGCGTATAGGCGAGCGGCAGATAGGCGCCCGCAAGACCCGCGCAGGCGCCGCCGAACATCACCGCGAAGGTGCGGATGCGCAGTACGGGATAGCCGAGCGCATGCGCGGAAACGTGATTGTCGCCGCAGGCGCGCAAGATCAGTCCCGCCCGGGTGCGGTACAGGAACCACCACACGCCGACGATCAGCGCGATCGAGAAATAGACGAAGCCGTCCTCGCCGAACAGCACGCGGCCGATCAGCGGAATATCGGTCAGGACAGGGATATGGAGGTGCACGGCCGGCGTGATGCGCTCGCCGACGAAGCCGGCGCCGATCAGGCCCGAGAGCCCGACGCCGAGGATGGTCAGCGCGAGGCCGGTTGCGACCTGGTTGACGGCGAGCCCGAGCGCCATCAGCGCGAACACGAGCGACATCAGCGTGCCCGCGACGATGCCGAACAGCGCGCCGATAAAGGTTGATCCGGTCAGCCACGCGCCGGCAAAGCCACAGGCCGCGCCGACGATCATCATGCCCTCGACGCCGAGATTGAGCACGCCGGAACGCTCGACCACGAGCTCGCCCGTCGCCGCAATCAACAGCGGCGTCGACGCGGCGAGCACCGCCAGGATGATGGCCTCAACCAGCACCACGGGCCACCTGTCGGTTCGGGAACACCAGCTTGAAGCGGTAGAGAATGAGGGAGTCGCAGGCGAGCACGTAGAACAGCAGAATGCCCTGAAAGACCTTGGTGACGTCCAGCGGAATCTTCATCGCGATCTGCGCCTGCTCGCCGCCGATAAAGGTCAACGCGAGGAAGAGGCCTGCAATTAATATTCCAAGCGGGTTCAACCGGCCGAGGAAGGCGACGATGATCGCGGTAAAGCCGTAGCCGGGCGAGATGCCGGGCTGGAGATGCCCGACCGGCCCCGCCACCTCGATGATGCCGGCAAGCCCGGCCAGCGCCCCGGAGACGGCGAAGGTCAGGATGATCAGCTGGTTGGCGTTGAAGCCGCCGAACCGCGCTGCACGCGGCGCGGCGCCGACCACGCGGATCTCGAAACCCTTGATGGTGCGCCCGAGCAGGATCGCGGCTGCCGCGACGACGAGCAGGGCGATGATCGAGCCGACATGGAGCCGGCCGCCCTCGATCAGCAACGGCACCGTCGCCACCGGATCGAACTCGGCCGTGGTCGGGAAATTGAAGCCGTGCGGATCCCGCCAGGGACCGCGCACGAGATAGTCGAGGAAAAGGTCGGCGACATAGACCAGCATCAGGCTGGTCAGGATTTCGCTGGCGCCGAACTTCACCCTGCAGATCGCAGGGATCAGCGCATAGACCGCGCCCGCGGCGGCGGCGAGGACGAGCATGGCCGGCAGCACCCAGGCGCCGGCGTCAGTGCCTTGCGTCTTCACCGCGATCCAGCTTCCCGCGACTGCGCCGATCAGGAATTGCCCTTCGGCGCCGATGTTCCAGGCGTTGGCGAGATAGCACAGCGACAGGCCGATCGCGATCATCACCAGGGGCGTTGCCTTCACCGCGATCTCCTGGAGCGAATAGCCGTCGGTCAGGGGCGCAATGAAATAGGCGTGCAGGGCAAGCAGCGGATTCTTGCCGAGGATCGCGAACAGGATGACCATGGTGACGATCGTAAGGCCAATCGCGATCAGGGGAGACACCAGCGCGATCGTATTGGAGCGCTCGGCACGCTTCTCAAGCACCAGCTGCATGCGCGACCTCCTTCGGCTCCAGGCTGCTGCCGCCCATCAGAAGGCCCAGCTTCTCGCGGCTTGCTTCGCCTGCCGAGAGCGGAGCCGACAGCTTGCCGTGGAACATCACGGCGATGCGGTCGGCGATCTCGGCGAGCTCGTCGAGATCCTGGCTGGTCACGAGCACCGCGGCGCCTGCGGTGGCGAGATCAAGCAGTGCCTGACGGATGACGGCGGCAGCGCCGGCGTCGACGCCCCAGGTCGGCTGGCTCACCACCAGCACCGCGGGGTTGCGCAGGATCTCGCGTCCCACGATGAACTTCTGCAGATTGCCGCCGGACAGGCTCGCGGCCTCGGGATCGCGCTTGGCCTTGCGGACGTCGAAGGTTTCGGTCGCGCGGTCGACCGTTCTCAGCGTGGCCGCCGTATCGATGAAGCCGCGATGGACCATGCCGCTGGCGGCATGGCCGGTGAGCAGCGCATTCTCCGACAGTCTCATCCGCGGAGCCGTGCCGTGGCCGAGCCGCTCCTCGGGAACGAAAGCTGCGCCCAGCTTTCGCCGTTGGGTGATCGAAAGATGACCGGCGGCGATGCCTTCGATCACCACCGTTCCGGGGTCCTTCGAGAGGCGCTCGCCGGACAGCGCCGCGAACAATTCGTCCTGGCCGTTGCCGGCGACGCCGGCGATGCCGAGGATCTCGCCGCCCTTTAGCTCGAATGAGATGTGCTCGAGCCGCACGCCATGCGCCTCGGCGGGGGCGAGCGAGAGATCGTTGACGACGAGCCGCGGCACGGTGGTCTTGCGGCCGGATGCGGCCTTCACTTCCTTGACCTCGCCGCCGACCATCATCCGCGCAAGTGAGGCGGCGGTTTCGAGCCGAGGATTGCAGGTCTCGACCTTCCTGCCGCCGCGCAGGATCGTGGCGGTGTCGCAGAGCCGTTTCACCTCCTCCAGCTTGTGGCTAATATAGAGGATGGCGCGGCCTTCGGCCTTGAGGCGCTCCAACACGATGAAGAGCTGGTCGGCTTCCTGCGGCGTCAGCACCGCGGTGGGCTCGTCCAGGATCAGGAATTTCGGATCCTGCATCAAGGCGCGGACGATCTCGATGCGCTGACGCTCGCCGACGGAGAGTTGCCACACCTCGCGCCTGGGATCGAGCGGCAGACCGTAAGTCTTGGACACCTGTTCCAGCCGGGCCGACATGTCCTTGAAGGATTCCTTGCCGTCGAGGCCGAGCGCAACGTTCTCGGCCACCGTGAGATTGTCGAACAGCGAGAAGTGCTGGAACACCATGCCGATGCCGCGGCTGCGCGCTTCGGACGGACCGGACAGCACGATTCGCTCGCCCTGCCAGTGAATCTCGCCGGCGCTGGGCTGGATCAGTCCGTAGGTCGCCTTGACCAGCGTCGACTTGCCGGCGCCGTTCTCGCCCAGCAGGGCGTGGATTTCCCTCGGCCAGATGTCGATATCGATGCAATCGTTGGCAAGGAAATCCCCGTAACGCTTGGTGAGGCCGATGGTCCTCAGGAGCGGGGATTTGCCGGAATGCTGGCCGTTGGGCGTCGGATCTAACATTCGCTGATGCGCTTGCATGGGTGAAGTGCCTCAATACTGGGCCAGTTTGGACCGCGGTGTAAGATGTGAAAAAGCATCATCCCTTGCTCAACGCTTCGGCAGGCCCTCGGGCCAGCGCTCGTCGTCGACTCCGGGCGATCAATTCCCGCAAACGGCACCTGGACGGCGGGGCGATCGCGTCCGCGAGTCGGTCCTCTGTTGCAAATTTGTGACGGTTCAAGGTAAATCGGAACCCGCTGTGCAGACCTGACGCCATGTTGAGCAATGGACGCGTCGGTCGCCCATCGCGAGGAGTGCAGCGACGGCAACAGCTGCGTCGATGCGGCACTGCGTTCGGGCTCAATCAGAAAATCCGAATAAAAACAATCGGGAATGTTCGGCAGCGATGCCTCTCTCGTTGCGTGTTCGCTCCACGTCGGGGCGCTGCGATTCTTCCGTCACTCGTCGCGTGCTGCTGCAACATGCGGCACGCCATGTGAAAAGTTGAGGCTTCTCGGTCCGGGAGATCGGCGCAAATGTCGCACCCAGGGGCGCGCATTTTTGCTTGCCCAAACGAGGGGGTATTCAGGATGTCGTTTCGTTATACGGCAGTGGCAGCAGCGGCGCTGTCACTTGCTACGCTGGCCATCGGTGGCCTGGCTCAGGGCGCGGACCTGCCGGTCAAGGCGGCCAAGAAGGCTCCAGACCTTCCGTTCTTCCTGGTGATCGATAACCGCGTCACGTTCTCATACATCTTCAACGCTGCGCAACCGGGCGCGTGGTCATTCCGGCCAGATGGGTCGATCGACAGCAAGACCACCAAGCAGGTCTATTCGTTCACCCATTTCGACCTCTGGGCGTACGGCACCAACTTCTTCACCATCTCCCTGTTCAAGTCGGATCACAATGATCCGGCGGGGCCGTGCACCAATGCGGGGACAATCTTCGGTGCGCCGGCGACGTGCGCGGGTGCGACCGAAATCTACGGCCTGTTCCGCTCGACCTTCGGCTGGAACGAACTCTTCAACACCAAGGCCTTCAGCGCGGGCCCGCTGCACAACATTTCGTTCGAAGTCGGCATGGATGCCAATACCGAGAACCGGTATTTCGGCGCTGCCAAGCGCGACGTCGTCGGCCGGTCTGCAGTTCGCATTCGACCTGCCCTACAAGGGGTACGTCAATGTCGCGCCGCTGGTCTATTGGGAGTTCGCCAACCACAATTCCTTCAGCCAGTGCGGGCTGTTCGGTCCGGGCGTTCCCGGCGTCACCTGTCTTGCGGACGGCAACACGTCGTTCAAGCCAACCTGGGCCGTCGAGGTCAATTACTACATGGACCTCGGCTTCCTGCCGCCGAACATGCAGTATTTCTCGATCAGCGGCCGCGCCGGCTGGTACGGCAAGAAGGGCACGGACACCGAGCCGCTTCCCTACAGCCCGGCGAACGGCGTCTACAACACCGCGGTGGAGTTGAATTCGGAGCCCATCCGTCTGACCTTCGATGCGTCGAAGGCGGCCTGGGGCGACAAGTACTCGCACTTCGTGGACGTCTGGGTGGCTTACCGCTACTGGCAGAACAAGTTTGGTCTCGATCACAACCTCGCGGTCGGCTGTACCACGCTCGTCGGTGGCGCGAGGGTGAGCACCGGAGCGTGCACCGAGTCCTCGCTCTACTCCGGTATCACCGTGAAGTTCTGATCGCCAGATGCTCTGCAGGTGAAGACGGTGGCGCCGCGTCAAACCTCCGCGGCGTCATCTTCTTTGGCGATGTGCTGCGACTTCGCCCAAACGCCGTCGTGCAGCGCTTCGGCTTCGGCTTCGAGCAGCGGCCCGACGACCTCAGTCGGCCGCTGGCCGCTTGCAAAGACCTCGCGGCATGGCAGGTTGAGGGTCGGATTCTCCGGATGGTTGCCGGTGATGCCGCGAAGGCGATGCTCGCTGAGGCCATAGACGACCCGGCCGATGCCGGCCCAGTAGATCGCGCCCGCACACATCGCGCAGGGTTCGGCTGAGGAATAGAGCGTGGCTTTCGCCAGCACCTCGCGATCGAGCGTGCGGCAGGCCTGGGTGGCTGCGAGGCGTTCGGCGTGCGCGGTGGCGTCGCGATCCGGCATGTAGCCGTTCTCGGTCTCGATCAGCACCTTGCCGTCGGCATCGACGACGATGCAGCCGAACGGGTGGTTGCCATGGGTGAGGGAACGACGGGCGACCGCGAAGGACAGGCGCAGGAAGTGCTCGTCGCGCCCTGATGCGTCGTCCATCGATCCTCCGTTCAGTGCCCTGCCATGTGCCGGCCGACCACGGTGAGATCGGCTTCGCTGGTCCGTGCTTCATACACGAATTCGCCGTGGAACATCACCACCAGCCTATCCGACAGTTCGAGCAGCTCGTCGAGGTCCTCGCTGACGAGCAGGACGGCGGCGCCGCGGTTGCGCGCCGCCATGATCTCGGCGTGGATCTGCGCCACCGCCGCGAAATCGAGGCCGAAGCAGGGGTTGGCGGCGATCAGCACCTCGACGTCGCCGCCTAGCTCGCGGGCCAGCACAGCGCGCTGCACGTTGCCGCCGGACAGTGCCGAGATCGGCGTGTCAGGCGTGCGGGTCTTGATCTTGTATTGCCCGATCTTCTTCCTGGCGTCGCTCCGGAAGGCTCCGCGATTGAGCCACCAGCCGCCGCTGGCAAAGGGTGCGCGGTCGAATTCGCGGAAGGCGATGTTGTCGGCGACGCTCATGCCGCCGACGCAGGCATTCTTCAGCGGCTCCTCGGGCAGGAGAGACATCCTGTGGCGCCGCATCTCCTCGCGGCTTGCGTGATAGGGATCGCCGGCGACGCGAATATCGCCGCTCTCGGCCTCGCGCTGGCCGGCCAGAACCTCGACGAGCTGGCGCTGGCCGTTACCGGAAACGCCGGCGATGCCGACGATCTCCCCGGCGCGAACCGTGAGCGAGACATCGTGCACGGCAACGGCGCCAGCATCGTCCAGGGCGCGGAGCTTTTGCAGCTCCAGCCTGGCCTGACCGGCTTCGCCGGTGCGCGGCGGCTGCACCGTCAGCTCCTCGGCGCCGATCATGGTGCGTGCCATCTCATCCGGCGTCAGCTCGGAAACCTTGCCGGCTCCAGCGAGCTTGCCGCGGCGCAGGATGGTGACTTCGTCGGCGAAGGCCATGACCTCGCGGAACTTGTGCGTGATCATCAGGATGGTCAGCTCGCCCTTCACGACCATGTCGCGGAGCATGCCGAGCACCTCGTCCGCTTCCGCCGGGGTCAGCACCGAGGTCGGCTCGTCCAGGATCAGGAAGCGGCGCTTCAGATAAAGCTGCTTGAGGATCTCGCACTTCTGCCGTTCGCCGGCAGAGATGTCCGAAACTTTCGCGGCAAGCGGCACCTTGAAAGGCATCCGAGCAAGGAATGCCTCCAGCTCTTTCATCTCGTTCGGCCAGTTCACCACGGCCGGCACGTCGTCGCGCGCCAGCACGAGGTTTTCGGCAACCGTCATCGCGGGCACCAGCGTAAAATGCTGATAGACCATGCCGAGGCCGAGGGCATGGGCATCCTTCGGGTTGGCGATCGCCTGCTCGCGGCCGCCGACGAGAATGTCGCCTTCGGTCGCGTGGTAGTAGCCCATGATGCATTTGACGAGGGTGGATTTGCCGGCGCCATTCTCGCCGAGCAGAGCATGGAACGAGCCGGGCCGCACCTTCAGCTCGACATTGTCCAGCGCCAGGAAGTCGCCGAAGCGCATGGTCATGGCGATGGCATCGACGCCGAAGGCGCCCGAGGGCGGAGGCGTTTCGCCGATGATCACGAAATCGCTCCGATGAAGGCATCAGAGGTCGAGACCGCGCCGAACACGCCGCCCTGCATCTTGATCATCTTCAGCGCGTGGTCGTGGTTGCTCTTGTCGGTCGCGCCGCAACAATCGTGCAGCAGGACGCATTCGAAGCCGCGGTCGTTGGCCTCGCGCATGGTGGTGTGGACGCAGACGTCGGTCGTGATCCCGGTCAGCACGATGTTCTCGATGCCGCGGACGCGCAGGATCAGCTCCAGATCGGTGGCGCAGAACGAGCCCTTGCCGGGCTTGTCGATGATCGGCTCGCCGGGCAGTGGCGCCAGCTCCTCGATGATGTCCCAGCCGGGCTCGCCGCGCACCAGGATGCGGCCGCACGGGCCGGGATCGCCGATGCCGGCGCCGATCTGGCGCGAGCGCCAGCGCTTGTTGGCGGGCAGGTCGGAGAGATCGGGGCGGTGGCCCTCGCGGGTATGGATGATGTGGAAGCCTTGGCTGCGCATCGCCGCGAGCAGCCGCTTGATCGGCTCGATCGGCGCCCGCGTCAGCGAGAGGTCATAGCCCATCTTGTCGACATAGCCGCCGACGCCGCAGAAATCGGTCTGCATGTCGATGATGATCAGTGCCGTATTCTCCGGGCGGAGATCACCATTGTAGGGCCAGGCATAGGGCTCGGACTTGATGTAGCGCTCGGGCATGGACGACCTCGTGCGTGTTACCGTGTGATCGAGAGTTCGGCGGGCGCGCCGGTCAGCGTCCGCTTCGGCGAGCAGGTGATGATCATGATCGCCAGCGTCAGGATGTAGGGCGCAGCATTGAAGAGGTGATAGCCGGAGGTGACCCCGACCGATTGCAGCGCCGGACCCAGCGCCGCGGCGCCGCCGAAGGCGAGCGAGGCCCACAGGCAGAGCAGGGGATCCCAGCGCGCGAAGATCACGAGCGCCACGGCGGTGATGCCCTGGCCCGAGGAAAGGCCCTCGTTCCAGCTTCCGGGATAGAACAGCGACAGGAACGAGCCGCCGATGCCGGCGAGGAAACCGCCGACCATGGTGGCGCGCAGGCGGATCAGCAGCACGGAATGGCCCATCGCGCGTGCGGCATCCGAGCTCTCGCCGGCGGTGCGGATGAGCAAGCCCCAGCGCGTGGTGCGGAAGGCCCAATAAAGGATTGGCGCCAGCACCACGCCGATCAGGAACAGCACGTTGATGCGTAGCGCGGCGCGGACTTGCGGGATGTCGCTCCACCAGCCGAAGTCGATGGCGGGCAGCCGCGGCGCTGTCGGCTCGATCAGCGGCTTACCGAGATAGAAGGCAAGGCCGGTGCCGAACAGCATCAAGGCAATACCCACGGCAACATCGTTGACGCGCGGCAGCGAGCAGATGCCGGCATGCAGCGCACCCAGTAGCGCGCCGGTGATGCCGGCGGCCAGCACGCCGAGCCACGGAGAGCCGGTGAGATAGGAGATGCCATAGGCGCTCATCGCGCCCATCACCAGCGTGCCTTCGAGGCCGAGATTGATACGGCCGGAGCGCTCGGTGATGCATTCGCCCAGGCTCACGAACAGGAATGGGGTGGAGACGCGAATGGCGCCGCCAAGCACGGCGAGCGGGACTGTCCAGAGGCCGATCGATCCGTCTGCCATCTCAGGATTTTCCCTTCAGAAATCCGATGCGGCCGTAGAGCGCATCGCTGGCGAGCACGAAAACGAAGATGATGCCCTGCAGCACCAGCACGGACGCATCGGGTAGCCCCAAGCGGCGTTGCAGCAGGCCGCCACTGGCGCTGATGCCGCCGAGCAGGATCGCGACGGGGATGATGGCGAGCGGATTTTGCCGCGCCAGGAAGGCAACGAGGATGCCGGTGAAGCCGTAGCCGGCCGCGAGGTTGGCGTTGGTGCGTCCCTGCACGGCGGCGACCTCGACCATGCCGGCAAGGCCAGCCGCGCCACCGGCAAGGAAGCAGACGGTCAGGATCAGCTTGTCGACGCCGAGGCCGACGATCTTCGCAGCACGGATGTTGCCGCCAGCCACGCGCGCGGCGAAGCCGAACACGGTGTGATAGATCAGGATGTAAGAGGCGATCGCGGCGATCACGCCGAACACAAGGCCCCAATGCACGTCGGTGCCGGGAATGGAGCCGATCATGTTGGCGGCGCCGATCTCGCGGGTGGATGGCTTGTTGAGGCTGGCGGGATCGCGCATCAGCCCTTCGACCAGATGGTTGAGGATCGCGAGCGCGATGTAGACGAGCAGCAGGCTCGAGATGGTCTCGTTGACGCCGCGATACTGCCGCAAGCCGCCTGAGAGCATGATCCACAGTCCGCCGCCGATCACGCCGGCGCAGACCATGGCGATCTGGACGACGAACGGCGGCATGCCCTGAAGCGCGAGTGCGGCGCTGGTTGCCGACAACGCGCCGATCAGCAGCGCGCCTTCGCCACCGATGATGACCATGCCGAGCTGCGCCGGCAGCGCGGTACAGAGCGCGGTGAGGATGAGGGGCGCTGCGCGCGTCAGCGTGTTCTGCCAGGAGAACCAGGTGCCGAACGCGCCGTAATACATGTAGAAATAGAGATCTAACGGGTTCTTGCCGAACATCGCGACGAAGATGCCGAACACCGCGAGCGCGCCGACGAGCGCCGCGCCCGGGATCAGGACATATTCGATCGTGCCGCCGTGGCGTTGGAGGAAACCGGGATCGGCGGCCGGGGCGACTGTCCCGACCGCGTCCGTGGAATCCGCCGCTTCCGTGGTCACGAAGTGGCTCCGAGCACGCCCTCGACGAGGTAGTCCATCTTCTCCAGCTCAGGATCCTTCTGGCCGCGGTCGGTACCGGCGGGGATCACCGTCTTGCCCTTGTTGTCGACCAGCCCACCCTTGAAGATGCCGTAGCCTTCTGCCGACAGGAATTTTGCCTTGGCCTCGTCGGCCGCCTTGCGCGCTTCGGCCGAGACCGCTTCGCCATAGGGCGAGGTCTTGACGATCTCTTCCTTCAGGCCGCCGCGGTAGAAATTCGGGATGCCTTCGCCGGAGGCGATCATCTTGACGAACTTCGGATAGAGCGCTTCCCAGTTCCACTCCGCGCCGGTGAGATAGGCCTTGGGTGCCAGCGCCGACTGGTTGGTGTGATAGCCGCAGACGAAGGCGCCGCGCCGCGCGGCATTCTCGACCATGGTCTTGGGGCCATCGACGTGGCAGGTGAGCACGTCGACGCCCTGATCGATCAAGCTGTTGGTGGCTTCGGCTTCCTTGACCGGCATCGACCAGTCGCCGGTGAAAATCACCTGGGTGGTGGCCTTTGGATTGACGGACTTGGCGCCAAGCGTGAAGGCGTTGATGTTGCGCAGCACTTGAGGGATCGGCTTGGCCGCGACGAAGCCGAGCTTGCCGCTCTTCGACGTCAGGCCGGCGACGATGCCCGAGATGTACTGGGCCTCGTCGATATAGCCGAAATAGCTGCCGGCATTCTTGGGGTCCTTGTCGCTCCAGAGGCCGCCGCAATGCTCGAAGCGGAGCTTCGGGTACTTGTTGGCCATCTTGATCATGTGCGGATTGTAGTACCCGAACGAGGTCGGGAAGAGCAGGGTGGCGCCGTCGAGATTGATCATGGACTCGATCGTCTTCTCGACCGCGTCGGTCTCCGGCACCTTTTCCTCCTCGACCACCTTGAGGCCGGGAATCTTCTTCAGCGCCGCCGCACCCTGCGCGTGGGCCTGATTGTAGCCGTAGTCGTCGCGCGAGCCGACATAGATGAAGCCGATGGTGGTCTCGGCCGCGAAGGCCGGGCGGAGGCCCGCAGCCGCGCCGAGGGTGAGGGCCGCGCCGCCCTGCAACAAATGACGTCGTGAAATCCTGCCATAATCCATTGCTCGCTCCCCTTGGCGGATTGTCCCGCCTTGATCTCGCGGCTGCGCCGGCTTGGCGGAGCCGGGACCAGATGTCGCAAGCTTCGTGCCAGAGGCTATGAAGAGAGCAATTCGTTATAAGTACTTGAAAACAAATGCTAGATAAGGAGAGCGTCGAACTTGGCGAGGAAAGGTGCAGATTAATTTATGGGCAATATCTAAATATTGTATGCAGTGGAGTTAAGCAGTCCGAACCAGCTCGCGCATGTGTATGACCGCCGTTGGACGGTCGGCCGGCAAGGCGCATTCATGCTAACCACGCGCTGACTGGGACGGCGCCGGTGATGTTCGCTGGCACCGAACTTGTATCGATTGCCGCCAGGACCGCCGTGTCCTCAGAAGATGGAAAGCTCGCCGAGATGGGCGCTGGTACCGTTTACGATGCATCGCTCGGCAATGAGATCGCTCGCCGGATCAACGAGCTCGGCGCGATCTCGGAAGACCCCGAAAAACTCACCCGCATCTTTCTCAGCAAGGAGCTGCGCAAGGCCGCTGACCTCATCATGGGTTGGATGCGCGAGGCCGGTATGAGCGCGCATCTGGACGCGATCGGCAATGTCTGCGGACGGTACGAAGGCGAGCGGCCGGGCGCGCCCTGCCTGATGCTCGGCTCACATTACGACACCGTGCGCGATGCCGGCAAATGGGATGGACCGCTGGGTGTGATCACGGCGATCTCTTGCGTCGCCGATCTCAACCGCCGCGGCAAGCGCCTGCCGTTTGCGATCGAGGTGATCGGTTTTGCCGACGAGGAGGGAGTGCGGTTTGCCTCGACCTTGCTCGGCAGCCGTGCGGTGGCCGGCACTTTCGATGAGAGCGTGCTGAATACGCGCGACAGCAATGGCGTGTCGATGCGCGAGGCCCTCGTTCAGTTCGGCCTCGATGCCGACCATATCGGCGCGGCCGCGCGGACGCGGCGCGAGCTGCTTGCCTATCTCGAATTGCACATCGAGCAGGGGCCGGTGCTGGAAGCGCAGAACCTGCCCGTCGGCGTCGTGACCGCGATTGCCGGCGCCACACGCCTTGCGGCGCGGCTCACCGGCATGGCCGGGCATGCCGGCACCGTGCCGATGGCGCTGCGCCGCGACGCGCTCGCCGGCGCGGCCGAATGCGTCGGTGCGATCGAGCAATTCTGCCGCACCGACGAGGGCGGCCTCGTCGGCACCGTCGGCTACATCCAGGCGAGGCCCGGCGCGACCAACGTCATTCCGGGCGAAGTATCCTTCACCATCGACATGCGCGCGCCGACCGATATGCACCGCAAGCGCGCGGTGGCCGATGTCGTCCGCCAGATCGAGGCGATCGCCAAGCGGAGGCAATTGGGACTCCAACTTGACGTGACCCACGAGAACCGCACCGCGCCCTGCGCGCCCTGGCTCAAGCAGCGGATCGCGCTGGCGATCGAAGCCGAAGGCTTCTCCGTGTTCGAGCTGCCGAGCGGGGCAGGGCACGACGGCATGGCGATGATCGACATCGCGGACGTCGGCATGATCTTCGTCCGCTGCCGCGGTGGTATCAGCCATCATCCGGACGAGCATGTCGAGCTTGCCGATGCCGACGCCGGCGCGCGTGTGCTGCTCAGGGTGATCGAGAATTTCAGGCCGCGTACGGCTTAGGCAAGCGTCACGAACCCGCAAGTCACCGGGTAGAGATACGAATCAGTCATGTTTAGAATGGTGGCCATCATCGCGAGGCTCACGAGACAATCAGCCGATTGACGGACATGAACAGCGACATCTCTTTTCCATCACATCGTGAGAACCGGTTCTACCAAGGGATGGCTGCGACCTTCGTCGCCAACGCCCTTCAGGCGGTCAATTTTCTCGGTGATCGATTTCTGAGACAATCGCCCCATTCGTTGTCGGCCATCGAGGACCTCTATCGGCACTCGATGGACAGTGCCTTTTCCGTGACCGAGGCCTTCCTGGTCACGGGCGCGCCGCACGCATCGGCCTATTACCCCCGCGACTTCGCCTGGTTCTATCCTGACGTGCTCGATCCCGAGACGATCATGGACTCGCAGGACGCGGTGCGACGGGTCCGTCTGCTCGAAAAGAGCGTTCGCCTGCTGCTGGAGGCAGTTCGCGCCGACGTCGTGACGACGACCATCGTTCCGGCCGGGCGCGGCCGGTATCTCGGCGTGAACTATTTCTCCCGGCCCTCGGATACGCTGCTCGGCATTCTCGCCGGTCTGCAGCAGATGCTCTCTGCCGAGCAGAGGGCGTCATCCTACCTGGCGATGTCGCAATGCGCGCATGCCGGCCGCTTGCTGCTGGCCGAATATGGCGGAGACCTGAAGCGCGCGATGCTGAAGCTTGCGAGCGAGCTGGAGGCATTCGACGCTGACGGCACCAGATATTTGCTGTGCGACTCCACCGGCCCGCGCTCCGCGGCGACGGATACCCGCGCCGAGCGCCGGCGTTTCGTCACCAATGCCTGCGTCTACACGACCTTCGTGTGGGGCGTGCAGCTCGGAATCGTCGGCGAGAACGAGTTGAAGCGGCTGCTCGGGCGCGACCTCGCGCAGTACAAGAGGGACCTGCTCCGCCTGTTCGGGAAGGACGGCTATATCAGGCATTCCCTGGACGGCCCGGCGAGCTCACCGGCATCGTCGGTCGCATTGGATTTCGTCAGCGTGCATCGCGGCTTCTGGAATATGAGCGAGGCGAGCGAGCGCGCGCTGTTCGCGGCCACGGCGGATCTGATCATCGCCGAACCGCGGTTTCGCATTCCCAGCACATTCCACTTCCTGGTGTCGGCGGATAATCCGCGCAACAAGATCATCCACAAGATAGCGGCGCCCGCCTATCAGGGGCGCTCCTCCTGGCCGACATTCAATGTCGAGTTTGCGGATCGTATGCTCGACTTTGATGAGGCCTCAGGGAGTGCGATCTACCGGGCCTGCGCGCAAGGAATCCTGAAGGACATTCGCACCGCGACCGAGGTCCACGGCGGCTATCAGGAGCTGATCTCGGAGCAGGGTCTGAAGTATCGCACCTGGGCCTATAAGGGCGCCGTGGCCCACTCGTGGTTTCCGCGCTTCCTGTCGGTTTGGAGGAGGGCGTACGGCACGCCACTCCTCCAGTGGAATGACTGATCCCGCGAACCGCTATCCCGCGGTCACGTCGACCACCTCGCCGCCCTCCAGCACCTTGGCTGCCTTGCTGCGGTCGAGATCGCCTTCCCAGGCCGCGACCACGACGGTTGCGACGCAGTTGCCGACGAGGTTGCCGAGCGCGCGGGCCATGCCGATGAACCAGTCGACCGACAGCACCAGCACGAGGCCGATCGCGGGGATGCTCGGCACCGCGTTCAAGGTCGCGGCGAGGATGACGATCGCCGAGCCCGGCACGCCATGTGCGCCCTTCGACGTGATCAAGGACACGCCGAGCACCAGCAGCAGGTCGCCGAACGACAACGGCGTGTTGGTGGCCTGCGCAATGAAGACGACGGCGAGTGTGAGGTAGATCGAGAAGGCGTCGAGGTTGAAGGAATAGCCGGTCGGAATGACGAGACCGACGACGGAATCCTTCACGCCCATGCGCTCCAGCTTCTTCATGATCTGGGGCAGCACCGCGTCCGAGGATGCCGTCGCCAGCACGATGGTCAGCTCCTCGCGCAGGTAGGCGAGGAACTTGAGGATGTTGATGCCGGCGAGCGCCATCACGCCGCCGAGCACACCGAGCACGAAGATGCCGACCGAGGCGTAGAACAGCATCACCAGCGACACGAGCTGCTTCAGCGAGCCGACGCCATATTTGCCGACCGTGTAGGCGACCGCGCCGAGCACGCCGAGCGGCGCAACCCGCACAATGAGCCCCATGACGCGGAACAGCACGGTGGAGGCTGCGTCGATCATGGAGGTGACGAGCGCGCCCTTCTCGCCGCCGACGAGCGCCAGACCGATGCCGAACAGCACCGCGAAGAACAGCACCTGAAGCACGTCGTTACGCGACAGCGCATCGAAGGAGGTGGTCGGAATCACGTTCATCAGGAAGGCACCGATGCCGCCGCCGGAGAGCTTGTGGGCGTTGTCGGCATAAGTGTTGAGCGCCTTGGCATCCAGCGTCGAGGGATCGATGTTCATGCCGTGGCCGGGACCGAAGATGTAGGCGAGCAAGAGGCCGACCACGAGGGCCACCGTCGTCATGATCTCGAAATAGATCAACGCCTTGACGCCGACTCGGCCGACCTTCTTGAGATCGCCGGCGCCGGCAATGCCATGCACGACGACGCAGAACACGATCGGTGCCACGATCATCGAGATCAGCTTCAGGAAGGCATCGCTGAGGATCTTGAGGCTGATGGCGAAGTTCGGAACGGCCATCCCCAGGATGACGCCAAGCACCAGCGCAGCCAAGACCTGGACGAACAGCGAGGTGTAGAGCGGCTTCGGCTCGGCGGCGGGTGCCGCGGCGATGGTCGACATGGTGCACTCCCTTTGACACGTCCTGGACGTCAGAGAGGAGCAACAACCGTGCCAGAATGTCGCGGTTACGCCCGAGAAACCGGGTTATTCCGCCGCCTTCGCAGTCTTGCCGAACATCCGCGTCGGGCCCGGGAAGCCGCACGAGGTGCCGTCGGTGACCTTGACTTGGTCTTCCCACGGCAGTCGGAAGGTGCCGGCGACCATGTCCTGCATGAAGGTGTAGGGGCAGTCCATCGCGCCGCCCTTCACCGCGACATAGCCGCGGTGCCAGAGCTGGTAGATGTTGTTTTCGACGCCCCAGTTGATGCGCGCCTCGCGTACGAGGTCCGGCCGCACCTCTGCGGTGATGATCTCGTCGGCGCGGCCGGTCGTGCCGTGCGCCAGCACGGTGCCGTCGAAATTGACAATCATGCCTTCGCCCATGGAATCGAACGAGCCGTCCGAGCCGCACATGCAGACATTCGCGGTGACCATCAGGTTCTGAAACGAATTGGCCTGGTTGGTGAAGCGCCAGGCGTCGCGGATCGGCGCGGTGTAGCCGGCGGTGCGGATCATGATCTCCGCGCCCTTGTAGGCGCATTCCCGTGCCATCTCCGGGAACATGCCATCATGGCAGATGATCAGCGCGATCTTCGCGCCCTTCGGTCCCTCGATCACGGGAATGCCGATATCGCCGGGCTCCCATGGCTCGACCGGAATCCAGGGATGAAGCTTTCGGTAGTAGAGCTTGATCTCGCCGTGGTCGTCGATGATCAGGCCCGAGTTGTAGGGATTGCCATGCGGGTTGAACTCCATGATGGAGAAGCAGCCCCAGATCCTGTTGTCGACACAGGCCTGCTTGAAGGCCGCGACCTCCGGTCCGTCAAGCCGACACATGATCTCCGGATTGGTGTCCATCGAGAGGCCGTGCAGCGAGTATTCGGGGAAGACCACCAGATCCATGGTGGAGAGATTGCGGCGGGCCTTGCCGACCATCCAGGCGATGCGCTCGGTCTGACTGGCGAGATCGGCGCGGGTGACGACGTTCGGTAGCTGCAACTGAACCAGCCCAATCACGACGCCCTCAGGCGATTTGTTCAGTCCGCCAAGCCCGTTCATGATCAGCTCCCTTGCTACCCGCGCGGCGCCGTTGCGCGCAGTTCTCGGCGGAGCAAATCCGATTTTGGCGATGCGCAAAAGTCCATTTTTCAGGCGGCAGTGACCGTCGTGCTGACGCGGGGTACCAGTTCCCCCGAGCCGGCGGGCGCCTATTCTTGCAGCGCCACGTGCCTCAAGTCTCGGCTTGACCCGCAAAATCGACCGGTGTCAGACTTATGACATGAGTACAGCAGAGCGACATACCGTCAGCATTCGTGACGAATATGCCGAGATGACGCGGCAGCGCATCGTTGCCGCCTTTGTCGCGACGCTCGAGGACGAAGAGGCCGACGACATCTCCATGGCCGCGGTGGCCAAGCGTGCGAAGGTGGCCGAGCGAACCATCTATCGGCACTTCAAGACCCGCGCGGAGCTGTTCGCCGCGGCCGGCGAGTGGATCGAGAACAACGTCTTCAGCTACATTCCCTTCACCTCGCCCGACGAGCTTCCCGAGATCTTCCGCAAGCTGTGCAAGCGGTTCGACCGTCATCCGCATCTGGCGCGCGCCATTGCGATAACGCGGGTGGGGCGCCGGGTGCGTGCAGGCTTCAGACGGCACCTAATTGACCAGCATCGCAAGGCGATGGCGCCGCTCGTGCGCCATCTCCCCGCCAAGGACGTCCGCCAGGCCGAAGCGCTCGCGTCCTACCTCAACAACGTGCTGGCCTGGAACGCGATGCGCGAGGATTTTGGCATGACGAGCTCCGAGATCGCCGACGCGATCGAATGGGCGCTCACGATCCTTTTGAAGGATGTGCGTCAGCGCGATGCCGCTGCTGCGCGCGCCGGCAAGGGGCGCAAACCACCGCGGAAGCGGACCGCGGCTGCGAAAGCACCGGCATAGAGTGAGGCAGCCATGAACGCGATACCCGACGATCTCCTGATCAATGCGCCTGACGAGGTGCGCATTCGCCAGGACCTGGTGCTGACGGCGCTCGGTCGTCGCCCGGCCGATCGTTCGTTGCGGGTCGGCAAATTGCTCGACGTGCACAGCCGCACGTGGAGCGAGGACCAGGAGATCGTCTTCAAGGGCCGGCGGATCGCGTGGGTGGGCCCGGCCGGCAGTTATCCCGGCGAGGTCCGCGAGCGTATGCATCGGCCGGATCTTGCAGCTGTGCCCGGCTTCGGTGAGGTGCACAAGCATATCGAAAGCTCGCATCTGACGCCCGAATGGGAAGCGGCGCTGGTGCTTCCGCACGGCAATACCTGGACCTGCGAGGCGAGCCACGAATTCTCCAACGTCAACGGTGCGCGCAATCTCGAATTCTGGTTCGAGGCACGCCGTCGCGGCTCGCCGCTGAAGATCTTTCCGCAACCCGGCTCGGCTGTGCCGCCGACCGCATATGAGTGGGGCGGCGGCTGGTATGGCCGCGACGAACAGGCGCGCTTCATGAGCGAAAGCCTGATGGTCACCGGCCTCGACGAGGTCATGGACTGGCCGGCGGTGTGGAATCCCGACAACCCATCCTACAAGCGGCTCTGGGGCATGATCGAGGCGACTTTCGCTGCGCGCGGCGTCGTCGAGGGCCACGCGTCGGGCCTGCGGGATCTGCCGTCCATCAACGCCTTTGCCGCGGCCGGGCTCGCGTCCGACCACGAGGTGCAGACGCCCGAGGAAACCTGGGACAAGCTCACGCGCGGTCTCTTTGTCGAGCTGCGCGTCTACGCCATGGACGAGATCGTCAAATGGTTGCTCGCGAAGGGTTTGCAGGACTGGTCGCAGGTTGCGTTCACCACCGATGACCGCAGTGCCAGCCACACGCTCGAACTCGGCGCGAGCGATCATAATGCGCGGGTCGCGATCGAGGCCGGCCTTGCGCCGGAAATCGCGATCCAGTGTCTCACCATCAATCCGGCACGGCACATGCGTCTCACGCCGTTCGTCGGCAGTCTAGCGCCGGGGCGCTTCGGCGATGTCGTGCTGCTGTCCGATGTTGCCAAGCTTACGATCGCCGAAGTGTGGGCCGACGGCGCGCAGGTGTCCGAGGGCATGCGCTATCTCGGCCAAGTGCCCAAGATCGAATGGCCGCAATGGGCGACCAAGACCGTCAATATCAGGCGCACGATCAACCCTGAGGATTTCGAGCTGCGGGCTGAGTCAGGGCGGGCCACGATGAAAGCGGCGGTGATCCGCCCCTTCCATTGGCATCCTGAGTTCTACACGCTCGACCTGCCGGTGCGCGACGGGGCGGTGCAGCGCGACGAGAGCGAGGCCATCACAAAATTTGCCATCGTCGACCGGTTCTCCGGCGACGGGCGCATCGCAAAGATGTTCTGGCGCGGCTGTGGCCCGCGTACGCCGGAGACGGCGCTCGCCTGCTCGGTGGCGCACGACAAGCACAATCTCTGGGTGGTCGGCTCGTCCGACGCGGCGATGGCAAAGGCGGTGAACGCGCTGGTCGAACTTCAAGGCGGATGGGCGCTGGTGCGCGAAGGCGAGCTCGTCGCCACCGTGCGGTTCGAGGTCGGCGGGCTGATGAGCTGCCGCTCGGCGCAAGCGCTCGATGCCGAGATGCAGGCGCTCTACGCAGAAGGGCGCAAGGTCGACTGGATGTACGAGCCGACATTCCGGCCGCGCTGGTATCCGGGATTCCCGGAACGGCTGATGTTTGCAACGCTGACCTGCGCGCCCTGGAACTGGGTGCTGGTAGCGCCGTGCGAGCAGGCACCGCTCGGTTTCATCAACGTGCAGACCGGCGAAGCACACCCGGTGGTCTGGTAGGGGGAGGACAGGGATGAACGAGATGACGAAGCCGCAAGCCGCCTCCGCGCAGCCGGCAGCCGCGAAGCTGCTCGATCGCGTCTTTCGCCTCTCCGAGCGCGGCACGAGCGTCGGGCGCGAGATGATGGCCGGAGCCACCACGTTTGCGGCAATGGCCTATATCATCGCCGTCAACCCCGCGATCATGTCCAACGCCGGAATGGATCGTGCCGATCTCGTCAGCGCCACGGCGCTGGCGGCGATCTTCGGCTCGGTGCTGATGGGGTTGTGGGCCAATCTGCCGCTCGCCGTAGCGCCGGCGATGGGTTCGAACGTCATCTTCACCTATGTCATCGTCAAACAGATGGGCATGCCCTGGCAGGGCGCGCTTGCCATGGTCGCCTTCACCGGCGTGCTATTCCTGATCCTCAGCCTGTCGAAACTGCGGGAGAAGGTCGCGAAGGATGTGCCCGAAGCGCTGAAGATCGGCATCCAGGCGGCGGTCGGGACCCTCATCGTCTTCATTGCGCTGCGAGGCGCGGGATTCGTCGTCCAGAATCCGTCGACCTACATCGCCATGGGATCGTTGCGCAGCCCGCCGGTGCTGCTGACGTTGTTCGGACTCCTGCTCACGCCGGTACTGGTGGCGCGCCGAGTGCCGGCGGCGCTGATCCTGTCGATTGTGTTGCTGACCGCGATCGGCTTCTTCGTTCCAGGCGCCAACGGCAAGATGGTGACGTCGATGCCATCGGCCATCCTGTCGTGGCCGCGCTGGCCTACCAGCACCTTCATGGCCCTCGATATCGGGTATCTCTTCAGCCATTTCGTTGTGGCGCTGCCGCTGCTGTTCTATTTCCTGTGCGCCGAATTCTTTTCGACGCTGGGCACGCTGATCGGCGTGACGGGCGCTGCCAATCTACGGAAGCCCGATGGCTCGATCCCGAACGCCACGGCAGCCTTCGCGACCGACGCGACGGCTTCGATCGTGGGGCCGCTGCTCGGGACGTCAGTCGTCACGGCTTATATCGAATCCATCACCGGTGTGCAGGCCGGCGGTCGCACCGGCCTGACCTCGCTGACCGTTGCGGGATTCTTCTTTCTCGCGCTGTTCTTCTGGCCAATCTTCGTCATCATTCCGCCGCAAGCGACCGCGCCGGCGCTGGTGCTTGTCGGCGTGCTGATGATGCAGGGGCTTGCCCGCATCGACATGACGGATCTCGTCAATGCGGTTCCGATCGTGCTGACGTTGCTGGTGACCGTGCTGACCAACAATCTCATCAACGGAATGGCCCTGGGTACGTTGAGCTACATCGCGCTGGAAGTGTCCGTCGGTCGGCGGTCGCAGATTCCGGCGATGGTGTGGGGGCTTGGCGCCGTGTTCGTCGCTTACGCCATCGTGATCGCACAGATCTTTTGACGTGTGCGTCAGGCCGCGAGGTCCAGCAACCTGCAAGATCCGCGCACCAAAGCCTTTCGCCCGGCCGGTGTCATTGCAGGGACACCGTCATCGACAAAGACAAGGCCGAGTTCGACCAGGCTCTTGACGACATAAGCCTTCGCAAGGCGACCATTCGACACCGGATTGCGAAGCGCCTTCAGTGCTTCCCACTGGTCGGTTGAAAGATCGAACTCGAAATCGTTGCTCATGTTGCCTCAGGCGATCGTCCGGTTCGCGTGCCTCTGTTAGCGGCGCCGCATGAAGACCGTGCGACGACAATAAGTCGGGAATTCGGTCAGCTGTTTAGAACGTCTCTTCACAAATTGCGGCACTTCGTTGCATCACAAAAGTTAAGATCGTTTGCGCACGAATATCGCACGAGCTCCGATCACTAATTGATGATCCGCACTTGATGCTGCGATGCGAGCTCCCGCAGTGCACGGGAAGTATCGTTGTCCCATTCTGCGTCGCGATATGCACAGAAATCATGAGACGCGAGGTTCAGGAGTCTGTTAGGTTGATTTGCGGGCAGTGACTTCACGCGGCAGGAGTGGAGTGCATGAACAGGCTGGTTGAGATACGCAGTCAGGAATTCTTGTGCCGCGAGCGCGCAGCGCTCGATTCGAAGCGCCGGCTGTTCTGGCTGGCGCAGGCAGAAGAATGGGAGCAGCGCGCGCTCGCCGAAATCGCGTATCACTTTCGGGAGTGCAATCAGGCCGAGCTGAACGCCGCCTGACGCTCGCGGCTGCTATTACTTACTGATAAGTCGCCACAATGTCGGACACGGCGCGCTCGAGCTGTTGCGCGGTCGCGCATTGGCGCACGACGCTGCAAAAGGTTGCGTAGCGCGGCATCTCGGAATCGCCAAAGCCCCAGGCGAGCCGACCCTCGGGATTGAGCCAGACCAGCCGCTTCGAGCGCTCGGAGATCCGGCGCAGAATGTCGGCGCGTGGGTCGAGATTGTTGCTGCGGGCATCGCCGAGCACGATCACCGTGGTCTGCGGCGTCAGCGTGCTCATGAACTCCTTCTCGAAATCGACCAGCGAGGAGCCGTAATCTGACGAGCCGAAACCGACTTTGGACATGATCTCGGACATCGCTTCCTCCGGCGACTTCGTCTCCAGGATCTCGCTGACCTCGATCAGGTGCGAAGAGAAGGCGAACGAGCGGACATCGTCGACCACCTCGTGCAGCGAATGGATCAGCAGCAGGAAGAAGTCGGAGACTTGCGCAACGGAGCCCGAGACGTCGCACAGCGCGACGATCTTCGGCCGGTCGCGATGCTTGCGCTTCCACGCCGTGAGGAACGGCACGCCGCCCCAGGCTGCGTTGCGACGGAGCGTGCGACGGACGTCGAGATGGCCACGGCGCTGGCGCTTGCGCGGCTTGGAGTAGCGCTCGCGAAGCCGGCGCGCGATCTGGCGGATGAGAGCGCGCATCTCGGCGACCTGGCGCCGCTCGATGCGGGCGAGCGGTGCGTTGCGCAGGATCTCGTTGCGGAGGTTTTCGGCCTCCTCCCGGGCATAGAGTGCAAGCCCCTGAGAGACCGTATCGCGCACGGCTTCACGTAAAGCATCGAGCGCGGCGCGCAGACGCTCGGCCAGGGCCGGGTTGGTCGCGGTCAGCTGGTCGAGATCGTCGCGCAGGCGCTGGAGGCCCATGGCGTCGAGGATGCGGCTGGAGAATATGCCGCGCTGGGTGGAGTAGCGAATGTCGGATAGGGAGGCCGCGCCAGCTGCGCTGGCGATCGCGGCCGCGATGGCATTGCGATCCTGCGACAGCAGCATCTGAGCGAGCGAGCCCGGTTCCTGCTGCGACGAACCGCCGCCGGCATCGCTGGCCGCGCCGGAAGAGGGCGCTTGATCCTTATCCTGCGAGGCATCCTGATCGGCGCTCTCGGGCTGATCCTGTCGCGGCTCCGGCTGGCTGAAGAACAGGTCAAAGCAGTCGCCGAGCGCGAGCTTCTCGTCCTGCGACTTGGCGAGCGTCAGCAGCAGTGCGTCGCGCAGGATGGTCCGGTCGGAAAAGCCGACCTGCGAGACGGCGCGCATCGCATCGATGCTTTCGGCAGGCGAGACGTGGACGCCGGCGCCGCGCGCCGCCCGAAAGAAGCGATGGAGATTTTCGCGCATCGGCGTCAACCGAAGACGTTGGACCGGGCCGCCTTGGCAATGAAGGTCGTCACCTGCGGCGTCGCGGCCTCGATGTCGGCTTCGTATTTCAGGAGCACGTTGAGCGTGTCCTTGACGATCTCGGTATCGAGTTCGGAAGCCTGGAGCAGCACCAGCACGCGCGCCCAGTCGATGGTCTCGCTGACCGACGGCAGCTTCTTCAGATCCAGCGAGCGGATCTCGTGGATGAAGCCGACCATCTGGCGGCGCAGCGTTTGCGAGATGCCGGGCACGCGGCTTTCGACGATGCGCTCCTCGAGCCGTTGCTCGGGGAAGCCGATATGCAGATGCAGGCAGCGTCGCTTCAGCGCATCGCCCAGGTCGCGTTCGCTGTTGGAGGTGAGGATCACCGTCGGCGGCGTGATCGCCGAGACGGTTCCGAGCTCGGGGATCGTGACCTGGAAATCGGAGAGAATCTCCAGCAGCAGCGATTCGAATTCAGCGTCCGACTTATCGATCTCGTCGATCAGGAGCACGCAGCCGCCCGGCTGCTCAAGCGCCTGGAGCAGCGGCCGCGGCTCGACGAACTCCTTGGAGAAGAACACGTCGCCGAAATCGTGAAGCTGGTCGAGCGCGGCATGCAGCGTCTGCGCGCCGCCGAGGACTTCGCCGAGCTTGTCCTTGAGGATCTGCGTGTAAAGAAGCTGCTTGGCGTATTTCCACTCGTAGAGCGCCTTGGCCTCGTCGAGGCCCTCATAGCATTGCAGGCGGATCATCTTCATGCCGCGCCAGGCGGCGATCGCCTTGGCAAGCTCGGTTTTGCCGACGCCCGCGGGGCCTTCGACCAGGATCGGCTTCTCGATCTGCTGCGACAAATAGACGGCGGTCGCGATCTGCCGGCTCGCGATATAGCCCTGCGCGGCGAGGCCGCTCTCCACTGCCTCGATCGAGGTCGAGGCCTTCTGATCAGCCACGAATGGCGCTCCCAAAGGTCTTGCTTGGGGCTTGTTCTGCCTGCGTTCCCGGCAAAGAACAAGCCTCGTTTGGGAGACATCAGACCCGCGCGAACGGCGATTTTTCCGTTTAGCGCAAATAGTTTGAGCGGTTCGCCGGCGACGCGATCAGTGTCGCAGCAACTCCGGCTTGCGGATCGTCTGTCTGACCTCGGCGCCGCAATCGGCGCATTCATAGACGAAGTCGATCTTGGCAAGGCTCCAATGCGGCTCGACCTCGCGCACATACATCGGCAGGAACCCCATACAGGTAGGGCAATTCACTGGCGCGATTTCGACGTCCTGATGATGCTGAACGTAAGCTGGCATCTCGGCTCTCCTTCGCAGGCGACCATCAAACCCCGCACAAAGGCTACCGCCGGTTGCCCCGGAGCCCTCATCAACTCTTTCGAACGGAGGCGGAACGGCGGGCGTTTGTCGGTCGCTGTGACATTCTTGTTACGGCTTCTATACTGTAACGGGCGGACCAAATGCCTATTTCACAGGCCGATCCGGTATTCGGACCTTCACCTCAACGATAAGGGAGCAAGCCCATGACGCATGCCATTCGCTTTCACAAGACCGGTGGTCCGGAAGTCCTGGTCTGGGAGGAGGTCAGCGTCGGCAAACCTGGGCCCGGCGAGGCGCGTATCCGCCACACCGCCGTCGGCCTCAATTTCGTCGACATCTATAACCGTTCCGGCCTTTATCCGGCGCCACTGCCGAGCGGACTCGGCAGCGAGGCGGCCGGCGTCGTCGAGGAGGTTGGGCCCGGCGTCACCGATCTGAAGCCGGGCGATCGCGTAGCCTATGGCGCTTCGCCGCTCGGGGCCTATTCGGAGGCACGGCTGATCCCCGCCGACCGGCTGTTGAAATTGCCCGACGGCGTCGACGACAGGACCGCGGCGGCGATGATGCTAAAGGGGCTCACGACGCAGTACCTGATCCGCCAGACCTATCGGGTGAAGGCTGGCGATACCATCCTACTCCACGCCGCGGCTGGCGGTGTCGGCCTGATCTTGAGCCAGTGGGCCAAGCATCTCGGTGCGACCGTGATCGGCACCGTCAGCAACGACGAGAAGGCGAAGCTCGCCAAGGCGCATGGCTGCGACCACGTGATCATCTATACAAGGGAAGATTTCGTGAAGCGGGTCGACGAGATCACCGGCGGCAAGAAAGTGCCGGTGGTTTACGATTCCGTCGGCAAGGATACGTTCCTGAAATCGCTGGATTGCCTCGCGCCGCTCGGCGTCGCCGCGCTGTTCGGCCAGTCCTCCGGCGCAGTGGAGCCGCTCAATCTCGGCCTGCTCGCCCAGAAGGGCTCTCTCTACGTTACGCGTCCGACGCTGTTCACCTATGCCGCCAAGCGCGAAAATCTGGTGGCGATGGCGGGCGAGCTGTTCGACGTCGTCAAGTCCGGCGCGGTCAAGATCGAGGTGCACCAGACCTATCCGCTGAAGGACGCCGCCAAGGCGCATGCCGATCTTGCAGCACGCAAGACCACGGGATCGACCGTTCTCCTGGTGTAGCGCCGGACTGAGGTGGCGCGGGCTTCAAGCCTGCGTCACGTCGGCTCGTGCTTGCGCAGGTCACGGACGTGATCGAGGCGGATTGCCTGGATGTCGAAATCCTCGGGCTCGACCTGTGGGAGGGCCGCCTCGGCCAGGATGGCCTCGGTGACATCCTCGACCGAGTTCTCCACAATCTCGTGGATGAATGAGACGTTCCGATACTCGCCCGAGGCGAGGCGGGAGATGACCTCTCGCCTGGTGATTTCCGGATCGACGACCGCCTCGCGGCCTCGCCGCCCATAATCGATCATCACGACGAAATATTGCATGAAACGATCCTGCCGCGCCCCGATGGCCGGGATGCGGCAGATTATTTCTGAAAATCGGAACTATGTCAATGGCGATTTCTATAAATCAGAAATCGCCGGTCCTCTCATTTGCCCTTCTTGCGCGGGCGCGCCGATTTCGCACGCAGCCGCTCAAGCTGCCCCTTGGGCATGGACAGGCAGATTTCCCCGACCCAGTCGAGCTTGACGCCGACGATCGGCTTGGCATTGAAGCTCGTGAGGTTGACCACGGAGGGGGATTTGCCCCGCTCGATGGTCTTCAGGTAGCGCTCGCCGGTCTTGAGTCGGACCACCGCCTCTTCGCCGTAGAAGCTCGACAACGGATGGCGCTGGTCCTTGTAGACGACGATCACGTCGCCGCTTTCGTATTTGGGCAGCATCGAATCGCCCACGATCTCGAATGCGATCGTCTCTTCCATGATCGGGAACGGCAATGCGACGTCGCCGAGCCCTTCCGGCGGAACCTGTTCGTAGTCCGGCTCGATCACCGCGCCGGCTCCGACCCGGCCCATGATCGGCGCGAGATTGAGCTCGAGATATTCCATGATAGGAATGATCTCCGAGGCCTTCACCAGGCGCTCGCCGCCGAGAATCTCCGAGACCGCGCCGGGTCGCACGCCCATCGCCGCAGCCAGGCCGCCCTTGCTCTTGCCCGTCTTCTCCAGGCCCCGCTCGATCATTGCTACGTCCAACATGGTGATTCCCTCGATTGCGCAACGTTGCCTCTTGTAATCCGAAATTCGGAATTGATGCAATTATGAATATCAGAAATATGGCTTGACTCTGCATTCGGAATAACGGAATGTGTGTCTCGCCTCGCGGGTGGAGGCGCATCACAGGACAGCAGCATGGAACCGGGCCATTGGCCGTCGGAGCACTCCGACGCGCTTCGCGACTATTTTCTCAAAGGGATTTCTTATGCGGAGATCGGAAGACAGATAAACGCAAGGTTTGGAACGGCTTATACGCGCAGCGCGGTGGTCGGCCGCGCCAAGCGGCTCGGGCTCATCGTGCCGCAATGGATGACGAGCCCGGCGCTCGCGCCGCCCTTGCCGGGTGAACCCGGCCTGCTTTCGCCGCGCGGGGTGGCGTGGCCGAGCCTCAATCTGCCGCCGAAGTCCGCCATGAAGCCTGCGGCGCGGGTGAAGTTGCGGTGTGTCGGCATCCAACCGCGCCTGATCCAATTGGTCGAGCTCGAGCCGGCCCACTGCCGATATCCCTATGGCGGCGACAAGGACGGTGAGGAGATCACCTTCTGTGGCCATGCGCGCCAGCCGGGCTCCAGCTATTGCGCGCCGCATGCCCGCCTGGCGCGCCGTTCCGAGGCTGCGTCGGCTGCCCGTGCCGCAGGCCCCGTCGTGCTGAAGCTGGTCTCGGCGCTCTGACGGTGCCGCCCTCCGTTCAACCCCTCAGTCTTGCAAGGAATATCCGAGTGGCTCGTGCCCGACGCAACAAGTCCTATAAATTGGCGCAGATCTATGACCGGCGGTCGCGGGAGGTGCCGTTCAACGCCGAGATCGCGGAGGTGGAGGTCGACAATCCGCTCGCGCTCGATTCCGGCGAGAAGATCCTGGCGATCCGGTCGGTCCGCGGCGATCCGCTCGGCCGACTGCACGCGCACCACCAGATCGACGAGGCGCAATACCGCGGCGGGCGCGCCTTCCAGAACGATTGGGAGCGGGCCGAGCGGGGCCCGCAGGCGGTGGATACGACGCGCGAATATGTCGATGGCACCGGCACGCGCGAGCCCGTCACCGAGAGCCAGCGTCAGGCGGTGCTGCGGCTCAACCGGATCGAGCGAGAGCTCGGCACCGACGGCGCCGCGCTGGTGCACGACGTGCTGGTGCTGGGTCTGACCATGGATCAGGTTGGGCAGCGTCGTGCCGTCCGGACGCAACGCTGGAACGATTACTTCGCGCGGCGTTTTCGCGAATGTTTGGACCGGCTGGCGCTGATCTACGGCTTTGCGACGGAGACGGGAACGGCGCGCGGGGGCCGGCGTGGATGATTGCAAGGCGCCGGCGGTTCGGCCGCCGGCGTCCCGCCTGTTGCCTACGGATGAGGGACGATCTGGTAGGGCGTGGTGTAGGGCTCGACGCGCAGCGAGGCATTGGCCAGCAGCCCGATCTTGGCTGTCGGCGCCTGCTGTAATTCGCCGTTGGGCCCACGATGCACGTTGTATTGCCAGACGGTGAGATCGCCCTTCTGTGCCAGCGCGTGTGCAACGGCGCTCGCATCGTTGCCGCCGAGCGCCTGAAGCTCCTCCGCCGACAATCCGACGACGATTTCGTCCTTGATGGTGATGATCTTGAACAGGTTCATCTTGGTCTCCTGCGCCCATGCGCCTTGTGTCGAGAGGGTGAGCAGAGCGACTGCGGCGCCCTTGATGAGATCGCAGCGAGAAAGCATGCCGTCGTCCTTTTGGTGCTGACGCGCGCCCAAATCGAAGAGTTTTCAGCCATGGCGCCCGTATCTGCGTGGCCGTGCCGCAACGGCTTGGTCGCTCGCGCCTGGACGGCGGTTCACGGTGGGTCGGCCGCAAGATCGACTTTCATGCGCTTAACGCAACCGCCGGGACCGGATTCAACAAATGCGTGTATTCTGCCGAAGAATCGCCAATTCGTGCGCGCCAAGGTGCATTCACATCGGAAACACGACGAAACGCTGTGCCTGATTGACGGTCACGAGTTGCTGTGTGCGTGACTGATGCCGCTTCTTGACGCAGGTGGGTGACGGCGATCGATATTCCTGTTATCCGGAATCGCCGTAGCGCGCTGCAGACCAAGCATCGCTATACCCACGGTTGGGCTTGCCGGAAGGGTTGTTACTTGGCATAGTTGCAACCGCGTTGTTGAGGCCGTCGTTTGGTGCGGTTCAGCGTGCAACCCGACCGGTCCCCTCGGCCGAACATTCGTCGCGAGGGGTCTGTCGTGGCGTCTCGAGCGGATCACGAAGGCCGATGCTTGTCATAGGTGCGAGATGAAAAACCTCAATTTCGCGGCTGAGCTGCATCTCAAGCTCGGTGTGCCTGCAAGCAGCACTGTCGAAAGTCTGCGCCTGCTCCGCGCCTTTCTGAAGCTCGCGCCGCGGCAGCGCTTCGAAGTGATCAAGCTGGTCGAAGATCTCGCCACCGAAGAAGCTCTACCCGAGCACCCTTTATCCTAAAGTCCGGCTGCGCGCCGGTCCCAGGCCGTTTCCCGCCCCTTTCCTGCCAGAGCAGGGCTCCCGGACGTCGTTCCTCGGAAGGCTGGCGGCTGGATGGCGGTCAGGCAAATGTGGTATTCAGACGGAAAAAGGGAGGAGTGCGACTATGATCGAACCGAAAATCGAAGTTCCGGCCGAACTGCGTGACTTGGCCGAGAAGACGATCGACCAGGCGGAAAAGGCCTTCGGCATGTTCTTTGAAGCGGCGACCAAATCGATGTCGTCCGTTCCGGGCGCGGGGACGGAGGTGTCCAAGCAGGCGCTGGCCTTCACGGAGCAGAACATGAAGTCGGCCTTCGAGCATGCGCGCAAGCTGGTGCATGCCACCGACCTCCAGGAGGCGATGCGGATCCAATCCGATTTCCTGCGCAGTCAGTTCACCAGCGCCGGAGATCACATGCGTCAGATGACCGGCAGTCTCATGCAACCCGGCAAGGGCAAATCCTGACTTTCGGTGTGTGTACACGTGCCCACAAATTGATCTTGTGTGGCGTGAATATCCGCGCTTCGATACTGGTGCAGGTCCATGACGGGCCACCGAATGTTCTCATTCGCCGTCCGTCATCCTTTCTGCTGATCCCTGCCGGTTCACCGGCAGGGATTTGCATTTGTAGCCCTTCGTGTAGCTTGGCATGTGCTGAGGAGTGATTTTGGGAAAAGCGCTGCACGGCTTGTGCGAGCCCGGCGTTCCGGCCCGATCATGCATCTAGCGCAGCGATGCGATGTAGGCCGCGATATCGCCGGCTTCAGTCCGGCTCAGGGGAAAATTCGGCATCTTCGGGTGCGGGTCGAGCAGGAAGAACGCGAGCCTTTCCGCACTGAAGTCCGGCTTGCGCGCAACCGATGCAAAGGAGGGGACGTCGGCGCTCGCCTGGGTCTGTCCGTTCGCCACGACGTGGCAGCTCGCGCACCAGCGCTTGGCGAGGTCGGCACCGTGATCGGCATCAGCGCCGAGAGCGGACGACGTGCCGACGCCGGAGACCAGGCCAAGCAGCAGGAAAACTCGTCTCACATGCCGGAGCATCGGGCAATCTTTCTGCATTCGCTTGCGGCCGCCGCGCTCATCCGCAGCAGGATCCTGGAAACTGCGAGAGATCAATGCGGGCGGCGATCGACCGCAGCAACCTGCGGGTCGAACGATAAAGATGCCGCATGAAGGCCGGCATTCTTGCCGCGGGCAGGCCAAGACCATTCGAAACAAGGCTCTTCGAAACAAGGCCCTTCGCATCAAGACTTTCGGTATAGTGCGACACGTGTCTCTCCGACGCCATGAGGCTTTCTACCGTGCCGTCTTGGAGCCGCCTTGATCTGCCGCAAAGCGGACCCGCTAATAGTCAGCCGGATTCATGATCATCGGGCTCTTCGTATCCGCCGGCGCGAGCGCGCTGCTGGTGCTGTCACGCAGGAAGCGGTCGAGCGTCTCCTGGATCTTCTCCTTGACCGAGTTGGGACCGCGGTCGCTCATCTCCGTGTGCTGTGCGCCGGTGTGGATGATATCGATGCCGCGCGCCTTGGCCTCTTCCGGCGTCGGAAGCACGCCGGGGTCCGTCACGAAGTGCGGGTCCTTCGAGCGGAACGACAGGATCTTCATGTGGTCGCTGACCACGAAGGGCACCCGCAGATTATCCAGCGTGATCACCTTCGACACCAGTTCGGGGTGCTGATGAGCGACGTACATCGAGACATCGCCGCCGTTGGAGTGGCCGACGAGGGTGATGTGGTCGTATTCGACGTTCTCCTGCTGTTTCTTCAATTCGCCCAGCACGAAGAGAATGTTGGCTTCGGCGCGGATGTAGACCTCGCGCCGGCCGACATATTGCTGACCGACCTGGGTCATCAGCGGGGGATCGCTCGGCAGGTCCTGCTGGATGCTGGCAACCAGATAGCCTCGGGCGGCGAGCGCATTGGCAAGGAAGGAATATTCGGTCGCCTTGACGGTGTTGCCATTGCTGATGACGGCGAGGGGGAGCTTCCAGAGGCCGAGATTGGCCTTGGTCTCATGGTCGCGTCGCACGGCGATCTCGACCGCGACCGGCCGCTGGCGCGAGGCGTCGAAGAGGGCCAAGGTCTCGTGGCGGATCGCGAACCGGCTGACGACGAAATACTGCCCGATGCCAAGGACGCAGAGAAACGCCAGGGCGGCAAACACCTTCTTCATGGTCTGTCTCAAATCACCTTTGCCTGAACATGGTCATCGGGAACCCCCGGTCGAGCGATCGTGAGCAAGGTTAGAGGATTAAATTTAGGCAAGTCTGCGGGCAAGACCGGGAAAAGCCGGCAAGCCGGGGCGATCGCCCGAAGAACGGGGTGGCTAGAGACAGCCAGCCTTGCCGCGCTCGGGGCAGAGCCGGAGTGCGCTCGACAGCGTGAAAACGAAGCGTGGGCTGCGACGCTCGTTGTCCGGCGCCCGGTAGCTCAGGGGGACGGCCACGCCGAAATCGGCCTGGAGGTCGTCCGGCAGGAAGAAGCGCACACCGGCTCCGGCCGATGTCAGCGACAGCCCGTCGCTCAGGCGATAACCGTGGTTCCAGACGGCGCCGGCATCGCCAAAGGCATAGAGCTGATAGCCGGTCCAGTAGCGGAAATTGAGCTTCTGGTCGAAGCGCAGCTCGAGCGAGCCGGCCAGGCCGTTGTCGCCGCTGATCTCGGCTGCGCCATAGCCGCGGCCGAAGGCAGCGCCGCCGAGATAGAATTGCTGCGAGGTGAACAGTGGACGCGACGCCGTCTGGCTCGCCGCAGCGAGCTTGAGCGACCAGGCATCGTTGAGTGTCTGGTAGCGCGTGAACCAGAGATTCAGCACCGAGAAGTTCGACGATGCGCCATCGCGTGACAACAGATCGTCGTCGAAATGCGAGGCGCCAAAAATGTCGAGGCCCTGGCGGAAGGTCAGCGTCGCCAGATTGGTGCCGCCAAGGGGATCCTGCAGCCGGTAGTCGGCCGTCAGGCTCGCGGTCCTGATGTGGTCGTTGTACCAGGGGCCGTAAATGTCGTGCTCGGACACATTGCTGAAGGTGCCTGCCACAGTAAGCGTCAGCCCCGAGGATTGCGACATGAAGGGCACGGTGCTTGCCCGCACCTCGAAAGCTTCTGTTGTGGTGATGTCGCTGTCGAGCCGGCGCATATCGCCGGGCTGTACAGCGCTGTACAGGACGGAAGCGCCGAGGCGGATACCGTCGACGCCGACCGGCGCATCGTACGACAGGCGTGCGAAGCCGAGCTGGCGCGGATCGTTGGCAATAGTCGACAGGTTGATCGCCAGAGTATCGCCGGGCGTGAGGTAGGAGTTGAACGCGCCGGTGGCGTAGGTTTGCCAGGGACCAACCGACGAGGATCCGAGATTGTCGAGGCCGAACGAGGAGAAGACGTGCCAGGTCTTCAAGGAGACGGTCAGGCGGAAGCGGCCCGTCGTACCGCCGATCTCCTCGAGCGCAGTGTCGGTGATCCGGACGCCGGGCCTGCCATTGATCAGAAAGAGCTGGCGTTCGAGCGTTGCCAGCCGCGACGGTTGTTCGGCCAGAACCGGCGCCAGCATCGGCCTGACGCCGAACTGCTCGGCACCGTCGCCTTTCAGCTCGGCCTGCACAATGGCGCCTTCGAGCACTTGAATCCGGACTCGGCCGTGCGCGATGTCCTGCGGTGGCACGATGGCCCGGCTGAGATGGAAGCCGGCTGCGCGGTAGAGGTCGCTGATGGCGCCTGCGATCGTGACCAAGTCCGCCTGCGAGACCTTCCGGCCGAGATAAGGCTGGTAGATCGCGGCGATGCGATCGGGGGAAATGGCATGGGCGCCGCTGACGCTGACGCCGCGCAGCACGAATTGCGGCTTGGTATCGCCGCCGATGATGGGCTGTCCGACGCTCGGCAATCGGACCGGCGGCCGGCCGAGCGATTCCTGCTCGGTCTGGTTATCAAAATATTTCTCGGGCTGGCGTGGATCGAAACCCGGCTGGTTCGCCTGTTGCGCGAGTGCCGTTGGAGTTGTCGCGAAAATTGCTGCCAGCGAAACCAATGCGGTAAGGAGATGCCGTCTCTCACCGCGCGCAGCGATCCTATCTCCGTAGTTCAACGGAGGATCTGCGACGGGGCGGTAAGGTCTCGTTAGAGGCATGATTTTTCTTAGTTTTTTATGGTCAACGATTGGTTAATTCGGCCGCGCGGCTGGCCGCTTTCCGATAATCCTATCTTGAGTGATTTCGGATACCCCTCAGGCCTGGCTTGAAACGCGGGGCTGAGGATCATCATGTTCGGCAAGGTTGGAATGCGGCGGGCCCTGGCGGCGGCGGTGATCCTGGGAACGGCCTCCGGTGCATTCGCGGCGGACGACGGTGTGTGGTCCGTCAGCAAGTCCTCGGGCGAGGTCTGGCTTGCAACGAACGGCGCTCAGCAGGTGTCGTTGACCCCGGAAGGAACGCTGAAACCTGGCGACACCATTCGCACCGGCCGCAACGGGCGCGTACTCCTCGTCCGCGGCGAGGAAACGATCCTGATCTCTCCCAATTCGGTGGTGGGCTTGCCGGCCGAGAAGAAGGACGGCCTGTCGACCACCATCGTCCAGCAGGCAGGTTCGATCCTGCTCGAGGTCGAGAAGCGCAACGTCAAGCATTTCGAGGTCGAGACCCCCTATCTCGCCGCCGTGGTCAAGGGCACCCAGTTCAGCGTCAGGGTCGGTGCCGGCAGCACCAAGGTCGGCGTGCTCCGCGGCCAGGTCGAAGTCTCCGATTTCAAGACGGGGCAGATTGCACAAGTGATGCCCGGACAAGCGGCCACCGTCTTCGAGCACGGCAAGCCCGGTCTCAGCCTGAGCGGTGCGGGCACGTTCAATCCGATCGAGCAGGGCAAGCCCCGCGCGCCCACGATCGAGCGAGTCCCAGTGCCGAAATCGGGCCTGTCGGCGCCGCGCCATGCTGCCAATGGCCATGCCATCCATGCGCTCGGTCCGATCGACAAGGGCAACAAGACGGCCGGTGCGCCGAAGCCGTCGCACCAGGCGGCTGCTGGTCACGCCGCCAAGGCCGGCGTCGTGCGGATCTCGAGCTCGCTCGGTGAGGTCAAGCTGAACTTCCACAAGGTCACGCGCGGGCTTGCCCACGGCGCCGTGGCACCCGGCCAGGTGCGCAACGCGAATGCCAGCGCGAGCAGCGAGACGGTCTGGAGCGACAACAAGACCAGCGCGATCGCCCCCAACAGCGCGAATGAGACTGCCGCAACGCCTGGCGCTGGCAGCTCGTCGAACCCGGGCGCTGCGATAGCTGCAGCGGCAGCCAATAACGGAAACGGCGGTGGCAACGGCAACGGCGGGAACGGCAATTCCGGCAACGGCAATAATGGCAATGGCGGTAACGGCAACAACGGCAATAACGGCGCCACCGGCAACGGCTGGCACAACAGCGGTAACAGCGGTTTGAACGGCGGCGGTTCCGGCAGCAATGGCCACGGTCGCAACCGGCATTAAGGCGGTCTGCTAGGGGAAGAGGGGCGCGCCTGCAGGCAAGCGGGTGCGCGGGAGGATCGGGTGAAACGCTATCGGCCGCATATTCTCGTCGTGATCGCGCTTGCCGTGGTGCTGTCCACGGGCTGGCACGGTGCGCTTCGCAATGCGCTCACCGACCTTCGATTCAAGTGGCAAGCGCGTGCGGCCAGCGGCGACATCGTCGTGGTCGGCATCGATGCGCCATCCATCGACCAGATCGGGGTTTGGCCCTGGCCGCGGCACCTCCATGCTGAGCTGCTGCAAAGGCTGGAAGCGGCGGGAGCGCAGGATGTTGCGTTCGATGTCGATTTCAGCACGCCGTCGGACCCGGCCTCGGACGAGGCCTTTGCCAAGGCGTTGCGGGACGCCGGCGGCTCGACGATCCTGCCATCCTTCAAGCAGCCGACGCCGAAAGGCGGCCCGGCCCACGTCAACCGGCCGCTGAAGTCGTTCAGCAACCAGTCGTGGCCGGCCCTCGTCAATGTCGCGATCGAATCCGACGGGCTGGTTCGCCGCTATCCGTTCGGCGAGAAGCTCGGCGACGCGTTCATGCCTTCGATGGCCGTCGTGCTGGCGGGACAGGACGCCAATCGGCGGCCGCCCTTCCTGGTCGATTTCAGTATTCGTGCGGCTTCAATTCCAACCGTCTCCTATGTCGACGTGCTGCGCGGCGATCGCGCCACGCTCGATCGGCTGAAAGGCAAGAAGGTCATCATTGGCGCCACGGCGCTCGAGCTCGGCGACCGCTTCAGCGTTCCGAACGGCAGAATCGTCTCGGGGCCGGTCCTCCAGGCACTCGCCGCTGAATCGATTCTTCAGAACCGGACGCTGCGCTGGACCTCCGATATCGGCATGGTGCTCGGGCTGGGCGCGATCTGCCTGCTGATGATGTATTCGTGGCGCCGCGTCGCACCGGGACTTCGCGTCGCAATCCTGATCGCAGCCGGGGCGGCGGTCGAACTGGCCGCTCTCCTCGTGCAGGCAACATGGCCCCTGGTCATCGATACGTCGCTGTTCCACATCGCGATCGTCGCTTACCTGACGGCAATTGCGCTCGACGAAATCGACTTCCGCAGCCTGCTCGGACGCATCGCCGAGAGCCGCTTTCATCGCATCGCGATGTCGCTCGGCGACGGGCTGGTCTGCACCGACGAGGATCACCGGATCACGGTCTGGAATCCCGGCGCCAGCGCGATCTTCGGCTACATGCCGGCCGAGATCATCGGTCGCCCGTTCGAAACGCTGTGCGCTCCGCCGGCGGACGGACGTGCAAGGCCGTCCATGCACGACGCCGCGCGCGAGGCGCTCCTGGTTCCGGGCGGCGCCGTCGTCGTCGAGTTCGAAGGCCGGCGCAAGAACGGGGAAATCTTCCCGGTCGAGGCGAGCTTCTCGGGCTGGCAGGGAACGGACGGCTTTCAATACGGAGCGATCCTGCGCGATATTTCGGTCCGCAAGCGTGAAGCCGAACGGATTCGATATCTCGCCGAGCATGATGCGCTGACGGGGCTGGCCAACCGGAACATGCTGCATGTTGGCCTCACCGATCTGATCGCCGCGGCGGAGCGGCGGTCTTCCGGCGTCGCGTTGCTCGTGCTCGGGCTCGACGGCTTCCAGGAGATCAACAACATGCTCGGGCACTCCGCTGGCGATCTCGTGCTGCGCGCGGTCGCCGAGCGGCTCCGGAGCGAAGTCGACGGCAAGGCGATCATCGCCCGGCTCAGCGGCGACGAATTTGCCATCGCGATCGACTGCACTGACTTTGGCGAGCCGGTCTCGGCGTTCGCCGAGCGGATCGCGCGCGCGTTCGAAACCCCGCTCGCAGCTGGCGACCGGCAGCACCGCATCAGGATCAGCGTCGGCGTCGCCGTTTATCCCGAGGGCGGGCAAAAGGCCGACGATCTCCTGAGCAATGGCCATCTTGCGCTGAGCCGCGCGAAGACGACGCGGCGCGGAAGCCATGTGGTGTTCGAAGCCGCGATCCGGCAGGAGCTCGAGAACCGGCTGACGCTGGAGCGCGAGCTGGCGCTTGCAGCCGATCGCTGCGAATTCGAGCTGTTCTACCAGCCGCAGGTTTGCCTGATCGACGGCAGCCTGGTCGGAGCCGAAGCGCTGATCCGCTGGCGGCATCCGGTGCGCGGCTACGTCTCGCCAGCCGAATTCATGCCTGTCGTCAACACCTCGGCGCTGTCGGAGCGGATCGCGAACTGGGTGATGGAGACGGCCTGCCGTCAGGCGCGGGCCTGGGAATTGGCCGGCAACGATGTGCGTGTTGCGATCAACCTCTCACCCTCGCAGCTTCAGTCCGGCGATCTCGCGCATTCGGTCGCAGCGCTGCTCGACGAGACGGGGCTGACGCCATCGCTGCTCGAGATCGAAGTCACCGAAGACATTCTGCTGCATGACGAACAGCGCGTGCTTGAAACGTTCAAGCGAATTCAGGAGCTCGGCGTCCGGATCCTGTTCGATGATTTCGGCACCGGTTATGCGAGCCTGAGCTATCTCAAGAAGTTTCCGCTCGACGGCCTCAAGATCGACCGGTCGTTCGTCTTCGGTCTTCTTTCGAATTCCGACGACGCCGCCATCGTCGGCTCGACCATCGGCCTCAGCAAGCAGCTCGGTCTCACGGTCGTGGCCGAAGGCATCGAGAACCGCGCAACGGCCGACCTCCTGGTCAGCATGGGATGCGAGGAAGGGCAGGGCTATTTCTTCGGCCGTCCGATGCCGGCCGAGGCCTTCGAGAAGCAGTTCCTGGCCGCGGAGTTCGCCACCGTCAGCGCAGCCTGAGCGGGCTGCTCTCGCAACGACTGAATCAGTGAACGTCGCCCCGCGCAACTGAATCCGGTGACAGCCGCCGTTAACAAGAGATCGCGCTCACGTAGGGGAGGAGACCGAAGTCGCAGCTTAGCGTTCGCGCCAGGCGCGCATCAACTGATCGGAAAGGGGCTTGACGAGGTACGACATCACCGTACGCTGGCCGGTCTGAATGAAGGCTTCGACCGGCATGCCGGCGATCAGCTTCAGGTCGCCCAGGCGAGCGATCTCCGTCTCCGGAACGACGATGCGAGCCACATAATAGCTCGTCGTGCTCTTTTGGTCGACCGCCACGTCAGCGGACACCTGGCTCACTTCGCCGTTGAGTTGGGGTGTGGTGCGCTGGTTGAAGGCTGTAAAGCGCAACAGCACCGGCTGGCCGACCGACAGACGATCGATCTCATGCGGCGGAATCCGCACCTCCACGACGAGCGCGTCGTGCGTGGGGACGATGAGCATGATCTGCTCGCCAGCGCTGATGACGCCGCCGATGGTGTGCAGCGCCAACTGATGCACTGTGCCGTCCTGCGGCGCGCGAATATCGATGCGTTTGAGCTGGTCCTCGGCCGCCACTCGTTTCTCTACCAGTTCCGAGGTCTTGGCCCGGATCTCGGCGAGATCCTTTCCGACTTCGGTGCGCAGATCCTGGTCGATCTGCATGATTTGCAGCGTGGTCTCGGTGATCCGCCCTCTGGCTTCGGCGATTGCCGCGACCAGAGCGCCACGTTCGCCATGCAGGCGCACCGCGTCGCGCTCTAGCGTTGTCAGGCGCGTGATCTGGACCAGATTCTTTCGCCACAGTTCGCGCACGCCCAGAAGCTCCTGATCGATGAAGGTTGTTTCGCGGTCTTTCGCTTGTATCTGTTCTTCGAGCCCGCGGATTTGCTCGCGGAGCTGGCCGATGCGTTCGTTGAGCTGCGCCTTCTTGCCGGCGCGCGCGGCGCGGCGCAACTCGAACAGCTTGCGCTCTCCGACGATCAGTCGATCGACGTCCGGATCGGCGGCACGCTCAATGAGGTCCGCGGGAAAGTCGAGCCGGTCCTGCCCATCGCGCTCAGCTTCGAGCCGCGCCCGGCGCGCCGCCTGTTCGTCGAGACTCTTCATAACGATCAGGAGGTTGGCCCGAGTCACCGTCTCGTCGAGGCGCACGATCACATCGCCGGCTTTCACTCTGGCCCCCTCACGGACGTTGAGTTCACCGACCACACCGCCGCTCGGGTGCTGCACTTTCTTGGTGTAGCTATCGACCACCAACGTGCCGGAACCAATGACGGCGCCGGCCAATTCCGTGGTCGTCGCCCACCCCCCGACGCCGCCGGCGAGAACGATGACGACGACGAGGCCAGCGCGCAGGTGTTGACGGATGGCTCGCGGAACCACGTTCACCGGCTCGCGGCTCATGAGCTTACTCCCTCAGTCACGATCTTGAGCGGCACTGCCGGACGCGGCGGCGTCATCTTGGCCAGCAGCGCGTCCTTCGGTCCGAACGCCTGCACACGCCCCTCGGCCATCACGATTAGTTGGTCTACGGCGGCCAGCGCGCTGGTGCGATGCGCGATGATGATGACGATGCCGCCGCGTTCGCGCACCCCGAGCATGGCTCGCGTCAGGGCCTGGTCCCCCTCGGCGTCGAGATTGGAGTTGGGCTCGTCGAGCACCACCAGGAAAGGATCGCGGTAGAGTGCACGGGCGAGCGCGATGCGCTGCCGCTGTCCGGCCGAGAGCGCCGAGCCGCCTTCGCCGATCGGCGTGTCGTAGCCGTCCGGCAGTCGCAGCACCATGTCGTGCACGCCGGCGGCGCAGGCCGCGGCGATCATCGCCTCCGCGTCGGGGACCGGCTCGAAGCGATTGATGTTCTGCGCCACCGTGCCGGCGAACAGCTCGACGTCCTGCGGGAGATAACCGATGTGGCGACCAAGGGCTTCCGAACTCCATTGCTCGAGCGCGGCGCCATCCAGCCGTACCTTTCCGCGCGCCGCCCGCCACACGCCGACGATGGCGCGCACCAGCGACGACTTACCCGATGCGCTCTGGCCGACGATGCCCAGCCCCTGTCCCGGGCCCAGTGCGAAGGAGGCTTCATGGACCACGACGTTCTGTTCGCCCGGAGGCGTCACGGAGACAGCCTCGAGGGCCAGCGCTTTGCACGGTGGCGGCAACGGCGTCCTCTCCTCCTCGACCGGGAGCTGCGCCCAGTGCTGCTGCAGACGCCTCCAACCTTGTCGGGCCGAGATCAGGCTCTTCCAGTGGGCGATGGCAAGCTCAACCGGAGCGAGTGCGCGCGAGGTCAGAATGGCGCCGGCGATGATGATTCCAGCGGTGGCCTCTTGAATGATAACGAGGTAGCCGCCGACGCCGAGCACCGCCGATTGCAGCACCATGCGCAGCACCTTGGATGCGGAGCCGAAGCCACCAGCGATGTCTGCGGCGCGACGCTGGGCGAACATGTAGCTGTCATTGACGCTCGCCCAGCGCGCGGCAAGGCGCCCGCGCATGCCCATGGCCTGCAATACTTCGGCGTTCCGGCGGCTCGCCTCGGCGAGTGCGTTGCGTTGCGCGATCTGGCCCGCGATTTCCTTCGTGCGCGCACGCGTCAAGCGATCGGTAAGAAGCGTCAGGCAAACCAGCATCACCGAGCCGATCGATGCCGTGAGCCCGAGCAGCGGATGAAACAGGAAGCAGATCGTGAGGTAGAACGGAATCCACGGCAGGTCGAACAGCGCGGTGGGGCCGAGCCCGGAGAGATAGCTGCGCACCTGGTCGAGGTCGCGCACCGGCTGCAGCCCGTCGCCGCTCGCGCGCGCACGCAGCGGCCATCGCGCGACGATGTCGTAGGCGCGCGCCGAAAATGCGCGGTCGAGCCACTCGCCGACGCGGACAAGGATGCGCCCGCGCAGAATGTCGAGGAATGCCTGGAACACATAGAGGGCGCCGACGAGCGCGGCGAGACCGATCAGCGTCGGCACGCTGCGACTCGGCACCACGCGGTCGTAGACTTCGAGCATGAAGAACGAGCCGGTCAAATAAAGCACGTTCAGCATGGCGGTGATCAGGCCGAGCCCGACCAGCACGCTGCGACAGGCCTGCAGCGGCGAGGACACGGGATGCGCGTGAGGAGGCACGTTCTCTCGCGCCGCCGCCGCCGCGCGCCGCCGCTTCCAGACCAGCCTGATCAAAATGAAGGCCGCCGCGGCGAACAGGCCGACGCGCATGGTGAGGCTCGCCAGCTCCTCCGGATATCCGAGAACCTGGCCACACCAGGCGGCGGCGGGCCGGGAGAGTTGGCCGCACCAGGCAGTGACACTATCCGGCATCGGATCTACTCCAGGCCCGTGCAACAGGTGCCGGCTGCGCGCCATAGCGGCGTGCAGCCGGCGGCTTGTGGTTCAGACGTTGATGACGTTGTCGTGGTTTCCATCGATCTTGACGGAGAAGCTGCTGGAAGCCGTATCCCCGTCGGCATCGGCGATCTGAACGGTGAAGTCGAGCTTCTCGTCGGGCGCCGGCTGCGACTGGATCAGGCTGAACCCGCCGATATCGAAAGTGTTGTTGTCGTTGCCGTCGATGCCGTCATGGGCGCTGATGTTTTCAATCAGCACGCGGTTGTGGGTTCCATCCGTGGTCCATTGCACCTTGTCGCCGGTGCTGAGGCCCGTGATGATCAAGTTGCCGTCGTCGTCGACCGTCGCGACGGGAGTATATGTCGTATTGCCTGACTTGACGACGAAGTTGGTAAGTGTGGCCGACGTGATGTCGACGTGCGTGTCATTGGTGAGCCCGTCGACGAACCCCGTCCCCGGCTCGTAGGTAGTGCTGTAGGCCGTGATCTTGACGGTGACGGGTCCGACGCCCGGGTTCGTCTGGTTCACGGTAAAGGACGCCGATGTCGCATTGAACAGGGCCTGGAAGTTGATGTTGGCTTCGACATCGGCCTCGTTCTGGTCCAGATTGGGCACGAGGAAGTTCGTGTTCGTGCCCGTCACGTAGGTGATGTACGCGCCTTCAGTGGGGTAATTGGCGTTGTCATTGAGCTGGTTCCCGTTCACGCCGAACGAGGTGGTGCTGCCGGCCTGGCTGATATTGAGGACGTCCTTGGTCGTGATGTTGCCGCCCTGGGACTGGTTCAGCGGATTCTCCCCGATCACCACGATCTGAGACGAGGTCGGATTGCCGAAGGTCATGAAGAGATTGCTACCGGAGGGCGCTCCGGCAAAGCTGAAGCTGATCTCCGCAGGCGGAGGATTCTGCAGGACATCGAAGGTGTAGTTGCCGCCGGACACGGTCAGCTTGAAGAAGTCGATGTCGCCTGCGTTGTGTGTACCGCTGCCATCGACGTCCTTGTAGTAGGTTGCGACCGTATTGTTGCTCGAGAGGTCCCGGAGCAGCGTTGTCTGCGAGACCGTGCCATCCAGAATCGTCAGGCTCGCCGGCGAGCTCGTGATGCTGTACGTCGCAGGATCATCCACTCCGACCAAAGCGCTGAGCGTCTTGGTTACGCTGGCGCCGGCAGCAAAGTCCACCTGCCCATCGGCGATGGGGCCGATGCTCGGCCCGTCGTCCTGGAACTGCACGGCATCGCCGATGCCGGTCGAGCTCGTTGCCGTGTCGCCGTCGCCGTCGGTGACCGTCACCACTGCCAGCAGAGCGCCGTCGGTGATGTTAATCGCCTCATCGTAGCTGGCACCTCCCGTCGGGTGTTTGAGCGAGGCGAATTGCGCCACGCTGACGACACCGGTCGAGCTGTTGATTGCCACTGCGAAGGCCGCCTGACCGGATTGACTACCGATGCGGCCGACCACCAGGTCGCCTTCCTTGAACAGGAAGATGCTCGTGCCGCCGGTCGTGTCGAGCCCGGAATCCACCCCTGCGGAGGACACCGCCAGCGAGAACGCCGTCGTCGCGCCCTCGTTATCAGCACCCGCAGAGCTGCCGGTCGCGGTCACGATCGGGGTGGCTTCCTGCGCGTAGCCGGGGCTGAGATCGGTGCTTTTATTGGCGACGCCAGCGAACAAGGCGACAACACCTGCCGCGGTTGTGTCGTCGGCATCCGCGTCGACCCCCGCAGTCTCGTCATGCGCTACCGTCGCCGTGCCCTGCGCGATTCCCGCCGTCGGCCCGTCGTCCTGGAACTGCACGGCATCGCCGATGCCGGTCGAGCTCGTGGCCTTATCGCCGTCGCCGTCGGTCACCGTCACGACCGCCAGCAGCGCACCGTCGGTGATCGACACCGAATCATCGGGATTGGTGGTGCCCGGATGCTTCAGCGAGGCGTACTGCGCCACGCTGATGACGCCGCTCGTGCCGTTGATCGCCACCGCGAAGGCCGCCGCCCCGGCTGCACTGCCGATGCGGCCAACCACCAGGTCGCCTTCCTTGAACAGGAAGATGCTGGTGCCGTTGGTGGTGTCGAGGCCGGAATCCACCCCCGCGGCGGACACCGCCAGCGAGAATGCCGTCGTCCCGCCGAACGAGTCAGTGCCATACGAACTTCCGGTCGCGCTCACGACAGCCGTCGAATTCTGCGCGTATCCGGTCGGGCTGAGGTCGCTGCTGACGTTCGTTAGGCCCGCAAACAGCGCCGCCACCGCCGCCGCGGTGGTATCGTTGGCATCCGCGTCGACACCCGCAGTCTCGTCATGCGCCACCTTCGCCGTGCCCTGCACGATCGCCGCCGTCGGGCCGTCATCCTCGAAGTGGATGGCCGTGCCGACCACGGCGCTCGCGGCGTTGGAGCTGACAAGGCTGAAGCCGCCGATATCGAAGGTGTTGTTGTCGTTGTCTTGATCGGTATCCGCGTTACTGATGTTTTCGATCAGGACGCGGTTATGGGTTGCGCTCGTCGTCCACTGCACCGTGTCGCCGCTGCTCAGGCCGGTGACCGTCAGTGTTCCGTCGGCGTTTACGGTAGCGACCGGAGTATATTGCGTATTGCCTGATTTCTTGACCACGTTGATGAAGGAGGCCGATGTGATCGCGATCTGCGTGTCGTTGCTGAGCCCGTCGACGAAATTCACCCCCGGCTCGGCGGCGGTGCTGAAGGCCGTGATCTTGACGGTGACGGGGCCGATGCCTGGATTGGTCTGGTTGACGGTGAAGGAGCCGCCGGTCGCGTTGAAGACGTTCTGGAAGGCGATGTTGGCTTCGACGTCGGCCTCGTTCTGATCGAGGTTCGGCACCAGGAAGTTCGTGTTCGTGCCCGTGACATAGGTGATGTACGCCCCCTCACCAGCGTTGATCTGGTTGCCGTTGACGCCGAACGAGGTGGTGCTGCCGGCCTGGCTGATATTGAGCACGTCCTTGGTCGTGATGTTCCCGCCCTCGGATTGATTGAGCGGGTTCTTGCCAATCACCACGATCTGGGTGGAATTCGGATCACCGAAGGTCATGAAGAGGTTGCTGCCGGACGGCGCGCCGGCGAAGCCGAAATTGATCTGCTCGCTGACCGCGACCTTGAGATGGCTGCCGAGGTCGAGGGAGTCATCGGGGTTGGTGCCATCCAGATGCTCCAGCGCCTCGTATTGAACGCTCCAGATCTTGGCGCCGGTCGCGGTCTGCTCGAGATAGACCGCGAAGACGATGGCACCAGCTTCCGTCTTGCCGACCACGATGTTGTCGTTCGTGGGGTCGGCCCAAAGGAAGACCTCCTCGCCGTCATTGGTGAAGAGACCGCTCGTGTCACCGTCGAGCGCGCCGCCAGTCGAATCGGTGAAGGCGAGGTTGCCGATCGCGCCCGTGACGCCGCTGATGGTGATAACGTCGCCGCTGCTGACCGCATGGTTGATCTCCGCGGCCGGAGCGCCCAGTGCCGTCAGCCGGCTTGAAAACGCGCTTGGGAGCGTCGTGTTGGTGTCGTCGTTCTGCAGGCCAGCGGTTTCGTCGAGGGTAACGGTTGTGCCGGTAAGAGTGACTGAAAGTGCCATGAGAAACCTCCTACAAAAAACTAGTGGTAGGCTCGCACATCAGAAATTCCTGCGTCCTTCGGCGTATCGCGAGTTTCGTCAACGCCGGCATCATCGGCGGCAAGCCGATCACAGGCTCCTTCTCTTTCATCTTCATCGAAGAATTTCCCGCCGCCCGGGAGGTGCGTCACAGACGCAACAAAACCATCTCGTCGCTCTCAGTCGAGAGATCGGAGCCACAACACGGTCGGATGCGCGCGCCGCTCGGGCGGCGATCACACCCTATCGTTTGGATATTTCCTGACGGAAGCGCAGGGCTCAAACATGACCGCCCTTTCCAGCAATTGAGATGCTACTTTGAAACTCTCTCAATCAACGAGGGCCTACGCCGTTCAACACCTTGGCGGGCCCGCAATTCACGTCGTATCGAGCATGCCAATGCTCGACGAACGCAACACATTAAAATCGTCATTAACTTTTGTAAATAGCGTCATTAATTTTCAAATATATATCTAAATAGATAGCGATCGTCGCAACAGCCAAGGCGGCACATCTCGCGCGCTGTGATGGTTTCTTGCAGCTCTAACAAAAGCGGCGCGGACGCAATGCGAAACGATCAACTAGTCGCGATCAACCTGTCACCCTCGCAGCTTCAGTCCGGTGATCTCGCTCATTCGGTCGCAGCACTGCTCGAAACGACGGGGCTGACGCCGTCGCTGCTCGAGATCGAAGTCACCGAAGACATCCTGCTGCATGACGAACGCCGCGTGCTTGAAACGTTCGAGAGAATTGCTCGGCGTCCGGATCCTGTTCGATGATTTCGGCACCGGTTATGCGAGCCTGAGCTATCTCAAGAAGTTTCCGCTCGACGGCCTCAAGATCGACCGGTCGTTCGTCTTCGGTCTCCTTTCGAATTCCGACGACGCCGCCATCGTCGGCTCGACCATCGGCCTCAGCAAGCAGCTCGGTCTCACGGTCGTGGCCGAAGGCATCGAGAACCGCGCAACGGCCGACCTCCTGGTCAGCATGGGATGCGAGGAAGGGCAGGGTTATTTCTTCGGTCGTCCGATGCCGGCCGAGGCATTCGAGAAGCAGTTCCTGGAACCCCTCCTTTGGACCAACGTACCGCTGTCTCGCGTTTGCTTTCGCTCATCTCGGACGCGACGTTGAGGCGCGTGAGGCGGCTGCCCATGTGCTTGAGTTTGATCCCGGCTTTACAGTATCTGCGATGATCGCGCGGGGCGGGACGTCGAACTTGAAGTTGTTGCTTGAGGGCCTTCGGAAAGCGGGGTTGCCAGAGTAAGCCCGGGTGCCGAATGACCGCCAGTGGCCCGAATGCGAAGTGGCGGCACGGCCTGCCGGCGTCTGCTCAGCGGAGCATACCGGACCAGATTTGCTCAGCCCGAGCTCTCTCAGTCTGACCCGTATCGGAGGTCAGCATCTGCGCCATGACGCCTTCTGGTTGTGACCAATCCGACCTTCCTTCGTTACCATCGGCATTCATTCACCGGATAGGATGCCTCGCGGATCGCAATCTCGGTGCGAGGCGACGTAGTCGATTTCGCCGCGCGTAATACCGATATCCATAAGCTCCCTGTCACTAAAGTCGCACAAGTTGGCCAGTAATCTCCGGCGTTTGCGCCACTCCTGAAATGCATTCCAGTATGCTTCGAGAGGACTGTAGACCTGCCGCCTTGCTGTTGCCGGTCCCAGCTCGGTGGTCCCGTGGATCGTGCTCATTGAGGGTGTCCTGTCTAGACTGCTCACTAGGACGGAAGTTGCCGCAAGAGGTGCCGGCGCGCTTAACTGGTGGCTTACATTTCTCTTACCGGCGGCTTATTCTTCATGCGCTAATACAGAGGCGGCCCCGAGAAGGAATGGCAGCTTGCGCTATCTTTTCGAGGAATACGCATTCGACACCGACCGGCGCGAGCTGCAGCGGGGCACTGATGCGGTGTCGATCGCACCGCAGGTTTTTGACCTGCTCGATTACCTGATCCGCAACAGGGAGCGGGTTGTAAGCAAGGACGACCTCGTCAACGCCATTTGGAATGGTCGCAGCGTATCTGACGCGGCGTTGACGACCCGCCTGAATGCCGCGCGAAGCGCGATCGGCGATTCCGGTGAGGCACAGCGCCTGATCAAGACGTTACCGCGCAAGGGTTTTCGTTTCATCGGCACGGTCCGCGAGGTGAACCAGCTTTCCGGCGCGGCGGCGATCTTGAGCCGCGATATTGAATTCACGGAAGCCCCCCTTCCACTACCCGACAAGCCCTCGATTGCTGTGCTGCCGTTCGAGAACATGAGCGGTGATGCCGAGCAGGAGTATTTTGCCGACGGAATAGTGGAGGAGATCATCACGGCGCTTTCGCGGTTCAAGTCCCTGTTCGTTATCGCCCGAAATTCAAGTTTCACCTTCAAGGGCCGAGCTGTAGACATCAAGGAGGTCGGGCGCAGGCTCGGTGTGCGCTATGTGCTTGAAGGGTCTGTGCGCAAGGCCGCAGGAAAAGTTCGCATCGCAGGACAATTGATCGATGCAGCCACAGGGGCTCATGTCTGGGCGGACAGATACGAACGTGACCTGACAGACGTCTTCGTTCTCCAAGATGAAATCACGCTAGCGGTTGTCTCCGCCATTCAGCCGAAGCTGCTCCAAACGGAGATCGCAATGGCGACGCGGCGGCGACCGGAGAATCTCACCGCCTATGATTTTTACCTCCGGGCCGTGGGCGAGTTCCGTTCGATGACCCGCGAAAGCTTTGCCGAGGCGATAAGGCTGGCTCATCGCGCCTTGGAGCTCGACCCTCGGCTCGGTCTGGCTGCCGGCCTGGCAGGTAACTGTCACGCGCTCAACGTCGTCTTCGGCTTTGCTGTCGATCCTCAATTCGAGCGCCGAGAGGCACTTCGACTTGCTCGCCTCGCATTGAGCATCGACGACGGTGATGCAGACACGTTAGCATCCGCCAGCTTTATCTCGGCAATCATGATCGGCGCTGGGCAAACCGAGATCGAAATGGCGAACCGTGCGGTCGCTCTTAACCCGAATGCATTTCAAGCCTTGGTCTGCAGAGGTCACGTCTACAGGATTGCGGGGTTACCCGAGGAAGCAATCCTCAGCTTTGAACATGCCGTCCGCATGAGCCCATTAGATCCGGTGCTGCACGCGGTGATGGCCGGGATAGGGATGGCCTTGATTGAGCTTGGTCGCTTTGAGGAGGCCGTCGAAGCAGGAAAGAAGGCCGAGCGTCAGAACGCCTCCTATTCATCAACTTACCGCTGCCTCGCGTCCGCATACGCCCATCTCGGACGGGATGCGGAGTCACGCGAAGCGGCGGCACGTCTGCTTGAGCTCGACGCCGCCTTTAACATATCAGGGTGGATAGCCCGGGGCGGGCAATCGAACGCGAAGCTGCTGATCGAGGGGCTCCGGAAAGCGGGGTTACCCGAATAGCAGTCCTATTTTGGCGAGATGATGCACTAGCGGCCCTGCAAGCGCCGCGCATGAGTCGGGTTTTGGCCCTTTGCGGCCGTGCTCGCGCGTTTCGGCGGCGTCCGCTCCTAGCGGCTAAACGGACCTAGCCTTTTCCCTACGCGGGTCTCCACCACCTTTCGAACCGCGGCCTCGGAGGTGCCGAAGGACGGTTCGGCGGTGAGGTTCATGTCGCAGTGACGGGCACCTAGGCTGCGAGATCGAACGTCGCAATCAAAGCACGGACCTCGCCCGCCAATTGGCGATAGTGCTCGCTCGCTCGCAAATAAAAGCCCCGATTGCTCTCATTTGCCCTCTGGGCAATCAATTCGCATTCAGCAGCAAGGCTCTCATACCGCTCTAACTTGGCTTGAAAATCCCTCATCCGAGCCATCCAACTAGTTACAAACAAGGGGGCCGACGTTATTCGCGGATTTGTGGTGCGGCAAGAGGATTGGACCATGCTGCATTGCAAATTCGAATGCTATGCCCGCCGCTCAGAACGGTCGGCGCGCCGGTGAGGCCGGACGGCATCATTCTGCCGCGTGCATGCCTTGCTCCGTCGGCTCATAACGAAACCCGCGCTTCACGAGCCAGCCACCCTCGACCATTCGCCGTGCCAAGGGCATGGCGCACACGGGCTGATTGCCGCCGGGGGTGATAAAGACCGTCAATGCGCTCGACGAGAAGGGCGTAAACGCGCGCGAGCCGCAAGGGCTCGACCATTCCGGGGAGTAGAACGACCGGGTCGTCCTTCATGCCTCAGGCAAGTGGCTGGATGGGCAGTCGTTCCCGAACTCCTCGTTTAACGGCTCTGCCTATCTCGGCCCGCCACTAAAGGCGCACGGGAGCATCGCCTCAAATCGGCGAACGTTAGTGCAACACACGAGCGGCTTCTGCCAGCCGGACCTTCTCTCGTAAATCCTCGAGTTCCTGAAGCATTTTCAGGAGATCCGGCAGGACGGTTGCCCGCTTCAAAATTCGAGTCGTTTGTCCCATCGCTATTCGCCTCCATGGCTCGCAACGGCGAGCCACATCAAGGCGCACACACGCAAATTTTCCCCTGCAGGCGGAATTGCATTTTTAACAAATTTGCTGAGCGGCGTCGGCGCGGTGGCATTCACTGGGCGTGGTGCGTGCGGCGAGAGATTTTGCAAGGCTCCAGAATCGGTCGCCTATCCTGAGGGAAGAACGGTTTATGGCCCATTGCTTCCATTAGCGCCTCGCGGCGAGTTGTCCGGGGTCGGGGCAAAGCGGAAGCACCCCACCGCGGGCCAATCCGCGCTGTTGACCCGAAGCGGACATGCTGTTGCAATCTTCGAACTCTCTTTCGGCGGACAAAGACTGCGCGGCTCGTCTGAGGTCAGCTCTAAGCCAGTATACGCACTTGCAACTGGAACAATGTCCAAGCGATCTGATTGAAGTGTGTTATGGCTTGGCTGGGATTGGCACGGAGTATTCCTGGCGAAGCGTGGTGATAGTCAGGGAAGGTGCTTCACATGGATGACGAACGAAAAGCTGGGAAACGGGCCGCTGAAGGCTTGCGCGAGGCGACTTCTAAGGAAGAAGCGAAAAACGAGAGCAAGACGGGACACGATCTAGCTAAGGGCGCTGATCGCTTCGAAGAACGCTCTAAAAGCTCCGATGGAAGAAGCGCAAAAGAGAAACAAAAAGGGTGAATGCACCACAGCAGACCAAGCGCTGCGTTTCGATGGACCTCCCATGCGAGCCACCGGGACCGATGGTTGGCTGTGGTGATCAACTGTTAGCCCAGCTGGCTTTGGGCAAGGCTCTCTAAGGTCCGCGTCGCCTTCTGGCTCGTTGCCGATCTGCGCTTGAAGAGCAGAAAGATCTGCTTGCAGGAGATGAGTCCGATCAAGGTGAAGCAGCCCGCCACGACCGTGCTCGACACGAAAACCTCGCTTGCACCAGCAAGCGCCGCACTCGCGCCCCTATGTGGACAGCGATACCGCCGACATCATCACCAATCATTTCGCGACAGGGGGCCTAGTAAACGCACTGTCGGACCCAGTAGCCACCGCTGACCCGTATCCACTGGCATGGACTCGGCGGGGGCTCTTTGATGATCGGCCACCCGTGAATATCGATGTTTGTTGGCGCGGTGATGCCGCGCCAAAAGACGGCATTTGCTTCGGAGGAATGGAAGACCAAAGCTCCGGCGAAGCAGGTAGCGGCTACACGGCACAGCAGGAAACGGCTCATTTGTCTGATCCCGGCGAGACGTTGGACCCTTGCCGATGCTACGCGAGCCGCAGGGTTTCATCCACACCCACGGCGACCAGTCTGCCGCTCCGGGGGCGCTCCCAACGTAGAATTACGGGCTGTTGGCGCTACGTTGCGTTGCGAAGTGCACGCTTGTGAGACCAGGCGCTTCGCTTTCGAATTCGGGTCCTTCGAAACAGTTCGTTAGCTTTCATGTGGCTTGCTGGGAGCGTGCCGATTACCGCCGATCGCGGCACATTGGAATGGGAATGCCGGCCCCGGCTGTTTCTCCCAACCTGCGGCTGGGGCCGTTTTGAACTTTTCGCTGCATCGTTCAACCCGGTCCACAACTATGTTTAGAGGCATTGCTATCGCGCTATTTGGGATGAGCATGCTTTCGCAGCTCGATCGCGCGCTCTTCTACGGCCGCAATACTGACGCCGCGCTGAGGCTGATACGGGACGTTGGCCAAGGTTTTGGGCTGTAGGTCCGCCCGCTGCCCTCAAGATCGCTCGGGGGACTACTTCTTCAACAGCAGTCCCAACGTTCGCGCCATGCGCCTCACCGATCCGGCGTGGCGGCCGAGTTCGGCGGCTATCTTTGACGCGCCAACTCCCTGTCGGGCCAGCGTGATCAACCGTTGGACCTCCTGCTCGGCCCATTGTTTTGGCTTCGGAGTTTTCATGATGCGGCGCTCGATCCGCACCAGTTAACCAGCGAGCGAAATTGCCGACACTTGGGAAATTTACGGGTGGACTTCCTGCCTGAGGCCGCCCCTCGCTTTTAAACGGCAGTTTCGATGCTTGTCGGCTATTGCCCGTAAACCGGGCGTAGGGCTGCGCTTGCCACGACCGCAGCTTGTGACCCCCCAGCTGCCTTTCGCTGCTACAGACTCTCGACGGCGATAGCCCCGTATGAGGCAATGAGCCTGACGTATTGAAAGCCGATTTTTGGCTATGGTAGATTGCCAGTTTATCCCGATTGCTTTGATCCGTCTTAGTAGTGTTTTTTGTACTGTGGAGGACATTTATGCGAAGCTCTCGCGCAATGCTTTATCGGCAACAACTTGGCGAACTCGCCTCTCAGCTCTCAGAACTGGAAGATCTTCGAAGTCTGGTCGAAGATGCAGAGCGCGTCGCCCGAGGTGCGCCTGCATTGCGCTCTAGACGCCATGCTTCGCACCGCCTCCGAGGTCGTGATCGCGGCGCCCTGTCTGTCCGCCTCCGCTGCTACACGCCACCAGGCAGAAATGCAGGTCTCAGGGTCCCTCAGAACGACAACTTAATCGATTGGATGTTGCTTGAGCCATTTCCCGACGGATGGTGGGCTTCCCCCTAAAGCTCTTCAACGGCTGCCAGTAAATCAAGTTTTCTCGTCTGCTTGTGGGCCCTAGTGTGGCCGTGCCGCCTTGCTTTGAGCAAGCGGCGAAGCCGGAATCTTCGCGGGCGGGACAGGCATAGGCGCGGCTGAGAGTCCGCCGCGCCGGTGCCATGATTGTACCAGCCGCGCCTAGGCTGCCTGCCGCATGCGTTCGATGCTCCGAGTTATATGATTTCCGGCATCGTCCGCCACCTTCAGAGACAAGTCCGCCATCCGGCGGCTGGTATCCAACGCACTCCTGATCGTGTCGCGCATCAGATCGGTTTGCACAGCGGCCAAATCGTGAGGAGTGCGGCAGTTCCAGAGTTCATTCGTGCGGTCCATGGTCCTCTCGATCTGCTGTCGAACGAAATCGAAGTACTCACGCGATGCACCATTCATTCCTTTGGCGACTGCAGTCGTAGAGTATATGATTGCTTCGGCGTTGCGGACCGAGCGTTCCGCTGCCTGCTGCGCCTCATTGCCGGTCAAACCGAACGTGCGACCCAGCTGATCAGTCGAGCGACCCATCATGGCCGCAGCCATGTCGAGTCCGAAGCGCCAAGCGTTTTGCAACATCTCGGTATTTTGCCGCAAGAGATGGCCGCTGGCTTGCGCCACCTCCTCCCCCGCCTCGGCGGTGGCCAAGCCGATCCGCCTGGTCTGCTCGGCGGTCCTCTCGCCGGCGCGGCGGATTGTGTCTTCAGGGCTTTGGGTGGGTTTTTCCTCTGGGCGTGGATTGGCCATTTCGTTGCTCCATCGTTCTTGTTGGTGAGGTCGGATCGCTATGCGCTTCGTCACATGCGATCCTTAGCGAGCAAACGTGAGCAATTCTGCGCCGTTCCGGACCGAGCGATCTTTTAATCAATCCTCCGCGATTGCGCGCAGGAACGAGCACTTCAACTTCCAATTATTCCTTGGTTTGGCTCGTCTGCTCGCGCTGCGGATCAGACTTCTCTTGGTCCTATCTCAAGGCTCAGTCATGACCACCGCTGAAACCGTACTGCTCATCGTTATCTTGTTGTTGGCGCTTCTTGTCATCGGCAACATCGGCTTCTCCAAACTGGCCGAGCGAAGAAATCCGCCTATCGGCAAGTTTCTCGAGTGCGACGGCGTGGTACTCCACTATATCGATCGGGGCGATCCCGCGGCTCCTTGTGTCGTGCTGCTTCATGGCAACGGATCCATGATCCAGGACTTCATGATCGGTGGGCTGGTCGATCTTCTTGCCCGCAGCAATCGCGTGGTGTGCTTCGACCGTCCGGGCTTTGGCTATAGTCAGCGGCCGCGGCTTCGACTATGGAGCGCAACGGCTCAAGCAGCTCTGCTGGTGAAGGGGCTCGAGCAACTCGGGATCCGCGATCCTGTGGTGCTGGGCCATTCTTGGGGCGCCTTGGTCGCTATCGCTCTCGGCATGCGGAAGGATTATCCGATCCGGGGTCTTGTGCTTGCGTCCGGCTACTACTTCCCGACCATCCGATTGGATGTGTGGTTGATGTCAGGTCCGGCCATACCGGTCTTGGGCGACTTGGTCAGCTACACTGTCGCGCCGATCATCTCGTGGGCCATGTTGCCGGGAGCCTTCCGCAAGATTTTCGCGCCCCGGTCCGTCCCGTCGACATTCAAGAACGAATTTCCAGCGTCTCTCGTTCTCAGGCCCACACAATTGAGAGCGGCTGCGGAGGAAAGCGCACTCCTCATTCCAACTGCAACACAGTTCCAAGCCCACTATTCGACCATGAGTCCCCGCGTGAAAATCTTCCATGGAGCAGAGGACCAGGTGATCGAACAGAAACAAGCTCGAGATTTACATCAGGCGCTGCCTCGGTCCGATCTTCACCTGGTTCCGAATGCCGGACATATGGTCACGCACGCAGACCCCGTTGCCATTGCGGAAGCCGTCAATTCAATGACGAGATAGGAGGAGGGAGGGGTTGTCTAGCCGGCCTATCCTCCGGCTCAACAGCCTGTCTGAGCTCTCTTGGATCCTCAGAGTCATCGAACAACGTATCCGACACGGTGGCCATCCCAGGCATTCTCGAGCTGTGGCTCGATTAAATGTTAATATATAATCAGCTACTTTAAATAAATTAAATGCTGGACGAGATTTAAATTTGGATTAGAATGAGAACCGCTTGGCGCCGGATGAACGCGTCAAGGACCTCCTAGAAGCGGCCCCCATCATCCCGCCCTGCCAGCCCTGTTCCAGGGATGCAAGGGCCGCTTCTAGGGCAAAATGTGAGCCAGATCATGCACTTGTCACTAGGTGATTTGTTTCTCATCTCCGCAGGAACCGGTACGCTCCTACTGATTGAGCTCGGAGTATTGATCATCGTGGGTGTGATCTGAGCCAATGGAGAAGAGCGTAGGGACGTTCTGAGGGCCAGCTCCATATCACGTCTCCTTGTAAGCGTGTTCGGCCTCGATCGCGCGGAGCAGGGCGGCAAGGCTGGGATATTCCAAGCCATTGCGGACGTAGCGGTCGCGAGGAGATCTTCGCCGGGGGCGAGCAGCTTCGCGCAAGTTCCGCTTTCGTGAAGCATCAGCCAGCCTTACTCGACCGCATAGGCAATGCCAGCGAGAGAGAAAGCGGCCTAGCCGATGTATTGCCTGCGATATTCCGCCGGCGTCATGTTCATCTGCCGGCGGAAGATTCGATTGAGGTGACTCTGATCTGAAAATCCGCTCAGCAGCGCGATCTCTTTCAACGCCAGGCGATCCTTGCGCAGATACTGGCACGCGCGTTCCACCTTGCGGCTCAAGACAAAGGCGTGTGGCCGCATTCCATAATGCACATGGAATTTGCGTGCGAACTGAACGGGCGAGCAGTTGCAGATATTGGCCAATTCCTCGAGCGTAATGTTTCTCGAGATGTTTTGTTCGATATAGTCCTCGATCAGTCTTGCATGGGCAGGCCTGAAACGCCCCTGTGAACAGGGCAATTTGAACTGCACCGAGGCATATCTTCGCAGGACGTGCACGCTGGCCTGAAGCGCCAGCGCATCGTAGCAGAGCCGGCCACCGGGGCCCCCCGCCGCAACCTCCTGCACCATCTGATCACCAATCCAGGTCAGGATTGGGTCTTCGACCTTGAGCAAGTCGTGGAGTTCGACGTGTTGCGCATCGCGATCGAACGCCTCGCTTGCAGTCTTCGCCATAAACGCCGGTGAAATGTAGAAATGACTGACCTCGATATCCTGGCTCCATCGCCAGTTCGAACCTTCTGCGCGTGTGAGCAGCGTCGTGATGCCGCGGCCGACGTGATCCTGCTTCCAGGCCCCGGTAACCCTGCGGTTCATCGCTGTCGCGCCCTCGCGGTAGAGGACGATCAGATAGTTCTCGGACGGGGGCACCCAGATGTCAGACGGTGCATAGCGGAACACCCGTAGCCGAAAATCGGCCTTTCCCACCGCGGAGCTGTCCAACATCAGTTCGCCAGGAGCGTAGCGCGGCAGCTCCTCGACCGTGATGAATTGGCCCATCGCGCAAGCCTCCCTCCCTGGATTCTGGGAAGCGTTAGCCGCTTTTTTCTCTCATTGGCCGGATGGCAACCGCGCAGCATAAGCTGGTTTTGTCATTTGCCAAGCGAGTTGCACCAGGAACTGCGGCCCTCGCGGCGCGGCGCCACCCACGTCGTTCAAAGGATTGTCGGTTTCGTTCAAGCCGCGAGCGTCAGCACGCTCGTAGGCTGTCTCGCGTTTCAGGCATGAGCGGAGAGAGCGGCGCAAACGGGTGAAACCGCCCCTTCGATCTGTCGAAACGGAGAATGATGCGATGCACCACCACCCGACCACGCGACGGGTGGGCAAGGCCGTGCGCACTCAGAAAACATCAAGGAGGGAAATATGGCGGAAGACGCGACCAAGTCCAACGGAGGCAACGGCGCGCATGTGACGGCGCGCTTCGATGCGGTGGTGATCGGAGCCGGCGTCGCCGGACTCTATGCGCTCTACCGTCTGCGCGAGCAGGGGTTGAAGGTGATGGCGATTGACGCAGCCCCCGGCGTCGGCGGCACCTGGTATTGGAATCGCTATCCCGGCGCGCGCTTCGATTCGGAAGCCTATATTTATCAGTATCTCTTCTCCGAGGAGCTCTACAAGGGATGGAGCTGGAGCGAGAAATTCCCGGGCCAGCCGGAAATCGAACGTTGGCTGAACTACGTCGCCGACCGTCTGGATCTCCGCAAGGACATCCAGTTCAGTACCACGGTCAATAGCGCGCATTTCAACGAGGCAACCCACCGCTGGCTGGTCACGACCGAGAAGGGTGACGTGATCGACACCCAGTTCCTGGTTACCTGCTGCGGCATGCTCTCGGCCCCACACGTGTCCTTTCCAGGTCAAGAGACATTCAAGGGGCAGTTGTTTCACACGGCGCGCTGGCCGAAGCAGCCGGTCGACCTCGCAGGCAAGCGTGTCGGCGTCATTGGTAACGGCGCGACCGGCATTCAGGTCATACAGACAATCGCCGGCGAGGTCGGCCATCTCAAAGTGTTCATCCGCACCCCGCAATACATCATCCCGATGAAGAATCCGAAATACGGCGCGGCCGATGTCGAGGCCTATAAGTCGAAGTTCACGTCGTTCACCGAGCGCCTGCCGCACACCTTTACCGGGTTCGAATACGACTTCGAGCACACCTGGGCAGGTCTCACCCCGGAGCGTCGCCGAGAAGTACTCCAGGCTTGCTGGGATGACGGCTCCCTGAAGCTATGGATATCGTCCTTCGCCGAGCTGTTTTTTGACCCCGAGGTCAACGCCGAGATCTCCGAATTCGTGCGCGAGAAGATGCGCGAGCGGCTCAAGGATTCGAAGCTGTGCGAAGCCCTAATTCCGACCGATTATGGCTTCGGGACGCACCGTGTGCCGCTGGAGCAAAAATTTCTCGAAGCCTTCCATCGTCCGAATGTCGAGATCGTCGGCGTCAAATCCAATCCGATCGAACGTGTGACGCCTGCGGGCATCCAGACGGCCGACGGAACGATCCACGAGCTCGACATCATCATTCTGGCAACCGGATTCGACGCCGGAACCGGTGCGTTGACGCGCATCGATATCAGGGGTCGGGGGGGCCGTTCGCTGAAGGAAGACTGGAGCAGGGACATCCGCACGACGATGGGTCTGCAGGTTCACGGCTACCCGAATCTCTTCACCACCGCCGTGCCGCTCGCGCCTTCGGCGGCGCTCTGCAACATGACGACATGCCTGCAGCAGCAGGTCGAATGGATCGACGGTTGCATCAGGTACATGCGCAGCAAGAGCCTTGACGTCGTCGAGCCGACGAAGGACGCCGAGGACAGCTGGGTGGCGCATCACGATGAGATCGCCAATGCGACGCTGATCGCCAAGACCAATTCCTGGTACTTGGGCTCGAATGTCGAAGGCAAGCCGCGCCGCGTTCTGTCCTATTGCGGCGGTGTCGGCAGTTATCGCCAGAAATGCGACGAGGTCGCCGCGAATGGCTACCAAGGCTTTGCGATGCAGAGTCCTCGCGAAGCCGCCACGGAGAACGTCATTTAGGTACAGAGGGGAGGAGACCATGAACACGAATTTCACTGCAGCGGCTGACGCCGTTCTCAACGATGTCGTTACATCCACTCCGCGCGTGCCCGGTGTCGTCGCGATGGTGACGAACCGCCATCGCAACATCTACGAAGGCGCGGCCGGCAAGCGCCGTCTCGACCGACCGGCCGAGATGACAACCGACAGCATCTTCGCCATCTTTTCCACGACCAAGGCAATCACCGCCACGGCGGTCCTGCAGCTCGTCGAAGAGGGCAAGCTCGATCTCGACACGCCCGCCAAGCGCTACGCGCCCGAGATCGGCAAGCTCCAGGTCATCGAGGGTTTTGATGCCCAGGGCGAGCCGATCCTGCGTGCGCCCAAACGCGACATCACCACGCGCATGCTGATGGTCCATACCGCAGGTCTCAGCTACGACTTCATTAACCATACCTATAACCGTCTGGCCCAGGAAAAGGGTCAGCCAAGCGTCATCACCGCTTCCAAGGCCTGCCTGATGACTCCGCTGCTTTTCGATCCCGGCGAACGGTGGGAATACGGAACCAATCTTGACTGGTGCGGTCAGATCGTCGAGGCCATCAGGGGGGGCCGGCTCGGCGAGGTATTCCAGACTCGGATTTTCGAGCCGCTACGCATGAAGGAGACGACGTTCGAGCTGACCGATGCGATGCGCCAGAGGCTCGCCGGGATCCATGCGCGAGGCGCCGACGGGTCGCTCACACCGATGGATTTCGAACTGCCTGCCAAGCCCGAAGTGCACATGGGTGGCCACGGCCTTTACAGCACGATCGGCGACTACATGCGTTTCATCCGCATGTGGCTGAATGACGGCGTGGGCGAGCACGGCCGGGTGTTGAAAGCGGAGACCGTCCGCATGGCGGAAAAGAACCAACTGGGTGACAAGAAGGTAACGCCGATCACGGGCGTCATCCCGTCGCTGTGCAATGATGCCGAGTTCTTCCCCGGCCAGTCCAAGTCTTGGGCGCTGAGCTTCATGGTCAATGATGAAGAAGCTCCCACTGGCCGTCCTGCCGGCGCGCTCGGTTGGGCTGGCCTTGCCAACCTGTTTTACTGGATCGATCGCCAGAACGGCTTTGGCGGGTTCTGGGCTACACAGATTCTTCCCTTCGGCGATCCGGCGTCGTTTATCGGCTACATGAATTTCGAGACGGCATTTTACCAGAGCCTGAAACAGCGAATGGTAAGTTAGCGACTGGCCTGATCTCCTTCGCACGCGGCCACAGCGGCCGCGTGCGATTGCTCCGCATTTGGCCCGTGGCTGACTTCCCCTCTTAGGCTCGCACCGTCCGCTTCCGAGGGCTGAGCGGAAGCCATCGCCGGAGCCGCCGAGGGCAGCCTTTGACCCAATTCGGAGCTGGACGGGCGCCACTGCGGTTCAACTACGGCAGTCCTTGTGTCGCCGTAAAGGGATTGAACCCGCGTTCTGCAAGAGCAGCCCACGAAGCAGCGCCAAGATGTGGCAATCGGAAATAGAGTCGTGGCTTGGCCGGATCGGTATCCAGCATGAACCCGGTCGGTAGCGCTCGGACACTTGTGGCATAGAACCCGCCATCCGGCGACCTCTGGGATTCGATGACAGCGACCAACGATTTCGCCTCCGCAGTCCTGCCGAGCAATTTCAGCAAGAGAGCCATTTGGCTTGTCCCTTCGGTCCACACACCATCTCGGTCTTCACCGTAAGAAAAGCCCTCGTCGACTCTCATTCGCTGTTCGGCGGTCGTAATGGCCGACGCAAATTTCCTGGCCGCTCCGGGGAGCGCCGTTAACGGCCAGACTTGAGCATCAAGGGCCAAAATCGGATTGCGCGTGACGCCGTCTTCGGCGGTGCCTGCGGCGAAACAGCCGCATGCCGGATCCCACATCGTATCCACGAAGCGCTCAGCAGCTGTTGCCATGTCACGCCAGCGCGAATCGCCTGTACGGGTTGCAAGAAGGCCAAACGCGGCGGCGAGGTCGGTATTGTGTTCAGTCGATTTCCATGTCCGCAACTCGGGCGTCGGTTCGTGCCCAAACGTACCGCCCGTGAAACCGCCAGTCCCGCGTTTGTCGGCCCATTGCGCGACCCAGGTCCCAAGCCGTGCTGCACCGTCGCGGAATCGAGAGCCGGTGTTCACATCATCAATCGACAGCAACGCCAACATGGCCCATGCGATGTTACCGTTATCGCTGCCGACCTGATATCGATCCTCCAACCACTTGTTCTGCGTGTTGTCCCACCACCCCGGAAGTTTGACAGGGCCATTCGCCACCACACCCGCGGCGTAAGCGTTCCGGAGCCGTCCATCATGCCAGGTCCGGTCATTGTCGATGGCCCGGAGAATCGCCGCGCCGATCCGACGTGCTTTGTCTTGCTCACCGCACCCGACCAATGCGATGGCGGCCACCGCATTGTCATAGAGGTATGCGGCGCCATGCAGAGGCCCCGAGTTCACGGTCGGATAGCTGGGCAAGAACAACGGCCCTGGCGGTGCCTTATCGATGAGACCAGCGAGGTACCCGCATGTAGACGCTTCTGGTGTTGCCAGAGCCCGTCGTGGAGTGGCGACCACAATGATTATGAAAGTCGTTAGGATGAATACCAAGGAAGTTATTCGGGCCACTTGTCGTTCTCCGGGTGGCGGCTGATCTTATACCCATCGGCGATGTCTGGAAGTGGCCCCGCGGCTGACTTCAGTCCGGAGCGCGGGGATGTCCGCTTCATTGCGTTCAATGCTCGTAGAAGGTGATTTGCTAAGCTATTCTTGTCGGGTTGTGGGAGCACGCAATGTCGAAAGCAATTGCCGTCTTGGGCTCCGCTCTGTTCTTCGTCATTGCGCCGTTGGTGCTGGCAGGCTTCGTCCCTTGGTGGGTCACGCAGTGGGAATTTCGGCCAGCTTTTTTCGGCGTCGATCTAACCCGCATGCTCGGCGGTATATTGATCATCGTCGGAGTGCCCGGACTCGTGGATTCATTTGCCCGTTTTGCGCTGGAAGGGCTGGGGACGCCCGCCCCGATCGCGCCGACACAAACGCTCGTAGTGACTGGCCTTTATCGCTACGTGCGAAATCCGATCTACATCGCGGTCGTCGCAGTCATTTTTGGTCAGGCCCTTTTGTTTGGTGATTGGCGACTCCTCTGGTACGGCGCGCTACTCTGGCTTTTTTTTCATGTCTTTGTGGTGATTTACGAAGAACCGACGCTCGAGCGAACATTTGGCACGGAGTACGAGAGCTTTCGGGCTAATGTGCCACGCTGGATTCCGCGATTGACGCCATGGCGAGCCGCATAAAAGGATCGCTGCAAGCGGCTCGATTCCGGCTGCAACAAACAGTACGAGACGGCGAAGCGTAGCAAGCGCGCCTAGCGGCCTCGCCCGGAGGGCCCACTACCTTAGCCGCCGGGGTCGAAAATAGCACATGGGCCGGGAAACTGCTCCGCACGCCGTGTCTTTCCGATCCGAAGGAAGACGGGCCGTCTGCGCCTGCGCATTGTGAGGACCGAATTTGGCCCGCTGGAGACCGTCCGCCGGCGCTCAACACGTCCCTCCACCAGAACTAACCGGAAGTCACTGCTGACGCGTCGCGACGCGCTGGACCCTCAACGGACATTTATGGGGTCTGTTCCCACCAATATGCTTAAGGATATAATCTGGCCAGCCTCCAGTCGGACTGCTGCTAGGTTCAGACCCATGAAGCGGTGGCGCTCAGTCAGCATTATCGGCATGGTTGTTACTGCGGGCCTGCTGGGTGCCGGGGCCCTTGTTGGTGGCCAGTCACGAGTGCCGACAGAAGCCATAGCGTCCTCGGTAACACGTACACCGGAGCTTATGGAACGCGCGTGGCACCTGCCAGTGGCAGCTACATTCCACAGGAACGTTAACTGGCAGTCAAATAGCTCTCGTTGCGGACCTGCAGCTGTTGCGAATGCGTATAGGTCGCTCGGCGAGGCGGCAAGCACGGAGGGCAAGGTGTTGGCTGGCACCGGGCGGTGCTGGACAGGCTTATGCATCCTGGGTCTCACGCTTGACGAGCTCGCCGAGGTCGCGGGGACCAATACGAGCCGCAAAGTCACTGTCTTGCGTGATCTCAGCGAGGACCAGTTTCTGGAGCATCTGCGTCGCTCCAACGATCCAGGCCGACGCTACATCGTGAATTTCAATCGCGCGCAAATTTTTGGTGCTGGTGTTGGACATCATTCGCCCATTGGCGGCTATCTGGAAGCCGACGATCTAGTTTTCGTGCTCGATGTCAATTCCAGCTACCAGCCATGGCTAGTCGAGCGAAAACGGCTGTTCGCAGCTGTAAATACGTACGATGGCGATAAGAAGCGCGGGCTGCTGCTGATCGAGTAATTGCAAATCTCTGCGGTCTGTCACGTATAGCCCTGAGCTGAAGACGGCGAGCGAGGCGGTGGAGGTGCCCAAGCGGTCGAATAACAAGGCTGCGAGCTGCTGCCTTGCGATGGGTTTGCTCGTGGCCCGTTTGAGACATGTCGAGCGGCGGCGGACGTGTCCGTTCACCGGGGTCGACCGGAAGTCATCGCGGCAAGGCTAAGCCGACGCGAAGGACCCAAAGGAGACTTCCCAACGGCTTCGGCAGAGGTGCGCCGCGGACCCTCAGCGAACATGAGCAGCCTGGGCCATCGCCACACGGCCATCTCGCCGCTCGATTGCACTGCGTGGCCATTTAGCCGTAAGCTACCCGGTGACCCAGACTGGCGGGAAGCCATGGTTGTCGAGACGCGCTATGTGACCAGCGGCGAGGTCTTCGTCGCGTATCAAATATCCGGACAGGACGGTCCGGATCTGCTCATGACACCGGGCTTTGTATCGCATCTGGAGCTGTCATGGGAGAATCCCAACGCCGCGCGCTTCCTTAACGACCTCGGCTCGTTCTCGCGACTGATCCGATTCGACAAACGCGGCACAGGTCTCAGCGATCGTGGCGTCGGTGTCCCGCATCTCGATGAAAGGATCGACGATATCCGCGCCGTCCTCGACGCCGCGGGTTCCAAGAGAGCCTACCTGTTCGGTGTCTCGGAGGGCGGGCCGATGTCGATCCTGTTCGCGGCGACCTACCCTGAACGGGTCGCCGGTCTCATCCTGTTCGGCACGTATGCGCGCACGGTCGGTGCCTCCGTTCCATTTGACGATTTTGTGGGGCTGGAGCGCGATATCCGGTCCAACTGGGGTACCGGCAAGAGTCTGCCAAGTTTCTCCCCATCGGCAGCCGCAATTCCCGGAAGCATGGAGCGCTTCGCCAAGTTCGAGCGCTCGGCGGCCAGCCCGTCTGATGTGATCAACCTGATGCGTATGAACCGCGAGATCGACGTAACGGCAATCCTGCCGTCGATCCGTGTTCCTACGCTTGTAATGCACCGGTGCGACGACGTACGCATTCGTGCACTCGCCGGCCGCGAGCTTGGAGAGAGAATTCCTCGGGCGCGCTACATCGAACTCCCGGGTAGCGATCACCTCGCTTGGTCAGGAGATCAGGATCGGCTTGTCGAGGAGATCAGACAATTCATGGGGGTTTTCGCTACTGCGGTCGAGGTTGATCGCGTCCTCTCGACTGTGCTGTTCACCGACATCGTCGATTCGACAAGGAGAGCTTCGTTAGTGGGCGACAGGCAGTGGCGTTCAACTCTGGAGGCGCATCATGCAGCGGTACGTTCGGAACTGGAGCGGCACCGCGGACGCGAAGTTAAGACTACGGGCGACGGATTTCTGGCCCTGTTCGACGGCCCGGCGCGCGCTGTCCGCTGCGCCCAGAGCATCGTCAGCGCGGTGCGGCCGCTCGATCTCGAAGTACGGGCCGGCGTTCATACCGGTGAAATTGAGTTGATGGGCGACGATGTGAGCGGCATTGCTGTGCACATCGCAGCCCGGGTAGCTCAGCATGCGAAAGCGAGCGAAGTTCTGGCCTCGAGCACAGTAAGAGACTTAGTCGCGGGTGCTGGCCTCAAGTTCATCGATCAGGGACCGGCCGAGCTCAAGGGGCTTGCCGAGCCGATCCGCGTATTTGCAGCTGTAACCTGAATCAGTTTCTGGGGTTCTGGGGCGCCGCTTGCGCCTTAAAAAAGTTGAGACGCTATCACTCCAATGTCCGCTTCTGGCCCCTTAGCCGAACAAGGCCAGGGCATTATGGTGTCCGCTATCGCTGGTAGACCGGACGCGGGCCGTACGCACTTCGACCACCGGTTGTGACCCCACATCGCATTAGGCTGTTCGCGTAGGCAGGCTAATAGTGTGGCCCTGCCGCCTTGCCTTGGGCATGTGGCTTGGCGACGTCGCGAATGCAATTCGCGAACGCTGGCGCGACCGGGCTCAGCATTCGACCCTTCAAGGTGAAGACCGCCGTTGGCAGGTGCCACCGCGGCAATGCGACGAATAGTGCCTTCGGCAGATCGGCTCCGGCCCGAACCGCAGCGCCGAGCCAGTCCTGATGGAGGACGCTTGCAAAGGGGCGGTCGCAGAAAAGCTACCGCCGGCGCGCGACCGCGACGCCAAACAGGAAAGCGACGAACAGGCTCGCAAGCGGTGCTTCGCGCGTGATCGCGGCGACTGTCGCGAGTGCCCCGCCGGGCTTGCGCGATTCCTCGACTGCGGAGGTCAGGCGGTCGACCGCTGCGTGCAGGCCTCCGGCGACTTCACCGATGGTGCGGGAGACGTCCGCGGCCGTATCGATGGCACGCTCGGCCATGCCGGGCTGGGACGTGGATTGCGGTATCTCCGTGCTCAAGGGCGCGACCTCCAGGCGTGTTGATGGAAGCCGGCACCTTTGGCTATCCGCGCGAGCGCTCGTTCTGAACAGCGGGTCTTGATGACCTTTGGCTATCCGCGACAGGCGCCGTGATTGACGGCGGGTGCCGGCCTTGGATGGGCAATTCAGCGCAGGGAATTTTGTTCCTGACGATATGCCGGCGGCTCGCGAGCTCCCCGGGAAACGACGGGTGCGAATCTCTGTTAGGCTGGGTCAACCTTGCTGATGTCAGGAGGCAGCCGTGACCGACCGGACCATGACGGATCGAGCCCGGCGCATCGCCTTGCTCGGTGCTCCCATCGACATGGGGGCTTCGCAACGCGGCACCTTGATGGGGCCCGCGGCGCTGCGCACCGCCGGCCTTGCGACATTGCTGGAAAGCCTTGATTTCGAGGTCGTTGATTATGGCGATCTGTCGGTAGCCGAAGTCCTGGACCTCACCGACAGGCCGCCCGAAATGGCCAATCACTACCGCGAAATCCAGCGCTGGACCCGCGTCCTGAGCCGCAGAGGCTATGAGATCGCGACAAGTGGTGCGCTGCCGATCTTTCTCGGCGGCGATCACACGCTGTCGATGGGGTCGGTCAATGCCATGGCGCGTCATTGGCAGGAGCAGGGCCGCGAACTCTTCGTGCTCTGGCTCGACGCCCATGCCGACTACAACACGCCGGAGACGACGATCACCGCGAACATGCACGGCATGTCAGCCGCGTTCCTGTGCGGCGAGCCGGGCCTTGACGGCCTGCTCGGCGACGATCCGCGCGCTTCGATTCTCCCGGACAAACTCGATCTGTTCGGCGCGCGTTCGATCGACAAGCTCGAAAAGGAGCTGATGCGCTCGCGCCGGATCAGGATCGTCGACATGCGCCAGATCGACGAGTTCGGCGTCGCCGTCCTGATCCGCCGCGTCATCGAGCGCGTCAAGGCGAGCAATGGCGTGCTGCATGTCAGCTTCGATGTGGATTTCCTCGATCCCTGCGTGGCGCCGGGCGTCGGCACCACCGTGCCGGGTGGTGCCACCTATCGCGAGGCGCACCTGATCATGGAACTGCTGCACGATTCCGGCGTGGTCGGATCGGTCGACATCGTCGAGCTCAATCCGTTCCTGGACGAGCGCGGTCGGACCGCGCGCACCGCGGTCGAGCTGATCGGCAGCCTGTTCGGCCAGCAGATCACCGACCGGCCGACGCCGAGCAATGCCATCGCGCCGGGCGAGTGAAGCGGCGCCTAGGCGACAGCTGACAGCTCGATCCTCATTTCGGGAAAAAGTGGCAATACCTCGGAACCTTGCCGTGATTGGTGGGTTCTCGCAGGCCGCGCGCTGCGGCGCGGAGTGGCCGTCATGCCGATCATTCGATACTTCGTCTTTGTCGGCGGGCTGCTCCTGGCGCTGATCTTCGCGGCGGAGCGCTATCTTCCGGCGCCGCTGGCACGGGCCGATACGCCCGAACCCGCCAAAACGACGATCCGGATCCGATCGGCGACACCTCTTCCGGAGAAGATCGTGTTCGACACTCGACCGCGTGCCGACCTTCCGCAGATCGCGCAGGCCGAGCCGCCGCTCGAAGCGCCGCCGCAGCCGATTCGCGAAGCGATGGCCGCCATGCCTGCAGCACTTCCTGCCAAGACCAAGCAAGAGCCGCCCGCCGGTCGATCCTGGCAGAGCCGCCCGCAGGCCAAGCGCTCGGCAAGGCTATCGAGACGAGCGCCCGGACCGCGGCTGGCTTTCGAGAGGCACGGCCCCTTCTTCGGAGATTGGTGAGCGAAACCGCCCCCTTCGAGAGAAAGGCCCGGACCATTTCGAGCGCGGCCCGCGACGCGCCGAAAGGCAATCTGATCAAGAGGCAATCCGATCAAGTCGCCCTGAATCATCAAATGGTCGAAGACCGGGAAAAAGCGGAAACCTTGGAAGCTGTCCTTGAGTTGGCACGCGACGAGGTTCGGTTTTCCGGAGAGCGGGGATGGTCGACGACATCGCCTTGAAGAACGCCGCGGACATCGCCTGGACAGTGTACCGGGCGCGGCATCCCGAGGTCGCTGCCGACGACACCCGGCGTTGTCTGCTGGAACGCCATCTGCAGAGGAGATGGGAAGAGCACCGAAGCGATACCGAAGAGCTTGCCTGCTTCGGGATAGCCTACCTGCACCGACTTCCCAGGGATGAATGTTGAGGTGCTTGAAGATGCTGGTTGTCCGCCTGGCCCGCGCGAGCACGAGGCCGAGTTGGACCCTGCTCGCGATTTCATTTCTCATCTCAGCAATCATCGTGATGGCTTTGCGCGTCGTGTTCGACGCTTAGAGCTTGCGCCCAGAGTGCCCAGCCGGGAACAAGTGGAATATCCAGACGTTCTTGGGCGGGCATCCATCGGGATGCCGGCTCACTGGAGGAGACGATCGATGAAAACCACTTTTGCCGCAGCTCTGATCGGCAGCGCTTTGATCAGCGGTGCCGCATTGGCGCAATCCGCTCAGCCGGCTGATCAAGCGGCTCCGGCTGCCACCGCGCGGCCGGCCGACAAGATGATGCTGAAGGACAATTGGCGCGCCTCGAAGCTCATGGGCCTGAACGTCTATAACGAGGCCAATGAGAAGCTCGGCGACATCAACGAGCTGCTCGTCGACAAGAGCGGCAAGATCAACGCAGTGGTGATCGGCATCGGCGGCTTCCTGGGGATGGGCGAGCACGATATCGCCGTCTCCATCGACAAGCTGAAGTTCATGGAAGAGCCGGTCCGGACCAGCTCGACCAGCAACTCGCCCGCCTCGCGCGAGACCACGACCGGTGCGGCATCGACGAATGCCACGAGCCGCAACACCAATGATTGGGTACCCGACCATGCGGTCATGAGCGGAAACAAGGAGCAGCTGAAGGCGCTCCCGCAGTTCAAGTATTCGGACTATAACTAAAGACCGATTGCTGATGGATCCGAGGGCCTCCGAATGGAGGCCCTCTTTTGTTGGGCTCTCGCACACCATGAATCTGCCCCTGTGCCGGCTCGGGAACCTGCTCACGGCAGGGGAACCGGAGGGCGCTCGACCGAATTAACCTGCGAGAGGAAAAATGCGGATCCTTCGATGACAAATGCTAGCCTCGCGCATTCCATCTCCAACGCTCTCCGCCATCCCGGCGTGATCGCGCTGATCGTGGCGGGTGTGACGATTGCGGCCATGCTGATCATCGACCACGGGCCGTGGAGCCGGGCCAAGACACAGCCGGCCCATGTCGCGATGTTTGCGACCACGGGCGAAGCGGCACGGGCCGCCGGCGCCATGGTGCTCCCGACCGATCCGAAGTCGCCGATCGAGCCGCAGCGGCCGAAGACCTCTCCGACCGTCAATCCCGTGACGCCCTAACGCGCGATGCGATGAGGCTTGATCGCGCAACGACGGAGGTGCGCTCCCTCTCCCGCTTGCGGGAGAGGGTGCACCGAGACCGTGGCAATCGATTCGACCTAATGCCATTCCGCTCAGCTCTTGCGGCCGTAGTTGAGGAGCCCGCCACTGGTCTTCGGCGGATGGGCACGCAAGGCTTCCTCGTTCGGCTCGGTGCCCCAACCAGGCCGGTTCGGGATGATGAGATGGCCGTTCTCGATCTCCGGCTCGTGCGTGAACAGCTCGCGATCCCAGGATAGACGATCGATGTCGATCTCCATGATGCGCAGGTTCGGCACCGCGGCGCAGAAATGCGCGTTCATCATCGAACAGAGATGGCCGTAGAAATTGTGCGGGGCGACGTTGACCTCGAAGGCTTCGGCCGCCGCGGCGATCTTCATCGACTGCCAGACCCCGTTCCAGGGCGTGTCGATGATCGCGACGTCCATGGCCTGCGCCTGGAAATACGGCAGGAATTCACGCAAGGAGAGCAGCGTCTCGCAGGACGAGATCGGGTGCGGGCTTTGCCGGCGGATATAGCCGAGCGCGTCCGGATTGAAGCTGTCGATCTCGACCCAGAACATGTCGAGGTCGGCAATGGTGCGCAGGATCTTCAGATAGCCTTCGGTCTTGGCGTTGAAGTTGCAGTCGAGCAGGATGTCGACGTCGGGGCCGGCGCCGTCGCGGATCGCTTCCAGGTGCATGTGCAGGTCGCGCAGGATCTTGCGGTCGACGTTGATCTCGGGCGCGAAAGGTGAGCCGAAGCCGGGGCGCCAGCCGGTCGGCTTGCCCTCGTCATAGGAGAAGATGTTGGTCTTGAGCGCGGTGAACTTCTTCTCGCGCACTTCGCGCCCCATGGCATTGACGCCGTCGAGACTTTCGATCGGCGGCTTGTACCAGGACGGGTGATTGATGCGCCAGGTGGCGCAATGCGACCAGTAGACCCTGACACGATCGCGGATCTTGCCGCCGAGCAGCTCATAGCAGGGAACACCGAGGGTTTTCGCCTTGGCATCGAGCAGCGCGTTCTCGATCGCTCCGAGCGCTTGCGCCACCACGCCGCCGGCCGCGGGACGCGTTGCCGCGAACAATTCGGCAAAGATGCGCTCGTGCTGGAAGACGTTCTGCCCGATGACGCGGGCGGAGAGGCGCTGGATCGCGGCGCCGACGCCGGGCGAGCCAAAGCCTTCGTCGAATTCGCTCCAGCCGACGATGCCGTCCTCGGTCGTCAGCTTGACGAAATGATAGTTTCTCCAGCCGGCATCGCAGGCGAGGATTTCGAGGCTTGTTGCTTTTGATGATTTGGTCATGTCGCTCCCTACTCGCCCGGCCGGGCTTCTTTTTTCGGCCCGATCTCAGGCCGGGCCCGGACCGCATTGTTAGGCCAAGCGCGGGGCCGCGGGAAGGGCGCTAGGATGCAACGCGGCAGCGCGTCCGAAGCAGCGCTTGCGTCAGCCAATCACCGACGAGCCGAGCAAAGCGAGAACGGCGAGCGCCATCAGCGCGGTGCCGAGCCAGCCCAGCGCGATCAGCCAGGAGCGGGCCCTGAAGCGGCCCATGAGCGCGCGGCTCGAGACGATCAGCATCATCATCGCCATGATGGGGACGGCGACGATGCCGTTGAGCACCGCACTCCACACCAGCATGTGGATCGAGTCGATGCCGGTGAAGCCGAGGCCGAAGCCGATGAGGGTCGCCGCGGCGATGATGGTGTAGAAGCCGGCCGCTTCGTCCGGCTTGGCCTCCAGCGTGGCGCGCCAGCCGAAGATCTCGGCAACGCCGTAGGCGGCCGAGCCCGCCAGCACCGGAATCGCGAGCAGGCCCGTGCCGATGATCCCGGTCGCAAACAGGGCGAAGGTGAAATCGCCCGCGAGCGGCCGCAGCGCTTCGGCCGCTTCCGTCGCCGAGCCGATATTGGTGACACCGTTGGCGTGCAGGACCGATGCGGTGGTCAGGATGATGAAGAAGGCGATGCCGTTGGAGAGCAGCATGCCGGAGACCGTGTCCATCTTGATGCGGTCGAGCTCGTGACTGCCGCCGCGCTTGAGCTCGCGAAGCGGCTTGTCGCGCTTGCCCTGGTTCATCTCCTCGACCTCCTGCGAGGCCTGCCAGAAGAACAGATAGGGGCTGATGGTGGTGCCGAGCACGGCGACCACCATGAGGAGATAGTCGCTGCTGACGTTCACCTTCGGCCACACCGCGGCGAGCAGCGCCGTGCTCCAGGGAATCTGCACCGTGAAGGCGGTCGCGACATAGGCGAACAGCGCCAGTGTGAGGAATTTCAACACCGGCGAATAGCGGCGATAGGGCAGGAACACCTGCAGCAGGGTCGAGCCCGCCGCGAAGATCAGCGCGTGCTCGTGGTTGAGGCCGCCGATCACGAGCGAGAGCGCCTCGGCCATCGCGGCGATGTCGGCGGCGATGTTGAACGTGTTCGCGGCGACCAGCATCGAGACCAGCGCCAGCACAGCCCAGCGCGGTGCGACCCGCATGACGTTGGCGGCGAGGCCCTTGCCGGTGACGCGGCCGATCTGCGCGCTGACGAGCTGGATCGCGATCATGAACGGTGTGGTCAGAAACGCCGTCCACAACAGACCGTAGCCGAATTGCGCGCCGGCCTGCGAATAGGTGGCAATGCCCGACGGATCGTCGTCGGCAGCTCCGGTGACGAGGCCGGGCCCCAAGCGTTGCAGAAGCGTTGGCGCGGATTTCGTCGGGGTGAGGGCGCTGTCGCTCATGAATGGGCTCGAACGGTGCGGACGTCGTCATAGCAAATGCGAATCAAGGAACATAAGTTCCCGCTGCCGCCGCCGGCGGCTGATTTTCGAAAATGCTAAGTGAGTTTGCTCCGTCGGGCAAAACAGGTCTAGATTGCCATCATCGGCTACTTGATGCTGACGAACATGCCCCAGGCGGCGGCCAGCGCGGCGCCGGTGAAGAGGACCACCGGATTGTTGCAGAACGTGCTGCCATAGCTGCACACGTCCGCACCGAACTGGCCGAGCTCGTGACGGCTCGCGGAATAGAACAGTCCCGACAGCACCAGCAATGCAGCGGCGACGTAGTACATGGGAGATCTCTCCGGCTTGCCCCGTCCAGGCGACATGTCCCAGCATGAGGCGAAGAGATTTCACTTCGCCCAATCCGCTTTGCGGCATTTGAGACAAAGTTAAAAGGCCCCGCATCGCGGGGCCTTTGTCGTGTCGGAGGTTTGCTGCCCTATCGCCGCGAGCCCACGCCGTAGAGTTCGCGCTCGCGGCCGATATCCTCCGGCGACAAGGGCGGGCTGGCGGCGTCGAAGTCGGTCCAGCCGGACTTCTGCCAGGCGGCGCTGCGCTCTTGAAGGTTGACCGATCGCTCGTGCAGGAGCGCATCAAGGCGCGCGCGGTCCTGGTCCGGCACCTTCGCGGACACCAGCGTGCCGCCGCGGCGGACGCCCTCGGCATAACGCGATGCGTCTTCCCTGGAGACGCCGGCCTCGGTCAGCGCGCCGATGATTCCGCCGGTGGCCGCGCCAGCCGCCGCGCCTGCCGCGGTCGAGGCGAGCCATCCGGCCGCGACCACCGGGCCAAGGCCGGGGATGGCCAACAGGCCAAGACCCGCGAGCAGGCCGGCGGCGCCGCCGAGCCCGGCGCCGATGCCGGCACCCGTGCCGGCGCCTTCGGCGCGATCGTCGACGCCGTCGCGGTCACGATCGACCTTGCCGGAGCGTGAGCCGTACCAATTGTCCGAATTGTTGGCGACGAGGCTGATGTTGGAATGCGGCACGCCGGCGCTTTCGAGCCGGGCCACGGCCCGCTCGGCATCGGCGTAATTGTCGTACAGGCGAGAGATGGTGGTCGTCATGTCTGGATCTCCTGAATTCGCGGATTACTTGGCGGGGTTGACGTTGCCCTGGAAGTCGACGCTGACGTCTGTCTTGGTGCCGGCCTTGTCGGCCTTGCCGCGCCAGACGCCGTTGTCGTCCTTCTGCAGGCCGGAGACGTTGGAATATCCCGCGCCCTCGATCCGCGATTTCGCCTGTCCTTCGGTGAAGCTGTTGCGGCCCGCGACCGGTGCGTTGGAGTTGTTCTGGTCGGAGCTGTTGACCGCGTTGTTGCCCGGCCCGCTTTGCGCCGGCTGCGACTGGGCGCCCGCGGGCACCGAACCGAGCAGCAACAAGGTTGCGGCCAGCACTGTCAGACGTTTCATGTTGTTGTCTCCTGCAAGTGATTGTGCCGGCGACAACAGGTGAGATTCGAAATGGTTGCTGTTGTTTTGGAGGAGTTTGCTGCGGCGCTTTGGCCGCGACAATGTCGACCGAGCTGCGGCCGCCGCTCGACCGACGCCTGCTACTTTGAAGATTGCACAGACTCGGCCTGGCCCTTGGTGGGCTCCCACGGCGCCGGAAGGATCACGCGAATGGGACGGGCTTCGGTGGCAGTTTGAACCACCGGTGGAGCCTGATCCTTGACGGGCTCAGCCAGCGCCACGCTGATCAGCGCAGCGAGCACCGCCAGGGAAGTCGTCACGAGCCGCAAGTCGAGCATCGAAGCCTCCTGTTCGCGCACCAACGCAATCAGCCGGAATTGGTTCGGGGAATGACCGGGAACAACTGGCAATTTCTCGGGTTTGTACAACACACGCCTGGATCGACCGGGCTGCTGGAGGAGGACACCGTGAATATCAAAGCAATCATTGCTGCCGCCGTGCTGACGTCAGTTGCGGCTCCCGCGTTTGCGCAAACGTTCTACGTGGTTCAGGACGTCAAGACCAAGAAGTGCACCATCACCGAGTCGAAGCCGACGACCACGGAAACGACGGTCGTCAGCGGCGACACCGTGTACAAGACCAGGTCGGAAGCCGAGACCGGCATGAAGTCCGTCAAGGTCTGCACCTCGAACTGAGGAGGCAAGCGATGCCCGTACTTCTGCTTTGGGCCGTCCCGGCCGTGATCGTTCTCGGCGGCGGCATCTATCTGATCGGCCACATGCACTGAGACGAAGGTCTCACCCGAGCCTTGCGCTCGAAACCAGGCCCGCGCGGAGCGATCCGTCGCGGGCTTAACTTTTGCTAAGTTCACCTCGCAAAGCCCGTGCTATGGCCCGTCCGCCACGGATAGGAACTTGGTCCGCCTCGGCCGATTGTCGTCGCACTTGAATGAACGGGTGAGCCAGCTCCAACCATGCAATCACGCTATCCCTTGCTGAAGAGGTGGACAGCGGACGAGCATGAGCGGCTGAAAGCGCTGGCCGAAGCCGGACGCCGGCCCGACGAGATTGCGGCAGAGCTCAATCGGAGCGAAGCGGCGGTGCGGGTGCGGGCCTGGCAGCACGGCATTGCGCTAGGCACCGGCACTTCGAAGCGCGGCAAATAGCGCGCGCTGGTGCGGACTAGTCAACGCTCGGTCAGAGGGTCGATGTCTGCTTTACCCGCGACGCGGCGGCCTTGCGCTGAACGCTTCATCTCGGCGCGCACCGGCGCCCGCGAGAGTCACATGCTGTCGGGGGCGGTGCCTGCTGCTGGAATCTCACGCGCGGATTGATATCGCAATAGCTGGTCCACCGTCCCGATGCCGAAGCCAGGCACTGCTCCCTCGTCTCGTACATGCATTCGCCGGGGGGGCCAGCATGGCCACCGAAGACGCACCAGGGATAATCGCGGGCGTTTGCTGCTGAAGAAAGCTCCATCAGCAGGACCCCAATAAGCAAAGCGAGTCGCATTTGACCCTCCATCATTTAGAGCCGACGGATTATAGAACATCCCGGAAAGGGGTGGTGCCTCAAAAGGCAATCCGCAGGCCGCCAGCCATCAACCAAGGAAAGTCGCTACTTCCGCCTCTTCAATCGCCTGGTCGTCGCCGGTCGAATGTTGATTCAAGTCAATGGTTATCCCCACCCTTGGAAATCAATGGCCCCGGATGCCGCTTGGTCCTAACAGGAGATGAGCATGCGGATATTCGCTCTCGCTGCTGTGCTGAGCCTGACGCCGGCTATGGCCTTCGCCATCTCCGAGTGCAGGGTCACCGGTAACCCATCCGTGTTCGGCGTGGACATGACGGCCTACTTCGCGGTCAGGTCGGGCGAAACGTGCAATTTCCCGATGCGAATTCCGGGAGCGATGCATAGCTCCGGCGTGTCCCGGAAGCCCGCGCACGGGAAGCTCAGACAAGTCAACGTAACGACGTTCAGGTACACCGCGGCAGCCAATTACAAGGGCACCGATACGTTCGCCATCTATGGTGAAGGAAAGGGTCCATACGGCTCTGGCAAATCGGTCATGACGGTGAATGCGACGATAGAGTAGCAGCCATCGGAGGGGCGTTGTCACTGACGCGCCTCCTCAGGAGGAGGCTCATCGGCGTCAGTGCTGAAACCTGCATCCACGCATTCCGGCCTCGTCCTGAGGAGCCCGCCTCACGCGGGCGTCTCGCAGGAACGACAGCGCACCGATTTCGTTGTGCTCGTCTTCTACACAGGAAAGGATATCGATCATGGACCGTGAACATGTGAAGGGCGCCGCCGACAAGGCAAAAGGCGCGATCAAAGAAGGGGCCGGCAAGCTCACCGGCGACAAGGATCTGGAAGCTGAAGGCAAGTTGGATAAGGCCAAGGGATCCGCCCATAACGTCGCTGGAGATGTGAAGGACGCAGCGCGGGACGCCTCTGACGCCCTCAAGAAATAGGCAGAAAAGGAAAGTCTGAAACTAACCGCCCCAGGGCGGCTTTCCGTTTCTGTCAAGCCCACGGCAAGCGCGAGACCCGTTCAGGTCATTCGCCGGTCGATTGGGGGCGCGTCCGCAACCGGGTGAGGCAGCATGATCATTGCCCTCTATGCTGGTGCGGCCATCATAATGGCTGGCGGAAGCCTCTATTTCGCTTGGCGAGATGTCGGCTTCCGCAAATTCTTGGCAGGCGCGTTCTTCGTATCGTCGGGCATTTTGTTTTATCTCTATCTCGCCGACGTTTCGGTGCCTCTGTTGGGAACAGATTTTGTCGCGAGTCCGCAGGTCAGCGGTGGCCGTTCCATTGTCCATCTCATTCTATTTTTGGTCTGCTTCTATTTTGGCTTCCTCAAGCCGCCGAAGGCCTAAGACAAGCATCAATGTTCGGACTTTGGCGAGACGTGAGAAAGAGAGAAATGGGTTGTGATCGGCGAAAGCGAGAGATCAGCGTTCAATTGTGCACACAAGCCGGCCGAAGGCGCGGTGCAGGGCGCTGACGAAACACGGCTGAAACAATGCTGAAACCAGATCGTCCTGAACTCGGCGCCCGCCGGCTCCGACCAACGTAGCGAAACGGAGAGAACAATCATGATCCAGATCGGTTCGAAGGAAGAAGTCGCGCTGCTGCTGGCGCTGTTCGGCACCCATACCCAGAAGGTAGAGCGGCCGAAGCCGAAATCGCAGCAAAGGTGAGAGACGCCATGCCCGGTTTGGCCGAATGCCAGAGCCTGCTACGGCTCCTGATCGCCAGGGGCGATCCCAAGGCCATCCCGCTTGCCAAGGGCGCCATCGACCAGTTTCTGAACACGGCACCTGTGAGCATGCGCGGGCGCGGCCTGCGCGTGCTGCAGCGCGACGCACTCGACCAGCACGACGCCGCGGTCGGCGTGCAGCGCTCGTTCGCCGAGACGGTGGACGCCTATATCGAGCGCAAGCTCGCGGAGGAGTAGCCGACGCAAGCTGGCCCGGCGCGCGTCTCTGCTGTGTTCCCGGAACCAGTTGATTCCAAGGGAAATTTCGTGCCCTTTAGAAACCTTTGCTCGTCCTCTGCACTATAGCGGGCAGAGGATTACGGTCATGACCCGATATTACTTTGACCTTCGCGACGACAAGGGAATTGCGCTGGACGAGGAGGGCCTGGAGTTGTCCAGCGCGCGCGCAGTTCAGGCCGAGGCCGCCAAGTCGGTTGCCGACCTGGCGCGCGATGCGGTGCTCTCCGCGCCGCTCACCGGCGACCGGCAGGAGATGGCGATCGAGGTGCGCGATGCGAGCGGCCCTGTCATGCAGGTGAAGTTCAACTTCCAGATCGAGGATCTCAGGTCGGGACCGAAGTCACGCGGTCATTGACGGGTCAGCGTCGGCCGGGACGGCTCGTGCAACGGCGGCCGAGACTGCTCGGAGTCCAGCACCGCGATCTTTCGGCCGAGCTGCCAGACCTCGACCTTGCCGAGCCGCGTGAACCGCTGCGCAAAGCTGAGGGCGGAGGAATCCGAGGGAGCTTCGAACGCTTCGGCGGAGCGGAAGACGCCATCCTCGCCGATGAGATAAGCGCGATATTGCATCATGTCGGCGCCCTCAGGCCGGGCGAGCGCAGCCAGGCGTCGATCTGCATGGCGGTTTCGTCCTGCCGCGCCTGGCGCAGCAGCCTGTCGCGGCGGCGGCCGGGCGTCAGCGTGCGGGCTTCCTCGCGGCAGCGCGCGGCTTCGTCCGCGAGTCTTTCGGTCAGGGTTCTGGTCTGTTTGAAACGACGTCTTGTCAGCATGGCGCTGCTCCCTCGTTTGAGGTCGGGCGGGAGCGCAATCGGCGTTCTCATCACCGATCGATGCCACGGGCCTTGCGGTGATGGATCAAGCTTACGCCGCTGGCAGAGGCGAGTCACATCATTTGATATGTTGCGCGGATTAATTTTCGCGAGAAGCTTGAGCATGTTGAGCGGCTTACTCATTATGTGTCCCGCGAGTCCTAAAGTTCAATATTGAACCAAAGCGACCTGTGATAGTTGTGGTGACATCACCGGCCGAGGCTCTGCCCGTAGGCGTCGGTGGCTGAGAGACCGAGCGCGCTCCCGCCTGCAAAGCAAGGGAGCATCGCGATGCCCGTCTATCGGCCGTTGCCTGTCGACCACGACCAGGCCGAACACATGCGCCAGATCGTGCGCGAAAGCCGCGAGCTGTTGAAGCAGCCGCCACCCGATACGTTTCTGGGACGCAGGACGCACGAGCCCTTCGGCCCGGGCACCGACGCTACGCCGAACGAGGAGCGTTGACCGTCAGCGCAATCGCGATCGCCGGCGAGAGGCCTGATTGCAGCGTGCGGGTTTGCGCGGCGTCGTGACAGATGGCTTGTGCAATTGCGCACTCGCGGATCAGGGCGAGGCGAAGCCGCTCGGCTTCGCGGAGGGCGGCATCGGCGCGCGCCAACAGGGGATCGTCGGTTGATCCATGCATGGTGAGGGAACGCGGTGTGTTGACGCTTGTTCCTGGTGGGGCTGCCCGGGTGTGTGGCGAACGTCGCGGCGCCCGTGAGGACGGCGCGCGGTCTTCGTTGATGTTTGCGTGAACCCCTTTTCCGCGAGTGCTATTGCGAACCGCCCTTGCAGTGCGGCGCCAATGCTGGGTCGGCCGCCAGTCCGCTTCAGAGTTTGGGTATAGTTATCTTGCGGAAATCTGGCGCGAGCGAAAAACGTCGATTGACATTGTTCTCTATTTGTTCTAATGAGGCTTTACGTTTCAACCTCTGGGCGAAAAACTAGGTTTTGGGCTCACCGGGATTTTCTGCGGGGGTTAGTTGATGAGTGGCTCGCTTCTTTCTCTGGTCTTGTTGAGCAGGCCGGTGACGCCCGACATGTCAGCAGTCGCCAAAGCCCTTCACCTCCGGCATCCGGAGTTGGCAACAGAGGCGACCAACGGTGAAGAGTCGCAACCGGCTCAAGCGAATTCGCCGCTCATCCGTTGCGGCAACGAGCTCGTTGCGGTCATGTCGATGCCGGCACCCATTCCGCAGGATCCCGGGCTTTGGGCGCGCGCTGCGCGAACCTGGCCGGAAAGCGAGGCTGTGGCAACTGACCATCAGGGCCACATCATCGTCTCGCTGCTCGGAAAAAGTGAGCGGCCGCTGGTCGCCGCCCGCCTTACGACTGCGGTCATCGGTGCGTTGATTGCCACCGTGCCGGAATGTTGCGGCGTGGTGTGGGCGGGGCGGGTAGCGCGGGCTGCCGATCTATGGCTCGAAACGTCGCGGTGGTCGCTCGCACCATATCCGGACTATCCCTTCAGGCTATGGGTTGACATTCTTCCGTTCCGGTCAGGTGCAAAGATCGGAGCGATCACCATGGGATTGTCCGCCTTCGTCGGCCGTGAGATCGAATTCGTGACCGGTAAGCTTGCGCTTCCGGCGTTGTTCGAGAAGGTGGCGGGACTTTCCGTGTATCTGATCGAGCACGGAAACGTGGTGAAGGACGGCGATACAATGGGAGCGAGTGCGAGCGAGCGGATTGCAGTGCGCTACAAGAACTCTGATGTCTTCGGAGATCTGCCGGTATTTTATTGTACGGATGATCCCACGTAAGCGGGCATCGTCAGCAGATTGCGGCGTTGTGTGGAAGCTGTTCGAGGGCGATCGTTGACACGTCGGGCAAAACACTGGCAGAATCGCATCATCGAAAGAGTCCGAACGAAGCTCGCGCGACGCCGCGGGCTTTATTTTTTGAGTGGTTCACCGTGGCCTCGGCCGGGTGTCGTTGCAGGCGCGATGTTCAACGAGGCTCAGTTATGACGGACCAGAACGCGATTCCTGTTGCGAAGCGACCCCGAGCACGCAAGCGCCGCTTCTACGAAATAGGTCCCCAATTTCGCTCTAGGAGGCGGGCTGGGTTATTGGCTTGAAGACGAGAGTGTCCTTCCTCCGCACGGAGTCCGTCGTCTGCCGGCTTCCACCCCGCCGATACCTTACGTCTTCGATAAATCGGTCGGTCAACTGCCATGTGATCTCGAGGTCTGTTTTGCCTGGTGGCTCGTTTCGGACCGGACAAAGGCGCTCTTCGAGAAGCTTGACCCGGAGGCCTTTGTATTCGTGCCGTGCGATGTGCGAAATGACGCGCGGTCACTATGACGGACCGAAATTTTGGCTCTGCGATGTCGTCCGCGTACTCGACGCGCTGGACGAATCGCAATCGCGCCTGCGCATCGGAATCCGGGACGATATCCGCTTTCTCGACCATGGCCAGAAATACTACGAGTTCTTAATCTTCGGAGGCAAACTAGTCTTCAGAGAGCAAGCAATCGGCAATGCTCATATTTTCCCTATGGCATGCCAGAATTCTGCTGTCATATGCGATCAAGAGTTCAAAGATGCCTGCAAGGTCGCGGGCCTCAAGAGAATTTGGTTTCGAGACGTATTGAAAATCTGAGTGTGGCGACAGGCCATGCTGTTGTTCGGAAGACAGAACAGCCGCGATTCTATATCCGTCGAGACCTCGAATAAAAGGCCATGTGTTCCGATGAGCAGCAAGCAGGCAAAGCAGAACAAGCGCTCCTCATTGCGGAAACGCAAATTCTACAGAATGGAGTTCTATCGAACAGGCAACCCAAGTGGTTTCGAGATCACTGATGATGGCCCCTCTCTCCTCGACCCCGGGCACTTGTCAGATTTTGCTGGGCCGACGCCATGCGTCACGTTCAATCCGCGAGGGCGCCGGCCTCTGGATTCTGAGCTCTGGTATGCATTCTGGCTGATCTCTGATCGCGCTAAGACCGTGTTTGAGGCCGTCGACCCAGAGGCGTTTTCCTTCGTCGCCTGCGACGTGCAGGTTTCGAACGGGGTCTGGGATGGGCCGCGCTACTGGTTCTGCGATGTGCGTCGTGTTCTGGACGCATTGGATGAGGAGCAATCGCGGTTGAACATCGGGATTTGCGACGATCCAGGCTCTGTAGATTTCGGCCAGAAAGTCTACGATTTTTGGGGTGACGTCGAGCTCGTGTTCAATGACGAATTGGTTGGCGATGCGCATGTATTTAGAATGGCGTACGCCATAGATTGTGTCATATGTGACGGAGCCCTGAAGGATGCCTGGAGGTCGGCAGGCCTCAGGGGCATGTTGTTCGAAGACGCGTCGGATCTCCCTCTGATCCCGCGCCGAACATCTTAAAGGTGCTCTTTGCCGATTGTTGTTGGGCTCGCTGCGGTGGTGGACGAGTGCAAGATGTTTTTGTTGACATTGTTCCCTGTTTGTTCTATTGAATGTTTCAGCCTGTGAGCGAGGCGCGTGTCTCGCCCGAAGCGCTCGGCGGGGCAGTTCATGAGTAACTCGTTTATTAGTTTTGTCTTGCTGGACCGACCGGTCACGCCCGACATGTCGCTCGTCGCCAAGATCCTTCGCGCGCGACATCCTGATTTGATGACGGAGCCGAACGATCCAGGCGAGCGACAGGTCAAAGCAAGCTCGCCGCTCCTTCGCTGCGGCAACCAGCTTGTTGCCGTCATGCCGATGCCGACCCCGATACCGGACGATGCCGGTCTGTGGGCGCGCGCTGCCACGATATGGCCGGAGGGCAAGGCGGTGGCCGCCCGGCATCGCGGTCACCTGGTCGTCTCGGCGCTGGCAAAGAACGAGAAGCCTCTCGTCGCCGCGCGCATCACCACCGCGGTGGTCGGCGCGTTGATCGCCGCTATGCCGGAATGTTGCGGCGTGGTTTGGGATGGCCGGGTGGCGCGACCGTCCGGCCTTTGGTTGGAAGAGTCGAGCCGCTCCTTTGCACCGTTTCCCAGCTATCCCTTTACACTGTGGGTCGACATTCTTCCCTTCCAGTCGGATCGGAAGATCGGCGCGATCACTGTCGGCTTGTCCACCTTCGCAGGTCGCGAGATCGAGTTCGAGACCGCCAAGCTGACGCTGTCCGAACTGATCGACAAGGTGGCAGGACTTTCCGTGTATCTGATCGAGCATGGAAACGTGGTGAAGGACGGCGACACGATCGGTGCAAGCACAACCGAGCGGATCGCGGTTCAGTATCGGAATTCCCAAGTCTTCAGTAGGGTGCCCGTGTTTTCATGTTCGGATGAGGTCGCAGACTCTTTTCGATGAAACTTTCAGAAATGCAGCCCCCCTTGGTGCGCCCCCCAGCCCATCAATTGACACGTCGGGCAAAACACCGGCAGAATGGCATCATCGAAAGATTTAAGGATCGAGCCCGCGGGATTCCGCGGGCTTTATTGTTGAGCGCCCATCGTCACGAGGAACGAAGACGAAATTCTGCAGGCAGAATGGACGTCGAAATGATGAGCGATGCGAACGGAGAGATCGTCTATGGCTACGCCCTCTGATGGAAGTCGAAAGAGAAAGGCGCCAAGGCTCTATCGCATCAAACTGAATTCCAGGATTAGCAAGCCCCCCGGGTGGGAATTGGAGAATTTTGCCGCCTTGGGCATCGGCCGCGTGCTCCGGCCGCCGAGAGGCAAGCGAGGCTTTCCTTCGCTATCCGAAACGCCAAGGCTGCTGATTGACAAATCGCTTGGGAGGCCGCCGGTCGATTGGGAGATGTTTCACGATTTTTGGCTCGTATCCGATCGAATGAAAAGCGTTCTCGAAGCCGTGGATCGAGAGGGGGTCGCGTTTCTGAAGTGCGAAACGCGGTCGCTGAAGGGAGATGCGCCGGTTTATTGGCTTTGCGATGTCGTGCGCCGACTCGACGTCATTGACGAAGAAAAATCGATCGTCGAAGTCCTGGACGATGGGACAGATTACCGGCGCTACAATGGCACGGCAATTTCCCGCTATGTCTTCCGAGAAGAGGCTATCGGTTCGGCTCATATCTTCCGGCCACGCTTTTTGGAGCAGTGGATTCTTTGTGATCAGGTAATGAAGGGCGCCTGTAAGGCTGCCGGTGTGCGAGGCCTAAGCTTCGGATATGCCTACGGCAACTACGAAGGGCTTGATCCCTAGTTTCCGCACCTTGAGATAGGTAGAGATCTGACTGGCCCGTTCTTGGCTCGTCTGAATCGCTCTTTTGCAGAAGACATTTGCACGACACCCGGGGCGGATGCCCCGGTTGCCCTCGCAGTATGCGAATGCTGCCACCATTACCCTGATGGCCTTGTAGGCGCCCTGCACCGACCGCGATGCCGGCCCGGTGACCGCATCAGTATCTAGCGCGCACGAAGAGGCCGGCCCTCGCTGCTGGCCATCCACCAAAGCATTTCAGATCAGACCAGCCGGCTGCGATCACCAGCAGCTCGAATGCCGGCCTGCGCCAGAAAGTAACCGTCGCATGTTTCAAGATCATCACGTTTTGCCGAAGAAATTTGCAGATCATCCGGTCATCCGGCTCTTGGGAAAACGATTTAACATCGATGGAGTTCGAAATCTGGTGACGTTGCCGTCCAGACAGCCTCTGGCGACGGAGCTTGGTTCGAGCCCGCATACGGGGGGACATCTCGGAACGTACCACGACGGTTTTTTTGAGCGTCTTGAAAATCTCAAGGTGTCTCCAAAGTTCGACCTTGCTGATGCGGGCGATGAGCGCGCGCTGGACGAGATAGCTTCCGAAGTGAACGCGCTTGTAGCCGCTGCCAAGTACGCGGTAGCAAACGGTCATCTGCTCCCCAATACTCCAGAGGGACTAACGACCGAGGAAGGAAATGGTAAGAACCGTGAATGGTTCCAAAACCGCGGGACATACGCGGCGGACCACGCAGAGCAAATCCGGCAGATGCAGGAAACCGTCGACCAGTTGCGCGATGCCGGTCAGCGAGATGCGGCCTTGGCTTTTCCGCTTTTGTCGCCGACGAGTGGTCTCAGCATGGCAGAGAGGAACGAAATATTAAGACGCTCTGGCAAAGGCACCATCTCGCTGCATTTCACGGGCGTCGACCCTATCCCGGATGCGCCGGGGCTCGTCCCCTCTCTGATCGACACTCGCCTGCGAGGCTTATCTCCACCCGATCGTCCCGACCTAAACGAGAACGAGGGATTCACGCCGAGCGATCCACGCTTCAGGAGCGTGCTGCCAGCCTTTCCATCGCTAAGTCCCGAGGAACAACGGCTCGGTGAGTTGCCTCCGACAACGGCCGCGCCATCGGACCCGCTGGTGCTCCTATCCGACCCGCACTCCGGAATGGCGAATCCATATTACGACAATCCATTAGCGGGCGGCACACCTGTGGTGCGCAATGCACTTCCTTGGATGGCCGGAGGGGCCGCCGTCGGCTTGGCGGCTCCCTCTCTCCTCCCCTGGCTGCTCGGCATCGGAGGCATTTTGGCGGTTACGCGCGCTGCCAATGCGCAGGAAGGTTCCGGCGCGACGATGGGGGCTTCTACTCCTCGCGGAGGAGTGTTCTCGACAGGAGCGCCTGCGCACACCACATCGAACAATGGACTGAGCGTTGACAACGCGGCCAGCACCAGGGGCGTTTTGGCATCAACCTTCAGGCCGCAGCTGAGCGGAGCTTCCTCGTTAGATCCCGAGGCGCCCGCTGGCACTCTTGCCGATCGCTTCGGGGAGTGGGTCGCTGCCCCGGCTGGCACCATGCCCGCGAAAGATCCCCCAGCCGTGCCCACATCTACCGCAGCATCAGTCGCGCCCGAAGACGTTCGCCGTCTCGCCCGTGTCAATGAGACGAACGCGGCCAACGTGTTCACATCGGGCAGTGCGCCAGTCCCGTATCTGCCGCCTACCGAATTCGACGAGCGGTTTGGTAGTTGGACCGTCCCGGCCACTCGCGGCCAGCAGCCTCAACCGAGCAAGCCGATCGGCGTGTTTGCGGACGAGCCGAGCTATCTCATTCCTCCACCGATCTTCGGAGTGAACGGCCCTGTCAATCCGCACAATGACAGCGAGGAATGGTTCTCGCGCTGGATACGGCCTTTGCTTCCGCCGGAATGACCTTTGCGGCGGAGCGAGCGTCGTTTGACACGTCGGGCAAAACACTGGCAGAATGGCATCATCGAAGAATTCGGAACAAGCCCGCGGCCTGCCGCGGGCTTGTTTGTTCTGGCGGCGCATGAGACGTTTTTACCCGCCACCCGGCCCGAACCACCGCGTCAGCGCTTCCGCAAGTCCGCAACTGCTCTCGTCGCCCACCCAGGCCACATGGCCATCGGGCCGCACCAGCACCGCGCCCGGCGCGGGGACCGCTCCGATGGCCGGAAGCTGCAAGGGGCCGTCGTAATCGGCATCGACGATCGCAAGGCGATCCGCCCAGGGCGTAATGTCGATGTCGCCCGGCTTGCCGAAATTGAGCAGCACGCCGCGCGCGCCGTGCAGCAGCGTGAACAGCGCGATTGTCTGGCCGTCGACTCTGATGTCGAGATCGGGCATGCGGCGGCCGAGCAGCGCGTGGCCTTCGCCGAGATCGTAAGCAATGTCGAGCCCGCTCATCATCGCGCCAAGGCGCTGTCGCGGCTCGTCCATGGCGAGCAGCTCGGCGATCACCTCGCGCGCGGCCTTGCGGCCGTCGTCGCCGCGGCGGAGCAGGGCGATCTGCGCCACGGTGTTCTTCAGCACGCGCGCGGCCACGGGATGGCGCTCGCTGTGATAGGTGTCGAGCAGGCTCTCGGGCGAGATGCCACCCACTACCTGCGCCAGCTTCCAGCCGAGATTGACCGCGTCCTGCACACCGATGTTGAGGCCCTGGCCGCCGACGGAATGATGAATGTGCGCGGCATCGCCGGCGAGCAGCACGCGGCCCCTGCGATAGGAGGCCGCCTGCCGCGCCGCGTCGGTGAAGCGGGAGATCCAGGCAGGATTGTTGACGCCGAAGTCGGTGCCGTAGACGGCGTTCAGCGCCTTGCTGAGATCGCTTAAAGAGGGCTCGCCGTCGTGCGCGAGATCAGCCTCCGTCAGCACGACCAGCACGCGCCCGCTTCCGGTCTTGCTGAGGCCGTGGAAGCCGAGCGCGTCGTGACGCAGGCCGAATTGGGGCTCTTCGCGCATCTCGACCTCGGCCATGAGGTTGCTGAGCGAAGGTTCAGAGCCGGGGAAGTCGATGCCGGCGCTCTTGCGCACCAGGCTGCGGCCGCCGTCGCAGCCGACGAGATAAAGCGCGCGCAAGCGCTCGCCGCTGGACAGGGTGACCTCGACGCCGGTCGCGTCTTCCGCAAAGCCGGTCACCTCGCGGCTGCGATAGATCGGCACCGCGAGCTCGGCCACCCATTCGGCCAGGAGGCGCTCGATGTGGTTCTGCCGCAGTGCGAGCCCGTAGGGATGGCGGGTGGGGAGATCGCCGATGTCGAGCCTGGTCCAGGCGAAGCCGGCGAGCTGGGTGATCTGCCCTTCGCGCAGGAAGCGACCCGCGATGCCGCGCTGATCGAGGATCTCGATGCTGCGCGCGTGCAGCCCGCCGGCGCGCGTCTCGACGATGTCCTGGCTCGCGCGCCGCTCGACGATGGCGACGTCGATTTGCGCCAGCGCGAGCTCGGCGGCCAGCATCAGGCCGGTCGGGCCGGCGCCGGCGATGATGACCGCATGGCCGGCGGCTGCGCGTTCCGCGCTGGTTCGGTTGCGCGACCGGGACGTCGGAAGCAGGAAAGGCATGTCGTGACCCCTCGACTGGTTGTTCGGGTCGAGGGGTCTTACGCGATCATCGGGGGCTTGAAGCAAGCCCCTTGCGCACCACATATTGAGCTGGGAGGAGGGGCTTTCCGTTTTGCGCGCTGTCGATTGACGCGTCGGGCAAAACACCTTCGTAAATGGCATCATCGAGATGCGCGCCGCTGGTCAGGCGGCTCAATCGTCCTTCGACATATCGCCGGGTTTGGTGGGGAGATCCATGGTGCCGCCCTCGCCATGTGCGAGATCGCGATCGTCGTCCGCCGTCTCGCCGGCGTCTTCGACGATCGCTTGCTGCGTGGCGTGCTCCTTGTCGATGCGCGGCTTTGAGGGCGGACGATTTTGCGCCGTCTTGCTTGGCGATGTGCCGGGTGAGTTCGTCTTGGTGGTCATGGCCGGTCGCTCCTGATTGTCCAACGCGGCTTGCGCGAATTCGTTCGTTTGACACGTCGGGCAAAACACTGGCAGAATGGCATCATCGAAACGAGTTTGAGTTGGCCCGCGCGGGAAGCAATCTGCAGCGGGCATTTTCATTTTCGCTTCGCGTGACGACAATCGCGCGCAACACAGGGTTTGACACGTCGGGCAAAACACCGGCAGAATGACATCATCGAAACGAGTTTGGTTCACCCGCGCGGGACGACATCCGCCGCGGGTTTTTTCGTCTCGGTTTCGAGATCGGACGGCGGCGGCGCATTACGGCCACGCACTCGCTTGGATAACGCGTTAGGGAGCGCCGATCGGCGCGCCGTCGTCCGAACCATTGCTGGCCGTGCACGCGCGAACGTGCCGGCCCGCGGCGCCGGGCGCGGTTAGCCCCGCGCCGCTGCGGTCTCCGGGACCGGAGATAGGGTTCGCGCCCGAAACGATCGCGCCTCATCGCGCGATCTGCCGCGCATATTGTTTTCGAGGAGAGACGATGACCGCCTATCTGATATCGCTGGCCCTCGGGGGTCTCGTTGCCATCGTGCTGTGGGAGACGTTCTCGTGAGCGAAGAGATCGAATGCGAGCTTGAGCGTGTACCCGTCCGCTTGCCCACGCGAGGGAAGACGTCGAGGGCGCGCACGCTGACCGAGATCCGCTCGCTTGCGCGCAGCCACACCAGAACGGCCATCAGGGTACTCGTCGGCATCATGCGCAGCGAGGACGCATCTCCGGCCGCCCGCGTCTCGGCCGCCAATGCGATCCTCGATCGCGGCTGGGGCAAGGTTGCCCAGCCGGTGGAGAGCGGCGAAGACGGCATGCTGGAATTGATCCATCGGATCGAACGCATCATCGTGCATCCGCCGAGTTCGAGTGGCGGTGATGCCGTCACGACGCTCGAGATGACGGAGATCCCGATCTGCAATCGCGCCTCGATTGCCCGTTGACCCGTCGGGCAAAACACTGGCAGAATGGCATCATCGACAGAAGTTGGTGTTGCCCGCGCGGATGCAATCCGGCGCGGGCTTTGCGTTTGATGCCTTCGACTAATTCCTGGTCTGCTTGCCAGCCCGGCGCTGCACGGCATAGGCGCGCTGCACTTGGTCGCTGCAATAGGACAGCTTTCGGCCGTCGCCGGTGAAGTGCCCGTTGTAGATGATCCAGAGGATGACGGTTTTGTCGTCGGTCTTCTTGAACATCAGATTCTCGCGATCCGGGGTGGTGGCCTTGTCTTGCACGCTGAAAGCCTCCGAGCCCGAAGCAGGCTGCATCGTGCACGTCGCTCCGATTCTAACGGTGTCGGGCAGCTGAATTCGTGTGTTTTCGATCTTGCAGATGTTGGAGGCCGTCGTAATCGATTTGCCGGCGAACGCAACGATGGTGTCGTTGAACTTCGCGCAGCGCTCCTCGAAATCGGCGCCTGCCGCTGCGTAGACGCCGTCCCGCGGATGGGCTTCCTTGAGGGCTCGCTCCTGGTCGGCCTTCTGTTTTGCTTCCACCTTGGCTCTCAGTGTGGCCTCGGCGAGCGCGCGCTGTGTCGCCAGAGGGCAGTAGGCCGCACGCCAGGGTGGATCCTTGAGCTTTCCATTCAAGCTCTTCTGAACGGAGATTGTCGCATCATCGATCCGCTTGACGAACATGACTTCGTTGAATTGCCTGTTCTCCCAATTGGGATCGCGAAGGTTGAGGTTCTGCGCCAGATTGTAGTCGTCACAGACCATTCCAACCTTCAGCGAGCCTGGCGCGAGATCGATGACTTTTTTGACTTTGCAGCCCCATTCGTAACCGCTGACCGATTTCTCGCCAAGATCGATGGTAAGATTGCCGCTTTCATCGCAAGACGACTGGAAATTCTTGCCGAGCTCCGCATAGACGCCGGACTTCGGGCGCCATTTGTCGGCGGTCGTCGGAGATGCTTCTTGAGCAACAGCCGACAGATCGGTTGCCGACGTCAGAAGAACGATGATCGCCACGAACGACGCGCCACGTCTTATCTCATCAGGACCCACGAATTGCTCCTGCGCTTGGGATGTCGAGCCGTTCGCCGACATGTTGCAGCTTTGCGTTCAGAATAGTGGAACAGCCACAAGTTGAGCAAGAGGGCTCGATCGTGCGGGGTATCGCGCTTCGGTCTTAAGACTATGCTTCGAAACATTGGAGAGTGGAATGTCTTGGCATGATGCCTTGCGGCGAATGTTACCCCCAATTGCGGGTTTCGAGCCCCACACAACAAGTCCATATAATGCGATACGGGACCGTGGCACTTCACCCCATCAGGGCCCTACAGCGGCGTCAATTCTCCCCGTCCATCCGCTATCGAAGACCATTTCAGGAGGCTCCTTGGACTTTGGCCGCCTTTCTCGGAGCACGACGCCTCTCCCGACTTGACCCGAACCCAACAAGGCCAATCCGACACCTTCGACAACGAAGACTGGTCCGCGATGTGGCGCAGGCGCACTGGCCTGCCCTAGGGCGAGCGAGCGCATCGAGTGTCCATCCTGAAAATTCCGACCGCCAAGATCTTCGAGCCGCTGCTGAAGCCTGCGCGCTACAAGGGTGTCTATGGTGGACGCGGCTCGGGCAAATCGCACTTCTTCGGCGAGCTCCTGGTCGAGACCTGTCAGGCCGAGCGCGGCACGCTCGCGGTCTGCATTCGCGAGGCGCAGCGCACGCTGGCGCAATCGTCGAAGCGCTTGATCGAAGGCAAGATCGCGAGCCTTCGCCTCGGCCATGGCTTCAAGCTGTTCAGCGACAAGATCGAGACGCCCGGGGACGGGCTGATCATCTTCCGCGGACTCCAGGATCACACGGCCGACTCGATCAAATCCCTGGAAGGGTTTCGCATCGCCTGGATCGACGAGGCGCAATCCCTCAGCGCGCGCAGCCTCGCGCTGCTGCGGCCGACGATCCGCGCCAAGGATTCCGAGCTATGGGCGAGCTGGAATCCGCGACGCAAGAGCGATGCAATCGACGATTTTCTGCGTGGGCGACAGCCGGATGGTGCCGTGGTGGTGAAAGCCAATTGGCGCGACAATCCCTGGTTCCCTGATGTGCTCGAGGAGGAGCGATTGCTCGACCAGAAGCTTTATCCGGAGCGCTACGATCACATCTGGGAGGGCGAGTATGCCGGCGCCTTCGCGGGCGCTTATTTTGCCTCGCTGCTCTCGGAAGCGCGCGGGCAGGGTCGGATCGGGAAGGTTGCCGCGGATCCGCTGCTGCCGCTCCGTGCCTTCATCGACATCGGCGGCGCCGGCGCCGCGGCGGATGCCTTCACGATCTGGATCGTGCAATGGGTCGGCAGCGAGATGCGAGCCGATTTTCAGCACCTGCGGCGATGGCGAAAGAGCGTGGAGCAGGCCCAGACCTACACCTTTAAAGCGGTGATCACAGTCATTGCCACCGGTCTCATGGGTGCCGTCTGGCTTGGTGTCAAGGTCGTGCTGGGCAAATGAGCCTTCATGGCGGCGGTGACGTCGCTCCGCGCCCGATCATGATCTGCTGCCCAACGAGTCGCTCATGTACAGAATCCGTATCGTCGATGCGTCCGATGACGACGTTGCCGAGACCCTGGCCGATCTCCATCGGCTCACGTTCTTCGATGCTGCGGCGATGCCCACGTTCGACGTTGGCGCCTGGTGGCTGGCTTATCACCACGAGGACGCCGTTGCCTTCGCCGGGGTTGTTCCCTCGACGCACGTTCGAAACGGCGGCTATTTCTCCAGAGTTGGGGTGTTGCAACGGTATCGGGGACGCGGCCTTCAGCGCAGATTGATGGCTGTAGTCGAAGCCAGGGGGCGGCGTATCGGATGGGACAGCATCGTCTCTGACACAACGGACAACCCGGTATCGGCGAACAACTTCATCCAGGCGGGCTATCGGCTGTTCGAGCCCGAGACCCCTTGGGCCTGGACGCATTCGCTCTATTGGCGGAAGTTTCTGCACTGAGCATTTGCCACCGCACGGAACGCGCCGTTTATCGGTCGAACGGCGAGCGCGTGTCGGGAAGGTCCGAGGACCCGGCAGCCTGGGGCTGCCGGGTCCTTTTTGCGTATTGAAGCGATGCCGGCGTGGCACTTGCGAAGTCGGTGGCGCCGGGCTTTAAGTTTGCTCTTGCAGGAAATTCGGCGGTCATAAGCCGATGTAAGGGAGAGCGCGATCGATGCCCACCAAGCCTCAATTGCCGGTACGTGCCTCGCAAGGGACGGGAGGCCCGACCGCGCTCGATGGTCTATTAGTCGTCGATTTCACACGCGTGGTGGCCGGTCCGGCCTGCACCCAGACGCTCGCCGATTACGGTGCGCACGTCATCAAGATCGAGAATCCCGATGGCGGCGACGACACGCGTGCCTATGAGCACGCGGAGATTGGAGGCGAGAGCGCCGCCTTTCTCAGCCTGAACCGCAGCAAGCGCGGCATCGCACTCGATCTTGCCGTGCCGGAGGCGCGCGAGATCGCGCTGGATCTGATCCGCAAGGCAGATGTGGTCGTGGAGAATTTTTCGAGCGGGGTCATGAAGAAATTCGGGCTCGACTATGAGTCGGTCGCGCCGCTCAACCCGCGGCTGGTCTATTGCTCGATCTCCGCCTACGGACGCAGCGGGCCCTTTGCCTCGCGGCCGGGCTTCGATCCGATCACGCAGGCGGAAAGCGGCTTCATGTCGCTCAACGGATTTGCCGATGGCCCGGCGGTTCGCACCGGCCCGCCCATCGTCGACATGGCGACGGGGATGTCTGCCTGCAATGCTATCCTGCTGGCGCTGCTGGCGCGGGAGCGGCTCGGTCGTGGCCAACGTGTCGAAGTCGCCCTGTTCGATGTCGCGATGGGGATGACCGGATTTTATGGCATGGCCTACCTCATCAACGGCGAAAATCCCGGCCGGTTTGGCAATTCACCGAGCGGGTCTCCCACCGTCGGCGTCTACGAAGCTTCTGACGGACCACTCTACATGGCCTGCGCCAACGATCGGCTCTACCGTCGGCTCGTGGTCGAGGTGCTGAATCGGCCCGATCTCATCACCGATCCGCAGTTTGCGACGCGCAAAGCCCGTTCGGAGAACAAGGAACGCCTGCGGGCAGCCATTGCCGAAGTCTTCGCCAGCGATACGCTCGAAAACTGGATGGCGAAGATGAAGCTGGCCAATATCCCGGTCGGCTATCTCCGGACGGTCGAGGAGGGCTTCAACGCCCCCGAGGCTCGAGAGCGTCATCGCGTGAACCGGATCCCGCACCCGACAGCGGAATGGGTGCCCAACATCGAGCCGCCGATCACAATGAGTTTGACGGGCGCGGTCGATCCCGTCGCGGCACCTCTGTTGGGTCAACATACGATGCAGGTCCTGCAGGATACGCTCGGCTACGACGAGCGTCGGATCGCGGATTTTGCCGAAAAGGGCGCCTTTGGCGCGGTCAAGCCTCCGAAGTCGACTTGAGGCACTGGCTCGGCTTGATTTGGCAAAGGTACCGCCGCATAAATGTGTGAAAGCGAGGGACACGAATGGCGCCTGGCCAGGAGCCGAGCATGACGCAGCCCGCAGGCCTGCAAGCCGGCGGAGAGGTCTATGCGTCAATGATCGCGAAGGCTCGGGCGCTCCTGCCGCAATTGCGTGAGCGAGCGGCGCGGACCGAGGAGCTGCGGCATCTTCCTCCGGAAACCGAAAAGGATCTCCACGACGCTGGCCTGTTCCGGATGCTCCAGCCGGCCCGGATTGGCGGTGCTGAGCTCGACTATGTCGCTCTGGTCGATTGCGCCGAGCTGCTCGGGCAGGCGGATGCGTCGGTCGCCTGGAATCTCGCCAACCTGGCAAGCCATCACTGGATGCTCGGCATGTTCGAGCAAAGGGCGCAGGATCTGGTCTGGGGCCGCAATCCGGATACTTTGATCGCATCCTCGTTCATCTTTCCCGCCGGACGCGCGACGCGGGTCAAAGGCGGATACCAGTTGCACGGTAGCTGGCCATTCTCCTCGGGCGTTGCCTCCTGCGACTGGAATATGCTTGCGAGCGTGGTCTATTCCGACGACGATGCCGACGGCATCGAGTATCGAATCTTTCTGCTACCGAGCGGCGATTACAAGGTGCTGGACACCTGGAACGTCGCCGGACTGCGCGGGACAGGATCTTGCGACGTCGAGGTCAGGGATACCTTCGTGGCTGACCATATGACGGTCGCCGTAGGGGACCTCTCAGGTGGCCCGACGCCGGGAAGCGCGGTCAATCCGAATCCGCTGTATGCGCTGCCGGTCTTCTCACTGTTTCCTTACGTCCTCTCCGGTGTCGCGCTGGGGAATGCACAGGCGTGCCTCGACGATTACACGGAGGTCGCGCGTCATCGCGTTTCGACCTACAACCGCGCCAAGCTGAGCGATTTTCAAAGCACGCAGATCAAGATCGCCGAGGCTTCTGCCAAGATCGACGCCGCGCGCCTGATCATGCGGTCGGCCTGCCTTGATGCCATGGAGGATGCACGGGGCGGCCAAATACCTGACATGGCGACCAAGACCAGATATCGCCGTGACGGATCCTTTTCCGTGAATTTGTGCACGGACGCGGTCTCGATGCTGTTTGCCGCCAGCGGCGCGCGTGGTCTGTTCACGAGCGGCGTGTTACAGCGGCAGTTCCGCGATGCTCACGCGATCAACTCACATCTCGCATTCAACTTCGATGCGGCCGGAACCAACTACGGACGGGTGGCGCTCGGCCTGCCCTCCGAGAATCTCACGCTGTGAGGCCGGCCGATGAATGATCTGCCGAAGCATCCCCGCGCTCCAGATCCCGCCAACGAGTTCGCGAGCGACAGCTCGCAGATCGATCCTCGCGACTTTCGCAACGCGCTCGGAACCTACGCAACAGGCGTGACGATCATCACGGCGGCGGCGCCTGACGGCAAGCCGTACGGGTTGACCTGCAATTCGTTCGCCTCGGTCTCGCTGAATCCGCCGCTGATTCTGTGGAGCCTCGTCGTCTATTCCTCCAGCCTGACCATCTTCCAGAACGCCAGCCATTTCAGCGTCAACGTTCTCGGCGCTTCGCAACAGGCGCTTGCGAACAAATTCGCAAAATCGTCGGACGACAAGTTCACCGGCGTCGACTGGACCCCCGGCCTCGGCAACGCGCCAGTGCTCGCCGAGAGCGTCGCCAACTTTCAATGCCGCTCCGTGAATCGCTATTACGGCGGTGACCACGTGATCTTTCTCGGCGCGGTCGAGGCATACACCTACAATGCGAAGGAGCCGCTGCTCTTTGCGCGAGGGGCATTCGGCCGCTTCATGGCCGACGATAAGAAGAACGTGCCGTAACGCCCCCTAGACAGATTTGCGCTCTGCCGCCGAAAGCTTGTAGATCTCCAGCGCGTCCGCGTCGGCACCTCGCGCGGCCTTCGCCAGCCTGAAAAGCTGTCCGGCAAGCGCGGCCATCGGTACCGGCGTCGATGTCGCCTGTGCAACATCGGCCACCGTATCAAGGTCCTTGAGCATCGTGGCGATGTGGCCGAGCGGCGGGGTGTGAATGCCCTTGACCATCCGCGGCACGAACAGCTGGAGCGGGATGGAATCCGCAAAGCCGCCGGCGAGCGCCTCGGGCAATCGGTTGGCGTCAATTCCGGCGTTCACGGCAAGGCGTGTTGCTTCCGCGAGCACGGCCATTGCGCATCCGACGATCACCTGGTTGCACAGCTTTGTGGTCTGGCCGGCGCCGAGCGGGCCCATGTGCGTGAACCTGCGCGCCATGGCCATCATATAGGGGCGCACCCTCTCGATGTCGCCCGCTTCTCCGCCCGCCATGATGGCGAGCGTGCCTTCCTCGGCGCCCTTCGTGCCCCCGGACACCGGCGCATCGATCCAGCCCGCACCGTTCGCGTCCTTCAATCGCGTTGCGAGGTCGCGCGCCGCGTCCGGATGGATTGACGAGAAGTCGACCACAAGCTTGCCCGCGCCAGGGGCTGCTGCCAGACCTTCGGGCCCGAAGATCACCTCCTCGACCGCCGCCGCATCCGTCACGCACATGAAAACGATATCCGAGCTCGCCAGGAGATCTCGGGGCGTGACCGCACGCTTGGCGCCGGACTCGACGAGCGGCGCCACCTTGCCCTCCGAGCGGTTCCAGACAGCGACCGGATAGCCGGCCTCCAGCAGGCGTCGGGTCATCGGCGTTCCCATGAGTCCCAGGCCGAGATAGCCGAGCTTCTCGATGCCTTGCGGGTTTGCCTTGCTGTCGTCAGCCATAGGTTGCTCCTTCTGTCGCAATGGGACGCCGCCTTACCATACATTGCGCATCGGACGGCAAAACCGCCCAGCTCGCATGGCTTGCCTGATTGTTTGAACCATGAAACATTTGAGGCGGTCGGGTTGGGGGCGCCGGTCGGCGCCGGAGCAGCGGAGTGGCACGATGCGAACCGTTTCGAGGTGGATCCTGGCTTTGGGAGCGGCAGCAGCCGTGAGCGCGGGCGCAAGCCCATCATGGGGGCAGCAGACGATCCGCGTCGGCTGGACCATCCCCGCGGAGGAGTCCAAGTACTGGATGATGCGCAGGCCGGCCGAATTTCCCAATCTCGGCAAGACCTACAACATCGAATGGACCCAATTCCAGGGCACCGCGCCGATGACGCAGGCTTTGGCAGCCGGTGCACTGGACTGCGCGACCCAGGCGCCGCTCTCGCTCTCCAACGGTGTCGTCGGCGGCAATCTCAAGGCTTACATCGTGGCGCAACACGTTTTCGAAATGCCCGGCGGTTTTTCGGTCTATTGGGCCGTCATGGATGACTCGCCGATCAAGACGATCGCGGATCTCAAGGGCAAGACGGTCGGCATTTCCGTGATCGGTGGCGGCACGCAAGGACCGTTCAACCTGCTCTTGAAGCAGAATGGCATCGATCCGGCCAAGGACATCAAGCTGGTCGAGGTCGGCTTTGCCGTCTCCGAGGACGCGCTGCGCCAAGGCCGCGTCGACGCGGTCAACATGAACCAGCCGTTTGCTGCGCGCGCGGAGGCAAAGGGCGGCACAAGGAAGCTGTTCTCGCTCTCCCAGGCCATGCCGAACATCGTGCACATCCTGGAAGCCTGCCGTGCCGATTTCGTCGACAAGAACCCCGAGCTGGTCAAGGCCTATGTTCGAGATATTACCTCGGGCATGAAGAAGGCACTGGCGAACCGCGAGGAGACTCTCAAGGTCGTCAATGAAGTGCTGAAAGCCCCCATCCCGGTGCTCGAGACCTACCTGCTCAAGGACAATGATTTCGGCCGTGATCCGGGCGCGGCGCCGAACTTCCCGGCGATCCAGAAGATGCTGGATATCTATGCAGAGACCGGAATGCTGCCGAAGCTGGATGTTGCACAGTTCAAGCATCCGTCGATCGTCGCGCCGCTGCAATAGAAGCGGGGCGAACTACTGAACGTAACATCGTGGCGTTCCGGATCATCCGGGACGTTGCATGAAGAAGATGCACATATGAAGAAGTTGCGATCACGGGTCACCACGGATGGGCTCGACCGCGCGCCGCATCGTGCATTCATGCGCGCCATGGGGCTCGACGACGCCGCGATTGCGAAGCCGATGGTGGGCATCGTCAGCATGAAGGGTGAGCAGACGCCCTGCAACATGACCCATGACTTCCAGGTAGCTGCAGCCAAGACTGGAATCGAGGAGGCCGGCGGTACACCGCGTGAGTTCTCGACCGTTTCGGTGTCCGACGGCATCAGCATGAATCATGAGGGGATGAAGTTCTCCCTGTTCTCGCGGGAGCTGATCGCCGATTCGATCGAAGCCGTGGTCCATGGGCTGGCCTACGATGCGCTGATCGGATACGGCGGATGCGACAAGACGCTTCCTGGCGTGATGATGGGCATGGTCCGCTGCAACGTGCCCTCAATTTTCATCTATGGCGGCAGCTCGCTGCCGGGCCGCGTAGATGGACGTACGCTGACGGTGCTCGATTCCTATGAGGCGGTCGGCAGCTTCATGACCGGCGAAATCGACGGCGCCACCCTCGAGCGGATCGAGCGCGCGTGTCTGCCCACGATCGGTGCGTGCGCCGGCCAATTCACCGCGAACACCATGGGCATGGTATCGGAGGCGATGGGGCTGACCATTCCCAACGTCTCCATGGTGCCCGGCGTCTATGCCGAGCGCGCGCAGATTTCGCGACGCGCCGGCCGACTGATCATGGAGATGCTGGACCGTGGCGGGCCGCTGCCGCGCGACATCGTGACGCGGAAATCCCTGGAGAACGGAGCGGCGATCGTGGCGGCGACGGGCGGCTCTACCAACGCCGCGCTGCACCTGCCGGCGATCGCGAACGAGGCCGGAATTGCATTCAGCATCGATGATGTGGGTGAGGTCTTTGCCAGGACGCCGTTGATCGGCAATCTGCGCCCCGGAGGTAAGTATACGGCGAAGGATGTCTACGATATCGGCGGCGCTGCGGTCATCATTCGCGAGCTGATCCAGAGCGGTCATATCGATGGCGGCTGCTTGTCCATCACCGGCCGCACACTTGCCGAAGAGTACGGTGCGGCCAACGCGCCCGACGGAGAGGTGGTGTACGCATCTCGCGCACCGATCATGCCTGACGGCGGCGTCGCGGTGCTGAAGGGTAACCTCTGTCCCGATGGGGCGGTGATCAAGGTCGCGGGCTTGAAGAGCCAGTTCTTCGAAGGCGTGGCGCGTGTGTTCGAGGATGAAGAAGCCTGCGTCGCAGCTGTTCGCGACCGCAGCTACAAGGCCGGCGAGGTTCTCGTGATCCGCAATGAGGGGCCGGTCGGCGGACCCGGCATGCGCGAGATGCTCGGCGTCACCGCCCTGATCTACGGGCAAGGCATGGGTGAAAAAGTGGCGCTGATCACCGATGGCCGGTTCTCCGGTGCGACCCGCGGGATGTGCATCGGCTACGTGTCCCCCGAGGCATTTGTTGGCGGTCCGCTGGCGCTCGTCCGGAATGGTGACCGGATCCGGATTGATGCGGCAAATCGGCGGATGGATGTCCTGCTCGAGGAACAGGAGCTCGCCGCGCGGCGAGCCGATTGGAAGCCGCGCCCGCCACGGCACCGTGCAGGTGCGCTGGCAAAATATGCGCGGCTGGTCGGGCAGGCGCCGGGCGGAGCCGTGACGCATGAAGGCCCGGCAGAATGGCCGTGGTTCGAATGACGCACCGCACGGGTGTGAAAATGACAGCCTGTCTGGCAGGCTTCTTGCTAAGCTCGTGCCGCTGAATCCTCGTGCAAGTGGGACGGAAGGCGGGATGACGGTAGTATCTGCGAGATCGAGCGAATGGGTGAGACCGGTGACGCAACAAGACCCGGCTTCCGCAATCATCGAGATCGACCGCGTCTCGCAGGTCTTTCAGACCTCCGCGCGCAAGGATCATGTTGCGCTTTCGGAGATCTCGCTGACGATCGAGGAGGGAGCTTTCGTCTCCATCCTTGGCCCGTCCGGTTGCGGCAAGTCGACACTGCTCTACATCGTCGGCGGCTTCGTCAGTCCGACCAGGGGCGCGGCGAAGATGAAGGGGCAGGCGATTACGGGCCCCGGGCCGGATCGCGGACCGGTGTTCCAGGAATTTGCGCTGTTTCCCTGGAAGACCGTGCTGGGCAACGTGATGTATGGGCCGCGTCAGCAAGGGATTCGCGCCACTGAAGCTGAAGCGCAGAGCCGGGCCTTGATCGAGATGGTCGGCCTCAAGGGCTACGAGAACTTCTATCCCAAGGAGCTCTCGGGCGGCATGAAACAGCGCGTGGCGCTGGCGCGGACGCTTGCCTACCATCCCGAAGTGCTGCTGATGGACGAGCCGTTCGGGGCACTCGACGCTCACACCAGGACGCGCCTGCAGAACGATCTTCTGAACATCTGGGAGCGTGACCGCAAGACGGTGCTGTTCGTCACCCATTCGGTCGACGAAGCCGTCTTCCTCTCGGACAAGGTTGTCATGATGTCGAAATCGCCCGGGCGGATCCGGCAGGTCATCGACATCGACCTGCCGCGGCCGCGCCGCCGCAACGAGCTGTTGCTCGATCCGCGTTACCAGAAGTACGTCGTCGATATCGAGCGCATGTTCGATGAGAGCGACGATGCTGGCGCGCCCGCATGATGTCGCCGGCTGCCATGGTCAAGCGCGCTGCTCCGGTGCTCGCCTGCATCGGATTGCTGGTGGTGTGGCAGGTCGCGTCTCTCGCGCTCAAGAATGACAGCTTTCCCACGGCGATCGAGGCGATGCGGGCGATCCCGAGCATCCTTGGCGATAAGGAATCCCTGATCAACATCCTTGCCTCGCTGCGCCGCATGGCGATCGGGTTCGGCTTGGCCGTGCTTGTCTCGATTCCGCTTGGCCTCTTGATGGGACGCAGCGCTGCGGTCGCGGCCTTCTTCAATCCGCTGCTGATGGTGATTTATCCGGTGCCCAAGGCGGCCTTGATGCCGATCATCATGCTGTGGCTGGGCGTTGGCGACATCACGAAGACGCTGGTGATCTTCCTCGGCGTCAGCCTGCCCGTCATCTATCACAGTTTCGAAGGCGCCAAGGCCGTCGAGGAGAAGATGATGTGGTCGGGCGCAGCGATGGGGCTCTCGCCGGTGCAACGCCTGGTGCGTATCGTGCTGCCGGCGGCGCTGCCGGAAATTCTGACGGGGTGTCGTACGGGATTGGTGCTGGCGCTGATCACGATGATCACCAGCGAGATGATTGCCCGTCAGTCCGGTGCCGGGAACATCCTGTTCAACGCGCTCGACATGGGCCAATACGACACCGTCTTTGCGATGATCATCATCGTGGGGGCGATGGGAATCTGCCTCGACGCGATTTTCGAAAGGGTTCGCGCCAGGCTCGTGCGCTGGTCCGAGCCGCAGTTCGACATGCCGCTGAGTTTCTCATGATGACCCGGTTTCTCTCCCCAAATGTGGCTCTTGGGATCGCCCCGATCGTACTGGTGATCGCGCTGTGGCAAGGCTTGGTGTCCTTCGGCTTCGCGCCGGCAGTTCTGCTGCCGCCGCCAGGCTTCGTCTTCGGCCGGCTGCTTCAGCAACTCGTAACTTCGACGTTCCAGCACGAGATCGCGGCGACTCTGATCAGGCTGTTTGCCGGCTTCGCGATTGCTGTCGTGCTCGGTGTCACCATCGGCATTGCCGCCGCCGCCAATCCGGCGATCAACGCCGTGATTCGGCCGATCGTGCGCGTTCTGGCGCCTTTGCCCAAGGTCGCGCTCTATCCGGCACTGCTGCTGCTGCTCGGATTTGGCCACGGATCGAAGATTACGTTGGTGGCTGCCGATGCTCTTTTCCCGATCCTGCTCTCGACCTATTACGGTGCATCGACCGTCGAGCAGAAGCTGATCTGGTCGGCCATGGCGGCGGGAACGCCGCGCCTTGAAATTCTCTTCAAGGTGGTGCTGCCGGCGGCGATGCCGTCCATCCTGACCGGGTGCCGGATCGGCCTTGTCATTTCCTGCATCGTGGTGTTTCTGGCCGAGATGATCACGTCGACGGACGGATTGGGGCACGCGCTGGTGACTGCGGCCCGCACCTTCCAGGCGGTCGACATGTTCGTGCCGCTGATCACGATCTCGCTGCTGGGCTTGATCCTGAACGGGCTGCTGGGGGTCGTGCGCTCGTACTTGCTCCGGGGCTTCCCCGAAGCGTAACAAACAAGAATCCAGAAGACCGGGAGTGGACCATGCTGGCTGACCGCATCGAAGCAAAATGGATCGACGCGTTTTGCGAGATCTTCGAGCGTTGCGCCGTGAAAGCCGGCGATACCGCCGCGATCCTCTCGGAAACCCAGTCGCGTGCGTTGAACGTGCATCTTGCGGAACTGGCCCTGCTGCGCATGGGGGCGCGTCCGTTTCATGTGGTGATGCCAACTCCGCGTAACCGGAATATCGTCCCGGTACGCTCGACCGGGGCGAGTGAGGCGATCCAGCGGCTTGGCCCGGTCATCACCGCGCTTCAGCAGGCCGGCTTCGTAGTGGATTGCACGATCGAAGGCTTGATGCACGCGGTCGAGACGCCGGAGATCCTCAAAGCCGGCGCGCGGATCCTGGTGATTTCCAACGAGCATCCCGAAGCGCTGGAGCGCATGGTGCCGGATTCCGAGCTCGAAAAGCGTGTTCGTGCCGCGGCCAAGATGCTGCGCGGAACCAAGCGCATGCGCGTCACCTCGAAGGCAGGCACCGCTCTCGACGTCGACATGGTCGGCGCTTCCACGGTCGGTGTGTGGGGCTGGACCGACAAGCCCGGCACGCTGGCGCATTGGCCGGGTGGCATCGTCGTCAGCTTTCCCAAGAGCGGGACCATCAACGGCACGCTGGTGATGGCGCCGGGCGACATCAACCTGACCTTCAAGCGATACCTGACGTCTCCGGTGAAGATGACTCTAAAGGACGATTATGTCGTCGAGCTGGAGGGCGAAGGCACGGATGCCGCGATGATGCGTGCATATCTCGCCGCCTGGGGCGATCGCGAGGCCTATGCCGTCTCGCATGTCGGCTTCGGCATGAATCCCGGTGCGCGCTATGAGGCGCTATCCATGTACGACCAGCGCGACACCAACGGCACCGAAATCCGGGCCGTGTCCGGCAACTTCCTGTTCTCGACCGGCGCGAATGAATTCGCAGGGCGCTACACGGCGGGGCATTTCGATCTGCCGATGATGGGAACGACCATCGAGCTTGACGGCATTGCGGTCGTCCGCGAAGGCGTGCTCCAGGACGTGTTTGGTTAGTTGCGGTCGAGCACCGGGGGGCGCGCCAGGCCGAAGTGCCGGAGCAGGTCGACCATCGCCTGGAGCCGTTTCGCGCGATAGGCGTCGACATCGAGCCCGGAATAATCGAGAAAGCCTGCGCCCGTGCGCAGGCCGATCCGGCCTTCGTGCATGTTGCGTGAAATGACGTCCGGCGCCCGGTAGCGCTCGCTGCCGAGCGCGCCTTCCAGATACCTGCTCGCGTAGTAGAGAATGTCGCCGCCGCCCCAGTCGATGAATTCGAGCAGGCCGAGCACGGCGTAACGGAAGCCGAAGCCGTAGCGGATCGCCTTGTCGATCTCTTCGGCGCTGGCAACGCCCTCTTCGACCATGCGCGCAGCTTCGTTCATCGCCAGCGCCTGGATGCGGGGGACGATGAAGCCCGGTGTGGCGGCACAGACCACCGGCACCTTCCCGATGCCTTCGAGCAGCGTCTTGACCTCGTCGATGACGGCCGGGTCGGTCGCCTTGCCGGGCGAAACCTCGACCAGCGGGATCAGATAGGCCGGGTTGAGCCAATGCACATTGAGAAATCGGCGCGGGTTCACGATCGCGCCGGAGAGATCATCGACGAGGATGGTCGAGGTGGTCGACGCGATGATCGTATCCGGACCGACCTGCCTCGAGGCGGCCGCCAGCACTTCGCGCTTGAGCTCGACGACTTCAGGAACGCCTTCGAAGACCATGCCGGCTTCGGCCAACACTACGCCACTCTCGCTCGCCTGCACCACCGAGACCCGCGCAATCAGCGGATCAACATCTGCCTCGGTCAGCAGCCCCAGCTTTGACAGGCTGGCGAAGATCTTCCTGACTTCGCCGAGTGCGTCCGCCTCGAGCTTGGCAAAGTCCTCCGTGGACCGAGCCTTGATGTCGATCATCGTGACGCTGTGCCCTGCATAGGCGAAGGCAACGGCGATGCCGCGGCCCATGCGGCCAGCGCCGAGACAGGCGATATTGGCGCGATTCGTCATCGATCAGAATCCATTGCGGAGTAGGGTCTGCAATTCAGTCTTGCTGAGATCGCCGAGCCCGAGCGTCTGGAGCGTTCGGCCACCGCGCGCAAAATCTTCGCCGCAGACCGCTCCGCCGATCGAGAGAAATGCTTTGGCTAGCGGCGTATCCACGCCGGCGAGGCCGGCGACAGACACCAGCAAAGACAACCCGAGCCGCAGATCCTCCCGCATGTAGCGGTGCTCGGTCAGCACGATCCGTTCGCGCCAATCGCCGGAATCGGTCAGCCGGTCGTGCGAGCCGCGGCCATACATCCAGATCTCGCCTTCCTTCGCGTAGTGATGAGCGAGCGGAAAATGTGGCGCGCCGTAGCCGAGTGCCTCGCGCACTGCGATGCGTTCGGCGTCGAGCGCGTCGGTCACCCGGCGGATCGCGGCTTGCGTGCCTTCCTTGTGAATGTCCCAGCGCTCGAAATGTTCGATCGGCCCTGCGTTCATTACGATCAATGGCGGATGAATAATCGGGCCTGCGTTCATCAGTGCGCCCGATAGCGCGTCTCCGCACGCCTCGATCGCGTCTGGGAAAGCGCGTCCGATCACTTCGAGCGCGTGGGGCGCCCGGTCAAACGGGAACACGCCGACCGGGAGCCGCTTGGCGCGGATGGTGATTGCGACCTCGAACGGTCCGTGCTTGCGGGTCAGCCACGGAAGCGTGCCCGTTTCGGCAAAGCTGGCCTTGGCGTGGCTGCCGGCATCTCGCGCGGCCTGGGCGAAGATCATCGAGCCGAATGTCGCCGGTGGCAGAAAGATGACCTGGCCGTCGCGCAGATGCGGCGCGAGCCGGCGAGCGATATCTGCTTGCGCGAAGGCAGGAGCCGGGCACAGGATCAACTCCGTGCCGGCGACGGCGGCCGCCATGTCGGTCGTGACCAGCGCGAGTTTCACCTCGTGTCGGCCGTTGTGATCCTTGACCAGGACACGCGAGCCGGCGGCGCGATGCGCCGCGACCTGATCGGCATCGCGGCGCCAGAGCCGCACCTCATGGCCCGACAGCGCAAAATCGCCCGCGGCCGCGAAAGAGCCGTTTCCACCACCCAGAACCGCGATCTTCAAGACGTTTCTCCTTGGGCGCGCGATTGCGTATCAAGCTGCTTCAGAAGGAAATGCTGGACCTTGCCCAGCGCCGTGCGCGGCAGGTCGGTGACGAAGACGATCTCGCGCGGAACCTTGTAGCGTGCGAGCTGCGCCTGAAGATGTGTCTTCAATTCGTCCGCTTCGAGCCGGCAGCCGGGTCTCGCAATGACATAGGCGATCGGCACCTCGTCCCAGCGCGGGTCCGGCCGGCCGATCACGGCGCATTCGCTGACATCGGGGTGTTCGAGCAGGACGCGCTCGATCTCGGCCGGGTAGATGTTTTCTCCGCCCGAAATGATCATGTTCTTCTTCCGGTCGCGGACCCAGAAGTAGCCGTCGGCGTCGCATAGGCCGATATCGCCGGTGCGATACCAGCCGTCGTGCAGCGCCTCGCGCGTCGCGGCCTCGTTGCCCCAATATTCGAAGAATACGTTGGGACCACGCACCGCGATCTCGCCCGGCGTGCCCGCGGGAAGCTCGTTGCCGGCCTGGTCGATCACCTTTGCCTCGCAGCACAGGCCGGCGAGGCCGGTCGATCCCTCGCGCGAAAGATCGCCGCCAAGCCGCGTGTAGACGGCGATCGGGCAGGTTTCGGTCGAGCCATAGACCTGAAGCACTGGGACATCGCGCGCGACGAAGCGCTCGATCAGGTGCGGCGGCACGATGGTCGAGCCCGTAGCGACAGCCCTGAGTGGCGAAAGATCAGCGGTCGCCCAGGCAGGATGCTCGCTCACCGCCTGGAGGATCGCAGGAACCATCACCGTGAGCGTCGGCCGTTCTCCTCCGATGGCCGCAAGCGCGGCGTCCGGCGTGAAGCGCGCATGCACCGTGACCGTCGCGCCCAATTGGAGCGCGGGCGTGGTCTGGATGTTGAGGCCCCCGACGTGGAAGAACGGCAGCACGGTCAGCACGTGATCGTCGGATGTCATGTTGTGCATGTGCTGGCTCATGACGCCGTTCCAGAACAGCGCCTCCTGACGCAGCACCGCGCCCTTTGGCCGTCCCGTCGTGCCTGACGTGTAGACGATGAGCAGCGGGCAGGAGAGGTCGGTGTACGGATTTCGGCTCGTGCCGTCACCGCGGGCCAGCAAGTCTTCGAAGGTCGTGCCGCGGGGCGGCGTGAAATCGAGGCCGACGACGGATGTGCCCACCGCGGTCTGCCCCAGCTCGGCAAGCACTCCAGAAAACGCCTGCTCGAGCACCAGGACCTTGGCGCCGGCATCTCCGAGAATGAACAGCTGCTCGGCGACGGCCAGTCGCCAGTTCAGCGGCACCAGGATCGCGCCGAGCCGCGCACAGGCGTAGAGCAGAACCAGATATTCCGGCCGGTTCAGACTTAGAATCGCGACGCGATCGCCGCGGCCGATGCCGAGCTCCCGCTTCAAGGCGGTCGCGGTCCGTTCGATCCGTGCGGCGAATGCCGCGTAACTCAGCCGCTTGCCTTCGAAGGCGATGGCCGTCTTGTCTGGCGCGAACGCCGCGTTGCGGTCGATCAGGCTACAGAGGTCCACGGTCAGTCGTCCGTTTCACCGGCCTCGTACAGCGCTTCGCGCCCGATCCGGTCGAGGCAGAGCTCGGCGGTCCAGGGCAGCATCAACGAGCCGCAGCGGCTGTCCCGATAGATCCGCTCCAGCGGCAGCGAGCGAAGCATGGCCTGACCGCCGCAGGTGCGGATCGCGAGCGCGGCGAGCTCATTGGCGCCCTCCATTACCGAATATTGCGCGGCATAGGCGCGCAGCACCTGCTCCTTGGTCGGATTGGCGCGCGCCTCGGTCACGGCCTGGAACCAGATTGCCTTGATCTGCTCCAGCTTGATCTGCATCTGCGCCACCGCGATCTGCTTGGTCGCGTACATCCGCCGCTTGACCGGGGGCATGCCCGGGACTTCGCCGCGCAAGTAACGCACGGTGAAGTCGTAGGCGGCTTGGGCCAGGCCCATATAAGTCGGCGACAGCGTCAGGAACATGTGCGGCCAGCGCATCGCCGCCTGGAAATAGACGCCGCGCGGCATCAGCGCTGAATCTTCCGGCACGAACACGTCCTTGAACAGCAGGGTCCGCGAGACCGTGCCGCGCATGCCGAGCGGATCCCAGTCGCCGATGACGGAGACGCCTTCTGATTTGGCTGATATCGCGAGGTAGAGCGTGTTGCGGCGCGAGGCCTTCTCGCTTTGCTCGATCTCGGTGCAAAGCACGCCGTAATAGTCGGCGTGGCCCGAGAGCGAAGCAAAGATCTTCTTTCCGTTGACGATCCAACCGCCCGCGACCGGCCTCGCTTCAGTGCCAAAAGCAACGCCGCCCGCAGCGGCAGCTCCACCTTCGGAGAAGGGTTGCGAATAGATCGCACCATCCTCGACGATGCGCTTGTAGTGGACCGCGCGCCGTCGCTCATGCTCCGCACGGGTTTCCGCATCCATGTCGAGATCGTCGGCGAGGGGACCCGACCACAGGGTCGAGCAGACATGCATGTTCCAGGTCAGCGCGGTGGCGCCGCAATAGCGGCCGATCTCGGCTGCCGCCAGGGCATAGGTCTGGTAGTTGGCGCCGAGGCCGCCGTGCTTCTTGGGCACGGCGATGCCGAGCAGGCCGACGCGATGCAAATCGCGGTAATTTTCCGTCGGGAAGGTCGCCTCGCGATCGTAAGTGGCGGCGCGACCGGCAAACACGGTCTGGCCGATCTCTCTCGCGCGGGTGATGATGCCAGCCTGCTCGTCGTTCAAGCGGAATGCAGCGGGATCGAAGATCGGCGCATCCAGCGCGACCTTGTTGGTCGTCCCGATCGTCTTGCTGACTTGCATGGTCATCGCGCGGTCACCTTACGCTTTGGTCGCGAGAGAGTTCAGGAACCGGCCGAGAGCTTCGTCGAAGGCCTCGGGGCGTTCGAGATTGGCGAGATGGCCGACGCCGGTGAGCTCGACATATTCAGCCCTTGGAATAAAGGTCGCCGTCTTGGCCATCATCGGCGCCGGCGCGTTATTGTCCTTGGAGCCCGACAGCAGCAGTGTCGGGACGGAAATGTCTCCGAGCGTGCTGCGCTGATCGAAGCCGATCAGGGCCAGCATCATGGCGCGATAGCTCGCTTCGGGCACGCTCCCCATGCATTCGCGGGCAACCTCCATCCCGTTCGGATCGGGATCGTCGCCGACAAGCTCCCTCACCAGCGAAGGCGCCAGCGACTTCATCGTCTCCCCGCGATCGAGCGGTCCCAGCCGCGCTGCGATAAACGTTTTCTGCCAGTCGCCGTCCGCCTTGCCGAACGCAGGGCTGGTCTGCGCCAGCACGACTGCGCGTGCCAGTTTGGGGGACTGAGCCAGCCACTTCTGAACGATCATGCCGCCGATGGAATGGCCGACCAGAACAGGCCTGCTGACGCCGAGTTGTTCGATGAATTGCTGCAGCGCCTCCGCCAGGGCAGCGATACTGACGCTCGCAAGCGGCGTCGATCCGCCATAACTGGGCATGTCCCATGCGATCGCGCGGAAGCGCTCGCCGAATGTGGCAAGCTGCCGCCGCCAGGCTCGCGCCGCGCCGCCGATGCCGTGCAGGAAGATCAGCGGTATCGCGCCAGGATCGCCCGCGGCTTCGTAGGCGAAGCGTCCATCCTTTGTTATCATCGGCACAGGCTGTGACACGCGACATCCTTCTGCTGGCACTTCGATGCTAACAGGCCTTTCAGGGATGGGAAGCGATAATTTTATACTTAAAGCAATTTTCGGGCCGTCTCTCATGCGGCGGCATTCGCCGGCTCAGTGCCGCTCTCGTTGCAAAAACTTGAAGGTTAAAATATATCGGAAGCACGATCACGAGATCTGAGGGAGCCAGCGCATGTCCGGATTGCCGCATTCGCCGCACGCGCTGGTCACCGGTGGCGGGCGCGGCATCGGCCGAGCGATCGCTTCCTCTCTCGTCGGCGCCGGTGCGACCGTGACGGTGCTTGGCCGGAACGCGGCGGTTCTCGACGAGGCGGTCAATGCAGGTGCCGCGCACTTTGCGGCTGTCGCTGATGTCGCGAACGAAGCATCACTGAAAGCCGCGATCGCCGGGGCAAGTGCGCGCAAGCCGATCGACATCCTGGTTGCCAATGCGGGCAGCGCTGAATCGGCGCCGTTCGCGAAATCGGACGGCGCGCTCTTCAGCCGGATGATGGATGTCAATTTCATGGGCGTCGTACATGCCGTCCAGGCCGTGCTGCCGGGCATGAAGGATCGTCCCTACGGTCGCATCGTCGCGGTGGCGTCCACGGCCGGCCTCAAGGGCTACGCCTATGTCAGCGCGTATGCGGCGGCCAAGCACGCGGTTGTCGGCCTGGTGCGTTCGCTCGCCCTCGAGATGGCTGATAGCAGCGTCACCGTGAATGCGGTGTGTCCCGGCTTCACGGACACCGATCTGGTCGCCGGCAGTATCGACAATATCATGAAGAAGACCGGCCGAACCCGCGAGCAAGCGATCGCCGAGCTCGCGAAACACAATCCGCAAGGAAGACTCATCACTCCGCAGGAGGTGGCCGACGCGGTGCTCTGGCTCTGCGGCGAGGGCGCCGGTGCGATCACCGGGCAGGCGATCGCCGTTGCCGGCGGTGAAATTTAGCGTGCCTGCACAGGCACGGAACAAGAAAGCCAAGGAGATCCCATGAGCAGACCAGCCAATCCCGTTACGGTTCCGCTTGCGGATTACTCGCCGGAGCACTTCCTGCTCGCTGTGGTTGACGGCGTTGCGACGGTCACGCTCAATCGCCCCGAACGAAAGAATCCGCTGACGTTCGAGAGCTATCGGGAACTGACCGATTTCTTCCGCGCCTGCGCCTTCGACGACGCGGTCAAGTCCATCGTCGTCACGGGTGCCGGCGGCAATTTCTCGTCCGGCGGCGACGTGTTCGAGATCATCGGCCCGCTGGTGAAGATGGACACCAAGGGGCTGACCGCCTTCACGCGTATGACCGGCGATCTCGTCAAGGCGATGCGGGCGTGTCCGCAGCCGATCGTGGCCGCCGTCGAGGGCATCTGCGCCGGCGCCGGGGCGATCATCGCCATGGCATCGGACATGCGCCTTGCGGCGAGCGGGGCGAAGGTGGCGTTCCTGTTCAACAAGGTGGGGCTGGCCGGCTGCGACATGGGCGCTTGCGCCATCCTGCCGCGGATCATCGGGCAGTCCCGCGCCTCCGAGCTGCTCTACACCGGCCGGTTCATGGCCGCGGAAGAGGGCGAGCGCTGGGGCTTCTTCAGCCGCATCGTCACCGCGGAGCAGGTGCTGCCCCAGGCGCAGGTTCTGGCCGGGCAGGTCGCGGAAGGCCCGACCTTCGCCAACACCATGACCAAGCGGATGCTGGCGATGGAATGGGCGATGTCGGTGGAGGAGGCGATCGAGGCGGAGGCCGTCGCCCAAGCGCTGTGCATGACCACCGCGGATTTCGAGCGTGCCTTCGAGGCTTTCGCCAACAAGGTCAAGCCGGTATTCAGGGGCGACTGAGCCGGTCGCAATTATCTGCAGCAAATCCAGCGAGGGGGACTTGCGGGAAATTATTTTAGGCTTAAAATAGTTTTCATGGCCGGGTGAAGTGGCGAGGCTCCCATGAAAGTCGCGATCATCGGTGGCGGACCTGCGGGTCTCTATGCTGCGATCCTGCTCAAGAAGCAGCGTCCCGGCGCGGACATTGCGGTCTATGAGCGCAATCGGGCCGATGACACCTTCGGCTTCGGCGTGGTGTTCTCGGATGCGACGCTCGACAATTTCGAGAAGCACGATCTGCCGAGTTATCGCCGCATCACCCAGGAGTTCGCTTACTGGGATGACATCGCCGTGCACTTCCGCGGCACCGTGCACCGCGTTGGCGGCAACGGCTTCTGCGGCTGCTCGCGGCAGAAGCTGCTTCTGATCCTCCAGGAACGTGCACGCGAGCTGGGTGTCACCTTGCACTTCGAGGTCGATATCGACAACGAAACGCGCTTCGCCGATGCCGATCTCATCCTGCTCGCCGACGGCATCAACAGCCGTTTCCGCGAGAAATACGTCGAGCATTTCCAGCCGGAGGTCGACCTGCGCGCCAACAAGTTCGCCTGGATGGGTTCGACCAGGCCGCTTGATGCCTTCACCTTCATCTTCCAGGAGACGGAGTGGGGGCCGTTCATCGCCCATGCCTATCAGTACGAGGCCGGGCACTCGACCTGGATTTTCGAGACCGACCCTGAAACGTTCGAACGCGCCGGGCTGACGGGTCTCGACGAGGCTCAATCCGCCGCGCGGATGGCCGACATCTTCGGCTGGTTCCTCAATGGGCACAAGCTGCTGACGAACCGCTCGATGTGGCGCAACTTCCCGATGATCCGCAGCAAGCGCTGGGTCAAGGACAACATGGTGCTGCTCGGCGACGCCAAGGCGAGCGCACATTTCTCCATCGGCTCAGGCACCAAGCTCGCGATGGAAGACGCCATCGCGCTGGCCGAAGCCATGGAGAAGGCGCCCAGCATCAAGGCCGCCCTGGAGGTCTATGAGCACGGCCGCCGCGAGGAGGTCGAGAAGACGCAGCATGCCGCCGACGTTTCGCTGGTCTGGTTCGAGCATGTCGACCGCTTCTGGGATTTCGATCCGGTTCAGTTCGCCTTCGGCGTGATGACGCGCTCGAAGGCGATCACCTATGACAATCTCAAGCTCCGCGCGCCGGATTTCGTGGCGGAGGTCGACAAGTCGTTTGCGAGGCAGGTGCGCAGCAGCGGCTTCGATGTCGACACCAACCGGCCGATGGTGCCGCTGTTTCAGCCGTTCCGCCTGCGTGAGATGAAGCTCGCCAACCGCGCCGTGATGTCGCCGATGTGCATGTACTCGGCGAAGGAAGGTGTGCCGACTGATTTCCACCTGGTGCATTACGGCTCGCGCGCGATCGGCGGCGCCGGCCTCATCTTCACCGAGATGACCTGCGTCAGCCGTGAGGCCCGGATCACGCCCGGCTGCACTGGTCTGTGGAACGACGAGCAGGAGGCCGCCTGGCGTCGCATCGTGGATTTCGTCCACGGCAACTCGGCCGCAAAGATCTGCCTGCAACTGGGCCACGCCGGCCGCAAGGGCGCGACCAAATTGATGTGGGACGGCATGGACCGTCCTTTGGAGGAGGGCGGCTGGGAGATCATTTCGGCATCGCCGCTGCCCTATTTCCCCGACAGCCAGGTGCCGCGCGAGCTCGACCGCGCCGGCATGAATGCGGTGAGGGACGCTTTCGTCGCGGCGGCCGAGCGCGGCGAGCGCTGCGGCTTCGACATGCTCGAATTGCACAGCGCCCACGGCTATCTGCTCGCGAGCTTCATCTCCCCTCTGACCAACACCCGGACGGACGAATATGGCGGCTCGCTCGCCAACCGTCTGCGGTTCCCGCTCGAGATCTTCGAGGCTTTACGCGCGGTCTGGCCGTCGCACAAGCCGATGTCGGTGCGCATCTCGGCGACCGATTGGGCGGACGGCGGCATCACCGGCGATGATGCGGTCGCCATCGCACGCGCTTTTGCCGAGGCCGGCGTCGATCTCGTCGACGTCTCGACCGGCCAGACCGTGCGCCATTCGCAGCCGGTCTACGGACGCATGTTCCAAACGCCCTTCTCCGACCAGGTCCGCAACGAGGCGCGGGTCGCCACGATGTGCGTCGGCAACATCACCACGGCGGACCAGGCCAACACCATTCTGGCCGCCGGCCGGGCCGATCTCGTTGCCCTCGGCCGTCCCCATCTCGTCGACCCCTTCTTCACCATGAAGGCGGCGGCCTGGTACGGGGCAAACGACGCCTTCTGTCCCCCGCAATATCTGCCCGGAAAAGATCAGATTTTCCGCAACAGCGTGCGCGACCGGCAGGATCTCGAGGAGCTGAGAATTAAGGCTAAGCCCAAGACCCGGGCCGAGCTCAAGGCGGAGGCGACAAAGCCGCTTGCGGCGGAGTGACTGCCCGTGCGACGTTAACTCAATTGCCTGTGTTTCGAGTGGAGTTAGGGCGATGAAGGCGATTATCGTCGGTGGCGGTATCGGTGGTCTCACCACGGCATTGATGTTCCGCTCGCGCGGCCTGGATTGCGAGATCTTCGAGCAGGCCGACACCATTCGCGAGCTCGGCGTCGGCATCAACACGCTGCCGCATGCCATGCGGGAGTTGGCCGGCCTCGGCCTGTTGCAGAAGCTCGACGACGTCGCTGTTCGCACCGACCAACTCTACTATCTCAATCGCCACGGCCAGGAGGTCTGGCGCGAAGCCCGCGGCATCGACGCCGGCCACGACGTGCCGCAATTCTCGATCCATCGCGGCCGCCTTCAGGCCGTCATCCATCGCGCCGTCGAGGAGCGGTTGGGCCGCGAGGCGATCCACACCGGCTGCCGGCTCGGCGCCTTCACGCAGGACGAGGGCGGCGTCACCGCTTACTTCTTCGATCGCTCCGGCGCCCATGTCCACACCGCGCGAGGCGATATCCTGATCGGTGCCGACGGCATTCACTCGCGCGTCCGCGAGACGCTGTTTCCGAACGAAGGGCCGCCGTGCTGGAATGGCCTCATGCTGTGGCGCGGTGCGCGTGACTGGCCGCTGTTCCTCACCGGCAAATCGATGATCGTGGCCGGCGGTCTCAATGCCAAGGTGGTGATCTATCCGATCGCGGAAGGATCGAGCCCGGCGAGCCGCCTGACCAATTGGGCGGTGCTGGTGAAAGTAGGCGAGGGCAACGCGCCGCCGCCGCGGAAAGAGGACTGGTCGCGGCCGGGCCGCCGCGAAGAGCTGATGCCGCATGTGGCACGCTTCTCGGTGCCTTATATCGACGTGAAGAGCCTGATCTCGGCAACGCCCGAATTCTACGAATATCCGACCTGCGATCGCGATCCCTTGCCATATTGGTCATCGGGCAGGGTCACGCTGCTCGGCGACGCCGCGCATCCGATGTATCCGGTGGGGTCGAACGGCGCCTCGCAGGCCATTCTCGACGCGCGCTGCCTTGCGGATGCGCTGGTGCGCGCCGAACACCCGCGTCAGGCCTTGCTCGAGTACGAGAAGAAGCGCCTGCCGATGACGGCCGAGATCGTCCGCTCCAACCGGCGCGGGGGCCCCGAGGGCGTCATCGACGCCGTCGAGCAGCTCGCGCCCGACGGTTTCGACAATGTCGACAACGTCCTGAGCTATTCCCAGCGCGAGGCCATCGTGCGCGGCTATGCCACCAAGGCGGGCTTCGCCGCGGTGCCGGGTCTTGCGGCGGTGCGCGCCTGACGCGCGCCGCTAGCCGCCGGGCGGCGGCGGAAGGAAGTGGATGTTGAACTCGGCGGCCATCGCCACGACGTCCTCCGGCTTCTGCTCCTTCATGTTGTGAAGACCCCAGAACAGGTCGAACAGCTTGCGGCTCGGCGAGACCCAGAACAGCACCTTGGCGGTCTGCTCCGACTTGTTGAAGATGCCGTGCGGCACGCCCATGCCGAGGCGGATCAGGTCGCCCGCGGTTGCCTGCGCCTCTGAATTGCCCAGCACGAAATCCAGCTTTCCCTCCAGCATGTAGAGATATTCATCCTGGTCGGGATGAATGTGCGGCGGCACGAAGGTGCCCGGCGGCAGCGTCGCGTGCCAGGAGAAGCTGTTCTCGGCGTAGCTCTTCGGCACGTAGGTCTGGCCGAGGATGTTCCAGGAAATGCCCTGGATTCCCTCATTGGCCCGCGTGATGCCGGTGATTTCGCTCTTCATTGCAGTCCTCCCGTAACGCGCTGCGCGGCTCTTGTTAGAGCATGATCATGTTCGGAAAACCGCTGCGCATTTTGCGCTACCGCGGCCCTTCGGGTCCGATCATGCTCAGTTCGTCGCCTTGCAGTCCTTGGCATAGCGGTCGCCGTAATTCTCGAACACCTTCTGCACGATCTCGGTCTGGAACTTGCCGTCCGGACGCTTGGCGACCTTGGTCAGGTAGAAATCCTGGATCGGATAATTGTTGTGGTTGAACTTGAAGGCCCCGCGCAGCGAGGTGAAGTCGGCCTTCTTCAACGCGGCGCCAACGGCGTCCTTGTTGGAAAGGTCGCCCTTCACGGCCTTGACGGCGCTGTCGATCAGCATCGCGGTGTCGTAGGCCTGGGAGGCGTAAGTGCCGGGAACGCTATTGTAGGCGGCCTCGTAGGCGGCAACGAACTTCTTGTTCTGGGGATTGTCGAGGTTGGGTGCCCAGTTCGCGCCGCCGAACATGCCGACCGCCGCATCCTGCTGCGCCGGCAGGGTCGATTCATCGACAGTGAAGGCCGACAGCACTGGAATGGTATCGGCGAGCCCGGCCTGCCGGTACTGCTTGACGAGATTGACGCCGAGGCCGCCCGGCATGAACGTGAACAGTGCATCGGGCTTCTGTGAGGAAATCTTGGAGAGCTCCGGCTGGAAATCCAGCGTGTTCAGCGGCATGTAGGATTCCTCGACGATCTCGCCCTTGTAGTCGAGCTTGAAGCCCGCCACCGAATCCTTGCCGGCCTGATAGTTCGGCACCATCAGGTACATGCGCTTGTAGCCGCGATCCTGCGCGACCTTGCCGAGGATCTCGTGCACCTGATCGTTCTGATAGGACGTCACATAGAAGAACGGGTTGCAGTCCTTGCCGGCGAATGTCGAGGGGCCGGCATTGGGGCTGATTAGGAACGTCTTCGATTCCGTGATGGGCCGGTGGATGGCCTGGAGGATGTTGGAGAAGATCGGCCCGACCACGAAGTCGACCTTCTCGCGCTCCAGAAGGCCCTTCACCTTGGTCACCGCTGCATCCGGCTTCAGCTCGTCGTCGACGACGACGAGCTCGACGTCGCGGCCGCCCATCTTGCTGCCGAGGTCCTTCACGGCGAGCGCGAAGCCGTCGCGAACCTGCTGGCCCAGCGCTGCGGCGGGTCCCGACAGGGTCACGATCACACCGAGCTTGATTTTTTCCTGGGCGAGGGCAGGGGTGGCCACGGTGCCGAGCAGCATCGCGGCTGCGGCCAAGGTCATTTGCGTCTTCATGATCTGTCCCTCGTGACGACTGGCTTGCGCTGCAAGCCACGTACTCCAATCCAAAGCTTATGCCGATGACGGCCGCCGCGGCAAGCCGAGCGCGAGGCGTCGCATCCTGCGGGCAGCGGTGCATGCAAGCGGCGCGCCAATTATTTGAAGCCTAAAGAAATCGGCGTGCGGTCGATTGTTGCAGCTTTGGACTTGCAGCCGGCCCGGATTTATTTGAAGCTCAAAATGTTGGGGAATCCGTGCCGGCGCCAATGCCGGCCGTGAGTGGCTGCATCGACATGCTCGATTCCGAGACCAAGGCCGTCGAAACACCGGAGGACCATGCCGAAGAGCTTCGGCTGTGGCTGCGGCTCTTGACCTGCACGACGCTGATCGAGGGCGAGGTGCGCGGCCGGCTGCGGCAGCGGTTCGACGTCACGCTGCCGCGCTTCGACCTGATGGCGCAGCTCGACAAGGCGCCTGACGGCATGACGCTCTCCGATGTCTCCAAGCGCATGATGGTGTCGAACGGCAATGTGACCGGGCTCGTGGAGCGGTTGGTGGAATCAGGTCATCTCGACCGGCGGACCTCGGAGACCGACCGTCGCGTCCAGGTGATCCGGCTGACCAAGCTCGGGCGTGCCGAGTTCCGCAGGATGGCCGCCGAGCACGAGGCCTGGATCGCCGATCTGTTCGCCGACCTCTCGCCGAAGGACGTGCGCGAACTGATGCGCCTCCTCGCCAAGACCAAGGCGTCCGCGCAGAAATCGGCCGCCCGCCGCCGGCCCTGACCGTGCGGGCGCGACAGGCCGCCCACCCCTTTCCCGCATGAAAAAGCACGGGATGCCTAAAATCCCCTATTGCGCGAAATTGTTTTAAGCCTAAAATGTTTTCCAGATCGTGCTGCCGGGTGCAATCCATGCTGAAAGGAGCGTGCGATGGCCAACGCCGCCAAGATTCAAGTAACGGGCTCGTCTGACGGCAGCGCCGCGACGGCCCATGTCGATACGTTCGCGCGGCAACACCTGCCGCCGCGCGAGCTTTGGCCCGAATTCATCTTCACGCGGCCGGAGCTGCACTATCCACCGCGACTGAACTGCGTCAGCTATTTCCTCGATCGCTGGGTCGAGCAGGGCCAGGGCGATGCCCCTTGCGTCATCAGCCCAGCCGTCAGCTACACCTATCGCGAGCTGCAGGCGCTGGTGAACCGCATCGCCAATGTGCTGGTTGGCAAGCTCGGTCTCATCACCGGCGGGCGCGTGCTGTTGCGCTCGGCCAACAACCCGATGATGGTTGCGACCTATCTCGCTGTGATCAAGGCCGGCGGGATTTGCGTCGCGACGATGCCGCTGTTGCGCGCCAAGGAGCTGTCCTATCCGATTCAGAAGGCGGAGATCACGCTGGCGCTGTGCGACGGAAAGCTCGCCGAGGAAATGGAGAAGGCGAAAGCCGCAGCGCCCGGCCTCAAACACGTGGTCTATTGGGGCAATGGCGCGGCGGATTCGCTCGAAGCGCTGATCGCCGATGCCAGCCCTGACTTCAAGGCCGTCGATACCGCCGCCGACGATATCTGTCTGATCGCATTCACCTCGGGCACGACCGGCGATCCCAAGGGCACCATGCATTTCCACCGCGACATGCTCGCGGTCTGTGACGGTTACGCACGCAACATCCTGCGCGCCGAGCAAAAGGATCGCTTCGTCGGCTCGGCCCCGCTCGCCTTCACCTTCGGCTTCGGCGGCGTGCTGTTTCCGATGCATATCGGCGCCTCCTTTGTCGTGCTGGAGAAGACGACGCCGGACGACATTCTGAATGCGATCGAGCAGTACAAGACCACGGTCTGCTTCACGGCGCCGACCGCATACCGCGCCATGCTCGGCAAGCTCGCGGGCCGCGACATTTCTTCGCTCCGCAAATGCGTCTCCGCGGGCGAGACCCTTCCCAAGCCGACATTCGATGCCTGGCTCAAGGCGACCGGGATTAAGCTGTTGGACGGCATCGGTTCGACCGAGATGCTGCACATCTTCATCAGCGCGACCGAGGACGAGATCCGCCCCGGCGCCACCGGCAAGCCCGTGCCGGGCTATGAAGCCAAGGTCGTCGATGATGAGGGCCGCGATGTGCCGCCGGGAACGATGGGCCGTCTCGCCGTGCGCGGGCCGACCGGCTGCCGCTATCTGGCCGACGAGCGGCAGCGGAAATACGTCCAGAACGGCTGGAACATCACCGGCGACACCTATTTGATGGATAGCGACGGCTATTTCTGGTACCAGTCGCGCTCCGACGACATGATCGTGTCGGCCGGCTACAACATCGCGGGGACTGACGTCGAAGCGGCGCTGCTCACGCATCCGGCGGTCGCCGAATGCGGTGTGGTCGGTGCGCCCGACGAGGCCCGCGGCATGATCGTGAAGGCCTATGTCATTGCCGCGCCCGGCGTGACGCCTGACGCTCAGCTGGTGGCCGAGTTGCAGGAGCATGTCAAACGCGAGATCGCGCCGTACAAATATCCACGCGCCATCGAGTTCGTGGCGCAATTGCCGAAGACTGAGACCGGCAAGCTGAAGCGCTTTGCCCTGCGGCAGCTGGCGCAGGCCGCAGTGACGTCCTCGGGCGTCGCCGCGGAATGAGAGAAGGATAGAGAATTGTCAGTGACGACGCCGAAAAGCCCGCAACTCGCGGTGCTGCCGACCGCAGCCGAGGATGGAACGCGCATCAAGGCGCAGATCCTGCAGCCGTCAGGCTGGCCGCTGCCGAAGGGCTATGCCAACGGCATCGCTGCCGAGGGACGCATCGTCGTCACCGGCGGGGTGATCGGCTGGGACGCGGAGGAGCGTCTTGCGGACGGCTTCGTCGCGCAGGTGCGCCAGACCCTCGACAACATCGCCGCGATCCTGGCCGAGGCCGGTGCCCGGCCCGAGCACCTCGTGCGGCTGACCTGGTACGTCGTCGACATGGACGAGTACCTGGCCAATCTGAAGGAGCTCGGCAAGGTCTACCGCGACGTCTTCGGAGCGCACTATCCGGCGATGGCCCTGGTTCAGGTCGTCCGCCTCGTCGAGAAGGCGGCGCGCGTCGAGATCGAAGCCACCGCCGTCATTCCGAGCTGAATTCTGCCGCGATCAGCTTGCCCTGATCAGCTCGCTTTGGCGAGTTCGTCGTCTTCGGGCGAGTTGAGATAGATGCCGGACAGGGTGTCGACCCAGCACAGATGGTCGTGTACCTTCTTCACGCCCTCGACGTTCTCCGCAGCGACGACCGCGGCCTGACGTGTGCGCTCTTCGGTGATGACGCCGCTGAGATGAACGATCCCGTCACGCACGATGACGTTCAGCCCGAACGGGCACCAATCGTTCCTCTCCATGGTCTCGATGATGCGGCTGCGAATGTGATCGTCATCGGCGGTCGGATCCGGCACGTCGCGGGCCAGCCCCGCCACCGCCTGCAACAGATTGGCGCGGGACACGATCCCGACGACCTTGTCGCCGCGCACGACCGGCAGCCGCTTGACGTTGTTCCGCTCCATGAGATCGACGATCTCCGCGAGCGCGGTGTCCTCCGTGATGGTCACGGGCGAGTCGGTCATCACTTCCGAGACCTTGCGGCCGTGCTCGTGGACGAAGTCGCTGGCGGATTTGCCCGGACCCAGGATGAACCGCAGCCATCGCCCGCGCTTGCGCCCGGTGCCGATTTCGCTGCGGCGGATGAAATCTCCCTCCGACACCACGCCGATCAACTTGCCGGTATCGTCGACTACGGTGAGGCCGCTGACATGTCGCTTCAGCATGATGTTGGCCGCTTCGACGATGCTGGTGTCGGGGGTGACCGAGATGACCGATCGGGTCATGATCTGGTGGGCGCGCATGGACAACTCCGCTGGCATGTCAACTTCAATGCGCAAAGCCTAGTGAATCCGTCGGGGTGTGGTTTGACCCAGGTCAAGCGGACGAAGCTTGCCCTGATTGTCCGATTGTGATCCGCGCAGCGATTTGATGCAGCTCAACGCGCGGCGGCAGCGTCGCCATATCCTGCCGCAGGCCTAGAACGGAAGCCCGCAGGAACAATCAGCCATGAGCGTCGTGAAGATATTTCCACGGGCCGAAGCGCCGCTGCAAGCTCCTGCGGCCAGGCCGGCTGCCGAGATTCCCGAAAGGGTCGCAGGGACACCGGCTGACTGCACTTGCCCGCAAGCAACGGATACCTATCCGCTTGATCGCGCGTTCCATGCCATGCTGGCGCGGTTCACGGGCGGGATCTCGCCCGTGGCCTTGTCGCTCGCCTGGCTCGATTGGGGCGCGCATCTTGCGGCGGCGCCTCAGCATCAGATGGAGCTCTCCCGCAACATCTTCCGCGATTCCGGCCGCCTCCTGAAGGCCGCCGCGCGCGCGACAATTCAGGAGCCGTGGTCCGTCATTCGGCCGCAGGGGCGGGATCGCCGCTTTAAGGACCGGCAATGGGAGGCCGCGCCGTTCAATCTGCTTGCGCAGGCGTTTCTGCTCACCGAACGTTGGTGGCACGATGCCACGACCGGCATACGCGGCGTGTCCCACGCGAACGAAGCCATCGTCGAGTTCTCGATGCGCCAGATGCTCGACATGCTGGCACCGTCGAACTTTGCGGCCACCAATCCGCAGGTTCTGGAAAAAGCGTTCCAGAGCGGCGGCGAGAACTTCGTGTTCGGCTGGCAGAACTGGTGCAGCGACCTGATGCGCCTGCTCTCCGGCTCGAAGCTGGCCGACGAGGATCAGTTCGTCGTCGGCAAGACGGTGGCGGCTTCGCCCGGCAAGGTCGTCTACCGCAACAGCCTGATCGAGCTGATCCAGTACCATCCGACGACTGCGCAGGTGCGGCCGGAGCCGATTCTGATCGTGCCGGCCTGGATCATGAAGTACTACATCCTCGATCTGTCGCCGCAGAATTCCCTGGTCAAATACCTGACCGCTCAGGGCTTCACCGTCTTCGCAATCTCCTGGCGCAATCCGGACGCGAACGATCGGGATGTTGCCTTCGACGACTACCGCAAGCTGGGCGTGATGGCCGCACTGGACATGATCGGCCAGATCGTGCCGGGCCGGAAGATCCATGCACTCGGCTATTGTCTTGGCGGCACGTTGCTGTCGATCGCCGCGGCGGCCATGGGCCGCGACGGCGACAGCCGTCTCGGCACGGTCACGCTTCTCGCCGCGCAAACCGATTTCACCGAGGCCGGCGAATTGACGCTGTTCATTAACGAGAGCCAAGTTGCCTTCCTCGAAGACATGATGTGGCAGCGCGGCTATCTCGACACGACACAGATGGCGGGCGCGTTCCAGCTGCTGCGCTCCAACGAGCTGATCTGGTCGCGGCTCTCGCGTGACTATCTGATGGGCGACGGCTCGCCACCGAGCGACCTGATGGCCTGGAATGCCGACGCCACGCGGCTGCCCTATCGCATGCACTCGGAGTATCTGCGCCAGCTGTTCCTAAACGACGATCTGGCGGAAGGTCGCTATCGGGTCGAATGCAGGAGCGTCTCGCTATCGGACATTCACACGCCCATGTTCGTGGTCGGCACGCTCGCCGATCACGTCGCGCCGTGGCGATCCGTCTACAAGATCCATTATCAGGTCGATGCCGACGTGACGTTCCTGTTGACCAGCGGCGGCCACAATGCCGGCGTCGTCGCGCCGCCGCAGGAGGAGGGCCACTTCTATCAGGTGCTGACCAAGGCTGCTGACGCGCCCTATGTCGGTGCGGACGAATGGCTGAAGCTCGCCCCGCGCGTCGAAGGCTCGTGGTGGCCTGAATGGGCCACTTGGCTGTCAGCGCGCTCCGGTGCGCCCTGCGATCCCCCGCAGATCGGGCTTGGCGGTGCTCTCGGCCTGCCCGATGCGCCGGGAGACTACGTCCACACCTAAGCTTCCGGCTCCGAACTCGGCGCGAGATCCGAAGAGCCGAACGGTTTGGTCTTGTCCAATTTGCGGTAGGCCTCCGAGGCCTTCCGCAACAGCTTCTTTTCCCGCTTGCGATCGAGGAATCGATTGCTGGCCTCGAGGCCGGCGCCATTCAACGATGCCGCCAACGCCTGTCCGCGTGCATCGTCGTTCAATTGTCCGAGCGACCGTTGTGCCTTGCGCAATTGCTTGAGGATGGACTTCTGTTTCGCCGCGCCATCGGCGAACAGATCCGCAAGCGACTCGACCGAATAGGTCATCCGCTTGTTGAGGAGGCGCAGCTTGTGACGTTTCTCGACATCGAGCTTTTTCAGCTTCCGGGCCTTCTTGAGCAGCGTCGTCTCCCACTCGGTCAGCCGCTCCGTCGCGTGGTCGGCGAGGGTGCGGCGGCGCAGCCGGATGGCGTCCTTGCTGCGGCGGGTCGACCAGGGGCCGCTTTCGATCCACATTGAGGTTTGCTCGACCAGGCGGCGACACCGCGCCGATTGCAGCGCGCGCGCCAGCAGCCGGTGACTCTCCGCGCGCTTCTCGTCCCAGCGCTGAAGCTCGGCGACCACGGCGAGCTCGGTGCCACTCTCCGCGACGATCCGCTCGATGGCCACGTCGAGGTCCCGCACCATGCCGAGCTGACCGTTCAGCCATTTCAGTTCGGCCCAGACCTCCGGCCGCAACGCATCGTCGACCATCGGCGAGAAGAAGCGGATGGCAGTCCGCAGATGCGTCAGTGCGATCCGGATCTGGTGCAGCGCATCGGGATCGCCGCGGCAGGTGCCGTCGTGCTGAGCGATCACAGCGTCGAGGTGACGGCGGGCGATGATCCGGAAGGCCGTGTCGCAGGCCATGCCGGGGCTGAGTCGGGCCGGCAGCGCGTTGCGCCGCGTGGCCGGCTTGGCATGCGCGTTTGCCGTCGAGCGCGTGGTGGGTCGCGACTTACTTGCCCGCATCAGTCTGATTGCCTTGTTTGCCCCTCAGCGATGACGTTCCGGCAGTTCTGAAGCGTCTGCTCTTGTGTCCCGGATGCATCGATGATCGCCCAGCCGACATGGCCGATATTATAGTGCTCTTGCAGCGCGGCAACCTCCGGCGTGGCATCCGATGCGTCTTCCCGGCGGTTGCCGATGCGCGCCTGCCGGGTCGCAAGGTCCGCGACCAGGAATAGCCCGTTCAACGCCACGTTGCGCTCGCGCGCCAGCACGGCAATTGCGTCGCGTTCGTCCTCGCGAGCGAAGACGCCGTCGATGATCGCCGAATGGCCCTGCGCCAGCACCCGCCGGGCATGCTGCACCAGCGTGTCGTAGACGCGGGCCGTGACCTCCGGCGTGTAGGCCCAAGGCGGCAGGCGGTGGGTGTCCTCGACCCCGAACATCTGCTTGCGGACGAGATCACTACGCAGCACGACGGCGCCCGGCTCCGGTGCGACGAGCGGCGCGAGCGCGTGCGCCAAGGCGGACTTTCCGGTGCCGGACAGTCCGCCCACCGCAATCAGGCGCGGAGCAGAAGGACGGATCAGCATCCCTGCGAGCTCGAAATAGCGTCGTGCCTGGTCGAGAATGCCGGGACCGTCGGAATGCGTCCGCTTGAGCCGCGCCAAGCTAACCTGGGCGCGGATCGCCGCCCGGATGGACATGAACAGCGGCAGGGTCGAGAGCGCGTCGAGATTGTCGGCCGGCGTCACGGCGAGATAGCGGTTCAGCACCATGTTTGCCGCGCCCGGCTGATGGTGCTGCAACAGGTCCATCAGCGTGAATGCGAGATCGTAGAGCACGTCGACCGTCGCCATCTGCGCATCGAACTCGATCGCATCGAACAGCACGGGACGATCATCGATCATGACGATGTTTGCCAGATGCAGATCGCCATGGCAGCGGCGCACGAAGCCCCGGCGACCGCGCTCTGCGAGCAGGGCGCGAATACGCAGATAGGCCGTGTGCGAGGCCTTGCCGAGTTGCTCGATCTCCTCTGCGCCGAAATGTCCGCCGGCCCGCAGACCATCCGTGTTGCCGTCGATCAGGGCCGGGATGGAGGAGACCCACGCTCTTCCGTCCGCGCGTGTCGCCGCCACGTGCGACGCCGCGATTGCGTCGGCCGCGGCCGCGGCGGCAAGCTTCGCGTCCAGCGGGCCGGCCTTGGCCACATGATCCAGCGTCCTGCTTTCGTCGAAGCGCGACATGTCGACAGCATACTCGATCGGCCGTCCGACGCCGTCGACCTTCACCGATCCATCCGGCTCTTCCGTGATCGCCACGACGCCATGATAGATCTGCGGCGCCAGGGGCCGGTTGATGCGGATCTCCTCCTCGCAGGCCGCCTTGCGCTTCTCGAGCGTCGAATAGTCGAGGAAGGGAAACCGGACGGCGCGCTTGATCTTCAGTGCGCGCTTTGCATCCAGGAACACCGAGGCGGCATGCGTGTCGATGCGCCTCACGCCGGGATGATCGGTCAGCATCCGAAAGATGCGCTCCTGAGCCGCCGTGTCATCCTTCATCGAAGCGGACATGGGAAGCACCATCAGGGCGTCAGCACGGCCGCGCCGAGGATCTGGCCATTCCGCAGCATGGCCAGGACCTCGTTGGCCTGATCGAGCGGAAACGCCGTCGTCTCGGTGCGCACGCCGGCTTGCGGCGCGACCTTGAGAAAATCGAGGCCATCCTGCCGGGTCAAATTGGCGACTGAGACCAACTGCCGCTCCTGCCACAGCAAATCATACGGAAAGCTTGGAATGTCGCTCATGTGGATGCCGGCGCAGACGACGCGACCGCCTTTGCGTACGGCGCGCAACGCCGCCGGGACCAGCTCGCCGGCTGGGGCATAAATGATCGCGGCGTCGAGCGGCTGGTCGGGCATCTGGTCAGATGACCCCGCCCAGACAGCGCCGAGACGGCGTGCAAGACCTTGTGCAGCGGCATCGCCTGCCCGCGTGAATGCATGGACGGAGCGTCCCTGCCAAACCGCGACTTGCGCAATGATGTGGCCGGCGGCGCCGAAGCCATAGAGGCCGAGCCTCTCGGCGGGGCCGGCCAGGACCAGCGAGCGCCAGCCGATCAGCCCCGCGCATAGCAGAGGCGCAATTTCGACGTCGCTGCCGGCCTCGCCGAGCGGAAAAGCGTAACGTGCGTCGGCGATGGTGTGGGTCGCGTAGCCGCCGTCGCGTGTGTAGCCGGTGAACAGCGGCGCGTCACAGAGGTTTTCCATGCCCTCCCGGCAGAAGCGGCATGTTCCGCAGGTGAAGCCGAGCCAGGGAATGCCGACCCGCTCACCAGGCGCATGTGTCGTCACATTCGCACCGATGAGGTCGACCCGGCCGACGATCTCGTGGCCAGGCACGATCGGATAGCGGATGCCGGGCAGCTCGGCGTCGACGAGATGAAGATCGGTCCGGCATACACCGCAGGCGCTGATCTTCACCCGGATCTGACCCTCGCCCGGCAGGGGGTCAGCCCGCTCCTCCATCTGGAGCCGCGCTCGTGGGGCCGGCAACACCATCGCACGCATGTCTGTCTCCGGGGCGAACCGCTCCGATTGAACTATCCATAGAACGACCGAGTGGCCAGTCCTTGACGTCAGTCAACGCCGGTTCGCCCGGTTGATCGGACGGAGTTTCCCCCGGTCTTGACGCGGATCAAGGGTCTCGACGACAGCCGGCCTATGATCGTGGCTCAGGAGAATTCCGATGCCCATCAAGGATGTGTTTCTGCCCCTTGTCGGCCAGCCGCGCGGGCCAGCCCTGGTTGCGATCGAGAAATGCGTCGCTGTGGCCGCCGATCTCGGCGCCAGGATCACCGCGCTCGCACTCGAGGAAGATGTTTTCGAGCGGCCGAAGGTGATGCTGCCTGACGATCGCGCTTCCGCGCAGGCCAGCCTCGAGGCCAGCGACATGCAACAGCTGCTGAATGCCTTCACCAATGCGGCTTCCCGCGCCAACATCCGCGCCCAGAGCCGGTCGGGCAAGGTGCCCGCGGATCAGATCGGAGCGATCCTGGCCGAGCACGCTCGCTTCAGCGACCTCACGCTGGTTCCCGTGAAGCCGCACGACAGTCGAACGGAGGCCATCATCGAAGCGTTGTTGTTCGAATCCGGCCGCCCGCTTCTGCTCTGTCCCGAACATCGCGCCGACGAGCTCCGGCCCGAGTTCGAGAACGTCGTGATTGCCTGGGATCATTCCGCACGGGCCGCGCGTGCGGCGGGAGATGCGTTGCCCATTCTTCAGGCTGCCACCTCGGTTCGTGTGCTGACCGTGGCGGAGGACAAGACTGACGCGGTCCTGCAATCCGGCGCGGCGCTCGTCGACCATTTGCGGGAACACGGCGTCTTTGCCTCGTTCGAAACCACGAAGGGGGGTGGCAGCTCGACCGGCAAAGTACTGGGAAGCTGGGCGAATTCCCATGGCATCGATGCCATCGTGATGGGCGCCTATCATCATTCGCGCCTGAACGAGATCGTGTGGGGAGGTGTGACAAAGACCGTCATTGGCCAGCCACCGTGCTGGGTTATGATCTCGCACTAGGCCTCTTCTTCCAGCCGGATCGTCAATCATCGGAACCGCCGCCGAGGCGGTGCATTTGTTTTCATGTCGACTTATCGTCTGAACAACCTGCTGTCGCCGCGCTCGGTCGCGCTCGTCGGCGCGAGCGCGCGTCCAGCGTCCGTGGGACGCGCGGTCCTGGAGAATGTTGGCAAGGCCGGATTCAAGGGGAGGTTTGGCCTCGTCAATCCGCGCCATGCCGAGATCGGCGGCATCGCGGCGGTGAAGAGCCTGGACAGGCTGGACTTCGTGCCCGAGCTCGTCGTCATCACCGCGCCCGCGGGTGAGATACCAGGCATCGTCGACCAGGCCGGGCGCCGCGGGTCTGCGGGGGCGCTGATCGTCTCGGCGGGTCTCGGCCAGGGACCGGGATCGCTGCACGAGGCGACCAGCGCTGCCGCGCGCAAACACGGAATGCGGCTGATCGGACCGAACTGCCTCGGCATCATGATGCCGGGCGTCAGCCTGAATGCCAGTTTCGCCGCGCACATGCCGCGGGCCGGCAACCTCGCGCTGATCTCGCAATCGGGCGCCATTGCCGCTGGCATGGTGGATTGGGCCGCGCAGCGCGGCGTCGGCTTCTCCGGCATCGTCTCGATCGGCGATCAGATCGACGTCGACATTGCCGATCTGCTCGATCATTTCGCGATGGATCACAAGACCCGCGCGATCCTGCTCTACATCGAGGCGATCAAGGACGCGCGCAAGTTCATGTCGGCGGCGCGCGCGGCCGCACGCGTGAAGCCGGTCGTCGTGGTGAAGTCCGGCCGGATGGCGCAGGGTGCGAAGGCTGCCGCCACGCATACCGGCGCGCTCGCCGGTGCCGACGCCGTCTATGATGCGGCGTTCCGCCGCGCGGGCGTGTTGCGGGTGTCCGATCTGCGCGAGTTGTTCGATTGTGCCGAGACACTCGGCCGCGTCGAATCGCCGACCGGAAAGCGTCTCGCCATCCTGACCAATGGTGGCGGCATCGGGGTCCTTGCGGTCGATCGATTGGTCGAGCTCGGAGGTATTCCGGCAACCATCTCGACCGATACGCGCAGGAAGCTCGATGCGGCGCTGCCGCCGACCTGGTCGGGTGCAAACCCCGTCGACATCGTGGGCGACGCCGACGCCTCGCGCTACGCGGCGGCGCTGGAGGAACTGCTGGCCGACCGCGACAACGACGCAGTTCTCGTCCTCAACGTGCAGACGGCAATCGCATCGGCCGCCGAGATCGCCAAGACCGTGACGGAGCTCGTGGCTAAGTATCGCGAGCAGCACCGCCGATGGGCAAAGCCCGTGCTGGCTGCCTGGGTCGGCGCCGATCAGCACATCGTCCAGGCACTCTCCAGCGCCGGCGTGCCGAACTATCCGACCGAGGACGATGCCGTGCGCGGCTTCATGCATCTGGTCCGGCACCGCGAAGTGGTGGAGGAGCTGAGCCAGGTCCCTCCCGCGATGCCCGATACGTTCGTTCCGGATGCCAGGGGGGCAAGAGAGATCGTCACGGAAGCGATCGCGGACGGCCGCCAGTGGCTCGAGCCTGTCGAGATCAAGCACCTGCTCGAAGCCTACGACATCGCGATGGTGCCGACCTATGCGGCAGCCGATGTCGAGCAGGCGGTGACCTATGCAAAGGACATCTTCGCGCAAGGCGGCACCGTCGTCCTGAAGATCCTGTCGCGGGACATCACCCACAAATCCGACGTCGGCGGCGTCGTGCTCAATCTGACGACCCCGGAGGCCGTGCGTGCGGCGGCCACGGACATTCTTGCGCGAGCCAGAAAGCTGCGGCCCGAGGCCCGCATCGGCGGCGTCATCGTCCAGGCGATGGTCGTCAAGGCAAAGGCGCGTGAGCTGATCCTTGGTCTCGCCGACGATCCGACCTTCGGCACCGTGGTCGTTTTCGGCCGCGGCGGCACGGCGGTGGAGATCATCAACGACAAGGCGCTGGCGCTTCCGCCGCTCGACCTGCAACTGGCTCGCGATCTGATCGACCGCACGCGTGTGTCGCGGCTGCTAAAGGCCTATCGCGACGTGCCGGCGGTCAAGCAGGACGCCGTCGCCATGGTGCTGGTCAAGCTGGCGCAGATGGCGGCCGACATTCCCGAGATCCGCGAATTCGACATCAATCCGTTGCTGGCGGACGAAACCGGCGTGACCGCGGTAGATGCGCGCGTCGCGGTCGGGCCGCCGCAGCGGAAGTTCGCCGGCTCTGGCCCTGCCAATTTCGCCGTTCGCGCCTATCCGTCGCAATGGGAGCGGCGCCTCAAGCTCAAGGACGATTGGCGCATCTTGGTCCGGCCCCTGCGTCCCGAGGACGAGCCGACCATCCACGAATTCCTGCGTCACGTCACGGCGCACGACCTTCGCCTGCGCTTCTTTGCCCCGATGAAGGAGTTCACCCACGAATTCATCGCGCGCCTGACCCAGCTCGACTATGCGCGTGCGATGGCCTTCATCGCGTTCGACGAGGCCACCGGCGAAATGGTCGGCGTGGTCCGGCTCCATTCCGACTCGATCTACGAGACCGGCGAATACGCGATCCTGCTGCGATCCGACCTCAAGGGCAGGGGGCTCGGCTGGGCCCTGATGCAGCTGATCATCGACTACGCGCGGTCGGAGGGCTTAAAGACCATATCGGGCGACGTGCTGCAGGAGAACACCGTGATGCTCGACATGTGCCGGCAGCTCGGCTTCGAGGTCAAGCCGGACCCGGCCGAGCCTGAAATCTGCGACGTCAGGCTGAAGCTCTGAGCGCGTCAGCTACGATTGCGCTTCGGCCGAACTTGCGTCGTTTGGCGTCCTGGCCGTCGTCCGCAGAGTCTTGATGATGACCGCGATCAGCGGCAGCAGCACCGGCACGATGGTGCTGAGCGGATGATGCACCGCGCCTGACACCTGGGCCTGGAGCGCTCGTGCCTCGAGCTGGAGGGCTTCGATGGACGTGTCATGAATTTCGCTGGCGAGCTCGATGTCGCGTCCCGACGGGGCGCGGCCAGCGATCAGGAAGAGAGCGGCCGCGATGACGAAATTGACGGCGCCGAGGATGGCGGCCGCGGCAATCGCGCTCCAGATCTGCACCAGCGCGAAATAGGCGGACAGCTCCAGCATCAGGAGCCCGAACGCGGCGATCAGCGCCGCGAAGGCGCGCAGGCCGAGGCCGATCAGCAAATGGCGCAGCCTGATGTCCGCGATGATCCTGTCGGTGCGCCACAGCACGCGCAGATGTTTGATGACATTCTCGGTATTCACCTAGTGTCTCCTCAGCATGAAGCCGACGACCACGCCCAGCGCGAAAGCGGAGGCGAGCGAGGTGATCGGGCGCTCCGCAACGAGGCCCTGGAACTGCTCCCCCTCTTGTTCGACGGTCTCGCCGAGCTCGGCGAGCGCGGCCCTGATCTGATCGGCGAGCGCTTCGGTGCGAGCTTTCGAGCTCTCGAACATCTCCTCGCCGGCGGTGCTCAACAGGCGCGTGACGTCGACCTTCAGCGCCCGTAATTCCTCGCTCATCCTGTCACTGTCGAACATGGATTGGTGTCCTCATTGCATCCGAGCGAGCCTAAGACCCGCCCGCGCGATCGCGCTTGATTTGCGTCAAGAGGCGGAGCCCGTTCGGGGTCTTGAGACAGGTCAATCCGGCCGCCACACGCCGGCCTAGAAATGCCGGCTGAATGGGGACCAATTGTCCCGACGAGGTGGAAAGCGTGAACCACGAACCGCTGCTGCACGCGACGCCGTCCGGCGACGTGCTGAAATTGCGCCCCGAGGGGCCATGGACCGCCGCGAACGTGGTGACGCTCGAGACGCTGTCGCGGTCGGTCGGGGCCGACGTCGATCGCTCGCGCGTCGTAACGCTGGACATGTCGGGGATCAGCGCGCTCGATACGCTCGGCGCCTGGGTCCTGGAGAAGCTGTCGCGCAGGGCCGCATCGTCAGGCAGGTTGGCCGAGTTCGTCGGCGTCGCCGATCATTTCAGCGGGCTGATGGACGAGGTGCGCCAGGTCAACCGTCGCACGCCGGCTCCAAGCGTCGCGCCCAATCCGGTTCTGGCGAGGTTGGGCGAGCTCGGCAAGTCCACGGTCGGGGCGCGGGAAGACATCACGATCTTCCTTCAGATGCTCGGCGCCTTGTTGATGGCCGTCGTCGGCGTGCTGCGCCGGCCGCGTTCGCTGCGGCTGACCTCCCTGGTGTATCAGCTCTATCGGATCGGCTGGCAGGCGATTCCCATCGTCACGCTCATCACCTTCCTGATCGGCGCCATCATCGCGCAGCAGGGCTTCTTCCACTTCCGCAGATTCGGCGCGGAGTCGTATACGGTCGACATGGTCGGCATCCTGGTGCTGCGCGAGCTCGGCGTGCTGATCGTCGCCATCATGGTCGCCGGCAGGTCAGGCAGCGCCTACACAGCAGAGCTCGGCTCGATGAAGATGCGCGAGGAGATCGACGCACTCTCGACCATGGGGCTCGATCCCATCGACGTCCTGATCCTGCCGCGCGTCGCGGCCCTGGTCATTGCGCTGCCCATCCTGACCTTCATCGGATCGATTGCCGCGCTCTATGGCGGCGGCTTGGTCGCGCAGTTCTATGGCGATATGGGGCCGGCGATCTACATCGCGCGGCTGCACGAGGCCATTTCCGTCGCGCATTTCGAGGTGGGCATCCTGAAGGCGCCGTTCATGGCGCTGGTGATCGGGATCGTGGCCTGCAGCGAGGGATTGCGCGTCAAGGGCAGCGCGGAGTCGCTGGGGCGGCAGACCACGACGTCGGTGGTGAAATCGATCTTCCTGGTGATCGTGCTCGACGGCCTGTTCGCTATCTTCTTTGCCTCGATCGGAATGTGACGATGGAAGAATCGCAAGATCAGTTCGCGATCCGCGTCCGCGATCTCGTGGTCGGCTTCGGTCGTCAGACCGTGCTCGACCATCTGTCGCTCGACGTCCGCCGCGGCGAGATTCTCGGGCTGGTGGGCGCGTCCGGCGGCGGCAAGTCGGTCTTGATGCGGACCATCATCGGCCTCATCCCGCGCCGGAGCGGGACCATCGAGGTCATGGGACAACCCACCGGCGGCCACGGCCGAGGCGCGGCGATGGCCTGGGGCATCCTGTTCCAGCAGGGCGCGCTGTTCTCCTCGCTGACGGTGCGCCAGAACGTCCAGTTTCCCTTGCGCGAAAATCTCGTCCTGTCGCAGGAACTGATGGACGAGATCGCGATCGCCAAGCTCGAAATGGTCGGTCTGCGTGCCGAGGACGCCGACAAATATCCGGCGGAGCTGTCCGGCGGCATGACCAAGCGCGTGGCGCTGGCGCGCGCGCTCGCGCTCGATCCACCGATCCTGTTCCTGGACGAGCCGACCTCGGGCCTCGACCCGATCGCCGCCGGCGAGTTCGACGCGCTGATCAAGACGCTGCAAAAGACCCTGGAGCTCACCGTGTTCATGGTGACCCATGACCTCGCGAGCCTGACCACGGTCTGCGACCGCGTCGCCGCGCTCGCCGACGGCAAGATCGTGGCGATCGGCCCGATGCGCGAATTGCTGCAATCCGAGCATCCCTGGGTGCGCGCCTATTTCCACGGCAAGCGCTCGCAGATGCTGCAACACGAGATGAGATGAGAGATGGAAACCCGCGCTCCCTATGTGCTGATCGGCAGTTTCGTGCTGGCCGCGATCGTCGCGGTGTTCGGCTTCGTCTATTGGCTGAACAACACCGGCGGCATCGGGCCGCGCACGAACTATCACGTGCAATTCCAGGGTCCGGTGCCTGGCCTCCTGGTCGGCGCCGGCGTGCTGTTCAACGGCATTCGGGTCGGGGAGGTCACCCAGCTCGGGCTCGCGCCCGATAACCCGCGCTTCGTCAATGCCACGATCTCGGTTGCAACGGCGACGCCGGTGCGTGCCGACACCAAGGTCGGGCTCGAATTCCAGGGCCTGACCGGCGTTCCCGTGGTGACGTTGGAGGGCGGCGTGATCGTCGCCAGGTCCGGCGAGCTGCCGACCTTGATCGCGGAGGCCGGAGCCGGCCAGAGCATGACGCAAGCGGCGCGGGATGCGCTGCGGCGGGTCGACACGGTGCTTCAGGACAATTCCGGCCCGCTGAAGGACACCATCGCCAATTTCAAGACCTTCTCCGACGGCCTCGCGCGCAACACCGGCAAGATCGACGGCATCCTGGCGGGCCTCGACAAGATGACCGGAGGCGGCACGCCCGCGCAGAAGGTCACCTACGACCTGCGCACGCCGCAGAATCTCGGGCCAGCCGGCAAGACGCTGTCCGCCTCACTGGCAATTCCCGAGCCGACGGCGGTGGCGATGCTGCAGACCCAGCGCATGCTGTTCGCGCCCAGCGGGGACAGGCCGGGCTTTGCGGACTTCCTCTGGGCTGACAGCATTCCGAAGCTGGTGCAGGCACGCCTGATCGACAGTTTCGAGAACTACGACATCGCCCACGCCCCGCTGCGCACGACGGATCTCGGGCCGGCGGATTACCAGCTCCTGATCGACATCCGGCGCTTTCGGATCGCGACGGATGGGGAGGCTCGGGCCGAGATCGGATTGTCGGCGCGGATCGTCGACAAGAACGGCAAGGTGATCGCATCGCGGCTCATCGAGACCAGCGAAAAGCTCGACAAGGTCGATCCGGCCGCTTCAGTCGCCGCCTTCGATGCGGCCTTCGCACGCATCGCGAAGGAGCTGATCGGATGGACCGTGCAGGCGGTGTGAGGCCGACTATTCCAGCGTCTTCAGGTAGGACAGCAGGTCGTGGATCTGGTCCGGGCTGAGCTCGAAGGCCGGCATGTCGGAATGTCCGGTGGAGATCCCCTCGGCCAGCGCTTCGCCAAGGCTGTTGATCGGATAGCGCCGATGCAGGTTGCGTAGCGGAGGTGCGATCTCGAGTGGGCTCTTGGAGGCACGGTCGATCGCGTGACAGCGTGCGCAATTGGCTCGGGCAAGAGCCTTGCCGCGTTGTTCGGCGGTCGGGGCCGCTAGCGCAGGCGTGATCAGAAGCAGCCCAATCAGGCCGTAGCGCAGTGCGCTTTGCAGCATGGAAACATCATCCCGTCGAACCGTGGAAGCAGAATATGACGGCGATGCCGCTCGAATTTGATCTGGGTCAATCGGCTGCGGCTCGGTGCAGTAAAATGCAGCCGCGCGGTGGACTCGGCCTGACGTCGGGAGCGGCCGGCGCGGGGGAGCGGTGGATGAAGCCTTCCGTGGTCACGAGTGAGCCGAACGGGCATTTTTGCGACGATTGTGCCGTGCGCGGAGCGGCGGTCTGCTCGTCGCTCGATGCAGCCGAACTCCGGGAGTTCGAGCATCTCGGCCGCCGCGTCCATTTTGATTCGGGCGAGACCGTGTTTTCCGAGGAGGACATCACGACGTCGTTCTACAACGTCCTCGAAGGCGTCATGCGGCTTTACAAGCTGCTGCCCGACGGCCGGCGGCAAATCGTCGGCTTTGCCTTGCCCGGTGATTTCCTGGGGATGAATCTGTCCGGCCGGCACAATTTTTCGGCCGATGCGATCGGCGTGGTGAACGTGTGCCAATTCCCAAAAGGGCCATTCGGCCGCTTCACCGAAGAGCGGCCGCAATTGCTCAGGCGCATCAACGAGCTGGCCATTCGCGAGTTGAGTCAGGCGCGCGACCATATGGTTCTGCTCGGCCGCCGCTCGGCCGACGAGAAGGTCGCGACTTTTTTGCTCGGCTGGCGTGAGCGGCTGGTCGCGCTCAAGGGTCCGTCCGACATCGTCGCGCTTCCGATGAGCCGCCAGGACATTGCCGATTATCTCGGCCTGACCATCGAGACCGTCAGCCGCACCTTTACCAAGCTGGAGCGTCTCGGCGTGATCGAGATCATTCACGGCGGCATCAGCCTGCTCGATCCCGCTCGCGTCGAGGCCATCGCCGCAGCCTGACCTCCTGTCCGCGACGCTCGCGGCAATTTGATCCCGATCAATGACGGCGGCCATGCCCCGCAAAATAATGCCGGAGACAAATCCGGGAGGGGATGATGCCTGCTGACGCGTTGCTGGTGACCGTTATCGTCGTCGCGATCTTCGTCGCGTTCGCCGTAGCTTTGGCTTGGGCCGACCGGCAAACCGGCGCGGGCCGGCTCGATCCGGATTCCAGGCTCTGAAGCTTCTTCAGGTCTAGGTCCGAGTCCAGCGCGCCAGGGCCGATACTTGCCCAGGCGGCCGCTGGCCCTCGGCAGCGTCTCGACGCAATCGCGGTTTGCGTAATCCGCAACTCTGCGTCGAAGAAGACGCATCGCCGCAGCTTTCGGCTGCTGACTTCCGACGTTACTTGGCCTTTTCGTGGCATTTGGCTCAAATCGAGCGCGTGCTTTCCGGTTGAAATGCCTGGTAACGTTGACTACGCAGGAACTCGATGCCTCGTAGTCTTAGGAGCTCCGGCGTGCCTCAGGACAAGACCGGCGACCCCCGACAACAGGCGGGCAACAAACTATCGGTCCTGCGCAAGCACCCGATCTTCGCGGATCTGGAGCCGGAGGCGCTCGATCAGCTTTGCCGCTACGCCAAGCACACCAACGTCAAGCGTGGCGCGACGATCGCAGCCAAGGGCGATCCCGGCAACAATCTGTTCGCGGTGATTTCTGGCACGGTGAAGATTTCCTCCTCCTCGCCTGACGGACGGAACGCGATCCTCAATCTGATCGGTCCGGGAGAGATCTTTGGCGAGATCGCCGTGCTCGACGGCGCGCCCAGGTCGGCGGATGCGACCGCCAATACCAATTGCGAGCTCTACGTCATCGATCGCCGGGACTTCCTGCCGTTCGTGAAGAGCCAGCCGGCGCTGGCGATGAAATTCATCGAGCTGCTGTGCGCGCGTCTGCGCTGGACCAGTCAGCAGGTCGAGCAGGTGATCCTGCAGAATTTGCCGGGCCGGCTTGCCAGTGCGCTGCTAGGTCTCACTGAAGAGCGCAAGCTCGATTCGGGCAGCGGTACGCTCGCCATCACGCAGCAGGAGATCAGCGAGATGGTCGGGATGACGCGCGAGAGCATCAACAAGCAATTGCGTGCCTGGGCCGGCCGAAACTGGGTCCGCCTCGAGCATGGCGCCATCGTCGTGCTGGATACCGACGCGCTGCGCGAGCTCGCCGAGAGCGGCCTCGACGGCGAGTGATCCCTCGGGCCTAAATGTCGATGATGGCGACCGGGCGGGTCCAGCCCTCGGAGGCCCGGGCCAGCGATGTCGAGCCAGCCCGCCATACCCACCATAGTGCGAATTGCGCCAGAAATCGATCGATGCAAGTCTTGCATCGATCGATGCCGGATTTGGCTTGGACAGAGAATGCCGCCCGCCCTAGGGACGACATTGGCGCTTGACTTCACACCTGAAGCGGAGCGACCCAAGGCGGCCTGCAGCCGGGCCGACAACGATATAATTAATTCATCAACCCAGGAGGAAAGCCCAAATGAAGACGCTCACCGGTATCATCACAGCCGTTGCACTGGCGGTCTCAGCACCCCTGGCCACCGCGCGCGATTTCCGCTCCGCCGACGTTCACCCCGCCGATTATCCGACCGTCGAGGCGGTCAAGTTCATGGGCCAGCAGCTCGCGGCGGCGAGCGGCGGCAAGCTCGGCGTGAAGGTGTTTCCGAACGGCGCCCTGGGCTCGGAGAAGGACACGATCGAGCAACTCAAGATCGGCGCGCTCGACATGATGCGGATCAACGCATCGCCGCTGAACAATTTCGTGCCCGAGACCATCGCCTTGTGCCTGCCCTTCGTCTTCCGGGATACGCAGCACATGCGCACCGTGCTCGACGGTCCGATCGGCGATGAGATCCTGGCAGCCATGGAGCCCGCGGGTCTGGTCGGCCTTGCCTATTACGACAGCGGCGCGCGCTCGATCTACACCGTCAAGGGGCCGGTCAAATCGCTGGCCGACCTGAAGGGCCTGAAGATCCGTGTCCAGCAATCCGACCTGTGGGTCGGCATGATCCAGAGCCTCGGGGCCAACCCGACGCCGATGCCCTATGGCGAGGTCTACACTGCGCTCAAGACCGGCCTCGTGGACGCTGCCGAGAACAACTGGCCGTCCTACGAATCCTCCCGTCACTTCGAAGCCGCCAAGTTCTACAACATCACCGAGCACTCCCTCGCGCCCGAAGTTCTCGTGATCTCGAAAAAGGTCTGGGACACGCTGAGCAAGGAGGACCAGGCGATGGTCCGCAAGGCCGCCAAGGAATCGGTGCCCGTGATGCGCAAGCTCTGGGACGCGCGCGAGCAGGCCGCCCGCAAGACCGTTGAGGCCGCCGGCGTCCAGGTGATCACGATCGGCAACAAGGCGGAGTTCGTCGATGCGATGAAGCCGGTCTACCAGAAGTTCGCCGGCGACGAGAAGCTGCAGAGCCTCGTCAAGCGCATCCAGGACACGAAGTAAGACAAGTCAGGGGATCGGGTCCGGCGTCGCCGCGAGGCGGCACCGGACCCCGGAAGGAGGCGCGGGATGACAGACCCACACGTCGCAAGTCACGAGCAGGGGGCCGTAGCGGCACGCCCGTCCACCGGCTTGCTGTCGCGGATCAATGCCCCCATCGCGCGCCTTGGCATGTACCTGTCGGTGACCGGGCTGCTCGTCATCGTCGCCATCGTCTTCTACCAGGTGTTCGGACGTTACGTGCTCAACTCCAGCCCGACCTGGACCGAGAATTTGGCACTGGTCCTGATTCTCTACGTCACGCTGATCGGCGCCGCCGTCGGCGTACGCGATGCCGGGCATATCGGCATGGACAGCCTGCTGGTCATGCTCTCGGATCCCGTGCGGGAGAAGATCGAGATCGTGATCCACGTTCTGGTCGCCGTGTTCGGCCTTGCCATGGCCTATAACGGCTGGATCCTCGGTGCGTCGGTCGGCACCGTGAAGATCCCCAATCTCGGCCTGCCCGAGGTGATCCGCTATGTGCCGCTGATCGCCTCCGGCATCCTGATCGTCTCATTTTCCATCGAGCACATCATTGCACTCCTGCGCGGCGAAGAGGTCGTCCCGTCATGGAACTGATCATCCTCGGCGCCACCTTCTTCGGCTTCCTCATCCTCGGCGTGCCGGTCGCCTTCGCGATCGGGCTGTCGGCCATCTGCACCATCCTCTACGAGGGGCTGCCGGTCGCCGTCATCTTCCAGCAGATGATGTCGGGGATGAACATCTTCTCCTTCCTCGCCATTCCGTTCTTCGTCTTCAGCGGTGAGCTGATGCTGCACGGCGGCGTCGCCGACAAGATCGTGCAGCTCGCCAAGAACCTCGTCGGGCACATCCGCGGCGGTCTCGGCATGTCGAACGTGGTCGCCTGCACGCTGTTCGGCGGCGTCTCGGGCTCCCCCGTGGCCGACGTGTCGGCGATGGGCGCGGTGATGATCCCGATGATGAAGAAGGAAGGCTTCGACACCGACTACGCCGTCAACGTCACCACCCACGCCTCGCTCGTGGGCGCCTTGATGCCGACCAGCCACAACATGATCATCTATGCCCTGGCGGCTGGCGGCAAGGTCTCGATCGGCGCGCTGATCGCCGCCGGTCTCCTACCGGCCCTGGTGCTGATGGTCTGCATGCTGGTCGCCGCCTACGCGGTCGCGGTGAGGCGCGGCTATCCGGCCGGCAAGTTCCCGGGCTGGGCCGAGGTCGTCCGCTCGCTGGCGGCCGCGCTGCCGGGGCTCTTGATCGTCGGCATCATCCTGGCCGGCATCCTGTCCGGCGTCTTCACGGCAACCGAATCGGCGGCCATCGCCGTCACCTACACGATCCTGCTGACCTTCTTCATCTACCGCACCATGACCTGGGGCAACTTCCTGCGCGCCGCCGCCAAGGCGGTGAAGACGACGGGGGTGGTGCTGCTGCTGATCGGCGTCTCCACCATGTTCCAGTACCTGATGGGACTTTACGAGGTGGCGGATCTCGCCGGCGCGATGATGAGCAAGGTGTCGACGCAGCCCTGGGTGATCTTCCTTCTCATCAACATCATCCTGTTCGTGCTCGGCACGTTCATGGACATGGCCGCGACCATCCTGATCTGCACCCCGATCTTCCTGCCGATCGCGATGAAGGCGGGCATGGATCCGGTGCAGTTCGGCATGCTGATGCTGATCAATTGCGCCCTCGGGCTCAACACGCCGCCGGTCGGAACGACGCAATTCGTCGGCTGCGCCATCGGCGGCATCTCGGTCGGCGCGGTGATGCGCACCATCCTGCCGTTCTATGCTGCGCTCATCGCAGCACTGATGTTCGTGACCTACGTCCCTGCATTCTCGCTGTGGCTGCCGCGCCTCTTGATGGGCTACAAGGGCTAGCAGCACCAGGGAGACTTTGTCAGTGACGGACTATCGCAAGCTCTTTGATCTCACCGGCAAGACCGCGCTCGTCCTCGGCGCCGCATCCGGCATCGGCAAGTCGTCGGCCGAGGCGCTTGCGGATCTCGGTGCCCGCGTCGTCTGCGCCGATCGCGCGCTCGACGCAGCGGAGGCGACCGCCGCCGGCATTCGCGACAAGGGCGGCTGGGCGGAGGCGGCGGCTTGCAACGCCGCGAGCGCCGCGGACGTCGACGCACTCGCGAAAACCGTGATGCAGAAATTTCCGCGGCTCGACATCGCCGTGACGACACCGGGGCTCAACATCCGCAAGACCATCCTCGACTACACCGAGGAGGATCTCGACCGCGTTCTCAACCTCAACGTCAAGGGCACGGTCTTTTTCTTCCAGGCCTTCGGCCGCATCATGGTCGCGCAGAAGGGCGGCAGCATCATCGCCTGCTCCTCGGTCCGCGCGGTGACCATCGAGCCCGGTCTCGGCATCTACGGCTCCACCAAGGCGGCGATCGGCCTCCTGGTGAAGGGCTTTGCCTCCGAGGTCGGGCACGCCGGCGTGCGCGTCAATGCGATCGCCCCGAGCATCGCCGAGACCGCGCTGACCGGCCCGTTCAAGCAGCGGCCCGAGATCTACAATCTCTACGCCGGCCACACCGTGTTCAACCGCTGGAGCAGCGCCGACGAGGTCGCAACCGCCGTCGCCTATCTCGCCTCGGATGCGGCGAGCTATGTCAGCGGCAGCACGCTGTTCGTCGACGGCGGCTGGACCGCGGTCGACGGTCCGCCAACCGGTCTCACCCAGTTGCACAAATAGCGAAAGCGCAGCTTGGGTTGTACGTAGCGCGGCCAACCGGCTGGGCTTCCTTCGCAACCGCAGCAGGAAGCTCCGGCGCGCGCCTTGATCAAATCGCATGGGGCTTGCCGGATAAATGCGCTCGGCTGGCTGGTATTTTGGTGTTACGAACTGGGACATGAACCAGCACGCCAAGATCAACACCAAGATCGAGATCCGCCATTCGACCTGCCCGCATGATTGCCCCTCGGCCTGCGCCCTCGATGTCGAGGTGGTCGACGGCCGCAGCATCGGCCGGGTCCGCGGTTCGAAAAAGCAGACCTACACCGCCGGCGTCGTCTGCGCCAAGGTCGCCCGTTATGCCGAGCGCATCCATCACCCCGAGCGGCTGATCTATCCGCTGCGCCGCACCGGCCCCAAAGGCTCAGGTCAGTTCGCACGCATCTCCTGGGACGAGGCGCTGGACGAGATCGGGGACCGCTTCAACCAGGCCGAGCGCGAGTTCGGCGCGGAATCGATCTGGCCCTATTACTACGCCGGCACGATGGGCCTCGTGATGCGCGACGGGCTCAACCGTCTCACGCACGTGAAGAAATATTCGCGCTTCTATCAGACCATCTGCGCCAATGTTGCGCGCATCGGCTTTGCGATCGGTACCGGCAAGATCGCCGGCGTCGACCCGCGCGAGATGGCGCTGTCCGATCTCGTCGTGATCTGGGGCACCAATCCCGTCAACACCCAGGTCAACGTGATGACGCACGCCTCGCGCGCCCGCAAGGAGCGCGGCGCGAAAATCGCGGCGGTCGACATCTACGACAACGACACCATGAAGCAGGCTGACATCAAGATCATCCTGCGGCCCGGCACCGACGGCGCCTTCGCCTGCGGCGTCATGCATGTCTTGTTCCGCGACGGCTATGCCGACCGCGCCTACATGGACAAATACACCGATTGCCCGGCCGAGCTCGAGACGCATCTCAAGACGCGCACGCCGGAATGGGCCTCGGCCATTTGCGGCGTCCCGGTGTCGGAGATCGAGGCGTTTGCCAAGGCCGTCGGCGAGACCAAGCGGACCTTCCTGCGCCTCGGCTACGGCTTCACCCGCTCGCGCAACGGCGCCACGCAGATGCATGCGGCGCTCTGCATTCCCGCGGTGACCGGCGCCTGGCAGTATGAAGGCGGCGGCGCCTTCTTCAACAATTATGCGCTGTGGCACTTCAACGAATCCATCATCGAGGGCCACGACGCCATCGACAAGTCGACGCGCGCGCTCGACCAGTCGCAGATCGGACGCATCCTTACCGGCGACGCCGAAGCTCTGCAGGGCAAGGGCCCGGTCAAGGCGATGCTGATCCAGAACACCAATCCGATGACGGTGGCGCCAGAGCAGGCGCTGGTCCGGCAGGGCTTTGCGCGCGAGGATCTGTTCGTGGCGGTGCACGAGCAGTTCATGACCGAGACGGCGCAGATGGCCGACATCGTGCTGCCGGCGACCATGTTCATGGAGCATGACGACCTCTATTACGGCGGCGGCCATCAGCACATCTCGGTCGGGCCGAAGCTGATCGACCCGCCCGGTGAATGCCGCTCCAATCACGAGGTGCTCCAGGCGCTGGCGCCGCGGCTCGGCGCCCGGCATCCGGGCTTCGAGATGACCCCGCGCGAATTGATCGACGCCACGCTGCAGCTGAGCAATCACGGCGACATCGCCGGCCTCGAAGCCGACCTCTGGCGCGATCTGCAGCCGGATTTCCGCACCTCGCATTATCTCGACGGCTTCGCTCACGCCGACGGCAAATTCCATTTCAAAGCCGACTGGGCCCATCCGCCGTTCGGCCAGCTCATGGGCGATGTCGACAAGATGCCCGATCTGCCGGATCATTGGGCGGTGATCGAGCACACCGACCAGGCCCATCCGTTCCGGCTTGCGACCAGCCCGTCGCGCAGCTTCCTCAACACCACCTTCAACGAGACGCCGTCCTCGCAGGCACGCGAGGGCAGGGCCAGCGTGATGATCCACCCGCTCGACGCGGCCGCGCTCGGCATCGCCGATGGTGATGCGGTGACGCTCGGCAACGGCCGCGGCGAGACCACGCTGATGGCGACGCTGTTCGAGGGCGTGCGGCGCGGCGTCCTGATCGCCGAATCCGTTCATCCCAACAGCAACCACATCGGCGGGCGCGGCATCAACATGCTGACGGGCGCGGACACCATCGCGCCGATCGGCGGCGCGGCGTTCCACGACAACAAGGTCTGGATCAGGAAGGCGGCCTCAGCTCAGGGCGCGCATTCCGTCACGCCGTAGCCTGCGAATTCCTTCGCGATGTTCGGGTTCATCGACTTCGCCTGCGCGATGTCGGTGGCGCCGTCGCCGCCGTTTCTGCGCGCGGCGATGCCGCGGCCGAACAGCGAGGATGAGGAGCGCGGGTTGCGCTGGATCGCGTCGGTATAATCCTTGATCGCCTCGGCGGTGCGCCCGAGCTTGAGGTTGACGAGCCCGCGGCTGTCGAGTGCATCGCTCAAGCCCGGGTTGATCTGGAGCGCCAGATTGCAGTCGGCGAGCGCGCCTTGCAGGTCACCGGTCGCAGCCCGGGTCCAGCAGCGATTGTTCAAGGCTTCCGCGTCCTTGGGCGCGCGGCGGAGCACCGCGTCGAAATCCGGCATCGCAAGCGCATAGGCGCGCTTGATCGCGTAGACCTGGCCGCGCTTGTAGCGCGCGATGGCATCGTTGGCGTTGGCGGTGATCTTGCGACTGAGATCGGCGATGACGGGATCTCGTGCCAGCTCGTCCGCATTCGGAGCGGGCTCCGCCTGGGGCACCTCGCAGACTGGCTTCTGCGGCTCGATTGTCTGCGCCTCCGGCTTGGTCGGGGCCGTGTCGTCCCGCGGCCGCGTCGCCGCGCTTGCGAACGAGAAGTCCGTCGTCAGCGAGGAGGCCAGCCAGGGCACTTGCTCGCGGTTGGTGGCGGCAACGACGCCGTTCTTGGTGTTGGTCAGGGCCTGCTCGGCGCTGATGTTCGGCGCGCGCATTTCGCGCAGCAGCTCGGCGATGAACGGGCTGCGATCGGTCTTGCCGCTCGCCGTGACGGCGCCGAGCGCGGCGGAGTAGAGCACCAGCGAATTGCTCGGTGCGATCGCCGGTGCCAGGCCGGCCGAATAGCGGCGGAAGCGCCGCTCGAACGGGTTGCGGCGGGAGGCGTCGATCAGCGCGATCTTGATCGCGGCACCGCGCGTGTTCATCTCGGCGAGGATGGTGTCGAGGCTGAAGCCGTCGCGCGAGACGTCCGGCTCGGTCCAGATCTGGGCGTCGACCGGCAGCAGATAGGTCTGACGATTGGACTGGATGGCAAAGCCGTCGAAAAAGATCAGCGCCACCGCGCCGCGCTCGATGCGGTCATAGAAGCGGCCCAGCACCTGCCGCATGGCATCGCCGGTGATATTGCTCTGCCTGTCGACGACAAAGCCGCTGCGCTTCAACTCCTCGGCGACGTCCTGGGCATCGTTGGCGACGTCGCTGAGGACGAACTCATTGTCGGGATATTTCGCGTTCCCGATCACCAGCGCGATCTTCGCGGCGTCGGCCGCAGGACATGCGGCACCGCCGCTCAGCACGACCAGTCCTGCCAGCAACAACATGAATGCGGCACGCATGAAATGGCTCATCGGTGATCAAATCTCCGGTCAGGATAGCGCGCGCAAGCCCCAATTCAATCGCGAAGCGAAGTTGCGCCCACACGCTATGGTGACGCGACCTTGCAGATTGCCCTTGCGCGCGCGGCCCGACCTGCCGCAAATGGCTGCAAAACGGGACCAAGCAAGCGAGCATGCCATGACCGACCCCACAGCTGTCATCACCGAGAAGCGCGGGCAGGCGTTCTGGATCACCATCAACCGGCCGGAGAAACGCAACGCGCTGAACGGCGAGGTCATCGCCGGCATCACAAGAGCCTATCGCGATGCGCATGACGACAAGGACGTCCGCGTCATCGTGCTGACGGGCGCGGGCGACAAGGCGTTCTGCGCGGGCGCCGACTTGCAGAATTCCGGCGCGGCTTTCGCGATGGATCATTCTAAACCAAATGTCGACTATGCCGATCTGTTACGTTTGTCACAGAACGCCACCAAGCCCGCCATCGCGCGGGTCGCCGGCGTCTGCATGGCCGGCGGCATGGGCCTGCTCTGCATGACCGACATGGCGGTTGCGGCCGATCACGTCGTCTTCGGCCTGCCGGAGGTGAAGGTCGGTGTGTTCCCGATGCAGGTGCTGAGCCTGCTCCAGCGCATCGCGCCGCCCCGCCTCGTCAACGAATGGGCGCTCACGGGCGAGCCGTTCGACGCCAAGGCCGCGCAGGCCGCAGGCCTGCTCAACTATGTCGTGCCTGCCGCCGAGCTCGACGCCAAGGTCGACTGGCTGATCGGCCGCATCGTCGACAAATCACCGACCGCGATCCGCCGCGGCAAATACGCCATGCGCGCGATCGCCTCGATGTCGTTCGACGAGAGCATCGCCTACACCGAAAGCCAGATCGCGCTGCTCGCGATGACCGAGGACGCCAAGGAAGGGTTGAAAGCGTTCAGCGAGAAGCGGAAGCCGGTCTGGACGGGGAGGTGAGAGCAGTCTTGCGCGCAGTTCGTAGGGTGGGTTAGCGAAGCGTAACCCACCGCCATCTGTTACCGCGGAAGGAGAAGCGGTGGGTTACGCCCTGCGGGCCGCGCTTTGCGCGCCCACAGTGCTAACCCACCCTACGGCACCTCACCCCGCGTTCGCCTTCAGCCCCGCCGCCTGGATGCCAGCCACGGCGCAGGCCTCGTCATTGTCGGACGTGTCGCCGGAGACACCGACCGCGCCGAGCAAGGTCGTGCCGTCCATGATCAGCACGCCGCCGGGGACCGGCACCAGTGCGCCCTTGGCAATCGTGTTCACGGCATCGATGAAATAGGCCTGCTCCTGCGCGCGCTGGAACAAAGCGCGCGAGCCCATGCCCATCGCGAGGGCACCATAGGCCTTGCCATGCGCAATCTCGGCGCGCATCAGGCTGGTGCCGTCCTGCGCCGCCGCGAGCTTGAGCACGCCGCGGGCATCGAGAATGGTCACGACCAGCGGCTTCAGCTTGAGCTCGCCGGCCTTCGCGAAGGCAGCGTCGAGGATTTTTCGGGCGGTGTCGAGGGTGAGGTCAGCCATGGCTGGTTTCCTTTGCAGCTGGAGGAGTGGACTTGGCGCGATCGAGGCTCATGGCCAGCACGCGCGCGACGTGAAGCGCTTCGCGCTTCGTGCCGTCGCGGATCTGGTGCCGGCATGAGGTGCCATCGGCGACGACGAGCGTATCCGGGTCCGCGCGTCGCACGGCCGGCAGCAGCGACAACTCGGCCATTTCGATCGACGCATCGTAGGTATCCGCACCATAGCCGAACGCTCCGGCCATGCCGCAGCAGCTCGATTCGATGGTCTTGACCTCAAGGCCCGGGACGAGGCGCAGCACCTGCTCGACCGGCTTGAAGGCGCCGAAGGATTTTTGATGGCAATGGCCGTGCACGATGGCCTTGTCCGCGACAATGCCGAGCGGCAGTCGCAATCTTCCGGCCTCGGCCTCGCGCACCAGGAACTCCTCGAAGGTCAGCGCATGGGCGCCGACCGCCCTGGCATCGTTGTCCTTGCGCAGCGAAGCGAGCTCGTCGCGCAGCGTCAACAGGCAGCTCGGCTCGAGCCCGACGATCGGCACGCCGCGTGCCGCGAACGGCGCGAAAGCCGAGACCAGCCGGTCGAGCTCCGCCTTGGCTTCGTCGACGAGACCGGCCGAGAGGAACGTGCGACCGCAGCACAGTGGACGGCTGCCGCTCGCAGGTTTTGGTAGATGCACGCGATAGCCGCCAGCCGTGAGTACGCGCAGCGCTGCGTCCAGGTTCTCGCGCTCATAGATTCGATTGAAAGTGTCCGCGAACAGCACGACCTCGCGGCCGGTCTCCGGGCCAATGCTTTCGGCGGGCGGTACGAACACATCGCTGCGGAAGGCGGGGAGCGCCCGGCGCGCGCTGATGCCGGCGAAGCGCTCGAACAGTTTTCGCAACAGCGGGCTGCTGTTGCGCAAATTCGCCAGCGGCGCGAAGCGCGAAGCAAGGCCGGCATAGCGCGGTAGATATCCGACCAGCCGGTCGCGCAGCGTCAGGCCGCGGCTGGCGGCGCGCGCCGCGAGCACCTCGATCTTCATCTTGGCCATGTCGACGCCGGTGGGGCATTCATGGCGGCAGGCCTTGCAGGAGACGCAGAGTTTGAGCGTCTCCATCATTTCGTCCGACGACAGCGCATCAGGGCCGAGCTGGCCCGAGATCGCAAGCCGCAGCGTGTTGGCGCGGCCGCGGGTGACGTCTTTCTCGTTGCGCGTGGACCGATAGGACGGGCACATCACGCCGCCCTCGAGCTTGCGACAGGCGCCGTTGTTGTTGCACATCTCGACCGCGCCCTGGAAGCCGCCGCCGGCGCCGGGATAAGCCGACCAGTCGAGTTTGGTCTTGAGCTCAGCGACGCGATAATCCGGCTTGAAGCGGAACAGCGAGCGGTCGTCCATTTTGGGCGCATCGACGATCTTGCCGGGATTGAGCACGCCGGCGGGATCGAAGCGCTGCTTCACCTCCCTGAAATCGGCGACGAGACGCTCGCCGAACATCGTTGCGTGGAACTCGGAGCGCACCAGGCCGTCGCCATGCTCGCCGGAATGCGAGCCCTTGTACTCGCGCACCAGCGCGAACGCCTCTTCGGCGATGGCCCGCATCGCCTTGACGTCTTTCTCCAGCTTCAGGTTCAGAACGGGGCGCACATGCAAGCAGCCCTCCGAGGCGTGAGCGTACATCGTGCCGCTGGTGCCGTGCTTGGCGAAGACTTCGTTCAGCCGCGCGGTGTAGTCGGCGAGATGCGGCAGCGGAACGGCGCAGTCCTCGACGAAGGAAACCGGCTTGCCCTCCTGCTTCATCGACATCATGACGTTGAGCCCGGCCGCGCGGAAATCGGCGATTCCGCTCTGCAGCGCCGGCTCGGTGATCTCCACAACGCCACCCCATTTGCGCGTGTCGTTGTTCCAGCCGAAGCCGAGATCGCCCATCAGCTCCGTAAGCTGCTTGAGGCGCACCAGATTGTCGGCTTGGTCCTCTTCGGCGAATTCGACCACCAGCACGGCATCCGGATCGCCCTTGATTGCCGCGGAGATGACGGGTGCGAACATCGCGATGTCGCGGCCGAGCGCGATCATGGTGCGGTCGACCAGCTCGACTGCGATCGGCTTCAGCTTGACCAGATGCTGGGCCGCGTCCATCGCCTCGTAGAAGCTGCCGAAATGGCAGACACCGAGCGCCTTGTTGCGGATCACGGGCCACAGCTTCAGCTCGACCTTGGTGGTGAAGGCGAGGGTGCCTTCCGAGCCGACCAGAAGATGCGCCATGTTGTTCGGCGCATTGCGCGGCACCAGCGCATCGAGATTGTAGCCGCCGACGCGGCGCTGCACCTTCGGGAAGCGCGCGGCGATCTCGTCGGCCTCGCGGGTGCCGAGGTCGAGCATGTCGCGGAACAGCGCGCGGATGCTGTCGCCGGCCGCGAGGTCGGAGAGATCGCGCGAGACCTCGCCAAAACGGCTCAGCGTGCCGTCGGCGAGCGATGCCTCCATCGAGAGCGTGTTGTCGCGCATCGTGCCGTAGCGCAGGCTACGGCCGCCGCAGGAATTGTTACCGGCCATGCCGCCGATGGTGGCGCGCGACGCCGTGGAGACGTCGACCGGAAACCACAGGCCGTGCTTTTTGAGCTGGCGGTTGAGATCGTCGAGCACGATGCCGGGCTCGACCACGCAGGTCCGGCCCTCGACGTCGAGCGACAGGATGCGGTTGAGATGCTTGGAGAGATCCACCACGAGCCCGTCATTGACGGTCTGGCCGCATTGCGAGGTGCCACCGCCGCGCGGGGTGACCTTCAGCCCCTCGTCGCGTGCGATCGCCAGCGCCCGCAAGGCCTCGTCCATGGTCTTGGGGACCACCACGCCTGATGGCATGATCTGGTAGAACGAGGCGTCGGTGGCGTAACGGCCGCGGCTGAAGCCGTCGAACAGGACGTCGCCGGTCAATTCCGACCGCAGGCGCCGTTCGAGCGAGGAGGCGTTCGTCATCCCTGATCCCGGACTGACCCGGCGAGGCTCAGCCTCGCTGAGTTATTCATTACGATTCCTGACCGCTTATATTGTGAATGCAAAATGAGCAAGCCAGGCGCCCTCAAGGCAGTGCCGGCGCGCCCTCTTGGGGCTCGGTCAGGTGCTCGATCGCGGCCGTCCGCTTGTTGCGCAGATGCTGGAACAGGATGTCGCTGAGCTCGCTACCGGCGCGCCGGCGCAGTGCATCGAGGATGGCCTCGTGCTCGCGCATGGCTTCCGCCCAGCGCTGCCGCTTGCGGGCGAAATTGGCGGAGTAGCGGACGCGTCGGATCCGGCCGGCGAAATTGGCGTAGGCAATCTTCAGCGTCTCGTTGCGCGCGGCCGCGACAATGCTCTCGTGGATGCGCTGGTTGGCCTGGAAATAGCCGTGCATGTCGCGATGCAGATAATGGCCATACATCTCGTAATGCAGCTGCTCGATCGCCGTGATTTCCGCATCCGTGATGGCTTCGCAGGCGAGGCGCCCAGCCAGGCTTTCCAGTCCCGCCATGACGTCGAACAGTTCTTCCAGGTCGCGCTGGCTGAGCTGGCGCACCCGTGCGCCGCGGTTGGGTAGTAGCTCGATCAGGCCCTCGGCGGCGAGCACCTTGAGCGCCTCGCGCAACGGCGTGCGGGAGATGCCGAGCATCTGGCAGAGCTGCCGCTCGGGAACGCGCGCGCCTTCGGGAATATTGCCTTCGACCACGTAGTCGCGCAGCCGCAGCAGGATCTCGCCATGCAGCGAGGCCTCGTGACGGTTTTCCTGGCGATCGCCGGTGCCGGCGGGCGGGGTGATCGGAACCCCGGTGTCGGGAATCGTGGATTTCATCTGCAGCACAGTAGTTTGCCGGATTGGTCGCGTCGACGCTCCGCAATCGAATACCAGATTTCGATTGAATGGACAAAAAATGAATGCAAAATAGGCGATAGAGTGGGCCTTAACTCGCCGAAAGGGAGCTTTTCATGTCTCAGGGACGCCATTTCCTGCAGATTCCGGGCCCGAGCCCGGTCCCCGAGCGCGTCCTGCGCGCGATGGACATGCCCGTCATCGACCACCGCAGCGCCGAATTCGGCGAGCTCGGCCGGACCGTGCTCGAAGGCAGCCAGAAGATCTTTCAGACCAAAGGGCCGGTGGTGATCTTCCCTTCGTCAGGGACCGGCGCCTGGGAGGCTGCGATCGTCAACACGCTGTCGCCAGGCGACAAGGTGCTGATGGTCGAGACCGGCCACTTCGCCACGATGTGGCGGCAGATGGCCGGCCGCTTCGGCATCGAGGTCGATTTCGTCCCGGGCGACTGGCGCCGCGGCGCCGATCCGGCGGTGATCGAGGCCAAGCTCTCCGAGGACACCGCGCGCACCATCAAGGCCGTCATGGTCGTGCACAACGAGACCTCGACCGGCGCGACCAGCCGCATCGCCGAGATCCGCGCCGCTATCGACCGCGCGTCGCATCCGGCGCTCTTGATGGTCGACACCATCTCCTCGCTCGGCTCGGTCGACTATCGTCATGACGAGTGGAAGGTCGATGTCAGCGTCAGCTGCTCGCAAAAGGGTTTCATGCTGCCGCCCGGCCTCGGCTTCAACGCGATCTCGGAGAAGGCGCTGGCTGCATCCAAGACCAACAAGATGCCGCGCTCCTATTTCGACTGGGAGGAGATGCTCAAGCCCAACGCCAAGGGCTTCTTCCCCTATACACCCGCGACCAATCTGCTCTACGGCCTGCGCGAGGCGATCGCGATGCTGCTCGAGGAGGGGCTCGACAATGTTTTTGCGCGGCATCAGCGGCTCGCCGCCGCGACGCGGGCCGCCGTCAATCATTGGGGCCTCGAAGTGCTCTGCCGGGAGCCTTCGGAGTTCTCGCCGGTGCTGACCGCGGTGCTGATGCCGCCGGGGCATGATGCCGATCAGTTCCGGAAAGTCGTGCTCGACAATTACAACATGTCGCTCGGCTCGGGCCTGTCGAAAGTTGCCGGAAAAGTCTTCCGCATCGGCCATCTCGGCGAATGCAATGCGCTGACGCTGCTCGGCGCGCTCAGCGGTGTCGAGATGGGCCTGTCGGTGGCCGGCGTGCCGCACCGCTCCGGCGGCGTCGATGTCGCCATGAAGCTGCTGGAGCAGCGCCCGCAGGGCAATGCCGGCCCGCACCTGAAGATCGTCGGCACCTAAAGGTGGTCCGCCATCCCCGAACGGCCCTTTGGAGGAGGGGACAAGCCGGTCAAATAGTGCTATTCGGCGCCCATCAAATTCAAGGCAAGACCGGGAAGGACGCCGATGACCGTGCATACTGGAAGGCATTTCCTACAGATTCCAGGACCGACCAATGTGCCCGATCGGGTGCTGCGGGCGATGGACATGCCGACTTTGGACCATCGCGGTCCGGAGTTCGCCGAGCTCGGCTTTGCCGTGCTTGCCGCGATGCAGCGCGTGTTCCGCACCAAGCAGCCCGTGATCATCTTCCCCTCGTCCGGTACCGGCGCCTGGGAAGCGGCGACGGTCAACGTGTTTGCGCTTGGCGACAAGGTCCTGATGTGCGAGACCGGCCAGTTCGCCGTGCTCTGGCGCGGCATTGCCGACAAGTTCAAGCTCGACGTCGACTTCATCCCGAGCGACTGGCGCCATGGCGCCGACCTCGCCGAGATCGAGAAGCGCCTTGCCGCCGACAAGCAGCACGCGATCAAGGCGGTCTGCGTCGTGCACAACGAGACCTCGACCGGCTGCGTGACTCCTCCCTTGGAGGTGCGCAAGATCCTCGACCGTGTCAAACATCCGGCGCTGTTGATGGTCGACACCATCTCCGGCCTCGGCTCGATGGAATATGAGCACGATGCCTGGGGCATCGACGTTTCGGTCGCCGGCTCGCAGAAGGGCCTGATGCTGCCGCCGGGCCTCGGCTTCAACGCCGTCTCGGAGAAGGCACTCGCGGTCGCCAAGGCCAATCCGGGCATGCGCTCGTACTGGGATTGGCAGGAGGTCATCAGCTTCAACAAGCTCGGCACCTTCCCCTACACGCCAGCGACGAACCTGCTCTACGGCCTGCGCGAGGCGGTGAAGATGCTGGAGGAGGAGGGGCTGGAGAACGTCTGGTCTCGCCACAAGCGCCACAGCGCCGCGACGCGCGCTGCGGTCAAGGTTTGGGGCCTGGAGACGCAATGTGCCGATCCCGCCGCGCATTCTCCGGCGCTGACCGGCGTTCGCGTGCCCGAGGGCTTTGATGCCGACGCCTTCCGCAAGGTTGTGCTGGAAAACTTCGACATGTCGCTCGGCACCGGCCTGAACAAGGTGAAGGGCAAGGTGTTCCGCATCGGCCATATCGGCCATTTCAACGATCTGATGCTGATGGGCACGCTCGCAGGCGTCGAGATGGGCCTCGACCTTGCAAAGATCCCGCACCGAAGCGGCGGCGTGCTTGCGGCCATGGACGTCCTGAAGGGACGCGACGTGGTGCCGATGACCAAGGCTCAGGTTGCCTAAAGGCAGCCTGACTGAACTAGTGAAGAAAGTGAGCGCGCGATGAACGCACCGACGACGACCAACGAAGACCTGCTCTACTCCGTCACGGACGGCATCGCGCGGATCACCTTCAACCGCCCGCAGGCGCGCAACGCCATGACCTTCGCCATGTATGACCGCATGGCGGAGATCTGCGAGGAGATCAACGCCGATCGTTCGATCAAGGCGCTGATCCTGACCGGCGCGGGCGACAAGGCGTTTGCCTCCGGCACCGACATTTCGCAATTCCGCGCCTTCAAGACCGCGCAGGATGCGCTCGACTACGAGGCGCGCATCGACCGCGTGCTCGGCACGCTGGAGCAGTGCCGCGTGCCGGTGATCGCGGCGATCGCCGGCGCCTGCACCGGCGGCGGCGCGGGCATTGCGGCCTGCTGCGATCTTCGCATCGGCACCGAGACGACGCGGATCGGTTTTCCGATCGCGCGCACGCTCGGCAATTGCCTGTCGATGTCGAACGTCAGCCGCGTGGTCGCGCTGGTCGGTCCTGCCCGCACCAAGGACCTGATCTTCAAGGCGCGCCTGGTCGAGGCGCCGGAGGCTCTGGCGCTCGGCCTGCTCAATGAGGTCGTGCCTGACGTGGAGACGCTGCAGCGCCGCGCCGACGAGACTGCAAAGCTCGTCGCCAGCCACGCGCCGCTGACGCTGGAAGCGACCAAGGAAGCAGTGCGTCGCATCCGCCGCACGCTGTCGCGCGAGGAAGGCGAGGACCTGATCCTCAAGGCTTATATGAGCGAAGATTTCCGCGAGGGCATGGACGCCTTCCTCAACAAGCGGGCGCCGGTCTGGAAGGGCAAGTAGCCCCGCCTCAGTCCGACCTGCGCCGTGCCGGACGCGGCGCGCCAGGCAAATTGCTGGACGTCAACCGTCGGCGGTCGCTGCAGATCGCAATTGTCACAAATCCATCAAACGGTTCCACTGTTCGGAACGGCGATTGCGTGCGCCCGAATCTGCACGGCCACGTTGACGGCGCGAGAGGCTCATGCATAAGATCGCGCAGGTTGCATTCCATCTTCTGAAGTTTTTTCCTGTCGAACGGCCGGCAAGCAAGTGATCTTGGCTTCCATCCACATTGAGTGACGTGAATTGCGTGAGGGCGTTCTGACCGGCCGTGCTGCAACCAGACGTCATTGAACTGAAATTGAACTGTAGATCTAGCGACGTAATTTCGACCACGCGAGCCGCGCCAGAATTCATTGCTGGCCATCCCGACCCCAGGCTCGGTCTCGCGAGCAACCAAAGGTCCTGAACCAAGACCCCTTAAGCCATCGCTTTGATGCAAGACCGTCGAGTCTCGTCTGATTTCTCAGACCGATTAGTCACGTCGCCGCATTGACCTGCGGCGGCGCCTCCATGGCAACGCAGGCAGGGATTTTTCCATGACCAACCACACGCCGGTTTTCACCTCGTCGTCCGCAACGGGCAGCTTCACCGAATTCGCCAACCTCAACGATTCAACCTCGCTGCACACGCTGTCCGGGACGATGAGCTTCAGGGACAGCGACAGGACCGACACCCATACGACGTCGGCGACGCTGCATTCCGCGGTGGTATCAGGCGGAACGATCGTCCCGGCGGCGTCGCTCGCGCATTTCCAGACCGCGATGCAATCGCAGATCCTGAGCGATGCAAACGGCTCGGGCCAGCTCAAATGGAGTTTCAGCGACGCGGACGAAGATTTCGATTTCCTCGCCAAGAACCAGACGCTGGTCCTGACCTACGACATCAAGGTGTTCGACAATCACGGCGGCTTCGCCATCCAGACGGTCAAGATCACCGTCACCGGCACCGACGACAAGCCGGCCATCAACATGACGACGGCGGCGACCGTCACCGAGCAGACCAATCAGACGCTGTCGCTCTCGCCCGACACGGTTCACGTCGCGCTCAACTTCACCGACGACGATCTCGCCAACACCGGGCACACCGCGACCGTGACGGCCGTCTCCGCCTCCGGTGCCACCGCGGGTCTGTTGCCGGGGCCGTTCGGCACTGCCGAGCTGATGTCGTTCTTCCATGTCGACAACGTCGTCAAGGCTTCCGGCTCCTCGACCGGAACCATCAACACCACCTTCTCCGCGCCCGATCTCGCCTTCGATTATCTGGCCGCGGGCCAGCATCTCGACATCACCTACACCGTGCGGCTCGACGATCATGCCGGCGGAGTCTCGACCCAGACGGTGACCGTGACGGTGGTCGGCACCAACGACCGGCCGCTGTTCCTGTCGTGCCCGGAATCGGCCGCTCTCGTCGAGGATCAGAATGTCGACCCGGCCGGCAATCTCACCGCGCATGACAGCCTGGTCTTCACCGACATCGATCTTGCCGATGCGCATATCGTCTCGACGACGGTCACGGCGAGCCGTTCCGGCGGCGGCGCGATACCCCTGACGAATGCGCAATTGCTCGCCGCGTTCGGCACCTCGCTCCAGGATTCGACCGGTCATCTGATCGGCGAGGTCGACTGGAATTTCGCGTTTCCAAATTCCTCGGCCGGTTTCCTCAACGGCGGCGAGACGCTCGAGCTCGTCTATCACGTCACCGTCACCGATCCCTCCGGAGCCGCCACCACCCGGGACGTCACCATCACGATCCTCGGCGTCAACGAGCCGGTCGTGATCACGAGTGGACCGCAATCCTCGACCGTGGCCGAGCAGGACGCCACCACCGGCTCCCCGGTCCTCGACACGACACCAACCAGTCCGGCCGGCACGCTGGCCTTCACCGACGCGGACACCAGCGACACGCACACGGTGACGGCGACGCTGGACTCGGTCTCGGGGCCGACGCCGCCTGCCGCGACGCAGGCCGATCTCGCGGCGGCGCTGACGACGACGCTGCACGATTCCACCGGCACCGGCAGCGGCAGCATCGATTGGGACTTTGCGATTGCCGATCAGGATCTCGACTATCTCGCCGCTGGCGAGACGCTGACGGTGACCTACGACATCACGGTCGCGGACGGCTCGACCAGCGCGACCCAGACCGTCTCCGTCGCCATCAGCGGCGCCAACGACGCGCCGGTGATCACGAGCGGACCGGGATCCGCCGCGCTGTCCGAGCAGCCGGGCGTGACCGGGTCGCCGTCGCCCGACACGACGAGCCCGGTGCCGACGGGCACGCTGAGCTTTGGCGACGTCGATCTGTCCGACACGCATTCGGTCAGCGTCGTGCTGGATTCCGCGGTGTGGTCGGCCAATCCTTTCGCCGTCCCGGCGCAGACTCTGGTGGACCTGCAATCGGCGCTCGCCACCGTGCTGCACGATTCCACCGGCACCGGCTCCGGCAGCGTCGACTGGACCTTCAGCATCGCCGATGCCGATCTCGATTTCCTGAGCCTCGGCGAGACGCTGACAGTGCAATATTCCGTCAACGTCTGGGACGGCTTCATCAATTCGGCCCAGACCGTCACCGTCACCATCGATGGTGCGGCCGATCCGCTGGTCCTGACGCCGCTGACGGTTGCAGCGTCCGATACCGCGGGCCCGGATGCCGGCACGGCGATCGCGACGGGGGCCATCTTCGACATCACGCAGCCGGTGGATTTGAGCACGCCGCGGACCGTGACCGAGGTCAACGGCAGCGCCGCCAATGTCGGCGTTGCGGTGGCCGGTGCGCATGGAACGCTGGTCCTCAACGCCGACGGCTCCTACGGCTATGTCGCGGATGCTTCGGTCGACGCGCTTCTCGCCGGCGACAGCGTCACCGACCAGTTCACCTTCACCGTCGATGACGGCCAGGGCCATCAGGCCTCGACCACGCTGACCTTCGACATCGCCGGTGCCAACGACAACCCGCTTGTCACGGCGGCCAATCTCAGCGGCTCGGTCACCGAGGACGCCGGCCCGCCGGTGATCCTCAACGGCGATTTCGAGACCGGCAATTTCGCCAATTGGACGGTGAGCGGCGGCGGACACATCCGCGTCACGCAGCTCGAGCTCGGCGGCAGCTTCGGCCATTATTCGGTCGAGCTGCTGGCGAACAGCAGCCCGGAAACGCTGTCGCAGAACGTCGCGACCACACCGGGCCAGCACTATTTCGTCAGCTTCGACGTCATCGGCGACCCCGAGAGCGTCAACGCGCCGTTCACGGTGTCGTGGGACGGCGTGACCATCCTGTCGCTCGCCAACGTGCCGTCCGGCGTCAACCACTATTCCTTCGACGTGCTCGGCGACGGCTTGCTGTCCTCGACGCTGCTGCAGTTCACCTACGAGGACGACGGCACCGGCATGATCCTCGATTCCGTCAATGTCAGTCCGGCGACGGGACCCGCCACCGAATCCACGCAAGGCGCGCTGTCGTTCTCCGACGTCGACCCCGGCGACACGCACAGCGCAAGCTTCGTGCCGAGCGACGGCGGTTATGTCGGCACGTTCTCGCTCGATCCGGTCAGCGAGGCCGGCGGCACGGGATCGGTCGCCTGGCATTTCACCGTGGACAATGCCGACATCCAGTTCCTGGCGCAGGGGCAGACCCTGACCCAGGACTATCTGGTGACGATTGCCGACAACAATGGCGGCTCGACCACGCAGGACGTCACCGTCACCATCATCGGCACCAATGACGCCCCGAGTGCGGTCGGCGAGACCGTCATCACCGATGTCGGCGCCAACGCGACGGTCGAGATCCCGAGCTGGGCGCTCGCCATGAACGACACCGACCCCGACACCATCGACCATTTGTCGCTCGGCACCATTACGGCGAGCTCCGGCGGCAGCGCCTTCCAGTTCGGCGATGCCTTCTTCGGCGACGACGCGACGCTCGGCGGCTCGTTCAGCTACACGACCTCCGACGGCACCACGACCTCGTCCAATATTGCCACCGCGACCATCGTCAACAACGCGGCCGGCGCGACCGCGCTGACCGGCACCGGCGGCGACGATATCCTGATCGCCACCAACGGGACGGAGACGATGAGCGGGGGCGGCGGCAACGACGTCCTGATCGCCACCGCGAGCGGCAATGTCATGACGGGCGGCAGTGGCGACGACAGCTTCGCCTTCCTGCAGCCGTCCGGTCCGAGCACGGTCGGCGATTTCAACAACACCACCGAGCACGACCGGATCGCGGTTTCGGCGAGCGGGTTCGGCGGCGGGTTGACGGCGGGGATGGACGTGACGTTCGAAGCTTCCGGCGACGATGTGTTTTCGGGATCTTCCCAATTCCACTTCGACACCGCGAGCCAGACGCTCTATTTCAGCGCCGACGGGACGCAAGGCGCCGCGGTCGCCTTGGTCACCCTGCAGAGCGGCGTGCTGCTCAATCAGCACGACATATTGGTCGTCTAGATCCCAGTCATCGCGGCGAGGCGCGGGCCCAGGCAGGCCCGCGCCTTCGAGCGCCGCGCCGCCCTCATTCCAAAGTCATAAGTGGGATGACGCCGGATGGCTTGAACTCGGCTGGATTCGCCAGCACAATGGGCGCTGAATTCATCGCCGAATTTCCAATGCAAACAAGAAGATAGGGAAGACGCACGTGGGACATGGAATGAAGGCCGCAATTGCGCTCGCAATGGCGGTTTGTGGCACGCCGGCTGTTGCGGGCTGGGAGCCGACGAAACCGGTGGAGATCGTGGTGGCGGCGGGCGCGGGTGGCGCCTCCGACCAGATGGCGCGGATGATGCAGGCCGCGATCCAGAAGAACAATCTGATGAAGCAGCCGATCGTGGTCTCGCTCAAGGGCGGCGCCTCGGGTGCGGAAGCGCTGATGTACATGAAGTCCAGCGAGGGCGATCCGAACAAGGTGCTGATCGCCTATTCGCTGATTTACATGCTGCCGCTGTCGGCGAAGATCCCGTTCAACTGGCGCGATCTGACGCCGGTCTCCGTGGTCGCGCTCGACCAGTTCGTGCTGTGGGACAACAGCGCGGGCCCCAAGACGGTGAAGGACTTCGTCGCGGCGGCGAAGGCCGCGAGCGCGCCGTTCAAGATGGGCGGCACCGGCTCCAAGCGCGAGGACCATGTGCTCACCGTGTTCCTGGAGCAGAAGACCGGCGCGAAATTCTCCTATCTGCCCTACAAGTCCGGCGGCGAGGCGGCGACCCAGTTGGTCGGCAACCACACCGAGGCCAACGTCAACAACCCCTCCGAAAATCTCGAAGTCTGGCGCGCCGGCCAGGTGCGGCCGCTCTGCGTGTTCGACAGGGAGCGCATTTCCTACACGACCAAGGTGACCGACACGCAGTCCTGGGCCGACATCCCGACCTGCAAGGAGGAGGGCGTCGACGTGCAATATCTGATGCTGCGCGCGATGTTCCTGCCCGGCAAGGTCACGCCGGAGCAGCAGGCATTCTACGTCGATCTGTTCCACAAGGTGACGCAGACGGCGGAATACAAGGAGTACATGGAGAAGCAGGCGCTGAAGCCGATCTTCCTCACCGGCAAGGACATGGTGCAGTTCCTCGAGGAGGACGATGCGCTGAACAAGTCGCTGATGACGGAAGCCGGTTTCGTCGCGAAGTAATCACATCCTCCGCGTCATGCCCCGCGAAGGCGGGGCATCCAGTATTGCACAGAATTCGGCGAAGGACGGCTTCTGCACGGCGTACTGGATCATCCGCTTTCGCGGATGATGACAGCGCATTTGATCTGGCATCGCATGTCCCAAACCGATATCGAAATCGTCGTCGAGGATCCCACCGCGCCCGAAGACGATTCCCCTTCCGTCGTCTCTTCCGGCACGATCGAGATCGTCGTCTGCCTCCTGCTGCTCGCGCTCGCGGTCACACTCGGCTACGACAATTGGCGCACCGGCGCATCCTGGGATGCGACCGGGCCCGAGCCCGGCTATTTCCCGTTCTATCTGTCCGTCATTCTCGCCGGCGGCAGCCTCTACGGGCTGATCGCGGCGCTGCTGGCACGGCGCGCCTCGTCGGGGACCTTCGTCACGCGCGCGCAAGGCCGCCGCGTGCTGGCGGTGTTCGTGCCGACGCTGCTGTTCTGCCTGGCGACCCAGTTCCTCGGCCTCTATGTCGCGAGCTTTCTCCTGATCGCAGGCTTCATGCGGCTCGTCGGAAAGATCGCGCTGTGGAAGTCGCTGCTCACCGCGTTCGCGTTCACGGCGCTCATGTTCGTCACCTTCGACGTCGCCTTCGACGTCATCATGCCGAAGGGGCCGCTCGAAGCGGCCCTCGGCCGCTAGGGGCGCCGCGCGATGGAAGCTCTCGGTCTCCTGCTCCACGGCTTTGCCGTCCTGCTGACGTGGAAGACGCTCGTGCTGATGATGGTCGGGCTGGTGCTCGGCATCTTCGTCGGCGTGCTGCCCGGGCTCGGCGGCCCCAACGGCGTTGCGATCCTGTTGCCGCTCACCTTCACGATGGACCCGACCTCGGCCATCGTGATGCTGTCCTGCATCTATTGGGGCGCCTTGTTCGGCGGCGCGATCACCTCGATCCTGTTCAACATCCCGGGCGAAGCCTGGTCGGTCGCGACCACTTTCGACGGCTATCCGATGGCGCAGCAGGGCAGGGCGGCGGAGGCGCTGACAGCGGCGTTCACCTCCTCCTTCGTCGGCTCGCTGGTCGCGGTGCTCCTGATCACCTTCCTCGCGCCGATGATCTCGTCCTTTGCGCTGAAATTCGGCCCGCCCGAGTTCTTCGCGGTCTATCTCCTGACCTTCTGCTCCTTCGTCGGCCTCGGGCGCGAGGCCAAGCACAAGACCGTCATCTCGATGTCGCTGGGGCTGCTGCTCGCCGGCATCGGCATGGATACGGTCTCCGGCAGTCTGCGCATGACCTTCGGCTCGCCGGAACTCTTGCGCGGCATCAACTTCCTGGTTGCCGTCATCGGCCTGTTCGGCATCAGCGAGATCCTGCTGACGATGGAGGAGCGCCTTGCGCTGCGCGGACATGCGGCTAGCATCTCGCTGCGCGTCGTGCTCGGCGTCTGGAAGGACCTGCCGAAATATTGGGTCACGCTGCTGCGCTCCTCCTTCATCGGCTGCTGGCTCGGCATCACCCCGGGCGGTGCGATCGCGGCCTCCTTCATGGGCTACAATCTGGCAAAACGCTTCGCCAAGGAGCCCGAGGGTTTTGGCAAGGGACGCATCGAGGGCGTGTTCGCGCCGGAGACGGCGGCGCATGCCTCCGGCACCTCGGCGCTGCTGCCGATGCTGGCGCTCGGCATTCCCGGCTCTGGCACCGCCGCGATTCTGCTCGGCGGATTGATGGTGTGGGGGCTCAATCCGGGGCCGCTGCTGTTCGTCGAGCACAAGGACTTCGTCTGGGGGCTGATCGCCTCGATGTATCTCGGCAACGTCGTCGGCCTCGTGCTGGTGCTGACGACGGTTCCGATCTTCGCCTCGATCCTGCGCGTGCCGTTCGCGGCGGTGGCGCCGATGATCGTGGTGTCCTGCGCGATCGGCGCCTATGCCATCCAGAACGCGATGTTCGACATCTGGCTGATGCTCGGCTTCGGCGTGGTCGGCTACGTCTTCAAGAAGATCGGCATTCCGCTGGCGCCGTTCACCCTGGCGCTCGTGCTCGGCAACCGTGCCGAGGATGCCTTCCGCCTGTCGATGATCGGCTCCGGCGGCACCTTGAAGGTGTTCTGGTCGAACGGCCTGGTCGGCTCGATCACAACCTTGGCGATTCTGCTGCTGTTCTGGCCGGTGATCGACAATCTCTTCGCCCGTGTCGGGTTGACGCATGGGACCAGGACGACATCGCCCTAGGATGCGGAGTAATATCTTTTTTAAATCAATGACTTGAACACAAAGGTGGTTTTTCGGCCGGGATACCACCGCGGGTTCGATTGTTTCCGAATGTTGCCGCGGCGGCACAGCCCTTGGGTGAGGATGCGCGTATATTTCGATCACAAGATCGTGCAAGGGGGAATTCTCCATGAAGCGGATAGTGATTGGAATGGCGGCCGCGATGTCGCTGTTTGCGACCGGCGCGCTGGCCGCCGATCTCGCGGCAAAGCCCTATGTCAAGGCGCCTATCGTCGATCCGGTCTGGAGCTGGACGGGCTTCTATGTCGGCGCCAACGCCGGCTACAGCTGGGGCCGTTCGCGCAGCGACGTCACCTACACCAACACAGCGACTGGTGCAGTGATCGTGCCGCCGGCCGGCTCCATCACCAGCGCCTCGTTCGACATGAACGGCGCCATCGCAGGCGGCCAGGCCGGCTACAACTGGCAGAGCTCCAACTGGGTCTTCGGCATCGAGGGCGACCTGCAATGGTCGGATGAGAAGGGCCGCGCCGGCTATAGCTGCGTGGGCACTGCCGCCGCGCCGGTCGCCGGGCCCTGTCTTCCCACCTTTACATTCCTTCCGCCTGGCGGCCTGGCCGGTACGACCTTGACGGTCGACCAGAAGCTCGAGTGGTTCGGGACGGTTCGCGGTCGCGTCGGCATCCTGGCGACCCCGAAGGTGCTGTTCTACGGCACCGGCGGTGTGGCCTTCGGCGAGATCAAGACCACGGGCACCATCTCCAGCTTCAGCCTTGTCGCGCCCTTCGGCCCGATTGCGGCGGTCGGCTCGAGCTCCACGACGCGCGTCGGCTGGACTGTCGGCGCAGGCGTCGAAGGCAAGATCACGCAAAACTGGAGCGCCAAGCTCGAATATCTCTACATGGATCTCGGCCGCTTCTCGTCCGGCCCGTTCAGCTTGTCACCCGCCTTGCCGATCAGCGCGAGCGTCTCGTCGCGCTTCACCGACCACATCCTGCGCGCCGGCATCAACTACCAATTCGCCGGCCCGGTGGTCGCCAAGTACTAAGCGACGTACTGAGATCAACCAAGGCGTCAACAACAAGCAAAGCCCGGCCTCGTGCCGGGCTTTGTCGTTGCAGACGGGGCGCGTGAGGTCACACCACCTTGGCGTCGCGAAGCCTTGCGATCTCGTCGGCCCCCAGGCCGAACTCCTTCAGCACCTCCTCGGTCTGCTCGCCGAATTCCGGCGGCCGCGCCACCATCCTGCTCGGCGTGCGCGACAGCGTCACGGGCTGGCCGACCAGACGGATGTGCCGGCCTTCGTCGTTCGGCACGTCCTGCGCGATGCCGAGATGCTTGACCTGCGCGTCCTCGAACATCTGGTCGATGGCGTAGATCGGCCCGCACGGCACGCCGGCCTCGTTGAGCTCGCGGACCCAGGTCTCGGTCGACTTCGTCACCGTGCGCTTCTCGATCTCGGCGTTGAGCGCATCGCGGTTCTTGGAGCGGGCAGGGGCGGTCGCATAGTCGGGATGGGCATAGAGCTCCGGTGCACCGATTGCCTGCGCGCAGCGCTCCCAGATCCGCCCGCCCGTGGTGGCGATGTTGATGTAGCCGTCGGAGGTCTTGAACACGCCGGTCGGGATGCTGGTCGGATGGTTGTTGCCAGCCTGCTTGGCGACCTCCTTCTCCATCAGCCAGCGCGCGGCCTGGAAGTCGAGCATGAAGATCTGGGCCTGAAGCAGCGAGGTCTGCACCCACTGACCCTTGCCCGAGACCTCGCGCTCGAGCAGCGCGGTGAGGATGCCCATGGCGCAGAACAGGCCCGCGGTGAGGTCGGCGACGGGAATGCCGACCCGCATCGGCCCCTCGCCCGGCGCGCCGGTGATCGACATCAGCCCGCCCATGCCTTGCGCGATCTGATCGAAACCCGGCCGCTTGTGGTAGGGGCCGTCCTGGCCGAAGCCGGAGATGCTGCCATAGACGATGCGCGGGTTGATCGCGGCGAGGCTGTCGTAGTCGATTCCGAGCTTCTTCTTCACGTCGGGCCGGAAATTCTCGACCACGACGTCGGCCTTGGCGGCGAGGCGCTTGAACAATGCGAGCCCGCGCTCGTCCTTCAGGTTCAGCGTCATCGCCCGCTTGTTGCGGTGCAAATTTTGGAAGTCGGAACCGCGTCGCGGCCCGCCCGGCTGCTCGCCGCCGGCATCCTCGGTCAGCGCGTCGATCTTGACGACGTTGGCGCCCCAGTCGGCGAGCTGTCGCACGCAGGTCGGCCCGGAGCGGACACGGGTCAGATCGAGCACGGTGAAGCGCGACAGGGCTTCCGAGGCATGCGGGAAGGGCATCGTGAAAGGCTCCGGGACAGATTGCGGGCCTACCATAGTGCCCAGAGATCACGCGACAAGCCGGCCCGACGCCGGTCCCGCCTGCCGAAATGCCTTGCCTGAGGGCGTCTGCGAGATCAGCGCGACAGGCGCTTCAATTCGGCGCGCGCCTGCGCGGCGAGGGGATCATCGCCGTGGCGCGCAATGAAGAGCTCAAGGGCCTCCCGCGTTCCCTTCCGGCGGGCAGCTTCATATTCCTCTGCCACCGCAGCGGCAGGATCGCGCGCCATCGGCATGGAGGGCGCGCGCCTTGCCTTGCTGCTGTCCTCTGCTTTGGCCTTCTCCACCATCACAGGCAGTCCTCCGAGACGTTGATGGGACAGTCCAGCAAGCGCAATCAAGGCGCCAAACAGGCCGGCCGGGAGTGTGCGTCGTTTCATGAAACCCTGCAAATTACGGGCGTTCCGGGAACAAACTCTATGCTCGCGTTCCGTATCTCTACGGTATTTAATGGCTAACACAGCCTTATGGGAGCAGCGCAAACGCCGCTGCCCCATTTAAACCAAACGTTTAACTCTCTAGCTAAAATCATGTGCCCCCGCGGCGAATCACACGACGCGTTGCTTTGGAGATTCAATTGGCTACCGCTGTTAATGTCAGTGCCACCAACAACGCCGAGATCGACGGCCTGTTGTCGGGCGTCAAATGGTCGGGCACGATCACCTACAGCTTTCCTGACGCGCCGAGCGACTATTCCAATCCCTATTACGGCGGCGGCAGCGAGCCGACCACGTCGGGTTTTGCCTCGGCACCCACGCAGATCCAGACGGCGATCAACTACGCGATCGGATTGATCCTCGGCTATACCAACGCCGACATCCAATATGCGGGCACGAACGGCGCCGACATCATGGTTGCGCAGTCGCCGGCCGCCAATCCGACCGCCTACGCCTACTACCCGGGCAATTATTCGTCCGGCGGCGACGTCTGGTTCGGCACGCAATACAATTTCTCGCTGGCCAAGCTCGGCAATTACTACTTCACCACCGCGCTGCACGAGCTCGGCCACGCCTTCGGCCTCAAGCACAGCCAGGAGGCCGGCGGCCCCGCCAACGTCGCGGTGCCGAGCGCGCACGACGACAGCGAATACACCGTCATGAGCTATCGCAGCTATGTCGGCGCCTCGACGACAGGCGGCTACACCAACGAAGCGTACGGATATTCGCAGACCTACATGGCCAACGATATCCTCGCGCTCCAGACCATGTACGGTGCGGACTACACGACCCAGAGCAGCAACACCGTCTACACCTGGAATCCGACCACGGGGCAGGAGTTCATCAACGGCGTCGGCCAGCTCGCACCCGGCGGCGGCGCCGGCGGCTCGGCCAACCGCATCTACGAGACGGTTTGGGACGGCGGCGGCATCGATACCTACGACCTGTCGAACTACACGACGAACCTGAGCATCAATCTCAATCCCGGTGCCACGTCGGTGTTCTCCTCCGTGCAGCTGGCCTATCTCGGCAACGGCCATTACGCCTCGGGCAACGTCTACAACGCCTACCTCTACAACAACGACGCGCGTTCCTACATCGACAACGCCACCGGCGGATCCGGCAACGACACGATCGTCGGCAACGCCATCGCCAACACGTTGAACGGCGCCGGCGGCAACGACAAGATCACCGGCGGTGCGGGCAACGACACCATCATCGGGGGGGCGGGCACGGACACCGCGGTGTATGCGGGCAGCCGGGCCAACTACACGGTTTCCTACAGCGCGGCGACACAGAGCTTCACCCTCGTTGACCTGCGAAGCGGATCGCCTGATGGCACCGATACCGTCGCCAGCGTCGAGTATTTCCAGTTTGCCGACCAGACGGTCGCCACGTCGACGCTCATGGGTCCTCTCACCCTCGAATCCGTCGGCACGACAGCGCTCGTCCTCGACGCCCAAAATTACAAGCTCAATCCGACCGCCGGCGGCACCGGCCCGATCCTGAAGAATGGTGGAGCGGCCATCATTGCCGGCAACTATGGTGCCTGGTCGCCCGTGGCCGCCGAGCAGGTTGCAGGGGGAGGCTATGACGTTGCCTGGAAAAATGCTTCGACGGGCTACTTCTCGATCTGGAGCACCGACAGCAACGGCAACTTCCTGTCGACGCTGACGCCCGAAGTGCCTGGAACGGACTCCCGGCTGATTTCGCTTGAGACGTCCTTCCATCAGGATCTCAACGGCGACGGCAATATCGGTGCTGCACTGATCACCATTGAAGCTCAGGGCACGACCAGCCTGGTCCTGAGCGCAGGCAACTACTATCTCAATCCGACCGCAGGCGGCACCGGTCCGATCCTGAAGAACGGTGGAGCGCCCATCGTTGCCGGCAACTACGGTGCCTGGTCGCCGGTTGCGGCCGAGCAGGTCTCGGGCGGCGGCTATGACGTCGCCTGGAAAAACGTCTCGACCGGCTACTTCTCGATCTGGAGCACAGACAGCAACGGCAACTTCCTGTCGACGTTGACGCCCGAAGTGCCTGGAACGGACTCCCGACTGATTTCGCTGGAGACGTCGTTCCATCAGGATCTCAACGGCGACGGCAGCGTCGGCGCATCGGGCGGCCCGGCGAGCGTCACGATCGAGAATGCGGGTAGCACCAGCTTGGTCCTCAGTGCCGGCAACTACAATCTCAATCCGACTGCCGGCGGCGCCGGCCCCGTCCTGAAGAACGGCGGGGCGCCGGTGATTGCCGGGAATCACGGTGCCTGGTCGCCTGTTGCCGCCGAACAGGTCTCGGGCGGTGGCTATGACATCGCATGGAAGAATGCCTCGACTGGCTATTTCTCGGTCTGGAGCACCGACAGCAACGGCAATTTCGTATCGACGCTCACGCCCGAAGTGCCTGGAACGGACTCCCGCCTCAAGGCGCTCGAGCCAGTATTCCACCAAGACCTCAACGGGGACGGCGCCGTGGGCGCAGCGCCTGTCGCGATCGTCGACGGCGGCTTTGTCTTCAACCAGAATGCGGGCGGAACTACATTGTCCGGGCCGTCGGAGCCGCCGGATCCTATGCCCGCGCCAGCCGATCCGCAGACCGCGTCCGAGCAATGGACGCAACCCGCAGGTCACGACAACGTCGTGGCCGACAATCTGATGGATGTGCTTCACAATCTGCACGCCTCCGGCTTCCTGCTGAGCTGATGGCGTCCGTCTCGCGAGATCGGGCCGAGACCGATCATTTCCTTGTCATGGCTGGCCGATAACCTCCCAACGCGGGAGGTACGATTTTTCGCGGGCAAGTTCCTGATGAAAAATTCTCTGCAAAAGGGAGCTATTCGATTGAACCTTGTCTGATCCGGTGCGACCATTAGATGGCCTGCGTTCCGTCGTGCAACTTCTGTGCGGCGTGGTGTGCCAAAAGTCTGTTTCTGTTCTTTCCCAATAGCGTTGCGTACCCAATCATTTGAACACGAAGCCGTATTGCGAGCGCCGCAAAGCGGCGGGGGAGGTCTCTGCGAAATCTGAAAGGTGATGATGCCGTAGGCCGCGCGGCGCGCGGGCTAGGACAGCGAAGACTTGTGCATGGCAACGAGCTGGTATCCCAGCTTAATCTCGGGAGAATCGGAAATGCGTCGAATTGCACTCTTGGCCTTGCTTGCAGGACTGTTCGGGGCGGTGGTCGCATCGCAGCCGGCTCATGCGCAGGCCACCCGAACGTGGGTGTCCGGTGTGGGCGACGACGTCAACCCGTGCAGCCGCACCGCCCCTTGCAAGACCTTTGCCGGGGCGATCTCGAAGACCGCGGCGGGCGGCGAAATCAATTGCCTCGACTCCGCCGGTTTCGGCACGCTGACGATCACCAAAGCCATCACGGTCTATTGTGAAGGCGTTGTTGGCGGTGTCCTCGCCACGCTCGGCATCAACGGCATCAACGTCAATGCGGGTGCGGGCGACCACATTGTGCTGCGGGGGCTCGACATCGACGGCGCTGGAAGCGGCTTCAAGGGCGTCAACGTCCTTCAGGCGGCCTCGGTGGTGATCGAGCATTGCTTCATCAGGAATTTCAACGCCGCGAACGGCGCCGGCGTTTTCGTCAACCCCACGAACTTCAATTCCATGCTCATGATCCGCGACAGCGTGATCTCGCATAACGGTACCGCGGCCGCCGGCGCCGGGATCAGCATCAACACCAACGGCGGCAGCTCCAGGTCCCTGATCAACAATACGGCGATTCACAACAACTTCGTCGGCTTGAGCGTGCAGGGAACGTCCAACGTTCAGGTCAACAACAGCAATATCTCGGAGAATCTGAGCACCGGCATCGCGCTCAGCGGCGCTGCGGGGATTCGGATCGGCCGCTCCATGATCGTCAACAATCTCGGCGCGGCGACGACGGGTAACGTGCTGTCCTATCTGGACAACCAGATCAACGGCAACAATCCGGACACGACGCCGGCGACCGCTGGCGGCTATCACTAGTCTCTAGCTTCTCCACAAGCGCCTGGCGTGCCAACAACGTTAGATTTTCAATTCGATTTGGAGGTTTGAAATGCGTAGAATTGCTCTATGGACCCTTGTCCTGGGATTGCTCGTCCCGTTCGCAGTGTCGCAGCCGGCTCATGCCCAAGCGACCAGAACGTGGGTGTCTGGTGTCGGCGATGACGTCAATCCGTGCAGCCGCACCGCGCCGTGCAAGACCTTCGCGGGCGCCATCTCGAAGACCGCGGCGGGCGGCGAGATCAACTGCCTCGACTCCGCAGGCTTCGGCACGGTGACGATCACCAAGGCCATGACGATCTATTGTGAGGGCGTCGTCGGCAGCATCCTCGGCTCGGGCACCAATGGCGTCAACGTCAACGCCGCGGCGACCGATCATATCGTGCTGCGCGGTCTCGATATCGAGGGGGCCGGCACCGGGCTCAAGGGCGTCAACATCCTCCAGGCGGCCTCGGTGGTCATCGAGCACTGCTTTATCAGGGATTTCAACGGTGCGAACGGCGTCGGCGTCTTCGTCAACCCCTCGAACTTCAACTCCATGCTCATGATCCGCGACAGCGTGATCTCGCATAACGGTACCGCGGCCGCCGGCGCCGGCATCAGCATCAACACCAACGGCGGCAGCTCCAGGTCTACGATCAACAACACGGCGATTCACAACAACTTCGTCGGCTTGAGCGTGCAGGGAACGTCCAACGTTCAGGTCAACAACAGCAACATCTCGGAGAATCTGAGCACGGGCGTCGCGCTCAGCGGCGCTGCGGGGATTCGGATCGGCCGCTCCATGATCGTCAACAATCTCGGCGCGGCGACGACGGGTAACGTGCTGTCGTACCTGGACAACCAGATCAACGGCAACAATCCGGACACGACGCCGGCGACCGCTGGCGGCTATCACTAGAGCTTCGCTTTAACTGCTTCAATCGACGAGCTCCGGGCGCGATGCGCCCGGAGCTTTCTTGTGTCCGGCAGCGCTATGGATTTCGGGATGCCTGCGGACTAGTCTGGCTGCCTACGCAGGGAGAGACGGTCGCATGCAGACCCTCGATAGCCGGAATCCAGGGTTTTGCCGTGCGGTGCCGCGGATGCGCGGCTTCACGCGACTTGGGTGGGGCTGTGCCGCCATGCTGCTCGCGCTCGCCTTCGCGATTCCCGCGAAGGCCCAATCGTTCCGCCAGGGCGTCTCAGCCTTTCATCGTCAGGACTATGTGACGGCATCGCGCATCTTCATCCCGCTCGCCGAGCGCGGCAACGCGGCTGCGCAATCCTATCTCGGTATGCTGTTCGAGACCGGGCGCGGTGTGCCGCAGAACTACACGGAAGCGGCGATGTGGTACCGTCGCGCGGCGGAGCAGGGCGACAGCCGCGCCCAATATTCGCTGGGGCTGCTCTATGACCGTGGCCAGGGCGTGCCGCAGGATATCGTCGAGGCCTCCAAATGGCTCAACCTGGCCACCGCCGCGGCGCCGCCACAGGTGCGCGAGGCGCGGGCGCGGATCCGGGATGCCGTGACCACCAAGATGACGCGTGGAGAGATCGCGCAGGCCCGTCTGCGCGCGCTTGAATGGGCGCCGAGCCGCGAGCACTGACCGCCACGCCTTGGCCGCCAGCCGCCAAGCGGTGCCCGGAGCGGGCCGCATCGTCACGATGAAATCCTGCCGGTGTTTTGCCTGACGAGTCAAATCGCTTCGTAAAATCCGTAGGCGAATGCAGCGTCCTGGTAAGTCATTGATAAAGCTGGCCTCGCCTACTGTGCATGGGGTTGTTTTCGAAAGTTTTTGAAGGCAGGGCCTTTACGGCCAGCTGCCGAGCCAGTCCGCATACCAGGTCTCGCCCAGCCAACCGATCCAGATCGCCGGCGCCAGGAATAGCCCGAACGGCAGGAACGCCGTGGCACGCAGCGGCTTGCCTTGCAGCGCCGCGTTGACGACATAGGCGCCGATCGCGAGCAACGCGGCAAGCTCGATCACTGCGGCGACGGTCGCAAGATCGAGCCAGGCGCCGCACACCGCGGCGAGCTTGACGTCGCCAAGCCCGAGCCCGTCCCGGCCGCGCCAGCGCCGGTAGACCGCCATCAGCAGCAGGAGCGGGAACGCCACGGACGCCGCGCGGGCCAGCGGCCAGAGCAGCGCCTCGGTGCCGGTATCGGGCACCAACGCGCCGGCACGAAGCAGGGCGAGCGCGAAGGCGGCGGCCGTCAGTGCGTTCGGAATGCGGTAGTCGCGGGCATCGTTCGTCGCGATCGCAAGCATCAGGGCGGCCAGGAACGCGCCGTACAGGCCTTCGGCGCCCGGAGCCGCGACGAGGCTTGCGATCACGCCGGCCAGCAGGCTCGTGCCGAGCACGAGCGGCGGGCCCCCCCCGACCTTCGCCGTCCGATCGCGCACGCCTCAGCGCGCCGCCTTGGGCGGGCTCACGGTGACCACGGGATTGCTGGTGCCGACCAGGCGGCTGTTCATCTTGCTGCGCATTTCCTCTGCGATCACGTGCGCATCGACGCCGTCCTTGATGACGGTCGGGCGGATGAACAGGATCAGCTCGGTGCGGGCGCGCGTGTTGCCCTGGTGCGAGAACGCATCGCCCACGCCTGGAATGGAATCGAGGATCGGAATTCCCTGACGCTGCTTGTTCTCGGTCTCGCTGATCAGGCCGGCGAGCAGCACGGTCTGGCCGCTCGTCACCGCGATCGAGCTCTTGACCCGGCGCTGCGAGATCGTCGGCGTCAACGATCCGGTGCTGCCGGCAGCCACGCTCGAGATCTCCTGCTCGATGTCGAGCACGACGTTGCCGTTGGCATTGGCGCGCGGCAGCACGCGCAGGATGATGCCGGTGTTCTTGTAGTCGATGGTGTTGACGACGGTGTTGTTCGCGGTGAGCACGGTCGCGGTGCCGGTCGAGAACGGCACCTGGTCGCCGACCTGCAAGGTCGCCGGCTGGTTGTCCAGCACGACCAGCGACGGGTTGGACAGCACCTTGACGGTGGTGACGTTGTGGAGCGCATCGAGCACCACGCGCGGGGAGTTTTCCGCCCCGATCAGAAAGTTGAAGCCGGGCAGCGCGCGGCCCAGCAGCGCGCCGGCGGCGGCGTTGACCGCGCTGGTCTGCTGCTCGATGTTGCTGCCGACCGCAGCGCTGTTGCTGACGCCGCCGATGACGTTGGAGACCGAGCCGTGCTTGCTGGCGATGAAGAACTGGACGCCGTAGTTCAAGGCGTCGTTCAGCGTCACCTCGGCGATCGTGGCCTCGATCGCGATCTGGCGCTGCGGCCGGTCGATCTGCCGGATGGTCTGCTCGACAATGCGCTGCGATTCCGCATTGGCGTAGACCAGCACCGCGTTGTTGCTGACGTCGGCCGTGATCCGCACGTTTTGCAGGATCGCATTGTTGACCGGCTTTGCGCCGGTGCCGAGCAGCGATCCGGAGCCGTTGTCCTGCCCGGGCACGCCGGAGGCGGAAGGAGCGGGACGCGCGGCAAGCGAGGAGCCGGGAGCGCCGGTGACCGGAGTCGCGGCGCCCGCGGCTGCGGTCGGAAGCGCGCTGAGCGAGGCGATTGGATTGGTCCCGGACGAGGACGTCGCGATGCCCGAGCCCGGTGAGATCTGGCCCGCGGAATTGTCGAGCGAGGACGTGCTGGAGGCGCTCTGGCTGAACAGGATTTCGTTCAGCAACGCCACCACCGCTTTGGAATTGCCGTAGCGCAGCGGATAGGATTTCAGGTTCACGCCATCCGTGTCCGAACGGTCGAGCCGCGCGATCCACGTCTGCGCGCGCTTGAGATATTCCGGCTTCTGGCTGACGACGAGAATCGAATTGAGACGGCCGATCGGCTGGAATTTGATCACGCTCTGGCTCAGGCCGCCTTCGCCGGAATCCATAATCTTCTCGATCTCCGAGATGAGCGGCTCCGGCGTGGAGTTCCGCACCGGGAAGATGCCGACCGACTGCCCGCGCATCCAGTCGGCATCGAAGGAGAGAATGGTGTCCACCGCGGTCGCCCGCTCGGTGCCGCTGCCGCTGACGATCAGCGTGTTGCGGGCCGTGTCGGGGCGCATCGTCTGCGCTTTCACGCCGAAGGCGTCGAGCAGCTTGAAGATGTTTTGGGCCGAGACGTAGCGCAGCGGCACCACTGTGATGCCCTGGCCGGCTGCGGCGTTCACCGAGCGGTCGATGCCGCCAGGGCCGGCTTCCGGCGCCGGAAGCAGGCGATAGCCGGTGCGGTCACGGACCAGTGCGACACCGGACATGCGTAGAGCGTTCTCCAGCACGTAGATCGCATCCGCCTTGGGCACGGGGCGCACCGAGGCCAGCGTCACGGTTCCCTGCACGCGCGGGTCGATCGTGTATCCGACGTTGAGTACGTCGCCGAGGATGACCTTCGCCACGGTGGCGACCGGTGCGTTCTCGAAATTGAGGTCGTAGCCGCTGCCGCCCCCATCGTCGCGTTCGACCAGCCCGCCGCCTTGCGGCGTTGCACCATCGCTGAGGTAGATCGCCGGTTTCGACGATTTCGCCTGTGCCATGCCACTTGAGCCTGCATCTGCAGGTTGCCGCGGCTGGAGATCGAGGGAGCGGATTTTGTCGGCAATGTCCTGCGCGCGCGGATCCTTCGGGTCGGCTTCGATCGACTGGTCGGCTGTAACGATGCAGGCGCCGAGCAGCAGGGCCGACGACAACAGGATGAGCGTTCCAGGCAACGCTGAGCGAAGGCGCAAGAGCGGTTGAACCACCTCGGACAAAATACGCCTGCCAACACTGGAAGTGAATGGAGATCGCATCCGATCCCCCTTGGCTCGGACGCGCAATAATTTGCGCCACGATTATGTTTTTGCTAAGCAATAAGTCAAGGGTAAAGGGCCTGCCGCGTCCCGTCGAAGTTGTTGCATTCAGGTAACAAGGTCAACGCTGTGAATGCGATGCGCGACCGCTCCGCAGATAGCTTCCGACAGCATCTTCTGGACAAATATTCATTGCCGCCGCGGGCGCATGTCCATCTCGACAAGTCGGGCAATCCCGCGCTCACGCGCCCTTTGCGTGAATTGTGGGAGGCCACCGATCTTTCGGCGGCCGAATTCGCAGACGAGGTCTCCGATCATTTTGGTCTGCCGCGGCTGAGCCTTCCGCAGCTGCTCGCCGCGACGCCCCGCCTTGAAGGCTTCTCGCGCCGCTTCCTGCGCGAATCCACCATCTTTCCTTTCAGCGCGCCGAACGACGTCGTCCGGCTGGCTGTCGCCGACCCCTCCGACAGGGCTGCGATTCGCGCCGCCGAAATCGTTTTCGGAGCCCCCGTCGATGTCGTCGTGGCCTCCTATGAGGATATCACCACGGTGCTCGATCAGCGCGACGATGCCGATGACGCAAGCGCCGATCGGGGCGGCAGGAGCGTCGCGCAGCAGTCCGACGATGACATCGAGAGCCTGCGCGATCTCGCCAGCGGCGCCCCGGTAGTGCGCGCGCTCAACGATCTCCTGGAGCGCGCGGTGGACCTGCGTGCCAGCGACATCCACGTCGAGCCCTTCCGTGCCGGACTTGCCGTGCGCATGCGCGTCGACGGCCTGTTGCGCGCGCTGCCGTCGCCGCACGGCATTCCGCCGCAGGCGCTGATCTCGCGCATCAAGATTCTCGCCAGCCTCAACATCGCGGAACGGCGCCTGCCGCAGGACGGTGCGGCGCGCGTCCGGGTCGGGCGCAGCGAGATCGACGTTCGCGTCGCGACCATGCCGACCCAGCACGGCGAGAGCGCCGTCATCCGCTTGCTGCCGCGCGATCGCGGCCTCCTCGAGATGAGCAAGCTTGGCCTCGCCGCACGCGACGAGAGCGTGATGACGCGCCTGCTGGCGATGCCGCACGGCATGATCGTCGTGACCGGCCCGACCGGCAGCGGCAAGACCACGACGCTCGCCACCATGCTGTCGATCCTGAACGAGCCGACGCGAAAGATCCTCACCATCGAGGATCCTGTCGAATACGAGATCCCCGGCATCAACCAGTCCCAGGTCAAGCCGTCGATCGGGCTGACCTTCGCGTCCGCCATGCGCGCCTTCGTGCGCCAGGACCCCGACGTCATCATGGTCGGCGAGGTCCGCGACGCCGAGACGGCCCATATCGCTATCCATGCCGCGCTCACCGGCCACCTCGTCTTGACGACGCTGCACACCGAGACGGCGGCGGCCGCCGTACCGCGTCTGATCGATCTCGGCATCGAGGGCTTCCTGCTGAAGTCGACGCTGCGTGCCGTGGTGGCGCAGCGCCTGGTGCGCGTGCTCTGCGACCGCTGCAAGGTGCCGCATGCATTGACCGAGGCCGATCTTGGCAAGGACCCGCGCCTTGCGGTGATCGGCTTCAGATGCGGCGAAGTCGTGCACGAGGCCGGCGGCTGCGAGCGCTGCGGCGGCACCGGCTATCGCGGCCGCAACGGCGTGTTCGAGATCCTGGAAATGTCCGACGAGGTGCGCGCACTGGTCGGGCCGCAAACCGACTCCCATTCGATCGACGCCGCCGCGATGCGCGGCGGCATGACGACGATGCTGGAGGATGCAGTCGCCAAATGCCGGGCCGGGCTCACCACCGTGCCCGAGGTCTTCCGCGTCACGACGGTGCGCTAACGCATGCCGAATTATCGTTACCGCGCGCTCAACGCCAATGGCGAACTGGTCTCCGGGGCGATCGCTGCGCCGGGACCGGCCGACGTCGCACAGCGGATCGAGCGGCTCGGCCTCGTTCTGGTCGACAACGTCACGCCGGAAGAGGGCGGCTCGGCCGGCCGTGTGTTCAGCCTTTTCAACCGGCCGAAGCCCGAAGACGTCACCATCTTCACCCGCGACCTCGCGCTGCTGTTGCGCGCCGGCGCGCGCATCAATGACGGATTGGAGCTGCTTGCGGTCGATCCCGATTTCGGCCGGCTGCGTCCGGTCGTCGCCGACATCCGCTCGCGCGTCGTGTCGGGCGAGAGCTTTGCCGAAGCGCTGGCGCGGCACGAAGGGCAGTTCCCGCCGATGTATGTCGCGCTGGTGCGGGTCGGCGAGGCCTCGGGATCCCTCGACCAGGTGCTCGAGGTGCTGGCCGGGGAGCGCACGCGCAGCGAGGCGCTGAGACAGCGGCTGTCGGACGCCATCCGCTATCCCCTGTTCGTGCTCGGCGCGGCGGGATGCGTGTTGTTGTTCTTTCTCACCTTCGTGCTGCCGCAGTTCGCATCCGTGTTGCAGGATTTCGGCGCCAAGATCGATCCGGTCGTCGGCGCCTTCCTCAACGTCTCGACGTTCTTGCGCGGCAATTCCGATGCGGTGCTGGCGGCGCTTGCGGCCGCCATTGCAGCAGCGTGGCTCTTGCTGCGGCAGGAGCGCCTTCGTCGCAGCATCACCAATGCGATCACCCGGCTGCCGGCGATCCGCAACGTGATGAGCGCCTACCGCACGGCGCTGTTCTGTCGCAATCTCGGCCTGCTGCTCGGCAGCGGCGTCAATCTCACCATCACGCTGCGCATCCTCGTCGACATGATGGCGACGACCGGCTCGTCTGCGGTCTGGAGCGACGCCGCGGACCGCGTTCGCCATGGTTCGAAACTGTCCGATGCACTCGCCGAAACCGAGGCGCTGCCGGCGATGGCGGTACGCATGCTCCGGCTCGGCGACGAGACCGGGCAATTGCCGATGCTGTCGGGACGCATCGCTGAATTCTACGAGGCAAAATTGCAGCGCATGCTGGACCGCGCCGTCGGCATCGCGGGTCCGGCGGCGATCATTGCGATATCGCTGGTCGTCGGTGGCCTGATCACGTCGGTGATGACGGCGCTGATGTCGGTGAGCCAGATTGTCGGATAGCAGGGAACGGGAGAGGCTTGAAGTGACCAAACATCCATGCGCAAGGCGCGGCAGGTGGCGCGCGCGGCAAGGGGAGGCGGGCTTCACCCTCGTCGAGATGCTGGTCGTCATCACCATCATCGGCATGATCATGGCGCTGGTCGGCCCGCGCGTGCTGAACTACCTGAGCGAGTCCAAGGCCAAGGCGGCGAAGATCCAGATCGAGAGCTTTTCCAGCGCGCTCGATCTCTACTTCATCGATCTCGGCCGCTACCCCACGTCGAACGAAGGGCTCACCGCGTTGACCCGGGGCAACAATCAGCCCGGCTGGAACGGTCCTTATTTGCGCGGCGGCGTGGTGCCGAACGACCCCTGGGGGCACCTCTACGTCTATCGCTCGCCGGGCGCGAGCGCGCCTTACGAGATCATCTCGCTGGGATCGGACGGTCAGGAAGGCGGCAGTGGAACGGCAGCCGACATTGTCAGCGGCGCGCGCTGACGGCCTCTTCGAGGCGCGCGGCTTCGCGCTGATCGAGATCCTGTGCGTTCTCGCGATCATCGGTCTGCTCGCGGCGATCATCCTGCCGGCGATCCCGCGCTCGACGACGCGCGCCAGGCTGGAGAGCTACGCGGTCGAGACCGCGGCGCTGCTGAAGGCCGACCGCAACGCGGCGCTGCGCCGGCAAACCAGGGTGGCGACCCAGGTGGATGCGGAGGCGCGCGCGATCCGCTCCGGCGTCACCGGGCGGACCATCCGCCTTCCGGCCGACGTCGTGGTGCAGGCGATGCTGGCCGCGCGCTGCGCCGACCGCACGGCGGGCCGGTCGATCGATTTCTTTCCGTCGGGCATGTCGTGCGGCGGGGTAATCGCCCTGGCGCGGCCCGGCATGGGATACGAGGTGCGGGTCAACTGGCTGACCGGAGGCGTCGAGATTGTCACGCAGAAGCTCTGATACGGCCGGCTTCACGCTGATCGAGACGCTGGTTGCACTCGCGATCATCGCGGTCGTGCTCGGGACGATCGGCTCCGTCATCGCCGCGACGGCGAAGGGGACGCGCTCGATCGACCAGCAACTGGCGCTTGCGGGCACGGCCGAGACGCTGCTTGCGGATTTGCCGGCGCGCGCTCTGCTGAAGCCTGGCCGGCGGAGCGGCGAGCTGGCCGGCAGCCGGTGGCGGATCGATGTCGCGCCGATGCGTATGGCCGGCGGCGACCCTGCCAGCGATCGCTTTGTGCCGCTGGCCGTCAACCTGCGCCTGCAGCGCGGCGACGGAGCTGCGATCCAGATCACGACGGTGAAGCTGGTGCCGAGGGCCTCTCAGTGAAGAGTCTGGCAATGAAACGCCTGCGCCGCGCACTGGCCGACGAGGCGGGCTTCACGCTGCTCGAAGTGCTTCTGGCGACGCTGCTGATGACCGTCATCCTGGCGGCGCTGGCGACGGTGACAGCGCAATGGCTGCCGAACTGGAATCGCGGCATTGCCCGCGTGCAGCGCGCCGAGCGGCTCGCAACCGGGCTCGACCGCATCGTGGCCGACCTGTCGGTCGCCGAGCAGATCACCGTCAATGGCGATGCCAAGGCGCCGCTGTTCGACGGCACCGAATTGTCCGTGACCTTCCTGCGCACGGCGCTCGGCCCGAACGCGCGTCCTGGGCTCGAATTCGTTCGTCTGATCGAAAAGGCGGACGCGCAAGGTCTCGCGCTGGTGCGCGAGCGCGCGCCGTTCCAGCCGATGCCGACGGACGGACAGATCCGCTTCGTCGATCAGGTCGTGCTGATCCGGGCACCGTTCCGCGTCAGCTTTTCCTATGCCGGACCCGACGGTCAATACCAGCCGACCTGGCGCGGCCAGACGCAGCTGCCGGATCGCATCCGCATCACGGTGCGGGACAGCGCGACCGGACAGGTGCTCGCGGTCTCGGGCGCGGTGGTCCCGCGCATCACGGCGCCGGCCGAATGCGCGCGGGCCAAGAATCCGTCGACTTGCGTGACGGCGCGGACCCGTCCGCAACAGGCGGAGAAAGAGGAGCGGCAGCTGTGAGCGGAGCGCGGCGCGACCAGGCGGGCCTTCGTGACGGCCGTGGCTTCATCGTCGTCGCGGTGCTGTGGATGCTGGCGGCACTGGCGGCGCTTGCGCTGATCTACCTGACCTATGTCACCAACACGGCGGTCACGGTCGCGGTCAATACCGACAGATTGCAGGCCGACGCGCTGGTGAACGCCGGGCTCGAACTTGCGGCCTACCGGCTGACGGCGCAGAACGAGGCGGCGCGCCCGACCAGCGGCACCTTCAATGCCCGCGTCGGCGCCGGCCGGGTCAGCGTGACGTTCCGCTCGGAGGCTGCGCGCGTCGATCTCAACATGGCGCCGAAATCGCTGCTCGCGGGGCTGATGACGTCGCTCGGTGTCTCCACCGCGGACGCACCCGCCTACGCCGACCGGATTCTCGCCTGGCGCTCGTCGTCCGAGCCCGGCCAGGAGCATCCGGAGGATTCCTACTATCGCACGATCGGCGCGCCCTATCTGCCGCGCCACGCGCCGTTTCCGCACAGCGACGAGCTCTGGCTCGTGCGCGGCATTCCGGCCGCCGTCGTGGAGCGCGTGCTGCCCTTCGTCACCGTGTTCAGCAACATGCGGACCGTGAATGTGCTCGATGCCGCGCCGCAGGTGGTCGCCGCACTGCCGGACATGACGCCCGAGAGACTGCAACGGGTCCTGGGCGAGCGCGCCGACCCCAACGTCGATCCGCGCGCCCTGGTCGGGCTTGCCGGCGGCGCCAATGCGACGGTCGAGGGCTCGAGGGCATACCGGCTGACGGTCACGGTCGAGCTGCCGTCGCGGCGTCGGAGCTCGGCCGATATCGTCATTCTGCTTCTCGACGGCGGCGATGAGCCGTATCGTGTATTGTCGTGGCACAACGCCGTCGACGGTTCCGCTGGAAAGCCTCTGTGAGATGAGCTCGCTCGCTTCTCTTCGCGCCATTCTCGATGCCTGGACCGGCACCGTGGCCGGCACGATCGTGGCCGCCCTGGAGCGGATGGTGGCGCCGCGCGTGGTGAGGCTGGTCGAGACCGATACCGGCGCATTCGCGCTGGAGGCGGCTCGGTCCGAGAACGTTCCGAAGGAGATCGCGTTCGAGAATGGCGAGTTCGCGAGTGCCGACCTCGCGCAGATCGTGCGCGGCAGCCGCGTCGAGATCGTGCTGCGGCCGTCGCGCTTCCTGTTTCGCCCTCTCGAGCTGCCGGCGCGCGCGGCCGATTTCCTCGACGGCATCGTGCGGGCGCAAATCGACCGGCTGACGCCGTGGAGCGCGAGCGAGGCCGTATTCGGTTGCAGCGCTCCGGTGACACATGGCAGCGACGGCATCACCACGGAAATCGTCGCGGCGCCGCGCAAGCTGGCGATGAGCTATGTCGCGGCGGTGACGCCCTTCCATCCCTCGGCGATTGCGATTGCGACGGAGGGGGCGGCAGGCTCGCGCATCAAGGTGTTCGAGCAGAGGTCGCGCGGCGCGGCAGACCCGGTCCGGCTGAGCCGGGTGCTGCAAGCGGCGCTGGCCCTTGCCGCCGTCGCCGCGGTGATCGGGTCGGTCGCAGCGAGCTACCTGGCAGACAGCCTCGGCGCGCAGGAGAGGGAGCTCGAGCGCCAGATCGCCCAGCGCCGCGCCGCGCTCCGCGGCAGCGAGACCGGCGAGCGCTCGCCGCTCGCGCTGCTCGAGCGCCGCAAATACGAGACGCCGGCGAGCGTGATCGTGCTGGAATCGCTGAGCCGGGTGTTGCCGGATCATACCTATGTCACCGAGCTGCATCTTGCGGGCAACAAGCTCCAGATCGGCGGTATCACCCGCGATGCCCCCTCGCTGATCCCCTTGATCGAGCAGTCCCAGCATTTCACCCGCGCCACCTTCTACGCTCCGACCACGCGCAGCTCGTCAGATCCCGGCGAGCGCTTCCATATCGAGGCGCAGATCGAGCCGAGGAACGTGCCATGAGCAGCGCGAAGGCTACTAGCGGCAATGCGGTTGCGCGGGCGCTGGCCGGCTCGCCGCTGATCGCGGTCACCCTCTATGCGGCGGTTGCGGGCGGGCTGCTGCTGACGACCGGGCTGTCGATCGCCGAGATCGTCGCCCATCGCCAGGCCCTGACGCAAACCTCCGACCTGCTCGACCAGTTTCGCGGCCGCAAGGGCGGTGCCAAGAACGCCGCGGCTTCGATGGCCGAGCGTCCCGGCACGCCGTTCCTGGAGGGCCCGACCGTGACGGTCGCGGGCGCCAATCTGTTGCAGCGGGTTGCCGCGGCGGTCGGCGAAGCCGGCGGCTCGGTGCAGTCCTCGCAGGTCGACGTATCGGGCGCGCAAGCCAGGGACGGCTTCGTCGGTCTCGTCGTGAGCTGCGAGCTGGAGCAGTCCGCGCTGCAAAAGCTGCTCTACGATCTCGAGGCCGGCATGCCGTTCCTGTTCGTCGATCAGCTTGATGTCCAGGTGCCGCAGACCACGGCGCTGAACGAGGCCAGCGCCGGCCGCGTCAGGGTGATCCTGGGCGTCTCCGGCCAGTGGCAGGCGGCGGGGAAATAGGCGGCCCGGTCAAGCCACCTTCTGCCGATCATTGATGGGCTCGGCTACCAATTTGACCCCGAGCGAGTTCATCACCTTGCGGACGGTCTCGAATTCAGGTTTTGCGGTCGCTTTGAATGTCTTGTAGAGACTCTCACGAGAGAGGCCGGTCGCTTTCGAGATGTCACCCATCCCCTTCGCGCGCGCTGCGGTGTCGAGTGCGTTACAAATGTAAGCGTGGTCATTCGTCTCGAAGGCTTCAGTCAGATAAGCGGCAATCGCTGTCGGCGTCTTCAGATAGTCCGCAGCATCGAACTTGGTCACCCTTATCTTCGCTTTCTGTTCAGAGCTGGGCTGCGATCGCTTTGGCATGTCTGATGTCCCGATCTTGGCTTGACTTGTCTCCGCCGCAAAGGATCAACACGATCCTGTTGCCGACTTGCTTGTAGTACACGCGATAACCTGGCCCATGATCAATCCGCAGTTCGCTAATCCCTGCGCCGACGGCTCTCACGTCGCCAGCGTTACCCATGGCGAGCCGCTCGATGCGAGAAGCAATCTTTGCGACAGCTCGCTGGTCCCTAAGCGTGACGAGCCATCGATCGAATTCGTCAGTCTTTTGAACTTCAAACATAAGTATCCCATAGGATACAGTCAAGGGCGCTTGGCGAGCAGACGGATAGTTGTGTCAGCTCACCAAGAGTACTTGAATACGCCTTTGCCGGAATAGCTGCTGACGTTGCCGGAGAATTCGCCGTCGAAGGTGCCGGCGATCGAGAAGCCGCTCAGCCACTTCATCTCGGCGCTGCCGCTCACGAGCGCGGAGTCGGCGTCGACCTTGGCGCCGTTGACCACGAAGCTGGTGCCCGGCAGGGTCTGGAACAACGCGGTGACGGCACGGTTCGGATTGTAGTCGTGCGCCCAGGCGGCGCGGCCGCGCAGCGTCAGAACGCCGTTCTGCATGGCGTAGGACTTGTCGGTGCGCAGGCCGAGCTCGGACCGGGTGTCGGTGAGCGATTGAGCGGTGTAGTTCAGCGCGAACAAGCCGCCGCCGTTGAGGCTTGTCTCCGAATAGTTCGGCAGGTTGAAATTCGTCACCTGCGCCGCCGCGTAAGGCGTGATGCCGATCAGCGGCGTTGCGAAGCGATAGCCGCCTTCGAAGCGGGCCGAGAACGTGTCCGCCTTGAAGCGGCCCTGGAGCTGGTCGGCGCCGGCGAGCGCCACGGTGCGGTTGGTGGTGACGTCGTGCCAGCCATAGGCGAGCGCAGCCGAGACGTAGGCCGGGCCGAAATTGTGCCGGCCATAGGCGCCGGCCTGGAACAGGTCGGCCGAGCCCGAGCCCATCGCATTGGCGAGCGAATAGTTCAGCCCGCCGCCCCCGAGCGCGAAGCCGACCAGCGTGTCCATGGACACGCGATAGTCGGCTCCGGCCGCACCGCCCCAGACCCGCGCGGTGAGGTCCTGCGAGCCGACCTGCGCGTTGCCACCGACCTCGGCCGAGCCGCCATAGCCTGCGGACCAGACACTCCAGCGGCTGCTCGGCTGCGAAGAGAGCAGTGGCGCTTTGGTCGCCATCGCATAGGCCTCGCGTTCGCGCGCGGTGGCCGGCCGCATCGTGGCATAGGCGGCCGCATCGTCGCTCGCTGCGAAGTGCGCGACGCTGCCCGCCTTGGCGAAGCCGCCGCTGCGGCCCGCGATGGTCGGATCGAGCATCAAGTTCAGGAACTGGCCGTCGGCGTTGATCGCAGACTGGATGACGCCGGTGCCGAGCTCGCCGGAGGCGATGGTAAGTCCCGCCGGCGTCAGCGCGGCAAAGGCCGCGGGAATGCCGCCGGTGCTGTTGAAGAAGTTGGTCAGCGTGTTCGCGACGTTTTGCTGATTGACGGTGAGGCCGCCGCTAGGTGCGAAGTTCACGTTGACGTTCAGGTACACGTTGTTGGGGTCGTAGCTCAGCGTCGCGTTGAGCGTCGGCATGCTGGAGACGACGCTCGGATTGAAAGTGCTGCCGCCGAGGCCGCCGGCCGCGGTCAGGATCGTGTACTGCTTCTTGACCGTGCCCGAGGTGAAGTTCGCCCGCACCGTCGCGCCGCCGAGGCCGGCCGCGCCCGTGACCTGGGTGAGGCTGGCGTTGGTCGACGAGACCTGCACCAGATAGGTGGACGCGGCAGTGAAGGTCAGCGATCCGTTGACCGTCAACGGGCCGAACGGGTTTGCGGCGCTGCCCGGCGCCAGCGTACCGCCATTGACCAGGACGCCGGCGACCGTGCCGCTGCCGGCGAGCGTGCCGCCGGCATTGACGGTGACCGGGCTGTTCAGGATCGAGCCGTCCACCACCAGCGTGCCGCCGTTCACGGCGGTGGCGCCGGTATAGGTGTTGATGCCGGTCAGCCTCTGCGTGCCACCCGTCAGCGTCAGCCCCCCGCCGAAGCCGGCATCGTCGATGACGCCCGCGAAGGTGCCGCTGCCGTTCGTGATCGTCAGCGTGTTGGCGCCGAGATTGACTGCGCCGGAGCCGGAGAGCGACCTGATCGAGGTGCCGGCGCTGAGGCCCGCGATGTCGAAGATGCCATTGGCAATGACGCTGCTCGATGTTGCGATACTGCCATCGCTGCCGCCGGAATTGACGAGATCGAGCTCGCCGCCGCTCGCGATGGTCGTGGTGCCGGTATAAGTGTTGACGCCGTAGAGCTGCTGCACGGCTCCGTTCGCGATCGCGAGGTTGCCGCCGGTGCCGCCACCGATGCCGCCGTCCTGAATCACGCCGCCGAAGGAATTGCCGAGCGTGACGGTCAGCGTCTTCGATCCCAGCGCGACCACGCCGTTGGCGCCGAACGAGAACAGCCGGGTGACCGACGCGCCGGAGTTGGTCTGGGAAATGTCGAACGTCGCGCCTGCGCCGGCAAATCCAACGTAGAGCGAAGTCGCGATCGAGCCACTGCCCTTCAGTGCCAGCGTCGCCCCCGCGTCGATCTGCGTGACGTTGCTGTAGGTATTTGTGCCCGACAGCGTCTGCGTGCCGCCGAATATCTCGAACCCGCCGGTGCCCTGGATCACGCCCGCGAACTCGGTCGACCCATTGGTGATCACCAGGCTGTTGCCGCCCATGTTGACGACGCCGCTCGAGCTGCCGGCAAGCGTCGTGATGGCGTTGAACGGGACTGAAGAAGCCGAGATGTCGAGCGTCGCATCCACGGTGACGACGCTGGATGAGGAGATGCTGCCGAAGCCGGAGATCGCCACTGTTCCGGCCGAGATCGTCGTCGCACCGCTATAGGTGTCGGTGCCGGTCAGCGTCAGCGTGCCGGTGCCGACCTTGGTCAGCCCGCCGCCGGCGCCGGAAATCACGCCGTCGACCTGGGTCGAGGTGTTCAGGCTGCCCGTGGTGAGTGTGTTAGCACCGAGGACGTAATTGCCCGCACCTTCGATCGATCCGGCCGTCATGCCGCCGCTGGTCAGGCCGGAGATGTCGACCGTGCCGCCGGCATTGGTGATGAAGCGCGCGCTGCCCCCGGTGCTGGTGCCCGCGAAGTTCGTGGTGCCGCCGTTGTTGGTGGTGATGGTCGCGCCGCCTGCGGTGGCGGAGCCGTCGAAATTGACTGTTCCGTCGTTGACGATGGACGAGGTCGCTGCGGTGGTCGTGTTGTAGAAGTTCAACGACGCACCCGCTGCGTTGTTGATCGTGGCGGTCCCGGCCGAGGCACTGGTGAAGAAGTCGATCTGGCCGTTGATGTTGTTGGTGATCTGCGCGCCGCCCGCAGAGCTGGAATCCTCGAAGGTGACGAAGCTGTTGTTGACGAGGCTTGCCGTGCCCGCCGTGCTGTCCTGGATGAAGTTGACGTTGCCGCCGGCATCGTTCGTGATGGTCACGGCACCGGCGCCGCCGCTCGCGGTGCTGCTGTTCTGGAAGACGAGGTTATTGCCGGAGGTGACCTGGAAGTTCTGGGTATTGACCGTATCGTTGTTGATGATGCCCGTGCCGTTGACGATGAACGGGTTACCGATCGTGACCGAGTAGGCTTGAGAGATGCTCGTGAACGCGACCGTGCCGATGCTGACGACGCCGTTGTTGTTGTCGACCGCCGTGCTTCCAGTGTTGGTGAAGGTCGCCGTGCCGTCCGGCACGCTCGGGTTGGACGACCAGTTGGTGGGATCGGTCCAATCGCTGCTGCCGCCGACCCATGTGCCGTCGACCGCGTGAGCGGCGACGACGCCGAGCGCCGTGGTGGCGAGGAGCGTGGCCAGGGAGTGGCGCATGATGACGGATCGCAGTCCGCGTCCGATCCGTCCACAAGCCACCGTCGGTCCTCCCATCTGATCGTCTCAAATCCGCAAGGAAATCATTGCAAGCATGCAACCGTGGCGCGTAGCGAAGCGCCTGCGCTATGATCTCACGGCGTTGCAGCGGCCGGCAATGAACCGGTATCCATTTGCAGCGGGTTCCAACGCCTCCCGCCCTGCATTTCTGGGCGTCGTTGCGGCCGGGCAACACGTTTACGCATTGCAACATGCCAGGACTGTTCGGGTCCAATTCGGCGAGACGGCGTGGGTTGATGACGCACCGGATCGGAACTAGTTTGGCGCGGACGCCTCGCCGTCGTCGTGGCGCGGCCGGCGGTCGCAGGGGAATATCAATGTCCGGGTGGCTCAGGCCGACAGGATTGGCCGTCTTGTGCGTGGTACTCGGCACCGCAGGAACCACGGCGGCTACCTCCTCACGCATGGACGTCCTGTCCGATGACGCCGTGGGCAGTCCCGCCGAAAGTGTGGATGTCGGAACGATCAGGCCGATCGCGCGCCCTGCGCAACAGGCGCCCGGCAAGCCCGTTCCGCGCGGCAACCCGTTGTGGTCGGTGCCGATCTCGGCGCTGACCGCGACTCAGGAACGCCCGATCTTCTCGGCCATGCGGCGGCCGGCGCCGCGCGCGGTTGCCGCAACGCCGGTCGAAGAGGTCTATGCGCCGCCACCCAAGCCGGTCGAGGCACCGCCGCCCTTGTTGCTGGTCGGGGCCGTCGTCGGCGAGGGCGATGCCATCGCGATTCTCGTCAACCGTACCGATCAGAAGGTCGTGCGGCTGCGGCAGGGCGAGTCGCTTGGCGGCTGGTCGCTGATTTCGGTGCAGCCGCGCGAAGTGACGTTCAAGCAGGGCGAACGCAGCGAGGTACTTGCGCTGCAGCGGCTGGACGCAGCCGTTCCCGCGAGCCCGCCTGCGGATGCCGGGGGCAAGCTGACGATGCCGGGCCCGGCCGACCCGTCGTTCGCGCCGTTCGTGCCGCGTTCGACGCCGAAGAACGGCGAGTCGGATGGGCTCTGAGCACCGGCGCGCCGGGCCGATTGCTTGACGGGAAGGACGCGGCTTGACCGACAAGCAGATTGACGTGCCGGAGCCGGCCGACGGTTCGAGCAGACCCGGTGTCGGTCGCGCCGGCCGCCTCTTGCAGGGCTGGTCCGCGAACCTGGTCCAGATGGCGCTGGGGCTGTCGCAGCAGCTTCTGCTCATCCCCGCCTTCCTGCACGTCTGGACCGGCGACACGCTCGCGGCCTGGCTCGCGATCTACGCGGCAGGCAGTCTCGTCGTCGTCGCGGATGCCGGATTGCAGCTTCGCGCGATCAACCGCTTTCTCGCGTTCAAAGCCTGCGCCGATTGCGACGGCCGCACGGCGAACTTCTATTCAGCCCTGCTGCGGATCTATTTCGTCATCATCGCGGTGCTCGGTGTGCTGTTGTGCGCGGCCGTGGCCCTGGCGCGGCCATCGACCGTGCTCGGCTTCCAGGCGACGCCGACCTTCGATGCCGCGATGCTGGTGATGATCCTGGGCATGCTTCTGACGCTGCCCGCCAATCTCGTCTCCGGCCTCTATCGCGTGCGCGGCCGCTATGGCCGGACGGTCTGGCTGCAAAATGCCGCGCTGCTGCTCGGACAGATCGCGCAGCTTGCGGCGCTCGCCTTGTTCGGCAGCCTGCTTGCGGTTGCGATCGCCTTCGTGTCGACGCAGCTCCTGTTCGCGTTTCTGCTCGCCGCGTTCGATGCGCCGCGGCTGTTTCCGTTCCTGCGCCGTCGCGGCAAGCCGCCCTTCGTGCCGCCGTCGCTGCGATGGAGCCTCGGGCAGTTCGGCCGTGCAGTGCCTTTCGCGGTCGCCAACATCACCGAGCTGGCGCTGGTCAACGTCCCGGTGCTACTCGTCTCCGCGCTGGTCACGAACCGCGTCGCGGTGGCGCAATGGGGACTGACCCGCGTGATCGCGAGCCTGGTGCGCGGCCTGTGCCTCCAGGCGGCGCTGCCGCTCGCCGCCGAGCTCGGCCACGACCATGCGATCGGCGACATGGACCGGCTGCGCCGGCTCTACGCCCACGGCTCGGTGTTCGTGACCGGACTTGCCTGCGTGATCGTCGCGGGCCTGCTGCCGTTCTGGCCCGACTTCTTCGCGTTATGGACCCATGGCAGCATCCCCTACGACGCCCCGCTCACGGTGACGCTGCTGCTCGGCTCGGCGGCCGTCGCGCCGTCACTGCTGGCGCTGGCCTTCGCCAATCACAGCAATCGCGGCGACCTCCTGATCCGGGCCAAGGGTCTGCAGCTCGTGGTCTTCCTGGCGCTGTCCTTCGTCCTGATTCCGCGGCTGGGGCCGCTGGGTGCCGCGCTCGCGGTGGTCGCAAGCGACATTCTCGTCCAGTTCGGGCTGCTCGCGCTCATGGTGATGCGCCAGACCCTGCATCATCCGGGACGGCACGTCGCCTTCCTGATCGTCATGGCCGCCGGCATCGTGGTGTCGGGCTGGCTGATCGGGCAGGCGATCATCCTGCTCGTGCCTGGAAGTGGGCTTCTTCATTTCCTCGTGGAATGCGCGATCTGGCTGGTCGCGGTCGGCGGGCTCGCAAGCCCATTGCTGAGCAAGGCGCTGCGCGAGCGCTTGCGGGCGCTGATTCCGGCTTAGCCGTTGCAGCTCATCGCGCGGTCAATGCCAGACGGTGCTTCAGCCGTTCGAGGTGACGGGCGAACTGTCGATGGCCGGCTTCGGTTTCCGCCGCAAATTGCGCCAGCCGGAGATGACCGGCGGAGCGCAGCCGCTCGCGCGTGCCGTCGTTGCGGAGGGTGAGGATCGCATCGGCAAGCGAGTGCGGATCGTCATAGTCGAACAGGAGCGCGGCGTCGCCGGCCTGGGCCTTGAAAGCCTCGGGATAGATCACCGGTGTGCCGACCGCCCAGGCTTCCAGGGGGGGAAGATTGGTCGGGCCGAAATAGCTCGGCATCACCAGCGCCGCGGCGCCGCGGTAGAGCGCGCCGAGCTCGCTCGACTCGACGAAGCCGATGATGGAGATCTGGTCCGACAAGCCGTAGCTGCGGATTGCTGCATCGATCTTGTCGCGGCCGCCGCGATCCGATCCGCACAGCACCAGCCGTTCCGTGATCCCGCGCTCGCGCAAGCTCGCGAGCGCGGCCAGCAGCGTCATGTGGTTCTTGTGCGGCCAGAACTGGGCCGGATAGAACAGATAGCCGGGCTCGAGCCGGTATCTTGCCAGCACCGCCGCATCGTCGGCGGCATCAAGCGTGGACTGGTTGACATAGGTGGAGGGCGAGAACGGGATGCACACCGCGCGCTCCCGCTCCATGGCATAGCGGCGGCTGAGGTCGTCGACCAGCTCCGGCGCATTGACGATCACGACTGCCGCCTTGGTGCTGGCAAGGCCGAACAGGATCTCGCGGCGCTCGAATTCTCCGAACGTCCTGACCTCCGGAAACTCCGGCGCATCGCGATGGCAGCCGTCGAAGATCGTGATGATGAAGGGCAGCTCGTATAGCAACAGGTGCCGCTTCGAGGTCGAGGTGAAATGCACGACGTCGATGCCGTCGCGGATCAGCGTGCGCTCGAACGCCGATTTCAGCTTCAGCGCGATCTGGACGAGATCGAACGGCCGGCAATATTTCAGGAACAGGAAGACGTGGTCGAGCGGGCCGAACTTGAGGAGGCGGGCCGCGACGCCGAATTCCTTCAGGATGTCCAGCGTCTTCGGGTAGGGCGAGTACACCACGATCTCGTTGCCCGAACCGGCCGCCCAGTCGCGCAGCCAGAGCAGGTCGTTGAGCGGCTGCTGGAAGCCGCCGCCGACCTCGAGCGCTTGTTCCAGCATCACGGCGAGGCGCAGTGGTCTCACGGCGTGACGCTCTTTCTGGCGACGGCATAGGCCGCCCAGCTCTTCGAGTTCGGCGCCTCCTGTGTCAGCCAGGCGGCGTGCGCTGCGGGCTGGAAGCCGCTCGCGGCGAGCGCGGCGTCGATCTCGAACGGAAACCAGTAGCGCATGTGGTGCGCTTCGTCGACGCGCCGGATCGTGGCGCGGTCCATGTCTTCGCAGAACAGCGTGTAGTTCACGGTGACGGTGGCGGCCTGCTCGTCATGATCGGATTGCGCAATGCGGGTGAGCCGCAGCGGCTTCTGCTCGATCACCTTGACGCGCGTCTCGACGCCTTGCGCGAGCACGGCGCCGCCGTACCAATAGTCGAAGAAGAATACGCCGCCCGGCTTCAGCGCCGCATGGGCCGTGCGGAACATGGCCGTCAGCGCGTCGGGGCTGGTCTGATAGCTCGCGACGTGGAACAGCGACACCACCGCGTCGACGTCGCGCTCGGGACCGGTCTTGCGGGCATCGCCCTGCCGGAACGGAATCGACAGTCCGGCCTGATCGGCGCGTGCTTTGGCGCGCGCGATCATCTCGTGGCTGAGATCGACGCCGGCGACGTCCCACCCCGCGCGGGCGAAGGCGAGCGCATGCAGGCCGGTGCCGCAGCCGAGATCGAGCAGCCTGCCTGAGGAAACGCCGTGAGCGCGCAGCCGCGCTTCGACGAATGCCGTCTCCTCCGCGTAATCCTTGTCCTGATAGAGAAGATCATACCAGGGCGCGTAGTCGGCGAATACCGTCACGCCAGGATCTCCATGAGCGCCTCAGCCGAGCGCGCAATCTCGCCGTCGGTCAGGGCAAGCCCGCTCGGCAGGTAAAAGCCGCGCCGGGCGATGTATTCCGCATTCGGGTGACCTTCGTTCAGCATCAGGCCCATCCGGCGCAGCACCGGCTGCTCGTGCATGCACCAGAAGAATGGCCGCGTCCCGATGCCCTTCTCGCCGAGCCGCCGCATCGCCTCCTTGCCGTCGAACGGCACGTCCTCGTTCAGCACGACACCGTAGACCCAATAGATGTTGTCGGCATAGGAGGTGCGGGCGACGGGGCGGCGAATGCGGTTGAGCCCTGCGAGATGTTCGTCGTAGAGCCGGCCGATCCGGCGCTTGATCTCGACCGTGCGCGGCAGGCGCTCGACCTGCGCGACGCCGAGCGCGGCCTGCAGGTTGGTCATCCGCGCGTTCCAGCCGAGCTCCTCGTGGACGAAGCGCTGCTGCGGCTGGAAGCAGAGATTGCGATAGGATTGCAGCCGATCGGCGAGCGCGTCGTCGTCGGTGAGGATCATGCCGCCTTCACCGGTCGTGACGTGCTTGTTGGGGTAGAAGCTGAAGGTCGATACGTCGCCGAAGCTGCCGCAGGGCGCGCCGCGATAGGTCTGGCCGTGCATCTCGGCGGCGTCCTCGATCACCTTCAGATCGTGCTTGCGGGCGAGCGCCAGGATCGGATCGAGGTCGACCGGCAGGCCGTAGATGTGGACCAGCATGATCGCGCGCGTGCGCGGCGTGATCGCAGCTTCCACGCCCGCCGCCGTCATGTTCCAGGTCGCGGGATCGCAATCGACCCCGACCGGCACGAGGCCTGCCCGGACCAGCGCGGCGGCGCAGCTGATGATCGTGAAGGTCGGGATGATGACTTCGGACCCCGTCTCGAGCCCGAGCGCATGGACCGCGATGTCGAGCGCGACCGAGCCGTTGGTGACCGCGATCCCGTGCCGCCGTCCGGCGGCCGCGGCCATCGCCTGCTCGAAGCGCTTGATGAACGGTCCCTCCGACGAGATCCACCCGGTCCGGATGCATTCGGCGAGGTAGTCGGCCTCGTTGGCGTCGAGCAGCGGTGTGTTGACGGGAATGAAGGAGGCAGTCACAGGCCCGGACCTTTGATCCGGATTTCGGACGGGGCGGCCTCTGGAAAGCGGGTCTTGTCGTTCTCGCCGGAATAGGGCCCTTGCTTCACCTCGAACATCTCGAGCGGTTCGAGCACGTGGAAGCCGTGGGCACCGCTGCACAACAGGATGATGTCGCCGGCAACGAGCACGCGGCTTTCGAGATATTCTTCCTCGACCGTGTAGAAGTCGACCTGCAGCTTGCCCTTCTGGATCAGCAGGACCTCCTGGGTGTAGTGCACCTCCCGCGTCACCTTGTTGTGGCGATGAGGCTCGATGGTCTTGCCTTGCGGATGGCTCATGAAGGCGAGCTGCTGCGACAGTTCCGGCGTCGAAAAGAAGTGGATGCCGGGCTCGCGAAACGAGGCCCGCACGATGATCGCGTAGAGCTGGTCGCCGAATCGAACATGTTCGACGTGTTGCATCGTAGGCCTCGAAAAAATCGCTGCAATTTGAGTGAGATAGCTGTCCCGCTGAATACTTTGGCCATTTTGGCCGGGACCGTCAAGGGTGCGCGGAAGATCACGATTGCTGCGCCCGCAGGCGGGAATTCAGCCGAGATGAGCGAGTATCTCCTCGACACGCCGGCGGAAGGTATGCGCGGCAGATGTCCTCGCTTGTCCCGCCTTCGCAATGGACTGGCGCGCCGCGTCATCAGCGAGATACCGGTCGATCATCGCGATGCAGTCCTCGACGTTGCGCCACGCGACGACCTCACGCTCCCCGGCGAACAGCGTGTGGAGATTGTCCTTGAAGTCGGTGAGCAGAAATGCGCCGACGCCGGTTGCTTCGAACAGACGCGCATTGCCGGCCTCGCGGCCGGCCATGTCGATGTGCGAGTTGAGGGTGATGCGCGAGGCGCGGAGCGCCTGATACATTTCCACCCCCCACACCTCGCCCTGATAACAGCGATGCAGCGGCGAGGAGGCGGGAAGGGAATGCAGGCCGCTGCCGAACAGTTTGAGATCGTAGCGCCGCGCCACCGCCTCGAGCTGCGCCACGCGCAGTTGATGATCCGCCGATACAGCGCCGACGAAGGTGACGTCGAATTCTTGCGCGGGCTGCGGAGGCAGGACGTCGAGGATATCAGGCTCGAAGGCGAGATGGACCACTTCGCTGCGCGCTCCGTGGGCCCGGAAAAAGTCCACCACCGCAGCCATTTGCGAGATCATGAGGTCGTAGACCGACCAGTCCTCGCCGCGCGAGGGCGAGATGCCGACCTGGCCGATCAGCATGGGGCGGCCGATTGACTTGATCCGGCGCGCGAGGCGCGTGTCGACGTGAAACAGATCCTGGTTGAGCACGAGATCGGGCTTGAACTCCTCGACCTGCGCCAGCAGGATCTGTTCCGCTTCGGCGTCGAGGCGCGGGCTGAGCCCGACCTTGCGCGCGAGCGGCCGCAGTATCGGCTTGAACGGCGCGACTGCGCGTTGCAGCCAGCCGGGCACGGCATCGCGCGCCGCCGGCGTGCCGGGCGGCGGCGGCTCGCTGACGGCAAGGCCGTGCTCGCGTGCCCAGGCTGCCCGCATCCAGGGATTATTGACGTGGATGTCGGCGGCGACGTGCCCGAGCCCGGCGAAATTGCGCGAGTAGAAGTCGGCGACGCCGAACAGGCTGGCGTTCCGTACCGCCATTTGCGCCGCGTAGGTCTCGGTCTCGAGGCCGGGCCGCCGCTGGTAGAGCCAGGAGAGGAAGCGCGGATAATCGGCGTTGAGGATCAGGATGCGCACGGCGTCACGGCTTGGGTTCGAACAGGCTACGGGGCATCACGTACCAGAGCAGGAACAGGATGGCGGTGCCATGGGTGAGCATGGCGACCGAGAGCGGCACGTTGAGCAGGATGTGCGGCAGGATGCCTGATGACATCAGGACGAAGCGGGGCGGGAGCCCTGCGGAGGCGCGGTTGCCGAGCGCCAGTACGAAGCCTGCCGCAAGCGCGGTCAGCGGTGCAAGCCAGGGGCCGACGGACGCGATACCCTCCGTCGCAAACAGCGACGCATTCAAGTTGCCGAAATCGTAGGTGTTGTGCATCACCACCGCGAGCGGCTCGTCGTAAGGGCAATGCGTCAGCGGCTTGAGAACGGAGATCTGGCAGAACCAGGTCAGCGGATGGCTGGCGAAGAAGTGATTGTAAAGGTCGAGCGCGCCCGATGCCGTCGCGATCGTCCGGATGTTGACGATATCGAAATATCTGCCGGGAATGCTCCTCAGACTTGCCTCTGTCAGCCAGATCACCAGCAGCCCGATCAGCATCGGGCCGAAAATCGAGAGAATGGCCGCTGCTCTCGCCCGCAGAAGCCGCGACAGCACGGCCACCGCGATCAACCAGGCCGGCGTGAAGAACGCGAACTTCGTGAGCGTGATCGGATAGAACAACAGCAGCAGGATCAGCACCAGGATGGCGCGCCAGGGATGGCCGAGCAGCCAGTAGCAGGCGAAGGCGAACGGCAGCAGCGCGCCGGAAACCCAACCGATGAGATATCGCAGCGGTCCCGGAAAATCGAGGCTGTCACGGTAGTCATAGATGTTCGCGACCGAGACCAGCCTGAAATTGTAGCTCGCAGCCATCGCAATGACGGCCGCAGAGATCGCCAGAATGAGGGTGAGCAGCTGCTCGAAGCGGGCGTTGGACAGGATCACCAACGATCGCAGCGGCGCCCTGATGAACAGCACAGGCATCAGGAAGAGCAGCAGCGACAGCGCTGCCGAAACACCCGCGAGCAGATGCGGATAGCTGTACTCGGAGAAAACGTCGATCCACAGGAAGCCCAGGATCATCGTGTAGAAGTAGAAGCCGACGAAATAGCCGAAGCAGAAGCGGGCAGAGACGAACAGCAGCGAGACGGCGGAGAAGCCGATCGCGACGATGACCGCGATCCACAAGCGCCTCGGGTTGAAGTCGATGGAGAGCTGGAAGGTCGCGACCTCGATCAGCGACAGGCAGGTGACGGCGCTGTGCAGCAGCACCAAGGTCCTCAGCCCGCCCTTCGAGTCCAGGTAGGCGCGGAAATCGCTGATGATACCTGGCGGTGCGCTCATTGCCGAAGCTCGCTACGGGACGCTGAAGGGTGCGAGCGGGATCAGGCGATTTCGAGCGAGTGCTTGAAGTAGGCGATCGTCTCCTTCAGCCCGTCTTCGAGCGCAACCTTCGGCTCCCAGTTCAGCACTGCCTTCGCCTTGGTGAGGTCGGGCTGGCGCTGACGCGGGTCGTCCTGCGGCAGCGGCTTGAATTCGAGCTTGGAGCGCGAGCCGGTGAGCTTGATGACCCTCTCGGCGAGCTCGCGGATCGTGAACTCGGAATTGTTGCCGAGATTGATCGGGCCGGTGACGTCTTCCGCAGTCACCATCAACCGCATGATGGCCTCGACGAGATCGTCGACATAGCAGAACGAGCGGGTCTGGCCGCCGTCGCCGAACACGCTGATCGGCTCGCCCTTTAGCGCCTGGACGATGAAGGACGAGACCACGCGACCGTCATTCGGCTGCATGCGCGGGCCGTAGGTGTTGAAGATGCGCGCGACCTTGATCGGCAGGCCGTGCTGGCGCCAATAGTCGAAGAACAGCGTCTCGGCGCAGCGCTTGCCCTCGTCGTAACAGGAACGGATGCCGATCGGATTGACGTTGCCCCAGTAATCCTCGGTCTGCGGATGGATCAGCGGATCGCCATAGACCTCGCTGGTCGAAGCCTGGAAGATGCGCGCCTTGAGCCGCTTGGCGAGGCCGAGCATGTTGATCGCGCCGTGCACCGAGGTCTTGGTGGTCTGCACGGGATCGCGCTGGTAGTGGATCGGGGAGGCCGGACAGGCCAGGTTGAAGATCGCGTCGACCTCGATGTAGAGCGGGAAGGTGACGTCATGCCTGACCGCCTCGAACAGCGGATTTGCGATCAGATGGGCGATGTTGCGGCGGCTGCCGGTGAAATAATTATCCGCGGACACCACCTCGGCGCCGGCATCGAGCAGCCGCTCGCAGAGGTGCGATCCGATGAACCCGGCGCCCCCGGTCACGAGGATGCGGCTGTTCTTGTAGCTTTCAAACGGCATGATCGGTTCCAGATTGTCGGCGGCGAGGGCAGCTGAGTGGTATCGGCAACGGCCGGACTCGCCAATAGCCAAGTGGGCTTGCGCTGAGGTATTTAAATACCTCTACTGTGCATGGGGTTGTTTTGGCACTTTTTCAGCCGGGTCCCGCCATACCGCTAGAACTCCCTTCGCTTCAGCCAGGCCCGAGCCCCCCAATGGGCAAAGCACCAGGCTGATCTGATCGGCGAGAGCTGCTCGACATTGCGGTAGATCTGCCAGACCCATTTGGCAGAGCGCATCGGGCGACTCGAGACCGAGGAGCCCCGGACGCGGTAGCGCGCCAGATCCTCGTTGAGGCCGTATGCGGTATGGCCGCGCTTCAGGATCGAGAGCCACAGGCAGAAATCGTCGTAGCCCTCGTTCTTCATCGCGACGGGACCTGCGATCTCGCGGTCGACCATCGCGGTCAGCGTCGCGATCGCGGTGTTCTTCAGGAGCTGCCCATAGGTGAGCGAGGCTGGCACCTCGATCAGCCGTCCGGTCACCGTGTTGGTCTCGTTGATCCGTCGGAAGGCGGTGTAGCTGAGCGCCGCCTGCTTTGCCTTCGCAAAGGCAAGCTGCCGCTCCAGCTTCTCGGGCAGCCACAGATCGTCGCTGTCCAGGAAGGCGAGATAGCGGCCCTTCGCCTGGTCGATCGCGGCCTGACGCGCCAGCGCCGGCCCGCCGTTCTTCGCCTGCCGGATCAGCTTGACGCGCGGATCGCGCTCGCCGATGTCGGCGATGATCTGCGGGGTCTTGTCCGTCGAGCAGTCGTCGGCGATCAAGAGCTCCCAATCGGTGAACGTCTGGCTCTGTACCGAGCGGATCGTCTCCCCGATCAGGCCTTCGACGTTCCAGGATGGGGTGATGATCGAAACGAGCGGCATGACGGGTCCGTTCAGTTCACGCGGGCCGGCTCGGCGATTGCGGCACGCAAGGAGGCCGTAAACGTGTCGAGCAGCTTGGTGTCGCCGACATAGAGCTCGCCCGGATAAGACCGCCGCCAGGCCGACTGGAAATAGGGCGCGCCCTTGGCCGGATCGAACGGCCCGGCGGCGAGCGCCGCGCGCAACCGTGCGGGCACATCGGCCAGACGGTCGACCGCATAGACCAGCGGACAGGAGCGGTAGAATGCATCGCCCATCACCACCACCGGCTTGCCGAGCAGCAGCGCTTCGGCGCCCGACTTGCTGTTGACGGAGACGACGGCAGCGGCGCGATCGAGCACGGTGTAATTGTTGGTCTGCGGCGGCAGCAGCACGAAATTGTCGAACCGGCGCGCGAGCTCGAACAGGCGGGCGGCCGAGATGGCGCCGATCTGAGCGGGATGCTCCTTCACCACCAGCACATGCGAATCCGGGATCGTCCGCAGCAGGAAGTCGACGGTCGCGACCTGGTCGAGATAGTCCGGCGAGCGCAGCGTCAGCGCCATGTCTGCCGGAACGTGGAACGGATAGTAGACGAAGGGCGTCTCGGGGAGCGGCTGGTACAGCCTGCGCAGCCGCGTCGCGTTGAGCGCCATCGCGGCATGCACCTGGGCATGACGCAAATTGTGCCCGAACTCCTGGTGCTTGCCGAGCGCGAACTGGTCCCAGAGCTTCTCGACGAGGCGATTGGCGTTGCGCATATTGACGACCTTCTTGAAGGCCGCCGAATAGTGATGCTGATCCTTCTTGGGAATGACGATCGCGCGCTGCGTCAGCGTGTCGTCGAGATATGCGCGTACCTCGAGGGAAACGGATTCCGCGGGCTCCGCCATCATATCGGGAGCGGCAAAGCTGTCCGGCGTGAAGTACATGCGGCCGCGAAAGAACGAGGGCTCGAGGAACCAGTTGCGGATGTTGCGGCGCCTCGCGGCGTAGAAGCTCGCAATCACCGAGAGGAAGCCGCCGAGCTCCTGCACCAGCTCGGCGCGCTTGCCTTGCCGCTCCAGCCGGTCGAGCAAGGTTTCCATCGCGTTGGCGTAGATCATGAAGCGCCGGCGCAAGGCAGCGGTATCGCGGATGCCGAAGGTGAAACGCTCGTGGCTGAACAGGAAGTTGGTTCCGTCCAGTCCGTACGATGCGACGCGCGTATCGAACGCGGCGCGATCGTCGGGCGAAGGGCCGGCCTTGAGGCCTTCGCGATACATGTTCGTGACCGGCACACCTTCGGCGGTCGACATCTCGGCGCTGCGGTCGTCGAAGGCAAGCAGCTCCACGTCATGGCCTGCCGCGCGCAATCGCTGCGCAACCGGGATCCAGAACCGGGTCTGGTATTCGGCAAGCGTGGTGATGAGAATGGTCTTTGCAGATGCTGTCATGGCTCTAGTGGGCGTGTTCGATCGCAATGCTCGCGAGCGGCAAGCCCGTCATCGCGCAATGCGCGCGTCTTGCCGTAAACTGCGACGGGTTCGCCTGATCATGCGCGGCGATGCGCTGAAGCAGGGGCTGGACGATGGACGGTGCGATCCGCTTGTCGCGGCGGGCCGGATTGAACTGGCTGCGCAGCCGCTCGGTGACGGCCGAGCCGAGCGCCGCGCTGGCGGCGCCCTTGACGATCTGGCCGATACTCGGCTTGTCGCGCGTGCCCTTCACGGTCGCAAGCAGCGATAGGTAGGGCCGGCGCGAGACCGTTGCGCGGGTCAGGACGTCGGCGACGCGTTCGGCGGCTTGCCCGTCGTTCAGATGAAAGAAGGCCTCGATGTCGGCGGCGTGAACGCGGGCGAAATCGAAGGCCTCGGTCTCGCGCTCGATGTGGTCGATGGCGCCGAGCAGCTCGTCGAAGGAGGCGACCTGCCGGCTCACGCGAGCGGGCAGCGCGGCATGGCCGGCGGTCGTCGGCGTGTTCAGGTACTCGAGCTGGAGCGGGAGCTTGCCGAGCAGGATCGATTCTACGGCCGTTCCGCAATTGAGATGAATGACGGCGGCTGCATTGCGGATGCGGTCGAGCACGCTGCCGGTGCTGTCGATCAGGACGTTGCCGTGGCGCGAGAGCGCGTTGCGATAGACGTCTTCGCTCTCGAACGGATGCGGACGCACGAGAATGTTGCGGTCGGGACGCGCTGCGGCGAGCCGGTCGATCTCGGCGAGATAGTTGGCGAAGACCTGCTTCAGGTCCGCGATGAAGCGATCGACATAGGCGCCGTCCCAGCCGGCCCGCACCATTGCTTCGCGCTCGCCGCCCGGCTTGCCGGTGAAGCGTGAATTGACCAGCGGAAAGTTGGCGTTGACGAGCAGATAGCCGCGCGGCTCGCCGTCGAGCAGCGCGCGCCAGCGTGGCGCGGCAAAATCGAAGCGCGGACATCCGGTGAGGTGAAGCTGCTCCGCCTTCATGGTCCCAGCCGCGAGGAAGGCGTCGTGCAGCCGGCTGCCCCAGAAGAAATAGCCCGTCAGGATGTCCGCGTAGCCGCTGCCCTTGATGTGAGCCGCCATCGCCGGTGGCGAATTGCCGCCCTTTTCGGCGAGCACGCCGCCCTCGGTATCGAGCACGTAGAGTGCGAGGCCGGCTCTGGCAAAGCTGCGCATCAGGTCGAGATTGACGGCACGTGCGTAGTTGACGACCAGTGCGTCCAGCCCGAGCCGCGGAACGTCGACGGCCTGCTCGTACATCGGCACCAGCATGACGGAGACGCCGCGCCGCGCGAGCTGATAAGCGAGCATGACTGCCCCCGGCAGGTCACGCTTGGGGTGATCGACCACCAGGCCTATGCGCACTCTTCGCGTCTCCTCGAGTCGATCAAGACGTTCATCGATCTCCTGAACATGGTGGTGTCAATCATGAGCTTGGTCTAGGCCCAGCCGAAGCGATGGCCAAGTTCCGCGAAGATCGCCCGCTGGCGGTCTTCCAGAACGAGAAAATACTGAATGGCCCAACTCACCGCGCAAAACGCAGCGATCGCAAGCCCGAGTTCCCAGAAAGCGTCGATTGCCAAGCGGTCTGCAAGCTCAAGCAGCAGCAGGCCCAGGACCACGAGAATGGCGGCCTGGGTGAGAAGTGCTCTAACGAGGCGGTAGGAGTCAAGCTGCAACCCGCGGCTCACAGCCCCGATCTGCAACGGTAGAATGACGGCGTTCCCCACCGCCTGGCCAAGGATCAGCGCTCGCTCGTCGAACAAATACAGCGTCGCAACCGCCACCACGGCCCACACTCCCAACTGATAGATCATGAGCCGATTCAGGCGCGACTGCACGTCGGTACGGGTCAGGAACATGACATTGCCGAAGGCGAGGTATTGAGCGCAGATCGGCACCACGAAGCTCAGGCCCATCCAGAAGGCGTAGGGGGCCATCTGGGGCCCAATCCATGTCTGCATGATCTCGCGCGACAGCACGGCGGCCGCAACCAGCGGCGGCACCGTGAACATGGGCAGGATGATCAGGCCGAATTCACCGAGGCGCTGGAACGCTGCAGCGTTGCCGCGCTCGTCCAGGCGGCTTGCCACCGGCAGCAAGGCGGACGTGAGGAGGCCGACGACGATCTTGGAAACCCGAGGCAGCCGGACCAGCGTATCGTACACCCCGACCCCCTTGGGCCCGAACAGGAGACCGACCATTAAGGGCTGAACGGGCAATGCCAAGCCGCCCGTCAGCTTGCCCTGGGCGAACAGAGCGCAGCGGTGGAACAGATCGCGCCGGATCGACGCGTCCCACATCGCGAGCCTGACCTTGCGCACGACGGCGACAAAAGCGGCAATGAACACGAGACACGCGCGCATCAGGGTGCTCGCAAGATAGATATAGGCCACCAGCTCGAACGAAGCTCCGGACTTTGCAGCCCAAATCGTGCAGGCGACATAGACGATCGTGGAACTCACTTCGGCCAGCCGCAGCACGTTGTAGCGCTCAAACCCCTTCACGATGCCTTCCCAGACCAGCGCGGGGATCAGGACCAGATTGGCAAGCGCGGTGTAGCGCAAGATTTGCGAAAAACTGTCCGCGTGAGCGTTATCGACACGAAGCGCGATCGCCAGATAGGGCGCGCTGATCCAAATGGCGACTGCGAGCAGTCCTGCGAGAATCGCGGCCATCACAGTGAGCAGCGCGAGCTGCTGGCCAGCGACGCGCCAATTGCGATGCTCGCGCGCCCGCGCGACCGCTTGCGTCGTGACTTCGGAGAGGCCGAGATCGAGGAGTCCCATCATGCCGCTCGGCAGCAGGATGCGAGCCAGCACGATGAGGCCGAATTCGGTCACGCCCCAGGTCTGGATGATGACCGGAATGACAATCAAGCCGAGCACAGCTGCTATTCCGAAGGCCGCGCTGGAAATGACCGTGTTCCGGATCAACTGCTTCAACATGGCATGGCTCGGCTCACCATGCGCTCAGCCCGCCATCGACCGCGATGTTCTGGCCGGTCACGTAGGACGCCGCGTCGGACACCAGGAACAGCATCGCGCCCACCATCTCGTCGGCGCGGGCCATGCGGCCGAGCGGAATGCGGGCGCCGTAGCGCTGCTTGAAGGTCTCGTTCTGTCCGCTCTCGACGCCGCCCGGGGTCAGCGTGTTGACGCGAACGCCTTTCGCCGCCCAGTAGGTCGAGAGGTGCTTGGTCAGCCCGATAACCCCCGCCTTGGAAGCCGTGTAGACCGCAGGCGTGTTGATGGCGTGGCCGAGATATTCCGAGCCTTCGTAGATGCGCTGGTCCGGGGCCATCAGTCCGTAGATAGAAGCGGTCTGCACGATGGCGCCATAGCCGCGCTCGGCCATCCGGCCGCCGAACACCTGGGCGACGTTGAACATGCCGTCGAGATTGACCGCCATGATCTCCCGCCAGGTGTCCTGCGAGAATGTCTCGACGGGTGCAAAGAAAGCGTCGAGGTCGCGCGCCTTGCTCGCGGCGTTGTTGAGCAGAATCGAGACCGGTCCGAGGTCGGCTTCGAGCGCATCGGCCGTGGCGCGCACAGCATCGGGATTGGTGATGTCGCAACCGTAGCCTCTGGCGCGGACGGCATGGCGTGATGCGACGTCGCCGGCTGCCGTATCAGTTGCGGCCTGGTCGAGATCGACGATCGCGACATTGGCGCCGAATTCGGCAAGCCCGTCGGCAAATCGACGTCCGAGAATGCCGCACCCGCCGGTGACGACGGCCGTACGCCCGGTCAGATCGAACAGCGCCTTGAAGCTCGTGGTCATCGCTTGCGCCTCCTCAGGCCGGCACTCGTTGGCGAAGCAATAGTTCCACCAACGCAAAATCGAGATCCGAATCGATGTCGATCGAACGCTCTTCCGGCATCTCGAACAGGCGCGTATCGGGATAGAATACCGCGGGGTGCTCCAGGAACGGCGCCACGCGCCAGACATAGATCGACGCGTTCATGTCGAAGCAGCGCGGCGCATCCTGCCGTCGGGTGATAGGCGGATTGGCGGATTTGGACAGGCCGACGCTACCGTCGGTGCGCTGCTCGACGAGGTTGAAATACGGCGAGCGCCGCGCTGGCGCACCCGTAATGACATTGCCCGCGCCGCTCTCGCGCAGCAGCGCCACCGCGCCGGTGACGTCGGAGGCCAGCCTGAGCGGGGAGGTGACGTCGAGATCGACGAAAATCTCCGGTGTCGTACCCATTTGCGCGATGGCCTGCTCGAGACAGTGCCGAATCGCAGGCAGCTTCGGCGCCGTGTCGGTCGCCATCTCATCGGGGCGCTTGACCGCGATGTCGGCGCCGGCCTTCATAGCCGCATCGAGCAAGGCGTCCGAATCGCTGCTGAAGGCGATCGCGTCGAACAGGCCGGTCTCGCGCGCCTGTGCGATGCTCCACGCGAGCACGGGCCTGCCCAGGAGGTCGCGCGCGTTCTTGCCGACGACACCTTTCGAGCCGCCTCGCGCGCAGATGGTGCAGACAAGGCTCATGGCGATACCCAGGTCTTGCTGCGCAGCGCGCGCTCGCTGGCGTCGATCAGATGCATGACGCCGAGGGCCTCCGGCAGCGAGCAGGCCGGACTGGCGCCACGCATCGCCGCGACATGCATGTCGCGGTAGGTCTGGTCGCGCTCGCAGGGGATCTCCGTTGCCTTGCCGTTGACGGTAAGGCGCCCGCCGACGAGATCGGCCTCAATGGTGTCGTCGTCGACATTGACGCGAATGCGGCGGACGCCCTGACGGTCGAGATAGTCCATGTGGACGTGGACCGATGGCGCCCGCTGCATATCGAGCAGCAGGTCGAGGTGGTCCTCGACGTCGATGTCGCGCGCGCCGGAGGCGCCGCCAATCGCTGCGACCCGATGCCATGGCCCGAACAGCCAGAGAAGATAGTCCAGCTCGTGGCTGAGATCCCGCAGCACGCCGCCCCCAGCATCAGCCGTGGCGGAGGCGGTTGTGCGGTGATCGCGGTCCGGCCGCCAGTCCCTGATGTCCTGGCCGACATAGGCGCCGACCGTGATCACGTCCCGCCCGCGCAGTGTGTCCGCCAGCGCCGTCATCACGGGGTGAAAGCGCAGATTGTATCCGACGCTGACATGGGCAAATGGATATTTCGGGGGCGGCGCGGGTGTTGCGAATAGCGGCTTTTCGACGAGGACTTTGCCATCGAAGCCGGTTTGCGCCAGCTCTTGCAGATTGCCCGTATGGCGCGCCGTCTCGGTGGCAATCACCACGTAGTCCGGATCCGCCGTCGCGACGGCCTGCGCGATCGATCCGTAGTCGCCGCCTTCGCGCCGGCTGACCGTTGCGACCCGAAGGCCGAGCTCGCGCAGGACGCGCGCATGCCTTGTGCCGATCGAGCCGAGGCCAACCACGACGGCTTTTGTCGAGGTCACGGGAAGACCTCGTGAAACTCCGCATGCGCCTGCTCGAAATCCTCCAGCCGACCGATGTCGAGCCAGTACTCGCGAATCGGATAGACCGCGACGCGTCCCTTGTCGGCGATCACGCGCTCGAGCACGGTCGGCATATCGATGCTGAGGCCCGGCGTGACATGCCGGAAGACGGACCTGCCGATCACATAGATGCCGGCACTGACGAACCAGCTCTCGGTCGGCTTCTCGCGAATGGTCTGGAGAAATCCGTCCGTCGTGGAGATCACGCCATAGGGGACGTGCACCTTGTGCTCGCGGACGGCCATCGTCGCTTCCGCCGGCGTTCCGTTGTGGAAATCGAGAAGCGCTCCGTAATTGATCGTGGTGAGAATGTCGCCGTTGGTGACGATCATCGGAAGATCCGGCGGTGTCGCAAACAGCCCGAGCGCACCGGCGGTCCCGAGGCGTTCGGTCTCGTGCACGTACTGGATGTTGGCGCCGAACGCGGCGCCATCGGCAAAGTAGTCTTTGATCGTCTGGGCCTTGTAGTTCACCGAGATGAAGATGTTGCCAAAGCCCTGCTGCACGACGTTGCGGACGATCGTCTCGAGCAGCGGCCGGCCGCCGACATTGAGCATCGGCTTCGGTACGTCGCGCGTCAGCGCGCCCAAGCGCTCGCCGAGGCCGCCGGCCATGATCAGCACCGGATTCGGATACTGGCGCGGTTCGAGCAGCTCATCGAGCGTCTCGACCACGACGAGATGGCCGCCCTCGTCGACGAGCGGGAGCTGCTTGATCGACCTCTGCCGCATCAAATGCAGGCGGTCCTCGCGGGGCATCGTCGCAGGCGCCGACACCGGCGTCCGGTTCATGATGTCGGTCGCAAGCCCGGCGAGAGCGACGCCGCGCAGCAGTCCGCGTCTGACATCGCCGTCGGTGACCACGCCGAGCAGCCGGTTCTGATCGTCGAGCACCAGCGCAATCTGGATGCTTCCGCTCTCGATCGCGGCAATGGCCTCGCCGACGGTTGCCTGGGTACCGACGATGGCCTTGCGCCAGGATTTCATGGCAATTCTGCCTCGTATGCGCCAGATTTGGGGGCGGCCCACGGCTGAGCCTGCTATATCGCGGCTGCGACAGGCGGCGTCAACCCCGTCTGGGGACCCGGGCTTGTGCCTGTTAATTCACGCGTTTTCAGCCGCCATGGGTCGGTTTGAAGCGCACCGGCCCGGCCGCTAAGATCGGTGCGGCTTGAGGGAATCGCGATGGACGATCTGATCATCATCGGCGGCGGCGAACACGCCTTCATGGTCTACGAGGCAGCGCTCCTGTCCGGCCAGTTCAACGTCGTCGGTTTTCTCGATCGCCAGCCGGGAACGCTGGGCGATGCGCGCTATCTCGGAACCGATGATGTTGCGCCGAACTATCCGGACGCGGTCTTCGTGGTCGGGGTCGGAACGATGCAGGCGGGGCCCGCGCGCCGGCAGATGATCGGCCGGCTGCAGCTCAAGCGCTGGGCATCGGTCATCCATCCGCGTGCGTTCGTCTCGCCGTCGGCAACGATCGGCCCGGGAAGCGTCATCATGCCGGGGGCGATCGTCAATGCGCGAGGCATGATCGGCCATCACTGCATCATCAATTCGGGCGCGGTCGTCGAGCACGACGTGCGGGTCGGGCACTACACCCATCTCTCTCCCGGAACGGTGGTCGGCGGCGGCGCGGAGATCGGCGACAATTGCTTTGTCGGACTCGGCAGCCGTGTCCGCGATCACATCTCCATCGGTCACGATACGTTGGTGGCGATGGGCTCTGTCGTCACGGGGTCGTGGCCGCCCGGGTCTGTGCTGCGCGGCGTTCCGGCAAAGCCGCGCCGCTAGAGCGGATCGTCGGGTTCGAGCGCCCGCGGCGCCGCGGTTCCGATCAGGGACCAATACTCGATCGGCGGCCGGCCTGTGCCCGGCCGCTTGGCGGTGATGTCGGCCGGGCCGATGATCTCGCCGGCCTTCAGCGCGCGCGCCGCCACGATGCTCTTGCGCGCCACCGGCACATTCCTGACCTCGGATTCCTTCGGTGTCTTCACGCCGTCGCCGAGCGCGGCCTCGACATTGCGGATGGCGCTGACCATGCGCTTGAAATCATCAGGCTCGAGCGAGGCTGCGTGGTCGGGACCGGGCGCGCTGCGATCCAGCGTCAAGTGCTTCTCGATGACGGTCGCGCCGAGCGCGACCGCGCCGACCGACACCTCGAAACCGTCGGTGTGATCGGAATAGCCGACCGGCAGCTGGAACGCCGATCGCATCGTCGCCATCGCGGCGAGGTTCACATCGGCGATGGGGCAGGGATATTCGGTCGTGCAATGGAGCAGGCTGACGTGTCGCGCCAGCGCGGCGCGCGCCGCCGGATCGCGCCAGGCCGCGCGGAAGGATGCGGCGCCCGCAGCATCCTTGCGCTGCGCGTAGCCGTGCGCCAATACGCCAAGGGCTTCCTCGATCTCGCTGAGCGTCGCCATGCCGGTCGACAGGATCAGCGTCGCACCCGCCCTCGCTGCCGCGTGCAGCAGCGGCGCATTGGTGAGATCGCCCGATCCGATCTTGATGCGTGGCAGCTTGAGCGAAAGCAGGAAGGCGAGCGAAGCGTCGTCGAACGGCGTCGACAGAAACTCGATGCCGCGCTCCCCGGCGCGCGCAATCAGCGTGCGATGCGCAGCCTGGGGCAGCTCGAGACGTTCCAGCATGGCGAGCTGGCTCTCGGCGGCATCCGTCGTGCGCTGCTGGTAGTCGGCCTTCTTGGCCGCCCCGCCCGCCAGCGCCTTCGCATTGAAGGTCTGGAACTTGACGATGTCAGCGCCGGCATCGGCTGCCGCATCGACCAGGGCCAGCGCCTTGTCCAGGCTGCCGTCGTGATTGACGCCGGCTTCCGCGATGATCAGCGTGTGCCTCGTCATGGCCGCGCTCCGCTTGCGGGAGCTTCGTAGAAGCCCTTCTTCAGGAGCTGGCGGAAATCCGGGATGGCGGCAACGATATCGGCAAATCGCCGGCTGGAATCGCCGTCGCCATAGGGATTGACGGTGTCCTTGCGGCCGCGCTGAAGCGCTTGCGAGAGCGCCGCAGCGATCGCGGCGCGTTCGGGCGCGGCGTGGAACACCGAGTCTGCGCGCTCGCGCCCTTTCTGACGGTCGCCGATATCGACCGTCGGAACACCGAATGACGGCGCTTCGAGGATGCCGCTCGACGAATTGCCGATCACGACGTCCACCTGGCTCATCAGGCTGAGGTAGCGGAGCTGCCCGAGCGAGGCGACTGCGATCGTGTTCGGCCGGCCGGCCGCGAAGGCCTTGGTCCGGTCGTTCAGCGCGCGCCCTTCGGCATCGGCATTGGCGAGCGTGAAGACGAGGCGAAAGCCGGGATCGAGCGCCGACAGCGCCGCGAACAGCTCGTCCAGCTCGGCCACCGAGCGTCCGGCCTCGACCGTCACCGGATGGAACGTCACGAGAGCATTGCGTTCGCCGAGCGGCATCCCGATCGCGTTGCCGATGTCGTCGCGGTTCATCAGATCGAGATGCTTGACGGCGTCGATACCGACCGAGCCGATGGTGTGGATACGGGAGGGGTGCTCACCAAGCTGCGTCAACCGCCGCGTCGAGTCCCGATTGCTGGTGAAATGCAGATGCGCCATCTTGCTGATGGCGTGGCGGATGGATTCGTCGACCGCGCCTTCGGTGACGTCGCCCCCGAACAGATGCGCCATCGGCAGCCGCATGAACATCGCGGCCTGTGCGGCCGCGAACATCTCGAAGCGGTCGCCGAGCACGACGACGAGATCTGGCTGCAGCCGCGTGAACGCGTCGGCAAATCCGATCACGCCGAGCCCGACCGATTTTGCAACGCCCGCGCCGGTGTCGCTGGCAAGCAGCGTCTCGACGCGCTCGTCGACCTCGAAGCCCTCGTCGCGGATGGCGTTGAAGGTGTAGCCGAACTCGGGCGCGAGATGCATGCCGGTGGCGACGAGCTGGAGCGTCAGGCCTGATGTCTCGCGGATCGCGCGCATCGGCCAGACCAGCAGCCCGAAATCGGCCCGGCTGCCGGTGACGAAGCAGATCTTTCGCGCGGCGCTATTCATCGCGGGCCCTGATGCTGGCGCTGCTCGGCAGGTTGATCAGGCGGCGCTCGATCGACTCGGCGGTGGCGAGATCGCCGCGCGGGTTGTCCGCGAACATCGGAAGGCGGTGCATCAGGGTCCAGGCCGGCCGCGCGCCGAAGCCGGCTTCGTTCAGGGCCGTCAGCACGTCGTCGCGCCGCCCGGCATAGGCCTCGTCGAGCAGGATCGCGTTCAGCCAGTAGTTGCTCGTGGTGCCCTCGGGCTCGCGCGAAAAGCGCACGCCGGGAACGTGCGCAAAGGCGCGCTCATACGCGGCAGCCAGCCGGCGCTTGCTCGCCAGGAAACCGTCGAGCTGCTCGAGCTGGGCGCAACCGAGCGCGGCGTTCAGGTTGGGCAGGCGGTAGTTGAAGCCGATCTCGTCGTGCACGAAGGCCCATTTGTGCGGCAGCTTCGCGGTGGTGGTAAGATGCTTGGCGCGGCGTCCGAGCTCCTCGTCATTGGTGAGGATGGCGCCGCCGCCGCCCGTGGTGACGATCTTGTTGCCGTTGAAGCTCAGCGCAGCGAGCCGTGCCTGCGATCCGACGGCGTGGCCCTTGTAGGTCGAGCCCAACGACTCCGCGGCATCCTCTACCAGCGCAATGCCCCAGTCTTGCGCGATCGCGGCGATCTCGTCGAGCTCGACGGGATGTCCGAACGTGTGCATCGGCGAGATTGCGGCGATGCGGCGTCCGGTCGCGCGATTGACCGTGCCCTTCGGCGTTCGCTCCGCAATCGCCTCGAGCCGCGCGGCCAGCGCGCGCGGATCCATGCCGAGCGTCGTGAGCGAACTGTCGACGAAATGCGGCACCGCCCCGCAATAGGCGATCGCGTTCGTTGTCGCGATGAAGGTCAGCGCCGGCGAGATGACCTCGTCGCCGGGCTCGACGCCGGCGAGGCGGAAGCAGGCGTGCAGTGCCGCCGTGCCGTTGACGACGGCGACCGCGCGCCTGGCGCCCGTCACCTCCTCCAGCATCCGCTCGAAGCGGTCGACGAACGGGCCGACCGAGGAGACGAAAGTGCTCTTGATGCATTCTTCGAGATAGGAGACCTCGTTGCCGGCGAACACCGGCTCGTGCAGGCCGAGGATGCCGTTGGGCGTACCCGCGGCGCGCCGGACGGCATCGACCACGGCCTTCGGATCGAAGGCGGATGATCTGGTCGCGGCCGTTCCCACGATTGCCTCAGACATTGTAGACGTCTGCCTTGTAGCGGCTGAGATTGACGGGATTGGTGAACCAGTTCACCGTCTTCACGATGCCCTGGCGCATGCCGTCGATCCCACCGAATTCCGGGGACCAGCCGAGCTGCTGGCGCGCCTTGGAATTGTCGGCCCAGAGGCGTTCGACTTCGCTGTTGGCGGGGCGCAGCCGCGCCTCGTCGGTCTCGATCTCGATCGTGGTCCCCATGACGTCGGCGATCATCTGCGCGGTGGCGCCGACCGAGATCTCGAAGCCGCTGCCGAGATTGATGGTCTGGCCGACGCATCGCTCGGCCGGTGCGGTGAGTCCCGCGATCAGGCCGCGCGCGGTATCCGTGACGAACGAGAAGTCGCGGGTCGGGCTGACGGCGCCGAGACGGATCCTGCGCTTGCCGGTCGCGATCTGGCTGATGATGGTCGGGATCACCGCGCGCGCCGATTGCCGCGGGCCGAAAGTGTTGAACGGGCGGATCACGACGACCGGCATGTCGAACGAGGCGTGAAACGATAGCGCCATCTGATCGGAGGCAATCTTCGAGGCGGAGTAGGGCGACTGACCGACCAGCGGATGGCTCTCCTTGATCGGGACGGTCTGCGCGGTGCCGTAGACCTCGCTGGTCGAGGTCTGCACGAAGCGCCGCACGCCGGCCATGCGCGCAGCCTGGAGCACGTTGACGGTGCCCTTCACGTTGGTGTCGACATAGGAGTCTGGCGCGACGTAAGAGAAGGGGATCGCGATCAGCGCCGCCAGGTGCAGCACGTCGGTACAGCCGCCGGCGGCTGCGATCATGAAATGCGGATCGCGGATGTCGCCGGCGACGACCTCCACGGACTTCATGATGTCGGCGGGAACGGTGTCCAGCCAGCCCCAGGAGTTGAAGGAGTTGTAGTAGACGATCGCCTTGACGCGGGCCCCGGCTTTCACCAACTCCTCGACGACATGCGAACCGATGAAGCCGTCGCTGCCGGTAACGAGGACGCGGGCGTCCCTCAGATCTGCCATGCCGGACCCCAGAAGGCGATTAAGCCAGTGTTCGCAACAAGATGGCGCTATAGCACACTGGCGCTCGCGCGCAACAGAGCAGCGCTCCGAAAGCTGCCAAATGCGCGGGGATGCAGCAATTTTTGTGGCGCGGCCTAGGCTTGGCCGACCGGGTTCAGGAGGTGTCTCACGAACCTCTCCAGATTGCCGCCCTCGAACAAGTGGCCGGGGAGGCCGGCAGCCCGCGCGGCCTCGAGGTCGCTCGGCTTGTCGCCGATCACCATGCTGCGCGTCATGTCGACCGGAAAACGCTGCGCGAGGTCGGTGATCATGCCCGGCGCCGGCTTGCGGCGGTCGCTGACGCGGCAGTAGCGCGCGACGGTTCCCTCGGGATGATCGGGGCAATATTCGAAGGCGTCGACATGTGCGCCGATCTCAGCCATCTGGTCCGCCATCCAGCGGTGCAGGGTGACGACGTGATGCTCTTCGTAATAGCCGCGCGCGACGCCGGATTGATTGGTGATGACGAAGGCGAAATAGCCGGCGTCGTTGACCGCCTTCACCGCCTCGCGTGCGCCCTCGATCCATTCGAGCTTGTGCGTCTCGAATGTGTAGCCGGAATCATGGTTGAGCACACCGTCGCGATCGAAGAACACGGCCGGCCGCCGCAGCTTGTCCTGCAATTCGCGGTCGGCGCGGGCGAAATCGTCGGGGATGCCGATGTCGATGAAATAGCCGCGATAGGCGGTGCCGCGGAGCTCGCCGCGCGAGACAAGGCCGGGAAACACGTCCTGTTCGAGGGAGGCGGGAAGCTTCGCGATATCGGCGAGAACGGACTTGTCGACGACGTAGATCCCGGCATTGACCGGTCCGGTTGCGCCCGCGCCCGGGGCGATGAAATCGCGCACCACGTCGCCATCGAGCGCGACGCGCCCGTAGCGGTCTCCCACGACGCCGTCGCGCAATGCCATGTGAATCCGCCCGCCCTTCGCTCGCGCGATCAGATCAAGCAGGTTGAAGTCGAACAGCGAGTCGCCGTTGAGCAGCAGGAAACGGTCGTGCAGCAGGTCGCGTGCGTTCACGAGCGCGCCGCCGGTGCCGAGCGGCTCGGTCTCGCGCGATACAAGGATCTTGGCCCGGCCCCTCGCCGCGCCGGCATAGTGGCTCTCGACGATGTCGGCCTTGTGGCCGGCAAGCAGGAGGATTTCGTCGAAGACGTGATAGCGGACGAGTTCATCGATCAACGTGTCGAGAAACGGTCGGCCGCCGATGTCGAGCATCGGTTTCGGCGCCGCCTTGGTGCGCGCGCCAAGCCGTGTACCCAGCCCTCCGACGAGGATGACGGCCTGTCTCAGCATGATTTGTCCCTTCGACAGCATGAATGATGGAGCCCGACGCCAATCTGGGGGCAATGCGCGGGCCATTCCGATCCTGCGTTCATATCAGCGCGAACAAGGAATGCGAACGACGACCGTCTGGCTGTTGGCGAACAGGACCGGAAACGGGCCCTCGCGAAGGGCGTCAATGATCGTCGGCGCTATCGCCTCTGCGGGAGGAAAATAGCTGAGACGCTGGTTGGCTGCGAGATGGGTCCACTCGATGGTGCGGGGTGTGATGATCGCGACGAGGTTCCAGGCGCTCTCGCCCGCCTCCAGGATGTTCTGGATCCTGGACTTGGCCTCCTCAGGCGGAATTTCAGGGGTCAATGCCGCGGCGACGTCGGAAGGCGGCTGGGTCACTTCATGGCCCAGTGCCGGCGCAGTGCGGACCGACCGCATGATTCCGCTCAGAGCGTCGGCCCTTCGCATCTGGAAGTACGCCTCCGCGTTGATGGATCCCACCAGAGGGGCGATCAGGCTGCAAGTGGTTGCAAGCCGCTGCTCGGCTTCGGTCGGCTGCAGAATCGTGCGCACGACCGATTTTGCTCGCGTTGCGACCATTTCGTTCACGGTGTCCAGATTGGAGAACAGATAGGCGGCTGGCGCGCCGGTGGTCGCCCGGAGGATGCCCATCGTATACGGGTCCGAGAGGATGATTCCTTTTCGTAGTTTCTCGCGGAGCCAACGGGCCAGTTCGAGCTCGTCGGCGTTGTAGTGCGAGACGATTGCAGTGCGGTCGGGAAGGGCGCCGTAACTGTAGCTCCTGTTGATGCCGGACAGACCGACCTTGTCGACGGCCATGCCCAAACCCACGATCCCCGCCAGAGCCAAGATGTAGAGCGGTCGCGGCTGAACCAGGGTCAATGCCGCGAGCGTCGCGAGTAGCGCGATGCCCGCCAATTCCACCGGTCGCAGGATTGTCTGATAATGGGCGAAGGGAAGATCGCTTCGCCAGGGAAATGCGTAGACCAGAACCACAAGAGCGGTCGCGAGCAGCGCGACCGCCGTCGCTACCAGCCCCCGCCGATAACGCGTGGAGGGACCGAAATCGACGAATAACTGACCAAAGACCTCGGTGGCCGTGATCGTGAACAGCGACAGTATGATCGTGCTGGTGCGATACAGGAACGGGAAGCCGGAGAGTACGGCAAGGCTCAGGCCGCAGCCGGCGATCCAGGACCACACAAGTGTTACGAAGCCGTCGGCGCGACGCACGATTGCACCGGAGGGGTCACGAAGAGCAGGCCGGGTCATCCACCACCACGCAACGCCCAGCGTGGTGCAGATGGACAAGACCGGACCTATCGTCCGGCCAAGCTCGATCGTGGCGACCAGCGGTCCGGATCCCAGGAACAGCTCCTCGCCGCCTTCGATTCTTCTGCCCAGAATCAACTCCGTAATCGAGGAGAAGGTGTCGTTGGCGCTCAATGAAGGAATGTAGCCGAAGCGCATTCCCGTAACGCAGACGACAATTCCGAGAATGATCGGGGGCAGCACGAAGGACAGAAGCCGCAGCACCGCGATGCTGGGCGACGGCCAGGTGGAAATCATCCGCGCGATGGCGAGATACATGAGCCAGCTGACCAGGACGATCGGAACGAACAGGTAGGAGCCGCGATGTGCAAGCACCAGCGTCGCTGGCCAGATGCAACCAAGAAAGAGAACACCGCCATATCGTCCGGTGCTGCGCAAAATCCTGAGCAGGACCAGCGCGGCCACGAGCAGTGCAAGCACGAGCGTGTTGTTGTTGAAGATGAACGCGAGCAGCAGCGTCACGCCCGCGCCAACGGTCAGCAGCAGGGCAGATCGTGCCGAGATACCGTTTGGGTCGCGCGGCGCATTGCTGATCAGCACGCCGAGAAACACGACGCTGCTGACGACCGCCAGGCTGCCGTTCGTCATCAGGACGACGGCATTGCTGGCTGCGGCGAAGAAGAAGGCGATCCATTTCCGTGGCGACGTGGGATAGACGCCCTGCACGAAGGCGTAGGACGCCAACAGGAAGAACAGGATCGAGAAGAAGCGATAGGTCCAGCTAAATCTAAGGAGATCCAGGCCCAGCGTTCCGGCGAGCACGCCTGCCACCGCCGAACGGAGATCGACATAGGACTGGGCCGCATACGGATTGATGACACCGCCATCGGCGTACTCTTGCGCAGTCTTCATCCAGTGAACATCAGCGCCGATGTCCGCAAAGGGAAAGCTGGAGAATGCGCCGAATGACCACCACCATGTCAGGAGCGCGGTCGGTAGCGACAGAATGCACCAGATGGCAGCCGTGCGCGCCTCATCGGAGCTCGGGCCCCAGTTGGGCCATGACCAGGCCAGTCCAAAGCTGGACACGACAACCAATGTCACGAACTGAAACCAAATATCGCTCACGAATAGAGATAGGGCTCCGAGCAGGATGCCTGTGGCAGAGGCGCCGACGGTAAATCCAAGGACGACGAACTGAGCCTTCGTGAGCCGGCACACCGCGACCAGTTTCGTCGGCGCAATGGCCAAGATCGAACACCCGGTGCCGAGCTGAAGCAGGAAGAACAGGAACGTCAGGACAAATGTGGTCGTCCACATCGCGAGATCTCTAGAATGGGTGCCGGCGTCGCAGCTGAGAATTGGTGATCTTCAATTTCCTTTCGGCAGCTCGGCCTGGCTGCAATGATCAGGGAGCCGAGCGTGAACAGGTCCTGTGGGGAAAAGCCTCTGAAGCGCGGTGCCATGAGGATCCGCCTTTCCGGGCGCGGCAGCCGTCGAGGGACGTGCGCTGCAGCGCGCAGTGCAGATCTTCACCCCAGGGCATGTTCGACAATACAGAGAACGCCCGCGCCTCTGCTTGCCAGCGCACGTCAGCGTTTCCTCGCTGGAATGACCATGATCGGAGTGATGCTGACGAGCGGTCGTTGAAGCACGGTGTAGGTCCAGGAAAGGCCGATTGTTCTGGCCTGTTTCAGGCGGGTACCAAGTCACGTAGCCAGTTTCGGTCATACGGGAGCCGCAGCCGCAATGCAAGGATTCGAGCGCTGGAAGACAGCACTCGTTCCGGTAGCAAGAGCGCCCTCATGTCTCGCGGCCACTTGGGCCGCCGAGGCTTGAGTCTGACGACGGTGCTGTAGGCTTGATGTGCCTTCTTGCGAATCGCTCTCTGCGGCGCCATTCTCGGTTGATTCCCCCGTCGGCACAGCGTAAACAGGCGCAGAAATCGCGCCGACGTTTTAGCATGCGGGCAAGAACAACGCGTATGATTTGGGTAAAGCCGTCGGCCGGTTCGGTCCATGCCGATCCCTTGATCTCCCGCCGAGTCCTGTCGAATGCCCGGTGATTTGCTGATTGGCGAGGCCGTCGCCAGAGGTTATCCGCCCGCTGTGCTCTACCTGCGCAATGACGAGACCGTCACGACGGAGGTCAGCGCATTCAACTACTTCTCGGTCTTCATGAAGGACCATCCAGAAGTTGATGCGCATGTCTGGTTCTTTGACGGTGCGGGCACGCCGGCTGGATATTTCCACAAGGAACTCGGCGTCAACGGACAACTGCAATTGCAGACTTCGGATCTGTGTCCCCGGGTTTCGGGTACGGTGGCGATGGCGCTGGTTCCGAAACATGAGACCAAGCTTCGTCCCGGTCGGAAGGTGACCACCGGCTATTACGCACAATATTTCTCGCAGCACGGCGCGGTGACATTGTCGCACGAGCGCGAGCCGGTCGCCGCGGCACCATTCCCGACCTCCGCCTGGATGCAATCCTATCTCACGCGTTTCCTGAAGGAATCGGGCGTTGTGCTCGTGAACTCCTGCATGGCGTCCGAGGGCGCCTCCGTCGGGACGGCGCGGCTCATGGCGCTGGACGGCACCGAATTGGGCCAGCGCGCGCTGCCGGAAATCGCGCCGATGGGGGCCGTCCGCATCAGCACGCTGGACCTTTTTCCCGAGGCCGAAAGGCTGATCGGTGCGGCCGAAGGTTTTGCCCTCGAGTTCAAAGGCACCAACATCGCCAGTCCGTTCAGCTATTACGAGTTTGCCAACGGCAAGTTCAGCTTGCATCATTTTTGAAGGGCGCGTCCGTGACTCGTTTCCCATCCAGTCCCTGGAAGCCCCACGAGCCCAGATTCATGTTCCCGACGTTTGCGGGCGTCGAGTCGCGTATGGGTTTCTCGATCCCTGCCTGGTATCGTCCGATCGACATCAGGTATCTCCGCAGCCTCGTCGCCGGCAGCCTGCGCAAGAATTTTCGCGAAACGGTCAGGGATCTCGTTCCCGAGCTCGCCAGCCTGGTCGCCTCTGGCTTCAGCAAGAAGCTGAGATTCAAGCTGCACATTCTCTCGCGCGACGGCGAGTATCGGGCGACTTACGAGTTTCCTCGTGACTATGCGCCGGGCGCGTCCGTCGAGATCGAGTTGTCGCGTCTGTTCGCCTCGCTCAAGCTGCCACAGGACGATTATCTGGTGATCGCCGTGATGTCGCGCGGACGCATGGACGGTTTCCGATCCTCGCCGGCCAGCTATTCCATGACTTATGTCGATCAGGACAACGTCGCGATCTACCGCACCGGCGCGTTTGCCCGGCCCTTGAACGAGGGCCGGCTCAAGGCGCATGTCGGGTTCACCGGCATCAATCCGAAGATCGTTGCGACCAGCGACATTGTCAGCAGCGTGCTGTTGATCAATCACTCTTCCGATCCCGAATATGCTCATTCGGCGCGGCCGACGACGAGGCTGATCCGCGAAGACGGCGAGGAACTCGAGGCGGACTTCGGGGCAATCCCGCCGCTCGGGGCGCGCGAGATGTCGGTCGTCGATATGTTCGGCCCTCGTGTGTTCGACTTCCTCAAGCCGTTCAGCGGTCGCGGAAGCACAGTCACCACCTGCGCCGGGGTCACGCTCGCCAGCCTGCATTTGCAGCGCACGAACGACAACCGGCGGACGCTGCTGGGCATCGAGCACTCGCGTCCTGCGCACATGAATCTCGCCGGTATCCTGCAACATTGATGCGCTGGGGCGGGTTGTCACGGGGGGCCTAATGAACTGGTTATCCAGCCGTCTCGATCGGCTGATGAGGGTCGAAGACGGCGTGCAGACGCCGTCTCTCGGCCTCGTGCTCGGATTCTGGATCGTCACGAACGTTCTGGTCGGGCTCTGGTGGCGTCTGGAGATTTCCGATCGGTGGATTCCCGGCGCTTTGCGGTATGTTGGAATAGCGTTCTATGTGCTCGCGGCGCTGGCTCCGCTGGTTATTCTCTTCAAGATCCGAGATCGTTTTCTCAACCCGGTTGTCCTGGGGCTGTTCGTCAGCTGTTGCCTGGCCGCATCTATCACGGCTCATGAGGCCAATCTGCTGCGCGAACAGATGCAGTTCAGCCTCAATCACGAGCGGGGGTTTGCCCATGGGGAACTCGTCGAAGGCATTATCCGCCCGCTCATATCGAAAATCGTGGAAACCTACGTTCAGGTTCTCGGCGACGATAACCTGAGAGGATCGACCTGGCGGACGCATATCGCGATCAACTACATGTTCGGCTCGTTGTCGTTTCTTGCGGTGTTCGCGTTGGGGACCCTTCTGCTCTCGCCGACCTCGACGTGGCTCTGCCTGCTCACTTTTGCATTCTACACCCAGACGGCTATTTTTCCGGGGCGAATGGGTGCGGTATTTATTGCGGGTGGCTTGTTCTGGCAGCTGTTTCTGCTGGTATCCCGCCATTACCCGGCTGCGATCATATCGGGGCTCATCATCAGCTTCGCGAGGACCGACGTCGTGTTCGCAACGGCGTTCGCGCCATTGAGTCTGGCGGCCTTCGAGCGGCGATGGCCCACGACCAGAGAATGGTGCGTCAGCGGCGTGCTGGTCCTTATCTCTCTGCTGGTGCCAAAGATGCTGCTCTCGATGCACCCGCAGGCGATCTACACCTCATTCCTGGTGACCCAGGGCGACTACTTCAGCAAGCTCGTGGTCAATCTGCTGACCATGAAGCTTGCGGTGGCGATCGCGAGCCCAGTGCTCGCGATCGTGATCGTGAGAACGTTCGCGCTCACCCGAACGATGGCCGTGGTGGTCCCGGCCGGTCTTATTCATCTCGGAATCGTGTTCTTGATTGCGGATTTCTCCGAGACGCGATTGATCGTGCCCGCGCTGGGAGCTCTCGCGTTCATAAGCAGCGAAGCTCTCGGAAATCTTCTGACCGGCAAGAGCCAGGCGGGAAGCGATGCCGACGTCGCGCGGGCCGAAGCCTGAGTTCCGGGTGCAAGGCCGAAAGGCGCTCGTCGTCAGAAATTGATCCGCTCGCGCTCGACAACGATCGGCCGTCGACGGACCTGGTTGAAGATCGCGACAATGTATTCGCCGAGCACGCCGAGGAAAAACAACTGCACGCCGCCGAAGAAGAACAGGCCGATGATGATCGTGGGGATGCCGTGCGGACCGATGTCGAAGCCGGTTATCTTGAGAAGGAACACGACGAAGGCATAGGCGAAGCTCAGCGACGAGATGATCAGTCCGAAGAAAAACGCAGTACGTAGCGGCACGGTCGAGAAGCTGATGGCACCGAGCAGCCCCTGGTCGATCAGGCTCGACAGCCGGTTGCGCGAGATGCCGTGCTTGCGTGCCAGCCAGGTGTAGGGCACGCCGATCGAGCGAAAGCCGCACTCGAACGGCATCATCCGCATGAAGGGCTGGACGTCGTCGAACTGCTTCATGGCGTCGAGCACCTTGCGGTCCACGAGCTGGTAGTCGCCGACGTCGGCCGGATAATCGACATAGGACATCCGGCTGATCATCTTGTAGTAGAGATGCCGCGCGGTTCGGCTCAGAAAAGGCTCTTCTCGCCGGGCCCGGATGCCGAACACGATCTCGTAGCCTTGCTCCCAGTGCTTGACGAAAGTCGGGATCAGCGACGGTGGGTCCTGCAGATCCGCGGGCATGAACAGCACGGTGGCATCGCCTGTCGAGGCCAGCACGCCGTTGTAGGTGTTCCTCAAGACGCCGAAGTTCCGGGCGTTCACGATGACCTTCACCGAGGGGTCCTCGGCTGCGATCTCCTTGAGAATTTCAACCGTTCGGTCGCTCGAGGCGTTGTCGCAGAAGATGTGCTCGCGCTCGTAATCCGGAAGCTCACGGTCGAAGATGTCCTTGACCGCCGCGTAGCATTCCCGAATTCCCGCCTCCTCGTTGTAGCAGGGCGTCACAAGGCTGATCTTCTTGCGCATCAATCCTCCGGGACATCCAGCGAGCGGGACCATTCCCCCATGTGGGAATCAGGCAGCCGGCGACCGCCCGAGAGGACTGGCGCACCGGTGGTGGGGTTGCCATCCTTCAATCGTTTCTTTAGCAGGTAGGGCGGCGACTTCAACCGTTCCGGGAGCAGGGCGGGTGCGGTTGGATCTTGTTGACAAGGCTGGATTAATCGTTCTGATGTGACGTTTTCTGCTGGACGGGTATGAGCATGAAGGCCGTGATTCTGGCAGGTGGATTCGGGACTCGCATTACCGAAGAGAGCCACGTCAAGCCGAAACCCATGATCGAGATCGGCGGCAAGCCGATCCTCTGGCACATCATGAAGATCTTCTCGTCGTACGGTATCGACGAATTCGTCGTCTGCTGCGGCTACAAGTCCTACGTCATCAAGGAATATTTCGCGAACTACTTCCTGCATATGGCGGACGTGACGTTCGACCTCGCCAACAATTCGATGGAAGTGCACAACAAGTTCGCCGAGCACTGGAAGGTCACCTTGGTCGACACCGGCCTCAACACCATGACCGGCGGCCGCCTCAAGCGCGTCAGGGACTACGTCGGTAACGAGACGTTTTGCATGACCTATGGCGACGGTCTCGCCGACGTCGATATCGGTGCGCTGCGGGAGTTTCATCGTGCCCACGGGCGTCACGCCACGGTCACCGCGATCCAGCCGCCGGCGCGTTTCGGCGCGCTTGATATCGGCGACGACGTGGTCCGCCATTTTGAGGAGAAGCCGCGCGGTGACGGCCGCTGGATCAACGGTGGCTTTTTCGTGCTGGAGCCGGCGATCTTCGACTATCTCGGTGACGACACCACCATCTGGGAGCAGGAGCCGCTCAAGCGCCTGTCGCAGGACGGGCAACTTGCAGCCTATCGCCACGCCGGCTTCTGGGAGGCAATGGACACTCTGCGGGACAAGGTGCACCTGGAGCAGCTCTGGGATAGCGGGCAGGCGCCCTGGAAACATTGGCAATGAATCCCGGCTTCTGGAGCGGCAAGCGCGTCCTCGTCACCGGGCACACTGGCTTCAAGGGTGGTTGGCTGGTGGCGTGGTTGCGGCATCTCGGCGCCGAGGTCGCAGGTCTCGCGCTGCCGCCGTCGACGACGCCCAACCTGTTCGATCTGGCGCAGACTGGGCAGGACATCGTGTCGATCTTCGCCGACATCCGCGATCCACTCGCGGTCAAAGCTCTGTTCGACCGCTTCCAGCCCGAAATCGTGTTTCACATGGCCGCCCAGGCGATCGTGCGGGCATCCTATGACGATCCCGTCGGCACCTACGCGACCAACGTCATGGGCACCGTGCACGTCTTCGAGGCGGTGCGGACCTCGCCCGTGCGCGTGGTGGTCAACGTCACCAGCGACAAGTGCTACGACAACAAGGAGTGGGTCTGGGGCTACCGCGAGACGGATCCGCTCGGCGGCAAGGACCCCTATTCCAGCAGCAAGGCCTGCGCGGAACTGGTCGCGGCGGCGTATCGGTCGTCGTTCTTCAGCGGAACTCGCCGGATCGGCTTCGCCAGCGCCCGCGCGGGTAACGTGATCGGTGGCGGCGATTGGGCGCAGGATCGTCTCATCCCCGACGTGATCGCCGCGATCTGCAGCGGCCAGCCGGTGCCGGTCCGCAATCCCGATGCGGTGCGGCCCTGGCAGCACGTGCTCGAGCCGCTGTCGGGCTATATTCTGCTCGCCGAGCATCTTTGGCGCGATCCGGCATCCTTCTCCAGCGAATGGAATTTCGGCCCCGACGCCGATAGCGTGCGCACGGTGCGCTGGCTGGTCGATCGCCTCGCGCTACTGTGGGGTGTTCCGCCGCAGCAGATGCCGCAGCCGGGTCAGCATCCGCACGAGGCGCGGCTGCTGTCACTGGACAGTTCCAAGGCGCGGGCGCATCTCGGCTGGGCGCCGCGTTGGGGCCTCGATCGGGCCGCCGCCGCCGTGGTGGAGTGGTACAAGGCGTTCGAGCAGGGCGCCGCGGTCAAGTCGGTGATGGTTGACCAGATCGACGCTTTCATGAACACAAAGCGGGACTAGCCGCCTTTCTTATCGGATCAATATGATGGCCACCACGTCGACGAGACCGCTTACCGAGATCAAGAGTTGCGAGGTCTGCGGCAACGACAAGCTCGTGCCGGTGCTCGATCTCGGCCGGCATCCGCTGTGCGACGACCTGGTGGCGGTCGGGGATACGCGCCAGTGCCGCGAATATCCGATTCAGATCGACTTCTGTCCGACTTGCGCGACAGGCCATCAGCGCTTCCAGGTGCCGAAAGAGGATCTTTTCCCCAAGGACTATCATTACCGCTCGCGTTTCACGGCCGATGTGCTCTCTGGGATGAAGGGGCTCGTGGCGACCTGCGCGGAGCGGATGGGACCTTTGACCGGCAAGATCGCGCTCGACATCGGCTGCAACGACGGCAGCCTGCTCGACTTCTTCCGCGAGGCCGGCGCGAAAACGGCCGGCATCGAGCCGACCGGCGCGGCGCAGGACGCGGCCGCCAAGGGCCATTTCGTGGTGCAAGACTATCTCAGCACAGAGACCGCCGCCGAGATCCGGCGTGGCGTCGGCACGCCGGACATCATCACCTTCACCAACGTTTTCGCGCACATCGAGGATCTGAACGGCGTGCTTGCGGCGCTGAAGGCGCTGCTCGGGCCTGAGACCGTGATCGTGATCGAGAACCACTATCTCGGTGCGGTGTTGGACCGGCATCAGTTCGACACCTTCTACCACGAGCACCCGCGGACCTATTCGTACAAATCGTTCAGCTTCATCGCAAAATCGCTCGGCCTCGACATCGTCAATGTCGAGTTTCCCGCGCGCTATGGCGGCAACATCCGCGTCATTCTCGGACGTGCGGCCAAGAGCGATGCCGTCGCAGCGGACATCATTGCGCGGGAGAACAATTTCCAGGCCGAGTTCGCCCAGCTCGCGCGCGACGTCGAGCTCTGGAAGGCGCGCAAGGGCGCAGAGCTGAAGAAGATCATCGCGGCACATGGTCCCGTCAGGGCCAAGGCATTTCCGGGCCGCGCGGCGATCCTGGTCAAGTTGCTGGGACTGACCGAAAAGGAGATCGTTGCCGTCCACGAGAAGCCGGGCTCGATCAAGATCGGGCACTACGTGCCGGGCACGCGCATTCCGATCGTCTCCGACGACGAATTGTTCGCGCATGGCGACCAGGCCAAGCCACTGCTCAATCTCGCCTGGCACATCTCACGCGAGATCCGGCAGTATCTCCAGGACAACGGATACAAGGGGCCAGTGATCGACGTTCTCAGTGCGGACGATTTCCATGCCTGAACCTCCCGTTTTCACGATCCTCGGATCGGGTTTCGGGATGTATGGATATCTGCCCGCGCTGATCGAGTGCGGGATGAAGGTGGCGCTGCCGGAGCGCTACCGTGCAGTGGTCGGCGGTCGAAGCGAGCTCGTCCAATACGTGCCCGAGGTGATTTGGTGTCCCGGCACTGAGGAGGCGCTGGCACGGGCGAGCGGGGCAGTGGTTGCGCTTCGTCCTGCCGATCAGGCCGACTGGATGGCGCGGCTGGCAGACATGCCGGGCATCCGCGAGCTGATCCTGGAGAAGCCGGTTGCGCCGACGCCGCAGCTTGCGGCGCAGCTCATCGAGGCATTCGAGCGCGCCGGCAAGCGCTATCGCGTCGGCTACACCTTTCGTTTCATGCCGTGGGCGGAACGGCTTCGCGCGGTGCTCGGCGCGAGCACCGATGGCCTCTCGCTGGACTGGACCTTCATGGCGCATCACTATCGCGCCAATCTGACGAACTGGAAGCGGTTCGACGCCAGTGGCGGCGGTGCTCTCCGCTTCTACGGAATCCATCTGATCGCGCTTCTTGCAGAGCTCGGTTACGACGACGTGGCGATGTCGAGGCTCGCCGGGCCGTCAGACGCCGAGACATCGTCATGGAATGCCGTGTTCACGGGCAAAGGCCTGCCGTCATTCGCGCTACGCATCGACAGTCGCGCGCCACATACATGCTTTAGCATCGCGGCAGGACGGCGCGGGAAGAGCGATCTAGCGATCGTCGACCAGCTTGACCCGTTTTCGTCGGTCCAGCAGAGCTCGATGAACGTTCGCGATCCCAGGGTCGACGTGCTGGCGCAACTTTGCCGCTCGCTCGGCGAGGCCGATGCGGACCACGCGGAGCGTCAGCGCAAGATCATCGCGCTGTGGGCTCGGATCGAGGCGGTGTCCCGCCGAACAGCTGCGTTCTGAACTGCGAGCCGCTACCACACGCTCCGCCCGCCATCCATCACCAGGTTCTGCCCGGTCATGTAGCTCGACGCGTCCGAGCAGAGGAACTGGACGGCGGCGCGATATTCGTCGACCTCGGCCATCCGCCCCATCGGGATCAGGCGCGTCAGTCGTTCGACGAAGGCCGGATCCTGGTTATTGAAGACGCCGCCCGGCGAGATCGCGTTGACGCGGACGCCGTGATCGGCCCAGTACGTCGCCAGATATTTCGTCAGCCCGATCAAGCCGTGCTTGATCACGGAGTAGGTCACCGGCTTCACCGGCTGCTCTTGCTCGCGGATCACCTGCGGCTGGCGGTAGAGCCGCTGGTCCGGCGCGATCACGCCGAGATCGGAGGCGATGTTGAGGATCACGCCGCGGCCACGCGATGCCATTGCGCCGCCGAACACCTGCGCGCACAGCATCGCGCCGGTCAGGCCCACGGCGATCTCGGTCTGCCATTGCGGCACCGGAAACGCCTCGAAGCGCGAGGAATGCATCACGCCGGGTGCGGAGGTCACCTTGGGGTCGATCGCCGCGTTGTTGACGAGGATGTCGACGGAGACGCCGCGGCCGGAAAGCTGTTCGTGCGCAGCGCGCACGGAATCGAGCGTGGTGACGTCGATCGCAAGCGCGATCAGGTCGGCGGACGGCGCATTCTGCTTGAGCGCGGCAACGGCGGCTTCGGCTTGCGCAAGCCCGACGTCGGTGACGACGACGCGCGCGCCGGCCTCGGAGAGCGCGGCGACATGCTGCCGCCCGAGCAGGCCGCCTGCACCGGTCACGAGAGCGGTGCGGCCGGTCAGGTCATAGCGTGAGGACGGGCTTGCCATCGGGAGCTCCTGCTTCAGCTGCGCAATTGGCCGCCATCGGCGACAATGACGCTGCCGGTGATGAATGCCGCGCGTGGCGAGGCGAGGAATGCGACGAGGTCGGCGACCTCTTCCGGCTTACCCAGCCGGCGCAGCGCCACCTCGCGAACAAGCATGTCCTCGACTGCGGCCCTGTTCTCGGTGAGCTTGCGCGCCCAGGTGCCGTCGGCGGCGAGGATGTTGCCGGGTGCGACCGCATTGATGCGGATGCCCTCGAGCGCGAGCGGTCGCGCCAGCCCGCGCACGGTCGCGTTCAGCGCCGCCTTCGCGGCATGGTAGGTGACGGGCGCGCCCAGCGCCGCCATGCCGGCGATGGAGGAGATGCAGACGATGGACCGGTCGCCGCTGCCGCGCGACAGCAGCGGCCGTGCGGCCTCGATCATGTTGGTCGTGGCGAAGAGATTGAGGTCCATCACCCGTGACCATTCCGCCGCATTTTCCTGCCCGGGCGGCACGGAAGCGCCGCTGCCGACGTTGCAGACGAGAATGTCGAGCTGGCCCCATTGCCGTTCGACCTCGTGCACCAGCCTTGCTGCGGCGGCCAGGTCGGTGACATCGGCCACGTGGACCGACGTGCTGCCGCCGACCGCAGCCCGCGCGGCATCGAGCGCATCGGCGCCGCGCGCCGCCAGCGCGACCCTGGCGCCTTCCGCGGCGAGCGTCGTCGCGATCGCAAGCCCGATCCCACGGCTGGCACCGGTGACGAGAGCGACGCGATCGTTCAGCTCGAGCTTCATCGCGCGGCATCCTCGATCCAGCGAACCGTCATGTCGCGATATGTCGCCAGCGCGCCGGCGTGATCGCCATCGCTGGCCCGCGCGGTTTGCAGGATGTACTGTCCCCTGTAGCCGGAGCGCTCGATCAGCCGGATCGTCTTGGCAAGATCGGCGTTGCCGGTGCCGAGCGGCACGGTGGTGCCGCCGCGCACGCGGTCCTTGACATGGACATTGAGAATGCGGGGCGCGTAGGCCTCGATCTCCTCGACGCTGTCGTAGCCCAGCGAAGCGCTGTTGCCGCTGTCGTAGTTGATGCCGAAGACGTCGGCCGGAAACGCCTCCATGAAATGGGCGAGATCGCGCGGCGGCAGATCGGACTCGAAGACGATCTTGACGTTCTGTCTCACGAGCTGCTCGCGGCGGGCGATCAGCACCCGTTTGAGCGTGTCGCTCTCGCTCTCGCGCTCGATCTTGCCGTTGTCGACCAGCGGGATCACGATGAACTCGATGCCGATACGGCTGCAGGCGGCAATCAGGAGATCGAGATCGTTGACGAGAGCATCGCGCACGACGGCATCGACCTTCCAGAACGGCGCCTGCATGAAGCAGTCACCGGTCAGGCTCGGGATGCGAACGCCGTTCTCGCGCGCCAGCGTCAGAATCTCCTGTTGTCCCGGCTCGGTCGTCAGCGGGTTCTCGCGCAGTCGCTCCTGGTCGATGGTCCACTCCATCCGCGTCAGGCCAAGGGCCTTGGCGCGGGGAAATTCCTCGCGCCATTCGTTCCACGGGAATGCCTGGATCTTGCCGTCGACCAAAGTCGACAGGCGTCCCTGCATGAAGCCGATGCGTTCGAGCGTTGCGGTCACGATGTGCTATCCGAACTGATGGCGAGGCCCTTGGCGATCCAGCCGCCGTCGACGAAGATTTCCTGGCCGGTCACATAGGCGGAGGCTTCCGAGGCCAGGAAAACGGCGGCGCCCACCATGTCGGCGGGCTGTCCCCAGCGGCCGAGCATGGTGTGGCGGCGCCGATCCTCGTGCATGACCGGATCGGCATAGCTCTTGGCGGTCATCTCGGTCGCGACGTAGCCCGGCGCAAGCGCGTTGACGCGGATGCCGTCCGGCGCGTAGTCGGCGGCGAGTGCGCGCGTCAGCCCGGCAAGTCCCGCCTTTGCCGCGACGTAACCGGGATTGCCGGGAAAGCCGCGCACGGAATTGATGCTGGTGACATTGACGATCGCCGCCGCGCCCGCGTTCTTCAGGAGCGGATAGGCGGCGAGGATCGTGGCGTAGACGCCAGTGAGATCGGTCGCGACCGTGGCGCGGAATCGTGCGAGCTCGCTTTCGCTGCTTTGGGCGGGAAGACTGATGCCGGCGGCATTCACGAGTGCGTCGATGCGATCGCCTTTTGCCGCGATGGTGCGGAATGCGCCTTCGATCGCGCCGTCGTCGGAGAGGTCGCAGGCAATCGCGGTGACGCCCTGCGGCGCGGTTCCGGAACGGCTGAGCCCGAACACGGTGGCTCCGGCGTCCTTGAGGCCGCTCGCAATCGCCGCGCCAATGCCGCGCGAGGCGCCGGTGACCACCGCGATCTTGCCTGCGAGAGAGAAGGCGCTGAGATCAGGCATAGCCGTAACTGTGCATGATGGCGGCGCAGAGCTTGACGTCCTCGGGGCGATCGATCTGGAACATCTTGTGACGCTCCATCACGTGAAAACCGATCTTGCCGCCGAGACGATTGTTCTGCTCGCGCAGGAGGGATGGGATCAGGACGTAGAACGAGCCGTTCTCGAGGTAGCGCTTCTCGATCTGCTGCCGCATGCGGCGGTTGCGATAGTCGTAATTGATCGGCTCCGGGCCGTTCGCGCCGATCCGCCAGTTGAAGTAATCCTCGACCTCGCAGACCGACAGCAGGCTGTCGAGATGGTCGCGATCGAAGGTCGCAAGCGCGTTCTCGATGTCGCTGGGCTCGCGGATCGGCGATGTGGCCTGAAGCGCGACGATGCGCTCGAACCGGCCCATTTGCGCCTCGGTCGCATCGAAAGCATGCAGCCAGGCGGATTCGGAGGAGGCGAGGTCGCCCGAAATGTCGTCCGGACGCCGCACGCCGACGGCTCCGGCGGCCTCGGCCGCGGCGAGGATTGCCTCGCTGTCCGACGAGACCGCCACCACGTCGACGCCGCGTGCAGCGCGAGCTTGTTCGACCGTCCAGGCGATCAGCGGCTTGCCGCAGAGATCGAGCAGGTTCTTGTGCGGGATACCCTTGGAGCCGCCGCGCGCGGCGATCACGGCCAGCGTCTTGCGCGCCATCAGATGTGTCCCTCGAGACGCTCGAGCGCGGTCCAGAAGCCTTCGCCCATGTTCTTGTGGCCCTGCCATATCTCGGGAATGAACGAGGCCGTCGGCGCATGCTTGCGCAGCACCTGTCCGATCTCGTCGAAATCGATCTCGCCTTCGCCGATCTGGAGACCTTCGCCGTCGAGCCCCTTGGCGTCGCCGAAATGCAGATGCGCAGTGTGCGGCCCGAGCCGGGCGAGGCCTTGCGCGAAGTCGAAGCCGAAATGATTGGCGGCGAGCTTGGTGTGGGAGATATCGACGCACATGCGCAAGCCGTGCTTGGCGCAGAACGCGGCCGATTCCTCCGGGAAGATGAAGATGTTCTGGTGGCGCTGACCGCCGAAATGCCAGGGGAACGGCGCCATGGTCTGCGGCGTCAGTTCGACACCGTCCATGTCGAGTTCGGTCAAGCTCTGCGCAAAGATGCGGTAGCGCTCGGCTTTCTCCTCCGGCGGCAGCGGCACGTCCATGGTGAAGCCGCCGATATTGGCGACGATGGGCGGGCGCTTGGTCTTGGGGAAGAACTTCTTCAGGCCGCGGGTGATGTCGATCACCGCTTGGGTCTGCTCGAGCGAGTAGCGCCGCAGCGCCTCGTCGGGCGTTGCGAGGTCCATCAGCTTGGAGCCGGCAAACAGCTCCGGCGCATGCACGACGAAGCCGAGATCATAGGTGCCCGACAGATAGGCCGCCGGATCGCGCTCCATGTCGCTGTAGCTGAGATGGAATTCGATGATGTCGGGCTCGCAGATCTCCAGGAAACGCTCGGTATCGTGATAGCGCACCGGCACGCCCCAGGGGCGGTCGAACTTGTAGCGCCGCGCTTTCGCGGCCCCCTCATTGAGGTCGCTCTGGAAGAAATAATCGTCGGCCACCATCGTCCGCGTCAGCTTGCGGCCGAGCAGCGCCGGCATCTTCAGCGGCGACAGGCCCTGTCCCGGGCTCTTCACGGAGATGTCGCGTTCGGAGATCACGGTGCCGGCCGACAGGTCGCGCGCGGCCACCAGGCTCTTGGCGAGGTTCTCGCGGTTGATCAGCTCACCCTGGCTCAGGGCGCGCTCGGCGAGCTTCTCGCCGCGCGCCGCCTCGACCTCGCGAATGCCGGAGACGAGCGCCTTGAATTCCTCCGGCTCGAGACTAGCGGCATGGTCCGGACCTTCCATCTCGCGATCGAGCGTGATGTGGCGTTCGATGACGACGGCACCGAGCGCGACGGCGGCCGTCGAGACGGCAATGCCGCGCTCGTGGCCGGAATAGCCGACGACCGGATGGATCTCGCGCAGCGTTTCCATGAAACGCAGGTGGATGTTGTGGAGCGCGGCCGGATAGGTGCTCTGGCAATGCAGGAGCACGTAGCTGGCATTGCGGTCGTCGAGGAATTTCGCCGCGGCCTTGATCTCGTCCGTCGTGCTCATGCCGGTCGAGACGATCAGCGTCTTGCCGGTGGCGGCGAGGCGGGCGAGCAGCGGCAGGTTGGTGAGGTCGGCCGAGGCGACCTTATAGGCCTTGACGCCGAAGCCTTCGAGCACGGCGACGCTCTTCGCGTCCCAGGGCGTGCAAAGGTATTCGATGCCCTTGGTTGCGCAATATTCGGCGATCTTCTTCTGCTGTGCGGTCGGCAGCTCGAAGCGGCGCAGAAGATCGAGCGTATATTCGACGGCGAGGTCGTCGTCTTTCCCGGACAGGCTCGAGGCGCGATAGACCTCGTCGAGCTTCCGCATCTGGAATTTGGCGCAGTCGGTTCCGGCCGCGACCGCGGCGTCGACCAGCGCAATGGCGCGGTCGAAATCGCCGTTATGGTTGTTGCCGATCTCGGCGATGACGTAGCAGGGTTCGCCATCGCCCAGAAGACGGTTGCCGATGCGGACCGGAGCAGGCTGTTTGGGCGATGTCATCAACATTCTCGTCTCATATGCGTCAGGCGAGCTGCGCCGGAACACGCGATTTCCACGTCCGCAACCCGTTCTCCTCGAACATGATGCGCGAACAGCCGTGCCCCTGCTGTTCCAGCGCCGCGATCAGCTGGTAGCGCTCGAATGGGCGGACGAAGAACATGAAGTAACCGCCGCCGCCGGCGCCGAGCAACTTGCCGCCGACCGCGCCATGCTGCTTGGCAAAATCGTAGATCGCGTCGATCGTGTCCGACGAGATCTTGGAGCTCAGCTTCCGTTTGGCGTGCCAGGCCTCGTCGATCAGCCGGCCGCATTCCAGCAGCTGGCCGCGCAGCAGATGCCGCCTTATGTCGCGCGTCACTTCCTTCTGCTTGGCAGCCGCGGCGACGGCGTCGCTGGTCTCGTGCTGAGCCTTCTGGTCGCGGTGAATGGCGCCGGAATCGCGCCCCGAGCCGATGTAGCAGAGCACCAGGCTCTCCTCGAGCTCGGCGATGATGTTGGGATCGAGGCGAAGCGGCACGATGGTGTTCTGGTCGGAGAAGAACTCCATGTGATTGAATCCGCCGAACACGGTGGCGTACTGATCCTGCCAGCCGCCGGGGATGTTGAGCATCAGCCGCTCGGCCTGGAAGGCCATCTCCGCGATCTCGTGGCGATCCCACTGGTCGCTGCGAAATTCATTGAAGCAGCCGATGATCGCCGACGAGACCACCGCGGAGCCGCCGAGGCCGGATCCGACCGGAAAGTCCGCGGACACTTCGAGCTCGAAGCCGTAAGTCGGCTTGATCAGGCGCACGACCGACTTGATCAGTGCGAGATCTCCGCCCGTTCCGAGCTCTGCGAGATTGTCGGCCTCGACCGTGCGGCGGAAGTCGTGCGAGTAGATCCGGATGCTGGAATCGCTCCGGCGCCGCAGCGTTGCGTGAGCGTACATCTTGATCGTGGCGCTGATGACCGCGCCGCCGTCATTCGCCACGAAGTAATGCGTCAGGTCGGTGCCGCCGCCGGAGAAGCTGATCCGCACCGGCGAGCGGGCGCGCGCGAACACCTCGCTCTCTTCCGACAAGTTGAACAGCTCGCGGCTGAACACGTCGACGAGCCGCCCTTCGCCATCGAGGATCGGCACCACGTGGACACGCTGATCGAGCAGCTTGAGGATCTGCTCGCGCGGCCCGCCGGTCGGTGCCCAGACGAAGTTGCGGTTGATGCAGGACGCAACCCGGTCCTGGATCGTGATGCCGGTCAGCATGCGCCTGCGGATGTCACCGTCCGTCACCGCACCGACGATTCGCCCACTCGCGTCCTGCGCGAACAGGATGCCGAGCATGTTCGCATTCAGGCGCCGGAAGGCTTCCTCAATGGTCTCGGTCTCGACGATGGTGACGAGGGTTCGGTCAAGCACGTTTTGGGGTCCAGGAAGGGCCAATTCCAGGCCGTATCGCAGCAGGGGTTGGTAATACGGGAGCCGCAGGGACGATGCAAGGTTCCTGCGCCCGGGGGGATCGCCCAATATGGCCGCCGTCAAGCACCCCCGTCGGATCGTAGCCGATTTACATTGGCGGCCGTTTCTATAGAAGGCTCCACAAGGGGTCTGCGCGAAATGTATGTGATCGGAATCAGCTCGGGGATCAAGCACGGGCATCACGACGGTGCGGCGGTGCTGCTGCGCGACGGCGAGTTGATCGCAGCCGCGGAGGAGGAGCGCTTCACGCTGGCGAAACACGCACGCGGCGAGCTGCCGCGTGGCGCGATCGGATTTTGCCTCAAGCAGGCCGGCATCACCATGCGCGAGGTCGACTGGATCTGCTCGCCGCTCAAGACCTACACCAATTACGCGCAGCGTCTCACCGAATATTTCAAGTATCAGTTCGGCCACAGCCCGAAGATCGAGCTCTACGACCATCACCTCTGTCATGCCGCGAGCTCGTTCTACGGCTCCGGTTTTTCCGAGGCGACGGTGGCGTGCTTCGACTTCTCCGGCGATTCCAGCTCCGGCCTTGTCGCCCATGCGCGCGGCAATGACTTCCGCGTGCTGACGCGATTTGGTCGCCATAACAGTCTTGGTCTCTATTACGGGATGCTGACGCAGTATCTCGGCTATCAGATGACCAATGACGAGTACAAGGTCATGGGGCTGTCGTCCTATGGCAGTCCGGACTATCTCGACAAGTTCGCCAAGCTCTTGCGCCCGAACGGCATCAACTACGAGCTCGATCCCGAGCTCGACAAGCGCCGGCGCGACGCCGACATCTTCACCAGCGATTTCTCCACGCGGCAGGAACGCATCTTCACCGAGAAGATGGAGGAGATCTTGGGTCCGCGGCGGCTGCGTGGCGGGCCGCTCGACCAGCGCCTGACCAACATCGCCGCGAGCGGTCAGAAACAGCTCGAGATCGTCACCACCGAGGTGATCCGCTCCGCGATTGCCGAGACGGGCTGTGGCGACGTCTGCATCGCCGGCGGCGTCGGGCTGAACTGCAAGATGAACATGGAGATCGCCGCGGAGCCATCCGTGAAGCGTCTCTACGTGCCGCCGGTGCCGCACGATGCCGGCGTCGCGCTTGGCGCAGCGATGATGAAATGCGCCGAGGCGGGCCACGCGATCGCGCCGCTGACCCACGCTTACTGGGGACCGGACTATTCCAACGACACGATCCGGGAGACGCTGGACAAGATCGGCGCGCGATTCGAGCTGCTCGACGATCCCGTCTCGCGCTGCGTTACCGACTTGACGGAGCAGAGGACCGTGGGCTGGTTTCAGGGGCGGATGGAATACGGTCCGCGCGCGCTCGGCAACCGCTCGATCCTGGCCGATCCGCGCCATGCGGGCATGAAGGATCGCATCAATCTCACCATCAAGTACCGCGAGGAGTTCCGTCCGTTCTGCCCGTCGGTGCTGTACGAGCGGCAGGCCGAATATTTCGAGAATACGTTCGACGCGCCGTTCATGGTCGTGACGTTCCCGGTCAATGGGAAGGTCGCCGAGACCATGCCCGCGGTGGTCCATGTCGACAACACCTCGCGGATCCAGAGCGTTCATGCGGACAGCAATCCGCTCTACAGCCGCCTGATCGGCGAGTTCGCGAAGGCGACCTCGCTTCCGGTGCTGATCAACACCAGCCTCAACATCAACGAGCAGCCGACGGTGAACGCGCCGCTCGAGGCGTTGCACACCTATTTCTGCTCGGGCCTGGACGTGCTCTATCTCGGCAATTACCGGCTTTCGAAATCGAGCTGAGACTAGCGCTCGTCCGCGATCACCTTGCCGTCGTTCGGCAGCATGCCGGGGCCGACCAGCTCGACCGTGCCGCCGAGCTTGGTCACCGCGCGCAAAGTGCCGGCGATCTCTTCGCGTAGCGCCTCGCTCGCGGCCGCGGTTTCGGCTCTCAACGTCATGGCGTCGGTCTCGCCTTGCCGGGTCACGACGAGGCGCAGTCTTCCGAGGCCAGCGTGGCGCTTGCCGATCTCGGCGATCTGCTCGGGCCGGACGAACATGCCCTTGATCTTGGTGGTCTGGTCGGCACGGCCCATCCAGCCCTTGATGCGCATATTGGTACGCCCGCACGGGCTCGTGCCGGGCAAGGCCGCGGTGAGGTCGCCGAGCGCGAGCCGGATCCAGGGATGGTGAGGGTCGAGCGAGGTCACGACGATCTCGCCGACGTCGCCTGGCGTCACGGGATCGCCGGTGCCGGGCTTGACGATCTCCAGGATCAGATCCTCGTTCACGACCATGCCTTCGCGTGCCTCGGTCTCGAAGGCGATGAGACCGAGATCGGCGGTGCCGAAGGCCTGGTAGGCGTCGATGCCGCGCCCCCTAATCTCGGCCTGGAGCGAGGGCGGGAACGCAGCGCCCGAGACCACCGCACGCTTGATCGAGGAAACTTCACGCCCCGAACTTGCCGCGGCATCGAGCAGGATCTTCAGGAAATCCGGCGTGCCGCTGTAGCCGACCGGCCGGTAGGCCTCGATCAGTTCGAATTGCTGTTCTGTGTTGCCCGGGCCGGCCGGGATCACTGCGCAGCCGAGCGCGCGCGCCGACGCATCGAAGATGAACCCCCCGGGGGTGAGATGGTAGCTGAAGGTATTGAGGACGATATCGTCGGGACGGAACCCAGCTGCGAACAGCGCCCTTGCGCCGCGCCAGGGATCGGCCTGCCGCCCTTCCGGCTCGAAGATCGGGCCGGGGGAGGTGAAAAGGCGGGCGAACGAGCCCGGGGCCTCCGCCACGAAGCCTCCGAAGGGCGCAGAGGCCCTGTGCAAGACGGGCAGTTCCGACTTGCGCAACACCGGTAGGTCCGCCAGAGCCGCCCTGGAGGTCACGGCGGCGGGATCGCAGCCTTTGAGCCGCGCGGCATAGGCCGGGGCGGCCATCGCGGCTCGCAGCACCTCCGGAAGGCGGGCGAACAGGTCGGCCTCGCGCGCGGCTTGCTCACGCGTCTCGCGGGCGTCGTAATGGGCGGTCATGGCTGTTCTTTCCGTGTTGGCATCCGTTGCGCACCGCCACCGGCATGGCTATCAGACCGCCATTGGCGAGGCTTGAAAGGGACCCGATGGCGGACGAAGGACTCATTGCGGCAGACGAGGCGTCGAACGTCGTCGCACGCCTGAAGCGCCGCATGATCGACGAGGCGCTGCCGCTGTGGTCGACGGTCGGCTGGGATCACGCCGCGGGCGGCTTCATCGACCGGTTGCACCGTGACGGCGCGGCGGATGCGGCCGCGCCCCGGCGCGTGTTCGTCCAGGCACGCCAGATCTGGTGCTACGCCAAGGCGGCACAGATGGGTTGGTATCCCGACGGGCGCGCCATTGCGCTGAAGGGGCTGGAGCACCTGCTGGCCAAAGCGAAGGCGCCCGACGGCCGGCCCGGCTATGTGCACCGGCTGACGGCGGACGGATCGGTGCTGGATGCCCGGCGCGATGCCTATGACCACGCCTTCATCCTGTTTGCGCTCGCCAGCGTCTATGCGCTCGACCAGGACGCGCAGGTCCGCGCCGAGATCGATGCGCTGCTCGCCTTCCTCGACAGCCATCTGCGCTCGCCGCATGGTGGCGTTCACGAGGGCCTTCCGGTCTCGCTGCCGCGCCGGCAGAACCCGCATATGCATCTGTTCGAGGCGATGATCGCGTGCTTCGAGGCGACCCACGATCTGTCGTTCCAGAACCGTGCCGGGGAATTCTTTGCGCTGTTCCTGGCCAACCTCTACGACAAGCAGAAGCACGTATTGTCGGAGTATTTCGAGGAGGATTGGTCGAAGATCGAGCCGGTCAGCGTCGAGCCGGGCCACCAGGCGGAATGGGTCTGGCTGCTGAAGGGTTTTGAACGCATTACAGGCTGCCCGACCGGCCAGCGGCGTGCGGAATTGCTGGAGACCTCGCTGCGCTATCGTGACGAGGCGACGGGCTGCCTCGTCGACGAGGGCGATGCGAGCGGCAACATCCGCCGCAGCACGCGCCGGCTGTGGCCGCAGACGGAGATCGCGAAGGCCTGGATCGCGCAGGCCGAGTCCGGCGAGGCGGGTGCGGCGGACGAGGCGCGCGCGGCGCTGGTGCGGCTCGAACGGCATTATCTCAGCCATCCCGTGAAGGGCGGCTGGTACGACCAGTTCGATCGCGACGGCAAATCGCTGATCGACACAATTCCTGCGTCGTCGTTCTACCATGTTCTCTGCGCGGTCACGGAAGCGGAGCAGGTGCTGGAGGGTTAAAGCCACCGTTTGCGCCGCTTGAAACTCTTGAGGTTCTTGAAGCTCTTGCGCTGGTCGCCGGCGCCGCCGAGGTAGAATTCCTTGACGTCCTCGTTGTCGCGCAATTCGTCGGCGCTGCCGTCGAGCACGACCTTGCCCTGCTCCATGATGTAACCGTGGCTCGCCACGGAGAGCGCAGCGCGCGCATTCTGCTCGACCAGGAGGATGGTGACGCCGAGATCGCGGTTGATCTTCTGAATGATCGAGAACACCTCTTTCACCAGCAGCGGCGACAAGCCCATCGAGGGCTCGTCCATCAGGATCATCTTGGGGCGGGCCATCAGCGCGCGGCCGATCGCGAGCATCTGCTGCTCACCGCCGGAGAGATAGCCGGCAAGGCCGGTGCGCTCCTTCAGGCGCGGGAAGTAGCTGAAGACCATGTCGAGGTCGGCATCGACCTCGCGGTCTCTGCGGGTGAAGGCGCCGAGCTTGAGGTTCTCGAGCGACGTCATGTCGGCGACGATGCGTCGTCCCTCCATCACCTGGAAGATGCCGCGGCGGACGATCTTGTCGGGATCGATGCCGTTGATCCGCTCGCCTTCGAACAGGATCTCGCCGCGCGTGACTTCGCCGTCCTCGGTCTTGAGCAGCCCCGAGATCGCCTTGAGCGTCGTCGACTTGCCGGCGCCGTTGGCCCCGAGCAGGGCCACGATCGCGCCCTTGGGCACGTCGAGGCTGAGGCCGCGCAGCACCAGGATGACGTCGTCGTAGACGACCTCGATGTTGCGCACGGCGAGGAGGGCGGCGGGGGCCACAGCGGTGGGAGTTGAGCGGGTTCCTTCAATGATTTGGGACATGCGTCTTCATTCTCCGCCGTCGTCACCCGCGAAGGCGGGTGACCCAGTATTCCAGAGGCGCCGGAGATTCATCGCGAAGCCGCGGCGTACTGGATCCCCCGCCTTCGCGGGGGATGACAGTTGTGTTTGGCGAACGGCGTGGCTCACCACCCCAGCAGTTCCGGCTTGCGCGGCAGCTCCACGGTCTTGACCTTCTCGAGCTTGATCGTGCCCTTGGCCATGAGATCGTTGAGGTCGCCATCGGTCGCACCCGAGATCTTGGTGCGATAGAGATCCACCTTCAGCGTGCCGCGGTGGTCCTTCTCGGTCCAGGTCGAGGGATTGCAGACGCCCTCCATGCCTGATGGCACCCAGTCCTTCTTCTGGTGGAAGCCCTTGGCGACGTTCTCGCCGGTGGCGCCGCCGTTCTTGGCGGCCCAGTCGAGCGCTTCCTTCATGTACAGCGCCGAGCAGACGGCCGCGACGTAGTGCACGGGACGATAGACCTTGCCGCTGGCGTCGGACATCTTCGAGATCTCCATCAGCGTCTTCATGCCGGGGGCATCGCCGCCCCAGCTCACCGCTGTGCGCAGCGGGAAGATCACTCCGTTGGCGGCATCGCCTGCGGTCTTGGCGGCGTTCTCGTCCATGCCCCAGACGTTGCCGAGGAACTGGATCTCCACGCCGGCGGTCTTGCAGGCCTTCATCACCGAGATGTTGGAGGCCGCGGTGTTGCCGAGATAGGCGTAGTTGGCGCCCGAGGATTTCAGGCTGAGGCACTGTGCGCTGTAGTCACCGGGCGTCAGAGCGAATATCAGCGGCGGCAGCACCTCGAAGCCGAGCTCCTGCGCCATGGCTTCGCCGGCAGCCTTCGGCGCGTTCGGATAGGGATGATTGGCACCCATGTGCACGAATTTGGGCTTGCCGGACTTGCCCTTGGCCTTCCAGTCCTCAGCCGCCCACATCAGCATCGCGCGCAAGGCGTCCGAATAACTCGGGCCGTAGAAGAAATTGTAAGGGGCGGGCTTGGCCTTGCCGCTGACGCCCTCGGGATCGGTCAGCGCCGCGGCGTAGGAGCCGGACATGTCGGGGATCTTGTCCTGGGCGAGGAAGCCGGTCAGCGCTTCGGTGTCGGCGGTGCCCCAGCCCATGATCGCGGCGACCTTGCCGTCCGGCGCCGACCATTTCTTGTAGAGCGCGATCGCGCGGGGCACCTGGTAGCCATAATCGTTGGTGTCGAGGTTGACCTGCTTGCCGCCGATGCCGCCGTTCTTGTTGACCCAGGCGAAGGTGTCGGCGACGGCCTGTCCAAACGGCGTGCCGACGTCGGAGGTGCCGCCGGAATAATCGGCGAGATGCCCGATCGCGATCTGCGCCTGCGCGCCTGCCGAGTATGCGACAATCGCGAGCGCGAGCGAGGCGGTGCTCAAAAGGGACTTCATCTTCATGGGTCGGTTCCTCCTGTTTATTGTTTAAGTGAAGTTGCCCGTGCTCAATGCGAGAACGGGTAGAGTTTCCAGTACGCCTTGATCTGCCGCCAGCGATGCGCGAGCCCGTCAGGCTCGAACATCAGGAATGCGATGATGATCACCCCGATCGCGATCTCGCGCAGGAAGGTGATGTTATTGTTGAGCGACAGCGCCTTGTCGATCGCACCGCCCTTGAGATAGTGGCTGACGAACTCCATCGCCTCGGGCAGCAGCACCACGAAGGCGGTGCCCATCAGCGTGCCCATGATCGAGCCGGTGCCGCCGATGATGATCATGGCGAGGAACAGGATCGAGCGCTCGATGCCGAAACCTTCCTGCGAGACCACGAGCTGGTAATGCGCATAGAGCGCGCCTGCGATGCCGGCGAAGAAGGCGGCAAGGCCGAACGATAGCGTGCGGTACTTGGTGAGGTTGATGCCCATGATCTCCGCAGACAAATAATGGTCGCGGATCGCCACCAGCGCGCGGCCATCCCGCGTGCGCATCAGGTTGGTGACGAGGATGTAGCTCAACAGCACATAGGCGAGCACGACGTAGAAATACTGCCGGTCTCCCCGCAGCGTATAACCGAAGATCGAGAACGGCTCGGCGCTCGCCGGCACCGAGCCGCCCGAGAACCATTCGGCGCGAGAGAAGAAGTCGAGCAGGATATATTGCGCGGCCAGCGTCGCGATGACGAGGTAGAGCCCCTTCAGCCGCGCGGCGGGGATGCCGAAGATCAGTCCGACCAGCGCCGTCACGAGCCCCGCGAGCGGGATCGCGAAGAACACCGGGATCGGCGCGTTGTTGGAGATGTAGGCCGAGGTGAAGGCGCCGAGCAGGAAGAAGGCGGCGTGTCCGATCGAGATCTGGCCGGTGAAGCCGACCAGGATATTGAGGCCGAGCGCCGCGATCGAGAAGATGCCGATCTGGATCAAAATGCTGAGCCAGTAGCCGCTGAAGAATTGCGGCGCGAGGCAGAGCATCGCGACGCCTGCTATCGCGAAGTTGCGGCTGGTGGTGGTCGGGAAGATCGTGGTGTCCGCGGCGTAAGTGGTGCGGAAATCACCAGCGGGGATGAGGGCAGGGCCGGCCATGGATCAGATCCGCTCGATGTCGTGGGTGCCGAACAGGCCGTAGGGCTTGATCATCAGCACGATGATGAGGACGTAGAACGGCGCGATCTCGTAGAGATTGCCCCAGTGCAGATACTCGCTGTCGACATATTGGGCGACGTTCTCCAGCAGCCCGATGATGATGCCGCCGAGCACGGCGCCGCCGACGGAATCGAGCCCGCCGAGGATCGCCGCCGGGAACACCTTGATGCCATAGGCGGCGAGGCCCGAGGACACGCCATTGACCACGGCGACGACGACGCCGGCGACGGCCGACACCGTCGCCGAGATCGCCCAGGCCATCGCGAACACGCTCTTGACGGAAATGCCGAGCGACTGCGCGACCTGCTGGTTGAACGCGGTGGCGCGCATCGCAAGGCCGTACTTCGAAGCGCGGAAGAACCAGGCCATGCCGATCATCATGGCGACCGACACGACCAGGCTCATGACATAGACGGTCTGGATCTGCAGCCCGAGTAGGCTGACCGACTGGCTCTCGAACACGCGCGGGAACGGCTGCGGATTGACGCCGAACATCCATTTCAGCGTCGCCTGCAGCACGGTGGAGAGGCCGATCGTCACCATGATCACCGAAATGATGGGCTCGCCGATCATCGGCCGCAGGATCAGGACCTGCACCGCGATGCCGAACACGAACATGAACACCAGCGTGATCGGCATCCCGATCCAGAACGGCACCTGGTATTTCGCTAGCAAGGCCCAGCACACCCAGGCGCCGACCAGCAGCAGCTCGCCTTGCGCGAAGTTGACGACCTGCGTCGCCTTGTAGATCAGCACGAACGACATCGCGACCACGCCATAGAGCGTGCCGACCACGAGGCCGTTGACCAGGAGCTGGATGAGGAAAGCGGTGTTCATTTATGGTCTCCTGCTGCACCCACATCGTCATTGCGAGCGCAGCGAAGCAATCCAGTATCTTTCCGCTGAGACAGTCTGGATTGCTTCGCTGCGCTCGCAATGACGGAGTGCATACGGGATAGCCCTGCCGCAAGCGGGGAGAGGCGAAGGGCGGCGCCCCGCGTGACGATCACCTGTGTCACTCCGCAGCCTCCGCCATGTGCCCGTGCCCGCCGAGGTCCACCACGCGGAGCGTCGTTCGCACGCGCTGCGTGGTGCCGTCCTGGAAGCGGATCACGGTGTCGACGGGGATATTGGCATCGCCGCGGTAGATGGCATCGATGATGCCGGCGTATTTCTCGTTGATGACGCCGCGTCGCACCTTTCGCGTCCGGGTGAGCTCGCCGTCGTCGGCATCTAACTCCTTATAGAGCAGCAGGAAGCGCGAGATGCGCTGCGCCGGCGGCAGCGTGGCGTTGACGGTCTCGACCTCCTTCTGCAGCAGCGCATAGACCTCCGGCCGTGAGGCGAGATCGCTGTAGGTCGTGAAGGAGAGGCGGTTCTTCTCCGCCCATTTCGAAATGATGGAGTAGCGGATGCAGATCATGGCCGCGAGCGCCTCGCGGCCGGCACCAAGCACCACGGCTTCGGCGATATAGGGCGAGAATTTCAGCTTGTTCTCGATGAATTGCGGCGAGAAGCGCTCGCCGCGGGAAGTCTCGGCGAGATCCTTGATGCGGTCGATCACGACGAGCTGGTTGTTGGCGTTGAAATAGCCGGCGTCGCCCGAGCACATCCAGCCGTCCTTGATGTCGGCGACGCTGGCCTCGGGATTCTTGTAGTAGCCGAGGAACATGTTGGGGTGCCGGACGACGATCTCGCCGACACCATGGACGTCGGCGTTGTCGATGCGGATCTCGACGCTGTCGGCCATCGGCACGCCGGTGGTATCAGGGTCGACCTTGCCCTCGGGGTGCAGCGTATAGGCTCCGAGCAGCTCGGTCTGGCCGTAGAGCGTGCGCAGCGGCACGCCCATGGCCTGGAAGAACTTGAAGGTGTCAGGGCCGAGCGCCGCGCCGCCGGTCGCGGCCGAGCGCAGCCGGGTGAAGCCGAGCCGGTCACGCAGCGCGCGAAACAGGATCGCGTCGGCAAAGCCGGAGCGCTTGCCCTGTTCGAGCGCGGCAAGGCCGCTCTTCATGCCGACATCGAAAAGGCGCTGCTTGAAGGGCGTTGCGTCCATCACCTTGGCGCGGACATCGGCGGCGATGGATTCCCAGACGCGGGGGGCGAACAGCACGAAGGTCGGTGCGATCTCGCGCAGATCGTTCATCATCGTGTCGGGCTCTTCGACGAAGTTGATCTTCATCCGGCAGAGCAGACCTTTGCCGAGCACGTAGACCTGTTCCATGATCCACGGCAGCGGCAGCACCGAGACATATTCGTCGTCGGGGCCCTTGGGGTCGAAGGCGAGATAGGTCGCGCAATGGCCGAGCACGCGGCCGGCGGCGAGCATCGCGAGCTTCGGATGCGAGGTGGTGCCGGAGGTGGTGCAGAGGATCGCGACGTCCTCGCCCTTGGTGGCGTCGACCAGTCTGTCGTAGAGTTCCGGCTCGCGTGCGGCGCGGGCGCGACCGAGCTCGGCAAACTTCTCCGCCGACATCAGGCGCGGGTCGTCGTATTTCCGCATTCCGCGCGGATCGGAATAGATGATGTGCTTCAGCTTCGGCACGCGTTCGGCGAGGGTAAGCAGCTTGTCGACCTGCTCCTCGTCCTCGGCGAAGACCAGCTGCGCCTCGCCATAGGTGAGGAGATAGGAAGCCTCCTCGTCCAGCACGTCGCGATAGAGCCCCAGGCTGAGGCCGCCAATGGCATGCGTTGCGACTTCTGCCGCGACCCAGTCCGGCCGGTTGTCGCCGATGATGCCGATGACATCGCCGCGACCAAGGCCGAGCTCGACGAGACCGAGCGCGAAATCGCGCACGCGGGCCTGATAGTCGCTCCAGGTGAAGATGCGCCAGAGCCCGAGATCCTTCTCGCGCATTGCGATCTCGTTGCGGTGCTCCCTGGCATTGAGCCGGAGCATCTTCGGATAGGTGTCGGCCTGCGCGACGCGGCCCGCATAATCCATCATGCCGCGCTCTCCTGCGCCGGAGAGGCATCGTCGGGATCGACCAGCACCTCGTCCTCTTCGCCGAGATAGGCGCGCCTGACGTGGGGATCGGCGAGCACGGTCGCCGGATCGCCCTCGGCGATCTTCTTGCCGAAATCCAGCACCATGACGCGGTGGGAGATGTCCATCACCACGCCCATGTCGTGCTCGATCATCACTACCGTCATCCCGAACTCCTCGTTGAGATCGACGATGTAGCGGGCCATGTCCTCCTTCTCCTCGAAATTCATGCCGGCCATCGGCTCGTCGAGGAGGATCAGGCGCGGCTCCAGCGCCATGGCGCGGGCGAGCTCCACGCGCTTGCGCAGGCCGTAGGAGAGGGTGCCGGCCGTGGCCTTGCGCACCGACTGCAGATCGAGGAAGTCGATGATCTCTTCCACCTTGCGGCGGTGCTCGAGCTCCTCCTTGCGCGCGCCGGTGAGCCAGTACAGCGAGCCCGTGAGGAAATTGTTCTTCAGCAGGTGATGGCGGCCGACCATGATGTTGTCGAGCACGCTCATGTGGTGGAACAGCGCGAGATTCTGAAAGGTGCGGCCGATGCCGAGCGAGGCGCGGGCATTCGGCGTCAGGCCGGTGATGTCGCGGTCCTGATAGAACAGCTGGCCTTCGGTCGGCTTGTAGCGGCCGGAAATACAGTTCACGATCGAGGTCTTGCCGGCGCCGTTGGGGCCGATGATCGAGAACAGCTCGCCTTCCCTGATGGCGAAGCTGACATCGGTCAGCGCACGGACGCCGCCGAATCGCAAGGACACGCCGCGCACTTCGAGACTGGTAGCCACCAAACGAATCCCTCCCGGTGATGGCGCTTGATTGGCGCTCTTCGTCCGTTCCTGTCAGGCGATCCTAGTACGGTCGTGCCGGCCAGACCATGCAGCTATTGGTCTCGACCGGACCGGCCCACCTTCGTTCCCGTGAGGGATCAAAAGCCGCATCGCCCGAGGTGGTCCTCAATAGGGGAAAGCGCTATTTTGAAATGTCTCCGGCCTGACAATTCTGCGACAAAGTTTGTCGGGCCGAGCGGCTCTTCATCTTTCGTCGGATGGGTGGCCGAAGCGACTCTGTTGCAGTGCAACAGAAGCATGGAGTGACAGAACGGTGCGGCTGGCTTCGAGATCATGATTTCAGAGGATCATCTGAAGCGCGTTGCCGCCTGGTCGCGCGAGCTCACACAAGCCGAGATCGAGGTCGCGCGTGCCGGAATCACCGAGCGGTCCTACGGCACCGGCGAGAGCGTGTTCATGCGCGGTGATATTTTTGCCTATTGGGCCGGCATGGTGAGCGGCCTTGCCCGGATGGGCGGGGTCTCGCGCGACGGCAAGGAGACCAGCCTTGCCGGGCTGACGGCAGGGGCCTGGTTCGGCGAGGGCAGCGTGCTCAAGAACGAGCCGCGCCGCTACGACGTGGTCGCGCTGCGCGACAGCCGCGTCGCCCTGATGGAACGCAGCGCCTTCATGTGGCTGTTCGAGAACAGCGTCGGCTTCAACCGCTTCCTGGTGCGCCAGCTCAACGAGCGGCTCGGCCAGTTCATCGGCATGCTCGAGGTCAACCGCACACTCGATGCCACCGCGCGCCTCGCCCGCAGCATCGCATCCCTGTTCAACCCGATTCTCTATCCCGAATCGACCGCGCATCTGGAGATCACCCAGGAGGAGATCGGCGCGCTGTCCGGCATGTCCCGCCAGAACGCCAATCGCGCGCTGAACCGGCTGGAGAAAGAGGGGCTGCTGCGGCTGGAATATGGCGGGGTCACCATCCTCGATATCGGGCGGCTCGGGAGCTACGGCGAGGAACGATGATCTGCGCATTTGCGGTGCTTCCGTGCTCATAGAGTTCGACCATCGCGCGTCGGACTCGCCTTACGTCGAGAGGGTATGGCGTAGCCGGAGCCGGCGTGGCGGCTCGTTCCTGTCGATGGCCGAGGGAAATATCGAGCTTGTGGTCACCAGGCTCCCGGAGCTTCTGGCGGTGACGCTCCGAGGGCCGGTCACCCGCGGGACACTCGTCGAATGTCCCGCGAACGGCGAATGGCTCGCGATTCGGTTTCGGCTGGGAACCTACCTGCCGCAGATACCGACCAGCGCACTGATCGACCATCAAAACATGCAGCTGCCAGTGCTGCCCAACGGCCGTTTTCTGTTTTCTGGTCTGAGCTGGGACATTCCAGGCTACGACGATGCGGAAAGTCTCGTCGCTCGCATGGCCCGCGCGGGTGTCATCGCACGCAGCCACGCGACCGATGCGGCGATCGAGGGCGATGTCGACTGGATGAGCCGGCGTTCGGTTCAGCGCCACTTTCGCCGCGTTACAGGCATGACGTTCAGCAGCCATCAGCAGATCCAGCGAGCGCGTCACGCCGCGGCCTTGCTGGTGAGCGGCAGCTCCGTTCTCGACGCGACATCGGGCGCCGGCTATTTCGATCAGGCCCATCTCACCCGCGCGGTCAGGCAACTGATCGGCATGACGCCTGCGCGCCTCTCGCGCGAACGGCCGCAATTGTCGTTTTCGTACAAGACGACTACTTCCTGACCGCAATATCTCTGGATCGCTCCGGCCTCGCTGGTGGAGCGAACATCGGAGGAGCGCTGCGGTGAGTTTTAAGGCCTATCTCGACAATATTCAGGCCAAGACCGGCAAGAGCCCGGACCAATTTCGCAAATGGGGCAAGGCCCGGGGTTTTTCGACCGGGACGGGACTGGCGGCCGGCGTGAAAGCGGGTGCCATCGTGGCCGCGCTCAAGGACGAGTTCGGCCTTGGCCACGGCCATGCGATGGCCATCGTCGCGCTTCTCAAGGGGAAGGCATCGTAGGTGATGACAATGTACAAGTCGAGACATGTGGCCGGCTGCGTCATGAGCGGGCTCGTGATTGCCTTCATGCTGTTTGATGCCGGGATGAAGCTCGTCCCGTTGGACGTCGTGATCAAGGCGACCGCCGAGCTCGGCTATCCTCCCTCGGCCGATCTGGCGCGCGCGCTGGGCGTGGTGGCGCTGGCCTGCACCGCGCTCTACGCCTTGCCGCGAACGGCCGTGCTCGGTGCGATCCTGCTGACCGCCTATATGGGCGGCACCGTGGCGGTTCACTTGCGGGTCGGCAACCCGCTCTTCAGCCATATGCTGTTCGGCGTCTATCTTGCCGTTTTTGCCTGGGGCGGTCTCTATTTGCGCGATTCGCGTGTGGCGGCGTTGCTTCCGCTGAGATCGCCGCCGGCGAAGGTCTGACGTCGTTGCCGCAGACGCCATCATCGCGCATTGGCCGGCGCGTGCACCGGCCAGAGGTCGGCACGCCAGCGGATCGCGATCGCCAGCATCGCGACGAATCCTGCGACGGCATAGAGCGAGCCCGTCGCGGAATACCCGATGACGTCGATCAGGCTGCCGGCCGCGAGCAGTCCGATCGGCAAGCCATAGATCACCATCATGCGCACGCCCATGACGCGGCCGCGCAGATGTGCACTCGCGGTGCGCATCAGGATGACGGCTGCCGAGATCATCGACATGCTCTGCGCGATGCCGGCGAGGACGAGGCAGGCCATCGCCACCGGCATGGTCCTGACCTCGACGAACACCAGCAGCATGGCGTACCAGGCCAGCGTTGCGCCGATCAGAAGCCGGGCAATGCGCACGCCACCGACCAGGCTGAGCGTGATGGACCCGATCAACGAGCCGACGGCGAAGCTCGCCGAGAGATAACCGAGGCCGGTCTGGTCGGTATGAAAGATCTCCCGCGCGATGTAGGGCAACAATCCGCCCGTGAAGGGAAATGCGGTGAGGTTGGCCAGGAAGGCGACGCACAGCGCCGCGCCCATTCCCGGGCCGTTCCAGGCATAGACGATCCCCTCTTTGAGGTCGCCAAACAGCCGCGAAACGGCGTGGCTGTTTGCGGGAAGATCGCTCGTGGTGACCGTCCTTTTCGGCCGGGTCAGGCAGAGCATGAGCAGCGCTGCGGTGAAGTAAAGGCAGGCGACCGCCACATAGACAAGGCCGATACCGAGCACGGCGAACAGTCCGGCGCCCGTCAACGCTCCGGCAATGCGCGCGCTGTCCTGGGTCGTGCGCGCAACGCTGATGGCGCCCACCAGCTGCTCGGCCGGCATGATATCGGCGAGCAGCGCGCCGCGCACGCCGAGATCGGAGGGACGAATCAAGCCCATGATCGTGACGATGATCATGACGCTCAGCGGCGACAGATGACCGCTCAGCGCCAGGACCACGATGGTCGACGAGAGCGCCGTATAGGCAAGACGCATCGCGACCAGGAGATCGCGATGGCCGATGCGGTCGCCGATCATGCCGAACACGGGCGCGACCAATGTTCCGACGAACTGGAGTGAAGCGAGCACGGTGAGCAGCAGCACCGAGCCGGTCTGGACGATGATGTACCAGCCGAGCACCAGCGTCTCGACCTCGAAGGCCCAGGAGGTGAGCAGGTCGGACGGCCACTGGAAGCGGTAGTTGCGGATGCGGAATGGCGCGAGCGCCGAAGGTCGTGCGGTGGCGCTCACGACGCGATGACGCGTGTCACGGCGATTCCCTTAACGTTTGTTGTTTCTTCTTGCGGTCGCGCAACCTAACGCTGGCGATGCCGGTGTCAATCGCGGCCGCCGCAGGCCGCCTCCGCGTTCGGCTCTTACCTCGCTGCGCTTGCCGCCTTCCTGTCAGCCAACGCACTTGCCATGGCCGAGATCAGGGGACGCATGAAATAGGCTTCGTCAGCCGGCGAGACGTCGGTGCGCAAGCCATGCGCTGCGAGCTCGCCGGAAACCGCCGGGCCGACCGATGCGATCAATGTGCGTTCGAGGCCTGCGCGCAGCTTCGTCTCGCTGCCATGCGCCTTGGCAGCCTCGATCAACCGGCGGACCTGGCCGAGATTGGTCAGTGCGATCGAGTCGATTCGTCCCTCGGCCATGTCGTCAATGGCGGCGACGATGCTGGCATCGGCAGCCTTGGAATCGTAGACGTAGGGCAGCACGGCATCGACGGCGGCGCCTTGCGCGGCCAGCGCACCAGTCAGCGTGCTGTGGTCCTTATCGGGATAGAGCTGGAGACCGAGGCGCCGCCCCTTCAGGTCGAGCTTGGCCAGCATCTCGATCACGCCTTCGGAGGTCGGCTTCTCAGTGGTCTGCTGCGCCTCGAGGCCGATCTCGCGCAATGCCTTGCCCGGCTTCGGGCCGCGGGTAAATTTTCGCGCTTGGGCGAGCACAGCGATAAGGGCGGCGTCGAGCCCACGGGCGCGGGCGAGCTTCATGATGCGGCGCAGGCCTTCGCCCGTCATCAGCACGAGATCGTCGAACGGCTTGTCGATGGCACGGCGGATCCAGGCCTCGACTGGAGCCGGATCCGGTGCATCGTGAATGGTGAACATCGGGCACTGCACGACCTCGGCGCCTCGCTCGGCCAGAAGCTTGGAGAACTGCGCCTCCTCGCGCGTTTCCAGGATCAGGATGCGGTAGCCGTTCAAGCGGTCGGCCATGGGGATGCTCCGGTGAGAATTCGCAATTGTCCGTTCATCCTGACTCCGCGCTTGGGATTGGCGCAAGGGCGGGGTCGGTGCTAGAGCAGGGCGCAAATCGCTGGATCGTTCCGCTGCACAATCCTTCATCAAGAGCCGAGCCTTGCCCGACCATCAATATGTTCTGACCCTGTCCTGCCCGGATCGCCCCGGCATCGTCTCGGCGGTGTCGACGTTTCTTGCTCATAACGGACAGAACATCCTCGACGCCCAGCAGTTCGATGACGTCGAGACCAAGAAATTCTTCATGCGGGTGGTGTTCACCGCGGCCGACCTTGCCGTGGAGCTGTCGGCGCTCCAGACCGGCTTTGCCGCGATCGCCGAGCGTTTCGGCATGGAATGGCAGATGCGCGACCGCGCCGCGCATCGCAAGGTGATGCTGCTGGTGTCGAAGTCCGACCACTGCCTCGTCGACATCCTCTATCGCTGGCGCACCGGCGAATTGCCGATGGTTCCGACCGCGATCGTCTCCAACCATCCGCGCGAGGTCTATGCCGGGCTCGATTTCGGCGGCATCCCGTTCCACCACCTGCCCGTCACCAAGGAGACCAAGCGCGAGCAGGAGGCGCAGATCGTGGACCTCGTCGGCAAGACGAAGACCGATCTGGTGGTGCTCGCCCGCTACATGCAGATCCTGTCCGACGATCTCTCGGCAAAGCTGTCGGGGCGCTGCATCAACATCCACCACTCGTTCCTGCCGGGCTTCAAGGGCGCCAAACCCTATCACCAGGCCCATGAGCGCGGCGTCAAGCTGATCGGCGCCACCGCGCACTACGTCACGCGCGACCTCGACGAGGGCCCGATCATCGACCAGGACGTCGAGCGCATCAGCCATCGCGACACGCCGGAAGATCTGGTCCGCAAAGGGCGCGACATCGAACGCCGCGTGTTGGCGAGGGCCATTCGCTACCATCTCGACGACCGCGTCATCCTCAACGGCCGCAAGACCGTGGTGTTCGTGGATTAGCGCACCGCGTTGCCCGGATTTGTCCCTGGCGCGCCCTTCTGGGCCTGTTCTTCCTTCTCGCGATCGGCCGCCGGCATCAGCCGCTTGCGCTCGCGTTCTTTCATGTAGGCGTCGTATTGCGGCGTGCCGGGTCGCGGCGGCGCATCGGCGGGCAGGCCGCCGGCCCATTGCGGGACGTAGTCGCCCATGCCGGCGGAGAGCTTTTCATTGACCGTCCCGCAGCCTGCAAGAATGGGAGCTAGCAGGGCAACTGCAGCGGCGATCGAAAGCGAACGGGAACTCATAGACATCTCTGGTCGTGCCCGATCGGGCACGGATGGAGGAGCGCTGGATAGGCGTCAGCGGCGAACCATAGCTCTCAATATGTAAAATTGGCCTATTCGAGGGTGGGCGAAGCTGTATACAGATAAGGTATTTTAGTAGGCGATTTTAGCGCTTGATGGGGTGGCTGCAGTTGGTACGGTATACATTGCGTATTTGTCGTTCAATACCCGCGCAGGGGCTTTTTCGTTGACAGGACCAGTTTATTTGTACAATCGTACAAATATCATCCCGCCGTCGTTGAGACAGATCGTGCGGCTTGCGCCGAATGGTCGCCCAACGTCCGATTGACAACGGGGTTGCAGAGGACGCCATGTGGCCGCACGGCATGGCTTGTCCGTGAGTGAAGCGCGGCAAGGACCGGGCACTCGGTCTGGCGCACAAGAGGTGAGGAATGAAGGGGAGGGATATCTGATGTTCGAACGCAGGATTTTTTCACGCACCGCAGCGGTCGTTGCCATCGCGGGACTTGCGGCCGTCGCGCCCGCCAAGGCGGAAGACGCGGTCAAGATCGGGCTGATCCTGCCGATGACCGGCGGTCAGGCCTCGACCGGCAAGCAGATCGAGAACGCGATCAAGCTCTACATGCAGCAGAAGGGCGACACCGTCGCCGGCAAGAAGGTCGAGATCATCCTGAAGGACGACGCTGCGATCCCGGACAAGACCAAGACCGCCGCGCAGGAGCTGATCGTCAACGACAAGGTCAATTTCATCGCCGGCTTCGGCGTGACTCCGGCCGCGCTCGCCGCAGCGCCGCTCGCAACGCAGGCCAAGATCCCGGAAGTCGTGATGGCGGCGGGCACCTCCATCATCACCGAGCGTTCGCCCTATATCGTGCGCACCAGCTTCACGCTGGCGCAGTCCTCGACCATCATCGGCGACTGGGCGGTGAAGAACGGCATCAAGAAGGTCGCGACGCTGACTTCGGACTACGCGCCGGGCAATGACGCGCTGAACTTCTTCAAGCAGAACTTCACCGCCGGCGGCGGCGAGGTGGTCGAAGAGGTCAAGGTCCCCCTGCAGAACCCCGACTTCGCCCCGTTCCTGCAGCGCATGAAGGATGCCAAGCCCGACGCCATCTTCGTGTTCGTGCCGGCGGGCCAGGGCGGCAACTTCATGAAGCAATATGCCGAGCGCGGCCTCGACAAGGCCGGCATCAAGGTGATTGGGCCCGGCGACGTCACCGACGACGATTTGCTCAACAATATGGGCGACGCCGTGCTCGGCACGGTCACCGCGCATCTCTACTCTGCGGCGCATCCGTCCGCGATGAACAAGGACTTCGTCGCGGCCTACAAGAAGGCCTTCGGCAACCGTCCCGGCTTCATGGCGGTGAGCGGCTACGACGGCATCCACCTGATCTACGAGGCGCTGAAGAAGACCGGTGGCGACACCAACGGCGACAAGCTGATCGAGGCGATGAAGGGCCAGAAGTGGGAGAGCCCGCGCGGTCCGATCTCGATCGACCCCGAGACCCGCGACATCGTTCAGAACATCTACATCCGCAAGGTCGAGAAGGTGGATGGCGAGCTCTACAACGTCGAGTTCGCGACCTTCGAGGCCGTCAAGGATCTCGGCAAGACCAAGAAGTGACGCGCGATAGCGCGTCATCCCGGGGCTCTCTCGGCATGCTCGCCTTACCTCTCCCGCTTGCGGGAGAGGTCGGCGCAAAGCGCCGGGTGAGGGCTCTCTCCTCTGGGGGAGTCTTCGTGTTGAAGCACCCTCTCCCCAACCCTCTCCCGCAAGCGGGAGAGGGAGTGCAGCACGGCCCTTGGCCAATTTGAGATGACCCTCGACTGCTGATGACCGCAATCCTCACCAACCTGTTCGATGGCGTCGCCTACGGCATGCTGCTGTTCGTGCTCGCCTGCGGGCTCGCGGTCACGCTCGGCCTGATGAACTTCGTCAATCTCGCCCACGGCGCCTTCGCGATGGCGGGGGGCTATATCTGCATGGTGCTGGTCAACCGGATGGGCTGGCCGTTCTTTGCCGCCCTGCCGCTCGCTTTCGTCTCCTCGGCTGCAATCGGCATCGCGCTCGAACGGACGCTGTACCGTCATCTCTACACCCGCAGCCATCTCGACCAGGTGCTGTTCACGATCGGCCTGACCTTCATGTCGGTGGCGGCCGTCGATTACATCCAGGGGTCCTCGCGGGTCTTCATCAATTTGCCTGCCGCACTACAAGGCCAGTTCGACCTGTTCGGCGTCGGCATCGGTCGCTACCGGCTAATGATCATCGTGATCTGCGGCCTGCTGACCATCGCGCTTCAAATGGTGCTGGCGAAGACGCGCTTCGGCAGCCGCCTGCGCGCTGCGGTCGATGATCCCCGCGCCGCGAGCGGTCTCGGCATCAATGTGCCGCAAGTGTTCGCCTTCACCTTCGCCTTCGGTTGCGGGCTCGCCGGCCTCGGCGGCGCCCTCAGCGCCGAGATCCTCGGCCTCGATCCGTATTTCCCGCTGAAGTTCATGATCTACTTCCTGATCGTGGTCACCGTCGGCGGCTCGTCCTCGATAACAGGCCCGTTCCTCGCCTCGCTGCTGCTCGGCATCGGGGACGTCGCCGGCAAATATTACGTGCCGAAGCTGGGCCCCTTCGTGATCTACACCATGATGATCGTGATCCTGATCTGGCGCCCGAACGGCCTGTTCGGCCGCACGGCCGCGCGTTGAGTTCACCGATGAGCGCTGCTTCCGACGTCGGCTACCATGCCCAGCGCAAGGCGCGCTGGCACTATGGCGAGATCGCCTTCTGGCTGATCGTGCTGGCCTGCGGTTTCGCCTTTCCGTCGCGCTATCTGATCATGACCGACATCCTGCGCCTCGCGCTGTTCGCGATGTCGCTCGATCTCATCCTCGGCTATGCCGGCATCGTCTCGCTCGGTCATGCCGCCTTTTTCGGCGTCGGTGCCTATGCCGCGGGGCTGCTGGCGCTTCACGGCATCGTCAAGGAGCCCGTGCTGGCGCTGATCGTCGCCGGCCTTGCCGCCATGGTGCTCGGCTTCGCCACCAGCTTTCTGGTGATCCGCGGCGTCGACCTGACGCGCCTGATGGTGACGCTCGGCATCGCGCTGCTGCTGGAAGCGCTCGCCGAACGCTTCTCCAACATCACCGGCGGGACCGACGGCCTGCAGGGCATCGAGATGCAGCCGATCTTCGGCGAGATCCCGTTCGACATGTTCGGCAAGGCCGGCTTCTTCTATTCGCTAGCCGTGTTGTTCGTGCTGTTCCTGTTCGCCCGCCGCGTCGTGCATTCCCCGTTCGGCCTGTCGCTGCGCGCCATCAAGAACAATCCCCTGCGGGCCGCCGCCATTGGCGTTCCCGTCAACCGTCGCCTGATCGCGATCTATACGCTCGCCGCGTTCTATGCCGGCATTGCGGGGGCGCTGTTCACCCAGACGACCGCGATCGCCTCGCTCGACGTGTTCGCCTTCGAACGCTCGGCGGACCTGATGCTGGTGCTGGTCATCGGCGGCACCGGCTATCTCTATGGCGGGTTGATCGGCGCGGTGATCTTCCGCATGCTCCAGGAATTGTTCTCGACCATCACGCCGCAATACTGGCAGTTCTGGATCGGCCTCGTGCTGGTCGTGATCGTGCTGGTCGGCCGCCAGCGCCTGCATCGCTGGGTGCTGTATGTGCCGAACCTGATCATCAGGCAGATTGCGGGCCGCAAGGCGATCGTCGCCGTGCCGGAGAGCGATTCATGACCATCGCGCTCGAAACCCAAAATCTCGAAAAGCAGTTCGGCGGCCTGCGCGTCACCCGCGATCTGTCCTTGAAGGTCGAGCAGGGCGCCCGCCACGCGCTGATCGGCCCGAACGGTGCCGGCAAGACCACGGTCATCAACCAGCTCACCGGCGTGCTGAAGCCGAACTCGGGCCGCATCCTGCTCGAGGGCCAGGACATCACCGATCTGCCGGTGCACAAGCGCGTGCTGCGAGGCTTGTCGCGCACCTTCCAGATCAACCAGCTCTACCCGGACCTGACGCCCTTGGAGACCATCGGCCTTGCCGTCTCCGAACGTCTCGGCCATGGCGGCGACTGGTGGCGGCGCATGGGCACGCGCAGCGACGTCAATGGCGAGATCGCCGATCTGCTCTCCCGCTTCCACCTGCTCGACGTCATGAACGAAGAGACCGTGACGCTTCCTTACGGCAAGCAGCGCCTGCTCGAGATCGCGGTCGCCATTGCGGCCAAGCCGCGCGTGCTGCTGCTCGACGAGCCCGCCGCCGGCGTGCCCGAGAGCGAGCGCCACGACATTCTGGCGGTGGTCGGCGCACTGCCGCGTGACGTCACGGTGCTGCTGATCGAGCACGACATGGACCTCGTGTTCTCCTTTGCTGATCGCATCTCGGTGCTGGTCTCGGGTGCGCTGTTGACTGAAGGCCCGCCCGAGCAGGTCGCGCGCGATCCGCAAGTGAAGGCCGTCTATCTCGGCGAGGAGGTGGTCAATGTCTAACCTGCTCGCGGTCGATTCACTGCGCGCCGGCTACGGCGAGGCGGTGGTGCTGCCGAAGATGACGCTCGGCCTTGCCGAAGGACAGGTGCTGGCGCTGCTCGGGCGCAACGGCACCGGCAAGACCACGCTGATCAACTCCATCGTCGGGGTGACGCGCCGCTTCGCCGGCTCCATTGCGCTGGCCGGTACCGACGTCACGGCGATGCGGCCCGACCAGCGGGCGCGCGCCGGCATCGGCTGGGTGCCGCAGGAGCGCAACATCTTCCGCTCGCTGACGGTGGAAGAGAACATGACCGCGGTGGCGCAGCCCGGTCCCTGGACGGTCGAGAAAGTCTACGAGATGTTTCCGCGGCTGAAGGAGCGGCGGAGCAATTTCGGCAACCAGCTCTCCGGCGGCGAGCAGCAGATGTTGGCGATCGGCCGCGCACTCACCCTCAATCCGAAAGTCCTGCTGCTGGACGAGCCGACCGAGGGCCTTGCGCCGATCATCGTCGAGGAACTCTTGAAGGCGATCGGGACCATCACCCGGTCCGGAGGTATTTGCTCGATCATCGTCGAGCAGAACGCCCAAAAGATTCTGGGGCTCGCCGACCGCGTTGTGATATTGGAGCGCGGAACGATCGTCCACGACGCTCCGAGCGCCGCGCTGAAGACCGACCCCTCTGTCTTGGAACGCCATCTCGGCGTCGCCGGGGCGAGGGCCCACTAAGATGTCCAGGGAGTGACACATGCAGCGAACCAAAGCCCCCTTCCGCGCCGACGAGGTCGGCAGCCTCCTGCGTCCCGCCAAGATCAAGGAAGCCCGTAGCCGGCTGGAGAAGGGCGAGATCTCGGCCGACGATCTGCGCAAGGTCGAGGACATGGAGATCGAGAAGGTCGTGCACAAGCAGGCCTCGATTGGGCTGAAGCTCGCGACCGACGGCGAATTCCGCCGCTCCTGGTGGCATTTCGATTTCCTGGCCAAGCTCACCGGCTGCGAGTTGTTTCATCCCGACACCGGCATCCAGTTCACGGGTGTCCAGACCCGTCACGATGCGGTCCGCGTTATCGGCAAGCTCGACTTTCCCGATAGTCACCCGATGCTGGACCACTTCCGCTTCCTGAAGAAGGTCGCCGACCAGGCCCACGTCACCGCCAAGATGACGATCCCTTCGCCGGCGGTGCTCCACTTCCGCGGCGGGCGCAAGTCGATCTCCAAGGACGTCTATCCCGATCTCGACGCTTTCTACGAAGATCTCGGCAAGACCTACCGCAAGGCCGTCAAGGCGTTCTACGACGCCGGCTGCCGCTATCTCCAGTTCGACGATACCGTCTGGGCCTATCTCTGCTCGCAGGACGAATTGCAGAAGGCGCGCGAGCGCGGCGATAACCCGGATGGCCTGCAGCAGATCTATGCCCGCATCATCAACTATGCGCTGGCGGAGAAGCCGGCCGACATGGTTGTGACCACGCATGTTTGCCGCGGCAATTTCCGCTCGACCTGGATTTCTTCGGGCGGCTACGAGCCTGTTGCCGAGACCATGCTCGCCGGCACCAATTACGACGGCTACTTCCTGGAATACGACAGCGATCGCGCCGGCGGCTTCGAGCCGCTGCGCTTCCTGCCCAAGGGCAACAAGGTCGTCGTGGTCGGCGTCATCACCTCGAAGTTCGGCGAGCTCGAGAAGAAGGACGACATCAAGCGCCGTCTGGAAGAAGCCGCCAAGTTTGCCCCGCTGGAGCAGCTCGCGCTGTCGCCGCAATGCGGCTTTGCCTCGACGGAAGAGGGCAACATCCTCTCCGAGGAGGAGCAGTGGGCCAAGCTCAGCCTTGCGGTCGAGATCGCGAAGGAAGTGTGGGGACAGTAAGCCTCCGCTTGCTCACTGTCATTCCCCGCGAAAGCGGGGAATCCAGTACGCCGCGGCCCATCGATCTAACCCACACTTGTCTCGGAGTACTGGATCGCCCGGTCAAGCCGGGCGATGACACCTGAGTGTTGGGCGAACAGCGCGGCGTTCAAAACCAGTCGCATTCTCGCCCTCACTTCTCCGCCAGATAGACCTCACCCAGCAGCGACGAATTCGACCACGGCACCTGCTTGTTCTTCGTGGTCGAGACCACCTCGGCCCGCACCCGCGTGAGCATCTGCTGCACCTCCAGCCCGGGCGTGCCGATATGGCGCGACAGGGCGGCGGAGAACGGGGAGTTGGCGCCTTCGCCGTCGAGCGCCACCTGGCCCGGCGCGGTGGCGAATGCGATCAGCGTGCCGGCCCCCAATGTCGCGCCGGTGCCGAGACTCGTCGGCGCGGCGAGGCCCGAGGCGCCCTCGATGCCGCGATTGTTTCCGGCAGATGCGACCTGCTGCGCCATAGGGTTGTTGCGGCAGGCATCGAACATCAGGATGTTGGTGCGGACCTGGTCGTCGAGGCCGGCCATGATCGTGTCCATGTCGATCATCGCCTCCGTCAGGCTCGCGCCCGGCTTGAGCGCGACGTCGACCGGAATGAGATAGTTGCGGCCGTCGACCTGCACGCCATGGCCGGCATAATAGACCAATGCCACCTGCGCCCGGGCAGCCGCGCGAAGAAAGTCGCGCGTCATCTTCTGCATCGCGGCGCGATCGAGATCGACGCCCTCCGACACGCTGAAGCCGATGTCACGCAGGCTCTTGGCGACCGCCCGCGCATCGTTGGGTGGATTGGGCAGCGCCTTGACATGGGTATAGGCGCCGTTGCCGATCACCAGCGCCATGCGCGTGCCGCGGCCGGCCGGGGCCGGCGATGGTGTCGGTGCCGCGCCGGTCTGCTGCGGAGCAGGGGATGGCGACGGCTGCGTCGTCGGGGACGGCGCATCGCGCGGGATCGGCGCGGCCGGCTCCGTCAGCAGCGACAGGCGCACCTTCGCGGTGGCCTGGTTGGCCTTGCTGCCGGCGTCGGATGCCACGATCGCCAGCGTCGCCTTGTAGTCCTCGCCGGCACGGGCGTAGTCGCCCTTGGCTTCATAGGCCAGCGCGCGATGGATGTAGCCGGAGATCAGCACGCTGTTGGGCGGCGTCATGATGTTGACCGGAGGCTTCTCCTTGGCGAGCCGGATCGCCTCGCTGCCGTCGGCGATGGCGCGATCGAGATCGCCCTTGGCGCGCCAGATCGCGGTGCGGTTGATCAGTGGCTGCGGTAGCGAGGGATCGAGCCGGATCGCCTGGTTGATGTCGGCGAGCGCGCCGTCGAGATCTCCGAGCGCTTCCTTGGAGATGCCGCGGTTCTGGAACGAGAACGCCGATTTCGGATCGGCCTTGATCGCCATGTCGTAGTCGGCGATCGCCTTGGCATAATCGTGCTTGCCGCGCCAGGCGTTGCCCCGATTGTGGAAGATGGTGCCGCTGGGCGGGCCGAGCTTCAGCGCATCGTCGAAATCGCTGATCGCGATCTCGTACTCGCCTTTGTCGTAATAGGCCGATCCCCGCAGATTGTAGGCCGCCTGGCTCGGCTGCAGTCGGATCGCTTCCGTCGCATCGGCGATGACCTTGGCGTAATCGCCCTTCTTGTTCCAGCCCACCGCGCGCCAGAAATGCACGGTGGCGAGTTGCTCGCCCTTGAAGACCTTCAGCGCGATGATCTTGGTGCAGGCGTCGACCATCTTGTCCGCCGGCGTGGTCTCGGTGGTGCAGAGCGGGCCGAGCTGGTTGCGCGGCTGGGCCACCGCCGGCACGGACCAGTGCGCGAGGATGAGCAGGCTGAGCGTGACGAGGAGGCGGCGCATGGTGGTGGTCTCATGCGAGAGGAGAAGCGCTTGTTTGTTGCCCGGCGAGGTGCAGGGGTTCACCGCACCAGGTGAGCATCGGGCTCTCGCCTCCGCTATTCCCTGAGTGGGCAGAATTTGCTAAGACGCTGGTCCCAACCTTCCTGCCCACTGACATCCCACTCATGAAGAACGACGAAATCCTGAGCCAGATCACCGACTTCTGCCGCAAGGCGGACATGGCGGAATCGACGTTCGGCCGGCGCGCGGTGAACGATGGGAAGCTGGTGCATCGCCTGCGCGAGGGAAAGCGCATTACCATCGACACGCTGGAGCGGATCCAGGCCTATATGGCCGCATCGATGGCCGGCGGCGTGCCGCCGCCGCGGGGACTTCAGGTGCCCCCCGAGAAGCGCGATCCGCGCGGCAATTTCCGCTTCTTCGAGAACCGCCAGAAATACCTGCTGTTCGTCCACACCTGCAGCGAAAAGCGGGTGATCGCTGACCGCGTCGCGCTGGAGCTTGCCTCGATCCATCCGCGCCCGCCGGCGCTGCGCCTGTTCGACGCCGGCGTCGGCGACGGCACGGTGCTGGCGCGGGTGCTGCGCGCCACGCACCAGCGCTTTCCGCACATGCCGTTCTACGTCGCGGGCAAGGAGCTCAGCCTGGAGGATTTGCGGCTGACGCTGGAGAAGGTGCCGGACCGCATTTTCGAGCATCCGGCGTCGGTGTTCGTGTTCACCAACATGTTCTATGCGGAGGCGCCTTGGCTGACGCCGGCTTCGCCTGCTGCGGCGGCGGCCACTGTCTGGCACGAGGTGCCGCTCCGCGGCGCTTCGTCGGGCGAGTTCGAGCAGCAGATCGCGGAGCTGAGGCCTTTTCTGGAGCAGAACTGGCGCGCTGCAATCAGCCCACGCACGGCCATGCCGCTCTACGAGCGGCCGGTCGTCCTCGTGCTCTATCGCGAGGACCACAGGTTCCTGCTCGATTCGACCATTCCGCGGCCGGGCCAGACTGAGGCGAATTTCGACCTCGTCATCGCATCCCAGCCCTACCGGGCCCTGTCATCGGTCAATTTCCGGGCCAAGCGGATCATTGCACCGCTGGCACGGGCGCTTCGGCCGGGCGGCAGGCTGATCGGAATCCACTCCCATGGGCAGGATCCGGGCATGGAAATGATCCAGGCGATCTGGCCTGGAGAAAATCCTTTCTCGGTCAGCCGTCATGAGCTACTGCGTGCAGTTAAGTATGAACTTGGATCGGTGGGCCGCGACTTAAATTTTAATGCATACGCGGATAACCGTTCGATCTTCAGGTATGATATGGAAGCGCTGCCCAACGAGGTCACCGGCACCATCGGGACCTCGACGGCCTTTGCAGCGTGGAATGCGGCGGTGTATGTCGCTCAGATTGAGGACGACCGATTGACAGAAATGACTCAAAACGGCCGCACTCTGGATGCCGCCAGGGACGTGCTGCGAAAGTACAATGGGCTCTGGTTTCTCGACGAATCCTACGTCATCTCGCGTCGGCGTGATTGACATCACCAAAAGTAAACATCGCAAACGCCCGCCGGCTAGCGGCGGAACAAGGGGTTACTGATGCGCGCGTCCTATCTCTTCACCAGCGAGTCCGTGTCCGAGGGCCATCCGGACAAGGTCTGTGACCGGATCTCCGATGAGATCGTCGACCTGTTCTACCGTGAAGGGCCGAAGGCGGGCATCGACCCCTGGCAGATCCGCGCCGCCTGCGAGACGCTCGCGACCACCAACAAGGTGGTGATCGCCGGTGAGACCCGCGGCCCGAAGTCGGTGACCAACGAGCAGATCGAGAGCGTCGTGCGCGGCGCGATCAAGGACATCGGCTACGAGCAGGAAGGCTTCCACTGGAAGACCTGCGACATCGAGATCCTCCTGCATCCGCAGTCGGCCGACATTGCCCAGGGCGTCGACGCGCTGCAGCCGGGCGAGGTCAAGGAAGAAGGCGCGGGCGACCAGGGCATCATGTTCGGCTACGCCACCAACGAGACTCCCGATCTGATGCCGGCGCCGATCTTCTACGCCCACAAGATCCTGCGCCTGATCTCCGAAGCCCGTCACTCCGGCAAGGAGAAGGTGCTGGGTCCGGACTCCAAGAGCCAGGTCACCGTGCAGTACGAGAACGGCAAGCCGGTCGGCGTGCGCGAGATCGTGGTCTCGCACCAGCATCTGGTCCCGGACCTCACCTCGAACCAGGTCCGCGAGATCGTCGAGCCCTATGTGCGCGAGGCGCTGCCGAAGGACTGGATCACCCCGAAGACGATCTGGCACATCAACCCGACCGGCAAGTTCTACATCGGCGGTCCCGACGGCGATTCCGGCCTGACCGGCCGCAAGATCATCGTCGACACCTATGGCGGCGCGGCCCCGCACGGCGGCGGCGCGTTCTCCGGCAAGGATCCGACCAAGGTCGACCGCTCGGCGGCCTATGCCGCGCGCTACGTCGCCAAGAACATCGTTGCCGCCGGTCTTGCCGACCGCTGCACCCTGCAGCTTGCCTACGCCATCGGCGTGGCGCGTCCGCTGTCGATCTACATCGACACCCACGGCACCGGTAAGGTTTCGGAAGACCAACTCGAGAAGGCCGCTGCCAAGGCGATGGACCTCACCCCGCGCGGCATCCGGACCCATCTCGATCTCAACCGGCCGATCTACGCGCGCACCTCGGCCTACGGCCATTTCGGCCGCACGCCCGATAACGAGGGCGGCTTCTCCTGGGAGAAGACCGACCTCGTCGAGCAGCTCAAGCGCGCGCTCTAGCGCCCTTACCTCGCCCCGCTTGCGGGGAGAGGTCGCCGCGAAGCGGCGGGTGAGGGGACTCTCCGCAAGCTCGGTGCTTGGATAGAGCCCCTCACCCCAGCCCTCTCCCCGTAAGAACGGGGAGAGGGAGAATGGTGCCACATAGCGTTCAGCTTGCTTTGGTACTGACACGCCAGCCCTCACTGACTAGGAAACAGACATGAACGCGAAGCCCGGCTTCACCGATTACATCGTCAAGGACATTTCGCTCGCCGATTTCGGCCGCAAGGAGCTCTCGCTGGCCGAGACCGAGATGCCCGGCCTGATGGCCACCCGCGAGGAGTACGGCCCGAAGCAGCCGCTGAAGGGCGCGCGCATCGCCGGCTCGCTGCACATGACGATCCAGACCGGCGTGCTGATCGAGACGCTCGCCGCGCTCGGCGCCGACATCCGCTGGGTCTCCTGCAACATCTATTCGACGCAGGATCATGCTGCCGCTGCGATCGCCGCCGCCGGCATTCCCGTCTTCGCCGTCAAGGGTGAGACGCTGAAGGATTACTGGGACTACACCGCAAAGCTGTTCGACTGGCACGGCGGCGGTCATCCGAACATGATCCTCGACGACGGCGGCGACGCCACCATGTATGTCCATCTCGGTCTGCGCGCCGAGAACGGCGACACCGCCTTCCTCGACAAGCCCGGCTCCGAGGAAGAGGAAGTCTTCTTCGCGCTTCTGAAGAAGCAGCTCAAGGAAAAGCCGAAGGGCTACTTCGCCGGGATCGCCAACAGCATCAAGGGCGTGTCCGAGGAGACCACGACGGGCGTGCATCGCCTCTACGACATGCAGAAGGCAGGCACGCTGCTGTGGCCGGCCATCAACGTCAACGACAGCGTCACCAAGTCGAAGTTCGACAACCTCTATGGCTGCCGTGAATCGCTGGTCGACGGCATCCGCCGCGGCACCGACGTGATGCTGTCGGGCAAGGTCGCGATGGTCGCCGGCTTCGGCGACGTCGGCAAGGGCTCGGCCGCCTCGCTGCGCCAGGCCGGCTGCCGCGTCATGGTGTCGGAAGTCGATCCGATCTGCGCGCTGCAGGCGGCGATGGAAGGCTACGAGGTCGTGACCATGGAAGACGCCGCGCCGCGCGCCGACATCTTCGTCACCGCCACCGGCAACAAGGACATCATCACCATCGAGCACATGCGCGCGATGAAGGATCGCGCCATCGTCTGCAACATTGGCCACTTCGACAACGAGATCCAGATTGCGTCTCTGCGCAATCTGAAGTGGACCAACATCAAGCCGCAGGTCGACGAGATCGAATTCCCCGACAAGCACCGCATCATCCTGCTGTCGGAAGGCCGCCTCGTGAACCTCGGCAACGCGATGGGCCATCCGTCCTTCGTGATGTCGGCGTCCTTCACCAACCAGACGCTGGCGCAGATCGAGCTGTTCGCCAACAACAAGGACGGCAAGTACGAGAAGAAGGTCTACGTGCTGCCCAAGACCCTCGACGAGAAGGTCGCCCGCCTGCACCTCTCCAAGATCGGCGTCAAGCTCACCGAGCTGCGCAAGGACCAGGCGGACTATATCGGCGTGAAGCAGGAAGGTCCGTACAAGTCGGACCATTACCGGTACTGAGATCGCACGCATTTGCGATAAAAGGCCCCGGAGCAATCCGGGGCCTTTTTTATTATCCGTCTGTCTGATACCCTTCAGGTAGAGCCAAAACAAGCCTGCCACTTTTGCAGCGGGCGGCCATTTCCGTACGCGTATTGTCAGATACCGAAAGCATTATGGAGGAATGCGATGTCCAATGAAGCCGCGAATGTCCACATCCTGAAAGAGGCGTATCGGCTCTGGCATGAAAGTCGTGGGGGCAGCGTCGATCACTGGTTTGACGCCGTCGTCGCCCCGAACGTCAATTTTGCATCGGTGCCGCGGGGTGTCGCGCCGCTCGATTTCGCCAAGCAGTATCGCGACAGCAAGGAATTGCGCGAATACTTCGACCGGCTGCTTTCCGAATGGACCATGCAGCACTACACGATCGACGAGTATATCGCGCAAGGAGACGCAGTCGTCGCACGCGGCTCGACGGCCTGGACCAACAAGAAGACGGGCAAGACCGCCGAGACGCCGAAGATCGATTACTGGCGGTTCAAGGACGGTAAAGCCGTTGAGTTCTACGAGTATTTCGATACGGCGTGTGTGGTCGCTGCAGCGACCTGACGGTTGCAATTTGGCGCGGCGCTGCCATCCTGTGACAGGAGAAACGCCATGGCCGAAACCAAAGAACATTTCGACGTGCTGATCGTCGGTGCCGGCCTGTCCGGTATCGGTGCCGGCTATCATCTGCAGACCAAGTGTCCGGGCAAGAGCTACGTCATCCTCGAGGGACGCGACTGCATCGGCGGCACCTGGGACCTGTTTCGCTATCCAGGCATCCGCTCGGACAGCGACATGTTCACGCTCGGCTATTCGTTCAAGCCGTGGACCGATCCGAAGGCGATCGCCGACGGGCCCCAGATCCTGAACTATGTGCGCGAGACTGCCAGCGAGAACGGCATCGACAAGCACATCCGCTTCCACCACCGTGTCAAGCGTGCGGCGTGGTCGACGCCGGATGCGCGGTGGACCGTCGAGGCCGAGCGCATCACGGGCGAGGGCGCGGCCGAGCTGGTGTGCTTCACCTGCAATTTCCTGTTTCTGTGCTCGGGCTATTACAAATACGAGGCGGGCTACACGCCGGAGTTCAAGGGTGCCGCTGATTTCGCCGGCCGCATCGTGCATCCGCAGAAATGGACCGAGGACATCGACTACGCGGGCAAGTGTGTCGTCGTGATCGGCTCGGGTGCGACAGCGGTGACGCTGGTGCCGGAGCTCGCCAAGAAGGCGGCGCAGGTCACCATGTTGCAGCGTTCGCCGACCTATGTGGTGTCGCGGCCGGCGCAGGATCCCGTGGCCAACAAGCTGCGCCGCAATCTGCCGGCGCAGCTTGCCTATCACCTGATCCGCTGGCGCAACGTGATGTGGGGGATGTTCTTCTTCCAGCTCAGCCGGCGCCGGCCGGCGAAGGTGAAGGACCTCATCCTCAAAGGCGTGCAGATGGCGCTCGGCCCGGACTACGACGTCGCGACCCATTTCACGCCGCGCTACAATCCCTGGGATCAGCGGCTGTGCCTGGTGCCCGACGGCGACCTCTTCAAGGCGATCCGCGAGCAGCGCGCCAGCGTCGTCACCAGCGAGATCGACACCTTCACGCATGAGGGCATCCGCCTGAAGGACGGCCGCGAGCTCGCCGCCGACATCATCGTGACGGCGACCGGGCTTGTGCTCCAGGTCGTCGGCGGCCTCGAGGTCAGCGTCGACGGCCGCTCCGTCGATTTCGCCAACACGCTGACCTACAAGGGCATGATGTATGCCGATGTGCCGAACATGGCCTCCGCCTTCGGCTACACCAACGCGTCCTGGACGCTGAAATGCGACCTCACCTGCGAATATGTCTGCCGCCTCATCAACTACATGGACCGGCACAATTTCCGCCAGTGCATGCCGCACAATGACGATTCCACCATCACCGCGCAGCCTTCGCTCGATTTCACCTCAGGCTACGTGCAGCGCTCGATCGCCAAAATGCCGAAGCAGGGCTCGAAGCGGCCGTGGCGCCTCCACCAGAACTACGCGCTCGACATCGTCTCCTTGCGCTTCGGCCGGATCGACGACGGCGTGATGCAGTATTCCTGAACTTGCTAAGTAGGATGCCGCGATAGCCTCGCGTTCGCTTGAGACGAATCGCGACTTGCGGTAGTATTTTTGCGCTGCAAGAAGTTTATTTCCGACAACGTCTGAGTTCCGCGTCGTTGCCGTCTTAAGGGGAGCGCGGGACATGCACGTCCTTGCCCTGGTCACGCAAAAAGGCGGAAGCGGCAAGAGTACGCTGTCCGTTGGACTGGCGGTGGCAGCAATGCAGCGCGCTGAGCGCGTCGCTCTCATTGAGGCGGACGCGCAAGGTACGATCTCGAAATGGAAAGAGCGCCGCGATCATCCCTATCCCCGCGTCGAGCGCGTTACGGATCCTGCCGAGATCGATCCGTTGATCACCCGCCTGAAGGCCGAAGGCGTCTGGCTTGCCATCATCGACACAGCTGCCACGACCAACAGTCTGGCGCTGCGCGTCATCGCCTGCGCGGATCTCTGTCTCATCCCGGCGCGCCCAAGCCCGGCCGATATCGAAGCCGCAATTCCTACACTGATCGCCATTCGCAGGCTCAACCGCCGATTTGCCTTCATCCTCAATCAGACGCCGACGCGGGGGTGCCGGCTGAGCGAAGCTGCCACATCGCTAAGCTCGCTCGGCATGCTTGCGCTCCCGTTTATTGCGCAGCGTAACGATCACCAGGATGCGCTCGGAGCAGGGTTGGGCGTGACGGAGTTCGCGCCTGCGGGCAAAGCTTCGGGCGAAATTGTATGTTTGTGGGGTTGGATCGCGGCGCACTTGGCCGAGGAGTCGGACGATTATGGGAAAGGCGCGCTCAAAGCTGCCTGCTGACGTTGGACGCACCGGGCGTCGCTCGCTGCTGGAACTGGCGGCGGAAGTGAGCCGTGCGGTCGACGAGGGCTTGGCCATGCCGCCGGGCCCAGTCGCCGTCTTCCCCCAGGAAGCGCCGCTGATCGCGCAAGAAGCGCCTGCTCCGATGACTGTTTCGGTACAAGAGGCGGCCAGCGTCATCGTTGCAAGACCTGAACCTCCGAGCAGGACCACCACTGATCTCATCGTGGACATGGCCAAGGAGTATCAAGCCCGCGCCTTGGACGGCATGAGCGCTACGCTCGACTACGCCAACGACCTCGCAAAGTCACGGCTGGCCAGTGTGAGTTCAGAGGCCAATGGAACCGTCGTCGCGGAAAGCGATCTCATCGACGCGATTGGAACGGCAGCCGAGTGTCGCACCGTCGTGCTCGAACTGATGAAGATCAATGCGGGCGCGACCTTGGAGTATGCGCGGGAGCTAGGCCGTGCAAGAACGCTGGCGGAGTTGGTTGAGCTGTCGGGCACGCATGCGCGAAAGCAATGTGAGTTGGTCCTGAGGCAAACCGAGTTGCTGAGGTCGCTTGCTCAAAGCATGACAAAGCCCAGTGCCAGGTGATGCCGCTCGCCTGCCATCATTGCGCTCAGGATCTGCGGGGGACGATCAGGGGCGGCCGAGATCGATTGCCAGTGCCAGCACCACCGCCGCCGCCGTGAACCATTTCGCCGCGATCAGGTCGGGGGTCAGCGGCGTGTAGGAAAAGCGGGCAAGGCCGAGTCCGACCAGCGATGCGGACAGGCCCGCCACCGCATATCGCCAGGTTGCCTGCGACGTTGATCCCGGCTGCGGATGCAGCCGGGTCTCCAGAAGTTGCTTGGTACTTGCGTTGGTCATGTCATCCTCCAGCGCGCAACGGCGCTCGGATCATCCTGTCTGGGTGGTGCGGCGGCGCCGGAATTCCTGCACGGGCAGGCCGCCCCAGCCCCAATTGTCGGTGTCGACCTCCTCGATCACGACGAAGGTGGCCTCGAGCGGTTTGCCGAGAACGTCGCGCAGGAGCTCGCTCGAGCCCTTGATCAGCGCCGCCTTCTCCTCCGCAGTAACTGACGCCGAACCCGGCGTCGTTCCCTCGCGGGTCACTTGAATGGTGACGATGGGCATTGTCGTTCTCCTCCTCTCAGTGGCCGGCGCTCTGGCCGCCGTCGACATGCAGGATCTCGCCGGTGACGAAGGAGGCGCCCTCGAGATAGAGCACGGCATCGACGATGTCGGACATCTCGCCCATGTGGCCCACGGGATGCATCGCGCCGTACTGCGCATGCGTCGCGACGGCGTGCATCGGCGACTTGATGATCCCGGGCGACACCGCGTTCACGCGAATGCCGCGCCTGGCATATTCGATCGCGAGCGACTTGGTCGCGGCGTTCAGCCCGCCCTTGCTCAGCGAGGCCAGCACAGACGGCACGTTCGAGTTGGCCTGATCGACCAGTGTGGTCGTGATCTGGACGACATGGCCGGACCCTTGCTTCTCCATCTCGGCGATGGCGAGCTGGGTGATGTGGAAGAAGCCGGCGACGTTGGTGCCCATCACGGCCGCATAGTCTTCGGCCGTGTACTGCGTGAACGGCTTCGCGACGAAGATGCCGGCATTATTGACCAGCGTGTCGACGCGGCCGAAGCGGGCGACGGCCTGCGAGACCACGCGCTCGGCGGTGGCTCGGTCGGCGATGTCGCCGGCAATGGCGAGGACGTCTTCGTCGCTCGACGGTTTGACGGAGCGCGCCGTTGCGACGACGCGGTAGTTGCGATCGCGAAAGCCCTGAACCAGGGCGGCGCCGATACCCTGCGATGCACCGGTGATGATGGCGACCTTCTGCTCGATACCCATGACGGAGTCCTGTTGTTGGCTTGAAAACCTGCGCCAGCGGCGGCTGGCTTGGGCGTTGAGGTACGCTGCGGCGGCTTACTTGCGAATATCCGCTGCCCGGCAGACACTCTTTCGCAGCGCGAACGAATGCCGGATCGATCCTTGCGGAGGTTGTCGCAGCCGACGCAAACGCCTAGCTTTCAGCCGAAATCTCAGGGGCTGCGGCGAGCGCATGGATCGTCTGGACGCGATGAAGGTGTTCGTCCTTGCGGTGGACGAGGGGAGCCTCGCTGCCGCGGGCCGTAAGCTCGGCCGCTCGCCGGCAGCCGTCAGCCGTGCCATCGCCTTTCTGGAAGAGCGGGTCGGCGCCGAGCTGCTGCACCGAACGACACGCTCGATCAAGCTGAGCGAGGAGGGCGAGCGCTATGTCGCGGTCTGCCGCCGCGTGCTCACCGAGCTGGAGGAAGCCGAGGACATCGCGGCCGGACCGCGCACGGCACCGCGTGGTCTGCTCACGATCACCGCTCCGGTGGTCTCGGGAGAGATGGTGCTGCGGCCGATCCTCGACGCGTTTCTCGACGCCTATCCGACCGTGTCGGCAAAACTCCTGCTGTTCGACCGTGCGGTCAATCTGATCGAGGAAGGCGTCGATATCGCGCTTCGCATCGGTCCGCTGGCGGACTCGGCGATGGTGGCGATGCGGGTCGGCGGGATCAGTCGCGTTGTGGTGGCCGCTCCCCGTTACCTGAAACAGCATCCGCGCATCACTGAGCTGGGTGATCTCGCCAAGCACCAGATCGTCGCGATGGCGCACCTGCCGAATTCCTGGACCTTTGCGCCGCAGGCGGGCTCGTCGGCGCCGCGCACCGTGCAGTTCACCCCGCGGCTCGTCGTCAACAGCACCTATGCGGCAGTGGCCTCCACTGTGGCCGGGCGCGGCGTGGCGCGGATGTATTCGTACCAGGTGGCCGAGCAGGTCGCGCGCGGCGAGCTCGAGATCCTGCTTGCCGGCGACAAGGATCCGGAGATGCCTGCGCATCTGATCTGTCCGCAGGGCCGGCTTTCGGTGCCCAAGGTGCGCGCCTTCACCGACTTCGCCGTGCCCCGGCTGAAGAAGCAGTTCGCGCTGCTGAAGCAGAGCATCAAGGCGCGCTGAGCCGCTTCACGCCTGCGCAATGCGTTGTTTTGCGTATACGGCGGGGCGGCTGAATCGGCGACGCTTCCACAACGGTTAACGCCGATTTAACGGATGAGTCCTAGCCTGTCTCGGCCGGGGTTACTCGCAAGGCCGAGGTGAGCCCAATGGAAGCCCAGAGAATAGCGGTCGACGCCGTCGTCGCGCTGACCGATTGCGACCGCGACGCCGTCATCGCCTTCATCCGCCGGCTCTACCTCGCCGGCGTCACCGACCCCAAGCGCCTGACCTTCAAGGGCCTGCAGGCGCTGTCGCGGGCCTGATTCGGCTCGTTTCGGCCAGTTTGACCCTAATTGCGTCCCCTTGCTCTCTCCGGCGTGATTGCAACCCACCGGCGAATATCTTGCCGCTCAGTCCCGGTCGGGCTACACGACACCCCGGCTGGATCACTTGGGATTGGGGAAATGTTGAAACAGCTTTTTGCGCCGCAGCTCGTCATTTTGTACGTGCTGGCCGCCTCGACGATTTACGTTCACTTCCGCGGCAAGCAGCGGCTGCGCTTCGCGCGCCAGCTCGGCGACCACTCGACCTATCTCGCGCCCTACAACGTGCTGATGTACGCCGGCTCGGCAGTGCCGAACAAGCCGGTGATCTCGGTCGATCAGTTTCCGGAGCTCAAACCCCTCAGCGATAACTGGGAGACCATCCGCGACGAGGCCGTGCGCCTGTTCGACGAAGGCTTCATCCGCGCGGCGGCGAAGAACAACGATTGGGGCTTCTACTCGTTCTTCAAGAGCGGCTGGAAGCGATTTTACCTGAAATGGTACGACGACTTCCTGCCGTCGGCCAACACGCTGTGCCCGAAGACGGTGGAGCTGCTCAAATCGATCCCGAGCGTGCATGGCGCCATGTTCGCGATGCTGCCGCCAGGCGGCAAGTTAGGGGCGCATCGTGATCCCTTCGCGGGCTCGCTGCGCTATCACCTCGGCCTGGTCACGCCGAACTCGAACAAGTGCCGGATCCTCGTCGACGGTGTCGAATGCGTCTGGCGCGACGGCGAAGCCTTCATGTTCGACGAGACCTTCATCCACAGCGCCGAGAATGCGACCGACGTCAACCGCATCATCCTGTTCTGCGACGTCGAGCGCCCGATGAAGTACGGCTTCGTGACCGCGATTAACCGCTGGGTCAGCCATCACATCGTCAAGGCGTCGGCGACCCAGAACGTCGACGGTGAGAATGTCGGCGTGCTCAACAAGGTGTTCGGCAAGCTCTACGAGATCCACCTCGCCAGCCGCAAGGTGAAGGAGTGGAACCGCAACGTCTACTACACGCTGAAATACTCGCTGACGGCGCTGATTCTCGGCCTCATCGTGATGTCGGCGATCAGGTGATCGGCGCGTCGCGATGAGTTGCTTGCCGACCGCGAACGCAGAGATCACGCAGCTCTTCCGCGAGTGGCTGGAGACCTTCGCGGGCTATGTCCGCGAGGTCGACTACGCCTCGGCGCGGCCGCTCTTCCATCCCGACGTGCTCGCCTTCGGTACCCATAACGACGTCATCCCCGGCCTCGATCAATGGGTCAAGACGCAATGGGACAACGTCTGGCCGAAGACGACCGACTTCCGCTTCGTCCTCGATCAGACGTCCGTTCTGGTATCACCGGACGGCATGATGGCAACCGTGATCGCGCCGTGGACGAGCACGGGCTATCATCCCGATGGCAGCACGTTTGCGCGCCCCGGCCGCGCGACGATGGTGTTTTCGAAAAATGGCGATGGCTGGCTGTGCGTGCATTCGCACATGTCGCTCAATCGCGGTGTACCGCAGGTAAGCCATGCCAATCGGCCGGTGAAGGCCTGGTAGCTCCCGTAGGGTGGATTAGCGAAGCGTAATCCACCAATAGGCGCGAGCAACAATTGACGTTCTTTGCTGTCGTGCGTCTGTAGTGGTGGATTACGCTTTCGCTAATCCACCCCACAATATCGAGGCCCTACTCCGGCTGGCCGATGCTCACCTTCAGCGTGCCGACGCCGTCGACACCGCATTCGAGCTTGTCGCCGGGCTGCAGCTGCGACACGCCGGCGGGCGTGCCGGTCATGATGATGTCGCCGGCGGCGAGCTTCACCTGCTGGGAGAGCTGCCAGATGATCTCCGGCACGTTCCAGATCAATTCGGTGAGGTCGCCCTTCTGCGCTTCCTTGCCGTTGACCGTCAGCCAGATCTTGCCCTGGGAGGGATGGCCGATCTTCGAGGCCGGCTGCAGCGCGGAGCAGGGCGCCGAATAGTCGAACGACTTGCCGATCTCCCACGGGCGCTCCTTCTTGCGCGAGGCGATCTGGAGGTCGCGGCGGGTGAGGTCGATGCCGACGGCGTAGCCGTAGACGTGGTCCAGCGCCTTGTCGGCGGCAATGTTCAGCCCACCGCTCTTCATCGCGACGATGAGCTCGACCTCGTGATGCAGATCCTTGGTCAGCGGCGGATAGGGAATGGTGGCGCCGTCGGGCACCAGCATGTCGGCGTGCTTGGCGAAGAAGAACGGCGGGGCGCGCTCGTCATTGCCCATCTCGCGGATGTGCTCGAGATAGTTGCGGCCGACGCACCAGATGCGGCGAACCGGATAACGGCCGCTCTCGCCGACGACGGGAAGCGAAGCCTGGGGCGGAAGCGGGATGACGTAGGAGGCGGCGTTCATGGAGCGGTCTCGCTGGTCTTGAGGTGGAACGAACTCTATGCGGTTGCGCTGATCGGCGCCAGAGCGCCGGCGTCGTGATGTTGCAGGCGGAAGAACGAGGCGTAACGGCCGCCGCGGCGGAGCAGCTCATCATGCCGGCCCTGCTCGACGATCTCGCCGCCTTCGACGACCAGAATGCTGTCCGCGTGCATGATGGTGTGCAGGCGGTGCGCGATCACGATGGTGGTGCGGTTCTGGCACAGATGCTCGATCGCCTCCTGTACCTGCCGCTCGGATTCGGAATCGAGCGCGGCGGTGGCTTCGTCCAAGAGGATGATCGGCGCGTTCTTGAGCAGCGCGCGCGCGACCGCAATGCGCTGGCGCTGTCCGCCCGAGAGCTGGGTGCCGTGCTCGCCGACCGGCGTGTCGTAGCCGAGCGGGAAGCCCATGATGAAGTCATGCGCGCAGGCTGCCTTCGCCGCCTCAACGATCTCGTTCTCGCTGGCGCCCGGCTTTCCGAAGGCGATGTTGTTGCGGATCGTGTCGCGGAACAGATAGACGTCCTGGCCGACATAGGCGGTCTGGGCGCGCAGCGATTTGCGTGAGACCGACGAGATCGACTGGCCGTCGATCACGATGTCGCCTTGCGTCACCTCGTAGAAGCGCAGGAGCAGCCCCAGCACGGTCGACTTGCCGCCGCCGGAAGGGCCGACCAGCGCAGTCACCTTGCCGGGCTCGGCGACGAAGCTCATGCGGTTGAGCACGGTCTCGCCCGAGCGATAGGAGAAGCTGACGTCGCGCAGCTCGATGCGGGCATCTGTCAGCTTCAGCGCCGGCTTGTCATCGTCGGACTGCTCGCTCGCGGGGCTGTCGACGACCTCGAGCAGCATGCGGGCGCCGACCAGCTGGCTGTTGAGATCGATGTTGAGGCGGGCGAGCCGCTTGGCCGGCTCGGTCGCCATCAGGAACGCGGTCATGAACGAGAAGAACGCGCCGGGCGTGGCGTTGAGCGCGACCACGGCGTAGCCGCCATACATCAGGCAGCCGGCGACCGCGAAGCCGCCCAGCATCTCCATCAGCGGGTTGGAGCGGTTGGCGACGCGGGCCATCTTGTTGGCGTTGCGCTCGACGACCGCGATGTTCTCGTCGATGCGCCTCTGCATGGTCTCTTCGAGCGTGAACGCCTTGACGGTGCGGATGCCCTGCAGCGATTCCTGCATGGTCTCCATGATGTCGGCAGTGCCGGTGAACTGGTTGAAGGCGAGGCCCTTGATGCGCTTGACCAGCTTGCGCAGCACCAGCATCGCCGGTGGCACTGCGACGAGGCCGATGAACGACATCAGCGGGTCCTGCCAGACCATCACGCCGATCATGGCGAGCAGCATCAAGAGGTCGCGCCCGATGGCGTTGACCAGCATGTTGAGCACGTCCGTGATCGACTTGGCGCCGGCGGTCAGCCGCGCCAGGAACTCGGACGAGTGCCGCTCGGAGAAGAAGCCGACGTTTTCGCGCATCAGCTTGGCGAACAGCTGACGCTGGTTGGTGGCGAGGATCGCGTTGCTGATCTTGGTCAGGATCACCATGTGGCCGTAGGTCGCCACGCCCTTGATGAACAGCAGGGCGACCGTGATTCCTGAGAACATCGCGATGCCCGGGATGTTCTTGTCGACATAGGCCTGGTTGATGACCTGGCCGAGGACGTAGGTCGCAGCAGCGGTCGCACCGGCGGCGAGGGCCATCAGAGCGAAGGCGACGAGGTAGCGCCGCCAGTAGACGATGCCCTGTTCCGTGATCAGCCGGCGCACGAGGGCCATGGCCGCATAGGGATCGTCGGTGATTTTCTTTGGAAACTGCGCCATCCGGTGTCCATTGACGGCGCAGGACAAAGCCTGCCCGCGCGTCAGGGATCGATGGGCCTCTGTGCCCGCTCAAGCCGGGTTTTTCAAGCCCAATTAAGGGCTTGCGCTTGGGATGATTCTAGGCCGAGGCGGCGTGGCGGAGCTCGCCGTGGCGCTCGCGGAACAGCTTGTCCTCCCAGGCCAGCGCATGGGCTGCGATGGTCTCGAGGTCGTCGTATTGCGGCCGCCAGTCGAGCAGGCTGCGGATGCGGCTGGTGTCGGCGACCATGGTCATGATGTCGCCGGGCCGGCGCGGGGCGTATTGCACGGCGAAGCTGCGGCCTGAAACCCGGCGCACCGCATCGATGGTCTCTAGCACCGAATAGCCGCGGCCATAGCCGCAATTCAGCGTGGTCGAGGCGCCGCCATTGCGCAGATAGGCCAGCGCGGAGCGATGCGCCTGCGACAGGTCCGTGACGTGGATGAAGTCGCGGATGCAACTGCCGTCGGGGGTCGGATAGTCGGTGCCGAACACGTCGATCTTGGCGCGCTGGCCGGTGGCGGCTTCCACCGCGATCTTGAGCAGATGCGTGGCACCGACGGTGGCAAGGCCAATGCGCGCCTGCGGATCGGCGCCGGCGACGTTGAAATAGCGCAGGGTTACGTATTGCATGCCGTAGGCGGCGGCGACGTCGTGCAGCATGATCTCGGTCATCAGCTTCGATGAGCCGTAGGGCGACAGCGGCCGCGTCGGCGCGTGCTCGGACACGGGCACCTGGTCCGGATTGCCGTAGACGGCGGCCGTCGAGGAAAAGATGAAGCGGCCGATGCCGCGCTTGACCGCGACGTTGAGCAGGTTGCGCGCGGTCGTGAAGTTGTTGCGGTAATAGCCGAGCGGATCGCGCATCGAATCCGGCACGACCACGGAGCCGGCGAAATGGATGATGCTCTCGATGTCGTGCTGGGCGATCACGCCTTCGAGCAGGTTCTCGTCGCCGGCGTCCCCAATGAACAGCGGCACGCCTTCGGGCAGATAGGCCGAGAAGCCAGTGGAGAGATCGTCGATCACGACGACGTCCTCGCCGGCCTCCGCCAGCGCCAGGACCGTGTGACTTCCGATATAGCCGGCGCCGCCGGTGACTAGCACAGTCATGATCTCACCCGTCTTCGATCAACGCGCCAAGCTAGCGCTTGCGTGGTGAAGAGGGGGTATCGGCGCGTCTGAACTGGTCACTATGCTTAATGTTGCGTATAGGGACTTTGCGAAACGGAGCATGACGTGGCGAATTCCCAGGGCGATCTCGAAGTGATCGTGCCAAATCTGCACAGGCGCTATTCCGGCGTCACCGCGACCAACCGGATGGTGGCGCCGCGGCTGGCAAAGCTGTACCGCGCCGCCTGGTTCGGCTCCGACGCGCCGGAAGGGATCGCGCGCCTAAGCATTGGGGATTTCCTCCAGCTCTGGCGCCGCAAGGCACCGCTGATCTGGCACGCACGCCGCAACAACGAGATGATCGCCGGCGTCGTGCTGCGCGCGCTCGGCTGGCCGCTCAAGCTCGTGTTCACCTCGGCAGCGCAGCGGCATCACAGCTGGATCACGCGCTGGCTGATCCGGCGCATGGACGCGATCATCGCAACATCGGATCTCTCGGCCTCGTTTCTGAAGGTGAAGGCGACGGTGATTCCGCATGGCGTCGACACCGATGTCTATGCCCCGCCGGGCGATCGCACTGCCGCCTTCGCCGAAGCCGCGCTGCCGGGCCGCTACGCCATCGGCTGTTTCGGCCGCGTGCGCGCGCAGAAGGGCACCGACGTGTTCGTCGATGCGATGTGCCGCTTGCTGCCGCGCTATCCGGATTTCACCTCTGTCATCGTCGGGCAGATCACACCGGAGCAGACGCCCTTCGCCAACGACCTGAAGAAGCGCATCGAGGCAGCCGGCCTGCAATCGCGCATCGTCATCACCGGCGAGCTGCCGATCGAAGCGGTGCAGCGCTGGTACCAGCGGCTGACGATCTACGCCTTCACCTCACGCAACGAAGGCTTTGGGCTGACGCTGATCGAGGCGATGGCGGCGGGCAGCGCGTTGGTCGCCGCACGCGCCGGCGCGGCCGAGCTTGTGGTAGAGGACGGCGTGAGCGGCGTGCTGATCCCGACGGGTGATGCCGACGCGCTTGCTGCGGCGCTCGAGCCGCTGATGCGCGATGTGGCCGCGGCGACCGCGATGGGCGAGCGTGGGCGAGCGCGGGTGCTCGAACTCTTCAGCCTCGATGCCGAGGCGGCGCGGATCGGCGCGGTCTATCGGCCGCTGCTCTGAGCACAGCTCCTGATACCGCGACACAAAAACCGCGAAAACAACCCCATGCACAGTAGGCGGGTTCAGCAAAATCAATGGCTTGGCGAGAGGGCTCAATCTATTGCGGATTTTTCGAATCGCATCTCGTGGGGCAAAACAGTGGCAGGATGTCATCATTGCCGCGAGCCCCGATCGGCTCAGCTGGTCACCCTTGCCCCCACCTCCTTCAGCACCCGCTGCGCAATTCCCACCACCTCGCTAGCTGCAATATTCCGCATGCAGCGGTGGTCGTTCACCTTGCAGACCGTGCTCTGGCAGGGCTGGCAGGACAGCGCTTCCTTGTCCTGCACCACGGTCGCGGCGAGGCCGTTGAGCGGGGCCCAGAGGTAGGGGCTGGTGGGACCGAAGATGCCCATGGTCGGCGTGCCGAGGGCGGCTGCGATGTGCATCAGGCCGGAATCGTTGGAGATCGCAACGCCGGCCGCGGCCATGGCGAGGACGCCGTTGCGCAGATCGGTCCCGGTGAGATCGCGCACCCCAGGGCCGCGAGCGGTCCCAGGGCTGGCAGCGGCCCCCGGGCCGCCGGCGGCGACGATCTCCTGGGCAAGCCCCTTTTCGGCGGGGCCGCCGACCACCCAGACCTCGAGGCCGCGCTCGACCAGCAGGCGGGCAGCTTCGGGATAATAGGTCCAGCGCTTTGAAACGCCGACCGAGCCTGGGGCAAGCGCCACCGCGGCGCCGGCGCCAAGGCCATTGGCTTCGCGCCAGCGGGCGATCTCCTCGGCCGGAACGCCCAGTTGCGGCACCGGCCATTCCGCCGGCAGGGGCGCGCCGTCGGGCTGGGCGAGGGCGGCGTTCTTGTCGATGAAGCGGGGCAGCTTCTTCTCGCCCCAGCGCCAGCGGTTCAGCAGGCCGAACCGGAACTCGCCGACGAAACCGACTCGTTCAGGAATACCGGCCAGCGCCGGCGCGATCGCCGCCTTCCAGGTCCGGGGCAGCACCAGGGCGGTGCCGTAGTTCCGTTCCCGAAGCAGCTTGGCCAAGCCGAACTGGCGCGCGACGGCCAGCCGGCTGCGCGGCATGTCCCAGACGATGCCGGCGCGCACCCCGGGCATGTAATCGACCAGCGGGGCGCACAGGGACGTGGTGAGCAGATCGACCGGCCGGTTCGGCCAGCGCTCCTTCAAGACCCGCACGACGGTGTGGTTCCGCACGAAATCGCCGATCCACATGTAGGGAACGATCAGGATCGGGCGCGTGTCGCTCCGGTCTGCATCACCACCAAGTTGCGAATCAATGTTCATTGGTTATTAGGACCGAAGACGTGCCGATATGGCGGCTCGGTTAGCCGCTCCGGGCCGGCAGGTAAAGCCGGCAGAAGAGCAATCCCAAAACCGCTTACACTTTGGCGGATCATGCGCTACGGCAGGATCGGGCACTTAAAATCGGGCAGGTAGGTGGAATGTTGCTGGTGACCGGCGGGGCCGGTTTTATCGGATCGAATGTCGTGGCCGCGCTGAACGAGGCCGGCCGCAGCGACGTCGTGGTCTGCGATTTCCTCGGAACCGAAGGCAAATGGCGCAACCTCGCCAAGCGGCAGCTTGTGGATATCGTTCCCCCCGCCGAGCTGATGGACTGGCTGAAGGGCCGCAAGCTCGAGGCCGTGATCCATCTCGGGGCGATTTCCGCAACCACAGCGACCGACGGCGACCTCGTCATCGAGACCAATTTCCGCCTGTCGATGCGCCTTCTGGACTGGTGCACGATGAATGCGGTGCCGTTCATCTACGCGTCCTCGGCGGCGACCTATGGCGACGGCACGGAAGGATTCGACGACGATTCCTCGCTGCCGGCGCTGAAGAAATTGCGGCCAATGAATCTCTACGGCTGGAGCAAACACCTGTTCGATCTCGCAATTGCCGAACGAGTGGCGCGCTGCGACCGGCTCCCGCCGCAATGGGCCGGCCTGAAATTCTTCAACGTGTTCGGCCCGAACGAATATCACAAGGGCTCGATGATGAGCGTGCTGGCGCGGCGCTTCGACGACGTGAGGGCTGGTCGCGTCGTGCAGCTGTTCAAGTCGCATCGCGAGGGCATCGAGGACGGCGATCAGCGTCGCGATTTCATCTATGTCGACGACGTCGTGCGCGTCGTCCTTTGGCTGCTGGCGACGCCGTCGGTGTCCGGCCTGTTCAACGTCGGCACCGGCAAGGCGCGCAGCTTCAAGGACCTCATGCTGGCTGCCTATGCCGCGCTCGGGGCCAGGCCCAACATCGAATACATCGACATGCCCGAGCAGATCCGCGACAGCTACCAGTATTTCACCCAGAGCGAGGTCGATCGTCTGCTCCGCGCCGGCTATAACGGCGGCTTCACGACGCTCGAGAACGCGGTGAAGGCCTATGTCGGGGATTATCTCGACCGGCCCGACCGCTTTCGCTGAGGCCCTGTAGACCATGCCGACGCCCATTCTCGATTTCGATGCCCTCGCGCAAGCCATCTCAGGCCGCACGGTGCTGTGCATCGGCGACATCATGCTGGACGAGTTCGTCTACGGCGAGGTGTCGCGGATCTCGCCGGAGGCGCCGGCGCCCGTCATCGCCGCCCAGCGCAGCGAGACCCACGTCGGCGGCGCCGGCAACGTCGCGCGCAACGTCGCTTCGCTCGGCGCGCGCTGCATCTTCGTCGGCCTCATCGGCGAGGACGATGCCGGTGCGCGGCTCGCGGCCGCGCTCGATGATCAAACCGGCATCGAAAGCGTGCTGGTGCGCGACGCCTCGCGGCCGACCACGCGAAAAGTCCGTTTCGTCTCCGAGCATTTTTCCACGCACATGCTGCGCGCGGATTGGGAGCAGGCGCTGGCTGCGTCCGACGACGTCGAAACCAAATTGATCGACGCGATCCTGCCGCAGATCGCGCGCGCCGACATCGTGCTGCTGTCCGACTACGCCAAGGGCGTGCTGACGGCGCGCGTGATCCGCCACACCATCGATGCCGCCCGCAAGCTCGGCAAGCCCGTGATCGTCGATCCCAAGAGCCTGAACTGGGCGATCTATCGCGGCGCCACGCTGCTCACGCCGAACCGCAAGGAATTTTCGGAAGCGACCCGCAGCCGCGCCGAAACGGTGCAGAGCATCGTCGAGGCCAGCGAGGACGTGATGCGGCTCGCCGATTGCGAGGCGATCCTGGTGACGCAGGGCGAGCGCGGCATGACGCTGGTGCCGCGGAATGGCGGGGCGGTTCACGTGCCGGCCGTCCCGGTAAAGGTGCGCGACGTCTCCGGCGCCGGCGACACCGTCGCCGCAGCGCTTGCGGTCTCGCTCGCGGCCGGCGCGGACTGGGACACGGCGCTGCGCATGGCCAATGCCGCCGCCGCCGTCGCCGTCGGCAAGCATGGCACCGCCAGCGTCAGCGCGGCCGAGCTGCGACGCAAGATCCTGCCGCATGCGACGCTCGCGGCCGAGGAGAAGATCGTGCTCGATCCGGCCGCGCTCGACGCGCAGCTCGCCGAATGGAAAAGGCAGGGCCTTCGCGTCGGCTTCACCAATGGCTGTTTCGACATCCTCCATCCCGGTCACGTCAAGGTGCTGACCGCCGCGCGCGCCGCCTGCGATCGCCTGATCGTGGGACTCAACAGCGACGCCTCGGTGCGCCGGCTGAAGGGGGCCGATCGTCCGGTCCAGGACGAGCGCGCGCGTGCCGAGGTGCTCGCAGCGCTTGAGGCCGTCGATCTCGTCGTCATCTTCGCGGAAGACACGCCGATCGACCTCATCACCAGGATCAAGCCCGGCGTGCTGGTGAAGGGCGGTGACTACACCCGCGAGCAGGTCGTCGGCCACGAGGTGGTCGAGGCCGCGGGCGGGGTGGTCGTGCTGGTCGACATCCTCCAAGGCTTCAGCACGACGGCGCTGGTGCATCGCGCCCGGGGAGGGAGCAATTGACGGCGCTCGCACGGGAATCGACCAGCGAAATGTTGCATCGTCGTCTTCGCAGCCCCGCTGCCTGGCGCGAGACCGTCGATCTGTTTGCGATCCTGACCGCGGCCTCGCTGCCCTGGTCGACGTCGCTTGCCGGCATCTTCAACGCGCTGATGCTGCTCTGCATGGTGCCGTTTCTCGACGTTCCCGCGTTCCTGCAATCGCTGAAGCGCCCGATCTGCATCGCGCCGATCGCACTCTTCGCTCTCGCGCTGCTGGGGACGCTGTGGTCGGACGCAGCCTGGGGCGTCCGCCTCCACGCGATCAGTCCGACCGTCAAGCTGCTCGTGCTGCCGGTCCTGCTCTACCATTTCGAGCGCTCGCCGCGGGGCAGGTGGGTGTTCGTCGCCTTCCTGGTATCCTGCGCGCTGTTGTCGGTGATGTCCTGGCTGGTCGCCTTCTATCCGAGCCTCACGCTCAAGACGGACCCCTTGGAGCGCGGTATTTTCGTCAAGAACTACATCGACCAGAGCCAGGAATTCGCGCTCTGCGCCGTCGCGCTTGCCTATCCGATCGTGATGCTGTTGCGCGAGAAGCGCTATTGGCTCGCCGGGCTGCTGACGGCGCTGGCGCTGAGCTTCTTCATCAATATGACGTTTGTAGTGGTGTCACGCACCGCGCTCGTCACCGTTCCGATCATGTTCGGGGTGTTTGCACTGCTTCATCTCAAATGGCGCAGTATCGCGCTCATTTCTGTCGCCTTGCTCGTCGCCGCAATTCTCGCCTGGCAGGCCTCGCCGTATTTGCGTCATACCGCCGAGCGGTTTTCCGACGACTACGCCCGCTACATGGAGAGAGGCGAGCCGACCTCACTCGGGCTGCGGCTCGAATTCTGGCGGAAATCGCTCGGCTTCTTCGCGGAGGCGCCGATCATAGGGCACGGCACCGGCTCCACGCGCGGATTGTTCGAGCGCGTCGCGACGCCCGCCGGTCAGTACCAGGCGTCCGCCGAAGTGATCGGCAACCCCCACAACCAGACGCTGAACGTCGCCGTGCAATGGGGCGTGATCGGCGTCGCAGTCCTGTACGCGATCTGGATCCTGCATCTGCTGTTGTTCCGGGGCGACGGGCTTGCCACTTGGATCGGGCTCCTGGTCGTGGTGCAGAACGTCTTCACCTCGCTGTTCAACTCGCATTTGTTCGACTTCCACGAGGGCTGGATGTACGTCATCGGCGTCGGCGTGGCCGGCGGCATGGTGATCCGGGCACAACAGGCCGAGGCGAAGATGGGCGAAGGCGGTCCCTGAGCGGCCGCGCGGCTGGCAAGTCTTGTCGAGATGGGCTATCAGCGCGGTCAGGTTGTATCTAACTGGGTCTTCATCGGTCGGCGGATGACGCGTTTTTCGCATCTCACCTTGCGCAATTTTCTGATCGCGCTCCACGACCTGCTCGCGACCGCGGCGGCGCTTTTTGCCGCGTTCTATCTGCGATTCGAGGGCGGCGACGGCTTCTTCGACCGCCTGCCGCTGCTGTTCCAGATCCTGCCCTACTTCCTCGCCTTCAGCGTGGTGGTGTTTTTCATCTTCAACCTGACCACGACGAAATGGCGCTTCATTTCGCTGCCTGACGCGCTGAACATCATCCGCGTCGCGACGGTGCTGACGGTCGCCCTGCTCGTGCTCGACTACATCTTCGTCGCCCCCAATGTCCGCGGCGCCTTTTTCCTCGGCAAGGTGACGATCGTCCTCTACTGGTTCCTGGAGATATCCTTCCTCAGCGCGCTACGCATGGCCTACCGCTACTTCCGCTATACGCGCGTGCGCCGCCATGCGAGGACCGATGATGCTGCGCCGACCCTGCTGATCGGCCGCGCCGCGGATGCCGAGGTGCTGCTGCGCGGAATCGAGAGCGGGGCGATCAAGCGGATCTGGCCGGTCGGCGTGCTGTCGCCGTCGAGCTCCGACCGCGGCCAGTTCATCCGCACCGTGCCGGTGCTGGGCGGTATCGACGACGTCGAGGACGTCATCGCCGATTTCGCCAAGCGCAACAAGCCGATCGCGCGCCTCGTCATGACGCCGTCGGCGTTCGAGCCGGAAGCTCGTCCGGAATCGATCCTGATGCGGGCGCGCAAGCTGGGCGTCATCGTCAACCGGATGCCCTCGCTGGAGAGCGGCGACACGCCGCGGCTCACGGCGGTCGCGGTCGAGGACCTCCTGCTGCGGCCGAGCGAGAAGATCGACTATGCGCGCCTCGAGGCCCTGATCAGGGGCAAGGCCGTGCTCGTCACCGGTGGCGGCGGCTCGATCGGCTCGGAGATCTGCGAGCGCGTCGTGGCCTTCGGCGCCGCGCGGCTCCTGATCGTGGAGAACTCGGAGCCGGCGCTCTACGCGATCACCGAAGCGCTCGCCGCCCGCGGGACGGCGGCCGCGATCGAAGCCCGGATTGCCGACATTCGCGATCGCGAGCGCATCATGCGCTTGATGGCGGAGTTCAAGCCGGACATCGTATTCCACGCCGCGGCGCTCAAGCACGTTCCGATCCTCGAGCGCGACTGGAGCGAAGGCGTCAAGACCAACATCTTCGGCTCGATCAACGTTGCCGATGCCGCGGTGGCGGCCGGCGCCGAGGCGATGGTGATGATCTCGACCGACAAGGCGATCGAGCCGGTGTCGATGCTCGGCCTGACCAAGCGCTTCGCGGAGATGTACTGCCAGGCGCTGGATCACGACCTCGCCGCCGGTGCGCGCGGGGGCAGGCCGCCGATGCGGCTGATCTCGGTGCGGTTCGGCAACGTGCTGGCCTCGAACGGCTCGGTGGTGCCGAAGTTCAAGGCCCAGATCGAGGCCGGCGGCCCGGTGACCGTTACGCATCCCGAGATGGTCCGCTACTTCATGACCATCCGCGAGGCCTGCGATCTCGTGATCACCGCGGCCACGCATGCCCTCGGAACGCAGCGTGGCGACGTCTCCGTCTACGTGCTCAACATGGGCCAGCCGGTGAAGATCGTCGATCTCGCAGAACGCATGATCCGCCTGTCGGGACTGCAGCCCGGCTACGACATCGAGATCGTGTTCACCGGCATGCGCCCGGGCGAACGCCTGCACGAGATCCTGTTCGCTTCGGAGGAGCCGACCCGCGAGATCGGCGTCGCCGGAATCATGGCCGCGCAGCCGAACGAACCGCCGATGCAGACGCTGCGCAAATGGATTGCGGCGCTGGAGCAGGCGATCGCGCGCGACGATCGCGCCACCATCAGGACCATTCTCAAGGACGCCGTCCCCGAATTCGGGTCGACCGCGGCCTGACCATGCAGCCGCAAGACAAGATCGCTGGCAAGATCGTCGTCGCGAGCCAGCACTACGCGCCTGACCCGAGCACGACGGCGGCGATCATGGCCGAGATCGCCTGCCGTCTCGCCGCCGAGCACGAGGTCGTCGTGCTCTCGGGCTCGCCGGGCGCATTGCCGGCAGCGCAGACCGGCCCGGGCAAGCCGCGCGTCGTCATGGTCAGGAACCGGATGGCGGGCAAGGCGGCACTGGTGCGGCGCGCCGCCTCCGAGCTGTTGTTCGCAGCGCGCACGTTCCTCGCGTTGGTGCGGGAGCTGAGGCGAGGGGACGTCGTGCTCACGGTCACCGCGCCGTTCATGCTGCCCTATGCGGTGGCGGCGGCGGCACGGGTGAAGGGCGCGCGCTCGGCGCTGATCATGCACGACCTGTTTCCCGACGTGTTGGTGATGGCCGGCCTGTTGAAGCCCCGCTCCGTCGTGACGCGGACGATGCGCGCCGCCAACGGCCTGATGTTCCGTGCCCTCAACGCCGTCATCACCATCGGCCGCGACGCCGAGCGGCCGCTGCTCAGCTATTCGGGGATGAGGCGGAACAAGATCCGCTTCATCCCGAACTGGGCCACGCTCGTGCCCGCGCCGCGGCCGGTCACGCCGGACAATCCGTTCCGCAAGGCAATTCCGGCGCGCTTCATCGTCGGCCTATCGGGCAATCTCGGTTTCACCCACGATCCCGAGATCGTGTTCGAAGCGGCGCGGCTTCTGAAGGACGAGGCGGACATTCACTTCCTGCTGTCCGGCTGGGGCATCGGTTTCGAGCGGCTGAAGCAGTTGCAGGCGGCGGCGAACCTCGCCAATGTCTCCTTTGTCGGGCGCGTCGAGGATTCCGAGCTCGACGCGTTCCTGGCCTCCGCCGATCTCTGGATCATTCCGTACCGGAAGAACGTTGCGGGCGTGTCGGTGCCGAGCCGGTTCTACAATCTGCTGGCGGTCGGCCGTCCCGTGGTGCTGGTGTCCGAGCCGGAGGCCGAGGCCGCGTTGACGGTGGTGGAGAGCAGGCTCGGCTGGGTGGTGCCGCCGGGCCGTGCCGACCTGCTCGCCGAAGCGATCCGCGCCGCGTTCCGTTCCGACGACGGCGCCATCGCGGCGCGGGCGGTGAAGGCAGCATCGCGGTTCGACAGGACCAACGCGATGAACGCCTATGCCGCGCTGATCGACGAATTGTTGCGTAACCCGGACCTGTCGGAGCAACGATGAGCGAACGTAGACCGGTCGTGCTGGTGACGGGAGCGAGCGGCTTCGTCGGCCGTCATCTCGTGCCGGCGCTCGAGGGCGCGGGATGGTCGGTCCGCCGTGCGGTCCGCGCCCCGGCAGGCGTCGACGGCGAGGTCGTGATCGAGACGATCGGTCCCGAGACCGACTGGCAGGCGGCGCTCGAAGGCGTCGACGCCGTCATCCATCTGGCCGCGCGCGTGCACCACAAGCACGAGGAGCACGCGGTCCAGCTCTACCGCAACGTCAACATCGCCGGCACGCTGCATCTGGCGCGCTGCGCGGCGGCGGCCGGCGTGCGCCAATTCGTCTTCATCAGCACCGTTCTCGTGCACGGCCGCAGCAATGAAGGCCGCGCGCCGTTCAGCGAAAGCGACGTGCTGACGCCGCGCGGCCTCTACGGCATGTCCAAGGCCGCGGCCGAGGCGGGCCTGAGGACGCTGGCGCGCGACAGCGACATGAAGATCACGGTGATCCGGCCGCCGCTGGTCTATGGCGCCGGGGCCAAGGGCAATTTCGCGCTGCTGACACGTGCGGTGAGCCTGGGGCTGCCGCTGCCCTTTGCGGCGATCCGCAACCAGCGCGCCTTCCTTGCCGTGCAGAACCTGTCGTCGTTCATCCTGCGCCGGCTCAGCCATCCTGATCCCACGAGCAATTTCGAGATCTTCCTGGTGGCCGACCGGGAACAGGTCTCGACGCCCGAATTCATCAGGCGCCTGGCCATTGCGTCCGGCAAGAACCCGGTTCTGTTCGGAATGCCGCCGAGACTGCTCGCGACGCTGCTCAGCGTGATGGGCCGGCAGGATACGCATGACAGCCTGATCGGCTCGCTCGAGCTCGACGTCTCCAAGGCGCTCGCGACCGGCTGGCAGCCGCAGGTCTCGCTCGACGAGGGGCTGCGGCAGGCGCTGGCGGCTCAGGACGCCTGAGGGCGGGAGAAGCGCCAGAGCAGGAGGGCGACCGCACCCGCGCCCGCAAGCAAGGCGAGGATCGTGATCGCCGTCGAGCCGGTGCGAACGGTCGCGACGGCGAGCAGGGCCAGCACGAGATTGAGCGCGAATGCTTCGCCGACGACCCGCTTGACCGTGAACCCGTTGTCGGTTGCACGCTGATAAAAGTGAGTGCGGTGCGCCGACCAGAACGGCTCGCGCCGGATGATGCGCCGAAACAGCGTGATGGTGGAATCTGCAAGATAGTAGGCGGGCAGCAGCAGCGCCGCGGCCGGCTCTCCCCGAAACGCGAGCTCCAAAAGGCACCAGCCGAGCAGCAGGCCGATCGGCAGGCTGCCGACATCGCCCAGGAAGACCTTTGCGACCGGACGGTTGAACGGCGCAAAGCCGAGCATGGCGCCGCATAGCGCGGTGGCGACCAGCACGGCCGGCCATGAGAGATGCCCGAGCATTCCCAGCAGCAGCAGCGCGGCGGTGACCGGCACGACCTCCGCCACCGTCATCAGGTCGAGCCCGTCCATGAAGTTGACGAGGTTCACGAACCAGACGCCGGCAAGCACGACGAGGCCGCGCTCCAGCGCAAGCGGCAGCGTCGGCACGATGCGCGCGGTGTCGGGCGCGGTGAACACCACCGCGCCGACGCAGGCGGCCTGCAGCACCAGCCGCACCAGCACGGGCAGCGACACGATGTCGTCGGCGAAGCCGACCAGGGCGATCACGATTGTGGCAGCGACCAGCGCCGGCGGGATCGCGACATTGGCCGAGACCCCCCACAGCGAGGCGACGATCAGCGTCGCGGCGATCACCGCGATGCCCGCGCCCTGCGGGGTCGGGATGCGATGCGAGGACCGCGCATTCGGTCGCGCCAGCGCGTAGCGCTGCAGCAGGGGCCGGCTGGTCCAGGTGACGAGCGCCGAGATCAGCGCGGCGGCGGCAACGGCAATTAGCAGGGCCGCGCCAGCGAGCGCATCGGCAGCCGAGCTCACTCCCGCGCTCCGATCGGGGTCGACCCTTGCGCGGCTTTCTCCGCGCTGAGGATCCAGACCAGACCGCCGACGGCCCCGACGATGAAGAACACGGCGCCGAACAGCAGCGAGACGTTGACGCCCTCGTTGGCGGAAAGCCCCGCAAAGCCGAACGCAAGGCTCATCGTGGCTTCACGCACGCCCCAGCCGGCGATCGAGATCGGCATCATCGTGATCAGCATCACCGGCGGCACGAGCAGAAAGACGTCGCTGAAACGAACTGGAGCCGCAATCGACTGCACGACGCACCAGGCGGTGACGACGGCGAGCACGTGAACGAGGACCGACAGGATCGCGATGAGGGGACCGCGGTTGCGGCTGAAGATCACGCGATTGGCGATGACGGCGCAGGCGTGAATGTGGTGCGTTGCCCACCAGGTCTTCAGCCAGCGCCATTTCAGCGCGCCGAAGATCAGGAAGCCGACGCCGGCGGTGAGCGCCAGGAGGTCGATGAGCAGCAGCGCCGAGCGCCCGTGCGGATCGGTGATGAGGGTGTAGCTCCAGGGCAGGCTCGCGACGATCACGATCGCGAGCGCGATGAGGCCGATGGCGCGGTCGACGAAGATCGAGTAGGTCGCCGCGCGCCAGCCGGCGCCGGCGCGTGCGACCAGCCACAGCCGCACCGCATCGCCGCCGATCGCCGACGGCAGGGTCTGGTTGAAGAACGAGCCGATCACGTTGTAGCGCATGGCGCGGCCGAGCTCGAGCGGCGCGCCGCAGACGGCGCTGATCTCGCGCCAGCGCAGCACGCCGACGAAGATCTGCAGGAACGTGACCGCGATCGCCATACCGATCCAGAACAGGCTGGTCACGGTGAAGCGGGAAAACAGCTCGGACAGGTCGACCTTGCGCAGCGCCAGATAGAGCAGCGCCACGGAGATCAGGATTTTGGCCGTCGACAACAGGATTCGGCGCATCTCGTCCGCATGAACAGGGTTTGCGAGGATTTGAGGCAACCCGACGCGAGGCGCCGAATTCGGCCGCTTTGGTATGGTTTTGGCGCCGATCTTGCAAGAGCCGTCGTAAGGACGCGTCGTTCAGGATGCGTCGTTAAGGACGCCATGACGAGGCCTCGCGAAGGAGCAGGGAGCCTATTGCGACCCCGCCGAGGTGACGGCTAAACAGGTGCGGGCGAGGGATCCACAGGGAACAGGATGACGGATCAGGCGATTTTGGTCACGGGTGCCGCCGGCTTCATCGGCTTCCACGTCGCCCGGCAGCTGCTGGGCGAAGGCCGCGCCGTCGTCGGGCTCGACAATCTCAACAGCTATTACGATCCGGCGCTGAAGAAGGCGCGCCTTGCTCTGCTCAGGGACGAGCCCCGTTTCTCGTTCGTCGAGGCCGATCTCGCCGACCGCGAGACCATGGCGGCGCTGTTTGCGCAACATCGTTTTGCCAAAGTCGTGCATCTCGCCGCGCAGGCCGGCGTGCGCTACTCGATCGAGCAGCCGCAGACATACGCCGATTCCAATCTCGTCGGCTTCCTCAACGTGCTGGAGGGCTGCCGCAACAATGGCTGCATTCATCTGGTCTACGCCTCGTCATCCTCCGTTTACGGCGCCAACACAAAACTGCCATTTGCGGTTGCAGACCGCACCGACCATCCCGTCAGCTTCTACGCCGCGACCAAGAAGGCGAACGAGGTGATGGCGCAGTCCTACAGCCATCTCTATCGCCTGCCGGTCACGGGGCTGCGCTTCTTCACCATCTACGGGCCATGGGGCCGCCCCGACATGGCCATGTTTCTGTTCGCGGGCGCCATTATGGCCGGCAAGCCGATCCGGATCTTCAACCATGGCAAAATGCGCCGCGATTTCACCTATATCGACGATGTGACGCGCGTCGTGTCCAAGCTGATCGATCTGGTGCCTGCGGACGATCCGGCTGCCGCAAATGCGCCGTTTAAGCTCTACAATGTCGGCAATCATCATCCGGAGGAACTGATGCACGTCGTCGGTCTTCTGGAGCGGGAGCTGGGCCGGACGGCGATCAAAGAATTGCTGCCGATGCAGCCGGGAGATGTGCTGGAAACGTTCGCGGATGTCGAGGATCTGATGCGCGACACCGGCTTTGCACCGTCAACGCCGATCGAGCATGGGGTTCATCATTTCGTCACCTGGTATCGCGACTATTTCAAGGTTTGAAATCACGATGGACAAACGCATAATCCCCCTGATCATGTGCGGCGGTGCCGGCACGCGGCTATGGCCGGCCTCGCGCGAGGTGCGGCCCAAGCAGTTCCTGCCGCTGTTCGGCACCCGCTCGACGTTCCAGGACACGCTGCTGCGCGTGTCCGATGCCTCGCTGTTCGACCGGCCGATCGTCATCACCAACGCGTCCTATCGCTTCATGGTGCTGGAGCAGCTCGCCGAGATCGGCATCGAGGCGGACGTGATCCTCGAGCCGATGCGGCGCGATTCCGGCCCTGCGATCGCCGCCGGCGCTGTGTTCGCGCAGAACCGCGTCAATGAGGCCATCGTGCTCGCGCTCGCCGCCGATCACGTCGTGCAGAATAATGCCGCCTTCGTCGCCGCCTGCCGCGAAGGCCTCACCGCCGCAAATGCCGGGCGCATCGTCACCTTCGGCGTCAAGCCGGAGCGGCCGGCGACCGAATACGGCTACATCAATCCGGGCGAGGTGATCTCGGGCGAGGTGCATGCGGTTACACGCTTCGTCGAGAAGCCGGATGCGGTGAAGGCCTCCGACTACGTCAATTCGGGCTATTTCTGGAACAGCGGCAACTTCATGTTCCCGGCGAGCGTGCTGCTCGACGAATATCGCAGGGTCGATGCGGCAAGCGTCGAGGCGATCACCAATGCGGTCAACAATGCCGGCCGCGATCTCGGCTTCGTCACGCTGGAGCCCGAGGCGTTCGGCGCGGCGAAAGCGATCTCGATCGACTATGCGGTGATGGAGAAGACCTCGCGCGCCGCCGTCGTGCCGGTGTCATGCGGCTGGTCCGACGTCGGCTCCTGGCACGCGGTGTGGGAGCTGTCGGAGAAGGACGCGCTGGGCAATGCCGCGCACGGCACCGCCGTGTTCGAGGATTCCCGCAATTGCAACGTCACCACCGATTCCGCGCTGGTCGCGCTCGAAGGCGTCGACGATCTCGTCGTGGTCGCCACCGCGGATGCGGTGCTGGTCTCGCGGCAGAAGGATGCCAACGGGCTGAAGCGCCTGGTGACGAAGCTGAAGGCGGTCGCGCCGAAGGTCACCGAGGAGCATCTCAAGGTGCACCGGCCCTGGGGCAGCTATCAGTCGGTCGACAATGGCGAGCGCCACCAGGTCAAGCGTATCGTGGTCAAGCCGGGCGGGCGGCTGTCGCTGCAGAAGCACCACCATCGTGCCGAGCACTGGATCGTGGTCCGCGGCACGGCCCAGGTCACCGTCAACGAGACCGTGAAGACGGTGCACGAGAACGAGTCGATCTACATCCCGATGGGCGCCGTCCACCGGATGGAGAATCCCGGCAAGATCCAGCTGGAGCTGATCGAGGTCCAGACCGGCTCTTATCTCGGGGAAGACGACATCATCCGGATTGAAGACGACTATCAAAGGTCGTAACCAGCAACTCCGAATCACGCGACCCGGGCCGAGAAGCGGTATCTTTTTCGGCCTAAGGCCCGGGGAACGTGTAACTTTTTGAATCAAATCGTGTCCGGACCGTCAGGCCGGCATTCGCCACAAATGTGGCGCCCGTGCTAGAAGCGGCCCGGGGATTTGCGTTGAATCGGGGTTTGCTCACATGAGTTCCAAAGGGTCTGCACCGGCAAAGGCCGGCTTGCGCGTCGGTGTCATCGGTGCCGGCGTGATGGGCAGCAACCACGCGCGCGTGCTCAGCGGCCTGCCCGGCGTCAGCCTCGTCGGCGTCGTCGATCCCTCGCCGGCGCATCGCGCGCGGGCAACCGAACTCGCCAATTGCGAAAGCTTCGAGACGCTCGACCAGCTGTTCAGCGCCGGCGTCGATGCCGTCACCATCGCGGCGCCGACCCATCTGCATCACGAGATCGCGCTCGCCTGCATCGCCAAGAACATCCACGTTCTCGTCGAGAAGCCGATCGCATCCACGGTGGAAGAGGGCCGCGAAATCGTCGCCGCGGCACAGAAGGCCGGCGTCACGCTGATGGTCGGCCATGTCGAGCGCTTCAATCCGGCGGTCGCTGCAGTCAAGCAGGCGATCGCGGGCGAGGACATTCTCTCCATCGCGATCACCCGCGTCGGCCCGTTCCCGCCGCGCATGTCCAATGTCGGCGTCGTCATCGACCTTGCCGTGCACGACATCGATCTGATCCGCTGGTTCACCGAATCCGACATCGTCGAGGTGCAGCCGCAATTGTCGAGCGCGGTCGCCGAGCGCGAGGACATCGCGCTGCTGCAGTTCCGCACCGAGAGCGGCGTGCTCGCCCACATCAACACCAATTGGCTGACGCCGTTCAAGGCGCGCAGCGTCACAGTCGCAACGCGCGGCAAATACGTGATGGGCGATCTCTTGACGCGCCAGGTCACCGAATGCTTCGGCTTCAAGCCTGATGGCAGCTATTCGATGCGGCATCTGCCGGTCGGCCATGACGAGCCGCTGCGCGCCGAGCTGATCGCGTTCCTCAAGGCGGTGCGCAACGGCGAGACGCCGGCGGTGACCGGCGACGAGGGCGTCGCCAGCCTCGAGATCGCCACGCAGTGCCTGGAGACGCCCTCGCGTCCTGCGGCGACGTCACCCGCGCGCAAGGCGCCGCGCCGCGTCGCCGGCTGATTCCTTTCCATGTCGACCGCTCAAACGTCACAAGGCGTCATGAACCAGCATCTGCGTTCCGAACCCATTCCCTTCATCGACGTCGCCTCGCAGCGCCGCCGGCTCGGCGCCTCGCTCGATGCCGCCGTCAAGCGCGTGATGGACCATTGCCAGTTCGTCAACGGCCCTGAAGTCTTCGAGCTCGAGAAGCAGCTCGCGGCCTACGCTGGCGCCAAGCATGTGATCGGCTGCGCCAGCGGCACCGATGCGATCCTGATGGTGATGATGGCCAGGAATGTCGGGCCCGGCGATGCCGTGCTGTGTCCGTCCTTCACCTTCATCGCAACGGCCTCGCCGGTGGCGCGGACCGGCGCGACGCCGGTTTACGTCGACGTCGACGAGACCACCTTCAACATGAGCCCTGAATCGCTCAAGCGGGGCATCGCCACCGCCCGCAAGGCTGGTCTCAAGCCGGTCGCGGTGATTCCGGTCGATTTGTTCGGCCAGCCCGCCGATCACGATGCCATTGCCGAGATCGCCAGGGCCGAAGGCCTGTTCGTGCTCGACGACGCCGCGCAAGGCTTTGGCGCAAGCTACAAGGGCCGCAAGCTCGGAACGCTCGGGCACGCCACTGCAACCAGCTTCTTCCCGGCAAAGCCGCTCGGCTGCTTCGGCGACGGTGGCGCGATCTTCACCGATGACGACGAACTCGCTGCCACCTTGCGCAGCATCCGCGTGCACGGGCAGGGCGTCGACAAATACGACAATGTCCGTCTCGGCCTCACCGGCCGGCTCGACACCATGCAGGCCGCGGTCCTGATCGAGAAGCTGAAGATCTTTGACGACGAGATCGCCGCCCGCAACAAGGTCGCCGAGCGCTATGCGCGCGGCCTGTCCAATGTCGTCACCGTGCCGCGCCTTGCGCCCGGCAACACCTCGGTCTGGGCGCAGTACACCATTCGCCTTCCCAAGGGGACCGACCGCGACGGCTTTGCCGCCGCGCTGAAAGCCCAGGGCGTGCCGACCGCGATCTATTACGGCAAGTCGATGCATCAGCAGACCGCCTACAAGCAATATCCGGTCGCCGAGGGCGGATTGCCAGGTTGCGAGAACCTGTCGCAGGACGTCATCAGCCTGCCGATGCATGCCTATTTGACCGAAGCCGACCAGGAGCGAATCATCGCCGCCGTGCAGGGCGCTCTGGCGAGTTGATCTTGTTTTCACCTCTCCCGCTTGCTGGAGAGGTCGGCGCGTAGCGCCGGGTGAGGGCTCTTTCCTCTTGGGGGCTCTCGCTTGCGGAGGCACCCTCTCCCCAACCCTCCCCCGCAAGCGGGGGAGGGAGCTGACTTCCGCCGCGGTTTGCACCTAGACCTATTCCTGACATGCTCTAGAAGAGTCCGCATGCTCGGACGCATCTTCACGGTCGGTGGTTACACGCTGCTGTCGCGGCTGACGGGGTTTGCCCGCGACATCATGCTCGCGGCGATCCTCGGCGCCGGCCCGGTGGCCGACGCCTTTTTCGTGGCGCTGCGGCTGCCCAACCATTTCCGGGCGATCTTCGCCGAGGGCGCCTTCAACGCCGCCTGGGTGCCGGCCTATGCCCATGTCCATGGCGAGAAGGGCGAAGCGGCGGCAAAGCTGTTCGCCGATCGCATCTTCACGCTGCTCCTGGCCTCGCAGGTGGTGCTGCTGATCGCCGCATGGCTGTTCATGCCGCAGGCCATGAGCATTTTGGCGCCGGGCTTTTCCGAGGATGCCGAGCAGCGCAAGCTCGCGATCGAGCTGACCCGGATCACTTTTCCTTATCTCCTGCTGATCACGCTGGTGACGCTCTATGGCGGCATGCTCAACGTGATGCAGCGCTTTGCCAGCGCCGCGGCCGCCTCGATCTTTCTCAACGTCGCGATGATGATGACGTTGGCGGTTGCCGTCTGGTTTCCGACCGCGGGCCATGCCGCCGCCTGGGGCGTGCTGATCTCCGGCTTCCTGCAATATTTCCTGCTCGCCGGCGATCTCGCCCGCCATGGCGGCCTGCCGCGCTTTGCGCCGCTCAAGCTCGACGAGGACGTTCGCGGATTCTTTAGGGCGTTGGGACCTGCGACGCTGGGCTCGATGGGCACGCAGGTCGCGCTGTTCGCCGACACCATCATCGCGACCTTCCTGCCGGCCGGCGCGCTGTCGGCGCTCTATTACGCCGACCGGCTCAACCAGCTGCCGATCGGCGTCATCGGCATCGCTATCGGCACGGTGCTGCTGCCGGAGATGTCGCGACGGATCACGGCGAACGACCACGACGGCGCGCTGAAGGCACAGCGCCGCGCCTTCGATTTCACGCTGCTGTTCTCGATCCCGTTCGTCGCGGCCTTCATCACCGTGCCCGACGCGATCATGCGCGCGCTGTTTGCGCGCGGTGCGTTCTCCAAGGCCGATGCAGCCGCCGCCGGTGCGACGCTCGCTGCCTATGCCATCGGCCTCATCCCCTTCGTGCTGATCCGCAGTGCGGTCGCGACCTTCTATGCCCGCAAGGACACCGCGACGCCGGTGCGGGCGTCGCTGACCGGCATCGCCGTCAACGTCGCGCTCAAGGTCGCGTTGATGGGATCGCTCGCCCAGATCGGCCTTGCGCTCGCCACCGCCATCGGCGTCTGGACCAATCTCCTGCTGGTGCTCTTCTTCGCTGTTCGGCGCGGCTTCCTCGTGCTGGACCGCGCCTGGCTGTTGTCGCTCGCCAAATTCCTGCTGATCGGATTGATCCTCGCCGCGGCGTTCTGGCTGATTGCGCGCTTCAGCCCGGCCGCTCTTGCCTCGGTGCACGCCTTCCGGGACGAAGCGACGCTGGCCCTGCTGGCCGTCGGCGGCACGATCGTCTACGCGCTCGCAATCCTCGTGCTGTTCGGCCGCAGCTGGCTGGTCTCGCTGGTGCGCGGCTAGGGTCGCATCCGGATTTATCCATTTACCGCTGCCTCACACGGACCGGCGACCGGAATCCTTCATAAGGTCGGCCGATCGTGATACGATTTTCCGATATTCGGGTGCCCTGCTCAGGAGACGAGGCAACTACCATGCCATTCCGCTCACCCTGGTCCACGCGGATCGACGAGTTCGCCACCAGCAACGCCGACCTGCTCATCCTCATCGGCCGTGTCCTGCTTGCATGGGTCTTCGTTGGAAGCGCCTATGGAGCACTCACCAACTTCAGTGGCTCGGTGAGTTATTTTCGGTCGCTGAACCTCCCGGTGCCCCAGCTGTTCACGGCGATCAATGTCGTGCTGGAAATCGTGATATCGGTTGGCTTGATACTCGGCATCGGCACGCGCTACTGCGCAATTTTGACGTTTCTGTTCGTATTGGCGGCCACTGCAATTGGACATCGTTACTGGGAGTATCCCGCTGGCCCGCAACAGATTGGCCAGTACAATCACTTCTTGAAGAACATCTCCATCATGGGAGGCGCTCTGTTGATCCTGGTCACCGGAGGAGGCCGGTTCTCCCTCGACCGGAGGGTGGGACGCTAAAGCGCGATGCGATTAGGAAGAATCGTCATCGCGCTTTAGGTTATTGTTTGAGCATGGTCTTCTCGGAAAACCGCTGCACACTTTTCCGGATCATGCTCCAGCAGCGTCACCGTACCCGCTGAGTCACGAAACATTGCGGCCGCAGGATGCGCGCGCCTGGTCCGTTCGCTTCACGCCAGCAACAACGTGACGAGCAGTTCTGCCAGTTCGACTGCTGCCAAGCCGCGCCGAGGCCGTGTTGCGTCACTTCGTCCTGAGTCTGAAAGCAACCGCGATCAGATGGCCGAGGTGTTTCGAGACGGGCTTGAGGTGTTCACCCAGGATCCTGGAGAAGAGCATCAGCCACGTCGCAAGCGCGGCACACCACAAAAGGCTTTCCAATGCTTCGGGCATGAGGTCACCCTTCCAAACAATTACTTGAAATGCGACGAGTGTGGCCGAACGGGAGCCGTGCGACAAGCCCTCCAGAAAGTGGCAAGGCGCCGAAATGCTCGGAAGCGCGTTAGCTCACCATGCGTCGCGGAAGCAGCGAATTGAGGGCAACGAGCTATCGTGCCCGCCGTTATGCGCGGCGCCTAACGTCAGCTATAGGACAGAGTTACCTACATAATGAGCGGACGTGCATATCGCATATCACGGGTCATCCTATCGCCTTTCGGTCAGTCGCCGCTCTGAACGATCGCGCGCCTCAAGCGCTCTTCGCGGGGCTGGTCCCTTATGCGCCGTTGCGGCTAACCTCCTTCGTCGCATTAGTTGGAAAGACGAATTGGCCGGCGTGGGGGTTCGCCTTCAGGATGCAATCGATCTCCATGCATCTCTTGATTTTGCGCGATTGCCGTGGTAGGAGTCGCTCATGATCAAATCGTCGCGCAAAGTCTCCTGCAACCACATCACCCGCTTCGGCTGGGCGGTGGGAGGAGTCGTGCGCTAGGATCTCGACGACATCTTTTCCACCAGGCCCCGCCGGCATCGGACGGGGCCTTTTGTTTGGCCACTCTCCTTGCCGGCTCACAGCAGGAGCGTCCGATGCCACCACAACTGACGAAGATCTCATCCGAGGCCGAGCACGATGCCGCGGTGCTTCGCCTCGACCGATCCATTGCGCTGGCGAAGGAGGCCATGGACGAGGTCCTGGCGGCAGCGGCTCGCCTCAACGTGTCCGTTGCACCGCCGGGCCATGCCTTGTCGGGGAGGGAAGCAGCCGCAGCCGCGCCGGCGCAAAGCCTCCTGGACCTGCCCAGTCGATATTGGCGTGCGTTTGGGGAGTGGCTCCTGCATCCGCGGGTCAGCTTGCGGGACCTGAGTGACAGAGCGCTGATGGACATCGGCCTGACGCGCGCCGAGATCGACCATCTCACAGCTGGGCGGGCGATCGATACGCTCAGAGATCGTACGAGCTATCTGATGAGCCGGGGCGGGATGTGAGTGATCGCCAATTCCAGGCGTCGGTCACCCGAAAGCGTCTGCCGTGATCCCGTCGCTCGGCTGGACTCCCCGACCGGGTCCATGGGACACTCCACTGAGCGGACGGGGAGGCGACATGATCCTGGTGACCGGCAGCGCAATCGCAAGGCAGGACTCGATCGACGAGGTCCGGAGACTAAGCCTCGAACACGTCCAACGCTCGCGCGCCGAGCCCGGCTGCATCTCGCATGCGGTGCATGTCGATTGCGAGAATCCCCTCAAATTCGTGTTCGTCGAGCAGTGGGCCGATCGCGCTGCGCTGCTCGCGCACTTCGCGGTTCCGGCCTCGCGCGACTTTGTCCGTGCGCTGCAATCGCTCGTCTCGGAGCCGACGACCATCGAGATCTACGACGCCGCCAGGATGGCCGGGCTTTGACGCGCCAGTTTTTCCACGGCAATATGCCCACAAAACAACCATGAGAACGGGAAGATAAAATGGCGGCTCCCATCAAGTTCGGCGTTGGTCAAAGCGTGCTGCGCAAGGAGGATGACGCGCTCATCCGCGGCAAGGGCCGCTATACCGATGATTACGCGCCGCAGGCCGCGCTCCGCTGCCTGGTGCTGCGCTCGCCGCATGCGCATGCCAAATACACCATCGATGCGAGCCGGGCCCGCGGCCTGCCGGGCGTTGCGCTGATCCTGACCGCGGACGACGTCAAGGATCTCGGCAATCTGCCCTGCCTGTTCAATCTCGAGACCGATCCGTTCACCGGCCCGCCTTACCCGATCCTCGCCCAGGACGAGGTACGACATGTCGGCGATGCCGTCGCCTTCGTGGTCGCCGAGACCATCGACCAGGCCCGCGACGCGATCGAGGCGATCGAGGTCAAATGGTCGCCACTGCCCGCCGTGACCGGCGTCGTCAACGCCGTGAAGAAGGGCGCACCGCCGGTCTGGCCCGACAAGCCCGGCAACGTGCTGTTCGACGTCTCGATCGGCGACAAGGCGGCGGTGGACGCGGCCTTTGCCAAGGCGCATGCCGTCGCCGAGATCTCCATCGTCAATCCGCGCGTGGTGGCAAGCTTCTTGGAGACGCGCGCGGCGGTGTGCGAATACGATTCCAAGCGCGACCATCTGACGCTAACGGTCGGCAGCCAGGGCAGCCACCGCCTGCGCGACATCCTCTGCCAGAACGTGCTCAACATCCCCACCGACAAGATGCGGGTGATCTGTCCCGACGTCGGCGGCGGGTTCGGCACAAAGCTGTTTCCGTACCGGGAATACGCCTTGATGGCCGTCGCTGCGCGCAAGCTGAAGAAGGCGGTGAAGTGGGCAGCCGATCGCTCCGAGCATTTCATGGGCGATGCGCAGGGCCGCGACAACGTCACCACCGCCAAGATGGCGCTGGCTGAAGACGGCAAGTTCCTCGCCATGGATTGCGACCTCATGGGCGACATGGGCGCGTATCTGTCGACCTTCGGGCCCTACATCCCGCATGGCGGCGCGGGCATGCTGCCGGGCCTTTACGACATCCAGGCCTTCCATTGCCGGGTGCGCACCATCTTCACCCACAGCGTGCCTGTCGATGCCTATCGTGGCGCGGGCCGTCCTGAGGCCGCCTATGTGATCGAGCGCCTCGTCGATGCCTGCGCGCGAAAGCTCGACATGACGCCGGATGCCATCCGCCGCAAGAATTTCATCCCGCCGAAGGCGCTGCCCTACAAGACCGCGACCGGGAAGGTCTACGATTCCGGCGACTTCGCCGCGCATCTGAAGCGCGCGATGGAGATCGCGGAATGGAAGGAATTTCCCAAGCGCGCCAAGCTCGCCAAGAAGGGCGGCCTGATCCGCGGCATTGGGCTTGCGAGCTATGTCGAGATCTGCGGCGTGATGGGTGAGGAGACCGCCAATGTGCGGCTCGATGCCAATGGCGACGTCACCGTGCTGATCGGCACGCAATCGAGCGGGCAGGGCCATCAGACCGCCTACGCGCAGATCGTCGCCGAGCAGTTCGGCTTGGTGCCCGAGCGTGTGCATGTTCGCCAGGGCGATACCGACGAGATCGCGACCGGCCTCGGCACCGGCGGGTCGGCTTCGATTCCGTCAGGCGGCGTCAGCGTCGAGCGCGCCACGCGCGAACTCGGGCAAAAGCTGAAGGAGATCGCGGCGCAGACGCTCGAAGCAAGCGCCGGCGACTTAGAGATCACCGATGGCATCATCCGCATTGCCGGCACCGATCGTGCGATCTCGTTCGCCGATCTCACCAAGCGGCCCGGGGTCGATCCGTCGAAGCTGAACGGCAGCGCGACCTTTGCCAGCGCCGACGGCACCTATCCCAACGGCACCCATGTCGCGGAGGTCGAGATCGATCCAGCCACCGGCATCATCAAAATCGTCAACTACGTGATCGTCGACGATTTCGGCAAGACGCTCAACCCGCTGCTGCTGGCCGGCCAGGTGCATGGCGGCGCCATGCAGGGCATCGGCCAGGCCTTGATGGAGCAGGTGGTGTATGGACCGACGGACGGCCAGCTCATCACCGCAACCTTCATGGACTATGCGCTGCCGCGCGCGGCGGATGGGCCTGCCTTCGTGTTCGAAACCCACAACGTGCCCTGCAAGACCAATCCCATGGGCGTGAAGGGGGCCGGCGAGGCCGGCGCGATCGGCTCCTGTCCGGCCGTCGTCAATGCCATCGTCGACGCGCTCTGGCGCGAATACAAGATCGACCACATCGACATGCCGGCAACGCCCGAGCGGGTGTGGATCGCCATCAACGAGCACCACCGCCGCCACAGCTTGTGAAGCCGCTCTCCGCGCGCACGGGAATAAACGCGCCGCGCGGGGTTCTACCCATGATGGGTCCCGGCTTCACGAGAAGCCGGTGACGTCTCATTCCCTGAACGTCTCGAGAGCCGGAGAAACGAACCAATGAAACGGACGATGATTGTCGCGGGCGTCCTCGTGCTGGGCGCGGGCGCCGTCATGGCGCAACAGGAGATTGCCGTCCAGCAGGACAATCTGATGCGCTCGCAGGCAAAGAGCCTGTACTCGGTCATTCAGAAGATGTCCAAGGGCGACATTCCCTACAACCAGAAGACCGTCGACGAGGCGATTGCCAATCTGGAGGCGGACGTCGCCAAGATCGCCAAGACCTTCGAGGTCAATCCCAAGCAGGACGTCGTGAATGCGTCCTACGGCTCCTCGCCGAAGGTCTGGCAGAACAAGGCCGATTTCGATTCCAAGATCCCGCCGGTGCAGAAGGCGATCGCCGACGTCAAAGGCAAGATCACCAATGTCGCGAGCCTGAAGGCGGCCTACACGGCGATCAACGACCGCTGCAATGATTGTCACGAAACCTATCGGTTGAAGTTGAAATAACGGGGCACGAGGAAGCAGTGAAGGGGGCGGTTGCGAAGGCAGCCGCCTTTTTGCGTAGCCGCGAGCCGCAGCGAGGCAGTAATTCTGTCCGCAAGGCCTGACGGATTGCTCTCAGAGCAGCTATCTTTGTGGCAACGCGCCGTGCGCTCACACGAGTCGACGCATCCTCCTCCCGACACTCTCAGGACATCAGGGAGTTCCAGCGCGCGGCGAGCACCATAGTCAACAGCGAGACAGGCCATGGCAAAACCGTTCCCGTCGAAGACCCATATCGGCAATCATATGCTGCATCCGGAAACCTTGATGCTGACCTATGGCTATGACCCGCAATTGTCGGAGGGCGCCATCAAGCCGCCGGTGTTCCTGACCTCCACCTTCGTGTTCAAGACCGCCGAGGACGGGCAGGACTTCTTCGACTACGTCGCCGGTCGGCGCGAGCCGCCGGAAGGCATGGGCGCGGGCCTGGTCTATTCTCGCTTCAATCATCCCAACAGCGAGATCGTCGAGGACAGGCTCGCGATCTACGAGCGAACCGAGAGTTGCGCGCTGTTCTCGTCCGGCATGGCGGCCATCGCAACCACGATCCTGGCCTTCGTTCGCCCCGGCGATGTCATCCTGCACTCGCAGCCGCTCTATGGCGGGACGGAGACCTTGCTGACGAACACGCTCGCGCGCCTGTCGATCGGCGCCGTCGGCTTTGCCGACGGAATCGACGAGACGGCGGTCAAGCAGGCCTCGGAGGAGGCCATGGGCAAGGGGCGGGTTTCGATGATCCTGATCGAGACGCCCGCCAATCCGACCAACGGCCTCGTCGACGTCGCAATGATCCGCCGCACCGCCGATGCCATCGGCAAGGCGCAGGGACACACGCCGATCATCGCCTGCGACAACACGCTGCTCGGGCCGGTGTTTCAGCGGCCCATCGAGCACGGCGCGGACCTGTCGCTGTATTCGCTGACCAAGTATGTCGGTGGCCATTCCGACCTGATCGCGGGCGCCGCGCTCGGATCGAAAGCGATCATGAAGGGCATCAAGGCGCTGCGCGGCGCCATCGGCACCCAGCTCGATCCGCATTCCTGCTGGATGATCAACCGCTCGCTCGAGACGCTCAGCCTGCGGATGGAGAAAGCCGATGCGAATGCGCGGCTCGTGGCGGACTTTTTGCGCGACCACCCGAAGGTCGCCAAGGTCCATTACCTCGGTCATCACGAAGAGGCCTCGCCATCGGGGCGTGTGTTCGCGCGGCAATGCCTCGGCGCGGGGTCGACCTTCTCGTTCGACATCGTCGGCGGCAAGGAGGCGGCGGTGAAATTCCTCAACGCGCTGCAGATTCTCAAGCTGGCGGTGAGTCTCGGCGGCACGGAATCGCTCGCAAGCCTGCCGGCGACGATGACCCATTCCGGCGTTCCCGCCGACATCCGCCGGAAAATCGGCGTGCTCGATTCCACGATCCGGCTCTCGATCGGCATCGAGAACCCGTCGGACCTGATCGCCGACCTCGCGCAGGCGCTGAACGCGGCTTGAGCGAGGCAGGTTCTCGCCCCGAATCGAAAAGGCCGAACGCTCCCTCCTTGCGTCCGGCCTTTCCGCGACGAAGCCTGCGTTTTCGCTTTACTTCGTCACCTGACCGCGGATCTCGCCGCCCGGGTTCGCCGCGGTGTGGATGTTGATGTAGTACTTGCCGCCGAGCAGATCGGCGGCCTGCGCGTCGGTGAGCGTCGCTTCGCCCTTGACCGGGCTCGAGGCTGCATTCGGGATCGCGACGGCGACGCCGGCGTTCTTGCCGGCTTCGGCAGGCCCGTGGAAATGCGCGGCGGTGGCGGGGCCCGAGAGGCCGGAATAGGTGACGGTCCAGGACAGCTTCTTGCTGGCAGCGTCGTAGTCCAGATCGGCCGTTCCGGTGGCGCTGCTGGTGTTGGCAGGGACTTCGGATTTGCCGTCCAGCGTCGCCTTCAGTTTTTCCGCGCTGGCCGGGGCGGCGAACGCAACGGCAGCTCCGAGTGCCAGTGTGGCAAAAACGGCTTTGGTCATGGGTCTCTCCCTGTTCAGGCCTGATTGCTCTTCAAACAGTTGGTCATGCGGTTTATTCCGGCATTACAGCCGGACCGTCTAAAATATTCGTGGTTGGATCGGGCGCGGCATGACCCTTAAGTTCGCGCGCTCACGATGGAATGATCGAATGCTGCGACGAATGGTTCTTGCCGCCCTGATCGCCGCCGCCGCGGCGTTCGGCCTCTATTGGTGGTTGACCGCCCCGGCCGCGCTGGCCTTGCCGGCGCCGACACGGAGCCCGGATCTTGCCAACGGGCAGGAGCTGTTCAACGCCGGCGGCTGCTCGTCCTGTCACGCCATCCCCAATCAGCCCGATCGCCTGCGGCTCGGTGGCGGGCTGGCGCTCGGCTCGCCGTTCGGGACGTTCTACGCGCCCAACATTTCCCCCGATCCGGCCGACGGAATCGGCCGCTGGAGCGAGGCTGATTTCGTCAACGCCGTGGTGCGCGGCATCTCGCCCGCGGGCGCGCACTATTTCCCCGCTTTTCCCTACACGTCCTATCATCTGGCAAGCATCGACGACGTTCGCGACCTCTTTGCCTATCTGAAGACGCTGCCGCCGGTGTCCGGCAGAGTGCGCGACCACGCGCTGCCGTTTCCGTTCAACATTCGCCGCAATGTCGGCATCTGGAAACTGCTGTTCATGGACACCGCGCCGTTCGTCGCGGACGCCGCGCGCTCGCCGCAATGGAATCGCGGGGCCTATCTCGTGAACGGTTTCGGCCATTGCGCCGAATGCCACAGCCCGCGCAATGCGCTCGGCGGCATCATCGCCGGCCAGCGCTTTGCCGGTGGGCCCAATCCGGAAGGTGAGGGCTGGGTGCCCAACATCACGCAGCAGGGCATCGGCAGCTGGAGCGAGAAGGATATCGCGGATTTTCTCGAGACCGGCGACATGCCCGAGGGCGACAGCGCTTCGGGTGCGATGCGGCCGGTGATCAAGAATCTGGCGCAACTGACCGCGGAAGACCGCGCCGCGATGGCCGCGTATCTGAAGTCGCTGCCGCCGGTGCAGGGACCGACACCGCCCAAACGCAAGGAGGGCGGCTAGCGCTGCCGGCGCGCTTCGGCCGTTGTTAGGCGCATGCTCTAGCCGGTGCCGAACGCCTTGAAGGTGATGATGGTGAGGGTGTCCTGGATGCCCGGCAGCACCTGCACCTTCTCATTCACGAAATGGCCGATGTCGGTATCCTTGTCGACGTAGAACTTCACCAGAAGGTCGTATTGGCCGGCCGTGGAATAGATCTCGGAGGCGATCTCGGCTTCGGCAAGCGCATTGGCCACCGTATAGGACTGGCCGAGCTTGCATTTGATTTGGACGAAGAAAGGAACCATCGCGGGCACTCCGAAAGCGGATCTGGCGGCTAATAGGCCAAAACCGGCCGGATTTAGCAAGCCAGCTTGCGGCTCCTGCGCGGCGCATTCGCAAGTCTAGGATGGGACCACCGCTGCGGCCAATGCATCCCTTAGCCGCTGGGCGAGCTCGACTTTGCGATAGGGCTTGGTCAGCACGATCGATTGCGGCCGCGCGTGGCCCTGCGCGACCAGGGTCTCCAGCGCGTAGCCCGAGGTGAACAGGACCGGCAGGCCGGGACGCAGCCGCCGCGCCTGATCGGCGAGGTCCCAGCCGCTCATGCCACCGGGCATCACGATATCGGTGAACAGCAAGTCGATGCCGGGATCGCCCTGCAGCTGCTGCAGGGCATCCTTGCCGTTGACCGCGGCAACGACGCGATATCCGAGCGCTTCCACCCTGCGAATGACGGAGGAGCGGACGAACGGATCGTCCTCGACGATCAGGATCGTCTCGTAGCCTCGCGGCGCCTTGTCCTCGCCGTCGGGAAGATCGGCCTGCGACCCGCCGGTGTTCGCGCGCGGCAGGTAGATCCTGACCGTGGTTCCGAGGCCTGCCTCGCTGTAGATCGAGACATGGCCGCCCGATTGCTTGGCAAAGCCATAGACCATGCTGAGGCCGAGGCCCGAGCCCTTGCCGACCTCCTTGGTGGTGAAGAACGGCTCGAACGCGCGTGCGGTGATCTCGGGCGCCATGCCTTCGCCGTCATCGGTGACCGAGATCAGGGCATAGCTGCCGGGCGCGACCTCCGGGTGAAGGGCGGCGCGATCGTCGTCGATCGTGACCAGCTCAGTGGCCAGCGTGAGGTGGCCTCCCGATGGCATGGCATCCTGCGCATTGAGCGCAAGATTCAGCACGGCGGATTCGAGCTGGGCGCGGTCGGCAAAGGCCAGGACCGTGCCGGGCCCGGAGCTCGTCCTGATCTCGATGTCTTCGCGCAAGGTGCGCTTGAGCAGCTTGAACATGGAATCGAGCAGGCTGCGGCAATCGATCGTCTGGGGCCGCAGCAATTGGCGGCGGCTGAAGGCGAGCAGGCGCTGCGTCAGCTCGGCGCCCTGTTCGCCCGATTGGCAGATGTCCTCGGCAAAGCGCTTGAGGTCCGGCCTCGCCTTGAGCTGCTCGCTCAGGTGCTCGGCATTGCCGATGATGACGGTGAGCAGATTGTTGAAGTCGTGCGCGATGCCGCCGGAGAGCTGGCCGACCATCTCCATCTTCTGCGCCTGCTGGAGCTGCTGCTCGGTCAGCTTGCGCGCGGTGAGGTCGTGGACGATGCCGACGAAGATCAATTCGCCGTCCTGCCGCGCCTGGCCGACCGAGAGATCCATCGCAAATGTCGTGCCGTCCTTGCGCAGGCCGATGGCCTCGCCGCCTATCGCGAAATGCCGCGCCGCATCCGCCTCGGGCATCAGCATGCCGACGTTGCGGTTCATCACCTCGTCGGCGCGGTAGCCGAACAAGCGCTCGCAGGCCGGATTGAACAGCAGGATGCGGTCCTGCGCATCGAACAGGATGACGCCGTCGACGGCTGTCTCGACGATCGCGGTGAGGCGCGCCACGCTCTCGCGCATCGCGCGCTGGGCGTCGCGGACCTGCTGCAGCAGCAGCGCGGCGTCGCGGCTCTTGATTTCCTCCTCCTCGAGCGCGGCCTGGACCTGTCGCAGCTCGAACGGCGAGGGGATCGTCAGGATCTTCGGCAGCAACGGCCAGAGTGCGGCGGCGGTGAAGACCGAGGCGACCGCGGTGGCGGCCTTGACCATGCCCTCGATGCCGTAGACCGGAACCCAGAGCGTGTAGATCGACAGCACGTGAGTCAGGCCGCAGGCCATGATGAAGATCGCGAACGCCCAGAAGACCCAGCCGAACTTGAGGTCGCGCCGCTTGGTGACGAGGATGGCGAGGGCGAACGGGATCGAGAAATAGGCGGCGGCAATGCAGGCGTCGGAAACGACGTGAAGCCAGATCAGCTCAGGCTCCCACAACAGGCAGATGCCGTGCGGCGACAGCATGGACGAGTCGAGGAGACGTTCGAAGAAGGCCCACATCGTTCCACCCCAAGAGTCTTTCAGATGGCTTGCGGGCCGGGGCGGCCTGCAACATCGGATCGCTGGACGGTTCCACCACCTGACGTACCTCGTCATCGGCGAAGCACGCTAAGGTACACGACTATACCAAGGGTCCGGCGCCGTTGCATTTTCAAGCCCGCATCATTGCGGGCCTTTGACCGCGCCGTGTCCGACTGATTCGCAAGGCGCGCAATTGATTCGCGAATCACGCTCGGCGGCGATTCGGCGCGCTTGCTGGCGTTCCGCGGTCGCGCTAGGACAGGCCATGGCGGCGTCCTCAAGCACATGTCCCCCGCGATGACGACCCCGGTCGCACTCACCATCGCCGGTTCCGATTCGAGCGGCGGCGCCGGCATCCAGGCGGACCTGAAGACCTTTGCCGCGCTCGGCGTCTACGGCGCCTCCGTGATCACGGCGCTAACGGCGCAGAACACGCGCGGCGTGACCGGCATTCACGCGGTGCCGGCCGGGTTCGTCACCGAGCAGATCGACGCGGTGTTCTCCGACCTCGACATCGGTGCGGTGAAGATCGGCATGGTGGCCCAGGCCGCCAGCATCGACGCCATCGCGGCCGCGCTGTCGCGCTGGGCACCGCGGCACGTCGTGCTCGATCCCGTCATGGTGGCGACCTCCGGTGATCGCCTGCTCGCCGCCGAAGCCGTCGACGCCCTGCGCACCAGGCTGATGCCGCTGGCTGCCGTGATCACGCCGAACCTGCCGGAGGCCGCGGCCCTGCTCGATGAGCCGTTGGCGGCGAGCGAGGCCGAGATCGAAAGCCAGGGACGCCGCCTGCTGGCGCTGGGCTGCCGCGCCGTCCTGATCAAGGGCGGGCACGGAGAGGGTGCCGAGAGCACCGACTATCTCGTCACTGCCGGGACCACGATCGCGCTCGCCGCGCCGCGCGTGGCCACCCGCAACACCCATGGCACCGGCTGCTCGCTGTCCTCCGCCATCGCGGCGGGGCTCGCCAAGGGCGAGGACCTCGAGGCCGCCGTGCGCAACGCCAAGGCCTGGATCAGTGCCGCGATCGCCGCCGCCGACCGCTTCAGCGTCGGCCACGGCCACGGGCCGATTCATCATTTCCACACGTTCTACTGAGGCGGGCTGCCGGGGAAACACCCTCTCCCCAGCCCTCCCCGCAAGCGGGGGAGGGAGCGCACCTACCTGGCTTCCGGCCGGGATCTGATCTCCAGAGCCCCCTGCGGCGCCATGTCGCCTGATTGTCGCATGCGACTGATATTCGCGGGGAGGGCGAGGCAAGGCGTGATTCGTATTTCAAGGTGCCTCGAGGGTTCAATCGGTCATCCCCCTGTCACGGGACATTGTTACAGGCTGGCGCATGGGAAGTTACGATGTGAGTGACGAGAGCCCGGAGCGGCGCTTTCGCACGTTGTTCATCTCCGACGTCCATCTCGGAGCCCGCGGTTCTCAAGCCGATCTTCTGCTCGACTTCCTGCGCTACCATGATGCCGACACGATCTATCTCGTCGGCGACATCGTCGACGGCTGGGCGCTGAAGTCGAGCTGGCACTGGCCGCAATCGCATAACGACCTCGTCCAGAAGCTTTTGCGCAAGGCGCGCAAGGGCGCCAAGGTCATCTACATTCCCGGCAATCACGACGAGTTCCTGCGCAACTATTACGGCACGCATTTCGGCGGCATCGACGTGGTCGAGAACACGGTTCACACCGGCGTCGACGGCAAGCGCTATCTCGTCATTCACGGCGACATCTTCGATCTCGTGGTGCAGAACGCGCGCTGGCTCGCCCATCTCGGCGACAAGGCCTACGACTTCGCGATCCAGATGAATCGCTTCGTCAACTTCTTTCGCCGCCTGTTCGGCGTGCCCTATTGGTCGCTGTCGCAATGGGCCAAGCAGAAGGTCAAGAACGCCGTCAACTATATCGGCGCGTTCGAGCAGGCGCTTGCCGCCGAGGCACGGCGTCACGAGGCCGACGGCGTGATCTGCGGCCACATCCACTACGCCGTGATCCGCGACGAGGCCGGCATCCGCTACATGAATTGCGGCGACTGGGTGGAGAGCTGCACCGCCCTGGTCGAGCATGACGACGGCCATTTCGAGATCATCACCTGGGCGGATCAGTTGCAGAAGCCGGCGCAGGTGCCACAGGTCGCGGCAAGGGCGGCCTGATGCGCATCCTGGTCGCGACCGATGCCTGGCACCCGCAAGTCAACGGTGTGGTTCGGACGCTGACCAAGCTCGCTGACGCCGCCAAAGAGCTCGGCGTCGAGTTCACGTTCCTGACGCCTCAATCGTTCCGCACCTTCGCCATGCCGAGCTATCGCGACGTGCGCCTCGCCATGCCGCGCCCGGCCCGGATCGCAAGGCTGATCGAGGAGGCGCGGCCCGACAGCATCCACATCGCGACCGAAGGGCCGATCGGCCTGATGGTTCGCCGCTATTGCCGCCAGCGCAAGCTGCCGTTCACGACCAGCTTCCACACCCGCTTCCCTGAATATGTCCGCGCCCGCGTGCCAGTCCCTGGCTCGCTGATCTGGCGGGCGCTGCGGCGGTTCCACAGCCCCAGCCGCGCCGTGATGGCGGCGACGCCGGCGCTCGCGCGCGAACTGACCGAGCGCGGCTTCGACAATGTCGTGCTGTGGCCGCGCGGCGTCGACACGGGCCTGTTCCACCCCCGCGTCATCGATCTCTGCCTGCCGGCCCCCGTATTCCTGTCGGTCGGCCGGGTGGCCGTGGAGAAGAATCTCGAGGCGTTCCTGGAGCTCGACCTGCCCGGCACCAAGGTGGTCGTCGGCGACGGCCCGGCGCGCGCCTCGCTGGAAGAGGCCTATCCCGATGCGATCTTCCTCGGCGAGAAGCACGGTGAGGAACTGGCGGATATCTACGCGGCCGCCGACGTGTTCGTGTTCCCGAGCAAGACCGACACCTTCGGCCTGGTCCTGCTGGAGGCGCTGGCGAGTGGTCTGCCGGTCGCGGCTTTCCCGGTGAAGGGACCCCGCGACGTGATCGGCGATGCGCCGGTCGGCGCGCTTGATCACGATCTGCGCAGCGCCTGCTTCGCCGCACTCGACATCTCCCGGCAGGATTGCGTCGCGTTTGCCGCCAATTACACTTGGGAAGCCTCGGCGCGGGTCTTCATCGAGAGCATTTTGGCGGTCGGGGCGGTGCTGCCCGGCAGGGCCGGCGCGGAACAGCCGCGGTTCGTGGCCTAGAGCGATCTCGATCCGATGGATCGAAATGGCAATAGATTCTTGTTTTGACGCGTTTTCTTTACGCGAACCGGTAGCCACTTCGCTCTAAAGCGCTATGGGGAAAATCATCGCGCGGAGGTGTCTTGCCCGGGCCTGATCGGCCGCGATAACATTCCGCCATGACCGAACAGCTCCTTCCGGTCGGCCCTGCCGACATCGATGCCGCGGCGCGCGTGATCGCGCCTTACGCCATCCGCACCCCGCTGTTGTCCTTCCCCGTGCTCAACGAGCGCGTCGGTGCCAAGGTGTTTCTGAAGCCGGAGATGCTCCAGCGCACCGGCTCGTTCAAGTTCCGCGGTGCCTTCAACAAGGTGTTCTCGATCCCGCAGGACAAGCGCGCCGGCGGGGTCGTCGCGTTCTCCTCCGGCAACCACGCGCAAGGCGTGGCGGCGGCGGCAAAAATCCTCGACATGCAGGCGACCATCGTGATGCCGGCGGATGCCCCGCTGTCGAAGCGCGAGCGCACCAAATCCTACGGCGCCGAAGTCGTGCTGTACGACCGCGACAAGGACGACCGCGAGGCGATCTCGCGCGGCATCGCCGAGAAGCGTGGCGCGACGCTGGTCAAACCCTACGACGATCCCTTCGTGATCGCAGGGCAGGGCACCGCCGGCCGCGAGATCGCGGAGGACATGGCAACGCTTGGCCTCAGCCCCGACATCGTGGTGGCGCCGGCCTCCGGCGGCGGCCTGATCGCGGGCGTCGCCACGGCCGTGAAGGCGCGCTATCCGCAAGCCGAGATCGTGGTCGCCGAGCCCGAGGCCTTCGACGATCACGGCATTTCACTCAGCGCAGGTCATCGCGAGCCGCATCCGCCGGCTGGCCGCACCATCTGCGATGCGCTGATGGCGCTGATGCCGGGCGAGATGACGTTTGCGATCAACAGCAAGCTGCTCGCGCGCGGCGTCACGGCTTCCGATGCCGAAGTCGGCGCGGCCGTCGCCTTCGCCTATCGCGAGCTGAAGCTCGTGGTGGAGCCCGGCGGCGCGGTGGGTCTTGCCGCGCTGCTCGCCGGACGCCTGGACGTGACGGGGAGGAACGTCGTCATCGTGCTGTCAGGCGGCAATGTCGACGCGGATCTGTTCGCCGAGCTGGTGGCCTGATCGCCTCCTCCTCACGGCGCATCCCGGAATGAGAGGAACTAGGGGCAGAGCGTCGCCGCTCTGCCCCTTCTGTGTTTCTGTCGATCTTGAGGATCGAACTTTCCGCTTGCTCGGTGCAACCTCTCCCGCTTGCGGGAGAGGTCGGCACGCAGTGCCGGGTGAGGGCTTTTTCCTCTTGGGGATTGTCCCGTTGTGGAGAGACCCTCTCCCCAGCCCTCCCCCGCAAGCGGGGGAGGGAGCGCACCTTCTGTCTTGCGCAATCAGTGCATGAAGCCGCCGCGACGGTTGCCGCCATTGTTCATGCTCGGCGCCTGGTTCATCGACTGTCGGAAGTTGTTGTTGCTGCTGACCATGCGGTTCGGCATCGTGTTGAGCTGCGGACGGTTGGTCTGCACGTTGGTCTGCACCTGCACCTTGTTCACGGGGATAGTGTTGGGCTTCACGATGCCGGTGTTGCCGTTGTTGACGCGGATCGGCTGGTGCTGCGTCTGAACGTTGACCGGCTTCACGTCGATCTTCGTGCCCGGATTCACGGTCTTGCCAGAAGAGCCGTTGGTCGTGCCGGCATTGTTGCCGACGTTCTGCGGATTGTTGGTCGCAGGCAGGGTCACGATCTTGCCGATGCCGACCTTGCCATTGGTCGTGTTGGTCGGTGCGGGCAGGGTGACGATCTTGCTCGGGGTCTGCGACGGCGTGCCGTTCTGCGGGTTCGGCTGGTTGTTGCCCGCAGGCAGGGTGACGATCTGGCCGCCATTGCCGAGCTTGCCGACGACATTGCCGTCGACCGGCTTCTGCACGACCGGCAGATTGCCGTTCACCTGCACGCCATTGCCCTGCTGCATCAGCGGCACGTATTTGGGCTGGCCGAGATTGCCGATCTTGATGGTCGGGGCAATGTTCTGCGGCGCCAGGAACTTGGTCGCCTGCATCAAGGGGATCTGCTTCGGCTGCGCCTGCAGCTTCAGCGCGACCTGCGCATAGGGGCTGTTGCCGTAGCTGTCATAGAAGCTCTTGTACGCAAGCGGCGAGTTGGCGAGCACCGCCTTGTGCCAGGCCTGCGAGATCAGCAGGTTCTTGAGCAGCCAGCGGATGTGGTCGCACAGCGGATCGTGCGGATACATCTGGATGAACTCCTGATAATATTCCGGACGACCCTCGGACACGACGTAGTCATAGGCCTGGCGCGTCGAGCGGCTCGGCAAATTGGAGGCCATCTGCACGACCGGCGTATTCACCGGCGCGCGGTTGGCGGCAACCGCAGTGTCGCCGAAGAACGTAAAGTCGCTCGTCAGCGACGAGCTCTCCCACGGGATCTGCGCGCCGCTGGTGGTCTGGTTGACCTGCAGGCGCACGCGCTTGAACAGCTGCTCGATCGGCACGTTGGGCTCGCGCGCGACGTTCAGGAACGCCTGCGTGTAGGGGCTGTGACCATTGGTGCCGTCGAGCGCCTCAGCGCCCGGCGCGGTCGAGTAGCCGACGATCGAACCGTTCGGCGCATCGACGATTGCCAAGCCGCGGCCGGCGTCGTTGACTTCAGGGAACGGGTTGTTGCGGCAGGCATCGAGGATGACGATGCGCATGCGGCTCGGGATCGTCTCCAGCGTCGACATCACGTCGACGAGGCGCACCGAATTGTTGACGAGCTCGGTGGGGTTGGAGACCTTGGCATCGACCGGAACGAGATAGTTCTCGCCGGCGAGCTGCACACCGTGACCGGCGTAATAGACCATTGCCACCGTGTTCGGACCGCGCGAGGCGACCTTGGCGGAAAAGTCCTGGACGACGCGGAGCATGTCGTTCTGGGTCAGGTCGGTCGCTGCGACCACTTCGAACCCGGCGGAGTTCAGGAACTGCGCCATCGACTGGGCGTCATCGTCGGGATTCGCAAGCTGCGGCGCGTTCTTGTAGTTCGCATTGCCGATCACCAGCGCCACCCGCTGCTCCGGGCCTTGCAGCGCGGTGGGGGCAGGCTGCACCGGGGCGACCTGCGCGGAAACGGGCCCGCAGGCGAAGCCGAACAGGCTTCCCAACAGGCTCGCTGTCATGAAAAAGGGCTTTAGGCGGAACATGGCGTGCTCCTTTGGCACTCATCTCGATGCGAGATTGGTTGCGCGCAAGCTTGGCCGCGTTCGAGCCCTGCGGTCCGTGATCCCTGTCACCATGGCGGCCTCCGTGATCTGAATCACGCTCGGAACCTGTTATGGTTAGCGATCAATTGGGAGGAACCGCCGTCACATGCTGAAATCGATCGATCCGATCCTGACGCCAGACCTGCTCTGGCTGCTCGCCTCCATGGGCCACGGCGACGACCTCGTTTTCGTCGATGCCAATCACCCGGCCACCCGCATCGCGCAGAGCACCTCGTCGCAACGCTTGATCCAATTGCCGGGCATGACGATGGAGGTCGCCGTCCGCGCCATCATGTCGGTCTATCCGCTCGACGATTTCGATCCCGATCCGGTGCGTGTGATGATGCCGGTCGACGATCCCGACCGCGTGCCCGAGGTGCAGCGCGCCGTGCTCGCCGAGATCGAGCGCGCTGTTGGCCGCGCCGTTGCACCCGGCAAGCTCGCGCGTCCGGATTTCTATCGCGCGGCGGCGGCGGGCTTTGGCGTCGTGCAGGTCGGTGACAGCAGGGGCTATGGCTGCTTCCTGATCCGCAAGGGCGTGATCGGTTAGCGCGGCTGCGTTCGATCGACGCACCGCGTGATCGAAGCGGATGCGACATCGTGTGCGATGCTCCCACGCGACCATCTGCCAGCACTCGAATTTGAATGGTCTTCCGCCAGGCGAGCGTCTATCGTCGATCCATGTCTCGCCTTCTGTGTCTCTTCGTTGCTGTCATCCTGTCGTTGCTGCCCGCTGTCGCGTCCGCCGAGCCCGTGCAAAAGCGTCCCAAGCCGGTCTGGAAGGGCTATGGGTTTCTGCCGGGCTATCGGCAGCCGCTCAGCAACAGCATCCCGCTCTACAAGCAGAAAGACGCCATGCGGCGCCTCGCGCGGACTGAACGTCGCCATTGGTACATCGATCCGGTTCCGCAATATTATCGCTGGGACGGTGAGTGGCACTATTTCGGCCGCCCCGGGTTCAACGGCGGTCGCTACAACGGCGGCAGCTTTGGCCCGTGCTGGACGCGCACTCCGATCGGGGCGGTGTGGAATTGCGGGTGATGAGGCGCTGACTGCGCCTACGCGTCATTGCGAGCGCAGCGAAGCAATCCAGACTGCCGCCGCGGAGACACTCTGGATTGCTTCGCTGCGCTCGCAATGACGCTGTGGAGAGAGTGGCACCGAATCCGACTCTGGTGCCCCGGACGCAGCGCAGCGCTTCTTCAGCGGTGCGCTGCAGAGCCGGGGCCCATGCTCAGTGGAATTTGTGACTCCTGGGTCCCGGCTCTGCGCCGCAACGCCGTGGGCGTTGCAGCTTGTCCGGGACACGTGAGCGTGCGCGCCCCTTAGGAAAAGAACGCGATCTTCTCGGCCTGGGTCATGCGTCGGATCGGAGCGAGCGGGTCGTTGGCTGGTGCGCGCGGCTTTTGCAGGATGCCGCTGGCGAGGATGGTGGCGCCGAGTGAGGCTTCGGGCATGGACGCAGGCAGGGGCGAAGGCATCGGCAGCGTTGCGGCCGGTGCTGCGGCGAACGATGCTGCCGCCGCCATGGCCGGCGCCTGCTGCTCCATCACTTCGGCGGCGGCTTCCGCGATGGCGTCGGTGAGGCGCGCGAGCGAATCCAGCGCGATCGGTGCGTCCGCGGCGGGCTCTTCCGCGACGGCTGCGACGACCGGCTCGGCTGCGATCGGCTCCGGAAGCGCGGCGGCAACCGGCGTTGCGATCTCCGCGGCCATCGGTTCCGGCGTTGGCGCGGCCATCTCGACCGGCTCGATGATCTCGTCGAAATCGGGATCGGGCGCGGCCATCTCCATCGCGATGGCTTCGAGAATGGCTTCGTCCTCGGCCTCGGCGGCGGGATCGAGCGAGAACTCCTCGCTTGCTTCCGTCGATGCCTCGGGCTCAGCGGCCGGCTCTTCAAACGCGACGGCTTCGAGCTCGGCATATTCAGGCACGACGTTTTCGAGCACCGCGCTTTCAGCAGGGATCTGGCTGTCGGCCGCGATCTCCTGTGCAACAGCCGCGTCCATGGCCTGCTCGGCGATGACGGAGGTCTCAGCGACGGCCGTTGCTTCGACAGCCGCCGCCTCGGCTTCCGGAGCTGCGGCGATCTCTTCGCGCGTCTCCGTAAAAGCCACGGCTTCGCCGGCCATCGCCGCCGGCGCCGCCTCGACGGGCGAGGCTTCCGCAGCGGATGACGGCACCTCCTGCGCCGGAGCCGGAGCCGCCTGCGGCGATGCGCCGCCGTCGAGCTGCTCGACCCGATCCTTCAACAAATCGAACGCGGCCTTGAGCTCGACGCGGGGATCGAGGGTCGAGATCTGCCCGCAGGCGGCCTCGATCGAGGCCAGCTGCGAATCAATGAGGTCGCAGATTCGCCCGTCGGCGCCGATCTCGCGCCAGCGCCAGGAGATCTCCTTGATGATGCGCACCCCGCGCGGGATCGGTGCGAGGCTCGCCTCGATCGCGGCGGGATCGAACGCGGCGAGTGCGATCGTCTCCGCCTCGCGGATGGCGCGGCGGATTTCGACCAGCGCCCCGGGCAGGCGGTCCTCGACGACCGGTTGCCGCTGTGCCGCAAGGGTTTCCTCGATTCGAGCGACCGCATCCAGCACCATGCTTGTGTCGGCATTGCGGTTGCGCTTGGCATATTCGCCGAGGAACCAGCGGCCGCGCGCGGTCTCCATGAAGGCTTCGCGGATCGCTTCGTAATCCTGCTCGTTCGGCTCCGCGGCGCGGGCAGACATGGGCGAGAGGGCGAATGCTTCGTTGGCCATGACAATCTCGTCGCGCAAATCAGTGCGCGTTACTGTAACGATCACCACGATATCGACCGAATCGCAATTGGTTTGATGCAGTCCGAATCACAAATCCCCATCGCGGTAGCGACGAAGCGGCGATTCGCCGTGAGCCTCGCCGTGTTCTATTCGGCCTTTTTTGCGGTTCTGGGCACGCATATGCCGTTCTTCCCGGTCTGGCTGAAGGCGATCGGCGTCGACGCGGCCTGGATCGGCATCATCAACGCGCTGCCGGCCATCACACGTTTCACCACGCTGCCGCAGGTCACGGCCTTTGCCGAAAAGAGGCATGCCATTCGCGCCGCCATCATGGTGTCGGCGCTGGCGACGGCGATCGGATTTTCGGTCGTCGGCCTGCAGCAGCAGCCGCTGGCGCTGTTCGTGATCTACGCGCTGACCTGCATGATGTGGACGCCGACGATGCCGCTGACCGATGCCTATGCGCTGCGCGGTGTCGCCCGCTACGGGCTCGACTACGGACCCTTGCGGCTGTGGGGCTCGGCGGCTTTCGCCGCCGGCTCGCTCGCCTGCGGCTATCTGGTCGACGTCATTGCTCCGCGCGAGCTGATCTGGGTCATCGTGGCCTGGGCTGTCGTCGCTGTTCTCGCCAGCTTGCTGCTCCAGCCGCTCGACGATCTCAGGCGGAGGACGCCGGAGCGGCCCGCCGGCAAGCCGCTGCTGCGTGATGCCGGCTTCTGGGCGGTGATCGCATCGGCCGCGCTGATCCAGAGCAGCCACATCGCTTTCTACACCTTCTCGGCCATCGACTGGCAGCTCCATGGCATCAGCGGGCTCACCATCGCGGTGCTGTGGACGCTGGGCGTGATGGCCGAGATCGTGGTGTTCGCGCTGTCGCCGCGCTTCTCGCTGCATCCGTCCACGCTGATGGCGATCGGCGGCGTGATCGCCGTGCTGCGCTGGATCGTCACCGCCAGCGAGCCGCCGCTCGTGCTGCTCGCGATCGCCCAGCTCGGCCACGGCTTCAGCTTTGGCATGACCATCCTCGGCACCATGAACCTCTTGGTGCAGCGCGTGCCGTCGCATCAGATCGCGCGCGGGCAGGGCTATTACGCCGCCTGCAACGGACTCCTGGGCGCGGCGACGTCGATCGCATCGGGCGCGATCTATGCCCGCATCGGTGATGGTGTCTATTACGTCATGGCCGCGATGGCCGCTGCCGGCGCGATCCTGATCTGGTCGGCGCGGCATCGCCTCACGGCTCAGCCCCAGAGCGAAGCGTCCGGCGGGTAGACCAGGCTGTCGTCATAACGCAGGCCGTGGTCGCGGTCATGCGCGAGCAGCAGCGGGCCGTCGAGATCGACGAAGCGCGCCTGCGGCGTCACCAGCATCGCTGGCGCCATCGACAGCGAGGTTGCGACCATGCAGCCGATCATGATCTCGAAGCCGAGCGCCTGGGCGGCATCGGCCATGGCCAGTGCCTCGGTGAGGCCGCCGGTCTTGTCGAGCTTGATGTTCACGGCATCGTAGCGGTCGCGCAAGGGCGCGAGCGAAGAGCGGTCGTGCACGCTCTCGTCGGCGCAGACCGCCAGCGGGCGCCTGATCCGCGCCAGCGCCTCGTCTCTGCCTGCCGGCAGCGGCTGCTCCACCAGGGTAACGCCGGCCACGGCGCAGGCAGCGAGATTGTGTTCGAGATTGGCCTCGGTCCAGGCCTCGTTGGCATCCACGATCAGCTCGGCTTCGGGGGCGGCCTTGCGCACGGCCGCGATGCGCTCCGGATCGCCGTCGCCGCCGAGCTTGATCTTGAGCAGCGGCCGGTGCGCCGCCTTGGCGGTCGCCGCGGCCATGGCCTCGGGGGTCCCTAACGAGATCGTGTAGGCCGTGGTGCGCTCCCCCGGGGCCGGGCGGTCGAGCAGGTTCCAGGCGCGCAAGCCGGCCGCCTTGGCCTCGAGGTCGATCAGGGCGCAATCCAGGGCGTTGCGGGCCGCACCGGGCGGCATGGCGGCCTGGAGGGCCTCTCGCGTCAGCCCGCCAGCGACGGCCTCCTGCATGGCCTCAATCGCGGCCAGTGTCGCCTCCGGCGTCTCGCCATAGCGGGGATAGGGCACGCACTCGCCGCGGGCGGTCAGGCCGTCCCGGCTGACCTCCGCCACGACGGTGACGGCCTCGGTTTTGGCGCCCCGGCTGATGGTAAAGCTGCCGGCGATCGGGAAGCGCTCGATTCGCGTCGCCAAAGCTGCAAATTTCATGGAAGTCATTTTGAACTCTGGCGAAATCTGAACCTGCTAGTTACCTCTAGCAACTAACATTAACCACTTGGGGATACCTTCTCTGGGTAAGGGCGCGTGCGCAACCATCTGATTTTCTCCGCCCCGGCACGGGAGCGGACATGAGTGGCGATCCGAAGCTGGAACGGATTGCCAAGGGCAACGCGCTGGCGCTGTGCGCCACCGGGACCTGGACCGCGAGCTTTGCGCCGGTCCTGGAGCGGATGGTGGCCGATGCCGAGAAGCTCGCAGGCACTCCGCAAAGCATCTTCATCGACGTCTCCGAAATCGCCAAGCTCGACACGTTCGGCGCCTGGCTGATCGAGCGGCTGCGCCGCAGCCTGACCAAGGGACCTGTCGAGGCGCAGATTGCGGGTCTGTCCGCCAATTATTCCAGCCTCGTGGACGAGGTGCGGCGGGTCAGGGCGGCGGCCGTGGTCGACAGTAACCCGATCACCATCTCCGGCATGCTGGAGCAGATCGGCCGGGCCGTGGCCGGCGTCGCCGGCACGGTGGCGGGCCTCGTCGACATGCTCGGCGCCGTGCTCGCGGCGTGGTTTCGCGTCCTGATTCATCCGCGCTCGTTCCGCCTGACCTCGACCGTGCATCACATGGAGCAGGTCTGCTGGCGCGCGGTGCCGATCATCGTGCTGATCACCTTCCTGATCGGCTGCATCATCGCGCAGCAAGGTATTTTCCATTTCCGCCGCTTTGGCGCCGACATCTTCGTGGTCGACATGCTCGGCGTCCTGGTGCTGCGCGAGATCGGCGTGCTGCTGGTCGCGATCATGGTCGCGGGCCGCTCGGGGAGCGCCTACACCGCCGAGCTCGGCTCGATGAAGATGCGCGAGGAGATCGACGCGCTGCGCACCATGGGATTCGATCCGATCGAGGTGCTGGTGTTGCCGCGCATGATGGCGCTGGTGCTGGCGCTGCCGATCCTGGCGTTTCTCGGCGCCATGGCCGCGCTCTATGGCGGCGGTCTGGTGGCCTGGCTCTATGGCGGCGTTCAGCCGGAAGCGTTCCTGTTGCGCCTGCGCGATGCCATCTCGATCGATCATTTCATCGTCGGCATCGTCAAGGCGCCCGTCATGGCGGCCGTGATCGGCATCGTCGCCTGCGTCGAAGGGCTGGCCGTGCAGGGCAGCGCGGAATCGCTGGGTCAGCACACCACCGCGTCGGTGGTGAAGGGTATCTTCTTCGTCATCGTCATGGACGGCATCTTCGCCATCTTCTTCGCCTCGATCGGGATGTGACGATGGCAGGCGAGATACAGGATCCGATCATCCGCGTCCGCGACATCACCGTGCAGTTCGGCGCGACGCGCGTGCTCGACGGGCTCAACCTCGACGTCAAGCGCGGCGAGATCCTGGGCTTCGTCGGTCCCTCCGGCGCGGGCAAGTCGGTGCTGACGCGCACCATCATCGGCCTGGTGCCGAAGGTCGCAGGCTCCATCGAAGTGTTCGGCGTCGACCTGGATTCCTCGAGCACGTCGCAGCGGCGCAACGTCGAGCGGCGCTGGGGCGTCCTGTTCCAGCAGGGCGCGCTGTTCTCCTCGCTGACCGTGCGGCAGAACATCCAGTTTCCGATGCGCGAATATTTGCGCGTCTCGCAGCGGCTGATGGACGAGATCACCATGGCCAAGCTCACCATGGTCGGCCTCAAGCCCGAGGTCGCCGAGCGTTTCCCGTCGGAGCTCTCCGGCGGCATGATCAAGCGCGTGGCCCTGGCGCGCGCGCTGTCGCTCGATCCCGACCTCGTCTTCCTGGACGAGCCGACCTCCGGCCTCGACCCGATCGGCGCCGGCGACTTCGACGAGCTGGTCCGGACCCTCCAGCGCACTTTGGGGCTGACCGTTTTCATGGTAACCCACGACCTCGACAGCCTTTACACCGCATGTGACCGCATCGCCGTTTTAGGGAACGGTAAGATCATTGCGGCAGGGTCGATCGCCGACATGCAGGCCTCGCAGCATCCCTGGCTGAGGCAGTATTTCCATGGCAAGCGCGCCCGCGCGGTCATGGGTTGAGTAGCTGGGTTGAGTAGCCGGAGCACCTGATGGAAACGCGGGCGAATTACATATTGATCGGCTCGTTCACGTTGGCGGTGATCGCCGCCGCGATCGGCTTCGTGCTGTGGTTTCAGTCGCTGCACACCACCAAGCAGCGCAGCCCGCTGCGCGTCGTGTTCGAGGGGCCCGCGGCGGGCCTGCGCAACGGCGGCAGCGTCAATTTCAACGGTATCAGGGTGGGCGAGGTGGTCTCGGTGAAGCTCGACAACCCGCGGCGGGTTGTCGCACTCGCGATGATCGAGAACAACGCTCCGATCCGCAAGGACACCCTGGTCGGCCTCGAATTCCAGGGCCTGACCGGCGTCGCCGCGATCTCGCTCAAGGGCGGCGAGGAGGCCGCAGCCCCGCCGCCGCTCGACCAGGACGGCATCCCGACGCTGACCGCCGACCCCAACAAGCTGCAGGACGTCACCGAGGCGATCCGCGCCACGCTGCAGAACATCAACAAGATCGTCGCCGACAATCAGGACTCGGTGAAGAACTCGCTGAAGAACCTCGAGACCTTCACCAACTCGCTGGCGCGCAATTCCGAGAAGATCGACGGCGTGATGGCGAAGGTCGACGGCGTCATGCTCAAGGCCGACAACCTCATGCTCGGCCTCAACACGCTGGCCGGCGGCAAGGACGGCGGCGAGCTGTTCCAGGCGGTGAAGTCGATCCGCGAGCTGGCCGACGATTTCGACAAGCGCTCCGGCGCATTGATGGCCGACGGCCGCCGCACCCTCGGCGACATCAGCCGTGCCGTGAACAATTTCGACCGCAACCCCACCCGCGTCTTGTTCGGCGCCAGCAATTCATCGCAACCCGCCCCGCCGCCCGAGCCGCCCAAGCCGGCACCCGCCGCGAGCGGCAGGCGGTAGCGGGAGCGTTCGCACGAGATGAGAGAGGGCGCATGCTCTCTCCGCCGTCATTGCGAGCGAAGCGAAGCAATCCAGACTGTCTCTGCGGCGGCAGTCTGGATTGCTTCGTCGCTTCGCTCCTCGCAATGACGAGCTTGCGACCCGTGTCCCGGACGCGCTGCAACGCTCTTGGCGTTGCTGCGCAGAGCCGGGACCCAGAAAGCCACACCGTACGATGCCGCGTGGGCCCGGCTCTGCAGCGCACCGCTAAAGAAGCGCTGCGCTGCGTCCGGGGCACGAGAGCGCGGATGACGCACTCAAACAAAAACGGAGGCCGAGAGGCCTCCGTTTTCTTTCGCTGTTCGTTGCTATCGGCCGCTTACCCCAGGCGGCCAGCCGCGTGCGCTAGCAGCGTGTACACCAGGCCCGTCTCCGAGATCAGGTGGCTGCGCAGCTCCTGCGGTCCGCGGCCGTCGCGGGCGACTTCGTCGAGCAGGCGCTCGAACTCGGCGACGTAGCGGTCGACCGTGCCCTTGAAGTTGCGGTCGGCGCGGTACTTGCGGGCGACCTCGTCGAAGGCCTTCTGGCCGGCGGGCGTGTAGAGGCGCTTGGTGAAGGCCTTGTTCTCGCCGCGCTGGTAGCGGTCCCACATCTCGGCGGCGAGGTTGCGGTCCATCAGCCGGCCGATGTCGAGCGACAGCGATTCCAGCGGATTGCTGCTTGCCTGCGGAGCCTGCGGCTGCGGTGCAGGGGCAGCAGCACGGCCACGGGGAGCCTCACGGCCGTTCGGAGCGCCCTGGTTGGCGTCCGTGCGGTTGAGCAGGTCCGACAGCCAGCCGTCACGGTTCTGGTCGTTGTTGCCGGGCGCGACCGGCGGCGCTTCGGTGCGGCGCGCGGCCGGCATGCCGAGGTCCGGCGGCGGCAGCGTCGAAGCGCTGCCGATGTCGCGCATGCGGGTCTCCGGCGCGCGGCTGCCGACGGCGGCCAGCACCGGCTCTTCCTGGCGCTGCACGCTGGCGCGGCCCGCCGTGGTGACGTCGAGCCCGCGGCCGTGCTGGGCCACGATGCGGTTGAGCTCGGCGAGCGCCTCGATCTGGTCGACGATCACCTTGCGCATCTGCGCCGTGCTCTCGGCAGCCTCCTGCGGCATCTCGAGCACGCCGCGGCGCAGCTCGTTGCGGGTGGCTTCGAGCTCGTTGTGCATCTCGAAAGCCATCTGCTTCATGCTGGCGACGAGGTTGGTGAACTTCTCGGTCGACTGCTTGAACATCGCATCCGCCTCATCGGTGGTCTGGCGGTAGATGTCGTGCATGGCCTCGATGGTCTGCCGGTGCTCCTCTTCGGATGCCGCGCGCACCGCCTCGAACTGGCGGGTGATCGCAGCCGAGCCGGCGCCGGCGGTCTCGGCGACGACGCGGGCGATGTCGCGGGCGCGCTCTTCGGCAGCCGCCAGCGATTCATCGAGCAGGCCGGTGAAGCGCGACAGCCGCTGGTCGAGATCGGCCGTGCGCAGGTCGATCGTGGTGACGAGCGATTCCAGCGCCTGCTTGCGCTCGGCGAGCGAGGCGGTGGTGTTCTTGTTGCTCTGCTCGACGACCTGGGCGGCCTCGACCAGCGCCTGGCCGTGCTTGTCGAACTGGGTCGACAGCTCGCCGAGATCCTGCAGCGCCTTCGTGGTCTTGCTGTTGAAGACGTTGAGCTGCTCTTCCAGGTTCTGCGTCGCCGCGCCGTTGCGCGAAGTGACGTCATTCATCGCCGAGACGAAGTCGGCGACGCGGGTCACCAGCGCCCGCTCGAGCGAGTTGAGGTTGTCGTGCGCACCGGTCAGCACCTCCTGAAGCAGGATGTTGCCTTCGCGCAGGCGCTCGAACAGGGCGACCGTGTCGGTGCGCAGGATCTTGCTGGTCTCCTGCATCTCGGTGACGGCCGCAATCGAGACCTGGCGCGACTGGTCGATCGCGGAACGCGACGACTGCTCGAGATCCTTGAGCGACTTGCTGACCGCACTGGTGGCGACCTCGCTCGCGGCGTTGATGGTGCGGGCGACTTCCGAGCCGTTGCCCATCATGGTCTGCGAGAAGGCCTGGCCGCGCGTCTCGATCGACTTCAGCGCGTCGGAGGTGACGCGGTCGATGTCGAGCGTGAGCTGGCTCGTCTTCGTGCCGATCGCGTCGACCAGCGCACCGCGCTTGGCGTCGATCATGTTCGACAGACGGTCGGCCTGCTGCTGCACATAGGTGACGATCTCGTCGGTCTTGCCGGTCATGGCCTGGCCGAAGCTGGAGCTGGCGGCGAGCACCGAACGCTCGACGTCGGCCGAGCTCGACTTGACGCGCGAGCTCGCCTCGTTGGAGGCGGAGATCAGCGCGTTCTGGGCGTTGAGCGCGCTGGTCTGGATGTCGTTGGTGGCGTTGGCGGTGGCCGCGCTCAGCGTGCGCTCGATCTCGGTCGAGATCGTGCGGATCTGGCTCGCGGCGTCGGCCGAGGTCGAGGTCAGCGAGATCTGGGCCTCACGCGCGCTGTTCAGGATGGTCGAGGCGGTGTCGGCGCCGACCGCGGTCAGCGTGCGCTCGATGTCCGTCGTCAGCGACTTGATCTGGCTCGCCGCGTCGGTCGAGGCGGAGATCAGCGTGCCCTGGGCCTCGCGAACGCCGCTGGTGAGCGCCTCGATGGTGGCGCCGCCGGCGGTCGCCAGCGCGCGCTGCATCTCGGCCGCGAGCGAACGGACCTGGCTGGTCTGCTCGGCCGAGACCGCGAGCAGGGTGCTCTGGGCGTCGCGGGCGCTGGTGGTGATCGTCTCGGCGGTGGACTGGCCGACCTGCGAGAGCGAGCGATGCACTTCGGCCGCGAGGGACTTGACCTGGCTCGCCGCGTCCGAGGACGCCGTCACCAGCGTGCTCTGGGCCTCGCGGGCGCCGCTCATGATGGTCTCGGCCGTCGAGGTGCCCGCCATCGTCAGCGAACGCTGCACGTCCGAGGACAGCGCCTTGATCTGGTTGGCGGTCTCGGTCGAGGCCGCGATCAGCGTGCTCTGCGCATCGCGGGCACCGGCGGTGATCGACTCCGCGGTGGCGGTGCCGGCCATCGACAGCGAGCGCTGCACGTCGGCGGTGAGCGTCTTGACCTGGTTGGCCGCATCCGAGGACGCAGTGACGAGGGTGGTCTGCACCTCGCGGGCGCCGGCCAGGATCGAGGCCGCGGTGGCGGAGCCCGCCGCCGACAGCGTGCGCTCGACGTCGGCCGCGAGCCCCTTGATCTGGGTGGAGGCTTCGCCCGAGGCCGCGACCAGCGTCGACTGTGCTTCGCGCGCGCTGGTCAGGATCGAGTTCGCCGCACCGGTGCCGACCGCGGTCAGCGCCTGCTCGACCTCGGCGGAGGTCATCTTGAGCTGGGCGTTGACGTCGGAGGAGACCGTCAGCAGCGACTGCTGGGCGGTGCGCGCACCGGTCTGGATCGTCTCGCTGGTGTTGACGACGAGGTTGGTGAGCGAGCGCTCGGCGTCCTCGACATGCGAGCGGATCGCGGTCGAGATCATCTCGGCGCGGGACATCATGTCCTCGCTGGCCTGGCGTCCGCTGCTTTCAATGCGGCCGGCGACGGCCTCGACGCGCGAGCCGAGCAGGTCCTCGAACTGCGCCACGCGCACGTCGATGTCGCTGGCGACCGAGCCGACCTTGGTCTCGATGGCCTGCTGGATATCCTGGAAGCGTGCCGTGACCGTGTCGGTCAGATGCGTGCTGCGGCCGTCGATGATCTCGGCGACGCCGGTGATGCGGCGGTCGACGGCCTCGATCGCCTGCGCGGTGCCGTCGGTGAGCGTCGAGCTCAGCAGCGTGAGGCGGGTGTCGATCGACTGCACGGCCTGCGAGGCGCCGTTGGTCACGGACGTGGTCAGGTAGGTGAGGCGGGCGTCAATGGATTCGAGCGCCTGCGTCGCGCCGCCAGTGAGCGTCGTCGTGAGGTGCGTCAAGCGGGTGTCGATCGACTGGATGGTCTGCGACGCACCATCGGTCAGCGACGTCGTGAGGTGATTGAGGCGTGCATCGATCGTTTCGATGGCCTGCGACGCGCCGCCGGTCAGCGAGGTCGTGAGGTGGGTGAGGCGCGAGTCGATCGACTGGATGGCCTGCGCGGCACCGTCGGTCAGCGACGTCGCCAGCGTGTTGATGCGTCCGTCGATGGTTTCGGTCATCGACTTCGCGCGGCCGTCGAACGACTGTTCGAGCGCGGCGACGCGGCCGACGAGCTGCTCGTCGAAGGTCCTGATGTGGCCTTCGATGGTGCCGTCGAGGCTGGCGATCTTGCCGTTCAGCGAGGCGTCGATATTGCCGACGCGTTCGCCGATCGTGGTCTCGAACTGCGCGAGGCGCTGGTCGAGCACCGCCGTGATCTGGCCGCCGTTCGACGTGAAGCGGGTGTCGAAATTGTCGACATAGGTCTTCAGCGTCTCGGCGATGTCCTGCGTTCGCTGCCCCATGCGCTCGACGATCTCGCCGCCGAAGGTCTTCACGGTGCGGTCGAACTCGGAGATGTGGCGGGTGATCAGCGCGCCCAGCGTGCCGGAGTCGCGGGCGAACTTCTCGACCAGCTCGGTGCCCTGGTTCCTCACCAGCTCGTCGAACGCGCTCATCTGCAGCGACAGCGAATCGTGCGCGGTCTCGGTCTGGCTGACGACCTTGGCGACCAGGGAGTTGACGGTGGCGTCGAGCGCTTCGCTGGCCTTGTCGCCGCTCGTCATGATCTGGCCGGCGAGGCGGTTGCCGGCGTCGTCGATCTTGGCGGAGATGTCGTTGGAACGCAGCTCGAGCTCGAGCAGCAGCGAGTCCGACGAGTTCTTCAGGCTGTCGTGCACCTGCTCGGTGCGCTCGGAGATGCCGTCGACGATCGCGGCGGAACGCTGCTCGAACTCGCCGGTGATGCGGTCGATGCGCTCGTTCAGCATCTCGTGGACGCGGTCGGCGAGGTCGACGAACTCGTCGTGGACGTGGCCGGTCTTGAAGTTGAGGCTGGTGGTCAGCCGCTCGCTGGCGTCGAGCACGGCGCGCGTGGTCTCGTTGCTGGCTTCCTCGAGGCGGTCGAGCAGGTCGCCGCCGCGCTCGCCGAGCGCCAGGATCATGTTGTCGCCGGCATTGCTCAGCGCCTGGGTGATGTGGGCGCCGCGCTCTTCCAGCGCGCCGGTGATCGACTTGGCGACCTCGTCGACGCGGGAGGCGATCGCGTCCGAGATCAGCGCGATGTCGTGGCGCAAGTCGATCTGTACGCCGGAAATGGCGCTGCGAACCTGCTCGGCCTGGCCGACCAAATTGTCGCGCTGATGCGCGATGTCCTGGAGCAGGGCACGGATGCGGACCTCGTTGTCGGAATAGGCGCGTTCGAGCGCGGCGACCTCGTTGGCAACCAGCGTCTCGAGCTCGCCGGCGCGCGCAATCGCGCGCTCGATGCCGTCGCCCATCGCCGCGACCTCGCGGCGGATGGCCTGGCCGACGGTGACCATGGAATCGGCGGCCGAGCCTTCCGGCTCGGAGAAGCGGATCGCGACCTGCGCCATCGCCTGCGCGATCATGCGCATTTCCTGGCCGCGCCAGACGAGGCTGGCGAGGAAGTAGAACAGCATGATCGGCGCGAAGAACATCGCAACGAGGCCGGCGATGACGAGCACGCCGCCGCTCTGGCCCATGGCGGCCTGGATCGAGGGCAGGAAGCCGACGGTCAGCGCGGCGCAAGCGGCGAGCCAGATGCCGGCGAAGATGGTCGCGAAGGTGTAGACGTTGCGGGCAGGGCGGCCCTTCTGCAGCGCCTGGAGCAACTGACCGATGGTCTCGCGGTCGTCATTGGCGGGACGGCGCGCGGTGCGCGGCTCCTCGACCGGGTCGAACACGGTCGACCGTTCGTTGGCGGCGGGGCGCGGCTCGAAGTTCGGATCGTCGAACACCGGTGGCGCGGCTGGCGGCACCGGGGGCGCCGTTTCGTTGCGCATCGCGGCGTTGCGGCTGGTATCGGCCGCCGTGTCGCTGATGTTCAGGGCTTCCTGAATCGCAGAAAGCGCAACTTCTGTAGGGTCTTTGACCTTTTTCGGAGTGTTCGCCATGTTCAGTCCGAGCCCTCGTTACTTGTACGCGTCCCCCCGCGAGCCCTGCGCGCGGCGCAAGCCCACAGACCGGATCATGCCGCTTGCGCGGATCTCCGAGCCGTCCCCACCCGAACGGCTTGTCCGCCAATTTCTGCAACATCCTATTGGCAGAGCGTCGCGAATGAAATGCCCGCGATTAAGACATTCTTAATCATCGTTAACAGCATCGGGCCGTAACGCCTTAGCAATCAATGCAATTCTCCACTGGACTCGGCGGATTGCGGCAACTTTTCGTCAATAAACCGGCGGATCTGCGTCAATTTCCCCAAACATTTCGTTAACCATTTCCATGCTTGGGTGAGGGGAACCTGACCGCCGGACCGGCGGCCGTCGCGCGATGCCGGGGCCTGCGCCATGACGCCTGAACTGCAACGGATGGACTGGATGCCCTCGCCCCCGCTTGCGCCGATCGACAGCCCGCTCGACCTCGAGCACCTCTCCCGGATGACGCTCGGCGATGCCGAGCTGGAGCAGGAAGTGCTGGCCATGTTCGCGGAGCAGGCGGCCCGTTTGCTCGCGGCGATGACAGCGTTGCCGGCCGAGACCGGCGCGCTCGCGCACAAGCTCAATGGCTCGGCGCGCGGGATCGGCGCCTTTGCGGTGGCCGATGCCGCAGCCAGCCTGGAGACTGCGATCCGGACAGGCCAAGGCCGGCCCCATGCCTTGGCCGCACTGAAGGAGGCGGTGGCCGAGGCCCGTGCCGCCATCGCGGCGATGCTGAAGCGTTGAGCCGATACGACCGGAGCCGGGCTCTAGTCGCTTGTTTTGACGCGTTTTCTTCCCGCAAAGCGGGATTCAATTCGCAACAAAACGCTATGGCGCCGGGCTGATCGACCCGTTATAGGACAGCCGGGACCCTCCTTCATTCAAAGCACCGCGGCAGCACGAGCACACATGGCCAAGATTCACTTTGTCGACCACAAGGGCGAAACCCGCACGGTGGAAATCGAGAACGGCGCAACCGTGATGGAAGCTGCGATCCGCAACAGCATTCCCGGCATCGAGGCCGAATGCGGCGGCGCCTGCGCCTGCGCGACCTGCCATGTCTATGTCGACGAAGCCTGGCGCGAGAAGGTCGGCAGCCCGACGCCGATGGAAGAGGACATGCTCGACTTCGGTTTCGATGTGCGCCCGAATTCGCGCCTGTCTTGCCAGATCAAGGTCTCCGACGAGCTCGACGGTCTCGTCGTGGCGACGCCCGAGCGCCAGGCCTGATCGTCTCCAAGCAGGCTATCCAAGTAGACTAGATGCTCGGCGGCGCGACCTCGATGCCGCGCTTGTGCCAGGGTCTGAGCTTCTCGATCACCTCTGCGGTCAGCGGCGCGGGTCGCCGCGTGGCCTCGTCGAGCAGGACGCCGACCGACGTCGCCGACGCAATGCACGTGCCGTTCGAGAACACGACCTGCTCGAATGTCACCGACGTTCGCCCGAGCTTGACCACGCCGAGGCCAAGCTCGATCGTGCTCGGCCAGTGCAGCTCGGCGCGAAAGTGCATGTCGAGCCGCACCATGATCCAGGCCAGGCCCGGCGGGGTCAGCCCGTATTCGGGAAGCTTCATCAGCGTGACACGGCCGGTCTCGAAATAAGTTGCGTAGACCGCGTTGTTGACGTGCTGGTTCGGGTCCAAGTCGCCGAACCGGACGTTGTCGCTGAGGCGAAACGGAAAGTCCTCGAAGTGCGGGGTCGTGTCGAGGCGGGCTGGTGCGTTCACCGGTTGATCTCCGTCATATCCATGCTCGTTACAGCCCAGTTATTCTGGCCCGGCAAGTGGGCGCGGCTGCGGGGCGAACCCGCTTTTATGCCTTCCCTGTTCCATCCCCGTTGGCTAGACAGGCAGGGTCACCTCTGCCCAACGGGCGCCGTCCAACCGATAACGACCGATAAAGAGACGACATGAGCGACGTGATCAAAACCGATGTGCTGATTATTGGCGCCGGCCCGTGCGGTCTGTTCGCCGCCTTCGAGCTCGGCCTTCTCGACATGAGGGCGCACTTCGTCGACATCCTCGACAAGGTCGGCGGCCAGTGTGCCGAGCTCTATCCGGAAAAGCCGATCTACGACATTCCCGGCATTCCGCATGTGTCGGGGCAGGGGCTGACCGACGCGCTGATGGAGCAGATCAAGCCGTTTCATCCGACCTTCCATCTCGGCGAGATGATCGAGACCGTGGAGAAGATCGGCGATCCTTTGTTTCGCTGTACCACGGATGCCGGCAAGGTGTTCGAATGCAAGGTGGTGGTGATCGCGGCTGGCGGCGGCTCGTTCCAGCCCAAGCGTCCGCCGGTGCCGGGCATCGAGGCCTATGAAGGTACTTCGGTGCACTACGCGGTGCGCAAGATGGAGACGTTCCGCGACAAGAACGTGCTGATCGTCGGCGGCGGCGATTCCGCGCTCGACTGGACGCTCAATCTGCATCCGATTGCGAAGCGCATCACGCTGCTGCATCGGCGCGACGAGTTTCGCGCAGCGCCCCACAGCGTCGAGCAGATGCGCGCGCTGGTTGCCGGCGGCAAGATGGATCTGCGGCTCGGCCAGGTCACCGCGCTCTCCGGCGCCGACGGCAAGCTCGCCGGCGCGACCGTCAAGGGCAACGACAACAGCATCACCGAAATCGCCTGCGACACCATGCTGCCGTTCTTCGGGCTGACCATGAAGCTCGGCCCGGTCGCGAACTGGGGCATTGCGCTGGAGAACAATCTGGTGCCGGTCGAGACATCCGCGTTCGAGACCAACGTATCAGGCATCTTCGCGATCGGCGACATCAACACCTATCCCGGCAAGATCAAGTTGATCCTGTGCGGCTTCCACGAGGGCGCGCTGATGTCGCAAAAAGCCCATCGTTATGTCTATCCGGAGAAGCGGCTCGTGTTCCAGTACACGACCTCGTCCTCCAGCCTGCAAAAGAAGCTCGGTGTCAACTGACGGAAGCGTTCCGGGGCGGCGATGCCCCATGTTTCTGGTGCTGGAACCGTTCGCGAAATCGCCGTAGTCTGCGGCCATCTCGGTCGTGGGCTTGGCCAGGTTTTTGGCTTAGCAAAGTGTTGGCTTAGCAAGGTCTTGGCCCAACGAAGTCTTGGCTCAACGAAGTCTTGGCTCAGCAAGGTGATTGGCTCAGCAAGGTGATGATAATGCGGACTCTCGTTTCCAGCTCTCGGCTGCTCTCCTTCCTCGCGCTCGCATTGTCACTCGCGATGGTGAGGCCGTGCGCGGCGCAGACCGCCGAGCCCACGGCGGCGGGCCTCTGGCAGAAGGTCGAAGACGGCAAGACGGTCGGATGGTTTCTCTTCATCGATCGCAGTGGCGTGTTCGAAGGCGTGATCGCCAAGACTTTCCCGCGGCCGACCGACGATCCGAACGAGGTCTGCTCCAAGTGCACCGACGATCGCAAGAACGCGCCGGTGCTCGGCATCTCCTTCGTCCGCAACATGAAGCGCGAAGGATTGAAGTACGAAGGCGGCAACGTGCTCAATCCGCGTGACGGCCAGATCTGGAAGGCCAACATGCGGGTCAGCCCCGACGGCCAGACCCTGACGCTGCGCGGCTATCTCGGCATCGCGCTGCTCGGCAAGGACGAGACCTGGACGCGTCTGCCGGATGCCTACATCGCGCAGGTCGATCCTGCCATCGTCGCAAAATACTTGCCGGCGCAGGCCGCAGCCGCGAAGCAACCCGCGCCCGCGGCGAAGAAGGGCGGTGCCACAATGGCGCCGGCGAAGCAATAAGGGCGCAGGCCGGCACTGCGCGGCCTCAATAGCTCTCGCCTTGGCGTAGGGGTCTTCCCCGCCACCGGATCTCCAGCCTGTGCGACCACCTTCGCCGAAGGGCGAATGCGCCTCGGAACCTTGCCAGTAGTTCCCCGGAATGCGCGCTGGCGCTGGATTTGCATAGCTGTCGGCAAAGCTGCTGGGGGAGCGAGTCGCCGTCTCCACGCCCGCGCACCATGCGGAGGGCGGACGGCAGCGTTTGCCCCGCGGTGATCACTTCGATCGCGGAGACCACATGAGACCTGCAAGACAGTGTGCCGCCGTGCTGCTGGGGCTGACGGTACTGACGCATTCGGCGCTGGCGCGCGACGACGGCCGCTTCGCCAACTCGCCCTTAAAGCCCTGGTTCGAGAGTCTGCATAGCGAATTCGGGCAATGCTGCTCGGATGCCGACGGCTATGTCATTGCCGATGTCGATTGGGAGTCCGATCGCGGCCGCTACCGCGTGCGCATCGACGAGGAGTGGGTCGTGGTGCCCGACGGCGCCCTCATCACCGTGCCGAACAAGATCGGCCGCACCATGGTGTGGAAGCACTATGTCGACGGCCATCCGCGCGTGCGCTGCTTCATGCCGGGCAGCATGACGTAGACGCGCGTCATTCCGGTCGGCGCGCGGCGCCGAACCCGGAATGACAAAGGCGAGCTTAGTGCGCCTGTTTGTTCGAACCCGCGCTCGCGAGCTGCTTGATCCGCGGCGACAGCACGGAGACCTGCACCGGCGAAGCCGGCATGCCGGCGACGGTCATCGCAGGGCTTGCAGACTGCTCCTCGACGCCGGCGCCGCCGAGCACCTGCACCTGCGTCGCCGTGATCGGAAACGACGTCACTTCGTAAGAGGGAAGCTCGCTGGCGAACGCGGCGGCCGAGCTCGCAATCATGGCGCCGGCAACGGCAATCATCGAGAGAACGCGCATTGGAAAATCTCCGTGGAAAATGTCAATCGGAGGTTTGGTCGCCGCGGTGCCGCGACAGGTTCGCTCGTGCGCGAACAATCCCGTTGCCTTCGGCGCAGATATTGATTGCTTGATGCGAAGGGACGAAACGCGGAAGAAGTTTTCCGCGTCAATATTTCCGGACGGTTTCGCGAAAGGCGCTTGCGGTCTCAGGTCACCGGCGCGGGATTGAACAGTGTAAGGTCGTTGTGGATGCCCCAGCGATCCGACCACGGCTTGGTGCGGCCAGAGGCGACGTCGAGGATCAGGCGGAACAGGTCCCAGCCGGTCTCCTCGATGGTCTTCTCGCCGGTTGCGATCTTGCCGGCGTCGAAGTCGATCAGGTCCTTCCAGCGCCGTGCGAGCTCGCTGCGCGTCGCGACCTTGATCACCGGCGCTGCCGCAAGGCCATAGGGCGTGCCGCGGCCGGTGGTGAAGACTTGCAGCGTCATGCCGGAGGCGAGCTGCAGCGTGCCGCAGATGAAGTCGCTTGCCGGCGTCGCCGCGAACAGCATGCCCTTCTGCGTCGCCTTCTCGCCGGGCGAGAGCACGCCGGCGATCGCGCTCGAGCCGGACTTCACGATCGAGCCCAGCGACTTCTCGACGATGTTGGCAAGGCCCCCCTTCTTGTTCCCGGGCGTAGTGTTGGCGCTGCGGTCGGCGCCGCCGCGGGCAAGATAAGAATCGTACCAGGCCATCTCGCGCACCAGCGCGCGGCCGACGTCCTCGTTGATGGCGCGGCGGGTGAGCAGCTGGATGGCGTCGCGCACTTCCGTCACTTCCGAGAACATCACGGTGGCGCCGGCGCGGACCAGAAGGTCTGCGGCGAAGCCGACGGCGGGGTTCGCGGTGACGCCGGAGAAGGCATCGCTGCCGCCGCATTGCAGGCCGATGACCAAATCGGACGCCGGGCAGGTCTCGCGCTTGCGGGCGTTGAGAACCTTCAGCCGCGCTTCCGCCTGGGTCATGATCGCATCGACGATCGCGCCAAAGCCGTCAAAGGCCTCGTCCTGCATGCGCACGATGGCGTCGCTCACGCCTTCGGGCACCAGCCGCTCAGGCGCCAGCTTCTCGCAGCCGAGGCCGACGACCAGAATCTCGCCGCCGAAATTGGGGTTGAGCGCGAGGTTCTGCAGGGTGCGGATCGGCACGACAGCGTCGGGCGCGGTGATGGCGACGCCGCAGCCATAGGCATGCGTCAGCGGCACGACGTCGTCGACGTTGGGATATTTCGGCAGCAGCTCGGCGCGGATGCGCTTCACCGCATATTCCATCGTGCCCTTGACGCATTGCACGGAGGAGGAGATGCCCAAAATATTTTTCGTGCCGACCGAACCGTCCGGATTGCGGTAGCCTTCGAAGGTGAAGCCTTCGAGCGGCGGCAGCGGCGCGGGGACGGCGGTGGAGATCTCGAGCTTGTCGAGGGCAGGGGCCTCCGGCATGCGGATTCGCGCCTCGTCCACCCATTCACCGGCCAGGATCGGCGACAGCGCGTAGCCGATGATCTCGCCATAACGGATGATCGGTTCGCCTTCGGCGATGTCGACCAGCGCGGTCTTGTGTCCCTGCGGGACGAAGGCGCGGAGCGTCAGGCCGCTGGCAAAGCGCGAGCCGGCGGGGAGCCCGAAATCATTGACCACGATCGCGACATTGTCGCGCTCGTTGAGCTTGATGTAGCGGGGCTGCTCTTTCGCTGCGACGTCCTGGTCCATCTGCGCTTGCCTCAGAAGTCGTAGGGTGGGCAAAGGCGCAACGCGCCGTGCCCACCGTCTTCACACCGAGCGTAAGCGGTGGGCACGCTTCGCTTTGCCCACCCTACGATGTCTCAGCCCGGATAAGTATAAGCCGTCTTCACCGTCGTGTAGAACTCGCGCGCGTAGGAGCCCTGCTCGCGGGCGCCGTAGCTCGAGCCCTTCCGGCCGCCGAACGGCACGTGATAGTCGACGCCGGCCGTCGGCAGATTGACCATCACCATGCCGGACTCGCTGTTGCGCTTGTAGTGCGAGGCGTATTTCAGGCTGGTGGTGCAGATGCCGGAGGCGAGGCCGAACTCGGTATCGTTGGAGATGGCAAGCGCCTCCTCGTAGTTCTTGGCACGAATGACGGCGGCGACCGGACCAAAAATCTCCTCACGCGCGATGCGCATGTTGTTGTTGGCCTCGGTGAACAGCGCCGGCTGCAGGTAGTGGCCGGGATTCTCGCGCTTCAGCAGCTCGCCGCCGAAAGCGAGCTTGGCGCCTTCGTCCTGGCCGATCTTGATGTAGCGGAGGTCCTGGTCGAGCTGGTTCTGGTCGACGACGGGGCCGATATGCACGCCGGCCTTGAGCGCATCGTCCACCGACAGGCTGTTCAGGCGCTCGGCCATGGCGGCGACGAAGCGGTCGTGGATGCCTTCGGTGACGATCAGGCGCGAGGACGCGGTACAGCGCTGGCCGGTGGAGAAATAGGCACCGTTGACGGCGACCTCGACGGCGGTCTTGAGGTCGGCGTCGTCGAGCACCACCAACGGGTTCTTGCCGCCCATCTCGAGCTGGAACTTCTTCATGGGGTTCGAGAGCACGCAGGCCTGCGCGATCTTGCGTCCCGTCTGCACCGAACCGGTGAAGGAGATCGCGGCGACGTCAGGGTGCTCGAGCAGGGTCTGGCCGACCACCGAGCCGGAGCCGACGACGAGATTGAACACGCCCGCGGGAATGCCGGAGCGGGTGATGATCTCGGACAGCGCGTGCCCCGAGCCCGGCACCAGCTCGGCGGGCTTGAACACCACCGTGTTGCCGTAGCAGAGCGCCGGCGCGATCTTCCAGGCGGGGATCGCGATCGGGAAATTCCAGGGCGTGATCATGCCGATGACGCCGACCGGCTCACGGGTGAGCTCGACGTCGAGGCCGGGACGCACCGAAGCGCCCTTCTCGCCGATCAGGCGCAGCGCTTCACCGGCGAAGAACGCGAAGATCTGGCCGGCACGGGCGACCTCGCCGATGCCTTCAGGCAGGGTCTTGCCTTCCTCGCGCGCGAGCAGGCGGCCGAGCTCTTCCTTACGGGCGAGGATCTCGAGCGAAATCTTGTTCAGCGCGTCGAAGCGCGCCTGCGGGGTCGACTGCGACCAGGCGGGGAAGGCGGCCTTCGCGGCGGCGATGGCCTTCTCGGTCTGCGCCTTGTCGGCCTTGGCGTATTCGCCGACGAGATCATTGGTGTTGGAGGGGTTGATGTTCCTGGTGATGCCGGAGCCGTCGACCCATTCGCCGCCGATGAAGTTCTTCAGGATTGCTGTCATCTTTTTCCTCCAGGGGAACGCTTTTAACGGACGAGACAGGGACGCTTGTCGTCAAACGTCCAGCCGGGGATCAGGTCCTGCATGGCCATAGCGTCATCCCGGCCGCCGAGTCCATGCTTCTTGTAGAGCTCGTGCGCGGCCTCGATGGCGGTGCGGTCGATCTCGATGCCGAGGCCCGGGCGGTCCGGGACGGCGATCTTGCCGCCCTTGATCTGGAGCGGCTCTTTGGTCAGGGCCTGGCCGTCCTGCCAGATCCAGTGGGTGTCGATCGCGGTGACCTTCCCTGGAGCGGCGGCGCCGACATGGGTGAACATGGCGAGCGAAATGTCGAAATGATTGTTGGAGTGCGAGCCCCAGGTCAGGCCGTTGTCACGGCAGGTCTGGGCCACGCGCACCGAGCCTTGCATGGTCCAGAAATGGGGATCGGCCAGCGGGATGTCCACCGCCCCGAGCCGCAGCGCATGGGAGAGCTGCCGCCAGTCGGTGGCGATCATGTTGGTGGCGGTCGGAAGGCCCGTTGCGCGGCGGAACTCGGCCATGATCTCGCGGCCGGAGAAGCCGACCTCGGCGCCGCAGGGGTCCTCGGCGTAGGCGAGGATGCCGTGCATGTTCTTGCAGAGGCTGATCGCCTCATCGAGCGACCAGGCGCCGTTGGGGTCGAGCGTCACGCGTGCGTTCGGGAAACGTTTTGCGATGGCCGTGACGGCCTCGATCTCCTGCTCGCCGCACAGCACGCCGCCCTTGAGCTTGAAGTCGGCGAAACCGTAATGATCGTGGGTGGCCTCCGCCAGCCGCACCACGGTCTCGGGCGTCATCGCCTCCTGGTGGCGGAGGTTGAACCATTCCGCCTTGCCGGTCTCGCCGGTGACATAGTCGAGCTTCGACCTGCGGCGATCGCCGACGAAGAAGAGATAGCCGAGCGTCTCGACGCTGCTCCGCTGCTGGCCTTCGCCGAGCAGTGCGGCGACGGGCAGTCCGAGATGCTGGCCGAGCAGGTCGAGCAGCGCGGATTCGATCGCGGTGACGGCGTGGATCATGACGCGGAGGTCGAAGGTCTGCTTGCCGCGGCCGCCGGCGTCGCGATCGGCGAAGGCGGTGCGGACGTCGGCGAGGATGTTGTTCATCGCGCCGACCGTCTTGCCGATCACGAGGTCGCGCGCGTCCTGGAGGGTCTGCCAGATCTTCTGCCCGCCCGGCACCTCGCCGACGCCGGTGTGACCGGCATTGTCGGTGAGGATGACGATGTTGCGGGTGAAGAACGGTGCATGCGCGCCGCTCAGGTTGAGAAGCATGCTGTCGCGGCCCGCGACCGGGATCACCTGCATCGCCGTGACCACAGGTGCACCGGCGACTGACGCGCCGGAAATGTCAGTCTGGGCCATCGCACGCTCCTCGTTGTCTATTCTGCAGCCTGTTGTGACGATCGTGCGGCGGGCAGCTTCTGCACCAGCGCGGTCAGCTCCGCCATCTCCTGCTCGGTGAGATCGGTCAGCGGCGGACGGACCGGGCCGGAATCGCGGCCGATCACCTTCATGCCGGCCTTGATGATCGAGACCGCGTAACCCTTCTTGCGGTTGCGGATCGCGATCAGCGGCAGGATGAAATCCTTCAGGCCGGCCTGGATCGTGGCGTGGTCGCGCTTGCGCACCGCGGCGTAGAAGTTGGTGGCGAATTCCGGCACGAAGTTGAACACGGCCGAGGAATAGGTCGTCACGCCCATGTCGAGATAGGGCAGCGCGAAGGTCTCGGCGGTCGGCAGGCCGCCGACATAGGTGAGGCGGTCGCCGAGCTTGGTGTAGACGCGGGTCATCAGCTCGATGTCGCCGATGCCGTCCTTGTAGCCGACGAGGTTCGGGCAGCGATCGGCAAGGCGCGCCAGCGTGTCGGGCTGCAGGATCGCGTTGTCGCGGTTGTAGACGATCACGCCGATCTTCACGGCGGCGCAGACCGCCTCGACATGGGCGGCAAGGCCTTCCTGTTCGGAATGGGTGAGGTAGGGCGGTAGCAGCAAGAGGCCGTCGGCGCCGGCCTTTTCCGCACCGATCGCGATCTCGCGCGCGATCGCGGTGCCGTAACCGGTACCGGCGAGCACGGGCACGCGGCCCTTGGTCTCGTCGACGGCGACCTTCACGACCTGCGGAACCTCTGATGGCGTCAGCGAGAAGAACTCGCCGGTGCCGCCTGCGGCGAAGAGACCTGCTACGTCATAACCGCACAGCCAGTCCATGTTGGCGCGGTAGGTCGCCTCGTCGAAGGAATGGTCCGCCCTGAACGGCGTGACGGGGAAGGACAGGAGGCCCGATCCGATCTTCTGGGCCATTTCCTGCGGGGTCATCTTGCTCATGGGCGCTCCCTTGTCGTGTTGCGGAGGACGCAAGCAGAGGCCGCGCGTCCATGCGCCGTGGTTTAGGAGACCGTTCGATGCGCGTCCAAGCCAAAGCCTATATCGACCGATGCGGATTGAGCATCAATCCTCGGCCGGCTCCGCGGAGGACAATTCGCCGGCGATCTTGACCAGCGCCGACAGCAGCGGGTTCTCGTCCTCGCGCCGCCAGACCATGAAGAGCTCGACGGGCACGCGCGTGCGCAGCTTGAGCGGCCGCAGCCGCACGTCGGAGATCTTCAAGTTCGCCGCCGCCGCCGGCACGATGGCAAGGCCGAGGCCGGCGCGCACCATCGCGAGGATGGAGTGGATCTGGCTGAGATGCTGGACGTAGCGCGGCAGCACGTCGGCGCGGGTGAACAGCGCCACCAGGAGATCGTGGAAGTAACGGCTCTCATAGGGCGAGTACATCACGAAGGGCTGGTCGTCGAAATCCTTGATGGTGATGCCGTCGGCATTCGCCAGCGGATGTTTTTTCGGGATCGCCGCGAGCAGCGGTTCGGCGACGACGCGGCGGCTGGCAAGCTCGGGCCGCGCGATCGGCGGCCGCAGCAGGCCGGCGTCGATCTGGCCCGAGGTCAGCGCCTCGAACTGGTCGCCCGACACCATCTCCTTCAGCGAGAAGTCCACCTCGGGCAGCTTGGCACGGCAGGCGGCGACGAGCTCGGGCAGGAAGCCATAGGCCGCGGCCGCGGTGAAGCCGATCTTGAGCGAGCCGGTCTTGCCGAGCGCGATTCGACGGGCGACCTGCGAGGCGCTCTCGGCAAGCTTGAGGATGCGCCGCGCCTCCGGCAGGAAGCTGCGCCCCGCGGGCGTCAGGCGCACCGAACGGCTGGTGCGCTCCAAGAGCGGCGCATCGATGATGTGCTCGAGCACCTGGATCTGCCGGGACAGCGGCGGCTGGGTCATGTTCAGCCGTGCGGCGGCGCGGCCGAAATGCAATTCCTCCGCCACCGTGACGAAACAGCGGAGCTGGTTGAGGTCGAACATCGATACATGCCTTAGATGGATAAGGCGTTTCCCCGGCACTTCTAGCATCGATCACCCCCAAAACAAAGACGGCGGCTTTGTGGGCCGCCGTTGAGTTGCCTGGTCAAGCTCCCATGGGAGCCCTCAGGAGGAACAGCCTGATGCGAGACCGCCTCACGTCCGCTGCGGATACCACTGCGCTCGTCACGCGCTTCCCTTAAGTCTCGGCCCGTTTTCCCCGACACGAGTCCTAGAGGCGCGCGCGGCGAAGTGTCCAAGTTCAAGGCAGTATCGATCGATGCCGTTTTTGGATTGATGGAACGGCAGGTGAGGGGAACGACCGTGAGGCGGCGAGAATGCGCGTCACGGGCTCGTCATTGCGAGGAGCCCTTGCGACGAAGCAATCCAGAGTCCTTCCGCGGAGCGACTCTGGATTGCTTCGCTGCGCTCGCAATGACGGGTGAAGCGGCAGCTGCGGCGCTTGGGCGCGCTACTGCTGTGCGCTCGGCAGCAGCTGCGGCAATAGTCCGCGCGTCACGTTCGGCGGCACCGCATCGAGCCCGAGCGCGGCGCTCGCCGCCGGCAGCGCCGCATCGGCCATCGCGGCGTGACCCTCGGCGCTCGGATGCACCGCTCCGCCGTAGACGGCGGAGAGCACGCCCCAGGTCGCGTCGTGGATGTCGGTCGGCTGGCTCGCCGCCGGCAGGCCCTGCGGATAGGTCATCGCGGCGAAATAGCTGTCGTTGGCGTCGCGGACCCAGCGCGCGCGGGGCAGGTAGGCGCGGTATTCCGAGGCGCCGCGGCCGCACAGCATCGGCTGGCTCGCCGCGCTGACGATATCGGGATTGAAGCTCTGGCCGTTCTCGGCAAAGCAGCTGCGGTCGAATTCGGGATCGTTGGTGGAACGGGCGCAGAAGCCGTGCTCGGCGAATGCGGCCTGGTGCGCGTCGACGAAGGTCATGCGGTCGGCTTCGGGATCGCGGCACAGCGCACCGCGGGTGCAGGTGGCGAGCCCTTTCAGCTGCGGCAGGAATTCGGTGTCGACGAAGGCGGAGACGCGGGCGAGGCGCTGCGGATCGGTGTTGAAGGACGGGTGGATGTCGAAGCCGGCTCGGCCGCCGCGGCAGGGCGCGCCGCCCTCGGCGAGCGCAGGATTGGCGTAGGAGACATAGACCACGTGCGAGAGGTCGCCGCCGACCAGCGGCTTCAGCGCCTCGCGCAGCTTGACGAAATTCTGCGGCAGCTCGCGCTGGAGCGCATCGCGGGAATCGTCGACGCTCGCCATCACGCCGGAGCGGCGGAACAGCGCGCGCTCGGTCGCGGTGTCGACGATGACGTCGGCGACGAGACCGGAGAAATAGACGTCGTTGGCGCCGACCGAGAGCAGCACGAGGTCGAGCGTGCGCTCGGGCTGGCGCTTCTTCGCCGCGGTGACGGCTTCCCGCAGCTCGGCGACTTGCGCGTTCACGCTGGTGTTGCAGACGCCGGTCTTGCCGGGCGGGCATTCGCGGGCGCGCTGGGAGCCGAGCAGCCCGTCGCCGATGCTGGCGCCGGTGCAGGCGAGCGGCAGGAAGGTCACGGCGATGTGGGTGTAGCGCACCGCGAGCGCCAGCGCGGTGCGGGCCTGGTAGCTGTAGAGCGAGCGATGGCAGGGCGCATTGAACCAGAGCGCGCTGTAGCGTTGCCAATTGGCGAGCGTATCGGGCGCCTCGCAGGCGCGGCCGCCTTTGAAGCCGTGGCGGCTTGGACGATAGTACTGCGCACCCGCGGTGCCGAGATAGGAGCGGAAGCAAAAGCCTTCGTCCGACAGCGCCAGCGGCCGGTCCGGATTGCCTTCGCCGGAGGCGATGCTGTCGCCTAGACCTGCGATGAAGATGTCGCGCACCTGGATCTCGGTCTGGACCCGCTGGGTCGGATCGGAGCCGGCGGAGACATCGACGGTCGCAACCGTCTGCTTGCCGTAGCGGACGCGCAAATTGACCGGCTCGGCGCAGTCGAAGGTCGAGGCCTGCGGGCCGTCGCCGTCATCGAACGACCAGGCGCAGGTGGCGCCGACCGGCACCGCGCCGGTCAGGCGCACCGTGACCGGATGGTCGAGCGGCGTGATGTAGTTCTCTTTGACGTTGTCGCGGGTGCAGGGCTGGTTGACCCGGCCCTGCAGGTCGATGCAGAGCCGGTTGACCATGTTGCGGGCCCAGCCGCGCCCCTCGCTCTGGAGCTCCAGGGACTGCTCGGCGGCCAGAATGCTGCGGTTACGCGCGTTCTCGACATGAAGCAGGAAGTCGCGCTCCTCGCGGAACAGGCGGAAGCGGTTACGCACCTCCCAGCTGATCTGCATGGCGCCGGCGTCCTGCGCGGCGGCGCGCTCGGGCAAAGCAGTCAGGATGCCGGCAAGCAGCACGGCGCCTGCCGAGAGGGTGCGAAGGAATAAGGTGATCATGGCCCGCGTCTTCAACGGCAAAGTTGAGGCGGAAATAAGAGAGGATTGCGCCCCGGCCTGCAACCTTTGCCTGATGATTTCCGGGGGCGCGCTTGACGGCTCTTGGCGGCTCTTGGCGGCTCAGCGCTTGCTGGCCTGCCGCAGCAGGCGTTCGCGCTCCATCGGCGTCACCTCCTTGGGCAGGTTGGCCTGCGCGCAGGCTTCCGCCAGCCGCCGCCGCTCTTGCCACGGCGCGACCACATTCATCCAGAGCTCGCGCGTGCCCATGATGGAGATGGCAAGCCCGAACGGGATCACGAAATAGAGGATGCGGAACACCAGCAGCGTCGCCAGAAGCTCCTCGCGGCCGAACTGGGGCAGCGCCACCAGCATGGCCGCATCGAACACGCCGATCGAGCCGGGGGCATGGCTGGCAAAGCCGATCAGGGTCGCCAGGATGAACACGACCGCGAGCGACATGAAGTCGATCGGCGGGGTTGGACGGCATCAAGAGGTACATCGCCGTGGCGCAGAAGCCGAGATCGACGACGCCGATCAGGATCTGCACCAAGGTCAGCGGCGCCGAGGGCAGCACCACCTTCCAGCCCTTCTGGCCGAGCTCGCGGCGCTTCTCGCCCATGCAGAGCCAGACGAGATAAGCCCCGATCGATGCGAGTCCGCCGAGGGCGATCAACCGGTTGAGCGACGAGGGCAGCTGATCCATCGAGGAGGCCGCATCTGGATGGACGGCCATGCCGATCGAAAGCACGAAGATGTTACCGAGCCAGAAGGTCAGGCCCGACAGGAAGCAGATCTTCGCGACGTCGATCGCGTTCAGCCCATAGTCCGAATAGATCCGGAAACGGATCGCGCCGCCGGTGAAGACCGTGGCTCCGATGTTGTGGCCGATCGAATAGGACGTGAAGCTGGAGAGCGCTGCGATGCGATAGGGCACGTGCTTCTTGCCGATCGTTCGCAGTGCAAAAAAATCGTAGAAGGTCAGCGTACAGAACGCGAAGAAGACGCAGATCGCCGCCAGGCCGATATTGCCGCGGGGAATCTCGGTCAACGCGGTCAGGATGACCCCGGTATCGATGCCCTTGAGGGTCCGCACCAGCGTGGTGATCGCGAAGGCGATGATGAAGATGCTCGCGGCAACTCCGAGCCGTCGCCAGCCGATCCATCTCTTGAAGCCGCGTTTCAGCGCGGGCAGCAGTCCGTGCATTCATCCTCCCGGCGGGGGGCAAGAGCGACCGGGCCAGGCATTGGCCGGTCGGGTGCGATCACGGCCAAAGGCAGGCATCGATCGCTAGGCATGATCCAGCTCATTTAAGGCAAAATCAGCGGCTTGTGCAGCCCTTGACAACAATAGGTTCTGCGTTCGGCCGGCAACTTTGTCATACGCACTTCATATCGGAGGCGCGTTAAGCATATGAGTCGTGAAACCCGGCTCCATTCGCGCCTTCACTGTGCCGACACGGTGTCAAATCCTGGCGCGGTCCGCATTGTTCCAGCGCAAGCGGTATCGGCCTGTTTGGAACGTCGATGCCGCGTGGTCGTTAGGCTCCATCAGCAATCGAACATGGCGGAATATGCGGCTTTTCGTGCAAAGCCGGCGCCGCCGTGTTCCCAAGACCCGAGAGGATCGGAACGATGGGACTGTTCACAAAAGACATCAAGTCCATGAACGACCTGTTCGTGCATCAGCTCCAGGACATCTATTACGCCGAGCAGCAGCTCACCAAGGCGCTGCCGAAGATGGCGAGCAAGGCCACTGATCCGCAGCTGAAACAGGGCTTTTTGACGCACCTCGAGGAAACCAAGCAGCACGTTGCTCGGCTCGAGGAGGTCTTCAAGATGCACGGCGTCGCGGTGAAGGCGGTCGACTGCCCGGCCATCGACGGCATCATCGAGGAAGCCGACGAGACCGCCGGCGAAGTCGCCGACAAGGCGGTGCTGGACGCGGCCTTGATCAATGCTGCGCAGGCCGCGGAGCATTACGAGATCGTCCGCTACGGCAGCCTGATCGCCTGGGCCAAGCAGCTCGGCCGCAATGATTGTGCGACGGTGCTCGCCAAGACGCTCGAGGAGGAGAAGGCGACCGACAAGAAGCTGACGATTCTTGCCGAGAGCAAGGTGAACCTGCGCGCGGCGAGCTGAGGATAGGTAACCACGAGCGCCGCGCGATATTCCGCGCGGCGCTTTTGCCTGCTCGCCTCCCGCTGCCGTGGTGCTGCTTCGGTGCGCCATCGCGAGGATCAACAATGTGACCGAACTCGCTCATCTTCCATTCACCACTTCCGGAGCAGGTTTGTAGCCGGTTACCGATCGTCCACCACTGTCGGCTCAAGTGCGGGTCGATAGGGGCTGGCAATGTATCAAGTTCTCTACTGTCTCACCGACGAACATGACTGGCGACTGGTCGCCCTTGGGGGCGCAGTGTGCCTGCTCGCCAGCGCCGCGGCGATCAGCCTGTTTCAGCGCGCACGCGCGACGCACGGAGCCGGGCGTCTGGCCTGGATCGCCCTGGATGCGGCCGTCAGCGGATGCGGCATCTGGGCGACGCATTTCATCGCGATGCTCGCCTACGGCCCGGGGAGCGCCGGCGCCTACAACATCCCGGTGACAATTCTCTCGCTCATGTTTGCGATCTCCCTGACCTTCGTGGGCCTGAGCATCGCGGTGGCGTCCTCGCGCCAGGTGTGGATCGTCGTCGGCGGCGCCATTGTCGGCCTGGGCGTCGCGGCGATGCATTACACCGGCATGGCTGCGCTGGAGATGCCGGCACGGGTGGATTGGATCGGAGGCACGGTTGCCGCCTCGGTGCTGTTCGGCGTCGTCTTCGCAGCGCTCGCGCTGTTCGTCGCTGCCCGAGGTGAGGACATTCGGCATGCGCTGAGCGCGACTGCTCTGTTGACGCTCGCGATCGTCGCGCATCATTTCACCGCGATGGGCGCGGTGCTGCTGACGCCGGACCCGACGCTCGCAATCAGCGGGCTCTCGATCCCGCCCGCCTCCTTGTCGTTCCTCACTGCCAGCGCCGCCGTCGCGATCATCGCGATTGCGCTCGTGGCCGCGCTGCTCGACCGCCGCGCCAAGGGCGAACTGGGCCGTCAGCAGATCGTGCTGGACAGCGCGCTGGAGAACATGTCGCAGGGGCTGTGCATGTTCGACGCCGACGGCAAGATCATCCTGTTCAACGAGCGCTATGCCGCGATGCTCCGTCGCACCGACGTGCCGCTCACCGGCCGCTTGCTGGTCGACGTGCTCAGGGAAGAGCAGGCCAAAGGCCAGTGGCAGGGCGACGCCGATGAATTCTTCGCCCGCCTCGTCGCCGACGCGCGCGAGGGCCGCACCACGACCGACGTCGTCAACCGGTTCGGCCGCTCCATCCGGGTCGTTAACCAGCCGATGCAGGGCGGCGGCTGGGTCGCGACCTTCGAGGACATCACCGAATGGCTGGAGGCACAGGCCAAGATCTCGCACATGGCGCGCCATGACGCGCTGACCAGCCTGCCGAACCGGGTGCTGTTCCACGAACAGCTCGAGCAGGGACTGCGTCAGACCAAGTCGGGCGACCAGCTCGCGGTGCTTTGTCTCGATCTCGATCACTTCAAGGACATCAACGACTCGCTCGGCCATCCCATCGGCGATGCGCTGCTCAAGGAGGTCGGCCGCAGGCTCAAGTCCACCGTCGGCGAACAGGACACCGTGGCGAGGCTCGGCGGCGACGAGTTCGCGGTGGTCCAGATCGGGCGCTCCGAGGAGATCGCCGCGCGATCGCTTGCCGGACGCCTCGTCGAGGTGATCTCGGCGCCTTACCAGATCGACGACCATCAGATCGTGATCGGCGTCTCGATCGGCATCTCGCTGTCGCCGCAGGACGGCAGCAATCCGGACGAACTGTTGAAGAACGCGGACCTTGCACTCTATCGCGCCAAGGCGGATGGCCGCGGCACCTATCGCTTCTTCGAAACCGGCATGGATGCGCGTGCGCAGGCGCGGCGCCTTCTGGAAATGGATCTGCGCGCGGCGCTGCAACGCGACGAGTTTCAGGTCTATTATCAGCCGATCCGTGAGGTCGCCAGCGGCCGCGTCGTCGCCTTCGAGGCGCTGCTGCGCTGGAACCATCCGCAGCGCGGGCTGATCGCGCCCATCAGCTTCATCCCGCTCGCCGAGGAGACCGGGCTCATCGTTCAGCTCGGCGAATTCGTGCTGCGCTCCGCCTGCGCCGACGCGGTCACCTGGCCCGACGATGTCGACGTCGCCGTCAATCTGTCGCCGGTGCAGTTCAGGAGCCCGAACCTGATCGCAGCGGTGACCGAGGCGTTGGCCGTATCGGGACTCGGTGCGCGCCGCCTCGAGCTCGAGATCACCGAATCCGTTCTGCTCCAGAACAGCGAAGCGACGCTGACCACGCTACACGAGCTGCGCGCCATGGGCGTGCGGATCTCGCTCGACGATTTCGGCACCGGCTATTCGTCGCTGAGCTATCTGCGCAGCTTCCCGTTCGACAAGATCAAGATCGACCGTTCCTTCGTGTCGGAGCTGGCGACGCGCGAGGATTCCATGGCGATCATTCGCGCCGTGACCGGCCTCGGCCGCAGCCTCGGTATCGTCACCACGGCGGAGGGCGTCGAGAACGACGCGCAGCTCGAGCTACTCCGGCGCGAGGGCTGCACCCAGGCGCAAGGTTATCTGTTCAGCAAGCCGCGGCCTGCCTCGGATGTCGCGATCATGCTGGAACGGCCGCGGCTGCGCGCGTCGGCTTGAGAGGTCAGCTTCGGCGCAGCGCGAAATGCGCGCCGCAGAACGCCATCACGGCGCCGAGACACAGGGCGGCAAGCCCGGCGAGCACGCCCGACACGGTCGGGATCGGGCTCGGCGCCGACGCCGCCTGACCCGCTCCCGCAAGCAGGAGCACGCCAACCGCGATCAGGAATTGCCGCATCCGCTGCGGGATCTGTCCGGAAACGGCGCTCTGCATCAGGCTCGCGGTGAAGTAACCGCCGGAGAAGCCGACGGTGGCGATCAGCCACCAGGCGATCGCAGCGCCCGCCGGAATGAACTCGTGCGTGTCGGAGCGCCAGAGGCCGCCGAGGTCGAGACCGTAGCGCGCGCCCAGCATGTGCACCGCGAGCGCGAGCAACACACCGGAGATCATTGCGGCGCCGAGAATCAGGCGGCGTGGAAAAAAGGTCGTCTCAGCCATGCCTCGCTTGTAGGATGGCGGGGGGCGATCGCGCAAGCCGATCGCCGATGGGATCATTGATCGACATGCCGGGAGCTGAAGCTGGTTCGGCCACGAGCTACGCCTACAAGGCCTCGCTGATCGGCTCGGCGCATCGCTTCGAGCTGACGGAGCAGGGGCTGTCCTGGCACATCGCCGGCCGCTCCGACCTGTGGCGCTATGACGAGATCTCGGCGATCCGGCTGTCGTTCCGCCCGGTGTCGATGCAGCAGCATCGCTTCCGCGCCGATATCAGCCGCGCTGGTGGCGGCCGCGTCGCGATCCTGTCGACGAGCTGGCAGACCGCGGCGCTGATGGCGCCGCAGGACAACGGCTTTCGTGATTTCCTGATCGAGCTGCACGCGCGGATGGCGAAGGCGGGCAGCCGCGCCGAATTGACCGCGGGGCTCGGCCGCAAGACCTATGCGGCGGTGCTGGCGTTCCTGGCCGTGCTCGCTGTGGCGATGGCGGGACTCCTGATCCGTGCGCTTCTGACTGGCGAATTCGCCGGCGTGCTGTTCATCCTCGGCTTCGCCGCGCTGTTCGCCTGGCAGGTCGGCGGCTTCGTGCGGCGCAACCGGCCGCACAGCTACGGTTTCGACCGCGTGCCGAAGGCGCTGCTGCCTTAGGTGCAATCGGTCGCAATCAAACGTGACTTCGCGTCCCGCCGCGAGCGTCGCATCTTGTGGACATGTCAGTCATGGACCGGAGTACCCGTCTGCCGACGGCAGACGAGATCGCCAGAATCAACCGCACGCATCTGATCGACACGCCGCTTCGGCCAGCCGACCTGCTGTTCGTGTTCGGTACCCGCGAGGACGTTGGCTTGCGTGTCGACACCGCCGCAAGGCTGTGGCGCGAGGGCCTGTTCCGCTGGTCGATTGTCAGCGGCGGGGTGACGCTTGGCTCGGAGCAATCGGAGTGCAGCATCATCAAGGCCGCGATGGTTGCGGCGGGCATTCCGGCGGACGTTATCCTGGAGGAGGATCGCGCGATGAACACGGGCGAGAACGTCATCTTCTCGCTTCCGATCATCGATGCGGCAATCGGACTGGAGAACATCCGCAGTGTGATCTGCCTCGGCAACACCTGGACCTCGCGGCGTTATCCGATGACGCTGCATCGACATTGGCCGGCGGTCGAGAAGATGCTGCTCACCGTCGATAGTTTCGCGACACCGCGTGCACTCTGGCATACCGACGTCGAATTTCGCCGCCGCATGCTGCACGAATGGGACAAGATCGAACCTTACAAGGCGAGGGGCTTCATCGCGGACTGGCCGCAGATCTGAGCTTTACTCCGTCGAATCGAAATCATCCTCCTTGGTGCCGAGCAGCGAGACGATGGTGCGCAGGCCGGAATCGAGCTGCTCGGGCGAGGGCGGGGCCAGCGCGAGCCGCACCGCATTCGGCGCATGACCGTGTGCGATCGCGAAGGTCGAGGACGGCGTCAGCGCGATGCCGCGCCTTGCTGCTGCGGCGACGAATGTCTGCGAGCGCCAGTGCGGCGGCAGCGTCAGCCAGAGATGATAGGAGCGCGGATCGGCGGCGATCTGGTAGCCGGCGAGCAGTCTTGCGGCGGTCTGCTGGCGGCGCGCGGCATCGATGCGCTTCAGCCGGGTCAGCTCGGCGACGGTGCCGTCGGCCATCAGCCGCTGCCCGGCCGCGAGCGCATGGCCGGAGGCGATCCAGCCGCCGGTGCGCACCGCGCTCATCACACTCTCGCGCAGATGTGGCGGTGCGACGAGGATGCCGAGCGCGAGCCCCGGCGCGACCTTCTTGGACAGGCTGTCGAGCACGATACAGCGGTCGGGGCCGAGCGCCGCCAGCGGCGTGTCGTCGGCGAGGAAGCCGTAGACGATGTCCTCGATGATGGTGAGATCGAGCTTCTCGGCGATGCGCATGATGTCGGCGCGCCGCGTCGCATTCATGGTGACGCCGAGCGGATTCTGAATGATGGGCTGCAGATACAGCGCCGACAAATGCGCCTCGCGATGGGCCTTCTGGATGGCGTCGGGCCGCGCGCCGAATTCGTCCATGGGGATCGGGACCAGCGTCACCCCGAGCCGCGCGGCGATGCTCTTGACGTAGGGATAGGTTAGCGCCTCGACGCCGCAGCGGCCGCCGGTGGGCACGAGCGCGGCAAGCGCGGCTGCGAGCGATTGCTTGCCGTTGGCGGTGAAGAAGATCTGCTCGGGCTGGGGCGCAAAATCCTTGCGCGCGAGATAGGCGGCAGCAGCCATGCGCGCGCTCTTGGTGCCGGTGCTGGTCGAAACCCGCAGCGCGGATTCCAGCGCATCGATGCGCTCGAGCCCGGCGAGGCTCTTGGCGATCATGGCCCATTGCTGCGGCAACAGCGGATAATTGACCTCGAGATTGATGCGCGCGTCGGCCGGCTCGCTCATGGTCTCGACTTCACGCCTGACGTCGCCGGAGATGAACGTGCCGCGCCCGACCTCGCCGACCACGAGGCCGCGGCGGAGCAATTCCGTATAAACCCGGCTCGCGGTCGAGACCGCGATGCCGCGGTCATAGGCAAAATTGCGCTGCGGCGGCAGCCGGTCGCCGGGCCTTAACGTGCCGTTAGTGATATCGGCCGCAATGGCATCGGCGAGCTTCACGTACTCGAACTTGGACATATTGCACCGAGAGCAATGTTTTGCTTGCTCCGAGGAGTGTACTGGAGCATTTAAGTTCCATCAAGTTCCGCGATTGAGCCGAGGGGAGCGAGTGCAATCCGACGGCAAATGAGGTGCAGGCGCCACAAGCGCCCGCGCCAACGGCACCTGCTTCGCCGCGCGGGACGAAAGGCCGGAGAAGAAGAATGACCACGATCTCGCAAACTGCCGGGCGGACTTTACGCCCAACCTCATCCAGCGGATTTTTCAGTGCCCTCGCCCTGCGCGTCACTGCGCTGTTCGACCGCCTCGAGCGCCGCTCCGCCGTCAAGACGCTGAACGAGCTCGACGACCGCGCCCTGCGCGACATCGGCATCACGCGCAGCCAGATCGAGGATGCCGTGTACGGGCAGTTCAAGGCCGAGCTGTCGCGGTATCTGTGATCTCCTTCGACTGCGCGTTCCTCGCGTGTCCCGAACGCGCTGCAGCGTGAAACGCTGCTGCGCAGAGCCGGGACCGAGCGACCGCACTCGCTGATGCATGGGCCCCGGCTCTGCAGCGCATCGTCGCACCGGACGATGCTTCGCATCGCCGGGGAGACGCTGCGCTGCGTCCGGGGCACGAGAGCGGTGCCTTCGTACACAGCTGTCCCAACGTCGTCATTGCGAGCGCAGCGAAGCAATCCAGACTGTCGCCGCGGAAAGTTTCTGGATTGCTTCGCTGCGCTCGCAATGACGGAGTCAGCTGCCCCTCAGTGCCTCACCACCAGTACCGAGCACTTGGCATAACGCACGACGTGGCCGGCGTTGGAGCCGAGGAAATAGGTGCGCATCGCCGGCCGGTGCGAGGTCATCACGATCAAATCGGCCTTCATGTGCACGGCTTCCTCGAGGATCTCGTGATAGATGCCGCCCTGGCGCACCACGCTGGAGATGCGGGAAGGCTCGATGCCGGATTCGCGGGCTACGATGGCGAGGGCCTCTTCCGAGGTCTGGCGCTGCTGCTCGTCGAAATCGGCCGGAACGTATTCGGCCAGCATCACCGGCGTCATCGGCAGCACGTTGAGCAGGCGCACCGTGCCGCTCCAGGTCTGCGACAGCGTCGCCGCGGTCGCGATCGCCGGCTTGGCGAGATCGGTGTCGGCGAGGTCGATGGGCACGAGGATGGACTTGAACATCTGCGCCTCCCTGTGAACCAGGCTGGATCAACCGGTCGAGACGGCGCCCGCGCGTCTCTAGCCCGATCGAAGCAGCTTGGGGCTGACGAACAGCACCAGATTGCCGCGGCGGTAGGCCACGTCATCCCAATCCTTGACGTCAAAGTCGAAGATCGCAAGCCCCGCCGTGGGCAGGTTGTGGCCGAGTGCCTTGGCGCCATCAGGATCACCGCCGCCGATCAGCATCAGGGCGACCTCGTGCATGCCGGGATTGTGGCCGATCAGCAGCAACCGCTTCGAATCGGCCGGGGCGGTTGCCGTGCGAATCGTTTCCAGGATCTGCGCGGGATCGGCGCCGTAGAGTTCCGGCAGGACCTCGACCTGCGGCGCCCGGACGCGGTCCTTCATCGCCTCCCAGGCGATGTCCCAGGTCTGCCGGGCCCGCACGGCATGGGATACCAATACAGTATCAGGGAAGGGCGGATGGGCGGCGATCCAGTCGCCCATCTGCGCGGCATCCTTGTGGCCGCGGTCGTCGAGCCGGCGGTCCTGGTCACGGCCGCTCGGTGCGTCCGTCTCGGTCTTGGCGTGACGCAGCAGCATCAAACGGCGCATGGCATTCTCGAATCGTTCCACGTCCAGGATAATCTACAGGCGCCGGTTGAGGACAAGGTGACAGGCGCCCGGTTGGTATGAAGCGCGCTGAGATTAGAACGAATCATCACCGCGCTTCAGGTTGTTATTTTGAGCATGATCTTACCGGAAAACCGCTGCACACTTTTCCGGATCATGCTCTAAGAAACGCTATGAGCGAGACTTTCACAAGCGTGTCCCAGGAAGAAGCCGGCTTTCGCGACCGCGTGCGGCTGTCGTTCGATCTCGATGCCGACATTTGTGTGATCGGGGCGGGGCTTGCCGGGCTTTCCATCGCGCTGGAAGCGGCCCGGCTCGGGGCCAGCGTCGCGGTGCTCGAGGGCCGGCATGTCGGCTGGAATGCCTCCGGCAACCAGCTCGGCACCGTGATGCCGGGCTTTGCGCTGCCGCTCGCGGACCTGATCGAGCGCATCGGCTTCGAGGACGCCCGCGAATTGTGGACGCTGTCGAAGCAGGGCGCGGAGTTCGTCCGGGCCAACGCCAGCGAAGAGAACATGCCGGGGATCGGCGTCAGCGACGGCGTGCTGGAGCTTTCCAACGTCGATGCCGGCGACCGGCTGATCAGCCGGTTGCAGATGCTGAACGAGGATTTCGACACCGAGGTCGAGGGCTGGCAGGTCGATCGCGTGCGCGGTGCGCTCAAGACCGACCGTTACTTCCACGGCGTGTATTATCCGAAAGCGTTCCAGGTCGACGGCCGGAAATATGTGCACGGCCTTGCGGCGATGGCGCGGCGGGCAGGCGCCCGCATCTTCGAGGACACGCCGGTCGTCAGCATCGATCATTCCGGCATCCGCAAGCGCATCGTCACGCCCTCGGCACGGCTGCGCGCGAGCCACATCGTGCTCGCAGGCAACATTCATCTCGGCGCGCCGTTGAAGCGCCTGTCGGAGACGCTGCTGCCGGTCTGGCGCTATGCCGGCATCACCGCGCCGCTCGGCGAGCGCCTGCACGAGATCATCGCCTTCAAGGGATCGGTGATGGATTCCGACGGTGTCGACCATTTCCGGATCGTCGACGGCGACCGGCTGATGTGGGAGAGCCCGGAGACCACCTGGGCCGCGCGTCCGCAGCGCTTCGCCGGCGCCGTCAGGCGGCGGATCCGGACGATCTTTCCCGAGCTCGGCAATGTCGAGATCACCGACATGTTCGGCGGCGCCACCGGCCAGACCGTGCACGGCATGCCGCAGATCGGCCAGCTGCGCAAAGGCCTGTGGGTGGCGAGCGGGTTCGGCCGCCAGGGGATGAACACCTCGGCCATGGCCGGACAGATGATCGCGCGGAGCATCTTGTGGGGCGATGAGCGCTGGAAGTTGTTCTCGCCGTTCGAGTTGGTCTGGGCGGGCGGTGCCACGGGGCGCGTCGCGGGCCAGCTGGTCGGGATCTGGGGCAGGGCGAGCTCCGCCGCCGCAGGTGCGCTCGCCCGCTATCGCGAGCGCGCCAGGGTCAAGGACAGGGAACGCGAGGCCCGCCTCGCCGAAGCCAACCGGGCCGCCGGCACCGGCCCGCGCCGTCCGCCGCCCGGCGTGCGGCCGCGGCCGGCGCCACCGCCGAAAGCTGCGGTCGGGGCCGCGGAACCGGTTGTGCAGGACGACCGCGTCTCGCAATAAGTTGAGCGAAATTCCGCCCCAACGTGTAACGTCGGCCTCAGAAGCCCGTATCTCAGGGCGTGGACTTCCCGCGCACGGAGAATGACATGCTTGACCGCCGCATCCTGCTCACGACTGTCGCCGGCCTGTTCGGCCTTACGGCCTTCCGCTGGCTGAGAGGAACACCTGCCGAGGCCGGCGAGAAGGCCGCGCAAAAGTTCGAGATCACGAAGACGGAGGCCGAATGGCGGGCCCAGCTCACGCCGCAGCAATATGAGATCCTGCGCAACCACGGCACCGAGCGGCCCGGCTCCAGCCCGCTCTTGAAGGAGCACCGCAAGGGCATCTTCGCCTGCGCCGGCTGCGACCTGCCGCTGTTTGCGTCCGAGACCAAGTTCGAGAGCGGCACGGGCTGGCCGAGCTTCTATGCGCCGATCGAGGGCAATGTCGGCAAGACCGAGGACCGTACCTACGGCATGGTCCGTACCGAGGTGCATTGCCGGCGCTGCGGCGGCCATCTCGGCCATGTCTTCGACGACGGCCCGAAGCCGACCGGATTGCGCTATTGCATCGATGGTTTCGGGCTGGTCTTCCACCCGGCCGCGGCGTCGGCGACGTAAGGGAGTCCCGGCAATTGTTGCCGGTCCCGGCAAATGTGCCCCGGTCATCGGGCCGGGGCCTTTTCATTAAGTCATTGATTTCCTGAAGATACCAGCATTGGCATAGGCCTTGCGACGTCTCTTTCCGATTGCGGCCATGGTCGACCGGCCGCCGAGATCGGATTTGGAGACAAAGTTATGGGTATCTTCGATGCAATGAACACCTCGGTGGGTGGCCTGCAGGCGCAGTCCTTCGCGCTGCAGAACATTTCCGGCAACATCGCGAACTCATCCACCACCGGTTACAAGGGCATCGGCACCAGCTTCGTCGACCTCATTCCGGACTCCTCGGTCCCAAGCAAGCAGGTCGCAGGCGGCGTGACGGCCAACGCCAAGGCCACCATCACCACGCAGGGCACGATCTCGTCCTCCAGCGTCGCCACCAACATGGCGATCACCGGCGACGGCTTCTTCTCGATCCAGAAGGCGAGCGGCGTGGTCGACAATGTGCCTGTCTTCACCGGCGTCACCTACTACACGCGGCGTGGCGACTTCCAGCTCAATGCCAATGGCAACCTGGTCAACGGCGCCGGCTATTACCTGATGGGCGTCACGGTCGACCCGAAGACCGGCAACCCGACCGGCAGCGTGGCGAACGTCCTGCAATTCCAGAACAACTTCATTCCGGCGCAGGCGACCACCTCGATCCAGTACGCGGCCAACCTGCCGACCCAGCCGAACACGGTGGCGAAAACCACCGCCGCGACCGGCACGCTGCTGGCGGCCGGTGGCTTGAACCCGTCCGATTTCGCAGCCAACCCGCTGCCGGTCGGCACGCCGCCGGCGCCATATACCAACGCAACGGTGTCAGGCGCGGCTGCAACCGGCAACATCCGCTCGGCCTACACGTCGACGACGGCAACGGGCACGGTGGCGCTCCAGAACAATTCGTCCGCCGTGGCTTCCACCACCACCTCGCTCGACAACACGGTCGGCACCCATCTTGCTTCCAGCATCCTCACCGCGCTGAGCGGGCAGGTGCTGACCGTCAATGGCAACACCGTCACCTTCAACGGCGGCACGACCGTCTCGACGGTCGGCAACAACACCACGATCGGTCTCGGCGCGGGCACGACGGCCACGGTGGCGGACATCCTGAACGCGATCCAGACCGCCGGCGGCGCCGGCGTCACCGCCTCGCTCAATGCCAGCGGCAACATCCAGATCGCGACCGGCACCGGCACCGACGTCGCAGTCGGCAGCGGCACGGCCGCCACCGCGCTCGGCATCAGCAGCGTGACGCGTGGCGGCAACGTGCTGTCCTCGCCGGCGATCTCAGGTGCGACGGTGCTGAGCGGCAGCGCGACGGCCGGCGGCGCCCAGGTGCTCACATCCGGCTTCTCCGCCGGCGACACCATCACCGTCAATGGCCAGACACTGACCTTCGTATCGCCGCCGACGGTGCCCAGCGCCACTCAGATACTCACCACCGACAACGTCACGACCTTGCTCGGCAAGATCGACGCGCTCTCCGGCGCTTCGGGGTCGTCGGTCAGCAGCGGCGGCGTGATCACGCTGAACACCGGCACCGTCTCCAACCTTTCGGTGTCCAGCTCCAACAGCGCTGCCTTCTCCGCGCTCGGCTTCACGTCGACCATCACCAAGAACCGCGACGGTGGCGGCACCGCCGGCACCGGCGGCGTGATCGGTAACGACATCGGCACCTTCACCAAGGAATCGATCAGCGGCGGCGCCGTGACGGCCTACAACGCCGCCGGCACGCCGGTGAACCTGCAATTGCGCTGGGCCAAGACCGACAGTGCCTCGCTGGGCGCGGGCCATTCGGATAGCTGGAACCTGTTCTACCAGACCGACCCGAACGCCACCGGCACCACGGTCGGCTGGGTCAACACCGGCCAGACCTTCACCTTCGCCGCCGACGGCTCGCTGACCTCGCCGAGCGGCTCGGGCATTACGATCAACAACGTCACGGTCAGCGGCCAGTCGCTCGGCTCGGTCGCCTTCAACATCTCCTCGGGCGGGCTGACGCAATATGCCAGCACCAGCGGCGCGGTGACCATCAACACCATCACCCAGAACGGCTATTCCGCCGGTCAGCTGCGCTCGGTCGCCGTCAACAACAATGGCGTCGTGGTCGGGACCTTCTCCAACGGCCAGAACCTCAACCTCGCCCAGGTGCAGCTGTCGCATTTCAACGGCACCAACTACCTCAAGGCGATGGACGGCGGCGCTTATGCCGCGACCGAACAGTCGGGAGACGCCATCGACGGCGCCTCGGGCACCATCAGCGGCTCGTCGCTGGAGGGCTCCAACACCGACATCGCCGACGAATTCACCAAGCTGATCGTGACCCAGCAGGCCTATTCGGCCAATACCAAGGTGATCACGACCGCGAATTCGATGGTGCAGGATCTCCTCAACGTGTTGCGCTGAGCGGCGCGTGACGTAACCAAAGGCGGGCCAGTGATATGGGTTTGAGTTCAGCCCTCGCCAGTGCGATGAGCGGTCTGCGTGCCAACCAGGCCGCGCTCTCGATCGTCTCCTCGAACGTCGCCAATGCGCAGACGCCGGGTTACGTCGTCCAGACGCCGAACCAGATCGAGGTCACCACCGGCGATTTCGGCGCGACGGCGATGACGACCGGCGTCAGCCGCGAGCTCGACGCCTATGTGCTGAACCAGCTGCGGACCGAGACCGGCGGCAGCGGTTACGCCGACCAGATGGCCAACATCCTGAAGCAGCTTCAGAATGTCTATGGCACGCCCGGCAACAGCGGCACGCTCGAAGCCGCGCTGAACAAATTCACCACGGCGCTGCAGGCGCTGTCGACCAGCTCGGGGGCGTCGTCGGCGCAAACCGTCGCGCTCGGTGCGGCGCAGGCGCTCGCGACGCAGCTCAACGTCACCACCAAGGGCATCCAGTCGCTGCGCTCCAACGTCGAGCAGGACCTCGGCAACTCGGCACGGGCCGCCAACGCGGCGATGCAGCAGATCGCCGACATCAACACCAAGCTCCAGGGCCTGTCGCCCAATGATCCCTCGGCCGCCACGCTGATGGACCAGCGTGACCAGGCCATCAACACGCTGTCGAAATATGTCGACGTCCGCGTCACCACCGACGGCTCGAACCAGACCAACATCTATACCACGACCGGCATTCAGCTGGTCGGCGCGGGGCTCGCCTCGGAGTTCTCCTTTGCCTCGGCCGGCGCGCTGTCGGCGACCTCGCTCTACAACATCGACCCCACCAAGTCCGGCGTCGGCGCGCTCAACATCAAGCTGCCGAACGGCTCGCAAGTGGACGTTGTCGCCAACAACGTAGTTTCGTCGGGGCAGATTGCGGCCGATCTGAAGCTGCGCGACGAGACGCTGGTGCAGGCGCAGAACCAGATCGACCAGTTCGCCGCCACGATGGCGAGCGCATTGTCCGACAAGACCACGGCCGGCAGCACCGTCTCCGGCTCGCCGGCCGGTTTCGACCTGGAGCTTGCCGGCGCGCTGCCGGGCAACACCGTCAACATCACCTACACCGACACGGCCACCAACACGCAGCGCCAGATCACGCTGGTCAACGTGACCGACCCGGCGGCGCTGCCGCTCCAGAACGCGACGAACGCCAACCCGATGCGGATCGGCGTCAACTTCGCCGGCGGCATGAATGCGATCGCGTCCGCGCTGAACACTGCGCTGTCAGGCACGCATCTGTCGTTCTCCGCAGCCCCGTCACCGGCGACCGCGACGACGTTGCGGGTGACCGACGACAACACCGGCCTTGCCAAGGTCAACTCGGCCTCGACCACCAAGACGATCTCGTCGCTGACCTCGGGCAATCCGCAGCTGCCGCTGTTCACCGACGGCGGGCAGGCGCTCTACACCGGCGCGATCACGGCATCGGGCTCGCAGATGACCGGCCTTGCCGGCCGCATCGCCGTCAACACGCAGCTGGTCGCCGACCCGACCAGGATGTCGGTCTACAACACCTCGCCGGTGACGCCCGCGGGCGACACCACGCGTTCGGACTATCTCTATTCGCAGCTCACCAGCACGGTGTTCTCTTATTCGCCGCAGAGCGGCCTCGGCTCGGCGGCCCAGCCCTTCACCGGCAGTGTCTCGAACTTCCTCCAGCAGTTCCTGAGCGTGCAGGCCAACGCCGCGACCCAGGCGACCCAGCTCCAGCAGGGCCAGAGCGTGGTGGTCTCGACGCTTCAGGCCAAGTTCGACTCGACCTCCAAGGTCAACCTGGACGCGGAGATGTCGAACCTGATCCAGCTGCAGAACGCCTACGCCGCCAACGCCCACGTCATGTCGGTGGTGCAGAGCATGATGAACACGTTGATCCAGGCTCAATTGTAAGCAGTAACAGGGCTCTGAAACATGTCGATCAGCAGCATCAACTACTCCTCGTCGGTTCTCGGCGCGCAGATCCGCAACATCAATCAGCAGCTCACCGATTTGTCGACGCAGCTTTCGACCGGCAAGCTGTCGCAGAACTATTCCGGCATGGGCACCAACGAGGGCTTTGCCATCGCGGGACGCGCGCAGCTCTCCAACATCGCCGCCTATACCGACACGATCACCAACGTCAACGTCAGCATCAACCTCGCCAATACCGCGCTGCAATCGCTGACCAAGATCCGCAGCACGGTGCAGACGGGTTCGGCCAACACCGCGCAGGATCTCAACGTCAACGGCCAGACGATCGCGCAGAACACCGCGGCGGCCCAGTTCGGCTCGATGGTCGGCGTCCTCAACACGCAGACCGGCAACCGCTATCTGTTCTCCGGAACGGCCGTCAACACCCAGTCGGTGGCCAATGCCGGCGACATCATCAACGGCACCACGACGCAGGCCGGCTTCAAGACCGTCATGGCCGAGCGCCAGGCCGCGGACTTAGGGGCCAGCGGCATGGGCCGCCTGGTGCAGACGCAGCCGACGGCAAGCTCGGTGCAGGTGTCGGAAGACGTCGCCGGATCGCCGTTCGGCCTCAAGATCAAGGCGGTGTCCTCGACGCTGACTGGCGCGACCGTCACCGGCCCGAGCGGCTCGCCGGTGTCGTTCTCGGTCGATCTCAACGGCGTCAATCCGAACAACGGCGACAAGCTCAGCATTCAGTTCACCCTGCCGGACGGCACGACCGAGCAGATCGACCTGACGGCGTCCTCGGCGACGCCGACGCCGCTCGGCAGCTTCGCGATCGATGCGAGCACGCCCGTCAACCCGAACAACACCGCCGCGAACCTCAACACGGCGCTGAACACCGCGATTCAGAAGCTCGCCAACACTTCGCTGGTGGCGGCATCGGCGGTCGTCGCGGGCGACAACTTCTTCAACACTGCGAGCTCTGCGATCGGGACCCCCGTCAACAACCAGGCGGCGCCGGCGGCCCCGGTCACCGGCGCGACGGCGTTATCGGGCGCGAGCCCCTCGGACTCGATTTCGCCGGGCTTCGTCGCGGGCGATACCATCACCGTCAACGGCACCACGCTGACCTTCGTGGCCTCGGGCGCGACCGGCAACCAGCTCAACGTCACCGACAGCATCCAGGCCCTGCTGACCAAGATCGACGCGATCACCGGAACATCAAAGCCCTCGACGGTCCACGGCGGCTCGATCACGATCAATACCGACGATGCGGCGAGCCTCAACATCACGACGTCGAACACCGGCGCGCTGAGCGCGCTCGGGTTCGCCGCGACGCCGGTGACCGCCACGCAGCCGCCGCTGCGTGTCGGCTCCTCGCCGGCGAGCTCGGCGACCACGCTGGTGAACGGCTCGGCCAATACGGTGAAATGGTATTTGGGCAATGACGGGCCCGGCTCGCCGCGCTCGACCGCGATGGCGCGGGTCGACGATGCCGTGACGGTGCAATATGGCGCCCAGGCGAATGAGGATGCGATCCGCCGCCAATTGCAGGCAATCGCGGTGTTCGGCACCTTCTCGACCTCGCCGACGGGACAATATTCGGGCGGGCAGGTCTCGGCGCTGAGCCTGCGGGTGACCCAGGCGCTGACCCAGCAGCCCGGACAGCAGCGCATCGAGGACATCCAGACCGACATCGCGATGGCCCAGAACACGATGAAGGACGCGAGCACGCGCCAGACCCAGGCCAAGGCGCAGCTCCAGACCATCATCGACCAGGCGGAATCGGCTTCCCCCGACCAGGTCGCGAGCGAGATCCTGGCGCTGCAGAACGCCCTGCAGGCGTCCTACCAGGTGACCTCGAACCTGGCGCAGCTCTCGCTCGTCAAGTTCCTGTAAGGAGGCGTTAACACGCCGTTAACCAGGCCTGTTTACCTCTTGGTGAGGATTGCAGCGGGGGCTGAGCGGTCGATGTCGGACAAGATGCAGCTGGTGGTGGCGACGCCTTGCTTCGGCGGGCAGGTGTCGAGCATCTATGCGAGCTCGATCTTCGCTTTGCAGCGGGCCGTGCACGGCATGTCCAATCTCGAGCTCAAGGTTCTCCTGCGCGACGGCGACGCGCTGATCACGCGGGCGCGGGCCAACCTGGTCGCGATGTTCCTGGATGATCCCAAGGCGACGCATTTCCTGTTCATCGATGCCGATATCGGCTTCAAGCCGGAGCAGGTGTTCCGGCTGATCGAATGCGGCGCGGATGTCGTCGCCGGCTGCTATCCGATCAAGCGGATCAACTGGGACAAGGCCGCGCGTGCGATCCAGTCGGGTCGGGCCGACGTGCCGGCGGCCTCGCTCGACTACGTGCTCGAGATCGAGGATCCTGACCGCATCGTGGTTGTCAACGGATTCACCCGCGTGCGCTATGCCGGCACCGGCTTCCTGATGATCCGGCGTCATGTCCTGGAAGCGATGTGCCGCCACCCGGACTACGCGAACCTTCGGTTCTTCCGCGAGCATTCGCATGATGCGCTGGCGGCGAGCCAGAACCGGTTCGCGCTGTTCGAATGCATGATCGATCCGGCGACCGGCACGTATCTGTCCGAGGACTTCGCCTTCTGCAAGCGCTGGACCGACATCGGCGGCGAGATCTGGGCCGACATTCAGAGCCCGCTCGACCACGTCGGGCCGTCGGTGTTCCACGGCGACATCGCCTCGCAATTCACAGCCGCGCCTGCGGCGGCGGCCGATGCCGCGGCGTGAGCCCTTCGGGATGAGCGGCGGCGCATCCGCTCGGTCGGAGATGCAACGCGCCGCCGCCGGCGGTTCGCGCTATCGCCTGCGCGATCTCTTCACGCCCCTCGACACGCTGCTCGTGTCCGGCGGAGATCCGCGCCTGGCGCTCGATCCCAGCGATCGAGCCAACGCCTATGGCTGCGCGGCTTCACCGGAGCCGGAGGTCTGGAATTTCGCCTCCTCGACTGCCTCGACGATCTCGCAGACGGCCTATGACCGCGCCGCGCTGGCGCGCGAGGAGCTGATGCACAAGTGCCTGTTCGACGAGGTCGAGGTCGCTTTCGATGCACGCTGCGAGGACCTGCGCGACGAGCTGCGCGGCCATCTCCAGCTCTCGCCGCGCGTCGATGTGGTGTTCTCGCCGTCCGGCACGGACTCCCAGCTTCACGCCCTGTTCCTGGCGCGCACCATGCTCGGCGCGCGGCCGGTGACGATCGTGGTCGGCGCCGACCAGACCGGGAGCGGCACGACCCATACCGCGCGTGGACATCATTTCAGCGGCCTGACGGCGAGCGGCTTTGCGGTTCGCAAGGACGCCGCGGTGGCGGGGTTGGCCGGCGCCAGCATCTCGCTGCCGTTGCGCGCGCCGGGGGCCGGGATCGCGATGCGCACGGACGCCGATGAGGCGGTGCTGCATGCGGTCGAGGCCGCCATCGCGCAAGGCGCGCCCGTGCTGCTCCAGATCATGGATTCCTCGAAGCTCGGATGGCGTGCACCGAGCGCGGCCTGCCTCGACGAGATCGCGCGGCGCTGGCCGCGCAAGGTCCAGATCGTCGTCGACGCCTGCCAGGCCAGGCTCGGCCGCCGGCGGCTGCGCTCTTATCTCGACCGCGGCTATATGGTGCTGATCACCGGCTCCAAATTCTTCGGCGGACCTGCCTTCAGCGGTGCGTTGCTGGTGCCGAAGGGCCTGTCGCGGTCGCTCGACCGCATCGAGGGGATCGCGCCTGGAATCTTCGATTACGCCGGCCGCTGCGATTGGCCGATGGCCTGGATGGCGCTGCGTTCGCGCTTCGAGCGCCGCCCGAATTTCGGTCAATGGCTGCGCTGGGAGGCGGCGCTGGCCGAGATCGGCAGCTACTACGCTGTGCCCGGCGCTTTCCGCGCCGGGATGCTCGCCGAGCTCGCTGCCGGCATCGACAGCATGATCGCATTGTCGCCGTCGTTGCGCTCTGTTCCAGCCGCGACCGACGTGGCCGGCATCGACGATGAGGAATTCGTGCAACCCACCATCTTTCCGTTCACGCTGCTGCGCGACGGCAAGCCGGTTTCTATTGCCGAGACCACGGCCGTTCACCGCGCGCTGGCGCGTGACGTCAGCGCAGAGATCAGCGGCAGCGCGGAGGACCGTCAGGTCGCCGCACAGCGCTGCCTGATCGGCCAGCCGGTGCGACTGGAGCGGCAGGACGAGACGCCGCAGGCGGTGCTGCGCCTCTGCGTCGGCGCGCGGCTCGTGATCGAGGCCTGGTCGCCGGACAGGGCGGAGACGCAACGCAACGTGCAGCACCTTCTCGACCAGATCGCCCACGTCCTGGTGAAGATCGAGCTGCTGCTCGCCGGTGGCGCAGCCGCTTCCGTGCCGGTAAAGTCCGCGTTCGAGGTGTGAGATGCAGCATCCGGTTTCAGCGCCGATCGGCCTGACCGCGGCGAACTATGCCGACCGCATCGGCTTTGCGCAACTGACGCGCCGGGCCTTCGAAGGCGTCGATCTGCATCCGTTGCGCGACCAGCTCGTCGCGCGCATCGCAGCAGGGACTGCGCTGGCGGGCGAGGGACTGGACCTGTCGTTGATCACCCAGCTCCTGGGCGACAAGGATCACGGGCTTGCTATCCAGTCCGAGGTGCTGGCCTTCCATCAATTGTTTCGAACGCCTAGCGCCGCCCCGAAGCCGGGCCTGCGCCTGCTCGCGCTTGCAGCCGATATCGACATGGGCGGCAACACGCCGATCGATTTTCTGCTCGAAGGCTCGGACATCGAGCTGTTGACTCTCTATGTGATCAAGGGCGTCGGCTTGCCCGAGACCTTGCCGGAGCACGACGCGGCCATCGTGGTCGCGTCCGATTCCGAGGAATGCCGCGAGGCGCTCGCGCTGATCGCAGAGGCCGCACCGCACTGGCCGCGGCCGTTGCTCAATCGCCCCGATCGCATCGGCAATCTCGATCGCGACAAGCTTTATCGGCTGCTGACGGACGTGCCCGGCCTCGACATTCCCGCGACGATTCACGCAACGCGGACGCAATTGTCGGACCTTGCGCAGGGGCGGATCGCATGCGCCGACATCGCAGGCGAGTTGCACTTTCCGATGATCGCGCGGCCGCGCGGCTCGCATGCCGGCGTCGGGCTCGCGAAGCTCGACGACGCGGCGGCGCTCGTGGCCTATCTCGCCGGACGGAAGGAGCAGGACTTCTTCGTCGCACGCTTCGTCGATTATGTGAGCCCCGACGGGCTCTACCGCAAATATCGCCTCGCCATGGTCGACGGCAAGCCCTACGCCTGCCACATGGCGATCGCCGATCGTTGGGACATCTGGTATCTCAACGCCTACATGGCCTTCAGCGAAGAAAAGCGGGCCGAGGAAGCCGTCTTCATGCGCGACTTCGACCATGCCTTCGGCGCGCGCCACAGCAACGCGCTCGAGGAGATGAGCCGGCGCGTCGGCCTCGATTATTTCATCGTCGATTGCGCCGAGAACGCGAACGGCGAGCTCTTGGTGTTCGAGGCCGACAACACCGCCGTCGTGCACAACATGGATTCGCCGGTCGTGTTTCCCTACAAGCCGCCGCAGATGCGCAAGATCTTTGCCGCGTTCGCGGCGATGCTGTCGCGGCATGCAAAGACGGGCACGGAGAGCGCAGCATGAACGAGATCATCCGCAACGCGCAAAGCGCCGTCGCGAATACCTCGCTCGATCCGCAGGACTGGAGCGAGTTTCGCACGCTGGCCCACCGCATGCTGGACGAGACGATCGACGGCATCGCCAACGTTCGTGCGCGCCCCGTCTGGCGGCCGATTCCCGATGACGTCCGCGCGGCATTCAGAGCGGACGTGCCGCGCGAGGCGAGCGATCTTGCCGAGGTCTATCGCGAATTCTCCGAGCATATCGCGCCCTATGCGACCGGCAACGTCCATCCCGGCTTCATGGGCTGGGTGCATGGCGGCGGCACCGCGGTCGGCATGCTCGCGGAGATGCTCGCCGCCGGCCTCAATGCCAATCTCGGCGGACGCGACCACATGCCGATCGAGGTCGAGCGCCAGATCATCGAGTGGATGCGGTGCCTGTTCCTCTTTCCCGAGAGCGCAAGCGGCATCTTCGTCACGGGCACGTCGATGGCCAATCTGATGGCCGTGCTGGTTGCGCGCACCGCCGCGCTCGGCACGCTGGCGCGTCAGCACGGCATCGGCAATGACGGTGCGCTGCTCACGGCCTATACGTCGCAGGCAGCGCATGGCTGCATAGCGAGGGCGACGGACATCGCCGGGCTCGGCACGGATGCACTGCGCAAGATCGCCGTCGATGCCGATCATCGCATCGACGTTGCGGCATTGCGCGCGCAGATCGCCGTCGATCGCGAGGTCGGCTTCAAGCCGTTCCTGGTGGTCGCATCCGCCGGCACGGTCGATATCGGTGCGATCGACGATCTCAGGGCGATCGCTGAGCTGTGCCGAGAGGAAGGAATCTGGTTTCACGTCGACGGCGCTTTCGGTGCGCTCGCGATCCTGGCGCCGGAGCTTGCGCCGCTGCTCGGCGGCATCGAGCTTGCGGATTCCATCGCACTCGACTTCCACAAATGGGGGCAGGTGCCGTACGACGCAGGCTTCCTGCTGGTGCGCGACGGCGAACAGCATCGGCAGGCCTTTGCGCAGCCGGCTGCCTATCTGAGCCGCGAGGCGAGGGGGCTTGCGGCGGGCGCGGTCTGGCCCTGCGATCTCGGTCCCGATCTGTCGCGCGGCTTCCGGGCGCTGAAGACGTGGTTCACGCTGAAGACGTTCGGCACCGACCGGCTGGGTGCGGCGGTGGCGCGGAGCTGTGCGCTCGCAAAGTATCTGGAGACGCGTGTGCTGGCCGAACCGCGGCTGGAATTGCTGGCGCCGGTCAATCTCAACATCGTCTGCTTCCGCTATCGCAGCGGCGATGCTGTCAATCGCGAGATTGTTGCCGACATCCAGGAGTCCGGCATCGCAGCGCCATCGAGCACGACGTTGGACGGAAAGCTCGCGATCCGCGCGGCGATCGTCAATCACCGCACCGAGGAGGCGGACATCGATGCGCTGGTTGCGGCCGTGCTGCAGTTCGGTGGACAGCGGAGCGGCGGAGTGATCGAGGTCGATGCGCCGCCGCTCGCAGCGCAATAGTTTGACGAACGCCTGAAAACGACAACGGCCCCGGAGGCGATCCGGGGCCGTTGTCGTTGGCGCGAACGCCCGTATCAGGCGGCGGCGGTGCTGACGTCGTCCTTGTCCGCTGCCGCCTTGGGATGCGTGGCCTCGAACTGGTTGCGCAGCTTCTCCTCATAGGCGATCAGCTTGCGGGCTTCCTTCAGCGCCCGGTAAAGGTCGCCGTTCAGGATGTTGTTGTTGATGCCTTCGATGATCGGCCAGGAGCTCGGCACCGCCGTGACGATGTCCCGTACCAGGTTGAAATAGGTGCCGTGCTGGGTCTGCGGATCCGGGGAGATGTACATGAGCTGGACCGCCAGATAGACGAGCTTGGCGGGCGTGTCGGCGGTCTCCGGCGTGAGGATGTCGCGTTCGCGCAGGATCGGCACGTTCTCGCCATCGATCAGCAGGCGGGCCCGCTGGTCCGTGTTGGTGATCACGGAATTGCCGACGATGATGCGTTCGTGCGGTTTGAGCTCGACCTTGAGGGCCATTCCTGTTCTCCATCAACGCTTTCGTAACCGAGCGTTCGTTGCGGCCTGTCAGGTCGTGATTCTCGCTCGCAACTAGTTAACGAGCTGTAAATTCGAGCTATTCCCGCCAAAAAGCTGAATGCTTTCAATGGCGGGATTGGTGCGGCGTTGCCGCCATGCGCACCGCTTCCGGGACCGAATCACGCGCGACCGGGCAAAAGCGCGAGTTTCATTTCATGTTTCGTTAGAGGTCTCGGCGGCACGGTCCGCCGTCGCTGGGTCGATCGCGATCCAAGCAGACGTGTAACAGTAGCGTCGTTTACCAGAAAGGTAACAGAGTCATGTCCGGTATCGTCCTCTCCGCATCGGTTCGTCAGAACCTGCTCTCCCTCCAGTCCACCGCTGACCTCCTCGCCACCACGCAGAACCGTCTGTCGACCGGCAAGAGCGTCAACTCGGCCCTGGACAATCCCACCAACTTCTTCACCGCGCAGTCGCTCGACAACCGCGCCAGCGACATCAACAACCTGCTCGACGGCATCGCCAACGGCGTGCAGGTGCTGCAGGCTGCCAACACCGGCATCACCTCGCTGCAGAAGCTGATCGACTCCGCGAAGTCGATCGCCAACCAGGCGCTGCAGACCACCGTCGGCTACTCCACCAAGTCGAACGTGTCCGCCACCATCTCCGGTGCGACGGCGGCCGACCTGCGTGGCACGACCTCCTATGCGAGCGCCACGGCGAGCAGCAACGTCGTGTATAGCGGCGCGGCCGGCGGCACCACCGCGGCGACCGGCACCACGACGCTCGGCGCTACCATCGGCTCGTTCACGGGTACGGCGGGAACGGCCGGCGACGGCACCACGGCCTTGACCGGCGCCATCACCCTGATCGCCACCAACGGCACGACTGCAACGGGCCTCGCCAGCAACGCCCAGCCCGCCGACGGCGACACGCTGACCGTCAACGGCAAGACCATCACCTTCCGCAGCGGTTCTGCTCCGGCCTCGACCGCCGTTCCGACCGGCTCGGGCGTCAGCGGCAATCTCGTCACCGACGGCAATGGCAACACCACGGTCTATCTCGGCACCGCCGGCACCCCGGCTGCGACCGTGAGCGATCTCTTGACCGCGGTCGATCTCGCCAGCGGCGTCAAGACGGTGTCCATCAGCTCGGGTGCTGCGACGATCGCGACCAGCGTCAACCAGACCGCTTCGAGCGTTGGTGCGGGCGCCGTCACGCTGAAGAGCTCGACGGGTGCGGATCTGAGCGTCACCGGCAAGGCCGACCTGCTCAAGGCGCTCGGCCTGACCACCTCGGTGGGCGGCGGCAACGCCACCGTGAGCGTCAACCGGACCACGAGCTCAACCTCGCTCGGTGCGACGATCACCGACGGCTCGACGCTGAACGTCAACGGCCACGTCATCTCCTTCAAGAACGCGCCGATCCCGGGCTCGACCGGTGCTCCGAGCGTTCCGACCGGTTATGGTGCCAGCGGTAACGTCCTCACCGACGGCAACGGCAACTCGACGGTCTATCTGCAGGGCGGCACGATCAACGACGTGCTGAAGGCGATCGACCTCGCCACCGGCGTGCAGACCGCGACGGTCAATGCCAACGGCACCGCGACGCTCGCGACCGCCTCCGGCCAGACCAACTCGTCGATCAACGCCTCCGGCCTGCTCAAGATCTCGACCGGCGTCAATGCCGACCTGTCGATCACCGGCACCGGCAACGCGCTGAACGCGCTCGGCCTCGCCGGCAACACCGGCACGGCGACCGCCTTCACGGCGGCGCGCACCTCCGGCATCGGCGGCATCAGCGGCAAGACCTTGACCTTCTCCTCCTTCAACGGCGGCACGGCGGTCAACGTCACCTTCGGCGACGGCACCAACGGCACGGTCAAGACGCTCGATCAGCTCAACACCAAGCTGCAGGCCAACAACCTGACGGCGACGATCGACGCCAACGGCCTGCTGACGATCTCGACCACCAACGACTACGCGTCCTCGACCATCGGTTCGAGCGCCGCAGGTGGTGCGATCGGCGGCACGCTGACCTCGTCGCTCACGTTCTCGACGGCTTCCACCCCCGTCCAGGATACGGTTGCCCAGACGGCGCGTGCGAACCTGGTCAATCAGTACAACAACATCCTGAACCAGATCGACACGACCGCGCAGGACTCCTCGTTCAACGGCGTCAACCTGTTGAACGGCGACCAGCTCAAGCTGGTGTTCGACGAGACCGGCAAGTCGAACCTCAGCATCACCGGCGTGACCTACAACTCCAAGGGTCTTGGCCTCGCCGCGCTGACCAGCGGCGTCGACTTCATCGACAACGCTGCCACCAACAAGGTGCTGACCAACCTGAACGCCGCGTCGAGCACGCTGCGCTCGGAAGCCTCGAGCCTCGGCTCGAACCTCTCGGTGGTGCAGGTCCGTCAGGACTTCAACAAGAGCCTGATCAACGTGCTGCAGACCGGCTCGTCCAACCTGACGCTGGCCGACACCAACACGGAAGCGGCCAACAGCCAGGCGCTGTCGACCCGCCAGTCCATCGCGGTCTCCGCGCTGTCGCTGGCCAACCAGTCGCAGCAGAGCGTGCTGCAGCTGCTCCGCTAACAAAGCGGACGACATCGCAAGCAAGATCCGGCGGCGGGGCTTCGGCCCCGCCGCTTTCTTTTTGCGCCGGCATCTAAAGTGCTGCCCGGCGGGGTCGAAAGGGTGCATTCGATGCAGTCAATTGCTCACTCTCAGTTATGGTTGACAAGTAGCAAACGCTTCACCGGTGCATGAAAAACATCATCCGATCATGATGATAGGGGCCGAGCCCATCTGGCTGCATCGCTCTTATGGTGAATCCGGACGAGGACTACCGCGACACGCTTCATGCTTTGTTAGCCCACAACGTTCACCGTCCCGAGCATCGATTAATCCTAATCGAAGTTTGTTGCGTTGCGTACCAGAAGGGTAACACTCAATGTCCGGTATTGTTCTCTCCGCATCGGTTCGTCAGAACCTGCTCTCCCTCCAGTCCACCGCTGATCTTCTCGCCACCACCCAAAGTCGTCTGTCGACCGGCAAGAGCGTCAACTCGGCTCTGGACAATCCCACCAACTTCTTCACCGCGCAGTCGCTCGACAACCGCGCCAGCGACATCAACAACCTGCTCGACGGCATCGCCAACGGCGTGCAGGTGCTGCAGGCTGCCAACACCGGCATCACCTCGCTGCAGAAGCTGATCGACTCCGCGAAGTCGATCGCGAACCAGGCGCTGCAGACCACGGTGGGTTATTCCACCAAGTCGAACGTCTCCACCACCATCTCCGGTGCGACGGCGGCCGACCTGCGTGGCACGACCTCCTATGCGAGCGCCACGGCGAGCAGCAACGTCGTGTATAGCGGCGCGGCCGGCGGCACCACCGCGGCGACCGGCACCACGACGCTCGGCGCTACCATCGGCTCGTTCACGGGTACGGCGGGAACGGCCGGCGACGGCACCACGGCCTTGACCGGCGCCATCACCCTGATCGCCACCAACGGCACGACTGCAACGGGCCTCGCCAGCAACGCCCAGCCCGCCGACGGCGACACGCTGACCGTCAACGGCAAGACCATCACCTTCCGCAGCGGCTCTGCTCCGGCCTCGACCGCCGTTCCGACCGGCTCGGGCGTCAGCGGCAACCTCGTCACCGACGGCAATGGCAACACCACGGTCTATCTCGGCACCGCCGGCACCCCGGCTGCGTCCGTCAGCGATCTCTTGACCGCGGTCGATCTGGCCAGCGGCGTCAAGACGGTATCCATCAGCTCCGGTGCTGCGACGATCGCGACCAGCGTCAACCAGACCGCTTCGAGCGTTGGTGCGGGCGCCGTCACGCTGAAGAGCTCGACGGGTGCGGATCTGAGCGTCACCGGCAAGGCCGACCTGCTCAAGGCGCTCGGCCTGACCACCTCGGTGGGCGGCGGCAACGCCACCGTGAGCGTCAACCGAACCACGAGCTCAGCCTCGCTGGGTGCGACGATCACCGACGGCTCGACGCTGAACGTCAACGGCCACGTCATCTCCTTCAAGAACGCGCCGATCCCGGGCTCGACCGGTGCTCCGAGCGTTCCGACCGGTTATGGTGCCAGCGGTAACGTCCTCACCGACGGCAACGGCAACTCGACGGTCTATCTGCAGGGCGGCACGCTCAACGACGTGCTGAAGGCGATCGACCTCGCTACCGGCGTGCAGACCGCGACGGTCAATGCCAACGGCACCGCGACGCTCGCGACCGCCTCCGGCCAGACCAACTCGTCGGTCAACGCCTCCGGCCTGCTCAAGATCTCGACCGGCATCAATGCCGACCTGTCGATCACCGGCACCGGCAACGCCCTGAACGCGCTCGGCCTCGCCGGCAACACCGGCACGGCGACCGCCTTCACGGCGGCGCGCACCTCCGGCATCGGCGGCATCGCCGGCAAGACCTTGACCTTCACCTCCTTCAACGGCGGCACGGCGGTCAACGTCACCTTCGGCGACGGCACCAACGGCACCGTCAAGACGCTCGATCAGCTCAACACCAAGCTGCAGGCCAACAACCTGACGGCGACGATCGACGCCAACGGCCTGCTGACGGTCTCGACCACCAACGACTACGCGTCCTCGACCATCGGTTCGAGCGCCGCAGGTGGTGCGATCGGCGGCACGCTGACGACGGCTCTGACCTTCTCGACGGCCTCCACCCCCGTCCAGGATACGGTTGCCCAGACGGCGCGTGCGAACCTGGTCAATCAGTACAACAACATCCTCCAGCAGATTGACTCGACTGCTCAGGACTCCTCGTTCAACGGTGTCAACCTCCTCAATGGCGACCAGCTCAAGCTGGTGTTCGACGAGACTGCAAAGTCGAGCCTGAGCATCACGGGCGTGACCTACAATTCCAAGGGTCTTGGCCTCGCCGCGCTGACCAGCGGTGTCGACTTCATCGACAACGCTGCCACCAACAAGGTGCTGACCAACCTGAACTCCGCGTCGAGCACGCTGCGTTCGGAAGCTTCGGCTCTGGGTTCAAACCTGACGATCGTGCAGGTTCGTCAGGACTTCAACAAGAACCTGATCAACGTGCTGCAGACCGGCTCGTCCAACCTGACCCTGGCCGACACCAACGTCGAGGCGGCCAACAGCCAGGCGCTGTCGACCCGCCAGTCCATCGCGGTCTCCGCGCTGTCGCTGGCCAACCAGTCGCAGCAGAGCGTGCTCCAGCTGCTCCGCTAACAAAGCGGGCGACATCGCAAGCAAGATCCGGCGGCGGGGCTTCGGCCCCGCCGCTTTCTTTTTGGTCACTGCTCGGAGACTTCGAGAGGGCAGGCGCCTCGCGAAAAAGTAACCAGCGGTTATGGTTAATGGAGCGTAAGCGTCAGGAATTGCCAATGATTTCAGATGGATTGCGAGCCGTGCCCGCACGTTCGACTCGCTTATGGTGAACCGGCGCTTATGCGGGCTTCATGCATTTCACCCTTTGTTAGCCATGTCACGGCACGCTGGCCCCGTCACTCGATCCGGAAGCGATCGAACGAAGACGCGTAAGCCAGAAGGGTAAGAGTCATGTCCGGTATTGTTCTCTCTGCGTCGGTTCGCCAGAACCTGCTCTCTCTCCAGTCCACCGCCGATCTTCTCGCCACTACACAGAACCGTCTGTCGACCGGCAAGAGCGTCAACTCGGCCCTGGACAATCCCACCAACTTCTTCACGGCCCAGTCGCTCGACAACCGCGCCAGCGACATCAACAACCTGCTCGACAGCATCGCCAACGGCGTGCAGGTGCTGCAGGCTGCCAACACCGGCCTGACCTCGCTGCAGAAGCTGATCGACTCCGCGAAATCGATCGCGAACCAGGCGCTGCAGACCACCGTCGGCTACTCCACCAAGTCGAACGTCTCCACCACCATCGCCGGTGCGACGGCGGCCGACCTGCGCGGCACGACGAGCTTCGCCAGCGCGACGGCGAGCAGCAACGTGCTCTACAACGGCACCGCCGGCGGCACCACCGCGGCGAACGGGACCACGACGCTCGGTGCCACCATCGGCTCGTTCACGGGTACGGCGGGAACGGCCGGCGACGGCACCACGGCCTTGACCGGCGCCATCACCCTGATCGCCACCAACGGCACGACTGCAACGGGCCTCGCCAGCAACGCCCAGCCCGCCGACGGCGACACGCTGACCGTCAACGGCAAGACCATCACCTTCCGCAGCGGCGCTGCTCCGGCATCGAGTGCGGTTGCGGCCGGCTCGGGCGTCAGCGGCAACCTCGTCACCGACGGCAACGGCAACACCACGGTCTATCTCGGCACCGCCGGCACGCCGGCTGCGACCGTCAGCGATCTCTTGACCGCGGTCGATCTGGCCAGCGGCGTCAAGACGGTGTCCATCAGCTCCGGTGCTGCGACGATCGCGACCAGCGTCAACCAGACCGCTTCGAGCGTTGGTGCGGGCGCCGTCACGCTGAAGAGCTCGACGGGTGCGGATCTGAACGTCACCGGCAGGGCCGACCTGCTCAAGGCGCTCGGCCTGACCACCTCGGTGGGCGGCGGCAACGCCACCGTGAGCGTCAACCGGACCACGAGCTCAACCTCGCTCGGTGCGACGATCGCCGACGGCTCGACGCTGAACGTCAACGGCCACGTCATCTCCTTCAAGAACGCGCCGATCCCGGGCTCGACCGGTGCTCCGAGCGTTCCGACCGGTTATGGTGCCAGCGGCAACGTCCTCACCGACGGCAACGGCAACTCGACGGTCTATCTGCAGGGCGGCACGGTCAATGACGTCTTGAAGGCGATCGACCTCGCCACCGGCGTGCAGACCGCGACGGTCAATGCCAACGGCACCGCGACGCTCGCGACCGCCACCGGCCAGTCGAACTCGACGATCAACACGTCCGGCCAGCTCAAGATCTCGACCGGCATCAACGCCGACCTCTCGATCACCGGCACCGGCAACGCGTTGAACGTGTTCGGCCTCGCCGGCAACACCGGCAGCGCCACCGCCTTCACGGCGGCGCGCACCTCCGGCATCGGCGGCATCGCCGGCAAGACCTTGACCTTCACCTCCTTCAACGGCGGCACGGCGGTCAACGTCACCTTCGGCGACGGCACCAACGGCACGGTCAAGACGCTCGATCAGCTCAACACCAAGCTGCAGGCCAACAACCTGTCGGCAACGATCGACGCCAACGGCCTGCTGACCATCACGGCATCCAACGACTATGCGTCCTCGACGCTGGGCTCGACGGCGGCCGGCGGTGCGATCGGCGGCACGCTCACCTCGGCCTTGACCTTCTCGACGGCTTCCACCCCCGTCCAGGATGGCGTTGCCCAGACGGCGCGTGCCAATCTGGTGTCTCAGTTCAACAACATCCTCAACCAGATCGATACCACCGCGCAGGACTCCTCGTTCAACGGCGTCAACCTGCTCAACGGCGATCAGCTCAAGCTGGTGTTCGACGAGACCGCCAAGTCGAGCCTGAACATCACGGGCGTGACCTACAACTCCAAGGGTCTCGGCCTCGCCTCGCTGACGGTCGGCGTCGACTTCATCGACAACGCCGCAGCAAATCGGGTGCTGACCAACCTGAACGCCGCCTCGAGCACGCTGCGCTCGCAGGCCTCGAGCCTCGGCTCGAACCTCTCGGTGGTGCAGATCCGGCAGGACTTCAACAAGAACCTGATCAACGTGCTGCAGACCGGTTCGTCCAACCTGACCCTGGCCGACACCAACGTCGAGGCGGCCAACAGCCAGGCGCTGTCGACCCGGCAGTCGATCGCGGTCTCCGCGCTGTCGCTGGCCAACACGTCGCAGCAGAGCGTGCTCCAGCTGCTCCGCTAACAAGCAACTGAAATAACTGAATAAAATCGGGCGGCGGGGCTTCTTGCCCCGCCGCTCTTTTTTGCGTCCGGGGCGGGCAGGGGCGTTCATTCGCCATTAACCCTATCCCTTAAACCGGCGTTAACCATACTTTAAAGGACACCTCCTAAAACTGGACAAAAGGCCCGCTTTCCAGTCCGCGCGGCCGATTCGTATCCGGTTCAAGAGGAAGACTCGCCAATGTCCAACATCGTTCTCTCGGCGTCCGTTCGCCAGAACCTGTTGTCGCTGCAGTCGACGGCCGACTTGCTGGCCACGACGCAGGAGCGGCTGTCGACCGGCAAGAAGGTCAACACGGCGCTCGACAATCCCACCAACTTCTTCACGGCGCAGGGGCTGGACAACCGGGCGAGTGACATCAGCAACCTGCTCGACGGCATTAACAACGGTGTCCAGGTGCTGCAGGCGGCCAACACCGGCATCACCTCGCTGCAGAAGCTGATCGACAGCGCCAAATCGATCGCCAACCAGGCGCTGCAGACCACGGTCGGCTATTCCACCAAGTCGAACGTCTCCACCACGATTCCCGGCGCGACGCCCGCCGACCTGCGCGGCACGACCTCCTATGCGAGCGCGACCGCCAAGAGCAACGTGCTCTATACCGGCGCGGCCGGCGGCGTGACCCCGGTTACGGGAACCGCCGCACTCGGTGCCTCGCTGGGCTCGACGGCCGGTACCTTTACCGGCACGGCCGCGCTCGCCGCCGACGGCACCACCGCGCTGTCCGGCACCGCGACGTTGCTCGGCACCACGGCATCGACCACCTTCAGCACGCCGCCCGCCGATGGCGACACCATCACGGTGAACGGCAAGACCATCACCTTCCGCACCGGCGTCGCGCCAAGCTCGCAGCCGACCGGCTGGGGTCTCGACGCCAGCGGCCACATCGCCACCGACGGCAACGGCAATTCGATCGTCTACGAGGGAACGCCGACTGCGCCCGGTGCGACCATCAACGACGTCCTCACCGCGATCGACCTCGCCAGCGGCGTCAAGACTGCAACTATCAGCGCGAGCGCGGCGACCATCGCCGTCAGCGGCGCGGCCGGTCCCGTCGGCACACTCCAGGTGGCATCCTCGATCTCGGGCGGCGGCCAGATCACGCTGAAGAGCTCGACCGGCGCCGATCTGAGCCTGACGGGCAAGGCTGACTTCCTCAATAAGCTCGGTCTGACGGCGGCGACCGGCGCAGGCAATGCGACCGTGACTGCGAACCGGTCGACCACCGCCGGCTCGCTCGGCACTCTCGTTCAGGACGGCTCGACGCTGAACATCGACGGCCACACCATCACCTTCAAGAATGCGCAGACCCCGCAATCGGCGGCGAGCGTCGCCAACGGCTTTGGCGTCAGCGGCAACGTCGTCACCGACGGCAACGGCAATTCGACCGTCTATCTCCAGAGTGCGACGCTGACCGACCTGCTCAACTCGATCGACCTCGCCACCGGCGTCAAGACCGCCAGCATCTTCAACGGTGCGGCGACCATCACGACCACGTCGGGCCAGATCCCGTCGTCGGTGAACTCCAGCGGCCAGCTGTCGCTCTCGACCGGCGTCAACGCCGACCTCTCGATCACCGGCACCGGCAACGCGCTCAGCGCGTTCGGCCTCAGCGGCAACACCGGCACGGCGACCGCCTTCACCGCGGCGCGCACCTCGGGCGTCGGCGGCATCAGCGGCAAGACGCTGACCTTCACCTCCTTCAACGGCGGCACGCCCGTCAACGTCACCTTCGGCGACGGCACCAACGGCACCGTCAAGACGCTCGACCAGCTCAACGCGCAGCTTCAGGCCAACCACCTGACCGCGACGATCGACGCCAACGGCGTGCTGACGGTCACCACCGTAAACGAATACGCCTCCTCGACGCTGGGTTCGACCACTGCCGGCGGCACGGTCGGCGGCACCATCACCGGCGTCCTCGCCTTCACCACGGCGCAGCCGCCGGTCCAGGATCCCGTCGCGCAGACCGCGCGCTCCAACCTGGTCAACCAGTTCAACAACATCCTGGCCCAGATCGACACGACGTCGCAGGACTCCTCCTTCAACGGCGTCAACCTGCTCAACGGCGACACGCTGAAGCTGGTCTTCAACGAAACCGGCAGCTCGACGCTCAGCATCAACGGCGTGGTGTTCAACGCGGCCGGCCTCGGCCTCAGCAACCTCGTCAACGGCGTCGACTTCATCGACAACGGCGCCACCAACAGGGTGCTGGCGAGCCTGAACGCCGCCTCGAGCACGCTGCGCTCGGAAGGCTCCTCGCTCGGTTCGAACCTGTCGATCGTGCAGGTGCGTCAGGACTTCTCCAAGAACCTGATCAACGTGCTGCAGACCGGCTCGTCCAACCTGACGCTCGCCGACACCAACGAGGAAGCGGCCAACAGCCAGGCGCTGTCGACGCGCCAGTCGATCGCGGTCTCCGCGCTGTCGCTGGCCAACCAGTCGCAACAGAGCGTGCTGCAGCTGCTCCGCTAATCCGCAGCGCAACTTCGCTATTGGAGATTTCGCGGCGGGGCTAACGCTCCGCCGCTCTTTTGAGGGAGATCGCTAAGACAAGATTAGCTGAGATCGACGCGCGTCACGACGAGCAAGTTTACATCGTGCATGCGTGCATCTAGCGTCGCGCTGACGAAGGACTCCGCGCCCGTAATTCTGCGGAGTGCTTCCAAGCACGGTACGTAAGCAAATCTTAAGCGGTGCTGCCTAGGGTTGGGAAAGAAATCCTTAAGCGCGTACAACGCGCTAGGTAACCTCCAGGGTGTGATTGATGTCGAATTCCGCTGCCTCGGCTTATGCGCGTGTTGCAACCACCACCGCATCTCCTCGCGACATCGAGGCGCAGACTCTGCTCAAGGCCGCCAACAAGCTCCAGGACGCGGTGAACAACGCCGATCCGCTCAGCGAGCAGACCATGCAGGCCCTGATGTTCAACCGCAAGCTCTGGACCATCTTCCTGAGCGAGGCGATGCGTGACAGCAATCCGCAGCCGATCGACGTCCGGCAGAAGATCGCCAACATCAGCGTGTTCGTGCTGAGCCAGACCGCCGCGCTGCAGATGAGCCCGCAGTTCGATCATTTCCGTCCGCTGATCGAGATCAACCGCAATATCGCGGCAGGCCTGTCCGGACGGCCGTGACCGGATTCGTGATGGTCGCCATCACGAGCACATCGGCGAAAACTCTCAATGTCGGCAGGATCTGAGCGCGGCTGGTGGTCTTGCTTCGGCATGCGAACTCCGCGCTGACCGGCGACGGCCAGACGCAGAGCAGAAACTACGGCATCGATCTCGTGATCGTCAGGCGCTGACGTCGGTGCTGAGCGGACGCGAGGGCTCGGACTTCATGTCCAGTGCATGGAAATAGGCACGCCGGCGCAGCATCGCCTCGTCCGGAAACTGGTTCACCACCGTGTCGGTCCTGTCATTGACGACCTGAAAGACGAAGGACGCGGCCGCCTGGTCGAACACGACCTGGCGCGAGATGTTCTCGTGGTTCGGCACATCATTGCGCACCGGCGCGCCGGTATCGGCCGCGGCGACCGTCTGGCTCACCGGAAGATCGGTTTGCACGGCCTCGTTCGCCGCCGCGTTGGACGTCGTCACGATCTGAATGGGGGCCGGGATCCCCACCGGCCTGATGCTGAAATCTGTACTCATGGCAGCCTCCTGGTTGCCTTACGTGAGTCAAATCCCAACCCCTCTAATCGCGCAAGCATGGAACACCAGGACTGAAGACCCGGTAAGGAAACGTGCCTAACCGCGCGACGCCGTGGCCGCGGGGTTTTTCGTAAAATTGTCGGTTGTTCTTTTGCCCGCTCAGAGCGAGCGGCTGACCGCCAGCGGGGTGATATGGCGCGGACCCGGCGCTGCGCGGCGCCCCGCGGCCGTATAGGTGTTCGGCACGTTGCGCTTCTGGATCTCGGCGTTGACGCCGCGCACGACGCTCTCGGACACCGCGTGCGCGGTGGCGAGCACGGTGAGATTGACCTGGAGCATCGCGCGGAACGCATCGTGGTGGCGATGCAGCGTCGAGAGCAGCTCGGGCGCGGACTTCGCGAGTTGCGGCTGGTTGGCCTTCAACTGGCTGACGGCGGCGACGTAGTTGCGCGACAGCTCCTGCTTCTTGCCTTCGAACGACATCGCCTCGCGGACCTTGCCGGCGCGGACGAGCTCGGTCTCGCGCTCGATCAGCGCGAGCAGGGCGTTCATCGCATCCATCAGCTCTTCGGCGAGCTTGCGCGCCTCGCCGCTGATGGGGGCGCTGTTCGGACGCTGGGTCTGCATCGGCTGACGTGAGGCGTTGAAATGGTTCATCTCGTTTGACCTTATGCCGTCCGGATCGTTTTCGCCTGCTGCAGGATGAGGGTACGGTAGACGTCGCTGGCGACGCCGACGCCGCCGGCCTTGGCGAAGTTCTTGGAATATTGCTCGGTCAGCATCGAGCGCCACACGCCGGTGCCGGGCGTGTCGCCGAACGGACCTTCGCCCTTCAGGCCCGAAGTCACCTGCGCGAACATGCTGTTGAGGAACATCGCCTCGAAGTCGGTGGCGGTCTTCTGCGCCTTGGCCTGTTGCTGCGGCGAGACCTTTTGGAGTGCCGCGGCGAGCTCGAAGTCCGGCCGGCCGTTGCGGCTCTCGACCGAGAAGGCCGAATTGGTGGCGAGGCGAGGGGTGTTGATCGCGATGGTCTGCATCACATCACCTCGATATCGGCTTCGATGGCGCCCGCGGCCTTGATCGCCTGGAGGATGCTGATCATGTCGCGGGGGCCGATGCCGAGGCCGTTGAGGCCGTCGACGAGCTGCTGGAGCGAGACGCCGTCCTTGACGAGCGCCAGCTTCTTGCCGTCCTCGGTGACGGTGACACTGCTGCGGGGCGCGACCACGGTGCGGCCGCGCGACAGCGGATTGGGCTGGCTCACCTGCGGGCTCTCGGAGATCGTGACCGTCAGGTTGCCTTGCGCCACCGCGACGGTGGCGACGCGGACGTCGCGGCCCATCACGATGATGCCGCTGCGTTCGTCGATGACGATCTTGGCGGCGAGATCGGGGTCGACCTGGAGCTGCTCGATCTCGGTGAGGAAGGCGACGACGTTGCCCTTGAACTCGGGCGGGATCGACAGCTGCACCGTCGAAGGATCGATCGGCTCGGCGGTCTTGACGCCGAGATAGTCGTTGATTGCGGCCGCGATGCGCTTGGCGGTGGTGAAGTCGGGGTTGCGCAGCGCCAGGCGGACGTTCGGCAACCGGTTGAGTGCGAACTCGATCTCGCGCTCGATGATGGCGCCGTTGGCGATGCGTCCCACGGTCGGCACGCCGCGCACGATCTTGGCGGCCTCGCCCTCGGCCTGGAAGCCGGAGATCGCGAGCGAGCCCTGCGCCACCGCATAGACATTGCCGTCGGCGCCGAGCAGGGGAGTGACCAGCAGGGTGCCGCCCTGGAGATTCTTGGCATCGCCGAGCGCGGAGACGGTGACGTCCATGCGCGTGCCCTGGGTGGCGAAGGCCGGCAGGTTGCCCGTGACCATCACGGCGGCGACGTTGCCGGTGCGGATGGTGGCGCCGCGGATGTTGACGCCCATGCGCTCCAGCATCGCCTGCAGCGACTGCTTGGTGAAGGGGATGTTGTTGAGCGTGTCGCCGGTGCCGTTGAGGCCGACGACGAGGCCGTAGCCGATGAGCTGGTTCTGCCGCACGCCCTCGATATTGGCGAGGTCCTTGATGCGCGAGGTCGCCGCCGCCGAGGTGACCGACAGCGCCAGCGCCGACAGCGCGGCGCAGGCCAACCCAACAATCCAACGAACGCCTGGCATCTCTGCTCCCCAAGGCCCTCTCAAAAAAGGCCCCTCAAATCGGAAAGGACTTGCACGACACTCCCATGACGAGCTGGTCCGGCGCTTTCCTTGCGAGCGCTGTGCCAACGCCTTATAGCGAGGGTAGGTGGCTGAATAGGTTGAATAAATCTGTTTCGACCGGTGTCAGCAGTCGTTCGCCCTGAGGAGCGAAACTGCCGCCTGTCGGCAGTTTTTGCCGGGCCGTTTACGCACCGTTAACCATAAGACAGCGAAGGTGAGGCATCGATCACCCGGATTCTTTCCGATGCGCATCTACGGACCGAACGGCACCACGCTTGGAGCGCCGGCCAGCCAGGCCAAGCGGACGGGTTCCGGCACCTTCGTGCTGCCCGACACCTCATCGGCGCAGGAGACGCGGAACGCTGCCGCACCGAAGGCCGCCGCCAACATCGATGCGCTGCTGGCGTTGCAGGGTGTCGAGGAGGATCCGGTCGAGCGTCGCAAACGCTCGGTCGCCCGCGGCAGGACTGCGCTCGACGTGCTCGACGATCTCAAGATGGGGCTGCTGTCGGGCAATCTCGACGCCTCGACCGTGATGCGGCTGCGCGATGCCGCGGCGAACCTGAAATCGTCCTCCGGCGATGCCGGGCTTGATGCGGTGCTCTCCGAGATCGAGCTGCGCGTCGAGGTCGAGCTGGCGAAGGCCGGGCAGGGGTAGTCGCGCAGGGTGTCGTCGCCCGGCTTGACCGGGCGACCCGGTATTCCAGAGAAAGTTGTGATTGAACCGATAGGCCGCGGCGTACTGGATGCCCGGGTCAAGCCGGGGCATGACAGCAAAGTTTGGGGCGAAACCGCGCTCCGCTTCCCGCGCGCCTACGCCGCCTCTTCCTTCAACTGCGCATCGTAGCGGCGCTGGGCGGCGAGCACGTCTTTCAGATTCTGCTCGGCCCAATCGCGTAATGGGTCCACCGCCGCCGCCAGCGTCAGGCCGAGCTGAGTGATCGAATATTCCACTGTCACCGGCACGGTTGCGATGGCACGGCGCCTGATCAGGCCGTCGCGTTCGAGCGACTTGAGAACCTGGCTCAGCATCTTCTGCGAGATGCCTTCAATCGTGCGGCGCAACTGATTGAAACGCATCGGCTCCTCGCGCAAGAGCAAGAGGATCAGCACCGCCCATTTGTCGCCGACGCGATCGAGGATCTGGCGGGTGGGGCAGTTCGCTGCGTAGACGTCGGGTTTCATCGTCGGTCCTCGGAGATCCATACCGTTGCTTGGGGTCCGCATGGCGGTTGTATGCGATCAGTTACCTCAGCGTAATCAGGTAAGCACAAAGTGCTCTCTTAACACCAGCATTCTTTGCGATATCTAGTCTCCGTTAGTTACCACAGAAGCAAAGGAGCCTTCCATGAAAATCGCAGTCGCTGGCGCCTCGGGCCGGGCGGGTTCGGAGATCACCAAGGAACTGTCCCGCCGCGGCCACGCCATCACGGCCATCGCCCGGAACCCCGAGAAGATCGCGGCCCTGCCGAATGTCACGCCGACCAAGGGAGATGTGCTCGACCAGGCGGGCCTTGCCAAGCTGTGGGCCGGTCACGACGTCGCCGTGAGTTCCGTGCACTTCCTGGCCAGTGATCCGCTCAAGCTGATCGGCGCGGCGAAGGACTCCAAGGTCGGGCGTTACCTCGTGGTGGGCGGCGCCGGCAGCCTCGAGGTTGCCCCGGGCGTGAAGCTGGTCACGACTCCCAATTTTCCAGCCCAATACAAGGCTGAAGCGGAGGCAGGATCGGCCTTCCTCGACCTGCTGCGGCAGGAAAAGGACCTGAACTGGACCTTCATCTCGCCCTCGGCGCTGTTCGTGGAGGGGGAACGCACCGGCAAGTTCCGGCTCGGGACCGATCAGCTTCTCGCAGATGCGAACGGCAAGAGCTGGATCACCTTTGCCGACTACGCCATTGCGCTTGCCGACGAGATCGAACGGCCAGCCCACCTGAAGCAGCGCTTCACGGTCGGCTATTAAGGCCCGCCGTCCGCCTCCGAGCCCTCAGGGATAAACCTTCCTGTGCAAGGGCTTGGGGGCGAGGACCGGGCGGTGAGGGAAATATTGTCTGTCACGGGAGGCCACTATATAAGGCCCGGCTCAACGGACCTCGGTCCGTCCACGAGTCGTTACTTAAGAAGATAGGCCTCCCTTGGAAAAGTTGAAAAACTACCGACCGACCGACAAAGAGCCTTTCATGAACGACCGGCAGAAGGAGTACTTCCGTGTGAAGCTCCTCGCCTGGAAGGATGAGATCCTCAAAGAGTCCAAGCTCACCCTGCAAGCCCTGCAGGAGGAGAACGTCAACCACCCCGATCTCGCCGATCGGGCCTCGTCCGAAACCGACCGTGCCATCGAACTCCGCGCCCGCGACCGCCAGCGCAAATTGATCGCCAAGATCGACGCCGCGCTCCAGCGTATCGAGGACAACACCTACGGCTATTGCGAGGAAACCGGCGAGCCGATCTCGTTGAAGCGGCTCGAGGCCCGGCCAATCGCGACGCTCTCGGTGGAAGCGCAGGAGCGCCACGAGAAACGCGAGAAGGTTTATCGCGACGAATAAAGGTCCGAGCCGCAGAGATGCGGCTCTTTGTTTTTGGACGCAAGGCGCCGTTTCGCGCCGTGCTCGGCATATTGCCCGCGGCTTGCCGTCGCGCCGACCATGGCGACGGTGCGATCGCGAAAAGTGAATCGCGATCAACGGGCTAGACTGGATTGCTCCGAGCTCACGTGAGTTCGGATGAGAAACAGCCTTCACTTCAGGTGCGGGAGGTTTTGCGAGTCGCATCAACGAGATCGACTCTGAAGTTGAGACGCTGATCCAGCTGCATCAAGCATCGCTGCAATCAGGCCTGCTGCGACGTCTCAAGACGTGTATCCCCATAAAGCCTGGACCAGCTCAATATTTCCTTAAACGCCGGCAACAGGCCACTTTGCCGGCCGTGCAATGAGGGAAATGCTGGTCATGAGCACTGTTCTGGTCACCGGCGGGTCGGGCTTGGTCGGTACCCATGTCGTCCTGCAACTTCTGGCCGCCGGCCACGCCGTGCGGACGACCGTGCGCCGGGTGGAGCGTCAGGCCGATGTGCTCGCCATGCTGCGCGAGGGCGGGGCAGCAGCGCCCGAGAGCGTGGCCTTCTTCAACGCCGATCTGATCCGGGACGACGCTTGGCAGGCGGCGGTCGCGGGTTGCGATTACGTTCTCCACGTGGCGTCCCCGCTGTCGACCACCGTGCCAACCGACGAGAACGAGATGATCATTCCGGCCCGCGACGGAACGCTCCGGGTGCTCCGGGCCGCGCGCGCAGCCGGCGTCAGGAGGGTCGTCATCACCTCGTCGCTGGGCGCGATCGGCTACGGCCATCCGCCGCGTGACAAGCCGTTCGACGAGACCGAATGGACCAATCTCGCCGGTGTCGACGGCCAACCCTACGTCAAGTCCAAGACGCTGGCCGAGCGAGCGGCCTGGGATTTCGTCGCGCGCGAGGGCGATGGGCTGGAACTGTCGGTGATCAACCCCGCCGGCATTTTCGGGCCCGTGCTGGGGCCGGACTTTTCCGGCTCGATCGAGATCGTCAGGTCGCTGCTCGACGGTGCCATGCCGGCCGTGCCACGCGTCTATTTCGGCGTCGTCGACGTCCGCGACGTCGCCGAGCTGCACCTGCGGGCGATGACCGCGCCGGAGGCGAAAGGCGAGCGCTTCATCGCGGTCTCCGGCGAGACGATGTCGATCCTCGACATCGCCCGCGTGCTGCGGCGGGAACTCGGGCCGCGGGCACGCCGGGTTCCGCGGCTCCAGGCTCCGGACTGGCTGGTGCGGCTGGCCGCGAGCCGGATTCCGCTGCTGCGTGCGGTGGTGCCGATGCTCGGAAAGGTCCGGCATTCCACCAGCGCCAAGGCACGGACGCTGCTCGGCTGGGAGGCGCGCTCCAACGAGGAGGCGATCCTTGCGACCGCCGAGAGCCTGATCCGGCTCGGCCTCGTCAAGCGCTGAGGGACGCCACCTGCGCTTGTCAGGCCGGAGCTGGGATGCTGAAGTGCCGCCTTGGACTGCGTAGCGTGGGAGGCGGCGCCGATGAACAAGACTCTCGAAGCCGCAAAGGCGATCGCGCTGGCGCGCCGCAACCATGCCCCACTCGCGGCGCTGGAGCGTCCCCCTGCGGATGAAGCCGAGGGCTATCAGGTCCAGCGCACCCTGCACGATCTGCTGCTGCCGCATGTCGGCCCGCTCGTCGGCTACAAGATCGGCTGCACCAGCCAGGTGATGCAGGACTATATCGGCATCCCGCACCCTTGCGGCGGCGGCGTGTTCCAGAAGGGGGTCCATGACAGTGGCGCCAAGCTCGCCGCCTCGAATTATGTCCGCGTCGGCGTCGAATGCGAGATCGCGGTGCGGCTGAAGCGGGACCTTGCCGCCGGCGAAGCGCCGTTCACGGCCGAATGGGTCGGCGAGGCGGTCGAGTCCTACCATCCCGCGATCGAGATCGTCGACGACCGCTACGTGAAATGGGAGACGATGGGCGCGCCGACCTTGATCGCCGACGATTTCTTCGCCGCCGGCTGCGTGCTGGGTCCCTCGGTCCCGCGCTCGTCGGTGCCGGACCTGAAGGCGGTCAAAGGCCGCGCCATCGTCAACGGCGAGGAGGTCAGCCACGGCACCGGCGCCGACGTGCTCGGCCATCCTCACAACGCGCTGGCCTGGCTCGCCAACCATCTCGCCGCCGAGGGCAAGGGGCTGCACGCGGCGCAGCTCGTGCTCACCGGCAGTCTGGTGAAGACGCTGTGGCTGAAGGCCGGCGACAAGGTGCGCATGGAGCTGGACGGGCTCGGCGTCGTGGAGGCGGAGTTTACGTGAGGGGTGCACGGCGTTTCGATGTCCACCGTCATTGCGAGGAGCTCTTGCGACGAAGCAATCCAGGATCCCGCGCACCGCGCTGCGAGCCTACAATGCCACCATCGGTTTCGAACGGCTCAGCGAGGTGCTGGACCGTCCGCCGAAAAGCCTGATGCGGATGTTCGGACCGCGCGGCAATCCGACGGCCGAAAACCTGATGGCGGTGATCCACGCGCTTCAGAGGGAGACCGGCGTGCATCTGGAGATACGCGCGGTGGCGAATGCAGCGTGAGGAGCAGTCTCTCATCTCAGTCATTGCGAGCGAAGCGAAGCAATCCAGAGTCTTTCCGCGGACACATTCCTGGGTTGCTTCGCTTCGCTCGCAATGACGGCGTGCGGGGCACCGTGCCACCCACACCAAAATACATGCGGCCCTCGCCAGGGGAGCTAGCGAGGGCCGCGTCGTACATCGTCGTTCGCGCCTTTAGTTCGCGAGCACGATGTGGGAGCTCTTGAAGAGGCTTAGAAGGGCAGCAGCACGTCCATGACCTGCTGGCCGTAGCGCGGCTGCTGCACGTCGGTGATCTGGCCGCGGCCGCCATAGGCGATGCGGGCCTGGGCGATCTTGGTGGAGTCGATGGTGTTGTCGCTCTGGATGTCCTCGGGGCGGACGATGCCGGCGACGATCAGCTCGCGAATTTCGAAATTGACGCGGATCTCCTGCTTGCCTTCGACCACCAGGTTGCCGTTCGGCAGCACCTGGGTCACCACGGCGGCGACGTTGGTCTGCAGGGCTTCCTTGCGGTCCACGCTGCCCTTGCCCTCGCTCGACGAGGTCGAGTCGGCGGTCAGGACGCGGCCCGGCAGGATCTTGTTGGCCTGGGTGATCGTCTGGGCGCCAATGAAGTTGGTGATTCCCGAATCTTCCTTGTTGGTGCGGCTGCGCGAGGTGTCGTTCTCGATGTTGGCCTTGTCGGTGATGTTCACGGTCACGGTGAGGAGGTCGCCGACCTGGCGGGCGCGCTGGTCCTTGAAGAAGGCGCGGCTGCCGTTGCGCCACAGCGAGTTCGGATTGTAGGAGGCCACCTCGGGCTTTGGCATCGGCATCTGCACCGGCTTGTAGCCGGGCTGCGTGGTCGGATTGTCGATGGCCGACAGCTTCGGCTGCTCGCCGATCTGCGACAGGCGGTCGATCGAGGAGCAGCCGCTCGCCAATGCGCAAGTCGCCAGCAGCAGGGCGGAGATCGCGATGCGACGAAGGCGGGAGGCCGAACTGAACGTGGACATGAATCTACTCTGACTTGGCTGGAGCTTGCGAGAGGCGAACTTGCGGAATCTGGGCTTGGGCGATCTCGGCGGTGGGCGTCTGGATCAGGCTCTGCGCGAGGGCAGCGGCCGCCGGCACGTTGTCGCGCTTGACCGACGAGGTCTGCTCGACCGCCGGCGCCATCGGCGCGGACTGGCTGGCGCCCTGGACGGTCACCTGGCCGCGGCCGGTGACTACGCCGGTCAGCGTGCGCTTGGACTGCAGATTGAGCACGCTGACGGTGTCGCCCTCGGCGCCGCTCTCGATCGCCTTGCCGCGCGTGGTGAGATAGAGGCCGGGCACCTGGTAGATGATGGTGACGGCCTGATCGCGCACCACGAAGTCGGGTCTGACGAGGTCGGCGGCGCGGATCGGCGTACCCGCGCGCATTCCTCGGCGCAGCTGCATGCCGATGCTGCGGTCGCGCGAGGCGGGCTCGCCGGCGACCTCGGCCTTCGGCCGGCGCTCCAACGACAGGTCGGAGGATTTCAGGAGCTCGGCGCGGTCGATGTCGCGGGTCAGCACGGCCACCTCCACCGTCTCGATCGCGATGCCCGTGAAGCGCAGCTTGGTCGGCGCGGCATTGCCGTCGTTGGCGATCTCGAAGGCGATGTCGAAACGGCCGCTGCGGGCATCATAACGGGTTGCGACCGGCTGCAGCGCGCCGCTGTTGGAGGCGTCCAGCCGCATCTCGGCGACGCTGCGGTCGAACGTGATGGTGAGGTTGGCGGCGTCTCCGAGGCCGAAGCGGCGCTCGAGCGCCGCGGCGACCGCGTTTTCGATATCCTTGCTCGCGAGGGTGCGGGCGAGGCGGGTGACCTGGACCTCCTTGATGTCGCCGGTCATGACGCCGATCACCTGCTTAGCGCGCAGCACCGACAGCACCTGGCCGACCGTCAGCGTGCCGGTGGTGCCGAGATCGGGCGAGCGGTAGACCGGGATCAGCGCGGCGGATCCGGCGTTGTCGATGAGATCGCCGACCCGCACCACGTCCGAGGTCACCGTGACGCTTGCGCGCAGCGTCGGCGCGGCGATGAAATCGTCGGCGGCCGCTGCCGGCAAGGCCAGCGCGAGAAGGGTGGAGATCGTGGCGAAGGTGGCGCGGATCATCGTCATCACCTCAGCGGAACAGCGCCGTCGTCGATTGCATCATCTGGTCGGCGGCGCTGATCACTTTGGCGTTCATCTCGTAAGCGCGCTGGGCGGCGATCAGGTCGCTCATCTCCGAGACGACGTCGACATTGGCCTGCTCGAGGCTGCCTTGCGTGATCTTGCCGTAGCCCTCGGAGTTCGCGGTGCCGTCCTGCGGTGCGCCGGACGAGGGCGTCTCGGTGAACTGGTTGTTGCCGACCGGCTGCAGGCCCGCCTTGTTGATGAAGCGGGTGATGCCGATCTGGCCGACGATCGAGGAGGTCGACGAACCCGGCAGCGTCACCGAGACCTGGCCCTGCTCGCTCACGCTGATGCCCGAGGCGTTGTTCGGGATGGTGATGGTGGGCTGCACCGGGTTGCCCTGCGCGGTGACGACGCGGCCCTGATTGTCCATCTGGAAGGTGCCGTCGCGGGTGTACTGGAAGGTGCCGTCGGGCATCAGGATCTTGAAGAAGCCCTCGCCCGAGACGGCGAGATCGAGGTCGTTGCCGGTCTGCGACAGCGTGCCCTGCGTCATGCTGCGCGGGGTGCCGACGGTCTTGACGCCGCCGCCGATGTCGACGCCGACCGGCAGGATGGTGCCTTGGTCCGACGATTGGGCGCCGACGCGGCGGACGTGCTCGTAGATCAGGTCCTGGAATGCCGCCGTCTGCTTCTTGAAGCCGGTGGTGCGGAGGTTGGCGATGTTGTTGGAGATCACCTGAACGTTGAGTTCCTGTGCCGCCATTCCGGTCGCTGCGGTGTGAAGCGCCTGCATCTCAGTTCTCCTTCAATCAGGCCGGAACGTCGGCGAGCTTGTCGATCGCCGATTTGTGGAGGTCGCTCTGCTGCTGCAGCAGGTTGGCGATCGCGGTGTAGCTGCGCATCACCTCGACCATGCGGGTCATCTCGCCGACCGCGTTCACGTTCGACTTCTCGATGTAACCCTGCTGCAGGGTGGACTTGGCGTCGGCCTGCTGGTTTGCCGAGCCGGCGGCATAGAGATTGGCGCCGAGCTTGGTCAGCCTGGCCGGATCGTCGAACGACACCATGCGGATCTTGCCGCGGATCGAGTCGGTCTTGGCCGTACCCTCGAGCACCGTGACGGTGCCGTCGGGCGCGACGTTGATGTCGTGGTCGGTCGGCTGGAAGGTGATCGGGCCGGCATTGCCGAGCACGAGATTGCCGTCGGCGGTGACGAGCTGGCCGGTGCTGTTGAGCGAGAACTTGCCGTCGCGGGTATAGAGCTCGCCGCCATTGGCCTGCACCGCGAAATAGGCGCCGCCGTTGATCGCGACGTCGAGCGGATTGTTGGTGGCCTCCATCGGCCCCTGGCCGATGTCGCGGAAGGTGCCGCGGTCCTGGACATAGGAGACCCGGCGGTCGCGACCGATGAAATTGTCCTCACGCGCGTTCGAGTTCAGATACTCCTCGAACAGCGAATGGTCGGCCTTGAAGCCGCTGGTGTTGGCATTGGCGACGTTGTTGGCGATGACATCCATCTGCCGCTCCAACGTCATCTGCCGTGACAAGCCGATCAGAAGCGCGTTCTGCATCGGAAATCTCCCCTGAGCGGATCTGCCATTTCGCTCTCCCAAGCGCCTTGGCGGACCCCGTGACCGAGACCGTCGGTTCTCCCAAACCGTGTGGTCTCGGCCCTTCCTCAGCGAAAGCCGTGCCAACCAAAAAAGATGAGTTTTATCAATATCTTGTCGATTTTTGAGGAGCGCGAACGGGCGGCAGAAAGGTTCTGTTAGCCATGTTTGCCCGGCAGATTTTTCCTAGCGGAGGCCCAATCGAAAGATTCCGTTAACCATTATTACCGTAGCGTTTGCGCATCAGAGGAGCGCACTGCGCTGGGCATTCGTATCGCGTCGTTGTCTGCCAGGAGGCTTCGCTCTTTCGACCCCTTTGAGAGATGAACGGGCGCGGCGACCATGGCAGAGAATGACGAAGGCGGCGCAGCCGCTGATGGCGCGGAAGCCGCCCCGCCGAAGAACAAGCTCAAGCTCATCATCATGGTCGTCGGCGCGCTCGCCGTCCTCGGCGGCGGCGCCGCGACCTGGTTCTTCTTCTTCCGTCATGGCGGCGACGAGCATCATGCAGAGGCCGCGCCGCCGCCGAAGCCGCCCGCCTTCGTCGACGTCCCCGACATGATGGTCAACCTTGCCGGCGCGCCGGGCGAGCGCGTGCAATATCTTCGGCTGAAGATCGTGCTGGAGCTGAAGGAAGAGAAGCAGATCGAGGCGATCAAGCCGACGATGCCGCGTGTCACCGACATCTTCCAGACCTATGTGCGCGAGCTGCGCCCGTCCGACCTCAACGGTTCGGCCGGCATCTTCCGCCTCAAGGAGGAGCTGACCAAGCGCGTCAACGCGGCGGTCGCCCCGGTCCAGGTCAGCGCCGTGCTGTTCAAGGAAGTCGTGGTCCAGTGAGCATGACGGACTAGGGATCATGGCGGGCAACGACCAAGTCGACCAGGATGCAATTGCCGCCCAGTGGGAGGCCTCGCTCGATAGCGAGGATCCCGCCGAGGCGGCAAAGGCTGCCGCAGAGAACGAATTATCCGAGACCATGGCCCTGCAATGGGCGGCCATGGTCGAGGACGGCAGCCGCGATCTCGGCAGCGGCAAGAATTCCGGCGAGCGTGTGCTGTCGCAGGAGGAGATCGACAATCTCCTCGGCTTCACCGTCGGCGACGTCACGCTCGACGACCATTCCGGCATTCGCGCGATCATCGATTCGGCGATGGTCTCCTACGAGCGCCTGCCGATGCTCGAAATCGTCTTCGACCGCCTGGTGCGGTTGATGACGACGTCCTTGCGCAATTTCACCTCCGACAACGTCGAAGTCTCGCTCGACCGCATCACTTCGGTGCGCTTCGGCGACTACATGAACTCGATCCCGCTGCCCGCCGTCCTCACCGTGTTCAAGGCCGAGGAGTGGGAGAACTTCGGCATGGCGACGGTCGATTCCAACCTGATCTATTCGATGATCGACGTGCTGCTCGGTGGCCGACGCGGCACCAGCCAGCTGCGCATCGAGGGCCGGCCCTACACCACGATCGAGACCGAGCTGGTCAAGCGGCTGGTCGAGGTGGTGCTGGCTGACGCCGAGCAGGCGTTCCGGCCGCTGTCGCCGGTGACCTTCACGATCGACCGGCTCGAGACCAATCCGCGTTTCGCCGCGATCAGCCGTCCCGCCAACGCCGCGATCCTGGTGCGCCTGCGCATCGACATGGAAGACCGCGGCGGCAACGTCGAGCTGCTGCTGCCCTACGCGACCATCGAGCCGATCCGGGGCGTCCTGCTCCAGATGTTCATGGGCGAAAAGTTCGGCCGCGACCCGGTCTGGGAGGGCCATTTCGCCACCGAGATCGTGCAGGCCGAGATCGCGGTCGACGCCGTGCTCTACGAGGCCGACATTCCGCTCAAGCAACTCATGCGGCTCAAGGTCGGCGACACGCTGCCGCTGGACATGCGCGCCGACGCCAACGTCACCGTGCGCTGCGGCGACGTCACGCTGACCGAGGGGCGGATGGGTCGGGTCGGCGACCGTGTCGCGATCCGTGTGACGAAACCCTTGCGCAGGCCAAGTACGACACTTGCGATGTTCGAGAAGGTTGACGAGCAGAACAAGATGATGGAGGCCCCATGAACCACTCCCTGGGAATGGCGATCGAGACGCTGGTGGCTATCCTGCTGATGCTGACGATCGTCTACTGCGTCATGCTCAACAAGCGCCTGACGCGGCTGAAGGCGGACGAGCATTCGCTGAAGGCCGTCATCGGCGAGCTGATCACCGCGACCGAGATCGCCGAGCGCGCGATCGGCGGGCTGAAGCTCGCCGTGCGCGACGTCAACGAGAACCTCGGCAGCCAGCTCGCCGCCGCGACGCAGATGTCGGACCAGCTCTACAAGCAGCTCGGCGAGGCCGACAACGTGGTGCGGCGCCTGTCCAAGATCGCGATCGCGGCGCGTCCCGTCACCAATCCGGAGACGGTCGCCGCGCCCGCGGCCAAGCCGTCGACCGCGAAGGCGGTGGCGGCCGCCGCCGAAGCCTTCTCCGAGCGCCGACGATCCAACGGCCTTGCCGCATGAAGCCTGGGTATGAAGTCCTTTCGTAACATCCGCGTCATTCCGGTCGTCCTCGTCGCCGTCGCAGGCCTCGCCACGCTGAAGGTGGTGGGCCTCGCGATCAACGGCGGCTATGTCTTCGACTACAAGCCGAACCAGACCAAGAAATCCTGGGCGCAGGAGAACCTGAATTTCCCCGGCCGCGAGGAGCCGGAAATCATCACCGGCTCGACCCATGGCGCGCCGAAGGAGGCGCCGAAGCCCGCCGCGCCCGAGACCAAGCCCGAGGGCACCGTGGTCAAGGTGGAGGAGGGCCAGCCGCAGGTCTCGGCCTCCGAGCGCGCGATCCTGGAACGGTTGCAGGCGCGGCGGCAGGAGATCGAGGCCCGCCAGCGCGAGATCGATATCCGCGAAAGCCTGCTCAAGTCGGCCGAGAAGCGCATCGAGGGCAAGGTCGAGGAGATGAAGGCGGTGGAAACCCGCATCTCCGCGACGCAGGCCGAGCAGAAGGCCGCCGAAGCCCAGCGCATGAAGGGCCTCGTGACCATGTATGAGGGCATGAAGCCGAAGGATGCCGCGCGGGTGTTCGACCGGCTCGAAATGGGCGTGCTGATCGAGATCGCCTCGGCCATCGCGCCGCGCAAGATGTCGGACATCCTGGGGCTGATGTCGTCCGAGGCCGCCGAGCGCCTGACCGTCGAGATGGCCCGCCGCGCCAACGGCGGCGGCGACCAGTCCGCCTCGGCGGGCGAATTGCCCAAGATCGACGGCAAGCCGACGCAAAAGCCGAACTGAGGGCTCGAGGCGAAGCGCGCTTTCGATTCGCGCGTTGTCGCGCGGTCGTTGGACTGGAGCCCAGCGAGACGCCTCGCGCGCTTAATTCGCGAAGGCCTGTTGCACCCTGCGAGCAGGCGGGCGCAACTGCTGCTCCACCCGAGCGAGGATATTGACCTGCTGCTTGATCAGCGCCCCCTTCGAGACGCGGGTCACGAGCTGCAGGGTGCTGTGGCAACAGGCGCACTCATATGTCTTCAGGGCATATCCTCTGGCGATCGGGACGATCGCGACGACCGCTCTTGCCCTGCTACACACAATGCAACCGGCTTCTCCGCTCATTGATTACCCCCAGAGCTAACCAATGCGATTTGCATCGCCGAGAGTCACATCTGATTCAGAGTCGCGCGCCAACCGCAACGAGCCGAAGGTTGTGAGTGCGCACGCTCGGCAACTCGACAAGGTGGAAATCAGAATCCCGTGCCGGATGCAGCCGGAGCAGGCGGCATCCTCTGGGACTGCGATGAGTTGACGCGCGCAGGTGTGAAGTGGCGTACAGTGGCGCTCAAGGCGCCGTCCTACGCTTCGGCCATTCGCAGTCCGCAGCGCAGGAGGAGGCGATGAACTACTCGTCCGCAGCAGAGCGCGTCATCGAGGCCGTCAACCGCCTGCTCACAGCGGCGATGACATCCGCATGGACATCCGCACTGAGCCATCAGCATGCGGCGCCGCCCGATGGCGAGGACGGCAGCGACGATGAATCTTCTCTCGGCGAAGAGAGCGCCTCGGCGCCCGATGGCGCCGGGAAGCAACACTGAAGGCGCCATTGGCCCGGCGGCGTCACACGATCAGATCGTGCAAGCCGTGGCCGTGAGCTGCAACTGGCCCATGAGGCGGATCAACATCGGGCGGAGATAGTTCAGGCGTGAACGCCAGTTCGGACCCGGGGCCTCCTCCGGCCTGGTCGTGATGACCGGCAAGGTCTATGAGATGATCCGGCACCACGCTGTGCTGTGAGCCCTGCGAAGCGTTATCCTTGAAATGGAATGAGTCGCCGAGCTGCTGCGTCTCGCTTGCAGGCGGGTGGCCGTTGCCTCCGGTCGATGACTTCGAAAGGCCTGGGTTGAGCGCCATGTCTGCAGTTTCATTGCTGCTACGACCGTGGGCATGAGCTGCCTGCTCGGCGCTTCCCGGGGGAGAGACGCCGTGATGTCCAGCATCGCTCCCGAGCGCAAGCCCGCGGCCGGCGTGCTGTTCGGCGGCAAGATGACCAAAGTTCAGCGCGTCGATGGCAATGTCAGCCATCTGGCCACCCCCAATCGCGCCATTCTTGCCAGCCGCCGAGGCTGTGTCGAAGCCCGTGAAGTGGAAGACGAAGCTGGCTTCCGTCGGTGCGGCGACGGACTGCAACGTCGTAGACGGTCCGCTGGCGGAAGGAGCTACCGCATCAATGTGGGACGTTTCAGTCGCGGCCGTTTGCATCGGATCCGAACTGGAGATGCTGGAATAGTCAGTTCCTCCGATCTGGTCCGAAGTTGAATCCAGGCTGTAGGTCGGCTCGCTTGACTGGATTGCCGGGCTCCCGGCTGCGAGAAGCGTGGCGTCGCCGCTTCCGGAATCCGACGAGATCTCGGCAGTGGTCGTCATGACCGCGGCCGCATCACTCTGCAGGGGTGCGGTGAGGTCGGAGAGCTCGCTGGCCGCCGCGATCACGGGTGCGGCCCCCGGCGCCAGGATGAAGTCCGAGGCGTCGACGGTTGCAATCCCCTGCAGATGGATTTCGAGCAGACTGGAATCGCCGATGTGCAGGGTCTGGTCGGTTGGATTGACGTACACGATGGTTTCATTCGCCGCGCTGTCATAGATCCAGGCGATCGTACGTGCGGGCACCGCCGTGCTGGTCGAGCTCAACGCCAGGATGGCGAACCCAAGCGCGCCAAAGGCGGTCAGGTCGATCTTGTCCGATCCCGACGCGAAGTCGGTGATGGTGTCGAACTGACGCGTGTTGGAATCGGCGACGAACAAATATGCGAAACGGTCGTTCCCATTGCTACCGGTGAGTTGGTCCGCACCAAATCCGCCGGTTATGGTATCGGCGCCGTTGTTGCCGTTGATCGTGTCGTTTCCCGAGCCGCCGTAGATAAAGTCATCGCCGTCATTGCCCTTGATCGTGTCATTGCCGGAGCCGCTGTAGAGAACGTCCGCTTTGCCGGTCCCGTTGACCGTATCGCTGCCGGCCCCCGCATAGATGACCTGACCTGTGCTGCCGCCGCCGGCAATGGTTTCGCTCCCCGGCGTTCCGTACACGTTCGGGGGATCGCTTATCACGATGGAGCCGGTGGCCAGGTTGTCGAAATCGTTGGGGTCCGCATCGCTGGCGCCATGAATGGCGACGGTCACCGTCTGCGTCGTACCGTCGATCGCAGTGACCGTGAATGTGTCGGTCAAGGTGTCGCCGACATCGAGAGCCTGAACCACGCCGTTGTTGTTGTCGAGCGTGTAAGTCCACACGCCGGCCGCGGTCATCGTGAAGGTTCCGTATCCGTCGTCGCTCGCGGTCGGCGAAGAGACTGCGGTGAACGTATTCGGCGCGTTGTCGACGTCTGTATCGGTCAGCGTGCCGGTCGCGATGGGCGCGCCGGGCGAGAAGGTTCCTGCCTCGGTCACTGAGCCGGTCGTGGTGCCGGAAATCAGGGCTGCGTCGTTGCTGCCGAAAATGGTGATCGTCACCGTCTGCGGCGTGCCGTCGAGGCTGGTGACGGTGAAACTGTCGGTGAGTGTATCGCCGACATTGAGCGACTGCACCGCGCCGCTCGCATTGTCGAGTGTGTAGGTCCACGCGCCGGCCGCGGTGATCGTATAGGCACCATAACCGCCCGTGCTCGCCTTGGGCGAGCTCACTGCCGTGAAGGTATTGGACGCATTGTCGACATCGGCGGCCACGAGCGTGCCCGTTGCGCTCGGCGCGCCGGGTGTGGAGTTGGCAACGCCTCCGGCCTCGGTCACCGATCCGGCGGCTGTGCCGGAAATCACGGCAGCATCGTTGCTGCCGTGGATGGTAATCGTCACCACTTGGGCGGTTCCGTCCAGAGTGGTCACCGTAAAGCTGTCGGTCAGTGTCTCACCGGCATTGAGCGCCTGCACCGCGCTGTTGGCGTTGTCGAGCGTGTAGGTCCAGACGCCCGCTGCCGTGATGGTGAACCTGCCGTAGCCGGCCGCGCTCGCGGTTGGCGAGCCGACTGCCGTGAATGCATTTGCGGTCGTGTCGACGTCGGTGTCGATGAGCGTGCCGGTCGCGGCAGGCGTACCGGGATTCGCATTGGCGATGCCGCCAGCCTCGATGACGGCGCCGGTCGTGTCGCCGGAGATGACCGCTGCATCATTGGCTCCGTGGATGGTGATCGTCACCACCTGAGGGGTGCCTCCGATCGTGGTCACGGTGAAGCTGTCGGTTAGCGTTTCGCCGGCATTGAGCCTCTGCACAGCCGGGGAGGCGTCGTTCAAGGTGTAGGTCCACACGCCGGAGGCCTTCATGGTGAAGGTGCCGTAGCCGCCGGCGCTCGCTGTTGGGGAGCTCACTGCGGTGAAGGTATTGGGCGGATCGTCGACGTCCGTGTCCGTGAGGGTGCCGGTCGCAACCGGCATGCCAGGCGTTCCGTTGGCGATGCCGCCAGCCTCGATCGTAGACCCTGTCGTGGTGCCGGAGATGATTGCGGCGTCGTTGACACCGTTGATGGCGATGGTGAAGGTCTGGCTGATAGAGGTAACTCCGTTGGAGGCGGTGATGACGAAGTCGTCTGTCGTGGGCGCCTTCAGCGCGTTGATTGCGGCATCGTCAGGCTCGAACCTGTAGGCGCCGCTCGTGCTGTTGACGTAGAGCACCCCATAGGGGCTCGCCTTCGACAAATCGTATGTCACTCCGCCGAGGACGGTATTGGTGGAAATCGCCCCGACGACGCCAAAGCTCAGCTGGCCGCCGCCGGTGCCGCTGTTGGCACTGAAGGTTCCTGTCGTCGCAGCGAAAGTATCGAAGACCACCGTGTCGAGCTCAATTGGCCCAGCCCCGGTGCTGAGACTCGGTGGTACAGGTTCAAGAGGCGCCAGGGTGATGAACGGCAGCGTACTCGGCGTAAGCTGCAGCGCAGGCGCATCCGGCTGAATGAAATTGATCGGCTGCAGTGACTGGGATTTGACGAAGGGAGGCGTGCTTGAGCCATGCGGCCCCTGTCCTCCGAGATTGGCGAGCACGTCCTGTTGCGCGGCGTGCAATTCGTCCATGCGAGCGGACGTGTTCGTGACCTGATTGACACTGATGCTGGAGCCCACCTTCTTCAGTATAATCGTCTCGCCCGGATCTTCGACGATGATACGCCGTGGGATCGGCTCCTTGGTCACGAGCTCGAATGCGCCATGCGCAAGGTCCTTGTAAGTGATGGAGTCCTCGTCCAGGAGCGTGACGTCCGGGTCAGCGGCTTCGGCATTTCGTCCGAGCGAGAAAGTCAATGCTGCAAGCGTCAGCATTCCCGAGCCGCCCGCGTGCCCTCGGGCGCGAATGCCTGCAACCGACGTGTTCAGCTGGAGAGGCCGGGTCTGTGCCACCCGGCCTGGTGCGGAAGTGAAGCTCCCTCGGGTCTCGTCGAACAGGGCTGCAGGTGGCTCGCCTTCGCCTTCGAACACGAATGCGCTCAGCGAGACGCGAGTGCCGCGGGAGATATTGAAGGAAGTACCGTCGATGAAGCGAACTGTGATCTGTCCGTCGGCATCGGTCTCGATCACGTCAGTCCGGTAGACAGGCGCGCCAGCTACGGCCTGCGTGGTGATGCCACTGGCTCGCGTGAGCGTACCGCAACCGATCACTGTCTGAATATGGCCGATGATTTGGACGGGCAAGGCCATTGCAGGCCCGGTACCAACCTGGATGTCGGATGCTGACATGGCTCGACCTCGCCTGGGTGATCGATTCAGGCTCGGCGTGCTGCCACGGTCTTTTTGGGGCGGCCCTCGCCAAGGGACAAATATCCTGGGCGCTGGCAGCCGAAGGCTTGCCCGCCGAAATCATCAAGTCTGCTATCGAGAGATGCATTGCGCGGCGACGGTGACGCGTACCGCCATTCGCGCACCCCTCCCGCCAAAGTGATAAAATTGACAAACGAGACGTATTTAATTTGTGGCATTTTCCTAGCGCGGCGATAAAGTAGGCCGGTTAACCAAATTAAACAAGAATTATGTTCGTTGTGATTGCGCTTCGCGGTTCGAAAATGAGCCGCCGACAGCGACAGGATCTCTCGAGAAAGGGGGGATCATGTGTAGACTTAAAATAACTGCTATGGCGGCGGGCCTGGTCTTGGCGCTGTTAAATTTCTTGCCGAGTGCGGCTCGAGCACAAATCGATCCCGCCGGGCCCGCCGTCGCCAGTTCGTCGTCCAAACCGATTGGGAAGGTGGTGGCGGCCACAGGCACCGTCACGATCGAACACGCGGGCGCAGTGATCGTTCAGGCGAATGTCTCAGGTGAGCCCGGTCGCGCCAAGGCGGGTGATCTCGTCTATCTCGGTGACGTGGTGCTGACCGGGGCCGACAGCCGAGTCGGAATAAACTTCAGCGACGGCAGCTCGTTCAATCTATCGAGCAACGCCCGTATTGTGCTGGATCAGTATGTGTATGAGCCGGCCGGCAGGTCCAATGCGGCCCTGTTCAGTCTCGCCAAGGGAACGTTCACTTTCGTTGCGGGCAATGTTGCGAAGACCGGCGACATGAAGGTCGATACGCCCGTTGCCACGTTAGGAATCCGAGGTACGACGCCGCACATCGAGCTTTCGGATGACGGGTCAGCCAAATTTTCGACGCTGATCGAAGAGGGCAAAAGCAAGCGCCTGAAGAAGCCGCCCGCAGGCGCGGCGCCGGAGCCCGATCGAAGCGCCAATCGCAGGCTCAATATCTGTCGGGGGTGCTGAGACGTTGCTTGGCCGAAGCCGCCCTGATGCCGGCCAGAGTCGGCTCGGCAGAGAGACAAGATGAGTGCTTCGTTCGCCTGGGGATTTGACGCCTGGTGTGAAAATGACCGCACGACCCAGTGCCATCAGGGCAGTGATGCTCATTCTCGTCGTTGGACTGGCCGGTTCGTCGGGCTTGGCGCAGACGCCGAAGAAGGGCAGCTCACTCAAGAACATCGAACTGTGTAACGGGTCGGATCGCCTCTCGCCCGAAGCTCGGATCGATGCCTGCACGGCGTTTATCGATGCGGGCGAGGGGAGCGCAAACGGCTTCGCCGTCGCCCACAACAACAGGGGCAATGCCCGTAGCGCCAAAGCCGACTACGGCGGCGCGATCAAGGATTTCCTTGAAGCGACCCGGCTCAACCCGAATTATGCGAAAGCCTTCAACAACCTCGGCGTGGCCTATCTGAGGACGGGCTCGCACGACCTCGCTCTTGGCGCTTTTCAGGAGGCGCTGAAGCTCAACCCCGACTATGCCACGGCTTTTGCCAACCGTGCGGCAGCGTACTTGAAGAGGAATGCGTACGACCGTGCCGCGCAGGACTATGACGAAGCAATTCGCCTTGACCCGAAGCTGGAGGCGGCGTGGAGCGGACGCTGCTGGGCCCGAGCCGTCCTCGGCGCCTTGCAGGCTGCGATGGAGGACTGCGACATGGTGCTTCGATCGGGAGCGGGCAACGCCGCGACATACGATTCGCGAGCCCTGATAAATCTGAAAATGGGACAACTCTCCGCGGCTATCGACGACTACAATGCAGCGCTGCGGTACGCGCCCAAGCTGGCGAGCGCGCTGTACGGTCGCGGGCTGGCCAGATTCAAGCTCGGCGACACGGATGGCGGCAATAGCGATATCTCGGCGGCCAGGAGAATCGAGGATGGAATCGCCGAAGACTTTGTCCGCTATGGGGTGCCGTCAAGGGACTGACGACCGCGACGGCACTGTCGTGCAGCCGTTAACGACTGCTTAACCGCCTGCGTCTCAAATTCAAACTGGCGGATCGGGCCCCGCTCGACCCGGCGGCGTGCTGTTCCCAGCGCAAATCAAGAGATAGCATTAACAAGTCCTTAATTGGCGAGACCTACAGTCGACGGCACCGCCGGCGCCATGCCGGCATGACCGCCGAACCGGAAGAAATACCGCCAATGGCGCGAAAGGCTGCCGCTGGATTTGTGTCGCGAGCCCGCGCTTCGGCGCGAGGCTTGGCGCGCCATGTCCGCAAGGCTTCTTTGCTGGCGGCCTGTGTCCTGATTGGCCTCGGTGCGCCGGTCCGGGCGGCCGATCCGATCAGGGGCGAGGCGACGTTTTCAGCCGGTGGCGGCTTTGCCCGTCTCGTCATCAAGCTCGGCGAGGACGTTCCCTCCGAGGTGACGACCGCAGGCTCCATCCTCATCATCCGCTTCGACCGGCCCGTCGATGTTCCCGTCGACCGCGTGCCGGAAGGCGCGCCCGATTACGTCAACTCCGCCCGCCGCGACCCCGACGGCGGCGCCATTCGCCTGTCACTGGCGCGGCGCGTCACCGTCAACACCATGAACGCCGGCGAGCGCACCTTCGTCGACCTGCTGCCCGAGGGCTGGAAGGGGCCGCCGCCGAGCCTGCCCATGGACGTGGTCAAGGAACTCGCGGAGCGGGCACGCGCGGCCGAGCGTGCGCTGCGCGCCCAGCGCGCGGCTGCGGAGGCCAAGAAGCGTCCGCAGATCCGCGTCCGTGCCTCGGTGCAGCCGACTTTCGTGCGCTTCGTGTTCGAGATGCCCGACGGGGTCGGCGTCTCCTCCGTGCTCAACGAGCAGAAGCTCACGCTCGTCTTTAACGCCAATCTCAATTTCGACCTGGCGGACGCAGTGGTCGCCGCGCCGCCGAACGTCGCCTCGATCAAGCAGAAATCCGATATCGACCAGACCAATGTCGAGATCGCGCTGATCGGCGATTCCGACGTGCATTCGTTCCGCGACGAGAAGAACTATGTCGTCGACGTCTCCTTCCAGCCCGACAAGAGCAAGTCGGCTGCGACGCCCGAGGCGACGATCGCGCAGATGAAGCCGGCCGGTCACGGGCCGGCAGCTAGCCCTGCGCCCGCGCCGGAAAAGCCTGCCGCCGAGAAAAAGGACGCCCACCGCGAGGTCGCGCCGCCGACCTCCGAGACGATCGCGCGCGAGGCCAAGATCGACATCAAGCCCGAGGTGAAGGTGGAAGCGCCCGCCGCGCTGCCGCCCGCCGATGCGCCGAAACCGGCAGCCCCTCCCGCGGCAGAAGCGGCGCAGGCTCCCGAGGGGCCCAAGGAGGCTGCGAAGCCGGGGCCGCCTGCGCCGGCGGCTGCGCCTGTCGAAGCGCCCAAGGAGATCGCGAAGGAACCGGCCAAGGATGCCGCCAAGGATGTCGCCAAGGCCGCGCCGGCCGAGGCGCCGGTCGCGCCGGCGATTGCCGGCGTCGATGCACGCCGCGACAGCGACGGCCTGCGCGTAACGTTCCCGCTTCAGGTCGCAACGCCGGCAGCAGCGTTCCGCCGCGGCGACACCGTGTGGCTGGTGTTCGATACGCCGAAGCCCGTCGATGTCGAGGCGATCCGCACCAAGGGCGGCGCGATGATCGGCGAGGTCGGCCGCATCCCGCTCGACAAGGGGCAGGCGGTACGCATCCGTCTCACCCGTCCGCTGGTCTATTCGCTGACGAGCGAGGAGGTCGGCAAGGAGACCAACTGGATGTTGACGCTCGCCGACAAGATCCAGGCGACGCCGTTGCCGCTGATGATGTCGCGCAACATCACCGATCCCGCGCTCGCGAACATCGCGATCCCGTTCGCCAATCCGGGCCAGCTGCACAAGCTCACCGATCCCGACGCCGGCGACACGCTCTATGTCGTCACCGGGCAGCGGCCGGTGCGCGGCTTCATCAAGCGGCAGGACCTCGTCGATCTCTCGCTGCTGGAATCCGCGCACGGCATCGCGATCCGGCCGAACTCCGACGAGATCGGCGTCGAGGTCGGCACCGACAAGGTCATACTCGGCAAGAAGGGTGGCTTGACGCTGTCGCCGGTCGACATCTCGGCCGAGCGGGCGCCGACCGCGGTGCGCCCGATCTTCAGTCCCGAAGGCTGGCGCAAGGGTCAGTCGGAAAACTTCATGACGCGCCAGAGCGAGCTGATGACGGCGATCTCGGCGGTCGAGCCGGCGCTGCGTTCGCTGCCGCGGCTCGACCTCGCGCAATTCTACATGTCGCGCGCGATGTATCACGAGGCCAAGGCCGTGACCGACGTGATGCTGAGCGATCCCCTCAACAAGGAGGAGAGCGGTGCGCTGATCATGCATGCGATCGCCAGCATCCTGATCGGCCGGACCGCGCAGGGCCTGAAGGATCTCGCCAATCCTGCGATCGGCAACAGCCACGATTCCCAGCTCTGGAAGGCGCTCGCCTATGCGCGCCAGGGCAAATGGGCCGATGCTCGCGAGAAGTTCAAGAACGTCGAATTCGCCATCGCCTCGCTGCCGCTCGACATCCAGCGCATCGTGACGATGGACGCGATGCGCGCATCCCTCGAGGTGAAGGACTATGCCGGCGCCTCCAAGCGCCGCAGCGAGCTCGAGGTGGTCGGTGTCCCGCCCGAGGCCGCGCCGGGCTTCGCCGTGCTGCGCGGCCGGCTCGCCGAGGCGCTCGGCCACGACAAGGATGCGCTCGACGATTACAAGTTCGCGGTCGCCTCGAACGACCGTCCGGCTGCGGCCGAGGCCAAGCAGCTCGAGGTCGCGCTGCGCCAGAAGCGCGACGAGATCGGCAAGGAAGAGGCGCTGCGCGAGCTCGAGACGCTGTCGATGACCTGGCGCGGCGACGCGATCGAGGTCAAGACGCTGCAGATGCTCTCGCGCCTCTATGCCGAGAACGGACGCTACCGCGATGCGCTCACCGCCGCGCGCACCGCGACCAGGCTCCAGCCGAACGCGGAAGCCTCGCGTCAGGCGCAGGATCTTGCCTCCGAGCTGTTCACGCAGATCTTCCTCGGGCCGAAGGGCGACGAGCTGCCGCCGGTCGAGGCGCTCGGGATGTTCTACGAATTCCGCGAGCTGACGCCGATCGGCCGCCGCGGCGACGAGCTGATCCGCCGGCTCGCCGACCGTCTCGCCGCGATCGATCTGCTCGACCAGGCCGCCGAGCTCCTGCAATACCAGGTCGATCATCGCCTCGAAGGCGCCGCACGCGCCCAGGTCGCCGCGCGCCTTGCCATGATCTATCTCGCCAACCGCAAGCCCGACATGGCGATCACCGCGCTGCGCGCGAGCCGCATCAGCGATCTCTCCGGGGAGCTCCGGCAGCAGCGCCTGCTGCTGGAGGCGCGCGCGCAGAGCGACGTCGGCCGTCACGATCTCGCGCTCGACATCGTCTCCAACGTCGCCGGGCGGGAGGTGCTACGCCTGCGCTCCGACATCTTCTGGGCGGCGCGGCGCTGGCGCGAGTCCGCCGAGCAGATCGAGCTCTATTACGGTGACCGCTTCCGCGACTTCAAGCCGCTCAATGCGGTCGAGAAGAGCGACATCATCCGCGCCGCCGTCGGCTACGCACTCGCCGACGACTCGATCGGCCTGTCGCGCTTCCGCGAGAAATACGCCCCGCTGATGAGCGAGAGCGCCGACCGTCTCGCCTTCGACATTGCGAGCAAGCCGGCCGCAGCCTCCAGCGCCGAATTCGCCGAGATCGCCAAGCTCGCCGCCAGCGTCGACACGCTCGACGGTTTCCTGCGCGAGATGAAGCAGCGCTTCCCCGACGCCACGGCGCGCGCACCCGGCGCTCCGCAGGCCAAGGACACGAGCGACCACACCGGCTCGCTGCCCACGATCCCGGTTGTCCGGCAGATCAAGATGACGCGGTAGAACTCGCTATCGCCCGAGGCGCGGCCCGCGACGGTTCCACGATCTCGTCATTGCGAGCGTAGCGAAGCAATCCAGAGTCGTTCCGCTGAGGCAGTCTGGATTGCTTCGTCGCAAGGGCTCCTCGCAATGACGGGGAGGGAGCGGAGGCGATCGCTGAGGGCGGAGGGGATGCAGGCATCGCCCGAAGGCCGCCTCACCCCCCGTAACTCTGCACCAAGCTCCCCGCCACCAGCGACCAGCCGTCGACCAGCACGAAGAAGATCAGCTTGAACGGCAGCGAGATCGTCGCCGGCGGCAGCATCATCATGCCCATCGACATCAGCACCGAGGCGACGACGAGGTCGATGATCAGGAAGGGCAGGAACAACAAGAAGCCGATCTCGAAGGCGCGCTTCAGCTCGGAGATCATGAAGGCGGGGACGAGAATGCGCAGTGCGAGATCGTCCGGCGTGGCGGGCGGCGCCTCGCCGGAGAGATCCAGGAACAGTTTCAGGTCCTTCTCGCGCACGTTCTTCTGCATGAAGCCGCGGAGGGGCACGGAGGCGCGCTGGAGCGCATCCTCGACGCCGATCTGGTTGGCGACGAGCGGGCGGATGCCCTCGTCATAGGATTTCTGCAGGACAGGTCCCATCACGAAGAAGGTGAGGAACATCGCGAGCGCGATGATCACCGAGTTCGGCGGGGCAGTCGCGGTGCCCATCGCGGTGCGCAGCAGCGACAGCACCACCACGATGCGCGTGAACGACGTCATCATGATCAGAATGGACGGCGCGATCGAGAGCACCGTGAGCAGCGCGATCAGCTGGATCGCGCGCTCGGTGACGCCGCCGCCGCCCGCGCCGCCGCCGAGATTGATGCTGATGTCCTGGGCATGCGCGAGGCTCGCGAGCGAAGCCGCGCCGACCAGGACAGAAAGGAAAAGAACTCTACGCGGGAGGGCCGACAACCTCACGAAGACGGCTTCGGACGGCCGAGCAGGGAGGCCATCTCGTCTTCGAGATTTTCAAAGCTGGTCTTTTCCGCGGCCGGCTTGGCCGGCGGGGCGGGCGGCGCCGGCGGCTCGCTGCGAGCGGCGCGCGCCGGAGCGGGCGGCGGCTCGGGCGCAACCGGGGGCGCGACCGTTTCCCCCGCCGGGCGGCGCAGGGCAGCCTCCAGGCGCTGCGCCATTTCGGCGAGATTCTGCTCGGCGCTCGAGGGCGCGGCAGCAGGCGCTGGCGGCGGAACGGGCGGAGCCTGCGGCACGGGCGGAGGAGGCGGTGGTGCGGCGGCGCGCTCGGCCCGCACCGGCGGCATCTTCATCGGCTCACTGCCGCGCGGCGGACGCGGCATCAGCGGCGGCTCGCCGCGGGCGATGCGCGGCGGCAGCGGCTCGGGCCGCGGTTCGCGCTCGGGACGTGGCGCGACCGGCTCCGGCGGAAAGCCGCCCAGGGCCGGCTCGCTGCGGCGTTCCGCCAGGGCAGGCGCAGGCCGGCGCACTTCGTCGGCGAAGGAGGGGCGCGCGGGCCGCGGCGGCGGTTCGGGCATTTGCGGCTCGGGATGATCGAGCAGCTCGGGCCGCGGCGCGTCGTCGGCCCAGCCGCCGGCATCGGGCATCGGCGCAAGGCGCGGCGGTTCGGCGGCATTCGGCCGTTGCGGGATCTGGTCGCGGCTGGGCGCGGCGCGAACGATGTTGGGCTCGACGACGATGTCGGTCGGGCCGCCGATCATCAGCAGATGCTCGACATTGTCGCGCCGGACCAGCACCAGCCGGCGCCGGCCGTCGACCGCGGCGGCGTCGATCACGGCGAGGCGGGGCATCCGGCCGCGCTGGGTGTTGGCGCCGATGCGGCTACCGGCGAATCGGCGAACCAGCCACGCAGCGACGCCGATCAACGCCAGCACGACGATGAACGCGACGATGAAGGTGATAGGGCTGCCTTGCATACTTGTCCCCGACAAATGGCGCTTTTCTCGTGCCCATGGTCAGTTGAGCCGACCACCGGCGGACGATGCCCCAAAACTGCGATTTCTTAACGTTCCACGGCAAGTTTTGCCGTCCCCAACTCTTAATAACCCATGAATCGCCCGATCCAAAACGACTTCTTGCCCTGTGCACGCGCCGCCAAACGGTTGGGTTAATGCCACTTTTCGCGGGGGCGAATCGCGCCGGCGCGAGAATCAGCTTCGGCTGGGAGCCATGCTTTGCGAGCGGTCCTTAACCAGCTGTTAACCATACAGGCGGCAAATTCTGCCTAGCGGCGGTCCCTGGGGTCCGTCCGGGGCGGAGGGAGCCGCGACGATGTCCATCAACGACCTTCCGGTGCTGTCGGCGCTTCGCACCAAGATGCAGTGGCACCAGGAGCGCCAGCGCGTCCTGTCCGAGAACGTCTCCAATTCCGACACGCCGAAATTCCGGCCGCGCGACCTGGTCGAGCCGAAGCTCGACAAGACCGGCGCCGTCACGGGGTCCATGGGGCCTTTGGCCATGACCCGGACCAGCGCCTCGCACATGACGCCGTCGGGGGCGCCTTCCGCCTTCGACCAGAACAAGAATGCCGGTTTCGAGACCCGCCCTGCCGGCAATGCCGTCAATCTGGAGGAGGAGATGATGAAAGCCGCCAGCAACCAGATGGATTACGCCGCGGCGACCTCGCTCTATTCGAAGAGCCTGCGCCTGCTCAAGACCGCGATCGGCAAGGGTTAGGTCTAAAGGAGGCGGATCATGGCAAATGACAGCAGCGACTTCGCCCGCTCCATGGCGATCGCGACCTCGGGCCTGCGCGCGCAGGCCGGGCGCATGCGGGTGATCTCGGAGAACATCGCGAATGCGGATTCGACGGCGCAGACCGCCGGCGGCGATCCCTACCGGCGCAAGGTGCCGACCTTCTCCTCCGCGCTCGACCGCACGCTCGACGCGCAGGTCGTCACCCTCGGTAGGATCAAGCCCGACCAGTCCGCCTTCCGCGTCAGATACGAGCCGAACAATCCGGCTGCGGATGCGAGTGGCAACGTCAAATATCCCAACGTGAACTCGGTGGTCGAGATGACCGACATGCGCGACGCGCAGCGGTCCTATGAGGCCAATCTCAACATCATCAGTGCGACGCGCCGGATGATCCAGCGCACGCTCGACATCCTCAAGAGCTGAACAGGACATTTGAGCCATGGCATCACCGACAATCGCCGCCAACGCCTACGCCAATCTCGCCCGCGTGCTGGAGAACAGCGGCGCCGGCAAGGGCAGCGAACCGAACGGGCAATCCTTCGCCGCGCTGCTGAAGGACGCCGTCGGCAGCGTCATGGAATCCGGCCGCAAGTCCGACGCGCAGACGGTGGCAATGGCCGCCGGCAAGGCCAACGTGATGGACGTGGTCACGGCGGTCGCCGACACCGACGTCGCGGTGTCCACGCTGGTCTCGGTCCGCGACCGCGTCATCGCGGCGTATGAAGACATCATGAAGATGCCGATCTGATTTTTTGCGCTGGCGCTCGTCCCAATCGTCATTGCGAGCGAAGCGAAGCAATCCAGAATCTCTCCGCGGCGGCAGCCTGGATTGCTTCGCTTCGCTCGCAATGACGGGGGAGGGGTCTTCGCATCGCTCGGAGCAGCGGTGGGAAGGTGGAAATGAACAAGGAAAGTTTGAAATGACCGGACCCGAGACCCTCGACGTCGCGCGTGATGCGATCTGGACCATCGTGATCGTGTCGTCGCCGCTGATGGTGGTCGGCCTCGTGGTCGGCGTCATCGTGTCGCTGTTCCAGGCCCTGACGCAGATCCAGGAGCAGACGCTGATCTACGTGCCGAAGATCCTGGCTATCTTCGCTACGATGCTGTTGGCGCTGCCATTCATGGCCGACTCGCTCCACGCCCACATGCTGCGGATCTCGTCGCGAATCATCGGCGGCTGAGGCACAATGCGTGAACTATGCGCATCGACGTCTCGCTGCTGCCGGCGCTCGCCGCTTCCTTCATGCTCGCCTTCGCCCGGGTCGGCGCGATGGTGATGCTGCTGCCGGGGCTCGGCGAGACCAACATTCCGACACGGATCAAGCTGTCGATCGCGTTGCTGCTCACGCTGATCATCCTGCCGCTGCATCGCAATGCCTACCAGGTCGACATGGGCTCGCTGGCGCCGCTGCTGGTCTTGATGCTGCATGAGATCGCGATCGGCATCGTCTTGGGCGCGACCGCGCGCGTGACGCTGTCGGCGCTCCAGGTCGCGGGATCCGTGATCGCGCAGCAGATGGGGCTCGGCTTCGTCACCTCGGTCGATCCGACGCAGGGACAGCAGGGCGTGCTGGTCGGCAACTTCCTGACCATGCTGGGCGTGACGCTGCTGTTCGCCACCGACAGCCACCATCTGGTGATCGCGGCGCTGAACGACAGCTACACGATCTTCTCGCCGGGCGAGACCGTGTCGAGCGGCGACATCGCTTCGCTCGCGACGCGCGCCTTCGCCGCCGCCTTCCGCCTCGGCTTGCAGCTCTCCGGGCCGTTCCTGGTGTTCGGCCTCGTCTTCAACATCGGGCTGGGTATCCTGGCGCGGCTGATGCCGCAGATGCAGGTCTATTTCGTCGGCGTTCCGCTGTCGATCTTCGCGGGCTTCCTGGTGCTCGCCGTGGTGCTCACCGCGATGATGGGCACCTATCTCGACTACTTCATCGGTGTCATGCACCAGATGATGCCGCTGAAGTAGGTGATCGATGGCGGAAGACAACGATCCCGAAAGTCAAACAGAAGACCCGACGCAAAAGCGTCTCGACGATGCGCTTCAACGCGGCGACGTCGCCAAGAGCCAGGAGATCAACACCTGGTTCATGATGGCGGGCGGCACGCTCGTGGTCTCGACCTTCTCGGGCTCGGTCGGCGGCGGGCTGCTGACGCCGATGCGCAACCTGCTCGCCAATTCCTGGATGATCAAGACCGACGGCAAGGCTCTGCTCGCGCTGATGCAGCAGATCGAATTCGCCGTGCTTGCAGCGATCGGTGTGCCCCTCTTGATGCTGATGCTGGCCGCGATTGCCGGCAACATGCTGCAGCACCGCCTGGTGTGGTCGACCGAATCCCTGACACCCAAGTTCAGCAAGATCTCGCCCGGGGCAGGCTTCAAGCGCATCTTCGGCAAGCAGGCGGCGGCCAATTTTCTCAAAGGCATCGGCAAGCTGGTGGTGCTTGGCGTGGTCATGACCATGATCCTGTGGCCGGAGCGGCATCGCATGGAGGCGATGGTCAGGCTCGATCCGGCCGCCATGCTCGGCGCCAGCACCAGCATGACGATCCATCTGCTCGGCGCGGTGGTCGCCGCACTCGCGATCGTCGCCATCGCCGACTACTTCTTCCAGTACCGCAGCTGGTTCCAGCGGCAGAAGATGTCGCTCCAGGAGATCAAGGAAGAGTTCAAGCAGTCCGAAGGCGACCCGCACATCAAGGGCAAGATCAGGCAGCTGCGGCAGCAGCGCGCCAAGAAGCGCATGATGGCGGCGGTTCCCAAGGCCTCCGTGATCATCACCAACCCGACCCACTATTCGGTGGCGCTGTCCTACGAGCGCGGCATGACCGCGCCGATCTGCGTCGCCAAGGGCGTCGACAACCTCGCCTTCAAGATCCGGGAGATCGCCCGCGAGCACGACATCCCGATCGTGGAGAACGTGCCGCTGGCCCGCGCGCTCTACGCCACCGTCGACATCGACCAGGAAATCCCGACCGAGCACTATCACGCCGTCGCCGAGGTCATCGGCTACGTCATGCGCCTGAAGCGGGGATTTGGCGCCGGACGGGGGTAGGATGCCCGAAAAGTACCGGAAATGGCCGTAATCTGGGAATCAGCGTACCTTTCGCCGCTGCTGCCCTTGCACCTCAGGGTCCGATTCAGGCAGGGAGGACCCCATGCGCCCCGTGGCGCGTTGATTCTCTGCCGACAGGCCGCGCCAGCTTGAGATGACCGCCGAGACCGACCACGACCTCACACGCGAGCCCGTTGCGGCGCACGAGCCCTCGCCGCGCTCGGGCAGCATTGCGCTGGTGCTGCTGGTGGCCGCCGGCCTCGTCGCCGTGGCCGTCGGGCTGATGACGCTCGGGCGCGCGCAGGCGCAGCCCTACATCCTCGGCATCCTCGCCGTGCTGGCGATGGTCGGCCTGTTCAACCTGTTCGCCTTCGCCGCCGGCATCATCCGCTTTGCCGACCGCAGTCTCGACGATCCCATCATCGGCCGCATCTCCGATCACGCCTTCGACGGCCTTGCGGTCACCGACGCGCGCGGACACGTGGTCTACTCCAATGCCGCCTATTTGACGCTGACCGGCGCCAGCGGCCCGCAGGACGTCCGCCCCGTCGAGCGCGTCTTCATCGGCAACCCCGACGTCTCGGAAGCCGTGTTCCGGCTGCTCAAGGCCGCCCGCGAGGGCAAGCGGCAGCAGGAAGAAGTGCGCATCTCCGGCCATGACGGCAGCCAGGGCCGCTGGCTGCGCATGCGGGTGCGCCCGCTCGGCACCGGCAAGCGCGAGGCGAAATACGCGGTGTGGTCGATCGCCGATATCACGCGCGACCGCGAGCGCCAGGAGGACGTGTTCCAGGAGCTCCAGCACGCGATCGAATATCTCGATCACGCGCCTTGCGGCTTCTTCTCGGTCAATCCGGCCGGCGAACTCGCCTATGTCAACGCGACGCTGGCGAACTGGCTCGACTACGACCTCGCCGAGATCGGCTCGGGCGGCCTGAAGCTCACCGACATCGTCTCCGGCGACGGCGCTTCGCTCTTGACCTCGATCGTGGCGGTCCCGGGCGAGGTGAAGACCGAGGTCTTCGACATCGACCTGCGCATGCGCACCGGCAAGACCATGCCCGTGCGGCTCTATCACAAGCTCGCCTTCGGCGCCGACGGCGCGCCGGGGCCCTCGCGCACGCTCGTGATCAGCCGCGCCCGCGACGAGCGCAGCGACCCCGACCGTGCCGCCGAAGTGCGCTTCATGCGCTTCTTCGACCACACGCCGATGGCGATCGCGACCGTCGACCGCGCCGGCAATGTGGTGCGTGCCAATGCCCGCTACGCCAAGCTTAGTCAGGCGCTCGGGCTGGACACCTCCTCCAAGTCGATCTTCCGCGCGATCAATTCGCGCGACCGGCACCTCCTGATCGCGGCCATCAACCAGGCCGCCGAAGGCAAGGCCGACATCGCGCCGGTCGAGGTGGCGCTGGAGGGAACCAAGGAACGCTGGGGCCAATTCTTCGTGACGCCGGTCGATTCGGCCGAGACGGAGGCGGAAGCCGCCATCGTGCACATGCTCGAGACCACCGAGCGGCGCGCGCTGGAGAACCAGATCAACCAGTCGCAGAAGATGGAGACGGTGGGCCAGCTCGCCGGCGGCATCGCCCACGACTTCAACAACGTGCTGTCCGCCATCATGATGGCGAACGACTTCCTGCTGAACGCGCACAAGCCGACCGACCCGTCGTTCCAGGACATCATGCAGATCAAGCAGAACGCAACGCGCGCCGCCACCCTGGTGCGGCAGCTGTTGGCGTTCTCGCGGCGGCAGACGCTGCGGCCGCAGGTGCTCGATCTCGGCGACGCTTTGAGCGATCTCACCATGCTGCTGCGGCGGCTGATCGGCGAGAAGGTCAAGCTCGACCTCGTCCACGGGCGCGACCTCTGGCCGGTGAAGGTCGACGTCTCCCAGTTCGAGCAAGTGATCGTCAATCTCGCGGTGAACGCGCGCGACGCCATGCCCGACGGCGGCAAGCTGATCATCCGCACCGCCAACGTCACCACCGAGGACGCGGGCAAGCTCGCCTACAAGGGCATGCCCGCTGCGGATTATGTTCGGATCGAGGTCGCCGACACCGGCACCGGCATCCCCGCCGACATCCGCGACAAGATTTTTGAGCCGTTCTTCTCGACGAAAGAGGTCGGCAAGGGCACTGGCCTCGGGCTCTCCACCGTCTACGGCATCGTCAAGCAGACCGGCGGCTTCATCTACGTCGATTCCGAGCCGGGGCAGGGCACCTCGTTCCACATCTTCCTGCCGCGCCACCACGCCGAGGCCGAGGTGCAGGTCGAGCAGCCAGCTGTGGCCAGCGCGACGGGCGGCGCCGCCAAGGAACCCGCGCCCGCCGCGGCGGCAGAGGCGAAGCCGCGCACCGACCTCACCGGGCAGGGCACCATCCTGCTGGTCGAGGACGAGGAGGGCCTGCGCGCGCTCAATGCCCGCGGCCTGCGCTCACGCGGCTACACCGTGGTCGAGGCCGAGAACGGCGTCGAGGCCATGGAGGTGCTGGACGAGCAGAGCGGCGCGATCGATCTCGTCGTCTCCGACGTCGTCATGCCGGAGATGGACGGCCCGACGCTGCTCAAGGCCATGCGCGAGAAGAATCCCGACATCAAGTTCATCTTCGTCTCCGGCTATGCCGAGGATGCCTTCGAGAAGAGCCTGCCTGAAGGGCAGCAGTTCGACTTCCTGCCGAAACCCTTCACGCTCAGCCAGCTGGTGGCGGCGGTGAAGGAGACGATGACGAAGCAGGGGTGAGGGGCGAGCGGCGCTGCGCCGTTCCCGCATTCTCCGTCATTGCGAGCGAAGCGAAGCAATCCAGACTGCGTGCGTGGAACCATCCTAGATTGCTTCGTCGCAAGGGCTCCTCGCAATGACGGTGGATAGAGTTGCGCTTCGCAACGGACGCGGGAAAAAGCTGAAATCCCGGCCCCAAGCCCACCGGTAACTGGCGACCGCGGTTCCCCGCGTACCTCGGCCAAACCCCCGCCAAATATGGGCTTTTGCCACATCCCCGCGACTGAGGGCCGCAGCCATGGGTTCCGAAACCGGCTTCACTTTTCGGGAAGTCTGACCATCTTAGGGGCACGTCCCCATGCCGGGGATTTGGGAAACGCACATGACTTTCTCGCAACGATCCCGCACTCTCTTCAAGACGATCGCCGTCGTGCTGGCGCTTGCGCTGCCGACCGCGCTGGCGATCTCGTCCGCCGACGCGCGCGTCGGTGGCGGCATGTCGTCGGGTTCGCGCGGCTCGCGCACCTATTCGGCTCCGCCGTCGACCACGACCGCGCCGGGCTCCACCTCGCAGTTCAACCGGACCTACACCCAGCCGGGTGCGGGCATGAACTCGGCTGCTTCCGCGCCCGCGCGCGGTGGCCTGTTCGGCCGCGCCGGCGGCTTCATGGGCGGCCTTGCGGCCGGCTTCCTCGGCGCCGGCCTGCTCGGCATGCTGTTCGGTGGCGGCCTGTTCGGCGGCCTCGGCGGACTGTCCTCGATCCTCGGCCTGATCATCCAGATCGCGCTGGTGGTCCTCGTGGTGCGGCTGGCAATGTCCTGGTGGCAGCGCCGTCACGCCCCGCGGGCGGCTTACGCCAATGCTGATTCCGGCGCAGGTCCCGGACCGCAGACGAACTATCGCAGCGGCCTTGGTGGTGGTCTTGGCGGCGGCCTCGGCGGCTTCGGCTTCGGCGCCAACAATGCGCCGCTCGAGATCAAGCCGGATGACTACGAGGCGTTCGAGCGGCTGCTCGGCGAGGTCCAGGCCGCCTGGTCGAACGAGGACGTGGCCAAGCTGCACACCCTCGCGACGCCGGAAATGGTCTCCTATTTCGAGCAGGACCTTGCCCAGAACCGCACCCGCAACGTGATCAACAAGGTCACGAACGTGAAGCTGTTGCAGGGCGACCTCGCGGAAGCCTGGCGCGAAGGCGAGACCGACTACGCCACGGTGGCGCTGCGCTTCGCGCTCACCGACAAGACGGTGGATCGCAACACCGGCGCAATCGTCGCCGGCAGCGAGCAGCCGGGTGAGGCAACCGAGATCTGGACCTTCGCCCGCCGGCCGGGCACCGGCTGGGAATTGTCGGCGATCCAGCAGACCAACTGATCGCGGACGAGATGAGGAACCAGGGCGTCGTGCTTCGGCACGGCGCCCTTTTCTTTTGGGGCCTCTCGCAGCACGGCATCGGAATAAGCGGGGGCGCCTCGGGTTGAAGTCAGGCGGCGAACAAAAACAACTTTGGGAGGACAGGATGATCCGTATCGACAAATCCATGACGATTTCCAGTGTTGCGCTGGCCATGGTCTTGCTTGCTGCCCCATCGGCGCGGGCGCAGTCGGCCGACATGACCTTCTTCGTGACCTCCAACGGGCCCGGCAAGGGCGCCGATCTCGGCGGTCTCGATGGAGCCGATGCGCAATGCCAGAAGCTTGCTCAGACCGCGGGCGCCGGCGCCAAGACCTGGCGCGCCTATCTCTCGACGCAGGCCGCCGACGGCAAGCCGGCCATCAACGCCAAGGATCGCATCGGCAAGGGACCGTGGCAGAACGCCAAGGGCACGGTGATTGCCAAGGACGTCGCCGAGCTGCACGGCGCGACCAACAATCTCACCAAGCAGACCGCGCTCAGCGAAAAGGGTGAGGTCATCAATGGTTCCGGCGACCAGCCGAACCGGCACGATATCCTCACGGGATCGCAACCGGACGGCACCGCGTTTGCCGGGCCCGACGATCGCACCTGCAAGAATTGGACATCGAGCACGCAAGGCGCCGCAATGGTCGGCCATTTCGATCGCCGTGGTCTGCGCGACGACGAGCCCTCGAAGTCGTGGAACAGCTCTCACCCCTCGCGCGGTCCCGACGGCGGCTGCTCGCAGGCCGATTTGAAGAGCACCGGCGGCGACGGGCTGCTGTACTGCTTCGCGGCGAATTGAGTTTTGGGCGCGAAGCTCTTTCCACCTGTCATTGCGAGGAGCCCTTGCGACGAAGCAATCCAGACTCTCTCCGCAGAGGCATTTCTGGATTGCTTCGCTACGCTCGCAATGACGGCGTATGTGGCGCGGCCGTTCCGTCCAATCTGACGGAACCCTGAGCCGCATGCTACATTGGTCCGATCGCCTCCATGCTCACGGACCTCTCCCATGACATACGAGCTTTACTACTGGCCCGAGATCCAGGGCCGCGGCGAATATGTGCGGCTGGCGCTGGAGGAGGCGGGCGCCGCTTACGTCGACGTCGCGCGCGGTCCACGCGGGGTGGCTGCGATGATGAAGATGATGGACGCAGAGAAGGGCACACCGCCCTTTGCACCGCCGTTCCTGAAAGCGGGCAAACTCGTCATCGGGCAGACCGCCAACATCCTGCTCTATCTCGGCACCCGTCATGGGCTCGCGCCGAAGATGGAAGCCGGCCGGCTCTGGGTGCACCAGCTTCAGCTCACGATCACGGACTTGGTCGTCGAGATCCACGACACCCATCATCCGCTCGGGCCTTCGCTCTATTATGAGGACCAGAAGGCGCCGGCGAAGAAGCGCACGGCCGATTTCTGGGGCGAGCGGGTGCCGAAATATCTTGGCTATTTCGAGCAGCTTCTCGACGCAAACGGCGGCACCTATGTCACCGGTCGCCGCCCGACCTATGTCGACCTCTCGCTGTTCCAGATCGTCGAGGGACTGCGTTATGCCTTTCCCAAACGCATGAAGTCGTTCGAAGCCGATGTCCCGGGTCTCGTCGGCCTGCACGACCGCATCGCTGCGCGGCCCAACATCAAGGCGTATCTTGCAAGCGAGCGCCGCATTCCCTTCAACGAGCAGGGCATCTTCCGCCGCTATCGCGAGCTGGATCGATAGCCGGTTTCGTGCAGGATGTGAGGCGTGTTCACCAGACGCCCGGGATGAGGCGATAGCGCACCCGCGCCGCATAATCGGTATAGCCCGGCAGGCCCTCGCGCAGCGTGCGCTCCTCGATCGGGATGCGGATCGCGAACAGGGCGATGAACAGCGGCATCATCGCAAGTCCCCACCACGACCCGAGCAGCAACGGCACGCCGGTGAAGAACAGGACCATGCCGCTATACATGGGATGGCGGACATAGGCGTAGGGACCGGTCGAGATCACGTGCTGCGCGCGCTCGGCTTGCAGCTTCACCACGGGCGCGGCGAACGAGTTCTCGCGGAAGACCCACATGGTGAACAGTGTCGAAACGAGGAACAGCCCGAGGCCGAGCACCTGCAACACGGTCGGCATGTCGGAGGATCGAACGCGGCGGTCGAGCCCCATCACGGCAAGCCAGGCCAGTATGGCGACGATGAAGAGGACCATGAACATCTTGTCGGCGGCGGGCTGATCCTTTTGCAGGACCGGCCGCAGACGTTCCGCGAGCAGCGCCGGATCCGTCCGGTAGAGCCACCAGCCGCAGAGCGGGCCGAGCAGGGCGGAGATGGCGAGGAAGGCCCAGGCCGATGGCCAATGCAGCGTCCCGGCGCACGCGAACAGCAGCGCACCCATGCCGACGACGAACACTGTGTTCTGCAACAGCAGCCGTGCGATCATGCGCAGGTCCCGGGTGAATGGCGCACGATCCTGGTCCGGCTATCCGGCAAAGATGCGGCCGGACACGCCAAAAGCCCGATCGACCGGATCGGGCGCTTTCGGCTTTGGCAGGCCTGATCAGGCGAGCTGGTCGATCCGCGTGCCCTGACCCGGCGGCAGCGGCGCCGGCGGCTGCGGCTTGAAGGTCGGATCCTCGTCCTTGACCTTGGTCTGATCGTCCTGCGGCTTGGTCGTGTCGTAGTTCGGAACCACGATCGCGATCGGCGGGGGCGCAACGGTGGAAACCTTCATCCGCAAATCCTCACACATGGAAACAAGCGAGCCTGCCCTGGGAGGAGCGAAATTTCCTTCAAGCCAATCGTTAAAATGCGAGGGAATTGGTGCGGGGGAAGGCCGCGTATGCGTGGCGCGACGCAGCTCACCACGTACTTCGTCATTGCGAGCGAAGCGAAGCAATCCAGAAATCTCTCCGCGGAGACAATCTGGATTGCTTCGTCGCAAGGGCTCCTCGCAATGACGGGGAAGGCCTCGTAGTCTCGGTTTGCACCGCGCGGATGAGACAGCGAAACGGAAGGCGCTCGCCCCCTATTCGTCCTTGCCGCGGGTGATCGCGATCGACGCTTCCGTCTTGGTGCGGGCGCATTCCATGTTGAGCCGGCGGTAGCGCATGCTGACCTTGTCGCCGCGGAGCAGGCCCATCCGCTTCAGGCAGCGCGTCGCGCCCGTCGTGGTGTCATCCTTGGTCACGGTGAAGACGATCGCCGCCATCGATCCGACCAGCGCATAGAACTCCGGCTTCGGATTGCGATCACCCTTGGCATAGAGCTCGATCGAATATTTGTCGCCGCGGCAGCCGACCGACAGCTCCTTGGCCGCGGGGTGCGTGAGATACACGACGTTGGCGGCGCGGAAATTCACCTTGAGACGGTCGACCTGGTTCGCCAGCTCCTTGGCGCTGTCGTCGCAGCGATCGGCGCGGGCGGGCGAGGTGAGAGCCACAAGGCCGGTGATGGCGGCGGCGACCAGGATCGCGCCGCGGACGTTCAGTTTCAATGTCATGATAAAAAGCCCCTTAGGGCGCGCATTCAAGCGTCGGCCGACGCGAATCGCAAGGGTGGGCAGAGGCATTTCCACGAGCTGCGCCAATGCCTTCCCGTGCCGGATCTGCCCCTCCCATGCGCACCGCTCCCTTTCTTTTCTGGCTAAAATGCGCTTAGAACGCTTCTATGCTGAGAGGCCCGCCAGGGCCCCAAAACCCCGAGATTTGCCCCATGAACGCTCCGACAGCCTTCCCCGACCAGTCCAAGCCCGTTCCGCCCTACAAGCACACCCCGCTGTTCCCGCTGGGCAAGGACGAGACGCCCTACAAGAAGATTTCGTCCGAGGGCGTCAGGGTCGAGAAGGTGCTCGGCAAGGACATGCTGGTGGTGTCGCGCGAGGCGCTGCGGGCGCTGTCGGAGGCGGCCTTTGGCGACATCAACCATTATCTGCGCCCCGGCCATCTGAAGCAGCTCCGCGCGATCCTGGAAGACAGTGAGGCCAGCCCGAACGACAAGTTCGTCGCGCTGGACTTCTTGAAGAACGCCAATATCGCGGCCGGCGGCGTGCTGCCGATGTGCCAGGACACCGGCACCGCGATCATCATGGGCAAGAAGGGCTGCAACGTCATCACCGACGGCGACGACGAGGCGGCGCTGTCCGAAGGCGCGCGCGATGCGTATCTGCGCCGCAATCTGCGCTACTCGCAGGTCGCGCCGCTCTCGATGTACGAGGAGAAGAACACCGCCAACAACATGCCGGCGCAGTGCGAGATCTACGCCGAGGGTGACGACGCCTACAAGTTCATGTTCATGGCCAAGGGCGGTGGCTCCGCCAACAAGAGCTTCCTGTTCCAGGCCACGCCCTCGGTGCTGACCAAGGACCGGCTGCTCGCGTTCCTGAAGGAGAAGATCCTGACGCTCGGCACCGCGGCGTGCCCACCCTATCACCTCGCCATCGTGATCGGCGGCACCTCGGCCGAGCTGTGCATGAAGACAGTGAAGCTTGCCTCCGCCCGCTATCTCGATGCGTTGCCGACGCACGGCTCGCCTGACGGCAACGCCTTCCGCGACGTCGAGATGGAGAAGGAAATCCAAAAGATGACGCAGTCGCTCGGCGTCGGTGCGCAGTTCGGCGGAAAATACTTCTGCCACGACGTGCGCGTGATCCGCATGCCGCGTCACGGCGCTTCGCTCCCGATCGGGCTTGGCGTGTCTTGCTCGGCCGACCGCCAGGTGCTCGGCAAGATCACCAAGGACGGCGTCTATCTCGAGGAGCTCGAGCACAACCCGGCGCAATACCTGCCGCAGGTCGAGCAGTCGCTCGGCGGCGAGGTGGTCAAGATCGACCTCAACCAGCCGATGAAGGACATTCTGGCGACGTTCTCGAAATATCCGAACAAGACGCGGGTCTCGATGACCGGCACCATGATCGTCGCGCGCGACAGCGCGCATGCCAAGCTGCGCGAGCGGCTGGAGAAGGGCGAGCCGCTGCCGGACTACTTCAAGAACCATCCGGTCTATTACGCCGGTCCCGCCAAGACGCCCGAGGGCTACGCATCCGGCGCGTTCGGTCCGACCACTGCGGGCCGCATGGATTCCTTCGTCGACCAATTCCAGGCCGCCGGCGGCTCGATGGTGATGGTGGCCAAGGGCAACCGGGCGCCGGCCGTGCGCGAGGCCTGCAAGAAATACGGCGGCTTCTATCTCGGCTCGATCGGCGGCGCCGCGGCGAACCTCGCCGAGCACTGCATCAAGAAGGTCGAGGTGCTCGAATATCCCGAGCTCGGCATGGAAGCGATCTGGCGCATCGAGGTCGTCGATTTCCCGGCGTTCATCATCATCGACGACAAGGGCAACGACTTCTTCAAGGAGTTGAATTTGGGCTGAGGCGGTGTTCCCCGGATGCTGCGGAGCATGACATGCTGCGCTGCTGATCCGGGGTCCATCGTGGAGCTTGGGTCCCGGCTCTGCGTCGCATCACTTCGTGCTGCGCCGCGTCCGGGACACGAGCGTGGCGCTTGCTCGCTCTATCTCGCTAACTGCAATTCGTGACCTGGTTGGAGCACAGCGCGCGCCACCAGCCGCGGACGCCGTCGTGGCTCTCGACGAGGCCCCAGAGCCCGCTGCAGGCGAAGATGCGCTTCGGGCCGCCGTCGGTGTCGATCTCGCCGCCGAGCTCGCGCTGGGCCGGCATCCATTTGGCATCGATGAAGGGCGCCTGAAACAGCCCGCCCATGCGCGTGGCGCCGTTGGCGTAGGCCGCGCCGACCTTGTTCGAGGCGACCCAGCCGCGGCCGGCATAGGGCTTTGGCGCGCTGCGCGGATATCGCTTCTCGTCCTCGTAGTCCTTGCCGGGCGGCGTTGCGCCTTCGATCAGGAACCAGCCGTCCCTGAAGCCGATGATGCGGAATTCGGTCAGCCAGCCGCCCTCGGGCGTGTTCTCGGCACCGCCGAGCTTGAGCCGGTAGGGCGGCGGCAAAGTGCCGAGCACGCGCGCCTTGACCGACGGCTCGGCGCGCACGTTGAGGCCGCCAGGGTCCTTGTCGATGGACCAGGCGCCGAGATCGCAGGGCTCGGTGCCAGCAGGGAGCGTCGCGCGCTTGGCGGCCAGCTCGGCGTGCAGCCTAGCGAAATCGCTGTCGTCGTTGTCGGGCTCCGGCTCGGTGCGCGGCTTCAATTCGGCCGAAATTGCCCGCGTCGCATCCGCCGTCAGCGTGACGACCAGAGCCTGGCGCGCCGCAAAGGCGCTTGCCGGTGTCTTCGGATCGTTCGATGTCGCCAGGTAGACCGCGAGATAGCCGGTCGAGCCTTCGGTTCGATAAGCGGTGCCGGCAACATAGCCCGCCGGCACCAAAGCGAGCGCGCTTGCGCGCCACGCCGGTTCGCTGTCATCCGCGCGCGCTGCCTGTGTTGCGACAGACAGGACGATCGCCGCGATGAATCGGAGCGCGCGCATCAGTGCAGCGTGCGTTACGCCCGCGCGCCCGTGAATGGGAAGCTGCCCATCGGCCCGATGCCCATCTCGCCGCTGATGCTGTCGCCGGAGACCGTGCCGGTGAATTCGAGGGTGAGCGGCATCGGCTTGTCGATCGAGGCCTTCCAGGAGACGTTGTCGCCGGAGGCGGTGCCGTCGAAGATCTCGGTGGTGTTGCCTTGCGCGCCAAGCGTGCCCGTGAGCGTGCCGCCCGCAGCCTTCAGGCTCAGCGTGGCCTGCTGTTCGCCCATCGGCGTCGTCATGGTCAGATTCCAGTTGCCGTCAACGGCCATTCCCGTCTCCCGAACAAATCTCGGCGGTCCGCGACGATCCGCGGCCGTCCTCAAGCGAGCCTATAGCGCAACTCGCAGGTCCTGCCTAACCCTGCGATGTGGCAATCAGGCGCGGGCGGCGGCGCGGCGGCGGCTGGTGACGATCAGCCGCAGCACCACATACTGCACGGCGAAGGCCAGGATCTTGGCGCCGCCGGCGACCACGGTGATGTAGAATGCCCACAGCTTCAGATCGCCGGTGGAGGCGACCACGATCATCCCGGCGCCGATCACGAACATCAGCGCCGCCCAGGCATAGCCCGCAGCCGTCACATATTCCGGAACGGTCTCGGCGACGATCGGCGGCATGTAGCGCAGCATCCAGCCGCGCTTGAGCATGATGAGGCCGATCGCGAAATGCGCGATCGAGGGTTTGGCCAGCATGAAGCGCGGATCGTGGGTTAGAAGCGTGATCGCGCCCAGCACGACGACGAGCGCGAGGCTCGCATAGGTCATGTAGTTGAGCGCCTGCCCCTTGAGGCGGGCGTAGATCACCTGCGCGATTGCAGCGGCGATCGCCACCGATGTCGCCAGGATCACGTTGTCGGTGATGAGGTAGACGGCCAGGAAGATGATGGCGGAGAGGAAGTCGGAGGCGAGGCGGGCGAATACGTCCTTCATCGTCGATCCTGTTCAGGCGTCTGGGAGGGCGCGGGCGGGCGTACCGTACTTGATCTGGCGATACTCGGGATACCACTTTGTGAAGTAGATCGCACTGTTGCGGGCGGCAAAGGCCACCGCAAGGCTCGACCAGAGCGGCAGGCTGGGGACGTAGAGCAGCACGAGATTGGCCGCCGCCATCAACAGCGCGGCCGCGGTCCAGGCGCCGGTGATGATGTAATTGGCGCGGAGGAAGCCGGGCATCGCCGCGGTCTCGGCCGGCACCGCTTCAAGCGCATATTGCAGCGTGAAGGGATGGCGCAGCAGCATCGAGCCCAGCGCGATGACGAAGATTCCGACATCGACCGACAGCTTGACGCCGAGCGTGCCGAGCGCGGGGTCGATCAGCGCGAGGTAAAGGCCGATCGTGGCGAATACGAGCGCCGAGCCCGCGGCCAGGATCTTCACCGAGCGGCCGCGTGCGACATCGATCGCGACGGTGGCGAGGCAGATCGCCGACGCCGCAAACACGCTGAGCATTGCCGACGACACCAGCATCAGGAAGGCGAAGGCGCCGTAGGGCGCGAGGATCAGGAAAATCGCCATGGGCCGCCTCGGTGGGTCTATCTTGACGATGTAAAGATCAATAATGACCCGGCGACGCCGGGTCAAGCGAAATCTTTACAGTGTCAAAATGACGTAAGCGACCTCCAAGGCGTGAAGGGCAGCAACGGCTTGGTCCAATGCCTCCTCGGCCAATTCGGCCCAGGGCACGAGCGGCAGTGCGGCGGCGATCAGCAGACCGAGGCACAGCAGGATGCCTCCGTTGAAGACGGTGTGGCGGCTTCGCCGCAGCAGGATCAACTGGAACGCGAGCGCAGCGCCGGCGAGGAGGACAAGCGAGCCTGCGGTGATCGAGGGCATGGACATGCAAAACTCCTTCTTCGTCGTCCCGGCTTCGCGCCAAGTGGCGCGCCTCGGAATGACGAGGGGCTACGCCGCGCCGACCCAATTGCCGTGGAAGCCATCTGGCACGCGATGGCCGAGCTGGACCAAGGCCGCGGGGCCGGCCTCGATATCGGTGGCATTGAAAACGGCGAGATCGCTGCGATTCTCCCGTGCGCGCCAGACCACCGCGAGCAGCCAGCCGTCGCCCTCGGCCGCATCCGTCGACCGTTCAACGAACACCGGCTCGGAGATGGTGTCGCCGACCGGCAGCAGGTATTGGCCGAGCCGCCTGCCATTGCCATCGACATGGACGATGCCTGAGAGCGCGCCGAACATCGGCAGTTTCGGATTCGCGCAGGCGTACCAGCCGTGACGGCTCTTCAGCCCGGCGCGGCGGTCGTCGATGCGCGGGAATTCGCCCGTGAGATCGTCCAGGTAGGTCTGCTGGAAGCGGTCGGTATTGCCTGCGAGATCGAAGGTCCAGCGGCAATGGCGGGCGCGCGATTTCTCGGGATCGGTGGGACGGCCGTCCGGATGCGGAAACAGTGGCGCCTCCTCGAACTGCATGACGTCGGCAACGATGCGTTCGCCGTCCTCCCACGCGTTCATGACATGGAAGACGTAGCAGGCCTCGGCGCGAAACCAGACGATGTCCTTGGCGGTGCCGCTGCGCTTCATCACCCCGACATAGGCGCCCTTGTCCGGCTCCCAGGCATAGGGCGGCTTTCCGCTCATCGCGCGCTCCATGCTGCCAGTGATCGGCAGGATCGGAAACAGCACATGGTTCGCGGTGACGATGAAGTCGTGCACCATGCTGGCATAGGGCGCCTCGAACCGCTCGAAGCGCGTCGCCTTGCCTGTTGCGTCGATCGATCCGTAGGAGAGGGCAGGGGTCAGCGGCCCCGCGGCATTGTAGCCGAAGAATACCAGTTCGCCGGTGACCGGATCGATCTTGGGATGCGCGGTGAAGCTGCCGGCGACGCGGCCCTGGTAATTGTGATAGCCGCGCGTCGCCAGCGTGCCCGGCTCGATCTCGGTCGGCAGATGCGCTTCCTCCAGCGCCAGCAGCTTGCCGGCATGGAAGATGATGTTGGTGTTGGCGACGCCGCCGTCGGTCAGGTTCGCCGGCGCATCCGGCAGCTTGCGGCCGAAGCCGCCGAACAACGCGCGGCCAGCATCGTGCTCGGCCAGCCATTTCGGCGTGCGGACCCAGCGGTTGCGGTAGCTGGCGCGGCCGTTCTCGAGATGAAAGGCGTGCAGCATGCCGTCGCCGACGAACCAGTGCGCGCCGGGCGAATCGAACTGCGGATTGGGGCCGTTGCGGTAGAGCGTGCCGTTCAGCTCGCGCGGCAATTCGCCGATAATCTTCAGGAAGGGCGCATCGGCCTCGAACGGGATCGGCGCGAGATTGTTGCGGCGCTCGGCCAAGGCGTCGTGCTGCACGGCGAATCCTCCCCTATCTTTACATCGTAAAGATCGAATAGGCCCGATTGCAGCTTTCGTCAAGTGAAATCTTTACACTGTCAATATTGCGTCATATAGCTTGCAAATGGCCAAGACCGACACCAAGGGCGAAGCGGCGCGAAGCTCGCGTGCCCCGAGAAAAACGACCCCGACCGCGGCATCGCGCACCTCGCGCCGGGCCAGAAGCGCCAAGACCGAGACGCCATATCACCACGGCGCGCTCCGCGAAGCGCTGCTCCAGGCGGCCGAACGGGTGCTGGAGCGCGAAGGGCTTGCCGGCCTGACATTGCGCGCGGTCGCCCGCGAAGCCGGCGTTTCGCATGCCGCACCGACCCATCATTTCGGCGACCTGACGGGCCTCCTCAGCGAGCTCGCGGCCGTCGGCTTCCGCCAGTTCAATGTGGCAATGGCCGCATCGTGCGATGCCGCCACAACGCCGCTCGAAGCCGCGCTGGCGCGGCCGAAAGCCTACGTCGCCTATGCGCAGGCCCATCCCGGCATGTACGGCATCATGTTCCGCACCGAGCGGCTGGATTATTCAAGGCCGTCGCTGCACGAGGCGGCCGAGGCGTCTTTCGCCGGACTTGCCAATGCGGTCGGCATGATGCGGCAGGAGCAGATCAGCGGCGATGCGCTGACGCTGAACCAGGGCGCCGCGATCGCACGCGCCTGGTCGCTGGTGCACGGCTTCACCATGCTGCTGCTCGACGGGCGGCTGAAGGACATCCTCGCGCGGCTGCCGGAGGGGACGACCGCCGAGCGGCTGCTCGAGACGATGCTGACGGCGCCGGTGATGCCGAAGCTTCCCGGCTGTTGAACCGCAAAGTCTAGCGCATCGTGGCCAGCTCGACGGCGCGGCCGCTTGTGCCGATGATCTTGACCTCGTCCTTGCCGCAAGCGAAGCCGCGGGCGAGATCGTCGGCGGCCTTGCGCGCGAGCTCGTTGGCGTTCGGGTTGGCGATCGCATCGACATAGGCGACGTGGCAGACCGGGCCCGGCGGCAGTCGGGTCACGACCAGCATGGCCTTGGTGTTCGGCCGCCCCTGCTTGTCGGGATCGGAATTGTCGGCAATGTGCCAGCGCTGGATGATCGCAAACGGCTTTGCGCCGGCCGCACGCCATTCAATGGTGGTCTCCGACGAATTGAACGGCGCGAACCAGACTTTGGCCGCCGGTTCCTCGGCTGCTGCCTTGCGGCTGCGCCCGACCGAGACGATCTCGCGAAGATCGTCCTCGGCGATCAGCACCATCAGGCCGTCCTTGCCCGGACAAACCCGCGTGCTGCTGCCGTCGAGCGCGCTGGGCTTGCCGACCTGTCGGCAATCTTTTGGTGCCGTCGAGGTGTAGCTGCTGCCCACGGATTGAGCGTCGGCGCTGTTCAGGCCGATGCAAGCCATCAGGGCGGCGAAGCCTATCGTGGTGATACGGTTCATGTGAGGCTTTGATGTCCTGGGAACTTCGTCCCATCAGACGTCTTGATTGTGGGCAAGGTTCAAACCACGGTGGGATATACCTGACAGCAGCGCGGAATCGTTCTACAAGAGCGGCTTCGCTTGGGCTCTTCCTGCCTCGTTCGCGTTCTCATTCTCCAGATCATGCCAGCCACCTCGAACAAACCTTATCGCGTCGGCCGCTCCAAGACCGGGCTCGGCCTCTTCGCCACCAAGCCGATCAAGAAGGGTAGCCGGATCATCCGCTATTTCGGACCGATCCTGGACTCGCGGATTCCCGAGCAGGACGAGATCGAGAACAAATATCTGTTCGAGCTCAACGGGCGCTGGACCATCGACGGATCGGTGCGCAAGAACCTCGCGCGCTACATCAACCATTCCTGTCGCCCCAACGCCGAGTCTGACGTCCGGCCGCGCGAGCGCAAGGTCTATATCCGCGCCATCAGGAACATCGAGCCGGGCGACGAGATCAACTACGACTACGGCACCGACTATTTCAAAGCCTATCTGAAGCCGATCGGCTGCAAGTGCGATTCCTGCGAGAAGAAGCGCAAGAAGCTGCGCGCCGAGGCGAGGGCGGAAGCCGCCAAGGTGAAGGCGCGGGCCGAGCGCAAGGCGCAGAAGGCGGGCGCCAAAACCGCGTCCGTGAAAAAGAAGAAGCTGAACGGCAAGCACTTTGCCGGCAAGGTCGGCCGCGCGAACGCGTAGCCCCGCGCACTCCGTCATTGCGAGCGCAGCGAAGCAATCCAGAAACCCACCGCGGAAAGACTCTGGATTGCTTCGCTGCGCTCGCAATGACGCTGTTGATACAGCGCGTTCAGATGTCTGACCGTCACCCTGAGGCGGCCGCCTCTTCGACGGCCCTCGAAGGGCGACGGCCCGCTTGCATCGGGGTCGTTCATCCTTCGAGGCTCGCTGCGCGAGCGCCTCAGGCCCCGTAAGTTGGGTCGAGCCCTTGCGAAACCCATCGCTTTTCCGCGCCGCTCGCCGTACTCGCTGCCTGCCGGCGAGGCGTCGGGCAAAACACCCAAATCCAGTCAATCCCATCGCGCAAAAATATATCGCTTTTCCGAATTTCGGATTTGTGGCATACAGCGCCCATCCCGGCCCTGCCAGAGGGGCGCTTCGCGATCGTCACGAGATGCGGGCCGGGGTGCGGTGGACGCGGTAGCGCCGGCGCGGTTTGCGTGATGACAGGGCGGGCAACCGTGAGTCGCACGCGACGCGGTACGACACGGTGCGGTCACAGCGGTCTTGTCGATTGCCGGGGGTGAGCACACGCAAGCTCCTGATGATCCGGCAAGACAGTCCGCGGACGGAGAAGTCGTGTGGTCCTGACGCCCGGGGTCTGTGCGTCAAGGCTTGCGGTGATGCGGCGGCCCGACCGGGTGCGTGCATCAGAGAAGCCGTAAGGCGACGGGGGCAATAGTGCAACGCTCCCCGAGGAGAGCACGAAGGAGACCGTTAAAACCATCCGCGCAGGGAAGGCCGGGCGACCGGCAACACCTGTAGTCCACCCCGTGTGCATTTCCTTGTACACGGACTCGGGTGCCGCCGGCGCCCGGCCTTCCCTGCGCCCTCCGGCAATCGAAGGGCGCAAGACGGCAGAAAAGCTCGGGCGAAACGCGCCGCGAGAACGCGGAGATATGTCTGCAATGAAGAGAGCGGATGAAGAGCGCAAACTGGTGCCGCACATTCCGTCATTGCGAGCGCAGCGAAGCAATCCAGAATCTTTCCGCGGAGGCGGACTGGATTGCTTCGCTGCGCTCGCAATGACGATTGTGGAAACAGGCACGCCGAAAAGCCAAGATCCAGTGCCCCGGACGCAGCGCAGCGCGCACTTGCGCGATTCGCTGCAGAGCCGGGGCCCATGTATCGGTGTGGCATGCGGCCGCTGGGTCCCGGCTCTGCGCAGCAGCGCAAGAGCGCTGCAGCGCGTCCTGGACACGAGAGCGTCAAGCAACTGCCGCGCTGCCGCTTCGACGCAATCCCACATATTGCAGCTCGGCGAACACGCCGGTGGCGATGGCTTGCGCGACGACCATGAGCTCGCCGGCGAGGTTCGGCGATACCGCGCCCGAGAGCAGCAGCGCGATGCTGCCGACGGTCCAGACCGCATTGCCGATCACGACCAGCAGGACCAGCGGCTTTGCCAGCGTCGCTCGCGAGGCGAGCCAGCCGACCAGGGCGGTGTAGGCGATCAGGAACAGGCCGGTCTCGCGCAGCAGCGCTTCGGGCAGGTTGAACAGCGCTGCGAACGTGCTCGCGCCGAAGGTGAAGCCGAGCGCGGCGATGCCGCTGAAGATGGCGTCGGCGAAGAGGGCGCGGCGCAGGAAGGTGGATGCATCGATCATCTCAGGTCTCCTTGGTTGGGCTGGGTGGAACTCAATGCCGACCGCGCCACCAGGCGCGGAGCAGACGGGCGAGACGGAACGGGCAGAGGCTCCTGCCGACGCCGTGCTCGAAGGCGATGACCTGCGCCACGACGTAGTCGCCGGTCGAATGCACCAGGGGCTCCGGCATGTTGAGGCTGCGCGCCAGCATCCGCGTTGCGAACGCCATGGCCCAGGGCAAGACGTGGTCAGAGAGGGTCCGGTAGAGCAGCAGCGCGATCATGGTCATCTCCTGTTGCGATCCAAGATGCGCGCGGTCGCGGCTCAATTCGATTACCTCGCGGGTAATGGAAGGGCTGAAATCTCCATGTTAGGTTTCCGGTCATGAACGCACATGCATCCACCGCACGCACCGAACGCAGCCAGCCGGTCCATATCGGCGACCATTTGCGCGAATGGCGGCAGCGCCGCCGCATGAGCCAGCTCGATCTCGCGGGCGAGGCCGAAATCTCGGCGCGGCATTTGAGCTTCGTCGAGACCGGCCGCGCCGCGCCCTCGCGCGACATGGTGCTCAGGCTCGCCGAGCGGCTCGACGTGCCCTTGCGCGAACGCAACGTGCTGCTGGTCGCCGCCGGCTTCGCGCCGGCCTTTCCGCAGCGCCCGCTGGAGGATCCCGCCTTGAAATCGGCTCGCCACGCGATCGACCTCGTCCTCAAAGCACACGAGCCCAATCCGGCGCTCGCGGTGGACAGGCACTGGAACCTGGTCTCCGCCAATCGCATGGTGGCGCCGCTGCTCGATGGCATCCCGCAGCATCTGCTCGGCCAGCCCGTCAACGTGCTCAGGCTGGCCTTCCATCCCGAGGCGCTGGCACCGCGCACGGTCAATCTCGCCGAATGGTGCGGGCATCTCCTGGAGCGGCTGCACCGGCAGTGCGAGGCGACGGCCGATCCGGAGCTGATCAAGCTCTACAATGATCTGAAGAGCTATCCCATGCCGGCGCGCTCGGCGCCGCTGTCGAGCGACAAGGTCGCGATCCCGTTCAAGCTGCGGCATGGCGGAGAGATCCTCAGCTTTTTCTCCACCACCATGGTGTTCGGCACGCCGGTCGACATCACCCTGTCGGAGCTGGCGCTGGAGACGTTCTTCCCGGCGGACGAGCGCACCGCCGAGCAGTTGAAGCAGATGGCCGCCCGCCTGCAGTGACGCCGTTTACAGGACCGAGCACCGCTCGCATAATCGCCGAATGGACACACGCGCGTTCCGGCGATTGCGGCCGGCCAATCCCGTCGGTGATCTCCTGCGCGGCTGGCGCACGCGCCGTTCGTTGAGCCAGGCGGAGCTCGCGTTCGAGGCCGGCATCTCGATCAAGCATCTGAGCTATGTCGAGACCGGCAAGGCGGCAGCAAGTAGGGACATCCTGCTGCAGCTCGCGTCCGCGCTGGATCTGTCGTTGCGCGACCGCAATGCGCTGCTCGAGGCCGGCGGCTTCGCGCGGCAATATGGCGAGCGCGATCTATCGGCGCCGGAGCTTGCCGAGGCGCGGCGTGCCATCGATCTTCTGCTCAGCCGTCACGAGCCGTTCCCGGCGATCGTCACCGACCGGCGCTGGAACGTGATGCAGGCCAATCGCGCCGCCTCGCGCCTGATGAGCATGCTGCTTGGCCCTGAGCGCATGCAGCGGCCGCTCAATCACATGCGCATGTTCCTCGCGCCCGACGAGCTCAAGCCGTTCGTCGAGAACTGGCCGATTGTTGCGGCTGCGCTGCTGGCGCGGGCGCGGCATGAAGCAATGGCCGCGCCGCTTGACGAGGCCTTGCAATCGACCTGGCGCGAATTGATGCGGCTGCCGCAGCTTCCTGCGCCGACCGAGGACAATTCCGTGCCAGGACCACTCTGCGAGGTGTGCCTGCGCAAGGGCGATGTCGGCATTGGTCTGGTCGGTGCGGTGCTGACGCTCGGCACCCCGCAGGACGTAACGCTGCAGGAGCTTCGCGTCGAAATGTTCATGCCTGTTGATGCCGCGTCCGAAGGCGCCTTGGTTGCGCTTGCAGCTCAGGACGCCTGAGCCTGCGCCTCGCGCCGCTCGAAGCTCATGGCTTGCATCACTTCCGCGAACGGTCCGTTGCGGTCACTCAGTGTCGCCGTGGTGAGGCCCGCGCCATTGGCGCCGACGCGCGTGGCGGCACGGATCAGGATCCATTCGCCCTCGGGCGGACGGAAGAAATAGAGGCTGATCTCCGGGTTGATGAAGGTCCATTGGCGCATGTCGACGATCTGGGCGACGCCGCTGGAGAAGTCCGCGGCCTGCACCGCCTGGAGCAGCGGCGTGTTCGGTTCGCCCTCGACCAGCGGCGCATCGAGCCGCATCCAGGCCGCGGCCGGGCCCGGCTTCTCCAGGGCGCCCTCGATCAGGCGCACCGACACGTTCTGGAAATAGCGACTCCATTTCTGCGCGAAGGCGGGCGGCAGGGTGCCGGCCTCGGGCCCCTTGTCGACGGCCACGGGCCTCGCGAAGGGGTCGATGGGCGACTCGCCGCTCGGCGCCGTCAGCAGCGCCGTGCAGCGGCCGATCTCGGTGTCGCCGTCCATCAGCCGCACCTGCAGGGTCTTGGCCTTGCGACCGTCGCGCAGCTTCTCGCTGACCGCCCTGAACAGGCGCAGGCCCGCCGGCCGCCACAGATCGAAGGTCAGGCGCCGCACCGCAAAGCCGGATTTGGCGGCGAGGCGCTCGACCTCGCGGGTCATCAGCGCGGTGGTGGCGCTTCCCTGCAGCATGTCCGGCGACCACGGGCCGCCGGCATGCTCGGTGGGCCGGAACAAATCGCCTTCCGGCTTGAAAATGGCGGTCATCGCGGTCTCCCCTTGGGCTTGATCGTGGCCGCAACTATCGGGGCGGGGGCAACGTGCCACAATAACCGCAGAGGTGAAGTCGTGAGCCATGCAGGACGGGTGCCTTGCACCGCCCCCGGTTCGGCTTATGTTCGGGCGGACCCTCGAAGTGCCCGAAGGAGGCGCCTGACATGAGCACGCTGAAACCGCTCCAGATCGACGTCGTCTCCGACGTGGTCTGCCCCTGGTGCTATATCGGCAAGCACCGCATCGAGAGCGCGCTGGCGCTCGTGCCCGACGTTCCGGTCAAGCTCAATTTCCGCCCCTTCTTCCTCAATCCCTGGGTGCCGCGCGAGGGCATCAGCCGCGAGGCCTATCTCACCCAGAAGTTCGGCTCGGTCGAAGCCTATAAGGGCATTGCGGGGCGCGTCGTCGCGGCCGCGAGCGAGGAGGGGCTCGTCTACAAGCCGGAGCTGGTGGCGCGCCAGCCCAACACGACCGACTGCCATCGCCTCATCCTCTGGGCGGAAGCGATCGGCAAGGCGCCCGAGATGAAGCAGCGCCTGATGGAGCTGTACTTCCGCGACGGCGGCGATCTCACCGATGTGAACGTGCTGGTGCAGGCGGCTGCCGATATCGGCCTCGATGCCGACGACGTTCGCAAGCGCCTCGCGACCGACGAGGACGTCGCGCGCGTCTCGGCAGATGCGCAGGAAGCCGCCGACAAGGGCATCTCCGGCGTGCCGACCTATGTCTTTGCACAGAAGTACGCCGTCTCCGGCGCGCAGGATCCGAACCTGCTCGCCCGCGCCATTCGCCAGGTCTCGGCGGAAATCAACGCGCAGGCGGCGGAGTAGGCTGAGAAAGTTGAATCTGTCGTCAGCTTGGGCAATTGTTCGGGGCGCGAGGACAATATGAAGATTAAGATTGTCATACACGAGGCGGAAGAGGGGGGCTTCTGGGCCGAAGTCCCGGCCATCCCTGGTTGTGCCACGGAAGGCGATACCATGGATGAGCTCATGGCAAATCTTCGCGACGCGATTGAAGGATGTCTGTCGGTCGAAGTAGCGCCGCCGGAGCCGGGTGGCATCGAACGGATTTTGGAACTGACGACGTGAAATCCGTCTCTGGTCGGGAGTTCGCGCGTATCGTCGAACGACACGGCTGGAGTTTACTTCGCGTCAGCGGCAGTCATCACATCTACGGCAAGCCGGGCAGCATCGTCCGGCTCTCCGTTCCGATCCATGGCAATAAGCCCCTAAAGACGGGGTCCTGCGTCATCTCGTCAAGATGGCTGAGCTATCGGACGACGATCTATAGGCTCACTTCCTGATCAAATGAGCCGCGTATCGGGCCGCCGCGTAGGCGATCTTGTGCGTCGCGAGCGCTCCATGAACCAGCGTCACGACCGGATCACTCCGCCGCAGCGGGATCAGCACATCGCCGATCGCGAGGCGTCCGCGCCAGATCGGGTTGATCATGGGATGATCGGCACTCGCCGTGGAATCCGCGCTGGCGATGGTGGGATCGGCGCAGAGATGGCGGGTGAGGTCCAGCGTCAGCTGCACGCCGGGCGAATATTTTGCAAAGCGCTCGTCGATGCCGAGCTTGAAGAAGAAGGCGCGATTCTGGTGGCGCAGCACGATGCCGGCGGCAATCGGGGTCGCGCCGGCGCGAAGCGTGACGATCTCGCACTGTGCAGCCTCTGCCAGCGCCGGCACGGCGCGGCGGATGAAGGTTGCGTCGCCCGCGTGCTGAACCAGCGCGGTGCCGCGCTTGCCCTTCCAGCCGCTGGCTTCGAGCTGCAGGAAGCTTTCGAGCGCAGGTCCGATCTCGTCGGAGCTGCGCGCAATCTCGAACACGACAGGGCCGTGCTCCTCGAGACGGTGGCGCTGTCGCCGCAGCTCCTTGAGCTTCTTGGCGCCGAGCGCGTCGCGCAACAGCATGTCCCCATCCTGCGTCGCATCGAGGCTGGCGCGGATGTAGGAGCTGAGGATACGCGGCTTCAGGCCGTCGCGCTTCAGCACCTGCTTGAGCGATGCCATGGCTGCGCCGTCGAGGGCGACGTCGGTCAGCACGAGCGCATGCGCGCCGGCCTCGCGTGCCTGCTGCAGCAGACGCGCGGCAGCCTCGAGCGGAGCGTCGCGGTCGAGCAGCGGGCTGCACAGCGTGCCATAGGGATGCGCGCTCACCAGGGCGGGCAGGGGAATCTTCAGGGCGCGCCAGAGCGAGATCACCGGCATCAGGCCGATCAGCCGCGCCGAAGAGTCGTGTGCGGCCAGAGCCAAGGCATCCGTGCGACCGCGCGCCGTTGCACTGACGGCGAGCTCCCAGGCGGGCAGATAATATCCGTTCGGCTCGATCGCCCGCTGCGCCAGCGCGCGCCATTGGCCGGTGTCGACGGCGGCAATCGGGACAGGCGCGTGCGCCATCGCGGCATCCCTTGCCGATGCCGGATTGATCGCAGCCTGATGCGCGATGTCGACCACGTCCCGTCGTCCCCCGTTCGCGCGAGCTGAGCCCGTGCTACCGGTCATGCTTAGCGCAAAGATTGGAAAATACCGTTGGGACGCCGCTGCAATTCGAGCGGTAGTGTTAACATTCCATTCAGCATCCGGCCGGGGGGTGATCCCGAAGTTTCAGGGCGGTCGCATATGACTTGCCCTGAGGAATCGTGACCAGTCTCCCGGCACGCCCGCCGTCTTACGAAGGCGAGAGTCCGACTTGCCGGCGCAGAAGAGGCGGTACAGAATCTCCAGCACTGCGCGGACTTCCGGTCTCGCGATTGCCTGCGAAACTACCTCGTTCGGGAGAGGCTCATGGTCTCGACATCATTTACGCCGATCGCGTCCCTTGTTGGCGGTGCGATGATTGGCCTCGCGGCCGTTCTGCTGATGTGGGCAACGGGCCGGATCGCCGGCGTCAGCGGCATCGCGGCGCGGCTGTTTCCGCCCTATGAGGATAGCGAATTCGCCGGGCGCCTCGCCTTCGTGGCCGGTCTCGCCGCCGCGCCCGTGCTGGTGCGGCTCGTCACGGGAGGTCTGCCGGAGCAGACGATCGCGGCGGGACCGGCTCTCCTGATCGTCGGCGGATTGCTCACGGGGTTCGGTTCGGTGTGGGGCAGTGGCTGCACCTCCGGCCACGGCGTTTGTGGCCTGTCGCGGCTGTCGGTGCGCTCGCTGGTCGCCACAATGACCTTCATGGCCGCCGGAATGGCCACCGTCTTCGTGATGCGGCACTGGAGCTGATCGCCATGGCAATCCTCGTTCAATTCGCGATCGGGTTGATCTTCGGCATCGGCCTCATCGTCTCCGGGATGTCGAACCCCGCAAAGGTGCTGAACTTCCTGGACATCGGCGGCATTCCGGCAGGGACATGGGATGCGAGCCTCGCATTCGTCATGGCGGGCGCGGTGGCGGTGACCTTCGTCGGATTCAACCGCGTCCTGAAGCTCGCGCGTCCGCTCTTCGCCGACCGATTCTATCTGCCGACGCGGCTCGACATCGATCCCAGGATCGTTGCAGGTCCTGCGATCTTCGGCGTCGGCTGGGGGCTGGTGGGCTTCTGTCCGGGGCCGGCGCTGACCGCGCTCGGATTTGGCTCGCTCTCTGCCGTCATCTTCGTCGTGGCGATGTGCGCCGGCATGGTGCTCGCCCGCTTCATCGCTCATCTGCCGTCGTTGACGCGCCTCGTCACGCCGGCCGATCCGCTCGAAACCTGAAGTCACGCCAAGAGAGCCGTCATGGACCACAGAGGCACTCATCAAGCTCGGCGGTTCCAGCAGCCCGACATCGGCGGTTGGTTCGGTCGCACGAACGGGACCGGGCGAATAGTCTCGTCCGGTCCCGACCATCAAGCCTTCATCGATCACCAGCGGTCGTCGACCCCGACGCCGACGCTGACGCCGGGCGCGCGAATGCCGACGCCGGCGCGCGGGCCGTCATCCCAATCGCGATGATAGGTCCGGCGCTCGTAGTAGCGCTCGCGCGGCATGTAGTTGTAGGAATCGCGCACGATCACGCGCGAACCGCCGCGTGTGCGATAGCAGCGGCCATCCTCGTCGCAGACAAGTCGCACCTGCTGCACGAGATCCGGATTGGTGTACTCGCTGCTCGTATAGATATCGGAAGCCTTCGCCCCCGAGGCGGCGGCCAAAGCACCCACGCCAGCCAACAGCGCAATAGTCAACGTCCTCATCATGTCCTCCTCGAAACTGCCCTCGGCGGTAACAAGAAGGGGAGGCGGTGATCGTTCCCGGTCGCGGTACTGGTTTTTCCCGGAACCTTGTCGTCCAGGCGGGTTCCTAGATCGGCTCGTAAGTCTCCGTCCCGCAGATGTCGTCGGCGTCCGCGCGCCGGCGGTCCACGACCTTGCCGCCGTTGATCGTCACGATGTAGGTCTGGGCGCCGAGCGACGTGCCGGTCGCCGAGGTGAGCTGCGCGCGGACGCACGCGGTCCAGCCCGGTCCTCGCACCTCACGATGGGGCGGGGCGACGTGCACCTCGCGCGGATAGGATGTTGCGAGAAAGACGACGTCGATCTGCTCGCGCACCACGCGCTTGACGTCGGGGGGCGCTTCCGGCGGCGGCTGCTCGGCCTCCTTCATGCGCATGAACTCCGGCACCGGAGCGCGGCTGTCGGCAAAGCCGCAGGCACCGAGCGCCAGCGCGCCGATGAGCAGCGCCGCATAAGCAATGATCCGCAACATCCGTGGAGGTCCCCTGCGGGCCAACAGATAGGCACGAACGCGATCCGACGAAGTCCCGGTCGATCAAGTTTTGCTGAAGTCTTGGAACCCGCAACATTGCTATTCCGCGATTGCGGGCTAGTTTGTACCCCACGCGAGGGGGATTGCTGCAATGAGGATTTTGGTCATCGCGGCCGCCGTGCTGGCACTGACGGTCGCATCAGTGCTGGCGCAGGGCCGGCGCCAGCCCAATGACGGCGCCAAGCCGATCGACAACAGTCTCAAGGTCGACGAGAAGGCCTACAAGGCCGCGCTCGAGCGCATTCCCGAACCCAAGGACAGATACGACCCCTGGGGCGGCGCCCGTCCGGGCGAACCTGCCAAGAAGCCGAAATGAGGTGAGGTGGATTGCGCGGACCTGTATTTCGGTTTCGGAGAAGCGCCGTCGCTCCTGTCGCGCACGACCGATCGTCTCGGTGGACGATTTGTTGCGGGGTCATCATCGATCGCGCTCGCGGTCGTCACGCGCGTGATTGCGAACCACGTTGGTGCCGCCGTCGTATCGAAGCAATCATGATCGTGTTGTGCATGTGATGCGAACGTTCGTTCACATCGCGCCTGCTATTACACGAAAGCGAGGCCGACGCGCTTGTCGCTGCGCCAAACTGTGCGACAATGCCGTACGAAATGGTCGCACGCGATCGAGAGCGTGACCGATTGCGGCAACATGACGGGAGTGTCGAGGTCGATCGCCGCGCCGCCCGCCGACATGTTTCGCACCGTGCAAGCAATGCCGCTGTTTTCAAAGGTGATCTTTCCGCCCTTGAAAACACGATGACGTTGCGATGTGCGCTTCTCAATCATCCGCGTCAGTCCTGCCGAGGATTATGAAGTAGTGCATAGAAATTACGTTGAACTAAACTCAATATTGGCGCTACTTGCGCGGCGTTTCAGACTTTGTTTACGACGTTGGAGCGGCGAGCCGCTCCAACGAACCTGCCCAAAGAGCCTACCCAAGAGCCTTTCCTTTATGGCGTGACGCGCCGATGGAGATATTGATGAAGACTTCGCTTTCGCTTCTTTTCGCCGCAGCGCTCTCGCTGGCCGCGATGCCCGCTCACGCCGCCAAGTGGGACCTCTCGACCATGTCCTGCAAGCAGTTCCTGGAGAGCGGCGAGGACAACATCGCGGTCGTGCTGACCTGGATGGACGGCTGGTACAAGGGCGACGAAGACAACGCGATCATCGACACCGACGTCTTCATCGCGAACGCCAAGAAGTTCGGCGCCTATTGTGGAAAGAATCCGACCGTCAGCGTCGTCACCGCCGCCGACGAGATACTCGGCAAATGACGTCGCGGGCGCAATGACGCGAAGCGCGTTCGCGCTTCCTGTCCCGACATGATTGCATCGAGAGCCGCGTCGAGCTTTGCGCTCCGCGCGGCTCTCTTGTTTCAGGGTGCGTTCACCCCGGCAGCATCGCGAACGCGCTCGAGACCATCGCGGCCGGCTTGCCGTCGGCGGCCGAGAGCAGCGTGACGCGGCCAAAGCTCATGGTGCGCCCGAGCCGCACCACGCGCGCGTCCGCCAGCACGTCGGACGCGGAGATTGCGCGCATGAAATGCGTGGTCTGGTCGACCGTGGTCATGGGACGGTAGCCGCGATTGGCCGCGAGGATCGCGATCACCATCGCGGTATCGGCGAGCGCCATCAGAGCCTGGCCGCAGACCACGCCGCCGTTCCGGCACAGCCGCTCCGAAAACGGCATGCGCAGCAGCGCGCCGGGCTGCCAGTCCGCAACGTCCGCGGGCGGCGCATGCTCGAGGCGCTCGACCGCGAGGTTGAGATCCTGGACCCAGGGCGCAAAGACCTCGCCGAGGATGCGTCTGGCGTCGTCGAGGCCGAACTCCGCTTCTGGCTGCGTTTGCATTGCTGTCGCGCGCTCCTGTGTTACTGGATGTTTCGTCGCATTGTGCGCGCATCGGCGAGGCAAAGTCACTCGGTCTCGCGCCGGCCGCCTCGGCTTGAAAATGCCTGACTTGGCCCGATATGATGCCTCGCTTGGGTAGGGTTGGATGATGTTGCGTCGCTGTGTCCTCGTCTTTTGCATGGCCGTGCTCGGTCTTGGGCTGGGCGGGTGCACCAAATGCGGTCCGATCTGGGACGACTGGCTGCATGCGCCGAAATCATGCAGATCGGATCGGCTCTAGCGGCCCTCCGGGTCGTGGCCGGGCTGACAAGGATGACACGGCGCGGGGCGATCCGCGCCTCATGGAAGATCTAAGGAGTGAATGATGAAGCTTTTCCGTTTGGCCGCGGTACTGGCCGTGCTGGCGGGACCTGCCTACGCGCAAATGCCCAATGTCAATTTGATGCAGGATCTCCCCAGCAAGTCCCCGGAGGAGAAGGCCGCCGAGGCCGAGCGTGACAGGGCCTACAAGGAAACGCTGAAGAAGATTCCGGATTCCAAGGCGTCCAGCGATCCCTGGGGCGGCATGCGCGCCGATCCGCCGAAGCAGCCGGCGGCCCCGAAGGCGTCAGCCGCAACCAGTGCGCCGAAGAAGTCCAAGAGCGGTACGGCCGCCAACTGACCCCGTTCCGGTAGGCACGAAGTCTTTCCGACGGGACTCCTCTTGATCCGGCCCGCGCCCTACATTGTCCGTAGCGTAGTGCGTTGAGGAAGGCAGGACATGGCCGATCGTCCGCGGGATCTCGCCGAGCGGATGGCGCGCCGGCGCAAGGCGGCCGGCAAGCCGGGGCCGACCGCGCGCGGTGATGGCTATCTGCGCGAGACTTTTACGCTGCCGCGCGCGGCGGCGCGGGAGAGGGCGCAGGCCTTCTTCGCCCGCTATCCCAAGGCCGGCTATATGAGCGAGGTCGAGACCTGGCGCGAATTGCCGGGCGGCGAGATCGAGTTCACGATGCGGCGGCTGCCCAGCGCGGACTGATGCGCTCTATGGCACATGAGGGCGAACGGTTCAGGCCGTCTTTCGCCCGATCGCCTTCAGCTCCCGGTCGATGCGCAGCTGCACGCGCCGGATCGCCAGCAGGTCGATCCTGGTCTCGGTCTTGCCGGTCTTGATCTGGTCGCCGATGCGGAACTGCCATTGCCAGATTCCGGGAATCGCCGTCTTGGCGATGGTGAACTCGACGCCCCTGTGATTCATGGTCACCTCCCACGATTCACCTTCATGCCTGCAAACATGTTGGTCGTCGCAATATTCCGCAGGCAAGGAAAATCTGTCGCCGGCCGCACGCGAACGGCGCTCGATCTCCGTGGTTCTCCGACCATGAACAAAGTTCCTGGGGCTCGGCGGGCCCACAGCGTGGTTCCGACCCGGGCCGGATCTGCTTCAGCTTGACGGCATGTGCCTTGCTTGCCTGATCGCGGGCAAGCAACCATGGGCCCCTCATGCTCGGCATTCCCCGCCGCTACTCTCACTTCGTCTTCGGCATCATCCAGTCCGGGCTGACCTCGCTGATCGCGGCGGGAATCGCGAGCTTTCCGGCAGGCAGCCCGGTGCTCTTCGTTCGGCACTGGATGGTGTCCTGGCTGATCGCATGGGCCGCGATGCTGCCGGTCGTGCTATTGGCGGCGCCCGCGATCCGCGCCTTCGCGCTGCGCCTGACCCGGGAGGAGCGGGAACCCAGCGCCGGCCGGCAGGCATGAAAAGGCCCCGCCTGGGGAGAGCCAAGCGGGGCTGAGAGTTGTTGGAGGCTGGGTGCTGGGCTGCAACACCATAGCCGAATGACCCTAGCCGGCTGAGCTTACGGCAGCCTGACAGGCGAACGACCGGCAGGAGCGTGATCGAAAGGCCGCAGACTGGCCCCGTACCGGTCCCAATTTCGACATCCGTCCGCACCACTGCGGACACACCCGTCGGCAAGATTTTCATCCGTTCGGCGCAGCCATGGGGGAAACGTGGCGCGCCGACAACGGGGTGGCATCATGGATAACGTAGAGCGGTCATTTGCCGCCGCGACGGCGGCTGGCTTCGTGGTGCTGGTGATAGGCCTGATTCTTCTGGCGCTGCTGTAGACGGGATCGGCGTGCCGGGCGGCTCGCATCGATGGCGCCGGCGCTGCCGCCTTTCAAAAAACGGGAAAACAACCCCATGCACAGTAGGGTGCCGGGCAGTTTCCTCGCTCGGCCAATGGGTTACGGGTAGTATTTAGATACCTTGGAGGCCCGCGGTTGCGGCAGCCGACTGGCGCTGCCGGGGTCGGGGATCCCGCCCTAAACCGCGGCTGGCGCCCCGTCGCGGGGCGGACCTCGACCCGCTCCGGAAGCCGGTCCTGGCGCTGCCTAGTGGACCTTGATCTCGTTCAGCGGCAGATGGAGCTCGGCGGCGCGCTCTTCGCGGTCCTTCTTGCGGAACTCGTTTTCCTTGCGCTCGAACTTCACCATCTCCTCGTGCGCCGCCTCCAGCAGCGGCTTTCGCCTGATCGTGTCGTGGTGCGTGTCGTTGTCCGTCATGAGCTGAGGTCCCCAAAAGTTGCGGTCCCATCCCCACAGAAAACCGGAGACCGCGAAAAGGTTCGGTGCCGCAGGATTACGGAAACATGACGGCGCGCCGGCCGCGCGTCGTTGATGCCGATCATATTCGCTTTGCCGAACCCGGCGGAGGCGCGGCTATTTCGGCGGCTGAAGCCCCGGCGATTTGACCCAATCGCTCAGATGATTGGCAACGTCGGCCTGACGGGCCTTCTTGAGCAGCGCGTCCCGCTCCGGCCCGGGAGGAAGCTTGGACGCTTGGTCGCGGATCTGCTTCACCCATGCGGATAGCCGGTCCTGAAGGGTCAGCTGCTGCTTGAAACGTCGTCGCTTGAACATGGCGCGCTCTTTCCGTGCGAGGAGGCGGGAGCGCGAGGTGAGCGTTCTCATCACCGATAGTGGCCAAGATCCGCGCGGTGATGATGCATTAGGATCCGGAAATGGATCCGCGTCTGTTCAGTTGTGCACTCAGTGCAAAGCGGGGAGGGTGACGATCCAGCATGGCTGATTTGTCGGGCCGCAGAGGTCGGCTCCATCAACCAATGGGGCCGGCTCGCGAGGCGGCCCCAGGTCATCCCAGGAGCTTGTCAAAAGCCACCAAGGCACCGAATGCGGTTGCGGTGACGGCGAGGAAGGCCACGAAATACCATAGGCGATGCATGAGCGGATAATCCGGACGCTCCGCGATGGTTCATGCCGGCTCGACCAGCTCCCATCATTTGGTCAGCGCTTGCTGCACGTCGGCTGATTTTTGCGGCACCAAGGTTCGGGATTCTTGCAATCACCCGGATCGAATGCGGACGGCGCCCGGGCCGCCAACTGAGGCGGCCTTACTGCCGTTGAATGATGCTGGGAGGGAGATTCCCGTCGGCCTTGGGCAGCCCTTCGTCGTCTATCCGCTCTTTGAGATCGGCGGCCCTCTCAATGAAGCCAGCCGCCACTGCTGGGTCGGAACTCGTCTTGGCCAGCTTAAGTAGCGTCGCTGCTACTTCTCGGGTGTTCTTCGTAACCACGGCATTCCCTACATGGATCAAGTGCAGGGAAGAGTCTGGAACAGCCAATTCCGTTCCGATGCTCGGTACAAAAATGCACGCAAGCGATAGGAGGCCTCAGCTCCGGGGCTGGCACCGAGCTGAGGCCTTCGTCTCACCGTCACGTTGTCGAGGCGTGAGGCTGCTATCAAGTCACCTGCCAGAGCCCTAGTTCCGGGAAATCAGGGCACTCGGTATTTCTACCTAGGACACCGGGGGCACATACGGACAGCAGCAAAATCCACAAAGAACATATTGCGAACTGAGAACAAATGGGGTACATTGCTTTTATCGCCGAGCTGCCTCGCAACCGTTTGTCCCTCACGCGAATCCTCGCCATAAGGAGCACGACCCAATGTCCGCAACTGCCCTGCGTATCGTCGAAGGATCTTCCATGGACAAGAGTAAAGCTCTGGCCGCCGCGCTCTCCCAGATCGAGCGGCAGTTCGGCAAGGGCTCGGTGATGAAGCTCGGCAAGAACGACCGCTCCATGGATATCGAGGCGGTGTCCTCCGGCTCGCTCGGGCTCGATATCGCGCTCGGCATCGGCGGCCTGCCGAAGGGACGCATCGTCGAGATCTACGGGCCGGAATCCTCGGGCAAGACCACGCTCGCGCTGCATACGGTGGCGGAAGCGCAGAAGAAGGGCGGCATCTGCGCCTTCATCGACGCCGAGCACGCGCTCGATCCGGTCTATGCCCGCAAGCTCGGCGTCAACATCGACGAGCTCCTGATCTCGCAGCCCGACACCGGCGAGCAGGCGCTGGAGATCTGCGACACCCTGGTGCGTTCGGGCGCCGTCGACGTTCTGGTGGTCGATTCGGTGGCGGCGCTGGTGCCGAAGGCCGAGCTCGAAGGCGAGATGGGCGATGCGCTGCCGGGCCTGCAGGCCCGCCTGATGAGCCAGGCGCTGCGCAAGCTGACGGCCTCCATCAACAAGTCCAACACCATGGTGATCTTCATCAACCAGATCCGCATGAAGATCGGCGTGATGTACGGCTCGCCGGAAACCACCACCGGCGGCAATGCGCTGAAATTCTACGCCTCCGTCCGCCTCGACATCCGCCGCATTGGTGCGATCAAGGAGCGCGACGAGGTGGTCGGCAACACCACGCGCGTCAAGGTGGTCAAGAACAAGCTGGCCCCGCCCTTCAAGCAGGTCGAGTTCGACATCATGTACGGCGAGGGCGTCTCCAAGATGGGCGAGATCCTCGATCTCGGCGTCAAGGCCGGCATCGTCGAGAAGTCCGGCGCCTGGTTCTCCTATGACAGCCAGCGCCTCGGCCAGGGCCGCGAGAACGCCAAGGCGTTCCTGAAGGGCAACCCCGACATCACCGCCAAGATCGAGACCGCGATCCGCCAGAACTCCGGCCTGATCGCCGAGCAGATTTTGGCCGGCACGCCCGAGCGCGACGCCGACGGCGAGGAGCCGGCGGACGAGTAAGCCTCGACCAGCGGAAAGTTTTTCGCGAGGAGCGGGCACTGAGGACGTTGAGTTGCCGACGTCTTTGGTGCCCGTTTCGTTTTGCGTTGCGTTGATCAGGTGGTGCGATGAAGCGTCTGATCTTGACTGGCTGGGGCGGCGGGAGGGAGCTTGCTCAATCGGGGTTGGCCGAGATCGTCATCCCGTTCCATTTTCAATTTGAGTGGGGGCCGCTCCCGCGCGAGGAAAAGCTGTCGGCTTATTTGGCTGCCTACACCGCAGAGCTTGGTCATGCCGAACATTGGTCGGATTGGGTCCGCTGGCCCCGCGGCGCCAAGGGCCGCAAATTGTCGCTGGCTGAATTTTGCGAGCCGTACGACGAGATCGAACTCTGGTTCGGAGCGACTGCCCGCGACCAATTGCAACTGGTCTGGTTGCTCGATCACCTCGGCAACCATCCTGCATTGGCGCAGAAGGTCGGGCTGCGATTGCTGGACTCCGACCTGTTTTTCGGCCCCGAATATGATTTCGCCGAGGGCGAACGCTATATTACCCTCGGGGATATCGGTGCGGAGGAGTTCGAGATTGCCAAATTGGCCTGGTCGGCCTACCGCGCGCCGACCCCGGAGCCCTGCATCGATCTGCTTCACCGCGATCTGAGCGCCTTGCTGATGCTGCGGCCAGCCTTGCTTCAGCTTCTGGCAGAGCTCCCGTCGCCTTTGACAGGGCTAGGCGCGACCGAGATTCGATTTCTGGAGATGCTCGACTGGTTTGCAAACACGAATCCGTTGTTCCATCTACGCTCGCTACGGGGCACTTACGTGTGGGGTGAGGTCGAACTGGGATATTTGCTCGAAGGCCTTGCCCTCGGCCCCAAGCCAGCCGTGGCCGGGCTGGGCGACGAATTACGCACCATCGATCTTGGCAATCTCAGAGCCCGGCACGAAGTTTACCTTCGCAGCCGCTTGTCGCTGACCGAATTCGGTAAGGCTGTCGTTGCCCATCAGGAGGATTTCAGCAGTTACAATCCGATTGATCGCTGGTGGGGCGGCACGCATCTGACCAACGACAGGCTGTGGCGCTACGGCGCTGTCCTGACGAAGCCCTGAGGGCGACGGCGTGACGCGGCTCATTGTGACGACAGATTCGTCCGCCGCCGGCGCCTTACAAGGGGCGGGCTTAGCCGACCTCGTCATTGCGATCGAGCGTCGCTTGGTCTGGGGACCGCCGCCCTCCGAAACGGAATGCGAGGCATTTTTCTCCCCGCGCATGACTCAGCCAAACGGCCTGCACTGGCTCGACGATACGCCGGTTTGGCGCCAGGAAAGGTCTGGCATCAAGGGGCGCGGACTGATCGAGCTGTTTTCAGAGTATGACTCGGCCGAACTAGGGATGGGGCCAGAGCCGAACGCACAATTACTTCTGCTCTGGCTACTCGACCATTGCGGCATCGAGGACGCGGCACTTTCCAAGCTCGCGATACGTCACCTGGACCTTGCCGTGGGCGATGTCGCGCCGGAGCAATTGGCCAAGATGAATCCGCCCATCGTCGAGATCACGCAAGATCACGTCGAACTGGCCGGTCGCGCGTGGCAGGCCTATCGCGCGCCGACGCCGCAGGCCTGGTTCGATCTCCGCGAAGCGGACTTGCGCCTGCTTCCGCGGCTCGGGCGTTGCGTCGTCGCCCTGCTCGAAGAGCTTCCAAACGTGACCAGCGGCCTTGGGGCCACGGAGACGCGGATACTGGAATTGATCGCGCCGGGTGAGGTACCGCCCTTTGACGTCTTCCCGGGATATCAGAAGCCCAACGAGCGTCGCGTCTTCGATTACTGGGAGGTGGGCGCGCTGCTTGATGGTCTCGCGCGATGCGAGAGGCCAGCGGTCGCTGGACTGGACGAAGGCCCATTTTCCCTGGAGATGCACGACGATTCACGCCGCCTCCAGCGCTACAAGCAATCCCGTTTGTCGCTCACCGAGTTCGGCCAAGCGGTGCTTGGCGGCGATGAAAACTTTTGCCGCCACAACCGAACCGATCGCTGGTGCGGCGGCACCCACCTGACCAACGACCGGCTGTGGCAGTGGGACCCCGAGGCCCTCTCACTCATCGCACCTGATTAGTACGTACCTGTTCGCTCAGAGTGTTCTTATTGCGTATTATTTCGAGAGGCAATCGTGTCACATTTGATCCTGGCAACGAACGATCGTGCGGAGGATACACTTCGCCGGTCCGGCGTTGCGAACGTCGCGCTCGGGTTCTATCCGCGTTTTGTCTGGAGGAAACTGCCTTCCGACGAGCGGCTTTTGAGGGGGCTGGAGCGCCGATCGGAGAAGCACTGCAATCCCGGCGATCATTGGCTCGATGACGTTTGTAGCGGCGCGCTCGACGGCTTCGGCACGCGCGATATCGGTTTGTTCGAGCTGTGTGCGAAGTTCGACTCGATTGAAATATGGGTTGATCCTCGGCCGAATGATCAGCTTGTGCTCGTCTGGCTGCTGGAGCTGCTCCGTCCCTACAAGGAGATCACCACGAAGCTGAGCCTTGTGCATGCGGACGACACTGTTGCCAACTATGCCCCGGAGTCTGTCGCAAAATGGAAGCTTCCGGCCTTCAAGGTGACCGAGAATCATTTGGTGACGGCAAGCCGCGCCTGGCGGGCCTATCGGGCTGACACGCCACAACCCTGTTTCGATCTGTTGATGACGGATCTGATGATCTTGCCGAGACTTCGATCGGCGCTGATTGCGGTGCTTGAAGAGCTTCCGGACAGCGTGACGGGACTCGGTGCAACTGAAATGGATCTGCTGGATTTTGTGAACGACGGGCAAACCGACCCGAGGCTCGTCGAAGATGCGAGATGGCTTCGCGATGTATTCGACGAAAACGACGCGCGTGACGCTTTGCTCGAACTGGGGGCGTATTCGGCGCCGCCGCTCTTGTTGGGCGATCCGGCGTTCGACAATGAGGACCGCTACTTCGGCAGGAGTGAGTGGAGGCTCACGCTGACCGAGCTCGGAGGTTCACTTCTCGCCCGTGAAGACGACATGTGGCGTCACAACCCGATCAAACGATGGTGGGGCGGGACCGAGTTGACCAACGAGCAGCTCTGGCGGTGGGATCGCGAATGCCGGTTGCTGGTGGCGCCCTAGGGCAGGTTCGTAGGGTGGACTAGTCTTGCTGAGTCATTCGGCCGCGCCGCAAGAAGTGTTATCGGTCAGGCAGCGCGGATGAGGCCACTGCATGATTATTGTACCGGCCTGATGCTGCCGGTGAACAAGGGCGCGTCGACGATGAAGCGTGTGATCCTGACCAGTTCGTCGGGCGTCGGCCTTGCCCTCGCCGATCGCGCCGACATGGTCATCCCGTTCATCTACCGCTTCGTTTCGGGGCCACTTCCCACCGCTGACCACCTCAACAGTTATCTCGGCGCGCGCGAGTCGTGGTTTGACGCAATGCACTGGTCGGATTGCGTCCGCGTCCGTCAATCGCCCCTTATCAGGCGCCCGGACCGGGCGGGTGGATTGCTCTGGGTCTGCGAAACCTATGGGGTCGATCTCATCGAACTATGGTTCGATCCCGAACCCAATAGTCAATTGCAGTTGATCTGGATCCTCGATTACCTGCGTTCCGAACCATCCATCACAGAGAAGCTGAGATTGCGACGCGTCGATTTCGACCTGCGCGAAGCAGATCCCTCAGAGCTTCGCCGTCGTGATGTGCAGCAGTTCGATATCGCAGAAAGCGATTTTGAGATCGCCAGGATGGCCTGGGAGGCCTACCGCGCGCCGACGCCCGAGCTTTGCGCCGGGCTGCTCGGCAGGCCGCTCGGCAAGCTGTCTTTCCTGAAGCCGGCCATGAAGGACCTGCTCGCAGAACTGCCGTCGCCGGCGACGGGACTGGGGGCGACGGAGACGCGGCTTCTCGAGCGGATTGCGGGCGGCCACAATCGTACCGATGAGCTGTTTCGGCCGGGCGCGCTGGGAACACGCGTGTTCGATCAGTGGGAGCTGGGCGCGCTGCTCGAAGGGCTCGCTTTTGGCCCGGCGCCAGCGGTCGCGGGTCTGGACGGCAAGCTGGCGACACTCGATCCGGACAACGCGAGAAGCCGCAATGCTGCCTTTCGCCGGAGCCGGCTGTCGCTGACTGAATTTGGCGAAGCGGTCCTGGCGGGCCGGGAAGATTTTCGCAGTCACAACCCGATCAAGCGCTGGTGGGGCGGCGCGCTTCTGACCAACGAACGGCTGTGGCGGTGGGATGGCGAACGCCGGTTGCTGGTTGCGCCGTAGAGGCACATTCAGTGTTGTAGGGTGGATTAGCCGAAGGCGTAATCCACCGTTGTTTATCTCCGCGAAAGCTGAAGTGGTGGGTTACGCGGGCGGCCTGCGCTTCGCGCGACCGCCCGCTAACCCACCCTACAAATCCTACTCCGCGGCTTCTGCGTAATCGCTGACCGGCGGGCAGGAGCACACCAGGTTACGATCACCATAGACGTTGTCGACACGGCCGACCGGGCACCAATATTTATCGGTGCGCGAGACGCCGTCGGGGAAGCAGCCCTCGCTGCGGGTATAGGCGCGCTTCCAATCGTCGTCCGCGATGTCGTGCACGGTGTGCGGGGCGTGGCGCAGGGGCGAGGCTTCGATCTTGAAGCGGCCGGCCTCGACCTCCGCAATCTCCTTCCGGATCGCGATCATGGCATCGCAGAAACGATCGAGCTCGGCCTTGGATTCCGACTCGGTCGGCTCGATCATCAGCGTGCCCGGCACCGGGAAGCTCATGGTAGGAGCGTGGAAGCCGTAATCGATCAGGCGCTTTGCGATGTCGTCGACGGTGACGCCGCTCGTCGTCTTCAGCGGACGCGGATCGACGATGCACTCATGCGCGACGCGGCCCTTCTCGTTCTTGTAGAGCACCGGGAAATGCGGATCGAGACGCGCTGCGATGTAATTGGCGTTGAGGATCGCGATCTCGGTGGCGCGCTTCAGGCCTTCACCGCCCATCATCAGGATGTAGATGTAGGAGATGGTGAGGATCGAGGCCGAGCCGAACGGCGCGGCCGAGACCGGACCGACCGGCGCATCCGCTTGCGTCGTCGGGTGTCCGGGAAGGAACGGGGCGAGATGCGCCTTGACGCCGATCGGGCCCATGCCGGGGCCGCCGCCGCCATGCGGGATGCAGAAGGTCTTGTGCAGATTGAGATGGCTGACGTCGGCGCCGTAATCGCCGGGCCTGCTGAGGCCGACCTGCGCGTTGAGGTTGGCGCCGTCGAGATACACCTGGCCGCCATGGCCGTGCACGATGTCGCAGATCTCGCGGATGTGCTCCTCGAACACGCCATGGGTCGAGGGATAGGTGATCATCACCGCGGCGAGATCGTTCGAATGCTTCTCCGCCTTGGCGCGGAGGTCATTGACGTCGACGTCGCCGTTCTTCTCGCAAGACACCACCACCACGTCCATGCCGACCATCGCGGCCGAAGCCGGATTGGTGCCGTGGGCGGAGGAGGGGATCAGGCAGATCTTGCGATGGCTTTGTCCGCGCGCGGCATGGTAGCCACGGATCGCCAAAAGCCCGGCATATTCGCCCTGCGCGCCCGAATTCGGCTGCAGCGAGATCGCGTCATAGCCGGTGATGTCGCAGAGCCATTTCTCCAGCCGCGCGAACAGCGCGTGGTAGCCCTTGGCCTGCTCGCGCGGGGCGAACGGATGCAGCGTGGCAAATTCCGGCCAGGTCAGCGGCATCATCTCGGTGGTCGCATTCAGCTTCATGGTGCACGATCCCAGCGGGATCATGGCGCGGTCGAGTGCGAGGTCGCGATCACTGAGCTTGCGCATGTAGCGCAGCATCTCGGTCTCCGAGCGATGCGCATGGAAGACCGGATGGGTCAGGAAGGCCGTGACGCGCTTCAATTCGTCCGGCAGCGCCTCGCGCGTCTCGGCGTCGATCTCGGCATAGGCAAGCTTGCCGCCGAAGGCGCGCCAGACCGCTTCGACCGTCGCGGGCGTCGTGGTCTCGTCGAGCGCGATGCGAAGCGCGGTATCACCCACGCCGAGATTGATCTTCTCGGCGCGCGCGCGCGCGACGATCTCCTCGCGCTTGCCGCCGGTATCGAGGCTGAGCGTGTCGAAGAAGGTCTCGCTGTCAGGCGCAAAGCCCAGCTTGCGCAAGCCGGTTGCGAGCACGGCGGCGCGGCGATGCACGTTGCGTGCGATCTGTGCCAGACCCTCGGGGCCGTGATAGACCGCATACATCGACGCGATCACGGCGAGCAGCACCTGCGCGGTGCAGATGTTGGAAGTCGCCTTCTCGCGCCGGATGTGCTGCTCGCGGGTCTGCAGCGCGAGCCGATAGGCAGGCATCCCGCGCGAGTCCACGGACAAGCCGACGATGCGGCCGGGCAGCGAGCGCTTCAGCGCATCGCGCACCGCCATATAGGCCGCGTGCGGTCCGCCATAGCCCATCGGCACGCCAAAGCGCTGCGCCGAGCCGATGGCGATGTCGGCGCCTATTTCGCCGGGCGAGGCGAGCAGTGTGAGCGCCAAGAGGTCGGCGGCAACGATGGCGAGCGCGCCCTTGGCCTTCAGCGCGGCGATCGCGGGCCTGAGGTCGCGCAGCGCGCCCGAAGAGCCCGGATATTGCAGCAGCGCGCCGAGCACGTCTGATTTGTCGAGATCGGTGAGGGGGTCGCCGACGACCAGAGACCACCCCAGCGGCTCGGCGCGGGTGCGCATCACCGCCAGCGTCTGCGGATGCACGTCCTTGTCGACGAAGAAGGCCTTGGCCTTGACCTGCGAGTGGCGCTCGGCGAGCGCCATGGCTTCGGCCGCCGCGGTGGCTTCATCGAGCAGCGAGGCGTTGGCGACGTCGAGCCCGGTGAGGTCGCAGATCATGGTCTGGAAGTTGAACAGCGCTTCCAGACGGCCCTGGCTGATCTCGGGCTGGTAGGGCGTGTAGGCCGTGTACCAGGCCGGGTTCTCCAGGATATTGCGCTGGATCACCGCGGGCAGGATGGTGCCGGAATAGCCCTGGCCGATCAGCGAGGTGAAGACCTGGTTCTGGCTTGCGAGCTCGGCCATATGCGCGATCGCCTCGGTCTCGCTCAGCGGCTTGCCGAGATCGAGCGGGGAGGTCTGCCGGATCGAGGCCGGCAGCGTCTCCGCCATCAGTGCATCGACGCTCTTGGCGCTGACGGCCTCCAGCATTGCGGTGACGTCGCGCGCGGATGGGCCGATATGGCGGCGAACGAAACTGGCGGCGGTGTCGCCGTTGGTCTTGCGGTGCGCGGTCATCGCTTGCTCCATCGTCCTTAAGCCGTATGCGCCTTGTAGGCGGCTTCATCCATGAGGCCGCCGAGCTCGCTTTTGTCGGCAATCTTGATCTTGAAGAACCAGGCCGCGCCTTGCGCATCCGAATTGATCAGCGCCGGCTCGGCGGCGAGCGCCTCGTTGGTCTCGAGCACTTCGCCCGTAACAGGGGCGTAGACGTCGGAGGCGGCCTTCACCGACTCCACGACGGCGGCGGCTTCGGCTTTCTTCAAGCTGCGGCCGACCTTGGGCAATTCGACGAACACGACGTCGCCGAGCTGCTGCTGCGCGTAGTCGGTAATGCCGACCGTGGCGGTGTCGCCGTCGATGGCGAGCCATTCATGGTCGGAAGTGTACAGCGTCGTGGTCATTGTCTCGTCCTCAGCGTTTGTAGGTGTTTTTCACGAAGGGCATGGCGGCGACCTGCACGGGTAAGCGCTGGCCGCGCACTTCGGCAAAGAGCTTTGTGCCGAGCGCAGCGAGGCTCACAGGCACGTAGCCCATCGCGACCGGCGCGCTCAGGCTCGGGCCGAAACCGCCCGACGTGACTTGTCCGATCGGCTCGCCACCCGCAGCGTCGGCAAACAGCAGCGCGCCCTCGCGCACCGGCGCGCGGCCCAGGGCGAGCAGGCCGACGCGGCGGCGGGATGCGCCGTTATCGAAATGGGCGAGGATCTTCGCAGCGCCGGGAAAGCCGCCGGCGCGCGCTCCGCCGGTGCGGCGGCTTTTCTGCACCGACCATTCCAGCGCGGCCTCGACCGGCGTGGTCGTGGTGTCGATGTCGTGGCCGTACAGGCAGAGCCCGGCTTCCAGCCGCAGGCTGTCGCGGGCTCCGAGGCCAATCGGGAGCACGTCGGGATTTGCCAGCAGCATTTTTGCGAGGCGTTCGGCATCGCCTGATGGAACCGAGATCTCGAAGCCGTCCTCGCCGGTGTAGCCGGAGCGCGAGACGAAACACTTGATGCCGGCGACCTCGTGCGGCCCGGCGTCCATGAATGTCATGGCCGGCGCCTCTGCACAGAGTTTCGCCAGCGCCGCTTCGGCCTTTGGACCCTGCAGCGCGATCAGCGCGCGGTCGGCAAGCTGCTCGATCACGCAGTCGTCGGACAGGTTGGCGCGCAGATGTGCCTCGTCCTCGGCCTTGCAGGCGGCGTTGACCACCAGGAACAGGTGATCGCCGAAATTGGCGACCATGAGGTCGTCGAGAATGCCGCCGTCTTCGTTGGTGAACTGGGCGTAGCGCTGCCGCCCCGCGGCGATCGCCACGATATCCTGCGGCACTAGCCGCTCCAGCGCGCGGGCAGCGTCTTCCACCTTGCCGGACTTCGGCCGAAGCGAGAGCTGGCCCATGTGGGAGACGTCGAACAGGCCCGCTTTGGTGCGGGTATGGAGGTGCTCCTTCAGCACGCCCGCGGGGTACTGCACGGGCATGTCGTAGCCCGCGAACGGCACCATCTTGCCGCCCAGGGACACGTGGAGGTCGTAGAGGGGGGTACGTTTCAGGGAGTCTTGGTCGTGTGCTAGCATCTTGAGGGCCCTCGGCGGTTCCCCGGGGAGGATTCCCCGATGGACACCAGTCGAAGCCCCATCTGTCGCTGTGCCTGAGAGTATTATCCCGTCGGCGGACGCTGTCCGGGTCTACACCCGTCGGCGCCTCTTTCCAGATGCTGTCAAAGCCACGCGGTCCTTTTGCCTGAGAGTTTCCGGGGCGGTTGCTCCTTCGGCGCCGGCTAAAAGTAGCCGGTCTCTCCCGACGTGGCCGTACGATACAAATGGGTAGAGACCACAGGGGAGCCAAGCCTGTCAACGCGTCCGCACGTCCTATCCAACGGGATTGCAAGGGGATTGAGCGCCTGCGGCAACCCTCTGATCTCCCTGCACAGTTTCTGGACAGCGAAGCTGGCCTTGTCTAAAAGCGCTTTGGCCCGCAGATATCAGCCTGAACGGTCCGGTTTGGACGGCGAGAAGCGGGCCCAAGCATACCGATTGGATGAACATGAGCGGCGTCAACGAGATCAGGTCGACCTTTCTGAACTACTTTGCCGAGAACGGCCACGAGATCGTGCCGTCCTCGCCACTCGTGCCGCGCAACGACCCGACGTTGATGTTCACCAATGCCGGCATGGTGCAGTTCAAGAACGTGTTCACCGGCGTCGAGAAGCGGCCCTACCAGCGCGCCACCACCTCGCAGAAATGCGTGCGCGCCGGCGGCAAGCACAACGACCTCGACAATGTCGGCTACACCGCGCGCCATCTCACCTTCTTCGAGATGCTCGGCAATTTCTCGTTCGGCGATTACTTCAAGGAGCGCGCGATCGAGCTCGCCTGGAAGCTGATCACCAAGGAGTTCGGGCTGAAGAAGGACAAGCTGCTCGTCACCGTCTATCACACCGACGACGAGGCGGCGGGTCTGTGGAAGAAGATCGCCGGCTTCTCCGAGGACCGCATCATCCGCATTCCGACCTCGGACAATTTCTGGGCGATGGGCGACACCGGGCCGTGCGGCCCGTGCTCGGAAATCTTCATCGACCGCGGCGAGCACATCTGGGGCGGGCCCCCGGGCTCGCCGGAAGAGGATGGCGATCGCTTCCTCGAATTCTGGAATCTCGTGTTCATGCAATACGAGCAGGTGACGAAGGAGGAGCGCGTCGGTCTGCCGCGTCCCTCGATTGACACCGGTATGGGCCTGGAGCGCATGGCCTGCATCCTCCAGGGCGTCGAGAGCGTGTTCGAGACTGACCTGTTCCGCAACCTGATCGAGGCCACCGCGTCCGCGCTCGGCAGCGGCCCGACCGCGCAGAATGCCGCCTCGTTCCGCGTCATCGCCGACCATTTGCGCTCCTCGGCCTTCCTCGTCTCCGACGGCGTGCTGCCCTCGAACGAGGGCCGCGGCTATGTGCTGCGCCGGATCATGCGCCGCGCGATGCGCCATGCGCAGCTGCTGGGCGCCAAGGAGCCGTTGATGCACCGGCTGGTCTGGGCGCTGGTTCGCGAGATGGGCCAGGCCTATCCGGAATTGATGCGCGCGGAAAAGCTGATCGAGGAAACGCTGCGGCTGGAAGAAACCCGCTTCCGCAAGACTCTTTCGCGCGGCTTGGCCATTCTCGACGAGAAGAGCGCGTCCTTGAAGAAAGGCGACATGTTCGACGGCGACGTCGCCTTCACGCTGTACGACACCTACGGCTTCCCGCTCGACCTGACGCAGGACGCGCTGAAGTCGCGCGGCATCGGCGTTGACCAGGCGGCGTTCACCGACGCGATGGAGCGCCAGAAGGCCAAGGCGCGCGAGTCCTGGAAAGGCTCGGGTGAGGCCGCGTCCGAAGCGATCTGGTTCCCGCTGCGCGAGAAGCTCGGCGCCACCGAATTCCTGGGCTACGAGACCGAGAGCGCCGAAGGCGTGGTCTCCGCGCTGGTCAAGGACGGCGCCGAGGTCACGAGCCTCAAGGCCGGCGAGACGGGCGCGCTTCTGCTGAACCAGACGCCGTTCTATGCGGAGTCGGGCGGCCAGGTCGGCGATACCGGCGTGCTCTCGGGCGAGGGCGGCATCAAGGTCCGCGTCACCGATACGCAGAAGAAGCTCGGCGATCTCTTCGTCCATATCGGCACGGTCGAGAGTGGCGAGTTGAAGCTCGGCACGGCGCTGCAGCTCGAGGTCGATCATTCCAGGCGCTCGACCATCCGCGCCCATCACTCCGCGACCCACATCATCCACGAGGCGCTGCGCCAGGTGCTCGGCGATCACATCGCCCAGCGCGGCTCGATGGTCGCGCCGGACCGGCTGCGCTTCGACTTCGTGCATCCGAAGCCGATCACGGCCGAGGAGCTCGCCCGGGTCGAGGACATCGCCAACGACGTGGTGCTGGAGAACGACGAGGTCACCACGCGCGTCATGGGCGTCGACGAGGCCCGCGAGGCCGGGGCGCGCGCGCTGTTCGGCGAGAAATATGGCGACGAGGTCCGCGTCGTCTCGATGGGCAGGACCGCGCGCGAGCGCGGCGCCAACGCGCTTGGCTGGTCGGTCGAGCTCTGCGGCGGCACCCATGTCAAGCGCACCGGCGATATCGGCCTGATCACGGTCACGAGCGAAAGCGCGGTCGCCTCCGGCGTGCGCCGTATCGAGGCGTTAACGGGCAACTACGCGCGAAAACACGCCAACGACACCATGGCGCTGGCAAAGACCGCGGCGAACGAGCTGCGCACCTCGCTCGACGACGTGCCGGCGCGCATCGCCGCTCTGATGGAGGAGCGCAAGAAGCTCGAGCGCGAGCTCTCCGACGCCCGCAAGAAGCTGGCGATGGGCGGCGGTGCCTCCGCCGGCAACGGCGCAGCGTCGGGTGTGCGCGAGGCCGGCGGCGTCAAGCTGATGGCGCGTGCGGTGGAAGGCATCGAGATGAAGGATCTCAAGAGCCTTGCCGACGACGGCAAGAAGCAGATCGGCTCGGGCGTCGTCGCCATCGTCGGCGTCACCGAGGACGGCAAGGCCGGAATCGTGGTCGGCGTCACGCAGGACCTCACCGCGCGCTTCAACGCCGTGAATCTCGTGCGCATCGCCTCCGAGGCGCTCGGCGGCAAGGGCGGCGGCGGCCGGCCCGATATGGCCCAGGCCGGCGGCCCCGATGGCGCCAAGGCGTCCGAGGCCTTGAGCGCGATCGAAAAAGCGATGGCAGGCGCGTAAGGCCGCCATGCGCCTCGTTCCGCGAGGACGTGGGCTTTCCGATCCGGACTTGAGGGATCGCCTCTACGAATTGCTGGAGCACGACCCCTTGGCCTATTCGGTCGGGTCGCGCTTCATCCAGCTGATCATCGCCGTCATCGTGCTCAACGTCGCCGCGATGATCCTCGCCTCGGTGCCGGAGCTCGACGCGCGGTTCGGCATGCTGTTCGCGGGCATCACCGTCCTCGCGGTGATCGTGTTCGCGCTGGAATATGCGGCGCGGTTGTGGACGGTGGCGGGGCATACCCAGCGCAAGGGGTCGGCGCTGTCCGACCGGCTGGGCTATGGCTTCTCGGCACTCGGCATCATCGATCTCATGGCGTTCCTGCCGGCGGCAATCGTGCTCGCGACGGGACGGCACGCGACGTTGGCAGCGCTCGGCGTGCTGCCGTTCTTCAAGCTGATACGGTACTCGCCGGCGATGCGCTCGCTGCTCGCCGCTGTGCATGCCGAGCGGCGCGCGCTGATCGGCTGCATCGTCATCCTGATCGGCGCCGTCCTGACCTTCGCCTCGCTGCTCTACGCCATCGAGCGCGACGTGCAGCCCGACAAGCTCGGCACCATCCCGCAAGCGATGTGGTGGGCGATCGTGACGCTCGGCACCGTCGGCTATGGCGACGTCGTGCCGGTGACGCCGCTCGGCAAGTTCGTCTCGACCTTCGCGATCATCTCAGGCTTTGCCATGATCGCGCTGCCGGTCGCGATCATCTCCTCCGCGTTCGCCGAAGAGGTGAAGCGGCGCGATTTCGTCGTCACCTGGGGCATGCTGGCGCGGGTGCCGCTGTTCTCGCACCTCTCCGCCGCGGAGATCGCCGACATCATGCGCCTATTGCGCGCGCGCACCATCGAGCAGGGCGAGATCCTGGTGCGGCGGGGCGATGTCGCCTCGTCGATGTATTTCATCACCGCCGGCGAGGTCGAGATCGCGCTGCCGAACCAGCATGTGCGCCTCGCCGACGGCACCTTCTTCGGCGAGATCGCGCTGCTGCACAAGACCAAGCGCAGCGGCACGGTAACGGCAACGCGCAAGACGCGGCTGCTCGTGCTCGACGCGCAGGACTTCCATGCCCTAATCGCGCGCATGCCGACGCTGGCCGCCCACGTCCACGAGACCGCGAAGGCGCGGCTCGCCGACACCGGCGACCTCGCGCTCGCGGAGCTCGCGCAGGCGAAGAAGGGAGGCACCGACCGCTGAGCGGTCAGCCCTTCTTCAGGAAGACGTAATCGGCCGCGTAGGGCGCGGTTTTGAATTCGCCGGCCTTGTCGCAAGCGCCGTCGAGCTTGCCGCCATGGGTGTTGATGCGCTGGACCGTGGTGACCGGCGTCAGCGTGCCGCTGCCGCGGCGGGCGGCGACTTCCAGCTTGAGCCACGGGATATCGGCAGGCGTTGCGCCCGGTGCGTTGCCGACGGCCTTGCCGACCACGGCGCTACCGTCGGCGAGCTCCCAGTTCGGGCCGGCATAGTGGCGGCCAACGGTCTTGCCTTCAGACAGCAGCGTCGCGACGGGCTCGCGGAAGGCCCAGGCGAGCTTGCCGTCGGGGGCTGACTTGCACTCATAGACCTGCGCGCCCTCGGCGTGGACGCTGAGCACGATGGTCTCGCCGGGGGCGGCGATGGCGTTGGGTAGCGGCTCGGCGGCCAGCGCAGGGGCACTCGCCAGCGCGAAGACCGCGAACGCAACGCTCATGAATGATGGCATGCACGGTCCTCGATCAACGGTCTCGTCATTGCGAGGAGCTCTTGCGACGAAGCAATCCAGACTGTCCCCGCGGAGGGATCTGGATTGCTTCGCTGCGCTCGCAATGACGGGTGGAGCAGGTAGCTTACGCCGCCAGCTCCTTGGTCAGGTTCTCGGCGACCTTGTCGAGGAAGCCGGTGGTCGAGAGCCAGCGCTGGTCGGCGCCGACCAGCAGCGCGAGGTCCTTGGTCATGTAGCCGGCCTCGACGGTGTCGACGCAGACCTTCTCCAGCGTGGCCGCGAACTTGGCGAGCTCGGGGTTGTTGTCGAGCTTGGCGCGGTGGGCGAGGCCACGGGTCCAGGCGAAGATCGACGCGATCGAGTTGGTCGAGGTCTCCTTGCCCTTCTGGTGCTCGCGGTAGTGACGGGTCACGGTGCCGTGGGCAGCTTCCGCCTCAACGGTCTTGCCGTCGGGGGTCAGCAGCACCGAGGTCATCAGGCCGAGCGAGCCGTAGCCCTGCGCGACCGTGTCGGACTGCACGTCGCCGTCGTAGTTCTTGCAGGCCCAGACATAGCCACCGGACCACTTCAGCGCCGAGGCGACCATGTCGTCGATCAGGCGGTGCTCGTAGGTCAGGCCCTTGGCGTCGAACTCCTTCTTGAACTCGCGGTCGAAGATGTCCTGGAAGATGTCCTTGAAGCGCCCGTCATAGACCTTGAGGATCGTGTTCTTGGTCGACAGGTACACCGGGTAATTACGGAGCAGGCCGTAATTGAAGGAGGCGCGGGCGAAGTCGATGATGGAATCGTCGAGATTGTACATCTCCATCGCGACGCCGGCGCCGGGCGCCTTGAACACTTCCTTCTCGATCACGGTGCCGTCCTCGCCGACGAACTTCAGCGAGAGGGTGCCCTTGCCGGGGAACTTGATGTCGGTGGCGCGGTACTGATCGCCATAGGCGTGGCGGCCGATGATGATCGGCTTGGTCCAGCCGGGAACCAGGCGCGGCACGTTCTTGCAGATGATCGGCTCGCGGAAGATCACGCCGCCGAGGATGTTGCGGATGGTGCCGTTCGGCGACTTCCACATCTGCTTGAGGTTGAACTCCTTCACCCGGGCCTCGTCGGGGGTGATGGTGGCGCACTTGACGCCGACGCCGACCTTCTTGATCGCCTCGGCGGCGTCGATGGTGACCTGATCGTTGGTGTGGTCGCGGTATTCCATGCCCAGGTCGAAATAGAGCAGCTCGACATCCAGGAACGGGCTGATCAGCTTGTCCTTGATGTACTGCCAGATGATCCGGGTCATCTCGTCGCCATCGAGTTCGACGACGGGATTGGATACCTTGATTTTTGCCATGATCGGGGAAGCCCTCTTGGGAACGGCGCTTTTGGCGCGCCAACGTGAATATCCGCCGCCTCTTAGCACCGCCGCGCGGCGGGCGAAAGCCAAGGGATTATGCACTTTTAGCTCATCCAGCTTGCGCAGGCGGGAAGCGGCGGGCCGGGCCGCTTCCGGGTCCGGCCTCACGTTCCAGGCGAGTTTCAAAAGTTGAATCCAAGCCGTTATTTCTCTTGAGAATTTTGTCAGGACGGGCAAACGACAGGCGGACAGCGCCCGGGCCGGCCCAAGACCAGTTCGAACGACCGGCTTGAATCAATTCCTGAAGACGGCCTCGCCAAGGCCTTGAGAGACAGTGTGAAAGCAAAGCGAGATGTCGGGGACTGACAAGAGCAAGGCCGGCCTTTCCCTCGACGGTCCCATCGTGATCCTGGTCGAGCCGCAGCTCGGCGAGAACATCGGCATGGCCGCGCGCGCCATGGGCAATTTCGCCCTCGACCGCTTGCGCATCGTCAATCCCCGGGATGGCTGGCCCAACATCGCGGCCCAGCGGGCGGCGGCCGGCGCCGACCACATTCTGGAAAAGGTCGAGTTGTTCGGCACGGTGGAAGAGGCGGTCGCCGATCTCGACCTCTTGTTCGCCACCACCGCGCGCCCCCACGACCAGGCCAAGCCGGTGATCGGGCCGGAGGCCGCAACGGCCGAGATCGCCGGGCACGTCGCGACCGGCGGCAGGGCCGGCATCCTGTTCGGCCGCGAGCGCTGGGGCCTGACCAACGAGGAGGTCGGGCTCTCCAACCGCATCATCACCTTCCCGGTCAATCCGGGCTTTGCCTCGCTCAACCTCGCCCAGGCCGTGCTGCTGATCGGCTATGAATGGTTCAAGCGGGCGACATCCGGCGAACTGCCGCACGCCATGCCGGAGCGCTCCGAGCGCGCCTCGCAGCACCAGATGCAGGCCTTCTTCGACAACCTCGTGCGTGAGCTCGACAAGGTCGAGTTCCTGCGGCCTGCCGAGAAGCGCGACACCATGCTGGTGAACCTGCGCAACATCTTCACCCGGATGGAGCCGACCAAGCAGGACATGCACACCCTGCACGGCGTCATCATGGCGATTGCCGAGGGGCGCAAGGGCCCGGCCAAGGGCGGCGTGCTCGACGGCGAGCAGGCCACGCGCCTGCGCGCGCTGCTGGCCGAGCACGGGCAGGGCGGCGGTGTCCCCGACAGCGGCTCGACCGTGCGCGGCCTCGCCCGCCTGCTCCGCCGCAACCCGACCGACGCCGAGCGACTGTTGTGGCAGGCGCTCACCCGCGACCGCCGCTTCGCAGGTGGGTTCAAGCGCCAGACCCCGGTGGGGCGCCACATCCCGGACTTCGTCTCGTTCCCGCACCGGATCGCGATCGAGCTGGTCAATCCCGGCGAGGGGGAGGCGATCGCAGCGGACCGGGCGGGGCGGCGGGCGTGGCTCGAGGCGCGGGACTATCGCGTGCTCGACATTCGCGCGGCGGATGTGGAGCGGGATCTGGAAGCGGAGCTGGTGCGGCTGCAGGGGATGATGGAGCAGGGAGTTTAGGTTGCGTCACGCGCCGCTGTTGTAGGGTGGGCAAAGGCGTTCTTACGCCGTGCCCACCATGTCTCTGCAAACATGAAAAAAGTCGTGGGCACAGCGCTGCGCCTTTGCCCACCCTACGACTCAGCGCTGAAACACAACCTTGCCGCCCACGAGCGTCATGTCCGCTTTGATGTCCTTGATCTGCTCCTCCGGCACGATTGTGTAGTCGGCGGAGAGCACCACGATGTCGGCAAGCTTTCCGGGCTCAATGGTCCCCTTGCGCTCCTCATCGAACGTGTAGCGCGAAGCCGCGCTGCTGTAGAGCCGTAGGGCCTGCTCGCGCGTGATGGCTTCTGCCGAGCCGTAGACGTTTCCGTTGGGGTCCTTCCTGGTGACCATGATGTACATGTTGAGGAAGGGATTGATCGGGTTCACGGGAAAATCCGTGCCGGCGCCGAGGCTGTTGAGCCCCATTTTTTCGATCAACGTCCGGGTCGGTACGGCGCGGTCAGCGGTCGCTTTCCCGAGAAATCGTTCGACGGTGGCTGCCTTGTCCCACATGAAAACGTTCTGGAAATCGATGCGCACTCCCAGCTTTTGCGCGCGCTCCATCTGTTCTGGCCGGATCAGGCTGGCGTGAATGAGGACGAAGCGACGGTCGCGGATCGATTTTTCCTTGTCCACCGCCTCGAATGCATCGAGCACCTGGTCAATACCAAGGTCACCCACCACGTGAACACCGACACGCCAGTCATAACGGTTGCAGATGGAGATGAGTTGCTTCAGCCGCTCGGGCGTTTGCTGCGCAATGCCATGGTAGTTGTCATGTGAATCGGGATACACGTCGCGCATGAGCGCCGTCTTCAGCGTCATGCCGCCGTCGTAGAAGATCTTGATGCCGGCGAACTTGAGCCAATCGTCGCCGAAACCCGAGGAGGCTCCGTTGCCTGCGATGATCGCCTCCCAGGCGGTCAGATCGGCCGGGGGCTCGGGCCGAAACATCGCGCCGGTGCGCAAAGTGGCTTTTCCGGACGCGACAAGCTTCCGCAAGATGCGGATGTCGCGCGCCTCTGTCGCTCCCTCGACCACGCTGGTGATGCCGAAGCTGTTCAGTACGCCTTCTGCAATGGTGAATTGTCGGATTTCGTCGTCTTCTGTCCAGGGCGGTACGGCCTTCTCGACCCGATCGATCGCTGTCTCCACAAGCAGGCCGGTCAATTCGCCGGCGGCGTCGCGCTCAAACTTTCCCCCACTTGGGTCCTCGGTGGTCTTGTCGATTCCGACCCGCTGCAGAGCCATCGTATTCGCCATCGAGAAGTGCCCGACAGTGCGCAGATAGACCGGATTGTCTGGAGCGACGCTGTCGATTTCCTGCCTCGTGAGATAACGCTTCTCGGCCAATTGGGAAGGCGGATGCCACGCGCCACCTACAATCCACTCGCCCGGCTTCTTCTTCGCAGCAAATGCCTTGATAGCCTCGAGTGCTTCCGCGACCGTCTTGGCTCGGCCCATGATGACGACGTAGTCGCCCAGACCAGCGGCCTTGAAGTGAGCGTGTGTATCGATCAATCCAGGGATGACGGTCTTGCCCGACACATCGATCACGCGGGTCCGGGCGCCCGCAAGCGCCCTTATCGAAGCACTGGATCCGGTTGCCAGGATCTTTCCATCTGCGACGGCCACCGCCTCCGTGACCGTCGATCGCTCGTCCAGCGTCAGAACCTTTCCGTTGATGAGGACCAGGTCAGGCGCGCTGAGCTCCGGCCGCTGCGCCTCAACATCCGCGATGCCCGCGATCCACATACTCGTGGCAACGATTGCGAACGCCGTTATCTTGCGAACCATGACGTCCCCTTGGATCTTGTTTTTGCTGGACGAAGATTTTCAAGGGTAGCTTTGATCGAACATGGGTTCAACGCTTCTCGATGCTCGGCAGCGGAGCGCAATCCCGGACGGTGTTCCCGCATCCGCTGCGCTCCATGCGGGCTACGAGACCAGCGCGTTTAGACCGCCTCCAGCTGTTCCGCTGCGCGCTTCTTCTTCGCCTTGGCCTGGCCGAGCAGGGGGCCTGCGGTAAGTGCGGCCGTATCCGCCACCCCCGGGTCGCGCGAGATCATCGCGGCGACGATGGCGCCGTCGATGATGAGGCCGAGCTGATGCGCCAGCACCGCGGGCTCGGCTGAGCCGAGCTCGCCGGCGAGCTTCTCGATGTGGCCGAGCACGATCTTCTTGTGCTTCAGCGCGATGTTGCGGAACTGTTTTGCGTCCTTGTCGTGCTCGCCGACGGCGTTGATGAAGGGGCAGCCGTAGAAGCGCTCCTCGGCGAACCAGCTCTTCAGTGCGGGGAAGATGCGCGTCAGCTTTGCCTGCGCATCGCCGCCGCCTTGCTCCATGGCGCCGATGAACCATTCGCGCCATTGCTTGCCTTCGCTCTCCAGCACCGCGTTGACGAGGTTGGTCTTGGAGCCGAACAATTTGTAGAGCGTGGTCTTGGCGGTGCCGGCCTCCTCGATGATCGCATCGATGCCGGTGGCGTTGATGCCGTTCTTGCAGAACAGATGCGTCGCCGCGCTCAAGAGGCGACCGCGTGCCGACTCGTCCTCGGCGGCGGCAGTATGGGGCGAATTCTTTCTCGATGACGTCTTTGCCATGGACTCAAACTTACCCGCAGCCGTGCCGCATCAGCAAGCCGCATCTGTTTCGCGCTGAAAAGATTCGCAGAGCCTGGCCGGTCTGCATCGCCTTTGAGCAAGGACCGGCTGACCAATCCGCAGGCAGGAAGGCTTAAGCGGCTCCAAAGCTTCGCCTTTTGTTTTTCGCGGGCTCTGGCACGCTCCATGCAAGGAAACAGACCGTTCGGTATCCTGCCGATTTCCACTTCTGCCAGGGAGAAGACTGATGACTGCCGTCGTTCAGAAGACAGTGCTGACGGGGTGCCTCGCGCCCATCGACAAGAACGGGCTCGAGCAACTGATTGCCAACGGCAAGGCAAATCCGAAGGTCATCAAGACCTTGAAGTGCAAGACGGTCGCGGAAGGCAAATTCCGCCACGCCAACTATATCCGCAACCTGCCGCCCTACATCGTCGACGAGCCGCCGGGTCTGCTCGGTGACGACACTGCGCCCAATCCGTCGGAAGCCTCGCTGGCCGCGCTCGGCTCGTGCCTTGCGGTCGGCCTGCATGCCAACGCCGTGCACCGCGGCTGGATCGTCAACAAGCTCGAGCTCGAGCTCGAAGGCGATCTCAACATCACCGCGGTCTGGGGCACCGGCGACACCTCCGACAAGCCGGTCGGATTCACCGACGTCCGCGTCAAGGTCGACATGGAATGCGAGGGCATCTCGCCGGACGAGATCAACGCGCTGGTCGCCCATGTGAAGAAATGGTCGCCGGTCGCCAACACCTTCACCCGGCCGGTCAATCTCGAGGTCGGCATCTAGCAGAGCGGCAATCAGGACAGGGTGCGGGAGACGATCATGGGTTCACTGGCTTTATCGCGGGCCGACGTTCTGGATCAGCCCGCACCGTCCATTGCGGGCGAGGTGGCGCGGATCGCGCGCGAAGAGCTCGCGCCGCTGGCCGCCGGCATCGACGACGGATCGGTCTATCCGGCCGAGGTGCTGCGCAAGTTCGGCGCGGTCGGAGCGTGGGGCAGCCACGTGCCGCACGAAGGCCCCGCCGATCTGCGCTGCGCGATCCAGGCGATGGCGGCGATCGGCGAGGTCTGCGGGGCGACGGCCTTCATGGCCTGGTGCCAGAACACGCTGGTGTGGTACGCGGCGAATTCCACCAATGTGAAGCTCGCCAAGCGCTTCGGCGATGCCTTCTCGACCGGTCGCGTGCTCGGCGGCACCGGGCTCTCCAATCCCATGAAGAGCTTTTTCGGCATCGAGAAGCTGAAGCTGAAGGGCCGCAAGGTCGAGGGCGGCTACATCGTGCGCGGTGCGCTGCCCTGGGTCTCCAATCTCGGCCCCGATCATTTCTTCGGCACTATCTTCGAGCGCGAGGACGAGCCGGGCATCGCAAGTGGCGAGCCCAGGACGGTCATGTTCCTGGCCGATTGCTCCGACCCGGCGATCACGCTGACACCGTGCAAGCCGTTCCTCGCCATGGACGGCACCGGCACTTATGGCGTGCAGTTCCGCGACGCTTTCGTGCCTGATGAGCTGATCCTCGCCGATCCCGCCGCGCCCTTCGTCAAGAAGATCCGCGCCGGCTTCATCCTGCTCCAGGCCGGCATGGCGCTCGGGGTGATCAAGGATTGCATCAACATCATGGACGAGGTCGACAATCCCCTCGGCCATATCAACCGCTATCTGCCGCAGCAGCCGGTGCACTTCCGCGAGCTCGCCGCCGAGCTCGAGGCCGAGGCCATGGCGCTGGCGCGCGATCCCTACAACGAGGAGGAGACCTACTGGCGCAAGGTGATCGCGCTGCGGCTTCGCGCCGGCGAAGCCAGCGTCGCGGCGGCGCATGCAGCGATGCTGCATTGTGGCGCCCGCGGCTACCTGAAGAGCCACCGCGCGCAGCGGCGTCTGCGCGAGGCCTATTTCGTCGCGATCGTCACGCCCGCCACCAAGCAGCTGCGCAAGATGCTCGCCGATTTCTGAGTTCCGAGCCTTAAAGTTTTTACGAGTCCACCCGAAGACCCACCAACCTCAACGGAGAGGCTGCCATGACTGACGTTCTGATCACTGCCGTCGAACTCGCCGATCTCTTGAAGACCGAGCCGTGTGTCGTGATCGACACCCGCAATCCCGATGCTTACGCCGCCGGGCACCTGCCGGGCGCCGTCAACGTGCATGAGATCTTCACGTTCCTGGCGACCTCGACGCCGGAAGGAATGGCCGAGCTCAAGACAAAATTCGCCGATGCGTTCGGTGGCGCGGGTCTCTCCGGCAAGGAGACCGCCGTCATCTACGAGCAGTCGATGAACTCCGGCTTCGGGCAGTCCTGCCGCGGCTATTACCTGCTCACCATGCTCGGCTATCCCAAGGTGAAGGTGCTGCATGGCGGCTTCGACGCCTGGTCGGCCGCGGGCTTCCCGGTGACCAAGGACGTGCCGACGCCGGCGAAGGCTTCGTTCGCGATCGTGCCGGAAGCCAGTGAGATCCTGATCGATGCCAAGACCATGCTCGGTGCCGTCGGCAAGCCGGGCATCGCGATCCTCGACGTGCGCGACGTCGACGAGTGGATCGGCGACAGCTCCTCTCCCTACGGCAAGGACTTCTGCCCGCGCAAGGGCCGCATCCCGGGTGCCGTGTGGCTGGAATGGTATCGGATGATGAAGCCGACCGCCGAGGGCCCGCGCTTCAAGTCCAAGGACGAGATTTTGGCCGAATGCGCCACCGTCGGCATCTCGCAGACGACGCCGGTCTATCTCTACTGCTTCAAGGGCGCGCGCGCCTCGAACACGTTCCTGGCGCTGAAGAACGCCGGCGTGAAGGACGTGCGGATGTATTTCGGCTCCTGGAACGAATGGTCGCGCGATCCCTCGCTGCCGATCGAGCAGGGCCTGCCGATCGCAGCTGACGTGACGACCAAGGCGGCGTGAGCCGCCAGTCGCCGCAGAGTTCGGTCCACCTCTCCCCAACGGGGAGAGGTCGGATTGCTATGGCGCGCAATTGCGCGCCTAAGCAATCCGGGTGAGGGGGCGCCGTACTCGGTGGGACTGAAACCCCTCACCCGGATCGCATCTTTCGATGCGATCCGACCTCTCCCTTCGGGAGAGGTGTTCTCCGTCTCACATCGATATGACCAAGACTATCCTGCTTTAGTGGCCCGCGGACGAGGCGTAATTCCCAGCGCCTTGATCCGCGAGGCCAGCGTGGTCGGCTTGATGTCGAGCATCTCGGCCGCGCCGCCGGGGCCGAACACTTTTCCGGCGCAGGCCTCGAGCGCGGCCAGGATGTTGGCGCGCTCGTGGTCGCGCATTTCCGACGACGTCATCACGGCGGAGCGCGCGTCGGCCTTCTGACGGGCGGCGCCGGTAGGTGCTTGTGCACCTGAAGTGTCCGGCAGATCGATGCGCAGGCGGCCGTTCTGCGACAGGATCGCAGCGCGCTCGATCACGTTCTGCAGTTCGCGGACATTGCCGGGCCAGTCGTAACGGGTCAGCCGCCGTGCATCGCCCTCCGACAGGCGCAAACTCGATTTCAGCGCCTTGCCCTCGCGCGTTAAAAAGTGCTGCGCGAGCAACGGAATATCCTCGCGCCGCTCGCGCAGGGGGACAGTCTCGATCGGGAATACGTTGAGGCGGAAGTAGAGATCCTCGCGAAAGCGGCCGCGCTGGACCTCCTGCTTGAGATCGCGATTGGTCGCGGCGATGACGCGGACGTCGACCGCGCGGGTGCGCTCCTGGCCGACGCGCTCGAAATGCCCCTCCTGCAACACGCGCAGCAGTTTGCCTTGCAGCTCGAGCGGGATCTCGCCGACCTCGTCGAGGAACAGCGTGCCGCCGTCGGCAAGCTCGAAGCGGCCGATGCGGTCGCGCGTTGCGCCGGTGAAGGCGCCGCGGACATGGCCGAAGAACTCGCTCTCGAACAGTTCGCGCGGGATCGCGGCGCAGTTGACGCGGATCAGCGGGCGGTCGCTGCGGGTGGAATCCTCATGGATGGCGCGGGCGATCAGCTCCTTGCCGGTGCCGGACTCGCCGGTGATCATCACAGCCGCGGTGGTCGGCGCCACCAGCTTGACCTGGCGCAGTGTCTTCTGGATCGCCTCGCTGCCGCCGATGATGCCGCGCGGATTGGTTTCGATGCGGATTTCCTCCTGGAGATAGGCGTTCTCCAGCTCGAGCCGCTCGCGCAGCCGGTCGACCTCGGCAAGGGCGGCGTGCAGCTTCTCGTCGGCCTCGCGGCGCTGGCTGACGTCGCGAAACACCACGACGGCGCCGACCACGACGCCGCGGTCGCGGATCGGCGTCGAGGTGTACTCGACCCAGGCGGGCGAGCCGTCCTTGCGCCAAAACACCTCGCCGTCGACCTGGTGCACGGCGCCGTCGCGGAACGCCGCATAGATCGGGCAATCATGATTGTGATAGTGCCGGCCGTCGTGGTGGGTGTGGTGGACGATCGGGTGGATCTCCTTGCCGACCAGCTCCTCGGCGGTCCAACCCAGCATCCGCTCGGCCGCGGGATTGACGAAGGTGGTCTTGCCTTCGGCGTTGACGCCATAGATGCCTTCGCCGGCGGCGCGCAGGATCAACTGGTTCTCGCGCTCGATGTCCTGGAATACGCGCTCGACCCGCTGCCAGGTCGAGATGCCGCCGCGCATATGGTCTTCGGCGGCGGCATCGACATTGCGCCGGCGGCGCGCTTCGAGATCGGTCAGCGTCAGCAGCAGCAGCGTGCGGCCGTCATGCGGCAGCAGGCAGCCGGCATATTCGAGCCGGAGATCTTGCCCGGTCGCGTGGCGGGGATTGAGCGCCGTGGTCCAGTAGGCGCCCTTGTGCAGCACGGCCTGGGTGAAGACGGTGAGGGCGGCAAGCTCGCCGGCGTGGAGCGTGCTGGCCCTGGTCTGCCGCAGCAGGGCGCGGTCGTAGCCGAGCAGGGCACAGGCGGCGGGATTGGCATCGACGATCTGGTCGCCGTAGGGATCGACCAGCAGTGTCGCTTCGACCGAGGATTCGAAGGCTGCGATGCGCGGGTCGATGACAGGGGCCACATCGTCGTGGACGGGCATTGGCGTCGTTGCCTTGCGAGATCTCGTAATTGAACTACGAGATTTCGTTTATCACGAGTTTTCGTAGCGGCCAAGCGCGGGTGAAAGTGCTGCGTCATCAAGGCACTGGCCGGCCGAAGGGGCATGGCATGCTCCTTGCGTAATTGCTCCTCGCAACGACGCGCAGGAGGGCCGATGTCCACGTTCGACAATCCGTTTGATCCCGATCGCAACCTTCGAGCCGGCTGTGTTTGCGGCCAGCATCGTTCCGCAGCTGAGCACGAGCAGGCGACGGCGCTGCACTGCGAACCGGTCGCAAGCGAAGAGAAGCGTTATGAGGGCGTGGTCGCTTCCGCCGTGATGCGCGCCCTGTTTCCGCAGGACGTGGCGCGGCGCGCTTTCCTGAAGTCGGTCGGTGCATCGACCGCGCTCGCGGCACTGTCGCAGTTCTTCCCGCTCAAGACGGCGACCGAGGTGTTCGCGCAAGCCGGCGCGCCCGAGAAGAAGGACCTCAAGGTCGGCTTCATCCCGATCACCTGCGCCACGCCGATCATCATGGCAGCGCCAATGGGCTTCTATGCCAAGCACGGCCTCAATGTCGAAGTGGTGAAGACCGCCGGCTGGGCCGTGATCCGCGACAAGACCATCAACAAGGAATACGACGCCGCGCATATGCTGGCGCCGATGCCGATCGCGATCTCGCTCGGTCTTGGCGCCAACGCCATTCCTTTCGCCGTGCCTGCAATCGAGAACATCAACGGGCAGGGCATCGTGCTCGCTACCAAGCACAAGGACAAGCGCGATCCGAAGGACTGGAAGGGGCTGAAATTCGCCATCCCCTTCGACTATTCCATGCACAATTACCTCTTGCGCTACTATCTGGCCGAGCACGGTCTCGATCCCGATACCGACGTGCAGCTGCGCTCGGTGCCGCCGCCGGAGATGGTCGCGAATTTGCGTGCCGACAACATCGACGGCTTCCTTGCGCCCGACAACATCTGCCAGCGCGCGATCTATGACGGCGTCGGCTTCATGCATCTGCTCTCCAAGGAGATCTGGGACGGCCATCCCTGCTGCAGCTTTGCCGCAAGCCGCGAATTCATCACGACGGCGCCGAACAGCTTCGCGGCGCTGACGCGGGCGATCGTCGATGCCACCGCCTACGCCTCGAAGGCGGAGAACCGCAAGCAGATCGCCGAGGCGATCGCGCCTGCGAACTACATCAACGCGCCGGTCACCGTGCTGGAGCAGGTTTTGACCGGGACCTATGCCGACGGCCTTGGTGGCGTGAAGACCGATCCCAAGCGCGTCGATTTCGATCCGTTCCCCTGGCAGTCCTTTGCGGTGTGGATGCTGACGCAGATGAAGCGCTGGGGCCAGATCAAGGGCGACGTCGATTACAAGGCGGTGGCCGAGCAGGCGTATCTGGCGACCGATACCAAGAAGCTGATGACCGAGATGGGGCTGACGCCGCCGGCGAGTGCCTACAAGTCGTTCGCGGTGATGGGGAAGAATTTCGATCCGGCGAAGCCGGAGGACTACGTCGCGAGCTTCAAGATCAGGAAGGCGTCGTGATGATGGGCACTCTTGTGTCCCGGACGCGATGCAGCACGCAGTGCTGCTTCGCAGGGCCGGGACCCAGTCCTGCCGCATGGGTCCCGGTTCTGCGTCGCATCGCTTCGCGCTGCGCCGCGCCCGGGACACGATACCGGGGATATGCATGATGACCACCTCCCTTCGCCTTCGCGCGGGCCTCGTCTCGATCGTGCTGCTCGCCGCCTTTCTCGGCATCTGGCATCTCGCCACGCGCTCCACTGCGCCGGTGACGACGATGAGCCCGGAATACGCCAAGCTGATGGGCCTCACGGCGACGCAAGGCAAATCGGCGATGCCCGGGCCGCTCGATGTCGGCGCAAAACTCTGGGAGCACCTGAAGCGGCCGTTCTACGACAACGGGCCGAACGACAAGGGGCTCGGCATCCAGCTCGCTTATTCCATCGCGCGCGTCGGCACCGGCTATCTGCTGGCCGTGCTAGTGGCGATCCCGCTCGGCTTCCTGATCGGGATGTCGCCGCTGCTGAGCAAGGCGCTCGATCCGTTCATCCAGGTCTTGAAGCCGATCTCGCCCTTGGCCTGGATGCCGCTCGCGCTCTACACCATCAAGGATTCCTCGGTCTCGGCGATCTTCGTCATCTTCATCTGCTCGATCTGGCCGATGCTGCTCAACACGGTGTTTGGCGTCGCGACCGTGCGCAAGGAATGGATCAACGTGGCGCGGACGCTGGAGGTCGGCACGGTCAGGCGCGCCTTCACCGTGATCCTGCCGGCAGCGGCGCCGACGATCCTGACCGGCATGCGCATCTCGATCGGCATTGCCTGGCTCGTGATCGTCGCGGCCGAGATGCTCGTCGGCGGCACCGGCATCGGCTATTTCGTCTGGAACGAGTGGAATAATTTGTCGATCACCAACGTCATCATCGCGATCCTCTTGATCGGGATCGTCGGCATGCTGCTCGACCAGATCCTGGCGCGCTTCACGCGCATGGTCACGTTTCCGGAGTAGAGGCGATGACCGACAAGTTCATCTCGATCGAAGGCATTGCCAAGCGCTATCCCGGCGCGGGCGGCGCGACGACCACCATCTTCGAGAACCTTTGGCTCTCGATGGCGCGCGGCGAGTTTGCCTGCGTGATCGGCCATTCCGGCTGCGGCAAGACGACGGTGCTCAACATCCTCGCCGGCCTCGATGCGCCGAGCGAGGGCGCGGTCATCGTCGACGGGCAGGCGATCTCGGGCACCAGCCTCGACCGCGCCGTGATCTTCCAGAGCCATGCGCTGCTGCCCTGGCGCACCGTGCTTGGCAACGTCAGCTATGCCGTCAGCTCGAAATGGCGGAGCTGGGACCGGGCCAAAGTCAAGGCGCATGCGCAAGAATTCATCGATCTCGTCGGACTCTCCGGCTCCGAGCACAAGCGTCCGTCGGAGCTGTCGGGTGGCATGAAGCAGCGCGTCGGCATCGCGCGGGCGCTGTCGATCACGCCGAAGATGATGCTGATGGACGAGCCGTTCTCGGCGCTGGACGCGCTGACGCGCGGCACGCTGCAGGACGAGGTGCGGCGCATTTGCCTGGAGACCGGGCAGACCGCGTTCATGATCACCCATGACGTCGACGAGGCGATCTATCTCGCCGACAAGATCTTCCTGATGACCAACGGTCCCGGCGCGGTGCTGGCGGAGGTGATCGAGAACCCCCTGCCGCGGGATCGCGGCCGCACCGATCTGCACCGCCATCCACTCTACTACGCGCTGCGCAACCACATCATCGATTTCCTGGTGACGCGCAGCAAGACCTTCACCACTGAAAGGCCCGATCACGATCCGCGCAACGTGCCGACGGTGCAGATCGGCAAACCCGGCCTTTCGATCGCATCGACCGGCGAAGAGCCGCGACAGACCTGGATGCCGGGGACAAATCCCGGATTGAGCGCCTAGCAAGGAGACCCCGACAATGAAGCGCGAAGACCTCACCGAGAAGCTGCTCGACATCAAGCGCGAGAAGGGCTGGAGCTGGAAGCACATCTGCGAAAAGATCGGCGGCTATTCCGAGGTTCTGATCGTCGGTGCGATCATGGGCCAGATGAAGCTGACAAAGCCGCAGGCGGCCAATGCCGGCGAGCTGTTCGGCCTGTCGAAGGCGGAAGTTGCCATGCTCAACGAGGTGCCGATGCGCGGCACCGGCACGCCGATGCCGCCGACCGACCCGCTGATCTACCGCTTCTACGAGATGGTGATGGTGAACGGCCCGGCCTGGAAGGCGCTGATCGAGGAGGAATTCGGCGACGGCATCATGTCGGCGATCGACTTCGACATGGGCATCGAGCGCGTCGCCAACCCCAAGGGCGACCGCGTCAAGATCACCATGAGCGGCAAGTTCCTGCCGTACAAATATTACGGCGCCAGCGGCAACGTGCCGGAATACGGCTTCAAGGAGGAGTGATTTGGTTTTTCCGTCGTTCCGGTCGGCGCGGCAGCGGCGATCCGGAATCTCGAGATTCTCAGGTGCGCAATTGCGCACCTGAGTTCGCGCCGTTGGAGCGCCCCGGAATGACGCTTAGCGTCATTTCCCCGCCTTCACCTCGGCGGCGGCAACCGCGAGCAGCTCGCTCATCTTGGCGCGAATCGCCTGCTCGGTGACGGCGACGTTCTTGGCGGCGAAATCGGCCGTCAGCTTGCGCAGGACGTCGGCATCGCCGGCCTCCTCGAAATCGGCCGCGACCACCTCCTTGGCATAGGCGGTGGCGGCATCGCCGGTGATGCCGAGCTTCTCGGCCGCCCACAGGCCGAGCAGCCGGTTGCGGCGGGCCTCCGCCTTGAACTTCTGCTCCTCGTCGAGGGCGTACTTCTTCTCGAAGCCTTCCTGGCGCTTATCGAACTCGCTCATACCTTGTTCCAAATCCTCGCTGAATGGAGCGGAGCCTTCCGTTGCGGCGACCCGGCTGCATGCCTACATAGATAGCACGAATCGGCAAAACAACGGGCCGTTAAGCCGCAGGCAAGACGGTATAAGTTGGCGCCGGACGGCCGGATCGATTGTGCTCGGACAGCCAATCGGATAGGTTGCCTGAGGCTTGGTTCCCGTTCTGTTTCCAAAGGGTTATCGATGGGTTCCTGGCCGTTCACGGCAGCTCCGCTGTGGGTCGTAATCCAAGTCAACCGGAGCACACCAAATTCATGGATTTCAACAAAACACGGTACATCCCCATGAGCCGTCGGCGTCGCATTTATGAAGGCAAGGCAAAGGTTCTTTACGAAGGCCCGGAGCCCGGTACCCTGATCCAGCACTTCAAGGACGACGCCACCGCGTTCAATGCGAAAAAGCATCAGGTGATCGAGGGCAAGGGTGTCCTCAACAACCGGATCTCAGAGTACCTGTTTCAGCACCTCAACGACATCGGGGTGCCGACCCATTTCATTCGCCGCCTCAACATGCGCGAGCAGTTGATTCGCGAGGTCGAGATCGTGCCCCTGGAAGTGGTGGTGCGGAACGTCGCCGCCGGCTCGCTGTCGCAGCGCCTCGGCATCGAGGAGGGCACGCAGCTGCCCCGCTCGATCATCGAATTCTATTACAAGAACGACCAGCTCAACGACCCCATGGTGTCGGAAGAGCACATCACCGCCTTCGGCTGGGCGACGCCGCAGGAGATCGACGACATCATGGCGCTCGCCATCCGCGTCAACGACTTCCTCACCGGCCTCTTCCTCGGCATCGGCATCCGCCTCGTCGACTTCAAGATGGAGTGCGGCCGCCTGTTCGAGAACGAGATGATGCGCATCATCGTCGCCGACGAGATCTCGCCGGACAGCTGCCGTCTGTGGGACATCAAGTCGAACGAGAAGCTCGACAAGGATCGTTTCCGCCGCGACCTCGGTGGTCTGCTGGAAGCCTATACGGAAGTTGCAAAGCGTCTCGGCATCCTCATGGAGAACGAGCGTCCCCAGGGCACCGGCCCGGTGCTGGTGAAGAGCTGAAGAGGACTTTTGACGTGAAGGCACGTGTCACCGTTACCCTGAAGACGGGCATCCTCGATCCGCAAGGCAAGGCCATCGAAGGCGCGCTGAAGTCGCTCGGCGTCGACGGCGTCGCCAGCGTCCGCCAGGGCAAGGTGTTCGACATCGAGCTCGCCGGCGCCGACAAGGCCAAGGCGGAGGCAGCACTGAAGGAAGCCGCCGACAAGCTCTTGGCGAACACCGTGATCGAGAATTATGCGATCGAGATGAAAGCGTAAGGAACAGGCCAAATGCCCGACGTGACGGCCGAGCTCATGTTCGAGGTGTTGAAGCCGATCCAGGCGCGACTGGCGCAGGTCGATGGCAAGATCGATGAGACGAAGCAGGAAATTCTGGCGTTGCGAACGTCCCAAAATGCCGCTCGCCAGGATGTCACGAGTGTCTTTCAGGAGATCGCGGCGGTTCATGCCACGCTGGTGAGGCATGAGGGCAGGCTTGACCGGATCGAGCGCAGGCTAGAACTGAACGAGGCGCCTGTTCGATAGCCTCGGTTCAGAGCGTCACAGCCATCCCACCCGCCGAAAGCGCCAGTACAGCGACCCGCAGGCGGTCAGCATGACGCCGAGCAGCATGAAGTAGCCGTACTCCCATTCCAGCTCCGGCATGTGCTTGAAGTTCATGCCGTAGATGCCGGCGAGCGCGGTCGGGATGGCGATGATGGCGAGCCAGGACGCGAGCTTCTTCGACACCGCGGTCTCGTGGGCCTGGCCGACCAGCAGGCTCGCCTCGAAGGCGAAGGCCAGCACCTCGCGCATGGAATCGATGCGCTCCTGGATGTTGCGGACATGGTCGGTGACGTCGCGGAACAGAGGCTGCATCGTCGCGCGCACCATCGACAGCTCATCGTGCTCGAGACGGCGGCAGACCTCCACCAGCGGCCCGATTGCGTTACGGAGCCGCAACAGGTCACGCCGCAGCATGTAGAGCCGCTCGATCTGCGTCTTGGTGATCGCGTGCGCGAGCACGTCGTCCTCGATCTTCTCGATCTCTTCGTGAATGCTTTCCAGCACGGGCGAGTAATTGTCGACGATGAAATCGAGGATGGCGTAGAGGATGTAATCCTCGCCGCGTGCGAGCGCCCGCGGGCAGCTCTCGCAGCGTTCGCGCACCGGCGTGTAGGATGTCGAAGCGCCGTGGCGCACCGAGACCAGATAGCCTTCGCCGACGAAGATGTGGGTCTCGCCGAAGGCAATGCGTCCCTCGACCAATTGCGCGGTGCGCGCGACGATGAACAGGGCCTCGCCATATTGCTCGATCTTCGGCCGCTGATGGGCGTGGTTGGCGTCCTCGATGGCGAGGTCGTGCAGGTCGAACTGCTTCTGCACCGCGCCGAGCAGCGCCATGTCGGGCTCGTGCAGCCCGATCCACACGACGTGGCCGGGCTTGGCTCGCCAACTCGAGGCCTCGCTGATGGCGATATTGGCGACGCGGCGGCCGTCGACATAAGCGCCGGCGGCGACGACGCCCTCGGTGGACACCGGTTCGGAGGGGAATGCGGGCAGCGACGGGACGTTCATGGCTTCAATCCCGGGCAAATCAAGTGACCAAAGCGAGTGGCTATGGCCTGTGTACAACGGCGCTCCGCCACGCTAGCACTGGTAAAATCTCCGTCAAATGGTTATGTCTGTTCACGAATTGGCCGGTCGGCCAGCCTCATTCCCAGCCGCGTCGGAACCTCTGCCATGAAAGCCGCCATTCTCGTCTTTCCCGGAATCAATCGCGAGCGCGACATGGCGCGCGCCCTGAGGCTGATCTCCGGCAGCGAGCCTGCAATGGTCTGGCACGCCGAGACCTCGCTGCCTGCGGGCACCGATCTCGTGGTCGTGCCCGGCGGCTTCTCCTACGGCGATTATCTGCGCTGCGGCGCGATTGCGGCACGCGCGCCGGTGATGGACGCGGTGCGCGACTATGCGGCCAAGGGCGGCCTCGTGCTCGGCGTCTGCAACGGTTTTCAGATCCTCTGCGAGTCCGGCCTCCTGCCGGGCGTCTTGATGCGCAATGCGCGGCTGAAATTCATCTGCCGCGACGTGCATCTGCGCGTCGAACGCTCCGACACGCCGTTCACCCGCGGCTACAATGCCGGTCAGGTGATCCGCGTGCCGGTCGCGCACGGCGAGGGCAATTACGAGGCGGACGAAGAGACCATCAAGCGGCTCGAAGGCGAGGGGCGGGTGCTCTATCGCTACTGCTCCGCCGATGGCGTGGTCGACGAGGCCGCCAACATCAACGGCGCGGCACATTCCATCGCCGGCATCGTCAACGACAGGGGCAACGTGCTCGGCATGATGCCGCATCCGGAAAACCACGTCGAAGACATCATGGGCTGCACCGACGGCCGCGGCCTGTTCGCCGGTCTCGCCCAGCATCTGGAAAAAGCCGCGTGATCTCGTTCCTGGTGAAGCGTGCTCTCGCCGCAGTCGCGGCGCTAACGTTCGCGACATTTTCAGTAGCGACTTGCGCATCCGCGCAAGATTATCCCAAGCGTCCCATCACCATGATCGTGCCGTTCGCGGCAGGGGGCACCTCGGACGTGATCGCGCGGGCGGTTGCCGAGCAGATGGGGATTGCGCTCGGTCAGACCATCGTGATCGAGAATGTTGCCGGCGCCGGCGGCTCGACCGCGCTGGCGCGGGCCGCCCGCGCCGAGCCTGACGGCTACACCATCGCGATCGGCAATGCCGGCACCAATGCGGCGACCTATACGATCTATCCAAAACTGCCGTTCACCCCTGAGTCCTTCGTGCCGATCGCGATGGTGGCGAAGACGTTCGGCATCATCGCGCTGCGCAAGGACTTTCCGGCGAAGGACCTCAAGGAGTTCATCGCCTATGCCAAGGCCAATCCGGGCAAGATCAATCTCGGCCATGCCGGCGTCGGCTCCTCCAACTATCTGATCTGCAAGAGCTTCGTCACATCAGCGGGGATCGATGCGACGCTGGTCGGCTATCGCGGCGCCGCGCCGGCACTGACTGACGCGATCGGCGGCCAGATCGACGGCGTCTGCGACGCGGCCGCCTCGGTGTCCCAAGCAATCAACGACAAGCTGGTGAAGGGCCTCGTGGTCGGCTCGACCGTTCGGCTCGCGACGCTGCCGGATCTGCCGACCTCGGCGGAAGCAGGCCTGCCCGAGTTCGAGGCGCAGGGCTGGAACGGCCTGTTCGCGCCCAAGGGCACGCCGCCGGCCGTCCTCGCCAAGCTGAATGCGGCGGCACGCACGGCCGTCGAGACCGAGGCGGTGAAGAAGCGCTTCGCCGATCTGTCGACCGTTGCCCCCGATGCCGACGAGCATACGCCGGAAGTGCTGCAAAAGCTCGTGACGCGTGACGTCGAGAAGTACCGCAAGATGCTGGCAGACGACGCCAACAAGTAGCCTGCCCAAGGAGCCTGGCGGCGGCCGGCGTATGGCCGCCCAAAAGGCTTACTGGAGCACAGGAATGCGGGCGATGACCTTGATCTCGAAGTCGAAGCCAGCAAGCCAATTCACGCCGACGGCCGTCCAGTTCGGATAGGGCGGATCGCCGATCTCCTCGGTGCGAACGGCCATCACCGTCTCGATCTGGCTCGCCGGATCGGTGTGAAACGTGGTGACGTCGACGACATCGTCCAACGTGCATCCACCAGCTGCGAGCACGGCACGCAAATTGGCGAACGCGCGCCGGACCTGGTCCTCGAACACCGGCTCGGGCGAGCCGTCCTCGCGGCTGCCGACCTGCCCCGACACGAAGAGCAAGTCACCGGAGCGGATCGCCGCGGAATAGCGATGCACTTGATAGAGTGCGTGGCGGTTTGCGGGGAAGATTGCCTCTCGCTGGGGCATGGCAGGAGCCTTTCAATCGATGGATGGGGGCGGATGGAACGTGGGCGTTCCATGGGTGGCGTTTCGCGGCATTTTCAGATACGTTTCGTATGTCAGATATCATTCACATACGAGGCGTATGTCAAGGGGGTCGAGTGGCAAAGGGGAAGCGCGCCGCGGCCATGGCGGAAAATCGGGCCAAGCTCATCCGCGCCGCCCGCGAGGCATTCGCCACGCAGGGCTATGCGGCCGCGTCGATGGACGACCTCACTGCCGCCGTCGGTCTGACGCGGGGCGCGCTGTATCACAACTTCGAAGACAAGAAGGGGCTGCTCTGGGCCGTCGTCGAGCAGATCGATGGGGAGATGGCGGAGCGGCTCCGCATCGCCCGGGAGCAAGCGCCCAGCCTGTGGCTGGGCCTGCTCGCGGAGGGAAGCGCCTATATCGAAATGGCGCTCGACCCCGAGATCCAGCGCATCATGCTTCTGGATGGACCTGCCGTGCTCGGCGATCCCTCCAAATGGCCCGGCGAGAACGCCTGTCTCGACATCACCATGCGAACGATCCGCGCGCTGATCGAGCAGGGGGTCGTGAAGCCGGTCGACGTCGAAGCGGCGGGGCGGTTGCTGAACGGCGCTGCGCTCAGCGCCGCGTTGTGGGTCGCGGCCGCCGACGATCCCAAGAGTGTGTTGAGCAAGGCCGTTGATGCGTTTCGAGAGCTGGCGAGTGGATTGCTGCGCGAGGCGGTTTGAGCGTGAGGCTCGTGAACCTGCATCGCGTTTGAGACGACTGACTCCTCGTCACCATCACGGCGCGCATCCAGCTTCGCTGACTTTTGCGGGTTGAGGCAACTCAAAGTTGTTTCATTGCATCGATCGCGATATCAGGAAGCGGCGCTGTCGTTGTGCTTTCCGGATGTCACATGCCCGTCGCTTTGGTCGTTCTGCTGCTCGATATCACGCTGATCTATCATGCCTCGCGAACCGGACGGTTGCGGCTCTGGGCCTTCATCATCCTGCTGGTGCCGATGATGGGCGCGATTGCCTATATCGCGGTCGAGCTCATTCCCGAATGGTTTTCCAGCCCCGGTGCACGGCAGGCGCGCCAGCGTGTCGCCAATCGTCTCGATCCCGAGAAGCGCTATCGCGAGCTGTCCGACCGGCTGGCCGGCACCGACACCATCGCCAACCGCGCGGCGCTGGCGGACGAGTGCGCAAATATCGGCCGGTTTGCCGAAGCGGAAGCGCACTACGATCACATCCTGAAGCTGCCCATGGGCCACGATCCCGCCTATGCGCTGCGCAAGGCGCAGGCGCAATTTGGCGCCAGCCGCCCGGCCGATGCGCTCGCCACGCTGGACGATCTGCAGAAGCAATGGCCCGACTTCGATTCCGCCGATGCGCATCTGCTCTATGCCCGCGCGCTCGCCGAGGTCGGACGTCTCGACGAGGCGCTGGAGGAATACCACGCGCTCGCCGGCTACTTCCCCGGCGCCGAAGCGCGGGTGCGCTACGGCATGCTGCTGCAAACGGTCGGCCGCACCACTGAAGCGCGCATGGTCTTCAACGAGCTGCTGATCCAGATGCGCCGCGCGCCGAAATATCTGCGCAAGGCGCAGGCGGAATGGCTGTCGATCGCGGAGAAGCAGCTGTCGACCTAGCCGCTCGCTAGCGCCACTTCAGCCGCTCCGCCGGCACCGTCATGGCCGCAACGCCCGCCATCACCAGCACCAGCCCCAGCGCGAGGTTCGACGGCACGCTCTCGCCGAGCAGCAGCACCGAGAGGCCGACGCCGATCGGGATGCGCAGATAGCCTTGCGCGTTGGTCGTGAGCGTGCCGAGCCGGCCGAGGCAGATGTAGAACAGCATCAGGCCGAGAGCACTGGAGACGATGCCCATGACGATCGTGGCCACGATCGCGGTGGGCGTCGGCTGCAGCGTCCAGGGCTGGTCGATGATCAGCGCGGGCGGCAGCAGCACGAGGCCGCCGAACAAGAGCGAACCTGCCGCCACCACCATCGGGTCGTATTCGGACAGGCGGAGGCCGAAGATCGTCGCGCAGGCAAAGGAAATGGTGGCAAGCAGGATCGCGATCTCGGCAATGATCTCGCTACCGAAGCCGCGTAGCGCATCGAGCCCGACGATAGCGACGGTGCCGGCGAGTCCCAAAATCGCGCCGGCGAGCTTGAGCAGCGTCGCCGGCTCGTGCCGCGTGATCAGCGAGGTGATCAGGAAGGCGAAGATCGGCGTGGTCGAGGCCAGCACCACCGTGTTCGAGGCCGGCACATATTGCTGCGACCACGTGATGATCAGGAACGGGACGGTCGAGTTGATCAATTGCTGGGTTGCGAACAGCTTCCAGGCTTTCGCCTCGGTGGGGATCCTGGTGCCGCGCATCCACAGGATCGCGAACAGGAAGGCGGCGGCAATCAGCGAGCGCGCCGAGATGAAGGTGATGGGCGGGATGGTGGGGAGCGCCAGCTTGGCTAGCGGATAGGTCGAGCTCCAGCAGCAGGCGAGCGCAAGCAGCAGCGCATAGTCGCGCCAGCTGTGCGCACCTTTGGCGGCCATGGATGGCAACGGCGCTGATGCGGCCGGCCTCGCGCGGCCCGCCTCGGATGTGCTCTGCGGCACCTTGTTCTGCTCCCCGGCGCCAAAAGCGCTTGCCGGAAGTCTGGGCGAGGGTGCGCGAAAAGGGAAGCGTCGAGCTATGCGTCTGGCTGCGGGAGTGCCTTCCGCTTCATCCGCTTGATCGTGCCGGAAAAGGTCAGCAGCAGCCGCTCGCCGGACATCATCTTGCCGCGCAGGAAGATCAGCGAACCGCCGGCGCGGGTGACCTCGCCGGTGCATTCGATCAGCTCGCCCTCGCGTGCCGCGTCGAGGAATTCGCAGGCGAAATTGGTCGTCACCGCCCGGCTGTCCAGGACATGGGTGGCGATCGCAAACAGCGAATAGTCGGCGAAGGCCATGTAACAGCCGCCATGGACGTTCCCGGAGCCGTTGAGATGCTTCTTCTCGACCCGGAAGGCGCTGCGGACGCTGCCGTCTGCCTCGATCCGGTGCCAGAAGGGGCCGACATGGGACTCAAAACTGTCGCGAATCCAGGTCCGCCAGCCCACAAATTCGCCTTCGGTGGCGACATGGAGCTCGGGGCGGCGCGGCGGGGGCGCTTTGGTCAATTCGTGCAAGGAAATAGGCCTTCAATTGCGGGTCTTTAGACCTTAAATCCGATCCGACCGCGCCGTGCAATTCCCGTTCCCGCGGGCTCCCGGCGCAAAACGTGGGACAGCGGGAAAATGCGCCATAAAGGGCTTTTCGAAGCCGTCCGATGTTCCTAAGAACGGCCAAACCGCCGCCGAAAGCCTCGAATCCATGAAGAATGAACCCAAGATCACCCCCGAGCTGGTTGCCGCCCACGGGCTCAAGCCCGACGAGTATGAGCGAATCCTGAAGCTGATCGGGCGGGAGCCGACCTTCACCGAGCTCGGCATCTTCTCGGCGATGTGGAACGAGCACTGCTCGTACAAATCCTCGCGCATCCATCTGCGTGGCCTGCCGACCAAGGCGCCCTGGGTGATCCAGGGCCCCGGCGAGAATGCCGGCGTGATCGACATCGGCGATGGCCAGGCCGTGGTCTTCAAGATGGAGAGCCACAACCACCCGAGCTATATCGAGCCGTACCAGGGCGCGACCACCGGCGTCGGCGGCATTTTGCGCGACGTCTTCACCATGGGCGCGCGTCCCATCGCCTGCCTCAATGCGCTCAGCTTCGGCGCGCCCGAGCATCCGAAGACGCGGCATCTCGTCTCCGGCGTGGTGGCGGGCGTCGGCGGCTACGGCAATTCCTTCGGCGTGCCGACGGTCGGCGGGCAGGTGCGCTTCCACACTCGCTACGACGGCAACATCCTCGTCAATGCCATGGCGGTGGGTCTCGCCGATGCCGACAAGATCTTCTATGCGGCGGCCTCCGGCGTGAACATGCCGATCGTCTATTTGGGCTCCAAGACCGGCCGCGACGGCATTCACGGCGCCTCGATGGCCTCGGCCGAGTTCGACGACAAGTCCGAGGAGAAGCGTCCGACTGTGCAGGTCGGCGATCCCTTCGCCGAGAAGCTGCTGCTCGAAGCCTGCCTCGAGATCATGGAAAAGGGCTGCGTCATCGCGATCCAGGACATGGGCGCAGCGGGCCTGACCTGCTCGGCGGTGGAGATGGGCGCCAAGGGCGACCTCGGCGTCGACCTCGACCTCGATGTGGTGCCGACCCGCGAGACCGGCATGAGCGCCTACGAGATGATGCTCTCGGAGAGCCAGGAGCGCATGCTCATGGTGCTCAAGCCCGAGAAGGAGAAGGAAGCCGAGGCGATCTTCAAGAAGTGGGGTCTCGACTTCGCCGTCGTCGGCTACACCACGCCGAGCAAGCGTTTCGTGGTCAAGCATGGTGGCGACGTCATGGCCGATTTGCCGATCAAGGAGCTCGGCGACGAGGCACCGGTCTATGACCGGCCGCATGTCCCCTCGGCCGCGTTGCCGGTCGTGCATGCCCGCGACGTGCCGGCGCCGATGGCCTTAGGTAGCGCGCTGGAGAAGCTGATCGGCACGCCCGATATGTGCTCTAAGCGCTGGGTCTGGGAGCAGTACGACCACGTCATTCTCGGCAACACCATGCAGCGTCCGGGCGGCGATGCCGCCGTGGTGCGCGTGCAGGACGGGCCGAAGGGCCTCGCGCTCACCGTCGACGTCACGCCGCGCTATTGCGAGGCCGATCCTTATCAGGGCGGCAAGCAGGCGGTCGCGGAAGCCTGGCGTAACATCACGGCGGTCGGCGGCAAGCCGCTCGCGATCACCGACAATCTCAACTTCGGCAACCCTGAGCGGCCCGAGATCATGGGCCAGTTCGTCGGCTGCCTGAAGGGCATCTCGGAAGCCTGCCGCACGCTGGACTTCCCGGTCGTGTCCGGCAACGTCTCGCTCTACAACGAGACCAATGGCCGCGCGATCCTCCCGACACCCTCGATCGGCGGCGTCGGCCTGCTCGACGATTTCACCAAGTCTGCCTCGCTCGCCTTCAAGGCCGAGGGCGAAGCGATCCTCCTGATCGGCGAGACCCACGGCTGGCTCGGCCAGTCCGTCTATTTGCGCGACATCTGCGGCCGCGAGGAGGGCGCACCGCCGCCGGTCGATCTCGCCGCCGAGAAGCGCAACGGCGACGTCGTGCGCGGCATGATCCATGCGGGCACTGCGACTGCGGTGCACGATCTCTCCGACGGCGGTCTCCTGATCGCGCTGGCCGAGATGGCGATGGCGGGCGGCATCGGCGCCAAGCTGCTGGCGGCGCCGACCGCGCTGGTGCCGCAGGCCTATTGGTTCGGCGAGGACCAGGCGCGCTATCTCGTCACCGTGCCGGAAACCGAAGCCGGCCGCGTGCTCGCCAAGATGCGCGGCTGCGAGGTGCCCTGCGTGCGGATCGGCACCACCGGAGGCGATGCCATCGCGATCGCCGGCGAGGCGCCGGTGACGATCGACAGCTTGCGCAAATCGTTCGAGTGCTGGCTGCCGGAGTACATGGGCGGCAAGGCGGCCTGAACTGCTGCCACACACTCCGTCATTGCGAGCGTAGCGAAGCAATCCAGAATCTCACTGCTGAGGCAGTCTGGATTGCTTCGTCGCAAGTGCTCCTCGCAATGATGGGCGGAGAGGCTATGCCTCACAACACCTTCGACGCGCCCGGGATCTGCCGCAACGCTCGCGTCAGCGCCCAGCTCGCCGCGACAGTCAGCACAAACCCGATCGTGGCCTTGACGATCGCCGGCAGGTCATAGTCGAACAGCCAGTATTGCAGCCACAGTGCGATCGGATAGTGCACCAGGAACATGCCGAACGCGTCGCCCTGCATTGGATCGAGCAGCCTGGCTGAGCCTGATTGCTTGAACCTCTGGAAAAAGGCCAGGATCAGAAACATGATGGCCACGCTGAAGACAGTGAAGCAGATGGCATAGAGCGCTTCATACCAGTCCGGCAACGGTGACGGGTTGCCCAGTATTTCGCGCTTGATGAAGATCAGCCCCCACAAGAGGCAGTACGGAACGATCGCCAGGACCATCCAGTCCCAGCTGACCTTTGCCATGCGGCCGTCGACAGCGAGCAGCCCGCGATCCATTTGCGCAACGCCGATGCCGGCACCGAAAAAGAAGTAGGTCGCATAGAGCATCACGCGCCCGTGCTGGACCGAGAACGGCCCGAACTCGAACCAACTGCTATGCCCGTAGCGAACCAGCCCGGGAATGTAGAACGCCGCGGTGACGGCCAGCATGACCGCGAAGAACACCGCGGGCCGGCGGCGACCATGTAGCGAGAGGCGATTGATCGGATCGAGCAGATTGGGCGACAGCCGGTGCAGCAGGCAGGCAACCAGGTCGAAGGCGAACAAGACCCAAAGGAACCAGATCGGCCCGCTCGGCCACGGGCCCTTCGTGACCATATTCCACCAGAATTCCGAAAAGCCGATCTCGGGATGCTGCCGCAGGGAGATCGCGTAATAGGCGACCGGAATGATCGTAAAGGCGCAGATCGCGAAGGGTAAGCCAAGCCGAAGCAGGCGATCTGCCAAATAGCCCCGCACTCCCTTCCGGGCGATTCCAGACCAGGCGAACAGCCCCGACAGGAAGAAGAACATCGCCATGAAGAAACTGTCGGTGGCGAGCACGATCATGTCGAAACCGAAGAAATATGTCGGATCGGTATGACCGAAATAGGTATAGGGGATCACCGCGTGATGCAGCAGCACGACCAGAGTGAGGAAGGTGCGGGCGCGATCGATCGCCAAATTGCGCACCTTGCTCTGCGGCGCGGCATGCACCTCTGCGCCGATCGTCGCTGAATGTGACATCGTCATCGTGGCCGCCCCGATCCTGATTCCGGCTGGACTGTGCCGCCGGGAACTCGATTCAGCAAGAGCCTGGACTCCCTTTAGGAACCAGTTCCGCGCAGCGAAGTTAGCGTCCGCCGAAAACGGCGAAGGCCGTGAGAAGCGGCAGTTCGGAGCTGGCGATGACGATCCTCAAATGGGCGCTGATCTTCCTACTTGTCTCGATCGTGGCCGGCGTGCTCGGCTTTACCGGCATCTCGGCCGCCTCGGCCGACGTCGCCCGCTTCCTGTTCTACGTCTTCGTCGTGATCTTCCTGGTGCTGCTGATATTGGGACTCACGATCTTCAGGGCGTAGCTGATTTCATTCGTCATTCCAGGGCGGTCCGAAGGACCGAACCCGGAAGCTCGAGATTCCCGGTGCGCAATTGCGCACCTGAGGTCTGGTCCCTCGGACCATCCCGGAATGACAACATCGAGAGCTACCCCACTTCCTCGATCTTCACCTTGTCCGGATAAAACGCCAGATGGCCTGAAATCTCCGTCATCGCGGGGAAGGGCGTCTCGTAGGTCCAGATCGCGTTGTCCAGCGTCTTGCCGTCGGCCTTGACGCTGTAATAGTTCGCGTCCCCCTTGTAGGGGCAATGGGTCACACGGTCGGTACGCTCCAACAGGGCCATGTTGGTGTCCTCCCGCGGCACATATTGCACCGCCGGATATCTGGCCTCCTTCAAGGTCAGCGCCTTGCTGGTCTCGGCGATCACGATGTCGCCCGCGGTGACGCGGACGCGCCTCGGGTTTGGGGTGATGGTGATCGGGTGGTCGGGGCCTGGAAGCTTCATGATTTCACGCCTTTTCGATCAATCTGCCGCGCGCGGCACTTTGTCGTGCCTTTGTCCTGATGGGATCAGGGATATAGTGCCGGAAAGCGTGACGTAGAAGTCCGTTCACGCTAAGTTTGGCCTTGCCGGCGAGGGGACCCCGGCAGCGAATCGATGATGAGGCTGCTGTGCAGCCAAATAAGGAGCAAGACCCGAATGCCCATGGACGCCCACGATATCGAGGCGATGATCAAGGCAGCGATCCCCGATGCCGAGGTGACCATCCGTGACCTCGCCGGCGACGGCGACCACTATGCCGCGACCGTGATCTCGGAATCCTTCCGCGGCAAGTCGCGCGTCCAGCAGCACCAGATCGTCTACCAGTCCCTGCGTGGCCAGATGGGCGGCGTGCTGCACGCGCTGGCGCTGCAAACCGGCGTACCAGGTACCTGACGAAGCTGCACCTGACCTGACCAGCGCCACGGGGGACGATGATGGCTGCGGACAATCCGCACGGCGCGATGTTCCGCGTCATCACGCCGAACCAGCACAGCCGCGTCACCAATGCCGAGCTGTTCTTCGACCTCGTCTTCGTCTTCGCCGTCACGCAGATCTCTCACGCGCTGCTGCACCATTTCACGCCGCTCGGCGCGGTGCACGTCGGGGTGCTGTTTCTCGCGGTGTGGTGGGTCTGGGTCTTCACCGCCTGGGTCACCAACTGGCTCAATCCCGAGCTGACGCCGGTCCGGCTGCTGCTGTTTGCGATGATGCTGGGCGGCCTCGTGCTGTCGACCACGATTCCGACCGCCTTCGAGGGGCGTGGCCTGTGGTTCGCCATTGCTTACGCGGCCATGCAGGTCGGACGTACCGCGTTCTGGCTGTTCGCAACGCCGGCGCACAGGACCCTGGTGCGGCACAACGCGATCCGCATCCTGGTCTGGCTCTCCGTCTCCGCGATCTTCTGGATCCTCGGCGGCCTCGCCCATGACGAGGCGCGGCTGTGGTTCTGGATCGCCGCCCTGACGATCGAATACATCTCGCCCGCGGCCCGCTTCTGGGTCCCCAGGCTCGGCTTCTCGTCGGTCGAGGCCTGGGCCGTCGAGGGCGGCCACATGGCCGAGCGCTGCTCCCTGTTCGTCATCATTGCGCTCGGCGAGGCGGTCGTCGTCAACGGCGCGACCTTCGCCGAGCTGGAATGGACCGCGGCCAACATCCTGGCCTTCGTCTCGGCACTGGTCGGTGCCATCGCGATGTGGTGGGTCTATTTCCACAAGGGCGCCGAAGCCGGGTCCGAGTGGATCTCGAAGTCCACCGAATCCGGCCGTCTGGCGCGGCTCGCCTACACCTATCTGCACCTGCCGATCGTTGCCGGCATCATCCTGACGGCGGTGTCGGACGAGCTGGTGCTGAAGCATCCGACCGGCCATTCCGACATTCGGACGGTTTTGAGCACGATCGGCGGCCCGCTGGTGTTTCTGGTCGGCACCATCCTGTTCAAGCACTCGGTCCGCGGCTTCCTCCAGCTTTCGCACGGCATCGGCATCATCCTGCTGCTGGTGCTGTGGTGGTTCGCGTCGGAACTGTCGCCGCTATGGCTCTCGATCGCGACGAGCGCGATCATGATCGTGGTGGCGGTGTGGGAATCGGTGTCGCTGGGGGCGAAGGTGGAGGAGGCCGAGGAGCGTTGAACGCGGACCTGCGCAAGCGCCTCGTCCTTCGAGACGACCGCTCCGCGGTCTCCTCAGGATGAGGCTCATCAGCATCGGTGCACGTTGAAACTGTCGCCGCACAGTCGGTCCTCATCCTGAGGGCCCGCCTTAAGGCGGGCGTCTCGAAGGATGTGCTGCGGAGGGAAGAAGATCTCAAACAGCGGCGTCGGAGCTCTTACCCCGCGACCTCCAGCGCGTGCACCGAGAACATCTTCGCCGCATCCGTCCAGCTCTCGCGGACGCGCCAGCCCGCGCCCTGGGCCAGCGCGGCAAAGCGCTCGATGCTGTATTTGTAGCTGTTCTCGGTGTGGATGCTCTCGCCCGGGCGGAACGAGAAGCTGGTGCCGAGCAGGCGCACGGTCTGGCTCTTCTTGCTGATCAGGTGCATCTCGATGCGGTGCCGCTCGCGATTGTAGATCGCGCGATGGGTGAAGGCGGACAGGTCGAAATTGCCGCCGAGCTCGCGGTTGATGCGCACCAGCACATTGAGGTTGAAGCGCGCGGTGACGCCGGACGCATCGTTATAGGCGTCGAAGAGGATCCGCTCGTCCTTCTCGAGATCGGCGCCGATGATCATCTGCGCGCCTTTGCCGAGGATCTTGCGCGCGCTTCTCAGGAAGGCCTGCGCTTCCTGCGGCTCGAAATTGCCGATGGTCGAGCCGGGGAAGAAGCCGACCTTCGGTAGGGAGGCGACGGCCACCGGCAGCTCGAACGGCGTGGTGAAGTCGGCTGCGACCGGATAGATGCCGAGCGCCGGGAAATCCCGCTTCAGGCCGCTCGCCTGTGCCTTCAGGAAGTCGCCGGAGATGTCGACGGGGACATAGGCCGCGAATCTGCAATGATTGAGCAGCAGGCGCACCTTCGTGGTCGCGCCGGCGCCGAACTCGACCAGCGCGGCGTGCTCCGGGATGATTCTTGCGATCTCGCTGCCGCGCTCCTTCAGGATCGATAGCTCAGTGCGCGTCGGATAATATTCCGGCAGCTTGGTGATCGCCTCGAACAGCTCCGATCCGGTCGCGTCATAGAAGTATTTCGGCGACAGCCTTTTCGGCTGCTGCGAGAGGTCCTCGATGGCCTCACGGGCGAAAGCGGTGGTCTGCTCGTCGGGAAGATGGGCTTCGGCCAAAGCGCTGGCGTGCACATTCATGATACTCTCCTGAACGCGCTGTCCGGCGCGCATCTGTCGTCGGAATTTTTCAGTCGTAATCGGCAAGCCGCAGTCCGGTGAACTGCCAGCGGTGGTGCGGATAGAAGAAGTTACGATAGGTGATACGGCTGTGGTCCGCCGGAGTTGCAAGCGAGGAGCCGCGCAGCACCAACTGGTTGACCATGAACTTGCCGTTGTACTCGCCGAGCGCGCCCTCGACGGCGCGATAGCCGGGGTAGGGCGCGTACGAGCTGCGGGTCCATTGCCAGACAAGGCCGAAGGCGTCGTTGAGCTGGCCGGTGCGGGCCGCGACTTCCCATTCCATCTCGGTCGGCAGGTGCTTGCCGGACCAGCGCGCGAACGCATCCGCCTCGTAATAGCTGACGTGGCAGACCGGCGCGTCCGGATCGACCGGCTTGAGGCCGGCCAGCGTCATCACCTGCCATGCGCCGTCGACCTCGCGCCAATAGCCGGGGGCCTGCCAATCTTCCTTGCCGGCCGCGGCAAAGCCGTCCATCAGCCACAGGGTTGCGGTCCGGTAGCCGCCATCCTGCATGAAGGCGAGCCACTCGGCATTGGTGACCAGATTGCGGGCGATCCTGACCGGACCGACCAGGGCGCGGTGCGCCGGCTTCTCGTTGTCGAAATGAAAGCCGTCGTCGACATGGCCGACGGTGTGGATGCCTTCGTTCAGCGTCAGCCAGTCATCGCCGCCGCGCGTGGTGGCCGGGAAGCGCCAGTCCGGATCATAGGCCGGGTAGATCGGGTTTTGCGCAAAGGCATGCAGGATGTCGGTGAACATCAATTCCTGATGCTGCTGCTCGTGGTTGAGCCCGACCTCCACCAGCGGCGCGATTGTGCGCAGCTTGTCCGCTCCGGCCTCGCGGAAGAATTTGCTGACGGCCGCATCGACGTATTTGCGATAGGCGCCGACCTCGTCGGCGCTGGGGCGCGTGATGTCGCCGCGATGATTGCGGGCATGCCGCGGCCCGGCGCTGACGTAATAGGAATTGAACAGGAACGCGAAATCGGGATGGAAGGGCCGGTAGCCGGCAGCATGCTCGCCGAGCAGGAATTGCTCCCAGAACCAGGTGGTATGGGCCCGGTGCCATTTGGTCGGGCTGGCATCGGGCATGGACTGGATCTGCTGGTCCTCGGGCGACAGCGGCGCGGCCCGCCGTTCGGTCTCATTGCGAACGCCGAGGAACGCCGCTTCCAGGCGCTGGGCGAGGTCGTCCTGGTGGGAGGACGGTGACGAAAGCTGGGGCGCAACCGTGGCTGAGGCTTGTTTCGTCACGTTTTTCTCCAGACAGGACAAGAGAACGTTGTTGGCGTTGCCCGGTTCCAAAACCGAGGTTCGTCCTAGATAGGGGCTCCGTTACGGTATGAAAGTCCTCTGCGGCGATGATATTAATGTCATCAGCCTATGGACCCGGCGGGCTCAACCCGGCCGCCCAAGGACCCGTCGCCGCCATTTTACTTTGGATGCACAACGGTTTGGGCTACATATATAGGCAGGTATCGGGTTAAATCGGCGGAGCCGGCCCGAAGCAATTGGTGAGGGCTCTGCCCCAGAAGGACACGGATATGAGCATCGCGGAATTCATCGACAATGAAGTGAAATCCAACGACGTGGTTCTGTTCATGAAGGGGACGCCGCAATTTCCGCAGTGCGGTTTCTCCGGCCAGGTCGTCCAGATCCTCGACCATATCGGTGTCGGCTATAAGGGCCTCAACGTTCTCGAATCCGCCGAGCTCCGCAACGGCATCAAGGAATATTCGAACTGGCCGACCATTCCGCAGCTCTACGTGAAGGGCGAGTTCATCGGCGGCTGCGACATCGTCCGCGAGATGTTCCAGGCCGGTGAATTGCAGCAGCTCTTCTCCGAGAAGGGCGTCGTCGTCGCGGCCTGACACGTGACCGTGCTGACGCGCCGGATTGGCGGCGCGGAGCTCGAAGTCATCGTCGCCGATATCACCACATTGAGTGTTGACGCCATCGTCAACGCCGCGAACACGTCGCTCCTTGGCGGGGGCGGCGTGGATGGCGCGATCCACCGGGTAGCCGGGCCCGAGCTCGTCGCCGAATGCCGCATGCTCAACGGTTGCAAGACGGGCGACGCGAAGATCACCAGGGGCTATCGGCTCAAGGCCGCGCATGTGATCCACACCGTCGGTCCGGTGTGGAATGGCGGCACGCTGGGCGAGGACGATCTGCTCGCCTCCTGCTATCGGCGGTCCATGGCGCTTTGCGCGAAGCACGAGCTGATCTCGGTGGCATTTCCCGCGATTTCGACCGGCATTTATCGCTTTCCTGCCGAACGGGCGGCCGATATCGCCGTGCGCACGACGATCGAAGGGCTGGCTTTGGCGCCGACCGTCGCTCGCGTCGTGTTCTGCTGCTTCTCCGAGCCGAGCGCCAAGCTCCATGCCGAGACGCTTGCGCAACACGGCGGCCCTTGTGCCGATTGAGCTGGTCAGTACACTCCGAGCGCCATGTTCCGGGGAGGGGATATGATTTCACGATCTGGGTTGCGTGTGCTCGCCTGCGGCGCGCTGCTGTCGCTTGCCGCGATGTCGCTGGCGCGCGCCGAGGGCACCTACGAGATTCCAGCCGGCGCCCACTTCAATCAGGAAAAGCTCGGCAGGATCACCGAGTTCTTCAAGAACGAGGTCGCGACCGGCAAGATCGCCGGTGCAAACGTGCTGATCCAGCAGCATGGCAAGCCGGTCTATCACGAAATCTTCGGCGTGCAGGACGTGGTCAGCAAGGCTCCGATCACGGACAAGACCATCTTCCGCCTGTTCTCGATGACCAAGGCAATCACGGCGGTGGTCGCGATGCAATTGGTCGAGGACGGCAAGATCAAGCTGGATGATCCCGTCTCGAAATACATTCCGTCCTTTGCCAACGTGAAGGTCGGCGTCGAGAAGAAGGCGGAGGACGGCACCAAGTCGCTCGAGCTGGTGCCGCCGAAGCGGGCGATGACCGTGCACGATCTGATGACGCACACCTCCGGCATCACCTACGGCTTCTACGGCGACAGCCTGGTCCGCAAGGCCTATCGCGAGGCCAACATCTATGCCGGCGATTTCGATCTGGCCGAGTTCGCCGAACGCATCGCCAAGCTGCCGTTGCACAACCAGCCGGGCGCGCTCTGGCAATACGGCCACTCCACCGACGTGCTGGCGCGTGTGATGGAGGTCGCTGCCGGCAAGCCGCTGATCGACATCATGCGCGAGAAGCTGCTCGATCCTCTCGGCATGGTCGATACCGGCTTTTTGGTCACGGACCCCGAGAAGCAGAAGATTCTGGCCCAGCCAGTGCCGAACGATTCCGATTTCCGCGTCGGCCGCATCAATGATCCCACGGTCGTCAAGAAGATCATGTTTGCCAGCGGTGGCATGGTCACGACCATGGCGGATTACAAGCGCTTTTCGCAGATGCTGCTCAACGGCGGCAGTCTCGATGGCAAGACCATTCTCAAGCCTGAGACGTTCAAGCTGATGGTGACCGATCAGGTCGGCCCGGGCTCCGGCGTCGAGCGCGACTATTTCTACTTTCCCGGCGACGGTTTCGGCTTCGGCCTCGGGCTTGCCGTCCGTACCGATCCCGGCAACGCCAAGCCGCCGCCGCCCGGCAACCTCGGCGAACTGAAGTGGGACGGGGCCTCCGGCTGCTATTTCGTGATCGACCCCAAGCAGGACATGTTCTTCGTGCTGCTGGAGCAGACCCCAAGCGAGCGCCAGCGCGTGCAGCGAACATTGAAGCAGCTGGTCTATGAAGCCATGGAGAACTGACATGAACGGGCGCCGCGCGCTCTTCGCGGCGCTCGTCTTTTTGTTCGGCGCCGTAGGTGCACGGGCGGGCTCAGAGGGCCGCGCACACAGCTTCACGCCCGAAGGCCTGGCAAGAGTCTCCGACTACATCAGGAACGAGATCGCGACCGGCAAATTTCCGGGCGCGATTCTGCTGCTCCAGCAACACGGCAAGCCGGTCTATTACGAGAATTTCGGCGTCCGCGACGTTGCGACCGAACTTTCGATGAGCGCGGATACGATCTTCCGCCTCTATTCGATGTCCAAGCCGATCACCTCAGTCCTGGCGATGATGCTGGTCGAGGAGGGTAAGCTTGCGATCAGCGATCCCGTCTCGAAATACATTCCGGCCTTTGCCGGCATGAAGGTCGGCGTCGAGAAGAAGGCCGAGGACGACAAGGTCTCGCTGGAGCTGGAGCCGCTCAAGCGAGCGGTGACGATCGAGGATTTGATGCGGCATACCGCCGGGATCCCTTACGGCTATTATGGCGGGGACCTGGTGAACAAGCTCTATGCCGACGCCGGACTGTTCGACAGGAATTCGACCAATGCCGAATTCGTCGCGAAGATCACTGCACTGCCGCTTGCCGAACAGCCCGGCACGATCTGGGATTACGGCCACTCCACCGACGTGCTCGGGCGCATCATCGAGGTGATCTCGGGGGAATCGCTGTTCGAGTTCGCGAAGAAGCGGCTGCTCGACCCACTCGGGATGAAGGACACGGCGTTTTACGTCGCCGATCCCGCCAAATGGCCGCGTATCGCCGAGCCGATGCCGCAGGATCGGGCGATCAGCCCGATCACGCAGGTTCGCGATATCAGGAAGCCGCTGCGATGGGAGTCGGGCGGCGGCGGTCTCGTCGGCACGGTCGGCGACTATGCGCGCTTCTCACAAATGCTGCTCAACGGCGGCACGCTTGAAGGTCGACGCTACCTGAAGCCGGAAACCATCGCCTTGATGACGTCGGATCACATCGGTCCCCAAACCCGCATCGAACGCGACAAGAACTACTATCCGGGTGAGACCAGCGGCTACGGCCTCGGCTTCGCCGTGCGTATCGCGGTGCCGCCGGGCACGAAGTGGCCGCTTGGCGAATATCGCTGGGACGGCGTCGGCGGCACCTTCTTCTTCATCGATCCTGAGGACGACCTGTTCGGAATCTTCATGGTGCAGACCCCCTCGCAGCGCGGCCGGATCCAGCTCGCGCTGAAGACGCTGATCTATCAGGCGATGGGGCGGTAGACTCTCGTTTTGACGCGTTTTCTTTACGCGAACCGGTATCCACTTCGCTCGAAAACGCTCCGATTACGCCCCGCGCACGATCTCGCGCACGTAGCCGATCGTCTCCTCGATCTGGCTCGCATCGACGTCCAGATGCGTGCAGGCCCGGATGCGGCCGTCCATCATCGCGAGCGTGACGCCGCGCTGGCGCAGCGCTGCGACCATCTTGTCGCCGGGGATGCCGGCGCCGTCGGGCTTGAAGAACACGAGATTGGTCTCGGGCTCCTGCACCTCGATGCCCGAGATCTGCGACAATCCGCGCGCGAGCGCCCGCGCATTGGCGTGGTCGTCGGCGAGGCGGTCGACGTGGTAGTCGAGGGCGTAGATGCAGGCCGCGGCGCAGATGCCGGCCTGCCGCATCGAGCCGCCGAGGCGCTGCTTCCACTGCCAGACCGCGTCGATGAAGGCGCGCGAGCCTGCGAGCACGCCGCCGATCGGCGCGCCCAGGCCCTTGGAGAAGTCGATCCAGGCCGAGTCCCAGCCCGCGGTCATGTCGCGCGGGGAGATGCCGCTCGCAACGGTGGCGTTGAGCAGGCGTGCGCCGTCCATATGGGTGACGAGGCCGTGCTGCCTGGCGATCGCGACGATCTCGTCGAGCACCGCCTTCTTCCAGATCGTGCCGCCACCGATATTGGCGGTCTGCTCGACGCTGACGACGGTCTGCGGCGGCTGGTAGCGCGTGCGCGGATGCAGCGCCTTGCGAAACGTCTCCGGCGTGAACTGGCCATCGGGGCCCTTGAGCTGGGTGACCTGGAAGCCGCCGATCGCCGCATGCGCGCCGCCTTCGCGCGCGATGATATGCGCGGTCTCATGGGCGAGGATCTCGTCGCCGGGGCGGCAATGCACCAGCGTCGCGGTGACGTTGCACATCGTGCCCGAGGGCATGTAGACCGCCGCCTCCTTGCCGAGCAGATCGGCCACGCGTTCGCACAGCGCGTTCACGGTCGGATCGTCGCCGACCTGCTCGTCACCGACCTCCGCGCGCGCCATCGCCTCGCGCATCCCCGCCGTCGGCTTGGTCTGCGTGTCCGACAGCAGATTGATGCGCACCGGCGGCGCCTTGGGATCGACGGCGGGAGGGGTGTAGAGCATGGCTTGTCTCGTCATTTTATCTAGTCGAACAGCTGCGGTCTGATGTCTTGCGCGCCGTGAAGAATGGCACGGATTTCGACGTGGTCGGATTGCACCGTGTAGAAAATCAGATGGGATTGGAAGCGGAAACGTCGATAGCCTGCCGCAAGCTCGTCCACTTGTTGGCCGATCAGGGGGAAGTCGGCCAGAAGTCCGAAGGAACGGATCAGGCCCGCGTAGTAGGCCTCTGCCTGATATTTGCCGAAACGGCTCTCGGTGAAGTCGTAGATGTCGATCAAATCGGCCCGGGTGCGCTCCGATAACCGGTACTCAGCCATGGCGGCGTTGAGCAACGCGTTCGCGCGCGGCGGCGAGGATGTCGTCAGGGGTGTCCAAGGTGAACTTGTTGCAATCTGCCTGAGCGAACAGCGCTTGATAACGGCGGACCTGCTCGTCGCGGGGCAGCTTAGCCCATGCTTCAAGCTCCGCCTCGGAAGGCGTTGCCGACGGGCTGATGTTGGCGAGCTGGTCGGTCGTCTGGGACATCGACAGCACGATACCACAACAAAAAGGCCCCGGAAACCGGGGCCTTTGAATGTCGTTCTGCCGAAGCTATCAGCGCGAATAGAATTCGACGACCAGATGCGGCTCCATCTGCACCGGGAACGGCACGTCGGAGAGGCCGGGGATGCGCGCGTACTTCGCGGTCATCTTGCCGTGGTCGACTTCGAGATAGTCCGGGACCTCGCGCTCGGGAAGCTGGCTGGCTTCGAGCACGTGGGCGAGCTGCTTGGAGCTTTCCTTGACCTCGACCACGTCGCCGACCTTGAGCTGATAGCTCGAGATGTTGACCTTGCGGCCGTTCACCTTGACGTGGCCGTGGTTGATGAACTGGCGTGCGGCGAAGATCGTGGAGACGAACTTGGCGCGGTACACGACCGCGTCGAGACGACGCTCCAGCAGGCCGATCAGGTTCTCGCCGGTGTCACCCTTGAGGCGGCTGGCCTCGACATAGATGCCGTGGAACTGGCGCTCGCTGATGTTGGCGTAATAGCCCTTCAGCTTCTGCTTGGCGCGCAGCTGCACGCCGAAGTCGGAGAGCTTGCCCTTGCGGCGCTGGCCATGCTGGCCGGGGCCGTACTCGCGGCGGTTCACGGGGCTCTTCGGGCGGCCCCAGATGTTCTGGCCCATACGGCGATCGATCTTGTACTTCGCCTCACTGCGCTTAGTCATCGCGTCCTCTACAGGTCATGGTTTGAGGAAACGCGCCCTCCTGTGTGACGGGATGGTCCCGGCACCGACAGGTCCGATCCCCAAAGCTTAAGGGAGAGGACCACGGGTCGCGAAACGCTTCGCGGGCCGAAACGGCCCGCGAGCAGGCGGCTTTTAGGGGAGTTTGGGGTTGGCTGTCAATTCTTTAGCCGGTCAGTCCTGAGCGTGCGACAACGGTATTCTTATGTCCTGACCGCCCGGACCGGCTTTGACCCCGCCGCCCGCAATTCGGCAGCAATTTCAGTGTTCAGGGCCTGTTCCAGCCGGGTCAGGACCCGCGCGATCGGGGCGGCGTCGGTGACGCGGTGGTCCCAGCGGATCACGACGTGGATGGTCTGGTCCGGCTGGACCAGCCCATAGCTCACGACAAAGGGGCCCGGCGTGATCGGGTGCAGCTCGCCGCCGCCATAGGCCGCCACCGAGCTCACCCCGAAGCTGCCGAACCAGTTGCCGCGCTGACGGCCCAAATTCAGACCGACGGCCCAGGACAGGCGCCGCAATGGCAGCGGCAGGCGCGTCGCCCGCATGATCTTGCGGAACATCGGGACGTCCTCGATCGGGGCCGTCTTGCCGCGTCGGATTTCCGCATCGATGGCTGCCAGCGAAAGAGCCTCAGGAGCGGCGATTCGCTGCGGCAGCACACATTCCTCGCCATCATCGACCCGCGCGATCGCGACCGTCGCCACGCTCTTCGGCAGCTCATAGAGGGCCGGCCAGGGCCATTTCGTGTAAACCGTGCGCAGGATCGGCTCGTCCTTTGCAACCAGGGCGAAAGCCTTGACGAACATCGCGGCCCAGCCGGCGGGCGCGGTTGCGCCCGCGCGGGCCTCCAGCAGGGGGCGGATATTGAGCGAACGGGCCAGTGAAACGAAAGGTACGCCCATCGAGGCGTGCATGAGGTCGCAGATCAGACGGCGCCGCAGCGAAATGGTCTTGGGCGTCCCGCGCATAGGCCTCCGGTTCCAAATCAAAGATCAAAATATGTGCAGCGAGCGGAGCCCGCCCGCTCGCTCTAGCATGAACCAATCCGCTTGGGGCCGGTCGGTTCGCCGCACTAGGCATCGCCAAAGACGAACCTCACTTAGACCAAAAAATCATCTATTTTCAATTGTTTATATCTTGAGCGCGCGGTCCTGGCGACGCCGCGGTAATGATTCAATCGGCTCGTTCAGCGCCTGACCCCCTCGTATGCCGCCATGATGCCGCGCTGGAACAGCGACCAGTCGAAGCCCAGCGCGATCGCGCGGTAGCCGCGGTCGATCAGCGCATTGGCCTGGTCGGCGCTGCGCGCCACCCCGCCGATCGGCACGCCGCTCCTGAGGATGCCGGCCTCGGCACGCGCGATCAGGTCCAGCAATTGCGGATCGTCCATCTGGCCGCGCTTGTTGATGGAGGTGGCGAGATCGCCGGGACCGATCACCGCGACGTCGATACCGGGCGTTGTCATGATCTCGTCGATGCGATCGACCGCATCGACGTGCTCGATCGTGATCATGCAGATCATCTCCTCGTCGGCAGAGGCCATGTAATCAGGCATCGACTGGCCCCAGCGGAACGGCGCGTGGAAGGGGCCCCAGAGCCGGTCGCCGCGCGGCGGGTAGCGCACGCTGCGCACTGCCTTCTCGGCATCCGCCCGGCTCGTGATCATCGGGAAGTTGATGCCGAAGGCACCGATGTCCATCGGCGCTTTCGCCAGCCACGGCTCGTTCGCGGCGATCCGCACCAGGGGCGTGCACGGTGTACCCGTGGTCGCGGCGATCATCGCATGTGCTTCGGTCAATCCAATCGGGCCGTGCTCGAGATCGACGATGATCCAGTCCAGCGAGCGCGCCATGATCTGCACCATCTGCACGCTCGGGATGGTCGCGATCGCGCCGAAGGCGGGGCGGCCCTCGCGCCACAATTGACGGAGGCGGTTCAGCGGCTTTGCGGGGACCGACATGGAAAAACCTGCGGGACGATGGCGACGGCAAAGCCTAGCAGCGCGCCGCTAGGGCGCAAGCTCAGGCCAGCGCGCGTCCGCCGAAGAACGCCGTCAGCGTGGCGCTGAGACCATGCACGCGGTTCGATGTAAAAATCATCTCGGCGCCGGACTGCACGATGCCGCCGATCCGCTGGCCGAGCAGGTCGGAGACGCGGCGGGCGATCGCGGGCGCCGGATCGATCCAGTCGACCGGCCAGGGCGCGAGCATCTTCATCCGGTCGAGCAGCAGCGGGTAATGCGTGCAGGCGAGCACCACGGTGTCGGTGCGCGATGTTGCATCCGAGGGGTCGCCGACGAAGCAGGGAGCGAGCTCGGCGAGGATGGCTTCGTCGCTGATCGGAGCCCCGCTGAGCTCGGCTTCGGCCAGCGAAGCGAGCGCGGGCGAGCCGACCAGCGTCACCTCGCATCCTTGCGCGAAATCGCGGATCAGCGCCTTGGTGTACTCGCGCTTCACCGTGCCCTTGGTGCCGAGCACCGAGACGCGGCGGGTCTTGGACTGCGCGCAGGCCGGCTTGATCGCCGGCACGGTGCCGACGAAGGGCACGGAATAGGCGGCGCGCAGGTGAGACAGGACCAGGGTGGACGCCGTGTTGCAGGCGATGACGACGAGGTCCGGATCATGCCGGCCGATCAGCTCCCCCATCAGCGGCACGACGCGGGCGATGATCTCGTCCTCGCTGTGGTGGCCATAGGGGAAGAAGGCGTCGTCGGCGACATAGACGTAATGCGCGTCCGGGCGGGCGGCTACGACCTCACGCAGCACAGTGAGCCCGCCAAGGCCGGAATCGAACACCAGGATCGTCGGAGAATTGGTCACGTCGCCACCCTAGCCCGGCATGGTTACCATTCGGTTTTTGGGGCGATTTTGCGGCGTGGGGCCGGGACCGCAGGTCGGGACGCCGAATTTCCGGCTTATGCGATATTCGCCATCGGGTCGGCCGAAGCGGCAAGGGGGCGTCCGCCCGCAGGTTGACAGCTCACACTAGCCGCGGAACAAGACGGCGTTTCGCCGGTCGGCGATCTCGCAGAGAAAGCAACATGCTCACGGTCCACCATCTCGGTAAATCGCAATCCGAACGCATTGTCTGGCTCTGCGAGGAGCTCGAAATTCCTTATGAGATGAAGCGTTACACGCGCGATGCCGCGACCATGCTGGCGCCGGCCGAGTACAAGGCGCTGCATCCGGCCGGCACGGCGCCGGTCATCACCGACGGCGAGCTGGTGCTTGCGGAATCCGGCGCCGTCGTCGACTACATCGTTGCTAAATACGGCAACGACCGGCTCGTGCTCGGTCCCAATGATCCCGCCTTCGCCCAATTTCTGTATTGGCTTCATTTCGCCAACGGCACCTTGCAGCCCGGCATGGGGCGGATGATGATCCTGAGCCGGCTCGATCTCGCCAGGGACAACCCGACCCTGCTCGCCATGAAGGGGCGCCTCGACCGCGCCTACGATCTTCTCGACGCACGGCTTCGCGAGTCCGAATATCTGGCGGGCAGCGCCTTCACCACGGCCGACATCATGACGGTGTTCTCGCTCACCACGATGCGTTATTTCCAGCCCTATGATCTCGCGCGCTGTCAGAATGTGGTCAAATATCTCGGCCGTATCGGCGCCCGCCCGGCATACCGTCGCGCGATGGAGAAGGGCGATCCCGGCATGGCGCTGCTCTTGAGTTGAGCGGCAGCGCTTACGCGATCCTGTTCGTGGTGGTCCCGCGCTCGGATGCCAGCTGCTTCTGCAGGCGGTCGATGTTCTGCAACAGGCGCTGGCTGGTCAGCACCAGGAAGTAATAGCCGAACTGCGGATCCTGGAAGTAGATCTCCAGCAGCCGGTCATAGGTGATCGTCAGCACCTGGCCGTCCTCGATGCATTCAACCGTTCCCGTGCGCCGGTTGTCCGGTGTGAGGAAGCCGAGCTCGCCCATCAGCGCTCCGGGCAGGATCTCGACGTTGATCTCCTTGACCAGGAACTTGCCGGTGACGGTGAGGAACATCTCCTGCGCGGGATCTCGCAGCTTGAAGAGGATGTCGCCGCGGCGATATCTGCGTTCGGTCATGAACGGCTTGAGCCATTCGATCGACATGTCGCCTTCGGCCGCATGCCGCGCCTTCTTGACCAGCTTGAGCATCTGCCGCAGGCGCAGGGCGTTGATCGGCAGCAGCAGCAGATAGAGCAGGAACGTGGCGACGTTGGCGGTGAGTGCGCCGAAAGCGGCGAAGAACGCGCAGCCGATCATGTTGGCGACGCGCAGGGGCACCATCGTCCGCATCAGGAGGGTGGCGACGAAGAAGCCGGCGCCGACCGCTGCGAACAAATTGGCGAACGTGATGTTGTGGACAAAGATCTCCAGCAGCCGATTGAAGATCGCGTCGTAGGTGACGTTGTCGGGATCGAGGCCCATCTGGACCAGGATTTTCGCGATCCTGAGGTTGTCCGTGGCCGCCTCGAGGATGCGGTCGAGGATCGACGAAATGTCTGCGCTGCCGGACGGCATGGTACTAACCCCACGTAAGGCATTCAGTCCTGGTCGGCACCCGTATAGCCGAAATCGAATGACGGCCGCTTGAATGACGCTTCCGGCCATCGTGCCGCAAGAGGCAAATTTTAGCCTGATCGGGCGTTTCGGCAATTGCCCGTTGGTTGCGCGTCTGGCCGCGGAGGCCGTGATTCGGGCCAGCCGCGGAGGATCCGGCGTCGCGGACGGGCTTGGGCGACAGCGAAGGGCGACCTTCGCTTACGGCTTGGCGGCGGGTTGCACGACCTGCTGCTCGACGAGACCAAGGCGCCCCGGCAGCGAGCCGGCGCGCAGCAGCATGGCGACGCTGTTGGCCTCCTCCAGGGTGAAATTGCCGGAAATCTGGCCGGAGCCGCCGGTGATGGGCTCGCGGATCACGGGAGCGGAGATCACCTTGTCATCGAGCACGATGGCAAAGGGCTTTCCGACGTTCTCTGCCGTGATATGGGCAAAGCGCCGCGTGCCGCGGCCGTTGAAGCGGAACGAGGCGATCGGCTCCTTGCTCTCGCCGGTCAGTCCCGGGCCGGCATAGCTGATATCGCCGCCCTCGAGCGCGCTGTCCTTGGCGACGAGATAAGGACGCTGGTCCTTGAAGCCGAGCAGGACTTCCGTGCCCGCCGGCGGCGTGCCCGATTGCGCCTGCTCTGCGGACATCGAGAGGTCAATCAGGCGGAAGCCGACCTTGACCTTCCTGGCGAAGATCGCGGCGATTTGCTCGGGCTCCATCATCCCCGGCAGGAAGATACGGATGCGGTCCGTCCCCTCAGGTTGGACGCTGGCGAACTTGACGCCGGCGTCCTTGAGGCGCTGCTCGATCATGGCGATGGAATCTTCGACGAGATCGCGCAGCCGCGCAGCGGATGCGGCATCGGTCGGCGCAAGCCTGACCAGCCCGTCGCCGGCGTCGGTGACGGTGAGCGCGTGCGTGGGCAATCCCTCCGCCGCCGCGACGAGCTTGCGCGTGAGCTGTTCGCGGCCTCTGGCGTCCGCGATCCTCACGTCGACGCCGCCGTCGCGGATCGCAAGTCCGGAGAACGCGATGCGGCCCTCGCGCAGGATCTTGTAGACGTCGTCGCGCAAATCCGTGACGACCGCCTCGCGCAAGGCGTCGGCGTCCACCCTGTAGACGATGCGCGATCCGCCCAACTTCTCCATCTTGTCGGCGATGAAGGCCGCGACCTTGACGCGCACCTTGTCGAGCTGGCTGTCGGCAAGCGCGACGCCGGGCAGGGCGATCGCCGATACCGTCGCAAACGCAGCGATCAGCCGTGTGATCCGGTTCCGCAGGGGCATCGTCATGGTGACCTCGTGTCTTGCGGCAGGGCGCTGGCGGGCGAATTCAGTGCCAGTTCTTGGTCCCCGGATCAGGCGCAGAGGTTCAAGCGCCATTGCGGCTGGGCAATGGACGAAATGGAAATCATCCATCATTCTGGTCCGGGTCGGCCGGGCATTAGGCCGAGCCCTTCGCCGAACCAAAACGTCAAAAGATACGTGGCGGGGACAAGCATCTGAGGGAGGACGGAATTTCATGGCGGGCATCCACGCGCTCGATCGGTTGATCGGCAACGACTATCCGGCTCTGCTCACGGACGAGGAGGTCCGGGCGTTCGAGCAGGTTCCCTACGCCGACCGCGTCGCGGCCGAGAGCACCTATGACGCCATCAGGCTTGGTGCGGAGCGCAATCCCGACGGGGCGGCGATCCAGTTCCTGCAAAATGCCGATCCCGCCGACACGCCTTTGGTCGTCACGCACCGCGATTTCATCGCGCGCGTCACCCAGGCCGCCAACATGTTTCACGCGCTCGGCGCTGGGAAGGGCGACGTCATCAGCTTCATGCTGCCGTTGGTGCCGGATGCGTTCGTCACTCTGTTCGGCGCCGAGGCCGCCGGCATCGCCAATCCCGTCAATCCGCTGCTCGAGCCGCACCAGATCGCCGAAATCCTGGAAGCTGCGAACACCAAGATCCTGGTGGCGCTCGGGCCGATGCCCGGCACCGACATCTGGCAGAAGGTCGAGCAGATCCGCCCGCAGCTGAAGCATCTGAAGGCCATCGTGCAGGTGTTCGGCGGCGGCGATCCGGCCAATGGCATCTTCGCCTTCAGCGACCTGATCAAGCAGCAGTCGTCGGATCGGCTCGTCAGCGGACGCAAGATTCGCGGCAGCGACATCGCCGCCTATTTCCACACCGGCGGCACCACCGGCACGCCGAAGCTGGTGCGGCATACCCATGCCAACCAGGTCTATCAGGCCTGGGCGCTCAATCTGCTGTTGCAGGGGAAGCCCGGCGCCAACCTGCTGTTCGGCATGCCGCTGTTTCACGTCGGCGGATCGCTGACACAGGTGCTTACGATGCTGTCGGGCGGGGGCTCGCTGGTCGTGCTGTCGCCGAGCGGCTGGCGCAACCCGAATGCGGTGAAGAACATCTGGCAGCTCGTCGCGCGCTTCAAGCCCGAAGCGCTGTCGAGCGTGCCGACCGTGCTCGCCGCGACGCTCGCGGTGCCGCCGGGGAACACGGACATCTCGAGCCTAAAATATGCGGCAGGGGGCGGCTCGGCTATTCCGGTCGCCGTCGGCTCGGCGATTCAGGAGAAGCTGAAGCTGCCGGTTGTCGAGGTCTACGGCATGACCGAGACCTCGAGCGTGCACACGCTCGCTTATCCGGGCCGGCCGATCCGGCTCGGCTCGGTCGGCCTTCCCATGCCTTACGCGCGGGTGCGCATCGTGCAGTTCGACGCCGATGGCCGCCTGATCCGCGACTGCAAGCCGGACGAGATCGGGGTCGTCATCATGGCCGGCCCCGGCGTGTTCAGCGGCTATCTCAACGACGAGCACAACAAGGGCGCTTTCATCGACGGTGTCTGGGTCAATTCCGGCGATCTCGGCCGGCTCGATGCCGACGGCTATCTCTGGATCACCGGCCGCGCCAAGGATCTCGTGATCCGCGGTGGCCACAACATCGACCCGGCGCCGATCGAGGAGATCATGTTCCGTCATCCCGCCGTCGGCTTCGCCGCCGTGGTCGGCCAGCCCGATGCTTACGCGGGCGAACTGCCGGTGGGCTATGTGCAGCTGAAGCCCGGCGCAAAGGTCGAGCCGGGCGAGCTGGAAGCCTGGGTGCGCGAGCGCACGCCGGAGCGCGCCGCAGTTCCGGTGCAGGTCATCCCGATCGACCCGATGCCGGTGACGGGCGTCGGCAAGGTGTTCAAGCCGCAACTGCGCTGGGACGCCGCCGCGCGCGTGTTCACCAAGGTGCTGGCGCCGCTAGTCGAGCGCGGCATCGATTGCAAGGTCAAGGTCGGTCCGCACGGCAGCCACGGCTCGATCGTGACCGTGACGCTGACGGGCCTGCCGGCGAGCCAGCGCGAAGCGGTGGAGAGCGAGGTGCACGCACTGCTCGCCCCATTCGTGATGCGCCACGAGGTGGTGCAGGCATAGGTATGATGGCACGTCGGATCGACCAAGCTCGCGCCGCGCCTGTGGGGCGAGGCCCGACTGCATTAGCCATAAGCCGCAATCGAGGAGTTTATGTGATCGACCTCACATAGGAAAATTTGGCTTTCATCGATGCTCCGGATAGTCTCAGGGAATTGCATCCGGGGGGACGCAAGTGATTCCGTTTCGGCTGTTTGGTTTATTGATTTTTGCGACCTTGCTGGCCTGCGGATCGGCACATGCCGATCGGCGGGTCGCGCTCGTCATCGGCAATTCCGCCTACAAGAGCGCGCCCAAGCTCACCAATCCCGTGAACGATGCCACCCTGGTCGGCGGCATGTTCAAGAAGGCGGGCTTCGATTCCGTCGACGTCCGGTTGGATCTGAGTGCGAGCGAGATGCGGCGCATGTTGCGCGAGTTCGCCGGCAGGTCGCGCGACGCGGAAATGGCGGTGATCTATTATGCCGGCCACGGCATCGAGCTCGACGGCAACAATTATCTCATTCCGACCGACGCCACGCTGGAGACGGATGGCGACGTTCTCGACGAGACCATCCCTGTCGAGCGCGCATTGTTCGCAGTCGAGCCCGCCAAGCAGCTGCGTTTGATCATCCTTGATGCCTGCCGCGATAACCCGTTTGCGAAGACGATGAAGCGCACGCTGGCCTCGCGGGCGATCGGACGGGGCCTTGCCAAGGTGGAGCCAACCAGCCCGAATACGATGATTGCCTTTGCCGCGAAGGCCGGCTCGACTGCATCCGACGGCGATTCTCGCAACAGTCCGTTTGCTACCGCGCTGGTCGAGCACCTGCCGAAGCCGGGCCTCGATCTGCGCAAGGCGTTCGGCTTCGTACGCGACGACGTGCTCAAGACGACCGGCTACAAGCAGGAGCCTTACGTCTACGGCTCGCTCGGCGGCGACGACGTGCCGCTCGTGGTGAAGCCGGCGGCAACCGGTCCGCAGGCAAACCCGCAGGACGCCGTTCGCAGGGACTACGAGCTCGCGCTCCAGCTTGCGACGCGCGATGCCTGGGAAGCCTTTTTGGCGGCGTATCCGGACGGCTTCTATGCCAACCTCGCCAAGGGACAGTTGAACAAGATCGGCGCCGAAGAGACGCGCGTTGCTGCCGAGCAAAAGGCCAAGGCGGCCGAGCACGAAAAGGCAAGGCTTATTGCCGAGCGCGCCCAGAAGGCCGAGCAGGAGAAGGCGGCTGCTGCGGCCAAGGCCGCCGAAGAGGCGCGAATCGCTGCGGAGAAGCAAAAGCAGATCGAACAGGCCAAGGCGGAAGCGGCCGAGCAGCAGCGCAAGGCCGCCGAGGCGGCGGCCGCGAAAGCGCTGGCCGAGAAACAGGCGGCAGAGAAGGCCAAGGCCGAGCTGGCGGCCAAGCAGGCCGCCGAGAGAGCGGAGCAGGGCGTAAAGCCGGCCGCCGATCGGCAGATTCCTGAGGTCGAGAACCAGAAAGTTGCTGCGCTCTCGCCGGGGCCGAAGTCGACCTTATCGGCGGCCGAACTCGCGAAATCCGTGCAGAGCGAACTGCGCCGCGTCGGCTGCCTGACCTCAGCGGCGGAGGGCGAGTGGAGCTCGGCCGCGCAGCGTTCGCTGACGCTCTTCAACAAATACGCCGGCACCCAGTTCGACGTGAAGCTCGCCAGCATCGACGCACTCGACGCGCTGAAGGCAAAGCCGGGACGGGTCTGTCCGCTGGTGTGCAATTTCGGCTTCAAGGCCGACGGCGATCAATGCGTGAAGATCACCTGCCGCGCCGGCTATCGCGTCGGCGACGACAACGAGTGCGAGAAGGTGCAAGAGAAGAAGCCGGTCGCGACTCGCGAGGAACCGAAGAAGCGCGATCAGGACAGGAAAGAGGCGGAATCTGCGGCACCAAAGTCGCAAGCGTCCGGTCAGATGATCTGCAATCAAGCCGGCTGCAGACCGGTCGCAAAGGGCTGCCGTCTTGGTACGGTGGCTAGTCCAGGCAGCGGAGTCATGAAGATGACTGGCGAGATCTGCAACTGACCAGACCGCGCCTCGTCTCGCATTAACAAGACTGGTCCTACCCCGCCGGCATCCGCGTTTCGACCAGGCGCGCCCAGAACGAGGCGCCGTGGCCGAGGATGTTGTCGTTGAATACGTAGGCCGGGTGGTGGCACTCGTTGCCGTCGCCCATGCCGACCAGCACCATCGCGCCGGGGCGTGCTTCCAGCATGAACGAAAAGTCCTCGGCGCCCATCATCGGGACGAACTTGTCGTTGACGCGATCGGCGCCGACGATATCGCGCGCGACGTCGGCGGCAAGGCCGGCCTCGCGGGCATGGTTCATCGTCACCGGATACATCCGCGTGTATTTCGTCTCGGCCGAGCCGCCATAGGCGCGGGCGATGCTGTCGGCGACTTCGCCGATGCGGCGTTCAACGAGATCGCGCACCTCAGGGTCGAGCGTGCGCACGGTGCCGGCAAGCTCAGCGACCTCCGGGATGATGTTGAAGGCGGTGCCGGAGTGGAATTGCGTGATCGAGATGACCGCGGACTTCAACGGATCGACGTTGCGCGCCACGATCGATTGCAGCGCACCCACGATCTGCGAGCCGATCAGCACGCTGTCGACCGACTTAGGCGGACCGGCGCCGGCGTGGCCACCCTTGCCGCGAACGGTGATCTGGATGTTGTCGGAGGAGGCGAGCATCGGCCCGGGCGTGGTGGCGAAATGGCCCTCGGGCAGGTTCGGCATGTTGTGCATGCCGTAGACCTCCTGGATGTTCCAGCGCGTCATCAGCCCGTCCTCGACCATGGCCTTGCCGCCGCCGCCGCCTTCCTCGGCGGGCTGGAAGATCATCACGGCCGTGCCATCGAAATTGCGAGTCTCGGCGAGATATTTGGCCGCGCCCAGCAGCATCGCGGTGTGGCCGTCATGGCCGCAGGCGTGCATCTTGCCGGGTACCTTGGAGGCATAAGGCACGCCCGACGTCTCCATGATCGGCAGTGCGTCCATGTCGGCGCGCAGGCCGATGGTCTTGCCGGATGCCGACTTGCGGCCACGGATCACGCCGACCACGCCGGTGCGGCCGATGCCCGTCACCACCTCGTCGCAGCCGAATTCGCGCAAGCGATCGGCGACGATGCCGGCGGTGCGGTGGACTTCGTAGAGCAGCTCGGGGTTCTCGTGGAAGTCGTGGCGCCAGGCGGCCATTTCGTCGGAGAGGGCGGCGACGCGGTTGACGATGGGCATGAGGGAATCCGTTTTTTGTCGTCGTTTGTAGGGTGGGTTAGCCCTGCAGATGCGCATAGCGCATCTGCGCGGCGTAACCCATCATTGTTTGTCTCCGTGGGAGCGAAAGAGGTGGGTTACGCCCAGCGGACTGCGCTTCGCGCAGGCCGCAAGGCTAACCCACCCTATACGATCCTACGCTTCTCCGAACACGCGCTTGAAGATCGTGTCGACGTGCTTGAGGTGATAGCCCAGGTCGAACTGCTCCTCGATCTCGGCGTCGGTGAGATATTTCTTCACCTCACTGTCCTTCTTCAACAGCTGGAGGAAGTCGCCTTCGCCGCGCCAGACCGGCATGGCGTTGCGCTGCACCAGCTTGTAGGCGTCCTCGCGGCTGGCGCCCTTCTGGGTCAGCGCCAGCAGCACGCGCTGCGAATGCACGAGGCCGCCGAGGCGGTCGAGGTTCTTCTGCATGTTGGCGGGATAGACCAGCAGCTTGTCGATCAGGCCGGCGAGGCGCACCAGCGCGAAGTCGAGCGTCACGGTCGCGTCGGGGCCCATCATGCGCTCGGCCGAGGAGTGCGAAATGTCGCGCTCGTGCCAGAGCACGACGTTCTCCAGCGCCGGCGTCACATAGGCGCGCACCATGCGGGACAGGCCGGTGAGGTTCTCCGACAGCACCGGGTTGCGCTTGTGCGGCATCGCGGAGGAGCCCTTTTGTCCCTCCGAGAAGAACTCTTCGGCCTCCAGCACTTCGGTGCGCTGCATGTGGCGGATTTCCACCGCGATGCGCTCGATCGAGGAGGCGATCACGCCGAGGGTCGAGAAATACATGGCGTGACGGTCGCGCGGGATCACTTGCGTCGAGATCGGCTCCGGCACCAGGCCCATGGCTTTCGCGACATGCTCTTCGACGCGCGGGTCGATCTGCGCGAAGGTGCCGACGGCGCCGGAGATGGCGCAGGTCGCGACTTCCTTGCGTGCCGCGATCAGGCGCTCCTTGGCGCGCGTGAACTCGGCATAGGCATAAGCGAGCTTGAGGCCGAAGGTCACGGGCTCGGCATGGATGCCATGGCTGCGGCCGATGGTCGGCGTCATCTTGTGCTCGAAGGCGCGCTTCTTCAGTGCGGCCAGCACCTTGTCGAGGTCGGCAAGCAAGAGGTCGGCGGCGCGGGTGAGCTGGACGTTGAGGCAGGTGTCGAGCACGTCCGAGGAGGTCATGCCCTGGTGGACGAAGCGCGCCTCGGGGCCGACGATCTCGGCGAGGTGGGTGAGGAAGGCGATGACGTCGTGCTTGGTCTCGCGCTCGATCTCGTCGATGCGGGCGACGTCGAAGACGGCGTCCTTGGCCTTGGCCCAGACCGTCCTGGCGGCCTCCTTGGGGATGGTCCCGAGCTCGGCGAGAGCGTCCGCCGCATGCGCCTCGATCTCGAACCAGATCTTGAACCGGGTCTGCGGCTCCCAGATCGAGGCCATTTCCGGGCGGGTGTAGCGGGGGATCATTGGGCGGCTCCAGGAAGGTGGGCGGGCGGTCCCGAAAAGGGCGGCGCCGGCCAAAATGCTTTTTACGCCGTGATTTAACAGAGCGGGCAGGGCGAAACAAACGATCTGGGCCTTCAGGAGAGGGGGATCGCCGACCTTTCCACCGGACCGGCCGGCCGGGATGGCGGCGCCTGGGCGCAGATATTAACTGTCAATCACGGATCATTGACTGACAGATATTGAAATCTGTCAGCGAGATGTGTATATCCGTTCCGGGACGCTCCGATTGGGCGTCCCGCGACAGCCCCGGGGAGCCCGACATCCACAGCGGATCGGAGGGCGGATTGAAGAACGGGACCGCGGACGAATGGAGACTTGGACAATGACGACCGAAATCCTCAATTTCACCGGCGCGATTGGGCATTGGCTCAATTTGCTGGTGGCGCGCCAGATCGCGGCGCAGGCTGCAAAACTGCCTCATTAAGGCATAGGCTTTCCGAACGACCGGCACGGGCGCTTCGGAAGCAGCCCTACTGCCGGGTAACTGAGCCCCGAACGGGAACATGGTGCTGGCATGAATGAAGCCGTTGTCTTGACGCCGGAGCGGATCCTCGAAGTCACCGAGGACGTGCTCAGGCGCTACGGACTTGCCAAGGCCACCGTGGTCGACGTTGCCCGTGCGCTCGATGTGAGCCACGGCAGCGTCTACCGCCATTTCCCCAGCAAGGCCTCGCTGCGCGAGGCCGTTGCCAAGCGCTGGCTGGACCGCATCGATGCCCCGCTGCTGGCGATCGCCAAGGAGCAGGGGCCCGCGCCTGACAGGCTCGAGCGCTGGTTGCGCACGCTGTTCGCGGCCAAGCGTTCGCGCGTGCTCGACGATCCCGAGATGTTCGAAACTTATCTAACCCTGGCCCGCGAGGCCTGCGCGGCCGTCAAATGCCACAAGGACACCATGATCGACCAGATCGCGGGGATCCTGACTGACGGCGTGAAGAACGGCGAATTCGCCGTGGACGACGTCAAGGCGACCGCGCGCGCGGTCTTCGATGCGACCGTCCGCTTCCACCATCCGGCTCATGCCGAGGAATGGAAGGACGCCGATCTCTCCGCGCGCGTCGATGCGACACTGGCGCTGCTGCTGCGTGGGTTGAAGGCGGCCTAAGGCCGCCTTTCACGCCTTGGTCTTTCAATCAACCTCGCGTCTTCTGGAGAGCGGCGCCGTCGCGGAGCGAGGGTGCCGAATGTCTTCGCGTGTGGAAGGCAGGATCGGACGACGGCACGACCGGAGGACTATCCGGATAGGCATTGACTGCGATTTCGACGGCGTCCTTTGACCGCCTTCGAAGCCGGTAGAATGTCAGTTCCTGATCGAACATCGGGCAGCGAAAGTGGACGATGGCCGTGTCCGGCAGGCGGCAAAGTTCGTCGATGAGCTCGCCTACGGTGATGATCGGGGGATGGTCGATTGCCTTGGGGTGACCCTTACTCATGACCCTTTACTCCTTCTCTGCCGTACTAACCGGAGCCGGATCGGAACCGTTCCAATTTCGTTCAGCAGATTGAAGCACCCTCGAGGGCTGTGCGGCAGCTTTGCTGCTAAATCCTCGTCAGCCCGCAGGTCGCGGCGAGCCGCACCAGCTGCGCATCGGTGCGCGCGCCGGTCTTCGACTTGATCAGGTAGTGATAGTTCTGCACGGTCTTGACGCTGAGATTGAGATGCGCCGCGATCTCCTCGGTGGTGGCGCCGCCGGCGAACTGGCGCAGGATCTCGATCTCGCGCTCACCCAGTTGGTCCAGCACCGAGCCGGTCGGCGACAGGCTGTCCTCTGCCAGCACATGTGCGATGTCATCGCTCATGGCGCGCTCGCCGCGGGCGACGCTGCGGATGGCGTTGACGACTGCGGACGGCTCGCTGCTCTTGGTGACGAAGCCGGATGCGCCGGCGCCGAAGGCTGATTTCACCAGCACGGCCTCGTTGTGCATGGTGAAGACGAGAATGCGTGCACGCGGGCTGCGCGCGCGGATGTTGCGAATGGCCTCCAACCCGCTCGCGCCGGGCATAGAGATATCCAATACGACGACATCGGGGTCATGCGCCTTGAACGCGCTGTAGGCGTCCGCGGCGTTGTCGGCTTCGGCCACGACATGCAGATCGCCCTGGCTTTCCAGCACGCGCCGGTAGCCTTGCCGCACGATCGGATGGTCGTCGACCAGCAGCACGGAGATGCCTGTTGCCGCCACCTCGCTCATTTCCGCCTCACGCAGCGAGCGGAATGGTTGCGGCCACGCTGAGGCCGCCGCGGGCGGGCAGGATCGACAGCGATCCGCCGGCCGCCGTGACGCGCTCGCGGATACCGGTCAGGCCGAAGCCGGCCGATTGCGCGACGCGCTCCGCATCGCCGCCGCCGTCGTCCTCGACGCGGATCAGCAGCGCATCCTCCTCGCCCGCGCGCCGCTCGACGCGGAGCGAGATCTCGCGCGCTGCACTGTGGCGCAGCGCGTTGGTCAGGCATTCCTGTGCCACGCGATAGGCCGTTGTGGCGGCCGGACCGCTGATGTCGGTGAGGTCGCCCCTGAGATCGAGCTGGATCGCCGGTCGCGCCGCGCTGTGCGAGCGCCAGCTGTCGACGAGATTGACGAGGCTCGCCTCGAGCCCGAGCTCCTCCGGCAGCGGATTGCGCAGCCGCCTCAGCGCATCGCGCAGCGAGGCCATCAGATGGTGCGTCGCCTGCGAGATCATGCGCGCGTCCTGCGCGATCCCATCGTCCTTGCTCTGCTTCGTGCTCGCCGTCTCGATCGTGTTGGCGAAGGCGAGGATGGCGGACAGGTTCTGCCCGAACTCGTCGTGCAGCTCGCGGGCGAGCGCGCGGCGCTCGTCGTCGCGGATCTCGATCAGGCGCCGCGTCAGCGCGGCGCGCTGCTCGGTCGCTTCCTCCAGCCGGCCGCCGAGCTCGCCGACGGCGCTGCCGATCATCGCCAGCTCCATGGAGCGGAAGCGCGGCAGCCTGGTGCGATACTGACCGCGCGCCATGCGCTGAAGCGCGGTGACGATCGCGCGCGCCGGCGCAAGTGCGTGCGCGATGGCGAGCGAGGCGAGCAGGGCGATCGCCGCCGCCATCAGCAGCGCGACGTCGATGACGTTGAGGATGTAGTCCCAGGCGAGCGAGATCGCGGCGGTAGCATCCGGCGTCGCAACGACGGTGCCGGCGGCCGCAGCGCGCGGACTGACGGGCCGCACCACCTCGGCGTGGCTGCCGAGGAAGGTCGGCACGATGGCCGCGAACCAGCGTGGCGGCGTCTTGCCCAGCCCCTCGCTCTGGCCGCAGAGCGGCTTCTCGAAGGCCGCGGCGGGCTGGAACTCGACGCAGACGCCGGGTGAGATCAGCTTCATCGTCTCCAGGGTACGCCAATCCGGAACCGGCAGTAGATGCTCGCGCGCCCTGCTGCTGCGCAACAACAGCTCGCGCCAATACAGCGCCTGAAGCGCCTGCGCGACCCGCTGCGCCGAAGCCGCCGTCGCCCGATCGACGCTGCGATAGGCCTCGAACGTAGCCCATATTGTCGCGGCTGCCAGGCACAGCGCTACGATCAGAAGCAGGCGGGCGACAAGCTGAAGCACGAGGCGCATGCGATCACCCCCGACGTTTGGTAAGGTCAGCCTAACAACGCCGCCGTGCCTTGCCAATCGCAGCGAACGCCGGGATTGCAGCTCGGGCAAATTTCCCAAGCCGGATTGGGCATGGGTCTTTGGACCTGAAACGGCGGCTTTGATCTAATCGGCGAGGACACGTTGCAGGCCGGTGCTTGCAAGCCAGGAGCGGTGCAGCATGAGTTCGATGACGATTGGACCAATTGCGAGCCAGGCTGCCGATCCATCCGAGCGCAGCGCGTTGCTGTTCTGGATGATCTTCACCGGGCTCTCGATCTTTGCCGTCGTGCTGTTGTGGCGCTTCGGCTTGATCCATCTGATGCTGACCTCGGACCGCACTTACATTTCCAGCGTCATCGCGGCGCTTTACATTGTCACCTGCGGCCATTGCTTCCTGCGGACGCGGGCGATCGCGCGGGAAGGGGCGGCGGCGCGGCGCTGCCGCGCAGTGCTGTCGGCGGCCGGCGGCAGCAAGGCGCTCGATGCAAGCGCTGTGGCGCTGCCGCGCGGACTGGTGCGCGACCACATCGAAAGCCTGGTGACCAAGGCCGCCGCGCAGGGCTATCGCCCGGTCGATCAGACGCTGCTGCTGCGGACGCTCGCCGACCGCCTGCGCGGCTCCAACGGGTTCGGGGCCTTCGTCTCGGATACGCTGATGAAGCTCGGCCTGCTCGGCACCATCATCGGCTTCATCATCATGCTGGCGCCGATCGCGGGGCTCGATGCCGCAGACAAGGTCGCGATGCGCTCCTCGATGGGCTTGATGAGCGACGGCATGGCGGTCGCGATGTACACGACACTCGCCGGCCTCGTCGGCTCGATCCTGGTCCGCATCCAGTACTACATGCTGGATGCCGCGACCCAGCGGGTGTTCTCGGATGCGGTGGTGCTGACCGAGACTTATGTGACGCCGGTGCTCGAGCGAAAAGGCGCTGGAACGCCGTCATGATGGATGATTTCGGTCTCTATCCGCGCGAGGAGCCGTTCGACCCGCTGGGCGTCATGCTGTTCAAGGCGCTGCAGGTGATCGCGTTCCTGTTCTTCCTGGCGTTGCTCGCGGTCTCTCCGGATGCCAAGGACGGCAAGATCGACTCCAAGGCGGAGTTCATGATCACGCTGGACTGGCCGGACAGCCACCCCGACGATCTCGACCTGTTCGTGCAGGATCCCGCCGGCAACATCGCCTGGTATCGCCACCGCGAGGCCGGCTTCCTGACGCTCGACCGCGACGATCGCGGCGGGGCCAACGATTTCATCATCGTCAACGGCAAGAAGATCGCCTCGCCCATCCGCGAGGAGATCGTCACCGTGCGCGGCATCCTCGCCGGCGAATACACCGTCAACGTCTCGCATTTCGTTGCCACCACCGGCGAGCCTGTGACGGCCAATGTGAAGGTGCAGAAGCTCAATCCAACCGCGCAGGTGATCTTCGACAACAAGTTCACGCTCGACCATACCGGCGACGAGAAGACCGCGGTCCGATTCCGCATCGATGCGGAAGGCAAGGTCGTCAATGTCGATCAGCGGCCGAAATCGCTGCTGGAGACGTTCCGCAGCAGCTGGCGCAACGGCGCCGACGTCGACCCCAAGACCGGTGTGAGCAGGAACGCTGTGAGGGTGCGCCGTGAGTAATCCGCAGACGGTCATCCTGACGCTGTCGGTCGCTTATGCCGTCATCGGCGCGCTGCTGCTGGTCGTGCTGGTCTATGCGCGGCTGCACTGGTCGCTGAAGGCGGTCGCCGTGGTCGTGACCAGCACCTTCTACATCTTCAGCTTCACCGAAATGCGCGGGCTGCTCGGCTGGGCCAGCTCCGACCGGCTGCCTGTTACCTTCAAGCTGCTGAAGGCCCGTATCGTCGAGCCGCATTCGCTTCAAGGCGATCCCGGCTCGATCTATCTCTGGGTCGAGGCGCTGGACGAGGACAATCGCCCGAGCGGCATCCCGCGCGCCTTTCGTGTGCCCTACAATGACCGGCTGGCCGACAAGACCCACGCCGCGGAGAACGAGATCGCGGCCGGTCATCCGCAAGGCGGGCGCGCCGCGGATTTCGGCGGCGGCGACGGCAGCCTGATCGACATGGTCCGGGAGTATGTGACGCCCAAGACCATCCTGGAGACCAGCGGCGGCGATTCCTCGACCGGCGAGTTCAATGCCCCGCCGGCCGGTGCCCAAGGCGCCGTGTTCACCCCGATTCCGCCGCCTCGGATGCCGCCGAAGGACGAGCAATAGGCCCTTCACCATCACGGCAGGGCAGTGCTGGCAAACGGCCCGGTGCTGGCGCATCTTGTTGACGTCCCTCAATTTGGCCTCATCGGCCTCGAGTAGGGTTTTGAGGGTGGAGGGTGCGTGCTTCTCGCTGTCTTCTCGGATATCCATGGCAACCGGCAGGCGTTCGAGGCCTGCCTGAGGGTTGCCCGCGCCAGGGGCGCGGAGCAGTTCGTCCTGCTCGGCGATTTCGTCGGCTATGGCGCCGATCCGGAATGGGCGGTGGACACCGCGATGCAGCTGGTCGCGCAGGGCGCCGTCGCGGTGCGCGGCAATCACGACCAGGCGATCAATTCCACGGCCGAGACCATGAACACCGAGGCGCAGATCGCGATCGAATGGACCCGCGGCCGCCTCGACACCGCGCAGCGGCGGTTCCTGGCCGAATTGCCGATGCAGGTGGAGGACGATGGCCGCCTGTTCGTGCACGCGGAAGCCTCGCATCCGCAGCGCTGGCACTATGTCCGCTCGACCGTGGACGCCGCCAAGAGCCTGATTGCGACGCAGGCCCACGTCACCTTTTGCGGCCACATCCACAGGCCGGCGCTCTATTCGATGTCGGTGACGGCGAAGATGACGAGCTTCGTGCCGAAGACCGACGTCCCCGTGCAGCTCCTGCGCGGACGGCAATGGCTCGCGGTGCTCGGCTCGGTCGGCCAGCCCCGCGATGGTGATCCGTCGGCGGCCTTCGCGCTGTTCGACACGGTGTCGAGCCAGATCACCTATTGCCGTGCGCCCTACGATATCGAGACGGCCGCGAGCCGGATCCGCGACAACGGCCTGCCGCATTGGCTCGCCGACCGGCTTTCGCAGGGGCGCTAGAGGCCGATGCCGAAACCCCTGGTCAGATCAGGTGCGGAGATCGACGGTTACACCATCGGCGAATGTGTGCATGCCGGCGGCATGGCGACGCTGTGGACCGTCACCCATCCCGGCATCGACGTGCCCATGCTGATGAAGATCCCGCGGGTGTCGGAGGGCGAGGACCCCGCCGCGATCGTCTCCTTCGAGATGGAGATGATGATCCTGCCGCGGCTTGCGGGGCCGCACGTGCCGGCCTGCTTCGGCACCGGCGATTTTGCCCGCCAAGCCCATGTCGTGATCGAGCGCATTTCAGGTGCCACGCTGTACAAGCGGCTCCCCGACCTGCCGCTGCCTTATGACGAGGCACGGCAGCTCGTCGCCAAGATCGCGACAGCGCTTGCCGATCTGCATCGGCAGAACGTGATCCATCACGACATCAAGCCGAGCAGCATCATGTTTCGCGAGAGCGGCGAGGCGGTGCTGATCGACTACGGCCTGTCGCATCACAACCACCTGCCGGACCTCCTCCAGGAGGAATTCCGCCTGCCTTACGGCACCGCGCCCTATATGGCACCCGAGCGGCTGCTCGGGGTGCGCGACGATCCGCGCAGCGATCTGTTTTCGCTCGGCGTGCTGCTCTATTTCTTCACCACCGGCGAGCGGCCGTTCGGCGAGGGCGAGACGCTACGGGCGATGCGGCGCCGGCTGTGGCGCGATCCGCATCCGCCGCGGAAGCTTCGCGCGGATTATCCGCCCTGGCTTCAGGAGGTGGTGTTGCGGTGTCTGGAGATCGAGCCGGTGTGGCGCTATCCGACGGCGTCCCAGCTCGCCTTCGATCTCGCCCATCCCGACAAGGTCAAGCTCACCGCGCGCTCGGAGCGGGTGAAACGCGATTCCCTCGGCGTCGCCTGGCGGCGGCGCTTCAACCAGGGCGCCATGGCGCCGCGTGCGAAATCGGACGTCGCAGCCCAGATCGCATCGAGCCCGATCCTCGCCGTTGCGCTCGACACGGCGGAGGGCGCTCCGGAGCTGAACGAGGCGCTGCGCGTGACCACCGAGCGCATCCTCGCCACCTTGCCCTCGGCGCGGCTTGCCTGCGTCAACGTGCTCAAGCTGAACCGGATCGCGATCGATCGGACATTGGACCAGCAGGGCTCCAACAAGCATATTGATCGCCTGGTCGCGCTCAGGCATTGGGCAACGCCGCTCAAGCTGGACGAGAGCCGGCTGTCGGCTCACGTGCTGGAGGCTGTCGACCCCGCCGCCGCGATCCTGGAGTTTGCCGAGGCCAACCAGGTCGACCACGTCATCATCGGCGCCCGGCAGAGCTCGTTCCGGCGCACGCTGCTCGGCAGCGTGTCGGCCAAGGTGGCCTCGGAGGCGAGCTGCACCGTCACCGTGGTGCGGCCGCCGCGGATGGCTGGGGAAGGCGGCGGGCCGGAGGCCGGCGAAGGTTAGGCCGGCCGGGGCGATTTGCGGGGCTGGATCAGGCTGCGTGGACGGCCATGGCGCGCTTGCGGCGGATCGGCCAGGAGAATTGCGGCCCCGGCTCGCCGTGATCCGCGCTGCCGCCAAAATACTGGATGATCTCGCGGCAGGGCTCGCAATTGAACAGGTTACGCGACGCGGACGCCTTGGTCATTTCCTTCAGGCAATTCGGGCAATGCGGTTTCATGGGGCGGTCCGGAAAAGAAGTCTCAGTGGCGGCGCGGCGAGCCAAGCGAACGCTCGAGGTCCGAATTGTCGAGCCCGGCATTATCGTCCAGCGTGCCATCGGTGCGCTCGAGGCGGCCGAAGAAATCATCGAGGCTCGGATGCGGGCGCCGTGGAATCCGGCACCTGCGCTTCGGCTGACGCTTCACGAGTGCGATCTGCATGGATGTCAGCCCCTGTCGCGGGCGCGGCCGATGTTGCGGGCCGAACGGGCCGGGGCCTCGACCGGGCCGGCCGATGGACCAAACACGACAAACGCACTGAAACCAATCCACAACGCCACGCCAGTCCAAACCAGGGTCGTCGTCATGATGTGCTCCCGCGAAAACAGGCAGGAATCACTTGCAGTGATTTGCGCGAATCAGTGAAGTCCGGATGAGTACGGACCACGGTTACAATTTTAAGCTTTGCGCGTTGCAGAACCCGTAGAAGCCGCAGTTCTTTCCGGGTGCGACCGACGTACTTTGCCGGTGCGCGCATGATCGAGGATATCCCGGATGCGCCGTGCGTCTCGAACACAGCGAAACCCATATCGCCCGGTGTAGTCGGTATCGGGCGAACGGGTCGAGCACCCTGACGCAAAGTTGAGGTGGCCGACGCCGCCGCCGATGTCGAGGATTTCGAACACTGCATCCATGGCGTCGAACGAAGTAGCAGTCACGCTGCGTCTGCTCCAGGCCGTGCGCACGATCAGCGCGCGGCGGTCGGTGATCACATAAAGCGTCTGCAGGTCTTGCAGCAGCATCACGAACGGAGCTGCAACCATCCCAACTCCAAGCATCGCGAGAGGTTGGGTCGCTTGGTCGATCCAATCGTTCCTGACGGCGATGACTGTCAGCAACAGCCAGGGGAATCCGATCCACCAGAGCAACCGCCACATCATCATGCGGGCAACGCCGTCGGGCTGACCCTGCCAGACCACCTGCTCCCCCTCCTGAAGGGTCTCGGCGAGCAGGCGCCGCAGGCCTGCGCAAAACAGAGTGGTGCGGAGTTCATCCATCCCCGTTGGTCGCAGCGGCCGCAGCACCGGTTCGGATAGCGATGGTCTCAGATTGCCTCGCCGCGTGCCCCAAGTGCCGCGTTGCGGATCGCGGCGATGTTGGCCTTGTAGGCGTCCTGCGTGCCACCCTTGAACACCGAGGTGCCGGCGACGAAGGCGTTGGCGCCGGCCGCGGCGAGCGCGCCCGCAACATCGGGGCCGACGCCGCCGTCGACCTCGATGTCGATCGGACGGCCCGCTACCATTGCCCGGATGTCGCGGATCTTGTTGATCGCGGAGGGAATGAAGGCCTGGCCGCCGAAGCCCGGATTGACCGACATCACCAGCACGAGGTCGACGAGGTCGAGGACGAATTCGAGCGCGCTGATCGGCGTCGCCGGATTGAGCGAGACGCCGGCCTTCTTGCCGAGCGCGCGGATCGCCTGGAGCGAGCGGTGCAGGTGGGGACCCGCCTCCGCGTGCACGGTGATGTGGTCGCAGCCGGCTTTGGCGAAGGCCTCGAGATAGGGATCGCAGGGCGAGATCATCAGATGCGCGTCGAAGATCTTCTTGGTGTGCGGGCGCATCGCCTTGATGACATCAGGGCCATAGGAGATGTTCGGAACGAAGTGCCCGTCCATCACGTCGAGATGGATCCAGTCGGCACCGGCGGCGTCTACACTGCGCACCTCCTCACCGAGCTTGGAGAAGTCCGAGGCCAGGATCGAGGGCGCGATGGCCAGTGGGCGGGGGGCGAAAGCTTGTGTCATGGCGCGTTTTCCCGTGGCGGACGGACGACGAATGGCCTCGCCTAACATGGGCCCTTGTGGCGGGCAATGCAGGAGGGACGCGCTTCCTGTGGGCGGAAATTTCTGCCGCTGGCGGCATGAATTGCCGATGTTCCCGCGCCCTGCACGACCTGATGGGTGCGGATTTCATTGAGCTTTTCGCGATGGCACGGTGCTTGCTGACTTCAGCCGGAGAACATTGATCGCGGCATGTCGCATCCCGTTGGAGTTGTGCAATGTTGTTAGCCCTAGGTGCGGTATCGAGCGCGCTCGACGCGATCCAGTCGCTGACGAACTCGAAATCGTCCTCGGCGGCGCACAAGACGGGCGCCTCGCAGAGCGCGCCGGTCAATCCGTTCGCAATCGACAGTGGCAGCAGCAGCACGGCCGGCGCGACCTCGTCGGTCAATGCAGGCAAATATCCGCAGATCTCGTCGGAGACGATGAACGCGCTGTTCGCGGCGCAGAGCCAGTCGGCCGACGGCGCGGCCTCGTCGAACTCGACCTCCTCGACGTCGAAGAGCCGGGAGGCTGCGCTGAAGGATCTGTTCTCGCAGATCGACGCGGACGGCGACGGCAAGATCACCCAGTCCGAGTTCGAGGGCGCGCTCGGCGCGGGCGGCACCAACCTGGCCCAGGCCGACGACGTGTTCTCGAAGATGGATGCGAATGCGGATGGCAGCATCAATCTCGGCGAGATGACGAAGGCGCTGAGGGGCGGTCACGGCCGTGATCACGCGCAGGGCGCGGGCGATGGCTCGGATTCCTCGTCGCAATCCAGCCGCGGCTCGACGTCGACCACGACGACCAATGCCGACGGCTCGACCACCACCACCGTCACCTATGCCGACGGCTTCAAGATGTCGACGACGGTGCCGGGCGCCGCCAGCGCGTCGAATGCGAAAGGTGGCGGCAACTCGCCTTATGACTGGTTCGGGCAGATGATGCAGCGCCAGGCGCAGGCCACTGCGGGAGCGGCGGCTTCATCGATGTCGATCAGCGTGTGAGTGCATCCTGAAGCTAGAGCATGATCCGGAAAAGTGCGTAGCGTTCTCCGAAAAGATCATGCTCAAACAATAACCTAAAGCGCGATGACGATTCATCCTCATCGCATCGCGCTTTAGCTCGCATATTCGTGCGTGATGTCACGATAGGCATAGCGGTCGCGGATCTCGCGATTGAAGAACGTTCCTTTTGCGCGCGCATCCCCGAACGCGGCAGCGACCTCGGGCGGAACATCCTCATAGACATAGAGGCGTCCGCTGACGAACGTCACCTTCAGCTCGCGTGTATCGGGCGCATAGCGAAAGAAGCGGATCACGGAAGAGGGCATGGCCGCACACCTTGTCCGCCGGGTAACGCTTTGGGGGCCGTTTCGTTTCTCGCCTAGCCGAACCGGTCCTTCCAGGCCGCCTGCGCGCCCGGAAAGGGCAAGGCCGTCGCGCTGTAGACGCCGCGGGCGATCGCGCGGGCGACCACGTTGGCGGCGATCGTGCCGAGCTCGGTGAGGCCAACCAGCGGCTCGATCGGCTTTTCGCACGTGGCGGCGGCAAACAGCACGTCGCCGTCGGTCGGCGCGTGCACCGGATAGATCGCGCGGGCGAAGCCGGTATGCGCGATCATCGCCAGCCGCTTGGCCTGGGGCTTGGTCAGCACCGCGTTGGTTACGACGGCGCCGATGGTGGTGTTTTCGCGCGCGCTCGCGGCAGGTCCGCCCTTGATGCGCATGCGGAGCATGTCCTCGGTGAACTTGTCCGGCAGGCCGCGTCCGCCGAATTCGCCGTCCACCTCGAACGGTGCCGCCCAGAACCACGGGCCATTGCCGACGGTGACGCTGCCCACCGCGTTGACGGCGACGACCGCCGCGACCTTGATTCCGCCCGGCGTCACGGCCGACGCCGAGCCGAGCCCGCCCTTGAACGTCGCGGTGGTGGCGCCGAAGCCGGCGCCGACGCTGCCAAGGGCGAAATCCGCGCTGGCGGCGGCGGTCGCCGCGGCATAGCCGAGGTCGCGATAGGGCGAGAAGCGTCCCCAGGCCTTGTCGCCGCCATTGAGCAGGTCGAACAGGATCGCCCCCGGAACGATCGGGATCAGCGCTTCGCGAACCCGGTGGCCGCGGCCCTGCTCGGCGAGCCAGGCCTGCACGCCGCCGCCGGTGTCGAGGCCGAAGGCCGAGCCGCCCGACAGCGCGATCGCGTCGACGCGCTCGACGGTGTTGGCAAGATCGAGCAGTGCATCCTCGCGCGTGCCGGGGCCGCCGCCGCGAACGTCGATCGCGGCGATCGCGGGAGAATCGAAGATGATCGCGGTCGCGCCGGAGCCGACTTTCGGGTCCTCGGCATGGCCGACCCGGACGCCGGCGATGTCGGTGAGAAGGTTCTTCACGGCGGCCTCGTCGTCGAGAGCAATTCACGATCTGCGATAGCGCAGCAATGCCGCGGGCTCAACAGGCGAGCGCGGTCCTCAGCATCTTGGCGAGCTCGGACTTGCGGTAGGGCTTGGCCAGCAGCAGCACGCCGGAATCGAGCCGGCCGTGATGGACGATGGCGTTTTCGGTGTAGCCCGAGGTGAACAGCGTCTTCAAATCTGGGCGGCGCTTGTGCGCTTCGTCGGCCAGCTGGCGGCCGTTCATGTTGCCGGGCATGATGATGTCGGTGAACAGCAGGTCGATGGTCTCGTCGCTGTCGATGATATTGAGCGCCTCGGCGCCGTTGGCGGCCTCGAGCGCGGTATAGCCGAGACTTTTGACCTGCGTCACGACATACTGCCGCACCAGCGCATCGTCCTCGACGATCAGGATCTTCTCGTTGCCGCCGGTGATGGGCGCATTCTGGAGCGCCTCGAACTCGGTCTCCTGCACCCCGGTCGAGCGCGGCAGGTAGATCTTCACGCTCGTGCCGTGGCCTTCCTCGCTGTAGATCTTGATGTGGCCGCCCGACTGCTTGACGAAGCCGAACACCATGCTGAGGCCGAGGCCGGTGCCCTTGCCGACCTCCTTGGTGGTGAAGAAGGGATCGAACACCCGGTCGATCAGCTCGGCAGGAATGCCGCTGCCGGTGTCGCTGACGGCGATCATCACGTAATTGCCGGCGACGACGTCGGGATTCATGCTGGCATAGCCGTCGTCGAGGAAGATGTTGCGGGTCTCCAGCACCAGGGTGCCGCCCTCGGGCATGGCGTCGCGCGCGTTCAGCGCGAGATTGAGGATCGCGGTGGACAACTGGCCCGGGTCGACCAGCGTCGGCCAGGCATCCTCGGTGAGCTGCGGCATGATGCTGATCTGCTCGCCGAGCGTCGGATGCAGCAGCTTGGCGGCTTCGAGCACCAGTGCGTTGACGTCGATCTCCCGCGGCTGGAGCGGCTGCTTGCGGGCGAAGGCGAGCAGATGCTTGGTCAGCTGCGCGCCGCGCTCGGCGGCGTCGTCGATCAGCTTGGTGATGGCGGCAAGCTCGGGCCGGTCGGCGACCGCGTCGCTGAGAATGCCGATCGTGCCCGTGATGACGGTCAGCACGTTGTTGAAGTCGTGGGCGACGCCGCCGGTCAACTGGCCGATCGAGTCCATTTTCTGGACCTGCCGGAGCTGGGCTTCGGCGGCCTGCTTGTCGGTGAGGTCGCGGCCGATGAAGAAGTGGCGCTTCACCGGCTCGGACCACGTGCCCATCCAGTTCAGCGAGACCTCGTGACCGTCGTAATGGTAATAGCGCGCCTCGAAGCTGCGCTTGACCGCGCCGCGACGGGCTGCGCGCATCTCGCTCCGCGTCTTCTCGAGATCGTCGGGATGGATGAACTCGATCGCGCTGTGCCCGACCATGTCCTCGGGGCTGTAGCCGAGAATGTTCTGCACGCTCGGGCTGACCTGGATGAAATTGCCGTAGCCGTCGGTGACCAGGATCAGGTCCTGCGATGTCTCGAAGATGCGCTGCCGTTCCTCGGTCTCGCGGCGCAGCTTCTCTCTGGCCTGCTTCTCTTCGGTGATGTCATGGGCGATCTTGGAAGCGCCGATGATCTCTCCATCGTCGGTCCGCAGCGGTGAGATGTTCAGGACGACGTCCAGCGGGCGGCCGTCTTTACGGGTTCGGACGGTCTCGTGCTGGGCGATCGACTCGTTGCTGGCGATCCGGTTGAGGATGCTCCTGACTTCGCCCTTGCGATCCGGCGGCACGATGATGTCGATCGGCTTGCCGACGGCCTCTGTGGCGGAGTAGCCGAACAGATGTTCGGCGGCCTTGTTCCAGCCGGTGATGATGCCGTCGAGCGACTTGGTGATGATCGCGTCATTGGACGATTCGACCACTGCGCCGTACAGCGCGAGGCGCTTGCCGAAATAGTCGCGTTCCGAGGCCGATTGCTGGCGCAGCCTTCCGACGAGGCCCACCGTACGCGCCTGCAGGCGGACATTCTCGATCAGAAGCACCGCGAGCACGAAGGTCGCCGCGGCGAGGCCGTAGAGCCGGCCGGCATAGAAGCCGAGATCGAAGCGCGCGACGTTGACGATCGCCGACAGTGCGATGTCGAACAGCCAGGCGCACATGACCACCATGAGCCAGATATCGATCACCGTATGCGGCCTGCGGAACCAGAGCGAGACCAGCGCGGCAAAGCTCAGCGACCACACGAAGGACACAACTCCGATCATGGTCGCCGTGTAGCGGCCCTCGCTCAGCAGGACCGGCAACCGATCGTGCTGTGCGGTGACGATCCAGGCGAAGACGGCCATCGCGGCGATGACGCAGAGCACGCTGCCATAAATCGCGTTGCTTGCCGCGCCGCGGATCCGGGGGCCACCGTCCTTTTCCTTCAGCCAGGCAAACGCCATCACACAGAGCGGAAAGCCGGCGTGCCAGACCATGTAGAGCCAGACCGTGGTCTGCCGGCCCGCGCCCAGGAGTCCGGTCGGTGCGAACAGCCCGGGGAAGGTGAGGGCATGAACCAGCGCCGCCGCGGCGGTGAAGAGATAGCCGCTCGCGAGCCACAGCAGCGCGCGGGTCCGCAGGATCGCAAATTGCGATAGCAGCAACACGGCCGTGACGATGTCGCTCACGGCCAGCGCGGATTGATAGCTGGCGACGAAGGCGGGGACCGGCAGGAGCGGGGTACCGGCGAAGGGCACGGCCGCGGCGAACAGCAGGGAGGACACACCGACAATCGTCAATGCTGCAGTGCGGTCGGTCGAGGTGGCCGGCAGGGTCGACAGAAAGGTGGTTCGGTCGATCGTTGCAGGCACGTCCAGTTCGCGCGCCTCGGTGTTGAGCAGGTCGGGTTTGAGCATCTCCGCTAGTCTCATTCGCCGGCAATCCGTTCATCGTAGCGGGTTTTGGGCGCGGGTCGTGACGGAACCGGTTTGCGACTCAACCGAGGGTTACAGCTTACCTAATTTCGGTGGATGCGCGGAACAGGGATCAGTAAGGTGCGCTTTACGGGGCGGGGTCATAATGCCCATCCGCTGCGGCGGGTTCCAGGTTTGAAACAGGCGATTTTGGTTTCGAGATCGGGAGTTGCTCCGATGCCACGCGTGCTCATCATCGACGACCAGAAGGACGTCCGTGCGATGATCGCGATCGTGCTTCGGGTCAATCGTTTCGAGGTCGTGGAGGCCGAAAGCGGCGCGGCGGGTCTGAAGGCCTTTGCGGAAAGCCCCTTTGACGCGGCGATCGTCGACATCTTCCTCGGCGATACCAATGGCGTCGATGTCATCACGGCCCTGCGCGAGCGCGCGCCGGCGCTGCCCGTGATTGCGGTATCCGGGATGACGGCGCTCGATTTCATGGACCAATCGCCCCACCTCGCCAACGTCGCCTGCCTGCAAAAGCCGTTTCGGCCGAACGATCTGCTGCAAGCGCTCCGCAAGGCCCAGGCCGCGGCGGGCGGCGAGATCTCGGCCGCGGTCTGACCGGGCAAAAGAACGCCCCGGCAAGCCGGGGCGCGGTCGCGATGGCAGAGCCTTCGGGGATCGCTGATCGGGATCCCCGACGAGCTTCCTTGATCAGGAACCCTTGATCAAGAACCCTTGGCGCCGAGCTCGGCGTAATTGCCCTTGGCGTCCCACTTGTAGACGACATAGTCGATCTGCTTGAGGTCGCCCTTGGCGTCAATTTCGATCGGGCCGAGCACCGTGTCCCACTTGCCGGCCTTGATGGTCTCCATGACCTTCTTGGCGTCGGTGGTGCCGGCCTTCTTGACCGCCTGCGTCCAGACCTGCAGCGCAGCGTAGGTATAGAGCGTATAGCCTTCCGGATCGATGCCCTTGGCCTTGAACGCCTCGACGATCTTCTTCGCGGTCGGCTTGTTGCGCGGATCGGGACCGAAGGTGAACAGCGTGCCTTCGCCGGCGGGACCGGTGATGGAGGCGTACTCCTTGTCGGCGAGCGCGTCGCCCGACATCAGCACCGTCTTCAGGCCCTGATCGCGCATCTGGCGCAGGATGAGGCCGGCTTCCTGATGGTAACCGCCGACATAGACGAGCTCGACATTCTCCTTCTTCAGGCGCGAGACGATCGCGTTGAAGTCCTTGTCGCCCTTGTTGTAGCTCTCGTAGAGCTTCTCGGTGATGCCGGCCTTGTTGAGCGCCTTCTTGGTCTCGTCCGCAAGTCCCTTGCCGTAGGTGGTCTTGTCGTTGAGGATGGCGATGTTCTTGCCCTTGTAGTTCTTGGCGATGTATTGCGCGGCGATCAGGCCCTGCTGGTCGTCGCGGCCGCACACCCGCGCCACGTTCCACAGCTTGCGCTCGGTGAAGAGCGGGTTGGTCGAAGCCGGAGTGATTTGCAGGACGTTGCCGTCCGCATAGGCTTCAGAGGCCGGGATCGAAGACGACGAGCAGAAATGGCCGGCGACGAACGGGATCTTGGCGCCGGCGATCTTTTCCGCCACCGAGCGGGCCTGTTTCGGATCGCAGGCGTCGTCCTCGGCGTTGAGCGCGAGCTTCTTGCCGTTGACGCCACCGGCGGCGTTGATGTCGGCGATGGCCATCTCGGCGCCGTTCTTCATCTGGCGGCCGAAGGCGGACTCGCCGCCGGTCATCGGGCCTGCGACTGCGACGGTGACATCCTGCGCGAATGCCGCGCTCGACAGCGCGAGCGATGCGCCGAATGCTAGACCGATGAGCTTCAGTGATTTCATGAGATACCTCGCGGGTGGTCGCCTGTGGAAGTTGCCGGGCATGCCCGGTTCAAACCGGCGCCATTCTTGAATGAATTCGAGGAGAAGTCACCGGCAAAATACGGGCATAGGTCAAGATATCTAGCCGCATTCTCGCGCAGGGCGGGGCCGGTCAGTGCCGGCCGCCTTCCAGATAAGCGGCGCGGATCTCGGGGCGCTGCAGCAATTCGGCGCCGCTGCCGGCCAGCGTGATCAGGCCATTGACCATGACATAGCCGCGGTGGGCGAGCTTGAGGGCATGGTTGGCGTTCTGCTCGACGATCAGCACGGTCAGGCCGTCCTGCCGGTTCAGTGTGCGGATGGCGTCGAAAATCTGCCGCGCGATGAGCGGGGCGAGCCCCAGCGAGGGTTCATCGAGCATGAGCAGGCGAGGGCGGCTCATCAAGGCGCGGCCGATCGCCAGCATCTGCTGCTCGCCGCCGGACAGGGTTCCGCCGCGCTGGGCGAAACGCTCCTTCAGGCGGGGAAACAGGGCGAACACGCGCTCGAGCGTGCTCTCCCGTTCCGCCGGCGTGCTCTCGGTGACGTCAGCCCCCATCTGGAGGTTCTCGGCGACGCTCATGCGCGGGAAGATGCGGCGGCCTTCGGGCGACTGCGCGATGCGCAAATGGGCGATCTCGTGGGTCGGGACGGCCGTGATGTCCTTGCCCTCGTACAGGATCTGCCCGGCGCGGGCGCGCGGCTTGCCGAAGATCGTCATCATCAGCGTCGACTTGCCGGCGCCGTTGGCGCCGATCAGCGCGACGATCTCGCCGGAATTGATGTCGACGTCGACGCCCTTCAAGGCCTCGATCTTGCCGTAGGCCGCGCGCAGGCCCCGGATCGCGAGCAGGGGGGATGCCGCCGTCACGATCCGCTCTCCATGACGGCCATGGCCTCTTCCTCGTCGGCGCCGAGATAGGCGGCGATCACCTTGGGATCGTCGCGCACCTCGCGCGGCGTGCCTTGTGCGATCTTCACGCCGTGATCCATCACCACGATGTGGTCGGAGATCTCCATCACGACCGACATGTCATGCTCGATCAGGAGGATCGACGTTCCCAGCTCGTTGCGGATCGAAAGCAGGAGCTCGTTCAACGCGGCGCTCTCTCGTGCGTTGAGGCCGGCAGCCGGCTCGTCAAGGCACAGGAGTGCAGGTTCGGTGCACATCGCGCGCGCGATCTCGAGGCGGCGCTGATCGCCATAGGCGAGATTGCCGGCCGCATCGTCGGCGCGGTCGAGCAGGTTGACCCGCTTCAGCCAGTCGGTGGCGAGATCGATCGCGCGCTTTTCGGCGTCGCGATAGGCGGGCGCGCCGACAAGGCCGAGCAAGGTGAAGCCCGAGGCGCGCATCAGCATGTTGTGCTGCGCCACCATCAGGTTTTCGAGCACGGTCATCCCGGGAAACAGGCGGATATTCTGGAAGGTGCGCGCGACCTTGGCCTGTTTGGCGATACGGAAGTCGTTGAGCCGCTCGAGCGCGATTTCCCTGCCGTCATCGTGGGTGAGGCGGATGGCGCCGCCGGTCGGCTTGTAGAAGCCGGTGATGCAGTTGAACACGGTGGTCTTGCCGGCACCGTTCGGTCCGATCAGCGCCGTAATCTTGTGCCGCTCCGCCGCGAACGACAGGTCCTGCACGGCAACGATGCCGCCGAAGCGCATGGTGAGCTGATCGACGTTGAGGATCCGTTCGCCGCTCATCCGTGGCCTTCCTTGACGAGGTCGGAGGAGATGGCCTGCGCCTTCTTCAGATAGACGGTCGGCGCGCGATGGCCGACGAGGCCCCGTGGCCGCCAGATCATGATCAGCACCATGGCCCAGCCGAACACCAGCATGCGATAGGTCTCGAGGCCGCGGAACAGCTCGAACCCGCCGATCATGGTCAGCGCCGCGAGCGCGACGCCGAGCTGCGAGCCCATGCCGCCGAGCACGACGATGGCGAGCACCAGCGCCGATTCCTGGAAGGTGAAGGATTCCGGGCTGATGAAGCCCTGGCGGGTGGCGAAGAAGGCGCCGGCGAAGCCGCCGAACATCGCGCCGGTCGCGAACGCCGTGAGCTTGGTCGTCGTGGTGTTGATGCCGAGCGCGCGGCAGGCGACCTCGTCCTCGCGCAAGGCCTCCCAGGCGCGCCCGATCGGCAGCCGGCGCAGGCGGATCGTCACCCAGTTGGTGAGCAGCGCCAGCGCCAGGATCAGATAGAACAGGAAGACGATACGGTGGGTCGGCGAATACTCGATGCGGAGCATGGCGGCCAGCCCATCGTCGGTGTTGCTCAGCGGAATGCCGAACAGGGTCGGACGCGGAATACCGGATACGCCGTTCGGTCCGCCGGTCAGACTCTGCCAATTGATCAGGACGAGGCGGATGATCTCGCCGAAGGCGAGCGTCACGATGGCGAGATAGTCGCCGCGCAGGCGCAGCACGGGAAAGCCGAGCAGCACGCCCCAGAATGCGGCGAGGATGCCGGCGAGCGGCAGGCAGATCCAGAACGACCAGCCGAAATTGGTGGCGAGCAGCGCGTAGGAATAGGCGCCGACCGCATAGAAGGCGACGTAGCCGAGATCGAGCAGGCCGGCGAGCCCGACCACGACGTTGAGGCCCCAGCCCAGCATCACATAGGTGAGCACGAGAATGGCGAGGTCGAGGATGTAGCGCTGGTTATAGAAGATGACGGGCACCAGCAGCGTGAAGATCAGCAGCGCGGGTGCAAGGTAGCGGCCGACCAGCGACATGCCCTTCTGCACCGCTGGTGGCACCAGCTTCTCGGTGCCGGCCGGGCCGATCCATTGCCTGAGCAGCTCGATGACGATCGAGCCGCCGAACACGGCGGCGACGAGGGAGGCGAGCTCGCCGAATCGCGTCCAGTAAGTGAGCTGGCCGTCGGAGCCCGCCTCGGTGCGGATGCCGACCATCAGCGAGAATAGCACCAGCGCGATCACTGCGTTGATGAAGGCGGTCTTGAGGAGGGCGGGGATGCCCGTTGCAGGTTTGGTCGTGTGGGTCGAGGGAGCTGTCACGCGCGTCAGACTTTTTCGACTTCGGGACGGCCGAGCAGGCCGGTCGGCATGAAGATCAGCACGACGATCAGGATCGAGAACGCCGCGACGTCCTTGTACTCGACCGAGAAATAGGCCGACCAGAACGTCTCGATCAGGCCGATCGCGAGCCCGCCGAGCATGGCGCCGGGCAGCGAGCCGATGCCGCCGAGCACGGCGGCAGTGAAGGCCTTGATGCCGGCGACGAAGCCCATGAAGAAGTCGACCAGGCCGTAATACAGCAGGTACATCAGGCCCGCGACGGCGGCGAGCGCGGCGCCGATCACGAAGGTCATGGAGATGGTGCGGTCGACGTCGACGCCGAGCAGCGCCGCCATGGTCTGATCCTGCTCGCAGGCGCGCATGTCGCGCCCGAGCCGGGTGCGCGACACCAGCCAGGTGAAGATCGCCAACAGCACGATGGTGGTGAGGACCACCATGATCTGGATGTTGGAGAGCTGGATCACGAAGCCGTCGGCGCTCTCGTGCAGCGTATAGCCGCCGGTGATGAAGGGCGGGATCGGCTTGACGCGGGCGCCTTGCGCCACTTGCGAATAATTCGTCAGCACGAACGACATGCCGATGGCCGACAGCATCGGGGCGAGGCGGAAGGAATGGCGCAGCGGCCGGTAGGCGATGCGCTCGATGGTCCAGCCATAGAGCGCGGTGATTGCCATCGACACCAGCAGCACCACGAGCAGGATCACGGGAACGGCCGTGAGGCCGAGCGAGATCAGGATCAGGAAGGTGATGAGGGCGATGAAGCCGCCGATCATGAAGACGTCGCCATGAGCGAAGTTGATCATGCCGACGATGCCGTAGACCATCGTGTAGCCGATCGCGATCAGGCCGTAGATGGAGCCGAGCACGAGGCCGTTGATGAGCTGCTGGGCGAAATAATCCATAAGCTGCCGTACCCAAACTTGACGCGGCTCAAAGGGAGCTCTTGCAGAGAGTTCTTGGGCCCCGGCAGCCCTTGAGCGTTCACATGGTTTTGTAACAGGAGGGAACTGGCGGCTGCAACTGGCCCGGTCTCCGCCTTAAGGCTTGTACAGAGATCATTTTGCCGCCGGGTTCCCGCACCTGCGAGGAACCGGGTTCCGCAGGCAACCAAAGTGGATGCGGGCCGTTGTCTTCCCTCTGACGTCCAACAAGGGAGTTTCCCCGAATGACGAAGCAGCAGAACCAGAATCCGGGTCAGCAGAACCAGAACCCCGGCCAGCAGCGCCCCGGGCAGCAGCAGGGCGGCGGTCAGAAACCCGGACAGCAGCAGCAGAACGATCCGATGCGCCAGGGTGATCGCCCGGGCCAGCAGGGTCAGCAGGACAAGTAGTTTGGGAGCCCAGAAGTAAGAGGGTGAGGCCCTGCCGAGAGGCGGGGCCTTTTTCTTATTGAAGAGTCGTTCCGGGGCGACTCGAAGAGCCGAACCCGAAAATCTCGAGATTCCGGGTCTGGGGCTGCGCACCCGAATGACGCCACGGGAGCAGGCAGTTAAGGTAAACAAAGGGTTTAAATTGCCGCCACAGTCTGATGCGAGTTAGCTCCGGCATGACCGCCGCCTTCCATCGAAGGCGCGGCAAACCAGGCGGGAAGCGGCATGTTCAGGAACTGGCGGATCGGCTCGGTCAACGGCGCGCTGCTGGCGGCCTATTTCATTCCCGTATGGAGCCTCGTCGCCTTCAACATCATTGTTGCGCCCGTGCACGGCCTTTACGAGCGGCCGAGCGTCGCGGTGGCGCTGTATCTGAGCGACCACCTGCAGATGGCGGGCATGGACACGGTGCGTGCCGCCTGGCTGCTGGCGCTCGGACGGCTGACCGTGGTGGCGTTCTTCGCGATCTATCTCGTGCTGCTCTGCATTCCCCGAACCCGCAAGGGCGGCGGCAGTGACGAGGCGCTCGGTATTGCGCTGGCGATCGGCAGCCTGATCTCCTTTGCCAGCATGGTGATGGCCTCGAAGGTCGGCGAGCTGGCCGCGCTTCGGCTGCACGCCACCGAGCTTCTGCTCTTGCTCGGTGCGGCCATCGTGGTCGTGATCGAGAAGCCGGCGGCTGCGCCGAAGACGGCCGAGGCCGCCGCGCCGCCGAATATTCAGCCTTTAGGTCTTGAGCAGGCCGAGCTCCTGCACAATCGCTGAGGCTTCCTTGACGGCGTGGTTCGCCGCCGGCACACCGCAATAGATCGCCTGCTGCAGCAGGATCTCCTTGATGTCGTCGGGCGTGAAGCCGCCCTCGGCGAGCGCCGCACGCACGTGCAGGCGGAATTCGTCCCATTGCCCGAGCGCGACCATGGTGCCGATCACGAGCACGCGCCGCGTGCGTTCGTCGAAATGCGGCCGCGTCCAGATCTCGCCCCAGGCGTAGCGGGTGATCAGGTCCTGGAAGTCGGTGTTGAACGCATTGCGGTTCGCGATCGACTTGTCGACCCAGGCATTACCCAGCACCTTGCGGCGCACGTTCATGCCGGCATCGCGGCGCTTCTGGTCGTCCATTGTTTCCTCCTTCGTCATTGCGAGCGCAGCGAAGCAATCCAGGATATTTCCGCGGCGGCAGTCTGGATTGCTTCGCTGCGCTCGCAATGACGAGTTGTGAGATCAGCGCTGCGTCAGGAACCCCACCACCGCATCCGTGAACGCATGCGGCTGCTCGACGTTCGAGATGTGCGCGGCGTCGATGATGGTCATGCTGGCGCCGGGAATGTTGGAGCGGATCAATTCGGCCGCCGAGATCGGCGTCGCCACGTCGTGGCGGCCGGCGATCACCAGCGTCGGGCTCTTGATCTTCGGCAGCAGCGCGCGCTGGTCCAGCGTCGACAGCGCCTCGCAGCAGGCGAGATAGCCTTCAACGGGGGACGCCAGCAGCATCGATTTCATCTTTGCGGTGATCGCAGGCTCGCGCTCGCGGAAATCCTGGGTGAGCCAGCCCGCGATCACGGCGTCGGCGACCGCGGCGATGCCGCCTTTTTTCACCGCCTCGATTCGTTCCAGCCATCGGGTCGGCTCGGCATAATAGCAGGAGGTGTTGGCGAGGATGAGCTTGCCGAACCTTTCGGGCGCGTTAGCGCCGAGCCATTGCCCGACCATGCCGCCCATCGACAGGCCGCACCAATGCACCTTCTCGATGTTGAGATCGTCGAGGATCGCGAGCACGTCGCGGCCGAAGCGCTCCATCGTGTAGGGGCCGGGCGGAACGTTCGACTTGCCGTGGCCGCGGCGGTCGTAGCGGATGACGCGGAACACCTGCGTCAGCGCTTTCACCTGTGGCTCCCACATCTGCAGCGTGCAGCCGAGCGAGTTCGACAGCATCAAGGTCGGCCCGCCGTCGCGGCCTTCGACGGAGACGTTGAGGAGGCATCCGTCGGCATCGATCATGGGCATGCGGCGTCTCCACTCCTAATCTTGATCGAGGTTGTCGAGCAGCCGGTCGATCAACGCCTGTGACGCCCCTTGATAGGCCATCGGCTCGAACAATGCCGCAATTTTTTCCGGCGTAAGGTGCGCGGTGACTTGCGAATCGGCCGACAGCACCTCGCGCAGATGCTTCTTCTCGGCGACGGCGCGCTTGCTCGCGGCCTCGACGAGATGATGTGCATCGCTCTTGCCGATGGCTTCGGCGAGCGCGAAGGTCACGGCCTCCGCCATGATCAGCCCGTGCGTCGCATCGAGATTACTGCGCATGCGCGCCGCATCGACCTCGAGACCCTCGGCGATGTCGACGACGGCAGCCAACGCGCCGGAGGTGACCAGCATCAATTGCGGCAGCGTCGGCCATTCGGCGTGCCAGGGGCCGGCACTGCGTTCATGGTCCTGCACCTGGGCGGCGAAAATCGTCGCGGCGAGCTGCGGGGCCATGGTCGCGGCGCCCAGCGCGCTCGCGGCGGCGACCGGGTTGCGCTTGTGCGGCATGGTCGAGGAGCCGCCGCGGCCTTCGCCGGCCGGCTCGAACGCTTCGGCGACGTCGGTCTGCATCAGCAGCGAGACGTCGCGCGCGATCTTGCCGCAGCTGCCGGCCAGAATGGCGAAGCAGGATGCAGCCTCGGCGATGCGGTCGCGATGGGTATGCCAGGGCGCCTCCGGCAGCGGCAGGTTCAGCTCCTGCGCCAGCCGTTCGGCCACCGCGAGCCCCTTGTCGCCGAGCGCAGCGAGCGTGCCGGCGGCGCCGCCGAATTGCAGGGCGAGGCCCTCGCGGGAGAGCCGCCGCAGGCGGCAGCGGGCGCGGGCAAGGCTCGAGGCGTATTCGGCGGCCTTCAGCCCGAACGGCATCGGCAGCGCGTGCTGGAGCCAGGTCCGCGCCACCATCGCGGTATTGCGATGGCTGCGCGCCAGCGCGGCCAAGCCCTTGATGGCGCGGCTGAGGTCGGCGTCCAATGCGGCGATGCCGGCGCGCAGCGTCAGCATGGTCGCGGTGTCGATGACGTCCTGGCTGGTCGCGCACCAATGCACGTAGCGCGCGGCCTCCGCGTCATTCTTGCCGACATTGGCGGTCAGCATCTTGACCAGGGGAATCGCGAGATTGCCCGATCCCGTCGCGGCCTCCGCCAGTGCGGCGAGGTCGAAGCCATCGGCCTTGCATGCCGCCTCGATCGGTCCGACGGCGGATGCCGGAATCACCGCGCTGGCGGCCTCGGCGCGTGCCAGGGCTGCCTCGAAATCGAGCATGTTCTGCAGGGTCGACCGATCGTCGCAGATCGCGCGCATGGCGGCGCTCGACAGCATCGGTGCGAGCAGGGGGGAGATGGATGTGCTCATGTTGCGCGCGACCTAATCATCATGGCCCGGCCCTGCCAATCCCCCACCGCCCGCACACGTCATTTTGCAGTTGCGAATATGCATTGCACGTGACCGGGCGCCGGCCTTTTCTTTGCCGCGTCGCTGCGTTACTTGATCAGCACTATAGTTGCGCGATCCGGGAGGCACCCTCATGGCCATGACGATGAACGGCGAAGTCCAGCTTGCGGCGCCGCGCGAGGCCGTGTGGGCCAAGCTCAACGATCCCGAGGTGCTGAAGGCCTGCATCCCCGGCTGCGAGGAGCTGGAGAAGACCGACGACGGCGGCTTCCGCGCGACGGCGAAAATGAAGGTCGGACCGGTGTCGGCGCGCTTCAAGGGCAAGGTCACGCTGTCCGATCTCGACCCGCCGAACGGCTACAAAATTTCCGGCGAGGGCGAGGGCGGGGTGGCCGGATTCGCCAAAGGCGGCGCGGCCGTCAAGCTCGCCGAGAAGGACGGCGGCACGCTGCTCTCCTACGACGTCGAGGCGCAGATCGGCGGCAAGTTGGCGCAGCTCGGCCAACGCCTTATCAATGGCGCCGCCAAGAAGCTGGCCGACGAATTTTTCGCGAACTTCGCCAAGGCGGTGCAGGGCTGAAGGTCCAATACCTTTAGCATAGCGCCTTCGGCATGGCGCCTTGCGCCCTGGGCGATGTTGCCCCGGGGCATAATGGCCCATATGATGGGTTGGAATAATTATAAGAACCGCTTCGACGGGACCCGTTGGGGCGCTGATAGAGAGTGCTTATGGCAAAAATCTCCCTCATCGTGAACGGTAATCCTGTGACGGCCAACGTCGATCCCCGCACGCTTCTGGTGCAATTCCTGCGCGAGAATCTGCGGCTGACGGGCACCCATGTCGGCTGCGACACCTCGCAGTGCGGCGCCTGTGTCGTGCATCTCGACGGCAAGGCCGTGAAGTCCTGCACCACGCTTGCGGTGATGGCCGACGGTCACGAGGTCAAGACGATCGAGGGGCTCGCTGCCGACGGCGCGCCGCTGCATCCGATGCAGGAGGCCTTCCGCGAGCACCACGGCCTGCAGTGCGGCTTCTGCACGCCGGGCATGATCATGACCGCGATCGACATCGTGCACCGCAAGGGCCACGAGCTCGACGACCACACCATTCGCGAGGAGCTCGAAGGCAATCTCTGCCGCTGCACGGGCTACCAGAACATCGTGGCGTCGATCTCCGCCGGCGCCAAGGCGATGGCGAAATCCGATCTCGCGTAACGCGCACCCCGCGATCAGGACATTCAAATGTACGAATTCAAATATCATCGCCCCGGCACCGTGCGCCAGGCGGCCAACCTCCTGGTGAAGAACGAGGACGCCAAGGTGATCGCCGGCGGTCACACGCTGCTTCCCGTCATGAAGCAGCGCCTCGCGAGCCCACCGCATCTGGTCGACCTCTCCCACATCGAGGGGCTCAACACGATCGAGATGAAGGGCCGCTCGCTGGTGATCGGCGCCACCGCCAAGCACGCCGAGGTCGCGACCTCGGCCATCGTCGGCGAGGCGATCCCGGCGCTGGCGAATCTCGCCGGCGGAATCGGCGATCCCGCCGTGCGCCACAGGGGCACGATCGGCGGCTCGCTCGCCAACAACGATCCGACGGCCGACTATCCCGCCGCGGTGCTCGCGCTCGGCGCCACCATCGTCACCAACAAGCGCCGGCTCAAGGCGGAAGAGTTCTTCCAGGGCCTGTTCACGACCGCGCTCGAAGCGGACGAGATCATCACCAAGGTGATGTTTCCGCTGCCGAAGAAGGCCGCCTACGTCAAGTTCCGCAACCAGGCCTCGCGCTATGCGCTGGTCGGCGTGTTCGTGGCGCGGCGTCCGTCGGACGTGCGCGTTGCCGTCACCGGTGCGGGCTCCGAAGGCGTGTTCCGCGTCACCGCATTCGAGGAGGCCCTAAAGAAGCGCTTCGCCTCGAAGGCGCTGGAGGGCATCGCGGTACCGGCGGAAGGACTCAACAGCGACATCCACGGCAGCGCCGAATACCGCGCGCATCTCATCGGCGTGCTGACGCGCCGCGCCGTCGATGCCGCCAATGCCAAGGAATGAGCTGACCTCATTCCTCGGTCCAGACCTGTCCCGGTGAGGGCGTAGCGAGACTGGCTTTTTCATGACTTCAGCGGCCACTTCTTCCGGTGCTTTGCCGGCATCGGTCGATGCGATGCTCGAACTCCTGACGTCGCGCGGCTATCTGGCCGAGCGCTCGCTGGCGACGGTGACGTATCTGTCGCTGCGCATGGGCCGGCCGCTGTTCCTGGAAGGCGAGGCCGGCGTCGGCAAGACCGAGATCGCAAAAGTGCTCTCGGCGGCGCTGGGGCGGAAGCTGATCCGCCTGCAGTGCTATGAAGGCCTCGACGTCTCTTCCGCGGTCTACGAGTGGAACAGCGCCGCGCAGATGATCGCGATCCGGATGGCGGAAGCCGCCGGCGACACCGATCGCGATCAGCTTTCGAGCGACATCTTCGCGGATCGCTACATGATCAAGCGGCCGCTGCTCCAGGCGCTGGAGCCTGATGTCGCGGGACCGCCGGTGCTGCTGATCGACGAGCTCGACCGCGCCGACGAGGCGTTCGAGGCGTACCTGCTCGAGATCCTCAGTGACTTCCAGGTGACCATCCCTGAATTCGGCACGGTGAAGGCACCGCACCCGCCGATCGTCATCATCACCTCCAACCGCACTCGCGAGATCCACGACGCGCTGAAGCGGCGCTGCCTCTATCACTGGGTCGATTATCCCGCCGCCGAGCGCGAGCTTGCGATCGTCAAGACGCGCGTGCCCGGCATCTCAGCCAAGCTGTCGCAGCAGGTCGTGCGCTTCGTGCAGGCGCTGCGCAACCAGGACTTCTACAAGTCGCCGGGCGTCGCCGAGACCATCGATTGGGCCACCGCCCTGTCCGAGCTCGATGCCCGCTCGCTGACCCCGCAAGTGGTCGGCGACACGCTGGGCGCGCTGCTCAAGTACCAGGACGACATCACCCGCATGCAGGGCGACACGCTGCAGAAGGTGCTGAAGGACGCGACGAGCGAGAATTGATCTCGCGTCAGATTGAGTTCGTCATTCCGGGGCGCGCGTCAGCGCGAACCCGGAATCCATTGGGCAGCGGCGACGGTGGATGAATGGATTCCGGGCTCGCGCCAAGTGGCGCGCCCCGGAATGACGGAGCGAGGATAGACCATGGCCATCAACCACCTTGCCCCCGAAAAGACCGAGCAATTCGCCGACAACATCGTCGGCTTCGCCCGCGCGCTGCGTGCCGCCGGCATGCCGGTCGGGCCGGGCGCCGTCATCGATGCCATGAGCGCGCTGCAGGTGATCGACATTGGCAACCGATCCGACGTCTTCACCACGCTGGAGGCGATCTTCGTCAAGCGTCACGAGCATGCGCTGATCTTCAAGCAGGCCTTCAACCTGTTCTTCCGTGCCTCGGAAGAGTGGAAGCACATGCTGGACTCGGTGCCGCTGCCGGACGAGGCCAAGAAGAAACCCCAGGCCGGCGCCCGCCGCGTCCAGGAGGCGATGTCGCAGCCGCGCATGACCGAGACGCCGCAGCACCAGGAGCAGGATTTGCGCCTGTCGGTTTCCGACAAGGAGATCCTGCAGAAGAAGGATTTTGCGCAGATGAGCGCGGCGGAGATCGCCGAGGCGCTCCGTGCCGTCGAGCGGATGCATCTGCCGCAGGCCGAGCTCTTGACGCGCCGGCAACGGCCCGATGCCCGCGGCCTGCGCCTCGACCTGCGCCGCACGCTGCGCGCATCTTTACGCACCGGCGGCGACATCATCGACCTCCATCGCCTCGGGCGGATCGAGAAGCCGGCGCCGATCGTCGCGCTGCTCGACATCTCGGGCTCGATGAGCGAATACACTCGCCTGTTCCTGCATTTCCTGCATGCGATCACCGATGCCCGCAAGCGCGTCTCGGTGTTCCTGTTCGGCACGCGCCTCACCAATGTCAGCCGCGCGCTGCGCCAACGCGATCCGGACGAGGCGCTGGCGAGCTGCTCGGCGTCGGTCGAGGACTGGGCTGGCGGTACCCGCATCTCGGCCTCGCTGCATAACTTCAACAAATTGTGGGCGCGGCGGGTGCTGAGCCAGGGCGCCATCGTGCTCCTGATCTCCGATGGGCTGGAACGGGAGGCCGATTCCAAGCTCGCCTTCGAGATGGACCGGCTGCACCGGTCCTGCCGGCGGCTGATCTGGCTGAACCCGCTGCTCCGGTTTGGCGGCTTTGAGGCCAAGGCGCAGGGCATCAAAATGATGCTCCCCCACGTTGACGAATTCCGGCCCGTGCATAATTTGAGTTCGATCCAGGAGCTGATCACCACGCTCTCCCAGCCGCTGCCCCCGCATCACCGCAGCCTGATCCGCTCCGCAGCTTGAGAGGCCAGCCATGCTCGATCGCGACGAGGACATCCTGAAGGCGGCGGAGGACTGGCAGAAGGCCGGCCGAGGCGTTGCGCTGGCGACGGTCGTCGAGACCTGGGGCTCGGCGCCGCGTCCGGCGGGCTCCAGCCTCGTCATCAACGACGAGGGCACCTTCCTGGGCTCCGTGTCCGGCGGCTGCGTCGAGGGCGCCGTAGTCACCGAGGCCATGGACGTGATCGAGAGCGGCAAGCCCAAGATGCTGGAGTTCGGCGTCGCCGACGAGACCGCCTGGAATGTCGGGCTGTCCTGCGGCGGCACCATCCGCGTCTTCGTCGAGAAGGTCGGTTAGCCGTGAAGCTCGATATCCTGCACGAGCTCAATGCCGAGCGCGCCGCGCGCCGACCGGTGATCCTGGTGACCGACACCGAGAGCGGCGAGCAGCGCCTGGTGAAGGCGAAGGATTTCGCCAGGGATCCGCTGCGCGCCGAGCTGGACAAGCAGCTTCGCACGGGCAAGAGCGCCAGTGTCGAGGCCGCCGGCAAGAAGCTGTTCCTCAACGTCTATGCCCCGACGGCAAAGCTCGTCATCGTCGGCGCGGTCCATATCAGCCAGGCGCTGGCGCCGCTGGCGCGCTCGCTCGGTTATGACGTCACCGTGGTCGATCCGCGCACGGCCTTCGCGAGCCCGGAGCGCTTTCCGGACATTCCGCTGATCGCCGAATGGCCTGATACTGCGCTGCCGCCGCTCAACGTCGACGCCTACACGGCGTTCGTCGCGGTGACGCACGATCCCAAGATCGACGACCCCGCGCTGCTGCACGCCTTCGAGCGCAACTGCTTCTACATCGGCGCCCTCGGCTCGCGGAAGACGCATGCCAAGCGTGGCGACCGGCTGCGGGCGCAGGGCGCCAAGGAAAGCGACATCGCGCGCATCCACGCGCCCATTGGCCTTGCGATCGGCGCGGTCTCGCCATCCGAGATCGCGGTGGCGATCATGGCCGAGATCACGGCCGTGCTTCGGCTGCCTCCCAAGGAAAAAGAAGAAGCGGCATGAAGTTCGGCCCGGCGAGCCCGAGGGATGCGATTGGCGGGGTGACCGTCCACACCCTGCGCCAGGGATCGCTGGTGCTGAAGAAGGGCACGACGATCGGGCCTGCCGAGGTCGAGGCGCTGGAGCGCGCCGGCATCAAGGACATCGTCGTGGTGCGCATGGAGGCGGGCGACGTCTCCGAGGACGTTGCGGCCGCCAGCATCGCGCTCGCCATCGGCGGCGAGGGCATCCATGTCGAGCGCGCTTTCACCGGCCGCGCCAATCTGTTCGCCGCGCGAGCGGGCGTGCTGGTGATCGACCGCGCCGCGGTCGACCGTATCAACAACATCGACGAAGCCATCACCTTTGCGACGCTCGCCGCCTACAAGCCGGTGGTCGAGGGCGAGATGGTCGGCACCGTCAAGATCATCCCGTTCGGCGTCGAAGCGAGTTTGCGCGATGCCGCGGTGAAGGCGGCGGGCAAGGACGTGTTGAAGGTGGCGCCTTACGTGATCAAGCGTGTCGGCGTGGTCTCGACGCTGCTGCCGGGCCTGTCCACCAAGGTGATCGACAAGACCCTGCGCGTCACCGCCGAACGGCTGGCCCCGGCCGGCGCCAGCATCATTGCCGAGCGCCGGGTCCCGCACGAGGAGCAGGCGCTGTCGGCCGCGATCAAGGAATTGCTTGGGCTCGGCGCCGAGCTCGTGATCGTGTTCGGCGCGTCAGCGATCGCCGACCGCCGCGACGTGATTCCGGCGGCGGTGACCGGAATCGGCGGCGAGATCGAGCATTTCGGCATGCCGGTCGACCCCGGCAATCTCTTGCTGATCGCCCGCGCCGGCGACGTGCCGGTGCTGGGCGCGCCGGGCTGCGCGCGCTCGCCGGTCGAGAACGGTTTTGACTGGGTCTTAATGCGGCTTCTCGCCGGCATTGAGGTGACGCGGTCCGAGCTGATGGGCATGGGCGTCGGCGGCCTCTTGATGGAGATCGTGACGCGGCCGCAGCCGCGCGCCAAGCCCGAGACCGAGGGCAACAGCCAGGTCGCGGCCATCGTGCTCGCGGCGGGCCGCTCGACGCGGATGGGCGGACCGAACAAGCTGCTCGCCGAGCTCGACGGCAAGAAGCTGGTGCGCCTCGCGACTGAGCAGGCGCTGGCCTCCAAGGCATCCGAGGTGATCGTCGTCACCGGTCATCAGGCCGAACTGGTCGAGCAGGCGCTGCAAGGCCTGAAGGTGAAATTCATCCGCAACCCTGACTTCGCCGGCGGCATCGCCAGCTCGGTCAAGGCGGGAATCGCGGCCGTGCCCGAGACCTGCGACGGCGCCGTGGTGTGTCTCGGCGACATGCCGCTGATCGACGCCGGCCTGATCGACCGGCTCATCGACAGTTTCGCGCCGGACCGCGGCAATCTCATCGTCGTGCCCGTCAGCGAGGGCCGCCGCGGCAACCCCGTGCTGTGGTCGCGCCGCTTCTTCAAGGAGCTGATGACGCTCGACGGCGACATCGGCGCGCGGCATTTGATCGCCAAGCACACCGAGGCCGTCGCCGAGGTGCCGGTGGACGGCCAGAGCGCCTTCCTCGACATCGACACGCCGCAGGCATTGGAAGCGGCAAGACGTGGATGAGGGAGCCGTAGGGTGGGCAAAGGTGCGCAGCGCCGTGCCCACCGTCTCGTCATTGCGATCGACAATTCGTGGGCACGCTGCGCTTTGCCTACCCTACGGCGCCTCCCAAGCCTCCTCCCGATTTCAACCACCCGTTCACCATCTGGAAACGACCGCCGCTTAGAGTTGCCTCGACCTGCCTTGGGGGGAGGGGTTTTTCCATGGCTTCGAACGTCGTCGCGCGCCGTTGCGCGATGTTTTTCTTTGCGCTGTCCGTTTGCGTCGCCGGTGCGCGTCACATCACGCATGCGCATGCCGCCGGCGCCTTCGCAGTCGGCAAATGCGGTGCCTATGGCCAGGCCTTTGACTACGGCGCCGAGCACGAGGCCCGCGCCGCGGCGCAGAAGCAGTGCAAGGGCGATTGCACGACGGTGACGATGAAGCGCGCTTGCGCGGCGATGTCGGTCGATCTCGCCAACCCCTGCGGCGCCTATGGTTATGCGGTCAAGCCGAAGATTTCCGCTTCTCTCAATGCCGCCACGCGCGAATGCTACAAGTACGGCGGCAAAGAGTGCGTGATCCGCGCCTGGGCCTGCGACGCAAAGGGCTGATTCCTCTTGCTGTCATTCCGGGGCGATGCGTAGCATCGAACCCGGAATCCATTCGCCAACCGACTCTGCGGCCCGATGGATTCCGGGTTCGCGCCAAGTGGCGCGCCCCGGAATGACAGCTGAGGAAACACATGCAATTCGATACCAAGATCGCCGTCGTGATCCGCACCGATCTTCAGGCGTGGCAGAAGCTCAACGTTGCGGCCTTTCTCACCAGCGGTATCGCGGCTGCGTTTCCCGAATGCATCGGCGAGCCCTATGAGGACGCTTCAAGCACGAAATATCTCTCGCTGATCGGCCAGCCGATCCTGATCTACGGCGCCGATGGTCCCGCCCTGTCGCGCGCGCTCGATCGCGCGCTCACCCGCAACGTCAAGCCGGCGGTCTACACCGAGGACATGTTCAAGACCACGCATGATGCCGCCAATCGCGAGGCGGTGAGGGCGGTCGCGCGCATCGATCTCAATCTCGTCGGCATCGCGATGCGCGCCGAGCGCAAGGTGATCGACAAGATCGTCGACGGCCTCAAGTTCCACAGCTGACAGGTCTGTCGCGCGTCGCCGCGTTGTCATCGCGATGTCACGATGGCGCGAGCGCTTGCGTAAACTTTGTGCGGTTTGACTCCAATCAAAGGCGCATGGCCCGTCGCCGCTAGTCTGTTCCCGCAATTCAAACGGAGCAGACCCATGCCGACCATGAAAGCCGCAGTCGTCAGACAATTCGGCAAGCCGCTGGTGATCGAGGACGTGCCGGTGCCGCAGCCCGGTCCCGGCGAGGTCCTAGTCAAGGTCAAGGCCTGCGGTGTCTGCCACACCGATCTGCACGCCGCCTCAGGCGACTGGCCGGTGAAGCCGGTTCCGCCCTTCATCCCCGGCCATGAAGCCGCCGGAATCGTCGCAGCGCTCGGGCCCGGCGTGAAGAATCTCAAGGTCGACGATGCCGTCGGCGTCGCCTGGCTGCACGATGCCTGCATGTCGTGCGAATATTGCGAGACCGGCTGGGAGACGTTGTGCGAGCACCAGCACAACACCGGCTACAGCGTGGACGGCGGCTTCGCCGAATATGTCATCGCCTCGGCTGCCTTCGCCGCCAAGCTGCCGCCAACGATCGATTTTGCCGGCGTCGCGCCGATCCTGTGCGCCGGCGTCACCACTTACAAGGGCTTGAAGGAGACCGAGGCGAGGCCGGGCGAGTGGGTCGTGATCTCGGGCGTCGGCGGGCTCGGCCACGTCGCGGTCCAATACGCCAAGGCGATGGGACTCAAGGTCGCGGCTATCGACATCGCCGAAGACAAGCTCAAGCTCGCACGCGAGACTGGCGCCGATCTCGCTGTGAACGCGCTCGCGGCCGATGCGGTGGACAAGGTGCTGGCGGCGACCGGGGGCGGGGCCCACGGCGTGCTGGTGACAGCGGTCTCGACCCCGGCATTCGCCCAGGCGCTGAAGATGGTCCGGCGGAAAGGCACCGTCAGTCTCGTCGGCCTGCCTCCGGGCGAATTCCCGACGCCGATCTTCGACGTCGTGCTGAAGCGCATCACGGTACGCGGCTCCATCGTCGGCACCCGCCGCGACCTCGACGAAGCCATCGCCTTCGCAGCCGACGGCAAGGTCAAGGCCGAAGTGACCAAGGTGCCGCTCACTGAGATCAACAACGTCTTCGACAGCATGAAGGCCGGCAAGATCGAAGGCCGCATGGTGCTGGATTTTGCCTAAAGCGTTTTCGAGCGAAGTGGATACCGGTTCGCGTAAAGAAAACGCGTCAACACAAGAATCCAGCGCCTCACCCCGGCGGCATCCCTTCGAATTTCGGCAAGTCCGGATCGAGCGGATCCCAGCCATGTCCCCGCGCGGCGAAGGTCACCGCCTGCGGCTTGTAGCGGGCGGGCTCGTCGAGGCTTGCCGCGCGGATGGTGAAGACATCGGGCTGCGCGGCGAAGGTCATGTAGACGGCTACGCCGCATTGTGTGCAGAAGCCGCGCGTCTTCACCTTGCCGCTGTCGGCGACCATGTCCCAGTGTTTGGCATCGCCCGTCAGCGTGACACCGGCGCGCGCGAAGGTCGCGTACGAGCCATGGCCGCTGCCGCTTTCCCGCTGGCAGTCCCGGCACTGGCAGTGATTGCTGAAGAGGGGCTCCCCTTCGATCGAATAGCGGATGGCGCCGCAGGCGCAGCCGCCGGTATAGGGCTTTTCCATCGCGATATCTCCCACTCAACCTTCGCCGCTGATCTCATCGAGCTTGCGAACGACCTTCTTCCAGCCGCCGCTCATCACCGTGTAGGCCGACTCGTTCCTGGGCAGGACGAAGCCCGCATGGACGAGGCGGATCCGCGTGCCGGCTTCGACCGGGGTGAGGGACCAGGTCACGACGGTGTCGAGCGGTGCGCCATAGCCGGTGTTGCGCTCGTCGCCACCCTTCCAGGCGTAGACGAGGCGCCTGAGGGTCACGACCTCCAGAACCCGGCAATGGATCACGCCGTCCCAATTGCCGCCCGGGGTGGTCTGGAAGGTGAAGGCCTTGCCTTCGACGGCTTCAAAGCCGGTCGGCTGCATCAGCCAGCGCCCGATCAGCTGCGCGCTGGTCAGCGCCTTCCAGATCGTCTCGGCTGTGTGAGGGAAGACCTCGTCGATGACGATGTCTCTTGTGTCGGCTTTCAACGCGGCAGCACTCACGGGTCGATCTCCTTCAAGAGGTCACGCAGGTTCTGGAAACGCTCGCGCCAGAAGACGCCGTAATGGTCCATCCAGGTGACCAGCGGCTCGAGTCCTTGCGGCGCGGCGCGGTAGTAGACGTTGCGGCCCTCGGCGCGCTCGGCGACGAGGCCGGCCTGCTTCAGCGACTTCAGGTGCTGCGAGATCGCGCCCTGGGTCACGCCGCTGCCGCGCGTCAGCTCGGCGACGCTGATCTCCTTGCTGTCGAACACGCGTTCGAACACGGCGCGGCGGGTCGGATCGGCAAGGGCGCGCATCACGGTGGTGACGGGGTTTGGGGCGGCTTCGATCATGAAATCAAATTAGCGAATGCTAATGCATTAGTCAACGCTAATTCGTCTGCTGGAACGGCGGCCTGTCTTTGTGGACTTGACAATGACTGACTAGTCAGTCATAAATTTCAAATGACGAAGAAGCCAACCGAAGCCGCTGTGCCCTCTGCGGCCTCCCACGCGAACGGCCCTGCGTCTGCAGGCCCCGATGCAGCACCTGCCTCGAACCGCGCCACGCGGGCGGCGGAGCGGCGTGCGGCGATCGTCGAGGCGGCGATGGAGGAGTTCATTGCGCGCGGCTTTGCGGCGACCAGGCTCGACGACATCGCCAAGCGCGCCGGCGTCGCCAAGGGCACGATCTACCTTCACTTCAAGGACAAGGAGTCGATGTTCGAGGAGCTGGTGCGCATCGTCATCGTTCCCGTGGTCGCACGGCTGACCACGCTGCCGCCGCCGGCGGGCTCGGTGCGCGACCTCGTCGAGACGTTCGCCGGCAACTTCCTGAAGGAGGTGATCGGCACCAGGCGCGGCGATCTGGTGCGCCTGATCGTGGCGGAGGGGCCGCGCTTTCCGTCGGTCGCCGACTTCTACTACCGCGAGGTGGTCTCGCGCGGGGTCGCCGCGATGCGCGCGCTGATCGAGCTCGGCATCGCCCGCGGCGAGATCCGGCAGAAGGACCTCGCGCGCTATCCGCAGATCCTGGTCGCGCCCGCGATGATCGCTGTGATCTGGCAGAGCCTGTTTGCGCGGCATGCGCCGCTCGACGCGCAGGAGATGCTGCGCGTTCATCTCGATTTGATTTTTGGCGAACGGAGGACGACATGAGGTCGTCGCAAACAATTTCTGTTCTGGCATTGCTCGCTGTGCTCGCAACCGGGCTTGCCGGGTGCAAGGAGAAGCGCGATCCCGGCTTCCAGGGCTGGGTCGAGGCCGACATGATCTTCGTCAGCCCGGACGAAGCCGGGCGGGTCACCAAGCTCAACGTCCGCGAAGGCGACGAGGTCAAGGTCGGCGATCACCTCTATTCCGTCGATGACGATCTTCAGCTTGCCGACCTCAACCAGCAGAAGGCGACGCTCGCGAACGCGCAGCAGACCTATGACCGTGCGGCTTCGCTGAACAAGACCGGCTCCGGCACGCAGGCCAATCTCGATTCCGCCGTGTCCGCCTTGCGCGTCGCGGAGGCGCGGGTGGCGACCTCGGAGACGCGGATGGCGAGGCGCAAGGGCTTCGCGCCCGTCGCCGGCACCATCCAGCAGATCTATTTCCGCGAAGGCGAGATGGTGGCGGCGCAGCGGCCGGTGCTCTCGATCATGCCGCCCGGCAACATGAAGCTGCGCTTCTTCGTGCCGGAGACCGAGTTGCCGAAGCTCGCGATCGGCGACACGGTGCGCGTGTCCTGCGACAATTGCGCCGCCGATCTCACCGCGAAGATCTACTTCATCGCGACCTCGGCCGAATACACGCCGCCCGTCATCTACAGCCTCGAGGAGCGCAACAAGCTGGTCTATCTGATCCAGGCGCGACCCTCGCGGCCCGATGCCTTGCGCGTCGGACAGCCGATCGACATCTACCTTAATCCGAAGACACCGGTGGCGGACAAGCGATGAGCAACGGCAACGGCATCGCCATCGACGTCAAAGGCCTGACGAAATCATTCGGCGGCCGCGAGGTCGTGCACGATCTGTCGATGCAGGTGAAGCGCGGCTCGATCTACGGCTTCCTCGGTCCCAACGGCTCGGGCAAGACCACGACCATCCGCATCCTCTGCGGCCTGCTCACGCCTGACAGCGGCGAGGGCACCTGCCTCGGCTACGACATCCGCCGCGATGCCGAGAAGATCAAGCGCCAGGTCGGCTACATGACGCAACGCTTCAGCCTGTACCAGGACCTCTCGGTGCGCGAGAACCTCGAATTCGTCGCGCGGCTCTATGGCCTCACCGACGCGCGCGGCGCCGCGCGCGACATGATCAAGCGGCTCGGGCTCTCCGGGCGCGAGGAGCAGCTCGCCGGCGAGCTCTCCGGCGGCTGGAAGCAGCGGTTGGCGCTGGGGGCCTGCACGCTGCCCAATCCACAATTGCTGCTGCTGGACGAACCGACCGCCGGCGTCGATCCCAAGGCGCGGCGCGATTTCTGGAACGAGATCCACGCCCTCGCCGCCGAGGGCCTCACCGTGCTGGTCTCGACCCATTACATGGACGAGGCCGAGCGCTGCCACGAGATCGCTTACATCGCCTATGGCTATCTGCTGGCGCACGGCACGGTGGAGGAGGTGATCGCGAAATCGGCGCTGACGACCTACACCGTCACGGGCGACGACCTGAACGAGCTCGGCGCCGCGCTCACGGGGAAGCCCGGCATCGACATGGTGGCGCCGTTCGGCACCTCGCTGCATGTGTCCGGTCGCGACGTCCCGGCGCTCGAAGCCAGCATCGCGCCCTGGCGCGAGAAAAGCGGACTGCACTGGCAGAAGTCGCAGCCCTCACTCGAAGACGTGTTCATTGAGCTGATGGGGCGCTCCAAGGATAATTTCCAATGAGCGCAGTCGACCATCCTGCACCACGGCGCGAAATCCGCGAGCGCTTCGGCTTTTTGCGGCGCTCTTACGCGATGCTGATCAAGGAGTTCATCCAGCTGAGGCGCGACCGCGTCTCGTTCGCGATGATCGTGATGCTGCCGGTGATGCAGCTCATGCTGTTCGGCTATGCCATCAACACCACGCCGCACCATCTGCCGAGCGCGGTGCTGCTCCAGGAGGATTCCGATCTCGCCCGCTCGATCCTGAAGGCGCTGGAGAACACCAAATATTTCCGCTTCCTCTATGAGGTGCACGACGTCGATGATTTCGACAATCTCCTGAAATCCGGCAAGGTGCTGTTCGGCGTCGAGATCCCGCGCGGCTTCGAGCGGGCGGTGCGGCGCGGCGACAGGCCGGCGCTGCTGGTCGCGGCCGATGCCACCGATCCGATCGCGGCGAGCTCGGCGATCGGCTCGCTCGGCATGGTCGTGCAGACCGCGCTCAAGCACGACCTCTATATCGGCGATCCCCCGGAGATGCCGTTCGAGATCCGCGCCCATGCCCGCTACAATCCGGCAGCTAGCTCCAGCCTCAACATCGTGCCGGGCCTCGTCGGCACCATCCTGACCATGACCATGCTGATCTTCACCGCGCTGTCGGTGACGCGCGAGGTCGAGCGCGGCACCATGGAGAGCCTGTTGTCGATGCCGATCAAGCCGGTCGAGGTGATGTTCGGCAAGATCATCCCTTACGTGCTGGTCGGCTTCGTCCAGGCCTTCCTGATCATCGGCATCGGCGTCGGCCTGTTCGGCGTGCCCGTGCTCGGCAATCTCGTTCTGCTGGCGCTGCTCTCGACGCTGTTCATCACCACCAATCTGTCGATCGGCTACACCATCTCGACATTGGTGCAGAACCAGCTCCAGGCCATGCAGATGTCGATGATGTTCTTCCTGCCGAGCATTCTGCTCTCCGGCTTCATGTTCCCGTTCGCAGGTATGCCGGCCTGGGCGCAATATCTGGGCGAGGCCTTGCCGTTGACCCATTATTTGCGAATCGTCCGCGCCATCATGCTGAAGGGCGCGACCATGCAGAATTTGCATTTCGACGCGCTGGCGCTGGCGGCCCTGATGCTGCTCGCCATGACCGTCGCCGTGACGCGCTTCCGCCGTACGCTGGATTGAGGCACAATACCCCGGAATCGAGGGGCCGAATGGCCAAGTTTGCGAGCAGGAAGGCGCGGCAGCATGCCGCCTTGTCGGAGGACTTCGAGCGCGAGCTGACGCGGGAGGTGCTGCGCACCGAGCTGTTGCGGGTGCGGGCATTGATCGCGACCGGCTGCGTCATGACGCTGTTCCTCACCGCGGTCTATTTGGTCGATCCCGCCGTGGTGAACCGGGTCTGGCGCGGCACCGAAGGGCTCGCCGAAGTCTACGGCCTGCTCGTCGGCTTCATTTTGTTCGAGGTCTGGGTCCACACCCAGATCAGGAAGAACCTCCGCCTCGATCGCGACGTGCCGGTGGCCAGGCGCTATATCGGCACGCTGATCGAGACATCGCTGCCGACCGTGATCCTGATCCTGCAGATCCGGACCATGGGCGCGACCCAGGCCCTCGGCTTCGCCGTGCCGCTGATGTATTTCATTTTCGTCATCCTCTCGACGCTGCGGCTCGATTTCTGGCTCTCGACCTTCACCGGCTTCGTCGCTGCTGCCGAGCTGTTCGCGGTCGCACTGGTCTACGATCCCTCGAGCAGCGTCGGCGAGCCCCAGCTCTATTTTCACGCCGTCCGCAGCACCATCATCCTGATCTGCGGCGTGCTCGCGGGCGCCGTCGGCGCGCAATTGCGGCGGCAGTTCGCCGCGAGCATCGCGGCCGCCACCGCGCGTGACCGGGTCACCAATCTGTTCGGCCAGCACGTCTCGCCGCAGGTGGTGGAGCGGCTGATGACGGCGGGGCCGCGCACCGGCGGCGATGTCCGCCGCGTCGCGGTGATGTTCGTCGATTTCCGCGGCTTCACGACCGGTGCGCAGTCGCGTACGCCGCAGGAGGTGGTCGACCGGCTCGACGGCGCCTTCGCCGTGCTGGTCGACATTCTCGACCGCGAGGGCGGCATCGTGAACAAGTTCCTGGGCGACGGCTTTCTCGCGCTGTTCGGCGCGCCGCTGGAAGCATCCGACGCCGCGCACCGCGCGGTCGCCGCCGGCCGCGAGATGCTGCGGGCGATGGATCGCATCAACGCGGAGAGCAGCTGGCCGCTGCGGATCGGGATCGGCATCCATTTCGGCGAGGTCGTCGCCGGCAATATCGGCTCGCCCCGGCGCAAGGAATACACCGTCATCGGCGACACCGTGAACTTCGCCTCGCGGCTCGAGGCGCTGAACAAGGAGTTCGGCTCGCAGCTCCTGATCTCCGCATCCGTGCGCGAGGCGCTGGGCGAAGACGGCAACGATGCCGTCGCGCTCGGCGAGGTTGAAGTGCGCGGCTATGACGAGAAAGTACCGGTGTTTCAGCTGGGGTAGCGCGCTCACAAATCGGTGTGCGCAGTTCTCTTCATCCAAGCGATTGCTCCGATTGCACTCAATTTTGGGGCATGACGAGCGATGTTGTCGGCCTGTAGAGTGCCGCGCGATGCGGCCGGTCGTGGCCGCGACTTGCATGGGGAAGTGACGATGCAGCGCCGCTACATCACCGTCGACGTGTTCACCGACCGCGCCTTCGGCGGCAACCAGCTTGCCGTGGTGCTGGATGCCGGCGGGCTCACGACCGCGCAGATGCAGGCGATTGCGACCGAGTTCAACTATTCCGAGACCACCTTCGTGTTGCCTCCGCGCGACAAGGCCAATGATGCGGAGGTGCGCATCTTCACGCCGGTCCAGGAGATTGCCTTTGCGGGCCATCCCAATGTCGGCACCGCCTTCGTGCTCGCCTCGATGGCGAAAGAGCCGAAGCCGCGCCTGCTGTTCGAGGAGAAGGCCGGGCTCGTCCCGGTCGAGATCGTGCGAGAGCGGGGCAGGGTGATCAGAACCGAGCTTACCGCGCCGCAGCCGCTGCAGCGGCTGTCGCGGCTGTCGGCTGCCGAAGCTGCGAGCTGCGTCTCACTCGTTGCCGACGACATCAAGACCGACAATCACGAGCCTGAGATCGTCACCGTCGGAAACGCGTTTCTGGTGATGGAGCTGCATTCGCGCGAGGCGCTGAAGCGGGCCCGGCCCGATGCGGCAGCCTTCAGCAAGGTCTTGCCGCGCGAAGGTGCTCGCTCGGTGTGGTTCTATACCCGCGACGTGCCCCCGGCGGAGGCGCCTTGCGAGCGGCAGGCGCGCATGTTCATGCGTGGTGCCAGCGGTCTCGTCGAGGATCCCGCCACCGGCAGCGCCACGGTTGCCGCCGCCGCGCTGTTCGCCGACCTCAATCCGGCGCGCGACGGTGAGCTGAAGCTCACTGTAGGCCAGGGTTTTGACATGGGCCGACCGAGCATTCTCCTGACACGCGTGCGCAAACAGGACGGCAAGATCGTGTCCGCTCACGTCGGCGGCGCTTGCGTGCCGATGATGGAGGGGACGTTTAGGTTGGCGGGGGAGGGCTGAGCCTCCCCACGTGTCATTCCGGGGCGCGACGAAGTCGCGAGCCCGGAATCCATTCATCCACCACCTCTGGCGCTCGATGGATTCCGGGTTCGCGCCAAGAGGCGCGCCCCGAAATGACTGCGACCCCTACACCTGCCGCCCCGCCAAATTCTTCACCGCAACCCCGTCGCGCTCCTCGATGATCTCGGCGATCATCTGGCGGTGGCAGTGGGTGTGGTCGCGCTCGTAGCAGAGCAGGCACACGGGGCCGGCCTTCTTCACCAGCGCCGAGAGCTCGTCCATCTCTTCTTTCGCCTGCGGCGTCTTCAGGTGTTTTGAATAGATCTTCTCGAGCACGTCGTATTGACCGCCGCGCGCGGCGAGGCGGCCTTCCTTTGGCGTGCCGAGCGCGGCGAGATGGACATAGCCGATGCCGCGCTCGTCGAGGCCTGCCGACAGCTGCTTCTTGGAAAAGCCCGGCCGGCGCGACGACGTCACCGCGCGCACGTCGACCACGAGCTTGACGCCGGCCTGTTCCAGCTCGTCCAGCACGGCCTTGGGCGGCGTCTGCTCATAGCCGATGGTGAACAGCTTCTTCGCCTTTGCCATGTGAACCTCAGCTCACCCGCGCGATCAATTCCATGGCGCCGTGGGGCGCGCGCACCTTGCCCTCGTGGATGACATAGGCGAACACGTCGCGCGGCTCCTTCTTCGGCTTGGCCTTGTCAACCTTCGGCAGGTCGTCGGGTTCACCGCCCGAAGCCCAGGCCTGGAAGCGCTCGGCCCAGGCATCGAGCTGCTTCGGCGGATAGCAGGTCTTGATCTCGTCATTGCCCTTCTGCAGCCGCGCATAGACGAAATCGCCGGCGACGTCAGCGATGGCAGGATATTTGCCGTGTTCGGCGAACACCACGGGCGTCTCGAACTCGCGGATCAGCGTCACGAAGTCCGGCGTGCAGAAGCTGTCGTGGCGGACCTCGACGACATGGCGCAGCGCGCGCCCCTCCAGCTTGCGCGGCAACAGCTCCAGGAACTTGCCGAAATCGGCGCCGTCGAACTTTTTCGTCGGCGCGAACTGCCACAGCACCGGCCCAAGATGATCGCCGAGTTCCAGTACGCCGGAATCGTAGAACCGCTTGATGGAATCGCCGGCCTCCGCGAGCACGCGGCGGTTGGTCGCGAAGCGCGGTCCCTTCACCGAGAACACGAAGCCCTCAGGCACCTCGCTCGCCCATTTGCGAAAGCTCTCCGGCTTCTGCGAGCCGTAGTAAGTGCCGTTGATTTCGATCGAGGTCAGCTTGGAGGCGGCATAGGACAGCTCCTTCGCCTGCGCCAGCTTCTCCGGATAGAACACGCCGCGCCAGGGCTCGAAGGTCCAGCCGCCGATGCCGATGAAGATGTTGCCGGATTTTTTGGACGCAGTTTTTGCTTTGGCCACGGGAGGATCTCGCATCGACGGGGGAGGGATCTCATCCTAATCAAACCAGATGTGATTGGCCAGTTGGCCGGCCCCGTCTAAGCTCGCGACCGGACCCGCGAAGAAGGAGAACAAGATGCGGATGCTGCTGGTGGGAATAGCGCTCGTCATGATGACATCTGCTGCCATGACAAATTATGCCGTGGCGGATGACGACGACGCGAAGGGCGCGCAGAAGCTCGCCCAGCAGGGCCGCGACGATTACTGGCATTGCCTGGCGCGGGAATATTCGCGCGACTCCAATCAGGGCCTGTCGGAGCAGGATTTCGGCCGCTCGGTTGCGGGCGCCTGTCCTTCTGAGCGGCAATATTACCGGGTGGCGCTGCTCGACTATCTCACCACGCAGTATCCCAGCATCGATGCCGGCGCCCATCTCGCCACCGCGAACAGGGCGGTGGAGGCGGCGCAGAAGGACATCGTGATGGCCTTCGTCAAGCATCGGCCGCCGGCGAAGTAGCCCGTCGCTAGTTGCTGTCTGTGAGCTCTTCCGGCCGCGCGCGCATCCGTGGTATCAGTGGGCCGGTCTGGAGCGGGGATGGACTTGCATGTCGTCTGAGTCGGTGGGTGGCATTCTGGGGGCGATCGTCGCGGCGGTCGTGCTTGGGGTTGCCGTCGTGTTCGGGCCGATCGGCCAATACGGCAAGCCGCCCAAGCCGGCGAAGGTCGAGCCCGCTCCGGCGGCACCGGCAGCCCCCGCCGCGCCCGCGCCGCGCGGGCCGATCATCCGGGAAGTGCCCAACCAATAGGGCATGAAAACCGGGTTTCCGCCCCTTGCGGAACGCCTTTGCCGTCCCCATCTAGCTTCTAACGGCGACGTTGAGCGTAAGACCTCCGTCGCTGGGACGACCTTGGAATAGCTTAAGGCCTGCGCCGGATGTACGCGCGGCCCGCCGTTCCGGGGTCGTTGGCATTTTAGGGCCCTTTTCGGCCATTCCCCAGAACCCCGGCTTGGCAGCGCAGGATGCGGCGGATATACGCTGCCGTCATGAACGAAGCGATCAGACCGGGCATCGACAACCAGGCTCAAGAGGGCCCGGAACTGTCGGTCATCGTACCGACCTTCAACGAGCGCGACAACGTCGCGGTGCTGTACCGGCGCCTGGAGGCGACGCTCGCCAACGTTGCCTGGGAGGTCGTGTTCGTCGACGACAATTCGCCGGACGGCACCTGGGACGTCGTGCGCGAACTGGCGCAGCGCGACAGCCGCGTGCGCTGCGTCCGCCGCATCGGCCGCCGCGGCCTGTCGGGCGCCTGCATCGAGGGCATCCTCGCCTCCAGCGCGCCCTATGTGGCCGTGATCGATGCCGACCTCCAGCACGACGAGACGCAGCTGCCCAAGATGCTGTTGCTGCTCGCAAGCGATCAGGCCGACCTCGTCGTCGGCAGCCGCTACATCGAGGGCTACAAGAGCGAAGGCTTCAACAAGCAGCGCGCCGGCGCCAGCGCGCTCGCGACCGAGGTCGCCAAGAAGATGCTGCGGGTCGAGATTGCCGATCCCATGAGCGGCTTCTTCATGATCCGCCGCGACCGCTTCGAGCAGCTCGCACCGAAGCTCTCCGTGCACGGCTTCAAGATCCTGCTCGACATCGTCGCGACCGCGCATGGCAGCTTGCGGGCGGTCGAGATTCCCTACACCTTCGGCGCCCGCCAGCACGGCGAGAGCAAGCTCGATTCCATGGTCGCGCTCGACTTCCTCGGTCTCGTCTTCGCCAAGCTGACCAACGACGTCGTCTCGCTGCGCTTCATCCTGTTCGCGATGGTCGGCGGCTTCGGCTTGGTGGTGCACCTGACCACGCTGTTCATCGCGCTTCGCCTGTTCAACGCGCCATTCGCGGAGGCGCAGGCCGCCGGCGCCATCGTCGCCATGACCAGCAATTTCATCCTCAACAACTTCCTCACCTATCGCGACCAGCGGCTGAAGGGCTTTGCGCTGCTGCGCGGCCTGATCGCCTTCTACATCGTGTGCAGCGTCGGCCTGCTCGCCAATGTCGGCGTCGCCTTCTCGGTCTACGACCAGGAGCCGATCTGGTGGCTGGCCGGCATGGCCGGCGCGCTGATGGGCGTGGTGTGGAACTACGCGATGTCCGGACTGTTCGTCTGGCGCAAGAAATAGCGCGACATGGGCGGAGCTGACGCGCGGATCGTCCGCAATACCGCGCTGCTGATTCTCGCGCTGGTGGGATTGCGGCTCGTTGCAGCCGCGTTCACCCCGATCACGTTCGACGAAGCCTATTACTGGATGTGGTCGAAGAGCCTCGCCGGAGGCTATTACGACCATCCGCCGATGGTCGCCTATGTCATCCGCGCCGGCACCATGATCGCGGGCGATACCGAGCTCGGCGTCCGCCTCGTCTCGATCCTGCTGGCGCTGCCGATGAGCTACGCGGTCTATCGCTCCGCCGCGATCCTGTTCGGCGGCGCACGCGTGGCCGCGACCAGCGCCATCCTGCTCAATGTGACGCTGCTTGCTTCCGTCGGCACACTGATCGTCACGCCCGATGCGCCGCTGCTGGTCGCCTCCAGCTTCGTGCTGTTCTTCCTCGCCAAGGTGCTGGAGACGGGACGGGGCGCCTGGTGGCTCGCGGTCGGCGTGGCGGTCGGCGCGGCTCTGCTGTCGAAATACACCGCGATGTTCTTCGGGCCGGCGATCCTGATCTGGCTCGCATCCGTGCCAAAACTCCGGCGCTGGTTTCTCTCGCCCTGGCCCTATCTCGGCGGCCTCGTGGCCCTGGCGCTGTTCTCGCCGGTGATCCTCTGGAATGCAGACCATCAATGGGTCTCGTTCGCAAAGCAGCTCGGCCGCGCCAGGATCGAGGACTTCCGCCCCGTCTTCATCGCCGAGCTGATCCCGACCCAGATCGCGTTCGCAACGCCGCTGGTCTTCATCCTCGGCGCAATGGGCCTGCACGCGCTGACCTGGCAGCGCGCCGGCGCGCTGGCCTCGCGGGTGCTGATCGAGACGATGTTCTGGACCATCGTCGCCTATTTCGTCTGGCATTCGCTGCATGCCCGCGTCGAGGCCAACTGGTTCGCACCGGTGTATCCGCCGTTTGTCATAGCCGCGGCCGCCGCCGCCAATCTCGCGCAGTGGAAGCCGCGTCAGCGGCGCCTCGTCGACTTTTGCCTGCGCTGGGCCGCGCCGGTGGGCATCGTCATGTTCGCAGCCCTGATCGTGCAGGCCAATACCGGCTGGTTGTCCGGATATCGCCGCGATGCCACCGTGCGCAGTGTCGGTGTCGGCTGGCGCGAGCTCGCGGCAGAGATCGAGGCGGTGCGCGTGCGCAGTGGCGCGACCTGTGTGCTCGCGCAGGATTACGGCACCACGAGCTGGCTCGCATTCTATCTGCCGCGCGGCACCTGCGTCGCGCAGCAAAGCCAGCGCATCCGCTGGATCAACATGAAAGAGCCCGATCCCAAGCTGCTCGCCGGCAGGCTGCTCTATGTCGACGAATTGCGCGCCGACGCCAATCCAGCCCTCAATGCTCTCTTTGCGCAGGTGACGCAGGTGGCGCAATTGCAGCGCAAGCGCGGGCCGCTCGTGGTCGAGACCTACGGCATCGACCTGCTGGAAGGTGCCAAGGGCGAGGTGCTGGACCGCTCGCCGCCGCCGGAAGCGCGGTAGCGCCTTAGAGCGGAATGGCTCTAGGTCGAATCGATTGCCACGGGCTCGGTGCAACCTCTCCCGCTTGCGGGAGAGGTCGCGCCGAAGGCGCGGGTGAGGGTTTTCTCCTCTAGGGGATTGTGCCATTGCGGAAACACCCTCTCCCCAACCCTCTCCCGCAAGCGGGAGAGGGAGCGCACCTCCGTCTTTGCAGCGATCGAGCCTCACTTCATCGCGCTTTAGCCCATCATCTCGGCCTTGGCCGCATCCTGGCCTGGTCCATCCCGGTCGCGCCAGAACCAGACGGTCACGACGCCGGAGCGGCCGCGGACCTGGGCGAGCAGGGGGCCGGACAGAACGCCGTCGGGCGCGCCCTGGAAGTCGGCCGCATCCAGCAGCGTGTCGCTCAGCGCGAGGCGCGCATCGTTCTGGGCGGCAATCTCCATCAGCCGGCTTGCGACGTTAACGGTATCGCCTGTCGCCGTGATGTGCTGATGGCTTTCGCCGAGCCGCGAGGCGACGATCGGGCCGCAATGCGCGCCGATCTTGAAGCCGAGCTGACCTGCGATCGCCGGCGGCAGCGAGGCGATCCAGCCTGCGAGGCCGCGATGCAGATCGATCGCGCATTTCAGCGCGCGTGCCGAGTCGTCGGGCATCGCGCGCGGCAGCCCGAACAGGATCATGGCGCCGTCGCCGAGGAAGCCCGTGATCATGCCGCCGCAATCGATCGCGGTCCGGTCGATCAGCGCATGAAACGCCTTCAGGATATTCGTGAGCTGGTCCGGATCGATCCGCTCGCTCAGACCGGTGAAACCGGAGAGATCGACGAACACCACGGCTGCGTCCTGCCGCACCGGCTTCGACAGGAAGTTCGGATCTCGCGCCAGCCAATCCTGCAGCGCCGGAGCCTGGAATTGCGCGAGCGACCTGCTCCGGGCGGCGAAATATTGCGTGCGGCGGCCCCCGGCCCACAGCTGCACGCCGGCAAAGACCGCAACCGGCGGCACCGCCGCGGCGAGCGTGGTCGCGGCGTTCAGCCAGATGCCATGCATGAACGCGAACAGGTTGAGCCCGGCCCAGGCGATCATCACCGCGGCCGCGGCCATGGTGCCGAGCGCGATGCGCTGCCAGGCGAGCAGGCCGACCAGCAGCATCGGCAGCAGGATCGCCGTGAGCGCGTCGGCAATGCGCACCCTGTGGTCGCGCAAGATGGCGTCGCCGGCAACGAGATGCGTGATCGCGGTCGAGACCACCTCGACGCCGGGCATCAGCGAATCGAACGGCGTCGGATAGAAATCGCCGCCGCCGGCGACGGAGGCGCCGATCACGACGATCCGGTTCTCGATGGCCGCGCGATCGAGCGTGCCGTCGAAGATGCTCTGTGCGCTGACGGTACGGATGGTGCGGCGCGGGCCGTAATAGGTGATCGGCAATGCCAGGTTGCTGTCGGTCGGCACCAGGCGATCGCCGAGCATGAGATGGCCCGGCGCGACGGTCAGCGGCTTGTCGAGCGCGCGGGCCGCGACGCGCAACGGAAACGACAGCTCGACCTTGTCGCGGGTCCGGAACAGCATCGGCACCGCGAGCGGCGAGCCTGATTGCCCTGTCGCGACGTTGACGACGCCGACCTCGGCGTGAACGGCGAATGCGGGCAATGGCTGCAGGAAGCGCTCGGCCTCGGGCAGCACGGCCAGGGGACCTTCGCTGCTGGGGGCCACGGTTTCGCTGGCGGAGGGGAAGATCGCCGCGGCGGCGAGCACCATCGGGCCGGTGGCGAGCGTGTTGGCGAGCGTCGCATCGCCGATCGCTGCGCTGCGATCGACCAGCAGCAGGTCGATCGCCACCACCTTCGGCTTGAACTGCACGATGGTGTCGACGACGCGGGCGAGATCGGCGCGCGGCAGCGGATAGCTGCCGCCCCGCTTCACCACGGTGTCGTCGATCGCGACGATGGTGACGAGATCCGGCGGACGCTGCACGCCGCGGGCCTGCGTCCGCCAGTCTGTCAGCGTCGCTTCGAGGCGGTCGAGAAAGCGCAGATGGCCGTCGGCATGCGTGGCATAGATGCCCGCGCCCCACAGCGCGGTGAGGACGAGTGCCACCAGTATCTGAACGCGTCGGCTGCGCATGCGGTCGTCTTGCAATCCTATTGTCCAAATTTCATGGGCCGGGCCTGGTCGACCAGGGGCTCATTGCCCGAGTCTTGCCATCAGCGCATCGACGCGCGGCTGGCCCCAGGTCTTGACGATCAGGGGGCCGGTTGCCTCGACATCGACGCCTTCGCCGGGCCCAAGCACGACGCCGCGTCCACGAGCCCTGCGGCTCACGCCGACCCGGCCGTCTGCGACGAACACGGCGGTCTTGGCGTCAGCGACATCGACCGCCCATTTGGTGCCGCGCACCGCGGCAATCGCTTGCGGCGTCAGCACCTTGAAGGGATTGCCCCGCGGCTTCTTGGGCACCTCGAGCAGCAAGGCTTTGCTGCTCAATTCGACCGAGTCTATATGTCCGTCGCGGTTGGCGTCCTTCAGTTCAAACCTGGCGCCGTTTTCCGCAACGATGGTGATGCCGTTGTCGCAGCGCCAGGTCTGCGTCCCGGCAGCCGACGGCGATGCCGTGCAGCCCGCATCGGCCGCAGGCTGCGCCATCGCAGATCCAATCAACAGAAACGACCCCGCCAGGGCGAAAAGCCCTGCGCGCGCGATCCTTCTCATGCCAGCCTCCGTTTGCGTGCTCGGCACAGGTCAGGGCGGGATGATACGGTACCGTATCACACGCAGAGGCTGCTGAAAAGTGCCGACGTGGCAGCTATTTTCTCGCGGTGGCGATGTCCAGAACCGACGCGATCAACTTTCAGTCACGGCGCCGTGCCGCGTGAGGTCGCGCGACGCGTCATGCGCCTGCGCCGGTGCCGCATGGCCGGCGGAAGAGGCCTATCGGACGCGTGCTCCACCAGCCTCGCGCAACGCTTGCGCATTACGTTTTGGGGGCAGTCGAGGATCACGAAAATGACGTTGTTGAGTGCGTCATGGATGTGGCTGAGGACGTCCGCAGAGCGTGCTGAATCGGCCGAGAATTATGGTTAACAGACCCGACTAAGTCCGTAATTCTGCGGGCTTTTTTCTCAAAACGGGACAACGTTAACGAGTTGCCCCAGATCCGCCCGAACTTAATCCGCATTTAACTAAAAGTCGCCTTAATGACGCTCCGACCCTCTGCGAGATGCTGTTCCCGGATCGTGACCAGCGGCGCTTCGAAGGGGGACTGAGTGACACCGTCCTGGACGCAAGGCGAATGAGTACGAGTATCGCTGCGCAGAGTAACGCGGCACGGAAGTCCAAGAATTTCTCCAAGAACAATTCGCGGAAATCTTCCCGGAAAATGACAACGACCAATTGGCTTGGCGCCGCGGCGATCGGCTGCGTCGTGATGGGCGCCGGCTGGACCATCCACAGCAACATCTTCGGCGCGAGCGTCTATCCGACGGTGGGCAGCATCGGCTACGACGAGCCGGTGATCAAGCGCGCGCCCAGGGTGGCACTGCGTGAGGCGGGCGAAGCCATCAAGGAAACTTTCGCGCTGCTGCCCGACCGCCTGCAGGTCGCAGCTCCGATCTCGCGCGAGATGTTCAACGAGCGCTTTGCCGCGGCGGCGACGCAAGGCGTGCCGTCGAATGCCGCAAGCGCACCCGCAGCCCAGGTTGCGGCAACCAAGGAAACTTCGAAGGACGCCCCGAAGCAGAGCGTGATCGCCAAGGTCGCGGACGCGCTGAAGCCGGCGGCCAAATCCACTGACAAGACCATCGACAAGCCTGCTGACAAGGCCAAGCGCGAGGGCCAGATGCAACTGGCCTCGGCCGACCCGGCCGAGATCGTGCCGGCGCCCGAAGCGAAACCGAAATCCTTTGCCGATCGCGCCAAGGCCGCGGTGATGTCGATCACCGCTCCGCGCCAGTCGATGGTCGAAAAGCTCTGGGGCAAGCGCGAGCCGTCGGGTGGACTGCTCGCCTATGCCTCGGCCGATGCCAGCGTGACGGCATCCATCGCGCCGAAGGAGCAGAACCCCATGCTCGGCGGCGCGCCGCCCTATGAGCGCGACACCGCGGTCTACGACATCACCGCCAAGACGGTGTATCTGCCCGACGGCACCAGGCTCGAGGCGCATTCCGGCCTCGGCTCCAATCTCGACGATCCGCGCTCCTCTAAAATCCGCATGCGCGGCGTGACGCCGCCGCACATCTACACCCTGAAGCCGCGCGAGGCGCTGTTCCACGGCGTGCCGGCGCTGCGCCTGACCCCGATCGGCGGCGAGAGTGCGATCTACGGCCGCGACGGCCTGCTCGCTCACACCTTCATGCTCGGGCCGAACGGTGATTCCAACGGCTGCGTGTCGTTCAAGGACTACTACGCGTTCCTCGACGCTTACCGCAACAAGGGCATCCGCAAGCTCGCCGTGCTGGCGCCGGTGGAGTGATCTTCGCCGATCCCAGTTGATCGAAAAGGCCGCTCGCAGCGGCCCTTTTGTTTTTTCGCTTTGCCAGCGCCATTGCCCGCATCGGTGACCTGCTACGCGGCATTGGCGGGCATGGTCTTGCGCAGCGCCATCTCGGTGGCGATCGCCTCTCGCACCACGGGCCGCTCCTGCATGCGTTCGAGATAGGCGGCGAGCGAGGGCCATTGTGTGATGTCGACACCCGCCGGACGGAGCAGCAGCAAGGCCCAGGTGAGATGGGCATCTGCCACGGTGAAGCCGTTGCCGACGAGGAATTCGCGGTCTGCCAGATGCGCTGACGGCACCGACAGGGTCTGCGGGATCCGTGCACGCGGCTTGGCGAGCGAGCCGTCGTCCTTGTACCAGAAGGTCGGAAACAGGAACGCCTTGTGGATCTCGGTTCCGATGAAGCTCAGCCATTCCTGCAGGCGATAGCGATCGATATCGCCCGGCCGTGGCGCAAGGTCACGCTCGGGCTTCAGGTCAGCGATATATTGCAACACTGCCGCGCACTCGGTCAGCCGTTCGCCGTTCTCCAGCACGAGGACCGGCACCGCTCCCTTCGGCGCTACGTCGCGAAAGTCGCTGTCGTCGTCCACGACCTGCTTGGTCCTGAGATGCACCAGATGATAGTGCGCCTCGAGGCCTGCTTCCATCAGCGCGATGCGGCTCGCAAGCGAGCAGGCCATCGGCGAGAAATAGAGTTGCAGCATCGCGTTGCTCCGTTATTTCAATGCGTCGCCGCGCGCGATGATGGCGAAGCGGTCGGATAGCTCGGCGAGTGCAACCTCATGGATGGTTCGAGCGTCCAGCGTGCCGCCGCGGCCGTCCGGCAGGTCGCGCGTGGCGCAGGAATCGGCATCGATCGTCGTGCGAAAACCGAGGTCGAGCGCGGCGCGCGCGGTGGAGCTGACGCACATATGCGTCATGAAGCCGGCCAGCACGATGTTCTTCCTGTCGGTTTCGGCAAGGCGCGCCCGCAAATCAGTGCCGGCGAACGCATTCGGCAACTCTTTCTCGATCACCAGCTCGCCGGCACGGGGGCTGAGTTCGGCGACGATGGCGCCGCGGTCCGCGCCGCGATCGAACAGGCTGCCGGCCTTGCCGCGATGGGCGATATGGAAGATCGCGGCGCCGCTGTCGCGAGCTCGTGCCAGGAGCGCAGCCGCCCGCGCGATCGCAGGTCTCGCCTCGGGCAAAGCGAGAGGACCTTCGAGATACTCGTTCTGGATATCGATCAGCACCAGCGCGGCGTCGGCAAGGCGCGGCGGGGTGAGATCGGCGCCGGCGAGCTGCAGCAGGGTCTTCGCGGTCGTCATGGTCTTGGAAATCTCCGGGGGCAAAGGCTGAACGAAACATAGCGCCGCGGAGGCCTGCCGATATGCAGGGATATTGCAGCGGGTGGCTGCGATATTGCAGGCCGCTCGGGGCCGGTATAGCCTCGCGCTATGAACTGGGACGATCTGCGCATCATCGCTGCCGTCAGGGACGAGGGCACCTACGCCGGCGCCAGCGCGCGGCTTCGCACTCGACGAGACCACGGTCGGACGCAGGCTGTCGCGCATCGAGCGTGCGCTCGGTTTGCGTCTGTTCGAGGCCGCCGACGGCGTCCGCCGGCCGACGCGGAGTTGCGAGGCGGTGCTGGCGCATGTCGAGGCGATGGCCGCACATGCCGCCGAGATCGGTCGCCTCAGCGAGAGCCTGGAAGGTCCGGTCGGACGTCTGCGCATCGCCTCCACCAATACGGTCGCCGAGGCGGTGCTGTCGCCGCGCACGAGCGACTTCCTGCGCGCTCATCCCGGCCTGACGTTGCAATTCCTCACCTCGAGCGAGAACGTCAAATTCTCGCGCTGGGAGGCCGATCTTGCCATCCGCCTGCGCAAGCCCGACAAGGGCGATTTCGCGATCTCCAGGGTCGGCGACATCAAGCTCTATTACTTCGAGCCTGCGAGGATCGAAGGCGAGCCGATGCTCTGCGTCTATCCGGACGGGCTCGGTGCCATTCCCGAGATGCAATTCCTGCGCACCAAGAAAGCCCGCGCGCGCTGCGTCACCGACAACGTTCGTGTCATCCGTAACCTGATCCGCGCGCATCAGGCCGCAGGCGTGCTGCCGGAGTATGTTTGCGCGGACTTGCTCGGCGATCGCCGCCTGCGCGCCACGCTGCTACCGAAGCGCCGCGACGTCTGGCTCTTGGTGCAGAACCATCTCAAGCGCGACGCTGCAGCGCGCGTGACCATCGACTGGGTGAGGGCGTGTTTCCAGGCGATGTCGCGCGGTTGAGGTGCTTCGCGGAGCAACGATCGCAATACTGCGACTACAGCTTTTGGTTGATGTACTCTCCGCTTCATCCTAACATCCGCTCGTCATTCCGGGGCGGCGCGAAGCGCCGAGCCCGGAATCCATAACCACAGGCCGATGGAATGGCGTACTTCGTCTACATCTTGGCGAGTAGAAAATACGGCACGCTCTACATTGGCGTAACCAGCGACCTCGTTCGACGCGTTTACCAGCACAAGACCAAAGTCGTCCCGGGATTCACCAAGCGATACGGCGTCGACAAGCTGGTTCTGTTTGAGATTTTCGACGACCCCGCGAGTGCGATTGCTCGAGAAAAAGAACTGAAGAAATGGCGTCGGGATTGGAAGACGCGATTGATCGACGAACAGAATCCCAACTGGGATGATCTCTACAACGGGATCTCCAACTAGGACTTGTGGTTATGGATTCCGGGCTCGCGGCTTCGCCGCGCCCCGGAATGACGGATGAAAAATCTTGCATCACCCCCTTGCAACCCGAACGTGCCTGGTCTATTAGCGCCGTCCTTCGCTAGGCCGTGGGTTCGGGCTCTCTGAGATCCCGACTGGCGCGGATCGCTCTGCGATATCGTGTTCCGCCGAATGAAGGAGAAACGCAGGACGTAGCTCATGGAGAGCGTCGGGTTGAACACCCGAAGGCATCGGTTCGATTCCGGTCTCTTGCACAAAGGATAGCTCAGTTTGGTAGAGCAGATGATCGTGACTCATCCTGTCGCGGGTTCGAATCCCGCTCCAGCGCTCCGTTTCAGCCTGAAAAGCTGATACCTCTGAAGGGGACCGGACGCGCGCTTCAGTCGCCGTCCGGCCGTATTGCCCAAAAGGCTTTCGTCCGAACAACGACACTGTGAGACCGGCTTTGCGCCGCGGGTAGATACCGCTTGCGCCGATGCCGGGTGGCTCCGCATGACCGCGCGACACGTCTCGCGCGATCGCGCGCGTGCGCCCGTCATCGTGCAAGCTCAAGCCCCGGCCCGCCGATTTCATGGGAAGCGTCGTCCGCGTCCTCAAGTCCTTTGCAAACGAAACCTGTCGTCCGGCATTCGGCCGGGCGCAAATGAAGGAGGCGTGCCATGACTTTGAACAAGGGCTGGCACTTGCTGACGCTGAACGTGACGGTGAAGGATGGCGAGCGTGCGTTGCTGACGCGCAACGGGCAGCTCGTGCGCGTGCTCGCGCCCGGCAAGCATCGCCTGTTCGCTCCCCTGCACGAGCTGAAGGCCGAGGTGCTCGACGTGGTCCGCAGCGAATTTTCTGCGGAGCGCTATGCAGTGCTCAAGGCCGCGCGGCCTGATTTGGCCGCCGAGCTGTTCGAGGCGGTCGAGACCAAGGCGGACGAGATCGCCATCATCAGCCTCGACGGCCGACCCGTGCATCTGGTGACGCCCTGGCAGGTGCGCGTCTACTGGAAGGTCGCAACCCGCATCGATGTCGAGCGCATCGATGTGTCCGCTGATCCCAAGGTCAGCGCGCGACATCTGGCCATGATCGAGCGCAACCGTTCGGCCGTGACGTCGGAGACCGTGGTCGAGAACCACGAGGCGGGCCTGCTCTATGTCGAGGGCCGGCTCACCGAGCGGCTCGCGCCCGGCCGGCACGCCTTCTGGACCGTCGGCCGCAAGATCGAGGTGAAGCGCCTCGACCTGCGGCCCCAGCCGGTCGAGATCACCGCGCAGGAGATGCTGACCAAGGATCGCATCGCGCTGCGGGTGACGCTGACGGCGTTCCGTAAGGTTGTCGATCCCGAGCGCACGGTTGCGACCGTGCCCGACGTGGATGCGTGGCTGTACCGCCTGGTGCAGTTCGCGATCCGCGAGGCGGTAGCTAGCCGGACGCTGGACGAGGTGCTGTCGGCGAAGGCGGCGCTGGATGCGGAGCTGCGCGACTATGTGCGGGCACGCGTCGCGGAGTCCGGCGTCGAGGTCACCGAGCTCGGCGTCAAGGACGTGATCCTGCCCGGCGAGATCCGGGAGCTGGTGAACAAGGTGGTGGAGGCGGAGCGGGTCGCGAAGGCGAACCTGATCCGCCGGCAGGAGGAGACCGCGGCGACGCGTTCGCTCCTGAACACTGCCCGCCTGATGGAGGAGAACCCCCTGCTGCTGCGGCTCAAGGAGCTGGAGTCGCTGGAGCGGCTGGTCGAGAAGGTCGGACGCATCGACCTCCATGCCGGCGACGGCCAGGGCCTCGATGCGCTCCTGACCCGGCTCGTGCGCCTGAAGGCGCCCGAGAGCGCATGAACCGAAGGGCCGCCCACGGGCGGCCCTTCACATCTGCGTTGCCGCCGTCTGCGATGAACGCGATCGGCGCGCGGCGCGACCAATTTGAGCTGGTCGGGGATTGAGCGCGCTCGCAGGTTGCGTCATCTTGGGGCCGCAACGTCTTGATCAGGGAAGGCACATGACCGTTCTTCAGGAATCGATCCGCCCCGCGGCGCGATCCAGCGACTGGAAGGCGATCGTTGTCCTGATCCTGATGATCCCGGTGCTGTGGTCGCCGGTGATCCTGTTTCGCTTCGTCCTGTATCAGCCGTTCAACATTCCGTCCGGTTCGATGGCACCGACGCTGATGGTCGGCGACTACGTCTTCGCCGCGAAATATGCCTACGGGTATGGCCGCAATTTGCTCCCGTTCGCGCCCTCCTGGATCTCGGGCCGCATCCTCGCCGCCGATCCCGAATATGGCGACATCGTCGTGTTCCGGACGGCGAAGGACAGTTCTGTCGACTACGTCAAGCGCGTCGTCGGCCTGCCAGGAGACCGCATCCAGATGCGGCAGGGCCAGCTCATCCTCAACGGCCGCCCGGTGACGCGCGTCGCCCTGGAGGCGACACCTGCTGGCGACGCTTGCGGTGTCGACGACCGCGCCGCCGTCAAGCGCTGGCGCGAGACGCTGCCGAGCGGCGCGTCCTATGTGACCTACGACTGCGCCGACGACGGCATCCTCGACAACACCAACGTCTTCACGGTGCCGCCGGGCCACTTCTTCGTGCTCGGCGACAACCGCGACAATTCCACCGACAGCCGCATGCAGTCGACATTCGGCTTCGTGCCGATGGACAATCTCATCGGCAAGGTGACGCGGATCTTCTGGTCGCTCGACGAGGACGGCGAGCCGCGCTTCGAGCGGATCGGGAAGGTGGAGTGAGGCCCCCCGTCATTCCGGGGCAGCGCGAAGCGCTTGGTTGCGCGCGCTCTCTATCCAGCCGTCATTCCGGGGCGCGCCCTCTTGGGCGCGAGCCCGGAATCCATAACCACAGGCGGATGGAATGGCCTACTATGTCTACATCCTCGCGAGTAAGAAGCACGGCACGCTCTACATCGGCGTGACCAACGAGCTCGTGCGCCGTGTGTATCAGCACAGAACGAAAGCCGTTCCCGGCTTCACCAGCAACTACGGCGTCGACAAGCTCGTCTTGTTCGAAATCTATGACGATCCCGCGACTGCCATTGCCCGCGAGAAGGAGCTCAAGAAGTGGCGACGCGACTGGAAGACGCGTCTCATCGAGGAGCAGAACCCGAACTGGGATGATCTCTATCCGGGGATAACGAAATAAGGCTCGTGGTTATGGATTCCGGGTTCGCGACTTCGTCGCGCCCCGGAATGACGGGTGGAGAGAACGGCGCCCCCAAACAAAAACCCCGGCATCGCTGCCGGGGTTTCGCGTGTCTCGACTTTGCCTGAGAGGCTGGATCAGAAGTCCATGCCGCCCATGCCGCCGCCCGGGGGCATCGCGGGGCCGGCGCCGCCCTTCTTGGGCAGCTCGGCGACCATGGCTTCCGTGGTGATCAGGAGCGCTGCCACCGAGGCTGCGTTCTGGATCGCGGTGCGGACCACCTTGGTCGGGTCGATGATGCCCTTCTTGACGAGGTCGGCATATTCGCCGGTCTGGGAGTCGAAGCCGTAATTGTAGGCCTTGTTCTCCAGGATCTTGCCGACGATCACCGAGCCGTCTTCACCGGCGTTGATCGCGATCTGGCGAGCGGGCGCCGACAGCGCCTTGCGCACGATCTCGACGCCGGTCTTCTGGTCGTCGTTCTTGGTGCGCAGGCCCTTGAGCTGCTCGGAGGCACGGAGCAGGGCGACGCCGCCGCCCGGAACGATGCCTTCTTCCACGGCCGCGCGGGTCGCATGCATCGCGTCATCAACGCGATCCTTGCGCTCCTTCACCTCGACCTCGGTCGCGCCGCCGACGCGGATCACCGCGACGCCGCCCGCGAGCTTGGCGAGACGCTCCTGGAGCTTCTCACGGTCGTAGTCCGAGGTGGTCTCCTCGATCTGCGCCTTGATCTGGGCCACGCGCGCCTCGATGTCGGCCTTCTTGCCGGCGCCGTTGACGATCGTGGTGTTCTCCTTGTCGATCATCACCTTCTTGGCGCGACCGAGCATGTTGAGCGTGACGTTCTCGAGCTTGATGCCGAGATCTTCCGAGATCGCCTGGCCGCCGGTCAGGATCGCGATGTCCTGCAGCATGGCCTTGCGGCGATCGCCGAAGCCCGGAGCCTTGACGGCCGCGACCTTCAGGCCGCCGCGCAGACGGTTCACGACCAGGGTCGCAAGCGCTTCGCCTTCGACGTCCTCGGCGACGATGACCAGCGGCTTGCCGGTCTGCACCACGGCCTCGAGCAGCGGCAGCAGCTCGTTCAGCGAGGAGAGCTTCTTCTCGTTGATGAGGATGTAGGCGTCGTCCATCTCGACGCGCATCTTGTCGGCGTTGGTGACGAAGTAGGGCGAGATGTAGCCGCGGTCGAACTGCATGCCCTCGACCACGTCGAGCTCGGTCTCGAGCGACTTGGCTTCCTCGACGGTGATGACACCCTCGTTGCCGACCTTCTTCATGGCGTCGGAGAGGAACTTGCCGATCTCGGCATCGCCGTTGGCCGAGATGGTGCCGACCTGGGCGATCTCGTCGTTCGAGGTGACCTTCTTCGAGTTCTTCTCGAGGTCGGCCACGACGGCTTCGACCGCGAGGTCGATACCGCGCTTGAGGTCCATCGGGTTCATGCCGGCGGCGACCGACTTGGCGCCTTCCTTCACGATCGCGGCCGCGAGCACGGTCGCGGTGGTGGTGCCGTCGCCGGCCCGCGTCAGCGGACTTGGAGGCGACTTCGCGCACCATCTGCGCGCCCATGTTCTCGAACTTGTCGTCGAGCTCGATCTCCTTGGCGACGGTGACGCCGTCCTTGGTGATGCGGGGAGCGCCGAACGACTTGTCGAGCACGACGTTGCGGCCCTTCGGACCGAGCGTGACCTTCACCGCGTTGGCGAGGATGTCGACGCCGCGCAGCATCTTGTCGCGCGCTTCAACCGAGAATTTGACTTCTTTGGCTGCCATCTGAATTTTTCCTTGAGGGTTTGACTGGAGGGAGGAGAGGGGCTCTTAAGCCGCCTTCTTCTTGGACTCGCTGACTTCGAGAACGCCCATCACGTCGCTCTCCTTCATGATCAGCAGGTCCTGGCCGTCGATCTTGACCTCGGTGCCGGACCACTTGCCGAACAGCACGCGGTCGCCGACCTTCAGGTCGATCGGGATCAGCTTGCCAGCTTCGTCGCGGCCACCGGGGCCGACGGCGACGACTTCGCCCTGGGAGGGCTTTTCCTTGGCAGTGTCGGGAATGATGATGCCGCCAGCGGTCTTCTCTTCGGCGTCGATGCGCTTGACCACGACGCGGTCGTGAAGCGGACGGAATTTCATGCAGTCCTCCTAAGCAATTGCTCGGGTTGAGGTTTTGAGGTTGTTAGCAATCGTTGCCCGTGAGTGCTAGCACGGGCGACGCTGAAATAGGACAGGAATTTTGCGGGGGCAAGGGTTTGTAGCAGAAAAAAATAGCAGCCGAAAGCGCGGACTGCCAGAAACCCTTTGCCATCGTTAACCAGCCTCGGAGGCCTCTTCGAGGCCGCTTGGGAGGCCGTATTAGCACGGAGTCGTCTCTGCTGCTAAAGCATTGAATTTCAACAGCTTGTTAAACTTTTGGGCTTGAGATGAGTTGTCAGTTTGCGTCACATTTCTCTCATGTGAGCGCATCGTTTCCGGGTGGCTCCCGGGGCACGGACAGGCCACCCCCGCAAATGCGCTCCTGCAAAGGAGGTTTGGCATGGGACTGCGCGTTGGGGGCGTTTCCGAGGAATTCCGGAAACAGATGCTGGGCTACGGGCTGACGACGGCACAAATTCTCTATCGGATGCCGGATCATCCCTCGCTGCTGCAGACCTATGTCTGGCAGAACTACGACATGTTTCCGAAATTCCCCGCGCTGACCGATTTCCTGGCGTTCTGGCAGGAGAAGCTCGACGGCCCCCTCCACTCGGTTACGGTGGCGCATTGCAAGCTGATCAAGCCGGCCGAGCTCCGCGCCGTCGACGGCGTATTCCGGCTGCATTGAACAGCGCAGCGGTCTCGTAGGGTGGGCAAAGGCGCGCACTTCGCGCGCCGTGCCCACCATCTCTGCGCAGTATCTGGCAATGGTGGGCACGCTACGCTTAGCCCACCCTACGAGATCTCCAAATCAGACGCCGCTGCAATAGCGCGTCCACATCGCGCGATAGGCCTCGTCCACCGCTTGCGCATATGCGACGGGGTTGCCCGCGGCCGCGGCGTTGATCGTTGCGGGCAATTCGCGGCGCAATTGGTCGAGCTCGCCGACCTCAGCCGCACGGCTGGCCGCGATCTCGACATAGGCCTCCTCGCTGTCGGCGACCCAGTCCGGCAGGCCAAGCGCGGTGAGGATGGCGCCGGCAGCGCGGCCGGGCAGGCTGCTCCCCAGCTTCGCCACCACGGGCACGCCCATCTGCAGGGCTTCCCATGTGCTGACGCCGCCGTTCTGCGGGAACGGGTCGAGGGCAATGTCGATGCGGTTGAACGATGCCAGATGCTCGTCCCGCAACGTAGCCCCGAGCAGATCGATGCGTTCGGCCGGCAATCGGCACGCCGCAAATCGCGCCAGCAGCTTGTCGCGGACCAGTTGATCGTCGAGCGCAACGTCCTTGATCAGCAGTCGCGAGCCCGGCACCCGCGCGAGAATCCTGGACCAGACTGCCGCTGCCTCGTCCGAGATCTTGCTGATGCGGTTGAAGACACCGAATGTGACGAAGCCGTTCGAGAGCGCCGGCGTCTTGCCCTGCGCAATTCCGGCAGGCAGCGGCGCCAGGGTCACGAAGCACGGCAGGTCGACGACCGTCTCTGCAAACAGAGGCCGAACCGCCTGGGGAATCCCGACCGGATCCGAGAACAGATAGTCGATCGTCGGCAGTCCGGTGCCGGTGCCGTGGCCCCAGCCGTGCGCCTGGATCGGTGCCGGCTTGCGCGCAAATACACCGAGGCGGTTTCCTCTGGTATGGCCGGACAGATCGATCAGGATATCGATGCGATCGTCGCGAATCTGGGCGGCAAGGCGATCGTCGCTCCATTGCGAGGCATCACGCCAGCGATCGGCGATGGCTTGAAATTCGCGTGTCGTCGCGTCCACTTTCGACGAGCACGAGTAGCACACGATCTCGAACCGGGTCCGATCATGGTGTTGCAGCACGGGCTTGAAAATGAACGCGGCCGAATGCGCGTTGAAGTCCGACGAGACGTAGCCCAGCACCAGGCGGCGATCCGGATCGCGGCTGTTGTCATGCGGTGCCGCCGCTTCTGACGCGAGTTTCGCGCCGATCCGCTCCCACCATACCCGTCGCGCCTGCTGATGCTGCGCGACGCTCGCGTCCGGCACGAAGTCGAGCGCGAAGATCTTGCTGGAGATCGCGCTCTCGAGGTCGGGCCGGATGTCGAGGGCTCTGTCGAAACTGGCGAGGGCTTCGTCGACCCGGCCGAGCCCGGCAAGGCAGAGGCCCAGCACCAGGTGAGCCTGATCGGAATCGGGCGCGATCGCGAGCGCCTTTTCGCAATCGGCCAATGCCTGGGCCATCTGGTGGGTCTGGAGCAGGACATTGGCGCGCCAGAGCCATCCGTTCACGTCGTCAGGGGCGAGGGCGATTGCCCGATTGCAATCCGCCATGGCCTCGTCAAATCGCTGCAGCTCCCGGAGCGCAACGGCGCGGTTCGCCAGCGCCGCCGCATAGTCGGGCTTGATCGCGAGCGCGCGGTTCAGGCTTGCGAGCGCCTCGTCGTAGTTGCGCAGACGGCAGAGCGCAGAGCCCCGGCCGTTGTGGGCTTCAGCCAGGTTTCCGTCGATGGCGAGCGCCCGATCGTAGCTGTCGAGGGCTTCCAGGTGCCGATCAAGGGCTGCGTTCGCGTTGCCGAGGTTGGACAGGGCCAGGGCGTAGTTGGGCCGCAAGGCGAGGGCCTTGCGATAAATCTCGCGGGCCTCAGCGTGACGTTTCAGCCCGTTCAGCGCGACGCCCAGGCTCATATGGGCTTCGGCCGATCGCGGATCCGCGGCAATGGCCCGGCTCAGCAGGATCTCGGCCTGCTGATAGTTCTTCGCCTCGGACTCCAGGGCGCCGAGCATATGCAGCGCGATGAATTGATTGGGCGCGATCTGCAGGAGCTGGCGATAGGCAGCCTTGGCCTCAGAGAGGCGCCCCTTCTTGTGCAGTTCGAGCGCTTGCCCGAGCAAGGGCAGCAATTCGGCCTTCTGCCGTTTCTGAAGCCGGGCATTTTGAAATGCACGCTGACCGACATTGCTGCCCATGAATCAATTCCCCCGGATGTCCCGGCGAGACTAGTTCAGCGTGAGAACGAAGACGAGACGACGGCCTCTCGCCACGCCAGCTTGGGGCAAGCTACGATCGATGCGGTGATTGCGTGACTGGCCAACAGCCTCTTACCCTCCCCTGGAGGGGGAGGGTCGGCTCACATAGAGCGGAGCGAAATGTGAGACGGGGTGGGGTGACGGTCTCTCGACGTCGAACAGTGTCCGAGTGGAGAGATCACCCCACCCCGCTCGCGCTTCGCGCGCTCGACCCTCCCGCTCCAGGGGAGGGTAAGCGCAGATGCGGAGCTACTCAGCACAATCAGCCCGCAATTGCTGCCTCGCCCGGGACTGGGTAGTCTGGCGTTCGAGCCACATCCGTGCGATGGGCGCGGCTCATAACAGGGAGGCAGACAATGGCCAAGCAAAGGGCATCGAGGCCCGCATTGAAGACCGCGGCGAAGAAGCGGAACGGCGCCAAGGCGGCGGCGCGATCCTCTGCGCGCAAGGCCGTGAAGGCGAAGGCGCGCACCGCCGCGCCGAAGAAGACCGCACGGCCGAAGCAGCGCATCGCCGTCAGCCATCACCGCGAGGAAGACTTCAAGGCCGACGGCCTGCGCACCTACGCGAAGTACCGCGATCTCGGCATCGCCGAGGCGACCCATGGCCTGGCGCAGGCGCATGTGATCCGCTTGCAAGGCCCCTGCAATCCGGCCGAGGTCTCCAAGCTCCACTATCACGACGTCGAATTCCAGATGGTCTACGTGCTCAAGGGCTGGGTGAAGACCTATATGGACGGGCAGGGCGAGACCTTGATGAAGCAAGGCAGCGCCTGGACCCAGCCGCCGAAGATCAGGCACATGATCCTGGACTATTCGGATGACGTGGAGCTGCTGGAGGTGATCCTCCCCGCTGAGTTCAAGACGGTGGAGTTGAAGGCGTAAGCGCGACCCTTGATCGCTAAAATGCGGTCGATCCGCGAAACCGGGCGGTCAGCAATCGGGATGATTTCGGCCGCCCCGCAACCTCGGTGCTAACCAGTCGAAAACACCTCTCGCGTCAACTCAAGGCTGTGACAACGCGGGAAATGCTTTCATGGCGACCAACACTTTCGGCCGACGCGGCACCGTAGCGCCCGCTCCAAGAGCATCGTTCCAACCCGCAGCCGCGCCGATCGCTGTTGAGAAGCCCTCGTCAAGCGAGGAGACGCTCTTTGCCGACAACAAGCTTCTGGCCGATATCCCCTTCCTCACCCTTGGCCTGATCTTCGCTCTGCTCCTGATCTTCGCTCTGCAACGCAGTCTGGCCGTCGACATTGCGCGGGACGGCGACCTCGATGTCCGCTCGCTGATCGCTCAGGGCGCCTCCGGCTACGATCTCGTCATCGGAAGGGGGGAGTGGTGGCGGATCGGTCTTGCGCCGCTTCTGCATGGCAGCGGATGGCACCTCGTGAGCAACTGCGTCGCGCTGTTCATCGTCGGTGTCAGGCTGGAGTCGCTGATCGGCCGCGGCTGGTTTGCGCTGATCTTCGTGGCCAGTGCATTGGCAGGCGAGGCCGGCTCGCTACTGGGCAACGGTCCCGGCACGGTCGGCGTCGGGGCATCCGGCGCCATCACCGGGCTGATCGCCGCGCTGTTCGTCGCGAGCTTCGAGCCCGAAGCCGATGCCGATCAAACCATATCGCGGCTGAAGACCTCGCTGTTCTTCGGGGTTCCCGCACTGCTGCCGCTTGCCTTCGGCGCGTCCGGCAACGTCAACTATTATGCGCATGCAGGCGGTGCCGTGGCCGGCGCCGCGCTCGCCGTCACGCCGTGGCTGGCCTTCTGGTCCTATGACAGCCTGCCGCGGAGTGCGAGCATGACCTTGCTTGCAGGATCCGTCGGATCTCTCATCTGCGCCGGCTTCGCCGCCGCGCATTATTCGGCTTACATGGCCGACGCCGCGCACTATATCCGCGCCTCGGAAGTGCCGGTGAAGGCTGACGAGATGGTCTCACGGTCGCTCGACCTCGTCACCCGCTACCCGAAAGACGCGCGGGCTCACGTGTACCGTGCGGTCTTCTTTCTGGAAAAAGCGAACCTTAGTGCCGCCGAGACTGAAGCGCGAACCGCCATGGCGCTCGCAGCTTCGGACGTGGCGGGCGGGCCGGTGCGTGCCGGGGCGCAGGGCTTGATGGCGGTGTTGCTGTGGGCGCTGGGGCGAACCAGCGAAGCGAAGGCCATGGCCGCCGAGCCATGCCGTGCCAAGATGCCCGAGGTGCGCCGTATCCTGCAGAAGTCGAAACTGTGCGGTTGAGCCGTACGTTCCTTCCGCCGTCATTGCGAGCGAAGCGAAGCAATCCAGAAATGTATCTACGGAAACAGCCTGGATTGCTTCGCTTCGCTCGCAATGACGGTAGAGAGAGCCTACGCCAACACCCCCACCACCGCCCCCATCAGGCACGTCGTCAGCGTCCCCGACACGATCGACTTCAGCCCCAGCGCGTTGATCTCCTCGCGCCGCTCCGGCGCCATCACCCCTAAGCCGCCGATCATGATGCCGAGGCTGGCGAAATTGGCGAAGCCGCACATCGCATAGAGCATGATCAGGCGCGAGCGCGGATCGAGCGTATCGGGCGGCAACTTCGAGAAGTCGACATAGGCGATCAATTCGTTGAGCACGGTCTTGGTGCCCATCAGGCCGCCGGCGGTGATCGCCTGATCCCACGGCAGCCCCATCAGCCAGCACACCGGCGCCATGACGAGGCCGAGCAGCCGCTGCAGCGAGATCGCGGCGCCGCCGATGTGCGGAAGCAGGCCGAGCATTGCGTTGACGAGGTAGACCAGCGCCACCAGCACCAGCAGCATCGCGACGATGTTGATCAGCAGCTCGATCCCCGCGCTGGTGCCTTTCACGATCGCGTCCATCGTGCTGGCGACCTCCATCTCCGGATCCTCCAGCGCGCCGCCGGGTGCGCTTGTCGGATGTTTCGGGCACCATGATCAGGCTGACCAGGATCGCCGCCGGCGCGCCGAGCACGGAGGCGATGACGAAATGCGCGGCGGCGTCGGGGATGAGCGGGGCCAGCAGCGTCGCATAGAGCACCAGCACGGTGCCGGCGATGCCGGCCATGCCGCCGGTCATGACCAGGAACAACTCGCTGCGCGTCATCTGTGCCAGATACGGCCGCACGAACAGCGGCGCCTCGACCATGCCGAGGAAGATGTTGGCGGCGGTCGAGAGACCGACCGCGCCGCCGACGCCGAGCGTACGCTCCAGCAGCCAGGCCATGCCGCGGACGATCGGTGGCAGCACGCGCCAATAGAACAACAGCGTCGTCAGCACGCTCATGACCAGCACGATCGGCAGCGCCTGGAACGCCAGGATGAAGTCCGCGCCGGGCGCCTTCAGGTCGAAGGGCAGGGCTCCGCCGCCGACATAGCCGAACACGAAGGCGGAGCCGGCCCGCGAAGCCGCCGAGATCGCGCCGACCGCGTCGTTGATGGCACCGAAGGCATGGGCGACGACCGGCAGCTTCAGCAGCACGAGGGCGGTGACGAAGGTCGCGGCGAGGCCGATCGCAGCCTGGCGCAGCGACACGGCGCGCCGATTCTCCGCCAGCGCGAAGGCGATCAACAGCAATGCGAAAATGCCGAGTGCCGATTGCAAGCGCAGCATGGTGTCCCCAAACCCTCAATGATTATGGCCGCGCCTGCGCTGCAAAGGCAATGCCGGGACCGGCCGGAAACGCCCCAGTGTTGACAAGCGGGGCCACCTCGGCCACGCGGGAGGCCTTCGACATCGAGGGAAAGAGCGGTCCGAGGGTGACCCGACAGGCGATGCCAGAGCAGCCAATATCCGGACATCGACCGGTCAGCGCCGGCGCGCTTCTCGCCCACCGCGCCTTCCTGTTCTTCCTGCTCTCGCGCAGCCTGTCGCGCTTCTCCAGCCAGATCGCGGCGGTTGCGATCGGCTGGCAGATCTACGATCTCACCGGCTCGGCCTTCGACCTCGGCATGGTCGGCCTCGTCCAGTTCCTGCCCACGGCGCTTCTGGTGTTCGTCGCAGGCCACGCCGCCGATCGCTACGAGCGCAAGCGCGTGGTCCAACTCTGCCAGCTGGTGGAGGCCGCGACCGCGCTCTATCTCGCGACCATCACCTATCTCGGCGCGGTCAGCGAGGTGCAGATCTTCATCGCCACCTTCCTGCTCGGGATCGCCGGCGCGTTCGAGAGCCCGACCACGGCGGCGCTGCTGCCGCTGATCGCGCCGCAGGGCTCGCTCCAGCGCGCCACCGCCGTCTCCAGTGGGGCGGCGCAGGTCGCGACCATCACGGGACCTGCGCTCGGCGGCATCGCCTACGCAATCGCCCCGCACCTTGCCTATGCCGTGATGGTCCTGTTCTGGGTGTTGGGGATGATTTTGACCGGTTTCATCCGTCCGCGCCCGCAGGCGATCGCAAGGGAGGGGATGGACTCCGACAACATCTTCGCCGGCGTCCGCTTCATTCGCAGCAACCCGGCAATCCTCGGGACCATCTCGCTCGATTTGTTCGCCGTGCTGTTCGGCGGCGTCACGGCGCTGCTGCCGATCTATGCCCGCGACATCCTCCAGACCGGCCCGGTCGGGTTAGGGGTGCTGCGCGCCGCGCCCGCCGTCGGTGCCTTGCTGATGACCATGGTGCTGGCGCGACGCGCCATCTCGCGCCATGTCGGCCTGCGCATGTTCCAGGCCGTGATCGTGTTCGGCCTCGCCACCATCGTGTTCGCGCTCTCATCCTGGATGTGGCTGTCGGTGCTGTCGCTCGCGATTCTCGGTGCGGCCGACACGATCAGCGTCGTGATCCGCTTCTCGCTGGTGCAGCTGTCGACGCCCGACGAGATGCGCGGCCGGGTCGGCGCGGTGAATTTCCTGTTCATCAACGCCTCGAACCAGCTCGGCCAGTTCGAGAGCGGAGTGGCAGCCGCGCTGCTCGGCGCCATGCCCGCCGCCGTGCTCGGCGGCGTCGCCACCGTCGCAGTGGCGCTGCTCTGGATGAAGCTGTTTCCGACCCTGCGGAAGGTGGAGAGCCTAGAGTAGCGCACCGCTCTCTCCACGTCATTGCGAGGAGCTCTTGCGACGAAGCAATCCAGAATGTCACCGCGGAGGCAGCCTGGATTGCTTCGCTGCGCTCGCAATGACGATTGTGGAGGCAGCGCGGGGATTTAGCTGACGTCACCCTCGCGCGCCGAAGCCCGTTGCAACCCCACGCCGCCTACTGTGCATGGGGTTGTTTTCGCAGTTTGGTTTCAGCCTCGCCCCACGAACGGCATCTTCGTCGCCATCACCGTCATGGTCAGCACGTTGGCATCGAGCGGCAGGCTGGCCATGTAGGCGACGGCATCGCCGACCGCTTTCGCATCCATGCGCGGCTCGTGCTTGGTGGTGCCGTCGGGCTGCAGCACGCCGGGGCCGTTGACCATGCGATCGGTCATCGGGGTCGCGGCATTGCCGATATCGACCTGGCCGACCGCGATGTCGTACATGCGGCCGTCGAGATTGCTTGCCTTGGTCAGGCCGGTGATGGCGTGCTTGGTCGAGGTGTAGGCCGCCGAGAACGGCCGCGGCGCGTGGGCCGAGATCGAGCCGTTGTTGATGATGCGGCCGCCGCGCGGGGTCTGGTCCTTCATGATGCGGAAGGCGTGCTGGGTGCACAGGAACGGGCCGGTGAGGTTGGTGTTCACCACCGCCTGCCATTGCTCGAGGCTGAGGTCCTCGAAGTTCACGGCCGGCGCGCCCATGCCGGCATTGTTGAAGAGCACGTCGAGGCGGCTATAGGTCGCCTTCACCTTGTCGAACAGCGCGGCAATGGAGTCCGGCTTGGTCATGTCGGCGGTGACGCAGAGGCTTTTCCCGGCGGGACCGAGCTTCGCCGTCTCCTCGAGCATGTCGAGCCGGCGCCCTGCGAGCACCACGGTGAAGCCGGTGTTCATCAGCGCCAGCGACGCCGCGCGCCCGACGCCGGTGCCGGCACCCGTCACCAATGCGATCTTTTTCGCGTCACTCATCGTTTCCTGCCTTTTCTCTTCTGCTGTCAGGTTTTGGGTTCTTTGTCGTTCTTGTAGGGCGGGCGCGGAATGTTCTGATGAGCCGCGCGCAAGGCCGCCGACCAGCGTGAGCGCAGGTCATGGAAATAAGGCTCGCCCGCCTCGATGCGGTGGTTGAGATCGGCTTCGCAGGCGTCGGTGCGCACCACCAGCACGTCGATCGGCAGGCCGACGCCGAGGTTCGAGCGCATCGTCGAGTCCATCGAGATCAGGCCCGTCTTCAGCGCCTCGTAGAGCTCGACGTCGTAGTGCATGGCACGGTCGAGCACCGGCTTGCCGTATTTGTGCTCGCCGATCTGCAGGTAGGGCGTGTCGGTGGTGCACTCGATGAAATTGCCGGCGGTGTAGACCATGAACAGGCGCATGCGCGCGCCCTTGATCTGGCCGCCGAACAGGAAGGACACGTCGAAGGAGACGTCCTCGGATTTCAGCGCCGGTCCCTCGGTGGCGTGCACCGCCCGGATCGCACGGCCGATGCGCTGGGCCGCCTGGAACATGGTCGGCGCGTTCATCAGCGTCTCGATCTCGCCCGTGTTGGGGTCTTCGAGGCCCTCGGTCAGCGTCGACAGCACCGACTGGCTGATGGCGAGGTTGCCGGCACTGGCGATCGCCATGATGCGCTCGCCGGGCTTGGAGAAGATGTGCAGCTTGCGGAAGGTCGAGACGTTGTCGAGGCCGGCATTGGTGCGGGTGTCGGCGATCATCACCAGACCGTCCCGAACCAGGATTCCGCAGCAATAGGTCATTTCCAGTCCCCGAACGCGTTTGCGCGGAATTACTAGCCAATTTCAGGGGCCACTCCAACCCCCGATTCCGGCCGTCATTCCGGGGCGCGACGAAGTCGCGAGCCCGGAATCCATCGGGCCGCAGAGTGGTGGATGAATGGATTCCGGGCTCGCGCTACGCGCGCCCCGGAATGACGAGGAATCGGCTTAGCGCTCCGCTCAGGCCTCAATCCGCCGCATCGACCAGAAACGCCTCGTCGACGGGCACGCCGAGCGCCGTGACCAGCCGGTTGGTCTCCGCGGCCATGCCGACGATGGCGAGCAGCTCGCCATATTCGGCCTCGGTCATGCCCTTGGCCCGCGCGGCGGCGGTGTGGGAGTGGATGCAATAGCTGCAGCCATGCGCGATCGACACCGCGACGTAGAGCATTTCCTTGACCTTGGGATCGAGCGCACCCGGAGCCATCACCTCCTTGATGCTCTCCCAGGTTCGCCGCAGCGTCTTCGGATCATGCGCCAGCGCGCGCCAGAAATTGTTGACGAAGTCCGATTTCCGCACCTTGCGGATATCGTCGAAGACGGCGCGCGCCTCGCTGGAGAGCTCATCGTCCGAAAGCAGTTTTTCGGTGGCCATGGGTACCTCGCGGGATCTGATCCGCGAGTGTAGCACGGCCGACGTGGCCCGACGGCCGCGCCTAGCCCTGCCGCTGGGACTGCGATTGCGACTGCCCGCCGCGGCCGGCCTGTTCGACCTTCACGGCCACCGTCAGCGTTTCCGTGCCGCCGCCGTAGCGCGTGCCGCGCACCGGGGCGGCGCCGAGATAGTCGAGCCCGATTGCGACGCGGACATGGGCGTCGGTGGCGCAGATGCTGTTGGCGGGATCGAAGCCGACCCAGCCGAGATCGGCCACGTAGGCCTCCGCCCAGGCATGGCCGGCGTCCTGGTGCACCGTGTCGTCCGCCCGCAGGAAATGCCCGGAGACGAAGCGCGCCGGCACGCCGCCGGCGCGGGCGCAGGCGATGAAGATGTGCGCGTAATCCTGGCAGACCCCGCGCTTGAGCGTGAACGCCTCCGCCGCGGACGTGCCGCTGTTGGTGGGGTCCTCGTCGAACGTCATGTGATCGGCAACCTGCGTCATCAGCGTGTGCAGGAAGCCCAGCGTGTCGCTCTCGGCCTCGCTGCGCAACTGGCGCGCGACCGCCGCCATCGCCGGATTGACCGAGGTGAGATCGGTGGCGCGCAGGAACATGCCGGCGGGAAAACGCTCATCGGCGCCGCGCAGCACGCCGCCGGTGTCGTGGGTCTCGATCAGCCCTTCGGCAATGATCTGGATGTCGCCGACGGGCCCGCAGGACAGCACGTGGGTGACGTTGCCGAACGCGTCCTCATGCATCTCGAGCTTGGTGTCGGTGGAGACGTCGATCTGCCATTCCGCGACGTACTGCCCGTCATGGCTACCCGGCGTCATGCGCAGAATCTGGATCACGCTGGTGGCCGGCGGCTCGTAGCGATAGGTCGTGGTGTGCTGGATTCGCAGGCGCATGGTGGACCGTTGTTCTGGCGTCATTCCGGGGCGATGCGCCAGCATCGAACCCGGAATCTCGAGATTCCGGGTCTGGTCCTTCGGACCATCCCGGAACGACAGCGTGGATCAAATCAAATACTGCTTCGTGATGATTTCGCCCAGCCTGGAATTGTCCGCGATGAATTCCTGAATGAATTCATGCACGCCATGCTGGAAAATGTCGTTCATGTTGCTGTGTTCCAGTCGGTTGCGGATGCCGCGGGCGTGGCGCTGGGCCGGGCCCTGGCGGCCATAGGCGACGCCGATCTGGTCGAGGTTGCGCACGAGGTTGCCGTAGCAGCTGGCGAGCGAACGCGGCAGCGTGTCGTTGAGGATCAGGAGGTCCGCGATCAGCCAGGGCTTCAGAGTCTCGCGATAGACCCAGTGATAGGCCGTCAGCGCGGAGACCGAGCGCAGGATCGAGCTCCACTGGTAGAAGTCGAGCGGACCGCCGACATGCTCTTCCTCGGGCAGCAGCACGTGGTACTTCACGTCGAGAATGCGCGCGGTGTTGTCGGCGCGTTCCAGGTGCACGCCCATGCGCGAGAACCAATAGGCGTCGTTGCGCAGCATGGTCCGGTAGGCCGAGCCGTCGAAGCGCAGCGAGGTCTCCTGCACGAAGCGCAGGAATTTTGCGAGGTCCTCGCGCGTCGAGGTGCCCTTGCTCCACACCGCCTGCAGCTCGATCCACGCCGAGTTGATGGTGTCCCACATCTCGCTGGTGAGCGCCGTGCGCACGGAGCGCGAGTTCAGCCGCGCCGCTTCGATGCAGTTTCGGATCGAGGAGGGGTTGTTCTGGGAGAACGAGAGAAACTCGACGACATTGTGCTCGTTGGCTTCCTCATAGGCCTGATAGAAGCTCGCAGCGACGCCGGCGGTGAGCAGCGCCGAATCCCATTCATTGGTCTTGCCGATATAGGCGGCGGGAAGCGCGGTGACGCGCAGCGTCGCATCGATGGTGCGCGCGAGATATTCGGCCCGTTCGACGTAGCGGGCGAGCCAGTAGAGGTTTTCGGCAGTACGCGACAGCATCTCTCTACTCGTCCAAAATCCAGGTGTCCTTGGTGCCGCCGCCCTGGCTCGAGTTCACCACCAGGGAGCCTTCCTTGAGCGCGACGCGGGTGAGGCCACCCGGCACGATCGTCGTGCTCTTGCTGCCCGTGAGCACGAACGGCCGCAGGTCCACGTGACGGGGCGCGAGGCCCGACGCCGTGCAGGTCGGGCAGGTCGAGAGCGCAAGCGTCGGCTGGGCGATGAAACCTTCCGGCTCGCGCTTGAGCTTGTCGCGGAACGCTTCGATCGTCGCTTTGGTCGCGGCGGGACCGATCAGCATGCCGTAGCCGCCGGAGCCGTGCACTTCCTTGACGACGAGCTCGCTCAGATTGTCCAGCACATAGGCAAGGTCCTTCGGCTCGCGGCAGCGCCAGGTCGGCACGTTCTTCAGGATCGGCTCCTCGCCCAAATAGAATTTCACGATGTCGGGCATGTAGGAGTAGATCGCCTTGTCATCGGCGATGCCGGTGCCGACGGCGTTGGCGAGCGTGATGTTGCCGGCCGCATAGGCCGACATCAGGCCGGGCACGCCGAGTACGGAATCGGGACGGAAGGTGAGGGGATCGAGGAAGTCGTCGTCGACGCGGCGATAGATCACGTCGACCCGCTTCAGCCCTTCCGTCGTGCGCATGAACACTTCGTTGTTCTTGACGACGAGGTCGCGGCCTTCCACCAGCTCGATGCCGAGCTTGTCGGCGAGGAAGGAGTGCTCGTAATAGGCCGAATTGTAGACGCCCGGGGTGAGCAGGGCCACCGTCGGCTCGCCCGAAGCGCTCTGCGGCGCGACCGAGCGGAGCGCGGCGAGCAACTCGTCCGGATAGCGCTCGACCGGCGCCACCCTGTGGCGGGCGAACAGATCCGGAAACAGCCGCATCATGATCTCGCGGTTTTCCAGCATGTAGGAGACGCCCGACGGCGTGCGGGCGTTGTCCTCCAGCACGATGAAGTCCTCGGCGTCGACCCGGACGATGTCGATGCCGGCGATGTGCACGTAGACGTCATGCGGCACCTGCTGGCCGTTCATCTCGGGCCGGAACACCGGGTTTCTGGAAGATCAGATCGTCGGGCACGATTTCGGCGCGGAGGATGTCGCGGCCGTGATAGATGTCGCGCAGGAACATGTTGAGCGCGCGCACGCGCTGCTTCAGGCCCTTCTCCAGGACGCCCCATTCCTTGGCGGACATGATCCGTGGAATCACATCGAACGGGATCAGGCGCTCGGTGGATTCGGAATCGCCGTAGACCGCGAAGGTGATGCCGATCCGGCGGAACAGGAGCTCGGCTTCCTGGCGGCGATATTCAAGCGCCTCGGGAGGCGTCTCCTTGAGCCAGCGTGCCAGCTCCTGATAGGCGGGGCGAAGGTCCCCGCCGGGAATGTTCATTTCATCAAACGCGACTGCCATAGATCCCGACTTGTCTCCGCAAGGCGTTGCGCCATTCGACAGATCGTCAGGCCTTGGTGAAGACCGCAACGTCCTGGCCATGCGTCAACAGTGCATGACTTTCATGTGGTAGCAAGGGCCGGGCCAGCGCGATAAGCATGGAGAAGGGGCATTTGCCGCCGATGGCCGGTGGCGTGCCTGAAAAAATGGCTGAAGACTGCTTATTTCAGAAGCAAAACCGCGTGACTTCAACGCGTTACCCCGGCAAAGTCGGCGTCACAGGTGAGGGACTTAAGGCATGAGCGAGATCGTCACGGCGGGCATTCTGGTCATTGGAGACGAAATCCTGTCCGGCCGGACCAAGGACAAGAATATCGGCTTCATCGCCGAATACCTGACCAATATCGGCATCGACCTGAAGGAGGTCCGTGTCGTCTCCGATGACGAGCCCGACATCATCGCCGCATTGGATGCACTGCGGCATCGCTACACCTACGTCTTCACCACCGGCGGCATCGGGCCGACCCATGACGACATCACCGCAGATAGCGTCGCCAAGGCGTTCGGCGTCGGCATCGACCATCACCCGGAGGTGGTCGCCCGTTTCCGCGAGCGCTGGAGCGAGCAGGATCTCAACGAGGCCCGCCTGCGCATGGCCCGCATCCCCGACGGTGCCGAGCTGATCCAGAGCGCGACCATCCTCGCGCCCGGCTTCAAGATCGGCAATGTCATCGTGATGGCCGGCGTGCCGTCGATCATGCAGGCGATGATGGACATCGTCGCGCCCAAGCTGAAGTCGGGCGTGCGCATGCTGTCCGAATCGGTCCGCGCCAATGCACGCGAGGGCGACATTGGCGGCCCGCTGCGGGCGATCGCCGCCGCCCATCCCGACACCATCATCGGCAGCTATCCCTTCATGGACGAGGAGCAGAAGCCCAACACCAACCTGGTGGTGCGCTCGCGCGATCCGGAGAAGCTCGGGGCAGCAATGGCCGCGGTGAAGGAAATGCTGGCGGGATTGAACGTCAACCGCTAGCAGAGAATTGCCGGACGAGATTGCAGGAGAAAGGCGATGGCTGGTGAAGCACCGGAACTGAGTGCGCAGGAGCGGGCAGGCAAGGCCTTCCCCGTCTCGTGGGATCAGTTCCACCGGGATTGCCGGGCGCTGACCTGGCGGCTCAACGAGGTCGGTCCGTTCCATGCGGTGATCGCGATCACCCGCGGCGGCCTGGTGCCGGCCGCGATCGTGGCGCGCGAACTGGGGGTGCGCGTGATCGATACGGTCTGCATCGCCAGTTACGACCACAACAAGCAGGGCGACCTCCAGGTGCTCAAGGGCATTTCCGAGGCGGCCATGAAGCTCGGCGGCGGCACCGGCAAGGGCTTGTTGATCGTCGACGACCTCGTCGATACCGGCAAGACCGGCAAGCTGGTGCGCGAGATGCTCCCCGATGCGCATTTCGCCACCGTCTACGCCAAGCCGATGGGACGCCCGCTGGTCGACACTTTCATTACCGAGGTGTCGCAGGACACCTGGATCTTCTTCCCCTGGGACACCGCGCTGTCCTACCACCCGCCACTGCGCGACGGCGCGGCGTGAGCTTTCTTCACCTCGCCCCGCTTGCGGGGAGAGGTCGCGCCGAAGGCGCGGGTGAGGGGGACTCTCCGCGAGTCCCACTGTCACCGAATTTGCGGAAGCAGCCCCTCACCCCAACCCTCTCCCCGTAAGAACGGGGAGAGGGAGTGGACCCGCAGCCATGCCCCTCCAAAACCGCGTCACGCCCACCGGCGACATCATCGCCACGCCACACCGCGGTCTCTTCACCGGCAATCGCGGCATCATCCACGATCCCGCGACGAAGACGCTGCTGAAGAAGCGCTGGTCGACGCCGGCCTGGATCACATGCCTGTGCGAATTCCGCGGCTGGCGTCGTCCGGTGATGGCGCGGCGGAGCTGGACCGAGCTGTTCTTCCTCGACGAGGCCACCGCCTTCGCGGCAGGGCACCGGCCCTGCTTCTTTTGCCGGCGCGACGACGCCAAACGATTTCGCGCGGCGTGGGAGAAGGGCAATGGTGCGAGCAACATCAGCGCCAAGGCGATGGATGCCGTTCTGCATCGGGAGCGTCTCGATCACGACCGCAAGCAACTGCACCTGCTCCCGATGCCGCTGGCGGACCTGCCCGACGGCGCGATGGTGCAGCAGGACGAAGACAGTTTTCTGGTGATGCAGGGACAGACGCGGCTGTGGTCGCCGGCGGGCTACGCGTCGCATGCACGTATGGTCGATCGGGCGATGTTGTTGACGCCGCCTTCCACGCTGCGCGCCATCATGGCCGGTTATCGGCCGGTGCTGCATCCGACGGCGTCGGGCTGAAGCGCCGATATCCTCGTGATCAGCCCAGCCTCTCGCGCGCCACCGCCGCGCCCGCGCCGAGCGCCATCAGCTTGGCTTCGGCGATCTCGCGCCGCATCGGCGCCATGCCGCAATTGGTGGTGGCGATGATGTTGCTCTTCGGCACGAATTGCGACACCGCCTCGATCACCTTCACGACGTCCTCGGCCGTCTCCACCGTGTCGCTGGCGACGTCAATCACGCCGGCCTGCACGATTTTGTTCTTGAGCAGCGCGAGCAGGTCGAGCGGCACCTTGGAATTGCGGCACTCGATCGCGACCTGCTGGATCGGGCTGGCATCGATCGCGGGGAAGATCTGCTCGTATTGCCGCCACTGGCTGCCGAGCGTCTCCTTCCAGTCGGTGTTGGCCTTGATGCCGTAGCCGTAGCAGATGTGCACGGCGGTGGCGCAGCTGAGGCCCTGCGCGGCGCGCTCCAGCGCCTTGATGCCCCAATCGTTGACCTCGTCCATGTAGACGTTGAAGGCGGGCTCGTCGAACTGCACGAGATCGACGCCGTCGGCCTGCAAGGCCTTGGCTTCCTCGTTCAAGAGCTCTGCGAAGGCAAAGGCCATCTTGACCCGATCGCCGTAGTAGCGATCGGCAATGGTGTCGATGATGGTCATCGGGCCAGGCAGGGTGAATTTCAGCTGCTTCTTCGTGTGCGTGCGCGCGACGCGCGCCTCGAGATCATGGACGCGGCCCTTCAGCCGGAGCGGCGCGACCACCTGCGGCACCATCGCCTTGTAGCGATCTTTCCGGATTCCCATCTCGACCTTGTGGGCGAAATCGATGCCCTCGATCTTCTCCAGGAAGCCGTGCACGAAGTGCTGCCGCGCCTGCTCGCCCTCGGTGACGATGTCGATGCCAGCGTCCTCCTGGATCTTCAGCCAGATCAGCGTCGAATCGCGCTTGGCGCGGGCGAGCTCGTCGCCTTCGGACTTCCAGGGCGCCCAGAGCATGTTGGGCTCGGCGAGCCATTCCGGCTTCGGCAAGGAGCCGGCGATCGTGGTTGGAAACAGCATGGCGGCCCTCCCGGCAGGTTGTTGCGCCCCTTCCTGCCATGTCCTAACGTCGAGGTACAGAACAACGAAAGTCGCTCTCCATCCCGCAGCGGCGACAGGGAAAGGCCCAAGCAAGGGCCAGAGGAAAGGCCAACGGAAAGGTCATGATCGACCTCTATTACGCGCCGACGCCGAACGGCTGGAAAGTCTCGATCATGCTGGAGGAACTCGGGTTGCCTTATCAGGTGATCCCGGTGAATATCCGCGCCGGCGAGCAGTTCAATCCTGAGTTTCTGGCGATCTCTCCGAACAACCGCATTCCCGCCATCGTCGATCACGATCCCGCTGATGGCGGCGCGCCGTTCTCGGCGTTCGAGACCGGCGCGATCCTGGTTTATCTCGCGGAGAAGACCGGTCGCTTGCTGCCGTCCGATTTGCGCGGCCGCTCCACCACGATCCAGTGGGTGATGTGGCAGATGGCGGGCCTTGGGCCGATGCTCGGCCAGCACGGCCATTTCGCGCTCTATGCGGCCGAGAAGATCCCTTACGCGATCGAACGCTATCGCGACGAGGCGGCGCGGCTCTACGGCGTGCTCGACCGGCAATTGGCCAAGACCGGCGCCTATGTCGCCGGCGACTATTCCATCGCCGACATCGCCTGCTTCCCCTGGACCATGACGCACAAGGCGCAAGGCTTTACGCTCGACGACTTTCCCAATGTCAAACGCTGGTATGCCGAGATCCGCGCCAGACCGCAGGTGCAGGCGGGGCTCGCGATTGGAAAATTCGTGAAGGAGCCGTTCGACGAGGAATCACGCAAGATCATGTTCGGCCAGCGTGCGAAGGAAGTGTTGGGAAGGAAGTAGGCCTCCGCTCCCTCCTCGTCATTGCGAGCGAAGCGAAGCAATCCAGACTGGTTCCGCGGAAAGACTCTGGATTGCTTCGCTTCGCCCGCAATGACGGGGGAGAGATCGAGAGAAACAAGACATAAGGAACCCCCATGATCGAGTTCTTCTTTGACTGTTCCAGCCCCTGGACCTATCTCGCCTTCCACAACATCCAGCCGCTCGCCAAAGAGCTCGGCGCCGCCATCACCTGGCGTCCGATCCTGGTCGGCGGCATCTTCAACACGGTCAATCCGAGCGTCTACGCGCAGCGCGAGAAGCCGGTGCCGCTGAAGGCGCGCTACATGAAGAAGGACCTCGCCGACTGGGCGCGTTCGGCGGGCCTTGCCATCAAGATGCCGCCGACGGTGTTTCCCGTGAACAGCGTCAAGGCGATGCGCGGCTGCCTCTGGCTCGGTCAGGACATGGTGCCGTTCGCGACATCTGTGTTCGAGACCTATTGGGGCGAGGACAAGGACATCTCGCAAGACGCGGTGCTCGCGGAGATCTGCAGGAAAGTCGGCATCGACGAGCAGAAGTTCTTCGCCGGCATTGCCGAGCAGGACATCAAGGACCAGCTCAAGGCCAATACCGAGGAGGTGATGGCGCGCGGCGGCTTCGGCTCGCCGACCATCTTCGTGAACAAGACCGACATGTATTTCGGCAACGACCGCCTGCCGCTGATCCGCGAAGCGCTTCAGCGCAGCAAGGCGAGCGCGGCCTGATGGTGCGCGCCGTCATCTGCCGCGAACTCGGCGCGCCCGAGACTTTGCGGCTGGAAGAATTTCCGTCGCGCGCGCTGAAGCCGGGCGAGGTGCGCGTTGCCATCCGCGCCGCCGGGCTGAACTTTCCCGACGTGCTGATGGCGGCGGGCGAGTATCAGCTCAAGCCCGAGCTGCCGTTCACGCCCGGCATGGAAGCGGCCGGTGACGTGACAGAGGTGGGGGCGGAGGCGAGCGGCGTTGCCGTCGGCGACAAGGTCATCGTCAAGATGCGCCATGGCGCCTTTGCCGATGAAGCCGTGGTGACGCCGTCGCAGCTCACCCCCATGCCGTCCACCTTCGACTATGCGGAGGCTGCGACCTATCTCGCCGGCCATGGCACGGCCTATCATGCGTTGATCGATCGCGGTCGGGTCGCGCCGGGCGAGGTGCTGCTGGTCCACGGCGCCGGCGGCGGCGTTGGGCTAGCCGCCGTCGAGATCGGCAAGATGCTGGGTGCGACCGTGATCGCGACCGCCTCCAGCGACGAGAAGCTCGCGATCGCGAAATCGCGCGGCGCCGATCATCTCGTCCGCTACGACCGCGAGCCGTTTCGCGATGCCGTCAAGCGCATCACCGACGGCCGCGGCGCCGACGTCGTGTTTGACCCGGTCGGTGGCCAGGTCTTCGAAGATTCGATGCGTTGCATCGCCTGGGGCGCGCGGCTGCTGGTGATCGGCTTCACCGGCGGCATCGGCTCGGCCAAGACCAATCTGTTGCTGATCAAGGGCGCCAGTGTGCTCGGCGTGCGCGCCGGCGAAGCGGTGCGCAAGAATCCTGCGCTCGGCGAAGTGCGCCTGAAGGCGCTCTTGCAATGGGCGGAGGAGGGCAAGCTGCGCCCCAACGTCTCGCACCGCCTGCCGCTGGAGGATTATGCGAAGGCGATGCGGCTGCTGATCGACCGCAAGGCGATCGGGCGAGTCGCGCTGCTGATGCAGTGACGGTGCCGTTTGCCTTGTAGGGTGGGTTAGCCCTGCAGATGCGCGAAGCGCATCTGCAGGGCGTAACCCACTACTTCTGCTACCGCGGATATTAAAGAGGTGGGTTACGCCTTCGGCTAACCCACCCTACGAGAGCGTCACTTGTACTCCCGCTCCGTCCACCACGGGAAATAATCCGGCATGTCCGTCGAGACCCTGTTCTTGAACTGCGCCGGCCGCTTCTCCAGGAACGACACCACGCCTTCCTTGACGTCGTCGGAGCGGCCGCGGGCGTAGATGCCGCGGCTGTCGACCTTGTGGGCCTCCATGGGATCGTCGGCGCCCATCATGCGCCACATCATCTGGCGGATCAGCGCGACCGACACCGGCGCGGTCTTGGCGCAAAACTCCTTTGCCAGCGCACGTGCGGTCGGCAGCAGATCGTCCGGCGCGACCACCTTGCTGACGAGGCGGCCGGCAAGGGCTTCCTGGGCCGGGAAGACGCGGCCCGAATAGCACCATTCCAGCGCCTGCGAGATGCCGACGATGCGTGGCAGGAACCAGCTCGAGGCGGCCTCCGGGACGATGCCGCGCTGGGAGAACACGAAGCCGAACCGCGCCGCCTCCGAGGCGATGCGGATGTCCATCGCCAGCTGCATGGTGACGCCGATGCCGACCGCCGGGCCGTTCACCGCGGCGATCACGGGCTTGAGGCACTTGAAGATGCGCAAGGTCACCTGGCCGCCGCCGTCGCGCACCTGCGGGTCGCTATAGTCGACCTTGCCGTCGGCGAAGCGCTTGACCGGCCCGCGCCGCGCGTCGCGGTCGAACGTGTCGGCGCCGGACGACAGATCGGCGCCCGCGCAAAAGCCACGGCCGGCGCCGGTGACGATGATGGCGCGGACATTGTCATCCTTGTCGGCGGCGTCGAACGCGTCGATCAGCTCTCGTTGCATCTGCGCGTTGAAGGCGTTGAGCTTGTCGGGCCGGTTCAGCGTGATGGTGAGGATCTGCTCGGCGACCTCGTATTTGATCGTCTCATACGCCATGGTGGTTTCCTTCCTTTGTTTCTTATTCTCTCTTTAGCACGTCATTCCGGGGCGCGCCTCTTGGCGCGAGCCCGGAATCCATACTCATTATCGTGGTTATGGATTCTCAGGTGCGCAATTGCGCACCATAGCTCGTCGCTTCGCGACGCCCCGGAATGACGGAAGATCTCTACTTCGCCGGCGGCTTCGGCCAGGGCCGCTGCGGGCCGCGGAGACCTTCAAACGCCTTGGCCATGCCGAGCACACCGATGTCGTCGAAGCGGCGGCCGACGATCTGCACGCCGATGGGAAAGCCCTTGGCGTCGAAGCCGCCGTTGAGGGAGATCGCCGGGTTCTCCGACATATTCCACGGTACGGTATAGGCGATGTGCTCGAACGGCTTCATGGGATCGTTGGTCGGCGAAGCCCATTCCGCCGGAAAGTTCACGTTCGGCGCGGTCGGCGAGATCACATAGTCGAGCTCGCAAAAGAGCTTCGAGGCCGCGGCCCGGATCGCCATGGTCTGGTTGAAGCCGCGGATGACATCGACGCCCGAGAGCTTCGCGCCGGACTCGCCCCATCTGAAGATATAGGGCAGCACTTTGGCCTGCTCGGTCGCCGTTAGCCTGGACAGATCGTCCCACATCCGCGCGCGCCAGAAATTGTCGAGGCCGTCGAGCATCTCGCGCGTCAGGATGCCGTCGACCTCGGTGACGACGCTGCCTGCGGATTCGAACGCCTTCGCAGCCTTCACCGCGACCTCGCGCACGGGCTTCTCCAGCGCCAGGCCGCACCCGGGATCTAGCATCAAGCCGATGCGCAGTTTGCGGGGCGACTTCTCCAGTCCCTTCCAGTTCAGCGGCTCGGCCGGCAGGCTCATGCCGTCGCGCCGGTCGGGCTTGGCGATCGCGCTCATCATCAGCGCGCAATCATCAACCGTGCGGGTCATGGGGCCCGCGACGCGGCCGACATAAGTGGGATCGATCGGCACGCGGCCGAAGCTGGGCTTCAGGCCGACGAGGCCGCACCAGCCGGCGGGCAGACGGACCGAGCCGCCGATATCGGTGCCGAGATGCAAGGGGCCATAGCCGGCCGCAGCAGCGGCGCCTGCGCCGGCGCTGGAGCCGCCGGGATTCTTGCTGAGGTCCCACGGATTGCGCGCGAGCGCATGGAACGAGGAGAGCCCGGAGGACAGCATGCCGTAATCGGGCATGGTGGTCTTGGCGAAGATGATGCTGCCTGCCTCGCGCAGCCGCGCGGCGGGCGGCGCATCCTTCTCCGCCGGCACGAGCTTGACGCTGGCCGCGCCCAGCGGCACCGGCACGCCCTTGGTCGCGATGTTGTCCTTCACCGTGACGGGCACGCCGTCGAGCGCGCCGGACGGCTCGCCGCCGCTCCAGCGCGCGGTCGAGGCCTTTGCGGCCTCGCGCGCGCCGTCAGGGTCGAACGCATAGAGCGCCTTCAGATGCGGTTCCCACGCCGCGACATGCGCGAGCACGTCCTCCAGCACCTCGCTCGGCGAGAACTGCTTGGCGCGATAGCCCGCGATCAGGTCGACCGCGGACAGATCGTGCAGCGAGGTGACCGCTTCCTCGACGCTCTTTTTATGCATTGCCACCCACCGGCATGCGCGTCTCGACGATGCGGGCGAACATGCTGGCGCCGATCGGCAGGATCTTGTCGTCGAGCACGAAGCCGGGATTGTGCACGGGCACCGAGCCGTCATGGCCGACCCAGAAGTAAGCGCCGGGGATGGTCTCCAGCATGTCGGCGAAATCCTCGCTGCCCATCTTCGGTTGGGTGCGGGTGATCACGTTGGCGGGGTCGACGATCGTGCGCGCGACCTCCTCGACCACTTTGGACTGCTCGACCTGGTTGACCAGCACGTTGAAGGTGTCGCGGATGTCGACGTCGATCGCGCAGTTATAGGCGCTCGCGATGCCGGCGCAGATAGTGCGGATGCGCTCGCTGACCAGGGTGCGGACTTCCTTTGAGAAGGTGCGGATGGTGCCGCACAGGTGCGCATCACCAGGAATGACATTGTAGGCGGAGCCGGCATGGATCTGGGTGATCGACACCACCGCAGCCTGCAGCGGGTCGACGTTGCGGCTGACGATGGTCTGGATCGCCTGCGCCAGCGTGGTCGCGATGACCACCGCGTCCTTGGAGCGCTCGGGCATCGCGCCATGCGCGCCGTAGCCGGTGATGCGCAGGTCGAAGAAGTCGGCGCTGGCCATCGCCGGCCCGGGCAGGATCGCGATCTCGCCGTGGTTGAGGTCGGGCGCGTTGTGCAGGCCATAGAGCTCGTCGCACGGAAACTTCTCGAACAGGCCGTCCTTGATCATGGCGCGGGCGCCGCCGAGGCCTTCCTCGGCCGGCTGGAAGATCAGGTGCACGGTGCCGTCGAAATTCCGGGTCTCGGCGAGATAGCGCGCGGTGCCGAGCAGCATGGTGGTGTGGCCGTCATGGCCGCACCCGTGGAAGCGGCCCGGGATCTTCGAGCTCCATTTCAGGTTGGTGTTCTCTTCCATCGGCAGCGCGTCCATGTCGGCGCGCAGGCCAATGCGCTTGCTGCCGGAGCCCTTGCCCTTGATGACGCCGATCACGCCGGTGCCGCCGAGACCGCGATGCACCTCGATGCCCCAGCTCTTCAGCTTGTCGGCAACGATGCCGGAGGTGCGCACTTCCTCGAAGCCGATCTCGGGATGGGCGTGAAGGTCGCGCCTGATGGCGGTGAGTTCGTCGGCGTAGCCGTCGATGCGATCGATCGTGGGCATGTGTCCTGTCCGGTTAGCGTGAAGGTGGATTGAAAACGGGGCCGTTCGGCTTGATGCGGATGCCGGGTCGCAGGCGCGTCCAGGGCAGCGAAGCAGTGTCGGCCGGCATCGCGCCGGGCGCGGCACAGATCATCAGCTTCTCGGCGATCGGCTCGAAGTCGGCGCGGAAATGCACCGAACTCTTGTTGACCAAAATTTTCTGTTCGGTCGGCTCGATGCCGACATAGCGGTACATCGCCTGGTCGGCGAGCTGCGCCTTGTGCGAGGAGACGACGACGCGGACATCGCCGATGCGCAAGGCTGCGGACGGGCCCATCTCCATCTCGCGGCCGCCGTAATACGGTCCGGGCGCGATGAAGCGGCCGTCGGAAAGCTGCTCGACCACGAAAGTCTCGCGATAGGGCGCGTCGCCGGGAATGCCGGACTTGCCGCCGAGCGCCAGCGTCACGGTGGCGCCGACGCCGGCCGCATGCGCGGCCTTGGCCGATTCCGGATCGTAGATCGCGCCGGTTGCCGCACTCGCTCTGTTGCGCACCAGCGCGCGCAGCATGCCCGTCGTGTCGGAATCGCCGCCGGCGCCGGGATTGTCCTGGGTGTCGGCGATGATGATCGGCTTGCTGGCACTCTTGGCAAGTTCCATGGCGTGGCGCACGCCGTCGTCGGGCAACCAGATCGTGCCGTCGAAATCGTCCTCATGGCTTTCGATCAGGTTCAGAAGCGCGTCCGCCGTGCGATCGGCGTCTGCTTGCGTCTTGCCATAGGCGAACACGCTCGGGCCGCAATCGCGGAAATCGGCGGCGGGGAAGCCGGGCGCGAAGGAAAGCGTCGGCACGGCATCGCTCTCGAGCGCGGCGAGCCTCTCATAGATGCCCTTGGTGGGCTGGTCGTTGGTGCATTGCCAGCTGATCGGGATCAGGAACGGCAATTGCCGGAACGCTTTTGCGAAGCGCTGCTTCGTCTGCAGCAGCAGCGCGAGGTGCCGCGCGCAGGCGCGGCCGGTCTCGGCCATGTCGACATGGGGATAGGTGCGGTAGGCGATCAGCGCGTCGGCATGCTCCATCATCTCGGGCGTGACGTTGGCGTGCAGGTCGAGGCTGGTGACCAGCGGAACATCCTTGCCGATGACGCGGCGCACACGCGCGAGAATCTCGCCTTCGCCGTCGTCGAGATGCTCGGTCACCATGGCGCCGTGCAGGTCGAGATAGACGGCGTCAATCGGCCCGGCGGCGGCGATGCCGTCGACCATGACCTTCACGATGCGCTCGAAGGCGTCCTTGGTGACGTGCGCGGAGGGGCTCGCGCCGCAGGCGATGGTCGGAACGAGTTCCCAACCGTTCGCTTCAGCGCTGTCGACGAAACCGGCGAGCCCGACATTGATGCGCCGCATAACCTTCAAGACGTCCTGGCCTTGCGTCATCGCCGGCCAGCCGCCGCCATGCTGGAAGTCGGCGAAGGTCGCCTTGGTCGGAGCGAAGGTGTTGGTCTCGTGCAGGAAGCCGCCGACGGCGATGCGTGTCATTCAGTTCAGGTCCAGCGTTTTGAAAGTGCGCGACGTTAGCCTTGGCCCTGCGGAGAGAGCAAGGTGAGAGGCCATCGCGCCGTGCATGGCCTCAAGCTGTTTTGGGAATGCTGCTCCGCCGTCATTCCGGGGCGCGCGTAGCGCGAACCCGGAATGACAGCGGGATTACGCGCTCGCCCCCACGGCCTCCGCCACCGGCCGGAAGTTCGCAAAGTCCCAGTTGCGTCCGGGCGCCGCATCCAGCAGGGCCTTGGTGTAGGCCTCCTTCGGATGCGTGAGCACTTCGGCGGCCGGTCCTTGTTCGACGACGCGGCCGTGCTGCATGACCACGACCTCGTCGCAGATCTGGGCTGCGACGCGTAAGTCATGAGTGATGAACAGGATGGCGATGCCGAGCCGCTTCTGGATCTCGTCGAGCAGTTCCAGCACCTGCGCCTGCACGGAGACGTCGAGCGCGGAGACCGCTTCGTCCGCGACCAGCACGTCGGGATCGAGCGCGAGCGCCCGGGCGATGGCGATGCGCTGACGCTGGCCGCCGGAGAATTGGTGCGGATAGCGCGACACGGCGTCGGGCGGCAGGCCGACCAGCTCGAGCAGCTCGCGCGCGCGCTTCATCGCGTCGGCATGCGAAGTGCCGTAATTGATCGGGCCTTCCGCAATGCTTTCGCCGACGGTGACGCGCGGGTTGAGCGAGCGGTAGGGATCCTGGAACACGATCTGGATCTTCTGCCGGTGCGGCTGCAGCAGGCGGCGCGAAATGTCGGCGATCTCGCGGCCGGCGAGGCGCACACCGCCGGAGGTCGGGTCGATCAGGCGCACGATGCAGCGCGCCACCGTCGACTTGCCCGAGCCGCTTTCGCCGACGATGCCGAGCGTGCGGCCCTTGCGCAGCGTCAACGTGACCTTGTCGGCCGCGACGACCTCGCGGCCTTTGCCGAAGAAGGCGCGCTCCTTGTAAACCTTGCTGAGTTCGTTGGCCTCGAGCACCACGGGCTCGCGGGTTTCCTCGCGCGGCGCCCGCGGCACCAGGCTCGGCACCGAGGAGAGCAGGTTGCGGGTGTATTCCATGGTCGGATTGCGCAGCACGGTCTCTAGCGCGCCGGTCTCGACAAGGCGGCCCTGCCGCATCACCGCGACACGGTCGGCAATCTCCGCGACCACGCCCATGTCGTGGGTGATGAACAGCACGGCGGTGCCGTGATCGCGCTGGAGGTCGCGGATCAGGGTCAGGATCTGCTTCTGCGTGGTGACGTCGAGCGCGGTGGTCGGCTCGTCGGCAATGAGCAGCTTCGGCTCCAGCACCAGCGCCATCGCGATCATGATGCGCTGGCGCTGGCCGCCGGAGAGGCGGTGGGGATAGGAGGCGAAGATGCGCTCGACCTGGGGCAGGCGGACCTGCTCCATCATGTCGAGGATGCGCTTCTTGCGCGCCCTGGCATCGAGCTTGGTGTGCGCGCGCAGCACCTCGTCGATCTGGCGGCCGACCGGCACCACCGGATTGAGCGCGGTCATCGGCTCCTGGAAGATCATCGCCATCTTGGTCGCGCGCAGCTGGCGCAGGCGGCGGTCGGTGGCGGTGAGCAGCTCCTCGCCGACCAGCTTCACGCTGCCGGCGGTCGGCACCAGCGTGCCCTTCGGCAACAGGCCCATCGTGGTGAGCGAGGTCACCGACTTGCCCGAGCCGCTTTCGCCGACGAGGCACAGCGTCTCGCGCTCGCGCACCTGGATCGAGATGCCGTCGATGATCTTTGGCCCATTCGGCTTGTTGCCGACGGAAACGACGAGGTTGTTGATGTCGAGGATGGTGTTGGTCACGTCAATTCTCTCCGCCGTCATTCCGGGGCGCGCGTAGCGCGAACCCGGAATCCATTGAGCCGCGATGCAAGTGGTGAGATGGATTCCGGGCTCGCGACTTCGTCGCGCCCCGGAATGACGAAACGAAGGATCCTCACTTCCCCTCCCGCTGCTTCATGCGCGGATCGAGGGCGTCGCGGGCGGCGTCGCCGATCAGGTTGATGCTGAGGATGGCGATGGAGAGCAACAGGCCCGGCCAGAAGATCAGCGACGGCTTGATCTGGAAGTACTGGCGGCCCTCGGCCATGATGTTGCCCCAGGTCGGCGTCTCCGGCGAGATGCCGGCGCCGAGGAAGGAGAGGATGGCCTCGGTCAGGATGGCGCTGGCGCAGATATAGGTGCCCTGGACGATCAGCGGCGCGATCGTGTTGGGCATCAGGTGGCGCCACATGATCTTCGGCAGGCTCGAGCCGACCGAGATCGCGGCCTCGACGTAAGGCTCCTCGCGCGCCGACAGCACGACGGAGCGGACCAAGCGGGCCACGCGCGGAATCTCGGGGATCGTGATCGCGATCAGCACGGTCCAGAGGCTGGCGCCGGAGAGCGACACCACGGCGATTGCGAGCAGGATGCTCGGCATCGCCATCAGGCCGTCCATGACGCGCATCATCACGGAATCGACCAGCTTGAAGAAGCCGGAGACGAGGCCGATCGCAAGGCCGATGGCGATCGACAGGATCGCCGCGCCGATGCCGATCAAGAGCGAGACGCGGCCGCCATAGATCACGCGCGACAACAGGTCGCGGCCGTAGGCGTCGGTGCCGAGCAGGAATTGCGCGGAGGACGGCTTGAGCCGCTGCGACGGGGCGAGCTGGATCGGATCGTGCGGCGCGATCAGCGGCGCCAGGATCGAGATCAGCACGATCAAGGCGAGCAGGACCGTCGCCGCGGCGATGATCGGCGTCGAGGTGAGGAATCCGAAGCGCGGCCGCAGCGGCGACGTGATCGGAATGGACGACTGGGGAAGGGTATCGACCGACATTCTGTTCTTGTCCTTGCCTCAGTACCGGATCCGGGGATCGAGCAGGGTGTAGGCGACGTCGATGAGAAGATTGACGACGACGTAGATCAGCGACGTCAGCAGGATCATCGCCTGGATCACCGGATAATCGCGCGCCAGCACCGCATCCACGGTCAGGCGGCCGATGCCGGGGATGTTGAACACGCTCTCGGTGACGACGACGCCGGAGATCAAGAGCGCAAAGCCGGTGCCGATCACGGTGATCACGGGCACGGCGGCGTTGCGCAGCGCATGGCGCATCATCACCGCGACCTCGTTGATGCCCTTCGCGCGCGCCGTTCGCACGTAGTCCTCGCCGAGCACGTCGAGCATCGCCGCACGCGTCATGCGCGCGATCAGTGCGATGTAGATGAAGGACAGCGCGCAGGTCGGCAGGATCATGCGCTCGAAGAACGGACCGAAGCCGTTGAAGATGCTACGGAAGCCCTGCACCGGCACCAAGCGCAGCTCGATCGCGAAGACCTGGATGAGGACATAGCCGACCACGAACACCGGCACCGAGAAGCCGAGCACGGACAGACCCATCACGAAACGGTCGATCCAGGTGCCGTGCTTCCACGCCGCGATCACCCCCAAGGGAACTGCGACGATGACGGCGAGGATGATGGTGCACAGCGCGATCGAGATCGACGGCTCGACCCGCTGGCCGATCATCTTCATGACAGGCAGGTTGGAGATCAGCGAGGTTCCGAGATCGCCATGCAGCAGCTTGTTCACCCAGGTGATGAACTGCACGATCAGCGGCTCATTGAGACCGAGCGATTCGCGGATGCGCTCGAGCCGTTCCGGCGTCGCATTGTCGCCGGCGAGGATCGCGGCGGGATCGCCGGGGGTGAGGCGGAGCAGGAGGAACACGAACAGCGCGACCACGCCCATCACGGGCACGGCGGCGAGAATTCGGCGAAGGAGATATCCGAGCAAGGTGGATCCGTCAGTTTAGAGTCAAATCGGCGGCAGCGGCGAGAGGTCAGTTCTGCCACCAGCCTAACATTTCAGCAATTCCCGTGCCATGAGGGCCACAGTTTTTGCGGTGCAGCCAGTCCTGATGGGGTGGTCAAAGCGGAGCGTGCCCACCTCCTTTCACTCAGGAAAAACGGTGGGCCCGGCGCTTTGCGCCTTTGCCCACCCTACGGAATAGCTTCGCGATCACTCCAGCGTCGCCAGCAGCCCCGCCATTAGCCGACCACGCTCAACGAGACTTTCGACTTCGATATACTCCTCCAGCGTGTGGCCATTGCCGCCGCGCACGCCGAGGCCGTCGAGCGTCGGGATTCCCATCGCGCCGGTGAAGTTGCCGTCGGAGCCGCCGCCGGAGCTTGCATGCGGCAGTTCCATGCCAAGGGATTTGGCGATGCCGCGCGCCTTCTCATACAGCGCCATGGTGCCGGCATCCGGCTCCCAGACCGGCCGCGTCACGCCGCGCGTGACCTTGAAGGTGACATCGTTGCTGGTGCCCGACAGCGCCAGCATCCGCTCGACACCGCGATCGAGATCGGCCTGGCGCTTGGCCATCGACAGCGCTTCGCCCGTCGCGGTGGTGGCAACGCAATTGACCCACTGTCCGCCGTGCACGACGCCGACCGAGAAGGTGCAATCCTCCGTCGTCATCGCGTCGATGCTGAGAATCTGCCGCGCCATCTCGCGGATCGCCGAGCGTCCCGCCGACAGCGTGGCGCCGGCGTGGCTCGGCCGGCCCGTCGCCTCGAGGTTGAAGCGTGCGATGGCGTAACGTCCGGTGGTGACGCCGTTGTCGGCGCGACCGGGCTCCGGCACCAGCACGTATTTGTTGCGCGCGGCCTCAGCCTCGATGATGTCGCGCGTCGAGGGCGTGCCGACTTCCTCGTCCGGCGTGAACAGCACCGTGATCGGCAGCGGCGTGGTGAAGGATGCGCGCGCCAGCTGCCGGATCGCTTCCAGCGAGAGATAATTGCCGCCCTTCATGTCGTAGATGCCGGGGCCGTAGCATCTGTTGCCCTCGCGCCGCCATTTCAGCTTCTCGATGGTGCCGACCGGGTGGACGGTGTCCATGTGGCCGGCGATCAGGATGCCCGGCTCGCCCTGCTTCGGGTGGGGAAAGCGCGCGCGGATGACGCCGGCAAAACCCTGGCGGCCGGAGATGCGTTCGATCGTCGCACCCATGATCGCCATATCCCGCGCCGCGATATCGAGCATGCGGTCCACGGCGCCTGCGTTCCAGGTCGGACTTTCGCATTCGACCCAGCCGCGCAAGCCCTCGAGCATGGCCTCGGAATCAAAGGGGAGATTGGCAGGATTCATCTCAATGTCTCTCGAGCTGGAAAGATGGAACGCGCATTGCATCGGCGCGGTCAGGACAAGTGGAGGTGTTGTAGAGCCAAATCGATCCCGGTGGAGCCCGTGCATGCGCCGCAAGGGCTTGCAACGAAACCGGATTGACGCGCTCGGCACTGTCTGCAAGTCTCGAAAAGATAAAGGCATTGCATATGGTTAGTTCGCCCAAAGAACGAACCGGATGCTCAACCAATAATCCGCCTTTGAACAGTTTCACGTCAGGAGAACTTTCTATGTTCCACTTCATGCGCCGGGGGCCTCGTGCGTTCGCCTCCACACTTGCGCTGTCGGTCGTCGCGCTTTCGACCGCGCTGGCCTCGCCAGTGCTTGCGGCCGGCAAGACCCTCACCGCAGTGATGCACTCGGATTTGCGCATCATCGACCCGATCTTCACCACGGCCTACATCACGCGTGACCATGGCTACATGGTTTACGACACGCTGGTGGCCACCGATTCCAACTTCAAGGTCCAGCCGCAGATGGCGGACTGGAAGATCTCCGACGACAAGCTCACCTACACCTTCACGCTGCGCGACGGTCTGAAGTGGCATGACGGTGCGCCGGTTACGGCGGAAGATTGCGTCGCTTCGCTGAAGCGCTGGGCCGCGGTCGACGGCATGGGCCAGAAGCTCTTGGACTTCACCGCCAGCATCGAGGCGACCGACGCCAAGACCATCACGCTGAAGCTGAAGGAGCCCTACGGCCTCGTCCTCGATTCCATCGGCAAGCCGTCCTCGCGCGTCGCCTTCATGATGCCGAAGCGCCTTGCGGAGACGCCGCCGGACAAGCAGATCCCCGAGCAGATCGGCTCGGGCCCGTTCAAGTTCGTGCAGGGCGAATTCCAGCCCGGCGTGAAGGCGGTCTACGTCAAGAACACCGATTACGTGCCGCGCAAGGAGCCGGCGAGCTGGACCTCCGGCGGCAAGGTGGTGAAGGTCGATCGCGTCGAGTGGCTCACCATGCCGGACTCGCAGACCGCGGTGAATGCGCTGCAGTCGGGCGATATCGACTTCATGGAGAACCTGCCGTTCGACATGCTGCCGGTGCTGGAAGCGAACAAGGAGCTCACGATCCAGGTTCTGAACAAGTTCGGCTTTCAGACTCTCGGCCGGATGAACTTCCTTCATCCGCCGTTCGACAACGTGAAGGTGCGGCGTGCAGCGTTGCTGGCGATCAATCAGAAGGACGTGCTCGACGCGCTGGTCGGCAATGCCAAATATCAGAAGATCTGCGGCGCCTTCTTCATTTGCGACACGCCGCTCGCGACCGATGCAGGCTCCGAGACCCTGGTGAAGGGGAACGGCATGGCGGAAGCCAAGAAGGCGCTCGCCGAGTCCGGCTATGACGGCACGCCGATCGTGATCATGGCCCCCGGCGACGTCACGACGCTGAAGGCGCAGCCGATCGTCGCGGCCCAGCTGCTGCGCGAAGCCGGCTTCAAGGTCGACCTGCAGGCGACCGACTGGCAGACGGTGGTGAGCCGCCGTGCGAGCCAGAAGCCGCCGAAGGAAGGCGGCTGGAACATGTTCTTCACCAACTGGGTCGCGGCCGACGTGTCCAACCCGATCGCCAATCTCTCGATCGGCGGGCAGGGCAAGAAAGGCTGGTTCGGCTGGGCGGAGGACGCCAAGATCGAGCAGCTCAAGGACGCTTTCGTCCGCGCGTCCTCGATCGACGAGCAGAAGAAGATCGCCGCCGACATTCAGAAGCAAGCCTATGAGCAGGTGATCTACATTCCGCTCGGGCAGTATCTCATCCCGAGCGGCTGGCGCAAATCGCTGGCCGGCGTGCTCGACGGTCCCGCGACGCCGGTGTTCTGGAACGTCGACAAGTCGGAGTAAGCCGGGGACCTCCTTCGTGACCTCGGACAAAAAGGCGGCGCCGCTGATCAGCGGCGCCGCTGTCTTTTCGGCTAAGAAGGCGCGTGCTTTTATCCCTTCCAATCTGCAATTCTTGCTATTTGCTTCAATCCTGAAATAGATGCGTCGTCCGCGCGCACCTTATTTCCGTCTTCAAATCTGATTCCCGTGCCGATCGATTTTGCACTTCAGGCGATGGCCGAACGGTCAGATCGCGCACCGGCGCGTTGGCGGCGGCCGTTCCTGCGCTGGCTCGACGGTGTCGAGGCCGGCTGGGCCGTGCCGCTTCTCATCGCCTGCTTCGTTGTGATCTGGACGCTCTATCTGGCGATCGCCTATGCCGGCGGCGGTCTGCACCCCGATACGCTCGAGGCCTGGACCTTGGGCCGGCATTTCGCCTGGGGCTATCACAAGCACCCGCCCTTGAGCGGCTGGATTGCCGCCGCCTGGACCTCCGTCTTCCCGCTCAGCGACTGGTCGTTGCAGTTGATGGCGATGGCCAATGCCGGGCTTGCATTGGTCTTCGTCGACCGCATCGCGCGGCAATTCGTGACCGGGCACAGGCGCGTCCTGGTGCTGCTGCTCCTGATGCTGACGCCGGTCTATCAATTTCACGCCCAGCGCTTCAATGCCAATTCGGTGCTGCTGGCAATCTGGCCGCTTGCGACCTGGTGCTTCCTGCGCGCATTCGAGACGCGCGCCTGGCCCTGGGCAATCGCGGCGGGATGCACCACCGCGCTGGCGATGGTCGGCAAATATTACTCGATCTTCCTCGTCGCGAGCTTGGCCTTCGCCGCGCTGGCGCACCCGGCGCGGCGCGCTTATTTCAGCTCGGCTTCGCCATGGATATCGGTGGTCGTGGGGCTCGCGGCGCTGTCGCCCCACATCCATTGGCTCGCGACCACGGGCGCCTCGACCTTCACCTACGCGCTGACGCATGCCAACGGCAACCTCGCAACCTCACTCCACGAGGTGAGAAACTTTCTGCTCGGGCTGGCCGCGGCGATGAGCATATCGGCCGTGATCTGGCTGCTCATCGCAGGACCGCGCCTGAGGCGGTTTCCGGCCGACTTCGCGGCCATGAGCCCGGGCCTGCGGCTTCTGTTCTACGTCGCGATCGGCACGATCGTGCTTCCGGTGCTGACGTCGCTTGTGATGGGTACCGATCTGCCGTCGCTCTGGGCGTTGCAGGGCCTGTTCCTGTTCGCCACTCTCGTGGTCTGCGGCACGAGCTATCCGATCGAGCGCTTCCATACGGTCAACGTCACGATGATCGTTGCCGGCGCTGCGCTCGCCGCCGTCCTGGTCGCGGCGCCGATCCATGCCGTCCATCGCAACGATCACGGCTATGAAGAGGGCCGGAATTTTTACGTGCAGGCGGGCAACGAATTGACGCGCCAGTGGCGCGAGGTGACCGGCGAGCCGCTGAGCGCCGTCAGCGGCGACGATGCACTCGCCTTCGCGACGGCGTTCTACAGCCCCGACCATCCCTATTACGCGCGGCCCTTCGCGCATCAATATACCTGGGGCCTGCCGCGCAGGACGACGCTGGACCGCGGCTGGGCCGCACTCTGTTTCCAGGGGCAGGAGCACTGCAATCGCTGGCTGGAATGGGTGTCCGCCCGTGGCGGACGTTTCGTCAGGCGCGAGTTCACCGTGCAGGCCTCGCTATGGGGCCGGCTTGGCGTGTCTCGCGAGGTGATCGTGCTGATGGCGCTGCCGCAAGCAAGCCCGGCACCGAGCGCTGCGGATGATTTCAGCGCCAGCCGGCGAGGAACCCACTAGACGCCATGCTGAAGCGCGATGAAATGAAATCAATTCGCTGCAGCGACCGGGGTGCGCTCCCTCTCCCGCTTGCGGGAGAGGGTTGGGGGAGAGGGTGCTTCCGCAATGGGATAGTCTCCTAGAGGAGAAAGCCCTCACCCGCGCCGACGGCGCGACCTCTCCCGCAAGCGGGAGAGGTTGCACCGAGCCTGCCGCAATCGATTTGACCTAAACCCATTCCCGCCTAGCAATGGCTGTCGCGCACCTGCTCGAGCCCCTCGCTCGCAAGAGGCGCGGTGAACGTGACCTGCTCGGCCCGCGGTTCAGACGGCTCCACATTTTGAAGCTTTGCCTCAGCGTGGTCTTCGCGATGTTCCAGTTCCATTACAGCATCCTCTAGAATTGCTGCAGGACAACATCGAGGCCGCCTCCTGGTTCCTCAGACGGGACGATGATGCGGCCTGAACAGCCGTCCCTTCTCGACCACCAGCACGATCGCGACCGCGGCGAGGGTGGACAGGAAGAAGCCGATCGAGAAGGGCAGCAGCGTGCCGTCGAAGCTCTGCCCGATCGCCATGCCGACCACGATTCCGATCAGCGTGGTGATCGAACCGTAGAGCGAGGAGGCGGTGCCGGCGATGTGGCCCTGTGGCTCCATCGCGAGCGCGGTGAAGTTGGCGACCATCATGCCGAACGAGAACATCATCAGGGCGGAGAGCACCATGAACAGGGCGAGTGGCAGCACGCCGAGGCATTCCGTCAGGAGCATCACGCCGGCCACGAATGTGTAGAGCATCAGCGCGCCGTGGGAGATCACGCGCATGCCGAGCCGGCCGACCAGCCTCGCATTGAGGAAGCCGGCGATGGCGGTGCCGGCGGCGATCGCGGCGAAAGCGAGCGGGAAATATCGGCCGAGATGATAGATGCCGGTGAAGACCTGCTGGGCGCAGAAGACATAGGCGAACAGCGCGCCGATGACGCTGCCGGCCGCCGTGGCATAGCCGATGGTCTGGCGATGGGTCACGGTCTGCCGGAACGCCGAGAGCACGTCCGCGGGCGCCAGCGATCGGCGCTCGGACTGGGGGAGGGTTTCAGGTAGCCGCAGCACGCACCATGCGAGTGCGAGCAAGCCGTAGAGCATCAGCACCACGAAGATGCCGCGCCACGCCGTCACCAGCAGCACCGCCTGTCCGAACGAGGGGGCGACCACGGGCACCGCGATGAACACCATCATGGCGAGCGACATCACGCTCGCCATGCGGCGGCCGACATAGCAGTCGCGCACGATCGACGTCGCGATCACGCGCGTCGCCGAGGTGCCGAGCCCCTGGAGCGCACGTGCCAGCAACAGCGTCTCGAACGAGGGCGCGGCGACCGCCAGCACGCTCGCCACCGCATAGACCGCCATGCCGCCGAGCAGCACCGGCCGGCGTCCGAAACGGTCCGACAGCGGACCCATCACGAACTGGCCGGCGCCGAATCCGATCAGGAAGGTCGAGAGCACGAGTTGAAGATGGTTCTCGACGGGGATCTTGAAGGCGGCGCCGATGTTCGGCAGCGCCGGCAGCATCATGTCCATGGCGAGCGGATTCAGCGCCATGATGGACGCGATCACGATGACGAATTCCGGAAAACCCATCGGGCGGTGTCCCGCGGACACCCAATCGTCGGCATTGACGTCAGACAAGAAGCTTACCCCTGCAATCGAAGGACTTATCTATCCCTGATGCTGCGTTGCACAACCCATGTTTCGGGATGGCTGGCAGGCGGAGCAGGGGCGATCAAGACCTGGTGAGGCCCCCGCTGCCGGCCTGATGGTCATGCTCGACCGATCGCGGCGCGCATGGAAGCGCTTTCCGAAACCGCGTCAACGAGGGTAGGGCCCGGCAACCAGGGATTCACCATAAGATCGCGCATGGCCCGCCGGGGAGATGAATCGGCAACACGTCCTGTCCATTGTGGCCGGACCGGCTGCCGCAACGGCGCCGGGAGAAGCCAGGCCAAGCAGGGTATCGCCCGTGTCCGACATGTCCGGTGCAGCACGATGGTTGGCGCCTGCGGCGAGTGCCGGCAAGCGCAACGCCTGGCTTGCCTGCCTGATCGCGCTGACGGCGCTGCTGGCGCTCGGCAATCTCGCCAACGATGCCTCGCTCGACCTGCCATATGGCTGGGACGTCCGGGTCAATTGCGCAGCCGTCGGTGCGCATGCCGAAGGGCTCGATCCCTACTTCGTCAAGAACCTGAAGGGCACAAATTATTCTTACCCCTATCTGCCTGTGACGCTGGACGTTTTCCGTCCCCTCTGCGCGGGCGGTGTTCTGGTCGATCATTACAGAAGCATCTATTTCGTCCTCGCCGTGCTCTGCGGGTTGCTTCTGCCCGGCCTCGGCCGGACGCGTCCCAGCGCGCGCGATGCTGGCTTGAAAGTGCTCTGCGCGCTTGGCGCGTTCGTCGGTTTCGAATTTGTGCTGGCGTCGGGGAATTTTGCGCTGCTGAGCGGTGTGCTGACCGCGATCGCGCTGAAGCTCGTGCTACGTCCGCTCGCGTCCGGACGAGATCCGAGTTTTTCCTTGCACCTTGGCGGCGCTGCGCTGCTCGGCCTCGTGACCTCGTTCAAGCTGGTGTTCTTCCCGGTGCTGGCGGCGCTCTATTTCCTGCCGCTGCCGCGCGGCCGCAAGCTAGCCCTGATCGCGGTGGGCGCGGTCGCCTTCGCGTTGCCGGTCACAGTGTCGCGGCTGCTGCATCCCGATCTGTTCGCGAGCTGGCTGCTCGCGATCGCAGGACAGATTCCTGGCCAGCATGCCGTCGGTCTCGTGGAGACCAATCCGTCGCTCTTGCTGCTGGCGCGCGACCTCATGGCCCAGGCCGGCTTCGGCGACAGCAAGCCGGCGATGTTGGCGGCCTATGCGCTCGCGGCACTCGCGCTGGTGCTCGTGCCGTTCGCGCAGTGCGTCCTGCGCGCGGCCGCGAGCGGATCGGCGCGGGGATGGACATCGCTCCCGACCGAGCTCGATCGCTGGCTGATGGATCACCCCCGCACGGCCATGCGCATCACGGTGCTCGCCATGTTCGCGCTCTATCTCTGCTCGCCGCGTCTGAAGGAATATGCCTTCTTCGAGCTCGCGCTCTATGCCGCGATCCTCATCGTCGATCTTCCGCCCCTGGCGCTCGCCGCCATCCTCGGCGTCGGCCTCGCCTTGCCGGCACTGGTCTCGCTTCTGGGAGCGCCGATCGAGGGCACCTTCATCCTCCTCGCCTCCGCGCTGATCTGCTTCTGGATCCTGCTGCTCGATTTCCGCGCGGAGCCGAAGCGCCTCGAGCAGGGATGAGCCAATCGATGGTGCGGGCAGCCGGGGTCGAACCGGCACAGCGCTTGCGCACCGAGGGATTTTAAGTCCCTTGCGTCTACCAATTCCGCCATGCCCGCTTGATCCAACGAGATCAAACACTTAAGTCCGTTCCGGCGGTCTGGAATTGGCGCGTTCGCAGCCGAAAGGACGGTTCTTCCTTAAGCGAGCCGGGCGCACAAGGCAAAGCCTCAATCCGGACATCTGTTGCTGCTTTAGGCATTCTCAATCCACGGGGGCTATTCATCCGGCATGGCTGCTTCGTTTTCCTCTTCGCTGCGCGGCGTTGGCGCGCTGTTCGCGCTGCTTGCGGCTGGCCTTGCGCTGTCCGGCTGCGCCAGCGTGAGCGAGACGATCGCGCCGGCCTTCGCCGATCCCGCCAAATACGAATTGTACGATTGCAAGCAGCTGGAGACCGAGCGCAAGGGGCTCGCAAAGCGCACTGACGATCTGCGGGCGCTGATGCAGAAGGCCGAGACCGGGACCGGCGGGGCGGTCGTGTCCGAGCTCGCTTATCGCAACGACTATGTCGCCGTGCGCGGGCAGGCCCAAATGGCCGAGGACGCCTGGCGCCGCAACAGATGCCGGGAGTCGCCGCCTGAGGAGCCGCCGCCTCCGGCATCGCCCGCGGCCGCCGCCAAGCCCGCATCAAAATCCGGCAAGGCCGCCCGCTGAGGCGTCCTGCCGCGCGGTTCGCATCAGGGTCGCCAGCCGTAGATCCAGTCCTGCCGCGCCAGCATGCGCTCCGGGCCGAGCGCGCGGATCGCAAGATCGCGTGCGAGCGCGAGTGGCCCGCTGAGATGATAGATGCGGCCCTGCTGCCGCGCGGTCCGCTGCACCCGCCGCACCCGCGCCTGGCGCGCACGGCCGTATTGCGTCAGCGCGGCGGCAACCTCTTTGCTGCTCTCGGCGGCCTCGAGGCTCAAATGCCGGGCGAGCACGGCGGCATCCTCGATCGCCATGCCGGCGCCTTGCGCTGCGAACGGCAGCATCGCGTGCACGGCATCGCCGAGCAGCGCCACCGAACCCTTGCTCCAGGGGCAGCCTTCGGGGACGCCGAACAGCGCCCATTTGCGCCAGCTGTCGACCGCGGCGAGCATCATCCGCGCCGCCGGCGGCCAGCGTGGGCCGGCAAAGGCGTCCATCGCCTCGCTGACATCGCCTTGCGTGCTCCAGCCCGGCCGGTTCCAGGTGCCCGGCAGCACCGCGACCACGTTGATCTGGCGCCCGCCCGCGATCGGATAGGCCACCAGATGGGCGTTCGGCCCCATCCAGAGCTGCACCCGGCGCGCGGTATAGTCCTTCGGCAGTTGCGTGGCATCGAGCGTGCCGCGCCAGGCGATCAGGCCGGAGAAGCGCGGCTGCACCTCGGGAAACAGATGCTGGCGCACCGTCGACCAGATGCCATCGGCGCCGATCAGCGCGCTGGCGAGATCGCTGCGGCGGATCGTGCCGCTGCGATGGACCACCGTCAGGCCCTTGGCATGGGGCGCCACATCCTCGAACGTCGCGCCCAGCTTCAGGTCGATGTCGGGATGGTCGGCAACGGCGCCGGCGAGGGCCGATTGCAGGTCGGCACGGTGCACCACCCAATAGGGCGCGCCGGCGCGCAGCGAGGCGGCTTCGCCGAGCGGCATGCGCAGCAGCTCGCCGCCGGCGCGCGCGCTCATGATCGAAACCGCCTCCGGGGTGACGGCGCGAAGCTTGAGGCGTTCGGTCAGGCCGAGCTCGACCAGCACGCGGCTGGCATTGGGGGAGAGCTGCAGGCCGGCGCCGACTTCCTCGAGGCGTTCGGCCTTTTCCAGCACGACGATGCGGAAGCCGCGCGCGGCGAGCGCGAGTGCGGCCGTCAGGCCACCGATGCCGGCACCGGCGATGACAATCGTTCGGGAGAGCGCCACCCCTTAACCGGTGGACGCGGTCAGGCCACCTTGTCCTTCAGCACGCATTCCGGCGGGCGGGCTTCGCCCGCCTTCAGGTCGGCCGCGAAGCGGTACAGCGTCGAGCAATAGGGGCAGATGATCTCGTTGTCGTTGCCAAGGTCGAGGAAGACGTGCGGATGGTCGAACGGAGGGTTGGCGCCCACGCACATGAACTCTTGCGAGCCGATCTCGATGACGGGGACACCGGCATCGTTATGAAAGTGCGGGACGACATGGTCGGACATCGTAGTTCATCCTGGAGTGGCAGAGGCGGCAGACACAATCAACGACTGACGCGGCATCTTTGAGGCGCCGCGGACCATACTGGCGGGTGCAGATGATTGCTAGTCCAATGGAACCGAAAAGCTCCGCAAGCGCCCCATGCTCATTGGCTCATGCAAATTCGACACAATCTTGCGGCCTGAGAGAAGCCCTTCTTTCGTCGGGGACGTTGTGTCGCAATTTTGGCATACTATCTCTGTGGTTGCGTGAAATCGGGACGAAAGGCGTATCGTTCCGCGCGGGCATCCAAGGGCATCCGGGCTTTTCCACATGAAGTGGTTTCGAATCAGTACGGCGTTGGCGGGAGTGGCCGCGTGCGGCTTCATGCTTGCGCAGGTGGCGCCGCATGCCCGCGAGGCCGGCGCGATCCTGGCCGCCCAGGACGATCCGGCCTCACTCTCCGAGCTGAAGCTCGATGCAGTCCTGCGGCACAACGACCGCCTGGTTCAGGACAATATCGAGGCCGCGCTCGCCGCCGGCGATGCCGATCTCGCCGACAGTTTCGTGGCGCTGGCGCGTGACCGCAACATCGCGCTTCCCGACGATCTCCTGAGCCGCGTCGGCGACGCCGTGAAAGCCGAGAATTCGACCTCGCATTTCGCCAAGCGCTTCGCCACCGGTCTCGTCACCGGCAACGCGGACGATGTCGCGAGCCTGTCCGGGACCGTGGCCGGCGATCTCTTCGTGTTCGGCGACATCAGGGACGTGGTGCGCGAGGGCAAGCACCTCGCCATGGGCGAGGACACCGACCGCCTCGTGCTCTCTCTTGCGGCGGCCGGCCTTGCGGTGACGGCGGCAACCTACGTCTCCGTCGGCGGTGCCGCGCCGGTGCGCGCCGGGCTGACGCTGGTGAAGGATGCGCGCAAGCTCGGACGGCTCGGCGAGGGGCTCGCCGCATGGGCCGGCCGGTCCGCGCGCGAGGTCGTCGACACGCCGATGCTCCGGAACGCAGTGGCATCAGGCTCGGTGCTGCGCCCTGGCCAGACCGTGAGCGCGATCAAGGCCGCGTTCCGCGCAGAGAAGGCCGGTGCGCTGGTCCGGCTCGGCAAGGACGTCACGCGCGTCGCCGGAAAGACCGGCACGCGGGGCGCCATGGATACGCTGCGCATCGCCGAAGGCCCGAAGGACGTCGCCCGCGCGGCGCGGCTTGCGGAAGCGCAAGGCGGCAAGACGCGTGCGATCATCAAGCTGCTCGGCCGTGGCGCGCTGCTGCTCGTCGGCGGCGCGTTCGATCTGGCGCTCTGGCTGTTTGGCGCGGTCGTGACCCTGTTCGGCCTGCTCTCCTCCATCAAGGCGACGACCGAGCGCCTGACCCAGGCCTGGTGCGATCGCAGGCGAGCGCGGCGGCTTCGCCGCGCGCAGATCGCCGCCGAAGCTGCGCTGGAAGCTGCGGCTCTCAAGGCCTAAAGCGGACGAAATTGCGGTCAATCGTCGGCGCACTCCGGGTCCTTGTTTGAGCATGATCTCCGCGCAAGCGCGCTCCGCGTTTGTCGCGCGGAAAAACCGCTGCACATCTGTCCGGATCGTGCTCTAAGATCGGCCATTCCCCTCCAGACCTCACGGAACTGATGATGCCGAGCTTTCATAACGGCGCCGTTGAAATTGCCTATCTCGACGAAGGCGAGGGCGATCCGATCATCCTGGTGCACGGCTTTGCCTCCAGCAAGAACGTGAACTGGGTCTATCCGACCTGGGTTTCGGAACTGCGCAAGAACGGCCGGCGCGTGATTGCGCTCGACAATCGCGGCCACGGCGAGAGCGCAAAGCTCTACGAGCCCGCGCAATACTCCATTCCCGTGATGGCCGGCGACGTGCTCGCGCTGATGGATCATCTCGCCATCCCGCAGGCCGACATCATGGGCTATTCGATGGGCGGGCGGATGACGGCCTGGCTCTCCCTCAACGAGCCGCAGCGCCTGCGCTCGGCGATCCTCGGCGGCATCGGCATCGGCGGCCTGATCGAGGGCAGCGGCCCCGGCGAGAACGTGGCGAAGGCGCTGGAGGCGCCCGCGCTGGACGACGTCACCGATCCCGTCGGCCGCACGTTTCGCGCGTTCGCCGACCAGACCCGCTCCGACCGCCGCGCGCTCGCCGCCTGCCTCCGCGGCACGCGCGATCTCATGACCCGCGAGGAAGCCGCGCGCATCGACGTGCCGGTGCTGATCGCCGTCGGCTCGACCGATGACGTCGCAGGAAGCGCCAGCGCGCTCGGCGCCATCATCCCCGGCGCGGAAGTGCTGGACATTCCGAACCGCGACCACATGCGTGCGGTCGGCGACAAGGTCTACAAGACCGGCGTGCTGGAGTTTTTGGCGCGGCGGGGGTGAGGCGGCAAAGCTGCTTCACGCTGCCTCGTCGCTGAACACGGCGGGAAGCGTCTTGAGGAACGAGATGACGCGCTGCGTGCGCAGGGGCGGGCGGCGGTCGGAGGTGCGCACCATCCATAGCGGTTCCTTAGGTGCGCGCCAGGGCGCCAGCACTTCGACCAGCCGGCCGGTGCGAAGGTCTTCGCTGACGAGCCACGCTGGCCCCCAGCCGATCCCAAACCCATTCGCGATCAAAGCGAGCGAAGCATGCGCGTCGTCGCAAATGTGCTTGGGCTTGGGCGTGACGCGCATGGGTCCTTTGCCGCGCGGGTCGGCGAAGCGCCAGGTCAGGATCTGACCGCTCGCGGGATTGCGGAAGCCGACGTGGTCGTGCGCGGAAAGCTCAAAGGGAGTGGCCGGCGCGCCGCGCGCCTTCAGATAGGCGGGCGAAGCGCAAGCGATCCAGGAGAACGTGCAAAGCCGCCGGGCCTGATGGCCGGGCGCGCGGTCGAGGGGCCCTGAGCGGATCGCGACGTCGACGCCTTCCGCCGCGAGATCGAGAATCTCGTTGCGGAATTTGACCTCGATCTCGAGCTCCGGTCGTTCCCGCAGGAACGCGGGCAGCCGCGGCAGGATGCAGGCGCGCGCGAACGAAGCGGGGGCGGTCACGCGCACCCGTCCGCCATCGTCGCGCGCGACTTCGCCGAGCGCAGATTGGACACGGGCGAGACTTTCAACCAAGGCGCGTCCCGCCGCCATCAGCCGGTCGCCCTCCTCGGTCAGAGCCAACGAATGGGTGGAGCGATGCAAAAGCCGCAACCCGTGAGCCTTTTCGAAGCGGGCAACCGCCTTGGACATCGCCGAGGTGGTCGTCCCCGCCCGCCGCGCGGCTTCGGCGAAGGAGCCCGCCTCGACTACGCGGACGAAGGCGAGGAGACGCGAGAGATCGGGAGGCAAGGTCGTTGTGGACATGTAGTCCACATAGCCATGGCCGGGCGATCACTACAAGAGACATTCCCGAACGGCTAATTCAGGAAGCGTCAGCGCGCATTCTGCGGCGCTTAAAACGCGGGAAGTCCCATGAACCCCATCGAGATCACCCTGCAAGCCCTTGACGCCGCCGAGCGCGCGATTCCACCCGGCCAGCCGGTTTATATGCTCAATCTGCTGCGCTACCGCGCGCAGGCGCGTTACGAGGACGGCTTCGACGCCGCGCCCTGCTCGGGCCGCGAGGCTTTTCATGAACGCTACAGGCCGGCATTCCGGCGTCTTGCGGCCGGCAAGCCGCTCGCGCGGATGTTTTCCGGGCCGGTCCTCACGAGCCTCGTCGGCGCGTCAGGCGAACGCTGGGACGAAGCGGCGATCAATGAATACGGCGATTTCGCCACCTTCCGTTCGATCGTCGACACCGAGGCTTACCGGCGCGAAGCCGCCCCGCATCGGCACGCGGCGCTCGAGGATTTCCGGCTGTTCGCGCTCGCCAAGGAGATGTGAAAAATTGCGGATGAATTACGGTGACGGTGCAGCGATCACATGCGTGCGGTCGGCGGCAAGGTCTACAAGACCGGCGTGCTGGAGTTCTTGTCACGGCGCGGGTGAGGCCATGTTGCCTGAGTTGCCCAAGCGCTTCGACGTCCTCGCCCAGTATCTTTTACGTTGTAGACGCTAGCTGCTCGAACGTGCCGACCTGCGCCCAAAGGATCAGTTGCGATCCTTCCGCATTTTTGTCTTGAGATCATCCGTCAGGTGGCGAACGAAAAAATCAATCACTCGTTTTCGGCTGTCGGCCGTGGCGTCGGGGCTGTAGGCGAGCGTGTGTCCTCTGTATTTGAAGGGACGGTCGCGCTGTTGATCGAAGCCATGATGTGCGTTCGGATACTCGACCACGTCAAATTCGGCGCCGGCCACCCACTTGATGTTCTTGGCTCGCAGGCAGCCGTCTGGCAACGTCCAGTCGTCATTCCCGGCAACGAAGATCAACAGCGGCGATTGTATCGCGAAGTTCGGGCTGAATGCGTGGCACTCCGGGTAATAGGCCGCCGCGGCTCTAAATCGGGCTTCGGCTGTCCCCCTGGCGATCTCGATCGCTGCGCTACCTCCGCTGCTCAAGCCGAGCGCAAACAGATTGTCCTTGCTGACTTTCGGGTTCCTCTCCAGAAAAGCCTTCGCGTTAAAGGCATCGTCCTTTCGAAAGCGGGATGCCTCCAGTCCACAACCCTTTCCTCCGCCGAGATTCCGCGGCCCGAAACTATCAAGAATGAATGCGCCAAAGCCGGCCGCTTGCAGGTTCTTCGCGTGCGCCTGAAGGGTCGCCACGCCAAACCGGTCGAGCCCGCCACAGGGATGCATCAAGACGACCACGGGAAAAGGCCCGGGCCCTGGAGGAAGCGACAAGGTGCCAGTCAGAATTGCGGTCCGCTCGGAAGGAGAGACAACGCTCTCGAACGAGAGCGTTTCAGCCTCGAGCCGGGTCGACAATAGGACCGTCAACGCGGCCGCAATGGTGCAGGCGACACGATGCATAGATTTTCCCCCTTTTGAATCCAAACAGCGCGGTTGTTACCGCCGCACAGGGCAGGCGGCAGTCCAGTCGATCCGAGCGACGTAACCGCGCGGCGTTTCTCCATGGAAATACGACCTCGACGAAGCGGAAGCTGCTAATGCCGATGGCGGCCGCCTGGTTGGCGAACGTCCTCGCCCGCATCGCCAGGTCCCCAACGCCGCGCCGCCGCCATCAGCGCCACGAACGTCGCAACCCACACCATGCGCGCGCCGTAGCGGTCGTGGGGCCCTGAGATCACGCCGCAGATGAAGGCGTTGCCGAGCAGCGCCAGCGTCACCGTTCCAGCCAGCAGCGTCAGATCGTCCAGCCGGCGGGTCGCCAGCGCTTGGGCAAGCAGCGCGACCAGCGCCAGCATCGAGGCCAGCGCGACCGGGACATGCAGCCAGTTCACGTAATCGAAATTGATACCCCAGTTCTGCTGCCGCGCCGCGCGCATCGGCGCGGCCTGTGCGGGGATGTAGCGCTCGATGATGCCGCGGGTGTGGGGAATCCAGCCGTTGGTGCCTTCGCCGGTCGCCACATGCAGCAATTGCTGCCCCATCGCGCGGAGCGCCGCGCCGGCCTGCCAGGCCGGATAATCCTTCAGCGACTGCACGACGATGGTGCCCATCTCCTCGTTCATGCCTGCGAAACGGCCGAGCGTGTTGAACATGCTCTTGCCCCACAGGAACTCGTCGGCGCTCGCCGGCAGCTCGTTGCGGTAAGGGCAGAGCTTGTAGTGTTCGCGCGGGCAATGGTCGTTGAGATATTGCGCGACGATGCCGTCCTGCATCATGCGGCCGAAGGCGACGCCGTAACCGCCGGGCGTCCAGGCCAGCTTGCCGGACAGCGCATAATTCGCCGACACCAGCATCAGGCCGCCCGCGACGATGGCGAGACTCGCCTGCGTCAATCCGGCGAGCGGCAGCCGCCCGCCCACGAACGGCCGCATCATCCAGCCGGCGGCGCACAGCCCCAGCAACACGCCGAGCGTGGCGCTGTGGGTCGCCACGGCAAAGGCGGTGAAGATGAACAGCGAAATCTTCTCGAGCGACGAGGTGCGGCTTGCGCCGACCACCAGCAGGAACAGCGACAGCACGGCGAGCCCGGCAAAGATGTCGGTGAGCAGCATGCTCGCAAGCCAGGGCAGCGCGGTCGACAGCATCAGGCAGAAGCTGATCGCGACGAAGCGGAAGGTCTGCATCAAACCAAGCACGCGAAGCGTGAGCTGCAGCAGCCACAGCGTCGCCAGCGACTGGACCGCGAGGTTGATCCAGAAGCCAAAACCCTCGCCATAGTGCAGGTAGAGGCCGAACACCGTGGAGCGGCTGGGGACGAGGTAGCCCTCGTACCAGCGCGCCAGATAGCCGCCGGTATCCCATTGCAACAGCGGATAGCCGTTCCAGACCGCCGGCGCGATCATCAGGAGGGGCAAGAGAAGTGGCAAGGCCACCGCCGCCAGCCGCAGCCAAAACGTGCCAGCTGCGCGCGCGCGCAATTGATCGGTGGTGATGCTCAAATCAGCTCCCGCCCTCGCATTCGGACCAATCACCGCAATAACGGCTCAAAGAGAATTCACCAATAGTTTGAAGCCGCCCGGCTTGAATTTGGCGAAACTCTGACCACTTTGAGCCGACCTTGTCGCGTGGGGCGTCACAAGAAACTGTTATGTTTCAAGGCCTTGGCATGCCCAATGGGGCAAGGTGCTGTTCACTCTCAGGCAAGCCCGTCAGGACTTTCTCGTCTAGACTGTGCTATACAGAGAGCAAAAGACGCCCATTCGTAGAGCAAAATTCCAAAGAGAAAATCCATGGCAGTGCATCAGGTCAATCCGGGAGGAAAGCTCGCATCGCTCGATCCGATCTGGGACCGGATCCGCGGCGAAGCGGAGGACATCGTCCGACGCGAGCCCGAGCTTGCGACCTTCATCTATTCGGCGGTGCTGCATCACGGCCGCCTCGAAGATTCGGTGGTCCACCGCGTCGCCGACCGGCTCGATCATTCCGCGCTGTCGGGAGATCTCGTGCGCCAGGCCTATTCCGAGGCGCTGCGCGACGACCCTGATCTCGGCAACGCCTTCCGCGCCGATCTCGTTGCCGTCTACGACCGCGATCCCGCGACCTCGCGCTTCATCGATCCCTTGCTCTACTTCAAGGGCTTTCATGCCATCCAGACCCATCGCCTCGCGCACTGGCTGTATCTGAAGGGCCGCAAGGATTTCGCCTATTACCTTCAGAGCCGGTCGTCGGCGGTGTTCCAGACCGACATCAATCCCGCCGCGCGCATCGGCCGCGGCATCTTCCTCGACCACGCCACCGGCTTCGTCTGCGGCGAGACGGCTGTGATCGAAGACGACGTCTCGATCCTGCACGGCGTCACGCTCGGCGGCACCGGCAAGGAAAACGAGGATCGTCACCCGAAGATTCGCCACGGCGTGCTGATCGGGGCCGGCGCAAAAATCCTCGGCAATATCGAGATCGGCCATTGCGCGCGGATCGCCGCCGGTTCGGTCGTGGTCAAGCCGGTGCCGCACAATGTCACGGTCGCGGGCGTGCCGGCCAAGATCGTCGGCGAGGCCGGCTGCGCCGAGCCGTCGCGCACCATGGACCAGATGATCAACGCGATGGGGCTCTGAGCGGGCTTTTGACGCTGCGAAGGGCGGGATTTTCCGGCCCTTTTCGTCCCAAATTTCTTTGACAATTCGTGCTGGCGGTTCGCCGCATCTCGTCCTAAAACCCGCCGACCATTTTCGATCGGAGACTTGCCGTGGACGTCAAAGAAGTCAGAAAGTTGGATGCGTATCTGAAGCGCGTATTCGGCAATCCCAAGATCCGCGTCGTGCCGCGGCCGAAGAAGGACGATTCCGCCGAAGTCTATATCGGCGAGGAGTTCATCGGCGTGCTCTTCGTCGACGACGAGGACGACGATCGCTCGTTCCAGTTCCAGATGGCGATCCTCGAGGACGACCTGGTGGACCAGGAGTAGATGCGGCGTCGCGCCCCCGCTTGGGTCTCGCGAAGGCCTCTCAGTCGCACACTTCTACTAGTTGTGATGCCGAATTGGCCTTAATGTCTCGGACTATCCGACATCCGGATTTCACCGGACGACAGCCCGCGTTGTTACAGACCATTTGTCCAGATGCAGACGGCTTCGCGGGTGCAGCTTCGGTCTGCTTCCGCTCCGCATCTCGCTTCTTGGCGTCCTCGCGGGCCGCGACCGGCTTCTTGTCCTGCATCTTCTCGCATTCATTGTCGTCATTGACGCGATAGCCTGCGCGGCAGGTGATCTTCACGCAAGCGTCGCCATCAGCCTTGAACCCGTGGTCGCACACCAGCGGGCAGACCCGGCCCGGCTTGGCCTTGACCGCATCGAGCGCGTCGAAGCTCGCGAGCTTGGCGTCGAATTTCGTGCCGGCATATTTGTTGAAGAGCGTCAGCGAGCGCTGCGATGACGCATTCCAGTCGCCGTCCGCCGGTGTCGCCAGACAGCCGACGCGGCGCAGCTCTGACTGCACCAGTTTGGTAGTCTCCAGCGGCGAGAGAGTGGGCGGCGATTGAGTCGGAGCCACGGCCGCGACCTTCTGCTCACCGTCACGCTGAGCCTTCTCCGCCGCCTGTTTTGCGGCTAGCTCGGATGCTGCCTTTTCGCTGGCCATCTTCTCGGTGAGCGCCTTTTCGGCAGCCTGCTTGTCGGCCAAGGCTTTGGCGACAGCCGCTTCTGCGTCCTTCCTGCGCTGCTCGGCAGCAGCTGCCTTGGCTTCCTCGACCTGCTTGGCCTTCTCCGCCGCAGCCTTGGCGTCCTCAGCCGCCTTCGCGGCCGCAGCGGCTTTCTCCTGCTCGGCCTTCTTGGCGCGGTCGGACGCCAGCTTTGCCTTCTCGTCCTCGGCCTGTCTGGCCTTCTCCGCAGCGGCGGCGCGGGTTTCTTCGGCGGCAATCTTGTTCAACTGACCCTTGGCGAGATCGGCATAGAAACCGCTGGGAAAGCTAGCGAGGAAGGCGGTCCAGCCGTCACGCGTACCAAGCTGAAGCGCCAGCTCATAATCACGACGTACGGTGTCCTGTGGATTGGCTTGAGGGCCGGTGACGATTGGCTTGGCCGGAACCAGGGCCACGTCGTCGCCGCCGAGCGAGCCGTAGACAAACGGCTCCTGCTTGTTGCCGGTGGTCTTGAGCACATCATCGCGAACGAATCGAAAGGCCTTGCCGAGGTCGAGCCCCGGCGTCGGCAGGCGGTCGACCAGAGCCGTGGCAAACGGGCTGTTCTTCGCATCACCATCCGAGGCAGTCGAGCCCGCCTTGGCCGCGAAGGCAACCATCGTGTTCGGGCTGGTCGGCTCGACCTTGGCGAGCCCGCGGCCGACGGCACGCGAAGCGATGGTACGCTTCATCGTCTTGGCGAAGGGATTGTCGCGGCAGGCGTCCAGGATGACGAGGCGCAGCTGCTTGGCCGGCTCGACCGCAAACAGCACCCGGTCGAGCGGGAACGCCTCGTCGAGAACGTCGGTGTCGGTCTCTAGCGCGGCATCGGTCGGGATCAGATAATTGGTGCCGTCAAGCTCGATGCCATGGCCGGCGTAGTAGACGACTGCAACGTCCGCATCTCGGACCTTGCTGCCGAACTCGCGCAATGCCTTGCGCATGTCGACGACGCTCAGGTCGAGCTTGATGTCGACGGTATCGAACCCGGCCTTCCTGAACATGCCACCGACCAGGGCGGCATCGTTAGCGGGGTTCGCCAGCCTCGCCACGTTCGTGTAGGCCGAGTTGCCCATGACGAGCGCGACGCGCTTCTCGGCCAGCGCCGGTCCGGCTCCGACCCAGATCGCAACAATCAACAAAGCAAACAGCCGAAGCCGCATTCCAGCCCCCGAATGCAATAGCGTCAGATTATTCGCAGGATGGCCAAATGCAATCCGCGTTCAGTGATATCAATCACACATCCATGCGGCCATCCGGGCAAACCCCGGTGCCGGTGAAAGACGCCGGCCCCCCTAGTGGGCCACCGCATCGTGGCATCATGCCCTGTTTTGCCCCGACAGGTCAATCATTATTCGAAAAATACGAAAAAGCTCGATGCTGCCCACGCTTGGCTACTGTGCATGGGGTTGTTTTCGATTTTTTGTTTTGGAGGCTCCAGCCGGCCCCGCTCAGCCCCGCGGCCCGCGCAGCTGCGCCGTCAACCTGTCCATCGCCTCCGCCACGTCGCGCCATTGCGACAGCCAGCTTCGTGGAAAGCGGAAGGTGAGGTCGGCGCCGCCGACGCGGCGCTCGGCGAGGCACATGCCCGGGGTGGCCGCATCGCGTGTGCAGCGCGTGGTCAGCGCGGGGCTTGCTGCGGAATAGAGGTCCTCGCTGCCGTAGGGCGTGTCGGTGCGGAACATCCGCATCGTCAGGCCGTCCGCAGGCATCACTGCTGCCTGGTCGAGATAGCGCGGATAGATCGTCGTCGTTCGCTGCTCGGGCGAGAGCGCATCGTGATGGGCCGCGATCGACAGGAAGATGCGGTCGATCGATTGCAGCGCCGCTTCCGCCGTGTCGGAGGTGACGTGCTTGGGCGCGCCGGGCGGCTCCAGCGAAGGATAGAGGAAGTCGAGATCGATGCGTTCCTGCGGCCCCGAGTGCCGCTGGATCTTCATCCGGATCGCGGTGACCGGCAAGTTGAACAACGTGCCGCCGACGCTCACCGGCAGCTTGTCCGGGGCATTCGCGCCGCCGCTGCCCCAGGTCGGCCACAACAGATAGGCGACGAGCGCGACCGCACACGCCGCGGCAGCACCGCCGAGCACGATCGGGACGACGTGCGCCCGGGTGCGCGTGCGAGGGGACCTGAGGGAAGCTGCCGAGAACAAGGTCATGAATTGCGCAAGGTCGACCGGAGGTCGGCCGATGGCCGACGAATCAGCGGCGAATATGCCATGCGACGGCGATTTCGCGGAGCGTTCCCGGCTGCGGGAAGCGGGGACGGCCCCTGCGCGGGCCGGCCGGCCGCGTTAACCTTTCCTTAAGGATAATGTAGCGTTAAGGCGCACTCTTTGTCACAGGAAGGCACGCGCGTTGCGTAAGGGCGGAGCAGTTCCGATGACACCTGAAGCTCTCAACACCTTCTTCTCGATCTGCATCGGTTTCGCGCTCGCGGGCGCGCTCGTGAACGGATATCAGGCGCTTGCGCAGCGGCCCGCCGGTTTCGGCCTGCTGCAGGACGGCGTGGCGCCGAAAACCTTCGCGGCGGTTCCGTTCCTGGTGTTCGCCGCGCCCTTCATCATCATGCGCAACACGCTGCGCGGCATGCGGGTGGAAAGCCGCCGCGTCGAGTTCGTGATGATGGCAACCCTCATCGCCGGGTTCTGGAGCATGATGAGCGGCACCTTCTTCCTGATGACGCTGCGCGCCGCCGGCCTTCTGGCCTGATGCCCGCGCGCTCGAGCGCGGCCGGCCCTTTGCGTCGGGGCGGCCGTTTGGCTATGCCAGTCGTCAACGCGACAGGAGACCCCCATGGCCATCTACGAGCTCGACGGGCAGGCGCCCGACCTTCCCGCCGACGGCAATTATTTCATCGCCGAAACCGCGACCGTGATCGGCCGGGTGCGCCTGAAGCCGGGCGCGAGCGTCTGGTTCGGCGCGGTGCTGCGCGGCGACAATGAGTGGATCGAGATCGGCGAGGGCGCCAACGTGCAGGACGGCTCGACCTGCCACACCGATCTCGGCTTTCCGCTTGTCATCGGCAGGAACTGCACCGTCGGCCACAACGTCATCCTGCACGGCTGCACCATCGAGGAGGGCGCGCTGATCGGCATGGGCTCGATCGTGATGAACGGCGCGAAGATCGGCCGCAACAGCATCGTCGGTGCCGGCTCCGTCATCACCGAGGGCAAGGAGTTCCCCGAGCGCTCGCTGATCATCGGCTCGCCCGCGCGCGTGATCCGCACCCTCGACGACGCGCAGGTGCAGAAGATGGGGAGTGCGGCGAGGTTCTATGTGGCCAACGGTCCGCGCTTCAAGCAGGGCCTGAAGCGGATCGGCTGATCAGCTGCCTTCGGATTGGCGCGCTTCGATCGCGCCTGCCACCTTTTCGTGGCCGGCGGCCCAGAGCGCGTGCTCGTCGCTGCCGTCGCGATAGGGATTGGCCTCAGCCGGAATGTCTTCGCGCGCGGCGCGTTCGCCCTCTGCAAATGGATCGCGATCGGTCATCGTGACTGCTCCTGCGACGTCAAGCTGATGTGACGGCGTTTGTTCCGGAACAGGTCTTCGCGGCGACCGTTGACTGGCAAAGGAGATTTCCGATGGCCAGGTCGTGCGCTTCGATCAAGACCGCGCTTCTGATCCTCGCACTCGCGGCGATGCCGGCCGCGTCATTCGCGCAAACGGCGGGCGGGTCTGCCGGATCGAGCGGAGCCTCGATGGGGTCGACGGGAGGCTCGGTGGGATCGACCGGAGGTATCGCCAATTCGCCAGCATCGCCGCCTGGCACCAACAGCCTGGGGACGGCGCAATCTTCCGGGCCCGGCTCTGGAGTCACGACCGGCAGTGGCGCAGGTGGCGGCGGGGTTGATGCCGCCGTCAACGCCGAGAACCGCCAGCTCGACAGGAAATTGAAGAGCATCTGCCGCGGCTGCTGACGCTCGCGCGGAAGTGAGACAGTGTGGCTGTCACGAATGATCGCCTGACGTTAGCTTGGTCCTGCGTTGAAGCGTGGAGCGTGTCCACGCACAGGAATCGAGTGATGTTACGCAGGATGATGAAAGCGGCGCTGGCCGTTGCAGTGATCGGCTTGTCAGCGCCGCAGGCGGCCGAGGCGCGAGGATTCGGACACGGTGGCTGGGGTCATGGTGGCGGTTGGGGCCATCGCGGCCACTGGCATGGCGGCGGCTTCTGGCCTGGCGTGGCGATCGGAGCAGGCGTCGCCGGTGCCGGCCTGTACAGCGGCTATTACGGATAGGGCTACGGCTATCCGTATTACGCCGTACCCGACGACTATGGCCCCGCCTACAACGATGGCTACGGCGGCTGCTATGTCGCGCGGAAGCGTGTCATGACGCCATCGGGATGGCGCTACCGCCGGGTCGACGTCTGCGAGTGAGGCGGAATAGCTGTTAAAAAACAAGGCCGTTGACGCAGTATACCGTCAACGACCTTGCCAGCCCCGGATATTGAAATCGGCTCACGCCATCCGGTGATTGCGAGCATCGCGCGGAATCACACCGGCGAATGTGATCCAGTTCACAACTGGCTAAAATAAAGTTCCCGCCTTGTGATCGGCTCAGCCGCGCGAGCGCTTGCGCGCGCTGGCCTGGACGCGGTGCCGTGCCGGTTTCCTGCGGGTGACCGATGGCGTCTCGACCTCGGTCGCCCGTGCACTGGCAAAGGACTGCCGCAGGCCGTCGATGGACTCGTTCAAGGCTGTGACCTGCTCGGACAGACGCTTGGTGTCGGCCTGTTGCGCCGCCATCAGCCGCTTCATCGTCTGGAGCTGGTCCTGCACCACCTGAAGCTGGTCGATCGATTCCTGCTGGGTCGCTTCCAGCCCCTTGGTCTTCTCGACCAGCTGCTCGGAGGCCTGGGCGGTGCGGGCCTGAAGCTGCCGCGAGGCCACCACCCGGTCGGACTCGGGGGCGGTGCCGGAATAGGCTCGCCAGATCGCGATCGAGGTCACGCCGGCGATCAGCAGGAGAAGGGCGGCGGCGGTCAGCGCGATCGGCTGGGCGCCGAGGCGAAGGAGGGGGTTGGACGGCGTGTCCTCGGCGAGATCGATCATCGCTGACAAAACCCAAATTGAAACTTGGTGAGTGGCGAAGACCGGCAACCCAGAGGGGTCACCGGGGCGTCCCGAAAGCCTTACGTTTCGGCAAGGAATGGGACCAAAAAGAGGCTGAGCGCAAAAAAACCAGTGTTCAGCGAGCCTTGCCGGCGCCGAACGATACGGATCAAGGCTGAAATTGCGAAAACGGCCCGGAATAGCTCTTCGTGCGCGGGGCCGCATAGGGGCCGAGGCGGGACGTCGTCAGTCCCAGCCGCACCAGTGATTCCGCCAGCGTCACCGCGGCGGCGACGCCATCGACCACGGGCAGGCCGTGCGCGGCGGCGAGCTCGCCCGCGAGATCGGCCATGCCGGCGCAGCCGAGCACGATGGCCTCTGCCCGGTCGTCACGGATCGCGGCGGTGATCTCCGCCGAGATCTTGCCGAGCGCCTCAGCGTTGCGCGCCTCGAGCGCCAGCACCGGGACCTCGGCGGCACGGACGCGGGCGCAGCGTTCGGCCAGGCCGTACTTCCGCAGATTGTGCTCGATCGGAACGATGGAGACGCCGAGCGTGGTCACCACGGCAAAGCGCGCGGCGATCAGGCTCGCGAGGTGGAAGCCGGCCTCGCCGATACCGATCACCGGTGCCTTGGCGGCGGCACGCGCGGCATCCAAGCCGGTGTCGTCGAAGCAGGCGATGATGTGCGCGTCCGCGCCGTCGCGATCGGCCTCGCGGATGCAGCCGAGCATGCCCGGTACCGCAAAAGCTTCGTCGTAAAACCCCTCGATCGAGACCGGGCCCATCGCCGGCTGACGCGCATCGATCACGGTGTCGGCGAGGGCAACGCTGCGCGCGGCAGCGGCGATCTTCGCCGTCATCGACGCCGTTGTGTTGGGATTCACGACGTGAAGCCGCATCAGGTCAGACGAGTCCCTTCTCAGACGAGGCCTTCTCAGACAAGTCCCTTGCCGGCATCCGAGCCCTTGGCCGCCTGCCGCTTGTTGAGCATGTGGATGGTGCCGAGCGCAAGCGTGATGACCGTGAACGAGACCGCCGAGATCACGGTGCCGAGCGCGTAGATGTCGGGATTGGTCACGGTGGTGGTGAGGCCCTGCAGATCGAGCGGCAACGTGTTCACCGCGCCGATCGCCTGGCTGGAGCGCGCGAGCTCGTCCCAGGACAGCGTGAAGCCGAACAGGCCGATGCCGATCACCGAGGGCAGGATGATCGGCAGCACGACGTGACGAAAGGTCTGCCACGGTGTCGCGCCGAGATCGCGCGCGGCTTCTTCCAGCCGCGGATCGAAGCGGTTGAAGATCGCGAACATGATGAGCAGCCCGAACGGCAGCGTCCAGGTCAGGTGCGCGCCGAGCCCGGACGTGAGCAGGCCCATCGACGTCTCGAAATTCTCGTTCCAATGCGCCTTGATCAGGTCGTCGATGATGCGGAACTCGAGCGAGATGCCGAGCGAGGTGATGATCGAGGGCACGATGAGGCTGGCGATCGCCGAGTAGAACAGGATGCTCTGTGCCTTGAACTTGCGGCGGAACGCCATGCCGGCGGCGACCGACAGCACGACGGTGACGATCATCACGATGATGCCGAGCAGCAGCGAGCGGCGGAAGGCGGCGCCGAGATCGACGATGCCGGTGCCCTGGAACAGCTTTGCGATCCAGAACGTCGACACGCCGTTCATCGGGAAGGTGAGGCCGCCCTGCGGCCCCTGGAACGACAGCACGTAGATCGCGATCATCGGCCCGTAGAGAAACAGCACATAGGCCGCGAAGAAGATCGCGAGCACGTAGAACGAGCGCGGGCGTCCTTCCTTCATGCTCTAGAGCTCCTTCTTGATGTCGACGATGCGCGACATCATGGTGATGATCAGGAAGGTGATCGCGAGCAGGATCACGGCGTTGGCCGCGGCGGCGGGGAACTGCAGCGCGTTGACCCGGGTCTCGATGATCTTGCCGGCGGCGGCGATCTGCTGGCCGCCCATCACGCCGATGGTGATGAAGTCGCCCATCACGATGGTGATGACGAAGATCGAGCCGATCACGATGCCGGGCTTGGCGAGCGGAATGATGACGTTGACGAGGGTCTGGAGACCGGTGGCGCCGGCGTCATAGGCGGCCTCGATCAGCGACTTGTCGATGCGCACCATCGAGTTGAAGATCGGCACCACCATGAAGAAGGTGAAGAGGTGCACCAGCGCCAGCACCACCGAGAATTCGGAGAACAGCAGCCATTCCAGCGGATGATTGATCAAGCCGGTCTTGACCAGACCGGAATTGACGAGTCCGTTGCGGCCGAGCAGCGGGATCCAGGCGATCATGCGGATCACGTTGGAGGTCCAGAACGGGATCGTGCAGAGCAGCGACAAGCCCATCTGCCAGGTCTTGGACTTGACGTGGAAGGCGAGGAAGTAGGCGACCCAGAAGCCGACGAAGAGAGTGATGGCCCAGACCATGAAGCAGAGCTTCAGCGTCATCAGATAGGTCTTGCCGATGGTGCAGAGGTCGGGAAGCTGCGCGATGCAGCCCTCGAACGTGTCGGTGTAGCCGCGGCCGGAGAAAGCCGGCAGCAGCTGGTATTCGTTGTAGTCCCAGAACGAGACGATGACGACGAAGACGAGCGGAATGAGGAAGAAGGCGAGAAACACCAGCATCATCGGCCCGGCCTGGAGCCAGGAGATGAAGGACGGCGACAGGCGCGTCGGCTTTGCGGCGCGCGCTGTGCCCGACCCCGGGATCAAGCCCGGGGTAGCCTGTTGCAGGACTTCTTCCGACATGTCCGTTACGCCGCGATGAACTCGTTCCACTTGCGGACCATGTAGTCGTTCTCGTCCATCACGGCGTTCCAGCACGCGACGCCGCCCATGCGGTCCTCGTAGGAGCCGCCGTCACGCACCGCGCCGGCCTTTTCCAGCAGCGAGCCGTCGGGCGCCTTGATGTCCTTCTCGGCCGGCTTGCCTTCCATCCAGTAGGCCCATTCGTAGGGCTCCATGTGGGCCTTCGCGGTGGAGAGCACGGCGGAGTAATAGCCCTGGCGGTTGAGATAGGCGCCGGCAAAGCCGGACAGGAACCAGTTCACGAATTCATAGGCCCATTCGAGCTTTTGACCCGAGACGCCCTTGGAGACGCAGAAGCCGGACGCCCAGGAACGGTAGCCTTCCTTGAGCGGCTGGAAGGTGCAGGGGATGCCCATCGAACGGACCTTCGTCACCGCCGGCGACCACATCGACTGGATCACGGTCTCGCCCGATGCCATCAGGTTGACGCTCTCATTAAAATCCTTCCAGAAGGCGCGGAACTGGCCGGCCTTCTTGGCCTCGGTCATCACCTTCATGGTGAGATCGATCTCTTCCTTGGTCATGTTGCCCTTGTCGGCATATTTGTACTTGCCGGAGGCTTCCACGACCATCGCGGCATCCATGATGCCGATCGAGGGGATATTGAGGATCGAGGCCTTGCCCTTGAACTCGGGGTTGAGCAGCTCGGCCCAGGTGCTGATCGGACGCTTGATCAGGTCGGGGCGGATGCCGAGCGTGTCGGCGTTGTAGACGGTCGGGATCAGCGTGACGAATTCGGTGGCCGACGTCGCGAACTTCTTGGAATCCTTGCCTTCGAGATAGAGCACCTTCCAGGGCGCGGTGCCCTGGCCGCCGATCTTCTTGCCGCCGGGCGTCTCGCCCTTGGTGAAGACGGGCGTGATGTTGTCGAACTCCTTGATCTTCTTGGCGTCGAGCGCGAGGATGTTGCCCGACGGCACCAGCTTCTTCAGCGAGAAATATTCGGTGTCCAGCACGTCGAAGGAGTTCGGCTGGGTCATCACGCGCTTGGTGACGTCGTCGGTGGTCGCGGTGATGTATTCGATCTTGATGCCGGTGTCCTTCAGGCACTGCTTGGAGATGTCGTCGCCCTCGTTCACCGCCGTGCCGAGATAGCGCAGCACCTTCGCATCGGCCGACTTCACGTAGGGAAAGCCGGTGATCGCGCCGGAGCCGGCGGCGAGGCCGGCGAGACCTGCGGTGCCCTTCAATAGCGTGCGGCGGCTGACGCCGGTCTTCCTGGTCGTCTCGGTCATTTCGCTCACTCCTCTGTGTTGCGCATTTCCGTGGTGAAGGGTGCTATTGCAGGCGTTGCGCCTTGGCGGGATCCCAGGTCGCCAGGACGCGATCGCCCGGACGGAACGGATGCACGTCGAAGGTGGCCTCGGGAACGTGAGAGAACAGGGCGGTGCCGTCGTCGAGCGTGAGCGAGACGGCGATGTAGGAGCCCTGGTACTCGGTCTGGGTCAGCAGCGCCGGCGCGCCGAAGGCGCCGTCGGCGAACGGCGCGATGCCGAGCTGATCGGCGCGGACGGCGATGAGATTGCCGGCGTCGCTGAGCACGTTGTGGCCGCCGATGAAGCGGGCCACGAATTCGGTGCGGGGATGATGGAAGATGTCGCGCGCCGTGCCCTGCTGCTCGATCTTGCCGTGGTTCATCACCACGATGTGGTCGGCGAGCGCCATCGCCTCTTCCTGGCCGTGGGTGACCTGGATGAAGCTGATGCCGAGCTCGCGCTGCAGCCGCTTCAATTCGCCGCGCATCTTGACGCGCAGGAACGGGTCGAGCGCCGAGAGCGGCTCGTCGAGCAAGAGGATCTGCGGCTCGGTGATCAGCGCGCGGGCGAGCGCGACGCGCTGCTGCTGGCCGCCGGAGAGCTGCGCGGGAAGACGGCCTGCATATTGGCTCATCGCCACCAGCTCGAGCAATTCGCCGGCGCGCTTGTGCCGCGTCGGCTTGTCGATGCCGCGCATCTTTAAGGCGAACGCGACGTTGTCGATCACGGAGAGGTGCGGAAACAGCGCATAGGACTGGAACATCATCGCGGTGCCGCGCTCGGCCGGCGGCAGGTCGGTGACGTTCTGCGGGCCGAGGAGGATGTCGCCTTCGCTCACAGCCTCGTGGCCTGCGATCATGCGCAGCGTCGAGGTCTTGCCGCAGCCGGAGGGGCCGAGCAGGCAGCAATAGGTGCCGGCCGGGATCTTCAGGTTGACGTTATCGACCGCCAGCGTGGCGTCGTAGCGCTTGGTGACGGCGACCAGTTCGAGAGCGGCGGGAATGGCCATGGCGTATCCGAGGAGGGGCGATGCGTCCCGCCTCTCTCCGCAAGGTCCGTGCCAACAGCCAACGACAGTGCGAATTTCCAAAACTGTGCAACGGAGTCAGATCGTTAGATCGATTCCGGGCCAATTTGTCCGCCCGCCGCCTGTGCAGTCACCTGCACACAAAACGGGCGAAGATTGTATAAAGTTTCGCCTGTGATTGGATACAGCTCGTCGACTAACATTGCAGGCCGAACGTTCGTCGATCGAGCCCTCACAATCATGGCCGCCAAGACCCGCCGGAAACCCGATGCGCCCGATGCGAGCGATCGCGTCAGCCGCATCCGGGAGGGTGTGACCGCCGCGATCCTCGAGCATCGCCTGCTGCCCGGCACGAAGCTCGGCGAGGACGAGATCGGCGACATCTACGGCGCGAGCCGGACGCTGGTGCGCACCGCGCTGCAGCAGCTCGCGCATGAGGGCATCGTCAGCATCGAGAAGAATCGCGGCGCCTTCGTCGCGCGCCCGACCCCGGCCGACGCCCGCGAGGTGTTCGAGGCGCGCCGGCTGATCGAGCCCAGCATCGTCGATCACGCCATCGAGGCGGTCTCGCCGGCCTGGCTCGATCGCCTCGGCCAGCATCTTGATGAGGAGCGTGAAGCGGAATTGCGCGGCGATGCGCGCGCCTCCGTCCGTCTCTCCGGCGAGTTTCATCGCCTCGTCGCCGAGATGAGCGGCCACAGCATCTATGTCGGTTTCCTGAAGGAGCTGATCGCGCGCTCCTCGCTCATCATCCTGCTCTACCGCCGCCACGACACGCCGGCGTGCGGCACCGATCATCACGCCGAGATCGTCGCCGCGATCCGCAAGCGCGACAAGGCGCGCGCGGGCGCCTTGATGCTGTCGCACCTGAACGAGATCGAGGCAGAGCTTTTCCTGAAGGATCCCGCCGCCGACGAGCTGCGGCTGGCGGATGTGCTGGGGGCCTGAGGGCTGCTTGCGTCGGCATGGGACCGGCGAGCCGGGAGCTATTGCGGCTCCAGGCCGAGGTTCTTGATCGACTCCAGCCAGACCGGCCCTTCTTTTTCGTAGAGGGCGATCGAGGATGCGCGATCCATTGCCGGCGAGTCGACGCCGAAGGCGTCGAGCAGCTTCTGGACACGCTCTGTCTTGCCGCCTTCGACCATGAGCTTGGCGAGCAGTTCGATCCGGTCGGGCGGTGTTGCAGCGGGCGCCACCAGGGTCGTGAAGCTCGTGAGCTGGAACACCTTGCCGGTGACCCCCTGCTCGGTGAACGTCTTGGTGTCCGGCAGTTTCTTCATGCGAACCAGTGACGGAACGGCGATCGCGCGGCCGACGCCGGTATCGAGGACAGGAAGCGCAGCCTGATAGCTGCCGGTCGCCGCCTGGATGACGCCGGCCGCCAGGTCCTGCCACATTGGCGCTTCGCCGCGGTAGTGCACGATGGAGATGTCGAGTCCATATTGGCGGTTGAGCTCGGCGATCGCGATGTGTGCGAACGAACCGATCCCATACGAGCCTGCCGTGACCTTGTTACGGCGTGCATAGGCGACGAAATCTTCGATGGACTTTGCACCGGTGGCGGAATGGACGACCAGCGGAAGATGACCCGATGGCGTCACCGAGACGATCGTGAAATCCTTGTCCGGATCATAGGCCAGCGATTTCAGCAGCAGCCGGTTTCCAAGCAACGTGGATGAGATCGTGTACATCAGCGTGTGGCCGTCCGCCGGCGACTCCTTGACCGATTGCGCTGCCAGCGCGCCACTCGCCCCCGTCTTGTTTTCGACGATGACGGGCTGTCCGAGCTTCTGGGAGATGTAATCGCCATAGGCGCGGGCGAATGCATCGGTGATGCCGCCGGCGGGCGTCGAAACGACGATCTTGATGGCTCTGGTGGGCCAGGCTTCGGCTGCGGACCCTTCAGCGGTCGCTATCACAAGGCATGTAATTGCAGCCCCCAATATTCCGACGAATGTCCTCACTTGCCCCTCCCGTTCCGCTCTGCGTCTTGGGCGCCCTGCGGTCGCCGGGCAGAGATGTCACACGAGCGGAGGCAAATAGAAACAACATTTTACTGGGTGAAATGGCGGTCTCCAGACGACGATGACGGGCCTGCCGCAGCAAGGTTGGCGGCGAGCGCCTGGCCAGTGCGAGACGGCGCCGGAGATCTTCCTTGGGACGGAATAATGGCATGGCAGCTCTTTGTGGGGACCGTGCTGCTCGTCCATGAAGCAATCGCCGGATCAGTCAAACATATCCCGGCTGCCCGCCGAGCAAGTCGCGCTCCGACCCCAAGCGCGACAAGCCGCGCGCGGGCACCGCATTGGCTCCTCAGCGGCCGAGTTCGCTCTCGGCGGCAAGCTGCCCCTCTGGCGTGATTTCGTATTCGCCGTCCTGTTTTGTCATCCATCCCGACCTGACCATCTCTCGTGCGAGCTGCACTGAGCAGATCGGATGATTGCCTCCTGGGTAATACAGCCTGTCGTTTCGGACGAGCAAGTGGCCGTACAACTGGGCCTGACGCAATGCCCTTCGCATTCCGGGTGATGGATCTTTCATGCCGGTTCAAGCCTGAGCACGGTGAAGGTTCCTAATGAATGCGGCTATCTCATTGGCGTGTCGTTCGGCCGCGCACGTAGGAACCGTCATTCCGCTGCATCGTTTGTTGTTTCGAGGAGCAGCGCCATGAACGTACGGGATGAGCACACGCAGTCCCTCTGGATGGACGTATCTGTCGCGGAGGCTCCGGTGCTGTCGCGTACGGTCGGCGTGGACGTTGCCGTGGTCGGCTCCGGAATAGCCGGACTTTCGGTCGCATATGAACTTGCCCGCCATGGACGTTCGGTCGCAGTCATCGATCGTGGCCGCATCGGCAGCGGGATGACGGCGCGCACCACGGCGCATCTGGCGACCGCGCTCGATGACGGTTACGATGCGTTCGTGCGAGTCCGCGGCCCTGACTGTGCGCGGCGTTACTATCAGAGCGTTGCTGCCGCGATCGATCGCGTCGAGGCCATCCAGGGCGCCGAGCACATCGATTGCGGTTTCAAACGCGTCGATGGCTATTGGGTACAGGCACCCGAAACGTCCGCATCCGAGCTGGATAGTGAATTGGACCGCTGTCGCAAGCTGCAGATTCCGGTCGAAAATCGCCTTGAGCCGACACCATTCCATGACAGGGGTCAGACGCGTTCGCTGCGCTTTCCGCGCCAGGCGCGCCTGCATCCGACTAAATATCTCGCCGGTCTGGCGAGCGCACTGCAGCGCCGGGGCGCCCAGCTCTACGCCGACACCTGCGTCGAGAGCATCCAGCAACGCCAGGGCAGCATGGTCGTGACCACCGCCTCAGGCTACGAGGTTCACGCCGCCGACGTGGTGGTGGCGACCAACTCGCCCGTCAACGTGCAGGTGGCGATCCATACCAAGCAGGCGCCTTACCGCACTTATGCGCTCGCCGCGAAGATTGCGGCCGGCGCCGTGGAGGATGCGCTCTATTGGGATACGCTCGATCCTTATCATTATGTCCGCCTCCAGCCGTTGTCTGCCGACGAGGACATCGTGATCATCGGCGGCGAAGATCACAAGTCGGGTGAGGCAAATGATGGCGTACAGCGCCTTGACGCGCTTGAGCGCTGGGCGCGCGAGCGATTGCCGGATTTGCGCGAGGTCACTCATCGGTGGTCGGGTCAGGTGCTGGAGCCGGTCGATTTCGCCGGCTTCATCGGCCGCAGCCCCGACGAGGAGCATGTATTCATTGTCAGCGGCGATTCCGGGCAGGGGATCACGAACGGACTCGTGGCGGGCATGCTGATCGCGGATCTCGTCACCAGCGGCGCCAGTCCCTGGGAGGACGTCTACGCTCCGTCACGGAAGATTCAGAGGAATATCGGCGAGTTCATCAGCGAGAACATCACCCCTATCAAGAACTTCGCGGAGTATCTCACCGCAAGTGAAATCGCGAGCGCTGAACATCTGCGGCCCGGCGAGGGGCGTCTCTTCCGAAGTGGCCTGAAGAAGATCGCGGCGTGCCGCGACCGAAGCGGACATTTGCATTTGCATTCGGCGAGCTGCACCCATTTAGGCTGCGTCGTGCACTGGAACTCACTCGAACAGTGCTGGGATTGCCCATGTCACGGATCGCAGTTTGCACCCGATGGCACCGCGCTCAACGGCCCGGCGGTTTCCCCGCTCGGCGAGGCTGAAAAGCCGGCCAATCTTGAAGCGGCAGAATGACCGGCATCCCTCGGCGTGTTGTGGTCAGGCTATAAAAGGGGCTTGCCGCGACGGTTGCAGCTTTTACCTGGCGAGCTGCATGTGAATCATGATGCGCGCCGATCTGATGTGACTAGTCCTCGCAGGCTGTACAGGCTATATCCTGTCGCCTGTCATTGAACTGTCATGTTACCGCAAATGTTAAAGTCAGACGCTGCGTCGGCTCGCAAGACTCCGAGCGCGCCGGAAACCAATCCTGCTCTTGGGAACACCAAGAGAACGCAGCTCCGCACCGGCTTCCTGGGGCAACGAGAGGAAGTCAGCGTGGAACCGGCGACGGCCGAGGAGCGCACTCCCATTGAGCAGACGCCATCGCAGGATGTGGCGCCCGCGCCGAACCCAACGCAGCCCGCTCATCCCGCCGGTGAAATCGAGCTCAAGCTTCTCGTCGATGCCGATCGCATGGCGGATTTCCGCGCAGCGCCCGTCATCGCGGCGAACGCGCGCAACAAGGGCGCACGCAAACGCCTCAAATCCGTCTACTACGACACGCCCGAGCGGGCGCTACGTCGCGCCGGCCTGAGCTTGCGCGTCCGCCAGAGCGGCTCGCGTTTCGTGCAGACCGTGAAGACCGAGGTTGCGGACGATCCGTTGCGTCGGGGCGAATGGGAAGCAAGTGTGCCGTCGCTTGCGCCCGATTTCGCTTTGGCGATGCCGTTCATTCCGGACAAGCTCCGCGGCCATCTCGACGCGCAACCGCTCGAAGCGGTGTTCTCGGCCGATGTGCATCGGCACACGCGCATCGTCGACCTGCCGTCCGGCACGGTCGAGGTCGCCTTCGACCAGGGCGAGCTGAGCGCAGGCGGCAGGTCAATGCCGGTGAGCGAGATCGAGCTGGAGCTGAAGAGCGGCAGCCCGAGCGCGATCTACGAGATCGCGCTGCGCCTTGCAGAGCACGGAACGGTGAAGCCGTCCATCCGCAGCAAGTCCGCACGCGGCTTCGACCTTGCCGGGGACCTGCCGCCCTCGGCGCGCCGGCCGCGCAAGCTTCGCCTCGATCCTTCCGTGACGCTCGACGAGGCCTTCGCGACCATCCTGCGCGCCTGCTTCCTGCACCTGCTGCAATCGCTGCCGGCGGCCGAGGACGGCCGCAATCCGGAAGGCGTGCATCAGCTGCGTGTCTCGTTGCGCCGGCTGCGGTCTGCGCTCGACCTGATGCGATCGGTCGGCGCGCTCAGCCACGTCGATGCGCTGCGCTCGGAAGCCAAATGGCTGGCGCAAGGCCTGTCCGCGGCGCGCGACTGGGACGTGTTCCAGCTCGCCACCTTGCCGGCGATCGCAAAAGCCTGTCCTTCGGTCGCGGGCTTCGATGCGCTTGGGCAGGTCGCGGCTCAGCGTCAGGCGCAAGCCTATCGCAGGGCTCGCAATGCGCTCGATGATCGCCGCTGTGCCGTCTTCCTGATCGGCCTCGGCGGCTGGATCGAGACGCGCGGCTGGCGCAACGGCGTCGCGCCGGAAGATCTCGGCCGGCTCGCCGAGCCCGCCGTCAATTTCGCGCAGCGCGTCCTGTCCGAGCAGTATGCCAAGGTGCTCAAGCGCGGCCGCCGCTTCAAGTCGCTCACGGTCAACGAGCTGCACCGCCTGCGGCTCGCCACCAAGCGGCTGCGCTATCTCAGCGAGTTCCTGCTGCCGCTGTACGAGGATCGCAAGTCCGCCCGAAAATTCGCGCGCCGGCTCGCCGGCTTGCAGGAGGAGCTCGGCGTCTTCAACGACATGGCGGTGACGGCCTCGTTGCTCGACGGGCTCGGTTCCGAAGATCGCGACAGCGCCATTGCGGCGGCCGCGATCGCCGGCTGGCAGGCGCGGGCATCGATCGGCGTGCAGCAGGGCTTGCAGGATAGTTGGCGGGATTTCACCGCCGCGCGCGTGCCCTGGTCGCGCCAGGGCCAGCAGAGCTGATCGCGTCGCCCCAAAAAGTTGCGCCCAGCCATTGGGGGATGGCTGGGCGCGCGCGAACCGGTCTGGGACGGGGAGGGGTGGGGATGTGACCGGGTCGCGTAACCTGTTGTCTCGTTCCTACTGATCTTTGGCGCTGGCGGTGGAGACCGCCGGCTTGGTATCGCCCAGCGAGACCCAGACGTTGGGATCGCCCTGCGACTGGCGCTTGACGAAGCGGTAGCCGGTCTCCGTCCAGGCGAGGACATTCTCGTTCTGATTGTCGAGAATGAACTCGCCCTTGTCGGTCTTTACCGTCAGCACCGCGTGGCCTTCGCCCTTCTTGTCGCGCACCACGGTGATGAGCAGGGCCTGGCGCGGCCAGCCGGCATCCATCAGCATCTTGCGCTTCAACAGCACGTAGTCTTCACAGTCGCCGTAACCGTCTGATGGCAGCGACCACTTCTCGATCACGCCCCAGTGCTCCTGGTCGGTCAGAGGCTTGACGGTCTCGTTGACCCAGCGATTGACCTTGATGAGGTCGCGCCATGCCGCCTGCGACATCACGATGTCGCGCGGCTGCAGCGGCGCGCCCTGGCACTGAGCAGCATTGTCCGCGCAGAACTCGACCCAGCCGATCGGCGCACGCGTGGTATCGCCGAGGCTCGCGTAGAGCAGACGGCCTTCGCCGGCCTGCGCTGCCGCGCTGATCCCGAAGAGCATGGCGGCCAGCGCCAGTCCCTTCCCCTGTCCCCTGAAGTCAAACATTGCGGCCCCCGTTTCTTGTTGGGACCACATTTCGCACGGAGCTTTTGAGTTGCCGCTAAGTCGACCAAGTCAAGTCGAGACGAATACAAGTAAAACGAGCGGCGAATTCGATCTATACTTGAATAGAATTTGCGTAAAATTCGATATGACTGAAATTGATTCAAATTTTATCTGTTAACGCGGACGCGCTGGGCGAAGCGTTGTTTGCGCTCATCTGCAGCCCCTCCGTTAACCGCTGTCCGCTCGCCGCGGGACGTGAAAAAGGCGGCGTCCGCATCGCGGAAGCCGCCTTCGAGCCTGGAAATATCAGGGTTTTCGCGTCCCGGCGCTTTACCGCGCGGTAACGCTCTCTTCGAGTGTCTCCACCGGCTGCTCGTGCATGAACTCGAGCGCAAAGCCGTCTTCGAGGTTTCGGACCACGCGGCCCTGGACCCGGCCGAGCAGAACGGTCGACTTCAGCGGCGGGCGGTTCTCGGCAGCGATCGCCGCGCCCGACAGCGAGAGGTCGATGATGCGGCAGGTCATCTTGGTGCCGTCCTCGAGTGTCAGCACCGCGATCGGATTGCGCGGCACGATACGGTCGTGGCGGCGGTCCTCCGGCAGATTGAGGATGTCGCGATTGGCGAGCCAGGTCAGCTGTGCCGCGAGCTTGTCGCGCTTTCTGGGCGTCGCCCCGATCGTCATGGCGAAGCCGTTGTCGATGATCCGGGTGATCTTGCCCTCGACGCGGCCGATATGGTCGAGATAAGCGACCACGCGGTCGCCGACATTGCCGATGCCGGGGGCGAGCAAGGCGAGGCCGCCCGGCGACATGTTGATCACCTGGCAGGGGAATTCCCGGCGGTCCGGCAGCATGTAGCGGCCGAGCAGGTGCACCTTCACCCGCTGGAAGCGCCTGCGCTCCTCGGCGGCCGGAAGAAATTTTTTGTTCGCTAACGCCATTTCCAACACCCGACCCCCCGCCCGGGCGGAGTCCGGGACGACCCTAAGGTGCATAGGGTTAATGCCGCGTTAGGATCGGGCGCGCCGGTTGCGGACAGACACGATGCGCTCGAAAAGCCACATCAGGGGGAGTGATCGTCACGCCGTCCGTGCCCTGTGCCCATACAGCAGGCACAGCAGCGCCAGCAGCACGGCGGCCGACAGGCCGAGCGACCAGTGGATGCCGATCGCCGCGCCTGCTACCCCGACCGTGATGCCGCTGAAGGCCCGCATGCCGAGCCCGGCCATGTTGTAGAGGCCGACGACGCGGCCGCGGATGTCGTGCGGCGCGTTCAGCTGCACCAGCGCCTGCGCCATGGTGTTGAACGAGAGCTCGAAGAAGCCCGCGAAAAACAATAGCGCGATCGCGACCGGATAGACCGGCACCAGTGCGAAGCCGAGCAGCGCCACGCTCCACAGCATCGCCAGCGTGATCGCGGTGCGCGGGGTGCCCTTCAGCTGTCCCCAGGATTCCAGCGCAATGCCGGCCAGCAGTGCGCCGGCCGCGTCTGCTGCGAGCAGCACGCTGTAGGAGACGCCGGGATCGCCATGGCCGAGATCGCCGGCATAGCCCGGCATCTGGGCGTGATAGGCGTTGCCGATCATGAAGGAAGTGAGGCCGGCAAGCCACGTCATCGCCGACAGCACCGGTTGGGTGCCGATGGCGCGGATGGTCAGCACGATGTCGGCAAGGCCGCGCACCGCGAAGCGGCGCGCCGCCACGCTCTTGTCCCGCACCGGGGCCCAGAACAGCCAGAGCAGCATCGGCAGATAGAAAAGCGTGTTGAAGATGATGCCGTGCGAGGGACCGAGCGTCAGCATGATGAGGCCGCCGACTGCAGGCCCGACCAGGATGCCGAGATAGCGCGCCATCGCGTTCAGCCGCACCGCGCTCGGCAGATCGGCCGGGCCGACGAGGTCGTAGAGCAACAGCTGGTTCGGGGTCTGCCAGAGCACGCCGGCGCAGCCATGGATGACCAGGAGCAGCATCGCGTGCCACATCTGGATCGTATCGGTCAGGAAGAAGTAGCCCCAACCCGCGGAGGCGGCGATGAACAGCAGCATGCCGCACTGGATGATGCGGCGCGGATCGAACCGGTCGGCGAGGCCACCGACCGCGACGGAGAACAGCAGGAACGGCAGCCAGTGCGACAGCACGGCAAACCCGCCGAGCGTCGGCGAATGGAATTTCTGGAACACCACCCAATAGCTGATCACATGCTCGATATTGTCCGCCATCATCGCCAACACGTAAGAGGCGAACTGCAGACGGTAGGGCACGGACCTCATCGCCGCGAACGAGCCGGACGCGACCATGGGATTTTGGGGAAGGGGGTTCAAGCGATCACCTGGGTGGGACTTCAACCGTCCGTACACGGTCGCTGGTGAAGGCTCAAGACACTTGGGTGTGCTCGAACATCAGCCATGCAGTGCCGCCACATGCTCAGCCGTCCATCCCCGCGCAACCGCGAAGCGGCTGTCGCTGGAGGTGCGAGCCTTGCGATGCGTCAGCGTCGCAAGGAGAGCCTCGAAGGATGGACCACGGGTGCCTGCAGCCCATCCTTCGAGGCGCGCAACAGCGCGCACCTCAGGATGACGGCGGTATCTGTGGCCGCAGCTAACCCAGCGACTTCACGTATACCCCATACGGCACGCCCAGAATATCCGGCGCCTCGCCGATCCTCACAAATCCCATCCGCAGATACATCGACTCCGCGACCGTCATGATCTGCGTCGTGTGCAGGGCGATGGCCGGCGACTGGTCGCGCTCGGCGCGGCGCAGGCATTCTTCGGTCAATTGCCGGCCGATTCCCTTGCCGCGCGCACAGGGATCGACGACCAGCATGCGGATGATCGGCCATGACGGCTCGAAGAACGCGGGCTTCGGCGCTTGCGCACCGACATAAGCGACTGCGCCGACGATCTGGCCACCGTCTTCGGCAACGATGATCTCGCCTGTCTTGGCAAGCAGCGGCATCTTCGCGACGTTGGCCGTAAACAGCGGCCAGTCGGAATAGTGCTGCTCGAATTGTGCGAACGCGGACAGCGCGACTTGCACGATTGCTTCGGCATCCGTCGGCTGATAGTCGCGTAGCATCAGCGTTGTCCTCGTAGGCCGGATGGAGCGTAGCGCAATCCGGGGGCCGCGTCCCCGTATTCCGCTGCGCTCCATACGGGCTACGAGGCCGCACCTTGGCACGAGCGCGCATCTCACATACGCTTCGCCTCAGCCCGCATCATCAAAACACAACAAGCGGGCAGCGAGGAAACACCATGGAGCAAATCCGCGTCTGCACCCACGCAGGTCCCGGCTCGGAGCCCGTCATCCGCACCGTGCCGTGGCCGAAGGTCGGCCGGAAGGCCGCACTGATCAAGGTCGGCGCCTGCGGGGTCTGCGGCACCGACCTGCACATCCTCAAAGGACACTGGCCGAAGCCGCTGCCTTGGCCGTTCACGCTGGGACATGAGCTCGGCGGAATCATCGTCGAATGCGGCGATGAATTTTCCGAGGATTTTATGAGCAAGCCGCTTCAAGTCGGCTCCAAGGTGATGATCCCGCCCTTGATGCCGTGCGGCCGCTGCTATTACTGCATCCATTATCCGCAAACCGCGAACAAGTGCCTGACGCCGGTCTATTACGGCCGCTATCTCGGCTTCGACAAGCCGCCGCATTTGTGGGGCGGCTGGGCCGAATATGTCTATGTCGATCTCGAGATGCTGCCGGGCACCAAGATCTACAAGCTGCCGGACGACATGTCGTTGCGCCTGGGTGCGCTATCGGAGCCGTTGACATCCTGCATCCGCGCCTTCAATCGCGCCACGCGCGCCGGCGGATTCAGCTGGGGCGACACCGTGGTGATCCAGGGCTCCGGCCCGATCGGCATTTTGGCGGTCGCGGCCGCCAGGGAGATGGGGGCAGGGCGCGTGATCTGCGTAGGGGCGCCGGAGGAGCCGCGGCTCAAGCTGGCGCGCGAGTTCGGCGCGGAGGCGACCGTGAACATCGAGGAGCTGAAGTCACCCGAGGCGCGCATCGCGCGCGTGCGCGACATCGTCGGCGGCTTCGGCGCCGATCTCGTGATGGATTGCTCGGGACATCCCACCGCCGGCCCCGAAGGCATCGAGATGCTGCGCGACGGCGGCACCTATGTCGAGATGGGCCAGTTCACCGACGCCGGCTCGATCGACACCTCCTGGCACCGCATCTGCACCAAGGACCTCAACGTGCTGGGATCCTGGGGCTTCACCGGCAATGATCTCCCGCTCGGCGTCGACATGCTCTACCGCACGCGTGACAAATATCCGTGGCTGAAGATGCAGACGATCTACCCGTTCACGGAAGCCGGCGTTGCGCAGGCGGTGAAGGACGCGATGGCGATGAAGACGGTGAAGTCGACCATCGTGCCGTGGCCGGAGCTGGTGGAGTAGACAGCGCCGTCCGCGCCTCAAGATATTTCGCGAGTCTTCCCGGATGGAGCGAAGCGCAATCCGGGATTCTCGCCCGCGACTCCCCGTATTCCGCTGCGCTCCATACGGGCTACGAGTCGGAGTTTGGATCAATGACGAAATGACGGACCGGCAGACACCTGGCCAGCACGCTCGCTCCCCCTTCAACGCCATCCGCGCGATCGACTACACCGTCATCTTCGTGCGCGACATGGCGGCGATGCGCCGCTTCTACGAGGACGTCCTCGCCTTTCCACTCTCGCGCGAACTGTCGCCGAACTGGATCGAGTATGGCATCGGCAGCAACACGCTGGCGCTGGCACGGCCGAGCCGCACCTCAGGTGATGCACCAGTGCCGGCGGGCAGCGCCTCGCTGCAGCTCGCGTTCAAGGTCTCTGCGGCTGAGGTCGACGCGTGCGCCGATGAACTCGTGCGCCAGGGCGTGGCGCTGGTGTCGCCGCCGACGGACCAGTCCTTCGGTCATCGCACGCTGTTCTTCCGCGATCCCGACGGGAATTTGCTGGAGGTGTACGGGGAGATCTGAGGTGGCTCCGGATCCAGGAGGCCGTCAGAAATCGCCTGTCCACCTTCAGGCGCGGCTCCCCGTCAAGCCATGCATCAAAGCCATGGTGATTTCCCGGCGCATGGCGTAAAGAGCGCCCAGATCAAATCCAGCGTGCGGCCGGGCCGTTTGCCGCGCACGCAGCTTTAGGCGCCGGTTCACCGTTTGCGCGCCTGAATTCAACCAAGGTTCTCCATCTCGTGTCTCTTCCGGCCCTGACCCCGCCGCTCGCCCGCGCTTTGGCCGAGCGGAACTATGATTCACTGACGCCCGTCCAGCTCGCGGTGCTCGCTCATGAAGCCACCAGCCGCGACCTTCTGGTCTCGGCCCAGACCGGTTCCGGCAAGACCGTCGCTTACGGTCTGGCCATCGCGAAGAACATCCTCGATGACGCCGAGCAGTTCGCACAAGCGGCCGCGCGCCGCTCGCCTTGATCGTGGCGCCGACCCGCGAGCTCGCGCTCCAGGTTCAGCGCGAGCTGGCCTGGCTATATGGGCATGCCGGCGGGCGCGTCGTGTCCTGTGTCGGCGGCATGGATCCGCGGCGCGAGCAGCGGGAGCTCGCCGCCGGCGCGCACATCGTCGTCGGCACGCCCGGGCGTCTGTGCGATCATCTGCGGCGCGGCCGCCTCGATATCTCCGAGCTCGCCGCGGTCGTGCTCGACGAAGCCGACGAGATGCTCAATCTCGGCTTTCGCGAGGACATGGAATTCATCCTCGAGACCACGCCACAGGCGCGTCGCACCCTCTTGTTCTCGGCGACGTTTCCGCGCGGCATCGTCGCGCTGGCGCGGCAATATCAGCGCGACGCATTCCGGATCGAGGTCGCCGGTGACGAGGGCGGCCACGCCGACATCGAATACCGCGCGATCCGCATCGCGCCCGCCGACGTCGAGCATGCCGTCGTCAACGTGCTGCGCTTCTACGAGGCGCCGAGCGCGCTGGTGTTTTGCAGCACGCGCGATGCCGTCAGGCATTTGCAGGCAGCGCTCCTGGAGCGCGGCTTTTCGGTGGTCGCGCTGTCGGGTGAATTGACGCAGAACGAACGCACCCTGGCGCTGCAATCGCTGCGCGACGGCCGCGCCCGCGTCTGCGTTGCGACCGACGTTGCCGCCCGCGGCATCGACCTGCCGAGCCTCGACCTCGTCATTCATGCCGATTTGCCCAACGACGCCGAAGTCATGCAGCATCGCTCAGGCCGCACCGGGCGCGCGGGCCGGAAGGGGACGAGCGTTCTCCTGGTGCCGCCGGCGCGGCGGCGGCGCGCCGAGCTGTTGCTCAATCTCTCCGGTATCGACGCGGCCTGGGGCACGGCACCGCAGGCGGATGACATCCGCAAGCTCGATCACGCCCGCATGAAGGACGTGCTGTTCACGGAGGAGACGACGCCCGACGATCTGGCCCTGGCGCAGGCGCTCTTGGCCGAGCGCTCGCCCGAGGATATCGCCGCCGCGCTCGCGCGGCTTTATCGCGCGCGGCTGCCGTCGCCCGAGGACATCATCGATCCCGGCGAGCGAAGCGGCAAGCCGGAACGCGGACGTCATAGATTGGAAGAGGGCGACGACCGCGGCAAGCCGCGATCGAAGGCCGGGAAGGCGTCGAAGCACGGCATGGCTGAGGGCAGCGTCTGGTTTCGCGCCGCCATCGGGCGCCGCAAGAACGCGGAGGCACGCTGGCTGCTGCCGATGATCTGCCGCCGCGGCGGCATCGACAAGCGCGACATCGGCGCCATCAAGATCATGGACACCACCACCGAGTTCGAGATCTCCGAGCGGGTCGCCGGATCCTTTGCGGGGAAGATCAAGCGTCCGGACAAGGAAGACAGCATCCGGATCGAGCCGATGGCGGATGCGCCGCAGCGCCAAGAAGCTCCCCGGGAGCGCTCTCGCGCGCCGCAGCGCGAGGCCGGCGCTCATCATGAACGGCGCGATGATCGCCCGCGCGAGGCAAGTGGATTCAAGCCACGCAGCAAGCCTCACGCCGAGCGCGCGCCGAAATTCGACGATGCGCGTTCTTTCGCAAAGAAAAAGAAGCACAAGAACAAGCCGGGCCACGCAGAGCCGTCGGTTACGCCATGGCCTGTGAAGGGCGCGCCCGGAAAGAATGCGAAGAAGAAGCGTCGGGGCTGATCTGCCGCTTTCCGTCCACGGCTTGACTAGTGCCGCCGAAGGCTCGCGCGTTGCGCTATGGAGCGCTGCATCCACTCGCAATCAATCGGTAACATGGCGCCATCCGGACGCGTTGCGAGCCCGCGCCTTCTCGAGTTGGCAGAAGCCTTTTCGGCAACTTCAAAGAGGCAATAGCAGCGCCTGCGGCGAGTCGTCGCTTGAATCGAATTTAATCAAGTCGAGAGTCTGAAAGCGAACTGAAGGTCCGATCCTGGTTGGTCATAGTCGGCGGCAGGGGGCGAGAGCAGCTCATCAGCAGCATCCCTCCATTTTGAGAGTAGGGGCACTGGTTTCCCGGTGCGGCCCGCACCCGGGAGCTTCTGAAAGTCTTCAATCCAACAATCTGGTTTCGCGTGAAAGGATGGAATGACGATGAATGATGCCAATGTGAAAGCCGAAACGAATGCCACTCCCGCGGGTGGGAATGGTGACGCAAGGCTCAAGTTCGACGTGCCGTTTTTCAATATCCAGGGGATCTTCGGCGATCTTGCCGAGCAGGGCGCCGCGCGGGCCAAGGCAAATCTCGAGCAGATGAAGGCGGCTTCCGAGGAGATCACCGACGCTCTCCGCGAAGCCTGTGCGACCAATGCCACGCATGCCGCCCACTACGGCACCAAGGTCATCGAAATATCGAAAATCAATACCAGCTCCACGCTGGAATTCCTGTCCCAGCTCGCGGATGCAAGGTCGTTTGCGGATGTCGTGAACCTCTCCACCGCCCACAGCCGCAGGACCTTTGAAATGGCGTCAGGCCAAAACCGGGAGCTTTGGGACCTTGCCCAGAAGGTTGCGACCGAGACGGCCGAGCCGATCAAGAAGAGCTTCAACCGGGTTCTGCATAGGGCTGCCTGAATCGAGGCTATCGGCCGCGTGAATCGGCTGGACGAGCGTCTTCGCCAGAAGAGACGCCGTCCGGCCGATGGCGGCGACGCCTTTTCGTGAAGGGATGCCGAGCTGGAGGAAATCAGATGGGTATGGTGATGATCAAGTGCCCGGAAACGGGCCGGGCCATTTCGACCGGCATCGAGATGGACCGCGAAAGATTTCGGTGCAGTGCAGTATTCTTTTCTCGCACCTATTGCGGGATGTGTGCGGCAACGCACGAGTGGTTTGCCAAGGAGGCCTGGGTCTACGAAACGGCAAGTCCGGGGGCAGGCAGTTCGACGCGGGGGCGGCGTGAAGCGGCCTGACGACGTCCTGCGAAACAATCCGGATCGATCCTCGGGCTCATCACCTTGTAGCGGTTGAGCTTCTGTTGGCGTGAGCCGCCCCCTGGGGGTTGGCTTACGTCGCCGCGAGGTCGCGCAGCATATAGGTCGCGCCGTCGCCATAGGATGCGAGCTTTGCGCGCAACTCAGCATCCGCCGTCACGGCCAGAAAGCCCATGCGCTCCCATAGCGGCCGCGTGCCGTAGACCGAGACCAGCGCGAGTGTTGCGATGCCCGACGCACGCGCCAGCTTCTCGATATCGGCAACATAAGCGCGCACAACACCGCCACGGAAGTCCGGCAATACGGCGACGTCGTGGACGTAGAGACAGTCCGCGCCGTTAGGCAATTCCTGCAGAAAGCCGTCGAGCGGCGGAATCCGGTACTGCATCCAGGGATGCGCCAGTCCGTAGCCGACGATGCCTTGGTCCGTATCGAGCACGCCGCAGCCGTCCGGACATAGCCGCATCTTCTCCGCCAGCACCTCGGCGCGTTCGGGCAACGCCGGATGGATGCGTGCTGCAATCGCGCCGATTGCAGCGAGGTCCGAGGCGCGCGCGGGACGCCAATGCGGCTTGCTCATGTCGGTGCGTATCCTTGCGCGGCCGAGCCGGGACGCGCGACTTCTGACTTCTATCGCAGCCCCTCATACACCATCAGCCCGCGTGCGATCTGCAACTTCCGGATGGCGCGCGGCAGCAGTTTCTCCGGCTGATGCAGGTAGCGCCAGGAGGTGAGGGTGAAGGCGGAAAGCGTGCCGCATTCGTCGTCGAACGGCGCGAGCACGCCGGTGACGCTCACCGGCGTATGTGGGCGGGCGTTGAAGGGCAGCAGCAGGAGCTCGAGATGCGCCTTGCTGCCGTCCTCGCGCGCAGCGGTGACGCCGGCGATCGCGCCCAGCGTCTCGTCGGCGACGATCGTGGTGATCTCCTCGATCTCGCTGCGGCTGGCTGGCGTGAACAGCGCCGCAAAGCTCTGGTCCTTGAGGTCTGTTCCGGCCAGCGCGCAGACGCGCGTGCCGGCGACGCGGAACGGGAAGCCGAGTTTTGGCTCGCAGGACAGCACGAAGATGTCACCGAGCAGGCCGCGGACCGCGGCCGGATCGATGTCGGCCCGGTCAGGGGCCCGTGCAGTGCCGCGCTTCTTGTCCCAATACGCGAAGAACGCGCGGCTCGACGGATGTTTCATGACTGAACGCTCGCCGGGGGTGCGACCTCGAAGAGACAGACCTGTCCCGCTTCAGTGCACCCGCGATCCCTTCTGTTGTTGTGCAGGAGGGGATTTGCAGCGTCCATGCCGCGGGGGCGTTTTCGCGCCCGTTGAGGTGGTCTTTGCGTCGTTAACGTTAAATTAACTATGCGCTTCGTGTCGGCCGCGCGCCTGCTATGGTGATCGCGGTCGCAAGCCTCGCCGCTTTTCTCCAGGTTCTCGGCGGGGCCTGTACTTGAGGGCGTCAAACAGTTTGGTCACGGGCCGCGGGGAGGGGTGGGGATACGCCTTATCTCTCCGGCCATCGGAAGACCGACACGGACAGGCAGGGCTTTCCCAGGCCCTGCCTTTTCCTTTTGTGCACTTGCGCAGGGACGGCAAAGGCGACTATCTCCAAGCCTGTCGCTCCGATGTCGCCTGAAAGCGAAGCTGCCTTGGATTCCCCGCAAGATTCGTCGCCGGATGCGCCGGCCGTCAACGAGGAGGCTCCGCGCGAGCCGATCCTGACGCTGCCTCCGGCGCTGACCGCCTATGTCCTGCTCTTGGCGGCGATCCATCTGCGGGTGCTGTTGCCGCCGGAACTCGAGAACTGGACCATCGACGTCTTCGGCTTCATCCCGAAGCGCTACGATTCCTCGCTGCTCAATCTGCAGATCCCGGGCGGGGCGGGGGCGAAGGTCTGGACTTTCGTCACCTATTCGCTGCTGCACGCCAATCTCACCCATCTCGGCTTCAACGTGCTGTGGCTGCTGCCGTTCGGCAGCGCGCTGGCGCGGCGCTTCGGCACGGTCAGGTTCTTCGTCTTCCTGGCAGTGACGGCGGCGGCCGGCGCGCTCGCCCATCTCGTCACCCACGAGCATGCGGTGGCGCCGATGATCGGCGCCTCGGCCTCGGTATCGGGCGCGATGGCCGCCGCAATCCGCTTCGCCTTCGTGCGCGGCAGCTTCCTGTCGTTCAGCCGATCGGATGCCGATACCGCCGCGAAAGTTCCGGCGCTGCCGCTGTCGCGCGCGCTCCGCGACGGGCGGGTGGTCGGCTTCCTCGCCGTCTGGTTCGGCGTCAACATCATCTTCGGCGTGGGCGCGATCGGCATCGATGCCGAAACCACGAGCGTGGCCTGGCAGGCGCATATCGGCGGCTTCTTCGCCGGCCTGCTGTTGTTCGCGCTGTTCGATCCCGTGCCGCGCGTGCGAAGCGATGCTGCGGATGCGTCATCACGAGACGTTTCAGACCGTATCTGATGCGGCGCTTGCGACGCAGCCCGAATTCATCCATCATTCCGGGCGAGAATGTTCCGAAGCGACACGTCTTTAGCGACGATGCTTCGCAAAGCGCACGAGCGTGAAACCGGCGCTGAAACTGTTAGTTGAAGACTCGCGAACAAGTCCGGACCGCCGAAGGCGGACGGGCTCGGATTCAGGGAGGCGGCAATGACGGTACGTTCCATTCTGAACACCAAGGGCCACCAGATCATGAGCGTCGAGCCCGACGCCAAGCTGGCGGACGCGATCAAGCTGCTGGCTGAGAAGAAGATCGGCGCGGTGCTGGTGATGAACCAGAGCCGGCTCGAGGGCATCCTGTCCGAGCGCGACATTGTGCGCGTGCTCGGCGATCGCGGCGCCGGCGTGCTGGAGGCGCCGGTCTCGGAGGTGATGACCCGCAAGGTCGTGACCTGCAAGGAGACCGACACCGTCGCCGAGCTCATGGAGACGATGACGACGGGCAAGTTCCGCCATCTGCCCGTGATCGACAACGGCAAGGTGGTCGGCCTGATCTCGATCGGCGACATCGTCAAATGGCGTGTCCGCGAATACGAGACCGAGCAGGAAGCCCTGCGCGACTACATCAAGACGGCCTGATCAGGCCTGGTCGTCGGCTTTCGGCGCGGTGCCCGCGGGCGCCGGCGCCAGCACGTGGATCGCCTCCTGGATGGACTCCAATGCGCGCTCGGCGGCGCGCGTGCCATGTGCGATCAGGTCTTCGGAGCGGTGGAAGTCGAACCAGCCGAACTGGCCGACCCGCGGCGTGATCAGCATGTCGGGTGGATCGCCGGCCAGACGGGCGCGGGTGATGCGGTCCTGCATGATGTTGAAGGCGTCCACCATCACCGACGAGATGCCGGGCCGGCCGTTGCCGCCGAAGAACTCGCGCTTCATCGTCTTCTCGGGCGAGAACAGGCGCGGGAAGCGCCGCTTGGCCGCCGGCTCCTCGGTCGCCGGCACGACCGGGGCGGGCGCTGCGCCGTGTGAATAGATCGTGGTGGAATGGGTGAAGATGTCGCTGGAAAGATTTGCGGCGATGACGATTTCGGCGCCGAGCGCGCGGGCGGCCGAGACCGGCACCGGGTTCACCAGCGCGCCGTCGACCAGCCAGCGGTCGCCGATCAGCACCGGCGCGAAGATGCCGGGCAGGGCGTAGGACGCGCGCATGGCGTCGACGACGCGGCCGCGCGTCAGCCAAATCTCGTGGCCGGTGCGAACCTCGGTCGCGACGCTCGCGAATTTGATGGGCAGGTCCTCGATCAGCACGTGCCCGATCGCCTCCTCGAGCCGGGTCGCGAGCTTCTCGCCGCCAAGCAGGCCGGAGCCGTTGAGACGGATATCGAGATAGCCGAGGATGTTGCGCATCCCTTGCAGGCTGCGTCCCCAGTCTTCGAACGTATCGAGCCGGCCGGCCGCATGGAGGCCGCCGACCACGGCGCCGATGGACGTGCCGACCACGACATCGGGCACGATCCCATTGGCAATCAGTGTCCTCAGGATTCCGATATGGGCAAAGCCGCGCGCCGCGCCGCCGCCGAGGGCAAGGCCGATGACCGGCCGGCGGATGCTGCCCAAGCCGACTTTTTCGCCCACCTTCTCGCCGTTCGAGCCGTTCGCGCCCCGGCCTTTCAATCTGTCCAGCACCGCAACTCTCCTACGCCGGGCCAGCCCGCATCGTCAGACTAGGCATCGCACGTGCCCTCCGCCATATCAGGCGCGAGGCATGGTTTATGCCGCTTTGGAAAGGGCACGGGGCAGGAGTATGGCGAGGGTTGCTTGCGAACTAATCACGCAGCCGTCAACCCGGTTCCACAGAACCTTCCGGGGCCGTATTTCCTGGGGTTTCAGAGGCTTGAATTTGCCGCGTTTTCGGTGAAAAGCAAGGAGCATGACACGCGGGGGTGACGGCATCATTGGATGGCGGCGCAGCGGCAGGCTGCTGCCGGCGCTGATCCTTGCCGCGTGCGTCATTATCTCCGGCCGAAATGCTGCCCAGGCGCAGCTTTTCTCGGATCGTCCGCCGCCAGTGCCGCCGGCCTCTGTGCCCGACCCCGGCAACGCCGTCAGCCTCGCGCCGCCCTCCGGGCCGGGCGCGGGACCCCCAAGCCTGCCACCGACCCTGATGCAGCCGGCCACCCCGAGCATGCCGCCGCCCGCGGTCTCGACCGTGCCGCCGGCCGCCCCGCTGAATGCCGCCGTGCCCGGACAGGGCGTGCTGTCGCTGACCGCGAAATACGGCAAGGACTCGGCTCCGATCACCAGTGGCCTGGTCTGGCGCGTGTTTGCCGACCGGCCCGACGAGAACGGCACCTTCAAGCTGATCCGCGAGGACCGCAGCGGGACGCCGAACATCGTGCTGCCGCCCGGCAATTATGTCGTCCACGTTGCCTTCGGCCTCGTCAGCGCGGTGCGCACCGTCAGCCTGAAATCCGAGACCAACCGCGAATCCTTCGTGCTGCCGGCCGGCGGCCTGCGCATCGAGGGCCGCGTCGGCACCAGCCGCATTCCGCAGAACCAGATCTCGTTCGCGATCTACAAGGGCAGCCAGTTCGAATCCGGCGAGCGCGCTTCCCTGGTGCCGAACGTCGCCGCCGGCGACGTCGTGCTGATCCCGGAGGGCACCTACTACATTGTCTCCAACTACGGCGATGCCAATTCGGTGGTGCGCTCGGACATCCGCGTTCAGGCCGGCAAGCTCACAGACGTCACCATCACCCACCGCGCCGCCGTCATCACCCTCAAGCTGGTCAGCGACCGTGGCGGCGAGGCGCTCGCCAACACCGCCTGGTCGGTGCTGACCCCGGGCGGCGACGTCATCAAGGAATCGATCGGCGCGTTCCCGCGCGTCGTGCTGTCCGAAGGCGAGTACCGCGCCATCGCCAAGAACGAGGGCAAGGTCTACGAGCGCGGATTCAACGTCGTCAACGGCGTCGACGGCGAAGTCGAAGTCATCGCGCGCTAAGGCGGGGGCGGCCCGCGGCGAGAAGCTCCGGCACGACAATTCTCATCGCGCGCACGGATGTGCATCCTCCATTACCGTCGGCTTCAGCGGGTTTCTGCCAAGTAACCGTCCCCCACTCTTCTGTGTTCTGTCTTGAACACTGGTAGCGCCACCAGCCCCTGCAGCGGCCAACAAACACCGGCGGCATCGGCTTATTCCAGCAGCGGCGCGTCTCGCTCACGACCGTGGACGATACGTATTTCCGATCATCAATTTTATTCTCTTTCCATCCTGCTGCGCTATATGTCTGGCGTCCGTCCACGGGGGAAGCCGGAGCAGGCGCTTGCCTTGCAGGACCGGCTCGGAGCAGGGGACCAGGCTCGTCGGCATGTTCGAAGTGATCCTCACCAGGCGCAAGCGGTTCGGCTGGCGGTGGCAGGTGTGCGACCAGTCCGGCAAGATATTTGCCGACGGCTTCGAGCGCACGCGTCCGTCCGCCAAATATCAAGGCGAGCGCGCGTTGTTCTTCCTCCTTTCCCAGGCCCATTTGCGCAACCGCTCGGCGGCCTCCAGCGAGGATTAGTCGGGCGGGCTACGATCCCTTGCGTTGCCCGACGGGCAGAACACCCGATTTATGGGTCAATGGGCTCGGTCGAAAATATTCCGCTTTACCGAAATTCGGAAATGACGTATGTGTCGGCTCAACCCGGCCCAAGGAAGAGGGGCGTATCGCGATCGTCACGAACGCGGGCCGGGGGGCGGTGGACGCGAGCCACATCGGCGCGAAAAGCTTCGCAGGGCGGAGAGCCGTGAGCGAAGAGCTCGTGCCAACGACGGGTGCGGTTCGCGTACGGCAAAATCGTGTGGTCCTGACGCCCGGGGTCTGTGCGTCAAGTCTTGTGGTGATGTGGTTGCCCGACCGGGCGATGCGCATCAGCCATCCGCAAGGCGACGGGGGCAATAGTGCATCGCTCCCCGGGGAGAGCGCGACATAAGCCGTAAGACCACTGCGCAGGGAAGGCCGGATGTTTGGCTTCACCTGTATGCCGCTGTGCAAATTCTTGTTGCCACCTTTCGCACAGTGGACCGTGGGTGCCCGGCCGGCACCCGGTCTTCCCTGCGCCCTCTTTCAATTGAGGGTGAGACGACAAGGTATAACTCGGGCGAAATGCGCCGCGAGGATGCGAAGCTGTGTCTGCGACGACACACTCGCTGTCATCGCCCGGTTTAACCGGGCGATCCAGTACTCCGAGACAGTTATGGCTCAATCGATAGGCCGCGGCGTACTGGATTCCCCGCCTTCGCGGGGAATGACAGTAGCATTTGGAAAGCGATTTTCCTGCCACACGCCGTCATTGCGAGCGCAGCGAAGCAATCCAGAGTCTTTCCGCGGATGCATTCCTGGATTGCTTCGCTGCGCTCGCAATGACGGTGTTGAGGCAGGTGTGCGAAAACTCCCGCTCGCGTGCCCCGGACGCAGCGCAGCGTCTCCCCGGCGATGCGAAGCATCGTCCGGTGCGACGATGCGCTACAGAGCCGGGGCCCAGGCATCAGCGACTCCGCAGCGTGCTGGGTCCCGGCTCTGCGCCGCATCACTTGCGCTCCGCGTCGCCTCCGGGACATGAGAGCACCTTTCGCGCAACCGTCACAGTCTCTAACGCCCACTAACCAACACCTGACTTAAAACTGTCATAATCGCCGAATGGAACCCACGCCTTTGCGCTTTTTACACGTCGTTAAGCGCGCCTGCATTGGATGCGGCGGGAAAGTGCGTTGGGGACTGCAATGACTGCCGCGAAGAAGATGCCGGGAAAACCGGCCGCCGAAATGTTCGACGACATCCCGGTGCTTCAGCGCAAATGGCGTGCGGCGTTGAAGCCGGGCGAGCGGCTGCCGCGCTACGAGGACGTCATGCTCGGCAGCCTCGGACGCCTCGCCGACCACATCGCGCTGCTCAAGAACGATGGTGTGCTCGAGCTGTCGCGCAGCGGACGTTACGTGCAGAAATGGCTCGGCGAGGAGCGCTGGGACATTCCCCTTGCCGAGCTGTCGCCCGATTGCGCCACCGCGCTGTCGGAAGCGGCGGCGAGCGCGCTGGCGGCCGGGCGGCCGCACCGCGCCAGCGCGCATTGCGTGCGCGACGGCATGGTCAGGACCTACGACGTGCTGGCGCTGCCGACGTCCTCGCGCTGGGGCGCGACGCTGATCGGCGCCTATGTCAACGAGCGCGGCGCGCAATACAATCTCCTCGACGCCATCTTTTCCGCGACCGACGACGCAGTGGTCTCGCTGGCGACGCTGCGCGACGCCGCCGGCAAGGCGTTCGACCTTCAGGTTGTGCACCACAACAGGAGCGCGGGCGAGCTGCTGAAGGTTGTGGGTGGAAGCCTGCTGTGGCGGCGGATCGGCGAGGGCAGCACGCTGCTGGCCTTGCCCGAGGTGATGGAATTCCTGCTCAAGGCCGTGTCGGGCGGCCGCGGCGAGCAGCTCGAGATCGAGAGCGCGGGGCGCTACCTCAGGCTCAGCGCCACCGCCTTCGCCGACGTGGTCTCGCTGACCATCTCCGATGTCACCGTCTTGAAGCGGCGCGATGCTTCGTTCCGGCTGCTGTTCGACAACAACCCGATGCCGATGTGGGTGTTCGACGCAGAGACCAAGGCGTTCCTCAGCGTCAACGACGCCGCGGTCCAGCATTACGGCTACAGCCGCGCGACCTTCCTGCGCATGAAGCTGCACGAGATATGGCCGGAGGACGAATGGGATAGCCACGCCGCGGCGCTGGAGCGTCTCGGCGACGCCTACCACTCGTCGCGCAACTGGCGACACTTGCGCGCCGACGGTAGCGAGATCGAGGTGCTCACCTTCGGCCGTCGCGTCGCCTTCGACGAACGCGATGGCTATCTGGTTGCCGTGGTCGACATCACCGAGCGGCGCAAGGCCGAAGCGCGCATCGCCTATATGGCGCACCACGACGGGCTCACCGATTTGCCGAACCGCGAACACTTCCAGGAGCGGTTGAAGCAGGCGCTGGACCAGGCCGCGGGAAAACGAGTCGGCGTGCTCTACGTCGATCTCGACCTGTTCAAGAACATCAACGATTCCTTCGGCCATCCGGTGGGCGATCGCCTGTTGAAGCAGGTCGCCGAGCGCCTGACCATTGCGGTCCGCGGCAGCAATCTCGCCGCGCGGCTCGGCGGCGACGAGTTCGCCGTCATCTTGGCAACCGACGTCTCGCCGAACGAGGCAAGCGCCTGCGCGTCCCTGCTGATCGACATGCTGAAGGCGCCTTACGACGTCGATGGACAGGAGATGGTGATCGGCGCCAGCATCGGCATCGCGCTGTCGCCGGGCGACGGCACGACGCCGGAAGAGTTGATGCGCAATGCCGACATGGCGCTGTACCGGGCCAAGGCCGACGGCGGCGACGTGCACCACTTCTTCGAGCGCGAGATGGACCTCCAGGCGCAGAGGCGCCGCGACATGGAGCTGGATCTGCGCCGGGCGTTCGCCAATGGCGAGTTTGAGCTGCACTACCAGCCGCTGGTGTCGATCGCCTCCGACCGCATCTCCGGCTTCGAGTCGCTGCTGCGCTGGCGTCATCCGGACAAGGGCATGATCTCGCCCGCCGAGTTCATCCCGGTCGCCGAGGACATCGGCCTGATCACCCAGCTCGGCGAATGGGTGCTGCGCGAAGCCTGCACCGAGGCGGTGAAATGGCCCGTCGACGTCAAGGTCGCCGTCAACCTGTCGCCGGCGCAATTCCGCAGCCGCAACCTGGTCCAGATCGTGATCTCGGCCCTGGCGCAGTCCGGCCTGTCGCCGAAGCGGCTCGAGCTCGAGATCACCGAGTCGATCTTCCTGGCCGAGACCGATGCCAATGTCGCCACCTTGCACCAATTGCGCGAGCTCGGCGTCGGCATTTCCATGGACGATTTCGGCACCGGATATTCCAGCCTGAGCTATCTCCGCAGCTTTCCGTTCGACAAGATCAAGATCGACCGCTCCTTCGTCAAGGATCTGGCGCAGCGGCCCGATTGTGGTGCGATCGTGCGCGCGATCTCCGGGCTCGGCCGCAGCCTCAACATCACCACGACGGCCGAGGGCGTGGAGACCGAGGATCAGCTCGACTGGCTGCGTGCCGAAGGCTGCAACGAGGTGCAGGGATTTCTGTTCAGCGCCGCGCGGCCCGCGGCCGAGATCGGAAAGCTCCTCGCCGATTTCGGCCAGCGCACCTCACGGGCGGCGTAATGCGGGCGGATAGCAATCGTAGACCAGCGCCTTGAACGCGGGCGTGATGCGGCCGCGCTCGTTCTGGGTCTGCTGCATCATGAGGTAGACCATGTCGAGCTTGGGATCGACGCCGAAATAGGTGCCGCTCCCTGAGTCCCATTTCAGCTCGCCGAGCGAGCCCGGCGGCGGCGGCTTTGCGTTGCCGGGATCGGTGCGTACCGCAAGGCCGTAGCCATAGCCGAAGCCGTCGCCCGGGAAATAGAAATAGTCGCGTCCGACGCCGGAGCCCGGCCCGATCTGATCGCTCGTCATGGCCTTGAACGCGGCGGGGCTGAGATAGCGCCTGCCTTCGAGCTCGCCGCCGTTGAGCAGCATCTGCGCGAAGCGCTGATAGTCGGTGATGGTCGAGAGCAGGCCGCCGCCGCCCGACTGCCATTCTGGATGGTCCAGGCGGTCGCGCTCGCCGGCGAGCAGGATGAAGTCGTTCGGCAGCGGCCGCGCCATCCGCGCCAGCTCGTCCTCGGTCGCGAGCGCGAATTTGGTGCTGTTCATGCCGAGCGGATCGAAGATGCGGGCCTTCAGGAAGGCGTACAGCGTCTGTCCCGAGATGATCTCGATGACGCTGCCGAGCACGTCGGTGGAATGCCCGTAGCGCCACAGCGTTCCGGGCTGCCGCGCCAGCGGCAGTTTGGCGATGCGATCGGCGAATTCCCTGTTGTTGAAGTTCCCCTCGAAAATGTTGGCGGCCTTGTAGGCGTGCTCGACCCATTCGCTGCCGATATAATCGTAGCTGATGCCCGAAGTATGCCGAAGCAGATCCTCGATGTTGACGGGGCGGTCAGGTGGGACGAAGTCGAGCTCCAGCTTGCCACCGGGCCGGGTCACCTCGAGGCCGACCTTGGTCTCGGCAAACAGCGCAACGTATTTCGACACGGGGTCGGTCAGCGCAAGCTTGCCCTCGTCGATCAGCATCATCGCGCCGAGGCACGTGATCGGCTTGGTCATGGAGTGGATGGCGAAGATCGTATCCGGCGTCATCGCGAGGCCGGTCCTGGTGTCGCGCACGCCAAAGGTCTTGAGGTAGACCGGCTTGCCGTGCTGCTGCACCATGATCACCGCGCCCGGCAGGCGGCCGCTTGTCACCTCGTTGTCGAAGAACGCGGTGATGCGGTCGAGCCCGTCGGGCGAGGGGGCGGGGACGTCCGCGGCCCGGCTTCGCGCCATCGTACCGGCGAGCATCGCGGCCCCGACCAGAAATTCACGGCGTCTCATCCGCACCTTCCTTCCTCGGCGGGATCAAGCCGCAAGACGCTCGGTGCGTCAACACGACATCGATTAAAATCGCGTCACGATGTCGGAAAGCGACGGACGCGGACGGTCCTCGCTCGGCTTGGTCGGGGTGCCGACATGAATGAAGCCGGCGAGCTTCTCATCCGGCTTGAGGCCGAGGCCTTCGAGCACGTCGCGGTCGAACGAGAACCAGCCGGTCAGCCAGCAGGCGCCGTAGCCGAGCGCGGTGGCGGCCGTGACGATGTTCATGGCGCTGGCGCCCGCCGACAATTCCTGCTCGAACGCCGGCACCTTCGGATGCGGCTTGGTGAAGCTGACGATGCCGATCACCAGCGGCGCGTCCATGAGGCGCTTGCGCTCGGTCTCGACGTCGGCCGCAGGCGCGCCGGGATTCTTCCTGGCGAAGACCCTCGCGATCACCTCGCCGGCACGTGCACGGGCGTCGCCCTCGAAGATGATGAAGCGCCACGGCGCGAGTTTGCCGTGATCGGGCACGCGCGCCCCGATGGTGAGGATCGTCTCGAGCTCGGCCGGCGAGGGGCCGGGCCCCGTCATCTCGCGCGGCTTGACCGAGCGGCGGGTCTTCAGGAGTTCGATGGCATCGGGCACTGCGATATCCTCTTCAAATGGTCGGCGGGCGTGCCATGCCGAGATAAGCATGCACGCCCGCAACCGGAAGCGAATTTAGATCGATTTCAGGCCTCAGACGGCGCCGCGCGCCCGCTTCACATCCGGCGGCGTCGCCTCGTCGACCAGGGCGGCGATCGCCTCGGCGGTGGTCATCACCTTCTGGCCGTCGCTGCCGAGCCGGCGGACCGAGACCGAATGCGTCTCGGCCTCTTTTTTGCCGACCACGAGCAGGGCCGGGATCTTGGCCAGCGAGTGCTCGCGGACCTTGTAGTTGATCTTTTCGTTGCGCAGGTCGATCTCGACCCGAAGCCCCGCGCGCCGCGCCTGCTCCAGCACCACCTTGGCGTATTCGTCGCCTTCCGAGGTGATGGTGGTGACCACCGCCTGCACCGGCGAGAGCCAGAGCGGGAAGTTGCCGGCATAGTGCTCGATCAGGATGCCGATATAGCGCTCCATCGAGCCGCAGATCGCGCGGTGCACCATCACCGGCGGCTTCTTGCCGCCGTCATGGTCGATGTAGAACGCGCCGAACCGCTCCGGCAGGTTGAAGTCGACCTGCGTGGTGCCGCACTGCCAGTCGCGGCCGATGGCATCGCGCAGAACGTATTCGAACTTCGGCCCGTAGAACGCGCCTTCGCCCGGATTGATCTCGGTCTTGATGTGATTGTTCTGCGACTGGATCTCGCGCAGCACGGTGGCCATCACGCGTTCGGCGTGATCCCACATCGCATCGGTGCCGACGCGTTTCTCCGGCCGGGTCGACAGCTTCACCGTGAGGTCGCCGGTGAAGCCGAAGTCGGCATAGGTCGACAGAATGAGATCGTTGATCTTCAGGCACTCCTCGGCGAGCTGATCCTCGGTGCAGAAGATGTGCGCGTCGTCCTGGGTGAAGCCGCGCACGCGCATCAGGCCGTGCATGGCGCCCGAGGGCTCGTAGCGATGCACCACGCCGAACTCGGCGAGGCGCAGCGGCAGGTCGCGGTAGCTCTTCAGGCCGTGCTTGAAGATCTGCACGTGACCCGGGCAGTTCATCGGCTTCAGCGCAAACCAGCGCTTGTCCTCGGCCTCGTCGCCGGCCGATTGCGCCGCGAACATGTTCTCGCGGTACCAGCCCCAATGGCCCGAGGTCTCCCACAGCACCTTGTCGAGGATCTGCGGCGCGTTGACCTCACTGTAGTCGCCGGTCAGGCGCCGGCGCATATAGGCGATCAGCTGCTGGAAGATGGTCCAGCCCTTCGGATGCCAGAACACGACGCCCGGACCTTCCTCCTGGAAGTGGAAGAGGTCGAGCTCGCGCCCGAGCTTGCGATGGTCGCGCTTCTCCGCTTCCTCGATCTGCTTCAGGTAAGCGTCGAGGTCCTCCTGCTTCGCGAAGGCCGTGCCGTAGATGCGGGTCAGCATCGGGTTGTTGGAATCGCCGCGCCAATAGGCGCCGGCCACCTTCATCAGCTTGAAGGCGCCTCCGACCTTGCCGGTCGATGTCATGTGCGGGCCGCGGCACAGGTCGAACCAGTCGCCCTGGTAGTAGATCTTGATCGGCTCGTTGCCGGGAATGGCGTCGACCAGCTCGACCTTGAAGGCCTCGCCCTTGTCGCGGAACACCTGCTTGGTCTTTTCGCGATCCCAGACTTCCTTGGTGAAGGGCTTGTCGCGCGCGATGATCTCGCGCATCTTTTTCTCGATCGCGGCAAAATCTTCCGGCGTGAACGGCTCGTTGCGGAAGAAGTCGTAATAGAAGCCGTTCTCGATCACCGGGCCGATCGTGACCTGGGTGCCCGGCCACAGCGTCTGCACCGCTTCGGCCAGCACGTGCGCGCAGTCGTGGCGGATCAATTCGAGCGCGCGCGGATCATCGCGATTGACCAGCTCGATCCTGGCGTCTGCCTCGATTGGATCGTTGAGATCGGCGAGAGCGCCGTCGAGCGCCATCGCAACCGTGCGCTTGGCGAGCGAGGGCGAGATACCCTTGGCGATATCGAGGCCGGTGATGCCCTTGTCGAACTGACGCTGGGCGCCGTCGGGGAAGGTGAGGGTGACTTTGGGAGCGGGGGTCACGGGCTTCAAATTGGAGAGGCTGTACTGGAACCCGGACTCGGATTTGGGCTGGTCGGACATTGCTTTTCTCCTGAGGCTCACTCCTGCGAACGAGCGCAGGTAAGCGGGAACGAGCGATATATCAGGCGATTCGGCCCGTGCAATCCGGCATTTCCAAGAAAGTGGCGCGCAAAACCCGGGGCGGAGCCCGCAACTATTTGACGTTGTACCCTTTAACCCGCCGCAGGCCGCCGCTACATGCGTTTGCATGGAAAATGCCCCCGCCGCCGGTCGTTTCGCGCCGACCGCCCTGATGCTCGGCAATCTCGTCACCGGCTGCTCGGTCTTGGCACCGGCGGGCATGCTGCCGGAATTGTCGGCGGGGCTCGGGATCAGCATCCACGCGGCGGGGCTCCTGATCACCTTCGGCGCGGTGACGCTGTGCGTCGGCTCGCCGCTGACGGCGTGGCTGACCAGCCGCATCGAAAGGCGGACCCTGCTCGCCACGACGCTGGCGGTGCTTGCACTCGGCAATCTCGCCTCCGCGTTTGCGCCTGATTACACCAGCCTGCTCATCATTCGCCTCGTGATGCTCGCAGTCGGCGCGCTCTATACGCCCCAGGCCGCCGGCACGGCTGCACTGATCGTGCCGGCGGAACGGCGCGGCAGCACCATTGCGTACGTCTTCCTCGGCTGGTCGCTCGCAGCCGCCATCGGCCTGCCGCTGATCACCTTCATCGCCAGCCGTTATGGCTGGCGCGCGGCCTATGGCGGGATTGGCGCGCTCGGCTGCACCAGCCTGCTGTTGTTGCTGCTGCGTCTGCCGGGCGGCCTGAAGGGCGCACCGGTCGATCTGAAGACATGGGCCACCGTCGGCCGAAGCAGGACGATCCTGCTGCTGCTTGCGATCACGATGCTGCAAATGTCGGGGCAGTTCGTCGTGTTCACCTATATGGGGCCGCTGCTCAACAAGCTCACTGGCGCCGGCCCCGATGCGATCGGCTCGGTCTTCGCGCTCTACGGGATCTGCGGCTTCCTCGGCGTCGTCGTCGCGACCCGCATCGTCGACACTTCGGGGCCCTACCGCACCTCGTTGCTGTTCACGTGCCTGCTGCTCGCCGGGATGAGCGGCTGGGCGCTCGGTGCCGGCTCGCTCGTCATGATGGCGGGCGCGGTCGCGGTCTGGGGCCTTGGCTTCGCCTCGACCAACTCGATGCAGCAGGTCCGGCTGGTCGCGGCTGCGCCGCCGCTGGCCTCGGCCACCGTCGCGCTCAACACGTCCGTCCTCTATATAGGCCAGGCGGTCGGCTCCGCTGTCGGCGGGCTGCTGTTCGCCCGCGAGCTCCTGCACACGCTCGGCTTCGTCGCGGTCGGTTTCGTCGTGCTGGCACTGATCCTGGTGGTCGTGACCCGGCCCCGGCGGGCGGCTGCCGCCACCGCCTGAACGCTGCAGGTCGTATGCGCAAGGCGCTTGGCAAACCTCGCGCCGGAGCGGTAGAAGGCCGGCGTGGGGATCAAAGAGAGTTGACTGAGATGAGGATGATTCTGGCGGTTGCCGCGGTGCTCTATTCAGCCTCCGCGTTTGCGCAGACCGAGAAGCCACCGATGGTGGGGGACAAGCCGCTCGTGCAGGTCAAGCCCAAAGGGACCAAGGAGGCAGCGGCCAAGCCCGCTGCGGCGGCGAAGGGCAAGCCGCAATCGGTCGCCGTCCGTCTCCAGGCCTGCCTCGAGATCGACGACGGTACCAAGGATCGCCTCAACTGCTACGACGCCGTCATCCCGCCGGCGCCGAAGCCGAAGCCGGCCAAGGCCAAGGGCTACGCCGATTGCCGCTTCTTCAAGGAAGAGGACGAGCGACTGTCCTGCTTCAACGGCTTTGCCGAGAGCATTCCGAAGCTGCCCAAGAACTAATATTTGGAACTGATATCTGCGCGGCTAGGGATTTGTGGAGGCGACGCGCGTGAGCGCGAGCGACGGCGTCGCCGCCATCTTCACCAGCACGTCCTTGAGCGGATCGCGCGTCCAGGCGCGGGTGACATAGTCGCGGTGGGTGATGCCCTCGCCGGTCTCCACGAACACCACGCTGCCGGGCCGTAGCGGCCCTTCCATGTCCTCGGCGACGCTGATGCCCTTCTGCCTCAGCATGCTCATCAGCTCGCGGTCGCGCCGCGCGGTGTAGCGGGTGTAGGCGCTGACGAAGAAGCCGGAGCGGTGGCTCTCGATCCAGGACGCAAACTTGTCCATCTCGCCATAGACGGCATCGAGCAGCACCACGCCGCGCACGCGGTCGCTGATGCCGCCGACCTCGAGGCTCCAGGCCGTCGGCAGGAATCCGCCGCTATAGCCGACGATCACGATCGGCATGTTGGCGAAGGCGCGCGCGCTGCTGGGATCGCCGGTGAGGCGGGCGAGGTGGTCAGCCGATTCCGCCATGAAGCGCTTGAAGCCGCCCGGCTGCCAGAACTTGCCGGCGCTGGAATCGGCGGCGTCGACCGCCATCTGCGGCGCAAGCAATATGGCATTGGCGCCGGAATCGGTGATCTGTTTCGGCACCATCTGCCGGTCGCGGACGTCGCGCTCGAGCGTTGCGCCATTGCCGTGGAAGAACACCACGATCACGCCCGGCTTGCGCAGGTCGAAATGCTCGGGCACGTGCACCAGCACGCGGCTGTCGCTGTAGGTCTCGTCCTGCCAGTAGACGCGGCCGGAATAGCTGCGGTGGCCGCGGCGGTCGCCTTTGGAAATGTTGAGGAAGGGCGCGTCGGAGGCAGGGTTGTTGCCGAAATAGGGAAAGGCCGACGACTTCATGCTGACGAGTGTCGTCAGGTCCTCGCGCGCGGGGCGTTTATAGGGGACTTGCGGCTCGAGCGAGGCCACCTTGTAGGGCGCCTGCTCCGGCCCTTGTCGCTGGACCGCGCGCTTGGGCGAGAAGTCCGACATTTGGCGTTGCAGAAAGCCTTCACTCGCCGAGGGAAAGCGCTCCTTGAACTGCGGGGCAGGGAAGCGATCCTCGAACGTGTCGCCGCCTGCCACGCGCGCGTTCGCCGTCTGTGAATTGGTCTTGGCGACCACCTGGACATTCGCCTGGGAGTTCGCCGCCAGCGCCGCCGGATCTGGCGCCTTGCCGCATTGAACCAGCGTCAGCGACAGCGGCACCAGGGTTGAGATCAGACCGGCCCGGAGCGCACGACCATGCCGACCGGACGGTGTCCGATCGGCACGATCATCAGCTCTCAGTTTCGGAGCGGCCCCGACCATCCACCCATGACCCCAAGTCACGACCCAAGTCACACGCCCATCGGCAATCTTGAGACAATTGAGCCGACTGGCGTTTAGGCGACGTTAAGCGTCCGGAGAAACTCCCCACATCCGGAACGCTCAAAAGGACCATGCAATCGTGTCCTGATTGTGGGGAAGGGGAACGGGCTAATCCCGGTTAAATCCAGTGCCCTAGATCAAAAACGCGCGTTTACGGTGTTTCGGTACCTGCTTCCCTTGCCTCATTTAACCCTTGTTAACCCTGCTTGAATTGACTGGCCCAAAGTGCACGATGGGCCCACGAGGCGACGCGCCTGAGGTTAAGGACCCCGATGACGGCATCAGATGCGGGTACCCCGCCCTGGACGGACCGGCTGACCGGGAGCCGGGCCGGGGTCTCCGTTCCGGTCGCAACCGCCATCGTCGTGGCCGACATGATCGGGGTCGGCGTCTTCACCAGCCTCGGCTTTCAGGTCAAGGACATCCCGTCCGGCTTCTCCATCCTCCTGCTCTGGACGGTCGGCGGCATCGTCGCGCTGTGCGGTGTGTTCGCGTACAGCGAGCTCGGTGCGATGTTTCCGCGCTCGAGCGGCGAGTACAATTTCCTCGGCCGCGCCTTTCATCCGGCCTTCGGCTTCCTGGCCGGCTGGGTGTCGGCCACGGTCGGCTTCGCGGCGCCGGTCGCGCTCGCCGCGATGGCGTTCGGCGAATATGCCAAGTCGGTCGTACCCGATCTGCCGGCGATTCCGCTCGCCATCGGCGTCGTGTGGCTGGTTTCCCTCGTGCAACTGACCGGCGTCAGGCACTCATCCACATTCCAGCTGATCTCGACGGTCCTCAAGGTCGTGCTGATCGTCGCCTTCCTGGTCGCCGGCTTCGTCATCGCCGTGCCGCAGCCGATCACCTTCACGCCGCAGCCGGGCGATATCGCCCACATCGTCAGCGCGCCGTTCGCGATCGGACTCGTCTTCGTGATGTATTCGTTCTCGGGCTGGAACGCCGCGACCTACATCATCGGTGAGATGAAGACGCCGCAGCGCAGCCTGCCGCGCGCGCTGCTCGCGGGCACGCTGATCGTGCTCGTGCTGTACGTCGCGCTGAACGCGGTCTTTCTGCATTCCACGCCGGTCAGCGCGCTCGCCGGCCAGCTCGACGTCGCCAGTGTCGCCGGCACCGCCATCTTCGGCAGTCTCGGCGGTCGGATCGTCGGCGCCATGATTTGCTTCGGTCTGATCTCGTCGATCAGCGCGATGATGTGGATCGGCCCGCGCGTGATGATGACGATGGGAGAGGACATTCCTGCCTTGCGCGTCTTCTCGAAGCGGTCGGTAAGCGGCGCGCCGGCGTATGCCATCCTGTTCCAACTGGCCGTCGCCAATCTCCTGCTGTTCACGCGCAGCTTCGAGGCGGTGCTCGACTTCATCCAGTTCGCGCTGTTGTTCTGCTCGTTCTTCACGGTCGCCGGCGTCATCAAGCTGCGTATCACCGATCCCGATCTGCCGCGGCCCTATCGCGCCTGGGGATACCCGTTCACGCCGCTCGTTTTCCTGCTCGTGACCGCGTTCATGATGTACTACCTTTTGACGGAGCGGCCGGTTCAGTCGCTGTCGGGAATGCTGGTCATGCTCTCCGGCCTTTTGATTTACGCTGTTTTCCGCAGGCGGCCCGCTGCTGCTGCCGCCTCACCGCATCGCAAATAGACATGCTCCGCCCCCTGAGAATCGCGGCCGTTGCCTTCGCCCTCCTGGCTGCGGCCGTCTCGTTCGCGCGTGCCGCTGACGTCACCTTCGACGACACGGCGCGCTTCCTTGCGGGCATGCAGCCTTCGGCGGACTCGCCGCTGGTGCCGCTCACCAGGGACCCGGCCTGGCAGCGTCACGCGAAATTCTTTGACGGCGCCTTCGCTCAGCTCGAGCAGCGCCAGCTCTCCAAGATCCGCAGCTGGGCCGACCTCAATCTCGCCGCGCCGCGGCCGACCATGTTCTACATGTTCAGCGGCCCCGATTTCCTCTACGCCAATGCCTTCTATTCCAAGGCCAGCACCTACGTGCTCGGCGCGCTGGAGCCGGTCGGCGCGGTGCCCGATTTGACGCGGCTGCCGCGCGGCTCGGTCAGCGCTGCGCTCTACAACGTCGAACGCTCGCTCGGCTCCATCCTGAGCTTCTCCTTCTTCATCACCAAGCAGATGAAGGTCGACCTGCACGCCAACCAGGTCAACGGCACCTTGCCGATCCTCTACGTCTTCCTCGCCCGCTCCGGCAAGACCATCCGCAATGTCGAGATGGTCGCGCTCGACGACAAGGGCGGAGTACATGTCGGCGACGACAATCCCGGACGAAACGCCACGCGCGGCGTCCGCATCACCTTCGCCGGCAGCGACGGGGAAACGCGCACGCTGTATTATTTCTCGACCGACCTCTCCAATTCCGGCGCACGTGCCGCAGGCTTCCTGAAGTTCTGCGAGACGCTCGGACCCGGCAACAGCCTGCTCAAGAGTGCGTCCTACCTGTTGCATTCCGGCAATTTCACCGTCGTTCGGGACTGGTTGCTCGCCAACAGCGCCACCATCGTCCAGGACGATTCCGGCATCCCGCTCGCGAACTACAATGCGCGGCAATGGCGGTTCTTTCCGTTCGGCCGCTATCTCGGTCCGATTGACGAATTCCCCGGCCGCCACCAGCAGCGCTACGCCGAGCTGTTCACGCGGGCCCAGCCGATCGATTTCGGCGTCGGCTATCGCTGGCGCATGCATGAATCGAATTTGCTGCTGTCGGTGAAGGTGCCGGGCAGCGACGCCGCACCGGCTATGGAGACAACTTCGGCGGCCGAGCCGGCGCCGAAGCCGCCGCGCCCGAAGCGGCTACGGCCGCCGGAATCGGTCCCGCCGTCACAGGGACGTTTTTTCTGGTTCCGGTGATCACCAATGCACGCTCTGGCTTGGCACGATGAAGGTCGTCGTGCTCGGTTGTGTCGCAAGGCTCCTCGTCAGATACCAGCCGGAGCCGAGGACGAGCGCAAGCAAAGCGATGATGGCGAGCAGGTCGATGGTTCTCGGATCGTGGCCCCTGTGATCGAGATTCGGACCAGGCTTGACGTGAAAGTGCGGGCTGATTTTCCAGCGCATTGTTGTTTCCTCCCGTGGGAGTACCAAAACAACGCAAGTGGAAACTTCAAGGTTCCGGTCGAGGCAGCGCCGCACAAGTGCGCGGCAACGTCAGGATGCATTGACCCCGCGCCAGCGGCCGTAGCGCCAGGGCAGATACCAGCGTGCGCCCCGCGGCGCGGTGAGAGGCACGTTGTCGATGCCGGATGTGCCGAAGGGATTGCAGCGGAGCAGGCGCGCGAGCGTCATCCAGCCGCCGGCCCAGAGCCCGAACCGGTCGATCGCCTCATCGCCATAGACGGAGCAGGTCGGTAGGTGCCGGCAATTGTACCCGACCAGAGGCGACAGCGTATGGCGATACAGCCAGATCAGCGCGCGGCCGAATCTGCGCGGCAGCCGGAGCGCACGATCGCCGGAACTGGAACAATGCTCGCAGGCTGAATGCTTCATGTGCGTTATGCTGCAATGTTGAGCGAGGTGTTGCCCGGTTCCGGCGCAGGGAACTGTAAGCTGTTGTTTCCACGCCATATTTTGCATGCTTTTTGGGAGCAGTGCAGCAAGTATCTGTGGACGATCTGTATTCGCCCGGATACCATTTTTATGACGGCCGTGTGTAGAAACATACGCCTGTATGATGGACTCAGATAGCGCTACCGGGGATTGTTTGGGGACCTTGTGGCATTGGGGCTTGGGGAAGGAACCAGATTGAGACTTCTGAACTCCCTTAATCTTCGCGGCTGGTTGCTGGTGGGAACAGCCGTATGTGGAGTCGCGCTGGCTGGCGCCGTCGCAACATTCGGATCGTCGGCCCGCGCCGGCGTTGCCCTCGAAGAGCGCAAGCTGCCGATGAAGTTCAGCTGGGTCGCCTGTGAGCCGAACTGCCGCGGCTGGGTCAGCGCAGTCGGCATCATCACGGCCGATACGCCCAAAGAATTCGAAGAGTTTTCGCGCGGCCGGCAGCTCGGCGGCGCCACTGTGGTGCTCGATTCCAGCGGCGGTTCCGTCAATGACGCGATCACGCTCGGCCGGCGCTTCCGTAACCTCGGGCTTTTGACCACGGTCGGCGTAAGCCTCCGTGGGGGCCCATCGACGCGCCCGGCGGTCGCGCCGGAAGCCTATTGCGAATCCATGTGCGTGTTCCTGCTGCTGGCCGGCAAGAAGCGCTACGTGCCGGAAGCCGCCCATGTCCGGGTTCACCAGATCTGGATGGGCGACCGCGCCGACGATGCCAAGGCGGCGAGCTACAGCGCGCAGGACCTGATGATCGTAGAGCGCGACATCGGTCGCCTCGCCAAGTACACCTTCGACATGGGCGGGGCCGGCGATCTGCTGTCGCTTGCGCTCAGCGTCCCGCCCTGGGAGGACCTGCACGAGCTTGACGCCGGCGAACTCAAGCTCACCAACCTGGTCACGACCGATCTCGTGGCTGACGTGCTCCCGCACGTAGACATCTCGGCGCCGGCAATGGCGGAGCTTGCAGCGAAGACGCAGGCCAGGTTCGGCGCGGAACCGGAGCAGGCTTCCAAGTCGACCAAGACGGCGGAGGCCGTGGTGCCGACCGGTAGCGTTGCCACGCCGGCTGCGGCGACGCAGAAGTAAGCTCTTAAATCCTGGCAGTCATTCCGGGGCTCGCCTCAGCGCGAACCATGGTGCGCAAGTCCGCACCTGGGGTGCGCAAGTCCGCACACCTGAGGATTTCGCGCTGCAATCTCGGGATTTCGGGTTCGATGCTGCGCATCGCCCCGGAATGACGGAGAGGGGCTTCAGCCCTGCGCTGCGGCCGGCTGCTTGGTTCTGGCCTCGATCTGGCCGATGGCATCAACCACGGCATCGAAGGTGAGAAGCGTTGAGGCATGGCGCGCCTTGTAGTCGCGGACCGGCTCAAGGAACTTGATCTCCTCCCATTTGCCTTGAGGAGGCGCGCCGTTCTCCTTCAGCATCTTGCGAACGGTTTCGCGTAACTCACGGAGTTCGCTCGCAGTCGAGCCGACCACGTGACTTGCCATGATGGATGAAGAGGCCTGGCCCAAGGCGCAGGCCTTCACGTCATGGGCGAAGTCGGTGACGGTGTCCCCGTCCATCTTGAGATCGACCTTCACCGTCGAGCCGCACAGCTTGGAGTGGGCGGTCGCGCTGGCATCGGGGGCCGACAGCCGCCCGAGGCGCGGAATATTCCCGGCCAGCTCGATGATCCGCTTGTTATAAATGTCGTTCAGCATGTGATGGAGTCCAACACGTCCACACCCGCGTCCGGGCCGGATCGGCCTTGGCGGGCGCCGCCCACGGTCCTATATAGGGGCGGAACTGGTGGAAAAACAGTCCAGCGGTGCGTCGCCTGCGATCCAGATCTGCACTATCGACGTTGTGACCAAAGGGCCTTTTCGCCAAAACTGTTCTCTTCAGGCGTCTGGCGGCTTGCCGCCCCGTCTGCCGGTGACACTCCGGCCACAAGGCCGTCGAACGGAGTAGACATGGACGCTACAATCAAGCCGATCCGCCCCAACAAGCAGCCCGAGAGCCGCCCGGCCGAGCTTGATCCTGCCGAATTCCTCGCGGCCGCCGTCCGCGCCGACCAGCCGCGCCCTGCGCGCGCCGAGGCGGAAGCGGCGGTGAAGACGCTGCTCGCCTATATCGGCGAGAACACCGAGCGGGAGGGCCTGCTCGACACACCGCGTCGCGTCGTCGAGGCTTTCGACGAGCTGTATCAGGGCTACCACCAGTGCCCGGCCGAGGTGCTCGACCGCACCTTCGGCGAGACCGCAGGCTATGACGATTTCGTCCTGGTGCGCGACATCGAGTTCACCTCGCAATGCGAGCATCACATGATGCCGTTCTACGGCAAGGCGCACATCGCCTATACGCCGGTGGAGCGCGTCGTCGGCCTGTCCAAGCTTGCCCGCCTGACCGACATCTTCGCCCGCCGGCTCCAGACCCAGGAGCACCTCACCGCGCAGATCGCCGCCGCGATCGACGAGGTGCTCAAGCCGCGCGGTGTTGCGGTGCTGATCGAGGCCGAGCATACCTGCATGTCGGTGCGCGGCGTCGCCAAGCACGGCGCCTCCACCTTCACCAGCCGCTTCACCGGCATGTTCCGCGACAATCCGGCGGAGCAGGCCCGTTTCCTGTCCCTGGTGCGAGGCACGACGCGCTGACCTCGCGAAAACCGGCGAGAGTTGCTGTGTCCGCTCACTCCCATGAGATCGAGGAGGGCCTCGCCTTCCTGCCCAGGTTCGATGCCGCTGGCCTCGTGACGGTCGTCGCCACCGACGCCGCTACCGGCGACGTACTCATGGTCGCGCACATGAACGAGGAGGCGCTGCGCAAGACGATTGCGACCGGCGAGGCCTGGTACTTCAGCCGCTCGCGCAATGCCTTGTGGCGAAAAGGTGAGACGTCGGGTCAGACCCAGCGCGTGGTCGAGATGCGCACCGATTGCGATCAGGATGCGGTCTGGATCCGCGTCGAGCAGATCGGCGCGGCCTGCCACACCGGCCGGCGGTCGTGCTTCTACCGCAAGGTCGAGGCCGAGGGCGGAGGAGCGAAGCTGGTCTTCACCGACGCCGAGCGGCTGTTCGATCCGGACGAGGTCTACAAGAAGTAGCAAGCTGTCATTCCGGGGCGCGCGGAGCGCGAGCCCGGAATCCATCGCAAGGCATCACGCGCGGCTCAATGGATTCCGGGCTCATCGCTTCGCGATGCCCCGGAATGACGAGGGCAGCCGAATTAACCCCCCATTAACCATACCTGTCCCACGGTGATACGACGGGCGCCGAATTGCCGGCGTCGCTCAACGCCGCGCGGGGCGGGCACTTCATCATGTCGATCGACAATTTCAGTGCCACGCAGACGGCCGGCCTTGATCCGTCGCGGGCGCGTGTCGCCGGTGCGATCAAGCAGGCCTCGAACATCAGTGGCGTCAGCTTCCAATACATGCTGACCACGGCCAAGATGGAATCGGATTTCGATCCGACGGCCGGTGCCACCACCTCGTCCGCGCACGGGCTCTACCAGTTCATCGACCAGACCTGGCTCGGCACGGTGAAGGAGGCGGGCGCCCAGCTCGGCTATGGCAGCTATGCCGACGCCATCACCAGGACGTCGTCGGGCACCTACAGCGTCGATGATCCCGTCAAGAAGCGGTCGATCATGAAGCTGCGCGACGACCCCGAAGCCGCTTCCGCCATGGCGGCGGCGCTGACGCAGTCGAACAGCTTCAAGCTCACCGGTCTGCTCGGCCGCAGGCCGAGCGATAGCGAGCTCTACATGGCGCATTTCATGGGCGTCGGCGGCGCCGCAAAGCTGATCGCCAACGCCGAGGACAATCCGCAAGCGGTCGGGGCGCGGCTGTTTCCCAACGCGGCGGCCGCCAACCGCCCGATCTTCTACGCCAAGGACGGCCGCGCCCGCAGCGTTTCCGAAGTCTATTCGGTCCTGGACGCCCGCTATGCCGGCGCCGCGAATTCGAAAGTCACGCGCAGTGCGATGGCGATGTATGGCGGCACGCCGTCGACCACGCAGGTCGCGAGTGCCAATACAGTCGTGCCCACTGCACCTGTCATGGACAACGCCGCCTATCTCCAGACCTTCCCGAATACCCGCACAGTGACGCCCGTCAGCGCGACGTCGTCGACACAGGTCGCGGACAATGCGGCGAGTACGCCGGTGTTTCGTTCGATCTATCAGCCCGGCGATGCCACGCAGCCGGTCTCGACCACGGTGCAGAAACTCTGGGGCAACAATGCCTCGCTGACCTCGGTCGCCTCAGTGACGCCGGACGTGCGGCCGCCGCAGCCGCTCGATCTCTTCAGCGATCGCAGCGGGACGTTCTCGAGCTAGCCGAGTTCGCGTGTTCGAGGCCTGGGCCCCGGCTCTGCAGCGCATCGCCTGACGAGGCGCTGCGCTGCGTCCGGGGCACACAGCTGAGGCGGCTTTGTTCCCTTAACAAATCATCAATAAAACCAGCCAGTTATGGTGAACGCTTTGTTAAGCGTCGTGGTTTATTTTGTGTTGCAGGTGACGAGCCGTCACCGTTTTTCGTTTGTTGTGTAAGCCGGAAGCAGCATGATTGTTCGGCAGTTCATCAATTGGATCAGGACGGCGCCCGCAGGCGAGCGGGCCGAGGCAACACGGGCGCTGGCCCGGGCCTGGCTGATCTCGGACCTTTCTGCAGACGACCGCACCGCCGCCGAAGGCGCGCTTTTGATGCTGCTGGACGATCCCTCGCCGCTGGTACGGCAGGCGATGGCCGAAGCCTTTGCCCGCAGCCTCGACGCGCCGGCCGCAATCGTGCGGGCGCTGTCGGCCGATCAGCCGACGGTCGCGCTGCCGGTGCTCGAACATTCCCCGCTCTTGATCGACGCCGATCTCGTCGACATCGTCGCGACCGGCAGCGAGGAGGTGCAGTGCGCGGTGGCCCGGCGCATCGCATTGCCGGTCTCGGTGTGCGCCGCGATCGCCGAAGTCGGCTGCGCGGCTGCCGCGCTGGAGCTGATCGAAAATCCCCATGCCGAGCTCGCCCCGTTCTCCTGGGACCGGATCGTCGAGCGCCACGGCCATCTCGCAGCCATCCGCGAGGCGATGCTGGTGCTGGAGGATCTGCCGGCCGCAACGCGTGCGGCGCTGGTGGCAAAGCTCTCCGAGACGCTGGCCCAATTCGTCGTGGCGCGGAACTGGCTCAGCGCCGACCGCGCCGACCGCATCACCGTCGAAGCGCGCGACCGCTCCACCATGAACATTGCGGCGCGCTCGCGCGGCGATGACATGCAGGGCCTGGTCCGGCACTTGCGCATCACCGGCCAGCTGACCGCGGGCCTGATCCTGCGCGCACTGCTGTCGGGCAATCTGGGCTTGTTCGACGCCGCACTCGCCGAGCTCGCCGAGCTGCCGCTGGCGCGCGTCTCGGCGCTGCTGCACGACCGCGGCGGCAACAGCGTGCACGCGCTGCTCCGTCGCGCCGGGCTTCCGGAGGCGACGTTTGCGGCGTTCCAGGTCGCGCTCGATGCCTGCCACGAGCAGGGCTTCGTCGACAGCGACGATGGCGCGGTGCGGCTGCGCCGGCGTATGGTCGAACGCGTGCTGACCCATTGCGAGTCCGATCGCGGCGCCACCGAGCCCCTGATGGTCCTGCTGCGCCGCTTCGCAACCGAGTCCGCGCGCGAAGAGGCGCGGCTGTTCTGCGAGGAGATTGTCACGGATGATGTGATCGATCCGGTCTACGACGATCTGATCGCGGCGTAGATGGATCCGCAAATTCCGTCATTGCGAGCGCAGCGAAGCAATCCAGACTGTTTCCGCGGAGGGATTCTGGATTGCTTCGCTGCGCTCGCAATGACGAGGAGTGAGTGAAGCCTTACTCCACGGGCGCGATGCTCGGCGCCAGGATCACTTCGAGATGCTCGGGGCGGTCGCGGTTGACGTGGGCAAGATAATCGTCCGCAACCTTGCGCAGGCGGCGGCTGAGCTCGGCTGAGACGCTGATCCTGTCGAGCCTCGTGTTCTCGTGCACGATGGCGAGAATGGCGTTGATGTGGTGCGTGAACAGCTCGGCCGGCACCTTGTCCAGATCAGGCGCGTGCTCGATGACGCGGCACAGGCTTTCGGCGATGCCCGCTGCCGAAGGAAAGCCGAACGTCGCCGCATCGCCCTTGATGTCGTGTGCGGCGTGAAACAGCTCGTCGCGCAGTTTCTTCGTGAAGCCGTCCTTCTGCACGGCCGTCCAGGCGGCGGACAGTCTCTGGACCTCGATCGCCATCCAGTCCTTGAACTCACCGGAGAGGCTCGCGAGCGCCTGCTCGGCGCGGGCGATCGGGTCGTCCATGTCCTTGTCTTCGACACGGCGCAGGACCTTGCGCAGCGGATTCGGCTGCGTGATGACCTGGTGCGTGGCGAAGGCCTTGACCTCGATGTCCTTTGCGCTGTTCTTCGCCATGATGCCTGCCTCGTCTGAAGAGGTTGCGCTAGATGGAGGAGCGGGCCTTGTCGAGCAGCGAGGGCTGCTGCAGCACCTCGTGCTTTTCGCCGACGCGGCGCTCCGGGCCCATATAGGCGGAGTTGGTGTTGCGGCGCCGGTCGGGGCCGAAATAGGTCTTGGTCTTGATGAAGGGGCGGGGATTGGCGACGACGTTGAGGATGCGCTGATAGAGCCCCTTGGCCGAGATCGGCTTGGCCAGAAATTCCGTGACGCCGGCATCGCGGGCGACCGTGACGCGGCGCTTCTCCGAATGGCCGGTCAGCATGATGATCGGTGCGTAAGGATTGCCCTTGGATTCCGGCTGGCGGATCATCTGGGCGAGCTCGAGCCCGTCGAAGATCGGCATGGCCCAGTCCGTGATGACGATGTCGGGCACGTAATGGCTGTACATTTCGAGCGCCGTGGCACCGTCCTCGGCCTCGTAGACCTCGCGCGCGCCGAACGAATGCAGCAGCGTCCGCAGGATGCGGCGCATATGCGGATTGTCGTCGCAGACGAGGAAGCGCAGCTTGTTGAAGTCGATACGGAACATGACGCCCGGGCCAAAAGCGGGTCAACCTTCGTTAACCATATCGTGGCGTGGGTTAACGAAGGGTTGCCGGCAGGCGGGCGGCAGGAGGGCGGCAGGAGGCAGGAGGCAGGAGGCTCAGTAGCCGAACTGCTCCCGCAGGATGCGCTCTTCCAGGCTGTGGCCGGGGTCGAACAGCATCCGCATGGAGATGCTCTTGTCCGAAAGCACCTCGACACGCCGGACCCTGCGCACCTCCTCGTGGTCGGCGACGGCGGCGACGGGGCGCTTGTCATCCTCCAGCACCTCGATCACGACATAGGCCGTATTGGGCAGGAGGGCGCCGCGCCAGCGCCGCGGCCGGAAGGCGCTGATTGGCGTCAGTGCCAGCAGGGCGGCGTTGATTGGGAGAATGGGGCCCTGCGCCGACAGATTGTAGGCAGTCGAGCCTGCCGGCGTCGCCACGATGATGCCATCGGCGATCAGCTCCGGCATGCGCTCGCGCTCGTCGATCAGGATCCGCAAGCGCGCCGCCTGCGAGGTCTGGCGAAACAGGTAGACCTCGTTGATGGCGTGGTGCAGGTGGACGCGGTCGTTCACGTCGGTCGCGCGCATCAAGAGCGGATTGATCTCGGACTCATGCGCAGTCTCGAGCCGTTGGCGCAGATCATGCGTCGAGTACTCGTTCATCAGGAAGCCGACCGTGCCGCGGTGCATGCCGTAGATCGGCTTTCCCGTGCGCATGTGGTGGTGCAGCGTCTGCAGCATCAGGCCGTCGCCGCCGAGCGCGACGACCACGTCGGCCTCGTCGGGATCGCAATTGCCATAGTCCCTGGTCAGCTGGCCAAAGGCGGCCTGCGCCTCGTTGCTCGGGCTGGCGACGAAGGCGATCCGGTCGTATCTCGCGGGCTTGGTCATGGCGTCTCGGCAGGGCCGCTGGCTCGAGGAAGGTTCCGCCGGGCTCGTCTATACGAGGTGGGCCTGCATTGTCGAGGATGACCCGTTGCAAAGCAACCGGGCGGCCCGTTGAGCGGCCGCCCGGTTCAATTCAGGGTAAAGACAGGGTCGATTGCCGCGGATCAATATTTTGCGATGACGGCGCCCGGGGTGAAGCGATAGTTCACGCCGATCTTGACCTGGGACAGGCTGCCACTGTCGCGCATCGTGGTGACGCCGTCGCTCATCAGCGACGTCCGGCTGCCGAGATCGATATAGTCGTACTCGGCCTTTGCCGACCAGTTCTTGCCAAGGTCGAACTCGGTGCCGTAGCCGATCAGCCAGCCGCTGCGATAGCCGCTGCTGCTGAAGCCGTCGGTGGCCCCGCCGAACTGGTTGACGCAGGGACCGAGCTGGAAGACGCCGACGACGGCGCCATTGAGCGGGCCGAACACGCAATTGACGTTGGTGCGGTCCTGAGCCCAGGCGCCGCCGGCCTTTGCGTAGATCAGGGTGCGGTTCCAGGAATAGCCGACGCGGCCGGACAGGGTCGCGATCCAGTCCGACGAGTTCTGGCAATTGAGCAGCAACGCGAGGTTCTGGACCGTGGTGCAGGTGCGCGATCCGCGCAAATTCGTCGCCGCGATGTCGCCCTCGATGCCGAGCACCCAGTTGCTCGGCATCTGGTAATTATAGCCGACCTGGAGGCCGCCGAGGCCGCCGAACACGCGCGGATTGTTGCCGTCGATCGGATCGCCGGCAAAGCGGATGTCCGTCTTGCCGTATTCGACACCGAGCGAGCCGCCGACATAGACGCCGGTCCAGTTGGTCGGCGCAATGACGGTGCCTGCCGCCTTGGCCGGGGCCTTCAGCGGCATGATCGAGGCGATCTGTTCCGGCGTGAACTGGTAGCGAAGGCCGGCATTGGCGGTCCAGCCGTCGATGTTTTCGCCGTTGCGATAGTCACCGCGGACGAAGCCGAGCCAGCCGGTGTTGGCGAGCTGGCCGGCAACACCGAGCGAGTACTGACCATAGGTGCCGACCCGGCTCGTGCTGGTGTTCTGCGAAATCGCGATCGGGATGACGCCGAACACGCTGGCGTTCAGGCTGTTGACCGACGAGGTCACGTCGCCGGCGAACTCGTGGAAGACGCTGACCGAGGCGAAGGGCTGCAGGATCAGGTTGCCTGAGGTGATCGTCGTGCCGCCACGCAGGGTGAGGCGCCCGATCTTGCTCTCGATTGGCGAAGTGGTCACGGTCGAGACGATGCCTTGCGAGACGGCGCCGCCGCTCAAGGTGTAGTCGTCGACATTGGTCCGCGACCAGGTGAAGCCCGCGGACGGCTCGATGAACCAATTGTTGGCCAAGGCGAAGTTGTAGCCGACCGAGGCCGACACGGAGGTGCCGCGCGCGCCGATCTGCTGGTTGAACAGCCCGACGCCGACATTGGTCAGGTCGGCGCGGTAAAACTCTTCGCGCACCATGATGTCCGCGAAGAAGCGGCCGTAAGTTGCGACGACATAGGCGCCGAGGAAGGGAACCTCGAAATTCGTGCTGCCACCCGCGTTGTCGGTGGCCTTGGACGACAGATAGCCGGCGGTGGTGCCGACGTGAACGTTCCAGCCGCGCCAGTTCAGGCGAGAGATGTCCTGGCCGACCTGAACACCCCCGAAGCTCTGATGAACCGAGCCGGCGCAGTTGAAGTTCGATGCAGCACCGAGCACCGGATTGAAGATGCCGGCGTTGACCGTGCCGGTCGAGGTCGAGGTGAACTTGTTGGTGACCTCGCCGCCGACTCCGCGGATCCAGATCCCCCCACCGGGCTGCTCGGGCTTCGGATCGGCGGGCGCCGAGACGAATGCGCTGCCTTGCTGCGTGAGGAATGCGGTGTTGGTGGTGCCGAGCGCACCGGCGACTGACCCGGAGGCCGCGCCTGTCGCCGCCGAGATCGCCGCGAGTTGTGCCCCGAAGAATCCCGCACCAGCGCCTGTGACGGCACCGGTGCATTGCGCGAAGGCTGCCGATGAGCTCAGCGAAAGCGCGATCACGGCACCGGACAAGAGCTTCGTGCTGCTGATCCGCCCGGTCAGCGCGAGCACAAACTGCCTCATTCCCAGCCCCAACAATTCAAAAATCAAGGAATCAACAGACGCAGCAACACTCGGAAACAAAGCTAAAGGAGCCACGCTTGCACCGGAAGCGTAGCGGCGCGCATTCGACGTGATCGGCGGCGATTTCCAATCGGCTGTACCGGAGCCGCCACATGTGGCGGGATGTCGCAGGTTTGACCACGCAGGCTGTGATGGGCATCACGCAGGGACCAAGATGGCTCCGAATACCTTTTGTGAGCAGCCGCTCCGGCGCATTGATCGCGGCGGTCTGCGGCGATAAAACATGAATAGATTTAGCGATTTTCGGGCCAGCGCGTGGATGCCGAGTCCCTTGCAGGGGATCAGGATCGGCGCATTAGCGCACGCTCGGCATGGATTTTATGATGCTCCGGCGTCTGATCGCAGCGATGGCGATGATCGGCGGGACCCTCCTGGCCGTGGTCCTGGCGAGCGATTGCGCGTTCGCCGAGCGGCGCGTGGCGCTGGTGGTTGGCAACTCCCTCTATCAATCCGTGCCGCAACTGCCCAATCCATCGCGCGATGCCGTCTCGGTCGCGCAGATGTTTCGCGATGCCGGCTTCGACACCGTCGAGACGCTGAACAATGTCGGCAACCTCGAGTTCAAACGCGGGATCCGCAAGTTCGAGACGACGGCGGACCAGGCCGACATCGCGGTCGTCTATTATGCCGGACATGGGCTCGAGATCGGCGGCACCAATTATCTCATCCCGGTTGATGCGAGGCTGGCTTCCGACCGCGACGCCGACGACGAGGCCATCCCGCTGGAGCGGCTTGTCTCCTCGGCGGATGGCGCAAGGCGGCTTCGTCTGATCATTCTCGATGCTTGCCGCGACAATCCGTTCGTCGGCACGATGAAGCGCGAGCGGCGCAACCTTCCGACCCGCGCGGTCAGTGGCGGTCTCGGCAAGGTCGAGCCCACAATGACCGACACGTTGATCGCCTACGCGGCGAAGGCCGGCTCGACGGCGGATGATGGCGATGGCGATCACAGTCCGTTCACCACGTCGATCCTCAAGAATCTTCCCGTCCCTGGTCTCGACATTCGCCTTGCCTTCGGCCGCGTCAGGGATGAAGTCTTGAAGGCGACGGCCAATCGCCAGGAGCCGTATGTTTACGGCGCGCTCGGCGGCGGCACGATCTCGCTGGTACCGGCCCCGGCCGTGCCGCGCGAAGCGCCGGTCAGTGACGTCAAGGCGGATTACGACCTGGTGCAGAAGATCGGCACGCGGCGGGCATGGGAGGTCTTCCTCGCGACCCATCCGACCGGCTTCTATGCCGAGCTGGCGCGGGCGCAGATCGAGGCATTGGCGAGCCAGCCGCAAGCGCCGCCGTCCAATATCCAGGTTGCCGCCTATCCACAGTCGGCGCCGCCAAGCCGCGATGCGCCGCCCACCCGCGAACAGATCGAGTGGGACAAGATCAAGGACAGCGTCGACATCCCCGTGCTGCAGCGTTTCATCAGGCGTTTTCCCGACGCGCCGCTCGCGATCACCGCGCAGCAGCGCGTCGATCTGTTGAAACAGGCGATCCAGGAACGCGAGGACAAGGCGCGCGCCGAACGCGAGGCGGCGCGCCAGGCAGCCGAGGAGGCCAAGCGCAAGGCGGACGCGGAGAAGGCCGAACTCGCCGCACAGAAGAAGCGCGAGGACGACGAGCGCCGCGCCCGCGAGGCCGAGGCGGCCGAGAAGGCGAGGGCGGCTGCGGCCGCCGCTGCCGCAGAGAAGAAGCGCCAGGACGATGAACGCCGCGCCGCTGCAGCCGAAGCCGAGCGCCTTGCCAAAGCGGCCGAAGCCGAGCGCAAGGCGCAGGAAGCCAGGCAGAAAGCCGAGCAGGCCGAGCGCGACCGGCTTGCGGCGGAGGCTGCTGCAGCAAAGGCCGCCGCGGAGAAGCAGGCACGCGATGCGGAGGATGCGCGCAAGAAGGCCGAGATCGCCGCCGCCAAGGAGGCCAGCGCAGCCGAGAAGAAGCGTCTCGAGGACGAACGCCGCGCCGCAGCCGCCGAAGCCGAGCGCCTCGCCAAGGCGGCCGAGGCCGAGCGTAAGGCGCAGGAGGCCAGGCAGAAGGCGGAGCAGGCCGAGCGCGATCGTGCGGCAGCCGCGGCTGCTGCCGCGAAGGCGGCGGCCGAGAAGCAGGCGAGGGAGGCCGAGGAGGCGCGCAAGGCGGCCGAACTCGCCGCGTCCAGGGAAGTCGCCTGTAAAGAACAGCAGGGCAAGCTCGATGCGATCATCGCCAAGGGCAGCGAAGGCACGGGCATCGACGACCTCAAGGCATTCTCCAGGACGGTCACCTGCGACCGGCTCGGGCCGCTCGTCGTCGCCGCGATCGATCGTTTCAATGCAGAGGCCGCCAAGCGGGCGGCGACCCTGCCGAACTCGCCCCAGCTCGTCACCTCGGCGCAGACCGAGCTGGTCCGGCTGGGTTGCCTGACCGGCAAGCCCGACGGCAAGCTGAGCGAGCCGACCAAGGCCGCGCTCGTCCGCTATTTCAGCATCGGTGGGCAGCCCACCGAGGCCGACAAGGTCAGCGTGACTCAGGATCTCGTCGGGGAGCTCGCCAAGCGCGCCACGCGGGTCTGCCCGATCCAGTGCAAGGGCGACGAAACGCTGAAGGGCGACCTCTGCGTTGCCAATGAGAAACCGGCGCCGGCGGCGACCGCCTCGCGCAAGAACGAGGACGAGGACAAGCCGCGCCGCAAGCAGACGAGCCGCGAAGCCGACCGCGAGCCGGTCAGGCGTGCGAGGCCCGAGAATGATGCGCCGCGTGCCCGGCAGCAGGCTGTCGCACGTCCGAGCATCGTGAGTGGCGGCGGCGGTCATAGCACCATGATCGGCGTCGGGTTCTGAAACGATCGGCGGCCGGCGGCGTTAGCTGGGGTGAGGGACGGAGCGGGACATGAACCGGTTTCATTCGCTGACGCTTGCTGCGGCCGCCTCGGCGGCGGTCACGATGTCGGCGGCAGCGCCTGCTGCGGCTGATCAAGGCGAGGGACGCATCGCCAGGACCATCACATCGGGGCATCGGGCCTTGCATGCCGCTCGGCCGGCGATCGTGCGCGTCCGCCCACCGACCCGTGTTGCTTCGATACCCATGGATTCCTCCTGCCGCGGATGTCGCGATTTCGTGTTGATACTCGGCATCGGCTTTTAGGGCTCCGATCCCCCAAAGCGTCGCAATTGCCGGCTAGGGTCTCGCGTGCGATCGAGGCTGCGGTGAGCGCCGCCGAACAGGGAGAGCTGTCATGGTGATGCGTCGATCGGCGCTGCGTCGCGTAGGTCTGGCACTCGCTTTGTTCGTGCTCGCAGGCTTTGCGCATGCGGATGAACCGCAACCGCGCTCCGAAGCGGCCGCGCCGGCCGGACAGAAGGGTGGGCGCGGCGGCGGCGCGCAAAACGCGGCGCAGACGGCGCAGACGTCGTCGTCCGCGACCGAGCCGCACCGTCTGCCGCCGGATTCGACCACGAAGCAGACGCTCGATCTGCCCGGCCGGACGCTGAACTTCACGGCCACCGCCGGCTCGATCCGCGTGTTCGACGGCAAGGGCGAACCGCTGGCCGACATCGCCGTCACCTCCTATGAGCTCGACGGTGCCGATCGCGCCACGCGCCCGGTGACGTTCCTGTTCAACGGCGGGCCGGGCGCGTCCTCGGCGTGGCTACAGTTCGGCGCGGCAGGGCCGTGGCGCTTGCCGCTCGACGGCGAGGCGCTGTCGCCGTCGGCGTCGCCCGAGGTGAAGCCGAACGCGGAGACCTGGCTCGACTTCACCGATCTCGTCTTCGTCGACCCGGTCAGCACCGGCTACAGCCGCTTCGTGGCGAGCGGCGAGGACGCGCGCAAGTCGTTCTACTCCGTCGACGGCGACGTCAATTCGATCGCGCTCGTGATCCGCCGCTGGCTCGAACGGCACGAGCGGCTGACCTCGCCGAAATACGTCGCCGGCGAAAGCTATGGCGGCATTCGCGGGCCGAAGGTCGTGCGTCAATTGCAGCTCCAGCACGGCGTCGGCGTCAGGGGCTTGATCCTGGTCTCGCCGCTCTTGGACTTCCGCGAGTTCACCGGAACGAGCCTCCTGCAATATGTCGCGACACTGCCGAGCTATGTGGCGGTGGCGCGCGAAGCCAAAGGCCCGGTCAAGCGCGCCGACCTCGCCGACGTCGAGGCTTACGCGCGCGGTGAGTTTCTTGCCGACCTCGTCAAGGGCGAGGCGGACAAGGAGGCCACCAATCGTCTGGCCGACAAGGTCGCCGAGCTCACCGGCATCGACCAGGCGGTGAGCCGCCGCCTCGCCGGCCGCTTCGACGTCGGCGAATTCCGCCGCGAATTCGACCGCAAGAACGGCAAGGTGACCGGACGCTACGACGCCTCGGTGCGCGGCTTCGATCCCTATCCGGATTCCAGCAGCTCGCGCTTCGGCGATCCCTCCGGCGATGCGCTCCAGGCGCCGCTGACGAGCGCCGCGGTCGACGTGCTCTCGCGCAAGCTCAACTGGCGGCCCGACGGCTCCTATGAAGTCCTGAACGGCGCCGTCGAAGGTCACTGGGATTTCGGCCGTGGCATCAACCCGCCGCAATCGGTCTCCGAGCTGCGCCAGATCCTGGCCACCGATGCCAAGCTGAACGTGCTGGTCGCGCATGGCCTGTTCGACCTTGCCACGCCCTATTTCGGAACGAAGCGGGTGCTCGACCAGCTGCCGGCTTTCGCGACGCAGCGGGTGAAGTTCGTGGTCTATCCCGGCGGCCACATGTTCTATTCGCGCGACGGCTCACGGCAGGCGCTTCGCAGCGAGGTCGAGGCGCTCATCAGGGAGTAGGCCGGCGCTTGCGCGGCGGATACCGGCGCGCGATCTCGCGTGCGACGACTTTTTCCGGCTTCACGTTCGCGCCGGCGATCCAGATGTCGCTGATCTTGCCGCGCTTGTCGCGGATCCGGCGCACCGGCTCGCCATGGCTGGAATACCCGGCAGCCCAGGCGAGCTTGCCCGTGTCGCGGCCGGTCACCTCGATCTCGGCGGCATCCATGAACGGGTTGTTGAACTGCGGGTTGGCGACGAGCACGCGGTTGCCCGCCGGGACGAGATCGGTCGCGCCCCAGATCGTCCACCAGCGGCCGGTCCAGTCGCGCAGGCGCCGGTCGGGCGCGCCGCGGGTTTGGAACACGCGCAGGATCTGCATCGCGCCATCCATCCAGAACGGCGCCGCGCCGTCGATCGAGTTGCTGAGGACGCTGATCGAAAGCTCGCAAGCGGGAATGGAGCAGGTGCGCGAGATATAGCCCTGAAAACCGCCGCCATGGCCGAACCAGTCCCAACCATCGGTCTTGCCGGCATTGACGCCCAAGCCATAATAGGCCTCGAAGCTCTGCGGGATGCGCCAATGGTTTCGCGTCATCTCGCGGCGGCTCGCAGCCGACAGCACGCTCTTCTTCGCATTGGGTGCCAGCTGCGCGAAGAAGCGGGCGGTGTCGGCGGCGGTGGCGACGAAGCCTGCGGCAGATGCCATCGCATGTGCGGGATTGTCACCCGGGATCACGCAGCGCTCTCCAAACGGCACCTTTCGCGTGTGGCCGCGCGCGAACGGGGCGCCCTTGGGAAGCGGTGCGTCCGGCTCCGTCTCGCGCAGGCCGGCCGGCGCAATGATCTCGCGCTTGATCCAGGCGGAGTAGGGCTCCTTTGCAACAGCCTTAATCACGAGGCCGAGCAGACCAAAGCCGTGATTGGAATATTTGAAGCGCGTGCCGGGCTCGATCGCGGTCGGCAGCTTCAATTCCGTAAGCAACTCCCTCGCGTCGAGATAGGGGCGGCTGTCGATGAACTGGCCGGAATCGGTGCCGTCGCGCGTCAGCCCCGCGCTGTGCGACAGCACTTGCGCAATCGTGGTCTCGGCGACACGCGGATGGAGGCCGCCGACATATTGGCCGACATTGTCGTCGAGCCGGAGCTTGCGCTGCTCGCGCAGCTTCATGATGCCGGCCGAGGTGAAGCTCTTGGAGTGCGAGGCGATGCGAAAGCGATGGCGCGGGGTGAGCTTCTCGCCGGTGTCGAGATTGGCGAGGCCGAACGCATGCTCGGCGACGATCTCGCCGCGATGGGCGAAGGCCACGATGACGCCCGGCTGCTGGATCGTCGTCAGCTGGTAGTCGATCCAGGAGCCGATGTAATCGATCGCGGATCGCAGCCACGTGTCCATTGCGCTACCGGTTTGCGAGGGAGGTTGGTGCGCGAGGCTAACCGAAAACGCAGAACGGGCACAACCCTGAGGTTGTGCCCGTCCGCTTCGTTCAAAGATGCAATGATCAGTAGACGAGTGTCGCGCCGGTCGGCTTGTCGAGCGCTTCGGCCAGCGAGCGATACTCTGCGCTGCCGGTGCCGGCGAGCGAGGCGATCTTGCCAAGGTGATATTGCGCCTGCTCGCGGTTGCCCTGCTCGAGCTGCCACAGGCCATAATATTGCCAGGTGCGGACGTGGTTCGGATCGTCCTTCAGCGCCAGCTCGTAATAGACCTTCGACGATTGGTAGTCGCCGAGCTTGCGGTAGGAGTAACCGATCAGGTTGGCGACATCGGCGACGTCGTCACGCCGCAGCGACTTCAGCTGGTCGATTGCGCCCGTGTAATCGTGCTTGTCGTAGATCGCTGCGTAGGCGGTGCGATAGGCCGCGAGGAACTTGGGGTCGCTAACGGAAGAGCTCTTCTTCTTGCCCTTCTTGGTCGAGGAGTCCGAGCTCGGCGGCGACGAAGGGGAGTCGCCGGCCGCGGCATACGCATTGGACAGCACCGGCGCGGCCGCGAGCGTCACGGCGACGAGTCCAGGCACAACGAGCGTTGAGAGTTTGCGCATTCAAGTTCTCCGGTATGGAACGTGGCGATCCTACACGATTGCCCGAAGACCGGAACACCTCTCGGGCAAAAACATTCCCGCTTCGCACGATCTATTCGCCCGGCCGCGGATGACAAACTTGTCATCGAGATGAACGGAAGCCTGCTGAGGGCTTCAGACTGGGTTCAGTGCCCCCCGCCTAGGCTCCCACCCACGATCGATGGGTAGGCGAGAGGGCGCCGCCTGAAGATCCTTCCAAGAGGAGACCACCATGTTGAAGACCATTTCTGCAGCCTTGCTCGCAACGTCCGTGATCGCAGCCCCGGCTTTCGCTGCCGAGGCCGGCAAGACCACCACGGCCGCTCCGGTGATCAAGGCCGACCAGAGCCAGACCAAGGCGGCGACCACGGCCACGAAACCGGAAGCCGGCGTCAAGGCCGACGCCAAGACGACCGACGCCAAGACGACCGACGCCAAGACGGACGTGAAGACGACGGGCGTGAAGGCTCCCGACGTCAAGGCGGACGCCAAGGTGGATGGCAAGTCGAAGGCGCTGAACGCGAACGCCGCGGTCACCACCGACGAGCACAAGACCGTGCGCAAGCATCGCCATCACCGCAAGCAGGTCACGGCCAAGGACGCGCAGAAGGCGCAGCCGGATATCACCAAGCCCGCGACGTCAGACAAGCGCAACTGACGACTGATCCCGCGCGGCGGCATCCCTGGCATTGCCCCGCCGCCGCGCGCGGACGTCAGGCCTGGCCCGTTGCCACGCCTCGTGCGCAAGCCCGAGGCGTCGGCGGCTGGCCGGTGCGCTGTTTTAAGCCTCTGCAAGCGAATTCCCTTCATGCAGGCCAGGGGCTAGAACGTCTCCTGATCTGTTCGAGCGGAGAGCGCGGCCTGTGGGGCGATTGGCGAGATGTGCGGTGATCCTGGCGTTGCCGCTGGCGCTTGCGGCATGTTTCGGCAGCGACGGTGACCGTCCGACTTTCATGGGCGGGACCCAGGCCGGCGGGCCGCAGCCGTTTCCCGACAATTTCCGAAGCGACACGGTGGCGTTGATGCGGGCCTACCTCAACAATCCGGTCGGCGTGCGCAATGCCGGCATGGCCGAGCCGGTACAGCGCGAGGTCGGCGGCCGGCAGTTCTATGTGAGCTGCCTGCACTTCACCCCGCGCGAGACCGATGGCAGTTACAAGGGCGTGCGCGAGCGGGCCGTGATCTTCGTCAACGGCCGTGCGGATCGCGTGGTGGACCAGACCGGCGATCTCTGCGCCGGTGCGGTTTACGCACCCTTTCCGGAACTGGAAAAGATGACGCGGTAGCGCAAAGCCCGCCTTCATCGCCCGGTGTTAGACAGAAGCAGCCGGAGCCGCTGGATCACATTTCGGCGAGCTTTGAACGGGTGGTTTCGACTTGCGACAAATCGTAACGGCGAGCCTTGCGCGGGCGACAAAAACAGCCGGTGCAGCGCGACGTGACGGAACAAAATCGTGTTGTTGCCGACCCGTCACAGTCACGAACGATCAACGTTCCGGCATTGCCGCGAAGCAACCCAATTCACGCCACGTTGTTTCCCGAGTGTCGTTAATGAAAGAACGGGGATGATCATGAAATCGATCTTGCTGGGGGCAGCAGCTCTGCTTGCGCTGGCGGCGCCGGCCGCAGCCGCAGACGTGCAGCCGCGCACCTACACCAAGGCGCCGGCCTATACGCCGCCGCAGGTGATCTACAACTGGACCGGTTTCTACATCGGCGGCCATGTCGGCGGCGCGTTCGCCGGCGACAACAGCTTCCGCTCGAGCGACGCCCGCTTCCTTGGCGGCGTGCAGGGCGGCTTCGACTACCAGTTCGCGCCCAACTGGGTGGTGGGTATCGAGGCCCAGTATTCCTGGCTGCCGACCAACAACAACGGCGTTACCTTCCCGCTGGGCACCCAGGTCACCTCCAACACCGACCAGATCGGGTCGGTGACCGGTCGCGTCGGCTATACCTGGGGACCGACGCTGCTTTACGCCAAGGGCGGTTATGCCTGGCGGAATAACGGCCTTGGCGTGAACATCGCCGGGGTGCCGCAGGCCTTCACCACCACCGGCAACAACAAGGACGGCTATACCGTCGGCGCAGGCCTCGAATACATGTTCGCGCCGAACTGGTCGGCCAAGGCCGAGTACCAGTATTACAATTTCGGCAGCACCACCTTCACCTCCGGCCCGGCCGACATTGTCGGCGTTCGTGGTCGGGAGGACGAACATACCGTCAAGGCCGGTGTGAATTACCGCTTTGGCTGGGGCGGCCCGGCCGCCTCGCGGTACTGACGGTCAGCGCCGATCCAAGACCTGAACATCCAAGACCTGACAAAGGCCGGCTCCGCCGGCCTTTCGTTTGCCGATCTGCGTCCCGGCAGCGCCTTCTTTGCATTCCGTGAACCATCTGGCGCGTCATTTGCTTGCAAACGATGCTGGCGCGCATTCTCACGCGCGTCATGGGGCCGGTGTAAAGCAAAAATAATTTTTGCGATTTACGGAACTCGCGCTCCGGAACGCGTTATATGACAATTACCGGGCAGGTGGGACGACGGACATGCGTATCTTGGTGTCGGCAGTGGCGCTCTCGTGCTTCTCCTGCCTGCCGTGCTCTGCACAGACAATCCTCAAATCCGAGCCTCTGATGTTGGCACCGTATGAGGTGGCCTTCGTCAAGGACGCCTCCTGTCCGTCCGGCAAGGTGCTGAAGGTGACGGGCGCCATCCGCGGGCTGCACCGCCGCAAGGCCTGCGTGCCGATGCCGGGCGAGCAGGCCTCGCTTGCGGCCGCCACCCCCTGAGCTTTCGCTCCGGCTCCGTGCCGGAGCTCAGGAATTCAGCTCGAGCTCCATCCTCGACTGCCGATCGGCCTCCGCCTTGTTCTTTGCGGGGTCCTCGCCCTGGGCCGCCTGGCAGGGCTCGATCTTGTAGTCGTTGTCGAGCACCCGGCGCGGTCCCGGCCGCTCCTCGTCCGCCGTCACGTCCACGACGAGACCACTTCGCTCGGCGAGCTTCCAGACGTCGGCCTCGCTCGGATAGGCCTTGCTGATCTGGGCGTCGTTGCAGAACAGGGCGTAGGGCATGCATCCCGACTCCAGGAAAGCCCGTTAACGAGCTCACGGGGTGAGGGGTTCCGGCCATCGGGCCGATCACGGGGCCGTGATCGTGGCGGGCGGTCCCTGAGTCCTTAACGAGTCCTGAATCCCGGAAAAAAGAATCCCTGGGACTCGTCGGCCGGAATCAGCGGATGTTTTCGGCCATGACGAGCGACCTGAAGACATCCTGCGGGCACATGCTCTTGCCGCTCACGCTGGCGCTGTTCGGCGCCTGCGCGGCCAATCTCTGGCTGGTCTGGTCCTGGCTGTAGGTCCCTGGGCGGGCCTTATTTTTCGGCCGGTGGGCCGGAGGCGTCGCGGATGGCGGCACGCAACTTGGTCAGGGTCGCCGCACAATATTCCTCACGTTCGCGCTCGAAACGTTCCTGGTGCTTGCGGAAATTGGCGATGCGGGCCTGCATCTCGCTGCGGAAATCGCCGCTGGTCCGCGGCAGCAGAGGCGCGGGCCGCGGCGGAAGGGAGGCTTGCGGCGGCTCGACCTCGACCGCCTCCACGGTGACGATCTCCACTGCAACGGCGGGGCCAGATGCAGGCGTCTCCGGCTGAAGGACGTCATCCTTCCTGCTGGTCACCGATTGGACGAACGCCAGTGTCTGCGCGATCAGTGCGTCGCGCTCCCTGATCCATTTCATGATCCACCTCAGCCGCGCGCATTCCAGCAAAGCGGCTGCTTCGAATCAAGGCAGTTTGCAGGGGATTGCATAATTTTCCCGGTGGTCCGACACTGGGCAGATGGATGCATCGAAAGAACGCCCGAACGCGGCGGAGGGCCTGAGGCTCATCCGCGCGTTCCTGACGCTCCCGCCCGACAAGCGGGCGGAGGTGATCGCGTTTGTCGAGGAATTGGCACGTGTTCACGGCCGGCCCGAGGAGGGCGCGAAGGCTTCGCCGAGGTGAGCGCTACCGCTCGCGCGGATTGACGTTGGGCTCGAACGGCGCGCCGACCACCCGAACCGGGATCTGAGCAGGCATGCGCGTGGTGAGGTCGATCACGGCTCGATCGGCGACCAGCTTATCGGGCGCCTGTCCCCGCATTGGCTCGAACAGCGCCAACGTCCCGGCCACGGCGCTGCAGCACAGCGCCACCGCCGCCAGCAGAATCATGTTTCGGTTTTCTTCCTGGATCCGCATGCGCCGACAACGGTTGACGCCGGAGCCGGTTCCGGGCCTGCGCTCTCCGACGCGAAAACAGGCTGAAGCTTACGCCAAGCTTACGACGGAGTCCCAAAGCGTTATTTTTCCGTAAGACTACTCCTGTCACTTGGTATCAATTCTTAACGTCCGCTGGTTCCAATCCCACCGCTGGGAATTGCTCGCGGTGCTGCGAGTCGGAGATCATTGGGCGGCTGAAATGAGCTTTTTGAACAATCTGAAGATCGTGTGGAAGGTGGCGCTGATCGTGGCGGTGATGGGCTGCGCGATGATCGCCGTTGCGGGCTTCGGCCTGCGCGAGCTATCCGCGACGGTCGACGGCTTCGGCGAGCTCGCCGCTGCGCAATCCTCCGCTCTCAGCCTCGCGCGCGCCCAGCGCCGCGCGGAGACTTATCACGCCGCGCTCTATGCCGTCTTCACCGAGGCGACCGAGGCTGGCAATGCCGCCCGCCTGAAGATCGCGAACCAGAACCGCGACGAGATCCGTCAATACCTGGATGCGGCGGAGCAGGATGATCCGGCGCGCGCCAGCCAGATCAAGAGCATCGGTGACCAGCTGAAGGCGGCGTTCGCAGGCTGCGACCCGGTGCTGAAGGCCGGATCGCAGGCCAGCACCACGGAAGAGAACGCCAAGGCCGCCGAGCGGGCGCACAAGGAGTGCGATCCGTTGCTCGATGGGGCCCTGGCACGCGTCGCGCAGTTTACGACCGAGACCGGCCAGGCCGTTGCCAAGCGCAAGGATGCCATCAACCGCGACGCTCATGCCGCGACCTGGACCGTGATCGGCGTCAGCGCCGGCGGCCTGATCCTGGGCATCGCGATCGCGCTCTTCATCGGCCTCAAGGCGATGTCGCAGCCGATCGCCCGGCTCAAGCTCGCCATGGAGGGCCTCGCCCGCAACGATCTCACGACCGAGGTGCCCGAGAAGGATCGCCGCGACGAGATCGGCGACATGGCGAGGACGGTCGAGGTGTTCAAGACCAACGGGCTCGAGGTCGAACGTCTCAAGGCCGCGCAGACCGAAGCAGAGAAGCAGGCGGCCGAGCAGCGCCGCCGCGACATGATCAATCTTGCCGACGGTTTCGAGCGCGCGGTCGGTGAGATCATCGACACGGTCGGTTCGGCCTCCACCGAGCTCGAGGCGTCTTCCTCGACGCTGGCGACCACCGCGCAACGCGCCCAGGAGCTGACCTCGGTCGTCGTCGCTGCCTCCGGTGAAGCCACCGGCAACGTCCAGTCGGTGGCGACCGCGACGGAAGAGCTGTCCTCCTCGGTGAACGAGATCAGCCGCCAGGTGCAGGAATCGGCGCGGATGGCGGGCGAAGCCGTCGCCCAGGCCCGCACCACGACCGAGCGCGTCAGCGAGCTCTCGGTCGCGGCCACGCGCATCGGCGATGTCGTCGAGTTGATCAACACCATTGCCGGCCAGACCAACCTGCTGGCGCTGAACGCCACGATCGAGGCGGCGCGTGCCGGCGAGGCCGGCCGCGGCTTCGCGGTCGTCGCCTCCGAGGTGAAGACGCTGGCCGAGCAGACCGCCAAGGCGACCGGCGAGATCAGCCAGCAGATTTCCGGCATCCAGTCCGCGACCCAGGAATCGGTGAACGCCATCCGCGACATTTCCGCCACGATCGAGCGGCTCTCGGAGGTGTCCTCGACCATCGCTGCGGCCGTCGAGGAGCAGGGCGCGGCGACCCAGGAAATCTCGCGCAACGTTCAGCAGGCCGCGCACGGCACTCAGCAGGTCTCCTCGAACATCACCGATGTGCAGCGCGGCGCCGCCGAGACTGGCTCGGCTTCCTCGCAGGTGCTCTCGACCGCCAAGATGCTGGCGAGCGACAGTACCCGGCTGAAGGACGAGGTCGGAAAGTTCCTGCGCACGGTGCGCTCGGCGTAAGCCGTCGTACCGCGGCTTTCGTCCGCCGGCGCTGACCGCGCTTAATGCGGCAGCACAAGGCCGAGCGCGAACACGAACAGCATGGTCGTCATGACGACGGCCGTCACCGCGCCGGCGACGATCTTGGCCTTCTCTTTGGGAGTGGTGGAGCGCATGGGATCTGGACGGGACGAATACGCTTCGTAGGTTTGCTGCCAGGCAATTTTGAACAGTTCGCCTGGGTTGTATACTGTGCCCGCACCGGAAGAGGCTCGCCCCATGATCCCCGATCGTCCTCCCGTGCTCGCCCACGAGCGCTTCGTCGCCGACCGTGACAATTTCTCAGGGCTGGATCTCGCCGCGCGGTTCGAGCGGATCGAGCGTACGAACCTTTGGGGCGCTGCCGGCTCGGTATCGGGCCTCGGCTCGGAGGACCTTGCCACCGCGGCCATCCAGGACGCGCTTCCGCCATTGCTGCAGCAGCTCGGCGTGCGCTCGCTGCTCGATGCACCTTGCGGCGATGCGGGTTGGATCGGCCGCGTCAAGCTCGACCTCGACTATATCGGCATCGACATCGTGCCCTCGCTGATCGCCACCAACAACCGGCGTGTGGCGGACGGCGAATTCGCCGGCCGATTCCTGGTTGCGGACATCACGCGTGATGCGCTGCCGCGCGCAGATTTGATCCTGTGCCGCGACTGCCTGGTGCATCTGAGCTTTCAGAACATCGCCCGCGCCACCGCCCGTTTTCGCGAGAGCGGCGCGCAATATCTGCTCGTCACGACCTTTCCGGAATGGGACGACAACCACGATTGCGAGGACGGCGACTGGCGGGCGCTGAACCTGGAGAAGGCGCCGTTCGGCTGGCCGGCGCCGCACGCGCTGATCGATGAGCGTTGCGAGGAGGGCGGCGGCGGCTGGCGCGACAAGAGCCTCGGGCTGTGGCGGCTGGACGAATTGCCGGATTCAGTCCGCATGGCCGCGGATATCTGACAGCGGCGGGCACAACGTCCATTGCATCCGCGATCGCGCCGGGGATAGACTTCTGGTTGCGTGAAGCGATCACCCCTCGCATCGCCGGAGCCCACCATGAGCATACGTGCCGTCTTGGCCGCGTTGTTGATCTGGTGCAGCGCGCCGGCGCTGGCGCAGCAGGAAGGCGCCGCACTCTATGCCGCGCATTGCGCGCAGTGCCACGACGGCGATGCGCAGTCCCGCATGCCGGGTCGCGCCGCCCTGCAGGCGATGTCGTTCGACCACGTGCTGGGGACGTTGACGACAGGCAGCATGGCGGCGATGGCGAAGGACCGCAGCGATGCCGAACGCCGCGCGATCGCCTCGTTCGTGACCGGCAAGATGCCGACGGGCAGCGCCGCCGCCGACGCAGAAGGCCGCTGCGTGCAGCAGGCGGGCGGCTTTCCGCAAGCCCTCGACGGTCCGCGCTGGAACGGTTGGGGCGTTGACGCCAACAACAGCCGCTTCCAGTCGGCCGACATGGCCGGGTTGACCGCGGCGCAGGTGCCGCATTTGCGGCTGAAATGGGCCTATGCCTTTCCCGGCGCCTCGGTGTCGTTTGCGCCGCCCACCATCGTGGGCGGGATGCTGTTCATCGGCGGCACTGATCGCAAGGTCCACGCGCTCGATGCGCGAAGCGGCTGCACGCTGTGGACCTTGGCGCTTGATGCGGCGGTGCGCGCCGCGATCAGCTTTGCGCCGCTTCCGGGCTCCGATCAGTTCGCGATCTTCTTCGGCGATTTGCGCGCCAATGTCTATGCGGTGAACGCGCTGACGGGCGCGCTGATCTGGAAGGCCAAGGTGGAGGAGCATGCCGCCGCACGCATCACCGGCGCGCCGACGCTGCATTCCGGCGTGCTCTACGTGCCGGTGTCCTCGCTCGAGGAAGCCGCCGGCTCGCAAGCCTCCTACGAATGCTGCACCTTCCGCGGCAGCGTGGTGGCGTTGCAGGCCTCGACCGGCAAGATGATCTGGCAGGCGTACACGATCCCCGAGATGCCGCATCCGACCAGCAAGAATGCCAAGGGCACGCAGCTGTTCGGACCATCCGGCGCCGCCATCTGGTCGGCGCCGACGATCGATGTCCAGCGCGGCGCGGTCTATGTGGCGACCAGCAATTCCTATTCGAATCCGCCGGCCGCGACCGCCGATGCGATCCTTGCGTTCGATCTTGCAACCGGGAAGCTGCTCTGGACGCAGCAGGCGACGCCAAAGGACGCCTTCGTCGTCGCCTGCTTCAGCATGGACAAGACCAATTGTCCCGACCAGCCCGGGCCCGATCACGATTTCGGCCAGTCGCCGATCCTCGTCGCCTTGCGCGACGGCAGGCGCATTCTCGCCATCGCGCAGAAATCCGGCGTCGTGCACGCGCTCGATCCCGACGATGGCGGCAAGATCCTGTGGCAGACCCGGATCGGGAAGGGCGGTGCGCTCGGCGGCAGCGAATGGGGTTCGGCTGCGGACGGCGAGCGCATCTATGTCGCCAACTCCGACGTGCGCTTCAAGCGCGACGGCACGCGGCAGCTCGATTCCACGCAAGGCGGTGGCCTGTTCGGGCTCGACCTTGCCAGCGGCAGAGTCGTGATGGAGGTGCCGCCGGTCGCCTGCGGCGATCGCCCGCAATGCAGCCCCGCGCTCTCGGCGGCGGTGAGCCTGATCCCGGGTGTCGTGTTCTCAGGCAGCGTCAGCGGCTTCCTGCGCGCCTACGCCACCGACGGCAAGCTGCTCTGGGAGTTCGACACCGCGCGGGATTTCAAGGCGGTGAACGGGGTCCCTGCCCACGGCGGCGCGATCGACGGCCCCGGTCCCGTCATCGCCGGGGGCATGCTCTATACCAATTCCGGCTACGGCCAATGGAGCGGCGTCGCCGGCAACGTGCTGCTGGCATTCGAGGCCGGGACGGAGTGACAATCTCGCCGCGGTGTCCCGGACGCGCTGCAACGGGTTTGCAGACGGATTGAGGTTACCGCCGCGAACGCGTCATTGCGAGCGCAGCGAAGCATTCGGCGGAGGCAGTCTGGATTGCTTCGCTGCGCTCGCAATGACGGAGGTTGAGCGCGAACGTAACCTTTTCAATTCGCAGCCAGCCAATGAGGGAGATCAGATTCGATGATCGATGCCAGATGCAGCTGCGGCGCGCTTTCGCTGTCGCTTCCGGGACCCTCGCGCCTCGTCGTTGCCTGTCACTGCCTCGACTGTCAGCGACGAACCGGCGCGCCGTTCGGCGTCGGTGCCTTCTATGCCGCAGAGACCGTCACGATCTCTGGAGTATCCAAGTCGTATGTCCGAACCGCGATGAGCGGCGGCAAGGTCTGCAGATATTTCTGTCCCGACTGCGGCTCGACGGTCTACTGGCAAGCCGACAATGTGCCTGACATGATCGGCGTTGCCGTTGGCGCGATCGCAGATCCGGATTTTCCGGCCCCGGTCAGATCGGTGTTCGAGCAGTCGAAACATGGCTGGGTCGAGATCGGCGGCTCGGCTGTCGAGCATTTCGAACAGAGCAGCGCGCGCAAGAGTTCAGGCTGAGGCACAGGGTTCGAGCGCTGATGCCGGCGCGGCCGGCGTTCGGTCAAGGCCGCTGCCGATGATTTGCGTTGGACGGCGCTCCTGATGTCTGTATCGCCTCACCAGGAGCACGGTCCAGCGGCGGATGAGGCCTGGCGAGTCCTACCGTTCCGGGAGGTGCGTCGCTGCTGGCCGTACGGGTATTGACGTGCTCTAGCGTGACTGTCGATGCAACCACAATGGCGATGGCCAAGCCGACAGCGGCTAAGACTAAGGCTGTCCGATCATTCGGGTCCATCGCTAGACCTCCGCGAGACGGCTCTATGGTGAACGAGGAAACGCCGAACTGACGATTTGGTTCTTGCGTCAGGCCACGACGGGTGTCGGCTCAACCAATGGTGCCGGCTGAGGGGATTGAACCCCCGACCTTCGGTTTACAAAACCGCTGCTCTACCGCTGAGCTAAGCCGGCGACGCCTGGGAGGCAGGGGCGGAGCTCGGCTCGCGCCGGGGCCGTCCACCCGTGCGCGCCGCAATACCAGACTTGATCGGAAAGTGCCAGAACCGGGAGGTCACCAGCGGAAGACGTGAAACGGGCGGCCTCGCGGCCGCCCGATGTGTGGCGTTCGGATCAAGCCGCCTTACTGGCAGATGTGCCGGCGGCCGTCTGCGCCCTTGAACCAGGTGCCCGGCGTACAGACGAAGCCGTTGCGCTGGGCATAGGTGCGGGTGTCCCAGCTACGATTGTTCCAGCCGCGGTCCCACGAATTCTCATAGGCGTAGGAATTGTCCCAAGCGCGGAATGGGGCGGTGGCAATCGCACCAGCAGTGCCGATGGCGGCGCCGGCGACGCCGGCCGCGACGTCGGTTGGCCAGAACCCGGTGGGGCTCCTGTTCCAGTCGTTATTCCAATCGCGGTTGGTCTGGCGATAGGACATGCGACGGTGGCGGTAGCCGCTATCGGTTGATGCCTTTGCGGGGCCGAGGGTCTGGCAGTTGGCGTTGGGGAATTGCGCCGAACAGCGTGGATTATTGACGGCGGTCTGCGCCATGGCAGAGCCTGCCAGCATGGTCGCTGCGATCGCCGTGGCCCCGAGAAGCTTGATGGTCATGGTTGTTCGCTCCCATTTTGTTGACAGGAGCTAAACGCCGACGGCGCAGGACGTTCCGATGCAACCCTGGGATTTTTCGACTGCGAACCGTCAAACCGATGTGAGCAGCGTGCGCTGTTCCAGCCGCGCGGTTCCGCGCCGTTAACGCTTCGCTAGCTCGCCGTACAGCATTTGAGCGGCGTGCAATCCTTGCACGTTAGGCTTACCGGAATTTGGTGAGCAGGCCTTAACCCTCTCTGCGTCGCGATCGGTTAGGTTGCGCCCGGATAACCGGGGTCTCCTCATGCGTGCCGTGGCGCTCGCCGCCTTTCTGATCGGACTGCCTGCGACGGCGTTTGCCGGCGGCTTCGAGATTGTCGTGCCCGGCCGTCCCGGCGTGCCTGTCATCATCAACAACATCGACGCGTCCTATGCCGTCGTCGAGGGCACCTGGGGTCTCGGCAAGGGCCAGCAGGTGCAGCCCACGATCTATGGCGGACGCTATATCGCCGAGCGGCAGCCCGACGACGTCGGTCATTACTATCCGACGCTCGGCCTGCGGCCGGGCTACGGCCGACTCGAGGTCGAGCCGCCGGCGAACCGCAAATTGCCCAAACCCGCCGAGAGCTATCACCAGAGCTGGGGCGCCTCGTCCGCGCCGCTGCCGGCGCAGATGGACCCGCCCGTCGATCCGCCGCCGGTGATCTACGCGCCCGAGATCAACGACCGTCCTCGGCCTCCGCGGCCGCGGCCGCGCACAGAGATACCCGGCAGGCCGCCGGGTTGAGAAACGTGACAACCAAAAACGGAAATCAACAGGAGAGTATAATGCGTCAGATGATTTCGGGACTGGTCGCGGCAGCTGCCGTGATGTTCGCCGCCACCGCGCCGGCCGCGGCCTGCGGCTTCACCACGTGCGCGCCGGTGGCGCCGGTCTATACCGGCTGCAACACCGGGTGCGGCGGATATGGCTACGGCTACGCCGCCTATGAGCGTCTCGCCGAGCCGACCACGCAGTATTACTACGTCAACCAGGGCCCGACCTATACGGGTCCGGGCGCCTTCGCGCCGTATCCGACCTACCGCGAGGACGCGGTCGTCGCGCCCGCCAATTACGGCTACGGCTATGGCTATCGTGCCGCTGCGGTCGCGCCGCCGGCCGCTTATCCCTATCGCCGCCCGTACTTCCGTCCGTATCGCTACGGCTACGGCCCCCGCTACGGCTACCTGCCGCGCGTGCACTACGGCCCCCGCTACGGCTATGCCCGCCGCGCCGCGCCGTATTATTATGGCGGTCACCGCGTGCTGCGCCGCTATTACTGATCTCTGATCGGTTGAGACTAGCGAGGCGCCCGTTCGCGTGACGCGGACGGGCGTTTTGTTTTAGGAGCGCTTCATCAGCCCGAGCCGGCTCGCGCCGACATAGAGCGCGAGCACTGCAGCATTCGAAACGTTGAGGCTCTTGATCTCGCCGGGCATGTCGAGCCGCGCCACGACGCTGCAGGTTTCGCGGGTCAATTGCCTGAGGCCTTTGCCTTCGGCGCCCAGCACGAGCGCAAGCGGCTCGCGCAGCGCGACGTCGCTGATATCCTCACTGCCTTCACTGTCGAGGCCGACAGTCTGGAACCCGCGCTCGTTCAGCGCCGTCAGCGCACGGGCGAGATTTTGCACGGTGACAACAGGCACCAGCTCGAGCGCGCCGGAGGCTGCCTTCGCCAGCACGCCGGTCGCTTCCGGACTGTGGCGCGCGGTCGTGACGATCGCCTTCACCGCGAACGCGGCGGCCGAGCGCAGGATGGCACCGACATTGTGAGGATCGGTGATCTGGTCGAGCACCAGCACCATGCCGTCCTGCGTCAACGTCTCGATCTCGGGCGAGGGCAGGGGATCGGCCTCAGCGAGGAGGCCCTGGTGCACGGCGTCGGGCGACAGCAGCCGGTCGATCTCCTGGGGCCGCACGATCTCGGGCGCCACCCGCGTCTCGATGTGCTCTTCCGCAAGGCGCCTTGCGGCGTTCTCGGTCAGCGTCAGCTTGCGGATCCGCCGCCGCGGGTTGGCGAGCGCCATGGTGACGGTGTGCCAGCCGTAGAGAATGACCGGGCCGTCGCCGTGCGAATCACGGTCGCGCCAAGCCGGTCGGCCGGCCGATTTTCCGGGTCTGTTGAAGGGCTTAGCCCCGCCGCGAGCCCCCTTGGGGCCGAATTTTCGATCCTTCATGGGCTCGCTTCTGTCACGGGTTCCGGAATATGGCAATTTCGGTGCTTGTGAGGGCGATTTTAGCTGCTTGCCTCGGTTGACTTTGCCCCACCGCTTCGCCCATAAACGCGCCCGGTCGCGCCCCGATCCGGGTTGTCGCGGCCTTCACGTTCCATGGCCGTCTTCGGTCCGCCGGCAAGGTCCGGCCCGATTGTGCTGCCGTCGAGCGGGGGAGTGTCCCGAGTGGCAAAGGGAGCTGACTGTAAATCAGCCGCCTCATGGCTTCGCAGGTTCGAGTCCTGCCTCCCCCACCATCCTGCTTCGCGCTAACGCGCTTCGCAGGATTTGCAGCCTTCCACTGCGCGAAGCAGGATGCCCTCCGAAGCCTTGGCGAAGGAGGGCGGCGTCCATGCACTATGTCTATCTTCTGGAGAGCGAAGCTTTCGGAGGCCAGCGCTACATTGGCCTGACTACGGACCTCAAAAAGCGGCTAGCGGATCATAACGCAGGCAAATCATCGCATACCTCCAGATTCATGCCTTGGAAGTTGGCGGCCTATGTGGCCTTCTCGGATTTGCACAAGGCGAGAGCCTTCGAGCGTTATTTGAAGTCGGGTTCGGGCCACGCGTTCGCGAAGAAGAGACTCTGGTGAGCGAAAGCGAAGACGAACATTCCACTACCCCATCATCTCCCGCACCATCGGCACCACCTTCCGCCCGTAGAGCTCGATGCTCCGCATCAGCTTCTCGTGCGGCAATGGTCCCGCCGAATACTTCAACTGAAACCGCGAAATGCCGAGCGCCTTGGCGGTCTTCGCGATCTTGCGCGCCACCGTTTCCGGCGCGCCGACATAGAGCGAGCCATGCTCGGCCTCATGGACGAACTCGTCGCGTCCCATCGGCGGCCAGCCGCGCTCCTTGCCGATGCGGTCGCGCATCGCCTTGTAGTCGGGCCACAGCTCCTCGCGCGCCTGCGCATCCGTCTCGGCGACATAGCCGGGCGAATGCACGCCGATCGGCTGGGCCGGGCGGCCGAATTCCTTGAAGGCGCGATGATAGAGCTCGACATAGGGCGCAAAGCGGGCGGGATCGCCGCCGATGATCGCGAGCATCAGGGGCAGGTCATAATGCGCAGCGCGCACCACCGATTGCGGACTGCCGCCGACGCCGATCCAGGTTTTCAGCGTGCCGTTCTCGACCGGCGGATAGACCAGCTGATCCCGCAGCGGCGGACGCAGCTTGCCTTGCCAGGTGACCGGCTGCTGCGACAACAGCGCGGCGAACAGATCGAGCTTCTCCTCGAACAGCTCTTCGTATTTGCGCAGGTCGAAGCCGAACAGCGGGAAGGATTCGGTGAACGAGCCGCGGCCGAGGATCACCTCGGCGCGTCCGTTCGAAACCGCATCCAGCGTGGCAAAGCGCTGGAACACGCGGATGGGATCGTCCGAGGACAGCACCGTCACCGCCGAGCCGAGGTGGATGCGTTTGGTGCGCGATGCGATCGCCGCGAGCACGGTTTCAGGCGAGGAGATCGCGAAATCGGCGCGATGATGCTCGCCGAGGCCGATGAAGTCGAGGCCGAGCTCGTCGGCCAGCACCGCTTCATCGACGACGTTGCGGATCACCTGCGCATGCGAGATCAGGGCGCCGGACGCATCTCTCGTGACGTCGCCAAAGGTATCCAGTCCGAATTCGAGCGGTGTGGTCATCGATGAGGTCTCTGTGGGGCGCGACAGGCCCCTTATGGGAGGGAAATAGTTGCCGTCCAGCTAGGGCGGGGAGGCGGCTTCGACAATGCTGATCCGGGAAAGGCAACGTTTCCGATTCTACATCGAACCGGTGGGCTCAATCGGATCTGGCGAACATCTCGACCAGGGTCTCGCGCAGCCAGCGCTGCGCCGGCACGGTGTCGTTGCGCTGGTGCCAGAACAGGCTGACGATGCGTGGCGGCGCTTTGAGCGGAAGCGGCATGGCGTGCAGAAGCGGTGCATGCCTTGATTGCGAGCGCAGATCGCTCGGCAGCACCGCGATCAGGTCAGATTGCCGCACGACCTCGTAGGCGGCGCTGTAATGATTGACGGTCGCGACGAGGTTGCGGGACAGCCCGCGCGAGGCCAGGAAGAGGTCGTAGGACGGCATGGTCTTGCCGGCGAGGCTCACGTCCACATGTCCAGCGTTGAGGAAGGTGCGCGTGCTCAGCCGTTTCTGGGCGGCGAGCGGATGGCCGCGCCGCATGAAGCAGGCATAGTCGACCGTCCACAGCGAGCGCGAGCGGATGGCGGCCGGCTGCTGCGCCTCGTTGACATAGACGCTGAGCACGCAGTCCACCCTGTTGTCCTCGAGTTGGTCGGCGATCTCGACGACGGTATTGGGCACGGTGTGAACGCGCGACTTCGGCGCAACCTTGCCGAGATGGTCGAGCAGGTTCGGCATCACCAGCGAGGAGACGTAGTCCGACATCGACAGGCTGAATTCGGTCTGCGCACGTGCGGGATCGAACACCTGCTCGTCGAGCGCGCCCCGCACGCTTTCCAGCGCCTCGCCAATCGGCTCCCACAGCACCACGGCACGCTGGGTCGGGCGGATGCCGGTGCCGGCCCGCACGAACAGGGGATCGCCGAGCGCATCGCGCAGCCGCGCGAGCGCGTTGCTGACCGCGGGCTGGGTCATCCGCAACGCATTCGCGGCGCGCGTGACGCTGCCCTCGGTCATCAGCGCCTCGAACACTTTCAGGAGGTTGAGGTCGAGCGCGCGGAACGACACGGACATTCACCATCGTGATATATCAGATCATGATTATAAATTATGACGATAATGTCACTTTGTCTATGGTTCCCTCCCGAGCGGCGCGCCGGGGCCCGTGACATCAGAGGGGGACTTTCATGTCGATGATATCGGCGCGCATCGAGCGCCTTCCTTTCGCACGCTTCCACACGCATCTGCTGCTGATGGGCGGGCTCGGCTACATGTTCGACGCGATGGACGCGGCGGTGCTGGCCTTCATCCTGCCGGTGTTGCGCACGGCGTGGAATCTGACGAGCGTGCAGATCGGCGTGCTCGGCAGCAGCACCTATATCGGCTTTCTGTTCGGGGCGTTGCTGGCGGGCACGCTGGGCGACCTGATCGGCCGCCGCGCGGTGATGATGTCGGCGCTGGCGCTGTATTGCGCCGCATCGATCGTGAGCGCGATGGTCGACACATGGCCATCCTTCTTCGCCGCGCGCGTCGTGGCCGGCATGGGCACCGGCGCGGAGAGCGCGATCATCGCGCCTTATCTCGCGGAGTTCGTGGCGCGGCGTTATCGCGGCAGCTTCACCGGGGCGCTCGCGGGCTTCTTCTCCTTCGGCTTCGTTGCCGCGGCCTTGCTCGGTTACTTCATCGTTCCCACCTCCGACAACGGCTGGCGCATCGTGCTGGTGATCACCGCGGTGCCCGTCGTCATGCTGTTGTGGTGGCGCCGGGCGCTGCCGGAATCGCCGCGCTGGCTGGAGAGCAGGGGACGGGAGAAGGAAGCCGAAGCCGTGCTCGACCGGATCGAGGCGAGCTTTGCGCGCGAAGGCCGTGTCCTGCCGCCGCCGGTCGTCGAAGTCGCGGCACCCACCGGGACCGCTGGCACGCTGCTGGCCAATTTCGCGGCGCTTGTTGCGCCCCGCCAGGCGCGCATCACCATCATGACCTGGATCATGTGGCTGGCGATCACCTTCAGCTATTACTCTTTCTTCGTCTGGATCCCGGGCCTGCTGGTCCAGAACGGCATGAGCATCACCAAGAGCTTCGCCTATTCGATCGCGATCTATTGCGCGCAGATCCCCGGCTATTTCAGCGCCGCGTATTTCAACGAGCGCATCGGCCGGCAGGCGACGATCGCGACCTACATGGTGCTCGGCGGTATCAGCGCGCTCGGGCTCGCTTTCGCGCAAAGCGATCAACAAATCATGGCGGCAGGAATCTTCCTGTCCTTCTTCATGAACGGCACCTATGCGGGCGTCTATGCCTATACCGCCGAGGTGTTCCCGACGCCGGTCAGGACCACGGGCGCCGGGCTCGCTTCCGCAATCGGTCGCATCGGCGCGATCGTCTCGCCGATCCTGGTCGGCTATCTCTATCCGAACTTCGGCTTTGCCGGCGTGTTCGGCGTCACAACCACCGTGCTGCTGCTCGGGGCTGTCACCGTCGTGCTGATGGGCGTGCCGACGCGCGGCCGTTCGCTGGAGGAGATCGCGGCGGGCGAGGTGGCATGACGCGGACGAAATTTAAGGCCGATCCGCTGCTCTGCGCCGTCGCGGCGGCGCAGGGCAGGGTGGACCAGCCGGATGCTCTATTCGCTGCGCTCGACCAAGGCTTGAACTTGGCGATCGGGCACAAGCTGTTCACGGTCCTGACCTATGACGAGGCGGCCAGCGAACTGGCGCGGCTCTACTCCAATCTGCCTGGTGCGTACCCGGCTGGCGGACGCAAGTGCCTTGCACCGGGCCCGTGGACCGAGGCCGTGCTGGACCGCGGCGAGGCCTATATCGGCTATACGCGGGATGATCTGCGCACCGTGTTCTCCGATCACGAGCTGATCGCCTCGCTCGGCTGCGAGAGCGTGCTGAACATGCCCGTGCGCTGGCGTGGGCGCACGCTCGGCTCGCTCAATCTGCTTCACGAGGCGGGCTGGTACGGCGAAGATGATGTCGCCGCGTGCCTTCCCTTTGCACAGCTCGCGCTGCCCGCGCTGCTGACAGCGACTTCGTCCTGACCTGACAGGAAACGACCATGACCAGCATCCTCTTCAAGAACGCCGCTCTGCTCGACCCGCTCCAGCCGGATTTGCTGGAGGGACAGCACGTGCTGGTCGAGGACGATGTGATCAAGGAGGTCTCGCACCGGCCGCTCCAGGCCAGCGCAGATCGCATCATCGACCTCAAAGGCAAGACGCTGATGCCCGGGCTGATCGATTTGCATGTTCACGCCATCGCCGTCGAGCTCAATCTGGCGCAGCAGGTGCATATGCCGAACGTGCTGGTGACGCTGCGCTCGACGCTGCTCTTGCGCGGCATGCTGCGGCGGGGCTTCACCACTGTGCGCGACGCGGGCGGCGCCGGCCACGCGCTGAAGCAGGCGATCGACACCGGCCTGACCGACGGTCCTCGGCTGTTCGTCTCCGGCCGCGCGCTCAGCCAGACCGGCGGCCACGGCGACATGCGGGCACGCTCGGATTACCTCGCCAGCGATGCGCCATGTCCCTGCTGCGTGCGGGTCGGCGCGCTGGCGCGCGTCGCCGACGGTGTCGACGGCGTGCGCAAGGCGGCGCGCGAGGAGCTGCAGATGGGAGCCGACCAGATCAAGATCATGGCCTCCGGCGGCGTCGCCTCGCCGACCGATCCGGTCGGCGCCTTCGGCTACTCCGAGGACGAGATCCGCGCCATCGTCGAGGAGGCGCGCGGGCGCCAGACCTATGTGCTCGCCCACGCCTATACCGCTGCGGCCATCGAACGCGCGGTCCGCTGCGGCGTGCGCACCATCGAGCACGGCAATCTGGTCGATGCGCCGACCGCGCGTTTCATGGCCGAGAAGGGCGCCTATGTCGTGCCGACGCTCGTCACCTATGAGGCGCTGGCCAACGAGGGCGCCCAATATGGCCTGCCGCCGGAGAGCGTCGCCAAGATCGCCGATGTCCGCGACGCCGGGCTGCGCTCGCTCGCAATCTATCGCGACGCCGGTGTGAAGATGGGGTTCGGCAGCGACCTGCTCGGGCCGTCGCAGCGCCTGCAGAGCGACGAATTCCGCATTCGCGCCGAGATCCTCGGCCCGCGCGCCGTCATCGCCAGCGCGACATTGATCGGCGCCGAAGTGCTCGGCATGGAGGGCAAGCTCGGCCGGATCGCACCCGAAGCCATCGCGGACCTGCTGGTGGTCGACGGCAATCCGCTGCGCGACGTCGCCTGCCTGCTCGGTCAGGGCGAGCACATTCCGCTGGTGATGAAGGCAGGCAAGGTCCAGTTCGACCGGCTGGGCGCGTAGTTGCCGCCGCATCACGGGCATCTTCGCACCGATGTCGATCTTCGGCTCCTATTTCGAGATGCGCACGACCATCTTACCGAGCGCCCCACGCGTCTGCATGGTCCTGAACGCTTCCCGGAAATCGTCCAGCGCAAAGACACGACCGACCACAGGCTTCAGCTTGCCCTCGGCCAGCCAGCCCGTCAGCTCCGACATCAGGCGCTTCTGCAACTCGGGCTCGCGCGTTGGAAGCTGCGCGAGGTCGACGCCGAGCAGGGCGCCACCTTTCAGCAGCGGCAGATTGAACGGCAGCGCGGGGATGGCACCGGCGGCGAAGCCAACCGCCAGATGGCGTCCGCGCCAGGCGATGGAGCGAAAGGCTTGCACCGAGACGTCGCCACCGACGGGGTCGAAGATCACGTCGGCGCCGTGTCCTCCAGTCGATTCCTTCAGCTTGTCGCGCCAGCCGGTCTGCGTGTAGTCGATCACAGCGTCGGCGCCGTGTTGTTGCGCGAACTCGCGCTTGTCCGGTGTCGATGCCGCTGCGATTACGCGGGCGCGGAGCAACTTGCCGATCTGGACTGCCGCGACTCCCGTACCGCCGGCGGCGCCCAGCACCAGAAGCTGTTCGCCTGCGCAGAGCGAGGCGCGTGCACTGAGCGCATAGAGCGCGGTCAGGTAATTGGCGCGAAACGAGGCGGCGACCTCGGCCGCGACGCCGTCCGGCAGGGGATAGAGCGCCGCGGGGGTGACGACGATCTCTTCGGCAAGCGCGCCCGAGCGCGTCATCCCCATCACGCGCATGCCGGGTTGATAACCTCCCGGCCTGCCCGGGGCTTCGTCCACGATCCCTGCGAACTCCGTTCCGGGGATGAAGGGAAGGGGGTCCTTGGTTTGATAGAGGCCTTGAATCTTTAAGCCATCGACAAATCCGATTCCCGCCGCCTCCACCCGAATGCGCAACTGTCCGGGCTCCATGGACGGGGGCGGGATGTCCTTCAGCTCGATCTGATCGATGGGGGCGTATTGCTCGACGACGACGGCTTTCATGTCGGACCTCGGTTGTTCCAGATATCCTGACAGGTCCCGACACTAGCCTCTTGCGTCTACCGCCACATCCCGCGCATCCTTGCCCCGATGTCGATCTTCGGCCCCTGCGCCGCGGTGCGCGCGGCGCCCGCCGCTGCCTTCGGCCAGGCCGTGCGCTCGAACAAATAGACCAGCTGCTCCGGGATGAACCGGGTGCGCGAGGCGTAGACGTGGCGGTCGCCCTTGGCGGCCTGGCCGTGGACGAAGAAGCGCTGGGGAACGACGAGGTGGAGATCGTCCTTGGCGCGGGTCACGGCGACATAGAGCAGGCGGCGCTCCTCCTCGAGCTCGGCGCTGGTGCCGGCGCCGAGATCGGACGGCATGCAGCCGTCGACGACGTTGAGCACGAACACCGATTTCCACTCCTGGCCCTTGGCGGAGTGGATAGTGGAGAGGATCAGATAATCTTCGTCGCGCAAGGGTGGACCTGATTTGTCGCTGGTCGCATCCGGCGGATCGAGCGTGAGCTCGGTCAAAAACTTCTCGCGCGAGGCATAGCCGCTCGCGATTTGCTCGAGCTGCATCAGATCGGCGCGGCGTGTCTCGGCATCCTCGTGGATGCGATCGAGATGCGGCTCGTACCAGAGCCGCACGCGCTCGAGATCGACGGGCCATTCCGAATAGCGAAGGTTTTCGACCGTGCGGACGAAGCTGGTCCAGTCCTCGCCGGTGCGCGCCGGCACCGGCAGCCGGCTGAGCGCCGCAAGCGGGTCGGTGCTCTCCGCCATCTGGTCGAGCACGCGTTGCGCCGTCGCCGGGCCGACGCCCGGAAGCAGGTGCAGGATGCGAAAGCCGGCGACGCGGTCGCGCGGATTCTCGGCGAAGCGCAACAGGGCCAGCACGTCCTTGACATGCGCGGCATCGAGGAATTTCAGCCCGCCGAATTTCACGAACGGGATGTTGCGGCGGGTCAGCTCGATCTCCAGCGGACCCGAATGCGAGGAGGTGCGGAACAGCACCGCCTGGTGCTTGAGCAGCGCGCCTTGCTCGCGGTTCGCCAGCACCGCCTCGACGATGTAGCGCGCCTGGTCGGCCTCGTCGTGCACGGTGACGAGCTGCGGCTTGCTGCCCGAGGTGCGGTCGGTCCAGAGATTTTTTGTGAAGCGCTCGCGGGCGAGGCCGATGACGCCGTTCGCCGCCGACAGCACTGCTTGCGTCGAGCGGTAATTGCGGTCGAGCGTGATCATCTCCGCGCGCGGCGAGAAGCTCTGCGGAAAGTCCAGGATGTTGCGCACGGTGGCGGCGCGGAACGAGTAGATCGACTGCGCGTCGTCGCCGACCACGGTGAGGCCGCGCCCATTGGGCTTGAGCGCCAACAGGATCGAGGATTGCAGGCGGTTGGTGTCCTGATATTCGTCGACCAGCACGTGGTCGAAGCGGCCGCCGATCTCCTCAGTGATCAGCGCATCGCTCATCATCTGCGACCAGTACAGCAGCAAATCGTCGTAATCGAGCACGTGCTGGGCCTGCTTGGCCTCGACATAGGCGGCGAACAGGCCCTTCAGCTCAGCGGCCCAGCCTGCGCACCAGGGATAATGCTGGGCGAGCACCTTCTCGATCTCCATCTCGGCATTGACGCAGCGGGAATAGATCGACAGGCAGGTGCCCTTGGCGGGAAAGCGGCTCTCGGTCTTCGACAATCCACGCTCGTGCCGCACCAGGTTCATCAGGTCGGCGGAATCCTCGCGGTCATGGATGGTGAAGGCGGGATCGACGCCGATCCGCTCGGCATATTCCCGCAGCAGCCGCGCGCCGATGCCGTGGAAGGTGCCGGCCCAGGTCAGCGCATCGCGCATGATCGCGGCGTTGTGCTCGCCCAGCACCTTGCGGGCGATGCGCTCGACCCGGCCGGCCATCTCCGCGGCGGCTCGGCGGGAGAACGTCATCAGCAGAATGCGGCGGGGATCGGCGCCCGCGACGATCAGATGCGCGACGCGGTGGGCCAGCGTGTTGGTCTTGCCGGAGCCGGCACCGGCGATGACGAGCAGGGGGCCGCCCACGGTCGAGCCCTCGGCCACGCCATGCTCGACGGCGCGGCGCTGCTCCGCATTGAGCGTGTCCAGATATGTCGCCACGAATCGCCCCGGTGAAAGGAAGAGACTCGGCGATCCCGTCGCGAAGCGCAATGCGGCTGGACGGAACTGGAATTAGGATTTAGGGGGGAAGAGGCCCTTTGGTTCCAGCACCCCATGGCGAGATGACCGAGCTCAAGCCCGACCAGTTCGAGATGCGGCGGCTGGAATCGCTCAGCAACACCATTTTCGGCGTCGCCATGACGCTGTTGGCCTACGACCTGCCGAAGGCGGCGGTGTTCACCAGCGCCCCCGGCTGGAGCGAGCTCGCCCATGTCTATTCCGGCAAGCTGGCCGGGCTGGCGCTGAGCTTCATCATCTCCGGCGTGTTCTGGATCAGCCATCACCGCCGGCTGGCACGCCAGCCGATCGGCAGCCGCGGCGACGTGATCCTCAACCTGTTCTTCCTGCTCTCGATCGTGCTGCTGCCTGTCACAAACGGCCTCTACACCAATTACGGCATGAGCAACGCCGTCGCCGTGCTCTACGGCTTGCATCTGACCGCGATCGCCGGCCTCAACGCCTGGCTGTGGTGGACGATCCTCGGCGGCTGGCGCAACGAAATCATGGCCTCGCTGTTTCCGCTGCTGGTGTTCATTCCGGGCACGATCGTTGCGGCGTTCGCGCCGCAGGCAGCACCCTTCCTGTGGTTCGTCGCTTTCGGCGGCATCGTGATCCAGCGCTTCCTTCCCAACCGGACCGAGCCGGGCGCGTAGGACTTTAGCCGGATGTCGCGCCGAACCCATCGGCCGGCACGTAAAGCTTGACCGGGCGGATCTCGTACACCGCCGTCGGATTGACCGCACGCAGCTTCCGCGCCGCTGCGATCGCCTCCTCCTCGGTGGCGCATTGCATCAAATGGAAGCCCAGAAGCTGCTCCTTGGTCTCGGCAAACGGCCCGTCCAGCACCATTCCCGCGCCGGGGCCACGCAAGGTGCGGGCCTTCCGGGTCTCATCCAGCCGGGCCGCCGGTCCAAACTGGCCGCTGGCGCGCAGGGGCGCCTGAACCTCGATGACTTTGGCGACGACCGCGGCGTCCTGCTCCGGTGTCCAGGACAGGACTTCGTCTTCCACGTGGTAGGCCAGGATCGCGTAGAGCATCGTCACCTCTCTTTTTTCTTTTGCGCGTGGTTTTTACCCAAGTCCCAAGGACGCATCACGGCAGCCCCTGCCGACACTCCCGAAGCAGAATATTGCGTGGCCGGCAAGCGGCGAAACCATCCTGAAACCCAATTGCGGCCTTGCCATGTGAACGCCGCCGGAACAGGCCGCGACTGATGAACCACGAACAACAAGCTTTTGCTGGAGGCGGCAATGTCGGGTCAAACCATCAAGATCATCTGCGACGCGCGGCGGGCGGGACAGTCGGAGCCGGCCGATCTGCACGACCAGGCCGGCCATCACCGCTATTACGGGAGCTCCGCCGAGAACGGCGGCGAGCGGATCGTCGAGAGTCGGCGCGGCAAACGGCGGCGCGTGCTCAGCATCTTCGGTTTCTGAAGCCTCCCGGCAAGACCGGCATTCGAAATGGACGTGCTGCAGATATCGATCGCGGCGATGCCGTTCCTGCTCGCGCTGACGAGCCGGACCTGCAAGGCCATCGTCCCCTGCCTTCTGACGAGCCTGCTCACGGTGCTGCTCGGCGAGGAGCCGCACCGCGCGGTCGTGGCCTGGTGCGTCGGCATGCTGATCGCCGCCGTCGCGCTGCGCGAGCGGCTTCGCACCGGCTGACGCAGCATTCGTCATTGCCCGCTCAAGACCTGCCTGACCAGGGCCTCGCGCAGTGAGGCCAGCTCGCCGCTCGCCTGCATCCGAGCGATCACCTTGCCAACCTCAGGCACCAGATCGCGATGGCGTTCATGCAGGTAGTGGTAGATGTGGATGCGCTCGAGCGGCGGGGAGAGCGGGTAGATCCTGGCCTGCAGATTGAGTTTCCGCACCGTGGCGAGCCCGCTGAAGAGGTCGGTGACCATCACGTCGAAGCGGTCGGCATCGAGCATCCTGACCATGTTCTCGAGGCTGCTAGTCGCCGTGACGCGGGCCATGCCGCGTGTGCCGGCTTCCGAGGAGCCGACGCCGCGGACGATGCCGATGCTGTAGTCCTTGATCGAATCCCAACCTGCGACCTCGAACCGGAGCTTGGTCGCGAACACCGCCGGCTCGATGTAGTTGATCGCCGGCGTGACCTGGACCAGCGTCGGGTAGTCGCGCGAGAGCGTTCCGATCCGCTGGATCTCGCCGTCGACCTCGCCGGCGCTCGACAATGCGAGCGCGCGCTTGCCAGGCACGTCCTCGAACTCCAGCCTGATGTTCAGCTTGGCGTAGACGGCCCGCAGCATCTCGCCGCCGACATATTGATCGGGGATGTCGGCGATGCGCGCCAGCCGGATCGTGTCCTGCGCCAACGCAGGATCAGCGGCGAGCAGCGACAGGCAGGCGACGGCTAGCCGCCACATCAGGCGTCTCCTTCGGCCGTGCATCGCTACCCCAGGCATCCGGATGCCGGCGCGATCTACCGGGAGTTGGCGCCTGCACGCCGGCCGCAACGATCGCTGCCCGCTCGTGCCGCGAGCCTACCGGACTTTCACCGATGTCATTCTAGCACGGGCAGTGGTAGCTTGCCCACCGGTCCCGCTGCGGGGCGGAAGACGTGACTTGCCGACCTCGAGCCGCGGGCCGACGGGATGTCGCTTGCATCGGGTGACGAGACGGGCGTCTCATGGATTGCTCGAGACTGCAACCGCTCGACCGCAGCAGCGAGCCGCCATTTCGGGGACATGGTGCATGGCCAACGCAGGTGACGAGGACGCCAAGCGCAGCCACGCCATCTCGCCGATGGCGGCGAAGCCGGGTCTGACCGACATCGGCGCGCTTGCGCCGACGATGCTCTCATCGCTGCCGGCACGCTTCATCAACTGGTCGCGCAGCGGCGTAGGGCCGCGGCTGCTCGCGGCCGTGCTGCTGTTCTCTTCGGCCGTGACGCTGACGCTGACCGCGCTGCAGCTCTATCTCGACTACAATCGCGAGGTCGGTCTCATCGAGACGCGGCTCGACGAGATCGGCCGCAGCACGACCGGCAGTCTCGGCGAAAGCCTGTGGAATCTCGACCAGAACCAGCTCAAGCTCCAGCTCGAAGGTATCCTGCGGCTGCCCGATCTCCGTGCCGCCGAGGTGCGCGAGATTGCCGATCGTCCCAATCCGATCCGCATCGCGGTCGGCGAACCGGGCACGCGTTCGATCGTCACGCGCGACTATCCCTTGAACACCATCGTGCAGGGGACCGCGCGCCCGATCGGCGTGCTTCACGTCGAGGCCACGCTGAGCGAGGTCTATCAGCAATTGCTGAACCGGGCCCTGGTCATTCTGGCGAGCCAGGCCGCGAAGACCTTCCTGGTCTCGCTGTTCATCATCTACATGGTCCATCTGCTGGTGACGCGGCATCTGGTGGCCATCGCCGAGTTCGTCAGCAAGTACAACCTGGCGCGGCCGCCGCCGCCGTTACGGCTGGAGCGCCGGGCGCCCTCCGATGCCGACGAGCTCGACAAGGTGATCGAGGCCTTCAACGCGATGTGCGCGAACCTCCAGCAGGCCTATGGCGAGCTGCGCGAGGCCAATGCCAATCTCGAGCGCGACCTCACCATCCGCCGGCGCGCCGAAGCGGAGGCGCGGGCGAGCGAAGAGCGTTTCCGCGACTACGCCGAGACCGCGTCCGACTGGTTCTGGGAGACCGGGCCGGACCACCGCTTCACCTACCTCTCTGACCGGGTGATTGCCTTCGGCATGGATCCCAAAGTGCGGCTCGGCACGCGTCGCACCGATACGGCGCTCGATCGCGATACCGAGCCCGAGAAATGGCGCGCGCATCTGGCGACGCTGGACCGTCACGAGCCGTTCCGCAAATTCGAATATCGCGGACGCGACACGCGCGGGCGGATGCATCATTTCAGCGTCAACGGCAAGCCGGTTTTCGACGCCGATGGACGCTTCCTGGGCTACCGCGGCTCCGCGACCGACCTCACCGCGCAGCACGAGATCGAGGAGCGGCTGCGTCAATCCCAGAAAATGGACGCGATCGGCCAGCTCACCGGCGGCGTGGCGCACGATTTCAACAACGTGCTTACGGTCATCACCGGCACGATCGAGATCATCCAGGAGGGGCTTGCGGACAAGCCCGATCTCGCCGCGATCGCGCAATTGATCGACGATGCAGCCGCGCGCGGGGCGGAGATCACCTCGCAGCTCCTGACCTTCGCGCGCCGCCAGCCGCTGGAGCCGCGCGAGATAGACATCAACGCCCTCGTGGCCGAGACCGCGAAGCTGCTGAAGCCGATGCTCGGCGAGCAAATCGAGATCGAGGCGCGGCTCGCCGACGAGGCCTGGTCCGCGATGGTGGATCCGTCGCAACTGTCCTCCGCGATCGTCAACCTCGCCGTCAATGCGCGCGACGCGATGCCGGGCGGCGGCAAGCTCACCCTCGAGACCGCGAACCGCGAGCTCGACGGCACGGAGACCGCCGGCGGGGGCGTGCGCGGCGCCTTCGTGATGGTTGCGGTCGGCGACACCGGTCACGGCATTCCGGCCGACATTCGCGAGCGCGTATTCGAGCCGTTCTTCACCACCAAGGGGGTCGGCCGCGGCACCGGGCTGGGACTGAGCATGGTCTATGGCTTTGCCCGCCAGAGCGGCGGCGCCGTCGCGATTGAAAGCGAGGAGGGGCGCGGCACCGTGATGCGGTTGTTCCTGCCGCGGGCAAAGGGCGAGGCGGTGGCCAGGACGGCCCCGGTTCAGGCGCCCGCCACGGCGCGCGGGCAGGAGACGATACTCGTGGTGGAGGACGATCCGCTGGTCCAGGGCTATGTCATCGCGCAACTCGGCGGCCTCGGCTATCGCACGCTTGCCGCGAGCGACGGCGCGTCCGCGCTGGCGCTGGTCGACCAGGGCGCCAGATTCGATCTCCTGTTCACGGACATCATCATGCCCGGCGGCATGAACGGGCATGAATTGGCCGAAGCCGTCAGGCTCCGCCGGCCGGGCGTGAGGGTGCTCTACACCTCCGGCTACACCGACAATACCATCGTCCACGAAGGACATCTCGATCCCGGCGTGGCGCTGCTGTTCAAGCCATACCGGAAGGCGGACCTGTCGCAGAAGATTCGCGAGGTGCTTGCCGGCGAGCCGCCCGCCTGAGCCGCGCCGACAGACGAAAAAGGCGCGGCGGGGAGGCCCCGTCGCGCCCGATTTCTTGCTCGCTGGTCCAGGGCTGAGAGCGCCCCGATGCCAAGCCCTACTCAAAGCCTAGCGGGCGATCCCAGCGAGGTGACAGCGCTTGAGATAAGACACTGGATCACCTCCTTTCGTTGGTTGCGGAAGTCTCCAATATAGGCGGCGATCCCGCCGCTGTTAAGGGGCGGGGCGGCCAAGTCGGAACCAGCCCTCTGCGCAAAGCCCCGGAAAGCCGCCGAAAGCCGCCGTCCCGGCAGTTGAGACCGCCGCCGAGCCGTGTTAGGGGATCGCCCGACGCGGGTGTAGCTCAATGGTAGAGCAGCAGCCTTCCAAGCTGAATACGAGGGTTCGATTCCCTTCACCCGCTCCAAAAGCGTGCCGCGTCAGAATTGTCCGGCACCTGAGCGTATCGGCTGATCCCACGGCAATTGACGCCTTTCGAGTGTTCTTTGGCGCTCGCTGTGCGCTGACAGCGAACCGGCTGGACATCCTCGGAGCAAGTGTAGCATCCTCAAGTTGCCGGCAGGCAGACGATCTCGCTAGATTGATCGAGTTCTGCCGGGCGTGCCGTGAGGCCGGGGGGCTGGGGTGGCGAAGCGGATCATCTTGCTGCTGGACGGCACTTGGAACGACGCCGATGATGGCGGGGCCGACACCAACATCGTTCGCCTCAGGCAGAGAATTGCAGAGCATCTCTCCAACGCGCATTCGCGCGCCACGAGCGACGTCACCAGCACCGCTGCCGTGCCTCAGCAGACGTTCGTCCTGAAGGGAGGCAAGCCGGGCGGCCGGGACAACGTCATCTTTTACGAGCGAGGAGTTGGAACCAGCGGTTTTCTGAACCGGTTTAGCGGGGGTGCCCTTGGCGCAGGCCTGTCGGAAAACGTTCGCCGTGCCTACACTTTTCTGGCCCAGCACTACGACCGGGGAGATGAGATTTTCATCTTCGGCTTCTCGCGCGGCTCATACACCGCCCGGTCGTTGGTGGGTTGCCTGGCAGCCGTCGGTCTGGTCTATCGCAATAAATTCGACGCCAAGGCCTTGTCGCGGCTTTGGGCGCATTATCGCACGCATCCGGCCAACCGCCTCCCCTGTGACGAGATACTCCTCGGGAAGATTTCGTCAGGTCCGAAGAGCGTTCCAGTCAAGTTGCTCGGCCTGTTCGACACCGTGGGTGCCCTGGGGATACCGCTGAATGCGTTTTGGAAAGAGAATCGCGACCTGTACGGCTTCCACGACGTCGGCCTGTCGGAGATCTGCGAGCACAGCCTGCAGGCGCTGGCGATCGACGAACATCGGGAGGCCTTCGAAGCCACCCTCTGGCGGCGATTGCCCTTCACCGCACGGCCGGCAAACGTGGAGCAGGTCTGGTTCGCGGGGGCCCATGCCGACATCGGCGGCGGATATGTGCGGTCCGGGCCGCATCAGCTCGAAGACATCACCCTGGATTGGATGATCAAGCGCGTTCGCCAGATTGCCGGCGACGACTTCCCGTTGGATCCGCCGCCCGCACTCGCTCATGGCTGCATCACCGCGCCTCAGCACGAACCGCGTCAGGGGCTGTATCGCTTCATGCCGTATGTCTACCGCTCGATCGGAAATCTGCCGGTACCTGTCGCGCCCAGACCGTTCGAACGAAACGTCTGCGTCGACAGGCACGCCAAGCCTATCGGAGAGGCGATCCACATCAGCGCGATCGAGCGCCTGGGTCTACCCATCAGGATTGGCGGCGTTGACGCGACATACGCCCCGCGCAACCTCGTGTCGGCCCTCCAGCAATTGGTTCAGCTGAACGGCGATGTTGCCGTCGCGGACTGGAATGCCATATCGACACCGCTCCTGCTGGCGACGGTGTTGATGCGGCAGGGGCTGAAAAGAGTCGGGTAACCGCGAGCGGAGCCTAGTCATGTTTTACTTGATCGTGCCGCTAGTCTTCATTGCGATTTTCCTGCTCGGGGCGTTTTTCTGGTTCTGGTGGGCGGCGCCGCGCGCGCAGGTCCTGCTTCACTTCGATGCCGATCAGATCAAGCAGTTGGAGGTTCAGGATCGCCTGCGTCAGACGAACTATCAGGTCCTGACCGGGCTCGGACTCGTCGCGACCTTCATTGCCGGTGCCGTCCAGCTCTGGTTGACGAGCAATCAGTGGAATGCGGACTACAGGCTTCGTCTGGATCACGAGCGGGGCCAGCAATTTGCGGAGGCGACCCGCAGCCTGGTTGACGCCCCGGACAAACCCTATGCACTGGTGGCCGCGCAGCGGATCACCAGCCTCGTCTCGGAGAGCCCCGGCGCTTTCGGGCAGCAAGCTATCACAATCCTGGAAAGCGTCGTCGTCGATGGAACGAAGGCCAATCGGATGCAAGAATCCGGGACTTGCGACGCGGGAGATCCGACCCGGCCAAGGCCGGTCGTCGAGCGCCGCGAGGAGCCGCCACCTGCTGCTCAGGCCGCCATGCGGCAACTCGGCGGTGGTGTGCTATCGAGGGTCCGCAGTTTACCCAGCGGCAGGTTGTGTGCCGGCGATAGGCGCTTGAATCTGGCCAATCTCGGATTGGACAATTTCGATCTCAGCGGGCTCGACCTTTCTTGTTCGGTGATGACGCAAGCCCAGCTGCGTCGGGTCAGCTTACGATACGCCAATCTTTTTGGTGCTGATCTCGGTGGCGCAAGTCTGGCCGACTGGGATGTCCCAGGCTCGCCGGCGAGTTCGGGTTGGTTGTGGAAGGAATCCGAAAGGACGAAGCAATTTGTGAAGACGCGGTTCACCGCCGAGAGCATCGGCTTCGATGAAACCGATCCGGCTCCGAAGAAGGGAGAGGAAAGAAAGACCAACCCACTTCCTAAATTGGACGTCTGGCAGACCTATCGCTGCTTCATCACCGATTTGCGCGATGCCGATCTTCGCGGCGTCAACTTCGAGAACGCCTCCCTGGGAGGCGCCGATTTCAGGAACGCAGATCTGACCGGCGCCAATCTGTGCGGCGCCACGGTCAGCCGGGCCAATTTCAGGGGCGCCAAGGGTTTGACGACCGCGATGCTGCGACAAGTCTGCGTCGGTAGGTTTGGGGACAATGACGCCACCATCAACGCTGCGCAGCCCCTCGGCCTGGAGCCGTATTTTTCCGGCGAGTTCAGGCGCGTCGAGATGTGCGGAGTTCGGCGTGGTGATTGCCAGCCAACTGCCCAGACGTCGAAAGCTCTGAACCGGCCACGCCGCTGAGAGAGGCATCGGTCACCTAAGCGAATTTCGGGAGGAACGATGTACGCAATCACGTTCGCCGCGGCAGCCATCATCTGGCCGTTCATCGTGGCCATGATTTCGAGCAGGTTCGGCGCCGATGTGAGCGCTCGCTTCCTCGAACGCCCAGGACCCATTCCGTCGACTGGCGAGGCGCTCACCCGAAGATCGCTCGAGCAGTGGCTGCGGTCGCCCGCAAATGGTCCCTCCCGCAGGCCCTATGCTCGATGCATCATGCTTCTGGATCTCGTCTACATTTTCTTTGTCGGAGGGTTTTTCGTCACCGGCTCGCTATGGCTCGTTTCCGCGCTGACATGGCCTGACCCGGCCGATAGGTGGTATTGTGTCGCGGTCTGCATCGTGCCGACCGCCTACATTATTTGCGATCTCGTGGAAGACGCTATGATCGCGCACATCCTCCTGCGCCATGACGTGAGCGACTCCAAATTCACCCTGATGCGTCTGGCGACGACGATCAAGATCGTGACCTTCGGAGCGTCCGCGGCTCAGACCGTTGTCCTCGGCATTTGCGCGCTGCTCCTGAGTGCGGCCTGATGTTCCTTGGAGACGCTGCGTTGCGGCCAGGCCTCCATGCATTCGCCACCGGGTTGTGGTGGAACTAAGTTGACTGTGCACTTTATCGCGACCTGATCGCGGCGAATTGCAAAGCCGCCGGACGATTGAGGACGACGAGGTGCGCGAAAAGCTGGGTCTGACGCGCGTTCTCTGACAATACGCACTAAGGTCGGGCAGATCGATCTCCGTCGGCACCGCGGTCGCGCGCAATTGAGAGCCTCTATTTATCTTTCGAGTTCGCGTTCTCGCGTTCCTTCCGCGCGCGATCGACCGCGCCGCCTTGAGGCTGTCCGCTGACCTTCACGCCGGGGAGATGATCGACCTTGTTCTTGTCGGCCTCGTCGGCGCGCTGAAGTTCGCGATCGATGATGTCGCGTGAACCTTCGGCGGGTTCCTTGTCGAATGGGCTCTTGGTCTCGATGCTCATGAATGATCCTGCTATGTGGCCGCGTTGATTGCTAGGGCAAGTGCTAGGGCAAACCCGGTCCGGCGCTGTCGTTCCTGTCCAAAGCAGTTGCTTTCGTAGCGGCTCTATTCTCATCCACGCCGCGGCCTCCGGAAGTATGATCGAACTCGAGACTTCGGATCTCGCATTCAGTTCCTCGTGAACGGTGTGGCTGGCTCGGTGTGCGATGCAGAGCTCGCGAGGAACCTTCGCCGTGAGCGCGAGTTCGCCGTCGGGGCAAGGCTGAAAATCGCGAGGCCAATCGTGCCACACGACGTGCGCGTGCGTTCCACCGCGCAGATCGCGGGTCATCCGATTCATCCCATGCTGGTGCCGATCCCGATCGCGTGTTTCGTCGGAGCGCTGCTGACCGACATCGCCTATGTCGCAAGCGCCGAGATCATGTGGGCGGATTTTTCGGCCTGGCTGCTGCTCGCCGGCGTCATCTTCGGCGTGATGGCGGCGATCGCGGGTCTGACCGATTTCCTCGGCAACCGGCTGGTGCGGACGCAGGCGCCGGCCTGGCCGCATCTGATCGGCAATGCGGTGGCGCTGATCGTCGCGATCGTCAACACCATGATCCACATGCGTGATGCCTGGACCTCGGTGTGGCCGAGCGGGCTGGTTCTGTCCGCGCTCACCGTGCTGATCCTGCCGATCGCGGGATGGCTCGGCTGGGCCATGGTCTATCGCCACGGCGTGGGAGTTGCGCGATGAAGTCTGCGATTACCTGCGCGCTGATGTGCGCGTCGCTGCTGGTTCTCGCTGGCTGCAACGACGGCAGCGGCGATCCCAATGCGCAAGTCGGCGCCAACCCGGCACTTCCCGAGATCCAGCAATATCTGCTGCCGCCGATCCACATCGCTCGCATCGTCGGCTGGAAGAAGGACGAGACGCCGACGGTCGCGCAGGACTTGCAGGCCAAGGCCTTCGCCACAGGCCTGCAGCACCCGCGCTCGGTGTACGTCCTGCCCAACGGCGACGTGCTGGTGGTGGAATCCAAGGCGCCGACGGGCGCCCCGATCAAGCGGCCCAAGGAGATCGTGATGGGCTTCGTCGAGTCCTGGGCGACCTCCGGCGGCGACAGCGGCGAGAGCAACCGCATCACGCTGCTGCGCGACAGCAATGGCGACGGCGTGCCGGAGACGCAAAGCGTCTTCCTCGACCATCTCAACTCGCCCTTCGGCGTCGCGCTGGTCGGCAACGATCTCTACGTTGCCAACACCGACGCCATCGTCAGATATCCCTACACGGAAGGGGATACGAAGATCACCGCGCCCGGCACGGTGCTGACGCCGCTGCCGGGCGGTCCGATCAACCATCACTGGACCAAGAGCCTGGTCGCCAGCCCGGACGGCTCGAAGCTCTATGCGGGTGTCGGCTCCAACAGCAACATCACCGAGAACGGCCTGGAGGCCGAGCACAACCGCGCCGCCATCCTCGAGATCGATCGCGCCAGCGGCCGCTGGCGCGTCTTCGCAAGCGGCCTGCGCAATCCCAACGGCCTCAGCTTCGAGCCGCAGACCGGCGCATTGTGGACGGTCGTGAACGAGCGCGACGAGCTCGGTCCCGATCTCGTGCCCGATTACATGACCTCGGTGAAGGACGGCGGCTTCTACGGTTGGCCCTACAGCTATTTCGGCCAGCACGTCGATCCCCGCGTCAAGCCGGAGCGGCCGGATCTCGTCGCCAAGGCGATCGTGCCGGACTACGCGCTGAGCTCGCATGTCGCCCCGCTCGGGCTCGCCTTCAACACCGGCACCAGCCTGCCGGCCGCCTATCGCGGCGGCGCCTTCGTCGGCGAGCACGGCAGTTGGAACAGGCAGGTGCTCAACGGCTACAAGGTCGTGTTCGTGCCGTTCACGGACGGCAAGCCGAGCGGACCGGCGCAGGACGTCGTCACGGGGTTCCTCAACAGCGACAACCAGGCGCGCGGCCGCCCGGTCGGTGTCGCCATCGACAAATCAGGCGCGCTTTTGGTCGCGGACGACGGCGGCAACACGGTCTGGCGGGTAAGCGCGACCCATCCGCAGCTGACGCAACGTTAAGCCCGGTCCTGCGTTGAAGGTCAGACGATGTTTTGAACGCAAAGCCAGGAGTTGGACAATGGGTCTCGCTCAATACGCCATCGTGCCGGTGCAGGACGAATGGGGCGTGCTGCATGACGGCGACGTCAAGAGCCGGTACGCCACCAAGGAAGCCGCCTTCGAGTCCGCGGTCGCCGCGGCCTCCCTGGCCCTCCGTGAGGGCCACGAAGTGCATGTCAGCGTGCCCGGCCGCGAGGCGGGAGGCAACGCGCTCGGCGTCCGGGACAACGCTTGAGAAGGACGACGCGATGACCAAGCCCCGTGAGCCCAACGGCGTCGAGCCATCCCGCTCCGAAGACGACATCCAGCGCGAACAGCTCGGCCCGCGCGGCGTGCCGGGCGCGCCCGATCCGGCCAAGATGACGCCGCAGCGCGAGAAGAAGATGCCGAAGCACGTCGATCCCGGCCACACGGCTTGACGCGGCTCTGCGCAGCTAACTGATCAAACGATCAATCGCACGCGCCGCGCGGCAATCCTCCATCATTTCCGTATACGCATTTGAAATCGAGGCAGTCGGCTTCGATGTCATCGCGCGTGCTGCCGCCGGTCTCCGAGCATAGCCGCTGCCCGGGCGGGCGTTCGCCCGCCATAACATCATGTTAGGTTTATCGCATAACTGGGTAATTGTGTTATCCAGGCGAAAGCCTATGCTCCTCCTCACTCAAGACACCGACCGGCAGTGCCAAGCGCTCGCGGAGCCCCGCAGAGCGCGTGGGGATTGCTGCCCAATTTTCCAACGAAGCCCGCCAACGGGACGTCAACAAACAAAACAGATCGGGAGGACATTCTCTGATGGCTACCACGCGTGCGATCCATGACATGAGTCAGTCCAGAAAGGCTGCTGCAAGCGGCTGGATCGGCTCGGCTCTCGAATATTACGACTTCTTCATCTACGCGACGGCGGCGTCGCTGATCTTCCCGCAGATCTTCTTCCCATCCGACAACCCCACCGTTGCGATCGTCGCATCGCTTGCAACCTATGGCGTCGGCTACGTCGCGCGGCCGATCGGAGCCTTCGTCCTCGGTCATTGGGGCGACACGCATGGCCGCAAGACCGTGCTCATCGTCTGCATGTTCCTGATGGGCGTTTCGACCATGGCCGTCGGGTTGCTGCCGACCTATCAGCAAGCCGGCATCCTGGCGCCGATCCTGCTCGTGATGTTGCGCCTCGTGCAGGGGTTTGCCGTGGCCGGCGAAATCTCCGGCGCGAGCTCGATGATCCTGGAGCACGCGCCGTTCGGCCGGCGCGGCTTCTATGCGAGCTTCGCTCTTCAGGGCGTGCAGGCCGGACAAATTCTCGCGGCAGCCGTCTTCCTGCCGCTGGCGGCCTACATGCCGACCGAGGCCTTCAACAGCTGGGGCTGGCGGATCCCGTTCCTGCTCAGCTTCTTCGTCATCGTCGCCGGCTACATTATCCGCCGCGAAGTCGACGAAACGCCGGCCTTTGCCCGAGAGGAGAAGCGCGGAGAAACGCCGCGGGCCCCGATCGTCCAGGCCATCCGCTTGAGCTGGCCCGACATGCTCCGGGTTATCTGCATGGCGCTGATGAACGTGATTCCGGTCGTCGCGACCATCTTCGGCGCGGCCTATGCGGTGCAGCCGGCCTATGGCATCGGCTTTGCGAAGGACGTCTATCTCTGGATCCCGGTGCTCGGCAACATGCTGGCCGTGTTCGTCATCCCCTTCGTCGGCCATCTCTCCGATAAGGTCGGCCGCAAGCCTCCGATCATCGTGGGCGCGCTGCTCTCCGGCCTGCTCGCCTTCGGCTATCTCTATGCCATCAGCATCCGCAACGTGCCGCTCGCCATCCTGCTGTCGCTGCTGATGTGGGGCGTGGTCTATCAGGGCTACAACGCGATCTTCCCGAGCTTCTATCCAGAGCTGTTTCCGACCCGCACAAGGGTGTCGGCGATGGCGATCTCGCAGAACATCGGCACCACGATCACCGCATTGCTGCCTGCGCTGTTCGCGACAGTGGCGCCTCCCGGCTCGGCCAACATCCCATTGACTGTCGGGGCGATCGCCTTCGGCATCACGGTCATCGCGGCGCTGGCGGCTGTCACGGCCCGCGAAACCTATCGGATCAAGATCGACGATCTCGGCAATCCCCAGGCCGTTCCGATGGCCCGGGCCGATTATGAGCGGCAGCGTGCGGCAGCAGCAAGCCGGGCGACCGCACTTCCGACCTGATCCGGACGAACAAGGCCCTGTCGCCGCGATTGACCAATGTTGCGGCGGCAGGGTTTCACGCGTAGCAAGACGAGCCGAACGTTGTGCGCGCGAGCGCGAAGATCATGAGGTCGCTGGATGAACCCCGCTGTCATTGCCGTCGCCATCACCGGCTCCGTTCCGCGCAAGAAGGACAATCCGGCCGTGCCGATCCTGCCCTCCGAACAGATCGAATCGACGCACCAGGCCTTCGAGGCGGGCGCCACGCTCGCCCATATCCACGTCCGCAACGATGACGAGACGCCGTCCTCCGACCCCGGGCGTTTTGCTCAGGTGCAGGAGGGCATCAAGAAGCATTGTCCCGGAATGATCGTCCAGTTCTCGACCGGCGGGCGGGGCCGCGATCCCTCGGCGCGCGGATCGGCGCTCTACCTCAAGCCCGACATGGCCTCGCTGTCGACGGGATCGGTGAACTTTCCGACCATCGTCTACGAGAACAGCGCCGCGCTGGTCGAGACGCTCGCCACCGGCATGAAGGCGAACGGCATCCGGCCAGAAATCGAGATTTTCGATCTGTCGCATCTGCATGGCGCCCGCCGCCTGATCGAGGCGGGCCTCATCGACGCGCGTCCGCACGTGCAGTTCGTCATGGGCGTCAAGAACGCGATGCCGGCGGACGAGCATGTGCTCGACATTCTCCTGGGCGAGCTCAGGCGGCTGATCCCGAAGGCGACCTGGACCGCGGCCGGAATCGGCCGCCACCAGGCGGAGGTCATGGGCTGGGCGCTCGCCCGCGGCGCGGACGCGGTCCGCACCGGGCTCGAGGACAATATCCGCATCGACAAGACCCGCCTTGCTGCCAGCAATGCCGAGCTCGTGACCTTGGCCTGCGAGGCGGTCGCGCGCCATGGCCGGCGCGTTGCGACCGCGACCGAAGCGCGATCGCTGCTCGCCATCGCAGGGTAGGGCGACTTCCTCGCCTGACATGCTTCCGGCTGCCGCCTGCCATTCGGCGGCCGGCGTTCCGGTGCGCCGAGTCTCCGAGTAGACAGGTGCTACAGGCGTACTCGGCGCCTGCCGGGCAGGCGACGTTTGGAATGCAGTTCTTGAAATCTGACGGCAGGCTCATCGGGGTCCTGCTGGTGCTTGCGATCACGCAGCTGGTCGGATGGGGCACGATCGGGCTTCCCGCCATCGTCGGGCGCGACCTCGCCGCCGATCTCGGCATGAGCCTGCCGGCAGTGTTCGCCGGGACGTCCGTCCTCTACGTCTCGATGGGGCTGTGCGGCCCGTTGCTCGCCAAATCGTTTGCGCGGCACGGGGCGCGGACGGTCATGATGGTCGGCACGATCGTCACTGCGCCGGGCTTCGTGCTGCTGTCGCTCGCGCGCGAGCCGATGCTGTATTTCGCCGCATGGATCATCCTCGGCATCGCCGGCAGCGCGACGCTGTCGACCGGCGCCTACATCATGTTGAACGAGATCGCGGGGCGGCAGGCCAAGAACGCGATCGGCGCGCTGATGCTGGTGACGGGCCTGTCCAGCAGCATCTTCTGGCCAACGACCTCGTTCCTGAGCGGTCACCTCGGCTGGCGGGGGACATGCCTGGTCTACGCGGCGATGATGCTCCTCGTCAGCCTCCCGCTCTATGCGTTCGCCGCGCCGCGCCGGAAGATCGCAAAGGACGATGGCGCCGCGCCGGCGAAGCGGCTGCCGCCACCCGCGATTGCACGGAGCACGTTCGGCCTCGTCGTCGCCGCAATCACGCTGAACGCCTTCGTCAATTTCGGCACCGGCGCGATCCTGATCGAGCTGCTCCGGGCGGAGGGGCTGGCGCCGGCTCAGGCGCTTTTGTTCGGCTCGATGCTGGGCGTGATCCAGGTCAGCGCCCGCGGGCTGGATTTCCTCGGCGGCGGGCGATGGGACGGCATCACCACCGGGCTCGTCGCGGGCAGTGCGTTGCCGATCGCCATGCTGCTGCTGATGACAAGCGAGGGCGCCACCTGGGCGGTGGCGGTCTTCATCCTGCTCTATGGCGCCGGCAGCGGCGCAATGGCGGTGGCGCGGGCGACCATCCCGCTCGTGTTCTACGACCAGGCCGAGTTCGCCAAGGCGATGTCGATGATCGCGCTGCCGCTCAATCTGGCCTCCGCGATCTCGCCGCCGCTCCTGGTCGGTCTGCTCACCCAATTCGGCAGCCGCGGCGCGCTCGGCCTGACGCTGGCGTTCTCCTGCGCGACGGTGCTGATCCTGGTCCTGCTCGCTCGACGCCGGCCGCGGGCGGGGGCGGCCGGCGCGGTGTCAGGAATACACCCATAGATTGCCGACCCCCTTTCGGATAAAGTCGGCAGGGCCGCCTTGTGCGGCGATATTGCCGTTTGTTCTTTATTTCGGTCGCTTCGTCCGAAAGCGGTTTCAGCGATGACGGATCCGGTGGTGCCTGAAGGAGGTCCCGAGCCGTCCGCAGGCACCAATCCGGCGCCTGCGGACTCGCCTGCCGGGCATGCGTCTCCCCAGCCGAAGCCGAGCCTGCCGGCATTTGCTTCCAAGGCGAACGATCTCGACGCATTGCGCGGCGCGGTCGTCGATGCGGCAAATGTCAGCGCCGGCCTCTGGCTCAGCTATCTCTTCGTGCTGCTGTATCTCGCCATCGCAGCCGGCAGCGTGACCCATCGCGATCTCCTGTTCGAGAAATCGGTCAAGCTTCCGTTCCTGAATGTCGAACTGCCCCTAGTCGCCTTCTTCATCATGGGGCCGGCCCTTTTCCTCGTCGTCCATGCCTATGTGCTGCTGCATTTCATGCTGCTCGCCGACAAGGCGGGCGCCTTCCACCAGCAGCTCCGGCTGCAAATCGACGATGATGACATCCGCGCGAGCTTGCGCCGGCAATTGCCGAGCAACGTCTTCGTTCAATTCGTCGCCGGGCCTCCCGGCGTCCGATCGGGCGGAGTAGGTTTAATGTTTCGCCTCATTGCGCAGATCAGCTTGATCGTGCTGCCGATCGGGTTGCTGATGCTGTTTCAGCTCCAGTTCCTGGCCTATCACAGCGAGCAAGTCACCTGGTGGCAGCGGGTGGCCGTGGTGATCGACCTCGCTCTCATCTGGGCGATATGGCCCTCGATCAACCGGGGACGGATCGCGCGTCTCAGGTTACGCAATAGCCTGCGGTGGCCTGTTGAGGGGGCGGTTGTGGCAAGCGCGCTGGTGATACTGATGATCGGCGCGCTTGCGACATTCCCGGGGGAATGGCTGCATTCGGCGTTGCCGGCCCTGCGGTTTATCCCGGCCTCATGGGTGTCGCCGGCACTTCCGGCAAAGGCCGAGCAACACTCGCGCGAGGCCAAATTCCTGTCCCTGCATACGCTGCTGGTTGCAGGAGACGTCGATGCGGTGACGCGCAGGCCCGCAAGCGTCTGGTCCAACCGCCTTGTGCTGCCGGAGTTCAGTGCAGCGTCGTCCTCTAGCGAGCCGATGTCCTTGCGAGGCCGGCGACTGGAAGGGGCCGTGCTGACCGCGGCTCGGTTCACGGGTGTCGATTTCACCGGGGCCTATCTTCAGGAGGTCAATTTCGACGGTGCGGACCTGCGAGGTGCGCAATTCGGATGCGGCGAGACGCAGTTTGTCAGGACTGACTCGAACGGCAATGAAAAGCCGTGGGAGCATGACTGGGTCGACGATCTGACTTCGAGACTCGCCAATCCGCACGACAAACATGATTGCACCTGGCTTCGCGCAGCCTCCATGAGAAACGCTTCGCTGCAGGGAGCCCTGTTGGATGGGGCGCAAATGCAGGGGGCCGATCTGACCCGGGCTCATCTGCATGGGGCGTCGATGCAGCTGGCCAATCTGGATGGAGCCTCACTGTTTCGCGCTGAATTGCCGGGCGCCTCGCTCAGCGGCGCGTCCCTGATCGGTGCGGATCTGCAAACGACGAAAATGTACGGTGTAACGTTCCTGCTCTCCGATCTGTCGGCGGCCAAACTGAATTTTGCCGATCTCCAGGGCACCGAGTTCGCCGCGGCCAGATTAGAGGGGGCCAGACTTCAGGCATCATTCTTCTGGAGAAGCAGGCCTCCAAATCCGCTGACCGACGCCGCCGTCCAACCCTGGGTTCGCATTCCGGTTTTCGATCAAACCTATCGGGGCAACAGATTCGTGCCATGCAAGGGGATGGTCGGGAACGCTTGCCCCTGGACGAATGAGACGTTCGAAGCGCTCAAGCAATCGCTTCAGGACGGCATTTCCGATGTCAGGCGCCGAAACGATGCGATCAAGCGCATTAGTGTCCTTGATCCGGCTGTGTCCGACCAGCCTGAGTCTCGCCGGCCCTCAGTCTGGGAAGATCTGGAGCACAAAGCGCCGAGCGAGCCCAATTTCCTGAAGACGCGCGCGAAGCATCTGCATCGAGCGTGTTGCCGCGATGGCGGCATTTACGTCCTGCGCGCGTTGCTGAAGCGCCGGTTCGATGACATTCTGCTCGAGGACAGGGACGTGCTGAAGGAATTCGCGGGCGACTTGCTGGACGGCAAGTCCTGTCCGGAAATGAACAAGCTGAGTTCGCAGGACAGAGCTCTGCTCGAACGTGTGAGGACGAGCACAGCTTCCTTCGCACCGTAGGCCAAGGGGTGTGCCGAAGAACACGCGGGACCGGGCGGAATACCGCCGTGCGGAACGCCCTGCGGAGCAGCGTCCGAGGATAGCCGTATGCCCGGAGCGCAGGACTCAGCGCGAGAAAAATGGTGTATCCGCAAGGGATCCGGCCGCTTTGAGCCGCCAAGATCTAGTTCCCCGGAGGAAATCGACATGTCGGCCCTGCCGCTCTCAGGCATCAAGATCCTTGACCTCACCCGCGTGCTGGCCGGGCCGCTGTCGGCCCAGATGCTGGGCGATCTCGGTGCGGAGGTGATCAAGATCGAGCGGCCGGGCACCGGCGACGACGCGCGCGCCTTCGGACCGCCTTACCTGGCCGACCCCGAGGGCAAGGCCAACAACAACAATTCGTTCTATCTCTGCGCCAACCGCAACAAGAAGTCGGTCACCGTCAACATCGCCAAGCCCGAAGGGCAGGCGATCGTCCGCGAGCTCGCCAAGGATGCCGACGTCTTCATGGAGAACTACAAGGTCGGCGATCTCAAGCGCTACGGCCTCGACTACGAGACCATCAAGGCGATCAATCCCGGCATCATCTATTGCTCGGTGACCGGCTTCGGCCAGACCGGACCCTATGCGCCGCGCGCCGGCTACGACGCCATCCTGCAGGCGATGGGCGGGCTGATGAGCGTCACAGGCCATATCGACGGCGAGCCTGGCGAGGGCCCGATGAAGGTCGGCCCGTCGATCGTCGATTACATGACCGGCATGAACGCCTCGATCGGAATTCTCTCGGCGCTCTACCATCGCGACGCCAGGGGCGGGCAGGGACAGCACATCGACGTCTGCCTGTTCGATACCGTGATCGCATCCTTGTCGCACTGGCTGCAGATCTATCTCGTCAACGGCAAGACGCCGCCGCGCCGCGGCACCTGGGGCAATGGCGGCATGCCGGCCGGCGTGTTCCGCTGCGCCGACGGCGAGCTGATGCTGGTGGTCGGCAATGACGGCCAGTTTCAGCGCACCTGCGCCGTGCTCGGCGCGCCCGAGCTCGCGAACGATCCGCGCTTCGTCAAGAACAACGACCGCGTCGTGCACGGCAAGGAGATCATGGCGATCTTCGCCGGCCTGTTCCTGAAGCAAAAGGTAGCCTACTGGCTGGACAAGCTGGAGGAGGCCGGTGTGCCCTCGGGGCCGATCAACAATTTCGAGCAGGTGTTCTCCGACCCGCACGTCCAGTCGCGCGGGATGCGCGTGAAGGTCAACCACCCCTTCGAGCCCGATCTGTCGCTGGTCCGCAACGCGCTGACGCTCTCGGAGACCCCGATCAAGGACTACCGTGCCCCGCCGCTTCTGGGCGAGCACACACAGGAGGTGCTGGGCGGCAAGCTCGGCTATGATGCCGGCAAGATCGAGGCGCTGAAGCAGCAGGGCATCATCTGACGCTCTCTGTTCCCGCCGCCGAGAAGCCGGAATTCAGGCGCAGCGCGACTGTTGCGACAGCCATGGACGCGCGCGCCATGTTGGGCTTGCGTGAAGCTTGCCCACAATCCCCAGCTAATCCCGGTCCGTAGTCGCACAGGCTTCCGCTTTGCCTCAGACTCTGTTTCGATCTCTCCACTTGAGTTCGGGGAGGGAAGTGAATGTCCTACACGATCGGGTTCCAGGCCAAGGACCAGAAGGCCGTTCTGGCGACCGAGGCGGCCACCGCCAATCAGGCCGTCGCCATCATTGCCGCGCTGCGGCAGAGCGCTGACGAGATCAAGTTCATCCGCTCACCGCAGGAAGGTGAGATGGGAATCGAGATGCTGCTGCTGCTCGCCAAGGAAGAGGCTGAGGAGATGCCGCAGCGGGCGTAGTTCCCCGCATCCACACTTCGAGCTTAAGCGAACCATGCCGGCTACGATTAGTGTAGTCAGCGGATGGACTCGCTCGAACCGAAGGTGGCCGCCATGAAACGCGAAGCGCTCCGCGTCGAACCGATCTCGTCGTTCCTCGATCGCTGGAAGGCGCCGGCCTCGCCGGTGACGCGCGCCGGCAACATGATCTTCGTCTCCGGCCTGCCACCGTTCGACCCCGGCACCGGCGAGATCGCCGTTGCCCCGATCGAGCGCCAGAGCGAGATCATCATGGAGCAGATGAAGCTGTGCCTCGAGACGGCCGGCGCCTCCCTCGACAACGTCATGAAGTGCAACGTCTACTGCACCTCCACAAAACACTTCGCGGCCTTCAACGCGGTCTATGCGCGTTACTTCCCGCATGACCCGCCGGCGCGGATCTTCGTCTGCACGCCGGAATGGTTTGGCCCCTTCGACGTCGAGATCGACCGCATCGCGATGATGTGAGGTGGTGGCTTCACCTCTCCCCGCTTGCGGGGAGAGGTCGGATTGCATCGAAGATGCAATCCGGGTGAGGGGGTACAGGTGCCTCGAAAGTCTCACGCGCGGAGAGAGGCCCCTCACCCCAACCCTCTCCCCGTAAGAACGGGGCGAGGGAGCACACCGTCGCTGCGGCGGCGGCTCGATCTTCAACGCGCATCCCGCACCAATGTACGCGCCGGCGCCTTGCTCTCCGCCCGCCCCGCCGTCAGGGCCATCGTCGCCACGCTGACGACGCGCGCGACCACGTCCTCGACGTCGTCGAGATCGCATTTGCCTTCCGACAGCTTGGTCAGCCGCTCGCTCTCGCGGATGGTGTGATGCGCCATCGCGAGCGCGAAGTTGAGGCCCCAATAGATGTCGACGTCGCTGCGGTCGGGCAGGGATCGTCGCATCGCGCCGACGAATTTGCGCAAATGGTCGATCTCGCGGTTCTTGATGCGCCGGATCGGCGGCACGGATTCGATCGAGGCGCGGATCATAAAGCGCGCGGCGGTCGAGCGCTGGGTCTCCGGCCCCAGGCAACCGCGCAAGGTCGGCCCGACCAGCGCGCGCAGGATCACCTCGATCGGCGCGCGGCCGCCGCCTTGCTCCTCCGCCGCCTTCAATTCGCGCAGGCGCTCGCGGTTGGTGGCGATCGACCGCGTGACGAACAGTTCCGCGATCAGCTCGTCCTTGGAGCCGAAATGATAGTTCACAGCGGCGAGGTTGACGCCCGCCTCCGCGACGATGTCGCGCAGCGTCACGTCGCCGAAGCCGCGGTCGGCATAGAGCCGTTCCGCGGAGGCGAGAATGGCAGACCTCGTATGATCGCTGGCCATGGGTGCCCTCGGGGAGGGGAGTTGCAATTCAAACACTTGTATGAAACTATCGTTTGAAGACCCGGAAAAGTCAATCCGCAATCGGGACTCGTTCGCAACTGCGGCTGGGTTCGACAGGTCCGCATCGCCGGCGCATTCGCGCTTGCGGGCCACGCGATGCGGGAGGACAGTCCGGGCAAAAGGACTAGTGAAAGAGAGGAGCGTCCCATGGACTTCGATATGTCGCCCAAGCAGAAGGAATGGCTCGACCGCGTGCGGTCCTTCATGGCCAAGCACGTGCGCCCGGCTGTGCCGATCTACGATCAGCAGGACAAGAGCGGCGACCGCTGGAAGGTGATCCCGGTCCTCGAGGACCTCAAGAAGAAGGCGAAGACCGAAGGCCTCTGGAACATGTTCATGCCGCCGAGCGAGCATGAGGACGACGAATTCCGCGGCGCGGGACTGACCAATCTCGAATACGCGCTTTTGTCGGAAGAGATGGGCCGCATCACCTGGGCATCGGAAGTGTTCAATTGTTCCGCGCCCGACACCGGCAACATGGAAGTGTTCATCCGCTACGGCACCAAGGAGCAGAAGCGGAAATGGCTGCGCCCGCTGATGGACGGTGAGATCCGCTCCGCCTTCCTGATGACGGAACCGGCGGTCGCCTCGTCCGACGCCACCAACATCGAGACCCGCATCGAGCGCGACGGCGACCATTACGTCATCAACGGCCGCAAATGGTGGTCGTCCGGCGTCGGCGATCCCCGCTGCAAGATCGCGATCCTGATGGGCAAGACCGACTTCAAGGCGGCCAAGCACCAGCAGCAGTCGCAGATCCTGGTTCCGCTCGACACGCCAGGCATCAAGGTGGAGAAGATGCTGCCCGTGTTCGGCTTCGACGACGCGCCGCATGGCCATGCCCAGGTGCTGCTCGAGAACGTGCGCGTGCCGAAAGAGAACATCCTGCTCGGCGAAGGCCGCGGCTTCGAGATCGCGCAGGGCCGCCTCGGTCCGGGCCGTATCCATCACTGCATGCGCACCATCGGCAAGGCCGAGGAGGCGCTGGAGAAGATGGTGAAGCGGCTCGCATCGCGCACCGCGTTCGGCAAGAAGATCGTCGAGCACTCTGTGTGGGAACAGCGCATCGGTGAAGCCCGGACCAACATCGAGATGACGCGGCTTCTGTGCCTCAAGGCGGCCGACATGATGGACAAGGTCGGCAACAAGACCGCGCAGGCCGAGATCGCCATGATCAAGGTCGCCGCGCCCAACATGGCGTTGAAGATCATCGACGAGGCGATCCAGGCCTTCGGCGGCGGCGGCGTCTCGGATGAAGCGGGCCTTGCCAAGGACTACGCCCACATCCGCACGCTGCGGCTCGCCGACGGCCCGGACGAGGTGCACAACCGCGCCATTGCCAGGCTCGAGCTTCGGAAGTATGCAAACTCTCCAAGTCACTGAGAGGGAGGGCCCGACGGCGCTCCCGACCTGAAGCAACGACAGGGCTTGATCCGGTGACCGCTTGACGCAAGTGCGTCAGCGGTTACCGATTAGGATCATGCTCGACCTGAAATGGTCAGGACTGAAGAGGGAGCGTCACCGTGGCTGACGGCGTCAGGAAAGACGAAGAGTTCTCGGGCACCAAGCCGGTCGAGGAGCGGCATCGTTTCGACGAGCTGCGCCTCGAGGCGTGGATGCGCGAGCACGTCGAAGGTTATGAAGGCCCGCTGGTCGTGCTCCAGTTCAAGGGCGGCCAGTCCAACCCGACCTATCGCCTTAACACGCCGAACCGTTCCTACGTGATGCGCCGCAAGCCGTTCGGCAAGCTGCTGCCCTCGGCGCATGCGGTCGACCGCGAATATCGCGTTATCGCGGCCCTTGGAAAGCAGGGCTTCCCGGTCGCGCGCGCCTATGCGCTGTGCCAGGACGACGGCGTCATCGGCGCGGCCTTCTACATCATGTCGATGGAGGAGGGGCGCGTGTTCTGGGATCCGACGTTGCCGAGCCAGGACAACGATGCGCGCCGAAAGATCTTCACCAGCAAGATCGAGACGCTGGCCAAGCTCCACATGTTCGATCCCGTTGCGATCGGGCTCGGCGATTTCGGCAAGCCCGGCAACTATTTTGCGCGGCAGATCGACCGCTGGACCAAGCAGTACCGGGCGTCCGAGACCCAGCACATTCCCGAGTTCGAGAAGGTCGCCGAATGGCTGCCCAGGACCGTGCCGGAGCAGGCGCGCGTCTCGATCGTCCATGGCGATTACCGCCTCGACAACATGATTTTCCACGCGACGGAACCGCGCGTGCAGGCCGTGCTGGACTGGGAGCTGTCGACGCTCGGCGATCCCATGGCCGACTTCACCTATCTGTTGATGCAATGGATCATGCCGGGCCTCGAGGGGGCCGACCTCAAGGCGCTCAACATCCCGAGCCTGGAAGAGGCCGCGCAGATCTATTGCGACGTCACAAAGATGACGGTGCCCGATCTCAACTGGTATTTCGCCTACAACCTATTCCGTCTCGCCGGCATCACCCAAGGCATCGCCGGCCGCGTCCGCGACGGCACCGCCGCCAACGCCAAGGCGCTGGAGTCAGCCAAGCGCACCGTGCCGCTGTCAAAGGCCTCATGGGAATACGCGCAGAAGGCAGGCGCGGTGTAGGAACAACGAAGGCGCGGCTGATGGCCGCGCCTTTTTTCTTCGCGGCTGGTTTCGTAGAGCCTGTGAGCCAATTCGTTTTGTTTCGGCTTCGGCATCAAGGGGTGGTATCGCCCCTTGATGGGGGAAGCCGGCGGCGTCAGGCTGTTGGTTATCTATGCTTTTGCGAGACGATGCCCTTGCAGGATGTTGTTGGTGAGGGCGTACCAGAGCACGACGGCACGGACCTTCTCGATGCCGCGCACGGTCAGTTGCCTGAGGTCCCAGTTGCGCCAGCGGGCATGGATGCATTCGCAGATGGTACGGGCCTGGTACTGTGCCTTGCCGGCTTCGCTGGCCATGCGAGCACGCCAGGCCGCTATGCCAGGACCGTCGCTGCTCCGGGGTAAGAAGGGATCGACACCGCTCCTGGATTGGGGCGGTGGACAGTAAACCTCGATGCCCTCGCCATGCGCCCATTCGATGTCGTCGCCAGTGCAGAACCCGCCATCGGCGAGGTAGCGGCGTGGCAAGCGCTTCAGCCGAGCGCGCGTTCGCTCCAGCATCGGGCGCATCAAGCCACGATCTGAGCCGCTGTTGTCGACATCGATCGCGACCACGATCAGTTCGCCAGCCGCGCTAGCCACCTGCACATTATAGGCCGGACGGAAGCCGGCATCGGCCATCTTCATCACCCTGGCCTGCGGGTCGGTGGTGGAGGCCCGAGGCTCCTTCGGCTTCTTGCCATTGCCGCCCTTGTCGTCGAGCTGTTTTCGCTTGCGCTTGATCTCGGCCAGCGCGGCCTGCGCGGCTTGCACCCGCTCGCTGCGTTCGCGCGCCGCCCGCTCTTTGGCGGCCCGGATCCGCCGATTGCTGGCTTCCGGGTCCGCATCGACCTCGCGCTTGAGCTCTTCCACAATGGCCTCGGCCTGCGCCATCTGCCGATCCAGCGTCGCCTCCCGCCGGAAAGATCCGGTCCCGGCATTCGCTCGTATCCGCACCCCGTCCTGGGTCAGCTTCTCCAGATCGACCAGCCCTGCCTCGTTCAGGGCCACCAGATGTTCAACCAGCAAACGGTCGAGCAAGTCGGCACAGCCGACCCGGAAGTCCGACAGCCCGTGATGGTTCAACGACACGCCACCGCAGAGCCAGCGGTAGACGTCGTGGCTGTCGCAGAGCCGGTCCAGCGCCCGCGCGCTGCCAACGGCATCGCTCGCGGCGTACAGCCAAAGCGCCAGCAACAACCGTGGCGATGGCGCCGGATGGCCCGGCCTGTTTTCCCGTGCCTTGACGCGATCTTCCAGCTCGCTCAGGTCCAGCCCTTCGACATAAGCCCAGATCACCCGCGCTGGATGATCCTGCCCGATCAGGCTGTCGATATCGACCGCTCGCAATTCGACCTGATTGCGCACAGGCTCGCGCAGCCGAGGTGCGCCTTGCGGCACCGCTTCGGTTCGTGCCGACTGCTCCGGCAATTCACCAAAAAGTCCGTCGTCAGCCATCATCCTCTCCAGCAGATCAGTCTGCCCAGAGAATCACATTCGTCTGACGCGCGGTACAAAAGATTCACAGTCTCGTAGGGTGGGCAAAGGCGCGTAGCGCCGTGCCCACCATCTCTCCGCGATCACACGAAAACGGTGGGCACGCTTCGCTTTGCCCACCCTACGGCGCTGCTCCACACGCGCCGTCATTGCGAGCGCAGCGAAGCAATCCAGATTCTTTCCGCGGCGGCAGCCTGGATTGCTTCGCTGCGCTCGCAATGACGAGGAGGCGGAATGCGAGACTCGCAATTCACACCGCGCAAGCGCCTTTCGCAGCGACCGAGTCCTTGTATTCCTTGTGTGCCCAATCCGCTCCGGGAGACCCGCGCATGATCGACCACACTACCCTCATCACTTACGTCCTCATCGTGCTCGGTTTCGTCTTCATTCCGGGACCGGCAACGCTGCTCACCATGGCGCGGGCGGCAAGCTCGGGAACGAAGGTCGGCATCGCCACGGGTGCGGGAATCGCCGCTGGAGACCTGGTACACACGGGGATGGCGATTGTCGGACTCTCGGCGATCATCGCCACATCGGCGTTGCTGTTCAGCATCGTCAAATATGCGGGTGCCGCGTTCCTGATCTATCTCGGCATTCGCGCGATGCTGGACAAGGCGCCAATCGAGCTGAACGGCAGCGCCCCTATGATCAGCGCAGGTCGCGCATTCCGCGAGGCCGTGCTGGCCGAAGTGCTCAATCCCAAGACCGCGCTGTTCTTCCTGGCGTTCCTGCCGCAATTCGTCCAGCCGGAGTCAGGATCAACCGCTCTTCAGCTTGCGATCCTCGGCATGGTCTTCGTGCTGCTCGGCCTCGTCAGCACGGTCGTGTTCGCCGTGGGGGCGGGGCGTCTCGGCCAACTTCTTCGCCGCCACCCGGCTGTCGTCAGATGGCAGGGCAAGGTGGTCGGGACCATTTACTTCGCAGTCGGCGTTCGGCTCGCCCTGCAGGAGCGGTGAGGCGGCCAGGCTGGCTCTCGTAGGGTGGGCAAAAGCGCGTAGCTTGTGCCCACCATCTTTGCGCGATCAGGTAATAGTGGCGGGCACGCTTCGCTTTGCCCACCCTACGGCAATGCCGCCTAAGACGCCGTCTTCGCACAATGCGCGATCAGCCTTTCCACGAAGCCCGCGCATTTCTCCAGCTCCGCCATCTCCACGAACTCGTCCGGCGTATGCGCCTGCGCTATCGCGCCGGGGCCGATCACCACCGAGGGGATGTCGGCGATGCTGGCGAACAGGCTCGCCTCGGTGCCGAAGGCGACCTTGGCGTGGTCGTTGCGCCCTGCGAGGCTCTTGGCCAGCGTGACGATGGCGGCGTCGGCGGCGGTGTCGAGCGCGGGATAGTCGAGGATCTCCTCGAAATCGATGCCGCAGTCGGCATGTCTCGCCTTCATCGCCGGCTCGATCTCGGCCTTGGCCCAGGCGACGATCGCATCGGTCACCTCCTTGGACTCGGTGATGCCGATGCCGCGGCATTCGAAATCCACGGTGCAGGTATCAGGCACGATGTTCAGCGCTGCGCCGCCATGCACGATGCTGGTGAGCAGCGTCGAATGCGGGACGTCGTAGAGGCTGTCCGCCGATCGCGCGGCCTCGAGCGCGACGGCGCGGCGGCGGATCTCGACGATCAGCTCGGCGGCATATTCGATCGCATTGACGCCGTCGGGGGCGATCGAGGAATGACGCGCGAGCCCGCGGAACGTGGCGCGTACGCCATGCTTGCCCTTGTGGCCGATGATGACCTGCATCTGGGTCGGCTCGCCGATGAAGGCGCCGAGCGGCCTGATCGTCTTCTTCTCGACCTCGTGCAGCATCGGCCTCACGCCGACGCAGCCGATCTCCTCGTCATAGGAAATCGCCAGATGAATCGGCGTCTTGAGTCTCGCCTCCGTCATCTCCGGCACCATGGCGAGGCACACCGCGACATAGCCCTTCATGTCGGTGGTGCCGCGGCCGTAGAGCTTGCCGTCGCGCTCCACCAGCTTGAACGGATCATGGCTCCAGTCCTGGCCCACGACAGGCACGACATCGGTATGGCCCGACAGCACGAATCCCGGCCGATCCTCCGGCCCGATCGTGACCCAGAGCGAAGCCTTCTCGCCGGTGTCGTCGACGATGCGCTCGCCCTTGATCCCGAAGGAGGCGAGATAGCCCTCGATATGGGCGATCAGGGGCAGGTTGGTGCGGTCGCTGACGGTGTCGAACGAGACGAGGTCGGCGAGGAGCTTTCGGATGCGGTCGGGTCTTGAGCTTGGCATTGTCATATTCTGTTGGAGAGCAGGAAGGCTGAGGTGCCTGCAGGAACCATACCAACGTGGCGGTGGGATGGGCAAATCAACACCGCAGCCGTCATTCCGGGGCGATGCGCAGCATCGAGCTATGGTGCGCAATTGCGCACCTGAGAATCCATCGGACCGCACGACGCGCTGTGAAATGGATTCCGGGCTCGCGACTTCGTCGCGCCCCGGAATGACGGGGAGGTCTACCAAACCTTGCGTTGTCCGTCGGGCAAAACACCAAGGCATCGGTCAAGACGAGGCCGATGAAATATTCCGCTTTACCGAAATTCGGAAATGACGTATGTGTCGGCTCAACCCGGCCCAAGGAAGAGGGGCGTATCGCGATCGTCACGAACGCGGGCCGGGGGGCGGTGGACGCGAGCCACATCGGCGCGAAAAGCTTCGCAGGGCGGAGAGCCGTGAGCGAAGACCTCGTGCCAACGACGGGTGCGGTTCGCGTACGGCAAAATCGTGTGGTCCTGACGCCCGGGGTCTGTGCGTCAAGTCTTGTGGTGATGTGGTTGCCCGACCGGGCGATGCGCATCAGCCATCCGCAAGGCGACGGGGGCAATAGTGCATCGCTCCCCGGGGAGAGCGCGACATAAGCCGTAAAACCACTGCGCAGGGAAGGCCGGATGTTTGGCTTCACCTGTATGCCGCTGTGCAAATTCTTGTTGCCACCTTTCGCACAGTGGACCGTGGGTGCCCGGCCGGCACCCGGTCTTCCCTGCGCCCTCTTTCAATTGAGGGTGAGACGACGAGCAAAGCTCGGGCGGAATGCGCCGCGAGGATGCGAAGCTGTGTCTGCGACGACACACTCGCTGTCATCGTCCGGTTTAACCGGGCGATCCAGTACTCCGAGACAGTTATGGCTCAATCGATAGGCCGCGGCGTACTGGATTCCCCGCCTTCGCGGGGAATGACAGTAGCATTTGGAAAGCGATTTTCCTGCCACCCCGTCATTGCGAGCGCAGCGAAGCAATCCAGGGTCTTTCCGCGGATGCATTCCTGGATTGCTTCGCTGCGCTCGCAATGACGATGCGGAGGCAGGTGTGCACCAAAACTCCCGCTCTCGTGCCCCGGACGCTGCGCAGCACGAAGTGATGCGCTGCAGAGCCGGGGCCCATGCAGCAGCGAGCGACGTCGCCTGCTGGGTTCCGGCTCTGCGCCGCAACGCTTGCGCGCTGCGTCGCGTCCGGGACACGAGTGCGAACTAAACCGGCTTGCCCGTATACGGCATCGATGCCGTCAAGCCGCCGTCCACCGGGAACGCTTGCCCGTTGACATACGAGGCCTCGTCGCTCGCCAGGAACAGTCCCATCGCCGCGAGCTCGTGCGGCTGGCCGGGGCGCTTGAGCGGATTGAGCTGGCCGATCTTGTCGGCGGTGCCGCGCTCCTTGGCGCGGTCGAAGATCGGCTTGGTCATGCCGGTCTCGATCAGGCCGGGGCAGACCGCATTGATGCGCACGCCGGTGCCGGTGAGCGAATAGGCCGTCGTTTGCACCAGGCTGATCACGCCGGCCTTGCTCGCGGCATAGGGATGCCCGCTCGCGCCAGCCTTGAGACCGGCAACAGAGGCGGTCAGCACGATCGCGCCGGACTGCTGCTTGACCATATGCGGCATCGCGTATTTCACCGCGAGGAACGGCCCGATGAGGTTGACGCGCAGGATCTCCTGCCAATGCTCGACGGTCTGCTCGGCGAGTGGAACGAGCCCGCCGGAGACGCCGGCATTGGCCCAGATGACGTCGAGCCGGCCGTGCGTCTTCACCGCCTTGTCGATCATTGCGATGACGTCCTTTTCGGAGCCGGCATCTGCAACCATCGCTTCCGCGACGCCGCCGGCCTTTTTGATCTCCTCGACCGTCTCCTTCACAGCTTCGGTGCGATCGACCGCGATCAGCTTGCCGCCTTCCCTGGTGAACAGCAGCGCAGCCGCACGGCCGATGCCGCTGCCGGCGCCGGTGATGATGACGGATTTGCCTTGCAGACGGCCCATGCGTTTCTCCCTTTTGCTCGCGCACGACGCTTGCCGTGCGACGGAATTTCAAACAAGATTTCAAACGGCAAAGTGTCTTGAGACACGTTCGCTACTCACGTACAGCGACATCAGACGGGATGGAAGGGTTTCGATGGCAGGTGCAGACAAGCCGAATGTGGTCATCACGCGGTGGTGGTGGGTCCGTCACGCGCCGGTGCGCAATGACGGCGGCAACATCTACGGGCAGAGCGACATCGCCTGTGACACCAGCGATACCTATGTGTTCAATGCTGTCGCCAAGGTGCTGCCACATCAGGCGGTCTGGTATTCGAGCAATCTGATGCGCACCCATCAGACCGCCGAGGCGATCTGGGCCGCAGGTTTTCCAAGGCCGGCATCGATGAAGCGGGAGGCGGATCTCGCCGAGCAGAACCTCGGCCGCTGGCAGGGCATGAACCGCGCCCAGTTCATTGCCAGCCGCCCCGTCGGCGCGAGCTGGTTCGCCGACATCAACGAGCCTGCGCCCGGCGGCGAAAGCTTCATGGACCTCTACAACCGCACGCGACGCACCATCGAGCGGATCAACAGCGAGGCGGCCGGGCAGGACATTATCGCGGTGGCGCATGGCGGCACCATCAAGGCGGCGGTCGGTCTTGCGCTCGGTGACCGGCCGGAGCAGGGGCTCGGATTCGATATCGACAATGTGTCGGTGACGCGGCTCGATCATTTCGCGAGCCCCGAGCGCACCCTCTGGCGGCTGCCGATGGTCAATCAGCAGCCGTGGATCGCGGATCCCGCGCACGCGGCGATGCATCAGCCGGCGGGACCGGAAGTCAAGAAGCTGGCCTGACACTGAATACGAAAATCAATCTGGGAGAGAAGCATGACCTTGTTCGACATGAAGGGGAAAGTCGCCGTCATCACGGGATCGACGCGTGGCATCGGGCTCGCGATCGCCGAGCGCATGGCCGAGCACGGCGCCAAGGTGGTGATCTCCTCGCGCAAGGCCGACGTGTGCGAGCAGGTGGCGAAGGGCATCAACGATAAGTTCGGCAAGGGCACCGCGGTCGCGGTCGCCGCCAACATCTCGTCGAAAGAGAACCTGCAAAACCTCGTCGACGAGAGCAACCGTGCCTTCGGCAAGATCGACGTGCTGGTCTGCAACGCGGCGTCGAATCCGTATTACGGCCCGCTCGCCGGCATTTCCGACGATCAGTTCAGGAAGATCCTGGACAACAACATCGTCGCCAACAATTGGCTGATCTCGATGGTTGTGCCGCAGATGATCGAGCGCAAGGACGGCTCGATCATCATCGTCTCCTCGATCGGCGGCCTGAAGGGCTCGACCATCCTCGGCGCCTACGCCATTTCGAAAGCCGCCGACATGCAGCTCGCACGCAATCTCGCCTGCGAATACGGCAAGCACAACATTCGCGTGAACTGCATCGCGCCCGGCCTGATCAAGACCGATTTCGCAAAGGCGCTGTGGGACAATCCGGAGAACCTGAAAGCCTCGACCTCGCGCTCGCCGCTCTTGCGCATCGGCATCCCCGACGAGATCGCGGGCGCGGCCGTGTTCCTGGGCTCGAAGGCCGGTGACTTCATGACCGGCCAGACCATGGTGATCGACGGCGGCGCGACGATCAGCTGATGGTCTCGTGTCCCGGACAAGCGCGCTTCAGGCGCGCGCCGATCCGGGACCCAGAAGGCTGCCGACGAGATCGTGGATGCATGGGCCCCGGCTCTGCGCCGCAACGCGAAGCGCGTTGCAGCGCGTCCGGGGCACGAGACCTCACTCCACCGCCGCGTACACCAGATCCCGCACCAGGGTCCGCGTGTAGTCGCGCTGGCCCGGCCCCTGGCTCATGAACACCGCAAACAGATCCTCCTTCGGATCGATCCAGAAGAACGTACCGGCAATGCCGCTCCAGAAATACTGGCCGACGCTGCCGGGGAAGGGGGCGATACCGGCCTCGCGGCGCACGGCAAAGCCGAGACCGAAGCCATGGCCCGGCGACAGCAGCGTGCCATTGGTGGGCACGCCAGGGCCGAGGTGATCGGAGGCCATCAGCTCCAGCGTCTTGCGGCCGATGATCCTGTTGCCGTCCAGCGTGCCGCCATTGCGCAGCATCAGGCAGAAGCGGGCATAATCCATCGTGGTCGAGACCAGGCCGCCGCCGCCGGACTCCATCACCGGCTGCTCGAGCATGTTGAACAGCGCGACCTTGTCGCCGGTCCAGGGATCGGTCGCGAACGGCTCGGCAAGGCGGCCGGCATTGGCCTGGCTTGTCGAGAAGCCGGTTTCGGCCATCTGCAGCGGCGCGAGCACGCGCTCGGTGAGGAAGGTGCCGAGCGATATGCCGCTGACGACTTCGATGATGCGGCCCAAAATATCCGTGGAGCGGCTGTAGTTGAATTCCGCGCCGGGCTGGCAGACCAGCGGGAAGCTCGCCACCAGCGCGGCGTGCTCGGCATTGGTGATCTTGCGGCTGCGGACGCGGGACTCCTGGTAAAGCTTGTGCACGGGGCCGTCGCCCTGGTGCTCGTAGGTGAGGCCGGAGGTGTGGCGGAGCAGGTCCTGAACGGTCATGGGCCGCGCCGGCGGCACCAGCTCCAGCTTGCCGTCCTTGACGATGCCGACCTGCTGGCTCGCAAACTCCGGGATGAACTTTGCGACGGCATCGCTGAGCAGGAGCTGGCCGTCCTCGACCAGCGCCATGATGCCGACCGAGACGATCGGCTTGGTCATCGAGAAGATGCGAAAGATCGAATCCCGCGCCATCGGCGCCGCGCCTGCCGGGCTCTGCTTGCCGAGCGCCTCGAACCAGCCGATTTGGCCACGCCGCGCCACCAGCACGGTGACCCCCGGAACGGTTCCCTTGTCGATCTCGCGCTTGAAGGCGTCCGACATGGCCTGCAGACGCGGCCGCGACAGCCTGAGCGTCTCCGGGCGGGCTTCCGGCAAAGCCGGGGTATGGAGCGCGGTCGGGGCCTGTGGGGCGGCTGTGGCGGTCGCTGTAACGGTCATGGGCACTCCCGATTGTTCTTCGTTATGGCCGATGGACTGTGGCCCAGAACCCCCGGCACAAACAAGCGAAGCCGGCGCGGTTCACCCTTGCAAACCGGCTGCTCTCTGTGCTTGAAAGCGCCCCTGATCCGCGGCGACGCGGGTTCGTAGGAGTGTAGCTCAATTGGTAGAGCACCGGTCTCCAAAACCGGGGGTCGCAGGTTCGAGCCCTGCCACTCCTGCCAGTCAAATCAATCACTTAGATTAGGACTTGGTAGGGTCTTGGCGGGAAGGCGTCCCGCGTGCGCGCTGGGATGCTGCAGCCCCTGTGCTGGACGTCCCGTGTCAGGGCCCGGCGAGGCCTAGCGCGCCGGGGTCCGTTCCGCGTCGGCGGGGATCTGACTGAGATTGACGTTCCGGATGGGAACGCGGCGCAGCAGTGAAAGGATGGTCCCGCCGAGCTCGAAATAGGTGCGCAGCCGCAGCGCGCGGGACGAGCCCTTCAGCTCCGCGTTCAGGCTCACCGGAACCTGGACGTAGGTGAGGCCGAGCTGGAGCAGCGAGATCAGGGCACAGATCTGATAGCCGTAGCCGTCGGCCTTGACCGCGATCTGGCGCAGCCATTTCACGGGGTAGACGATCATGCTGTGGTAATCGGACAGCCAGAAGCCGAACAGGCAGTTCAGGATGAACCGCAGCGAATGCGACTGCAATGAGCGGTTGACCGAGCGGTCCGACTGGTTGTCGCGATAGGTAATGACGAGGTCGGCGGCGCCCGCCGCCTTGAACATCCGGGCAATACCTTCGTTCTGGAAGGCGTGATCGCCGGGGATGAGCGTGATGGCATCGAATTTCGCGCGCGACAGCGCATATTCGAAGCCGGCACCGACACCGCGCCGTTCGGCATTGTGATGCACGATGATGCGCGGCTCGCCGGCCGCGAATTCGTCCATGATCGCGCCGGTGGCGTCGGTGCTGCCGTCGTCGATCAGGAAGATCTCGAAATCGTCGAGCAGCTCGCGGGCAAGCGGCAGCACGCCGCCGATCGTATCGGCGATCTTGTCCTGCTCGTTCAGAGCAGGAATGACGATCGTAAGCCTTTTTGCCGCCCTGGAAGGTGTCATTTGATACCGCCGTTGCCGGCCACTCTTTACTGGTGAACCCTCAGCGCAACTCTAGGTCATCTGCGCCGGGCGAACAATGCGACTGGCCGATATGATCCACACAACCGGCACGAAACCGGCGATGTGTGTGTTCCGCGCAACTAGTCGGAAAAATCATAGAGGCTGGTATCACCGATGCCGAAGGCGCGGCGCAGCCGGCCGACGTGAGCTGCCATTTTCCGCCCGGCCGTGGTCGCCGACAAGCCTGAATTGACCCGTTCGACCAGGCCGCGATCGACCAGGATCCCAATTCGTCCCTGGAACAAATCTGGAACCTGCCTTTCGATGATCTCCGAAAGCGGCGCGGTCCGACCGGGGCGGTCGACGAGGCCGAGCAGGATCTCCAGGGACACCGACTTGTACACTGCGCCAAAGGCGAAAACGTAGGCCATGACGCAAAATGCGAATATCGATGCGGCGTCCCAATACTGAAATTGCGGAATCGCGACGATGCCGAGCGCCACGCCGAGACCATGCGAAACGAGTGCGGCGATCGCAAGCAGGGTGACGGGTCCGAGCGGCCATGCGCGAGCGCGGGCCATGATCTGCAAGGCAGGCGCGAGCAGGGCGAAAACGGCAACGGCGATGAGCCCGACGGCGAAGGACATCGTGCCGCTCACCCAAGGCCCGTCGACAAACGAACAAGCTTGGCGAGATGCGCGATCGCTACCCCCTTGGCTGTCGGGACCAGCCTGCCGTCTGCCGTGATCACCATTCCCGCGCCGACCAGGAGCTTCAGGCGGTTGTGCGTGAACGTGCCGAGATCTCCGCCCTGCATGTACGCCTCGGCCCATTGCTCCAGGGTGAGGGGACGTTCGGCCTGGACGAGGGCCGTGAGCAGCGTCAGCGTAAAGCCCCATGCCAGCAGGCTGAACAGGATGTAGCAAAACATCATCGCTGTCCCCAACAGCAGGAGACCGCCAAGCACGTCCGCGAGCTGGCGTTGCCCCGGAAGCGCGAGACAGGCGATCGCGTAGAGCACGACGATGGTGACGCAGCCCAGCCGGAAGCGGCGGCCCGATCCGCCGGTGGCGGCGATGCGCGCGTAGCACAGCAACAGCAATGGAAAGGCGATGCTGAGACCAATCGCAGCGGCTTGCGCAGGGCCAGGGAGCATGTTCATCGTGGAAAATCGTCCCGGACGCCTCTCAGGCCCAGCCAGAGCAAAAGTCTATAGGAGGTCGCATTTTTGCGGTCAAGGGAGCCCCGGCGCCCCGGCCTTGCGGTCGTCCCGTGGGCGTGCGAATCCTCGCCGACGATGTCCTCCCTTTCCCCTCCGAGCTTGCCCCCGTTGCTGCGAGCGATAGCCATCCTGATCGTCGTGTTGCTGGTTGCGCATGCGCCGATGCTCCTCAATGACGGCCTCTTCATGGACGACTGGCTGGTGCTCAAGCCGCGTCCGGACTATTTCATCGACATCGATTTCCTGCTGAATGGCGCCGGCCATCCGATTTTCTACAGCTACGACAGGTTCGCGAACTGGACCGGCGCCCCGGTCGTCGTGATGGTATCGCTGGCGTTCGCCGGAATCGTCTTCGGCGCGGTGTGTCTGATGCTGACGGCGACACGGCTCGGTCTGCTCGATCGCGCCGAAGCGGTCGGCTTCGCGCTGATCGTCTGGACCTATCCCGGCTATCAACTCTGGGCGGGCAAGGCGAACGCGGTCTACGTGTTCAGCTTCGGGCTATTGTTCATCGGTGCATGGCTGTTGACGCTCGCCTTCAGCGCCGTCGGCCTGCGGCGCGTGCTGCTTCGTGTGCTCGCTTCGCTGGTGTTCCTGCTGAGCTTCGCGCTCAACTCGACGATCGTGCTGTATGCCGTCGTGATGTTCGGCCTGTTCGTTGCGATATGGCGGAGCGGAGACGCGGCGCATGGCTTCGTTCGCCGGACATGGCTCGCAGCCTGGCGCGCTGTCCTGCGCTATCCGGAATTGGTGGTGCTTCCGCTGGTCTATTGGGGCACGCTCAATATCTGGTTCAAGCGGATCGGCGTCTACGCACAGCACTATGGCGCCCATTTTCCGACGCTCGGCGAGTTGGCGCGGGGGTGGTCGGCGTTCTTCGCCGCCAGCTACAGGGATGTCCTCACCCACGCGATCCGCGCCGCGATTCAGGTCCCAGCGCTCTTCATCGCGGCTGCAGTCCTCGTTGGAATCGTGTTGTTATTGCTGCGTCGGGACGCGAAGACGACCGCATCCAGAAGCGCGATCACCGTGCCGCTCGCACTCGCCGTGGTCTTGTTCCTCGCATTGTCGTCACCGTATCTGATCGCCGGCCTGCGGCCGTCTTCCGTGCATTTCTATGAGAGCCGTCACCTGCTGATGTTCGGCGTGCCGCTCGCGCTGACACTGCTGGCGTTCAAGCGACAGGCCGAACGATGGATGGGCCCCGGCGCCGCCCTTGCTGCGATATTCGGGGCAAGCCTGATCGTGTCGATCGGCATGCTCTGGAGCGACTACGTCTTCATGCAGGCAAGAACCCTGAAGCAGCAGGCCTTGGCGCGCGACCTTGCCAGCCGGGTGCAGCCGGCGGCGACGGTTTATGCGCTCGATGATGGTTTCTTCGACTACCCGTCGCGGCACGTGCCTTTCGGTGTCGCCGAAGTCACGGGCATGCTCCGCCTTGCCTGGGGCAATCAGCCGGTCTTCGGATTTGCCCTGCGTGCCGAGCGGCCCGACATCCTCCGAGAGATGGACGAGGCGCGGAAGGCTCCGGGAAGTGCGTTCCGTCATTTCGATCCGACGGGGCCGCAGTCAACCATCTCGCTGCAGCCGGGGCCGGGAGCCGCACCGAACCACATTTTGGCGCGGAAGTACTACGTGTGTCGGTTGCTGGCGCGCTGCGATGTTGCGGAATTGCTCTCCCAACTTGCAGAGGTCACGATCAAGCTTGGCCCGATCGGCGGCATCCTGCCGCTCGACGGCGCGAGCAAGAGTGTCACGCCTGGCCGCTGACTTGCCGCTTCCAGATCGCCTCGGCCAGCGCGATGTCGGTCACCGAATCTGCGCCGGACGCAAGCGGCGTCCTTCGTTCGACGATGTCGGCGACGAAAGCATCAGCCTGACGCCGAAACGCCCAGCTGCCTTCACCCGTCAAGCGCGTGATTTGTCCGCCCTGGTCGAGGATGACCCCCGCCTCCCGCTCGGCAAAGGGCGGGGGCAGTTCGATGGTCACTGCGCCGTGCTCGAAATCGATCGACAGCCCCTCGCGCCACGCACCTTCGGGCCCGTTCGCAAGCTGCAGCACACAGGCAACGCCCTCGAAGTCGAGCGTCACCGTCGCAGTGCCAGAAGTCTCGACGGTGCTTTCGGCGACAGTCGGCGATGATCCGAGCAGGTAGCGCGCGAGGTTGATGATATGGCTGAACACGTTCAGAAAGTTGTCGTAGCCAGGCCGCAACGCGCCCGGCATCCAGTCGGGCCCATCCTGCCAGAGCTCGAGTCCGTCCGGCCGGGTCTCGCCGGTCATGACGAAGTTGTCCTGCGATCGGCCGGTGTCGCCGCCGAAGCACCAGCCTCTTGCTCCGACGACGCGTCCGAGCGAGCCGTCCGTGCGCAAGCGCGCGAGCTCGGCCAGCGCGCGTGCCACACCGGCATCGTGACGCTTCATGTAGCCGATGCTGTAGACGCGGTGCTGTCGCCGCGCCGCTTCGACCAGCGACGCGGCCTGAACCGTCGTGTAGGCCATCGGCTTCTCCGACAGCACGTGCCGGCCACTTTTCAACGCGTCCAGCACGATCGGGCCGGTGGCTCGCCGCTTCGTCACGACCACGACGGCGGACACCGCAGCGTCCGCGAGCAACTCGCGGTGCGTGCCGTAGACCCGCGAGATACCGAATTTCTGCGCGGCGGCGGCCGCCAGATCGGGCCGGAGATCGGCGATGGCGACGACGCGGCAGGCGGGATTGGCGACGAAATTGGCGAGGTGGCACATCTGGCCGACCATCCCCGTTCCGATGATGCCAATGCCTGGCCTCACTGGCTATGATCCCCCGAAGCGCTTCCGCATGACGAGGAAGTGCGCCGGCTGTCCCCAGGTGTTGATGAACGCCGCATCAGTCTGGGTGAGGGCAGCGACCGCCGACGCATCCCGCCGCCCGATCGCGCTGAAGATGCGATGGAAGCTGTCGAGCGTGGCAACGATCGTTTCGATGTCCGAAGCATCGTCGGCGAGAATGTCCGTCGTCCGGATCGCCTCGCGTAAGGACGCAAGGTTCGCGACCGCGCGCGGCAGGCTCTCGCCGAAGGGGTCGTCGATCATCGCATCGACGTCGAGAACCAGCGTTTCGATCGATGCCGAAATCGCCGCCGCCGCATCGGCCTTGCCGACCAGGTAGAGCTTGCGTCCGCCGAGGAAGCTGAGACGGCTGCGGTCGAGATGGCGCGCCGCGCGCCGCAGCTTCTCGTCCGGGGAGAGAACCTTCTTGTGCCAGTAGACGTCCAGGCTGTCGCGATAGGCTGGCCAGGCCGAATGGATGTCGAATCCCTGTGCATGCGCCGCCGTGCACAAAGCCGTTGCGTCGAGGAAGTACCGATGCCGGACGAACGGATTTTCGAGCACGTCCATCAGCCAGGATTCGAAGCTGCGGGTGTGCGGAATACTGTTCCACTTCGCCTCGAACAGCGACCTTGCCGTTTCCAGTGCAGGATGGCCTGACAATGCCTTGCCGGCCGCATGGATTGCCTTGAGCGCGAGCTCGAAGAAGCCGCCATAGCGTTCGTAATACGACACGATGGCGAAACCGTCCGGATTGAGCAGCCGGTGGAAGACGCCGAGCCAATTTTCAGTCGGCTGCACGGTGTAAATGAAACCTTCGGCATCGATGATGTCGTAGCGGCGCTCGCTGCGAAATCCTTCGACGTCGGCCAATGCGAGCTCGCGCAGACGCTCGGTCAGGCCAAAATGCGCGAAATAGGCCTCGATTTTCGGATGCGCATGCCGGTTCGGTTCGGCGAGCGTCATGTTCGCGCCCCAGCCGGCGAACACCAGCGCGTTCTCACCGGAATCAGGACCGAATTCGAGCACCTCCGCATCGCGGAACAGCCGCGGCGGCAGCACCAGCTTGTCTGAAAACAGCTCGCGCCGCTGGCTGGCATATGCGTCGAGTTCGGCGGCCGATTTGAAATTCCCGAACGTCGGTAGGACGTCCTGACGTTCGTAGTAATTGAAGAGCTTCTCGTCAGCCATGCCGCGGCGTCCCTAACCCAAGGCCGCGTCGAGCCGGTCGAGCTCGCTCCAGATGTCGGAGGGCGCGAAGATCGAAACGATGTGCAGCGGCCGCTTCGCGTTCTCGCGCAGCCGGCTGCTGACCTTGGCTTCGTTCTCCTGGTTCACGGCGAGGAGGCAGACGAGCGGACCCGACTTGCCGGCGAGCTCGTCCGGCGAACGGATCGGTATGCCGGTGCCGGGCAGGAACAGCCCCTGGCGCTCCTTCTGGTCGTCGACCGAGAGATCGACGAGATCCGCCAGTTCATGCGCGTTGGTGAAGGTGCAGGCGCGCGGCAGCCCGCGCCGTAGATGGCGATCTCGGCGCCGCTCGCGCGGGCCTTGGCGAGGATCGGCCGCAGGCGCGCGCCGTATTCCCTTGCGCGCCGACCGAATTTCTCGCCGACGCCAGCGGGCGCAGGCGGCGGCGTCACGTCACGCGTCGCACGACGGGCGGCGATCGCGAGGCTGCCGCCGCTGAAATTGTACTTCTTCACGGAGACCGCCTCGAAGCCGTGGCGAGCCAGTAGCGCCAGCAGGGTCGGCTCGGTGAAGTAGCTGACGTGCTCCTCCCACAGGACCGAGAGGTCGCCCGCCGTCGAACCGGGATCAAAGTCGGGCACGTCGATGAACAGCAGCCCTTCATCGCTGAGCGCGATCTTCACGCAAGCGAAGAAGTTCTCGAAATCGACGATGTGCTCGAGCACCTGGCGCGAGACGACGAGGTCGAACTTGCCGGACTGAGCCACCGCGTCGTGGGCCATCTCCGGACTGAGCATGTCGGCATAGACCTTGATGCCGCGCTCGCGGGCGATCTTGCCTGAGACCGGATTCGGTTCGACACCGACCATGACCTTGGTGCCGCGCTCGCGAAGCTTGTCCATGAACAGGCCGTCGTTGCAGCCGATCTCGAACACGGATTGATGCTTCGAGAACCTCGCGATGGTGTCGAGCTCGTCGACCTGGTGCGGCTCCGGCTTCCAGCTGCTGAAATTGTAGTTGAACTGGCGATACAGGATGTCTGGATCGATCGGCTTGACGATCTGCGGCAGGCCGCATTCGCCGCACGCCAGCACCTCGAACGGATAGCGTTCCTCCTGCTCGTTTCGGCTATGCCGAAGCCGATGCGCAATCGGCATCAAACCGAGGTCGATGACCGGTCGCAGGTCGGTCGAATGGCAGAGGCGGCAATGGTCGGTCACGGCTCTAGCTCTTTGCAGGAAAGCAAGGGAACATCGGCGCCTCGAAACGGTACGCGGCGCAGTTGAAGCCTATATAGTGCAACGGGCCGTGCTACAATTCTTAAGTTGCCGATGCTGGCGCCGATTCGTGGTCGTCGGACATGGCGCTTCTGGGGAGAGGGCCGGCGGCCGTGGCGAGGCTCAGAAGCATTGGGATAGCTGGCCGAGGACATCGAGATCTCCACGTCTGCTATTCGGTGGTAGACGGTGCTTGACCACCTCGAATGGTTCGACGCCGTATGCCTCCCGGTAGATCTCTTTTGATCTTGTCCTGAGCGCTGAGATCGCGGTCGCGTCTTCCGGACTTAATGATTGATCACCTTGCGTCCACGTCAATAACCAATACTCCGGGGTCTCGCGACGAACAGCAAAACGTCGCACGAGTTCGTCCTTTTGAAACAGGTCGGAGAAACCGTTGACCCAAAAGTCGCAATTGTTCTTCTGGACGTAGAATAGTTTTACGCCCAGTGATCGAAGCGCGGCTTCCGCCGTTTCGGCGCTTCCGAGTGCGATCATCGCGAAATCGCGTGCGACGTCGCTCTCGTAGGTATGAATGATCTTGCCGCGCGTGAGCAGCGACGAGAAATAGCAGGGCACCATGGCGCGATAACCGTTGAGCGCGAGGATGCGATCCGAGCCCGTCGATTGCTCCAGCTCGTCACACCGCTTCCAGTCCTGGGTGACCCGAGGCATATGAGTGAGAGGAGTTCCCCCCACGAAGGTGATGGCCTCATCAACTTTGAAGCTCTTCCAGGGATGCGCTGCCGTCATCCAGGTGCCGGCGAGCAAGATGGCAGCGAGAGCGGCATGGGGAGCGAGGCGGTCGCTGAACCAAGCCGGCTTGAAGCGTCGCGCGACAGCCAATCCCCAGTAGGCCATGCCGACGGTCGCAAGCGGGAAAAGCGCGTTCACGTGGACCGACAATCTCATGAGGCTCGGGATATTCAGCGCCATGTCCAGCAGCCGGACGCTGGCGACATAGGCGACCACGACAAAAAGTCCCGCGGGATTGGGCAGCGGCGCGAGCTTTTGGGATTCCGGGCGATCGGAACGAAGCTTTGAGTCCACGAAAGCGACGGCATAGGTCGCCAGCGCGAGGAGCAGCGCGACCGCGAGAACGGACCTGGCCTCCCTGAGGAAGGCGACGAAGCCCGATTTGCTCAGAAAGTCGGTGACCTCCAGCGACTGTGACACCACGAAATAATCCAGAAGATCGAGGCTGCCGAACTTCGAAAAGCGTTCGAGTGAAACGACGTGCCGGAACAGAGAGTATGGATTCGTCGCGGGGATTCCGAGGTAGAGGTAATTGATCGAGAGACTAAGGATGCAGCCCGCGATCGCCCCCGCGCCCAGCAGGACGCTGGTGATGAAGCCGGATCGGTCGCGCTGAACCGCCTTGGCAAACGCGCCCAACGACGAAATCACGAAGACCAGCGCTGCGTACGGTGGATAGGATGCCGCGACGGCGATGGCGCAAATCCCTGCGGCGAACTTGTCGCGTTTTTGGGACGTTCGCGCAACGACAAGCAGGAAATAGACAAAGAACGCCGCCGTCTGAAGGTGGTACTTGCCGAATTCCATGATGTAGAGGCCGGGCGAGACGCGCGGCATCGTTCGCGGCCACGCAAGTCCGAGGATCGCCAGCGCAAGTGCAATCGGGATCGCCGCATCCTCCCAACGGCGTCCGAGCGCCTGCCACGGCAGAACGATGCGGGCGAGCTCAAAAATGACTGCACCGATCGCGACGAAATAGAGGAAGGAAACAATCTGCGCGACGTGGGGAGGCAAGAACGTCGCAAACATCAAATGCAGGCCGTTGCCGTGGCCGATCTCGAAGTCGGAGAAGATGGGATTGTCAGCTGCAAGCCAGATGCTGTGATTTCTCGCGACCTCTGCAAGATAGGGCGCATAGAGCTGCTGAACGTCGGTCGAAATGACGTCGGGTATGACGGCTCTGTCGATGAACACCGTTACGAGGAGCCAAAGACCCAGTAGCGAAGTTGCCATCAGCGGCAAGGTCAGCGCGAATTTTTGCGGCTTCCTGCAGCTGCGGCTATCCCACAGCAGCACGAGGGTCGCAAATCCGAGGACGATTTGGGGGTACAGGACGGAGAGAGCGCCGAAGCCAAATCCCGTCAAGATGAGCGCGGCCGCGCCGACGAAGAACTCGTCGACACGCTGAGTGGGCTCGTGCTTGATGAGCGAGAACGTCAGGCGTCCGGTCGCCATGACGAGCCAGCCGAGATACGGCGTCAGCACAATCCAGGCGAGGACGTAAAATCGCGTCGTCCAGCCGCCATCGAAGAGCAGGGTGCGGTAGGTGCCCGTTCGGTTGACGAACCAGATGGACAGTGCAGCAGGCACGAGAATGAGGATACGCAACGACCACGTCTCGACGATGGTGCGCAGGCGCAGCTCGGCGGCTACCACCGCTTGATCTTGTCTGGGGTCGCCCATGCTAGACCGGCGCTGCATCGGCTCGTTCGGTGACGGTCCGCGCCTGGTCGGGGCTGAAGCTGGCGCGCTCCGGCGCGATCAGCCATACCAGCCCGCCGAACAACCCGACGATAAGGGCGCCAAGTCCCAGCAAGACCGATATCGCGAGTGCCTTGTCGGATGCGATTCCGGCAAGACCGAGCACCGCGACCATAGCGCCTTCGCGCACGCCCCATCCCCCGATCGAGATGGGAATCGCAGAGGACAGGATGACGAGCGGGACCAGGACGAAGGCGTCGAGTGCGGAGAGCGGCGCCTGCAGTCCGATCGCGAGGACATAGCAGGTCGCGACGGTGATGAGATGGACCGCGATGGCAGATCCGATCAGCATCGCTCGCCCCGCGGTCGCCAGCAACGGAGCTCTGATCAGCATCGCGAACTGCACGACCCTGGCCGGCACGGCCGCGATCACATGCGGCGGCCACCGGTCCAGCGTGACCAGGGCGATTGCGCCGAGGCATGCGGCCGCCAGAATGATCGCGATCGCGAACAGGAGCGAATTGTCGGGGACGCGCGCCAGCAGAAACGGCAATCCCGCCAGGAGGATGAAACCAAGACCCAACAGGCCGAGAAAGCGGTCAGCCACGATGCTGCCGATCGTTTGCGACCATTGCACGCCCTGCCGCCGGAGCATCCAGATCCGAACCGCGTCGCCGCCCGCGGGTAATACTTGATTGAAAAAAGTGCTGACGATGAGAATGCGCCAGCCGGGCAGCCAATCGAGCGGTACGTTCATGGCACGGAGGATCAGCATCCAGCGGTGGCAAAGGACGAAGGTCTGGGCGAACAGCAGCAGCACCGCAAGCGCCAGCACGTTGAGATCGACGGCGAGAAGGTCGGCTTTCAGGGTCGACGGATCCTGACCGCGCAACAGCAACACCAGGATCCCGATCGACACCGCGAACTTGACCAGGGTAACCAGTGCTTTTGCAGGCAACTTCATCGTCTGGTGTCGTCCTCGATCATTCACGGTGCGATCGTCGAAAGCGGTCGAAATCTATGGTCTCGCCAGATGCTCCGCAGCGAGCGCGCCAGTCCGTGTGACGTAGTCCTGGACCTCGGCGGCGTCGCGGCCGTCCGGGGCCCAGTCGGGAAATGCCGTGCGCGAAGGATCGAACGGGCCGGCGGTGGTTTCGTGAAACACCAGCCATTCCGAGGTGATCAGGATCGAGTGGAAGACCTTTTCGGGCATGCGGTAATAGCAGCGTTTGCCCTGACCGTAGGGCGCCATCTCGAGCACTTCGCGAATGCGGCCGTCATCCTCGAAGATCACGACCTGCGCGGTGCCCTCGATCACGTGGAACGATTCAGGCTTGCCAAGGTGCTTGTGCGGCCGCACATACGCCTCGCGATGGTGCACGATCAGCATCTCGTGCAGGCCCGAGGCGGGATCGGGATGCGTGCACAGCCGGCTGCGCAGGCGCGGGTTGCCGGCGGCGATGCGCTTCAGCTCCGCGATCGTGGCATCGTCCGCGGTGACGATGGCGTCGTCGGAATAGTACACTTCCGGATTCTGTGCGCGCAATGAGGTCGGCCGGCGCCGGCCCGTTTCATTCGAAAAAGATGAACCCATGGTCGCCCCGGTACCCGCATTTGTCGTATATCCAGGCCCATGTTTGCGGGCCGTGGAAGCTCAGGCAGGTGAGCTGCCAGTAAAGCAGATTGGCCTTCTCCCGCTCGTTGCGGAAGGATTCGACCATCAGATATTTCGAGGTGCCGCGTCCGACGCGCTCGATCTCAGGTACGGCGCGGAACACGTCCTCGAGCGGAAGATTGTGCAACACGCCGAGCGAGACGACGAGATCGAAGCTGTGGTCGGGGTAGGGGAGGGCGACGGCGCTGCCGACGTTCAAATGCGGCCGCACCTCCTCCTTGGCGTTGGCGATGCCGTACTCGGAGATGTCGATGCCGGCGATCCTGAGGTCGGGGACGAGCTGGGCGAACTCGTAGAGCAGGTAGCCCTTGCCGCAGCCGACGTCGAGCACGCTCATGCCCGGCTTGATGCCGTAGCGCTCGATCAGGGTCTGGGCCAGCGGGCGCCACCGTCCGTCATAGCGATAGCCGCCGTAGCCGTAGCGCCGCTCGCCGTCCCAATAGTCGCGTCCCCATTGCCGGGCGACGGTGGCGGATTCCGCCTTGTCGTGCTCGACCACGCGCTGGACGTAGTCCCGCCTCGTCGATGCGTGCATCGGCTGGAGCAGGTTGATCTCGGTCATGGGGGCCAACCAGTCCGCGGCATCGTCACAGGATGGTTGCGAACTTGTTGACGAGCAGGATGTCCTCGACGGCCTGGATGTCTTTCTGCGACGCCAGCGTGATCTCCTCGACCGCCGCGTGAAGGTCGCAGCCCTCGCGCAGCACGCGGTCGTAGATCTGCCGCCGCCGAGCCTCGTCGGGCGGCAGCATGAAGATGCTGTAGAGAATTAGCCCACGCAGCTGCGGCAGCTCGTCCAGGATATCTTCCAGCACCATGTAGCTGCCGGGCATGGTGTGCTCGGCGGCGCTGAGAAGATATTGCAGGTTCTTCCGCCGCGCATAGTCGCGGATCACGATGTTCTGGACGTGCTGGGGGGTGCGGCTGCCGTTCAGCGGCCTGGCGCCGATATAGCCGCGGTGGCCGGCTCGCTCAGCCATGGAAGCCTCCTGGCAACTTGTACTGCATGCCGACCCGGGTTGCCGGGCGCAGCAGGATCGGCTCGAAGAACTCGCCGAAGCGCTTGTCCGCATAGGGCGACATGATGCTCTTGAAGCGGCAGTTCATGCTCCAGCGCGTGCCGGCTTCCTCGTTGACGCGATTGCCGTGCATCAGGGTCTGGTTGAACAGCATCACGTGACCGTAGGGGATCTCGATGAAGGTCGCGTGCGGCTTGATGGTCTTGTACAGCTCTTCGGCGCTGCGCAAGGCCGCCATGCGGTCCTGCATCTCGCCGTTCAGGGACGGCGGCAGCAGATACATCGATTTGGTGCGGTGGACGTCGACCAGCGGCACCCACACCACGACCTCGAACGGCGAGTCGCCCGACCAGACGTCGGAATGGGTCGCGAGCAGCGAGGAGCTGTCGCCGGGAAGCTGGATGCTGAGATTGACGCGGCGCTGCATGCAGAGCTCGTTGCCGACGATGGTCTCGATCGTCGAGCGCGCCAGGCGGAAATAGGTCGGGCGGAACCAGGGCTCGGCGTTGAGGCCGTTGAAGACGTGCAGCCGCAATCCGTTGAGATCATCCACGCTCACCCGCGTGTGGATCGTGTCCAGCATCGCGTAGGGATCGTTGCTGTGCGGCAACTTCAGGTAGTCGGCCGCGAGCTCGGCGGCGCGGCGCTGGATCCGGTCGAGCCCGGCGCGATCGTCGGCCGGCGTGGTGACGAAGCCATCGTCGATGAAGCGTTGCGCCAGCGCCTGCTCGTCGGCGTGCAGGAAGTCCGTGTCCGTCATGCAAAATACTCCCGGGCGGTCGCGCAAATATAGCTGATGTCGGCGGCCGACAGGAACTGGTTGATGGGAAGCGTGAGGATCTGGTCCGCCTGCCGTTCCGTCACCGGGAACGCGCCGCGGCCATGGCCCAGATGCGCCGCTGCCGGCTGCAGGTGGATCGGGACCGGATAGTGAATCGCAGTCTCGATGCCCTTGTCGGCAAGATATTTCTGGAAGTCGTTGCGCCGCTCGGTCTGCACCACGAAGGTGTGGAAGGTGTTGAACTCGATCTTCCGACAAGGCGGAATGAACAGGGGTAGCCCTGCGAGCTCGGCGCGGTATTGCGCGGCGTTGCGCCGCCGGCGTTCGATCACCGAGGGCAGATGACGCAGGCGAATGCGCAGCACCTCGGCCTGCAGCGTGTCGAGCCGCGACACGATCCCCCATTCCTGGACGTCGCTGCGGTTGATCAGGCCGTGATTGCGCAGCCGGCGGATTCTTGCGGCAAGCTCCGCATCGGCGGTGACGAGGAAGCCGGCATCGCCGGCGGCATTGAGATTCTTCAAGGGGTGGGCGGAGAAGCAGCCGAACGTGCCGAGGGTGCCGCTCATGCGCCCGTCATAGGTCGAGCCGACCGCTTGGGCGCTGTCCTCGATCACGGCGAGCGCGTGCTTGGCCGCTATTGCCATCAGCGGAGCCATGTCGGCCATGCGTCCGGTCAGATGCACCGGCATGATCGCCTTGGTGCGCGGTGTGACGGCGGCCTCGACCGCGGCCGGATCGATGTTCTGGTCGGGCAGCACGTCGGCAAACACCGGCGTGGCGCCGACCGCGATGATCGCGGCGGTCGATGCCACGAACGAGTTCGGCGGCGTGATGACTTCGTCGCCGGGGCCGATGTCGAGCGCCCGCATGGCGAGGATCAGCGCGTCGGTGCCCGAATTCAGCGTCACGACATGCGGCGAGCCGAGATAGGCGGACAATTCCTCCTCGAGCTTTCCAACCGCGGCGCCGCCGATGAAGTCGCCGCGGGAAAACACGCCCTCGACCGCCTGCACGATCTCGGCGCGCTCTTCCTCGAACTGCGCGGGAAGATTGACGTAACCGATGCGCCGGCGGCCGGTGTCAGCGTCCATGGCAGAACTTCCTGACGGTCTCCATGACGCGGTCCTGCTGGGCGCGCGTCAGGTGCTGGTCGACCGGGAAACTGATGACTTCCTTGGCGTGGCGGTCGGTGACCGGGAACGTGCCCGGCGCGTAGCCGAGATGCTTCAGGCCTTCCTGCTGATACAGCGGGATCGGATAGTGGATCTTGGCCTCGATGCCGTTGTCCAGACAGTACTTGTAGAGCTCGTCGCGGCGTTCGGCGAACACCATGTAGAGATGGTAGACGTGCTTCACGTTGGGACGGCGCGGCGGGATGCGCAGGCCGGGCAGGCCGGCGAGACCCGCATCGTAATAGGCCGCATTCTCGATTCTGCGGCGCGTGATCTCGCTGGTCTGGCCGATCAGCCAGTTGCCGACCACGGCCTGCAAGGAATCGAGCCGCGAGTTGCAGCCGAGGATCGCGATCTCGTCGCGGTTCTTCATGCCGTGGTTGCGGATCAGACGCAGCTTCTCGTTCATGCCGTCGTCATTGGTGACGACGACGCCGGCATCGCCCCAGACGTTGAGGTTCTTGAGCGGATGCAGCGAGAAGCCGGCCGCGATGCCGTGGGTGCCGGAGCGTTTCCCCGCAAACTCCGACAGGATGCCCTGGCAGGCGTCCTCGACCACCGGCAGGTTGTGACGCTGCGCGATCGGCATCAGCTTGCCCATGTCGGTGACCTCGCCGGTCAACTGGACCGGCATGATCGCCTTGGTCTTGCCAGTGATCGCAGCCTCGACCTGGTCCACGTTCATGCAGAAGGAATCGTCGCAATCGACCAGGACGGGCGTCGCGCCGGTTTCCGCGATCGCGCCGACGGTGGCGATGAAGGTGTTGGCGGCGGTGATGACCTCGTCGCCATGACCGATGCCGAGCGCCTTGAGCGGCAGCTTGAGCGCGTCGGTGCCCGATCCGACGCCGATGGCGTGACGGACGCCGATCAATTCGGCGAAGCGTTTCTCGAATTCGGCGACGGGCTTGCCAAGGGTGAAGTCACCGGTCGCAACCAGCCGGCCGATCTCGGCGAGGATCGGTGCGGGATCGGCGAATTGCTCGAGCAGATAGGAATATCGAACGTCGTACATGTGACCCGTCAGGTGGAATGAAGTTGAGGAGCGGAAGTGTGCGACGCCGCGAGCGCATGCTCGATCGAGGTCGCGATGGCGCTGGCCGAGAGCCCGTGCTTCTTCAGCAGCGAGTCCTGCGAACCGTAATTGTGCATGAAGCGGTCCGGCAGCGACAGCCGCAGCATCGCAGGGAAACCGGAGCCGAGCTTGTCGATCAGCGCCTCCGCGACCGCGCTGCCGAGGCCGCCGGAGGGCACGTGCTCCTCCAGCGTGACCAAGAGCCTGGTGCCGCGGATCGCCTGCAGCAGCGCTGCGGTGTCGAGCGGTTTCACGGTATGCATGTGCAGGATGCCGGCGCGAATGCCTTGCGCGGCCAGCAGGTCGGCTGCAGCGAGGGCGCGCTGGAGCATGATGCCGGTGGTCACCATGAGGACGTCGCCCTGCGGGCGCATCAGGATGGCCTTGCCGATCTCAAAACCGTGCTCGGCCTTGGAGACGATGGCATCGCCGCCCTTGCCGAGCCGGATGTAGATCGGACCCTTCCAATCCAGCGTCTGCTCCATCATGCGCGCGGCTTCATCGGCATCGCACGGGCAGATCACCGTCATGTTCGGCAGCGCCCGCATGATGGCGATGTCCTCGATCGCCTGGTGGGTGGGACCGAGCGGCGCGTAGACGAGGCCACCGCCATTGGCGATCAGCCGCACCGGCAGATTGTGCAGGCAGAGATCGACAGCCACCTGCTCGTAGCAGCGGCGGGTGAGGAAGGTCGCGATAGTGTTGACGTAGGGCACGAAGCCCTCCATCGCGAGACCTGCCGACATGCCGATGATGTGTGCTTCCGAAATGCCCTCGATCAGATGGCGCTTGGGAAACTCCTTGCTCATCGCGCGCAGCGTGCCGGCACCGGGATCGGAGCCGATGTAGAGCACCCGCTCGTCGCGCGCGGCGAGCTTGTGGACCATGTTCATCGCGGTGTTGCGCATGGGGAGCCGATCAAAAATCGCCGACGGCGACGCGAATGGCGTCGAGCTCGCTGTCGGTCAGCTTGTTCTTGTGATGCCAATCGGCATTGGATTCCGCAGCCGGAAGACCCTTGCCCTTGACGGTATGGCAGATGATGGCGCTAGGCTTGCCGGCCACGGCCGGGACCTGCTTCAGCACCGTGCGCAGCGCGCCGACGTCGTGGCCGTTGACCTCCTGCACCGCGAAGCCGAAGCTGCGCCATTTGTCCGCGAGCGGCTCCAGCGGCAGCACGTAGTCGGTGGGGCCGTAGCTCTGCAGCTTGTTGTAGTCGATCAGCGCGACCAGATTGTCCAGGCCGTGCTTGGCCGCGCCCATCGCAGCTTCCCACACCGATCCCTCGTTGATCTCGCCGTCGCCGAGCAGCACGAAGGTCCGGTAGCTGCGCTCGCGCATGCGGGCGGCAAGCGCAAGGCCGACGCCGATCGACAGACCGTGTCCGAGTGCGCCGGTCGAGGCCTCGACGCCGGGCACCATGCCGTATTCGGGATGCCCGCCCAAAATGCTGTCGGAGCCGCAAAAACCCTCCAGCTCCGTCAGCGGGAAGAAGCCGCGGTCGGCCAATAGCGCGTAGAGCGCCAGACAACCATGTCCCTTGCTGAGGATGGCGCGGTCGCGATCGGGATCGCCCGGGTTCTGCGGGTCGATCCGCAGCACATCGTCGTAGAGCACGCGGACCATCTCGATCAGCGACAGGGCAGGCCCGACATGGCCGCGCCCCGCGGAACGGACCGAACCGAGGACCAGGCGGCGCAAATACAGGCTGCGCTCGTCCAGCGTGCAGGTGAGAGCAGCTTCAGCGTGGGGTGAGATCTGGATCACGTTGGTAAATCGTTTGATGGAGCCGGCGGGCTTTGTCGAGCTGGCCGGCAAGGCGGACCGTCAGATCGCCACCTTGCGCAGCCAGGGCGCGCCGGGAGCGGCTTTCCGGCAAATAGGCATTCAGGACAATCAGGCACCAAATCGCCCCGAACACAGGATACAGTACGTCAAGACGGATCGCAAACGCGTCATCCCCAGCCGCGAAGGCCTGGGAGAGCCGCTCGATCAATCGGTTCGCGTCGGCGTCGGGCAGACCGCTGCCGGGGTGAATCGCAGTGTCGGACACGAGCTTGACCGGGTCGTCCCAGCCGAAATACTCGAAGTCGATGAAGCGCAATTTGCCGTCGTCGGCACGCAGCGCGTTGTGCAGTCCGAAATCCGACGGGCTCAATGCGCGATGGGCGGGCGCAAGGTCCGCGGCGGGATCGAGGCTCAGTTCCGCATAGCGCCTACGCAGTTGCCGGATTGCGACGGCAGTGGTGGGAACGAGGCTGCCGTCCATGAACGCACGCAGGTCCGGATCATCATCCGAGGCCCGCCGAAGGCCGTCGAGGCGTTGCTCGTACTGGGCGATGGCCGCCTCGGGCGAAAAGATGCTGGCCGATGCGTTCCGCAAAGTCTGCGCGCCTTCAGCGTCGCGCAGTCTTTGCAGCGCGATCAGGAAATCGGCCAGCTGGTCGGCGTCGTCGTGCCGGGGATGCAGGACCGCGGCGTCACCGTCGAACCATTGATACAGCGCGCAGAACGCCGCCGGATCCTTCGCGACCGGCCGCGGTGTCGACGTGATGCCGTGGCGCGAGAGAAACGTGAGCGCGTCATATTCCTGTCCCAGGCGATCACGTCCGTCGGACGGGTAGTGCTTGAGGGCGAGGGGCGGACCTTTCGCCATCTCCAGCCGGAACACCCGGTTGTTGCCGCCGGACCGCGCCGGTTGCGCGGCCGCGACCTGCGCCCCGGCGAGACGACTGCCGATCGAGACCGCATCCTGTACGCTGATGTCCGGCTCGCTCATGCCGTGAACACTCCGCGGTGGATATCGGCCCAGGTCGCGAGCGGCTCGCAATGCGCGGGATGCGGCGGCCGCGCCTGCGTGAACAGGATCGATCGCGTCGTCTTCGGAAAATGCGGCTGCGCGAAAACGTCGACGAGATCGTCAATGAAGATGTCGAGCTGCAGGCTTGCGAGCCGCTCGACCTTGGCCGCCAACGTGTCCTCGAAATAGACATTGCCCGCCGAGATCGCCGCGTCGGCGATGTCGATGAGGCCCGCGCTCTTCAGCCAGCCGCGCGCAGCCTCGCGCAAGTCGACCCGATCGGGATCCTGATGGCCGAACTGCGTCTTGTGGCTGACGATATAGACGCTCGCGCCGGCCTTGCGGCACGCGACAAGGAACTCGCGGACTCCAGGGTAGATCTCGGCGCCGCCGATGCCCTTGCCGTAGACGAAGCCTTGCAGCCCCTGCCAGGCAAGCTCGCCGCCGGCGCCGGAGCGCAGATAGTCCCGCACGTCGGTCTTCAGCCCGTCCCAGCCCTCCGGCACCAGCCCGCGCTGGCGCGCGGCCGCGGCAAAGACCTTGTCGTAGCAGATGATCGTGTTGTCGAAATCGATGCCGATCCGCACGCCGCTCACTTCAGGCTGATGTTCTGCATCATCTTGATGTTGAAATACCTGGGATCGTTGAGCGAGTTCGGCAGGCGGCCCGCCTTGAAGGCATCGACGAGGCCGGACACGGCCTGCTCGATCGTATGCGTCGGCGCAAACCCGAGCTCGCGGCGGATCTTCTCCGACGACACGTGGTAGGAGCGCAGATCGTCGGTCGGCTCGACGGCCACGTCGACATTGTTTCCGACCACCGATTTGACGATGTCGGCGATCTTCATCAGCGAGTGGTTTTCGTAGCCGATGTTGTAGGTCTTGCCGTCGATCTTCGCATCGTCCTGCTGCAGCAGGAACAGATAGGCCGCCGACATGTCCTGGATGTGCAAATTGGGCCGCTTCTGCGTTCCGCCGAACACGCGGATGCGGCCGGTGTTGACGGCGAGATTGGTCAGGATGTTGACGACGACGTCGAGCCGCTGCCGCGGAGCGTAGCCGCAGACGGTGGCTGGACGAACCGTGCAGGTGACGAAGCCCGACGCGGCCTCGTCGGCAAGATCGGTCTCGCACATCGCCTTGAACTTGGAGTAGTCGGTGAGCGGCTCGCAGGACAGCTCCTCTGTCACCTCGGCCTCGTCCTTGATGCCGTAGACGCTCGATGAGGAAGCATAGATGAAGCGCTTGATGCCTGCCTTCTTCGCGGCGCGCACCATCGGACGGAAGCAGTCGTAGTTGATGGACTTGCCGAGCCCCGGGTCCAGCTCGAACGAGGGATCGTTGGAGATGCAGGCGAGGTGAATCACCGCGTTGTTGCCGCGCAGGGCCTCGTTGATCGCGGCCTCATCGCGGATGTCGCCCTTGATGAGGCGCAGGTTCGGATTGTCGCGAACGGCGTTGAAGACGTCCTCGCCATACATGAACAAGTCGAGCACGGTGACCTTGTGACCCGCTGCAAGCAGCTGGGGGACCAGCACGCTGCCGACATAGCCGGCGCCACCGGTGACCATCACACTCCATTTTTGACCAATCACTGTCGCTCTCCGGGATTTTTCTTTTTGCGCTATTTCAACAACGCGGTGACGAACTTGACCAGCGGCGCCTTTTCGACCGAGTTGCGGTGACCGACGATGCCGACCTTGATCGCGCCCGCCGCGTTGCCGATGAAGGCGACGTCCTCGATATTGCCGCCGGCCGCGACCAGCGGCGCCGTGATCGTCAGGAAGGCGTCGCCCGCGCCGACGGTGTCGACGACGGTCTTGGTGAAGGCGGGGACGCGCGCAACGCCGGTCTTCGACGAGAAGGGGTAGCAGCCGAAGGAGCCGTGCGTGATGATCATGTTGTCGCAATCGATCTTGCGATGCAGGCCGCCCTCGATCACCGATGCGATGTCGTTGAACTTGTCTGTGGCGGCGAGGCGCGCTTCCGGTGCGTCGATGCAGACGTAGTCGGCCCGCGGATACTTCGTGATCAGGTTGTAGCCGTGATTGCCGCTGTTGCTCTGGGCGTTGACCGCCAGGAACTTGGAATTCGCGATCAGGGTGTCGATCGTGCTGGATGCGATCATGCCGTGACCGAAATCGGTGACGATGACGACGTCCGCCCCGCGGACGCGCTCGGCGGTGACGCGGTCGATCTCCGTGCGCGCGGCTTCGTCGAGCGGCGTGTCGTCCATCGTGTAGACTTCGAACAGCTTGTGCAGATAGCCCATCTCGACGTACCGCAGCTTGCGGGTGGTCGGACGGCCCTGAACGCGGATCGGCGTGAGCTTTACGTTCGGGCGGACATGCGCCCGAATGAACTCTTCGGGGTAGTCGTTGCCGCCCAGCGTCGTGACGATCTCGACCGACTTGCAGAAGCTCGCGACGTGATTGGCGGCGGCAATGACGCCACCGGCAAACTGCTCGCCATTCTTGAGCAGGGTCGCGACGATGTTCTCCTTGGAGGCCTTCCCGAGCGCCGTGACGTACTGGTATTCGTCGATGATGGTGTCGCCGACCAGCACGACGTGCATGTCCTGGATCTTGTCGATCAGCTTCAGCAGGCGTTCGGCGCCGCCGCCATCGCGCACCTTCTGGAGGTAGTCGCGCAAGGGGGGATCGTAGATGTCGAAATAGCGGTTCAGCAGCGACGAGGAGCTGAACGTCACGTCGCGCGTGAAAACGATTCGTCCGCCATGACGCTCGACGGCCTCGCGCTCCACCGCGATCTTGCCGGTCACGTCATCCTCGGGATTCTCGTAGTCCGAGCCCTTCACGTAGATGTCGGGGCGCACGGTATCGAGGACCGGCTCGGCGCTGGAGGTCTGATTGATGCCGACCCAGTCGACCGTGCCGAGCGCGGCCAGCATCTCGGCGCGCATGTTCTCCGGGAAGATCGGCCGTCCCGGGCCCTTGTTGACGTAACGGTCGGCGGTGATGGTCACCACGACCACGTCGGCCTCGTTGCGGGCTGCCAGGATGTGCCGGACGTGGCCGAGATGCACCAGATCGAAGACGCCGTGGCAGAGCGCGACGGTCAGGCCCTTTGCCTGTGCGGTGCGCGCAATCTCGCCGAGCTCCTCGATCGTCTTGATCTTCTCGTGCGGTGCCGGATGGCCGGCCGGCCTGTCTGTCGCAGCATTACCCATGTGAATGACCCAAGGCGCCGGTCGGTCTCAGTTGGCCGACCCGGAAATGATTGGCTGGCGGCAAAATATGCGGGTGAACGAATCTGCTCAACGGCCTGCCTTCTGCGGGGGGACCTCGTCACCGAGATATTTGAACCAGTCCTTGGTGGCGTCGGCGATCTTGTCCACCGTCCAGAGCGGAGCGTCCTTGTACTGGTCCATCGATTTCAACATCGTCGCGACGCCGTCCTCGAACTTCACCTTCGGCGCCCATTTCAGGACGCGCTTGATCTTAGTGATGTCGGCGTAGGTGCAGTCGGGCTCGCCGGGACGCTTGGGAATGTGGACCTTGTCGCCGCCGAGGAGCTCGACCAGGCGGTTCACGCTGTAGGTGTTGTCCGAGCCGACATTGAAGATCTCGTGCGAGACGTCGGATCGGGCGGCGGTCACGAAGGCATCGGCGACGTCGCTGACGAAGGTGAAGTCGCGCGTCTGCTCGCCGTCGCCGACCACCGTGAAGGGCTTGCCAGCGAGCTTCTGTGCCATGAACACGCCGAACACGGCACCGTAGGTGCCGGTGGTGCGATGGCGCGGTCCGAACACGTTGAACAGGCGCAGCGCCACGGCGGGCAGCTTGTAGACCTGGCACCAGTGCATGACGCACTGCTCGCCGACGTTCTTGGTGAGCGCATAGGGATACATCGGCCGGATCTCGGCACTCTCCGGCGTGGGATAAACATCCGGAATGCCGTAGCAGGAGGAGGAAGCCGCATAGATGAAGCGGCGGGCGCCGGCGTGCCGCGCCGCCTCGAGAACGTTGACCGTGCCATCGACATTGGCGCGGTGATAGGGGATCGGCGACTCGATCGAGGGAACGATGTCCGCCAGCGCGGCGAGATGGAAGACCCAATCCACCCCGTGGAAATACGGCTTGATCGCGTCGAGATCGGTGACGTCTGCCCGCACGACCTTCAACTGGCTCGAACCGGCGCGCGCGGCGAGGTTTTCGGCGCGTCCGATCACGAAATTATCGAGCGCGGTGACCTCGTGGCCGTCATCGAGCAGGCGATCGACGAGGTGACTTCCAATGAAACCGGCGCCGCCAGTAACGATGCATTTCATGGGGAACATCCGTGACGCGAATGCCCAGCGAAACAGGCCCGCCAATGTTGAGTGAAACCCGAAAGCCGACTATCAGCCGCTCGCAAACTTTGCAAGTATTATACCTTTGCAATCCTTGGTAATAGCCGGTATCACCCCGTGATGTTGCAATCGAGCCGCCAGCCCATGCCTGCCGAATCCGTCGATCCCGAGCATAAAGCCTTCCTCGACGATTACGTGGGGCGCCTGCATCGCGCGACGGCGGTCGACGACGGTATTTTTGCAAGGATCTCCGCGACACGCGCGTCCTGGTTGCGCACGCGCGAGCAGGGCGGCCGCGTCATCTTCGTCGGCAACGGCGGATCGGCCGGGATCGCCTCGCATCTGGCGATCGATCTGGCGAAGAATGCGTCGGTGCCTGCACTGTGCTTCAGCGATGCGAGCATGATGTCGTGCCTTGCCAACGATTACGGGTTCGAGGACTGGATCGCCCACGCCGTGCGGCTGAATGCGCGCGCCGGCGATTGCCTCGTCGCGATCAGTTCGTCGGGACGTTCGAAGAACATCCTCAACGCGGTTGCGCAGGCGCGCAAGATGAAGCTCGACGTGATCACGTTGTCGGGCATGCACACGGACAATCCGCTGCGCAATCTCGGCGACGTCAATTTCTGGGTCGACAGCCGCAGCTACAACATTGTCGAGACCACGCACCAGTTCTGGATGATGGCCGCAATCGACCTCGTCATCGGTCGTGCGGAATATCCGGCGTCCTGAGGCGGGCATCTTGATGCGGACGCGATTCAAGCATGCGGCCCTGTTTTCGGTGAAGCTGCTGCTGTCGATCGCCGTGCTGGTCTACATCGCGCGTGGTCTCGACCTGCGCCAGTTGCGCAATCATCTCGTCTCGGTCGATCCGGTCCTGTTCGTCGTCGCGCTTGCGCTGATCTTCTTTCAGACCTTCCTGCTCAACGGCCGGTGGGAGCTGATCATGCGCGCGCTCGGCGTGTCGCTGGATTGGCTCGCGGGCTGGCGGATTCTCATGATCAGCCTCTGGTTCAATCAGGTGTTGCCGTCGTCGGTCGGCGGGGATGCGGTGCGGATGTGGCTGCTGCGCCAACGCGACGTGCAGTGGCCCGAGGCGGTCAAGGGCGTTGCAGCTGACCGCTTCACGGCGTTGATCGGGCTGATCGTGCTGATGGTGGCCGGATTGCCGTTTCTGCTGTCACGCGTGTCGAATCAGGCCGCGATCCTGGCCATCGGCGGACTGACGGTGGCGGGCGTCGCCGGCACGGTGGTCCTGTTGACGCTCGACCGTCTGCCGAAGCGTTTCATCGCGCTGCCCGCTATCGCGAGCTTCGTGCGGTTCGGAACGCTGGTCAGGTTCTTGCTCCTGCAGTCCGATCATCGCGCGCTGCTGTTCGGATCGGCGCTCCTCATCCACCTCGTCACCGCCGCGGCCTGTTACGCCCTGGCGCGCGGTGTCGGAGCGCAGCTCTCTGTCCTCGACGCCGGCATCCTGATTCCGCCGGTGGTGCTGCTCACGGCCGTCCCCATCTCGATCAGCGGCTGGGGCGTTCGCGAGGGAGCGATGGTCGCCTGCCTTGGTCTGGCGGGTGTGCCGTCCGAGGAGGCGCTGTCGATATCGCTCCTGCTGGGCGCCATCAGCGTGATCATCGGGCTGGCCGGTGGCGCAATCTGGTTGGCAAGTCGGGAGCGCGGCTCGTATGCGGCCGACAAGGCGGCCAAGGCGGCAGAGGACGCACCCAGTTACGGGCTGGGCAATGAGGCCTCGAGCCACCCATGACCCGCTTCAGCCCGTTGCCGAACTGGTCTTCACAGGGTGGGATGATCTCACTCGCGCGCGTATCTCATTTTTCGGTTGCACGATGAAAAACCTGTTCTACGTCCGCAATACCTGCCGCCTCTGTCATTCGGACAACCAAGAGCTGGTCGTCCCGATGGCAGGCATGCCCATCGGCACGCCGAACTTCCAGGTGCCGAATGCCAGCGTCGACGATCCCGTCTTCCGGGCTGCGGTGCCGATGTCGCTGCATCTGTGCCGGGATTGCGGCCACCTCCAGATTCTCCATGTCGGCAATCCGGAGATCCAGTACCGAAACTACGTCTATACCACCTCGCTCTCGCTCGGCCTGCGCGAGCATTTCGCAGGCTATGCCAACGACGTCGTCAGCCGTTTCGGCATCGCGCCGGGTTCGCTGGTGGTCGAGCTCGGCAGCAATGACGGATCGCTGCTCGGATTCTTCAAGGAGCGCGGCATGCGGGTGCTGGGCGTCGATCCCGCCGTCGACATCGCGCGGCGCGCCACGGAGGCGGGCATTGAGACCATCGGCGATTTCTTCACCGATGCCATCGGTCGCCGCATCCTGCAGAGCCATGGCGCGGCGAGCGTCGTGATCGCCAACAACATGATCGCCAATGTCGACAATCTGGATCCGCTGGTGATCGGGGTTCGTGACGTGCTCGCGCCGGACGGATTGTTCGTCTTCGAAACGCAATACGGCGTCGACGTCACCGAGAAGAACCTGCTCGATACCGTCTATCACGAGCATCTGTCCTACTTTAACATCAAGCCGCTGATCCGTTTCTTCGCCCGGCTGGGCATGGAGCTGATCGACGTCCAGCACATCTGGACCAAGGGCGGCTCGATCCGCGTCACCGTGCAGCGCGCCGGCGGCGCCAAGAAGCCGTCGGCCGAGGTCGCGCGTTTCGTTGCGGAGGAAGAACGGCTCGGTGTCGATCAGCCGGCCTATTATGCGCCGTATGTGAAGAGGATCGCCGCCATCCGCGACGAACTGGTCGCGATGGCCGATGCGGCCCATGCGCGCGGTCAGCTGGTCGCCGGCTATGGCGTGTCGGTGGGAACCACGACGCTGCTGCCGCAGTTCGGCCTGGAGAACAAGATCGACTTCCTGGTGGACGACGACCCCAACAAGGGGAAGGTGATGGCCGGACCCGGCTACGACATCCCGATCCTGCCGCCTGCCGCCCTTTACGAGCGGAAGCCGGCGTTCGTGGTGGTCTTCGCCTGGCGCTATGTCGACCCGATCCGGGCCAAGCACGCCCGCTATTTCGCCGATGGCGGGAAGTTCGTGGTGCCGCTGCCGGGGATTTCCATGGTCGACCGGGCCGACTGACGGGCCGGGCTTCGGATAGCCTCCTGCGGGCGCCTTGCGGGCGGACGACAAGTCCTTGATCCACATGGCTTCTGCATGGCCGTCCGGGGGAGGGCAGCCTGCCCGGGCGAACTCTCTCTACCTTGACCTTTGGCCCCATCCGCAGTAGATACCCCGCACTCGCAGCCGGCCCGTTAGACGCGGATTTCCGGCGCGGCCTTGAAATCCCCGAACAATCGAGCCCGGTTTCCGGCTCATCCTTCGAGACAGAGGGCTGGGCCAACGGCGGCTGTTCGGATCCCTGAAATCCTTATTGGCGTCTCAAGCGATGGCAGTCAGCCCGTTCAAGTTCTTGCAGGAAGTGCGCTCGGAGACCGCCAAGGTCACCTGGCCGACCCGCCGTGAGACCACGATCACCACCATCATGGTGTTCGTGATGGTCGCCGTGGCCTCGATCTTCTTCTTCGCCGCCGACCAGATCATCCGTGTTCTCATCACCTACCTTCTGGGCATTCACTGATGGCAACAGCAACCGCTCAAGTGTCCGACAAGCGCTGGTACATCGTCCACGCCTATTCGAACTTCGAGAAGAAGGTCGCCGAATCGATCCGCGAGCAGGCCAAGCAGCGCGGGCTCGAGGAGCTGTTCGAACTGGTGCTGGTTCCGACCGAGAAGGTCACGGAAGTGCGCCGCGGCCGCAAGATCGACGCCGAGCGCAAGTTCTTCCCCGGCTACGTGCTGGTGAAGATGAAGCTGACCGACGAGGCATTCCATCTGATCAAGAACACGCCGAAGGTCACGGGCTTCCTCGGCGCCGAGAACAAGCCGATGCCGATCTCGGAAGCCGAGGCCATGCGCATCCTGCACCAGGTGCAGGAGGGCGTGGAGCGGCCGAAGGCGTCGGTGTCGTTCGAGATCGGTGAGAACGTGCGCGTGGCCGACGGCCCGTTCGCCTCGTTCTCGGGTGTGGTCGAGGAAATCGACGAGGCGCGTTCGCGCGTGAAGGTCGCGGTGTCGATCTTCGGCCGCGCCACTCCGGTCGAGCTGGAATTCGGTCAGGTCGAGAAGGTCTGATCGGGTAACGCGCGAGGCTTCGGTCTCGCGCAACAAGAGGCCGTGGGAGGACGAGGGCGGTTGCCAGCCGCCCGTTGATCCCGACCACGAACCTGAAACCGCCGGCTCTGCCGGCACAACAGGAGTGATACATGGCAAAGAAAGTGACCGGATACCTGAAGCTTCAGGTCCCGGCCGGTGCGGCGAATCCCTCGCCCCCGATCGGTCCCGCGCTCGGTCAGCGCGGTCTCAACATCATGGAGTTCTGCAAGGCGTTCAACGCCCAGACCCAGAAGGAAGAGAAGAACACCCCGATCCCGGTGATCATCACCATCTATGCGGACCGTTCCTTCACCTTCGAGATGAAGACGCCGCCGATGTCCTACTTCCTCAAGCAGGCTGCCAAGATCCAGTCCGGCTCGAAGGCGCCGGGCCGTGACAAGGCCGGCAAGGTGACCAAGGCGCAGGTGCGCGAGATCGCCGAGAAGAAGATGAAGGACTTGAATTGCGACACCATCGAATCGGCCATGAAGATGGTCGAGGGCTCGGCCCGTTCGATGGGTCTGGAAGTTGCGGGGTAAGCGGCTATGGCAATCGGAAAGCGTTTGAACAAAGCCCGCGAAGGCATTGACCGCGAAAAGCTTTACCCGCTCGCGGACGCCATCAAGATGGTCAAGGAGCGCGCGAAAGCGAAGTTCGACGAGACCATCGAGGTCGCGATCAATCTCGGCGTCGATCCGCGTCACGCCGACCAGATGGTCCGCGGTGTCGTGACCCTGCCGAACGGCACCGGCCGGACGCTGCGCGTCGGCGTGTTCGCCCGCGGCGCCAAGGCCGACGAAGCCAAGGCCGCCGGTGCCGACGTCGTCGGCGCCGAGGACCTGGTCGAGAAGGTGCAGAACGGCACGATCGATTTCGACCGCTGCATCGCCACTCCCGACATGATGCCGCTGGTCGGCCGCCTCGGTAAGGTGCTGGGCCCGCGCGGCCTGATGCCGAACCCGAAGATCGGCACCGTGACCATGGATGTCACCGGTGCGGTGAAGGGCGCCAAGGGCGGCTCGGTCGAGTTCCGCGTTGAGAAGGCCGGCATCCTGCAGGCCGGCGTCGGCAAGGCCTCGTTCTCCGAGGAGAAGCTGGTCGAGAACATCAAGGCTCTGGCCGATGCTGTTTCGAAGGCGAAGCCGGCCGGTTCCAAGGGCACCTACATCCAGCGCGTTGCGGTGTCCTCGACGATGGGCCCCGGCGTGAAGGTCGAGCCGGGCACCATTCTCGGCTGAGGTTTGGAAATTGCATGAGGCGAGGGGCGGAATCGGGTGACCGATTCCGCCCCTCGTCGTTTGTGGCGCCGCTGACCGGAAACAACAACAATGACTGACAAGGTCCTGATCTACTCGCGCTTTCCCAAGTCGATGATGGCGCGTTTCGCCGAGCGGTTCGAGCTGCTCGACACCGGCGGCAAGCCGGCGCGCGAGGTGTTTCCGGTCGAGGAGCTCAACGGCATCCGCGCGCTGCTCACCGCGGGCGGCTCGCCGTTCGGTGCGGAGGCGATGGACCTGTTTCCGAAGCTCGGCGCCATCGTCTGCTACGGCACCGGTTATGACGGCGTCGATCTGAAGGCAGCGGCCAGCCGCAACATCGCAGTCGGCCACAGCCCGGGCGCCAATGCGGCTTCCGTCGCCGACATCGCGATGACCTTGATGCTGGCGACCACGCGGCGGATTTTGGTGGCCGACCAATATGTCCGCAGCGGCGATTGGGCGGCCTCGAAACAATCGCCGATGATGCGGCCCCAGGCCGGCATGCCCGGGCGCCGCATCGGCGTCTACGGCATGGGCGAGATCGGCCGCAAGATCGCGGCGCGCTGCGCCGCCTTCGAGAGCGAGGTCGGCTATTTCAGCCGCACCAAATACGATCTGCCTTATCAATATTTCCCATCGCTGGAGGCGCTGGCCGACTGGTGCAGCGTCCTGATGATCGCGGTGCGGGCAGGGGCCGAGACCCAACATGTCGTCAACGCCGATATCCTCAAGCGCCTCGGCGCGGACGGCTATGTCGTCAACATCTCCCGCGGCTCGGTCATCGACGCGAAGGCCCTGGTCGCGGCGCTCACCGACAAGACCATCGCGGGGGCCGGCCTCGACGTCTTCGAGAAGGAACCGCACGCGCCGGACGCGCTGACGGCCCTTCCCAACGTCGTGCTCGCCCCGCATATCGGCGGCCACACCCTGGATTCGCACGTCGCCATGCAGAACTGCGTGCTGGCCAACCTGACGGCGTTCTTCGAGGGCAAGCCGCTGCCTTATAGGGTCAAATCGGCCTGAATCGGTCCTTGTTGGGCCATCTCAAACCCAACCGGCAATCGATTGGAACTGGTGTGAATTTTGCTCTTGGCAAGCAGGCTCCGAGCGGTTAAAGAACCGCCTCCGGACGTGCCGGCCTCGGCAGGCGCGTTCGTGCACGCATTCCGAAAACCCGACACGACAGGAGATCATTCCTTTTCAGGACGTCCGCAAGGATTTGCCCGAAAAGGAAGGCAAACCCGTCGGTTGGCAGGGATGCGGGCAGAGGTCGGGCGGTTCGCCGGCTGGCCTCGTCCTGTCCAAGACTGCAGGCGCCCGCGAAGAATTTCGATTCCTCAACGGCTTAATCGCATGGCCTGCATAGACGGGTGAAGACCGGATTTCACTTCGCATCCAGCTTTAAGGGCTGACTTTGCGAAACGGGTCTGGTTCGGACCTCGACACGCCGTGGGCCCTTGGGCTCCCGGAGGGCAGGCTTTGAATTGTCGTCTTGCCCGGCGTGTCCGATGGGTTTTTGACCCGGAGGTTCAGGTTTGGGCGGGACGATGGGTGCAACCCGGCGGTCCCGCTTCTCGCGATGACCGCCAACCGGAGAGAGCTTGCTGTGGAACGAGCGGCAAAAAAAGAAGCGGTCGAACAGCTCAATGAGGTCTTCAAGACCACGAGCGTCGCGGTCGTTGCTCAATATTCCGGCCTCACCGTCGCCCAGATGCAGAAGCTGCGCCAGCAGATGAAGCAGGCGGGCGCTGCGGTGAAGGTCTCGAAGAACCGTCTCGCCAAAATTGCTCTTGAAGGCACTGACGTCGTTGCCATCGGCCCCATGCTGAAGGGGCCGACCGTGATCGCGACTTCCAACGATCCGGTGGCGGCGCCGAAGGTCGCCATTGAATTCGCCAAGGCGAACGAGAAGTTCGTCATCGTCGGCGGATCGATGGGCAAGACCGTCCTGAATGTCGACGGCGTGAAGGCGCTTGCCTCGCTGCCGTCGCTTGACGAACTGCGCGGCAAGATCGTCGGCCTCATCGTGGCCCCGGCGACCAAGCTGGCCCAGCTCGCCAACGCGCCCGCGGGCAAGCTCGCGCGCGTCATCCAGGCTCATGCCTCAAAGGGCGAAGCGGCCTGACGCCCTTCGCAAAACTCAAACCCGAACCAGACTTACACTCAAGGAAACTGAACAATGGCTGACCTGCAGAAGATCGTTGACGACCTCTCGAGCCTGACCGTGCTCGAAGCTGCCGAACTCGCGAAGCTCCTCGAAGAGAAGTGGGGCGTTTCGGCTGCCGCGGCTGTCGCCGTGGCCGGCCCGGCTGCTGGTGGCGCTGCCGCCGCTCCGGCGGAAGAGAAGACCGAGTTCACGGTCGTTCTGGCCTCCGCCGGCGACAAGAAGATCGAGGTCATCAAGGAAGTCCGCGCCATCACCGGTCTCGGCCTGAAGGAAGCAAAGGACCTCGTCGAGGGTGCTCCGAAGCCGCTGAAGGAAGGCGTGAACAAGGAAGAAGCCGACAAGATCAAGGCCCAGCTCGAGAAGGCTGGCGCCAAGGTCGAGCTCAAGTAAGCACTGCTTACTGGCGGGGGATCCCGGGCGGGCAACGGCGCTGCCCGGGATCCTGGTCCCCTTCGCGAGGGTGGACCGGATGCAAAAGGCGTGCGACGGAACGATCCGACGCGGGCCGAACACGAAAAAGTGTGGGGATTTGAGGGTTTGACCCTCGAATCTGCACTATTGTCGCCCCATATCGGGTCGGCAGCACGAAAGCGCGGTGGGCAGGGATGCCGGATTTCCCTGTAAGCCGTTGGGAGAGCAGGCTATTTCGGGCTTTTGCAGTCCGTGAAGATGATCGTTGTGACGGGCGGGCGCGCATCTGCGCCCCGCGCGTCGTTTTGCGTTTTGAAGGTCTGAAGAACAGATTCAGGACATCGGCGCCTGAAACTGCGTCTCCGGCCCCCCAAGACGGGTTCGAAAATTCAACCCGGAAAGCGGTGGCAGCCGCGTTCCGGACGGTGCGCCCAGGGCGGGCGACGAAAATGAGAGGCCACGATGGCGCAGCAGACATTCACCGGTCGCAAACGCGTTCGCAAGTTCTTCGGACACATCAAGGAAGTCGCCGAGATGCCGAACCTCATCGAGGTTCAGAAGGCGTCCTATGACCAGTTCCTGATGGTGGACGAACCCCAGGGCGGACGTCTCGACGAGGGTCTGCAGGCGGTGTTCCGCTCGGTGTTTCCGATCTCCGACTTCTCGGGCACCTCGATGCTGGAATTCGTCCGCTACGAGTTCGAGCAGCCCAAATACGACGTCGACGAGTGCCGTCAGCGCGGCATGACCTTCGCGGCGCCCCTCAAGGTGACGCTGCGCCTCATCGTGTTCGATATCGACGAGGAAACCGGCGCGAAGTCGGTGAAGGACATCAAGGAGCAGGACGTCTACATGGGCGACATTCCGCTCATGACGATGAACGGCACCTTCATCGTCAACGGCACCGAGCGCGTCATCGTCTCGCAGATGCACCGTTCGCCCGGCGTGTTCTTCGACCACGACAAGGGCAAGACCCATTCCTCGGGCAAGCTGCTGTTCGCCGCCCGCGTCATCCCGTATCGCGGCTCCTGGCTCGACATCGAGTTCGACGCCAAGGACATCGTCTATGCGCGTATCGACCGTCGCCGCAAGATTCCGGTGACGTCGCTGATGTTCGCCCTCGGTCTCGACGGCGAGGCGATCCTGTCCACGTTCTACAAGAAGATTCTCTACAAGCGGACCAAGGAAGGCTGGCGCGTTCCGTTCGACGCCAACCGCTTCCGCGGCTACTCCACGGTCAACGACCTGATCGATGCCGACACCGGCAAGGTCGTGCTCGAGGCCGGCAAGAAGCTCACCGTCCGCGCCGCCCGCCAGCTCCAGGAAAAGGGGCTGAAGGCGCTGCGCATGGCCGATGAGGAGCTGGTCGGCAACTACGTCGCCGAGGATCTCGTCAACCCCAAGACCGGCGAGATCCACGCCGAGGCCGGTGAGGAGATCACCGACAAGCTGATGAAGGCGCTCAACGAGCAGGGCTACAAGGAGCTGCCGCTGCTCGACATCGACCACGTCAATGTCGGCCCCTACATCCGCAACACGCTCTCGGCCGACAAGAACATGACGCGCGAGGACGCGCTGTTCGACATCTACCGCGTGATGCGTCCGGGCGAGCCGCCGACGCTGGAATCGGCGCAGGCCATGTTCCAGTCGCTGTTCTTCGACGCCGAGCGCTACGATCTCTCCGCGGTCGGCCGCGTCAAGATGAACATGCGCCTCGACCTCGATGCGCCCGATACCCAGCGCACGCTGCGCAAGGAGGACATCCTCTCCGTCATCAAGACGCTGGTGGATCTGCGCGACGGCAAGGGCGAGATCGACGACATCGACCATCTCGGCAACCGCCGGGTGCGTTCGGTCGGCGAGCTCATGGAGAACCAGTACCGCATCGGCCTGTTGCGCATGGAGCGCGCGATCAAGGAGCGCATGTCCTCGGTCGACATCGACACGGTCATGCCGCAGGACCTGATCAACGCCAAGCCGGCGGCCGCCGCGGTGCGCGAGTTCTTCGGCTCCTCGCAGCTCTCGCAGTTCATGGACCAGACCAACCCGCTCAGCGAGATCACCCACAAGCGCCGCCTCTCGGCGCTCGGACCGGGCGGTCTGACCCGCGAGCGCGCCGGCTTCGAGGTGCGCGACGTGCATCCGACGCATTACGGCCGCATCTGCCCGATCGAGACGCCGGAAGGTCCGAACATCGGCCTGATCAACTCGCTCGCGACCTTCGCGCGCGTGAACAAGTACGGCTTCGTCGAGACGCCGTATCGCAAGGTCAAGGATGGTCGTGTCACCGACGAGGTCGTGTACCTGTCGGCGATGGAGGAAGGGCGCTATTCCGTGGCCCAGGCCAACGTGCCGGTCGACGCCAAGGGCCGCTTCACCGAAGACCTCGTGGTCTGCCGTTCGAGCGGCACCCGCGACGTCGTGCCGATGACGCCCGACAAGGTCGACTACATGGACGTCTCGCCGAAGCAGCTCGTTTCGGTCGCCGCGGCGCTGATCCCGTTCCTCGAGAACGACGACGCCAACCGCGCGCTGATGGGCTCGAACATGCAGCGCCAGGCGGTGCCGCTGGTTCGCGCCGAGGCGCCGTTCGTCGGCACCGGCATGGAGGGCGTGGTTGCCCGCGACTCGGGCGCTGCGATCGCGGCGCGCCGTTCGGGCGTGATCGACCAGATCGACGCGACCCGCGTCGTCATCCGCGCCACGGAAGATCTCGATCCGACCAAGTCGGGCGTCGATATCTACCGCCTCATGAAGTACCAGCGCTCCAACCAGTCGACCTGCATCAACCAGCGTCCGCTGGTGAAGGTCGGCGACATCGTCAAGAAGGGCGACATCATCGCCGACGGTCCCTCGACCGATCTCGGCGAGCTCGCTCTGGGGCGCAACGTGCTGGTCGCGTTCATGCCGTGGAACGGCTACAACTTCGAAGACTCGATCCTGCTCTCCGAGCGGATCGTGAAGGAAGACGTCTTCACCTCGATCCACATCGAGGAGTTCGAGGTGATGGCCCGCGACACCAAGCTCGGACCCGAGGAAATCACCCGCGACATTCCGAACGTCTCGGAAGAAGCGCTGAAGAACCTCGACGAAGCCGGTATCGTCTACATCGGCGCGGAAGTGCGCGCCGGCGACATCCTGGTCGGCAAGATCACGCCGAAGGGCGAAAGCCCGATGACGCCGGAAGAGAAGCTGCTGCGCGCCATCTTCGGCGAGAAGGCCTCCGACGTCCGCGACACCTCGCTGCGCGTTCCCCCGGGCGTGCAGGGCACGATCGTCGAAGTGCGCGTGTTCAACCGCCACGGCGTCGACAAGGACGAGCGTGCGCTGGCGATCGAGCGGGAGGAGATCGAGCGCCTTGCCAAGGACCGCGACGACGAGCAGGCGATCCTGGACCGCAACGTCTACAACCGTCTTGCCGAGCTGCTCGAGGGGCGGCAGGGCATTGCCGGCCCGAAGGGCTTCAAGAAGGACACCAAGATCACCCGTGCGGTGCTCGAGGAGTACCCGAAGTCGCAATGGTGGCTGTTCGCTTCGCCGAACGACAAGCTGATGGCCGAGATCGAGGCCATGCGGAAGCAGTACGACGAGTCGAAGAAGGGGCTGGAACAGCGCTTCCTCGACAAGGTCGAGAAGCTTCAGCGCGGTGACGAATTGCCGCCCGGCGTGATGAAGATGGTCAAGGTCTTCGTCGCGGTGAAGCGCAAGATCCAGCCCGGCGACAAGATGGCCGGCCGCCACGGCAACAAGGGCGTGGTGTCGAAGATCGTGCCGATCGAGGACATGCCGTTCCTCGAAGACGGCACGCATGCCGACATCGTGCTCAATCCGCTCGGCGTGCCTTCGCGCATGAACGTCGGACAGATCCTCGAGACCCATCTCGGCTGGGCCTGCGCCGGCCTCGGCAAGCGTATCGGCCAGACCGTCGATGCGTACCTGTCGAAGCAGGACATCAAGCCGCTGAAGGAAACCTTGAAGAAGGTCTACGGCGAGGACGAGACGATCAAGTCGCTCAACGACAACGAGCTGCTTGAACTCGGCCATAACCTCAGCCGCGGCGTGCCGATCGCAACCCCGGTGTTCGACGGCGCCAAGGAAGCCGACATCGAAGAGATGCTGAAGCTTGCCGGTCTCGACGCTTCGGGTCAGTCGACCGTCTATGACGGCCGCACCGGCGATCCGTTCGATCGCAAGGTGACGGTGGGCTACATCTACATGCTCAAGCTGCACCATCTGGTCGACGACAAGATCCATGCGCGTTCGATCGGTCCGTACTCGCTCGTCACCCAGCAGCCGCTGGGCGGCAAGGCGCAGTTCGGCGGCCAGCGCTTCGGCGAAATGGAGGTGTGGGCGCTCGAGGCTTACGGCGCGGCGTACACGCTCCAGGAGATGCTGACGGTGAAGTCGGACGACGTCGCCGGCCGTACCAAGGTGTACGAGGCGATCGTGCGCGGCGACGACACGTTCGAGGCCGGTATTCCGGAATCGTTCAACGTGCTGGTCAAGGAAATGCGCTCGCTCGGCCTCAACGTCGACCTGCACAACTCCAAGATGGGACCAGCGCCGACGTCGGAAGCGGCCGAGTAATTCGACCTGTCATGCCCGGCCTTCGCGGCCGGGCATCGGCGCCCCGCCCGAGGCCTTGAGGGCAGAGTGCCGTGCAGAAGTGATTTTCGAATTTGCGGCCGGAGGCGACCGGCACGCGAGGAGAAGACGATGAACCAAGAAATTATGAATCTCTTCAACCCGACGACGCCGGCTCAGGTCTTCGACCAGATCCGGATCTCGATCGCGTCTCCAGAGAAGATTCTGTCCTGGTCCTACGGCGAGATCAAGAAGCCGGAGACCATCAACTATCGCACCTTCAAGCCCGAGCGCGACGGCCTGTTCTGCGCCCGCATCTTCGGGCCGATCAAGGACTACGAGTGCTTGTGCGGCAAGTACAAGCGCATGAAGTACAAGGGCATCATCTGCGAGAAGTGCTCGGTCGAGGTCACGCTGTCGCGCGTCCGGCGCGAGCGCATGGGCCATATCGAGCTCGCAGCCCCCGTCGCCCACATCTGGTTCCTGAAGTCGCTGCCCTCTCGCATCGGCCTCCTGCTCGACATGACGCTGAAGGATCTCGAGCGGATCCTCTACTTCGAATATTACGTCGTGCTCGAGCCGGGCCTCACCGCGCTGAAGGACCGTCAGCTGCTGTCGGAAGACGAGTATCTGAAGGCCCAGGACGAGTACGGCCAGGACAGCTTCACCGCCATGATCGGCGCCGAGGCGATCCGCGAGCTGCTCAAGGGCATGGACCTCGAGAAGCTCGAGGCCTCGCTGCGTGCCGAGATGCAGGAGACCGACTCCGACATCAAGCACAAGAAGCTCGCCAAGCGCCTGAAGATCGTGGAAGCGTTCCGCCATTCCGGCAACAAGCCGGAATGGATGATCATGACCGTGATCCCGGTGATTCCGCCGGACCTGCGTCCGCTGGTGCCGCTGGACGGCGGCCGCTTCGCGACCTCTGATCTCAACGACCTCTATCGCCGCGTCATCAACCGCAACAACCGCTTGAAGCGGCTGATGGAGCTGCGCGCGCCCGACATCATCATCCGCAACGAGAAGCGCATGCTTCAGGAAGCGGTCGATGCGCTGTTCGACAACGGCCGCCGCGGCCGCGTCATCACCGGCGCCAACAAGCGTCCGCTGAAGTCGCTCGCCGACATGCTCAAGGGCAAGCAGGGCCGCTTCCGCCAGAACCTGCTCGGCAAGCGCGTCGACTATTCGGGCCGTTCGGTGATCGTGGTCGGTCCCGAGCTGCGCCTGCATCAGTGCGGCCTGCCGAAGAAGATGGCGCTCGAGCTGTTCAAGCCGTTCATCTATTCGCGGCTCGACGCCAAGGGCCTGTCCACCACCGTGAAGCAGGCCAAGAAGCTGGTCGAGAAGGAACGGCCCGAGGTCTGGGACATCCTGGACGAGGTGATCCGCGAGCATCCGGTGCTGCTCAACCGCGCACCGACGCTGCACCGCCTCGGCATTCAGGCGTTCGAGCCCGTGCTGATCGAGGGCAAGGCGATCCAGCTTCACCCGCTGGTCTGCTCCGCGTTCAACGCCGACTTCGACGGCGACCAGATGGCCGTGCACGTTCCGCTGTCGCTTGAAGCGCAGCTGGAAGCGCGCGTCCTGATGATGTCGACCAACAACATCCTGCATCCGGCGAACGGCCAGCCGATCATCGTGCCGTCGCAGGACATCGTGCTCGGCCTGTACTACGTCTCGATCATGCGCGAAGGCCTGCCCGGCGAGGGCAAGGTGTTCGGCGACATGGCCGAGCTCGAGCACGCGCTGCACGCGAAGGTCATCCACCTCCACACCAAGATCAAGTACCGGTGGGAGGGCATGGACGAGACCGGCAAGGTCTCCAAGCGCTGGATCGAGACCACCGCCGGCCGCGTCATGCTAGGCAATCTGCTGCCGAAGAACCCGCGCATCTCCTACGAGATCATCAACAAGCTGATGACCAAGCGCGAGATCTCCGGCGTCATCGACCAGGTCTACCGCCACTGCGGCCAGAAGGAGACGGTGATCTTCTGCGACCGCATCATGGCGCTCGGCTTCTACAACGCGTTCAAGGCCGGCATCTCGTTCGGCAAGGACGACATGGTCGTGCCGCACGGCAAGTGGAAGATCGTCGACACCACCCGTACGCTGGCGAAGGATTTCGAGCAGCAGTACAACGACGGCCTGATCACCCATGGCGAGAAGTACAACAAGGTCGTCGACGCCTGGTCGAAGGCCACCGAAGAAATCGCCAAGGCGATGATGAAGGAGATCTCCGCCACCAAGAAGACGGCGAGCGGAGCCGACGCCGACATCAACTCGATCTACATGATGGCTCACTCCGGTGCCCGCGGTTCGCCGGCCCAGATGCGCCAACTCGCGGGCATGCGCGGCCTGATGGCCAAGCCGTCGGGCGAGATCATCGAGACGCCGATCATCTCGAACTTCAAGGAAGGCCTCTCGGTGCTCGAGTACTTCAACTCGACCCACGGCGCCCGCAAGGGCCTCGCGGACACCGCGTTGAAGACCGCGAACTCCGGCTACCTGACCCGTCGTCTCGTCGACGTGGCGCAGGACTGCATCATCACGCAGAGCGACTGCGGCACCAAGCTCGGCATCAAGATGCGGGCCATCGTCGATGCCGGCACCGTGGTCGCCTCGCTCGGCTCGCGCATCCTCGGACGCACGGCCTGCGAAGACGTGCGTGACAGCTCCGGCCAGGTGATCGTCAAGCGCGATACGCTGATGGAAGAGAGCCACGTGGATGCCATCCATCAGGCCGGCATCCAGGAGGTGAAGATCCGCTCGGCACTGACCTGCGAGCTCGTCAACGGCATCTGCGGCAAGTGTTACGGCCGCGACCTCGCCCGCGGCACGCCGGTCAACCACGGCGAAGCGGTCGGCGTCATCGCGGCGCAGTCGATCGGCGAGCCGGGCACCCAGCTCACCATGCGCACCTTCCACATCGGCGGTGCGGCGCAGCTCAACGAGCAGTCCTTCGTCGAAGCCAACTTCGACGGCAAGATCGTGATCAGGAACAAGGCCATCGCCCGCAACAGCGAAGGTCACCTGATCGCGATGGTGCGCAACATGGTTGTCGCGATCGTCGATGCCGACGGCACCGAGCGTGCGACGCACCGTATCCAGTACGGTTCGCGCCTGCACGTCGACGAGGGCGACATGGTCAAGCGCGGCCAGCGCATCGTCGAGTGGGATCCCTACACCCGTCCGCTGCTCACCGAGGTCGAAGGTACCATCGGCTTCGAGGATCTGGTCGAGGGGCAGTCGATCTCGGAAACGCTCGACGAGGCCACCGGTATCGCCAAGCGCGTGGTCATCGACTGGCGCTCGACGCGCGGCGGCTCGGACCTGCGTCCGGCCATCGTGATCAAGGGCAAGGACGGCAAGGTGCTCAAGCTCGCCCGTGGCGGCGACGCCCGCTACATGCTGTCGGTCGACGCCATTCTCTCGGTTGACATCGGAGCCAAGGTCCAGCCGGGCGACATCCTCGCCCGTGTCTCGACCGAAAGCGCCAAGACGCGTGACATCACCGGCGGTCTGCCGCGGGTGGCGGAACTGTTCGAGGCTCGGCGCCCGAAGGATGCGGCGATCATCGCCGAAATCGCGGGCACCATCCGGTTCGGGCGCGACTACAAGAACAAGCGTCGCATCTCGATCGAGCCGATGGACAAGACCGACGAGCCGCGCGAGTACCTGATCCCGAAGGGCAAGCACATCCACCTTCAGGACGGCGACGTCGTCGAAAAGGGCGACTTCATCGTGGAAGGCAACCCGGCGCCGCACGACATCCTTGCGGTCAAGGGCATCGAGGAGCTCGCGGCCTATTTGGTCAACGAGATCCAGGAGGTCTACCGGCTGCAGGGCGTGCTCATCAACGACAAGCACATCGAGGTGATTGTCCGTCAGATGCTCCAGAAGGTGGAAGTCACCGACCAGGGCGACACGGACATGATCTCCGGCGAGCAGGTCGACAAGATCGAGTTCGACGCGCTGAACGAGAAGGCCAGGGAAGAGGGCAAGAAGCCCGCCACGGGAACGCCGGTTCTGCTCGGCATCACCAAGGCGAGCCTCCAGACCCGCTCCTTCTTCTCGGCGGCATCGTTCCAGGAGACCACCCGCGTCCTCACCGAGGCGGCGGTCAACGGCAAGATCGATCCGCTCGAAGGCCTCAAGGAGAACGTCATTGTCGGCCGGCTGATCCCGGCGGGCACCGGCGCCTCCATGGCCAAGATCCGCGAAGTCGCCATGAAGCGCGACAAGCTGATCCTGGACGAGCGCGAGAAGCAGGCCGCCGTCGTGTCGCCGGCGCCGGAAGCCGAGCTTCCTGCGCTGCCGCCTGCGGAATGATCGTTCATCCGTAGGAATACCGAGGACAATGAAAAGGCCGGCTTTTGCCGGCCTTTTTGCTGCTTTCTTTGCTTGCTGCGATGCAGGATCGCCCTTTGTTCATCTTTCCTTCAGCCGCAAAAGCGCTTCTGCTAAGGCGACTTAGACCGGTGGTCCCGTGAAGGGGGCAGGGCCGGAAGACCACGGAACTCTCATGCTTGATCTTGCAATCGTAGGCGGCGGCCCCGGCGGGCTGATGAGCGCCTGGTACCTGAAGCGCAAGCTCGGCGACCTCTGCCGCGTCACCCTCTACGAGGCCTCCGACCGGCTCGGCGGCAAGATCGTCACGCGCACGTTCGATTCGGCGCCCGCGATGTACGAGGCCGGCGTTGCCGAGATCTACGACTACTCGATGACGGGCCCGGACCCCTTGCGCGAGCTGATCCAGCATTTCGGCCTGCAGACCATTCCGATGGATGCCGAGCAGGTCCAGTTCGGCGGTGAGCTGCTCAACGACGTTCCGGGCATGCGCCGCAAATACGGCGCCAAGACTGCGGCCGCGATCGAAGCCTTCCGCAAGCGCTGCGCCGAGGTGATGTCGCCGGTGGAATATTACGAGGGCGTCGGCGCGCACGACAACGAGCATCCCTGGGCCTACAAGACGGCCGAGCAGGTGCTCGACGAGGAGGTCGAGGACGCCATCGCAAAGCGCTTCTTCAAGGTGATGGCGCGCTCCGACATCGCGACCGAAAGCCACAACACCAACGGCCTCAACGCGCTCAAGAACTATCTGATGGACGTCGACGGCTATATCGGCCTCTATTCCATCCAGAACGGCAACGAGCAGCTGATCGAATGCCTGCAGTCGGAGGTCAATGCCGACATCCAGCTCAATCACCGCGTGCTCACCGTCGGCAAGGCGCCGACCGGCCGCTACCAGCTCAAGATGATGAACGGCAAGGGTCCGGAGACGCGCGACTTCGATCTCGTGCTGGTCTGCTTGCCGCATTCCTGGCTCGCCACCATGGGGTGGGAAGGCGAGCAGCTGCGCAAGTCGATGGTCAAGCACGTCTCATACTTCGACCGGCCCGCGCATTATTTGCGCGTCTCGATCCTGTTCGACGAGCCGTTCTGGGGCGACAGGATTCCGGGCGCATGGTTCATGTCGGAAGCCTTCGGCGGCTGCTGCGTCTACAACGAGGGCGCACGTCACGACGTCGGCAAGCATGGTGTTCTGAACTGGCTCATTCCCGGCTGCGACGCGCTGGCTTTTGCCAATCTGTCGGACCAGGAGCTGATCGATGCCGCCCTGAAGTCGCTGCCGGCCTCTCTCGGCGACGCGCGTCTGCACTTCATCGAAGGCAAGATCCACCGCTGGCTGTCCTCGGTGAATGCGTTGCCTGGTGGCTTGCCCGTGCGCGACGTCATGACCAATCACAGGCCCGAGCCGAAGGAGCACCCCGGCATCGTGGTGGTCGGCGACTATCTGTTCGATTCGACGCTGAACGGCCTGCTCGATTCCTCGGACGCGGCGACCGACATCATCCTGACCGAGATGATGCGCTTGCGCCGCGAACGCGCGCAGAGCGAGAAGCCGCTCTCTGACAAGATCGATCGCGATTATTTCGAGAATTATCGCGGCCTCGGCCCCTATCACCAGGCGTGGCGGCACTTCACCGATCCCGACTACCTGACCAAGCTGATCGGCATCGTCTGGGGCAAGGCGGCGGGCGCCAAGCTGCTCATCGCGGGTTCCGCCAGCGGCGAACTGGTCGGCGCGCTGCGCGATCGCGGCATCGATGCATGGGGAATCGAGAACAACCGCGTCATCCATGCCAAGACGCCGAAGGCGCTGAAGAAGTACAACAAGCTCGGCTCGATCACCGACATGCCGTTCAAGGACGGCACGTTCGACTTCGTGTTCGAGACCAGCCTCTGCCACGTTTCCCCGAAGCAGGTGGTCCGCGCCATCCGCGAGTTCAACCGCGTGGTCAAGACCGGTCTCGTGTTCGGCTCCGTCACCTCGGACATGGCGCCGGCATTGATCGACCGCTACGACCTCCTGCGCGGGGTCAAGAAGCTCGGCACCTGGTGGGAATGGTCCGAGCTGTTCTTCGGCAACGGCTTCGACCTGTCGATGCACCGCAAGGATTGCACCGATGCGCTGTGGGAGGCGACACTCGCCGCCAACAAGGGGCCGGGGCAGTGGTACGCCGACGCGGACAGCTTGCGCTATTCCTTCTTCGACAAGGTCGAGGACGAGGACTAGTCCTGGGGAAGGGAAACGAATTCGCCAATTGTTTTGCCGAATTCATCCTGATCGCATAGAATCGGTGCAATAGCGGTTGCCGCTATTCCTGCGTTCTCTGCGGTCATGCCGGCCGTCAGCATCGGTTGGTTTCATGGCGTCCAAACCCCTCCCGCCCGACAAACAGAAGCTCGCCGCGGAAGAAGCGGCCGAGCTCGACGACAAGCTTGCCCTCGCCAAGCCGGACCTCGACGAGGACGACGACGATGAGGCGGATGACGAGCTTGAGCTCGAGGACGACGACGAAGAAGACGAGGACCTCGTCGTCTTTACCGCGCGCGAAGCTGCCGGCGCCCTCGCGACCATCGTCGGGTTCGTCAAGCCCTATCTCTCCAATTACAAGCGGATGCTGTCATTCGTGGCATTCGGCGTCGTGATCGAGACGTTGTTCAACGTCATCATGCCGCTCAGCCTCAAGTTCCTGATCGACGATGCGCTCGGCGAGGAGGATTTTCAGGCGCTCTACAAGATCCTCGGCGTGCTCGCCGTCGCCGGCATCTTCACCTCGATCGTTGCGGTCTGGTACGAACGCTGGGACGCGCGCCTTGCCGCTTGCATCATCTCCGATGTCCGCAAGCGCCTGTTCGAGCACGTTCAGGATTTGCCGGCGGCCTATTTCGGCCGCACCAGGCGCGGCGAGATCCTGTCGCGCTTCTCGGTCGATCTCTCGGCCTTCGAAGGGGCGGTCAAGACGTTCGCCAACAGTGCCGCGCTGCCGTTCCTGGAACTGATCGCCGGCATTATCCTGATGGTCTTCCTCAACTGGCAGCTCGCCGTCGTCGCCCTGCTGGTGTTCCCGATCACGCTGATCGGCCCCCGGATCCTGACGCCGAAGGCGGTGCAGGCCAATTACGAGCAGAAGCTCAACGAATCGGCGCTGCTCGGCCTGGTGCAGGAGAACGTGGCGGCCCAGGCGGTGATCAAGGCGTTCAGCCTGCAACGCAAGATGTTCGGTTTCTTCACCTTGCGCAACGACGAGACCCGCAACAGGATTGCCTCGGCCACATTCCTCTCGACCATGGTGGAGCGGACGGTCACCATCTCGGTGCTCCTCCTGCACCTCGTGGTGCTCGCGATCGGCGCCTATCTGGCGACCAAGGGCCAGATCACCATCGGCACCTTCGTCACCTTCGAGAGCGCGTTCTGGGAGGTCTCCTACAACATCGCCCATGTGATGCATTTCATCCCGGTGTCGATCTCCTCGGCCGCCGCGATCCGTCACATTCAGGAACTGCTCGACGAGCCAACCCGCGGGGCCGATCGTCCCGGCGCGCCGGACCTGCCGCGCATCACCAACGACATCACTTTCGATCACGTCACCTTCCAGTACGAGGGCAGCCAGACGCCGGTGCTGGACAATCTCAGCCTCAAGCTCAATGCCGGCAAGCGCATCGCGATCGTCGGTCCGAGCGGCTCCGGCAAGAGCACGCTGCTGAATCTGATCCTGCGGCTCTACGTGCCCGACGAAGGCCGCGTCGCCATCGACGGCGTCGACGTCCGCAAGGTGACGCTGGACTCGCTGCGCCGGAGCATGGCGGTGGTGTTCCAGGAGAACATGCTGTTCAACATGTCGATCCGCGAGAACATCCGGCTCGGCAAGGAGGGCGCAACCGACGAGGAGGTGGAGGAGGCCGCCAAGAAGGCCGAGATCCACCGCTACATCATGAGCCTGCCGCAGCGCTACGACACGCCGGTCGGCGAGCGTGGCGATACGCTGTCGGGCGGCCAGCGCCAGCGCATCGCGATCGCGCGCGCGATCATCCGGAACCCCTCCGTGCTGCTGCTGGACGAAGCCACCTCGGCGCTGGACCAGACCACCGAGGCCGCGATCAACCGCACGCTGCTCAAGGTCGCCAAGGGCCGCACCATGATCTGGTCGACCCACCGCCTGACCTCGGTGGTCGAAATGGACGAGATCATCGTGATTTCAGGGGGCAGGGCGATCGAGCGCGGCTCCCACGCCGAGCTGCTCGCCAAGAACGGCACCTATCGCAAGCTGTGGAACGATCAGATCCACCAGCCCCACGGCACCGCAGCTCACGCCGCCGACGACCGCGACGATGACGACGATGACGACGACGAGGAGGACTGACCGGGCTGTAGCGAGCCCGTGATTCCGGTCCGTGGCGCGCGGGCCGAACCTGGCGGCGAGTTCTTCGATTCGAAAACGCGGTCAGATGGCTCTCATGCAGACCGGCCGGGCCGTCGAAAAGCGCGTGCAGCCGACACCGCCGTTGTCGGTCGGACCGCACCACCCCACGCCGATCATGGTGATGTTCGTCGCGGATTGCTGCCGACGCGGAGAGATTAACGCGCCTTAACGCATTTCGAGCACAAAAGCCCCTCGACGCCGATAATAAAGTTTCTTTTTGTCCGGATATAAATTGTTTGTGGGCTGGCGAATTGGAGACTTAGGTCCCATATCAGGGTGGCGCGGCGAGGGCGGCAAACAGCGATTTTGGCAAGCGCATGAAGCGCTTTGTGACTGTGGTTTCACCTTGACTTGACCGATTCTCACTTATAGAAAGCGCCTCACTTAACGACAGGCGGTGAGCATCGCCAGCGTCGGAACGGGCCACCCGTTGATCCCCAAAGACTAGATCTGCCAGGGGTCGCAAAGACGGGCACCAACCTCGACGAATGCCGCTCAAACGCTGTCGATCATAGCTAGGCAATGCCAGTGCGACTTTAGTTCTCTCGAGCACGTTCTCTTGAGATCGAATTCGGATGCATGACCTCAGTGCGCGGGCCGCGGCACTAAGCTGAACGGCTTCAAGACTGCGGTCCTCTGTGGCGTCGAAGCGCTTTCCGCTCGTTGATGGAGCGGTTGGCGCAATTTCGCTTTGCGCGGGTTATTTCGCGCAAGGTGGCCTCCTCGGGCGGGTTGGCTCGAACAGAATTTGCGGACCCGGTGACGGGCCGCGGCAAGACAGCGGACCCGAGAGGGGCCGCGGCAGAAAAAGGGTGAAGGCCAGTATGCCGACGATCAACCAGCTGATCGCTCAACCGCGGGAAGTGCAGAAGTCGCGCAAGAAGGTGCCGGCGCTGCAGCAGTCGCCGCAGAAGCGTGGTGTTTGCACGCGCGTCTACACCACGACCCCGAAGAAGCCGAACTCGGCGCTTCGTAAGGTTGCCAAGGTGCGCCTGACCAACGGCTTCGAGGTGATCGGCTACATCCCCGGCGAGGGCCATAACCTCCAGGAGCACTCGGTGGTCATGATCCGCGGCGGCCGCGTCAAGGACTTGCCGGGCGTGCGCTACCACATCCTCCGCGGCGTTCTGGACACCCAGGGCGTCAAGAACCGTAAGCAGCGTCGTTCGAAGTACGGCGCCAAGCGTCCGAAGTAAGCGGGAACCAAGCCTATGTCTCGTCGCCACTCTGCGGAAAAGCGCGAAGTTCTTCCGGATCCGAAGTTCGGGAACATCATCGTCACGAAGTTCATGAACTCGGTGATGTACGCCGGCAAGAAGTCGGTTGCGGAAGGCATCGTCTATGGTGCGTTCGGCATCATCGAATCCAAGACCAAGCAGAACCCGCTCGGCGTGTTCGAGCAGGCGCTCGAGAACGTCATGCCGACCATCGAGGTTCGCTCCCGCCGCGTCGGCGGCGCGACCTACCAGGTTCCGGTCGAGGTTCGCTCGACCCGCCGTCAGGCTCTCGGCATTCGCTGGCTGATCGCGGCTGCGCGCGAGCGCAACGAGAAGACGATGACCGAGCGGCTCTCGGCGGAGCTCTTGGACGCATCGAACAACCGGGGGAACGCCGTCAAGAAGCGCGAAGACGTGCACCGCATGGCGGAAGCCAACCGCGCCTTCTCGCACTACCGCTGGTAACGGCGACACACTCGGACTCGCAAGGAACGACCCATGCCCCGCCAACATGCCATCGAGGACTACCGTAACTTCGGTATCATGGCGCATATCGACGCCGGCAAGACCACGACCACCGAGCGCATCCTCTATTACACCGGCAAGAGCCACAAGATCGGCGAAGTGCACGAAGGTGCCGCGACGATGGACTGGATGGAGCAGGAGCAGGAGCGTGGCATCACGATCACCTCGGCTGCGACCACCGCGTTCTGGAACGGCAAGCGCCTGAACATCATCGACACGCCCGGCCACGTCGACTTCACCATCGAAGTCGAGCGTTCGCTGCGCGTGCTCGACGGCGCCGTCTGCGTGCTCGACTCCAACCAGGGCGTCGAGCCCCAGACCGAGACCGTCTGGCGCCAGGGCGACAAGTACAAGGTTCCGCGCATCGTCTTCGCCAACAAGATGGACAAGATCGGTGCCGACTTCTTCAAATGTCTGTCGGACATCGTCGATCGTCTGGGCGCCAAGCCCGTCGCGATCCAGCTTCCGATCGGTGCCGAGAACAACTTCAAGGGTCTCGTCGACCTCGTGAAGATGAAGGGCGTCGTCTGGAACGACGAGTCGCTCGGTGCCAAGTTCGACTATGTCGACATTCCGGAAGACCTCGTCGACCAGGCCAAGGAATACCGCGAGAAGATGGTGGAAGCCGCCGTCGAGCTCGACGATGACGCCATGGCCGCCTATCTCGACGGCAAGGAGCCGGACGAGGCGACCCTGAAGCGCCTGATCCGCAAGGCGGTGCTGACCGGCGCGTTCTATCCCGTGCTGTGCGGCTCGGCCTTCAAGAACAAGGGCGTGCAGCCGCTGCTCGACGCCGTCGTCGACTACCTGCCGTCGCCGCTCGACGTGCCCGCGATCAAGGGCACCGACGACAAGGGCAACGAAGTCGTGCGCAAGGCGGACGACAAGGAGCCGCTGGCGCTGCTCGCGTTCAAGATCATGGACGACCCGTTCGTCGGCACCATCACCTTCTGCCGCATCTACTCCGGCATTCTGCAGAGCGGCACCGGCGTCGTGAACTCGACCCGCGAGAAGAAGGAGCGGATCGGGCGCATGCTGTTGATGCATGCGAACAACCGCGAGGACATCAAGGAAGCCTACGCCGGCGACATCGTCGCGCTGGCCGGCCTGAAGGAAGCGCGCACCGGTGACACGCTGTGCGATCCCGACAAGCAGGTGATCCTGGAGAAGATGGAATTCCCCGAGCCGGTCATCGAGATCGCGATCGAGCCGAAGTCCAAGGCCGACCAGGAGAAGCTGGGCGTGGCGCTGGCCAAGCTCGCCGCGGAGGATCCGTCCTTCCGCGTGTCGACCGACCACGAGTCCGGCCAGACCATCCTCAAGGGCATGGGCGAGCTCCATCTCGACATCAAGGTCGACATCCTCAAGCGCACCTACAAGGTCGACGCCAACATCGGCGCGCCGCAGGTGGCGTTCCGCGAGCGCATCACCAAGCGGGTGGAGCACAGCTACACCCACAAGAAGCAGACCGGCGGTACCGGCCAGTTCGCGGCCGTGTCGTTCATCGTCGAGCCGAACGAAGCCGGCAAGGGCTTCGAGTTCGAATCGAAGATCGTCGGCGGCGCGGTGCCGAAGGAATACATCCCCGGCGTCGAGAAGGGCCTGGAGAGCGTGCTGTCGTCCGGGCGTGGTCGCGGGCTTCCCCGTGGTCGACGTCAAGGTGCAGCTGGTCGACGGCAAGTATCACGACGTCGACTCGTCGGCGCTCGCCTTCGAAATCGCCTCGCGTGCCTGCTTCCGCGAAGCGCTGCAGATGGGCAAGTCCGTCCTGCTCGAGCCGATCATGAAGGTCGAGGTGGTGACCCCGGAAGACTACACCGGCTCGGTCATCGGCGACCTGAATTCCCGGCGCGGTCAGATCCAGGGGCAGGACATGCGCGGCAACGCCAACGTCATCAACGCGATGGTGCCGCTCATGAACATGTTCGGTTACGTGAACAATCTGCGCTCGATGAGCCAGGGTCGCGCGACCTTCACCATGCAGTTCGATCACTACGCAGAAGCGCCGGCCAACGTGTCGGCAGAAGTCCAGAAGAAGTTTGCCTGATTGTCGTCGGTTGAAAGCTGACGATTGAACGGAGAGTCAAATGGCCAAAGCAAAGTTTGAACGTACCAAGCCGCACTGCAACATCGGCACCATCGGTCACGTCGACCATGGCAAGACGTCGCTGACCGCGGCGATCACCAAGGTTCTCGCCGAAGCCGGCGGTGCGACGTTCACCGCGTACGACCAGATCGACAAGGCGCCGGAAGAGAAGGCCCGCGGCATCACCATCTCGACCGCGCACGTCGAGTACGAGACGCCGAACCGGCACTACGCCCACGTCGACTGCCCCGGCCACGCCGACTACGTGAAGAACATGATCACCGGCGCTGCCCAGATGGACGGCGCGATCCTGGTCGTGTCGGCCGCTGACGGCCCGATGCCGCAGACCCGCGAGCACATCCTGCTCGCCCGCCAGGTCGGCGTGCCCGCGCTCGTGGTGTTCCTCAACAAGTGCGACATGGTCGACGATCCGGAGCTGCTCGAGCTCGTCGAGCTCGAAGTCCGCGAGCTGCTCTCGAAGTACGAATTCCCCGGCGACAAGATCCCGATCATCAAGGGTTCGGCGCTGGCCGCTCTCGAAGACTCCGACAAGAAGCTCGGCCACGACGCCATCCTCGAGCTGATGAAGAACGTCGACGAGTACATCCCGCAGCCGGAGCGTCCGATCGACCAGCCGTTCCTGATGCCGGTTGAAGACGTGTTCTCGATCTCGGGCCGCGGCACCGTCGTGACCGGCCGTGTCGAGCGCGGCGTCGTCAAGGTCGGCGAGGAAATCGAGATCGTCGGTCTCCGCGCCACCCAGAAGACCACCGTCACCGGCGTCGAAATGTTCCGCAAGCTGCTCGATCAGGGCCAGGCCGGCGACAACATCGGCGCGCTGCTCCGCGGCACCAAGCGCGAGGACGTCGAGCGCGGCCAGGTTCTGGCCAAGCCGGGTTCGGTCAAGCCGCACACCAAGTTCAAGGCTGAGGCCTACATCCTCACCAAGGAAGAGGGCGGTCGCCACACCCCGTTCTTCACCAACTACCGTCCGCAGTTCTACTTCCGCACCACCGACGTGACCGGTGTCGTGCACCTGCCGGAAGGCACCGAGATGGTGATGCCGGGCGACAACATCGCGATGGAAGTGCACCTGATCGTGCCGATCGCGATGGAAGAGAAGCTCCGCTTCGCGATCCGCGAAGGCGGCCGCACCGTCGGCGCCGGCGTCGTCGCCTCGATCATCGAGTAATTACGAGAAAAGGGACGGCGAGTAGCGAATGGTGACATTCGCTATTCGCTATTCGCCACCCACTGAAGAGAGACCACGGCAATGAACGGCCAAAACATTCGTATCCGTCTCAAGGCGTTCGACCATCGTATCCTCGATACGTCGACCCGCGAGATCGTGAACACGGCGAAGCGCACCGGCGCGCAGGTCCGCGGACCCATTCCGCTGCCCACCCGCATCGAGAAGTTCACCGTCAACCGTTCGCCCCACGTCGACAAGAAGAGCCGCGAACAGTTCGAGATGCGCACTCACAAGCGCCTGCTCGACATCGTCGATCCGACCCCGCAGACCGTCGATGCTTTGATGAAGCTCGATCTGGCCGCCGGTGTCGACGTCGAGATCAAGCTCTAAGATTTTGGATCCCGTTCGCCAAAAGCGGACAAAGAGAACAGGAAGCAAGCCGATGCGCTCCGGAGTGATCGCACAAAAGGTCGGGATGACGCGGGTCTTCACGGAGGCCGGCGAACATATCCCCGTGACCGTGCTGAAGCTCGGCAATTGCCAGGTCGTAGGCCACCGCACCGAAGAGAAGAACGGTTACGTCGCGCTCCAGCTCGGTTCGGGCAGCCGCAAGACCGTTTACATGCCGAAGGCCGAGCGCGGCCAGTTCGCGGTCGCCAAGGTCGAGCCGAAGCGCCGGGTCGAGGAATTCCGCGTCACCGCGGACGCCATGATCCCGGTCGGCGCTGAGATCCAGGCTGACCACTTCGTCGTCGGTCAGTTCGTCGACGTCACCGGCACCTCGGTCGGTAAGGGCTTCGCCGGCGGCATGAAGCGCTGGAACTTCGGCGGTCTGCGCGCCACGCACGGTGTGTCGATCTCGCACCGCTCGATCGGTTCGACCGGTGGCCGTCAGGACCCCGGCAAGACCTGGAAGAACAAGAAGATGCCCGGCCACATGGGTGTCGACCGCATCACCACGCTCAACCTTCGCGTCGTCCAGACCGATGTCGAGCGTGGCCTGATCCTCGTCGAGGGCGCCGTTCCCGGCTCCAAGGGCGGCTGGATCCGCGTGCGCGACGCCGTCAAGAAGCCGCTGCCGAAGGAAGCTCCGAAGCCCGGCAAGTTCAAGGTTGCTGGCGACGCGGAAGCCGCTCCGGCTGCGCAGGAGGCGTGAGATGGAATTGAAGGTCACCACCCTCGAAGGTAAGGAAGCCGGCTCCGTCCAGCTGTCCGACGCCATTTTCGGTCTCGAGCCGCGCGAGGACATCATCGCGCGCTGCGTGCAGTGGCAGCTCAACAAGCGCCAGGCCGGCACGCACAAGGCCAAGGGCCGCGCCGAGATCTGGCGCACCGGCAAGAAGATGTACAAGCAGAAGGGCACCGGCGGTGCTCGTCACGGCTCGGCCCGCGTGCCGCAGTTCCGCGGCGGCGGTCGTGCCTTCGGTCCGGTGGTGCGTTCGCACGCCACCGACCTGCCGAAGAAGGTCCGTGCGCTCGCACTGAAGCATGCGCTCTCGGCCAAGGCCAAGGACGGCGATCTCGTCGTGATCGAGAAGGCCGCGCTGGAAGCCGCCAAGACCAAGGCGCTGCTCGGCCACTTCTCGGGCCTCGGCCTCACCAACGCGCTGATCATCGACGGTGCCGAGCTCAACAACGGCTTCGCCGCTGCGGCCCGCAACATCCCGAACATGGACGTGCTGCCGATCCAGGGCATCAACGTCTATGACATCCTGCGCCGTCAGAAGCTCGTTCTGACCAAGGCCGCCATCGATGCGCTGGAGGCGCGCTTCAAATGAGCAAGAACATCGAGCCTCGCCACTACGACGTGATCCTGTCGCCGGTCGTGACCGAAAAGGCGACGATCGCTTCGGAGCACAACAAGGTGCTGTTCAAGGTGGCCGCCAAGGCGACCAAGCCGCAGATCAAGGAAGCGATCGAGAAGCTGTTCGACGTCAAGGTCAAGAGCGTCAACACGCTGGTCCGCAAGGGCAAGGTCAAGGCCTTCCGCGGCACCATCGGCTCGCAGTCGAACAGCAAACGCGCGATCGTGACCCTCGAAGAGGGTCACCGGATCGACGTCACCACCGGTCTGTAAGGTCGTACGACGATGGCACTGAAGACATTCAATCCCACGACGCCGGGCCAGCGCCAGCTGGTCATGGTCGATCGTTCGGCCCTGTACAAGGGCAAGCCGGTCAAGGCGCTCACCGAAGGCAAGAAGTCCTCGGGCGGTCGCAACAACACCGGTCGCATCACCGTGCGCTTCCGCGGCGGCGGTCACAAGCAGACGCTGCGCCTCGTCGACTTCAAGCGCGACAAGGTCGATGCGCCCGCGACGGTCGAGCGGCTGGAATACGATCCGAACCGCACTGCGTTCATCGCGCTGATCAAGTACCAGGACGGCGAGCAGGCCTATATCCTGGCGCCGCAGCGTCTGGCCGTGGGCGACACCATCGTGGCCGGGAACTATGTCGACGTGAAGCCGGGCAACGTCATGCCGCTCGGCAATATGCCAGTCGGCACGATCATCCACAACATCGAGGTCAAGATCGGGAAGGGTGGCCAGCTGGCCCGTTCCGCGGGGACGTACGCCCAGCTCGTCGGCCGCGACCAGGACTACGTCATCATCCGCCTGAATTCGGGCGAGCAGCGCCTGGTGCACGGCCGTTGCCGCGGCACGATCGGCGCGGTGTCGAACCCGGATCACATGAACACCTCGATCGGCAAGGCCGGCCGCAACCGTTGGCTGGGCCGCAAGCCGCATAACCGCGGTGTTTCGATGAACCCGATCGACCATCCGCACGGCGGTGGTGAAGGTCGTACCTCGGGCGGTCGTCACCCGGTCACTCCGTGGGGCAAGCCGACCAAGGGCAAGAAGACCCGCTCCAACAAGTCGACCAACAAATTCATTCTCCTAAGCCGCCACAAGCGGAAGAAGTAAGGAACGCCGGACATGGTTCGTTCAGTCTGGAAAGGCCCGTTCGTCGAGGGTTCTCTGCTCAAGAAGGCAGATGCCGCGCGCGCGTCCGGCCGTCACGACGTCATCAAGATCTGGAGCCGTCGCTCGACGATCCTGCCGCAATTCGTCGGTCTGACCTTCGGCGTCTACAACGGTCAGAAGCACGTGCCGGTGGCCGTGAACGAGGAAATGGTCGGTCACAAGTTCGGCGAGTTCTCGCCGACCCGGACCTTCCATGGCCACTCCGGCGACAAGAAAGCCAAGAAGGCTTGAGGATTAAACGATGAGCAAACCTAAGCGCGAACGGAGCCTCGCCGAGAACGAGGCCAAGGCGGTCGCCCGGATGCTGCGGGTGAGCCCGCAGAAGCTCAACCTGGTCGCCCAGCTCATTCGCGGCCGGAAGGCGTCTGCCGCGCTCGCCGACCTGCAGTTTTCGCGCAAGCGGATCGCGGTCGACGTGAAGAAGTGCCTGGAATCGGCGATCGCCAACGCCGAGAACAACCACGACCTCGACGTCGACGATCTCGTCGTGGCGCAGGCCTTCGTCGGCAACGGCCTCGTGATGAAGCGCTTCGCCGCCCGCGGCCGTGGCCGCTCGGGCCGTGTCTACAAACCGTTTTCGCAGCTGACGATCATCGTTCGTCAGGTCGAAGCTGAAGCCGCCGCTTAAGGGCGCAGGAGAACACGATGGGTCAAAAGATCAATCCGATCGGTCTGCGCCTCGGCATCAACCGGACCTGGGATTCCCGCTGGTTCGCCGGCAAGCAGGAATACGGCAAGCTGCTGCACGAGGACGTCAAGATCCGTGAGATCCTGCACAAGGAGCTCAAGCAGGCGGCCGTCGCCCGCATCGTGATCGAGCGTCCGCACAAGAAGTGCCGCGTCACCATCCACTCGGCCCGTCCGGGCGTGGTGATCGGCAAGAAGGGCGCCGACATCGACAAGTTGCGCAAGAAGGTCGCGGACATCACCTCGTCCGACGTCGTCATCAACATCGTCGAAATCCGCAAGCCGGAGCTCGATGCGACGCTGGTGGCCGAGTCGATCGCGCAGCAGCTCGAGCGCCGCGTGGCTTTCCGCCGTGCCATGAAGCGCGCCGTGCAGTCGGCGATGCGTCTCGGCGCGGAAGGCATCCGCATCAACTGCTCGGGTCGTCTGGGCGGTGCGGAAATCGCGCGCATGGAGTGGTACCGCGAAGGCCGCGTGCCGCTGCACACGTTGCGTGCCGACATCGACTACGGCGTTGCGACGGCGTTCACGACCTTCGGCACCTGCGGCGTCAAGGTCTGGATCTTCAAGGGCGAGATCCTCGAGCACGATCCGATGGCCCAGGACAAGAGAATGGCCGAAGGCGAGACCGGCGGCAGTGGCGATCGCGGTGGCCGTCAGCGCCGCGAGACGGCCGCTGCCTAAAGCCAGACAGGAATTTGAGGGCTTAAAGCCATGATGCAACCTAAGAAAACGAAGTTCCGGAAGGCGCATAAGGGCCGCATCCACGGCGTTGCGTCTTCGGGCGCGACGTTGGCGTTCGGCCAGTTCGGCCTGAAGGCGACCGAGCCTGAGCGCGTCACCGCGCGCCAGATCGAAGCCGCCCGCCGCGCGCTGACCCGCCACATGAAGCGCGCCGGCCGCGTCTGGATCCGCGTGTTCCCCGACGTTCCGGTGTCGAAGAAGCCGGCCGAAGTCCGCATGGGCTCCGGCAAGGGTTCGCCGGAATTGTGGGTCGCGCGCGTCAAGCCGGGCCGGGTGCTGTTCGAGATCGACGGCGTCAACACCCAGACGGCGCGTGAGGCGCTGACCCTGGCGGCCGCCAAGCTGCCGATCAAGACGCGCTTCGTCGAGCGCATTGCGGAGTAATGGCCATGGCCCAGATGAAGATCGAAGACATCCGCGCGATGAGCCCCGACCAGCAGGATGAGGCCATCCTGAACCTGAAGAAGGAGCGCTTCAACCTGCGCTTCCAGCGCGCCACCGGGCAGCTCGAGAACACCTCGCGCCTGCGCGAGGCCCGCCGTGACATCGCCCGGATCAAGACCATCGCCGCGCAGACGCGCGCGAAGAAGAAGTAAGAGGCTTACGAAGATGCCGAAACGTACTTTGCAGGGCGTGGTCGTCAGCGACAAGCAAGCCAAGACCATCGTGGTGCGCGTCGACCGCCGCTTCACGCACCCGATCTACAAGAAGACGATCCGCCGTTCCAAGAACTACCACGCGCACGACGAGAGCAACCAGTTCAAGCCGGGCGACATGGTGTGGATCGAGGAAACCAAGCCGATTTCGAAGTTGAAGCGCTGGGTCGTGATCCGGGGCGAACACAAGAAAAGCGCCTGATCTGTTGGCTTTAGCCGACTGACTTCAGGGAAATGTTGAGCGCCGGCTGGGCTGGCGCAAAGAGAAAGAGGACGAGGTGCATCAATGATTCAGATGCAGACCAACCTCGACGTGGCCGACAATTCTGGCGCACGCCGTGTCATGTGTATCAAGGTGCTCGGGGGCTCCAAGCGCCGCTACGCCACGATCGGCGACATCATCGTCGTGTCGATCAAGGAAGCCATTCCGCGTGGCAAGGTGAAGAAGGGCGACGTGATGAAGGCCGTCGTGGTGCGCGTCCGCAAGGACATCCGCCGCGCCGACGGCTCGGTCATCCGCTTCGACCGCAACGCCGCCGTGCTGATCAACAACCAGTCCGAGCCGGTCGGCACCCGTATCTTCGGGCCCGTGCCGCGCGAGCTGCGCGCCAAGAACCACATGAAGATCATCTCGCTCGCGCCGGAGGTGCTGTGATGGCTGCGAAGATCCGCAAGGGCGACAAGGTCGTCGTGCTGACCGGCCGCGACAAGGGCCGCACCGGCGAAGTGTTCGAGGTTCGCCCCGACGCCGGCACCGCGCTGGTGCGCGGCATCAACATGGTCAAGCGTCATCAGAAGCAGACGCAGGCCCAGGAGGGCGGCATCATCTCGAAAGAGGCGCCGATCCAACTGTCCAACATCGCGTATGTCGGCAAGGACGGAAAGCCGACCCGCGTCGGATTCAAGATTCTGGCGGACGGCAAGAAGGTCCGCATCGCCAAGAGCTCGGGAGCTGAGATCGATGGCTGAGGCCGCTTACACGCCGCGCCTGCGCGCGGAATATGACGCGAAGATCCGCACGGCTCTGACCGAGAAGTTCGGTTACGAGAACGTCATGCAGGTTCCGCGCCTGGACAAGGTCGTGCTGAACATGGGCGTTGGCGATTCCGTCAACGACCGCAAGAAGGCCGAGACCGCCGCTGCCGAATTGACCCAGATCGCCGGCCAGAAGGCGATCGTGACCTATTCGCGCATCGCGATCGCGACCTTCAAGCTGCGTGAGAACCAGCCGATCGGCTGCAAGGTCACGCTGCGCAAGGCCCGCATGTACGAGTTCATCGATCGCCTGGTGAACGTTGCGCTGCCGCGCGTGCGCGACTTCCGCGGCCTGAACCCGAAGAGCTTCGACGGCCGCGGCAACTACTCGCTCGGCATCAAGGAGCACATCATTTTCCCCGAGATCGACTTCGACAAGGTCACGGAAGCCCGCGGTATGGACATCACCGTCTGCACCACGGCCAAGACCGACGAAGAGGCGAGGGCCTTGTTGACCGCTTTCAATTTCCCGTTCCGGCAGTGAGACGCTGACTTAGAGCCTCTCAAACGCGGATACCCAGGAGCCAAGCATGGCAAAGAAGAGTTCAGTCGAGAAGAACAACCGGCGCAAGCGGATGGTGAAGAACGCCGCCGCCAAGCGCGAGCGGTTGAAGGCGATCATCGCCGACAAGACGCTGCCGATGGAGGAGCGGTTCGCCGCGACCCTGAAGCTGGCGGAAATGCCGCGCAACTCGTCGGCGACCCGCATCCGCCTGCGCTGCGAGCTGTCGGGCCGTCCGCGCTCGAACTATCGCAAGAACAAGCTGTCCCGTATCGCGCTGCGCGAACTTGGCTCCAAGGGCATGGTCCCGGGCCTCGTGAAGTCCAGCTGGTAAGGAGGGTCGTTTAGATGTCTACGCACGATCCAATCAGCGATCTGATCACCCGTATCCGCAACGCGCAGATGCGCTCCAAGACCAAGGTCTCCACGCCTGGTTCGAAGATGCGCGAGAACGTGCTCGAGGTCCTCAAGTCCGAGGGCTACATCCGCGGCTACGCCACGCTCGAGCACTCCTCGGGCCGCAGCGAGATCGAGATCGAGCTGAAGTATTTCGACGGCGAGCCCGTCATCCGCGAGATCGAACGTGTCTCCAAGCCCGGGCGCCGTGTTTACGCCTCGGTGAAGAACCTGCCGCGGGTGAATAACGGTCTCGGCATTTCGGTGTTGTCGACGCCGAAGGGGATCATGGCCGACCACAGCGCGCGCGACGCGAATGTGGGCGGTGAAGTCCTCTTCACGGTGTTCTGAGAAGGATTTTTCATCCATGTCACGAGTTGGCAAAAGGCCTGTGGCGGTTCCGTCGGGTGTGACCGCGACCGTCGATGGGCAGACCGTCAAGATGAAGGGGCCGAAGGGCCAGCTTCAGTTCGTCGTTCATGACGACGTCGAGGTGAAGCTCGAGAACGGCCAGGTCAAGGTCAAGCCGCGCGCTGAGACCAACCGCGCGCGGGCGCTGTACGGCACCGCTCGCGCCCAGGTCGCGAATCTGGTCGAAGGCGTCACCAAGGGCTTCGAGAAGAAGCTCGAGATCACCGGCGTCGGCTATCGCGCCGCGATGCAGGGCAAGAATCTGCAGCTCGCGCTCGGTTACAGCCATGACGTGATCTATCCGATCCCCGAGGGGATCACGATCACCGTGCCGAAGCCGACCGAGATCACGGTGACGGGCAGCGACGTCCAGCGTGTCGGCCAGGTCGCCGCCGAGATCCGCTCCTATCGCCCGCCGGAGCCCTACAAGGGCAAAGGCGTGAAGTATGTTGGCGAATTCATCTTCCGCAAGGAAGGCAAGAAGAAGTAACGGAGCCGGTCATGTCCAAAGCCAAGGTTACGAATGCCCGGCGCAAGCGGAGTGTGCGGCTGAAGCTGCGCCGTTCCGCCGGCGGCCGTCCGCGCCTGTCGGTGTTCCGCTCGTCCAAGCACATCTACGCCCAGGTCATCGACGACCTGAAGGGCGAGACGCTGGCCTCTGCCTCGTCGCTCGAGAAGTCGATGCGCGACGGCGGCAAGACCGGCGCCGACATCGATGCGGCGAAGGCGGTCGGCAAGTTGCTGGCCGAGCGCGCCGCCGAGAAGGGCGTCAAGGAAGTCGTGTTCGATCGCGGCAGCTATCTCTATCACGGGCGCGTCAAGGCTCTGGCCGACGCGGCGCGTGAGAGCGGGCTGAGCTTCTAACAGAATTTGAGGATTGAGGCGCAAGCCTCTGAAGGATTGGAAAAACCATGGCAGCTGAACGCGAACAACGTGGTGGACGCGATCAACGCGGCGGCGGACGTGAACGCAGGGAGCGCGAGGAGCGCGACAGCGAGTTCGTCGACAAGCTCGTCCACATCAACCGCGTGGCCAAGGTCGTCAAGGGCGGCAAGCGCTTCGGTTTCGCGGCGCTGGTCGTGATCGGCGACCAGAAGGGCCGCGCCGGCTTCGGTCACGGCAAGGCGCGCGAAGTGCCTGAGGCGATCCGCAAGGCGACCGAGTCCGCCAAGCGCAACCTGACGCGGGTGTCGCTGCGCGAGGGCCGTACGCTCCATCACGACATCGCCGGCCGTCATGGCGCGGGCCGTGTCTACCTGCGTGCAGCTCCGGCCGGTACCGGCATCATCGCCGGCGGCCCGATGCGCGCCGTGTTCGAGACGCTCGGCGTCCAGGACGTGGTGGCGAAGTCGATCGGCTCGTCGAACCCGTACAACATGGTGCGCGCGACCTTCGACGCGCTGAAGCACCAGGATTCGCCGCGTTCGGTCGCAGCCCGCCGCAACATCAAGGTGTCCACCCTCCAGTCCCGTCGTATCGGCGGCGATGCCGAGGCGGCCGCCGACTAACGGAAGCTTTTCGGAGTAGACTCCCATGGCCAAGGCCGCAAAGACGATCAAGGTCGAGCAGACCGGCAGCGCGATCCGCCGCCATCACTCGCAGCGTTCGACCCTGATCGGGCTCAAGCTCAACAAGATCGGCCGCACCAGCGAACTGCCGGATACCCCGGCGGTCCGCGGCATGATCGAGAAAGTTCACCATCTCGTCCGCATCATCGACGAGAAGTAAGCAAAGGCGAACGGTCCCGGAAAGCCGGAAGCGGTTTTCGGTGAAGATCGTGCGCAAGACACAAGGAGAAGGGCGATGAAGCTCAGCGATATCGCCGACAACGCCGGCTCGCGCAAGAAGCGTATGCGCGTCGGCCGCGGCATCGGTTCCGGCAAGGGCAAGCAGTCCGGCCGCGGCGGCAAGGGCCAGACCGCGCGTTCGGGCGTGCGCATCAAGGGTTTCGAAGGCGGCCAGATGCCGATGCATCGCCGTCTGCCCAAGCGCGGCTTCAACAACATCTTCCGCGTCGAGTTCGCCGAGATCAATCTCGACCGGCTCCAGGAAGCGGTCGATGCCAAGAAGATCGACGCCGGCAGCGTCGTCAACGTCGAGGCCCTGGTGAAGGGCGGCGTGCTGCGCCGCGCCAAGGCCGGCCTGCGGCTGCTCGGCCGTGGCGAGCTCAAGTCCAAGCTCAACATCGAAGTGCACGGCGCCAGCAAGACCGCGATCGCGGCGGTCGAGAAGGCCGGCGGCTCGGTGAAGATCCTCGCCCAGCCCAAGGAAGAAGGCGAGGCGGCGTAACAACTGCGTCATTGGCCCGCGGCGCGCGGGCCTTTACGCATGCGGGACGTGGACTTATCGAAGCCGAGCCCCAGATAATGTCCGGCGTCCGCTAAACTAGCCCGGCCGCGGGCATGACGGCGCAACAGGCGGCGGGAGAAAGTCCAAGATGGTCTCTGCAGCGGAACAACTGGCAGCCAATCTCAATTTCGGCGCGTTTGCCAAGGCCGACGAACTGAAGAAGCGCATCTGGTTCACCCTGGGTGCGCTGCTCGTTTATCGGCTCGGGACCTACATCCCGCTGCCCGGCATCGATCCCAACGTCTGGGAGCAGGTGTTCCGCTCCCAGGCGGGCGGCATTCTCGGCATGTTCAACATGTTCGCCGGCGGCGGCATCCACCGCATGGCGATCTTCGCGCTGAACATCATGCCGTACATCTCGGCCTCGATCATCATCCAGCTCCTCACCACCGTCTCGCCGCAGCTCGAGGCCCTGAAGAAGGAAGGTGAGGCCGGCCGCAAGACGCTGAACCAGTACACGCGCTATCTGACCGTCATCCTGGCCGCGTTCCAGTCCTACGGCATCGCGGTGGGCCTCGAAGGCGCCGGCAACGTCGTCGCCGACCCCGGCTTGTTCTTCCGCCTGTCCACGGCGATCACGCTGACCGGCGGCACCATGTTCCTGATGTGGCTCGGCGAGCAGATCACCTCGCGCGGCATCGGCAACGGTATCTCGCTGATCATTCTCGCCGGCATCGTCGCCGAGCTGCCCGCGGCGCTCGCCGGCATGCTCGAGCTCGGCCGTCAGGGCGCGATGTCGACCGGCCTGATCCTGGTCGTCATCGTCATGGCCGTCGCCGTGATCGCCTTCATCGTGTTCATGGAGCGCGCCCAGCGCCGGCTCTTGATCCAGTATCCGAAGCGCCAGGTCGGCAACAAGATGTTCGAGGGCCAGTCCTCGCATCTGCCGCTCAAGCTCAACACCTCCGGCGTGATCCCGCCGATCTTCGCATCCTCGCTGCTCTTGCTGCCGACCACGGTTGCGAACTTCAACACGGGAAGTGGGCCGGAGTGGTTCCAGTGGATCACCACCCAGCTCGGCCATGGCCGCCCGCTGTTCCTGATCATGTATCTGGCGCTGATCGTGTTCTTCGCCTTCTTCTACACCGCGATCGTGTTCAACCCGACCGAGACCGCGGACAATCTGAAGAAGCACGGCGGCTTCATTCCGGGCATTCGCCCGGGCGAGCGCACCGCGGAATACATCGACTATGTGCTGTCGCGCATCACCGTGCTGGGCGCGATCTATCTCGCCATCGTCTGCTTGATCCCGGAAATCCTGATCTCCTACGCCTCGGTGCCGTTCTATTTCGGCGGCACCTCGCTCTTGATCGTCGTCAGCGTCACCATGGACACGGTGGCCCAGGTGCAAGGCTATCTGCTGGCGCACCAGTACGAAGGCCTGATCCGCAAGTCCAAGCTGCGGGGCCGCCGTAGATGAGCAGGGAGCTCGCGCGCCGAATCGCTTTCACGATCGGCGCGCTGCTCCTTTTCAGGCTCGGCACACAGATCCCGATTCCGGGACTGGATCTCTCCGACGTCTCGCCGACGCTGGATCTCGTCTCCCGGCTTTCGATCTTTGCGCTCGGCCTCATTCCCTATCTGATCCTGATCTCCTACGCCTCGGTGCCGTTCTATTTCGGCGGCACCTCGCTCTTGATCGTCGTCAGCGTCACCATGGACACGGTGGCCCAGGTGCAAGGCTATCTGCTGGCGCACCAGTACGAAGGCCTGATCCGCAAGTCCAAGCTGCGGGGCCGCCGTAGATGAGCAGGGAGCTCGCGCGCCGAATCGCTTTCACGATCGGCGCGCTGCTCCTTTTCAGGCTCGGCACACAGATCCCGATTCCGGGACTGGATCTCTCCGACGTCTCGCCGACGCTGGATCTCGTCTCCCGGCTTTCGATCTTTGCGCTCGGCCTCATTCCCTATCTGACTGCGGCAATCTTCATCCGGCTGCTCTCCGTGGTGTGGCGCGGCCTGAATTCGCTCGAACGGTCGGGCGAGGGCGGACGGCGCAAGATCGCGCGCGCCACGCTCGGTCTCACACTCGGGCTTGCGGCCTTTCAGGCCTACGGCATCGCCTCGGCACTGACGTCGATCCCGGGCCTGGTCAAAAATCCCGACGGCTGGTTCGTGACGACGGCTACGGCCTCGATGGTCGGCGGCGTCTTCGTGCTGGTGTGGCTCAGCGAACAGATGACCCGCTACGGCATTGGCAATGGCTTGGCGTTGATCTTGAGCGCGGGCTTCATCGTCGCCATTCCGCAAAACATTGCCGGTATCGCGGATCTCGTGCGGAGCGGGGCGATCTCGGGCAATCTTGTGCTCGGCCATGTCGTGTTCTGGATCGCGACCGTCGTCGTGATCGTGCTTGTCGAAGGCGCGCGGCGAAATATCCGGGTCCAGTTCGCCGCACACAGCGTCGGCACGCGGCAACTGCCTGTGCGCGAAGCAATGCTGCCGATCAAGCTCAACAGCGCCGGGTTCCTGATTCCCGTCACCGTAGCGCCGTGGATATTCTATCTGCCGCTTGCCTTTGCAGGCTTCCTTCTGGGCAGCGATCATCCCCTCGTCGCCGCGGCCTACCGGCATCTCCAGCTCGGGCAGCCGGTGCACGTTATTCTGGTGTCGATCGCCGTGTTCGTGCTCGCCTTCGTCTATACCGCCTATGTCGTCGATCCCGAACACACGGCCAAATCCCTGGCGGATCGTGGCGGCACCATTCCTGGTGTCGCTCGGGGTGAAGCCACGGCCGACTATCTCGATCGCGTGGTGTCATTGACGACAGTCGTCGGAGCCGTCTACCTGACGGCGTTGCAGTTGATTCCGGAGGTGTTCGAGCTTTACGGGATCGGGCTGCCTTATAGTATGGTCGTCAATGGCGGTGGGGCGCTGGTTGTGGTTTGCACCGCTCTTGATATCAAAGCACAGGTGCGCGACGTATCGCTCACCAATCCGGGGGGCGTACGCCGATGAGAATTATACTTCTGGGACCGCCGGGGTCGGGCAAGGGGACTCAGGCCCAGCTCTTGGTGCAGCGCTATGGCATCGTCCAGCTCTCGACCGGCGAGATGCTGCGTGCCGCGGTTGCGGCCGGCACCCCGGTCGGGTTGAAGGCCAAGGAGATCATGGCCAGCGGCGGCCTCGTGCCCGATGACGTCGTGGTGGGAATCATTTCCGACCGCATCGACCAGCCGGATGCCAAGAACGGTTTCATCCTCGACGGTTTTCCGCGCACCGTGCCGCAGGCCGAGGCGCTGGACGAGCTGCTCAAGCGCAAGCACCTCAAGCTCGACGCCGTGATCGAGCTCCGCGTCAACGAGAGCGCGCTTCTGAGCCGCGTCGAGACCCGCGTCGCCCAGATGCGGGAGCGCGGCGAGGAGGTCCGACTCGACGACACCCCGGAGGTCCTGACCAAGCGGCTGGCCAGCTACCGCAGCCAGACGGAACCGCTGATTCACTACTATTCCGAGCGTCGGAAGCTCTCGACCATCGACGGCATGATGGCCATCGACGAGGTCACCCGCGCCATCCACCGCCAGCTGCTGGCGCTGGGGGCGGTCGAGCCCAAGACGCATGCCCGGAGCGCCGCCAAGGCAGCGCCGGCCAAGAAGGCCAAGGCGGGGAAGAAATCGCCCCAAAAGCCGGCGAAGGCTGCCAAGAAGGCCGCCAAATCGGCCAAAACCGCCAAAAAGGCCAAGAAAACCGCCAAGAAGACGGTCAAAAAGGCAGCCAAAAAGACCGCCAAGAAGGCCGTCAAAAAGGGTGCCAAAAAGGCTGCAAAAAAGGTCACGAAAAAGCGAGCCAAACGCTAGCAGCGGTTGACGAAAGCCCCTGGAATCCCCTAATAAGCCCCGCATCCAAGTCGGATAGTTTCAGACGATGCCGGGCCCCAGGAAGACCGGGGGTGGGCGTCGTGTTCGCGTTTGTGAACACCTGCCCGAGAACGCAAGCACTTAAAGCCCGATTCCTGACGAGGGGTCGGCAACAGGAGAGAAGGCCGTGGCCCGTATTGCCGGCGTGAACATTCCCACCAACAAGCGCGTGCTGATCGCGCTCCAGTACATCCATGGCATCGGTCAGAAGATCGCCGGTGAGATCCTGGAGAAGGTCAAGATCCCCGTGGATCGTCGCGTCAACCAGCTCAGCGACGCCGAAGTGCTCCAGATCCGCGAAGTCATCGACCGCGACTATCTCGTCGAGGGCGACCTGCGTCGTGAGGTCGGCATCAACATCAAGCGTCTGATGGACCTCGGATGCTATCGCGGCCTGCGTCATCGTCGCGGTCTGCCGGTGCGCGGTCAGCGGACCCACACCAATGCGCGCACGCGCAAGGGCCCGGCCAAGGCCATCGCCGGCAAGAAGAAGTAAGTTTTCGAATCCAGTCACGGCGTGTGGCGATGCGGGGAGGCCCGTTCGCCACGCGCTTTTCGTTCCACAGGTGTAGCCGCTGGCATTACGGCGGCGTTTGAGATCTTCAGGAAAGGGACTCAATGGGCAAGGAAGCCACCCGCGTTCGTCGTCGTGAGCGCAAGAACATCGCCTCGGGCGTCGCGCATGTGAACTCGTCGTTCAACAACACGACCATCACCATCACCGACGCGCAGGGCAACACGATCGCCTGGTCTTCGGCCGGCACGATGGGCTTCAAGGGCTCGCGCAAGTCGACCCCGTACGCCGCGCAGGTTGCCGCCGAGGACGTGTCCAAGAAGGCGCAGGAGCACGGCATGCGCACGCTGGAAGTCGAGGTCGCCGGTCCCGGTTCGGGCCGCGAATCGGCGCTCCGCGCGCTCCAGGCCGCCGGCTTCACCGTCACCTCGATCCGCGACGTGACCACGATCCCGCACAACGGTTGCCGTCCGCGCAAGCGTCGTCGCGTTTGATTTTTGACGAGCTGCGGGCGCATCGGCGCCCGCAGCGACTTTGCAAGAAGCCGCGGGTGCGACCTGCGGCCTTTCTCCAACGCCAGTATTTGCACCGTCAAATCGACTGGCCTGTATGGGTGAAACAGTGACGATCCAGAAAAATTGGCAAGAACTGATTCGGCCGAACAAGCTCCAGGTCACGCCCGGCAGCGATCCCTCGCGTTTTGCGACCATCGTCGCCGAACCGCTCGAGCGTGGTTTCGGCCAGACCCTCGGCAATGCGCTGCGCCGCATCCTGCTCTCCTCGCTTCAGGGCGCGGCCGTGCAGTCGGTGCACATCGACGGCGTGCTGCACGAGTTCTCCTCGATCGCGGGCGTCCGTGAGGACGTCACCGACATCGTGCTGAACATCAAGGACATCTCGATCAAGATGCAGGGCGAAGGCCCCAAGCGCATGGTCGTGAAGAAGCAGGGTCCGGGCGTCGTCACCGCCGGCGACATCCAGACCGTCGGCGACGTGGTCGTGCTCAATCCCGATCTGCAGATCTGCACGCTCGACGAGGGCGCCGAGATCCGCATGGAGTTCACGGTCTCGACCGGCAAGGGCTACGTGCCCGCCGAGCGCAATCGTCCCGAGGACGCGCCGATCGGCCTGATCCCGGTCGACAGCCTGTACTCGCCGGTCCGCAAGGTCTCCTACAAGGTCGAGAACACCCGCGAGGGCCAGATCCTCGACTACGACAAGCTGACCATGACGATCGAGACCAACGGCGCGATCACGCCGGATGACTCGGTGGCTTACGCCGCCCGCATCCTGCAGGATCAGCTCAACGTGTTCGTCAACTTCGAAGAGCCGCGCAAGGAAGTCGCCCAGGAGATCATTCCGGACCTCGCCTTCAACCCGGCCTTCCTCAAGAAGGTGGACGAGCTCGAGCTGTCGGTGCGTTCGGCCAACTGCCTGAAGAACGACAACATCGTCTACATCGGCGACCTCGTGCAGAAGAGCGAGGCGGAAATGCTCCGCACCCCGAACTTCGGCCGCAAGTCGCTGAACGAGATCAAGGAAGTGCTGGCCCAGATGGGTCTGCACCTCGGCATGGAAGTGCCGGGCTGGCCGCCGGAGAACATCGACGAGCTCGCCAAGCGCTTCGAGGATCATTACTGATCGACTTCACCGTCGCGGCCGGAGACATCTGGCCGCGATTTTTATGGGCGAACGCAGGAAGCCCACCTGAGCAACTGGTCCGACGAACCGTCGCGGCAGTTCATACGTAAGGAATAGACACATGCGTCACGGCAAGGTTCATCGGAAGCTCAACCGCACGGCCGAGCACCGCAAGGCGATGTTCGCCAACATGGCGGCCGCGCTGATCAAGCACGAGCAGATCGTCACCACGCTGCCCAAGGCCAAGGAGCTCCGCCCGATCGTCGAGAAGCTCGTCACGCTCGGCAAGAAGGGCGGCCTGTCGCTGCGCCGTCAGGCCATCTCCGAGCTGCGCGACGTCGACATGGTCAAGAAGCTCTTCGACACGCTGGCGACCCGCTACAAGGACCGCCAGGGCGGCTATACCCGCATCATCAAGGCCGGCTTCCGCTACGGCGACAACGCCGCGATGGCCGTGATCGAGTTCGTCGATCGCGACGTCGATGCCAAGGGCCAGGATTCCGGCCCGGTGCAGGAGAAGGAAGCCGAGGCGGCGTAAGCCCGACCGGCATCGAGTTTCAAAAGCGGCGCCTTCGGCGCCGCTTTTTCGTTGCGTAGAAGGGTAGGGTGGGAAAGGCGCGCGCTCTTCGCGCGCCGTGCCCACCATTCACAATCCTCACGCGTCAGTGAGTCCTGATTGCAGCTGAGGGAGCCGCTTCCGATATCTCCATCCACATCCATGGAGATATCGCATGAACATCGACCTTTCCGGAAAGACCGCCCTCGTCACCGGCTCGACCGCCGGCATTGGCCATGCCATCGCCAAGGGCCTTGCCGCCTCGGGCGCCAGCGTCGTCATCAACGGCCGCAGCCAGGACAAGGTCGATGCGGCGGTACGCAAGCTGGAAGGGACGGGCGCCAAGGTCCGCGGAATCGCGGCCGACGTCTCGACCGCGGCAGGCTGCAAAGCACTCGTCGCGGCGCTACCCGAGGTCGACATCCTCATCAACAATGCCGGCATCTTCGAGCCCAAGGATTTCTTCGACATCCCCGACGAGGACTGGAGCCGTTTCTTCGAGGTCAATGTGATGAGCGGCGTGCGGCTGTCGCGGGCCTACATGAAGGGCATGCTCGCGCGCAATTGGGGCCGCATCGTCTTCATCTCCTCGGAGTCCGGGCTCAACATTCCCGTCGAGATGATCCACTATGGCATGACCAAGACGGCCCAGCTTTCCGTCGCGCGCGGCCTGGCGCAGCTCACCGCTGGCACCGGCGTCACCGTCAATTCCGTGCTGCCGGGCCCGACCATGTCGGAGGGCGTCGAGACGTTCGTCAAGGATCTCGCCAGGCAGAACGGCCAGTCCGTGGACGAAGCCGCGGCCAACTTCGTCAGGCAGCATCGCCCGAGCTCGCTGCTGCAGCGTTTCGCCAGCGTCGACGAGATCGCCAACATGGTGGTCTATGTCGCCTCGAAGGAGGCCTCAGCGACCAACGGCGCTGCGCTGCGCGCCGAGGGCGGCATCGTCAACACGATCGCCTGAGGCGATGCGCATGACGGCCTATGTGATCTCCGAGATCGAGGTGCGCGATCCCGCTGCATTCGAGGCCTATCGCGCCTTGGCTGCCGAGACGATCGCGCGGTACGGCGGGCGTTATCTCGTCCGCGGCGGCCAGGCCGAGCTGCTTGAGGGCGGTCCATCACCGAAGGCCATCGTCATCGTCGAGTTCCCGACGATGGCACGGCTGAAGGAGTGGTACGCCTCTTCCGAGTATGCCGAGGCCCTGAAGCTGCGCGCGAGCGCGCTTCAGCGCAGACTGCTGCTTGTCGAAGGCGTATCGACGCCGTAGGCGTCCGGCTACTCGTCCTTGATGCCGGCCTTCTGCGCGATGTCCTTCATCTCGGCCGTCTCTTTGGTCACCGCTCCGGCCCAGTCGTCAAAGCGTGCGAAGCCGGGCTCGAAGCCGACCTTGACGAAGCGCTCCACAACGGAAGGGCTGTTGATGATCTCCTCCAGCGTCGCCGTGAGCTTGTCGCGAACCGGCGGCGGCAGCCCCTTGGGCGCGACCACCGCGCCCCATGACGAAAAGTCGATGGCGGGATAGCCGAGCTCTGCCAATGTCGGTGTGTCGGGCTGGAATGGTGTGCGCTGGCCGGAGAATACGGCCATCACCTTGACGGTGCCGGCCTCGATCTGCGGCTTCACGGCGATCACGGTGTCGACATGGTACTGGATGTGCTTGCCGATGAGATCGTTCATCGCCGGCGCGCTGCCCTTGTAGGGCAGGTGGACCATCTTGATTCCGGCGTTCGACTTGAACAACTCGCCGGCGAAATGCGACACCGTCGCGACGCCGAAGGAGGCCAGCGACAGCTTGTCCGGATTGGCCTTTGCCTCCGCGACCAGCGCAGGCAGATCCTTGACCGGATTGTCCTTGTAGGTGACCAGCGCCAGGGTGATCTTGCCGACCCGGCCGAGCGGCTCGAAATCCTTGGCCGCATCGTAAGGAACGCTCTCCTTCACGGCGGCCGGCAAGGTGAAGCTCGAGTTCGAGCTGAAGAACAGGGTGTATCCGTCGGGCGCCGCGCGCGCCACCTCCTTGGCCGCGATCGTGGTGCCCCCGCCGGGACGGTTCATGATGATGACGGGCTTGCCGAGCCGGGCTTCGAGCTCGCCGCCGATGATGCGGGCCACCACGTCGGAGGCTCCGCCCGGCGGGAACGGGACGATCAATTGCAGTGATTTCTCGGGATACGATTGCGCGGTTGCGAGCGAGTTGACGCTGATCGAGCCGATCGCGGCGAGCACTAGCGTCAGGAACGTTGTTTTCATCGTGTCGTTTTCCGCGGTTGACGTTTCAATCGAAGGCGAGAAATCCCGGCTTGTCCGCAATCGGCGGCTGCCTGGCAAGCCACGCAACGTCGGGAACAGGGCGGGCGGTATCCGGATTGGCAGCGAGCACCGCTTCGATTTCGCGCGCGACCGCGAGCGTGGCGAGATCGCCGCCGCGCGGGCCGATCACCTGGATGCCGAACGGCAGGCCGGCGTCGTCGCGTCCGGCCGGGATTGCGACGGTGGGATGGCCGACATTGGTGACGGCATAGGCGAGCGCGAGCCAGTGGAAATAGCTCTTGGTCGGCCGGCCGTCGATCTCGGCTGGATAGAGCTCCGACCACGGCCGTGGGCTGATGGTGACCGCAGGCGCGAGAATGAAATCGTGATCCGCGAAGAAGGTTTGCCAGCGCCGGTACAGGTCGGTCTGCATCGAGAGCGCACGCGCCACGTCGGCGGCGGAATAGCCGAGCCCCTCCGCGACGTTGTCGCGAACGTTGGGCCCGATCTTGTCCGGAAACTTCTCCACGAGCTCGCGATGGCGGCCGAGGAATGCGACGGCGCGCAGGATGCTGAATACCTCGTCCGCGCCGGTGCAATCAGGATGAGCCCATTCGACTCCGCGAAATACAGTTTCGAACGAATTGAGCTTCTGTCCGAAGGCGCGGGCGACCACCCCCTCGGTCGGCGCAAAGCCGAAATCGCTGGTTGCAGCAATGCGGAGCGCGGAGAGATCGACGCGCGGCGGATTGCGATAGAGCGCCGCCGAGGGCGAACCGCCCGCATGAAGGATCGCCGATAACGGATCGCGGGCGTCACGATCCAGCATGCAGGACAGCATGAGGCAAGCGTCGGGCACGGTTCTCGCCATCGGCCCGAGCTGCGAGATCTGCAGCCAGGCCATGTTGCGGCTGTTGCTGGCGATCAGTCCGGGCGAGGGCCGGAAGCCGACCACGCCGCAAAAGGATGCCGGATTCCGCACGGAGCCACCGGTATCGGATCCGGTCGCGAGCGGCACCATCCCAGTGGCGAGCGCGACGGCCGATCCTCCCGACGAACCGGCGGCCGATCGATTGGGATCGAAGGGATTGCCGGTCGCGCCATACACGGCGTTGCGCGTGTTGCCGCCGGCGCCCCATTCCGGCACGTTGGTCTTGCCGATGACGATCGCGCCCTCGCGCTTGAGCATCGCGACGATGGCCTCGTCCTGCCTGGCGACATTGTCCGCGAACAGCACGCTGCCGAAGCTGGTCGGCAATCCTTCCGCATCGATCAGGTCTTTGACACCGAGCGGCAGCCCATGCACGGCGCCGAGGGTCTCACCGCGCATCACGGCGGCCTCGCGCTCGCGCGCCGTCTTGCGCGCGGTTTCGAACGAGCGCGCAACGACGGCGTTGACCGCCGGATCGACCGCTTCGATGCGGCGGATGCAGCTATCCGTCAGCTCGACGGGGGAGAGCTTGCGTTGGCCAATCAGCGCGCGTGCCGCGACCGCCGACAGGTCGCATGGTTCGGTCATCATCAATCTGCTTGTTGCTGGTCCCGGCGGGCGGGGGTCGGCCCTCTTTTCCGGGACCGCAGACGCATGATGCCTCAATTGACGCGGAGTGCCAAGCCTACCATCCCTCCAGCACGATCTTGCCGCGCGACTTGCCGCTCTCCAGCAGCGCGTGCGCGCGCTTGAGGTTGGCGGCGTTGATCGTGCCGAAAGTTTGGTCGAGCGTGGTGCGCAACACGCCCTTGTCGATGAGGTCGGCCACATCATTGAGCAGATGATGCTGCGCGATCATGTCAGGCGTCTGGAACGAGGAGCGCGTGAACATGGATTCCCAGTGCACCGAGATCGCCTTGCCCTTGAATGCGGCAACCGTGAACTCAGGGGGATCGTCAATCAGGCCGAACTTGCCCTGCGGGGCCATGAATTCCGCGATCGCCTTGTAGTGCTGGTCGGTGTAGGTGAGGCTGGCCACCAGCGCGACCGGCGGCAGCTTCAACTTCTCGATCTGCTCCTTCATCGGCTTGCCATGGTCGATCACCGCATGCGCGCCGAGATCGAGGCACCATTTTTGCGATTCCGGCCGCGTGGCGGTGGCGAGCACCGTCAGGCCGGTGAGGCGGCGCGCGAGCTGGATCAGGATCGAGCCGACGCCGCCGGCGCCGCCCGTGATCAACAGCGTGCGCGGATCGACGCTCTTGCCCGGCACCGCGCCGAGCCGGTCGAACAGCAATTCCCAGGCGGTGATGGAGGTGAGGGGAAGGGCGGCGGCCTGCGCGAACGACAGGCTCGTCGGCTTGTTGCCGACGATGCGCTCGTCGGCCAGGTGGAATTCGGCATTGGTGCCCTGGCGCAGGATCGAGCCGGCGTAGAACACTTCGTCGCCCGGCTTGAACAGCGTGACCTCGGGCCCGACCGCATCGACCACGCCGGCCGCGTCATAGCCCAGGATCTTGGTCTCGCCCTCGGGGGGCGCTGCGCGCTTGCGCACCTTGTAGTCGACCGGGTTGGCCGAGATCGCTTTTACCGCGACGCGGATGTCGCGCCCTTTGGGGTCGGGTTTTGCGGTCTCGAAATCGAACAGTGAATCCGCGTCCTCGATCGGGAGCGATTTTTTGTAGCCGACGGCCTTCATGGCGTGTCTCCATCAGATGGTTTTATTCGCCTGCCGCCCTAACTGTCGCTCTGGCTCCGATTTGGCAAGTACTGTAAATTCGGGGATATAGTCCCTGTTTGGATACTATTGGGAAAACCCGCATGAAACGCCGCAATTTCGCCCGTCGTCCCGGCTGCTCGGTCGAGGCGACGCTGGACCTGATCGACGGCAAGTGGAAGGGCGTGATCCTCTACCACCTGCAGAGCGGCACCCAGCGCTTTGGCGAATTGCGCCGCCGGATGCCCGGCATCACCCAGCGCATGCTGACGAAGCAGCTGCGCGCGCTGGAGGAAGACAAGCTCGTCATCCGCAAGGTCTATGCCGAGGTGCCGCCGCGCGTGGAGTATTGCTTGTCCGAGCTGGGTGAGAGCCTGAGGCCCGTGATCGATATCCTGAAGGCCTGGGGCGAGAGCCACCAGGAGCGGCTGTCCTGCGCGCCGCCACCCGTGGTCGTGAAGAAGAAGCGCGCAGCGTGATGAAGGTGAGGGATGGTGCCGTTACCTCTCCCCGACGGGGAGAGGTCGAATTACGCCTGGCGATGCGCAGCATCGTCCAGAGCAATTCGGGTGAGGGGGCGCGGCATCCTCGATAGAGCGTAACCCCTCACACCGCGCCTTCGCGACTTCTCCCTGCGGGAGAGGTGTAAAGTCAGAACGCGAACTGCGTGCGCATCGCGACCGCGTCGAACTTCGAGCCGACGTCTGCGGTCGATATCGGCGAGGCCTGCCGCGACACCGTGCCGTGCAGATAGTCGAGCATGAAGCGCACGTTGCCGTTGACGTACCAGTTGAGCGCGAGCGTATAGACCGTCTGTCGGCCACCTGCGACGCCGCTCGCCGTGGCGAGCTGATCGTTGAGGTCGATCGTCGAGAAGCGTCCGGCGATCTCCCACGCGCCCCAGCCGCCGCCGTCGAGCGAGAACGGATGCGCCGGCTTGACGCCGCTATAGGCCGCGTTCGCCGCATTGTAGGAGCGGCCTTCGCCGGTCAGCACATAGCCGGCCTGCGCGTAGCCGCCCTGGAATTTCAGGCTCGGTGCGCCGACCAGCGGCACACCGGTGTTGGCGGTGCGATCGACATTGTACCAGAAATACTCGCCCTGGACGATGAACGGGCCGTAGGTCGCCGCCGCCTCGACGCTGTAGACCTGCGCGCCCGAGGCATTGGCGATGGCGCCGGTCGAGATCAGCGTGGTCGGGTCGAGACGCAATTCCGGACGATCGCTCAGCGTGACCGTCTGCGTGTTGGCGATGAGATTGCGCGGCGGCTGGATCAGCCATTGCGCATCGGCGCCGATATGCACCGAATAATCCTTGCCGCTGATGGGATTGCCGGCCACGCGTGCCACGGCGCCATATTGCTCGCTGGTGCCCGCCGGCGCCGCGCTCGAGGCGGAATGGATCGCGCCGGTCGAGGGCCCCGTGACATAGCCGCCGATCCACAGCTGGTCGTTGAACCAGCGCGCACCGGCTGCGGAACGGAAGTCACCGGCGGCGATGTTGGTCGCGATCACGCCGGGCGAGGCGCGCTCCATGAACATGATGTCGTTCGAGCTCGTCGCCTCGTCCATGGTGTAGGGCAAGTCCATGATGCCGGCCTCGATCGCCATCTTGCCGCCGAACGGCTTCAGGCCGGTGTAGCTGAGATACGCGTTCTCGACGCCGGAGACGCCGCCGCCCGGCAGCGATCCCGGAGCTGTGCCGCCAAATCCGTCGGACGAGCCGCCGAAATCGTAGACCAGCGCAAAATTCCAGTCGTTGAAGAACTTGCCGGTGACGCCGATGCGCGCGCGGCGGACATTCTGGCCGCTGTCGAGCTTTTGCGGCACGGTGGCTGCGGTGTTGGGGCGGTAGTCATAGCCGCCGACGTCCCAATGCACGCGGCTGGTGATGGCGACGCAGTTGGCCTGGTCGGCGGTGCAGATCGTCGGCCGGTTGTTTGGCATCGTCACGACGACGCCGGATGCCGGCGCCGGCCCCTTGACCGGGATTGCCGCGTTGGCATTGGCCACCGCGGCCTTTGCCTCCGCGCGCGCCTCCGCTTTGGCCTCTGCCTTGGTTTCGGCTTTTGCCTTTGCCGCGGCTGCCGTGTTCGCCGCGGTCTGGCTCTGCAGCTTGTCTAGCTTCTGCTCGAGCATTTTCAGCTGCTGCTTCAACAGCGCGATCTCCTGCTCGCTGCTGCTTGCCGATTGGGCTTGGGCCTGCGATGCCGCCAGCGCGCCGGCGAGACCAATCGCGGTGGCCGCAATTCTTGTTCTGCTCACGTTACGCTCCATCATTTGACTGTTTCCCCAAGTCGCGAACGGAGAGCCTAGGTGTGATCGATGACTGCCCCGCGACGCTGCGAACGGTTGCGTGGGTTCCCACTGATGCAAATTCGCCGCAACCGAATCCGCCTCACACCACCATGCAAGATGATGCACATCATGCCAATCCGCCGCCCGGGTAAATTGCAGATTCGCACGGCACCCTTGCATGCCGGACACGCCGGAGAAGGGGGCGAATATTGCCCTCCGGCGCCCTTCTATTGGGGGGCGAACGCGCCTATATTCCGGCGTCTTTTCCAAGAGGTAGGAATGTTTCGAGCGACCTGGACTGCCGCCGTCACGGCGCTGTGCGTAGCCCTTTCGGCCACCTTCAATCCGGCTGTTGCGCAGGACCGTCGGGTCCCGTCGTCGCCGGCCGAGCTGCGGATGTCCTATGCGCCGATCGTGCAGCGGGTGCAGCCGGCGGTCGTCAACGTCTATGCCGCAAAGGTCGTGCAGAACCGCAACCCGCTGCTGGATGATCCGATCTTCCGCCGCTTCTTCGGCGTGCCGGGCCAGCAGCCCGAGCAGATGCAGCGCTCGCTCGGCTCCGGCGTCATCGTCGATGCCTCCGGTCTCGTCGTCACCAACGTTCACGTCATCGAGGGCGCCGACCAGGTGAAGGTGTCGCTGTCGGACAAGCGCGAGTTCGAGGCCGAGATCCTGCTCAAGGATTCCCGGACCGATCTCGCCGTGCTGCGCCTGAAGGACAGCAGGGAGAAGTTCCCAACGCTCGACTTCACCAATTCCGATGAACTCCTGGTCGGCGACGTCGTGCTCGCGATCGGCAATCCCTTCGGCGTCGGCCAGACCGTGACCCGCGGCATCATCTCGGCGCTGGCGCGCACGCAAGTCGGCATCACCGACTATCAGTTCTTCATTCAGACCGATGCGGCGATCAATCCCGGCAATTCCGGCGGCGCGCTGGTCGACATGGCCGGCAAGCTCGCCGGCATCAACACCGCGATCTATTCGCGCTCCGGCGGCTCGCAAGGAATCGGCTTTGCGATTCCCGCCAACATGGTGCGCGTCGTCGTCGCCTCCGCCAAGAGCGGCGGCAAGGCGGTGAAGCGTCCCTGGCTCGGTGCGAAATTGCAGGCGGTCACGCCGGAGATCGCCGAAAGCCTCGGCCTGCGCTCGCCGACCGGTGCGCTGGTCGCGAACGTGGTGTCGAACGGTCCGGCGGCGAAAGCCGGCCTGAAATCCTCCGACCTCATCACCGGGATCGACGGCCAGACCGTGGATGATCCCAACGCTTTCGACTATCGCTTCGCAACCCGTCCGCTCGGCGGCACCGCGCAGCTCGACGTGCAGCGCGGCGGCAAGTCGGTGAAGCTGACGGTGGCGCTGGAGACGGCACCCGACACCGGGCGCAACGAGCTCGTCGTCACCGCGCGCTCGCCGTTCCAGGGCGCCAAGGTTTCGACCATCACGCCGGCCGTGGCCGATGAGCTGCGTCTGGATGCCGACACCGAAGGTGTCGTGATCACCGATATCGGCGGCGATACCGCGGCTGCGAGTGTCGGCTTCCAGAAAGGCGACATCATCCTCGCCGTGAACAACCAGAAGATCAGCAAGACCGGCGACCTCGAGAAGGCCGCGGGCGAGCGGCCGCGGATCTGGCGCATTACGCTGGTGCGCGGCGGCCAGCAGATCAACGTCACGCTGGGCGGATGAGTCCGAAGCGACCACAGGAGACGCCGACTCTCTTTGCCGCGGCAGGGCTCGATCACGATGCTCCGCATCCGCTGCCGGACCGGCTGCGCCCGCGCACGCTCTCGGAGGTCGTCGGCCAGGATCACATCCTCGGTCCGGACGGTGCGCTGACGCGCATGCTGGAGACGCGCACGCTGGGCTCGCTGGTGTTCTGGGGCCCGCCCGGCACCGGCAAGACCACGGTGGCGCGGCTCTTGGCTGACGCGACCGATCTGCATTTCGAGCAGATCTCGGCGGTGTTCTCCGGCGTCGCCGATCTGAAGAAGGCATTCGACGCCGCGCGCGCCCGCCGCGAGATGGGCAAGGGCACGCTGCTGTTCGTCGATGAGGTCCACCGCTTCAACCGCGCCCAGCAGGACTCCTTTCTGCCCGTGATGGAAGACGGCACGGTCGTCATGGTCGGCGCCACCACCGAGAACCCGTCGTTCGAGCTCAACGCGGCGTTGCTCTCGCGGGCGCGCGTGCTGGTATTCCGCTCGCTCGATGCGGCCGCGATCGAAAAGCTGTTCGCGCATGCTGAAGCCGTCGAGGGCAGGAAGCTGCCGCTCGATGCGGAGGCGCGCGCGGTGCTGGTCCGCATGGCCGACGGCGATGGCCGTGCGTCGTTGACGCTCGCCGAAGAGGTCTGGCGTTCGGCGCGTGCGGACGAGATCTTCAATGCCGTGCAGCTGCAGGAGATCCTGCAGCGCCGCGCGCCGATCTACGACAAATCGGCCGACGGCCATTACAATCTGATCTCGGCGCTGCATAAATCGGTGCGCGGCTCGGATCCCGATGCGGCGCTGTATTACCTCGCGCGCATGCTGGACGCCGGCGAGGACCCGCTGTTCCTGGCTCGCCGCGTCGTGCGCATGGCGGTGGAGGATATCGGCCTTGCCGATCCGCAGGCGCTCGTCATCGCCAATGCGGCGAAAGACGCCTTCGATTTCCTCGGCCATCCCGAGGGCGAGCTCGCCATCGCGCAGGCCGTGGTCTATCTCGCCACCGCGCCGAAATCGAACGCGGTCTACACCGCCTTCGGCACCGCGATGCAGGTCGCCAAGCAGGCCGGCTCGCTGCTGCCGCCAAAGCACATCCTCAATTCCCCGACCAAGCTGATGAAGTCGGAAGGGTACGGCTCCGGATACGAATACGACCACGACGCGCCGGACGCCTTCTCCGGCCAGGACTATTTCCCGGAAGCCTTGGGTCGCCAGACCTTCTACGACCCGCCCGAGCGCGGCTTCGAGCGCGAGATCAGGAAGCGGCTGGATTATTGGGCCAAGCTAAGGAAGGAGCGGGGCGGCTCGCCCTAGAAGCGGCCATTTCGTCGTGACGGCAGGCGGCTTTTAGGGTACGCAGGCAATCATGAGCCGCCGCATCAAGAGAATGAACCCTAAGCCGCGTTCGCGTGACGAGCGTGACGATTCGCGCCCGCATCAGGCGCGTAGCGCGAAGAAGGCCGGGCCGCGTCCGGGTGGCAAGCCCGGCGGCAAGCCGGGTGCAAAGCCGCGCTTTGTGGGCGAGCGCGCCGAGCGGCGTCCGCCGAAAGCGGTCCAGGAGAGGCCTGCGCCTGAAAAGTCCGTCGAGGCGCTGCTGCCGACCAAGGTGCAGACCGTTACGGTCACGGCCGACGAGAACAACATGCGCGTTGACCGCTTCCTGGAAGCGCGCTTTCCGGGCCTGTCGTTCTCCCACATCCAGCGCGTCGTGCGCAAAGGCGAGCTGCGCGTCGACGGCAAGCGCGTCGACAGCAAGGACCGGCTGGAGGAGGGCCAGAGCGTTCGCATTCCGCCGCTGAAGCTCGACGCGCCGAAGGCGATCGGCGAGCTTTCGGAAGCCGCGCAGAAGACGCTCAAGGCGCTGAAGGAGATGACGATCTGGGAGGACGACGACGTCCTCGTCCTGAACAAGCCCGCCGGCCTTGCCGTACAGGGCGGATCGGGCATGACGCGGCACATCGACCAGATGCTGGAGGTGATGCGCGACGCCAAGGGCCAGAAGCCGCGTCTCGTCCACCGTATCGATCGCGAGACGTCGGGCTGTCTCCTGATCGCCAAGACACGCTTTGCCGCCTCGCATCTGACCGGCGCGTTCCGCTCGCGCTCGGCGCGAAAGGTCTATTGGGCCCTGGTGCCGGGCCTGCCGAAGCCGAAGCAGGGCCGCATCTCGACCTTCCTCGCAAAGGAGGAGGGCGAGGACGACACCATCATGCGCATCGCCCAGCATGGCGATGAGGGCGCGAGCCACGCGGTGACGTACTACGCCGTGGTCGAGACCGCCGGCAACAAGCTGACCTGGGTGTCGCTGAAGCCGGTGACGGGCCGCACCCACCAGCTGCGCGCCCACATGGCCCATATCGGCCATCCCATCGTCGGCGATCCCAAATATTTCAACATCGAGAACTGGCAGCTGCCGGGCGGCCTGCAGAACCGGCTGCATCTGCTCGCACGCCGCATCGTCATCCCGCATCCGCGCGGCGGCGTGATCGACGCCACCGCGCCATTGCCACCGCACATGCAGCAGTCGTGGAACCTGCTCGGGCTCGACGCAACCAGATTTGATCCGATCGAGAACGCGCCAGAGGAGTAGGGCTGAGCTCCGCTGTTAGTCCCGTCATTGCGAGGAGCCCGCGACAAAATTGCGTAGCAATTTTGCGCTGGTGCGACGAAGCAATCCAGACTGCCTCCGCGGAGAGATTCTGGATTGCCTCGCTACGCTCGCAATGACGGTGCGGAGACAGCAATGGTTGGCCACCCTCAATTCCGGAACTGCTCCAGAAACATCCGCAAGGAGTCATGCGGACTCTCGACATCTGTGATCAGCCAGCCCTCGGGCCCGTTGACCACGACAAAGTTCAGCGCCACCCGGCGACCGCGATTGTCGAAATTCGCGGCGACATATGTCTTGTCGTATTGCCTGCGGACGACCGCGATCGTAACAGGGCCGATCTTCCAGCTCTGGCTCTGCACCAGGAAATCATAGGGCTCGACTCTCGGCGCGCTCCAGGCCTTGCGCAGTGGCGGATCGAAGAATTGGCGGGCGGTCACGGCATCCCGCGGCAAGCCTTTTGACAGCTCCGGCGCCCCTTCGCCGTAATGGGCATAGACGTTGCGGACCAGCGATTCCGGGGTGCGGAAGCCGGCCTCCGCCGCGGCCAGCCAAAATCCTGCCAACAGGGCCCCAATGCCCGCAACTTCCCTCATGCCCGCCGCTCGCTTTATCGGCCGCCGGTCTTATCTTAGAAGCCTAGCATCCAGCGACCGGAACCGAAAACCGACATGCGCGAATTGTTCGAAGAAGCAGCAAGCCAGCCCCCGCCGGATCCCCGGGACTCGGCGCGCGCCTCCACGCGCACGCCGCTGCGCAAGCGCTTCTACAAGGAGGCCGGCGTCGCCGATGCCGAGGGCGGCTTCGCCATCACTCTCGACGGCAAGCCGATCCGCACGCCGTCGGGTCGCCAGGTGGTGATCCCGACGCGCGCGCTCGCAGATCGCGTCGCCGCGGAATGGGCGGCCCAGGGTGAGACGATCGATCCCGTGACCATGCCGTTGACGCGGATCGCCAACAGCGTGGTCGAGGGCGTCGTCGATCGCGTCGAACTCGTCAGCGACGACCTCGCCAAATATTTCGAGTCTGACTTGCTGTTCTATCGTGCCGGCCATCCCGAGGGACTGGTCGCCCGCGAGGCTGCGCATTGGGACCCCGTGCTGTTCTGGGCGGCGGAGACGCTGGGGGCGCATTTCATCCTGTCGGAGGGCGTGATGCACGTGAAGCAGCCGGACGAGGCTTTGAAGGCCGCACGGGCCGCGCTGCCCGGCGACCCCTGGTCGGTCGCCGCGCTCCACATGGTGACCACCCTGACCGGCTCGGCGCTGCTGGCGCTGGCGCTGGACCAGGGCGTGCGCGATGCCGACCAGGTCTGGGCCGCCGCCCATGTCGACGAGGACTGGAACGCGGAGCAATGGGGCGTGGACGAGGAGGCGGCCGCCCGCCGCGCCGCCCGCCTGAAGGATTTCCAGGCCGCCGTGACGGTTCTTGCGGCGGTGAAGTCGCCGTCCGTCCAAGGTCCTTAACGAGAGGTTTACGAGGCAGCGGTTACGGTAGCCGGCGCTCCCTAAGGCTGCCGAGATGCCGACGCCGGTCACTTCCATTGCTCCCGTCAACGCTGCCAGCCGCCCGGCTGATGCGGCGACACCGGATCTCGTGCTTCAAGCCGGCAGTGTGGTCGATGCCAGGGTGGTCAGCGTGCTCGCCGACAATCTGGTGCGGATCGCGATCGCCAACCTGTCGATGGACGTGATGTCGGAGGTGGCGCTGACGCCGGGGCAGAACCTCCAGCTCGCGGTCTCGCAGAACAACGGCACCATTCGCCTCGCCGTCATGAGCGGGGCAGGCGAGGCGGCGGGCGATCAGGTTACGCTGACGCCGCGGGCGGCCGCGCTGGTGGACAGCCCGCCGCTGGCGCCGTCAGTGGCAACGGCACGGAACACCCTGACGCCGTCCGAGCAGGCCGCCGTCGCGACGGCCTCTGCCGAGGCCGCGACCAAACAGGGGAGCCAGGCGCCGCTGTTCGCCAACCTGGCCTCCGTCGTGACAGGCAGCAACCTGCCCGCAGGGCTGAAGCAGGCGGTGCTCGACGTGCTTGCGCAACAGACGCCGCTCAACCAGGCCCTCGACGGCGGCGATATCGAATCTGCCTTCCAGAAGTCCGGGCTGTTTTTCGAGGCGTCATTGGCCGCAGGCACAACGCCGTCCTCCGGCGTGATCCCGGACTTGAAGGCCGCACTGCTGGTGTTGCGCCAGACGCTGGCGTCGACCTCCGGCGCGATCGAGACGGGAGTGCCGCAGGCAACTCCGCAAGGTGTGTCGCTGCCGGCGAGTGCTGCGGCCACGACGCGGACCGCAGCCTCCGCGGCTGGGCTGGCGGGCGAGACGGCACAAGCGGCGTTGCCGTCACCGGATGCGGACGTCGCCCAACCGGCGCAATTGTCGCGCGGTGCGCTCGCTGCCGCCGTGCTGGCCGAGGTGACGGGCAACAATCCGCAAGCCGCGGTGCCGCGAACCATGTCCGCCGGCCTTGCCGCGAGCCTGCTGCAAGAGCTCACGCAAAACCTGCCGCGCCTGACCGGCAACGTGCCGGGCTCCAGCAAGGCCGTGCCGGATGCCCATGTCTTCGAGGCTGCCGCACACCCGACGCCTCCGCCAATCCGCAGTGCGCTGCCGGCGCCGCAGTCCATTGCCGCGCCGTCGCTTGCGCCGGACACGCCACTGACTGCGACCGTGCATCGTCTGCTCGATGACACCGATGCCGCGATCGCCCGGCAGACGCTGTTGCAGATTGCTTCGCTCCCCGATCGCACCGACGCCAGCGGCCACCGCACCGATCCGGCCGTGCCGCAGTGGAATTTCGAGATTCCGTTCGCGACTCCGCAAGGCACCGCGATGGCGCAGTTTGAGATCTCGCGCGATGGCGGCAACGAGTCCGCCGATCCCGTCAAGCGCGCCTGGCGCGCGCGCTTCTCGCTCAATGTCGAGCCGGCCGGACCCGTGCATGCGCTGATCACGCTGAACGGCGACAAGACCTTCGTACGGATGTGGGCAGAGCGGCCGGCGACGGCGCAGCAGCTCCGCGCCGGCATCGGTGAGCTCAGCCAGGCCTTGACGAAGGCCGAGCTCAAGCCCGGCGATATCGTGGTCCGCGACGGCACGCCGCCGCCACCGGCGCCGGCCCGCGCCGGCCACTTCCTGGATCGCGCCACATGAGCGATCCGTCCAAGCTCGCGATCGCGCTGCATTACGAGAAGGGCTCCGGCGCGCCGGTCGTCGTCGCCAAGGGCAAGGGCACGATCGGCGAAAAGATCGTCGAGATCGCCAAGGCCCACGACATTCCGATCGAGGAGAACGAGGTTCTGGCCGGCGCGCTGTCGAAGGTCGAGCTCGGTGACGAAATCCCGCCGGATCTCTACAAGGCCGTCGCCGAGGTGCTGGTGTTCGTGCTGCGGCTGTCGGGCCGGGGGCGATAGAAACCACCTGTCATCGTTTCACCACGTCTCGGCTGCATGGTCGCGGCCACTTTCATCATTCGACGGACACTGCCTTGCTCACCCGCCGTTCCACCCTCGGCCTCCTCGCCGCAACCGCGATCCTGCCCCGACGCGCGCGCGCCCATGTCGCGCCACCGCGCAATGAAATCAGCGACACTCTTGCAAAGCGCTTCACCGACCTCGGCACGTCAGGCACCTTCGTCGGCTACAAGGTCGAAGATTATCTGATCGTCGACAGCGACAAGGAACGCTCGGGCGAGGGCAAGCTGCCGGCCTCGACCTTCAAGATTCCCAACGCGCTGATTGCGCTCGAGAGCGGTGTCGTCACTGATCCCGACAAGGACGTGTTTCCCTGGGACGGCGTCAAGCGCCCGATCGAGGCCTGGAACAAGGATCACACGCTGCGCAGCGCGATTCTCGTGAGCGCGGTGCCGGTCTATCAGGAGATCGCGCGCCGCATCGGCGAGGTGCGCATGCAGCAATACGTCGACGCGTTCGACTACGGCAATCGCGACATCGGCGGCGGCATCGACCAGTTCTGGCTCACCGGGGCCTTGCGCATCGATCCGGTCGAGCAAGTCGATTTCGTCGACCGGCTGCGCCGCCGTGCGCTGCCGATCTCAAAGCGCAGCCAGGACCTCGTCTGCGACATCCTGCCGGCGACCAAGGTCGGCAACAGCGTCATCCGCGCCAAGTCCGGCCTCCTGGGCGCCGAGCGCGGCGAGCCGTCGCTCGGCTGGATGGTCGGCTGGGCCGAGAAGGGCGAGGCACACACTGTTTTCGCGCTCAACATGGATTGCAAGGAGCCGCGCCACATCGAGGCTCGCATGACGCTGACGCAAGCCTGCCTTTCCGAGATCGGCGCGATCTAGCGCGACCGTCGTCAAGCCGGCCACCTGAACCTCGGTCGTCGCAATCAGACGCCAATCGGCGAGCGCGGCCAAGCGGTGGGGCTCGGCCTCACGTCGGTAGTCGGAGCTCAAGACGATGGCTCGAAAGGTCGCGAAGTCGGGGTAGCGGACGATTGCGGCGTCGTGCCAGGCTTCGCCTTGCGCCGCTACCAGCAGGGCTCCGACAGAGCCAAGCCAAGTCGGCGTGACCCCTAGCGGAATTGCGACCTTGCGAAATGCGGGGACATAGCGCGTGTAATAGGCTTCGCGCCCGCTGCAGGCCGGAAGCTCGGACTTGTCCCGGTACAAGGCCTCATCCCGATAGCGTAGAAGATTGAGCATGAAGATGGGTTGATCTCCGGGCAAGCTCGAGCCTGCGGTCACGAGTGGTCCATTATCGATATCGACGAACATTGTTCTCTCCGGTCGTGAGTTCTTGCTGCGAGCTGATATCGCTTCGGACGCCCGGCCTTGTAGTGGTTTCGAAGTCACTGCTATGATGACGTCATGGCAACACCACGCAGCCATCAGCAACTCCGGCTGGCGCGTGCCGAATACGCCGATCCACGCCGTCCAGGTCAGCCGCAAACAGATGCCGACACGGATCCGCAGTCTCTTGCGGGTCCTCTCAGAGAGTGCATCGACATGGGATTATCGTGGCTAAAGCATGATGAAACTCGATTGCTGCGACTGAGGTGCGCTCCCTCTCCCGCTTGCGGGAGAGGGTTGGGGAGAGGGTGTTTCCGCAATGGGACAATCTCCAAGAGGAAAGAACCCTCACCCGGCGCTTCGCGCCGACCTCTCCCGCAAGCGGGAGAGGTGAAGGAACCGCGGCCATCGATTCAACCGACGGCCATTTCGCTTTAGGCCGCGGCAGCGCCTGCTTCGGTCGCCGGGCGGAGTTCAGGCAGGGTCAGGCTTCGCCGCCAGCGCCTGGTCAATGGCAAAGCCGCCGATCTCGCTCATGGCCTGCGAGATTGGATCGCCGCGCCGGGCAAAGCCGCTCGAGAGATAATCGAACTGCGTCCGCGCCAGCCGCAGCGCCTCGATCGGCACCGAGACCGCTGTCTCGTTGAAACTGTCGACGGAGGCGCGCAGGCTGTCGAGCTCGCCGGTGATTTTGACGATATGGCTTTCCGCATGCTGCATCAGGCCGACAAGCTTGTTGCGTTCGGCATCGAATGCCGCGCGGTCCGCGGCGGCAGCCGCGGTGACTTCCGCGAGCTGCGCCCGCAGCGCCGCGATCTGGCCGACCATGGCGTCGGAAGCGAGTTCGGCGGACTCGCGCAGCTCGGCGTTGCGCGTGCTCTCTTCCTGAACCTGATGATAGAGCCGCTCGGCCGACATCGCCCGCTGGCTCAGCGACTCGATCATGCTGGCTGCACGCAGCAGCATCTCGCCGTTCCGCCCCGACACCATGCCGGCCATGCGGCGCAGGAAGTCGATGGTTTCGGACGATGGGTTCGGCGGCAGGGGGACGACCGTCGCGGACATCTCGGTGATGCCAGTTGGTGATGCTCGAGCTAAGGCGTAAAGAACCGCCGCCGTACCGACTGGGCTCACGCAACATTCGGCGCCTGATCGTTCCGGAGCAAGCCTGAATCGGTCGGCCCGGTCAACCTGCCGGGCTGCCAAATTTGAGATCAGAAGTCCCTCTGCCGCCCGATCCGCCCCAAATGGGTGAAGCCGAACCCGGCGGAATATTTCAGGCCGTAGCCGAGCGCCCGGTCGAGGCCGATATGGGCAAGCCAGATCAAGGCGATGGAAAGGGTGAGGGGCGAGGCGAGGCCGAAGCCCAGCGTCAGCAACGCCACCGGGGCCATGTAGCTGTGGGCAGCGTTGTAGACCATCGCGCCGAACCTGGCGTCGGACAGGTAGGCCAGGAAGCTCAGATCGGGCACGAAGAACAGCAGGGCAAACACCAGCCACGACCCATCCCAGGCCGCATAGAGCGTCACCATCGCTGCAAACAGGGTCAGGCCCTCCAGCCGCAGCAGGATGTTGACGCCGCCAGTCGCGGCGCCCGTCTCGCCCCTTCCTTCCGTCACGCTCGCCTCCTCGGCAAAACTTTGTAATTCCTTGCGCTTTCCCGCTACGGCAAGCCAGCCCTGCGACGGCGAAAGCGGCTTTCCGGGTCGCAAAATGCCGTGTTAGAACCCGCCCATCACTTAAGAACTGGCGGGAGCAAATGAAACACATCCTGGACGCCCTTGAAGATCGTCGTGCCGGCGCAAAGCTCGGCGGCGGGGAGAAGCGCATCGAGGCGCAGCACGCCCGCGGCAAGCTGACGGCGCGCGAGCGCATCGAGCTGTTGCTCGACAAGGGGTCGTTCGAGGAGTTCGACATGTTCGTCGAGCACCGCTCCACCGAGTTCGGCATGGAGAAGACGAAGGTGCCGGGCGACGGCGTCGTCACGGGATGGGGCACCGTCAACGGCCGCAAGACTTTTGTCTTCGCCAAAGACTTTACGGTGTTCGGCGGCTCGCTGTCCGAGACCCACGCGCTCAAGATCACCAAGTTGCAGGACATGGCGATGAAGGCGAGGGCGCCCATCATCGGCCTCTATGACGCCGGCGGCGCCCGCATCCAGGAAGGCGTCGCCGCGCTCGCCGGCTATTCCTACGTGTTCCGCCGCAACGTGCTCGCCTCGGGCGTGATCCCGCAGATCTCCGTCATCATGGGCCCCTGCGCCGGCGGCGACGTCTATTCACCTGCGATGACCGACTTCATCTTCATGGTGAAGAACACCAGCTACATGTTCGTCACGGGCCCCGACGTGGTGAAGACCGTGACCAACGAGGTCGTCACCGCCGAGGAGCTCGGCGGCGCCTCGGTGCATGCGACGCGATCCTCGATCGCCGACGGCGCCTTCGAGAACGACGTCGAGACGCTGTTGCAGATGCGTCGCCTGATCGACTTTCTGCCCTCCAACAACACCGACGGCGTGCCGGAATGGCCGAGCTTCGATGACATCGAGCGGGTCGACATGTCGCTCGACACGCTGATCCCCGACAATCCGAACAAGCCCTATGACATGAAGGAGCTGATCCTGAAGGTCGTGGACGAGGGCGACTTCTTCGAGATCGCGGAAGCCTTCGCCAAGAACATCGTCACCGGCTTCGGCCGCATTGCGGGGCGCACCGTCGGCTTCGTCGCCAACCAGCCGATGGTGCTGGCCGGCGTGCTCGACAGCGACGCCTCGCGCAAGGCGGCGCGCTTCGTCCGCTTCTGCGACGCCTTCAACATCCCGATCGTCACCTTCGTCGACGTGCCGGGCTTCCTGCCCGGCACCGCGCAGGAATATGGCGGCCTGATCAAGCACGGCGCCAAGCTCCTGTTCGCCTATTCGCAATGCACCGTGCCGCTGGTCACCATCATCACCCGCAAGGCCTATGGCGGCGCCTTCGACGTCATGGCCTCCAAGGAGATCGGCGCCGACATGAACTACGCCTGGCCGACCGCGCAGATCGCGGTGATGGGCGCCAAGGGCGCGGTCGAGATCATCTTCCGCAGCGACATCGGCGACCCCGACAAGATCGCAGCCCGCACCAAGGAATACGAAGACCGCTTCCTGTCGCCGTTCATCGCTGCCGAGCGCGGCTACATCGACGACGTCATCATGCCGCACTCGACCCGCAAGCGGATCGCGCGGGCGCTTTCGATGCTGAAGGACAAGAAGACGGAAATGCCGGCGAAGAAGCACGACAATTTGCCGTTGTGAGGGGAGGCGTAGGGCGGGTTAGCGAAGCGTAACCCGCCACTCATCCGAACCCGCGGATTACGGCTGCGCCTAATCCGCCCTACAATCGGTATCCTCAATCCAATGACCGAAGACGACCCGACCGACGAAATCTCCGACATCGAAGATCGGATCGAGCGGCTCGCCGAGATCGCCGAACGATGCCGGAAGTACATCCTGGCGTCCAAGATCGCGATCGGCGGCGGGGCGGCGCTGCTGCTGGTGACGATCCTCGGTGTGTTCGGCTTCGGTCAGACCGCAGCGCTGGGATCGATCGCACTGGTGCTGGGCGGGATCGTCTCGCTCGGCTCGAACGTCTCGACGTTGCGGCAGACGGACGAGGCCATCAGTGCGGCGGAGGCGCGGCGTTCAGCGTTGATCGGCAGCATTGATCTGAGGGTCGTCGCCGATGCTCCGCTGAAGCTGGTGTGACGGGTAGGGTGGATTAGCGACAGCGTAATCCACCAAGGTATGCGTCACCGGGATGGAGAAGTGGCGGATTACGCTAGCGCTAATCCGCCCTGTACCCTTGTGGGGTTCGTGGCGGCCTTCGGATGTAGACTGGCCGTCCGGGCCGATCCGCCGGGAGCAGCCTTGTCCACCTGTGCCTCGAGCACCGACGTAGGAACCGCGCCCCGGCGGAGCGACCGCGATCGAGATCCGGTAGGAGGTCGCGCCAAGAGCGCCGGTACAGGGACTGATCAGGATCGTGGTGGCCCGCCTTGCGAGCAAGGAGGTCTCAACAATGATCGAAGATGTACGCTGGTTCGTCGGGATCGACTGGGCAACGCGGAGCCATAGCGTTTGCCTGCTGGATGCCGCGGGAAGACAGGTTGCGCAGCACGAGTTCGACCATGGCGGCGCCGGGCTGACGGAGTTGCGTGACTGGCTGCTGGAGAAGACCAAGGCCGCACCGGGACAGATCGCCGTGGCGATCGAGATGCCGCACGGCCCGGTGGTGGAGATGCTGCTCGAGCACGGGTTTGCGGTGTTTGCCATCAATCCCAAGCAACTGGATCGCTTCCGCGATCGCTTCACGGTGGCCGGTGCCAAGGACGACCGCCGCGATGCTCATGTGCTCGGCGCCTCGCTGCGCACTGACCGTGCTGCTTTCCGTCGGCTTGTGGCAGACGATGCGGCGATGATTGAGCTACGGGAGTGGTCGCGCCTGGCGGACGAACTGCAGCAGGAACGCACGCGGCTTGCCAACCGCTTGCGTCAGCAGTTGTGGCGATATTATCCCCAGGCCACCAAGTTGACCGACGATGTCGCCGACGAATGGTTCCTGGCGCTTTGGCAGAAGGTGCCGACCCCCGCCAGTGCGGTCAAGGCCAGCGAGAAGGCCATCGCAGGTGTTCTCAGGGACTATCGTATCCGCCGTCTCAATGCGGCGACGGTGCTCGGGACTTTGCGCGAGGCACCGCTGTTCGTAGCCCCCGGCACGACGGAGGCAGCCTGCGCTCACATCCGCAGCCTGGCGGCACGTCTGCACCTGGTCAATCGGCAGATCAAAGAGGCTCATCAGAACCTGGACCGGCTATGTGCCGAGTTCGAAGGAGAGGAGAAGCCGTCGGGGCAGAGCTCGGAGCAGTGCGACGTGACGATCCTACGCTCCTGGCCAGGAATCGGCAGGATCAATCTCGCCACACTGCTCGCCGAGGCCGCAGAGCCCCTGCGCAGACGAGATTACCATGCTCTGCGCGCCTTGGCAGGGGCTGCGCCGGTGACGCGGCAAAGCGGCAAACAACGCTTCGTGATCCGCCGCCTCGCCTGCAACAGGCGGCTACAGAGCGCCGTCCATCACTGGTCGCGTGTCGCCATCCAACACGACGCTGCCAGCAGGCGACGGTATGATGCCTTGCGCAGAAAAGGACACGGTCACGCGCGGGCTCTGCGCAGCGTGGGAGATCGCTTGCTTTTTGCCCTGTGCACGACGCTCAAGCGACAGACCCCATACGATGCGGACCATAACGGCACAAAGAACTCCGCGAACGGGTGAGCCCCATTCCTTTGTTCGGCCGGGCGACCATTCCTTCGTCCCGACCTGCCGAGCGCCAGAGCGCCGCCCGCAGATGCTGTCCAGGATGCCGAAGGCACCGGCAAAGCCGGCGCGCAGCGTCCTGGACTGCATCGAGCACGGCGCTACCATATTGCCCTATAAGGACGTTCCCCTTGACCAAGGGTAGGAGGTCCTACGTATCTCCCCGGTCCGCCTCACGCGGCGGTCTTGAGCGTCAGCTCCGACAATTCGGCGCGGCATTCGGCGGCGTAGGCCTGGAGGCGCTCGGCGGTCTGCCGGTCGAGGATGGCCTTGGCCAGCCGCTCGGCGCGGGCGATCTGTCGCTTGAGATATTCGATGCGGACCATGCGTCACCTTTCGAATTGGGTCCTTCCGGTGGTGGCGACTCTACGCCCGGCACCGGATCGATTGTGTGAGGCGCATCACGCCCCGCGCGCCCGATCCGCGGCGGCAAAATGCGCCATCTGGTCGGCGTGCGCCTTGGTGAACGCCGGCCGGGCCGTGGCGCGCGTGGCGTAGGCGCGGCAGGCAGGATTGTCCGTCAGCCCTCCAAATCGATCGACGACGCGCAGCACGTCCGCCATCAGGATGTCGGCGACGGAGAAGGAGCCAGCCAGCCAGTCGCGGCCGGCCAGCACCGGCTCGAGACGCCTCAGCCGGAGCTTGAGGAAGTCGTCGACGAATTTCCACGCCGCCGTGTCGGTCGGATGTCCCATGAACTTTGACATCGTCCAGGGCAGGCTGGCCATCTCCACCGAATTGAGCGCCGCGAACACCCATTTCGTCGCTTCAGTGCGGCCGCGCGGATCTGTCGGCATCAGCTTGTCGCTGCGCTCGCCGAGATGCAGCAGGATCGCGCCGGTCTCGAAGATCGAGATGTCGCCGTCGGTCAGCCACGGCACCTGGCCGAACGGCTGGTGCGCGAGGTGCGCAGGCCCGCGATCGTCGAACGGGGTGCTGGCGACGCGATAGGGCAAGGCGGCCTCTTCGAGGGCCCAGCGCACGCGCAAGTCGCGCACGAGCCCACGCGGCGGTTCGGGAACCCAATTGAAGGTGGTCAGGATGAGGTCGGCCATTTGCTGTCTCCGTGTCCTGGTTCGACGCAAAGGACGAGCGAAGGGCGTCCATTCCGACACCAACATCAACTCTTTTTGTCGCGGGCGGCGGAAAGCGGTTAATCTCGCAGCAAACAATGGGAGGAAATTAGATGCCGGCAGCCTTCTTCGTCGTTCGCGCCATCGTCTCCGATGCCAGCAAGCGCGCTGCTTTCGACCGATGGTACGAGACGGAACATTTGCCCGACGCGGTGAAGGACTTCGGCGTAGCTAAGGCGTGGCGGTTCTGGAGCTTCGACGATCCCTCGCTGCACCAGGCGATGTATCAGTTCGAAGACGAGACCAAGCTGAATGCGATGCTGAAAGGTGATGCGCTGCGAAAGCTCGTCGCCGACTTCAACCGCGACTGGCCCGAGGTGAAGCGCTCGCGCGAGACGCTGGTGCTGGCGCAGGAATTTTCCCGGTAGGGCACACCGAATGTCCGCTCGCAGCGAATCTGAACACGCGATTCAGCCTTGGTTCATGTCGTGGCCGCGACACTTCCTCTGCATCACTTGCCAGGTAGCCTAGAGGAATTGCCATGGAGCGCCGGAACTTTTTGAAACTTGCTTTGGGATTGACGGCGGGCGCCGCCGCCTTCGCCGCGACTGCCGCGCAGGCCGCGCCGCTGTCACCGCAGCCGCTCGCTGATCCCGCCCGCACGCCGCAAGGCAATCCCGACGCTCATCCTGCCGTCACCACCAGCGAGGAAGCCGCCAAGCTGACGCCGGAGCAGGTTCACTGGCGTGGGCGTGGCCGCCACTGGGGCTGGCACCGCCGTCATTGGCGCCGGCATCGCCGGCGCTGGCACCGCCGCCATTACTGGTAAGCTCGCGACCATTCGCGGAGGAAACGGGGATCGCCGCTGGCGGTCCCCGTTTCAATTCGGGAAGCGCTCCGGTTCCGCTGCGGATGAATCATCAGCAACAAAAAATGGCCGCGCAGGCTTTCGCCGCGCGGCCATTTTCACGTCATGAAGGAGATCAGAACGGGCGGCAGCGGCCGGCGTACCAGCGGAAGCCGTAGGGGCACACGCGCGCACGAGGCACGACGACGACCGGCGCCGGGGCGACCACCACCGGGGCGGGGCGAACCACGACGGCGCCGCGCATCGGACGGCAGCCGCCGTAGGGGCCGCGATACCAGCCCGGGCCGCAACCGCCGGCGGCGCTGGCCACCTCGCTGAAACCGACGACAGCACTGGCGAGCATCAAGCCGGCAAACAGGTATTTCATTTGGTCTTCCTTCTTGTCCTTGAGGACCAGGCTTAGGGGAATGGCGCTTGCGGGCGCACAATGAATCAAGAGACACGATTCGACACGTTAAATCTGGGACGTGCCGAGACGTCGCGATCCAAACCTGCCAATCATGACCTGAATGCGGCATGAACGTTGGCAGCATTGGGTCTCGGACGACACGCTGCTGTCGCTAGCGGCCGCGAAGGTGACCGATGCCTGCCTCACTTGCCGAACAACGCAGCGAACTGCTTCTCGCCGGTGCGGGTGAAATTCACGACGCGGCTGCCGGGCGCGGGATCGCGCGCCGCCCATTTCAGCTCGGCAAAGCGCTGCATCATGGCAGCCCCCAACGTGCCGGCGAGGTGGTGACGCCGTTCGCTCCAGTCGAGGCAGGCCTTGCAGACCGGGCGGCGCGGGTGGCTGAGCATGTCGGGCGAGATCTGCAGGTGCCTTGCGAGAAAGCGCTCGCCCTCGGCCGTCAGCTCGATCTCCTGCTTCCTCTGCCTGACCAGATGCCGCTCGCGCAAGGAGTCCAGCATCTGCACGCCGAGATCGCCGGCGAGATGGTCGTAGCAGATCCGCGCGCGCCGGAGCGCAGGGTCCTTCGGCCCGGTGCGCACGCGCATATGGCCGGTGCGCGCCGCAAGCCCAGCCAGCCCCTCGAGCACGCCGGCGACGTCGTCGTCGGTGAGGCGGTAATAGCGATGGCGGCCCTGCTTCTCCGGCTCGATGAGGCCGCCGGCCTCGAGCTTCGACAGATGCGAGCTCGCGGTCTGCGGCGTGATGCCGGCCTCCTGCGCCAGCTCGCTCGCCGTGAGCGCGCGGCCGTTCATCAGCGCCGTGAGCATGTTGGCGCGGGCGGGGTCGCCGACCAGCGAGGCGACCATGGCGATGTCGGGTCCTGATTTCATGCTTCGATGGTAACCGAAGCATTGCCGTCGGGCAAGCCGGTAATCTTTCAACACGTCGTCATTGCGAGGAGCGTAGCGACGAAGCAATCCAGACTGTCCCCGCGGAGGGATTCCTGGATTGCTTCGCTGCGCTCGCAATGACGCCATGGAAACAGGAGCCCATCATGTCCGTCACCGTCTTCATCCGCTACCAGCTCGATCCGTTCAAGCGCGCCCAGTTCGAGGAATATGCGAAGCGCTGGCTCACCATCATCCCGAAATGCGGCGGCGACCTGATCGGCTATTTCATGCCGCACGAGGGCACCAACAACATCGCGTTCGGGCTGATCAGCTTCGAGAGCCTGGCCGCCTATGAAGCCTATCGTGCGCGGTTGCGGCAGGACTCCGAGGGCATGGCCAACTTCCACTTCGCCGAGGAACACAGATTCATCCTCGCCGAAGAACGCACCTTCCTGCGCAAGGTGGTATTGTAAGTCCACCAACAGCAGGAGACGCCCATGATCGCCGTGATCTTCGAGGTCTGGCCCAAGCCGGAACACCGCCAGGACTATTTCGACCTCGCGGCCGATCTGAAGCCGCTGCTGCAGACCATCGACGGCTTCATCTCGGTCGAGCGTTTCGAGAGCCTGACTGAGAAGGGCAAGATCCTGTCGGTGTCGTTCTGGCGCGACGAGGCAGCAGTCGCCGCCTGGCGGAACACCATGGAGCACCGCCGCACCCAGGCCAAAGGCAGGGCACAGATCTTCGCCGATTATCACCTGCGCATCGCCAGCGTGATCCGGGACTATGGCATGACCGACCGCGAGCAGGCCCCGAAGGACAGCCGCGCCGTGCACGGCGCGCACTGGCGGAGTTGAGAACGCACGCCTATCTCTGCGCGGCCAACAAGGGAGAGAAACATGCACGTGACGACCGCTGACAAGCGCGCGACGTTCAGGAAGATGCACGAGAGCGGCTGCTTCATTTTGCCCAATCCGGTCGATGTCGGCAGTGCGAAAGCCTTGCAGCATCTCGGTTTCAAGGCGATTGCGTCGTCGAGCGCGGGCTTTGCCTGGACCATCGGCAAGGCCGACAACCACGTCACCGTCGAGGACGTCTGTCAGCATCTGGCAGCATTGAGCTCGGCCGTCGACATCCCCGTGAACGCCGATTTCGAGGGCGGCTTTGCGGTCGAGCCCGACAAGGTCGCCGACAATGTCGAGCGCGGTGTGCGCACCGGCGTCGCCGGCCTGTCGATCGAGGATTCCACCGGCGACAAGGACAAGCCGCTCTACGACCGTGCGCTGGCCGTCCAGCGCATCAAGGCCTCGCGCAAGGCGATCGGCGACAGCGGCACGCTGCTGGTCGGCCGATGCGAGGCGTATCTCTGGGGCGTGACGGATCTCAAGCTCGTCATCGACCGGCTCACCGCCTATGCCGATGCCGGCGCCGACTGCCTCTATGCGCCGGGTCTGAAGAGCCGCGCGGACATCGCCGCAGTGGTGAAGGCTGTCGCACCAAAACCGTTCAATCTTCTGATCGGCGCGTCCGGCCTGTCGCTGCAGGAAGCCGAAGATCTCGGCGTGCGCCGCATCAGCGTCGGCGGCTCGCTGGCTCGCGCCGCCTGGGGCGGCTTCATGCGCGCGGCGAAGGAGATGGCGGAGAAGGGCACCTTCACCGAGCTCGGCGGCGGTTATCCCGGTGGCGAGCTCAACAAGATGTTCGGCTAGACATGATCCGGAAAAGTGTGAAGCGGTTTTCCGAAACGATCATGCTCAAACAAAGATCTAAAGCGCGATGACGATTCGTCCAAATCTCATCGCGCTTTAGACAAACGAAAAGCGGCGGGATGTTGGATCCCGCCGCTCTCGCGCTTTTACTGCGAAATGTTACTTCGCGCCGTCGGACGGAGCCGGCGTCGTCGGGGCCGGCCTGCTCGGCGCGGCACCGGTGGTCGTGCCCGGCTCAGTGTTGCTGCGTGGCGTCACGTCACGCATGCCGGGAGGTGCGGCCGGACTGGCCGGCGCGGTCTGCTGAGCGGTTCGCGATGCCGGCTCGTTGCTCGCCTGGTTGCCGGTGGTCGTGTTGTTCAAGCCGTAGAACACCGCGCCCAGCACCAGGGCGACGGCCACCGCGAACAGTGCGATCTTGCCGCTGGAGGCGGGACCTTCCCCGAGCTCGGGATCGGCCTGCAGGTCGGCATCCCGGCGCGCCGCGCGAGTATACTCATCGTCGGCGAGGTTCGGGCGGTACGGATCGTTGGGAAAACGGTCGTCAGCCATCGATTGGATCTCCTCGGGTTATGACCCCCGGACAACCCACAGCTGCGAGATTCTGTTCCGCGCCACCTGATGCTTTCGTCGCATATTGCCCCCATCCGGGGAATCGGGAACCTGTTCTGTCTGACCCCGGGCCTTGAGTTCCATATCGGGGAGGAGGAACACGGCGATGTGGAGCCTGCCGCCGACGGATAGCGTGCTGCATTTCCTGTCCCTTGTGGCGGTGGCCGCGCAGGGCATGACGGCTGCGCTTGCCGCCGGACGCCGCAGCATGGATTGGCTAGGGGTCTGCTTCCTCGGCTGCATCACCGCGCTTGGCGGCGGCACGTTGCGCGATCTCTTCCTCGGACATTATCCGCTGGCCTGGGTGCAGAGCCCCATCTATCTCGCGCTCGCCGGCGGCGCCGCCTTCCTCACCATCCTGTTTGCGCGTCTCGTGCACCGGCTGAAGGTCGCCTTCATCGTGCTCGATGCCATCGGTCTCGTCGTCTTCACCATGGCCGGCTGCGACGTGGCCTGGCAGATGGATGCGACACTGCCCATCGTCATCGTCTCCGGCATGGTGACGGGCTGCGCCGGTGGCGTGCTGCGCGACGTGCTCTGCAACGACGTGCCGCTGCTGTTTCGCTCCGAGCTCTACGCCAGCGTCTCGGTGGTGACGGGATTGTTCTATGCCACCGCGTTTGGTCTCAAGCTCAATGCGGAGCTCTGGACCATCCTGACCTTCGTCCTCGGCATCAGCTTCCGCCTGCTTGCGGTGCGCTACAAATGGGAGATGCCGAAGTTTGTCTTCACGGGGGATGAGGAGCGATAGCTCCATCCACGCCGTCATTGCGAGCGCAGCGAAGCAATCCAGAGTCCCTCCGCGGAAAGATGCTGGATTGCTTCGCTGCGCTCGCAATGACGGGGAGAGAGCTGACTACTTCTCCTTCCTTGCCTTCGCCACCTGCGCCGGCGTCACCAGCGGGCCCGCATTGCCCCAGGAATTGCGGATGTAGTTCGTCACCGCGGCGATCTCGGCGTCGGACAGCTGCTTGGCGTAAGCAGGCATCTCGCCAATGTTCGGCGCGCGCGGTGTCGTCACGGTGTGAGCACCGTCGAGGATGATGCGCAAGGTCGAGGACGGATTGACCGATTGCAGCAGCGCATTGCCCGGCAGCGGCGGATAGATGCGCGGGCTGCCGGTGCCGTCGGTCTCGTGGCAGGCGACGCAGAGCTTCGCATAGACGGCCTGTCCGGCCGTCATCTCGGCTTCCTCGGGCGGCGTCACGATCGTCTCGCGCCGCGCCGGCGGCAGGCTCTTCAGGTAAACCGCGATCGAACGCACATCGGCATCGCTCATCTTCGCCGTCGAGCCAACGATCACCTCGGCCATCGGTCCGCCGGCATGGCTCCTGGCGTTGCGGCCGCTCTGCAGATATTCGGCGATGTCTGCCTCGCTCCAGGATTTCAGCCCCGTGCGGGTGGCACCGTCGAGCCGCGGCGCGTACCAGCCGCCGACCTCATTGCCCGAGAGCGCCTGCGCCTGCTTGTCGGCGCCGAAATAGTTCTTCGGCGTATGGCAGGCGCCGCAATGGCCGAGCCCGGTGACGAGATAGCCGCCTCTGTTCCACGCCGCGCTCTGGCTCTGGTCCGGCTCGAACAGGCCGGGCTTGAAATACAGGGCGTTCCAGATCCGCATCAGGCCGCGATAGCCGAATGGCCAGCGCAGTTCCGGCGGCTTGTTGCGGCTGACGACGGGCGCAAGGCTGCCGAGATAGGCCCGGATCGCCAGCGTGTCGTCCTTCGTCATCTTCGTGAAGTAGGGGTAGGGGAACGCCGGGTAATAGTTCGAGCCGTCGGGCGCGATGCCATAGCGCAGGGCGCGGGTGAAATCGGCATCCGCCCAGGCGCCGATCCCGGTGTCGCGGTCGGGCGTCAGGTTCGGCGCGTAGATCGCGCCGAAGGGCGTGTCGATGCGTTTGCCGCCGGCAAACGGTTTGGCCGGATCGGCGGTGTGGCAGCCCGCGCAGTCGCCGGCTTCGACCAGCGCCTTGCCATAGGCGATCAGCTCCGGCGCCGGCTCGGCAATCGCCGCGCTGGCGACTGCACTGCACAACGCGATACCGGCCAGAATCGTCCGCATGCTCGGTCTCTCCTGCGACCAATCGACCCCACCCGCATGAACGCAGCGTCGATTCATTTCGCAACGACGGGGGTATGGTGACACAAATTGAAAATCGCCAACGTGTTTCAGGCCACGAAATTGCGATTTTTACCCGAGGCCTCCTTTGGTCCAGATTTGTGGTGCGGATCATGAAATATCCGACATAGAGTGGCGCAGATGGTCGGCGCGCCCTAGCTAAAAACAACGGGCAGGCAACGACTTAAGTCAGCAAGACCTGAACAGGGCGCAAACGAGGACAGCATGGGCATCAACCAGGGTCCGATCAGTCTCGATCAAAAGTACACGCAGCAGACCGGACCTGTCTTCACCACTGGCATCCAGGCCCTGGTCCGCTTGCCGATGGCCCAGATCCGGCGCGACCGCGCCAACGGCCTCAACACCGCGGGCTTCATCTCGGGCTATCGCGGCTCGCCGCTCGGGGGTTACGACCAGCAGCTGTTCGCCGCCCGCAAGCACCTCGAGCAGTACAACATCAAGTTCCAGCCGGGCGTGAACGAGGACCTCGCCGCGACCGCGGTGTGGGGCTCGCAGCAGCTCAACCTCTCGCCGGGCGCCAAATACGACGGCGTGGTCGGGATCTGGTACGGCAAGGGCCCGGGCGTCGACCGCTGCGGCGACGTGTTCCGCCACGGCAATGCCGCGGGCTCGGCCAAGAACGGCGGCGTGCTCTGCCTTGCCGGCGATGACCACGGCGCCAAATCCTCCACCGTCCCGCATCAGTCCGACCACGCCTTCATCTCGGCGCTGATGCCCTATCTCTATCCCTCGAGCATCCACGAGATGATCGAGATGGGCCTGCTCGGCATCGCGATGTCGCGCTATTCCGGCTGCTGGGTCGGCATGAAGGTGATCACGGAGACGGTGGAGACCACCGCCGAGATCGATCTCACCGACGAGATGAAGCCGTTCATCATCCCCACCGATTTCGAGCTGCCACCCGGCGGCCTCAACCTGCGCTGGCCCGACGACCGCTTCGAGCAGGATCGCCGCCTGCAGGACTACAAGGGCTTTGCCGCCATCGCCTTTGCCCGCGCCAACAAGGTCAACCGCGTCACCATGGATTCGCCGAATGCGCGTTTCGGCATCATGGCCTCGGGCAAGAGCTACGAGGACGTGCGCCAGGCGCTGCGCGAGCTCGGGATCACCGAGGAGGTCGCCGCTCGAATCGGCCTTCGCCTCTACAAGATCGGCATGCCCTGGCCGCTGGAGCCGGAGGGCGTGCGCAACTTCGCGGTCGGGCTCGAGGAGATCTTCATCGTCGAGGAGCGCCGCGAGATCGTCGAGAACCAGGTCAAGCAGGAGCTGTTCAACTGGCGCGACGACGTCCGGCCCCGCATCGTCGGCAAGATGGACGAGCACGACAAGCGTTTCCTGACCTTCGCCGCCGAGCTCAGCGTCGCCTCGCTCGCGACCTCGCTCACCGAGCGACTGCTTCGACTTGATCTCAACCCCGAGATCGCGGAGATGCTCCGCGCCAAGGCCGACTGGTTCAACGGCCGCCAGGCCACGCAAATGCAGGCTGTCGCGCCGGTCTCCCGCACTCCTTATTTCTGCTCCGGCTGCCCCCACAACACCTCGACGAAAGTCCCCGAAGGCAGCCGCGCCCTGGCCGGCATCGGCTGTCACTTCATGGCGCTGTGGATGGACCGCTCGACCGAGACGTTTACGCATATGGGCGGCGAGGGCGTGCCCTGGGTCGGCATCGCGCCCTTCACCAACGAGAACCACATTTTCGCCAATCTCGGCGACGGCACCTACTTCCACTCCGGCATTCTCGCCATCCGCCAGGCGATCGCCTCCAAGGCCAACATCACCTACAAGATCCTCTACAACGACGCGGTGGCCATGACTGGCGGCCAGCGTCATGACGGCGATCTCTCGCCGCAGAAGATCATGGCCCAGCTTCATGCCGAGGGCATCAGCGAAATTTATCTGGTCTCGGAAAATCCCGACGCTTACCCGGCAGACACCATCGCGCCCGGGGTGAAGAAGTATCACCGCGACGAGCTCGACAACGTCATGAAGATGTGCCGCGAATACAAGGGCACCTCCGCGATCGTGTTCGTGCAGACCTGCGCCGCCGAGAAGCGCCGTCGTCGCAAGCGCGGCCTGATGGAGGATCCGGCGCGCCGCGTCATGATCAATCCGGCCGTCTGCGAAGGCTGCGGCGATTGCTCGGTGCAGTCGAACTGCATCTCGGTCGAGCCGCTGGAGACCGAGTTCGGCCGCAAGCGCGCCATCAACCAGTCGTCCTGCAACAAGGACTATTCCTGCCTGAAGGGATTCTGTCCGTCCTTCGTCACCATCGACGGCGGCGCGCCGCGCCACCGCGCGCCTGCCGAGTTCGCCGAGATCGGCGCGCTGCCCGAGCCGGCCTCACGCCCGACGCTCGACAAGCCCTATAACATTGCCGTCGGCGGCGTCGGCGGCACCGGCGTGCTCACCATCGGCGCGCTGCTCGGCATGGCCGCCCATATCGAGGGCAAGGCCTCGATGATCCTCGACATGTCGGGCCTCGCGCAAAAGGGCGGGGCGGTGCTCAGCCATGTCCGTTTGTCCGATCATCCTGCCGAGGTGACCTGCTCGCGCATCGTCACCGGCACGGCCGATCTCGTGCTCGCCGCCGATGAAGTCGTCGCGGTCGCCAAGGACACGATCACCCTTTGTGACTCCACCCGCACCCGCGGCATCATCAACAGCCACGTCATTCCCACCGCCGACTTCGTCCTCAACCGCGATTTCAATTTCCAGACCCGCAAGCTGACCGGGCTGTTGGAAACCGCGCTGCACAAGGATTCAGCGTTCTTCGACTTCACCAAGCCTGCCGAGCAGCTGCTCGGCGATGCCATCGCCACCAACATGATGATGATGGGCTATGCCTATCAGAAGGGTCTGTTGCCCCTCTCCGCGGAAGCAATCGAGCAGGCCATCGAGGTCAATGGCGTCTCGATCAAGATGAACAAGGAAGCCTTCCGCCTCGGCCGTCTCGCAGTCGCCGATCCCCAGCGTCTTGCCGACATGCTGAAGGGCGCGGACGGGGTGATCGCGCCGAAGACGCTGGATGCCATGACGCTGGACGAAGTCATCGAGCATCGCGCCAAGCATCTGACCGCCTACCAGAACGCTCGTCTCGCCAAGCGCTTTCGCAAGCTGGTCGACCAGGTCCGCGATGCCGCCGCGAAGGGCGGCTATGGCGATGCGCTGCCGCGCGCAGTCGCGGTGAACTACGCCAAGCTGCTGGCCTACAAGGACGAATACGAGGTCGCACGCCTCTACACCGACGGCGCCTTTGAGCAGCAGCTCCGCGACCAGTTCGAGGGCGACTTCAAGTTCAATTTCAACCTCGCGCCGCCCATCCTGGCAAGCGGTGTCGATGCCTTGGGCCGTCCTAAGAAGCGCGCCTTCGGCCCGTGGATGCTGAACGTCTTCCGCGTCCTGGCCAAGTTCAAGTTCCTGCGCGGCACGCCGTTCGACATCTTCGGCCGCAGCGCCGACCGCAAGCTCGAGCGCGACCTCATCGCCGGCTATGAAAAGGACGTCGCCACCGTGCTCGGCCTGCTGTCGCCCGTCACGATCGACACCGCGGTCGAGCTGCTCTCGCTGCCCGACCGCATCCGCGGCTACGGCCCGGTGAAGGAGAAGGCCGTACACGACGCCAAGGCCCGCTACGCCCAGCTCGCCGCGGATTTGGCGAACCCGCCGCCGGCGCCACGGCAGATCGCGGCGGAGTAGGGCGGTCTCGTAGGACGGATTAGCGAAGCGTAATCCGCCACACCTATTGCCGTGGCGATCAATACGGCGGATTACGCCTTCGGCTAATCCGCCCTACGCCAGCGGACGACAATTCATCCGTTTGACAAGAGTTGTGGCGCCGCGATATCAGCAACTTGCGATAGTGAGGTGCGCCGGGCGATGCGGCCCTGCGCTATGCGGGGCGATGATCGATGTCATTGCGCACTGTGTTGATTCTGTTCCTGGCCGTCGGTGTTTTGGCGGCGTTGGGGATGTTCTGGAATCAGCATGCCATCGAACGCGTCATGCGCGATGGCTATGGCACCACCGGAAAGATCATTTCGGCCAAAGTCGTCTCGCCGCGGTTTCCGTTCGTGTTTGACGGCGGCTGGCCGCGCTATGTCGACGAAAATCTGTCGATCGGATTGCAGTGGACCGGCAGGGATGGCGTCCAGCGCGAGCGCACGGGCATTGCGGTCAGTGCTGCCTATGCGGCGCGGATCATGGTTGGCAATCAGCTCAAGCTCCTGACGATTCCCATTCAGGCTGTTGACGACGATTCATCGCTTCCGGTCATTGTCGAGGATCTCGACGACCATCTGAACCATATCCGGTCCATGTCCAGGTTCATGGCGGCGGGAGCAGGCGTTTGCGCCGTGCTCCTGATGCTCGTGATCGGATGGCAGACATGGTCGGCGCGTCGAGGCGGGCCGGGGAGTGCGACGATCGCCGCCGGAGCAAGACGTCCCTTTCCTTACATCCTCGGGACCCTGACTGCTGTGATGCTTCCGTTCGGCGGCTACATGCTGGTGAACTCCTACATTGAGCAAAGCACGTTGAATGAGATCCTTGCCCATGGCGATGAAGCCACCGCCGATGTGACCCGCGCCTACGGTGAGGTGAACAAGGCCGGTGAGGCCCCGAGCTATCTCGTGACGCTGGCGTGGACCGACAAGAGCGGACGACAGCAGGCCTACGGACCGACCCATATCAGCCCGGCGTTCTGGCGGCAGATCACGCGCAACGGCGTCCAGACCGTCAGACAGATCAGGATCCGCTATCTCACGGGCAGACCTGATGCGCGACCCCTGATCGTCGACGACGCGGCCGAGCGCCAACACCAGGACAGTTTTGGCGTGAAGGGAGGCGCTGTTTTTCTTGTCCTCGGCCTGATAATGGCCGGGCTGACCGCGTTCCGTTATCGCGCGAGCCCGAGCACCGCCTCGTAGCGAAGAGTCTGTCTTTCACCCCTCGTATCGGACGAGCGAGCAATGTTCACAGCTCTTGATGCGCCTCCCGATCGGCTCGATAAGCACGAGCAGAACTTCGTCGAGAAAGTTCGCAATCACGGCTGGTTTGGCACGCATGTCTTCCCCGATGGCGAAGGACCGGGCTTCGCCTACACGACCGGATTCTGGCTGAAGTTCAGGTTTCCGGAGATGATCGTGTTTTCAATGGGGCAGCAGACCGCCCAGGATACGTTCTGGACGATCTACCACGAACTCGACGCAGGACGGCGACCGCTGGTTGGCGAGCCCACCGATGCGCTGTTTGAGAATGTCGCCGCCGTGCTCCTTCCGGTGTCGTTGCAGCACTACCGCTCGCATCTCGGATGGAGCAGATGGTTCTACGGCAATGATGAGTTCGAATGCCTGCAAGTCGCGTACCCCGATCGCGACGGGCATTTTCCCTGGGCTGCGGAGGCATCCGCTGAGGCCCGTGCCGCACAGCCCGACCTGACGGAAGGCAACTGGTTGGGACGGCGCAAGGTCCCGTAGGGTGGGCAAAGGCGCAAAGCGCCGTGCCCACCATCTCGCCGGATGCCACCAAAGACGTGGGCACGCTCCGCTTTGTTCACCCTACGACACCATCGCTTGCGTTGCCCGTCAGGCAAACACCCACGCCGTAGGTCAATCCGGGCGTGCAAAAACATTCCGCTTTACCGAAATTCGGAATTGGCGTATCCATCCGCCACCTCATCCCTCTCAGAGGGGCGTATCGCGATCGTCACGAAACGCGGGATGAGCGGCGGTGGACGCGGGCTGCGTCGCGCGGGGGGATTGTCTCTCGTGCACGACGGGCGCGGTCTCGCGTACGGCAAAATCGTGTGGTCCTGGCGCCCGGGGTCTGTGCGTCAAGTCTTGCGGGTCACTCGCAAGGCGACGGGGGCAATAGTGCATCGCTCCCCGGGGAGAGCGCGACATAAGCCGGATGTTTGGCTTCACCTGTATGCCGCTGTGCATCTGTTCTTCGCGCAATTCGCGCACAGCGGACCGTGGGTGCCAGCCGGCACCCGGTCTTCCCTGCGCCCTCTGTTTCCGGAGGGAGGCAAGACGGGAGCATAACTCGGGCGAGATACGCCGCGAGGATGCGGGACTGTGTCTGCGATCCAGTTGTGAGTGGAAAGAGCGACGTCGGTATCCGCGAACTCCGTCATTGCGAGCGCAGCGAAGCAATCCAGAATCCCTCCATTGCGGGACTCTGGATTGCTTCGTCGCAAGAGCTCCTCGCAATGACGACGTGGCGGGCAGGGTCGCTTCCTATCCAAGGCCGGCTTTGGGATGGACACCACTTGCGCTCACCCGCCGCTCTCTCGCGGCGCGGAATATTTCCGCGCTTGCCAATCAGCCCGGTGCGGTTCAGAAAAAAGAGCCAAGACGAGACGCGAGCGGAGACAGAAGTTTTGACCATCAAGGGCAAGGCCTACATTGCCGGGATCTACGAACACCCGACCCGGCATGCGCCGGACAAATCCACCGCCCAGCTTCATGCCGAGGTCGCCAAGGGTGCGATCGAGGATGCCGGGATCAGCAAGGACGATGTCGACGGCTATTTCTGCGCGGGCGATGCGCCCGGCGGCGCCTGGCCGATGGTCGATTATCTCGGCCTGAACACCAAGAAGCTCCGCCACATCGATTCCACCGAGACCGGCGGCTGTTCCTACATCATCCATCTCGGCCATGCCGCCGAGGCGATCGCCGCGGGCAAATGCTCGATCGCGCTCGTTACGCTCGCCGGCAAGCCGCGCACCGGCGCGATGCCGCCCCGCGCAGCCGGCGCCGAGGCCGATTTCGAATCCGCTTACGGGGCGACCACGCACAATGCCTATGGCATGTGTGCCATGCGCCACATGCACGACTATGGCACCACCAGCGAGCAACTCGCCTGGATCAAGGTCGCGGCCTCGCATCATGCGCAATACAATCCGCATGCGATGCTCAAGGACGTCGTCACTGTCGAGGATGTCCTGAACTCGCCGATGATCTCCGATCCGCTGCATCGCATGGATTGCTGCGTCGTCTCCGACGGCGGCGGCGCGCTGATCGTGACGACACCGGAGATTGCCAAGAGCCTGAAGAAGCCGCTGGTGCGCCTGATCGGCCATGGCGAAGCCATGAAGGGTCCGCGCGGCGGCAAGGATCTCGACCTCACATATTCTGCCGGCGTCTGGTCCGGCCCGCGCGCGTTCGAGGAAGCCGGCATCACGCCGAAGGACATCAAATACGCCTCGATCTATGACAGCTTCACCATCACTGTCCTGATGCAGCTCGAAGACCTCGGCTTCTGCAAGAAGGGCGAGGGCGGCAAATTCGTCGCCGACGGCAATCTGATCTCGGGCGTCGGCAAGCTGCCGTTCAACACCGATGGCGGCGGCCTCTGCAGCAACCATCCGGTCAACCGCGGCGGCATGACCAAGATCCTCGAGGCTGTCAGGCAGCTGCGCGGCGAGGCGCATCCGAAGGTGCAGGTCAAGAACTGCGATCTCGCCATCGCCCACGGCACCGGCGGTCTGCTCGGCGTCCGCCACGCCGCCTCGACGGCCATTCTGGAGCGCGTGTGATGAGCGAAGTGAAAAAGTATCCGGCACCTGTCACGAACCCCGAAACCGCCGCGTTCTGGGACGCGGCGAAAGAGGGCAAGTTCATGATCAAGCGCTGCACCGCCTGCGGCGAGGCGCATTACTTCCCGCGCTCGATCTGTCCGTTCTGCTACTCCGACAAGACGGTGTGGGAGCAGGCTTCCGGCGAGGGCACGATCTACACCTACAGCCTGATGCGGAAATCGCCGACCGGCCCTTATGCGATCGGCTACGTCACGCTGAAGGAGGGGCCCTCGGTGCAGACCAATTTCGTCGACTGCGATCTCGAGAAGCTCAAGATCGGCCAGAAGGTGAAGGTGGTGTTCAAGCCGACCGACGGCGCACCATTGCCGTTCTTCACGGCTGTCTAAGATTCTTCCCTTCTCCCCTTGTGGGAGAAGGTGGCGCGAAGCGCCGGATGAGGGGTCTGTCTCAACGGAGAGAGCTATCGATGTGGAAGCAACCCCTTACCCAAATGAGTTTGCGGCACGGCTCTCGTTGCCCTCTCCCACAAGGGGAGAGGGCACATTAACGAGCGCCGCTGCTCGCGGAGATACCTGGGAGAAAGACAAACAAATGTCCGCCAGATACGAAGAGCTCAAAGGCCTGAAAAACCTCGGCCAGAAATACGCCTACACCGACCGCGAGGTGATGCTCTACGCCTACGGCATCGGGCTCGGCGCCGATCCCATGGACGAGAACGAGCTCGCCTTCGTCAACGAGGGCACATACACGCCGCGCCCGCTGAAGGTGGTGCCGACCTTCGCCTCCGTCGCGGCTTGGGGCTCGGGGCCCGGCGAGATGAATCTCAACCGCGTCATGGTGGTCGACGGCGAACGCGACATCACCTTCCATCAGCCGCTGCCGGTCGCTGCGAACATCACAGCCGACTCCTCCGTGCTCGAAGTCTACGACAAGGGCAAGGACAAAGGCGTCGTCATCGTTCACCAGACCGTGCTGAAGAACGAGAAGGGCGACAAGCTGGCAACGCTGGTCGCCTCGCGCTTTGCCCGCGGCGATGGCGGCTTCGGCGGACCGAACCTGACGCAGCCGGATCCGCACAAGATCCCATCACGCGCGCCCGACAAGACCATCGACATCACCACGCGCCCCGACCAGGCACTGGTCTATCGCCTCTGCGGCGATCGCAACCCGTTGCACTCCGATCCGGAGTTCGCCAGGAAGGCCGGCTTCCCGCGTCCGATCCTGCACGGCATGTGCACCTACGGCATCACCTGCCGCGGCGTGCTGCAGACCTATGCCGATTACGACGCGAGCGCCTTCCGCCAGCACGTCGCGCGGTTCTCCTCGCCGGTCTATCCCGGCGAGACCGTGACCATGGACCTCTGGAAGGACGGCAACGTGATCTCGTTCGAAGCCAAGGTGAAGTCGCGCGGGGTGACGGTGATCAAGAACGGCAAGACGGTGCTGGGTTAGGTCGGTCTCGTGCCCCGGACGCAGCGCAACGTTCCCGGCGATGCGAAGCATCGTCCGGTGCGGTGCGCTGCAGAGCCGGGGCCCAGAGTGCCCGACAAGAACTGGGTCCCGGCTCTGCGACGCAGCGTTTCACGCTGCATCGCGTCCGGGACACGAAAGAATAGAAACAGGGAGACGCCACCATGGGAGGACTACTCGACGGCAAGGTTGCGCTGATCACCGGCGCGGGCGGTGGGCTCGGTGAGGCCTATGCAAAGCTGTTCGCGCGGGAAGGGGCCTCGGTCGTCGTGAACGATCTCGGCGGTCCCCGCGACGGCTCCGGCGCCGACAAGTCCATGGCGCAGCAGGTGGTGGACGCGATCAAGGCCGAGGGCGGCAAGGCGGTCGCCAACGGTGCCGACATCTCCACCATGGAAGGCGGTCAGTCGGTGTTCGACGACGCCATCAAGCACTTCGGCCGGGCCGACATCCTCGTCAACAATGCCGGCATTTTGCGTGATCAGACCTTCGCAAAAGCGTCGGAAGCCGACTGGGACAAGGTCATGAAGGTCCATCTGAAGGGCACCTTTTGTTGCACCCTGCCGGTGTTTCGCTGGATGCGGGAAAACGGCGGCGGCGTCATCGTCAACACCTCCTCGACCTCAGGCCTGATCGGCAATTTCGGCCAGACCAATTACGGTGCGGCGAAGGGCGGCATCTGGGGCCTGTCCAACGTGCTCGCGATTGAGGGTCGCAAGTACAACATTCGGGTCTGGACGCTGGCCCCGGGCGCCCTGACCCGCATGACCGCAGACCTGCCCCGCTATAAGGAGAACCCCGGCGCCGCGCTCGGGCCGGACGGCATCGCGCCGGCCGTGCTATACATGGTCAGCGACTTGTCGGGCGACCAGACCGGCAAGGTGCTGGGCGTGTCCGGGCCCCGCGGCGTACGCGAAATGCGGATGATGGAGATGGAAGGCTGGAAGCCGCCGCACTCGGGCTGGAAGGCCCAGGACATCGTCGATCACGCCAAGGAGATCTTCTTCTCCGAGGAGCAGATCAAGATGGGGGCGCGGCGGTTTTAGCCACACGGTCATTCCGGGGCGCGACGAAGTCGCGAGCTATGATACGCAATTGCGTATCTGAGAATCCATAACCACCAGCCGTGGTTATGGATTCCGGGCCTGGCACTGCGGGCCATCCCGGAATGACGACAAAGAGAGAGACAAGGAAAGACGATGAAACTCACCGCCGACGCCAAGGGCACCTTCGCAATCGCGCCGACGCCGTTCCACGACGACGGCCGGATCGACGAGCGCTCGATCGACCGCCTGACCGATTTCTACGAGGAGGTCGGCTGCGACGGCGTCACGGTGCTGGGCATCCTCGGCGAGGCGCCCAAGCTCGATGCCGTCGAGGCCGAGCAGGTGGCGGTGCGCTACGTCAAGCGCGCCAGGAAGATGCAGGTGATCGTCGGCGTCTCCGCGCCGGGCTTTGCCACCATGCGCTCGCTGGCGAAGGCCTCGATGGACGCGGGCGCGGCCGGCGTCATGATCGCGCCGCCGCCCTCGCTTCGCACCGACGACCAGATCGTCGGCTATTTCAAGCAGGCGGCGGAAGCGATCGGCCCTGATGTGCCCTGGGTGCTGCAGGACTATCCGCTAACCTTGCAGGTCGTGTTCACCCCCGCCGTGATCCGCAAGATCGTCATGGACAATCCGAACTGCGTGATGCTCAAGCACGAGGACTGGCCGGGCCTGGAGAAGATCTCGACGTTGCGCGGCTTCCAGAAAGACGGCTCCCTTCGTCCGCTGTCGATCCTCTGCGGCAATGGCGGCACGTTCCTGGACTTCGAGATGGAGCGCGGCGCCGACGGCGCCATGACCGGTTACGCCTTCCCCGAGCTCCTGATCGACGTCGTGAACCTCTCCAAGGCCGGCAAGCGCGACGCCGCGCATGACATCTTCGACGCGCATCTGCCGCTGATCCGCTACGAGCAGCAGCCCGGCGTCGGCCTGACGGTGCGCAAATACGTGCTCCAGAAGCGCGGCATCATCGCCTCCAGCGCGCAGCGCAAGCCCGGCGCGACGATGACGGCGACGGCCAAGGCCGAGGTCGATTATCTCTTGTCGCGGGTCGCCCGCTTCGACAAGCGCGCCAATCTCGGCCCGCAATCCAGCGCCGCGGGTTAGTTGCATGGCCGAGACATCAGCATCACGCCCGGCCTCGACGATCCTGCTGCTGCGCGACGGCGCAGCACGGGAAATCGAAGTCTTCATGATGGTTCGCCATCATCAGATCGAGTTCAACTCGGGCGCGCTGGTGTTTCCCGGCGGCAGCGTCGATGCCGGCGACAACGAGATCGTCGCCCGCGCCGACCTCTATTCGGGCGGCGAAGGCCTCAGCGAAGCCGACCGCGGCTTCCGAATCGCCGCAATCCGCGAGACCTTCGAGGAGAGCGGCATTCTGCTGGCGCGGTCGAAAGACACTGGCGCGCCAATCGACGCCAAGCGCGCCGGCGAGATCGCCGACAAGCATCGCGTCGCGCTCAACGAGCACAAGATCAGCTTCCTCAGCATTCTCGGCGACATCGGTCTCCAGCTCGCGCTCGACACGCTGGTGCCTTACGCCCACTGGATCACGCCCGAGGGCATGCCGAAGCGATTCGACACCTGGTTTTTCCTCGCGGCGGCACCGCCCGACCAGCTCGGCGCGCATGACGGCCGCGAGTCTACCGATTCGATCTGGATCTCGCCGCGCGAGGCGGTGGAGGGCGGGGAGAGCGGCCGCTTCAAGCTGCCGTTCCCGACCACGCGCAACCTGATCCGGCTCGCCAAGCAGCCGAGCGTGAGTGCGGCGCTGGAGCACGCCCGCGGCCTCTCCATCGTCACGGTGATGCCCGTCATGACCAAGACCGAAACGGGCCGCCAGCTCCGCATCCCTCGCGACGCCGGCTATGACGGCGAGGTGTTCGAGGTTGGGGCGGTCGGCTAGTACACTTCGATATTGAACGAAGTATCGAGGGCCGCGTTGGCGCTAGATTCCGTCCACGAGAAGGACGGAATGCGCACCATGGACACCCGGCAGGACACCAACATCGCGCTCGAGCTGGCCCTGCTGGTCGCGCTCGCAACGCTGTGGGGCGGCTCCTACACTTTCATCAAGCTCGGCGTCGCCACCATCCCGCCGGTCACGCTGATCGCGGCGCGCACGGCCATTGCCGGCCTGCTGCTGCTCGTGATCATGTGGATGCGGGGCATCAGAATGCCGACCGATGTCGCGAGCTGGCAGCGCTTCGCGTTCCAGGCCGTGCTGAACAGCGTCATCCCCTGGACGCTGATCGCCTGGGGCGAGCGCCATGTCGACGCCGCCCTCGCCACCATCCTCAACTCGGCCGGGCCGATCTTCACCTTCCTGCTCACGGCCTTGATCACCCGTCACGAGGCAACCACACCACGAAAGCTGTTCGGCGTGGTCGCAGGCATGGCCGGCATCCTGCTGATCGTCGGCGTCGATGCCTTTCATGAGATCGGCAGCGGCCTGATCGCCGAGGCGGCCATCGTCGCCGCCACCATCTGCTATGCCTGCGCCGCGATCTTCGGCCGCAGCTTCAAAGGCCTCGATCCCATGGCGCCCGCGGCCGGCTCGCTGCTGGCGGGGGCAGCGGTCCTGATCCCGGCCTCCCTGCTCGTCGAGCAGCCCTGGACGCTGTCGCCTTCGCTGAGCTCGGTGCTGGCACTGTCGGCGCTCGCGGTGTTTTCGACCGCGGCAGCGTTCGTGATCTATTTCCGCCTGATCCAGACCCTGGGCTCGGTCGGCACCACCGCGCAGGCCTATCTGCGGGTGCCGATCGGGGTCGCCATCAGCGTCGCCTTCCTCGGCGAGGCCTTGAGCCGGACCGCCTGGATCGGCTTGGCCTGCGTCGTCCTCGGCGTCGCCGCCATGACGATCCCGGCCCGCAGGGCAGCCAGAGTCAAACTGTCGTAAAGCTGAAGGCGGGCGCCAAGTCCCGATATTAACGATATTCCGCGTCCCGAGGCATGTTCCCCCCGGGCAGCAATACGTCGTATATTGGACTTCCAGCAGTCCGGTCCTCAAGCCACCAATGTCCGCCGAATTGACGCCGCCCCCTGAGAAAAGGCGAACCTTCTCGCTCTCCATCGGCCAGCTCACCTTCGGCAGCTTCCTGTTGGTGCTGGCGGTGATCATCGTCACCTCGACGGCGAGCGTGATCGCGATCCGGCACATCGATACGACCTTCGCCGAGCTGCAGCGGCTGCAGAGCGTCGGCGACCTCGCCGAGGACATCGATCGCCGCATGAACGAATTGCGCCTTGCCGCGCGCGACTTCGTCACGGATCCCGGGGCCGGCATCCAGTTCCAGCAGGTCGGCGAGGCGGCCTCGACGCTCAGCGATATCCTGAAGAAGACCCGCATCGAGCTCGCGCCCGAGCAGCAGGACATGATCGACGGCGTCACCGAGCGGCTTGCGACCTATCGCACCGGCCTCGAGCGGATCTCCACCCTGATCGACCGCCGCGCCCAGCTGCTCGCCGGACTGCCGCCGCTGCGCGAACAATTCGACGAAGCCGTCGCAAGCACCCCGGACCGCGAGCTGGCGTCCCGCCTGTCCGAGGCGCAGAGCCGGATCGCGCTCGGACTGCTGGCGCGCAACCCGTCCGCGGCCGAGCAGGCCGCACAGGGAATGCGGGGGCTCGATATTGGCGATGCCAAGCTGAAGTCGGCGGTGAATGACTATGCCGAGGCCATCATGGCCGTCGCCGTCCGCGAGCGGCAGATCGCCGACATCGATCGCGAGGTACTGGGAACGGAAGGCCGGCTGATCGGCCGCGTCACCGAATTGCTGCGTGAGGTCAGCTCCCGGCGCGGCCACGTGCTGTCGCGCGACTTCGCCCGGACGCTGACCGAGGCGCGATGGCAGAGCATCGTGCTCGGCACGGTCGGCGTGCTCATCGGCATCGGCGCTGCGTGGTTCGTGGTGCGCAGGACGGTGCGTCCGCTCGCTCAGATTGCGCGATCCATTCGCGCGCTCGCCGCCGGCCGGAAAGACACGTCGATTCCATCCGCCGACCTCGACAACGAGATCGGCGACATTGCGCGGGCGGCCGAAGTGTTTCGACGCGCGCTGGAGGAGGCCGACACCGCGCGCGAGGCGGCGGTGCGCGCGCTCACCGAGCAGCGCCTCGCCGAGGAGAGCTACCGGAAACTGTTCGAGGGCTCCATCGACGGCATCTATGTGACGACGCCGGCCGGTGACCTCCTCAACGCCAATCCGGCGCTGGCGCGCATGATGGGCTATGACAGCCCCCAGCAGCTGATCGACAGCATCAGCGACATCGCTCACACCATCTACGTCCACCCCGAGGCGCGCGCGGAATATCAGCGGTTGATGGCGCGCGACGGCATGGTGCGCGAGTTCGAGTATCAGGTGCGCCAGCGCAGCGGCGACATCCTCTGGCTCTCCGATAGCGCCACCGGCGTGCGCGACGAAGCGGGCAACATCGTCCGCTACGAGGGCACGCTGCGCGACATCACCGACCAGAAGCGGGCGGAGGAGGCCATCGCCGAAGGCCGGCGCCTGCTCCAGCAGGTCATCGACACCGTGCCCGCGGTGATCAACGTCAAGGATCGCAATCTGCGCTACGTGCTGATGAACCGCTACATGGCCGGCATCTTCGGCATCGAGCCCGGCGAGGCGCTCGGCCGCACCACGGCCGACCTGATGTCGCGCTACGGCGCGGCAAAGTCCGACGAGAGCGACAAGCGGGTGCTCAAGCTTCGCAAGGGGCTCGGTTTCTATGAGGAGGAGTACCAGGACGCTTCCGGCAACATGCGGCAATGGCTGGTCAACAAATTGCCGCTGCTCGACCCCGAGGGCGAGATCGAGCGGATCGTGACCGTTGCGCTCGATATCGGCGAGCGCAAGCGCGGCGAGCAGGAGATGCGCAAGGCCAAGGAAGCCGCCGAGACCGCGCTGCGCAATTTGCGCGAAACGCAGGCCTCGCTGATCGAGGCCGAGAAGCTGGCCGCGCTCGGGCGCCTGGTCGCCGGCGTCGCCCACGAGGTCAACAATCCCGTCGGCATCAGCCTCACCGTCGCCTCCGCGCTGGAGCGCAAGACCGCGATGTTCAGCGCCGAAGTCGAGCGCGGCGAATTGCGCCGTTCCACGCTCAATGACTTCCTCAACACCAGCCGCGATGCGTCCTCGCAGCTCGTCTCCAATCTCAACCGCGCCGCCGAGCTGATCCAGTCGTTCAAGCAGGTCGCCGCCGACCGCAACTATTCGGATCAGCGGACCTTCGATCTCGGCGACCTCACCGAGCAGGTGGTGATGAGCCTGCGGCCGGGGCTGCGTAAGCACAATCTGACGCTCAACGTCGAATGTCAGCCGGATCTGACCATGAACAGCTATCCCGGCCCGTACGGCCAGGTGCTGACCAATCTGTTCCTGAATTCGGTGGCGCACGCCTTCCCGGACGGAAGGCCCGGGACGATCGAGATCCAGGTGCGCGAGTCCGGCAAGGACAACGTCGAGATCATCTTCTCCGACAATGGTTGCGGCATGTCGCTCGACGTCCGCCGCCGCGCCTTCGATCCGTTTTTCACGACGCGGCGCGACCAGGGCGGCACCGGCCTCGGGCTGCACATCGTCTACAGCATCGTCACCAATCGGCTCGGCGGCCGGCTCGATCTCGATTCCGAGCCGGGTGGCGGCACGCGCATCCAGATGATCCTGCCGCGTGTTGCACCGCTCGAACAGGCCGCGGAATAGCTAGTCGACGTCCGCGAGCTTATGCAGGGTGGCGCCGAAAATCAGGCTGGCCTTGCCGACCAGCGCTGTGCCCGTCATTTCCGCGCGCGTGTCGGTGTAGGTGCCGCTGACGCCGATGCCGACCGGGGCAGGGCCGCCGAACAGCGGATTATCATCGCCGCGAGGCGAGGTGTGCCGCTGCACCAGCACCTCGCCTTTGAAGGTGCCGCTGTCCTTCACGGTGTAGCTGCCGGTGTAATAGAGGTAGGCATCGCCGCCGAGAATCTTGCCGTCGCGGAAAAGAATCACGCCGCTGCCCTTGCCGACTCGACCATCGAGCAGGGTCACGTGAATTGAATAGAGGCCGTTCTTCATAACGTCCCGCAGGCCGGCCGCCATCGCCCAATGGCGTAACCGGTCCGGCTTTTATGCCAAAGCCTATCTCCTCGCGCAACGCGGCAGTTTGCCGGCCAGCAGCGGCCTGCGAGCCGTAGTTGTCCCGGCTTGTCCGTGACACGATCATGACGCTCTGATGGTGAGGCGAGGCCTAACGTTGCGAATCAGAGTTGGCCCGCGAAATGCATAACCATTGTTGCACTGGCCGCGGGGTGCTGGAGCAAGACGAACGTGACCAACTGGATCGATTCCGGCGGCGATGAGCCGCGTCTGTACAGTGCGCGTCCCACGAATTGCAAAAGCGAACGACGGCGGATTGGCTATGCGATACGCCGGCGAAACCCGACGAGGCTGGCGTGCGCTTTGGCCTTGATCGCGCTCGCAGCCTCCTCGGGGCATGCGCGCGACCGCGGGCAGTTCGCCAACACCAATCCCGAATTGAAGTCCTGGTTCGATAGTCTGCGCAGCGGCAAAGGGCCTTGCTGCTCTGATGCCGATGGTTCGGCGGTCTCGGACTCCGACTGGGACAGCAAGGACGGGCATTATCGCGTCCGCGTCCCGCGCTATGGCTCTGCGCTCGATGGCCAGCAGCAGGAGCTCGTCTGGGTCGACGTGCCCGAGGAGGCCGTGATCTCGGAGCCGAACCGGGTGGGACGCACCATGGTCTGGCCAATCTACGGCTACATGGGCGTCACCATCCGCTGCTTTATGCCCGGTAGCATGACCTAGCCCCTCGGGCGTGACCTCGTCGCCGGCTCGGATGCCTGTTAGGGCCGGCGGCGCCTCAGGTGTATTTCTTGTCGCGTTCGAGCAGCTCGATCGAGATGCCTTCGGGCCCGCGGATGAAGCAGATGCGTACGCCGGGCCGGATGGTCGTCGGCTCGCGCGTGAAGGTGACACCCTTGGCCTTGATCTCGGCCGCGACGGCGTCGATGTCCTTCACCGTCAAGCCGAAATGATCGAGGCCCTGATGCGGGTGCGGAGGCGGCGGGTTGACCGCGCCATCGCCCTCGAGCGGCGCGATGAAGATCCTGGCGCCGCCGAGATTCACGTCGATCCGTCCGGGCGCGTGCACAATCTCGCCACCAAGGATGTCCCGCAGCCAGGCCGCCGTTGCCTCCGGATCGGGGCTGCGCAGATGGACGTGATCCCAAGTGACGGCGAATGGCATTTCATGGTCTCCAGAGGGTGTTTTCGATGTTGCGGCGCATGTTAGCGGCCTCGGCCGGTGGTCGCCACCGCCTTGCCGACTCGCATGATCCGCGGGAACCTTAGTTCGTTGGCCGGATTAAGGTAAGTTGTGGCCGAGTCCATCTTCGATGGTGCTGCGGCTCCGATCGGTGGGCATCCATGAACGCCAAGATCGACCGAACCGGATTGGGGCGCTTCGCCGGCAGCGGCGAACGACTGGCACGGGCAGTGACGATCGCAAGCGTCTCATTTGGCCGAACCCTTCTGTGGCTGCTGGCGGCTATCATCGTCGGCTCCGGCATCTGGATGCTGTTGCCTCTTTCCAAGGGCAACAGTGCTGAGCCGGTCGGGGCGGAGCTGGCGGCTGTTGAAACGCCTCCCTCCGGCGATGCGTCGGCAATAGCCTCGGGGGCCTCCGAAGCACAGGTGCCGGCGACGGCAGAACTTGGTCGTCTCAGGATTTCATCGCAGACCTGGCGTCGCGGCGGCCTCGGCTCCAAAGCCCTGGTGACGTTCACGCTGCGAAACGACAACGACTATGCCGTAAAGGATGTCGAGATCGTCTGCTCCTTCACACGGCGCGACGGCAGCCATCTGACCGACCGCAGCCGCGTGCTGGCGGATCCGGTCAGCATGAAGAGCCGCAAGACCTTTGTGCGTATCCCAATCGGCGTCGTCAACGTGAATGCCGATCAGGCAAAATGCTCGCTGGTTGCGGCACGCCGCGCATGAAGGCGGCCTGTTCCGGTAGCTGAAAAGTTACCCTCTGCGGTCCTTGGCCAAAAACCATGCATCACCATTTGAACCGAACGGCTGGGCCAGGAACCAATTGGTAGATCGCCTGTTGAGGCGAGGAGAGCCCACGCGGGGTGCGGGGGGCGGAGCGCGGCCAATGCCCATCTTTAGGTATTTCATTTTCGTCGGTGGAGCTTTGCTCGCACTGCTGTTCGCGGCGGATTTCGTTTTCCCGGCGCCGCCCGTGGCGCATGCGGTCGCAACCGCAGGCAACGACCAGCCGCTGATCCGAATCCGGTCCGATCGTCATATGCCTGAGCGTGTCGTCCTCGACACCAGCCAGCCGACGATTGGCGCACCCGCGGTTCAGACCGCCGCAGTGGCAGCTCCCCAGCCAGCGGTACAGGAAAGCCTGTCGCCGGCTCTGGCCGAGATGTCGGCCAAGATGCGGGTGCGCGAGACCTTCGCCCAGTTCACGCCGGCGCCGAGGGCCGGGACCGCCACGGCCAAGACCTCCGAGACCGCTCAGCCCCAGACTTCCCAGGCTCAAGCTTCTCCGGTGCAGGCTCAGCCCAAGCGTAAGATCGTCCGGACGCATCCCGCGCCGCAGCCGGGCCGTCCTATGATGCTGGTCGCGCAGCAGCCGCATTTCGGCCTCTTCAGCACGACCTGGTAACGGCGCTTTCGGCCAGCCTCGATCGAGGTGGGAAGGGCTTTTTATTGGCCGGCCTCTCTGCTAATTCGAACCGATCCGAACGCCGTCGGGTGAGCTGGCTCCTCGCCAGCGCCGGCCGGCGAATCTCGGTGGCCCGCTACCCGGGCCAGGGCGCTCGTAGCTCAGCTGGATAGAGCATCGGATTTCGATTCCGAGGGTCGGAGGTTCGAATCCTTCCGAGCGCGCCAGTCGTCTCTGTTCCGCATATGTTCTGGAACGACGCGAACGGGTCAGCGCCGCGAGGGCGCGGCGTCCTCAGCTTGCCGGGACACCGCTTTGCCGTCCGCGTGCCAGCGTGTCGGAGGGCGCCTCGTGGAAGATCGCGCGGTAGGCCGCCGCAAATTCGCCGAGATGATGGAAGCCCTGGGCACGTGCGCAGCTGGTCACGGTGACGCCGCCGCCCTTGAGCAGGCGGGCGCGGGTCGCCCACAGCCTCTTCAGGCGAATGTACTGGTGCAGGCTCATGCCGCGCACCTTGCTGACGGCGCCGCCGAGCGTGCGGATCGAGACGTCGAATTCGCGGGCGAGATCGGCCGTATAGATCGGAGCGGTCGGGAAGGTCGCGACGTAGTCGTCGATGCGCTGCACGAGCTTGATCGCCCGCTCGCCCTGGACCGAGGTGCTCCGATCCGACATCGGATCGATTCGAAACAGATCGTCGAGCGCGAGCAGCAGGCCTTCCTGGAGATGGGCCGCAACCTCCGTCGTCTCGAACAGGCGCGGCTGCACTGACGCGGTGCGCAGGATATCGAGCAGGAGCTGTCGCGTGTGGAGCAGGGCGGGCCGATTCGCGACATGGGCCCGCAAATGGTCGGCGCGGTCGAACCAGCCACGGTCTCTCAGTTTGGGGGAGAAGATGATCATGGCGTGATGATTGGTCCGGGGCTCGACGAAATGGCACTCATCGTTGCCGCGGAGGGCAGCGAAGAAGCGCGCGTCCAGATCCACACCCTTGAAGTTGGCCTGAAGATCGTCGGTCATCGACAGGATCACCATCCCGCCCGGCATGCGATAGGCAGTGTCGAGGATTCGCGCGAACGATCTCATCATGATGATGCGGCACGCCGGCAGGGAAACGATGGCCCGGGCCGCCGCGAAGTTTGGGATGTCGAGCGGAATGCTCCTCGCATCCTCCATCGTCTCGACCGGCCGAAACGCGTCGACATCGGAAAAGCTGATCAGTTGTAGCGCGGAGGAGGGAACGAGGTTGTCCAACAACATGATTCTGGCCGGCCGCTGAAATGAGACAATCAAATGAACGCCGATGCATCGCCATCAATGCCGAAACATCGCGTTTCAGTAAACGGAATTTCAGGCCGTAGTATTGCGGACATCATGTCATGAAGACCGTCCGGTCAATGTCACCGTCAACCTTCTCGGTCCATCGGTTCGCCGGCGGCGAGGCCAGCGATCGCTCTGCAAGATGATCTCGCAAAAGCGAAGGGGCCCGAGGGCCCCTTCAAACGTCACCAGCGGCGATAGCCGTAGTGCCCATAGTAGCGCGGACCGTAATAGCGCGGCCGATAATACCGCGGGCCGTAGTAAGGCCGCGGCCCGTAGTAGCCATAGTAGTTCGGCCGCCACCAGCACTGTCCCCAGGCGTCGCAGACCATGCGGACCTGCTCGACGCCGGAGACCTGCGGTGTCGCAGGTGCAGGCGCGATGGGCATGGCGGATGCCGTCGACGATGCAGCGAGGGCGCCGAACAAGCACGCGGCCAAAAGGCCAGTCTTGAGATTCATGATGTCTTCCTCCGCTTACGCGATGCAGGATATCGAGGTTGTTCTGATCAAATTGTGGCCGAACCGAAATGTAATACAGATGAACAAACCTTCAGCGAGCTGACCCAAGTCACAGCTCGGCAGCGGGGCGTAGATCGCCGGGCGATGCCGTGACTAGACCTTGATCCTGCGCAATTCGCAAGTTTGCCTTGGCTCTTACTGTCACCGTCATGGCAGCGCCGTGGTGCCTGTTGCCGGCCAAGGTGAGCTGAATGCAAGTCATTCCAGATCTGTCGATCTCGCCGGAGAAGGTCTTCTTCGTCATCTCGAAATCGCGCCGGCCCGACAGCGAAGCGGGCGGGTGTGGCGTCGTCCTGGACTGGCGACGACGACATGAGCTACGGCCGCGGCGGGCGCGGCGAAACCACCGACCGTGCGGAGCTCGCGGGCTTCATCCGCGCTCTCAATGTTGACGAGCAGATCGATCTCGTGGCGCTGGCCTGGCTCGGCCGCGGCGACGGTGATCTCTCGAAGAGCTACTCTGATGCCGGATGCGGCGTCTGCAAGTGTCAAGGAGAAGTTGCAATGGACAAGATGAGAATTGACAAGGGTGACTGGCTGGTCGTGTGCGACGGGCGCAAGGCGCTCATTCTGGAAAACCTCGGCGACGAGATGTTTCCGAACCTCCACACCAGGGAGGTGCACGAGCAGCCCAATCCCGCGACCGCCGCTCAAGGGTTAGCCGCGCCGGGCCGATTGCATGGCGCAGCCGGCGGCGCACGCAGCTCGATCGAGCAGACCGATTGGCACGACGAGGCCGAGCGCGCCTTTCTGCGGAGCCTGGCCGGCCGGCTCGATGCCGCCGTCAGCTCCGGCGAGACCACGGCCCTGACCATGGTGGCCTCGCCGCGCGCGCTCGGCATGATCCGCGCCGACTATTCGGAAGGCGTGCGCAATGCGCTGCAGGGGGAGGTCGGCAAGGACCTCGTCAAGCTGCCGGTCTACGAGATCGAGAAGCAATTGCTGCGGTCGGGCGCAGCCAAATAAGCGACCCGCAGCGGCCGCGGCGCCTCAATAGCAGGGGTGCCGCCGGCCGTCCTGACCGATATAAGCAGCCGCGCTGCGATAACAGTGGTTGGTCGCCGGGCCGTCATAGTATGCGAAGGTGCCAGGGGTGATACCGGGGCCGTAATTGTGCAGGTAGCTGATCGGGTAGGGCAGCGGGTTGGCGTAGGAGCGGTGGTACCGGTGGCGGCCGTGCGCCTCGGCGAGGGCAGGGGCCAGGACCGCAGCCGTCAGGGCCGCAACCGCGGCTACACGCGTCAACTTGCTCATCTCAATTCTCCGGAACCCGCTCGAATAGGTCAGCCGTTATAGCAATTTCGAGCGGTCGGGCATCGCTTCGGGGGGCCGAAATCAATGCCAATGCCGCAGATTTCCGTGTGGGTGTGACAGAATTGCCGGACATGCGGCCAAAAGCTGCCCATTTTTGGCCTTTTCGGGATGCTTAACGAATTCCCCACACAAGTATGACCAAAGACTATTCGGTTCAGAATTCTGCCGCCGGACCTGGGGATCACTTGCCGGTCCCTCGTGTCAGGTGCATTCCTGAAGGCCTTCGCCGTCATCTCGCCATGCGCATCACGCTTCCGAGTCTGCTGTTGCTCTGCCTCGCCGCTGCCACGCCGGCACGCGCCGAGCTGCACATCACCCGCGACCACGGCGGCTATGTCGAGGAGTACAAGGCCAAGTACAAGCGGGTGCGCGAGAAGGGCGAGCGGGTCATCATCGACGGCATCTGCAATTCGGCCTGCACGCTCGTGCTCGGAATCGTGCCGATGAACAAGATCTGCGTGACGCCGCGCGCGAGCCTCGGCTTCCACCAGGCCTATTACGACAAGGCGTTCACCTTCGGCATCAAGGTCACCAGCGCCGAGGGTACCTCCGATCTCATGTCCTACTACCCCGACACGGTGAAGGACTGGATACGCCGCAATGGCGGGCTCACCACCGACATGAAAAAGATCAAGAACGGCGTCGAGCTCTGGAAGATCGTCAATCCCTGTCCGGAAGAATGGTGAGCGGCTGAGCCGGACCGCGATCGTCCGTCGCAGCGCAACATCGTCACGACGAAATTCGCATTGCCGCATGGCCGACGGTCGGGCAATGAGGGCGGCAATGAACCATAATCAAGAAACCCTGGCCGCCCGCGCCGCGCCGATCCTGTTCGTGCTGCTCTGGAGCACCGGATTCATCGGCACCAAATACGTCGTCAACAATGCCGATCCCTTGACCTATCTCGCCATCCGCATGGCGATCGTGGTCGGGTTGATGGCGATCATCGCAGGCATCGCGCGGCCGAAATGGCCGGACCGCGCAGGCATCGCGCACAGCGCGGTCGCCGGCATCCTCGTCCACGGCTTCTATCTCGGCGGCACCGCGATTGCGATCGCGCATTCGATTCCGGCCGGCCTTTCGGCGCTGATTCCGGGCTTGCAGCCGATCCTGACCTCGACCATTGCCAATCGCTGGCTCGGCGAACGGGTCACGCCGCTGCAATGGGCCGGGCTCGTGCTCGGTCTCGGCGGGGTGGTCCTGATCCTGCACAACCGCCCGATGACCGGCGAAGCCGGGCTCGGCTGGCTCGCCTCGGTGGTCTCGCTGGTCAGCATCACGCTCGGCACGCTTTATCAGCGCCGCTACTGCAATCACATCGACTGGCGCGCCGGAAATCTCGTGCAGTACGTGGCGGTCACCATTTTCTTCGCGATCGGCGCCTTCCTGTTCGAGGATCGCGTGGTGCACTGGACGCAGGAGTTCGTGCTTGCGCTCGCCTGGCTCGCGGTCGCGCTCTCGATCGGATCAATCGGGCTGTTGTACTGGCTGATCCGCCACGCCGCGGCGACCTCGGTCGCGAGCCTGTTCTATTTGGTTCCGGCCGTCACGGCCCTGATGGCCTATCTGCTGTTCGGAGAAAAGCTGGACGCGATTGCCATTGCGGGCATGGCGCTCTGCGCCACGGCGGTCTTCGTCGTCAATCGGCGGTCCTGACGGCATGCACAGCCCTGACCCCGAGCGCGAGCATCATCCGGGTCGGCGCGCAGCCAAGCGGCGCGGGTAGGTGTGCGCTGTCTCCGGGGCGCGCCCGCACCCGGAGACGTCTGCACGGTGCGATCAGCGCTTGGTCTTCTTGGCCTTCTTCTTCGACTTGCCGGCTTTCTTGGTCGCCTTCTTCGCAGACTTTTTCGCGGCCTTCTTGGACGACTTCTTGGCGGCTTTCTTCGTCGTCTTCTTCGCAGCCTTCTTGGCCTTCTTCTTGGCTGCCTTCTTCGGCGCTACTTTCTTCGCGACCTTCTTGGCGGCTTTCTTCACCTGCTTGACTGCAGTGACTGCCGCGTCCTTGGTCGTTTCCACGGCACTGGTGATCGTCTCCATCGCCTGTTCGGTGATCGGCTTCTCGTCGTCCATATCGTCCCCCACGGTTTGTATGGAGCGATGACGATAGCGGGTTTCGAAATTGTGTCAAAGCGACGCTCAACCTTTGCGGATCTTTGCGTAGGCGGCGAGCGCGCGTTCGCGTCCCCTGGCATGATCGACGATCGGCTGCGGATAGGTCTTGCCGATCGTGATGCCCGCGCTCGCTAGCTCGATCGGCGTCGCCTGCCAGGGCCGGTGGATCAGCTTGGCCGGCAGGGCCTTCAGTTCCGGAACCCAACGTCGAACGTAGGCGCCGTCAGGATCAAACTTCTCGCCCTGGAGCTGCGGATTGAACACGCGGAAATAGGGCGCAGCGTCTGCGCCGCAGCCGGCGACCCATTGCCAGTTGGCAGGATTGCTGCCGGCGTCCGCGTCGACCAGCGTGTCCCAGAACCAGGCTTCGCCTTGACGCCAGTCGATCAGGAGGTGCTTGACCAGGAAGGAGGCCACCACCATCCGCACCCGGTTGTGCATCACCCCGGTGTGCCAGAGCTCGCGCAGGCCGGCATCGACGATGGGATATCCGGTGCGCCCGCGCTGCCAGGCGGCGAGCGCTTGTTTGTCGGGCTGCCAAGGAAGGCGATCGAAGTTCGTCTGCAGGTTTTCGGCGGCGAGGTTGGGGTGATCGTGGAGGAGGTGGCGGCAGAATTCGCGCCAGCCGAGCTCGCTCAGGAATTTTTCGACGCCTTGCCCGAGTGCCGGATCTTCCGCCGCGGCAAACCGGGCGGCGTGCCAGACCTGACGCGGGCTGAGCTCGCCGAAGCGGAGATGCGGCGACAGCCGTGAGGTGCCCTCTCGGTCCGGGCGATCGCGGTCGCCGGGATACATTCGAACAGTGTGCTTGAGGAAGTCGCGCAGGCGCAGATGGGCGGACGCGGCGCCGGGGGTCCATGCCTCGCGCAGGCCACCCGCCCAATCCGGCGCGGTCGGCTCGAGCTTCCAGCCCTCCAGTCGATCGCTTGCAACGCGCGGCGCAGGGCGCAGCTGCTTCGGCGCGGGCAGGGGCTTGGGCAGGTCGCCGAGCGCCAGCACGCGGCGCCAGAACGGGGTGAACACACGCAGGCCCCGGCCGTCCTTGGTGCGGATCGCCGCGGGCGGGACCAGCAGGTCGCCAGGAAAGCTTTGCGCGTGCGTGCCGAGCTTAGCCAGGGCCGCTTCGAGCTGTCGCTCGACGGCCTGATGAGGCGCCTGCGCGATTTCGTTCCAATAGACGGCGCGGGCGCCGCTCTCTTGCGCCAGCTCTGGGATCACCTTGGCCGCCGATCCCCTGCGCAGGACGAGCGAGCCGCCGCGCGCGGCGATCTCGGCACTGAGCGATCGCAGCGACTGCGCCAGCCACCAGCGTGCCGCGCCGCCTGGCGCTCGCCCCGCCGCCTCGTCCAGTACATAGAGACAAAGCACCGGCGCTCGGGAGTTGGCGGCGGCGTCGAGGGCGGGGTGGTCGGACAGGCGGAGATCGTCGCGAAACCAGACGATGATGGATGGCTGACTTGGCGGGGTCAGGGAGGGCCTCGTTTACCAATTGGAAACCGTACCGCGCGCGGCGGCGGGAACCGCCGTTAATGCGGCCGTAAGTCAATTGCACGAATATGCAGGAATTACGGGGGTCATTCCATCCATGTCCAATCTTCTAACGGCGAAGTTCCTGCCGCGGTTCAAGCTCGGCACCAAGGCCGTCCTGTGCGCGGTGCTGCTGATCGCAATGAACACGGCGCTGGTGGTCGGCGCCGGCTATTGGTCGCTGACATCCGCCTTCAACGACCGCGCCTTGCGCGACATCGAGATCAATCTGCGCACGCTGGCGCTGGCTTTTGCGGAGACCGTTCCCGAAGCCAAGATCACGATCCGGGACGGGGCGGTGGTCCGCGCCGAGATCCCGAAAATGCCCGACCTCAAGGATCACGCCATCGTCGATCGGTCGGTGTCCTATGTCGGCGGCAACGCGACCCTGTTCGTGTTCGACGCGGCGAGCGGACAGTTCGTCCGCCGCTCGACCAACGTGAAAAAGGAAAATGGCGACCGCGCCGTCGGGACCCAGCTTGCCGCGGATCATCCCGGGCAGGCCCCGCTGCGCCGTGGCGAGGCCTATAAGGGGCCGGCCACGCTGTTCGGCAAGACGTTCATGACCGCCTATTTCCCGATTGCGGATGGCACCGGCAAGGTCGCCGGCATTCTCTATGTCGGCATCCCCATGGCGCAGTTCGAGGGCATGCTGTCTCAGGCGATGGAGAGCATGGCGGCCGCCGCCGGGCTTGCCGCGCTTCTGGTGCTGGTCCTGACCCTGCTGGTCGTCCGCCGCATCACCCGGCCGCTGACCTCGGTGACGCATTCGCTCACCGCGCTTGCCAACGGCCAGGGCGACGTCGCGATCGAATGCGAGGACCGGGCCGACGAGATCGGCGAGATCGCCCGCACGGTCGCGGTGTTCAAGAGCAACTCGCAGGAGCGGGCGCGCATGCGCAGCGAGCAGGCGGCGGCAACCGCCGCCGCAGCCGAGCAGCGCAAGGCCGAGCTGCGCAACTTCGTCGAGGGGTTCCGCGGCAGTGTCGGCGGCATTCTCGACAAGGTGCTGGCATCGTCGGGCGAGTTCGAGCGCGCAGCGCGACAACTCACCGACGCCGCGCGCTCCACGGCCGATCTGTCGGCGCAGTCGGCGGGAGCTTCCGAAAGCGCCTCCGAGCATGTGCGTTCGGCGGCGTCGGCTTCCGACGAATTGTCCCAATCCATCTCCGAGATCACCCGCCGGGTGCAGGAATCGAACGAGATCTCCGCCGAGGCGGTGCGGCAGGCCGAAGCGACCGACCAGCGCATTGCGCAGCTCTCGGAAGCCGGCTCGCGCATCGGCGACGTCGTCAAGCTGATCACCTCGATTGCCGAGCAGACCAACCTGCTGGCGCTGAATGCGACCATCGAGGCCGCACGCGCGGGCGATGCCGGTCGCGGCTTCGCGGTGGTGGCTCAGGAGGTCAAGACGCTCGCCGGCCAGACCGCGAAGGCGACCGACGAGATATCGAGCCAGATCGAGAGCATGCAGCTTGCGACCGAGGAATCGGTCGCCGCCATCAAGGCGATCAGCCAGACCATCGAGCGCATCAGCGGCATCGCAGGCTCGATCTCGGCCGCGGTCGAGCAACAGAAAAGCGCGACTCACAACATCGTGGCCAGCGTGCGCGCGGCGGTGTCAGGCACGGCCGATGTCGCGGTCAATGTCCGTCACGCCGCCAAGGGCGCCAGCGAGACGGGCGAGACGTCGAGCCGGATGTTTGCTTCCGCCCAGGCGCTGTCGGGCGAGAGCCTGCATCTGAAGGCCGAGGTCGAGAGCTTCCTCGACCGCGTGCACGCGGCCTGATTCCACGCAGTCGAGGCGGTCCGTTGGACCCCAGGAATCTCGAGATCCCGGGTTCGATGCTGACGCATCGCCCCGGGATGACTTTTTGCGGTCGCTATCCGCGACCGCCAAAAGTCATTTAGGCTGCGGGACGATGCGGATGTAGGGCTTCGGCTCTTTCCAGCCCTGCGGATAGATCGTCTTGGCCTCGTCGTTGGAGACCGAGCCCGCGATGATGACGTCCTCGCCCTGCGACCAGTCGGCCGGGGTGGCGACGCGATGCTTGGCGGTGAGCTGGAGCGAGTCGATGACGCGCAGGATCTCCTGGAAGTTCCGACCCGTCGTCATCGGATAGACCAGCACCAGCTTGATCTTCTTGTCCGGCCCGATGATGAAGACGTTGCGGACGGTCTGGTTGTCGGCCGGCGTGCGGGTGAGGGGATCGCCCGAGGTCGAGGCCGGCAACATTTCGTAGAGCTTGGAGACGTTGAAATCGATGTCGCCGATCATCGGGTAGTTGGGCGCGGCGCCTTGGGTCTCCTTGATGTCATCCGACCATTTGGCATGGCGATCGACCGGATCGACCGAGAGGCCCATCAGCTTCACGCCGCGCTTGTCGAACTCCGGCTTCAGCTTGGCGAGAGCGCCGAGCTCGGTCGTACAAACCGGCGTGAAGTCCTTCGGGTGCGAGAACAAGAGGGCCCAGCTGTTGCCGATCCAGTCGTGGAACTTGATCTTCCCTTCGGTGGTCTCGGCTTCGAAGTCGGGGGCGGTGGCGCCGATCGGAAGTGTCATGGTTCTACCTCATCTCGTTGAATTTACTGAAGAACTCACCTTCGGCCATCGGAGCCATTATAGGGGCTTGGCCGGCCCAAGTGAACGCCAAGTGAACCGCTTCAAGTAAAATGTGAATTCTTTCTCCGAAGGGCCGATTTCCCAGCAACTTTCTGTTACAGCGGCGCCTGCGACGAAACATCTCCACCGGAGCCGCCCGGGGCTCGATTGCCCCGATAATGCCTTTTATGACTTTCATCACGCTCCCCCGGCGCGTCTAGAACCAGATTGGTCCTGATAGCGACCAATTGGCAACCATCTAGAAAAGTCGCGATCCCCGTATCGAATCGTTAACCACCCCTTTACGCCGGCATGAAAATGCTGGTCGATCAGAAGAAGTCTGGAAGTGAACTATGTCTGCCGCTGCGCCTAAGCCTACCGAGTCGTCGTCCCTCGTGCCGTCCTGCCGCGATACCGCAGCCCATGCCCTCTCCATCGTGCGTGACGGCGTGATCACGGGCGAAGGCCCGACCACCAAGGGAAGGGTGCATTTCTCCCGCTCGCTCGATGCCGATGACACCGCCTGGTGCATGCGCATCCTCACCGCGACCGCCGTCAACGACCAGCCGGTCAGCCGCGCCGAGGCCGAAGTTCTGTTCGAGATCAACGAGGCCGCGACCGAACGCACCGACGGCGGCCGGTTCGACGACCTGCTTGCCAAGGCGGTCGCCCATTATGCCGCCAGCGCCTCGGGCCTGAAGGTGCCGCCGCGCAGCGTCGCGCTGTCGGCTGACACCGAGATCGAGAGCTGGGCGCCGTCCTATGCCTCCAAGGTCAATAGCGAGATGCTGGAGTGGATTGCCGGCCAGATGCGCGGCAAGCGCCAGAACAACCGTCGCCTGATGGCGATGGTGGCGACCTTCCTGGGCGCCACTGCACTGCCTCTGGCGGGCCAATTGCCGAACGTGTTCGACATTGGGATGTAAGATTTTGGGGATGTAAGATTTTGCGCCTCACGTGAGGACGCGAGGGAACGGCGGGGTTATTTCCCCGCCGTTTTTTGTTTGCGGTCCTCCAATCCAAGCTTGTCCACCTCGAGCCCCAGCGTGCGGCCCGGGAAACCAGCGGCATCGAAATAGCGCTGGCTGCCGACGCGCTGGAAGTTCAGCACGGTGACGAGGCCGCCCTCGGCGGGCTTCGACTTCACCGTGCCGGCATAGGCCTTCGGCACGATGCCATTGGGCATGGCCTCGGACATCACGCGGCCGATCAGGCCGCCATTGTGCGAGCTGCGCAGACCCATGAGCTGCGCGGCCGTCATGCCGACATCGGCATTGCTGACCGGAATCTCGTCGACATAGCCGGCTTTGAAGTCCGGACCGATGGCGGCCATGAAGTTCATGGTATCGCCGCGGCTGAAGCTGCCATGCATGCCCTGGCCCTGGCGCAGCACGGTGTCGGCGACCTGCACCGAGCAATTGGTCGGCGCCTCGCCGCAATCGCTGGCATAGGAGCGGAAGTTGACGACGATCGACGGCGTCGGGGTCGCCGACTTGCCGCGCAGATTGATGCTCGACAGCGGCAGCGTCCCGGGGAAGCGGCCGAGCGAATCCTCGACGAACAGGCCGGAGACGTAGTCTTGCTCGAGCAGCGCCTTGATGGTCTTCGCGGCGAGCTTCTTGTCCTTGTTCGGCAGGTAGATCAGGTCCGAGCCGCCATTGGTGGCGACGACGAGGTCCGGCTTGGTGGGATCCTTGCCGAGCACGCCGTTGCCGGCCTTGGGATGCTTGTTGCCTTCGATCTTCACGTTCTTGTCGTTGGGATCGAACAAGGGCAGGTCGAGCACTTTCGCAAGGTCGAGCGCCAGGAAGCCCATCGGCAGGAAGTCCTTGGGCGTATCGTCATAGCTGACCTTGGCCGACGGGCTGGTCTTGCTCTCCTTGGAGATGGTCGAGAAGCCGTGGTCGGCCGAGACGATGATGTTGGTCGAGGCCGCGAGCCCGAGCTCGTCGAGCCCCTTGCGGAGCTGGGCGAGGTTGGCGTCGGCGTTCTTGATGCCGGCCATCGAGGTCGGGCCGTTGATGCCCGGCATGATCTGGTTGAGGCTGTCGCCGGTGTTGTGCTGGCTGCCGTCGGGGTCGCGCGACCAGAACACCAGCACGAAGGGCTTGTTGCGCGCCTTGAACATCGGCAACACCACCTTGGTGGCGACGTCGGCAAAATAGGCCTGCTGCGCGACGTTGGCGACAGTGGTGCCCGGCGTCTTGGCGTCGCCCGCCTTGGAATTGTCGCCGCGCGGCGGCGTGGCGAGGGGCAGGCCGGCCTTGGTCAAAGCGTCCTTCACCTCGTCCGACAGTGCCACGCCGTTCTTGCCGCCGGTGGAATCGTCGAACACGATCGAGTGCAGGCCGGGCTTCTCAGGCTTATCGGTGTGGTCGAACTGGTAGGTCGGGCCGACCTTGCCGATCGCCGCGGTGCTCAGCCCCTTGTCGCGGGCCATCTTCAGAACGGTCTCTTCGTTGAGGTAGTCGCCCTTGAAATGCTCGTCGATATCGCCGAGCACGGCGTCGTTCTCGATGAAGGGAACCACGGTGTCGCCGGCGGGTACTGAGGTGTAGTTGGTCCAGATCGTGTTGGAGAACACGCCGGTGTCGCCGAGATAATGGCCGGTCGACATCGCCGAGCCGTTGGCCATGGTGAAGGTGGGAAAGAGCGAATGCGGGTTCTTGAAGTTGACGCCCTTGTCGCGAACCTCGGCCATCGCGGGCGTCGTCTCCGGGGTGACCTTCAGCGCGCGCAGACCGTCCGGAATGAACAGGATCAGGTTGCGGGGCGTGTTGTTCTGGGCGGAGGCAAGTCCGGTGGACAGCACGGCCAGTCCGGCGGACAGCAACACCAGTGAACGGCGCATCAAGGTCTCTCCTGCAGTGAGGCGGCATGGCCGCGCTGGCGGCTCGCAGCTTCGTTTAGTTTCGCTGCATGACGGTTTTGTTACAAGGGCCCCGGCCGATGCAGGAGGGTTGGGGAGGGGGTGATAGCGTCACGCTCGTGTCCCGGACGCGACGCAGCGCGGAAGCGTTGCGGCGCAGAGCCGGGACCCAGCAGGCGACGTCGCTCGCTGCTGCATGGGCCCCGGCTCTGCAGCGCATCGTCGAAGAGACGCTGCGCTGCGTCCGGGGCACGCGACCTGAATTTGCGGCACACAGTTGCCTCAACATCGTCATTGCGAGCGCAGCGAAGCAATCCAGGATGCATCCGCGGAGAGACTCTGGATTGCTTCGCTGCGCTCGCAATGACGGGGTGGCAGGAAAATCGCTTTCCAAATGCTACTGTCATTCCCCGCGAAGGCGGGGAATCCAGTACGCCGCGGCCTATCGATTGAGCCATAACTGTCTCGGAGTACTGGACCGCCCGGTTAAACCGGGCGATGACAGCGAGTGTGTCGTCGCAGACACAGCTTCGCATCCTCGCGGCGCATTTCGCCCGAGCTTTGCTCGTCGTCTCACCCTCGATTGAAAGAGGGCGCAGGGAAGACCGGGTGCCGGCCGGGCACCCACGGTCCACTGTGCGAAAGGTGGCAACAAGAATTTGCACAGCGGCATACAGGTGAAGCCAAACATCCGGCCTTCCCTGCGCAGTGGTTTTACGGCTTATGTCGCGCTCTCCCCGGGGAGCGATGCACTATTGCCCCCGTCACCTTGCGGATGGCTGATGCGCATCGCCCGGTCGGGCAACCACATCACCACAAGACTTGACGCACAGACCCCGGGCGTCAGGACCACACGATTTTGCCGTACGCTGATGACACCGGTCGTATGCGCGACGACCTCGCTCACGGTTGCCCGCCCTGCAAAGCCGTTCGCGCCGACGCCATCCGCGTCCACCGCCCCCCGACCCGCGTTCGTGACGATCGCGATACGCCCCTCTTCCTTGGGCCGGGTTGCGCGACACATACGCGTGTTTCCGAATTTCGGTAAAGCGGAATATTTTCAACCGAATGCATTGACCCATGAATCGGGTGTTTTGCCCGTCGGGCAGCGCAAGGGATTGTGGCCGCAACCATTCAATCCGGCGCGGTCTGCGCCCGTGGATTGGGTGCAAGGGCCTGCGCCGGCTTCGTCGCGGCCGGAAAGAGCGCTGTCTTGGCGAGATCGCGGCGGAGCGACGACGGCGCGGTGTGCAGGGCAAAGGCGATCGCGATCTGCGTTCTGTTCTGAAGCCGGTACTTGCGCATGATGTTGCCGATGTGCGCCCGCACCGTGTTCTCCGAGATGTTGAGCTCGTAGGCGATGTTCTTGTTCTGCATCCCCCGCGCGATCAGCGTCATCAGCTCCCGTTCGCGCGGTGTCGGTGCGATCAAATCTTTCGGATCCGAGCTCACGGCTGCCTCCCTGGCCTTTGCGAACATCCCGGCATGCTCTCACTCCGTCTTGAGCGCCTCGATCGGACTCAGCTTGGACGCCTTGTGAGCTGGATAAAAACCAAAGACGAGGCCGGTCGCGATCGAGAAGACGAGAGACAGGCCGATCGCCTGGCCGTCGATCGAGGTGACCCACCCGGCCATGCGGGCGACCGTCATCGAGAGCGTGATGCCGCCGGCGACGCCGATGGCACCGCCGAGCAGGCAGAGGACGAGCGCTTCGCAGAGAAACTGCAGACGGATGTCGCGCATCCGCCCGCCGAGCGCCCGGCGGATGCCGATCTCCCGGGTGCGCTCGGTGACCGACACGATCATGACGTTCATGATGCTGATGCCGCCGACGAGCAGCGAGACCGAGGCGATGGCGACGAGCAGCAACGCGACGGTGCGGATCGCGCCCTGCTGCGCCTCCATTGCGGCGGCGGGATCCTGGACCTTGAAGTCGTCGTCCTGGCCGGCGGGGATGCGGTGGCGCTGCCGCAGCAGGTTCTCGATCTCCGCTCGCACGCCCGCCATCTGACCGTCTGCGGCCACCTTGGCGATGATGTAGGCGACCGAGTCGCGGTTGATGTTGCTGGCGCTGCCGAGGAAGCGCAGCTTGGCCGTGGTGAGCGGCACGAAGGCGACGTCGTCCTGAGCGGGTCCCTTGCGGTCGAGCACGCCGACCACCTCGAGCGGGACCTTCATGATCCTGATCTGCGCGCCGATGGGATCGTCGCCGGGTGCGAACAGCTCGCGCGCGACCGTGCTTCCGAGGATCACGACCTTGCCGGCGCCGGCTTCCTCGGTGGCGGAGAAATAGCGCCCGGCCGCGAGCTGCCAGTCGCGCACCATGAAGTGGCCGGTGGTCGTGCCGTTGATCGTCGTGTTCCAGTTCTTGCCCTCGTGGATGACCTGCGCCGTCCCGGCGATGGAGCCGGCCGCGGCCTGGATTTCCGGGATCTGCTCGAGAATGGCCTGCACGTCGCTCTCGGTCATCGTCAGCTTGCTGCCGTCCTTGAGACGCACGCCGCCCTGATAGACCGCGCCGGGGGTGATCATCAGCACGTTGGCGCCGATCGAACGGATCTGCTCCTGCAGACGCAGCTGCGCGCCGGCGCCGATCGCGAACACCGTCACGATCGAGGCGACCCCGATCACGATGCCGAGCATGGTGAGGAAGCTGCGCAGCGGATTGAGGCGAAGGGCGTGCAACGCGATCTGAAAGCCCTGGAGTATCGTCATGACGCAGCGCTCCGTCTCGGCAGCAGCTCCGCCACCGTTTCGTCGCTGACGAGCTCACCGTCATGCAGGTGGATCGTGCGCCGGCACTGGGTCGCGATGCCGGGATCGTGGGTGATCATGACGATGGTCTGGCCGGTCCGGTTGAGCGCGGCGAACAGGGAGAGAATCTCGGCACCGGTGCGGCTGTCGAGCGCGCCGGTCGGCTCGTCGGCGAGCACGATCAGCGGGGAGGCGATCAGTGCGCGCGCGATCGCGACGCGCTGCTGCTCGCCGCCGGAGAGCTGCCGCGGGAAGTGATGGGCCCGGTGCAGCATGCCGACGGCCTGAAGGCTCGCTTCCGCGCGCGCCAGCCGTTCCTTGCGCGCGATGCCGCAATAGACCAGCGGCAGTGCGACGTTCTCGATGGCATCGTGGCGCGCGAGCAGATTGTAGGATTGGAACACGAAGCCGATGCTGCGGGCGCGCAGGGACGACCGGCGATCTTCCGTGAGATCGGCGACGTTGGCGCCCTGGAGATAGACCGCGCCCTCGCTCGGCAGGTCGAGCAATCCGATCATGTTCATCAGCGTCGACTTGCCGGAGCCGGAAGGCCCCATCACCGCGACGATCTCGCCTTGCGCGATATCGAAGCTGACATTGCGCACCGCCGCCACCGCGACTCCCTCGGTGCGATAGGTCCTGCTGACCGACTGGAGGCTGATGAGGGGCGAGGCGGTCATGATCCGAACCTGATGCCGAGAATTTCCATGCCGGCCGGACGGATGGCCTGGCCGACGGCGACCTCGCTGCCCTCGACGAGATCTCCGCTCCGGAGCGCGACCTGCTCGGTGCCGGCGGCGCCGACCGTCACCGCGACCCGCTGCAGCGCGCCGCCGGCGGTGCGCACCCACACGCCGCTACGTGCCGCGGTGTCCGGCCGTGTGCCGGCCGGCTGGAACCGCAGCGCTGCGAGCGGCACTTTCAGCACGTCGTCCTGGCGTTCGATGACGATCTTCACCAGGGCGGTCATTCCCGGCAGCAGCGCGCCGTCGAGATTGGCGGTCGCCAGCACCACGGTGTAGGTGACGACGTGCTGCTGGGTCTGCGGCGCCTTGCGCACCTGGCGCACCACCGCCTCGAAGCGGCGATCCGGGTAGGCGTCGACGGTGAAATGCGCGTGCTGCCCGGGCGCGATGCGGCCGATGTCGGCTTCATCGACCTGCGCGTGAATCTCCATGTCCTCCAGGCGGTGCGCCACCATGAAGGTGGTGCGTGCTTCCAGTCCGACCGCGAGCGTCTGCCCCTCGTTGACGAACCGGCCGACCACGACGCCGTCGATCGGCGAACGGATCACGGTGCGGTCGAGATCGGCCTGGGCCGCGGCGAGAACGGCGGCTTTCTCCGGCACCGCCATGCGAGCCTGCTGCAGCTCCGCCTCGATGCGGCGGACGTCGGCCTGCGCGCCCTCCACCGAAAAGGAGTTGAGGGACATCAGGATCTCGGCTTCACGTTCCTGGGCGAGGCGCGCGGTGAACTCGGTCTGCGCGTCGTCGACCGCCGTGGTCGCCACCACGTTCTGCGATTGCAGCGCCAGCTTCCGCTGCAGCGTCTTCTGAGCCGAGGACTTCACCGCCTGCGCGCTCTCGAGCTTGGCCGCGAGCACGTCGCGGCTGCCCCTCGCGTTCTGCAGATCGATCCTGGCGCGATCGAGCTTGGCCCTGGCGATGTCGACCAGGGCATTGGCGACGGCCAGCGACGCCCTGGCCTCGTCGACCTTGGCTGCAAAGCTGCGCGGATCGATCAGAGCGAGCGGCTGATCCTTGGCGACGGGGTCGTTGAAGTCGACATAGACACGGGCGAGCTGCCCCGACAGTTGGGAGCCGACCTCGATCGTCTTGACCGGCTGCAGGGCGCCGGTGACGGTGACGGTCTGCTCGACGCTGCCGCGCTGGATCGAGGCATAGCGGAACATGGGTGCGTCCGACCCGTAGGCCGGAACCTCGCGGGTGGAGGGGATCAGCAGCCGCCTGGTCTGGTCATAGGCGCGAGCCGCCGTGTCTGCCGCGCTCCCGGCGGCGCCGGCGATCATGCCCGGCCCGGCGTAGATCGCAGCGAGGCCGCACGCAGCTCCGAGCAAGGCAAATGCTGGCACAAATCGCATATCAAAACTCGCCGATTGAAATGACTTCGGGGAATCGGGAAAAAGTGGCACGCTCGCTATGGTTGTAAAGTATGGAAAGTCGTATCGAACGTCAGTATGTCGTCCTCGCCGGGCCGACGGTCGGGTGCGCCTCGTCATCCAGTAGTAAAGCAGGTGGGGTGCTACTTTTCGTGATTTGATCGGGATGCATACCGAGCGTATCGATACGAGGCGCGCGGTATCGAACTCGATAAGCTGACTGAACGTCCCGTCTGATCCGGCCAGAGCGGCCAGCAGCAGGCGTGCGAGTCGGCACGTGGGTGGCGATGCCATGACGCAGCCGGCGATCCGACGACGCAGCATTGCCGCATTCTCCAAATCGTCCCGCCGCGATGCCGCCGGCGACAAGATCGAAGCCCTCCCATCACGAAGCCCGATATGTGAACGCCTTCACTCGTCTCCGGCGCGTGTTGGCCCTATGACTTCGAACCGGCGGACCGACGCGCTTCGCTCGATCTGCGCGAATCATCCAAGCACCTTGATCTCGCTTGCAAGAAGAATGGATAGCTCGTTGCGTTTTCATCGAGCCCCAAGCCGGGGAGCCCCATGAGTTCAGATCAAGCCACAGTTTACGTCGTTGACGACGAAGCCCAGATTCGAGCCGCGATCGGAAGTCTCTGCGAGGAGACCGGGCATCAGGTCAAGCTGTTCGCCTCGACCGAAGAGTTTCTCGCCGAGACCGTTTCGCCCGGGCCGTCATGCCTCGTGCTCGACGTGCGGTTTCCCGGCACGTCGCCGACCGGGCTCGAGCTGCAGCGCCGGCTGGCCGAGATGGGCGTGTCAATTCCGATCGTCTTCATCAGCGGCTACTCCGACGTCCGCGTCTCGGTCGAGGCGATGAAGCGCGGCGCGGTGGAGTTTCTGCCCAAGCCCTTTCGCGAGCAGGAGATCCTCGATGCCATCAGGCACGGCATCGAGCGCGACCGCAGGCGGCTGCAACGCGAAGACAGCGTGCGTGAAGCCCGCCAGCGTGTCGAGATGCTGACGGCGAGAGAGCGCGAGATCATGCTGCTGATGGCCGAAGGGCTCGTCGCCAAGCAGATCGCAGCAAGACTTGGCGTGAGCGAAGTGACGGCGAAGGTCCATCGCACCAGGATGATGCGAAAGCTGGAGCTGCGTACGCCGATCGAAGTGGTGCGGCTGGTCGACAGCATGGGGCGCGAAGCGGAGACGACACGCAGCGTCTAGTCCGGAGCGACTAGCATGAACTGCAGTCTGTCGCGCAGGCCAGGATCGGTTCAGAGTCATCCCTACGATGTCGGCCTCTTTTCCGGGAAGGCATCCGAAACCAGTCAGACAACTTGGCCAGAAAGGGATACTCCATGCGTAAATTGTTTTTTGCATCCGTTGCCGTGCTCGCTCTGTCCTCCGCGGCTCAGGCCGCCAACACCTCCACCACGGTGCAGGTCGGCGTCGTGAATACTTCGAGCGTTTCGCAGCAGGGCCTCACCAACGACACGTCCTCGACCAGCCAGCTCGGCATCATCAACAGTGCGACGACGATGCAGGGCACCAGCGCGGCCTCGCTCAACAACGGCAGCACGGTGAACCAGGTCGGCGTGCAGAACTCGGCGGCCACCGGCCAGGTGGCGTTCGGCAACAACGGCAGCTCGATCACCCAGAACTCGTTCGGGCCCGCCGCGCTCCAGAACAACGCCGCCGCCGTCGGCCAGATCAGTGCATTCGGCATCAACGGCAGCACCGTCTCGCAGACGGCGCACTGAAGCCACGGTTCGTTTGGGCCGGACGCATCCAGGTCGGTGCGTCCGGGCCATTCCGGCACCGCAACCGGGCAGGGCGATCAATTGCGACGCTCGCTCATTCTCGCGGAGGACATGACATGCGGATCACCTATTTCATTGCAACGGTTGCGGCATTCGCTGCACTGACGGCAGCCGATGCCCGGGCCGGCAACTCGGCCAGCGTGCTGCAATTCGGCACGACCAACACGTCGTTCATTTCGCAGAGCGGCGGCACCAGCAACAGCGCCACGACGCTGCAGTTCGGCGCCACCAATAACGCGACCACCTTGCAGACGGGCTCGCTGCTCACGGTCAACACAGCGGTGATCGGGCAGGGCGGCACCATTGCGACCGCAACCAATACCGCACTGACCGGCCAGGTCGGCGGCGCCAATTCGAGCCTGATAGGCCAGATCGGCGCGAACAACACCGCCGGAGTCGGACAGCTCGGGATCCTGAACGGATCGACTGTTCTCCAGCAGGCGCCGTGAGCAGATCGAAGTGGTGAGGCATGTCATGAAACGTCATCTGGGCGGCGCATGCGCCGCAACGCTCGCTCTGTATCTGGCCAGCGCCCTTTCGGCGACAGCACAGACCGCCGACATCAAGACCATCGTCTCGGTCGGCGGACCGCCCGTCGTGCTGAACCAGAACAGCCAGCTCAACATGGCGGGTGTGTTCATGATCGGAGGCACGACCAGCGCGACCGTGACGCAGAACGGCAGCAACAACGCCACGGGCGTCCTGCAGTTCGGCGGAACGAGTTCCGCATCGGTCGGGCAGACCGGGGGCAACAACTTCGCCTATGTCGGCCAGGCCGGCCAGTCGGCGACCAGCCTGATATCCCAGCTCGGCGCGATGAATGCGGGCACGGTGGCGCAGTTCGGCACCGTCAACACCTCGACCATCGTCCAGACCGGCCCCTGACGCGCGAGCGATCTCGTCAGTGTCGACAACGAACGGGGAAGCGCGATGCGAGGCGGCAGTCAGGTGCTGAGGCGGGCTTTGGCCCTGGCGGCAATGCTCGCCGCCATCGGTGCGGCGACGCAGGCGTGCGCCGGGACGGTCCAGCGCAGCGTGACCAACCGGAACGTCAGCATCGAAACGGTCGTGCAGTTCGGCGACAATGTTCAGCCTGTCACGATCGAGGAGAACAGCCGCATCAACATCGCGCGGGTGATCCAGATCGGCGGGACCGGCACGGTGGACGCGACCATCATCCAGAACGGCACGCGCAACCATGCCAATGTGATCCAGGTCGGCGGCACCACCAATGCGGCGATCGGTCAATCCGGGGTGAGCAACACCGCCGAGATCACCCAGATCGGCCATTCGACCAACGCGCTCCTGCTCCAGATCGGAGACATGAACACGGGAGCGGTGAGGCAGTTCGGGCGTTTCAACTGGCTGGCGATCTTCCAGTTCGGCCGATGATGGAGGTGTGACATGAAGCTGCTTCTGCTCGCATCCGGACTGGGGTTCATGAGCGTGGTTGCAATGGCGCCGGCCGGGGCCGGCGACGGTCATACCACCGTGGTCCAGGACGAGAACGGCACCTCGGTCATCACGCAGAGCGGTGATCCGGCAGAAGCCGAGGTCAAGATCGAGAAGGAGCCCGGGCGCACGACGGTCTATCGCCGCAGCGGCGGCAATACCGCGATCGTGACACAGGGCAGCGGAAGCCCGCAGGACATGCTCGACTGGCTGCGCAAGCAGCAGGGCCGCTGACGGGACGAAGTCGCTGAAATCAGACGCGAATTCCGGGCGTTCTGCCGCATCCGGTTCCCGGCTAATCGCGTGCCTTAACCAATAATTAATTATACGTTTGCGGGTGGGCGACGGCCCGGCCTAGCCTCCCCGCGGGGAGCTGCTTTCGCAAAGCCAAACCAGTGTGGTGCGTATCATGATTGCCAGATCACATGGGGCGTTGGTCGCCTCGCTCAGCGCCGCTATGCTGCTGCTGAGCTCCGCTGACAGTTTTTCCAGACCTGCTGGCGCCGCGGCGCCAGGCGTCGCAGCAGCAGCCGCCCCGCCGCACGGGGCCCGTCCGCACGTGGGGCCGGGCGCCCGGTTCCACCGCCGCAGCGCGCCATGGGTCTACTGGCCGGGCGGCGGCGGATACTTCTACGACGGCGCCGGCTACAGCCAGCCCTTCGCCGATATGAACCAGTCGCTCTCCGCCGATGTTCGCTACACCTACACCTATGATGTGCCCTGGGATTGGACGCATCGTTATCCGCCGAATGTCGTGCCGTCCGATCGGCCCTATGTGCCGAGCTGCCCGACGGAGCAGGTGACGGTGCCCGGCCGCGGCGGCAGCGAGCACACCGTCAACATCATGCGCTGCTACTGAGTTAACCCAGCTCGAAGCTGGTCACGCCGAAGACGCGGTCGAGCCGCAGCGGCGGGATCGGCCCGGTGTACATCCGCGCCGTCTCGAACACCGGCTTCAGGCCGAGCTCCTCGGCGAGCGCGATTGCGGCGGGATTGACGGCGGGGACGTCGAGGAAGACCTCGCCGGCGCCCGCGCTTCCGAGCAGGGCCTGCACGACTTGATCCGCGGCTGTGCGGTCGTCGGCGACGAGCGGGCCGATCTTGTAGCCCGTCCGGCAGGGGCGGATCACGCCCCATGCGGTGAGCCTGCCGTCGCGCAGCAACGCGCGGCCGACGTGACCTCGTGTGTTGATCCAGGCGCGCAGGAAGGCGCTGCGCCTGGCGGGGAATACGGTGGCGTCATCGGCTTCCACGAGTGCAAACGGGACCTTGTCGAGCGCAACGACATCGGCCGGCGGCTTCGCGGATCCTGCAACAGTGCCGCCATAGCGGATGTTGGCGTAAGCGAGCTGGAATCCCGACTTCTTGTAATTCTCCTGCTGCGCCACCACGCCGTCGAGACCAATCACGCGCGCGCCCGCATGCGCGATCGCTGCATTCCAGATGCGCAGGCCATGGCCGGCGCCGCGAAAGCGCTCGCGCACGATATAGAAGCCCAGGAAGGCGAAGCGGTCGTCGTAATTGACGCAGGAGACGGTCGCGACCGGCTCACCGTCGATCTCGCCGACGAAGAAGCCTTGGCGATCGGGGATCGCAAAGCAGGCGGCATCCGCCAGCCCCGGATTCCAGCCCTCCGCCGCGGCCCAGTCGATTGCGAGGGCGATTTCGTCGGGCCGCAAATTGCGGATCTGCAGATCACTCATTTCAAGCCGCTCGTGATGGATGCCTTGGGCCATGGACCTGCCGACAGGTCTGGCTGTAGAAGGCCTCATGATAGGACGAGCCTGCGGCTCGCCTCAACTGAAGGGATCATCGGTCATGGCAGCGGAGAAGGTTGCGCTCGTTACCGCCGGCGGCAGCGGCATGGGGGCGGGGGCTGCGCGGCGGCTGGCGGCGGACGGGTTTCGCGTTGCGATCCTGTCGTCCTCGGGCAAGGGCGAGGCGCTGGCGGCCGAGCTCGGCGGGATCGGCGTCACCGGCTCGAATCAGTCGAACGACGACCTGATGCGCCTCGTCGAGGCCGCGATGGCGAAGTGGGGGCGGATCGACGTGCTCGTCAACAGCGCCGGGCATGGGCCGCGTGCCCCCATCACCGAGATCACCGACGAGCAGTGGCACACCGGCCTCGACACTTATCTCCTGAACGTGATCCGTCCGACCCGGCTGGTCACGCCGCTGATGCAGGCGCAGAAGGGCGGCGCCATCATCAACATCTCGACCGCCTGGGCGTTCGAGCCCAGCGCGATGTTCCCGACCTCGGCGGTGTTCCGCGCAGGGCTCGCCGCCTTCACCAAGATCTTCACCGACACTTACGCGGCCGACAATGTCCGCATGAACAACGTGCTGCCGGGCTGGATCGACAGCCTGCCGCAGCAGGACGCGCGACGCGACAGCGTGCCGATGAAGCGCTACGGCAAGGTCGAGGAGATCGCGGCGACGATCTCGTTCCTGGCCTCCGACGGCGCCGCCTACATCACCGGCCAGAACATCCGCGTCGATGGCGGGCTGATGCGCTCGGTCTGAGGCGGCCGTCTCAATGTGAGGCTATCAGCCGCGCCAGTTCCGGCAGGATCTTGTAGCGGGCGATCTCGTGCGGATATTCGCCGCGATTGGCCAGCAGAACGATGCCGATCCGCCGCGCCGGCACCAGGCCGATATAGCCGGAGGCGTTGTTGAGCCCGCCGGGCTTGTCGACGATGGTGACACCTGGGAGGCGCACGGTCTCCCAGGCCATGCCTTGGCCGAATTTTTCATCGACATGGAAGGCCTCGCGCTGCGTCAGCCGCAGGGCTTCGCGCAAATGCGGATCGATCGCGGGGCCGTCGACGCAGGCGGCGACGAACGTCGCGAGGTCGCGCGCCGAGGAGAACATCTGCCCGGTGCCGGGAAAGTCGAAATAGCTCTGCTGGTTGCCGATCGGGCCGATTGCCGTGCCCTGGTCGGAATAGCCCTGGACCACGCGCTGTATCGCCGCCCCGTCCAAGATGGCGCGATTGTCCGGGCCGCGCTCGGGGACGAAAGTTGAGTGCATGACGAGGGGGCGGAGAATGCGGTGCTCGATCAGCGCTTGGATAGGCATGCCGTAGCGGCGCTCCAGCACGAGCTGAAGCAGCACGTAGCCGGCATGGGTGTAGACGCGTTGCCGGCCGGGTGCGACGCCGGGCGCCGGCTCGAAGGCGTTCAGCATCGCGATGAACTGCTCGCGCGTAAACTCTTCGTTTGGCCAGGGCGGATGATCGGTCGGGAGCAGCAGCCCCGACGTGTGCGCCGCCAACTCGCCAACAGTGACGTTGCGGATATAGCTGCCGGTCAGCTCGGGCAGATATTTCGGCAGATGATCGTCGAGCCGCAGCTCGCCGCGCAGCATGCCGAGCGCCACGAGCGTGGCCTCGAACGGCTTTCGCAAGGAGGCGAGGTTGAACAGCGTGTCGGGCGTCACCGGCCGCCTGGCGGCATCGTCGGCGAACCCGTAGCTGAAGAACTCGACATGGCGGCCGGCATAGAGCGCGGCGGCGAGGCCGCCCGCATGGTCCGGCATCGCAGTCGGCGCCAGCGCGCCGGCGACGATGTCGCGTATCTGCGCGATCATGTCGGAATCCGCGGAGGCGCGGCGCGGGCAAAGCGCCATTGCAACCGGAATGAATGCGGCGCGGGCGAAGCTTCGCCGGGTGATCGGGGATGAGATGACAACAGGCGGCACGTGCTCTGATCGATCATGCTGATGCGCCCCCGGATATGGTTTAGCGAGGAGGGGGCGAGGTCCCAATTCACAATTGCGCGTTGTGGGTTCCCATCGATCGACGAAACTGAGCCATCAGGCTAACAATTGTTGACGTCCGCGATCCCGGGTGTATAGTTAGCTTCATGGCTAACCAATCGCCCCATCTCGACCAGATCTTCGCAGCGCTCGCCGACCCGACGCGGCGGGCCATCGTGATGCGGCTGTGCGCGGGCGAGGCGTCGGTCGGCGAGCTCGCCGGTCCCTTCGACATGGCGCTGCCGAGCTTCATGAAGCACATCCATGTGCTGGAAACGAGCGGGCTCGTTCAGTCCGAGAAATCGGGGCGCGTGCGCACCTGCCGTCTCAGCGCGGACGCGCTTGTCGGCGCCGAGGATTGGTTCCAGCAGCAGCGCGCGGTCTGGGAGGCGCGGCTCGACCGCTTCGAGGCCTATGTGATGAAGCTCAAGAAAGAGAAAGAAAGGGCGGGCGCCAAGCGGCCGTCCAAGACAACCAAACGGAAAGGTTCCTAATCATGACGAGTTCTGCCAACCCCGCTCTGTCGCAATGGTCGCTCGACCGCGAGATCGTGATGTCGCGCGTGATCGACGCGCCGCGCGATCTGGTGTTCGAGGCATGGTCCGACCCGAAACATCTGCCGCAATGGTTCGGCCCGAAGGGATTCAAGGTCGAGACCTTCGAGATCGATGTGCGTGTCGGCGGCGTCTGGCGCTTCAACATGATCGGGCCCGACGGCACGGTCTATCCGAACCGGATGCGCTTCCGCCGCATCGAGCGGCCGTCGCTGATGGAGATGGATCATGGCCTCGACCAGGACGACGATCCCGGCATGTTCCGTTTCACCGTCACCTTTGCCGAGCAGAGCAACGGCAAGACCGTGCTGATGATGCGGCAACTGGCCTCGAGCGCAGAGCAGCGCGACGGCATGATCGGCTTCGGCGCCGTCGAATACGGCTACCAGACGCTCGACAAGCTGGCGGCTTATGTGGCGGGAATGAAGCGGTGATACGAGGTGATTGTTCGGGCATCGATGTATCGCATCATCCCGAACGACGGATGACCAGTTGAACGCGCTCTGGATTCAGCCTTCAGCGGCTTGCACATGCGATCCGGCTCCGGCGGCAATTCGCCGGGGCCGCATTCACGCGCGGCGCTGCCGGTTCCCTCGCATGCGCGAGCCATAGGAACGATCGCTGCCATCAGGGTTTGGCAGTGATGACGCACATCATCTTCAGCGACTATCGCAATCCCGCGGCGGAGCAGGCCTACGAGATCGCCTGGGACTTTCTGGTGCGGACGGGCGCCATTCGCGACGAATTCGAGGCCTGCGTGTTCCTGGCGCAGCGTATCACCGTGATGGTCGAGAAGGGACACACGAATCGAATCCGCATGGCCAACCGCGCGATCTCCGAATACCAGCGCCACGCCGAGGAACGCGACGGTCTCATCCGCGGCGGTGGCCGTTACGCCGAAGGGCGCTAGGCGCCGGCCAAACGGGCTCTCGCCACCTCAGTCCAGTGCGAGAAGCAGCGCCAGCTCCTACTCGCCCTTGAGACCGGCCTCGCGGATCAATCTGGCCCACTTCTGCGTCTCGGCGTCGATGAACTGGCCGAACTCGGCCGCGGTGCCGGCACGCACCTCGAGGCCCTGGGCCGTCAGCTTGTCCTTGATCGCAGGCTCGGCGAGCGCGCGCAGAACCTCGGCCTGGAGCTTGTCGACGACGGCGCGCGGCGTCGTGGACGGCACCATGAAGCCGTACCAGCCGGCGGCGACGACGTTGGGAAAGCCCTGCTCGCGCAGCGTCGGCGCCCGCGGGTAGAGCGCGCTGCGCTCGGCCGAAGCGACGCCGAGAACGGTGAACTTGCCGCTCTGGATGTAGGGCAGGGCGGTCGGCAGCGCGGTCAGCGTGGCATCGACGCGTCCGGCGAGCAGCTCGGTGTAGGAGGCGGCATCGCCGCGGAACGGGATGTTGAGACCCTTGACGCCGGCATCGCGAAACAGGAGCTCTCCGGCAAGATGCGGCTGCGAGCCGGCGCCGGGAGAGGCGAAGGTCAGTCCGTCCGGCTTCGACTTGCCGTAGGCGATCAAGTCGGGAAGCGTCTTGAACGGCGCATCGGCACTGATGATGAGGAACAGCGGTGCGATCACGGCCATCGCGATCGGCTGCAGATCCCCGCGCTCATAGGTCAGCTTGCCGAATAGCGCCTCGGCGGTGGCGTAGGGCGCCGCGACGTAGAGGATCGTATAGCCGTCGCCAGGCGCATGGGCGACCATGTCGTTGGCGATGCGTGTGCCGGCGCCGGGCTTGTTCTCGACGATGAATTGCTGGCGCAGACTGCGGCTGAACTCCTCGGCCAGCAAGCGCAGCGAGATGTCGTTGGAGCCGCCGGGACCGTAAGGCGAGATCAGCCGCACCATCCGCGACGGCCAGACGTCCTCAGCGTAGGCGGAAAATGACGAGGCCGAGACGCCGACGGCGACGGCGCCCAGCAGTGCTCGGCGTGTGATGGTCATGATGGCCTCCCGGAGATGGGGCGCCAGCTCTTTTGTTCATGTCCTGGCGCTCTTCTTGTTTTGCTTGCGCGTCTCGGCCGTGGGCATCGCCGCTCCGACCACGGCCCGGACGCTGTCGGCGAGCGCCGCGATGCGCGGACCGATTTCGCCCTCGAGCTGCCCGGGCTGGAGCCGGAAGGCAGGGATGCCGCAATTGATCGAGAACGACTGCTTCGATTCGCTTACATGAAACAGCGGCGCGGCGACGGCGTGGATCGAGGCCATGTACTCGCCCCAGCAGGTGCAGAAGCCGCGGCTTTTGCATTGCGCGATCCCGGCGCGGTATTTGTCGCGGACGGCCGACCACAGGCCGGCATCTTCGGCCGCGAGATTCCGTTCCAGCCGGTCTGCATCGGCCGGCGGCAGGGCCGCCGCCGCAGCGCGGCCCATGGCGGTCATCACGACGGGAATGGGCATGCCGATATCGGGCACGTGCGGGCCGACATCCCCGGAGCGCGCGGTCTCGACATAGATCATCGAGGTCGCATCGAGCAGGCCGATGGAGACCGTGCCGCGGACGCTGTGGGCCAGCTCCTGCATCATCGGCCGCGCCAGTTGGCGGAATTGCATCCCGGCGAGCAGAGGATGCGCCATGCGCAGCGCCCGTGCACCGACGCGGTACTTCGACCGCTCGGCGTCGTAGCGGAGATAGCCAAGCTGGGCCAGCGTATGGGTCAGCCTCGCCACGGTCGGGCGCGGGATGCCCGTCAGCGTCGACAGCTCCATGTTGCCCAACAGCGTGCTCCCGGCCTTGAACGCCTCGAGCACGACCAGCCCTTTGGCCAGCGTGGTGGCGAAAGCGGCGTCGTCGGCGCTCTCCGCCAGCACGGCTGCGGCGGAGGAGAGCGGATGCTGCGGTTTGGAGGAGCCGGTCGGAGCCATCCCCGGAATATCAGACGGACAGATTTCGAATGTCCAATAAATTCGCTATCTGCGGCGGAATTGTCCGATATGTGGACGCTCCCTGTCCGCCTGTTTTCCGGTTGCGGGCACCGCTGGAACGACAGGGCACACACAGATTTTTGTCGTGGTTGCATGCCGTTCTGTGACAGGATTATTACGACGACATGTCAGATCGATAAATTTTGCGGAGCGGTTCATGTTGCAGTGGCAGGCGCGGTCAAATCCCCTCGCGTGGTGGTGGGGATCCCTCACGCTTGTGAGCAGTGCCAACATCCTCGTCTGGTTCATGCTGTACCGTGAGTTCTACCCGACGGTCGCAGGCAGCATCAGTGGCGGCTCGGATATCGGGCTGATGTTCCTGCTGTGCGCCGGCTATGTGTTCGGCTGCGCGTTCCGTTCGGTGCTGCCGCGCGCCGACGTGCAGCGCATCTGCCTGTTCGACACCTGGCTCTCCAGCGTCTTCGTCGGACGTTCGGTTGCGACCGTGGCCGAGGTCTGCTTCGCCGCGCAATGGGCGATCATCCTGCATCAGCTGGGCACCATGACCGGCGCCGAGACGGCGGTGAACATCGCGTGGGTGATTGTCCCGGTGATCATCATCGCCGAGTGCTTCTCCTGGTACGCGGTGGTCACCACCAATTATCTCTACAACGCGATCGAGAATTCGCTGTGGGCGGTGACCTTCTTCCTCGCCGGCATCGCGCTGTGCCGCCTGATGCCGGAATTCCACGGCGTGGTGCGCTGGGCGTTGATCGCGGGCATCGTCGGCATCGCCTGCTTCCTCGCCTTCCTCGTCACCGTCGACGTGCCGATGTATCTCAGCCGCTGGCGGGCAGGGCACGCCGAGGGCGGCAGGTTCTTGGGCCTGCTCGAAGGTCTGCACGACGTTGCGACGCGCTGGGTGGTGACCCACGACATCGCGCATTGGAAGGGCGAGCTGACCTGGATGTTCCTGTATTTCAGCGCGGCGGTGTGGTCGAGCCTCGCGCTCTGCGCGCTCTACGCGATGGAAGGCTATCTGGCGCGCTATCTCGCCTGACGGTCAAAGTCTTGTTTGAGGCGTTTTCCAAGCGCCTTACTTGCCGACCAGGCTGCATTTGCTGCGATCGAGCGGGCGGAAGGCCTGGTCGGGCGGGATCGTCGCGACCAGCTTGACGAAGTCCCACGGGCCTTTGGATTCCTCCGGAGTCTTGACCTGCACCAGATAGAGATCGTGCACCATGCGTTGGTCCTCGCGGATGCGGCCGTTGGTGGTGTAGGCGTCCGACACCGGCGTCGCCTTCATTTTGGCCATCACGACGGCGCCCTCGTCGGAATCGGTGTCCTTCACGGCTTGCAGATAGTGGCGCACGGCGGAATAGACGCCGGCCTGGATCTGCGAGGGCATCGCCTTGCGGCGAGCATGGAACGTATCGGAGAATTTCCGGGCTGCCGGCGAGACATCCTCGAAGAAAGAGGTGACGATGAGATCACCGCGCGTCGCTTTGAGCCCAACCGCTTCGATGTCGACGTTCTGGAACGACATCGGCACGATCTTCATGCCCTGGCTGGCGAGCCCGAACTCCTCGGCCTGCTTGATCGCGGTCGCGTTGTCGCCGGCAACGTTGATGGCCAGGATCCTGGCGCCTGACGACTGCGCCTGAAGCAGGAATGAGCTGTAATCGGGCGTGCCGAGCTGCGCCTTGACGCTGCCGGCGACCTTGCCGCCGAGTGCGGCGATGCGCTCGCGCGCGGTCACCTCGATCGAATGACCGAAGGCGTAGTCGCCGGTGATGAAGAACCAGGGCTCCTTGCTGGTCTGCATGATGCCGGAGACCACGGCGGTCGCGGTGGAATAGGCGTCCTGGGTCCATTGCACGCTGGTTGGGGCGCATGCGTCATCGGTCAGCTGGTTCGCGCCGGCGCCGGAGATGAGGAATATCTTGCCGTTGCCGCGCACCAGCTCCTGCACCGCCAGCGCCGCGCCGGAGCTACCGCCATCGGCGATCGCCTGGACCCCGTCGCTGAACCATTTTCGCGCCAGCGACGCGGCGAGATCCGGCTTGTTCTGGTGATCGGCCTGTAGGATCTCGATCGGCTTGCCGTTGATCTTGCCGCCGAACTCCTCGGCGGCCATCCGCGCCGCTTCGACCGAGCCCGGACCCATGGCGGTCGCGAACACGCCGTTCATGTCGGTGAGGACGCCGATGCGGATGGCGTCGCCCTTGATCTCGGCCCGCGCGGCGGAGCCCGCGAGCGCAAGTGTGATCAGGAGCGTGGCGGCGGAGCTGGTGCGGGTCGTGCCCATGGCGTTCCTCAAGTTTATCGTTGATGGATTGGTCTTGGCGGTCAGGCCGGTTCGGCGATCACCGTGTTGCGCAAGGTGCCGATGCCGGAGATCTCGACCTCGACGGTGTCGCCGGGCCGCATCCACAGCGGCGGCGTGCGCTTGGCGCCGACACCGCCCGGCGTGCCCGTGACAATGACGTCGCCGGGCACGAGCGGGCAGATGGTGGAGATGTAGGCGATCAGCTCGGGGATGGCGGTGATCAGGAGATCCGTCGTGGTGTTCTGCACGACGTTGCCGTTCAGCCTTGTCTGCAAGGTGAGCTTTGACGGATCCGGAATCTCGTCCGTCGTCACCAGCCACGGACCGAAACTGCCGCTTTCGGCAAAGGTCTTGCCGGCGAGAAATTGGCTGGTGTGGCGCTGCCAGTCGCGGATGCTGCCTTCGTTGTAGCAGGAATAGCCGGCGACGTAGTCGAGCGCGCGGCCAGGCGGGATGTGACGGCCCGCCTTGCCGATGACGAGCGCGAGCTCGCCTTCATAGTCGAAGTCGTCGCTCACCCCTGGTTTCACGATGGGCTGGAGATGGCCAACGTGGCTGCAGGCGAAGCGCGCAAACAGCGCCGGCCTTTCGGTGACGGTGCGGCCGGTCTCGGCCACGTGATCGCGATAATTGAGGCCGACGCAGATGATCTTGCCGGGATCGGGGATCACGGGCGCGAAGCTGACCTTGTCGAGCGAATGATCGGGGGCCGCGGAGGCGGCCAGTCTTGCCGCCTCGCCGAGGCGACCGGCTTCGAGCAGCTGCCGCAGCGTGGTGCAGCCCGCCATCCGCGCGCCGAGATCGACGACACCACTATCCTTGACGGCACCGAAGGAGGGGCGTCCGTCCACGATGAATGAGAGCAGCTTCATGAAATGTCCTTGAGAGGTTCGGTCAGGCCGCGGACGGCGCTTGGGCTGAAGGAATTTGGGTTGGAGGCGCGATGGCGGCGATGAGGCGGTCGAGCTCGGCCTCGTTGCAGGCGGTGCCGCGGATGTACCGGTCGGGACGAACCAGTGCGGCGATGATGCCGTGCTGGCGCAGCCAGTCTCGGACACCTTCGGCCTCGTCGCCGGCGAGGATCTCGATCCCGGTCTGCGACAGCGCGAGGCGCGATGGCAGTGCGGCCGCCGTCTCGATGAGCAGCACAAGATGATAGCCGGTCCGGTCGTCGCTGCGGCGTCCGTCGCTCAGCATGAATTGGGGTGCGAGATGTCCGGCGAGCGGCAGGTCGCCGAACCCTAGTCCGGGGCCGAGCAGGGGCTTCTTCACTTCCAGCTTGACCGGCGCGTTCTCGCGCGCCTCGCCGGCGGCAAGGCCGGCCTCGATCGCCTTGGTGTTGATGACACCGCCGAGGCGAATGGCGAGCTCGATGAACTCGCGCACATGCGGCAGGCGTTCGCTCTGATAGGTGTCGAGCAGATCGGGTGCGGCGCCGTCGCGGATCACGCTCGCCAGCTTCCAGGCGAGGTTCGCGGCATCACGAATGCCGGCGCACATGCCCTGACCGAGAAAGGGCGGGGTCTGGTGCGCGGAATCGCCCGCGAGCAGCAATCGCCCGTTGCGCCATTGCTGCGCGATGACGGAATGAAAAGTGTAGACCGAAGCGCGCTCGATCTCGGCATCGTCGGGCGTGATCCAGCGCGACAGCAGCTCCCAGACCTTCGCCGGTTGCGTGACGTCCTGCGAGTCTTCGTCCGGGAGAACCGTGATCTCCCAGCGCCGCCGCGTGCCGGTGCCGCGCACGTAAGTTGCGGGCCGCCTGGGATCGCAATGCTGGAGGCTGTAGTCGCCGAGATCGTCGCGCGCGCGGTTGAGCAGAACGTCGATCACCAGCCAGCGCTCGTGGAAGCCGAGGTCGTCCATTCCCGAGCCGATGAAGCGGCGCACCAGGGAGCGGGCGCCGTCGCAGCCGATCACGTAGCCGGCACGGACCTCGCTGAGCCTTCCGTTGGAGAGGTCTTCGTAGCGGACGCGCACGCCGTGCTCGTCCTGATCGAGCGCGAACACATCGCAGCGGCTCTGCAAGGTGACGTGTGGCCAGCGGGCCAGGCCGCCGATCAACACGTCCTCCAGATCCGGCTGGTGGAAGCGGTAGCTGAGATGTCAGCCCATCGGCGTCAACGTCTGCGGACGGGACCAATCCAGCAGCATGCGGCCGGCGGCATCGAGAAAGAGCATGCCAGGACTGAGAATGACATGCGGCAGGATCGCGTCGGCAAGAGCGATGGTCTGGAACACGCGCATGCATTCATCGTCGAAATGCACGGCTCGCGGCAAATGATAGGTCCGCGCTTCGCGCTCCAGCACCAGCGTCCGCACGCCGCACAGGCCGAGCAGGTTGGCGAGCGTGGCACCCACCGGCCCGCGGCCGACGATCACGACGTCAAACTCTTTTGGGGTGGATTTATCTTGCATGGGGTATCTTTTCCCCAGGCAAGGCCGGCCCTTCAACGCCGGCGTGCCAAGTGTCCGCCCAGCGGACGGTCTCTAACCCGCGACAGGAATGGCCGACGCCGTGTCCAGCAGCTGGCTTGCGAACTGCGCCACCGCTTCGTCGATCCCCAGCGCCGAGCGGATCCATATGATCGAGATGCAGCCGAATACGGCGCCGTCCCGCACGATGGCAACGGCAATCGATGCCGTCTTGGGATTGTATTCGCCCTCGCTTCGGATGGCGTAACCTCGCGCGGCGGTCTCGGCGATCATGCGGTCGAGCCGACCCGGGTCGAGGAAGGGGCGGTCGTCGGCCTCGTCGATGCGGCGAAGATGATTGATGATGAGATCGCGTTCGCGCGCAGGACAGGCGGCGAGATAGGCGCCGCCTGCGGACGTGCGCAGCATCGGCAGGCGCTTGCCGATCATGCCGCGGTCGATCGAGAGCGGGCTGCGCGAATGCGTGGTCTCCTGCACCACCATCGCCGCGTTCTCGTAAGTCGAGAGATCGACCGGCCAGACCAGTCTCTTGCTGAGGTCGGCGAGATAAGGCGCCGCTGCCTGGCAGATCACCACGCCGGGATCATAGCCGTCGCCGAGGCTCAGGGCGCGCCGGGTGACCCGAAACCGGTCGTCGCTGGCGCTGCGGGCGATATAGCCGAGCTCCTCCAGGGTTTCGAGCAGGCGGTAGACGGTGGGCCTGGGCAGGTCGAGCGCGCGGGCGACATCGCCGGCGCGAATGCCGCCGGAGCGGTTGACCTCGTGCAGCACGTCGAGCCCGCGCTTGAAGGCGCGGACGCCCTCGGACTGCCGCGGCTGGCCGTTCCGCGTCCGCTCCTTGGACACTCCGTATTTCCTCCCTTGTGGCACGTCGCCGCGCGCGTATTGTCGTTGCGAACGCGAGGCGATTGCGGAACGCCACCGTAGGATCGCGCGCGGCCGGTATCAAGCTCGCCGCAATACGGCGATCGCGATGCCTTCGGGAGGAATTCGATGGAAATCGCAGCGCTCGGCTATATCGGAATCAGCTCGTCCCAGCTCGACCAGTGGAGCCGGATGGCGACCGGACTGCTCGGCATGCAGCAGGTCGATCGCGGCGGCAAGATGCGGGCCTTCCGCATGGACGACCGCAAGCAGCGGCTGATCGTGGACGGGGGCAGCGATGCCGGCCTTGCGGTGATGGGATGGGAAGTTGCTTCGACCACTGAGCTGGACAAGTTGGCAGGACGGCTGGAAAGCCATGGCATCAAGGTGGTGCGAGGCTCGCGCGCGCTCGCTGACGAGCGGCATGTCGGCGAGCTGATCGCGTTCGCCGATCCCGCCGGCAACCGGCTGGAGGCCTTTTGCAAGCCGGAGCTTGCGAGCGAGCCGTTCAGGCCGGGCCGCCCGATCTCGGGCTTCCGCACCGGGGCGCTCGGCATGGGGCATGTCGTGCTCAATGTGGAGGATGTCGAGCCGCTGTTGCCGTTCTATCGCGACGTGCTCGGCTTTCACGTCTCCGATTTCGGGCTGAAGCCTTACGGGCTCTATTTCTTCCACGTCAACGGCCGCCACCACTCCTTTGCGATGGTCGGCTCAGGGCGAAAGGCGATGCATCACTTCATGGTCGAGCTCGGCTGCCTCGACGATGTCGGGCAGGGCTACGACCTCGCGCAAATGGACGAGGGACGCATCGCCTACACGATGGGCCGGCACACCAATGACCACATGACCTCGTTCTATGTGAATACGCCGTCCGGCTTCTTCATCGAGTACGGCTGGGGCGGACGCGTCATCGATCCCGAGACCTGGCAGCCGCACGAGACCTTTGATGGGCCATCGCTCTGGGGGCACGAGCGGCTGAATATGCCGGAAGAGCAGCGCAAGCGCCTGCGCGATATGCGGATGGATGCGGCTGCGCGCGGCGTGCGCGTCGCCGATCCGCGCGTGCCGCCGCTCAACTGCGCGTGGCTGGACTCGGTGGTCGCGCGGGAATGATCTACGGGCGCGCCGCGATCAAGCTTCGCCGAGATCGACCTCGGTCAAAATGCCCTGGCGCAGCGCCAGCCGGACCAGCTCGATGTCGGAGCCGACGCCGAGCTTGTCCTTGATCAGCGAATGCAGGTTCGCCACCGTCTTCGGGCTGACGTGGAGCGTCTCGGCGATCTCCTCCGTCGTGTTCTCGGCGAGCAGCAGCCGCAGCACCTCGAACTCGCGCGGCGTCAGCACGTCAGCGGCCAAGGTCTCGCCGCTGATCCGGCTGAGCGCAAGTTCGTGGTCGATGTCGGGGCTGATGGCGATCTTGCCGGCGAGCACGTCCTTGACCGCGCGCACCAAGGTCTCGGGCGGACTGGTCTTGGTGACGTAACCCCGTGCACCGGCGCGGATCGCCTGCACGGCAAAGCCGGCATTCTCGTGCATGGTGAAAACGAGAATCCGCGCAGTCTTGTCCCACTGCCTGATCCGCCTGACCGCCTCGATGCCGCCGATGCCGGGCATGCTGAGGTCCATGATGACGAGGTCGGGCGTCTCGGATTTGTACAGGCGATAGGCTTCCGCACCGTCGGCCGCCTCGGCGACGACGCGCAAGCCCGGCTGTTTCTGGAGCACCGAGCGATAGCCCTCGCGGACGACGGAATGGTCGTCGACCAGCAGGATCGTCGCTTCAACTGCGCTCATGCCGCATGCTCCAGGGCCCCAGACGCGGCAGCCGCGAGCGGAATGATTACGCGCAGCGCCGAGCCGTGAGGGCCGGTCTCAAAGCTGAGCCGGCCGCGAAGTGCAGCGACGCGCTCGCGCATGCCGAGCAGGCCCATACCGGACTTGGCGGCAGCTTCGTTCGGCCGGCCATCGTCCTCGATCGCGAGTGCGATCTCGCTGTCGGCCATGGTCAGATGCAGGCTGACCTTCGTTGCGCCGGCGTGCTTGGCGGCGTTGGTGAGCGCCTCCTGCACGATGCGATACAGGTTGGCACTGACGGCGGCGGGCACGCTGTCGAAATCGCCATCGAACCGGATCTCGAAGCGGGGCTGGCCGCGGCTGCGGCCGTTCCATCCCGAGACCAGGCCTTCGAGGCTGGCGACCAGGCCAAGCTCGTCGACATCGGGCGGCCGCAGCCGGAACAGCGCGCCGCGCAGCGTCTCCATCATGCCGGTCGCGGTGCGGGCAATGCTGTCGCATTCGCCGAGCAAGCCGGGACAGTCCTGCGCCGCAGTCTGGCGGGCGGATGCGGCCAGGGCGCGAATCGCGGCGAGCGACTGGCCGAATTCGTCATGCAGCTCGCGGGCGAGATGGCGGCGCTCCTCGTCCTGGAGCGCGATCAGCTTCCGCGTCAGTTCGCTCCGCTCGGCGAGCGCGGTGTCGAGGCTTTCGGCGAGATGGTTGAAGACGTCGCGGATGGCGGAGAGCTCGGCGAGGTCGAATGGCGGCAGCCGGGCGGTGAGGTCGCCGGCGGCGATGCGTTCGAGGCCGCTGCCGATCATGCGGGTGGGGCGCAGCGCGCGGGCCAGTGCGGCATAGACCAGCGCGCACAGCAGCGGCAGCGCGATCGCAAGCGCGATCATCAGGCGGCCGGCCTCGTGCCAGGCGTCCGCCGTCTGCACCGCCGGGTCGAGCGAGACCACGGTCTCGCCGAGCTTGGTTCCGCGCACGATCACGGGCCGCGCCGCCTCGCGGCCGGGGTCGAACACGCCGCGATAGAAGGCGGCGAAGGCTTGCGGCGGCGGGCTGGCCGGGGCAGGCGCGCCGCTACAGAAACGCTGCAGCATCTCGCCGCTCGGCCCACGGAATCCAAGACACAGGCCGGGCGTCATGACATGGGCCGACACCGGGTCGAGGTTCGGAAAGTCCGAGCGAGGGCTTGCCGCCCACTGCACCTTGCCTTGCTGCAGCTCCAGCGTCTTCGCCACGATGGCGGCGATACCGTCGATGCGCGCATGCGCGGCGCGGTCAGCCGTGACAAGGAAATAGGTGGAGATCGCGGCGAAGCAGGCGGCCGATATCGCGGCCACGCGCAGCGTCAGACGGACCTTGAGATCGAACCTCGGGCGATTCCACATCGGCTTGCACCTGGTGCGAACGGGCTTGTCGCGCGCTCATTTAAAAGCAGAACGCCAGCGGCGGGAAGCGTTCCCGACTTGCCGCAGTGCAACGTCGTGAAATTTTCCCGGCGTTGGTCGGGACGGCGACGGCTGCGGGGCGTGAGGTGGCCCGCGCAGATTTGCGTTCCATCCACGAGGTCCGTTCATGCACCGCTCCCGGCCGGTTCTCTCTGCCTGTCTCCTCTTCCTCCTCTCCTGCTCGCCCGTCGCTGCGCAGTCCGCCATCGGGGTTGCCATGGACGATTTCAGCTACACCGACACCTCGGCCGAGCCGACCAACCAGACCGCCGCCCACGAGCGGCGGCTGGCGGCGTTCATGGCCGCACTCAGACGAGACATCGGCGAGGGTGGGCGCTATCGGCTGGTGCCCTCGGCCCAGGACGGCGCGGTGTTCAAGGTAGTCGGCGGCATTCAGAAGACGAGCACGCTGGTGCAATGGGCCAAGGTTGCCGTGATCAACGTCGGCGCCAAGACGCTCGTGCTGGACAAGCTCTACAGCTTCCGCGGCGACAATGATGAAGCATGGGAGCGCGCCGAGATCTTTGTGTCTCGCGAGGTCATGGCTGCGCTCGGCACGCCTGCGCCGGTCGAGCTTGCCGTGTTCGATTTCGAGCTCGAGGACATGACGGCCGCTTCAGCGGGCGCGTCCGCTGCGTCAGATGCGTCATATCTCGCGGAGGTCACTGGCGGTGTGCGCGAGGCGCTCGGGCATTCCGGCCGTTACCGGATCGTCGACGTTAGCGGAGAGGCGGAGAAAACCGGCGCTTTGCGGGATTGCGGCGGCTGCGAGGCTTCCATTGCACGCAAGCTCGGTGCGGACCAATCGCTGATCGGCGTGGTGCGCCGCGTCAGCCGCACCGAATACACGCTCGGCTTCCAGGTTCGCGATGCCAGGACCGGCGCGGTGCTGGCGCGGGGCGACAGCGGCCTGCGCATGGGCGCCGACTATTCCTGGAAACGCGGTGCGGTGCGGCTGATCAGCGACCGGCTGATCGACAGCCAGCAGGCCACCGACGCACCTAGAAGGTAAGCTGCACCTTCATCGACTGCGAGCGGTCGCTGGCGAGCTCGAAGGCGGCGACGGCATTCTCGAACGGCATGGTGGCCGTGATCAGCGGCTTGACGTCGATCAGGCCCTCGCCCATCAGGCGTACCGCGAGCTCGAACTCGGGATCGAAACGGAAGGTGCCGCGGAGCTGCAATTCCTTGGCGACGATCGAATTGATCGGCAGCGTCATCTCGCCGCCGAGGCCGAGCTGCACCAGCGTCGCACCGGGCCTGAGCACGTCGAGCGCGGTGCGGAGCGCGGCCTGGTTGCCGGAGGCCTCGAACAGCGTGTCGAACACGCCCTTGTTGGCGCGCCAGGGATCGAGCGCGGCGGCATTGGTCGCGACGTTGATGGCATGCGTGGCGCCGAGCTTTTTCGCGACCGCGAGCGGCGCGTCGGCGACATCGGTCACCACGATCTCGGCGGCGCCGCCGAAACGCGAGACCAGGATCATCAGTGCGCCGATCGGGCCGCAGCCGGTGATCAGCACGCGCTTGCCGAGGAGGGGACCGGCCTGCTTGCCGGCATGAAGGCATACCGCGAGCGGTTCGGCGACCGCGGCCTCGGCCAGCGACAGCTTGTCCGCGATCGGCACGGCCTGCGTCGCATCGACCGTGAGGAACTCACGGAAGCCGCCCTGCACGTGGGGAAAGCGCATCGCGCTGCCGAGGAAGCGCATGTCGAGGCACTGGTTGCGCATGCCTTCCTGGCAATGCAGGCACTGGCCGCACGGCTTGCTCGGATTGACGGCGACGCGCGTGCCTGATTTCACGCTGGTGACGCCGTCACCGACCGCCGCGATCACGCCGGCGATCTCATGGCCCAGCGCCATCGGCTGCTGGATGCGCACGACGCCGAAGCCGCCGTGATGATAGTAATGCAGGTCCGAGCCGCAGATGCCGCCATTGGCGATCTTGACGCGGACCTCGCCCGGGCCGGGTGCCGGATCGGGGTAGCTGTCGATCCGCAGGTCTTTCGGGGCGTGAATGACGACGGCGCGCATGGGCTCGCTCCTCAATATTCTTCGCGGATCACATCGCGGCGATCATGCCGCCATCGACATAGATGATCTGGCCGTTGACGTAAGTGGAGGCGTCCGACGCCAGGAAGATCGCCGCGCCCACCAGCTCGTCCGGCCGGCCCCAGCGCTTCGAGGGAATGCGGCCCATCAGCCAGTTGTTGAAGTCGGCGTTGTTGACCAGGGCCTCGTTCATGTCGGTGAGCATGTAGCCGGGGCCGATCGCGTTGGCCTGGATGCCGTGCTGGGCCCATTCCACCGCCATCGAGCGGGTCAGGTTCTTGATGCCGCCCTTGGCGGCGGTGTAGGGCGCGATGGTGGGACGCGCGAGCTCGCTGCCGAGCGAGCCGATATTGATGATCTTGCCGTGCTTGCGCGGGATCATGCGCTTGGCGGCCTCGCGGCCGATCACGAAGGCGCTGGTCAGGTTGGTCTCGATCACCTTGCGCCATTCGTCGGTGGTGAACTCGACCAGCGGCTTGCGATGCTGGATGCCGGCATTGTTGACGACGATATCGACGGCGATCCCCTTCTTGTCGAAGTCGTTGAACGCCGCCACGATTGCGGCCTCATCGGTGACGTTGAAGGCGGCGCCTTCGGCCTGATGGCCGGCGGCGCGAAACTCGGCGACGGCCTGCTCGACACGCTCGGGATCGACGCCGTTGATGATCAGCTTGGCGCCGGCCTTGGCCATGCCCTCGGCAATGGCGCGGCCGAGGCCGCGGGAGGAGCCGGTCACGAGCGCGGTGCGGCCGGAAAGGTCGAAAAGGGCGGTGCTCATCTCAATAGATCCTCAAGCGTTGGAGCGGCGCACGATGAGATCGGTGCGCGCGAAGACGGCTGGCAGAAGGTCGACGCCCAGGCCGGGACCTTCCATCGGGAAGACATAGCCGTCCTTGATGGTGGGCATCGTGGTGACGAGCTCATTGTACCAGCCCTTGTAGAAGGCACGCACGGATTCCTGGATCAGGGTGTTGGGCTGGCTGAAGGACATGTGGATGGCGGCGATGAAGCCGATCGGGCCGATGCAATCATGCGGTGCGAAGGGCCGGTGATAGGTCTCGGCCATCGCCGCGATCTTGCGGCCTTCGGTGAGACCGCCGGTCCAGCACAGATCGGCCATCACCACATGCATGGCGTCGCGGTCGAGCATGTCCTTGTAGGGGAAGCGCGAACCCAGCGTCTCGCTGGCGCAGACCCAGACGTCGGTCGAGCGGGCATATTCGGCCAGCGCCTGCGGCGAGTTCATCCGGATCGGGTCTTCGTACCAGGTCGGCTTGTACGGCTCGAGCGCACGGGCGATCTGCTTGGCAGTCGGCAAATTCCACAGCGAGTGCAGCTCGACCATGATCTCCATCCTGTCGCCGACCGCTTTGCGGATCTTCTCGAACGGCTCGATCGCCTGCTTCATCTGCGATGCGGTGATGTAGAGGCCCTTGTTCTCCTGCGCCGCCGGATCGAACGGCCAGATCTTCATCGCCGAGATGCCGCTTTCGAGCAGGCTTTCGGCCAGCGCATCGGCATGGTTCATGAAGCCGTCGAGATCTTCATAGGGCCCCTTGGAGGCGCCGAGATTCCAATTGGCCACCGGGCTGATATTGGTCGAGCGCACATATTGGGTGCCGGCGCAGGTGTTGTAGATGCGCTGCTTGTCGCGGCAGAGGCCGCCGAGCATCTGGTGCACCGGCTGGCCGCAGACCTTGCCGAACAGATCCCATAGCGCGATGTCGATCGCGGAGGCCGCGCGGTATTCGACGCCGGTGGAGGACTGCGCCATCGGCAGGTTCAGCATGTCGCGATGGATCGCTTCGATGTGCAGTGGATTGCGGCCGAGCAGGCGGCCGGCAAAGGTGTCGTGGATCTGCGCTTCGACGGCGCCGGCGCCGTAGAAGGTTTCGCCGAGACCGATCAGACCGGTGTCGGTGTGAACGCGGACCCAGATGACGTTGGAAAATTCCTCGGTGCGCAGTGTCTCGATCGACGTGATCTTCACGGCAACTATCCTCCCCTCGAAAGGCGCTTCGCACCCGACGTCTCATTTTGCGCTGCAACATGTTGCAGGCCGTGCCGACGTCTTACGCCTACTTGTAATATATCACAACATGTTTTAAGGGTGCCACAAACAGAGCGCCATCCTGCAACGAGAGCGCGGGCTGACGGGAGGACGACATGGCACGGCGCAAGCGCGCGCTCGAAGTGGTGAAAGACGAGGATGACGGCGGAGGCCGGCGCTCCCGCAGCAATCGTCTCAACTTTTTCGAGTTGGCCTATCAAAGGATCGAAGAGCTCCTGGTTCATTGCGAGCTCAAGCCCGGCCAGTTCATGACCATGCTGGAATTGCAGCAAATCACCGGTTTTGGCCGCACGCCGGTGCATCACGCCGTCAATCGTCTCTCCGCCGACACCCTCATCATCATCCGGCCCCGTCATGGCCTCAACATCGCGCCGATCGATCTGGCGCGCGAACGCATGCTGCTCGGCCTGCGACGCGACATGGAGCGTTTTGTCATTCGCCTCGCGGCGGATCGCGCCAGTCTTTCCCACCGCAATCAGGCCTTGCACATCGAGCGTTTGCTGCGCGAACGTCGCGCCACTTTGACACTCGACGAGTTCAACAGCCTCGACCGCCGCATCGACGCGCTGGTGCTGGAGGCCGCTGGCGAGCCGTTCCTGGTGCACACGCTGCGGCCGCTGCACACGCTGTATCGCCGCATCGGCTACATCCACCACCGCTTCATGCCGGGGCAGGCGGACCTGTCAGGCACGATCGATCACCATCTCGCCATTCTTGCAGCCGTCGCCAACCGCCGCGTCGAGGACGCGGTGAAGGCGAGCGATGCATTGATCGACTACATGGGCGAGATGTTCTCAGGGATGGAGGCCGGGATCGATCCGCGCCTGCTCGATTGCAGCATCGAGCCGCTGCTCGGTGCGTAGAGCATGGTCCGGACCCGAAGGGCCGCGCTCGCGCAAAGTGTGCAGCGGTTTTCCGAAGCGATCATGCACAACACAGCAAGCTAAAGCGCGATGAGATCCTGATCTCATCGCGCTTTAGAGAGTTCTGAAGAAAGGAAGAAGAATGTCAACGATGGCGATGCCACAAGCGACCGCGAGCGAAGCCGCGGTCCGCTACCTCATCACGAACTACAGTCCCAAGGGCAACAAGGTCGGCTGGCTGATGATGGCCTCCATCCTGGTCGAGGCCTGGGACCTCTATTCGATCGCCTTCGTGCTGATCTTCATCAAGGAGCAGTACAATCCCGATCCGCTGATGCTCGGCCTTGCCGCCGCGGGCACGCAAGGTGGGGCGCTGATCGGTGCGCTGCTCGGCGGCTGGCTGTCGGACAAGATCGGCCGCCGCGTGATGTTCCTGGTCACGATGGTGCTGTTCATCGTGCTGGCACTGGCGCAGGCCTTCGTGCCCAGCGTCGGCTGGCTCGTCGTGATCCGCTTCCTGCTCGGCATTCCGCTCGGCTCGGACATCTCGACCGGCTACACCTACATCATGGAATCCATGGCCAAGGGCGAGCGCGAGGTCATGGGCAACCGCTGGCAGTTCATGTTTGCCGTCGGTGAGGTCCTCACCATCGGCGTCATTGTGATCTTCCTTCTGGTCGACATGAACCACGAGATGCTGTGGCGCGTGACGCTCGGCCTCGGCGCGGTGCCGGCGCTGATCATCCTCATCATGCGTCACGACGTGCCGGAGACGGCGGTGTGGCTGGTGCAGAAGGGCCGCTATCGGGAAGCCAAGCAGGTCGCGCGCGAGATGTTCAACGACAATCTCGACATGCTGCCGGATCGGGACGTCGTGGTTCCCAAAACCAGCACCCGCGCGTTCCTCGCCGACCTCAAGAAAGATCCGATTCGCTGGCGCGCCACGTTGTATGGCTGGATCGCCTGCTTCGCGCAGGCCAGCGAGTTCTCGACCTTCGCGTTCTACCTGCCGGTGCTGTTCGTGATGGTCGGCGTGTCGAGCGTGCTCGGCATCAACCTGGTGACAATGGCGCTGTTTTCCTTCGCAGCGCTGTCGGGATGGGTCGGGCCGCTGCTGACGCCGAAAATCGGCCATCGCGGCATCTCCATCGCGGGCTTCTCCATCGTGCTGGTATCGCTGCTGGTCGCCGCGTTCGCGCTCTACACCGACAACAAGATGCTGCTGCCGTTCGCCGCGGCCGGCATGCTGTGGGGCCACTATTGGGACGCCTCGAACTGCATGACCATCCCGACCATGGTCGCCCGTCCGCAATATCGCGGCACCGCCAGCGGCTTCGCCTACATGTTCGTGAAGCTGCCGTCGTTCCTGGCGATCTTCCTGTTCCCGACGGTGTTTGCCGCGATCGGGCAGGCGAATGCCACGCTGATGGTCGCGATCTTCCCGCTGATCGGATTGCTCGCGGCAATCTTCATCCTGCCGGAAGTCTATGGCTACGAGAACGACTGAAGATGAGTGCTATCTGATCGCGGCGGCTAACGCCGCGATCAGGGCCGGCGGCGTCACCAAGAGGCCGAGCTTGAGGAATGGCCAGGCGCCGACCTCGATCTTCTCGCGCCGGAGCGCGACCAGCCAGAGGATCGTGGCGAGCGAGCCGGTGATCGACAGATTGGGGCCGAGATCGACGCCGATCAGAATGGCGCTGACCACCGGCGCGGGCAGATGATCGCCGGCGGCGACCGAGCCGGCGACGAGGCCGACCGGGAGGTTGTTGGCGATGTTGTCGGCGAGCGCGGTGGCAATACCGACACTCCAGGCGGCCTTCGTCACGGACTGCGCAACCGCCTGATGCAGCAGCGCGCTGAGCTGCGCGATCACGCCGGTCTTCACCAGCGCTTCGACCATGACAAAGAGCCCGCCGACCAGCGGCAGCACGCTCCAGGACACGCCGCGCAGCACGGGCAAGGGCGATTGCCGGTTGATCAGCAGCACGATGGCGGCCGTCGCCACGCCGCAGACGAAGGTCGGCAGACCCAGTTGCCTGTCCAGCGCCGACGCAGTGACCAGCACGATGCCGATCGCGACGATGCCTATTGCGGTGAGCTTGCCGCCGCGTCCGAGCTTGGGATGCGGTACGCTGCGCGCGATCGTCTCTTCCTTCAGCGCGCGGTGCTGGGTCAGGCGCAACACGATGTAGGTCAGCAGGATCGACGCCGCCGAGGGCAGGGCGAACAGGCGCAGCCATTCCGTAAGGTGCGGCATGTGCGCGCCGAACACGACGAGGTTGGCGGGGTTGGAGATCGGCAGCACGAAACTCGCGGCATTGGCAATGAAGGCGCAGACGAACAGATAGGGCAGCGGCTTCGCGCCGGCCGCGCGCGTCGCGGCATAGACGGCCGGCGTCAGCACGATCGCGGTGGCATCGTTGGAGAGCAGCACCGTCACCAGCGTGCCGACGAGGTAGATCAGCAGGAACAACCGCTGCGGCGAGCCACGTGCATATTCCACCGCAAGCGCGGCGAGATAATCGAACAGGCCTTCGAGCCGCGCCAGTTCGGCGATCAGCATCATGCCGATCAGGAAGAGATAGACGTCGACACCTTTCTCGATGCCGACAAGGGCGTCCTGCCACGGCAGCAAGCCGAGCAGCACCAGCGCGCTCGCGCCGATCACGGCCCAGAGCGCCTCGGGCAGGGATAGGGGCCGGATGATGACGCCTGCGGTCGCGACGGCGGTGATGCTCCAGGCCCAGATGGCGTTAGACGGCACGGTCAGTCCTTGAGGTTCGGTCAGTCATTCGGCATCGATAACCGATGTCGGAACGGCTGTCTTCCCCCAGAGTCTTGCCGCAGGAACAGTCTGGATTGCTTCGCTGCGCTCGCAATGCCGGAATTTGTGGCTGCTTCTAGCGAATGTCAGGCTCACCGAGCCACCGATAGCTTCTCCGTGATCGCCTTGCGCAGGATGCGCGAGAGCGATTCCACCGAATACGGCTTCTGGATCAGCTCGAAACCGCGGTGGGCGTTCTCGGCGAGCACGTTGCTGTAGCCGGAGGTGAGCACCACGGGCAGGCCTGGATAGCGCTCCCGGATGATCCCGGCGAGCTCGACGCCGTTCATTCCAGGCATGATGACGTCGGAGAACACGAGGTCGACGGCAAATTCGTTTTCGCCGAGGATCGCCAGCGCCGCGTTCGCATTGGCAGCGCGGCGGACGACATAGCCGAGATCCTCCAAGAGCTCGGTGGAGAAGCGGCCGACCTCGTCATCGTCCTCGACCACGAGCACGCGATAGCCACGCCCGGTCGTGGCCGCCTCGTGGCTCAGCGCCGCGGCTTCCTTGTCCGTCGCCGGGCTTTGCGCCCGCGGCAGATAGATGGTGAAGGTCGCGCCCTTGCCCGGCGTGCTCGTCACAGCAATGTCACCCTCGGACTGCTTCGCGAAGCCGAAGGCCTGGCTGAGGCCGAGGCCGGTGCCCTTGCCGACCTCCTTGGTGGTGAAGAACGGCTCGAAGATCGAGTCGAGATGTTCCGGCGCGATGCCGCTGCCGGTGTCGCTGACGGAGATCGCGACATAGTCGCCGCCGCGCGCCGATTGTGCGCGCAGGCTCGGGATTCCCGAGACCTTGCGCACGGCGATGGTGAGGCGGCCTTCGCCGTCCATGGCATCACGGGCGTTGATGGCGAGGTTGATCAGCGCGGCCTCGAACTGGGCGATGTCGGCCACCGTGAAGCAATCGGCGTCCTGAATCTCCACGGCGATCTCGATGCGGCCGCCGACCAGCGGGCGGACCAGCTGCGCCACGCCCTCGACCTGACTGCCGACGTTGAAGATCTGCGGCTTGAGCGGCTGGCGGCGCGCGAAGGCCAGAAGCTGCGCAGTCAGCTTGGAGGCGCGCTCGACCGTCTCGGAGATGGCATCGACGTAGCGGCGGCGGCGCTCCTCCGGCAGCTCGCGCCGGCGCAGGAAATCGGTCGCCGAGCGGATGATGGTGAGGAGATTGTTGAAGTCGTGCGCGACGCCGCCGGTGAGCTGACCGATCGCCTCCATCTTCTGCGACTGCCGCAGCGCTTCCTCGCCGCGACGCCGCTCGGTGATGTCGACCGCCTCGGGCACGGCGCCGGTGATGGCGCCGTGGCGGTCGAGTACGGGGCGCATGCCGAAGTCGAAATCGCGCTCGCCGACGGGAAGGCGCAGGCGCATCTCCAGCCGCACGGGTTCGCCCTTGAGCACCGTCTCGAAGGCCTCGCGCACGGCGGCACTCATACCGTCGGTGCCGGTGAACCAGGGCGTGTCCCAGAACGGCTTTCCGATCACGTCGGCGGAATTCGCCTTGATGCCGGCGAGCGCGGTCTTGTTGGCGTAGACCAGTTCGCCCTCGAGATTGACCAGGCCCTGATACTGATTGCTGGTCTCCAGGATCGCGCGCAGCCGCGCCTGGTTGGCTTCGAGCTCGGCTGTGCGCTCGGCGATGCGCTCTTCCAGCGTCTCGTTCAGCCGCCTGAGCTCGATCTCGGCCTGCTTGGCGACGGTGACGTCGTGGGCGACGCCGATGAAGCCGATATGCTTGCCGGTCGCATCCCAGCGGGGCTGCGATTCCGAGCGCAGCCAGCGCCATTCGCCGCTGGCGTTCTTGTAACGCGCTTCCAGCACGAAGGGCTTGAGGGACGCTTCACCCTGGACGGATTGCTGCAGCACGTGCGGCAGGTCGTCGGGGTGCAGCACCTTGCGCCAGTCGAAATCGATGGCCTGATCGTAGGGCAGGCCGACGAAATCGACATAGGCCTGGTTGGCGAAGGACCGCTTGCGGTCGAGCTTGGTGACCCAGATCGGCACCGGCGCGCTGTCGGCGATCAGCCGGAAGCGCTCCTCGCTTTCGCGCAGTGTCTCGCGCGCCAGCGCCTGGTCGGTCATATCGATATGGGCGCCGACGAGCCGGATGGCGCGGCCGTCCTTGTCGCGCTCGATCTTGGCGACCACCCGGATCCAGCGGGTCTCGCCGTCGCTGGGGCGAATGATGCGGTATTCGGCGCTATAGTCTTCGTTCGCTCCCGCGAGTGCGTCGAAGAAATGCTTGACGGTGGCGTCGCGGTCGTCGGGATGGATGCGGTTGACCCAATCCTCGTGCGACTCCTCGGCGGCTTCCGGCGGAAGGCCGTGGATCATCAGATATTCGGGCGAGCGACGGTTCTTGAAGCCTTCGCGGAAATCGACCTCGACGCCGCCGACCTTGCCGATGCGCTGGATGCGCGCCAGCTCGGCCTCGCGCTCCTGCAGCGCGCGATAGGCGTTGTCGCGCTCGCGCGCGACGTCTTCGAGGTGCTGGCGCAGCCTTTCGGCGGCGATGGTTTCGGGCAAGGGATCGTTCAAGGCATCGGCCGTTGTCATCTAGGTGCGCGCGTGCCGGACCGATATTCACACAGACGGGGCGTGATGGCCATTGTTTAGAGGGCAGGTGGTGCCCGGAAATGGTGGCGCGAGCCTGAACGTGGAGAAGTACGCGGTGGCAACGTCCGGTCTGGCAATTTGTTCCGAATACTGGAACGATCGGCTGATTGATGCGTCGTCGCGAGGCGCCAGCTCTCTTACAAGCTTTCCTTTCCCACGAGGCTAAATCTTGAAGCTCTTTGTCTGCCAGGCCTGCGGCAACGTCCTCTATTTCGAGAACCGCGCCTGCGAACGCTGCGGCCACCGGATCGCCTTCCTGCCGGAGAAGGAGACGATGTCGGCGATCGAGGCCGACGGGGCGGCATGGAGAATCCTCGCCGACAAGGGCGAAAGCCGGATGCTGTGCCGGAATGCCGAGTACGACGCCTGCAACTGGCTGACCGACGCCGCCGATACCACTGGCTATTGCCGCGCCTGCCGTCACAATGGGACGGTGCCAAACCTCTCGGATCCGGCGCAGCTCGCCGGCTGGCGCGAGCTGGAGGTGGCAAAACACCGTCTATTCTATTCCCTGATCCGCTGGAAGCTGCCCCTCCAGACCCGCCAGGACAATCCCGAGCATGGCCTGATCTTTAATTTTCTCGCCGATGATCCGCACAGCGGCGAGAAGGTCATGACCGGCCACGACAACGGCCTAATCACGATCGCACTGACCGAGGCCGACGACATCGAGCGCGAGCGGCGCCGGCTCGAGATGGGCGAGCCGTACCGGACGCTGCTCGGGCATTTCCGCCACGAGGTCGGGCACTATTTCTGGGACGTGCTGGTGCGCGATGGCGGCAAGCTCGACCAGTGCCGCGCGGTCTTCGGCGATGATTCCGTCGATTACGGCCAGGCGTTGCAGCGTCACTACGCCGAAGGACCGCCGCCGGACTGGCAGCAGAACTACGTCTCGGCCTATGCCACGACCCACCCCTGGGAGGATTTTGCCGAGACCTGGGCGCATTACCTCCACATCGTCGACACCCTGGAAATGGCGGCCGAGTTCGGCATGGAGGTGCGTCCCAAGATCGACCGCGGCGGGGAGTTGACCGCGCGCATCCGCTTCAACCCCTACGAAGCGAGGGATGTCGAGGCGCTGGTGAACGCATGGCTGCCCTTCACCTTCGCCATGAACAGCGTCAATCGCGCTATGGGCCTGCGCGACCTCTATCCCTTTATCCTGTCGTCCGCGGTGGTCGGCAAGCTGGGCTTCATCCATGACCTGGTCCGGGACGTGGCCAAGCCTGGGAAGCCCTAGGGATGCCGCACGGCGTGCCCAGGGCGCGCCGGGTGGCCCATTTCGGTCTTGCGCTGGTACGCCAGAGTCCCCGGATTTAGACCGTTGCCTCCGGCCCATTTTGATGTACCACGGGAGCCACACGGCCCCTCCCATAGGCTCGAACGGCCAGGGAAGGGGTCCCGCCCAAGGTCGAGACTCAAGAAAAGCATGTTCAAACGCATTCTGATCGCCAATCGCGGCGAAATCGCCTGCCGGGTCATCAAGACTGCCCGCAAGATGGGAATTCAAACGGTTGCGGTCTATTCTGAGGCCGACCGCGATGCCCTTCATGTCGAGATGGCCGATGAGGCGGTGCTGATCGGCCCGCCGGCCGCGGCCGAGAGCTATCTGGTGATCGAGAAGATCGTGGAGGCCTGTCGCAAGACGGGCGCCGAGGCCGTGCATCCCGGCTATGGCTTCCTGTCCGAGCGCGAGGCGTTTCCGCGCGCGCTGGAAGCCGCCGGCATCGTCTTCATCGGCCCGAACTCCGGGGCGATCGCGGCAATGGGCGACAAGATCGAGTCCAAGAAGGCCGCCGCAAAAGCAAAAGTCTCGACCGTGCCGGGCTATCTCGGCGTCATCGAGGACGACAAGCACGCGGTCCGCATCGCCGACGAGATCGGCTACCCCGTCATGATCAAGGCCTCCGCCGGCGGCGGCGGCAAGGGCATGCGCATCGCCCATTCCAAGGCCGAGGTCGCCGAGGGCTTCAACCTCGCCAAGGCGGAGGCGAAGGCCTCGTTCGGCGACGACCGCGTCTTCGTCGAGAAGTTCATCGTCGATCCCCGCCACATCGAGATCCAGGTGCTGGGCGACAAGCATGGCAACGTGATCTATCTGGGCGAGCGCGAATGCTCGATTCAGCGCCGCAACCAGAAGGTCATCGAGGAAGCGCCGTCGCCGCTGCTGGACGAGGCGACCCGCCGAAAGATGGGCGAGCAGGCGGTCGCGCTCGCCAAGGCCGTGAACTATGATTCCGCCGGCACGGTCGAGTTCGTCGCAGGCCAGGACAAGAGCTTCTACTTCCTGGAGATGAACACGCGCCTCCAGGTCGAGCATCCCGTCACCGAGCTCGTCACCGGCGTCGACCTCGTCGAGCAGATGATCCGCGTCGCCGCCGGCGAGAAGCTCACCATCGCGCAGAAGGACGTCACGCTGACGGGCTGGGCGGTGGAATCGCGCCTCTATGCCGAAGATCCGTTCCGCAACTTCCTGCCCTCGATCGGGCGGCTCGTGAAATATCGCCCGCCGGCGGAGGCCAGCAAGGACGGCATCACCATCCGCAACGATACCGGCGTGCAGGAGGGCGGCGAGATCTCGATCCACTACGATCCGATGATCGCCAAGCTCGTCACCCATGCGCCTTCGCGCGCGGCTGCGATCGAGGCGCAGGCCACCGCGCTGGATTCGTTCTATGTCGACGGAATCCGCCACAACATCCCGTTCCTGTCGGCGCTGATGCATCATCCGCGCTGGCGCGAGGGAAGGCTGTCGACCGGCTTCATCGCCGAGGAATTCCCCAAGGGCTTTGCGGTGCGCGTGCCCGAAGGCGAGGTCGCCCGTCGCATCGCCGCGGTCGGCGCCGCGATCGATCACGTGCTCGGGGCGCGCAAGCGGCAGATCTCCGGCCAGATGGGCGGCCGCGTCGTGCAGCGCGAGCGCCGTCGCGCAGTCTGGCTCGACCGCCAGGAGATCCTGCTCGAGGTCGCGCGCGAAGGCGAGGCGATCGCGATCCGCTTCATCGATGCCGACGGCAAGGCCGGCACTGCGCATCTGTTGCAGTCGCCGTGGAAGCCGGGCGATCCGGTCTGGCAGGGCACCATCGACGGGCAGTTCGTCGCCGTGCAGGCGCGGCCGATTCCGAACGGCATCCGTCTCGCGCATCAGGGCGTCGAGGTCCCGGTCTATGTCTGGACCGAGGCCGAAGCGACCTCCGCACGGCTGATGCCGGTGACGACGGCCTCCGACAGCGGCAAGAAGCTGCTCTGCCCGATGCCGGGCCTCGTCGTCTCGATCGCGGTGAACGAGGGGCAGGAGGTCAAGGCCGGCGAGACGCTCGCCGTGGTCGAAGCCATGAAGATGCAGAACGTGCTGCGCGCCGAGCAGGACGGCACGGTGAAGAAGATTCACGCCAGCGCCGGCGCGACACTTGCGGTCGACGCGCTGATCCTGGAGTTTGCGTAAGCGTGTGAGTGGGGCTCTCGTCGGGCCCCATCAACACCGTCATTGCGAGCGCAGCGAAGCAATCCAGACTGCCTCCGCGGAAAGATTCTGGATTGCTTCGCTGCGCTCGCAATGACGGAGTATGTTGCGGCTGCGTCGCAACAATTGAGAGGGCACCATGGCCTTTCGTTCCCGCCGCGAGAAACTGCGCTCCACCCTGTCGGGCCCAATTTGCGTCCATCCCGGCTCGGTCTATGACGCGATCTCGATCCGAATTGCCGAGGATCTCGGCTTTCCGCTCGGCATGTTCGGCGGATCGGTGGCCTCTCTCGCCGTGCTCGGCGACCCCGATGTCACGCTGATCACGCTCACCGAGCTCGCCGAGCAGATGCGGCGGATGTCCCGCGCCTCCGCGCTGCCGGTGCTCGTCGATGCCGATCACGGCTACGGCAATGCGCTCAACGTGCGCCGCACGGTGCAGGAGCTGGAGACGGCCGGCGCGGCCGGCCTCACCATCGAGGACACGCTGCTGCCGGCGGCATTCGGTGAGACGAAGGCGCAGCTGATCTCCCTCGAAGAGGGCGTCGGCAAGATGAAGGCGGCGCTCGCCGGCCGCAGCGATCCCTCGCTGGTCATCATGGGCCGCACGGGCGCAGCCGCGATCACCTCGATCGAGGATGCGGTGCGCCGCGCCCAGGCTTACGAGGCGGCCGGCGTCGATGCGCTGTTTTTCACCGGCATCAAGTCGCGCGCCGAGCTCGAGGCGATCGCCGCCGCCACGCGCCTGCCGATCGTGCTCGGCGGCGCGTCGGAGGAATTGAGCGGGCTCGATTATCTTGCCGGTCAGCGCGTCCGCATCGCGCTGCAGGGCCATGCGCCGATCGCCGCGGCGACGCAAGCCGTGTACGAGACGCAGAAGGCGTTGCGCGAGGGCACGGCGCCAAAGAGCCTCAAGGGCGTGGCATCGTCGGAGCTGATGGCCCGCGTTGCGCGCGAGGCCGCAGTCAAGGCGCGTAGCGCCGATTGGCTCGGATCGAAGCCATGAGCCGGGTGATTCTCCAGGTCATGATCCGCGGCCGCGTGCAGGGCGTCGGTTATCGGGCCTGGGTGGAGTTCCAGGCCGCCGCGTGTGGCCTCGAAGGCTGGGTCCGCAACCGCCGTGACGGCAGCGTGGAAGCGCTGTTCGCGGGTGCGCCGACGCACGTTGCCGACATGGTCGCGCTGTGCCGCCACGGCCCGCCGCTCTCGCGCGTCGACAGTGTCACCAGTGAAACCGCAAGCGTGGATGAGCTGAATTTGCGCAGGGCAGGGGAGGCGTTTTCCGTACTGCCGACGGTGTAGGTGTTTCTTTCCCCGCAGGCGGTGCGTTCCCTCGCCCCGTTCTTACGGGGAGAGGGTTAGGGTGAGGGGCTTCTCTCAACGCGAGCGGTCGTAGAAAGACCTGTACCCCCTCACCCGAATTCGATCTGCGATCGAATTCGACCTCTCCCCGCAAGCGGGGAGAGGTGAAGAAGAAACATTCACCTTGGCAGTTTCGAGATCGCCTCGCTCAGCTCGTGGATCTCGTAGGGTTTGCGCAGGATCGGGAAATCGCCGCGCACGCCGGCGGCGACCTCGCTGTAACCGGTGGCGAGCAGGATCGGCAGGCCGGGACGGATCTGGCGGAGGTGATGGGCGAGGCTGAGGCCGTCCATCTTGCCGGGCATGACGATGTCCGAGAACACGAAATCGACGCCGTCGCTCTCGATCTCGCGCAATGCCGCTTCGGCATCGGCGACACGGCGCACCTGATAACCGAGCTGCTCCAGAAGACCGATACTGACCAGCGCGACATCGGGATTGTCCTCGACCAGCAGCACCGTGCCGCTGCCGCGGAACGCCGTTCCCGCCGTCTCCCGCGACGGCACATCCGTGCCGCGCGGCAGGACGATGGTGAATGTCGTGCCCTTGCCGAGCTCGCTTGCCACCTTCACCGTGCCGCCGGCCTGGTGGGCGAAGCCGTGGACCTGCGAAAGGCCGAGGCCCGTGCCTTTTCCGATCGCCTTGGTCGTGAAGAACGGCTCGAAGATCTTGTCGAGGACGTCGGAGGGAATTCCAAGCCCGGTATCGCGGACGTCGATCGCGATGAAATCGCCGACGAGGGGCGCCTCATTCAGCACGATGTTGCGTGCCGCGATCGTCACCGTGCCGCCGTCCGGCATCGCGTCGCGGGCATTGATGACGAGGTTGAGCAGCGCGGTCTCGAGCTCGGAGACGTCGGCCTTGATCGGCCAGGTGTCGGAGTGAATGTCGAAGGCGATACGCACGGAGCTGCCGACGCCCGCGTCGAGCACCTCGCGGATGGCCGCGACGCGTTCGGCAAAATCGATCGCCTGCGGGTTGACGCTCTGCCGCCGGGCGAAGGTGAGAAGCTGGTTGGTCAGCGCTGCGCCGCGCTTGGTCGCGGTGTCGATCGCCGAAATGGCGCGCTCGAGCTTGGGGTCGTCGGCGGCGTTCTTCTTCAGGATGTGAAGGCTGCCGCTGATGATCATCAGAAGATTGTTGAAGTCGTGGGCCACCCCGCCAGTGAGCTGTCCGAGCGCATCGAATTTCTGCGACTCGGCCAGCTGCTTCTGCATCGCCTCGAGCTTGAGCTGGGCATTGCGACGCTCTGTGATGTCGCGTGTGATCTTGGCGAAGCCGATCAGCTTGCCGTCCTCGTAGATCGGGTCGATTACGACGCTCGCCCAGAAGAACGTGCCGTCCTTGCGGACGCGCCAGCCTTCCTCCTCGTATCGGCCCTTTTCGCGCGCGATTCCGAGCGCCCGCGCCGGCTTGCCATTGGCCCGGTCGGTCTCGGTGTAGAAACGGGAAAAATGCTGGCCGAGGATTTCTTCGGGGGGGTAACCCTTGATGCGTTCGCCGCCGATGTTCCAGCTGGTGATGGTCCCGTTTGGGTCAAGCATATAGAGGGCGTAGTCGGCGACACCCTCAACCAACAGCCGAAAACTGCGCTCGCTCTCGAACAGGTCTCTCTGTTGACTGAACTTTTCGGCCATTCCGGACCCCGCCTCGACGGGAACAAACGCCGAAGAGGTCGGGATGGTTCCCGCCATCTGGGACATTTTTAGGCAGGCCTGGGGGGCCGTATGCAAGGCTTCTTCTTGACAAGAAATGGGGTTCGTCAGATATTTCTGTCATGACAGAAATAACCGGAAAGAAGAAACTTCCCGCCGCCGTCGAGCGCTTCATCCTGCATTGGGGCGATATGGGCGACGAGTGGGGAGTGAATCGCTCGGTGAGCCAGATTCATGGGCTGCTTTATCTCGCCGAGGCGCCGATGACCGCCGAGGACATCGCCGACACGCTCGGCATGGCACGCTCCAACGTCTCCAACTCGCTGAAGGAGCTGCTCGCCTGGAACCTGATCCGGCGGGTGCCGATCCTGGGCGACCGCCGCGACCATTACGAGGCCGAGACCGACATCTGGGAGATCGCCGCGAGGATCGCGGCGCGGCGCAAGGAGCGGGAGATCGACCCGGCGATCGCAGCGCTTCGCGCCTGCGTGTCCGATGCCACGGACGATCCCGGCATCAGTCCCGTCGCGGCCAAGCGCCTGAACGAGATGCTCGCGTTCACCGAGCTCGCCGACCACTGGTTCACGCAGATGCTGAAAGTGCCGCGGCCGCGGCTGGTCGCGTTGATGCGGCTTGGCGAGAAGATCGCCAACCTGCTGCCGATCGGCAAGGTCAAATAGGATCTGAGGAGGTTGCGATGACGTCGGCAAGACTATCAGGCTCCAACGCATCGACCTCCGCTCACACGAGACTGCTCGACGACCGCCGTTTCCGCGCGCTGCTGTCGGACGAGGATTGGGGCCGCTTGCCGCTGGCGACCTGGCGGCGCTTCTCGAAACGCGTCGCCGACGGCGACAGTGTCGTCTATGTCGGCGTGGTCGACGAGCTCGCCTTCAGCGATTTCGGCTGGTGGTTCGCGCATGCCGCGCGCCTGATCGGCGGACCATTGCCCACCGGCCGCGACATCGGGGTGCCCATGATCGTCACGGTCACCGAGGACGGTGCGACCGGCGGCCAGACCTGGACGCGCATCTGCGCACGCAAGCGCGGCTTTCCGCAGGTGATCCATTCCGCCAAGCGCTTTGCCGGTCCTACCGGGCTCGAGGAATATGTCGGCTTCGGCGTGTCGATGGCGCTGCGCATCGCGGTCGAGGATCAGGTGCTGATCTTTCGCAGCGCCGGCTACGGCCTTCAGCTTGGACGCCTGTGGCTTCCGCTGCCGCGCTGGCTGACGCCGGGCGAGCTGACCGTGACGCATCGAGATCTCGGCGAGGGTGCTTTCCGCTTCACCCTCGATGTCACTCACCCGCGTCACGGCGCGCTGATCCATCAGTCCGTCCTGTTCAGGGAGGCCGTATCATGACGCCGCTGTTGTGGACACTCATCGCCATCCAGATCGTGATGGGTGTGTTCGACACCTTCTATCACCACGAATTCACCGAGCGCCTGGCCTGGCGGTCGTCACAGCGCTTCGAGCTGAAGCTGCACGGCATCCGCAACATGCTCTATGCGCTGCTGTTCCTGGTGCTCGGCTGGCTCGAGGTTCACGGCGTGCTGGCGCTGTTGATCGTCGCGGTGCTGGTCGCCGAGATCATCATCACCTTGATGGATTTCGTCGAGGAGGATCTGAGCCGCAAGCTGCCGCCGAGCGAGCGCATCAATCACACGCTGCTTGCGATCAATTACGGCGCCATCCTGGTGCTGCTGATGCCCGTACTGATCGCCTGGGCGATGCAGCCCGTCGGCGTGATCGTCGTCTACGAGGGTCTGCTCAGCATCGCCGCGACCGCCTGCGCACTCGGCGCTGCGCTGTGCGGCGTCAGGGATTTTGCGGCGATGCGCCGGCTCGCCCGCATGCGAAGCGTGCCGGCGGCGGGACTTGTCGAAAAGCTACCCAGCCGCAAGACCGTGCTGATATCGGGCGCCACCGGCTTCATCGGCAGCCGTCTTGCGGCAAGCCTTAGCGGGGCAGGGCATCACGTCATCGCGCTGATCCGCAATCCCGCGAAAGCCGAGATGCTGCCGCCGCCGGTGACGCTGATCACGAGCCTCGATCAGCTCGCCTCGGACACGCAGATCGATGCCATTGTCAACCTCGCCGGTGAGCCGATCGGCAACGGCCTGTGGACCGAAGCGAAGCGCGCGAAGATCATCGGCTCGCGCATCGGCATGACCGGCGATATCGTCAAACTGATCGCGCGGCTCGCGCGCAAGCCAGAGGTACTGATCAGCGGCTCGGCGATCGGCTGGTACGGCCTTTGGGCGGACCAGGTGCTGACCGAGTCGGCCAAATCTCACGCCTGCTTCAGCCACGAGCTGTGCGCGGCCTGGGAGGCAGCGGCGCGGCCGGCGGAGGAGCTTGGCGTGCGCGTGGTGTATTTGCGCATCGGCCTCGTGCTCGGCACCGAAGGCGGCTTCATCACGCGCATGCTGACGCCGTTCGAGTTCGGCCTCGGCGGCCCGCTCGGCACCGGGCGGCAGTGGATGTCCTGGATCGAACGCGACGATCTGATCCGCCTGATCGCCTATGTGATCGCGACGCCGGATCTGGCGGGTCCCGTCAATGCCACCGCGCCGATCCCGGTCACCAATGCAAAATTCACGGAAGAACTCGGCCGCCGCCTGCACCGGCCTGCGGTGTTCCGTATCCCCGGCGGCCTGCTCCGCCGGATCGGCGGCGGCTTTGCCGACGAGCTGCTGCTCGGCGGCCAGCGCGTGCTGCCGAACAAGGCGCTGAGCCGCGGCTTCGTGTTCCGCCACGAGACGCTGCGCAGTGCGTTCGAGGCGATCTTGTGAGGTGATGTCATGTCTTGCGAGAGCGTTGCTCGAATGACGCGAGGCTGGTTTGGCGCATGCTTGACGGCAACGGCTGTTATCGAGCTATTTCTCCTGCTCCTCCTTGCGCTGCCGCGCGTCGACAGTTTCGCCGTGCGGTCCGTGGCCGATTTCGGCGTGGCGATCCTGATTGGCGTGCCGGCCGTGCTGGTGTTCGTTTGCGCGCTGAGCGGAATTCCGTCAGCGGTGGCAATATGGCTCAGCGAACGGTTCTGCATCCGGTCATTGCCCTTCTTCGTCCTTGCTGGCGGGGTGGCCGGAGCCGTGAGCCAGACAGTGCTCTTCGGAAGGGTCGACGGATCGATCTGGCTCTTTGTCGTGGCCGGGTGCTTTGCCGGACTGGCCTATTGGCATATCGCAGGGCGCCACGCGGGCAAGGAGCGCCCGCGATCTCAGCACTAGTTCGCCGCCACACTCCGAAACGTCGCCGCCACCGCACGCAGCGCGGCGAGTTTTGCCGGATCGCTGATCTTCGAATGCAGCATCACCTTCGAGCTGCCGAGTTTCGGCAGCTTGTGCGCAGGCCCGACGTCGACCAACCCGGCAGGCGCGATCCGCCGCGCCAGCGGCGCGATTGCGAGACCGGCGAGCGCGGCAGCGACCACCGCCGTCACGCCGCCGCCGACGAAGCGTTCGCGCCAGGGGATGCGGGCCTTGTCGAGCGCGCGCACGGCGACGGCGCGCACCCCGCAGGGCGGGGCGAGTGTCGCAAGCGGCAAAGGTTCGCCCTTCGGCAGGGTGAGGCGCCGTGACGCGAACCAGCCAAACTCGTCCTCGGCCAGCTTCTCGCCGCCGCGGCGGCTGCCTTCCTGGCGCACGATCACTGCATCGAGCTCGCCCGCATCATAGGCATCCTGCATCTCGCGCGAGAAGCCGATGGTGACGGCGAGGGTGAGGTTCGACGACATCGCATGCAACCGTTCGAGCAGCGGCACCAGTTCGGGTCCCGCGGCGTGATCGGAGATGCCGAGTGTGAGCGACTGCGCGGCTGACGCGTCGCCCGACAGCGCGCGATCATGCGCCGCCATCAGCGCGCGGGCGCGATCGAGGAAGGCCGCACCATCGGCGGTGAGCCGGACCGCACGCGGCGAGCGCTCGACGAGCCGCTTTGCCAGCAGCGTCTCCAGACGCTGCAGCTTCAGGCTGACAGCCGCCTGCGTCGTGCCGAGCGCTTCGGCGGCGCGGGTAAAGCTCTGGAGGTCGGCGACCAGCAGGAAGGCCTGGACGGTGGCGATGTCGAGCGTGGCTGTCATTACAGATCGTTATCATTGATATCACTAGAGATAAGATACCAAAATGACGCCCGCAGGTCTAGCTTCTCACCAACGCCGCGCAGGTCGCGTGGCATCTTAGGGAGAACCACCATGCCGCTGATCACCGTGTCCTACACCTCGTCCCGCCAGTCGCCGTCGCTGAAGGCCGACATCGCCAATGCCGTGTCCGAGCTCACCGCTGAGATCCTGCACAAGGACCCGAAGGTCACCGCCATCATCGTGAAGTCGGTCGATGCCGGCGACTGGTTCGCCGGCGGCAAGTCGCTCGCGGAGCAGAAGCTCGCCAGCTACTGGATCGACATCCATGTCACCGAGGGCACCAACACCAAGGACGAGAAGGCGGCCTATCTCGCCGCCATGTTCAAGCGCATGGCCGAGATCCTGGGCCCGCTGCATCCCGAGACTTACCTGCATGTCGACGAGGTCAAGGGCGACGCCTACGGCTTTGGCGGCCTGACCCAGGAGCGGCGCTACATCGCCGGCAAGCTCGAGGTTACGCTGCAGGCGGCATGACGTTGCAGGCCGCGGGTGAACGATCTCACCCGCGGCCCGAAGCCATCAGCTGGCGGCGCGGAACTGCACTTCGGCGTTGTTGATGAAGCACGTCTTGTCGAACAGTGTTAGGTCCAGCGGGTTCGGCAAGCGGACATCGCCGAGATCGGGGCAGGGCTTGACCGCGGGATCGTAGGACCGGTCGATTTGCGAGATGAAGACGACGATCAGCCCCATGTCGCGCGCAAACGATTTCAGCGCGCGCACCTGCACCGTCAGATCGGGATTTTCCCGCCTTTGGTCGAGCAGTTGCAGATAGTCGATCACGATGAGCGTGCCGCGCGGCGCCGATGCCATTTGTTTCACGACATAGTCGGCGCTGATGACGTCCGAGCAATCCACCTCGAACAGCTTGTCGAACTGCGCCGGCTCCGCGCCGATGACCCGCAGACGTTCCAGCACATCCTTCTCGGTATATTCGAGCGAGAAGAACGCGGCGCGATGGCCGGACTTCATGGTTTCGACGGCAAGTTCGAGACTCATCAGCGTCTTGCCCTGGCCGGGACGCGCCCCGACCAGCACCAGATCGCCCGGACGGAATTGCGCGAACAGTTTGCTCGCCGGAGTCCGTGCGGCTGCCTTTGCCGCCAGCATGCTCCAGGCGGAAAACCCTTCCGTCGCAGCGACGCGGTCAAGCGCGTCGTGGAGCGGAATGCCGGCCTCGCGGGACAGGCGCTTGGCCGTGCGCTTCAGATGGTAGATGGGTGCAGACAGTTTCATCGTCAAAACCTCCCATTGCGAGCATGGATCGCAACCCCTCCTTATGCCTGGCGCTCGAACAGTCGGCCGATGATCAACTCGCCCGGCATGAGGTCTGCTTTCCCGGCGGAGGGGGGAGGCGTGGGCGACACCGGAATGAAGCATAGCTGATTCCGCCAGGGGCGGAGAGCGTGCGCGGTCAGCTCAAACAGAAAAAAGTATTAGACGGCCGCTTCCGGCAGCAGCGCGCGGGTCGGTCCGAACAGCTCTTCGAACGCCTGCCGAAGCGCGATATCGACATCGGCCATGGTCACGAGCTGGCCGAGATCGACCAGCGAGGTGACTCCGTAGCGGGGGTCGACGACGCCGCAGGGCACGATGCCGGCGAAATGCGACAGCTCCGGCTCGACATTGATCGCGATGCCGTGAAACGAGACCCAGCGCTTCAGGCGGACGCCGATCGCCGCGATCTTGTCTTCGTGCTCAGGCCCCTTGTCGGGGCGTCTGACCCAGACGCCGACCCGGTCCTCGCGCCGTTCGCCGCGGACGTTGAAGGCGGCCAGCGTCTTCAGGATCAGCTCCTCCAGGCTCGCGACATAGGCGCGCACGTCCGGCCGGCGGCGCTTGAGGTCGAGCATGATGTAGGCCACGCGCTGGCCGGGCCCGTGATAGGTGAGCTGCCCGCCGCGCCCCGTCGCGAAGGTCGGGAATCGGGCTTCGAGCAGGTCGCTCTCCTTGCCCGATGTGCCCGACGTGTAGAGCGGGGGGTGCTCGAGCAGCCAGACCAATTCCGGCGCCTCGCCCGCGGCAATCGCCGCGACGCGCGCCTCCATGGTCGCCACCGCCTCCGGATAGGGCACCGGAGCGTCCGAAATCCGCCATTCGACGACTTCGCCGCCCGCGGCGGAAAACGACGTCAAATCGAGGTGTTGACGCTGGTCCTGACGCCGTTCTTGGCCGGGGTTTTGGGGCGAATTAACCATTGGCTAACCATAACGTGGTGATGATCAGGAGCAAATGCCAAGTCCTTTGGCGTAAGTCCCAAGTTGCGGCGGTCCTGACAGTGCCCACTCTCGACAAAGTCACCGTGGATCTCATGGTCGTCCTCGGGACCACCACCATGCCGATCCATCAGGTATTACGCCTTTCCCGCGGCGCCATCATCGAGCTGGACGCAACCGAGGCCGACGAGGTCAAGGTGCTCGCCAATAACCTGCCGGTCGCCTCCGGCGTCGTGCTGGTCGACCGCAACCGAATCGCGGTCGAGGTCAAGCAGATGCTGCCGCGCTCGCCGGGGACCCGGTAGGGCACGCCATTGGCGCCAGGGCCTTGATAGGGCCGATCCGGGCAGGTGAGAATTCCTGCCAAGCTTGTGGAATTCAGGGTCTTTGCAGGCTTGTATCCCCCTGATGGATTTGTTAGATCGGCGGCCGCTGATCCGGCCACCCGAACGACCTCAGGCCGGCATCTCCTAGCGCTCGTGGCGGAACTGGTAGACGCGCTGCCTTGAGGTGGCAGTGGGTAACACCGTGGGGGTTCGAGTCCCTCCGAGCGCACCACCTTCATTTTTATAGCTTTTCTGGGCGGGTTTTCGCCCAGGTTCGCGCCGCATCGCGGCGCTTCGGAACCAAAGCCCTCGCCTTGCATTCGCAACTGGTCGCCGAATGCGCTTGAAGGTGGAGGCTGATGAGGGACGCTACGTCCGATGTTGCCGAGGTCCGCGGCGCGGTTCACTTGTGCATCGACATGCAGAACATTTTCGCTCCGGACGGCCTTTGGGCGACGCCGTGGATGGAGCGCGTCCTGCCGACGGTAGTCTCGGTCGTTTCGCGCCACGCGGAAAGAACGATCTTCACGCGTTTCATCACCCCTGAGGATCCGGAGGATCGACCGGGGCAATGGCAGAGCTATTTCCGCCGCTGGCGCCAAGCGACGCGCAGGCATCTGCCATCATCGGCTCTGGAGCTCGTGCCGGCCTTGGCCCGGTTCATTCCGCCGGCCGCTGTGATCGACAAGCCGGCCTATTCCGCGTTCAGCAATCCCGGTCTTGCGAGCCTGCTGGTCGAGAAGAACGTCGGCACCGTCGTGATATCGGGCGCGGAAACGGACGTCTGCGTGCTCTCGACAGTCCTGAGCGCCGTCGATCTCGGCTTCAGGATCGTCATCATCGAGGACGCGCTGTGCAGCTCGTCCGACGTCGGCCACGATGCGCTCATGACGATGTATCGCACCCGCTTCCACGGCCAGGTCGACTTGGTGACGGCAGAAGAGTTGGGCGAGATCTGGCGGGAGTAGGGAGCTACGATCCGATCTCATCGGCTGCACAAGCTTCCTCGCCGCCATCGAGTCAGATCAAGCGACTGCGACGTCGGCGGTCACCGGTCTCGCATGCGGCGGCTGCGCGTGGTCTGCGCCGGATCGCATGTTCAGATAGGCCGGGTCGAAACCGGCAAGCCGGACCAGGCCCGGCCAGTCCGTGATGGTCAAGGTCTTGCCCTGCCATTGCAGCAGATTGCAGCGGCGCAGCTCCTGGATGGTGCGGTTGGCATGAACCGGGGAGATGCTGCAGGCCGCGGCGAGATCGGACTGGGTGAACGGCGAGGACAATCTGAAGTCTCTGGCGAGCCCGACGGCTTGCAGCCGAACGGTGATCTCGCAAAGCAGATGCGCCACGCGCGTCAATGCGTCCCGGCTGCCGAGGTTCACCGTCCAGTTGCGCTGGATGGCGTGATCGGCAAGCAGAATCAACAGCAGGGCATGCGACATCGCCGGAGAACGCACCGCGAGCTCGCGAAAGAAGCGGTGCGGCACGAGCGCGACGATTGCGGGGCCGAGTGCGGTCAGGTTGCCCTCGATGCGCGGGCGATACAGGCTTTGCAGGTTGGCGATGTCGCCGGGCACGCAGATCGCGGTGATCTGGCCATCCGCGCTTTCGTCATTTAGCCAGGACAGATATCCCTGAAGCACCAGGCAGCATTGCGTTGCCTCATCGCCGTGGCGCAGGATGGTCTGATGCGCGCCGAAATGCGCGATGCTGCTCGGCATGTCCGCGAGCAGATCGAGATGGTCCGGGGTCAGTTCGACGAGGCTCGTCAGGCGGTCGGCGAGTTTCGAGAATGCAAATCCTGCCTGCATTTGATCTCCGATCCCCCATCGCTCCAAGTGTGGCCGAGAACGACGGCGGAAAGCATTAACGTTTGATACGTTCGCTTGGGGTATCGCGGAGGCAGCAAGCCGCTCGCCGATCCAAGGTTCCTCGCACTCAATTGACGTTGTCGCCGAGCATGTTGCGTACGCCTGTGGTCACGGCGGCGACGCCGCTCGTGCCGTGCATCAGTGCGATCTCGCCCTGCTGCGCGTGGCGGATGGCGTGCGCCATGATGCGCAGGCGAGGGTCGCCGCGGCTGTGCCACATCCGGTCGGCCATCCTGACCGCACCGCGGTGGTGCCTGCTCATCGCCTCGACGAACAGCGCGTCGAACTGGTCCGGCGGCGCGGTCTTGACCTGGCGCATCTCGGCCGGTGTCAGAAAGCCCGGCATCGCCGCACGCTCCTCGGTGCTGCAATCGGGCATCTCCGTGTCGAACCAGCTCAGCCACCAATTCTCGAAGATCTGGTTCTCTCCGGTCTGGCTCGCGACCATCAGCATCGCGAGCTTCCGTAGATGTGGATCCTGCGCGCGCTCGGCCGCTGTCCGTGCCAGCTCGATGCCCTGGGCATGATGCGTGGTCATGTGACGGATGTAGGCCTGGTCGTGATCCCTGTCGCGGCCCATCCACGGCGGCTCGTAACCGTGACCGCCGAACATTGCGACCGCACCGAGCACCGCAATCACGGCCAGCGCGCCGGTCATCCACATGTTGGTGAACCGCACGTCGCTGTCAGGCGCAGTCCCGCGCTTCCAGCGCAGGCGCGCGAACAGAGGATACATCACGGCCGAGGAGCCGTGGACCAGCAGGCCGATCCAGTAGGGTTGTTGCAGCGTGAACAGCGGCTGCCAAAACGGAAACAGCGGCACCAGCACGAACCATTCCATGCCTGAAGAGAACACGGCCCAGGGCAGCGCCAGCAGCAGGATCGTCATCGGCCGCAAGTCGGCCGTCCAGCGTCCGAGCACGCCAAAGAAAACCAACGCCCAGGAAAAATCGGCCCATTGGTGAAAGGCGATCCCGGTCAGGATTGCGCTCCAGGATGGCTCGGAGCTGATCGCCCAATCGCGCGCAGGAATTGCGGCAACCGTCATCCAGTCGACGGCGGCATCGCGGCCGATGCGGGCGGCGAAGAGTTGGCTGACGATGGTCGAGAACGTGCTGCTGATCAGGCCGAGGGCGGCCGCGGCAATCCAGCGCGAACGCCGCCGCTCGCCGATGCTGCGCCGCGCCCCACTCGCGAGCGCTGGTCGCGGCTCTGCGTTCACGTCAGCTGCTTGAGCTTCTTCAGCGGATTGAGCTCGCTCGGCTTGTCTTGTTCGGCGCGCCCGCGCTCGGCTTGTGCCTTGCCGTCATCGTGCAGATCCTGGTCGCCGATGATTTCGCCGACGGCCTGCTTGGTCTTGCCGGCGATCCGTTGCTGCAGACCTTTGGTCTTGCCCATGAGCTGCCTCCGATATGTCCTGCCGACGGGCTCACGCCGCTACCCCGGCGCCTGAAGGGGGCGTGGGCGCCGGGGCTGCGGTCTTGCAAACTGCCTCCGGCGGCGGGGGGAGACGCCGGAAAGCATTGATGAGACTCTTCGAAACGCGGATGGTTCCTGCTGATATCACCGAGGTTCGAGCGTGATGATCACGCCTTCGTTGCCGCGGAGCAGGATGGACGCATCCGGCACCGGCTCGGCCTGTCGATCCAGATGCGTCGACATCAAGAGACGGCCGCGACCTTGCCAGTGGAATTTCCGCGGTTCGGCCGCGATATTGAGCGCGACCAGAATCTCGTTATGGCCATCCCTCCGCTTGTAGGCGAGGACATCGTTCTGCGACCGCAGCGGCTCGTATTCGCCCCGTTGCAAACCAATATGCTCGCGCCGCAGCGCCATCAGCGCGCGAAACAGCGCCAGGATCGAACGCTTGTCGCGCTGCTGTCCGGCGACGTTGGCCGCATCATCGGGCGGCTCGAGCGGCAGCCATGGACGGCCCGTGGTGAAGCCGCCGTCGGGACTGTCGTCCCATCGCATCGGTGCGCGTTCGGGATCGCGGCACAGGCCATAGCCGGGCACGAGCTTCTCGAAGGGATCGTGAACGCGGCCCGGCGGGATCGGCACGCGCTTGCGGCCGATCTCGTCGCCCATGAAGAAGAACGGCGTTCCCCGCAGCGTCATCAGCAGCATCGCCAGCACGCGCATCTGCGCCTCGCCGATCTTGCTCGCGACCCGCTGCTTGTCGTGGCCGCCGATGACCCAGACCGGCCAGCCATCGTCCGGGATGGCGTTGAGATAGGCGTCGATCGTGGCCTGCAGCGAGAGGGCGTCCCATTTGGAATCGAGCAGGGCGAAGTTGAGCGGCAGATGCAGGCGCGGCCGGCCGTTGCCGTAGAAGTGGCCGATGCGGTCGGTCTTGCCCTGGACCTCGCCGCACAGCATCCGCCCGGAATAGGCATCGATCACCTCCCGGATGAACTCGATGCAATCCATCGTCTCGGGCCGGTCATCGGTAAACACCGTCGTGTTCCGCTGCGGCGGCGGCTTGCCCTCGGCCTCGGGGTTCGGCGGGTTGTCGCGCAAGAGCCGGTCCTTGATCAGGACCGCGCTGGCGTCGACGCGAAAGCCGTCGACGCCGCGGTCGAGCCAGAACCGCATGGTCTCGGCGATCGCGACGCGCACTTGTGGGTTGCGCCAGTTGAGGTCGGGCTGCTCGACCAGGAAGGAATGGTAGTAAAATTGCCGGCGCGCCTCGCACCATTCCCAGCCGCTGCCACCGAAGCGGCTCAGCCAGTTGTTGGGCGGCCCGCCGTTCTCGGCGGGATCAGCCCAGATGTACCAATCCGCCTTCGCGCTGTTGCGCGAGCTTGCGCTCTCGACGAACCATGCATGATCGTTCGCGGTGTGATTTGGGACGAGGTCGAGAATGAGCCGGATGCCCGCACCGTGCAGCGCCTCGAGCAGCCGATCGAACTCCTCGAGGCTGCCGAAGGCGGGATCGATCGAACAATAGTCGGAGATGTCGTAGCCGAGGTCGCGGAAGGGGCTCTTGTGGATCGGCGTCAGCCACACCGCATCGACGCCGAGCCATTTCAAATAGTCGATGCGCGACATCAATCCGGCAAGGTCGCCCTTGCCGTCGCCGTTGGAGTCCTGAAATGAGATCAGCGCGATCTCGTAGATGACGGCGGATTCCCACCACGCAGCTTCCTCACGGGACTCGACGCTCATCACCTTGCTTCACCTCGTTGTGCCCAACATGCCCCGCGATCTGCCTTGCCGCAGTTCGGACACTCTCGATACCCTTCGGGAATCCGCTGCGGTTCGGATAGAGCTTGCGCCGTGCATCGCGCGGCGGGCGGCGCGGCTTGGTGTCCTGCGCGGCGCGGTAGTCGAGCACGGCGATGCCGCCGACCATCAACAGTGCCAGCGCGATATTGCCCTTCTTGGGATTGTCCGACGTCAGCCCGGACATCAACGCGGCGGCATCGAGGCCGTCGCCGCCGACACGGGCCCATAGGCCGGCGTTCTTGTCGACCGAGAGCGACATGATCCCGGCAAGGATCTCGCGCACGCCGAAGGCGCGGACCAGCGTCTCACGGCCTTCCATGCCCAGCGTGTGCGTGACGCGCCTCGGTGCGAAGAGCTCGACGACGCCGAGGCCGATGCTGAACCAGCCGAGTGCGCGCGCGAGCTGGTCCGCCGGCTGCTTCAGGCTCGGTCCGCCCGCGACGATCTTGGGGTCGCCCTTGGTACGCACGATGTTGGAGAAGTGAAACATGGCTTTGCTCCTCAGGGCTTCAGCACGACCTTGACGCAGGAATCGCGCTTGTCGCGAAACACCTGGTACATCTCCGGTCCCTGGGCGAGCGGGACGGTGTGGGTGATGACGAAGGACGGATCGATCTCGCCTTCTTCGATGCGGCGAAGCAGATCGTCGGTCCAGCGGTTGACGTGGGTCTGGCCGGTTCGCATGGTCAGGCCCTTGTTCATGAAGGCGCCCATCGGGAGCATGTCGGACAGGCCGCTGTACACGCCTGGCACCGAGATGATGCCGCCGGGACGGCAGACATAGATCATCTCGCGCAGTACGTGGGGCCTGTCACTCTCGGCCATCACCATCTGCTTGGCGCGGTCGAGCAGGGTGTCGGGCAGAGATGGCATCACATGCGCCTCCATGCCGACGCAATCGATGCATTTTTCCGGGCCCTTGCCGTCGGTCAGCTCCTGGAGCCGCTCCACCACGCTCTCGGTCTCGAAGTTGATCGTGGTGGCGCCGCCGGCCTCGGCCATGCTGAGCCGCTCCGGCAGGCAGTCGATCGCGATGACCTGGTTGGCGCCGAGCAGGATGGCGCTGCGGATCGCCATCTGTCCGACCGGGCCACAGCCCCAGATCGCGACCGTGTCGGTCGGCTCGATGTCGCATTGCGCGGCGGCCTGCCAGCCGGTCGGGAAGATGTCGCTGAGGAACAGCAATTGCTCGTCGGGAATGCCCGCCGGCACCTTGATGTGGGTGGCGTCGGCAAAGGGCACGCGGAGATATTCGGCCTGGCCGCCGGGATAACCGCCGGTCAGATGGGTGTAGCCGAACAGGCCTGCCGTCGCGTGCCCGAACACCTTGTCGGCTAGATGACGCTTGCGGTTGGTGGTCTCACAGACCGAGAAATTGCCGCGCTTGCACTGGTCGCATTCACCGCAAATGATCGTGAACGGCACGACGACGCGGTCGCCCTTCTTGAGCTTGCCGTTGACGCCCGCGCCGACCTCGACCACTTCGCCCATGGTCTCGTGGCCCATGATGTCGCCGGGCAGCATGCCCGGAATGAAATTGTGGAAGAGGTGCAGGTCGGAGCCGCAGATGGCGCAGCTCGTCACCTTGATGATGGCGTCACGCGGATCCTGAATCTCCGGGTCGGTGACGGTGTCGCACCGGATGTCCTCCTTGCCGTGCCAGACCAGCGCCTTCATCGTCCGTCCTCCCGGTTGAGCCACGTGCCATCTAAGTCCAGGCACGAACGATGGTTGCTATCGCCTGCGCGCAAATTCTTCGCCCTTCGCAACAGGAACGACGACGCAATAGGAACGAGAGAGCGGGGCGGCGATTGAGCGTGATCACCTCGATTCCAAGGACTCAATCGCAAGGATCTGCCTATGCCCGCCAATCATCTCGCAGTCGTCACAGGCGCCTCAACCGGTATCGGTCTGGAACTCGCCAGGTGCTGCGCGCAGGCCGGGTTCAACCTCGTCATCGCCGCGGACGAGCCTCAGATCGAGCGGGTGGCCGTCGATCTGCGCCGGCACGGCGTCAGCGTGGAGCCGGTCGAGACTGATCTCGCCACCACCGAGGGCGTCGACAAGCTGTGCGCGGCGATCGGCGACCGGCCGATCGACGCGCTGCTCGCCAATGCCGGCATCGGCCTCGGCAAGGCTTTCCTCGACCAGGACTTTGCCAGGGTGAAGCACCTCATCGACACCAACATCACCGGCACGCTGTATCTGATCCACCGCGTCGGCAATGAGATGCTCCGCCGCAATGCCGGCCGCATCCTGATCACCGGCTCGATCGCCGGCTTCATGCCCGGCAGTTTCCAGGCCGCCTACAACGCCAGCAAGGCGTTCCTCGATTCATTCTCGTTTGCGCTGCGTGAGGAGCTGCGCGACAGCGGCGTCACAGTGACCTGCCTGATGCCGGGTGCGACCGAGACCGAGTTCTTCCGCCGCGCCGACATGATGGACACCAAGGTCGGCACCGACAAGAAGGACGGCGCCTACGATGTCGCCAAGGCGGGTTTCGATGCGATGCTGCGCGGGGACGCCGATATCGTCACCGGGCTGAAGAACAAGATCCAGACCACGGTTGCGAACGTCACGCCGAACGAGATGCTGGCCAAGCAGCACCGCAAGATGGCGGAGCCGGGTACCGCAAGATCGTAAGCGACGCGCGCGCAATGCTGCGGAGCGGCGCGAACCGTCTTGCGGAGAAAGGAGACCTTCGATTCACATAGCCTAATGCGCCGCGGCGTTCAAACCGTCAAATTGCACGGGCTGAAACAAGCGGGGGCTGCGATGGCAATGGATCGTATCGAACAGGCCTTTGTCGCGACTGCGGTTACGGGTTTTCTCGTAATGATGGTGGCAATCGTCTGGATGATGATGAGCTGAAGTGGGGGAGCTTGCCGTCTTGCGCGTCGCGCTACCTTACGCCGCAGTTGTCCTGTGCTTGGCGGTGACCGCCTGGCTTGCCATCGCGCATTTATTTTGATCGTCGCTGGGTTGCACCCGTTCAACCGCTGTTCACTGGATCGGCTGCTCGGCGATGAGCCCGGCCAGCTTCCGTGCCATCGCCGCAAGATCGATCGGCTTTTCCAATAGCGGCACGTCCTGGAACTCCGGACCGAGCGTGATCTTGTCGTATCCGGTCGTGAACAGGAACGGCACGTTCCGCGCTCTCAGCTCGCGCGCGATCGGGAAGATCATCTCGCTGCGGATGTTCACGTCGAGCACGGCGGCGTCCAGGACGCTACCGTCGTGCAGGATCTTGAGCGCGTCTTCGAGGTGGCCGACGGGACCGGCGATCTCCGCACCCAGCGCGCGGAAGGTCTTGCCGATGTCATCGGCGAGAAAATACTCGTCCTCGACGACGAAGATGCGGCGCCCCTTGAGCTCTGCGCGCTGATGCGACGTCGCCATGCTGTTTCGGCCTCCAAACGCATAGGAACATAGGCCGGCGAACCGCCTTGGTGCAAACTGCAAACGATGCAATTGGAGGCGGGTTCCATGGCCAACCGCGACATCATTGTCATCGGGGGCTCGGCCGGAGCGACCGCTCCATTGAAGCAGATTCTGGGCCGTTTTCCCGCGGATTTGCCGGCAGCCGTCTTCGTCGTCCTGCACATTCCGGCGCAGGGCATCGGCATCCTCTCCACGGTCGCCGGCAGTGCCGGGCCGCTGCCGGTGCGGCAGGCCGAGAACGGCATGAAGATCGAGCCCGGCCAGATCTACCTGGGTGCCCCGGACCATCACCTTCTCCTCACCGAGGACCGCATCTTCCTCGGCCGCGGCCCGCGCGAGAACATGGTGCGGCCGGCGATCGATGCGTTGTTCCGCTCGGCCGCGCTCTATCACGGGCCGCGCGTCATCGGCGTGCTCCTGAGCGGCCTGTTGTCCGACGGTGCGGCCGGCCTCAACGCCATCAAGCGCTGCGGCGGCTTGGCCATGGTGCAGGACCCCGCAGATGCGATCTCCGACGAGATGCCGCGGCGCGCCATGGAGGCGACCACGGTCGACCTCTGCGTTCCCGGTGCCACCATGGGCGACGTGCTGTCCGAGCTGGTCAGGGAGCAGGCCGGCGCCGCGCTGCCGATCCCGCCCGAGATCAGGCTCGAGGTCGAGATCGCGGCCGGTGAGCGGATCGGAAGTGACAGTCTCGTCTCTATGGCTGACCCTGTCGCTCTGACCTGTCCAGCCTGCGGCGGGGTGCTCTCGGAGGTCCAGAACGCCCGCCCGATGCGTTTCCGCTGCCAGGTCGGCCACGGTTTCACCGCCGATGCGCTCGCCAAGGAGCAGGAGGGGCGCGTCGACGAAGCCTTGCGCGTGGCATTGCGGATCATCGAGGAGCGGGCGGAGCTGGTGCACCGCATGGCCGCCGATGGCCGGCGCAGCGGCCGGGCTGCGGTCGCCGAAATGTACGAGGCTCGGGCGCTCGAATACCGCGAATATGCCGACATGATCCGGCGCGTCGTGCTAAAGTCGCTCGATCCTTCCGTGGGCAAACGGGAGGCGTGAAGGCGCGGCCATGGCCATCTCCCTTGCCGAACGCACCGCACAGCTCGATGCCGAGCGACGCCTGCTGGTGAAGGCGGATCAGGATATCGAGAGCGGTTGGCAGCGGGTTCGCGATCAGGAGGACCGGCTGCGCGAGCTCATGGCGGGCGGTCATGACACCTGCCAGGCGGAGCGGCTGGTCGATCTGCTCAAGCAGACGCTGGTCGAATGGGAGCGCCACCGCATCCTGATCGAGCAGCGCGTGACCTATCTCCAGCGCGAGGTCAATTCGGGAGCGTAGGGCGCCGTCCCCCATCTCCCGAACTGCGCTCGACGCAGCGCAGCAGCGGGCGGCCCACTCGCGCTCGTCCCCTGAATCGGGCTAGTTGGATCAAAGAGATGCCCGGGACATTTCTGCCTTTGATGTGTTGGGATAATATCGAATTCTGCTATCTGCAGGGCGGGGCTTCCATCGGGTTCCCGCCAGCCAGTGAGCGACCAGAGCCATGACCGAAAACGGCGACCAGCCGGTCGATGCACAGCGCCAGAGCAAGAACCCGCTGATCATAGGGGTCGGCGCCTCGCCCGGCGCGCGGGACAGCATCGAACGCTTCTTCGCCAAGCTGACTGTCGGGGCCGATCAGGCCATCGTGCTGGCGCTTCAGCACCACGAGGCGTTCGACGAGCCGCAGCTGCGCGACGTCGTGCGGAATTCCAATGGCAGCAAGATCGCCGAGATCGCCGACGGCCACCCGATCGAGGGCGGCACCATCTATCTGTGTCCGCCGGCCATGATCACCACCATCCAGGGCGATCGCTTCGCAATCCGCAAGGCCGAGCAGGCGCCCGGCGAACGCGCCACGATCGACAGCTTCCTGGTCTCGCTGGCCGAGGAGCGCGCCGAGCAGTCCATCGGTGTCATCCTTGCCGGTACCGGGGGCGACGGCACGCTGGGCACGGCGACGCTGAAGGATCACGGCGGCCTCGCCATCGCCGAGAAGATCGCAAACGCGGAGGAGGCCGGCCATCTCGACGGCAACACGCCCGCTGCGATTGCCGACTATGTGCTTCCGCCCGAGGATATCCCCGAGCACATCCAGGTCTATGCCCGTCATCTCAGGCGTCTGGAGGAAAAGCAGGGCTTCGACGAGGTCCTCGCCGCGGCCGCCACCTCGCTGTCGCGCATCGCCGACATCCTGCGAAACAAGACCGGCAACGATTTCCACGGCTACAAGCAGAACACCTTCCTGCGCCGCGTGCAGCGGCGCATGCAGGTGGTCCGGATCGACGACATCGCCGCTTATGTGGATTACCTTCGCAGCGACAAGGACGAGGCGCAGTACCTCTTCAACGACCTCCTGATCGGCGTCACCGAATTCTTCCGGGACAAGCGCGAGTTCGAGGTGCTGGAGACGCAGATCATTCCGAAGATCTTCGAGGGCAAGGCGGCAGGCCAGCAGGTCCGCGTCTGGGTGCTCGGCTGCGCCACCGGCGAGGAGGCCTATTCGATCGGCATCCTCCTGCGCGAGCACATGGCGCGGATGGATTCCGTGCCGCAGGTCCAGATCTTCGCCACCGACATCGATGGACGGGCGCTCGCGACCGCCCGCGTCGGCCGCTATCGCACCAATGTCGAGGCGGATATGACCAGCGAGCGCCTGGCGCGCTGGTTCGTGCGCGAGGGCGATACCTATTGCGTGGTGAAGGAGCTGCGCGAAATGTGCATCTTCTCACAGCACAACGTCATCAAGGATGCACCGTTCTCCAAGCTCGACCTCGTCTCCTGCCGCAATTTGCTGATCTATCTCAACGCCGAGCTGCAGAATCGCGTGATTCCGCTGTTCCATTTCGCGCTGCTATCGGAGCGCTATCTGTTCCTCGGGAATTCCGAGAACGTGACTCGGCATCCGAAGCTGTTCTCTCCGGTCGATCGCCGCGCCCGGATCTTCAAGAAGCTCGAGACCGGAACGCGGCTGCCGCCAGAATTTCCGATCACGACTGCGGCGGGCAGGGTGCCGGTCGAGGTGCCGACGATGCGCTCGTTCGGCCCCGACGTCGGCCTGGAGCGGCGCGCGCATCGCATCGCGGAGCGCTATGCGCCGGCCTATGTCATCACCGACGACAATTTCCAGGTTCTGCATTTCTCCGGGCGCACCGGCCGCTACATCGAACCGACCGCAGGCGCTGCCACGCTCGACCTGCTGCAGCTCGTGCACCGCGATCTCAGGCTGGAACTGCGCACCACGCTCAGCCGCGCCGCCGAAACCAACGAGCCGGTTCATGCCGAGCAGGTGCAGCTTGGCGTGAACGGTCACCGCGTCCTGGTGGACATTACGGTCGAGCCGATCCAGGAGGGCGCCGGCGGTCACCGTAATTTCGTCGTCCTGTTCAAGGACGGCCCGGCGCGAGCCGTCGAAGGCGACAAGAGCAATCCCAACGCGCTGGTGCGCACCGAGCATGTCGAGCGCCTCGAGAACGATCTGCGGGCCACGCGCGAGCGCCTCCAGGCGACGATCGAGGAGCTCGAGAGCACCAACGAGGAGCTGAAATCCTCGAACGAGGAATATCAATCGCTGAACGAGGAGTTGCAGTCGGCCAATGAGGAGCTTGAGACCTCACGCGAGGAGCTGCAGTCGGTCAACGAGGAGCTGACCACCGTGAACGGCGAGTTGGCGCACCGCGTTCAGGAGCTGACGCGTGCCACCAGTGACCTCAAGAACTTCCTCGAGAGCACGCAGATCGCCACAGTATTCCTCGACAACGATCTGCGCGTGATGAACTTCACGCCCGCCATCACGCAGCTCCTGCATCTGGTCGAGACCGACACTGGCCGGCCGATCAGCCATATCAAGGCGCGCATCCCGATCGAGGAGCTTTACGACGACGTTCGCCGCGTTCTGCGCACGCTCGCCAGCGTCGAGCGCGAGCTGAGCGCACCGGACAGCGGCACGCGTTACATCGTGCGCATCCTGCCGTATCGCAGCACCGACAACTTCATCGCGGGCGTCGTCATCACCTTCATCGACGTCACCGCAATCACCCGTGCCGAGGAGCGGCAGCGCCTGCTGCTGGCCGAGCTCCAACACCGGGTTCGCAACACGCTCGGCGTGGTGCGCTCGATTGCCCGCCGCTCGGCGGAAACGAGCTCGACCGTGGAGGAATACGCCTCCCATCTCGACGGGCGTCTCAATGCCTTCGCCCGCACCCAGGCGCTGGTGACGCGTGATCCCGAAGGCGGCGTCGATCTGGAATATCTCGTGGTCGAGGAGCTGCTCGCCTACAATGCTAGGGAAGGCGAGCAGATGCGGGTCTCGGGCCCCAAAATCCGCTTCCAGCCCAAGGCCGCCGAAACCTTCGCGCTCGCCATCCACGAGCTCGCGACCAACGCGCTCAAATACGGCGCCTTAAGTCAGCCGAGCGGGCGCATCGAGGTGACCTGGCGCGTCATTGAGAGCGCCGATCCGGCGGAGCTGGTGTTCGAGTGGCGCGAGCGCGGCGGGCCGCCGGTGACGGCTAGGCCGCGAAAAGGATTCGGGACCGAGCTTCTGGAGCGCACGCTGGCGTTCGAGCTGAAGGGGCAGACCACGATGACATTCAACACCGCCGGGTTGCAATGCACCATCACCATCCCCCTGACCAAGCGTGCCTTCCACACACCGGTGGTGGCCGCCTGATGCCGTTGTCGACAGCCGATCGCACCGTCCTGGAGCCGGTCGTTCGCCGGCTGAGCGCGTTGCGGCCGTTGTCGAGCGAGGCACGCGCATCGCTGGAATACGCCATGCTCGAGGGCCTTCAGCGTGCCGGATCCGGCGAGGATCTGATCACCGAGGGTGATCCCGTCGATGGCGTCCGAATCCTGTTGTCGGGCTGGCTCGGCCGCTACAAGACGCTGGAGGATGGCCGGCGACAGATCGTCAATTTCATCTTCCCGGGCGAGAGCTGCGATGCGCACGCTTACCTGCTTTCGGAAATGGACCATTCAATCGTGGCGCTGACGCCCGTGGTCTATGCCGAGATCAAGCGCGCTCGCTTCGAGAACCTCCTCGCCAACAACCCCACGCTGTCGGAAGCGTTCTGGTGCGAGACGCTGCTCAACAGCGCGATCCAGCGCGAATGGGCGATCAATCTCGGCCGTCGCGTCGCGCTGGAGCGCGTGGCGCATCTGTTCTGCGAAATCATGGAGCGGCTGCGCCCGGTGGGGATGGTCGACGGAAAATCCTGCCTCATGCCCGTGACGCAAATGGATCTCGCCGATGCTACGGGACTTTCCGTCGTCCACCTCAATCGGACGCTCCAGGAGCTGCGCGCGGCGGGGCTGATCGTGCTGCGGGAGCGCACGTTGACCATCCCGGACCTCGATGCGCTCAAGAACGCGGCGCTGTATTCGCCGAGCTATCTGCGGCTGTACCGGACGACCGAAGCGGTCCGTTGACGCCGTTCCGGCGCGGCGCGGACGAGTCTCTTCGCTGACATCGGCCGGCGCAGGCGTCATGCTCGCAATCAGGCCGGTTTATGCCGATGCCCGTCCTGCACATCGTGTTCACTTGGAAAAGGCTCTTGAGTTTGCCGGCCGAGAAACGTATCCGGCAGGGGCAGCTCCAGTGCTGTTCGCGCCTCGCGGATGGTCTTGCGAACCTGCTCGACGTGCTTCTCGTCCGACTGCAACAGACGGCGAATCTGCTTGGCCATCAAGCGCTCCCTGGATCATGCAGGCGGGAGCACCATCGGTCTCTCAGCCACCGGCGCCTACGGGCAGAGCCTCAGCCAGTGATAATGTCACCGTACACCCGCTGCGGCGTTTCAGCTAAGCAAATCGGGGATCTGCCCGTAAATCCCCTTCAGGGCCACCGGGCGCGCGGTTGAGAACGGCCCGGCGGGTTTTGACGGCTTAATCCAGGTTAATCGCCGGCGCTTTTTGAGCGGTTAGCGCGATTTGAGTAACCTATGCAAGCGCGCGCGCTCGAGCATTATGGCACCGTAACGGATGCCTGACGCCCTGTTTGCCCGCGCCACTCGCGCTATCGAAGAGAGCCGCGCCCTCCGGGAGCAGCACAGACGAGTCGCGGGGCGCTACGGCGAGGCGGTGAACGATTTGCGTTTGGCCGTCATGGACAGCGCCATGCTTCGCTCCGAGATCAAGGCGCGCCGCGACAACGAGGAATCGTAACTGCGGTGTTTTCGCAGAAACTGCAACCGTTCCGTTTCTGGAACGTTAGATCATCGGCCCCGCTATGCAGCCGGGAAGCCACCAACCCCGTCGGAACGCAACGGCGCGCTCGACCTCATGCACCAGGAGGACGCCTGATGAGGACGCGACATCGGTTCAAGCAAATCGACACCCTGGAAGCGCGGCTCGCCGCCGAGGCGGAGCGGCTACGCGAACAGGCCAGCTTGCTTCCGCCCGGCGCGGCGCGCGACGAGATCTTGCGCAAGGCGCGCCAGGCGGAAACGGGGTCTCAGATGAGCGAGTGGCTGAGGTCGCCGGGCCTGCAGCCGCCGAGCTAGACTAGCCCGGCGGGTCCGTCGTCAGCGCCGCTTCGCGGCCTTGCTTCGCCGGTTGTAGGGCGAGCGGTTGACCGGCCTCAGCGAAATCCCTTCGCGTTGCGCCTTGCTGCGGATCGCCGCGACGGGGCGCCGCAGCTTGATGCTCATCACGCCGGTCGGCGTGTTGCCCTTGGCAAGCTGCTTCAGCTTGCTCACATCCGCCGCTGTCCAAGGCTCGCGCGCGCGGCGCTTGTAGGCGGGATTTGCCTTGCGCGGGCCTTTGCGGCCGATCGGCGAGCCCGGTCGTTTCCATGCTGCTTTTGCCATGATGATCCTCCTTCAAGTCGTCCTTGAACATACGAATCAGCATTTCGGTTCCGGCGCAGTCCGGATCGATCGGTCCTGCGTTGTGCTTTGCGCAAAATCGCGCAGCGTTAACTTATTGAAATGCTGGAACCGGCCGTTGCGACGGAAGCTACAATCGTTGCCGGGCTGAGCCGCCTCAACCGGCAAGCGACTTGAGTGACAAGAGAACTCGGGCCCCGGCGCCCGATCCCCCGCCGGGGCCTATTTCCCTACAACCGTATTTTCCGCGAAAGTGACATGACCGCCAAACGTAACCGCAGGAAACAGACCCAATCGCTTCAGGAGCGGCTGGCCGCCTTTGCCGAAAGCGCGCGCGAGCGCGCGCTCAGCATGCCGCCGGGCCGGGAACGCGAGATGCTGCTGCGCCGCGCCAAGCAGAACGAAGTGACCTCGAACCTCACGGATTGGCTGAGCGCACCCGTCGCTCCAAGGCGAGGACAATCATAGTGGCAAGCATCAAGCATTACCGCGCATTCCAGATCGATCCGGACGGGCACGTGTTCGGATGCATCAACCTGGTCTGCGACGACGACGAGCAGGCCAAGCGCGAAGCCGCCTCGCTCGTCCTGGTGCATCGCATCGAGCTGTGGCGGCTCGATCAACGGATCGCCAAATTCGATGCGCCGCAGGAGCTTGCTCGCCGGTAAAGTGTTGGGAACCGCACGCTGGGCGCCGGGTTGGTCGGAGGACATCGACTTCGCCAGGAGCCAGCATGACGGATGCCGACATTCGCAAGGGGATGCCGCCCGTCAAGTTGTCGCGCGAGGAGTTCGAGCGGCGCTACAGGCGTCAGTTCGTCGATCCCGTCTTTGCTCCGCTCGGCCGTGAGCTCGATGCCATCATCGCGGCGGCCTGGGACGCCTACAGCCATTCGCGCAAGGCACCATTGACGCGGAAGGCCGGCGCAGGCTTCGCCGACCCCGACTACGATCTCGCCGTCGACTGGCTGGATGCGCGCGCAAAAATCCTGGAGGCGCAGCGGCGCCATGACGATGCCGACGTGGCGCCTCGCATCCTAATCATCAACGGCTCGGCGCGCAGCGAGCACACCTGTCCCGGCGAGATGTCCAAGACCTGGCGGCTGGTCGAGCTGGCCGAGCCCGTCTTCATCGAGATGGGATTTGCCGTCGACATCCTCGATCTGTCGCGCCTCGCCTCGGAATTCGGCAAGACCATTCATCCCTGCAAGTCCTGCGTCGGCACCGCCATGCCGCTGTGCCACTGGCCGTGCAGCTGCTATCCGAACTATTCGCTGGGCCAGACCCAGGACTGGATGAACGAGATCTATCCGCTCTGGGTTGCGGCGCACGGCATTCTGATCGTGACTCCAGTGAACTGGTATCACGTGCCCGCCGGGCTCAAGGCGATGATGGACCGCATGGTCTGCGCCGACGGCGGCAATCCCGATCCGACCTCGACCCACGGCAAGAATGCCGCGGAAGCCAAGGCCATCGAGCTGAAGGGTTGGCCTTATCCGCGGCATCTCGCCGGCCGCCATTTCGGCGTCGTCGTTCACGGCGACGCGGTCGGCGCCGAGGGCGTGCGCCGGACCTTGTCCGATTGGCTGACCGACATGCAGCTGATCTCGGCGGGCCGCTACGCCGAACTCGACGGCTATGTCGGCTACGGGGAGCCATACGCCACATCGCATCGCGAGCTCGACGAGGACCACGAATTCCAGCAGGGGGTGCAGAATGCGGCGCGCGCGCTCGGCAACGCGGTCCGGCTGGCGCGGAGCGGGCACCTCGAGGAGCCCGGCGCCGCTCTTGCGGACCCGAACCCGAAATGACCGGCGCGCAGCTTGAATGCCTGATCGTCGGAGGCGGCCCGGCCGGACTGATGGCCGCGATCTATCTGGCGCGCTTTCGCCGCCGCGTCTGCGTCGTGGACGCCGGCGCGAGCCGGGCGGCGCTGATCCCGCGCAGCCACAATGTCCCGGGCTTCGTCCACGGCCTGTCCGGCACCGAGCTGATCGAGCGGATGTCGGCCCAGCTGCGCGATCTTGCCGTCACGCGCGTGAAGGCCGAGATCAACGCGTTGCAGCGTCACGAACATGGCTTTGAAGCGAGCTGGAATGGCCGCAAGTATACGGCCGCCACCGTCATTCTCGCCTGCGGGATCGTCGACACGCATCCGCCGTTCGACGATTGGCGCGCCGCCGTCGCCGATGGCCTGTTGCGCTATTGCCCGGTCTGCGACGCCTTCGAGGCGACCGGCCGCCGCATCGGCGTCATCGGGCCGCTCGCGCGCGCTGAGGGCAAGGCGCTGTTCCTGCGCGGCTATTCGCGCGACGTGACGCTGCTCGCGACCGGACCGGATGACGATCGGTCGGCAACGTCACGGCTGGCCGAGGCGGGCGTCGAGGTCGTCTTCGCGCCCGATCTGCGTTTGCGGCGAAGAGGCGAGGGCGTCGAAGCCGTCTTCGCCGACGGCCATACGGCGCAGTTCGAGATGGTCTATCCCGCGATGGGTGCGCAGGTGCGCTCGCAGCTCGCGATGGCGCTTGGCGCCGACCATACCGGGGAGGATTATCTAGAGGTCGACGATCATCAGCGCACGTCGATCACCGGACTCTACGGCATCGGCGACGTCGTCACCGACCTGCACCAGATATCGGTCGCGTTCGGCCATGCCGCCGTCGCCGCCTGCACGATCCACAACAGCCTGCCGCCGCGGTTTGCGTGACGGGAACGAAGCGCGGGCTGCCGTCTTGACTGGACGGACCCGCGAAGGAAGAGCCCATGCTGGAAGAGAAGCTCAAGGAAGCCATCGTCGGCGAGTTGCAGCGCCAGGCCGCCGACCGGCCGCAATCGCTGAAGGTCCACGGCGCGGCAGACGCGAAGGGCTCGGAGGAGCTGACCGTCAACGGCAAGATCGACCTCGGCGCGCTGGTCATGGTGATCGCGGGATCGGTCGCCGGCGGGCCTTAAACCCGGTCTTCCGGAGCTCTCGCGATCCGGGCGGAGCGTCGCACCGACTGTGGCGGCTGACCGAAGGCCCGGATGAAGGCCCTCCGCATCCGCTCGGGGTCGCGAAAGCCGGTGGTTCGCGCGACGCGCTCGATCGTCTCGCCGGAGGACTGCACCCGCTCCCGCGCCACCTCGACGCGCAAGCGCTCGACCGCCTTTGTCGGCGTGGATCCTGTTTCGGCGATGAAGGAGCGGACGAAATGCCTTGAGCTCAGCCCAGCGCGCTCGGCGAGCGCCTCGACCGTGAGAGACGCATCCAGATTCTCGCGCACCCACGACAACAGGCTGCCGAAGCGCCCGTTCGGCGTCTTCAGCTCGAGAAGACTCGAGAACTGCGATTGGCCGCCGCTGCGGCGATGGTAGAGCACGAGCTGGCGGGCGGTTGCCTGCGAAATCTCCTCGCCATGGTCCTCCGCGATCATGGCGAGCGCCAGATCGATCCCGGCCGTGATGCCCGCCGAAGTCCATACGCCGCCATCGCGCGTGAAGATCTGGTCCGGTTCGAGCCTGACCTTCGGATAGCGCCCGATGAAGTCGCGGGTACAGGACCAATGCGTGGTTGCGCAGCGGCCATCGAGGACGCCGGCCTCGGCGAGCAGATAGGCGCCGGAGCAAACGCTGGCCATGCGCACGCCACGGCGCGCCAGTCTTTGAATGAAGGAGATCGTGGTGTTGCAACGCGCCGCAGCTTCGACGCCCTCTCCACCAGCCACGAAAAGAGTCGTAACGGAGCTCGCCGATCGCAGGCTGCGCGCCAGCATCTCGGTGCCAGACGAACTGCGCACCGCCCCGGCCTTCGCCGCAACGTTGATCACGCGCGGTGCATTCGGCGTGTGACGTCTTGCGATCTCGAACACCGAGATCGGCCCGGCCGCATCCAGCAGCTGGAATTCGGGAAAGATCAGGAAGCCGATCATGGACGCGTCCAAAAATGAGGGAATTACGCCGTTTCCGACCACAAGGCCAACATGGCACGCTGACGTCGTCAAGCGCGATGTCGAGGTTGGATATGTCGGGTCCGTTGCAGATCGGCCTTCTGGTGTTTCCCCGCGTTACACAGCTCGATCTCACCGGTCCTGCCCAGGTCTTCTCCAGCCTGCCTGACGTCATGGTGCATTTGATCTGGAAATGCATCGAGCCCGTACCGAGCGATTCCGTGATCGCGTTAACGCCGACCATCACATTCGCTGATTGCCCGCAACTCGACGTGATCTGTGTCCCCGGCGGCTATGGCACCGACGAGCTGATGCTGGACGAGGAGGTGCTTGCCTTTCTGCGTCGGCAGGCGCGCGGCGCGAAATACGTCACGTCGGTCTGCACCGGTTCGCTCGTACTCGGCGCAGCCGGTCTCCTGAAAGGCTATCGCGCGGCCACGCATTGGACGGCGACCGATGCCTTGCCGTTTTTCGGAGCGGAGGTGTCGCGGGAGAGGGTGTGCATCGACCGCAACCGCATGACCGGCGGCGGCATAACCGCCGGCATCGACTTTGCACTCACGCTGGTCTCGATGTTGAGAGGCCGCGCGGCAGCGGAAATGGTCCAGCTCCGCATGGAATACAATCCCGCACCCCCATTCAATGCCGGTTCGCCGGATACGGCACCGGCGGCGATCCTGGCCGCCATGAAGGAGCGGGTTGCGCCGGCGCAGGCGCGTCGACTGGAACTCGTCAGGAAAGTTGTTCACCAGGAAGGATAGCCCGGCGATTTCAGGGCAGTCATCGCCAGCAGTCCTCGCGGGCAGAGTGGAGGGGAAGATGGTGGATCGCGCAGGCGCGTCGAAGTCATGGCCTATCCGGCTTTGCCGGTCGGCCTTTGGCCTCATCCTGACGCTCGGGGCGGTCGTATGCGCCGAACGGAGTCAGGCCGGCGATTTTTCCGGCGATGTGATCCGCATCGGCATCATCAACGACCAGGCGGGACCCTTGTCGGACCTTGCCGGACCAGGCTCTGTTGTCGCCGCGAAGATGGCGGTCGAGGATTTTCAGAAGGCCACGCCTGGGCTCAAGGTCAACATTGTCGTCGCCGATCATCAGAACAAGCCGGACATCGGTGCCCAGATCGTCCGCAAATGGTTCGACGTGGACGGCATCGACATGGTGGCCGATGTCGGAAATTCTGCCGTTGCGCTCGCCATCCAGTCGATCGCACGCGACAAGAACAGGATCGTTATCTACTCTGCGGTCGGGACCACCGAAATCGGTGGCAGGCAATGTTCGCCCACCGGCCTGATGTGGTTGCACGACAATTACAATCTGGTCGCCGGCTCGGTCCGCAGGCTGGTGTCGCAAGGATATGACAGCTGGTTCTTCATCGCGTCCGACTACGCGTTCGGACGCAACATGGTCGAAGTGTCACAGCGCGTGCTCGCGGCGAGCGGCGCCAAGTCGCTCGGCGCAGTCTTTCATCCGCTGGGAAATGCCGATTACAGCTCGTTCTTGCTCCAGGCCCAGGCCTCAAAGGCCAAGGTGATCGCATTCGCCAATGCCGGCGAACAGCTCGTGACCTCGATGAAGCAATGGAACGAATTCGGCATGAATACGGGGCCTCAGAAGGCGGTCGCCGAACTCATGTTCCTGACCGATGTTCACGCCATGGGTCCTGAAACCGCCAAGGGCCTTACCACGGTCACCGCTTGGTACTGGGCTCTCAACGAAGCGACGCGGGCGTTCGCCCAGAGGTTCTACAAGCTTCACAACGCCATGCCGACCGCGCCACAAGCCGCCGTCTATTCGGCCGTCCTGCAATATCTGAGGGCCGCGGCTGCCGCGGGCACAGATGAAACCAATGCCGTCCTGGAGAAGATGCGGTCAATGCCGGTAGACGATTTCTATGCACCGGGCGCGCGGCTGCGCGCCGACAACAAGCTGGTGCACGATTTCTATCTCGTCGAGGTCAAGAAGCCTGCGGACGTGAAAGCCCCCTGGGACTACTACAGCGTGGTCGAGACGATCCCTGCCGAGGAAGCCTATCTTCCGCTGAGCCAAAGCGAATGCCCGCTGCTGAAGACCTCGCAAAACTAACCCGCTGCGCCGCGCAGGGCTTGTGCTGCCCTGAGGCGCCGCCTCAGCCATACTCATCGCCGATGCCGTATTCCCGGTAGATCTCCAGCGGGTCGAGCTCGGGAAACAGGCGGCATTTGGCCTGCGCGAGGTGCAGGCTCACCGCTGCCGGCTCCTTGCCGTTCGCGAGCAGCTTGCGGATGTCGTCCATATGCGCGTTCGGCTGGTGCTTCGGCTCGAGCTGCTCCAGCGCGACCAGGGCGGTCGCGAGAGCCTCGGTCAGAACCCAGTCGTCGTGGCCCGTGATTCCCTTCTTCGGCATCGGAAGAACCCCACATCTGGCGGCGGTCGCAGTTTACCGCGCCTTCGGCCAAATCGCTATTGAGCCGTTGCGGGCCCTTCGCGCGCGCGAGGCCAGGGGCCAGGCTCCGGCTTGCCTTATGGCCGCGTCAGGCTAAAAGGCGGCTAGTTGCGGGGGCGGCAGTATCTTTGTTGAAATAAACTTGGCGTAGACGGGCCGTATCCAGGCTCGCCGTTCCGGTCTGGGTCCCGATCCCGCACTTTGCAACATCGTAGAGTTGCGACCCCCCTCAAGGTTCGAGCCAGCATGGTCTTTCTCAGCTTCGTCTATCGCTTCCTCACCAATTTCGCCTTCATGGCTGTGGTCTATTTCAGCCTGAACTTCATGGAGAAGTATCCGAACCGGGCGATCCTGGCGATCCTGGTGCTGGTCTATGCCGCCATGCGCGCGGCCTCGACGCTGCGGGCGTTCTACTTCTTCCAGAAGATCGAGAAGCTGGAGGCCGAGACCAAGCGCCTTCAGGCTCCGATCAACGACGGTTCGGGCGGCACCAGCGCGCGCAAGCAGGTGATCGCCGACGTCGCGCGGCTAAGGCGTGACGGCGAGCTCAAGTCCTACATGGACCTGTTCTTCCTGGCGCTGATCGTGCTGCTCTGCGTCGCCGCGATCATGCGGCAATAGCGGCCTAAGCGCGCTTCTTCAGGCTGGCGACGCGGGTCGGACGGGGCGCTGCGCTCTTGGAAGCGGCACCCTTGGAAGCGGTGCCCTTGGATGCGGCGTTCTTGGGTACGATGTCGACGGGCTGCGCGGCATGATCCGCTGCCGCCGGCGCCGCTTGGGCGGTCCTCCGCCCGTGCAGCTTGGCCGTCTTGCCCTTCGCAGCTCTGCCCTGTGCTGCCTTGTCCTTGGCCGGATGGGGCTTCTCGGCCGCCATGGCAAGCCGGGTCGCGGCGCGCCGCGACAAGGTCGTCGACAGCAGCACCTCGACCGAGCCTTCCGGGATCGCGAACAGATCGCGGCCGGGCACGGGCAGGGTGGATGCGAGGTCCATCTGGCCCTTGCTCCGGCGCGGCAGCAGCGACTGGTGCTCGGCCTGCGCATTGAGGTCGGCGAGCGCGGGCGCCGGCAGCGTCTTGGTCTGCGTGAACACGAAATTCGGCACGCGCGGCCAGCGCGCGATCGGCGTCGTCTCCGATGGCGGATGCAGCAGCCATTCGACCTGCGTGGTCGGCGTCGCCGGCCGCTCGGCGGTGGCGGGCACCACATGCACGATGCGATAGCCGCGCGCCTTGAGGTCGCGGATGATCCTGGGCAGCGCCGCCACCGTGCGGGCCTGAATGTCATGCAGCAGCAGGATGCCCTTACCCTTGGCCTCCAGCCGCTGGATCGCGAGCTGGTAGACGCGGTCGGACGACACGTGCCGCCAATCATCCGCCGGGAAGTCGGCGCTCCAGACCTGGATGCCGCGCGAGATCAGATGGTTCTCCACGCCCTCGGCGCGCATCAGGCCGGGAATGCGGAAGAACGGGGCGAGCTGCGAGGGATCGGTCATCGCGGCTGCGGTCCATTCGATGCCGCCATTGATCTCCGCCTCGGCCTTCTCGATCGGCATCCGGTCGAACGTCAGGGGATGGTCCATGCTGTGCGTACCGACGGTGTGGCCCGCCGCCACCAGCTTGCGCACGCCGTCCGGATTGGCCTTGGCCTGGTTGCCGACGATGAAGAAGGTCGCCTTGATGCATTCGTCGGCGAGGATCTTGAGCACCTGGTTGGAATATTTCGGGATCGGACCGTCGTCGAAGGTCAGGACGACCTCATGGTCCTTCAGCGGCAGCGTCTCGCGGTACTGCATGGTGCCGATCAGCGGATGCTCGCGCGGATCGACAACGAGGGTGCGGGAGGTGCCGAGGGCGTCGGGGTGGCCGGGACAGTCGGCCGCAAGCGCAGCCGGCGAACCGACGGTGAGCATTCCCAGACAAAGGACGAACCACGATCGCGTCCGCAAAACAACGCTACTTCCGATCATGAACCTCGTCTGCCCCCATGCAATTGGCGCCTAGATAGGTCGGAGATGGCTCAAAACGGTTCAGCCGTAGCCGCCCTCATCTTTGCACGCCGTAGCATGAACAGAGTGTTAATTGCCCCCAAATCACCCCATTTTGCCCCGGCGTGACATTCCGGCATCAGCGCGTTTCGGCGCTTTTCTGTGATGCGCCAGCCGGTACGATGTGGACGACCCGATAGCCGTTCTCCCTCAGATACCGCAGAAACCCCGGCATCATTGCGGCCGTGCGCGCCTTGTTGTCGTGGAAGAGGATGATGCCCTTGCCGCTCGCGGTGAGGCGATCGGTGACGAGCTTCAATTGCTGCTCCGGCGTCATCTCCTCCCAGTCGCTGGCCCATAGATCGGCGCCGAACACAATGATGCCCCGCGACTGGAGCAGGTCGAGCTGTGCTTGTGTCGACTCGAAATAGGGGAAGCGGAAGAACGGCGTCGAAGGTGTCGTCGTCGAGGTTCCGTGCAGCGCCATTTCGTCCGCGGCAATGCCCCGGTCGATGTCGGCCATGGCCTTCTCGAACGGAATATGCCCCATGAACGGATGCGAGAAGGAGTGATGGCCGACGGTGTGGCCCTCGCGGGCGATGCGCTTGACCATGTCGGGATGCTCGGAGGCGTGCTGGCCGATCAGGAAAAAGGTCGCGCGCACGCATTCCCGTTCCAGCGCCGCCAGCACCTTCGACGTGGTCGGCGGGTTCGGCCCGTCGTCGAAGGTCAGCACGACCTCGCGATCGGCCAGCGGCAGCGTCTGCGGAAAGCTCTTCACGCCAACGCGCGGGTAGGTCTTGGGATCGACCCTGAGGACGCGCGAGGTGCCGAGTGCGTCCTTGCGCGGGCATTCGGCGGCCTTTGTCGCGGCAGTGCCGATGACGGTCGCGGCGAGCGCGCCCGTCATGGTCGAGGTCCACCTCAGTCGCAGCATCTTTGTCATTGCGCTCGGCTTTGCGTTGTGGGTATTGCCTGAACCCTCAGCTCATACCACCCGTTCCAACCTGTCAAACGGCGAGGCGCGCCATGGATGAACATATGGACGTTGCCCCATCCGCTGCGGATTCGGTACTCGACCACGTGCCGATGCGCAATGAAGACGGCGAAATTCGTCACGAATTCGTCGAGGAAATTGCCCGAGCGATCGAGGCCGGCGACAGTGCTGCGCTGCGTGCCTGCGTCGCGGAGCTGCACGAGGCCGATCTCGGCGATCTGATCGGCGCCCTCGAGCCCGACGATCGCGTCCGCCTGGTCGAGCTCACCGGCCGCGATTTCGACTTCTCGGCGCTGAACGAGGTCGATGAGACCGTGCGCGAGGAGATCCTCGAGGAGCTGCCGCCGGAGACGGTCGCCGAGGGCGTCCGCGAGCTCGAATCCGACGATGCGGTCGAGCTCTTGGAAACCCTCGACGCCGAGGAGCAGGAGGAGATCCTGGAGAAGCTGCCGCTCAAGGAGCGCGTCGCGCTCGAGCGCAGCCTACTGTATCCGGAAAACTCCGCCGGCCGCCGCATGCAAACCGAGTTCATCGCCGTGCCCCAGGATTTCACGGTGGGCCAGGCGATCGACTACATGCGCGAGACGCCGGATCTGCCCGACCGCTTCTACGAGATCTACGTCGTCGACAAGGAGCAGCACTGGCAGGGCGCGGTGCCGCTCGACGTGCTCCTGCGCACGCGCCGGCCGGTGGCGCTGACCGAGCTCACCGACGAGGACCGCCGCCGCGTCTCCGTCCTGGAGGACCAGGAGGAGGTGGCGCGCATGTTCGGCAAGTACAATCTCGTCGCCGCACCCGTGCTCGACACCCAGGACCGCCTCGTCGGTGTCATCACCGTCGACGACGTCGTCGACGTCATCGAGGAAGAGGCCGACGAGGACCTCAAGGCGCTCGGTGGCGTCACCAGCGACGAAGAGCTGTCGGATACCTTCCTCACCATCGCCCGCGGCCGTTTCAACTGGCTGCTGGTGAACCTCGCCACCGCGTTTCTGGCGTCCTCCGTGCTCGGCCTGTTCGAGGGGCAGCTGGAGAAGATGGTCGCGCTCGCGGTGCTGGCGCCGATCGTGGCGAGCCAGGGCGGCAATGCCGCCACCCAGACCATGACGGTGGCGGTGCGGGCGCTGGCGACGCGCGAGCTCGGCTCCTCCAACGCCTGGCGCGTGGTGATGCGCGAGGCCCTGGTTGGCCTCGTCAACGGCCTCGCCTTCGCCGTGATCACGGGCATCGCGGCAGTGGCCTGGTTCAAGATCCCGGGTCTCGGCATCGTCATCGGGCTCGCCATCATCTGCAACCTCGTCGCCGGCGCGCTCGGCGGCATCCTGATCCCGATGGCGCTGGATCGCGTGCGGGCCGACCCGGCGGTGGCATCGGGCACCTTCGTCACCACTGTGACCGACGTCGTCGGCTTCTTCTCCTTCCTTGGAATTGCCACGCTCTGGTTCGGGTTGAAGTAGGGGAGGCGCACGCTCTCTCCACGTCATTGCGAGCGTAGCGAAGCAATCCAGATTCCCTCCGCGGAAAGATCCTGGATTGCCTCGTCGCAAGAGCTCCTCGCAATGACGGGGGGAGGCGGCGGGGGGCACCCCTAACCCTCGTGCCCCGAGTGCGCTGCGTTTTTAATCCGACTTTAAGCGACCTGCCGCATCATCGCCTCTGCTTGGGGGAATGGGCATGCGGTTGCGGCTGAAGGCGGACGGACGGATCGTCGAATTGCGGGATGGGCAGGAACTTCCGGTCCAGCCGCGTTCGGTTGAGCCGAAGGCCCATGCGGCGCCGGCTGATACCGGCCCGCTCGCAGTGCGCGATCTGCGCCGGCGCGCCTGCCTGACCCAGATGGAGTTCGCCGCCAAGCTCGGCGTTCCCGTCGAGACCATCCGCAACTGGGAGCAGGGCAAGCGCGCCCCGCGCGGCCCGGCCCGCGCGCTGCTGGCGGTGATCGCGCATGCGCCCGACACCGTGTTCCAGGCGCTCGCCAAGGCGTGACATCAAGGCGTGAAGCCTCGTGCGAACCTCCTGTTAGCATTGCCCTGAATATCCCTCCCGATAGCACTGACGTCCGTTGGCAACCAACACGGACGAGGTCCATAATGTCGACCGGGGCTGCCGCAACGGAAGAGGATTCCTCATGCTGTTCGTTGAGGCCAATGGCGCAAGGATCCCGGCGATCGGGCTCGGGACCTGGGAGCTGGAAGGGCGCACCTGCGCGCGCGTGGTCGAGCAGGCGCTACGGCTCGGCTATCGTCATATCGACACCGCGCAGGTCTACGACAATGAGCGCGAGGTCGGCGACGGCTTGCGCGCCTCCGGCGTGCGCCGCGACGACGTCTTCCTCACGACCAAGGTCTGGACCAACCATTTCGCGCCCTATGATCTCGAGCGCTCGGTCAAGGAGAGCCTCGCCCGCCTGCGGCTTCCCTCGGTCGATCTGTTGCTGTTGCACTGGCCCAATCCCCACGTGCCGCTGGCGGAGACGCTGGGTGCGCTGTCGCATGCGAAGACGATGGGCCTGACCCGCCACATCGGCGTCTCCAATTTCACCGTGGCGTTGATCGAGCAGGCGGTCGCGCTGTCGGCGGAGCCGCTCGTCTGCAACCAGGTCGAATATCACCCCTATCTCGACCAGGCGAAGGTGAGGTTGGCCTGCGACCGGCATGGCCTTGCCCTCGTCGCCTACAGCCCGATCGCCAAGGGCCGCATCAAGTCCGATCAGACGCTGGCCGATATCGGTCGCGTCCACCGCAAGACGCCGGCGCAGGTCTGCCTGCGCTGGCTGGTGCAACAGAATGTCGCTGCGATCCCGCGCACCTCGCGCATCGAGCGCCTGTCGGAAAACCTCGAGATCTTCGATTTCGAGCTGTCGGAAGATGAGATGAGCCGCATCGCCGCGCTCGCCCATCCGAGGGGACGCCTAACCGATTTCGGCTTCGCCCCGAAATGGGATTGAGAGGGACCCGGGGTATGCTAGGACCACGGCGGCAACCCCAGATCGGTCCATGGAACTGCGGAAGATCATACGGACGGACATCGCGGCGCTCGGCAATCGCCCATCTGACGCTGGTGGCGCTGATCATCGTGATCAGCGAGGTCCGTCCGTTTCAGAGCCGGCCGCCCGAGACTGTCACGGTCGACATCGTCACGCCGGAGCAGGTGAAGCATGAGGAAGCCAAGGCCGAGGAGAAGAAGGAAGAGGCGAAGCCGCCGGAGTCGCTTCCCGATCTGAAGCTGCCGAAGCCGGACGTCACCGACAAGGCCGAGGCATCGAAGCCCGCGGCCAAGCCGCAGGCGGCAGCACCATCACAGCAGGCCTCGCCCGAGCCGCAGCAGAAGCAGCCGCAACCCTCTCAGGCCGCGAAGCAGCGTGAACCCAACGCGCAGCCGCCACCGCAGACCGCGCCGCAGCCGGCCTATCAGGCCCCGCAGCCGGACGTCACCATCAAGTACGGGGTCATGCTGGGCCTGCCGCCCGAATTGCCGGTCGAGCCGAAAGGCGCCAGGGACGACGGCGGCGATGCCAACGATTCAATCGCTGCAAAGCTTCCGTCCGAGGTCATCGCGGAGCTTCGCCGTCATTTGCGTACCTGCGCCAAGCTGCCGGCCGGGGTCGCACCGACCGACAACGTCCGTGTCAAGCTGCGCACGGTGTTCGCCACCGACGGCACGCTGGCGCGCGAGCCCATCCTGATCGCGGCGCCGCCGTCCGCGAAGGGCGTGGCCATCGTCAAGTCCGCGACGAGCGCGCTGCAGAACTGCCAGCCCTACAAGATGCTGCCGGCCAATTTGTACGAGGAATGGAAGGTGCTGGACCTGCCGTTCAGCCCGCGGGATTTTGGCGGGTAGCGCGTAGTCTCGTAGTTGCCTCCGAGCAATCCGTGTGGCGCTGGGTCCCGGCTCTGCGAAGCAGCGCTTCGCGCTGCATTGCGTCCGGGACAAGAGAGATCAATGCCCGCGCTTCATTCCCTCGTCACCATTCACCACCACCTCCGGTGCCATCGCGGCCCAGGCGCTGGACGCGAACTGCCGTCGCCAGGTCACGACCACCACGGCTGCCGTGGTCACGAACAGCACCCAGGGACTGACGAACCAGCCGAGATAGCCGAGCGCGAAGAAGAAGGCGCGCTGGCCGCGGTTGAAGTGCCGGCCGGCGGATTCGAACAGGCGCGAGGTGCGGATGACGTGGGCTTCGGCCTCAGGCGTGTCGCGCTGCGAGGCCGGCGGCATGCCGCCGAACAGGATCGCGACATAGTTGAACAGGCGATAGGCCCAGGCGAATTTGAAGAAGGCGTAGACGCAGATCAGCACGAGGCCGACGCATTTCAGCTCCCACATCGCCGGCGAGGTGCTGAGGTCCATCGGCAGCTTGCTCAGGATCGTGATGGCGTCGTTGGTGGCGTGCAGCAGCGCCAGCGCGCCGCCGAGCGCGAACAGGCTGGTGGAGGCGAAGAAGGCGGTGCCGTTCTGCAGCGAGGCCATGATCTGCATGTCGACCATCCGCGTGTCGCGGTCGAGCAGCCGGCGCACCCAAACCTCGCGATAGCGGTTCATGCGCGCCGACAGGCTGTTGCGGGCATAGGCCGAGTGCTCCAGCGTCAGGGCATAGGCCAGCCATTCGATGATGAAGAAGCCGACGGCGGTAATGTCGACCCAATGCCTGCTCATGTCCGTCTCCTGGCAAGGATCGCAACGATTGCCACGCATGACGGGACGCAGCAACGATTGATTGGCGGCAGGCGATGGCGTTAAAAGCGGCTGCAACCGCAGGACTAATGAAGGACCAGTGACATGACTGCGCTAAAGCTCGCGATCGGCAACAAGAACTACTCGTCATGGTCGATGCGGCCCTGGCTCGCGCTCCGCGCCAACGACATCCCGTTCGTGGAGACGCTGATCCCGCTCTACACCGACGATCCCGCCGACAAGGAGCAGATCCTGTCCTTCAGCCGCGCCGGCAAGGTGCCGGTGCTGGTCGACGGCGACGTCACGGTGTGGGATTCGCTCGCCATCATCGAATACATCGCCGAGCGTTACCCGGAAAAGAAGCTGTGGCCCGACGATGTCGCGGCGCGCGCGCATGCCCGTTCGGTGTGCGCCGAGATGCATTCCGGATTCGTGCCGCTGCGCAACGAATGCGGCATGAACCTGCATCGGCCGATCGGTCCCGTGGCGCTGTCGGCGGACGCCAAGGCCAACATCGCGCGCATCGAGGAGCTCTGGCGCGAGTGCCGTACCCGCTATGGCGCGAAGGGGCCGTTCCTGTTCGGCCGCTTCGGTGCCGCGGACGCCATGTACGCCCCTGTCGTGCATCGCTTCCGCACCTATGCGATCGAGGTGGCGCCGGACACCAAGGCCTACATGGAGACGATGATGGCGCTGCCGGCGTTCCAGGAATGGACGCGCGACGGGCTGGCCGAAACGCTGGTCATTGCCAAGTTCGAGGACGCCTGACCGGAAGGTCTGACGGCGGCGGCCGGCCGCGTGCCGGCTGGCCGCCTCTCGGGGGTTGCAATGGGCGAGGGCCGTGGGATCGGGGGGCTGCGACACCGCCTGCGACATGCCGGGGGGAATGAGCCGCTCCAGCGGTACCATCGGCCCGCCGGCTGTCTCCTATCATTCTGAAATGACTGCAAAATCCGAGCGCGTGCCATGCCGGCATGGCGCTGGCCAAAACGGCGCGACGCGTGCTATACAGCGGCCCGGGTTTCCGGCCGCCATCGCAGTGGGACACTGGGCGAGGCGGCGCTGTTTGAGTGATGGAGAGGGTGTTGAAGCACAAATTCCCCGTGGGAACGCGCGTCCTGTTCACGGCCAGCAATGTCGCGCGTCCGGCTGCGAGCGGCGCGTATGAGGTTATCCGTCTGCTTCCGACCGACGGCGACGACTGCCAGTACCGGATCAAAAGCTCGACCGAAGCCTTCGAGCGCGTTGCCAAGGAAAGCCAGCTCGCGCTCTCCTGAACGCCGACGCCGTCAGCGCATAGGCGCCTCCCGGGGATTGTATTCTGCCGCCGTCAAAAGGCCCGCTTCGCCTTCACAAGGTGAGCCGGGGGCAGTCGCCGACTCGCGGTGCTCGCTTGACCATCCGCTCTTTGCTCGCGTGAGGGGACGTCGCGCATGAACTGGGCATGGGCCACTTCGCTCGACCAAATCTGGCGTTCGCCGGCCTTCCCGATGTGGATGACGCTGGCGGCTGCCGGATTCTTCGGATTGATCCTCCTGATCACGCTGCTGCGCGCCGACAGATCCGTCGCCAACGGGGCGCTGACCGTCATCACCCTGCTATCCATCGTGATCGCCGGTGCAGCCACGATGCGTCTCTATGGACCGGAGGCGTCGTCCGCTCCGGCCGAGGCGCGCGCACAAGCTGTGGTGACGGCGAGCATGCCTGCGCTGTCCTGTCTCGACGATCTCGCTGGCGATGTCGTCGCCGCCGGCTGCGAGAAGGCGCTGTTCGGCGCGCCTGATGCTGCGGCTGCGGCAGTCTCCTCCACGGCGGCCAGGATCGACCGGCTGACCGCACTCGGCGACGCCGCCACGGCCGAGAAGAGCCTGACACTCGACATGAAGGCGCTGCGCAAGTCGCTCGAGCGCGATCGCTACGGCCTCGTTGCGCATGTGCTGGTGGCACGCGATGGCTGCACGCAGTTCGATTGTGCGGCGTTCCGCTCGCTGACCGACCAGCAGCAGGTCGCCGCCAACATGGACTCCCATCTCTACGACACGCTGGTGGCGCGCTATGCGCCGACCTGGAACGCGCCCGCTGCAGCGCCGGCGATGGCGGCCAACGCCGCGCTCGCCGGACTGCCGCCGTCGGTGCCGACGGGCAAGCCGACCAATGCCGAGTTCCCGAGCGCGTCCTCGACGCCGCCGGTGAGCATCATGAATCCGGAGCCCACGGCGGCGACGCGCCAGGCCGCGCCGGCCGCGAATGCGGCGGCGGCACCGCGTGCGCCGGCCGCAGCCTCCGCACAGGCCGCAGCGCCTGCGGCATCAAGCCCGCCGGCTGCGAAAAAACCGCCGGCCCAAAAGGCTGCACGTGCGCCTGCCACGCCGGTTCCGCTCGCGCCGCCGCCGGCCTCGACGGCTGCTCCCGCACCTGCGGATAACGAGTAGATCGGCATTCCAAATGCGCGGCTGCCCGGCTAATGCTTGGGCATGCCACTCCATCTGATCAAGCTCGCCGTCGGCTGCGACTCCGTCAAGGAATTGAAGGAGTGGGTGGCCGAACGGATGCAGACCGCCAAGAAGAAGGGTCTGCCGCAACATCACATCCACATCACCCGCATGGTCCCCAAGCGCGACGCCGAGATCCTCGCCGGCGGTTCGCTCTACTGGGTGATCAAGGGCGAGATCGCCGCGCGCGAAAAGATCATCGCCATCGAGCCGTTCCGCGACAAGGATGGCATCGGGCGCTGCCGCATCGTGATGCAGCCGAAGGTGATCTCGGTGTCGCCGCGGCCGATGCGCCCGTTCCAGGGCTGGCGTTATCTGACCGATGATTCGGTACCGTCCGATCTCGGCAAGTCCGCGGCCGGCTCGATTGCGGCGATGCCGGAACCGATGCGGCGCGAGCTGCGTGACCTCGGGCTGCTCTAAACCGCGATATTGTCGATCAGCCGGGTGGTGCCGAGCTTGGCCGCGACCAGGATCCGCAACGGGCCGTCCTTGCGCGAGGTAACCTTTGCCAACGTCTCGGCGTGGCGCAGCTCGAAATAGTCGAGCGCAAGGCCGGCCGACTTGATCATCGCGGCGCCGCCCGCCATCGCCGGCGCAATCGCATCGCCGGTTCGGATGCGCCCGGCGCTCTCTTTCATGGCGCGGTAGAGGACGGTGGCGGTCTGGCGCTCCTCGGGCGAGAGGTAGACGTTGCGCGAGGACATCGCGAGTCCGTCGCGCTCGCGCACGGTGCGGGAGCCGATCACCTTGACGCCGAGGTCGAGGTCGCGCGCCATCTGCGTCACCACCCGCAATTGCTGGAAATCCTTTTCGCCGAAGATCGCGACATCCGGCCGGCACTGCGTGAACAGCTTGCCGACGACGGTGGCAACGCCGCCGAAGAAGTGCGGACGGAAGCGGTCCTCGAGGCTGGCGAGCGCCGGCCCCTCCGGCACGATGCGGGTGGCAAAGCCCTCCGGATACATGGCCGCGACGCCGGGATGCCAGACGATATCGACGTCCTCGGCCGCGAGCTTGGCGATGTCGGCCTTCCAGGTGCGCGGATAGGCGCCGAAATCCTCGGTCGGGGCGAACTGGGTCGGGTTGACGAAGATCGACACCACGACGCGGCTGGCGCGCCGCCTGGCGAGGCGAACCAGCGACACATGCCCGTCATGGAGCGCCCCCATGGTCGGGACCAGCGCGATCGTGGCCTTTCGCTTGCGGAGATCGTCGACGGCGCGTCGCAGGGCAGGGACCGTGCGAGCGATCAATGGGCGTGCTGACATCGGGACTCGACGGATTGGAAAGCGGCGCAGGTGCGGGCCTTGCGCCCGGCCAGCTAACCTTAACAAGCGGAGATCGTGGACGCTATGCATCCGGATGCGGCACAGCATCCCGCGCAAGGCCGCGCAAAACGTCGCGACATTGTGGGCTGGATCACAGACGAAAGACGGCGCCGCGATACATCGTGAGAACGGCGCATTGCAATTTGCATTACCTGTCACGCATTTCACTTGACCGCTGACGCGGTCAACTCGAAGATATTCGCCAGGGGCGTTGAGGATCACCATGCTTGTGCAGGCTAGCCAAGGCCAATCCGGCTCGGCGCATGTGGTCGTGCTCGGCAACGAGAAGGGCGGCTCCGGCAAATCGACCACCGCCTTGCACATCGCCGTTGCACTCCTGAAGGCTGGTCAGCGCGTCGCCACCATCGACCTCGACTGCCGCCAGCAGAGCTTCACGCGCTACATCGGCAACCGGTCTGCCTGGGCCCAGCGTACCAAGCTCGACCTCGAGCTTCCGGTGCATCGCTGCATCAAGCTCGGCGAGACCATGCAGATTGCCGAGAATGAGAATTCCGAGTTCCAGCAGTTCATGGAAGCCGTCTCGGCGGTCGAGAGCAGCTTCGACTTCATCGTCATCGATACGCCCGGCACCGACAGCTATCTGATGCGGCTCGCGCATTCGATGGCCGATACCCTGGTCACGCCGATCAACGACAGCTTCCTCGATTTCGACGTGCTCGGCACGGTCGATCCCGCGACTTACGCGGTGACGGGCGAGAGCCACTATGCCGAGATGGTGCGCGATGTCAGGCGCAAGCGACGCCAGCTCGACGGCGCCACCACCGATTGGATCGTCGTGCGCAACCGCCTGTCCATGCTCGGCTCGCGCAACAAGCAACTCGTGGCCGAGGGGCTGAAGGATCTGTCGCTGCGGCTCGGCTTCCGCTACGTCGACGGCTTCGCCGAGCGCGTCGTCTACCGCGAATTCTTCCCGCGCGGGCTGACCGCCCTGGACGAGATCGACGAGGCCACACTCGGCATGCGGCCCAATCTCGGCCATCTCACAGCGCGGGAGGAGGTGACGAGCCTGCTCCGCCAGCTCAAGCTCCCGCTCGACGAGCGCGGCCGCCGCCGCGCCGCCAACCGGGCCGAGTGGTTCAGCCAGGTCGACAAGCCGCTCGAGGTCCACGATATCCTCGGCGCCTGACGTCGCGGTATATCGTTACTCCCGACCGATCCGAGTCTGTCGGCTGGCGCGGGAACCCGGGCGGCGCCGCGCGCGTTTTCACCCTGCATTTACTGCGAAGTCGAACCCGGTCGAGACCGGTTGCGTCAAATAGGGACCTGCACGCTGACGTAGCGGTATGAGAATGGGGTGCTTACGAAACGAGTGCGACGCACAATGAAAGGGCTGCCGGTTCACAACATTTAGCCTTCCTGTCACGCTGCTGTGACATATATTAGGGAATAGGCGACAAGGGGACGAAGAGCCCCGGAAGAACACGATTTTCAACAGGGATTCAGGCCGCTTAGGCCTGAGGCTGAGGACGAAAATGAAGCGTGGAATTGCCGTTCTGGTTTCGGTCAGTGCCCTCTGCGGCATCGCCTATTTCACGGCGAGCAAGTGGGCGATCAAGCACGAGACCATCACATTCTACGACGCCTCTCGCGACAACCGTCCGGTGCCCGTCTCTATCGCGGTGCGGCGCGACAAGGAAATGCAGGCCAATGCCGGCATGATCAAGCTGCCCGTCGCAGTGATCAATCACGGCAATACCGTCAAGAACACCGAGTACGGCTTCCTCGCCAACGCCTTCGCTGCGCGCGGCTACATGGTCGTAAGCCCGCAGCACGATCTGCCGACTGATCCTCCGATGGTCACGAAGCCCGGCGAGCTCTATGTCGGCCGGCTGCCGCAAATTCTGCGGGGCGTCGCCAACATCCATCTCGCCATGCAGGAGATGAAGAAGGTTCAGGCCAACGCCGACTACGACAAGGTGACGATGGTCGGCCATTCCATGGGCGGCGACATCACCATGTACTTCGCCAAGCAATATCCGGACGAGGTCAAGAAGGTCGTCACGCTCGACAATCTGCGCGTGCCCTTCGTCACTGCCGGCAAGTTCAAGATCCTGTCGTTCCGCTCCCAGGATCCGCAGTTCAAGGCCGACGCCGGTGTGATTCCGACCGACGAGGAATGCGAGAAGGCGGGCATTCAGGTCGTGAAGACCGAATTCCAGCACAACGACATGCGCGATACCGGTCCGGATGTGGCGAAAAGCTCGATCCAGAGCATGCTCGACAAGTTCCTGAGCACGACGGACAGCGAGATCGCGCCGGTCGACACGCAATCGGCCCCGCCCAAGATCCTCGAGCCGGGCCCTGTCGCTCTAATGGCACCCGCCAAAAGCTGACTGACAGCAGCTGACCGACAGCAGCTAGGCCACAAGAGCTGACCGAGCTGACGTCACCGCTCGGTTGCACCAATCGTCGTCGAAGCCTCCGCCGGCGCCCGCCCGCGGAGGCTTTGCGCATTGACCGGGCCGCATGTGCTGACCACATTAGCTGCTGACGCAAGGTGTAGCTGCGATGTCGGGCGAACCCATCAAACCGCGCGGCCGCGATGCCGTCTCGGCGCAAGCAGACGGCGCATTGCCGCAAGCGAAAACCTCAACCTCGGAAGACATCGCCGCGTTCGTCGCCAAGGCGCGGGCGCTCTCGCCGCATGCGCCGGGCGCGAGGGGACGGCTGATCTTCGCACTGGATGCGACGATGAGCCGGCAGCCGACCTGGGACATGGCGTGCGCGCTCCAGGCCGACATGTTTCGCGAGACCGCGGCGCTCGGCAGTCTCGACATCCGGCTGGTCTACTATCGCGGCTTCAACGAGTGCCGTGCCACGGGTTGGATTTCCGACAGCGCCAGGCTGGCGACACTGATGGGCAAGATCGATTGCCGCGGCGGCGATACCCAGATCGGCAAGGTGCTGAGCGAGGTCAGGCGCGAGGCAGTCGCATCCGGCGTGCGGGCCGTGGTCTTCGTCGGCGATGCCATGGAGGAAGACATCGACGAGCTCTCCGCCAAGGCCGGCGAGCTCGGCATGCTCAAGGTGCCCGTATTCGTGTTTCAGGAGGGCCATGACGCGGTCGCCGAACAGGCCTTCCGGGAGATCGCGCGCCTGACGGGCGGTGCCTGGTGCCGGTTCGATCCTGGTGCGGCGGCGCAGCTGCGCGAACTGCTGCGGGCAGCTGCGGCCTATGCCGCCGGCGGACGCGAGGCGCTGCTGAAACTGGCTGGAAGCGTGAGCGGCGCGGCGAAGCTGATCAGCCAGATGAAGTAGCGGTCGGGGCGGCGCGGCATGCGGCGGTGGACGCCATGCTTTTTGACAAGAGGACGACTATATTCCGGCCATGACCCTGATCGCCGGCGCTGTCGCCGTTATCACGCTTTACCTGCTGCTCCAGACGTTCCGCTCCGCCAATCCGGCGGTGCTGGCGCGCACAATTAAATTCGGCGGCGGCGTGCTGGCGCTGGCGGTTGCGGCCTTCACCGGCTTGCGGGGCGAGCTGGCGGTTGCGATCCCGCTCGGAATTTTCGGCGCCGGGCTGCTCGGCTGGACGCCATTGGCGAATGCCGGCTTCGGCAATGTCGGCGGGCTGTTCGGCGGCGGTGCGACGCGCCCGTCCGGGCAGGCGTCGCGGGTGCGCTCGCAATTCCTGGACATGCGGCTGGACCACGATTCCGGCCAGCTTTCCGGCCAGATCGTCGCGGGGCCTCACGCCGGGCGCAGTCTCGATGAGTTCGATCTCGCCGGCTTGCTCGCAATAGTCCCGACGTTTGACGCCGAGAGCGTGGCCTTACTTGAAAGCTATCTGGACCGCCGGTTTCCCGCTTGGCGTCAGAACGCGCAGGGCGATGCGGCAGGGCGGCAGCGCCGCACGGCGGCGAGCGGCAAAATGACGGCGGAGGAAGCCTATCAGATCCTTGGCTTGCAGCCGGGAGCGGGGCGCGACGACATCAGCCGGGCCCACAAGTCCCTGATGAAGAAACTCCATCCCGACCAGGGGGGCTCGACGTATCTCGCTGCCCGGGTAAACGAGGCCAAGGATACTCTGCTTCGCACGCATAACGGCTAACTCCGGCACTACGCTACAAACGCCCGTACCGCGTGAGCTCCGTTTGCTCTGTCTGACGTCGCCCGCCCTTGTCGGCGTGGTCGATCCCTTGAGCAAAGTTTTAACCGTAAATCCTTGACGAGAGGTTGTCGTGGAACAGCCTCGTCCTGAACAGCCTCGGCGTTACCGCCTCACCAAAACGAAAATGCCCGCGCAAGGCGCGGGCATTTTTGATTTGGAGCGAAGAAGGAGATCAGTTGCGAACGGTGATGCAGGAGATCTCGGCGCGCTTCAAGGTGCGGCAGACGGCTTCGGCCTGGTCGCGCTCGAGCCCGGCGAAGCGGGCGCGGTAGAGCTTGCGATTGTCCTTGGCGACGACGGGCTCGGTGAACGGGTCAGCCTTGCTGAGCAGGCCGCGGGCTGAGTTGCGGGCCGCGTCGATGCGCTGCTGAGCTTCGTTCTCGCTCTCGAGCGCGCCGACCTGGACGATCCAGCCGCTGTGGGTGACGGCGGGCTTCGTGGTCGCGCTCATCTGCATCGGCTGCGGCGCCGGGTCGGCGGACGCGAGCTTCGGAGCGGCGGGAGCGGGCGCGGCAGCGGTTGCGGCCGGGAGCACGCCGAGGATGCCGTTACCGGTGCCGAAGCCGGCCGGCTGACGCGGCAGTTCGGTGCGGGCCATCTCGGCCTTCGGCGCTTCCGGCTGGCTCACCGCCTCCGGCTTGTTGATGAGATCTGCCCTGGCGACGACGGCGCCGGAGGTTTCCGCGACGTCGGAACGGGGCGGGACGGTGCTGGTGACCGGCGGCGCAACGACCTGAGCCGGAGCCGCGGAGGCGACCTTCACGGCGCCGGCCTTGACCTGAACCGTCTTGACCCGAACCGGCTTCATCGGCTCGGACGAGCCGGGGATGATGGAGAGCGGCTGGCTCGAGATCACGCCATTGGTGAGCGGCGCCGGCTCCACCTTGGACTCCGTCGGCCGAACTTCGGGTTTGGGCTGAGCGGGCGGCATCGCCGCAGTCGCTGCGGCCAGCGTCGACAGGCGCGCGGCGAGGCGCGAGGGGGCAGCTTCGGGAGCAGGGGCCTGGACCTGCGGGGCGGGACGTGCCGGCGTGTCCGAGGCATCGGCGACATCGGTGTTGGCTTCAGCGCCGTTGCGCTCCGTGACTGCGACGACGGTGCGGACGGTCGCGCCCTTTTCGAGGTTCTCCGCGAGCAGGTTGCGCATGATGGCGTCGCGCGAGCCGCCGCTGCGGCCGCCGAGCACCACGCCGATCAGGTGGCGGTTGCCGCGCCGCATCGAGCTGACGAGGTTGAAGCCGGAGGCGCGGGTGTAGCCGGTCTTGATGCCGTCCACGCCCTCGACGCTGCCGAGCAGGTGATTGTGGTTGCGGATCGACTGTCCGCGCCAATTGAACGTCGAGGTCGCGAAATAGCGATAGTAGCGGGGGAAGCGCTCCTGAATGGCGCGACCCAGCGTGGCCTGGTCGCGCGCGGTCGTGACCTGCTCGTCGTTGGGGAGGCCGTTGGCGTTGCGGTAGACCGTCTTGGACATGCCGAGCGAGCGCGCCTTCCGCGTCATCATCTGGGCGAAGTCGTCTTCATCTCCGGCGATCGCTTCCGCGATTACCACGGCTGCGTCGTTGGCAGAGCGGGTGACGAGGCCCTTGATTGCGTCTTCGACGCGAATGGTCTGGCCGGCACGCAGATTAAGCTTGGTCGGATCCTGGTCGGCGGCGTGCTTGGACACCGGCATCTCGGTGTCGAGCTTCATCCTGCCGGATTCGAGACGCTCGAACAGCAGATAGAGCGTCATGATCTTGGTCAGCGACGCCGGATGGCGGATTCCGTCAGGGCTTGTCGCCTGGAGCACCGCGCCGGAATTGCCGTCGACGATGATGGACGCGAATTTCGGGCTGGAGCTCTCGGACACATCGCGCTGCACCCGGTGGTGCGCATAGTGTCGACGATGGCGCCGCGCCTCGGCTGCGTCGGTGGTGAAGATGACTGCGGTGGTGACCGTAAGAAGCCCGAAAACGCCAACCCGCGCCAAGCGCGAGGAAGACAAGTTTTTACGAAGCATGGAACCCCGTCCCCGTTTCTGACTTGATCACCGGCTCGTGAGGCGAAATTGTGCCCAACGGACCCGGGATCATTACCTGCTCAGGCTGTCCCTCCGCTGGTGTTCGCCGCGGGGGACGTTGGACCCGAGCCGCTGTTCTGGCTAAGGTGATGTTCTCAAACGGCTTTTGGCCGCTCGCGGAAGTGAACACGTCCAGGGAATCAAAGTAGGGTGGGCCGGTTTCCAAAAGCTTAAGGAACCCTTGCGGGAAACCCCGGGAATCTCTGCAATTTGCGCCTAGTTTTGTGCGACGCACAAGATTCTTGACTTTTTTGTGCGTTGCACTAATTTTGGGCGGAGTCAGGGAGCCGGGGCTTCCCGACGCGAGCCAGGGAAAAGGATCCGAAATGTTCAAGGTTGAAGACTTCCAGAACTACGGGAAAGAGCAGTTCGAGCAGTGCGTTGCCTCCGCGACCTCGGTGCAGCATGGCATCCAGGCGATCGCCAGCGCCTATGGCGACTACACGAAGAAGTCGTTCGAAGACACCAAGTCCTTCGTCGAGAAGCTTTCCGGCGTGAAGTCGCTGGACAAGGCGATGGAAGCGCAGACCGATTTTGCCCGTTCCGCCTACGAAACCTTCGTTGCGGAATCGCAGAAGATCGCCGGCCTCTACAGCGACCTCGCCAAGCAGGCGTTCAAGCCGGTCGAGACCATGGTGTCGAAGTTCACCCCGACCGCCCAGTAACGTCTCGGGACATCCTGGAATCGAAAAGCCCGGCTGACCAGCCGGGCTTTTTATTGGGAGCGATGGGACCCGTCAGCGTGCGACGCGCAGCTTCGACAGTGACGTGCCGATATCCTTGAACACCGATACGGTCTGGCTTGCCGAGGTGACCAGATAGAACTTGTCGCTGCTGCTGGCGCAATATTGCAGCACGCTCGAGGTCGGATCGCTGCCGGTGTTCACCTGCACCGTGTAGATCGTGATGTTGTTGGGCTGGGCTTTGGCGTTGTCGCAGAGCAGCTTCTGTCGGTTGTCGATCTGCGAAGCACCGCTGTACCAGCGGTTTTGTGTGTTGAGACCGTCGGAGAGCAGGACGATCGCGTCCTTGTAGGTGTAGTTCGTGTCTTTGGCCGGAGCATTCATGGGCTCGCCCGTCGACAGTGTCATCCAGCCCCAGGCAAGGCCGATGCCCTGGTTGGTGTTGCCGGTCGGAACCAGATTGTCGATCAGAGACTTGAGCGCGGTCCAATCGTAGCTGAGCGGCATGACGGGCTGGATGTATGCCGAATTGCTGGAGTTGCAGTAGGAATATTGCTCGGCCGGGAAAAGCGTCGCGGAATTGCTGCTCACCGGAGTCGTGTTCTTGGTATCGTAGTCCTGGTCGCGGTCAGTGATGCAGCCGGTCCACTTGTTGTGGTTCTTCGGCGTCCAGGTCTTGCCGGCACTCACGCAGCTTGACTGTTGTTTGTACGAATTGTCGCTGCAGCTGCCATTCACCGCTTCCCAGTCGCTCCAGTCGATCCAGGACTTGTCATAGTTGCTGCTGCCGACGTTGACGTCCTTGGAAAACGGTACGATCGAGATGTAGACGTCGCCGTTGGTCTTCGCGAGCGCGCTGAGTTGATCGACCAGGTTCTTCGCGGCCGTCTGCATCGCCGGCATCTTGCCGTCGGACGCCATCGATCCCGTGACGTCGAGCACCAAGGCCACGCGCATGCGCGTCAGGCCCCAGGCGCTGGTGGATGAGGTGCCGACGTCGAGCGTCGGGAAGCCGGCGATCTTCATGAAGCTGGTCGTGTAGGTGCCGGTTCCGGTCAGCTGGATCGTCGAGCCGATGCTGGTGCTCGAGTTATAGGTGGCGCCGACGCTAACCGACGGCAGGGTCTTGGTGTCCGTGAACAGGGCGTTGAAATAGGTTTGCGCTTTGGTGGAGATCTGTGACGTCGTGATGGTGCCGGCCGACAGATCCCTGGAAAGCATCAGCGCGGTGGAATCGAGGGCTGACTGCATCGCGGTGCGCGCCTGGGCCGCGCGGCTATAGTCGATCGCCGCGCCGACAAAGCTCAGCACCGGAACGAGCGCAATGGCGAAGATCACGGCGATATTGCCTTGCTCGGCCGCTGCGAAACGGGCGAGTTGTCGACCAAGGCGGCTGACGAGGGGCAGACCAGACATGACGATCCCCGAAATCGGTGTTTTGCCCGATTTCGCGCTACGTCATTGAATGGCAGGTAAATTGGACCGTAGAAAACCGGAGCCTTCTGCCGAAAACCGTCCCGTGCGGGCTAACGGCCGGGTTCCTGGTCAACATGTTCTAAGCGTGCCGGCCGGAAATTTTTGTCAAATCGCTCCGGATTGATTAACCTCATCAGGATCGCCCGGACTGGGAATCGGGACTGCTGCGACCGCATGGGCCGGACCCCCGCGTGCTTGCGGCGGGCCGGGGGCAGGGCCATATTGCTGGCGAGCGATCCGGCCTGAACCGGATTTGTCGGGAGCGGCGATCCAAGGCGGCGCGCCTGCGCCAGGCTCCGAAGGAGGGGTCGCGCAGTGACCGCCATTCGCTTCCGTGGGGAATTTGAACGCCTGTGCCATGCTGCAATTGACTTCCAGCCTTGATCTGTCCGCGCCAGCCGCCGCCGACGCGCCTCGTATGAGCAATGACGACAACCGTCCGGGCACTCCCTCGGGTCCGAGCACGTCGGTCATCACCAAGGTCAAGCCGAAGACCAAGCGGCCGAACCTGTACCGCGTGCTGATCCTGAACGACGACTACACGCCGATGGAGTTCGTCGTTCACGTGCTGGAGAAGTTCTTCAACAAGGACGTCGAAGCCGCAACCAAGATCATGCTGCACGTCCATCATCATGGCATCGGGGAGTGCGGCGTGTTCACCTACGAGATCGCCGAGACCAAGGTGACGCAGGTGATGGATTTCGCCCGCAAGCACCAGCACCCGCTGCAATGCGTGATGGAAAAGAAGTAAGCCCGGCCTGCGGCGCGTTTGAAGGCGGGGCTCCTGCAACCCGCGGTGTGATTGTCGCGTGACGGCTGCGCGCGATGGCGGTCGCAGCTGGCAAAACTACGGAATTCTGCGCTGGCGCCGATCCCGCCCAAATCGGAACGGGTTTTGCATTGAAAATAGCCCAGGTGGCTAGCTGCCGAGTCGCGGAACCGGTCTTTCGCCGCGATCTTGTATAACTATATGTGACAAAGGTTGTTGTTGCCTGACCGGGCGATGGCGATCATGATGGTGGGGGCCATAGAGGACGCGAATGCCGACTTTTTCCCAAAGCCTTGAACAATCCCTGCATCGTGCGCTGGCGATCGCAAACGAGCGTCATCACCAATACGCGACGCTCGAGCATCTCCTGCTCTCCTTGATCGACGACTCCGATGCAGCCGCCGTCATGCGCGCCTGTAGCGTCGATCTCGACAAGCTCCGTACGAGCCTCGTCAACTACCTTGAGACCGAATTCGAAAACCTGGTGACGGATGGCGCCGACGATGCCAAGCCGACCGCCGGTTTCCAGCGCGTGATTCAGCGCGCGGTGATCCACGTCCAGTCGTCCGGTCGCGAAGAGGTGACCGGTGCCAACGTGCTGATCGCGATCTTCGCCGAACGCGAGAGTCATGCCGCCTATTTCCTGCAGGAGCAGGACATGACGCGCTACGACGCGGTCAACTACATCAGCCACGGCATTGCCAAGCGGCCGGGCGTCTCCGAGGCGCGGCCCGTGCGCGGCGTCGACGAGGAGACCGAGACCAAGGGCAACGAGGACGCCAAGAAGAAGGGCGAGGCGCTCGAGACCTATTGCGTCAATCTCAACAAGAAGGCGCGCGACGGCAAGATCGACCCGGTGATCGGACGCAATTCCGAAATCAACCGCGCGATCCAGGTGCTGTGCCGCCGGCAGAAGAACAATCCGCTGTTCGTCGGTGAAGCCGGCGTCGGCAAGACTGCGATCGCAGAAGGCCTCGCCAAGCGCATCGTCGACAGCGAGGTGCCGGAGGTGCTGGCGGCCGCGACCGTGTTCTCGCTGGACATGGGCACGCTGCTGGCCGGCACGCGCTATCGTGGCGACTTCGAGGAGCGCCTGAAGCAGGTGCTCAAGGAGCTCGAGGCGCATCCCAACGCCATCCTGTTCATCGACGAGATCCACACCGTGATCGGCGCGGGCGCGACGTCGGGCGGGGCGATGGATGCCTCGAACCTGCTCAAGCCTGCGCTCGCCTCGGGCACGATCCGCTGCATGGGCTCGACCACCTACAAGGAATACCGCCAGCACTTCGAGAAGGACCGCGCGCTGGTGCGGCGCTTCCAGAAGATCGACATCAACGAGCCGACCGTCGAGGATGCCATCGCGATCCTCAAGGGCCTCAAGCCGTATTTCGAGGACTACCACCGGCTGAAGTACACCAATGAGGCGATCGAGGCTGCGGTGCAGCTCTCCTCGCGCTACATCCACGACCGCAAGCTGCCCGACAAGGCGATCGACGTGATCGACGAGTCCGGCGCGGCGCAGATGCTGGTCGCCGAGAACAAGCGCAAGAAGACCATCGGCATCAAGGAGATCGAGACCACGATCGCCTCGATGGCGCGGATCCCGCCGAAGAGCGTGTCGAAGGACGATGCCGAGGTGCTCAAGCATCTCGAGCAGACCCTGAAGCGCACGGTGTTCGGCCAGGACAAGGCGATTGAATCGCTTGCCGCCTCGATCAAGCTCGCACGTGCGGGCCTGCGCGAGCCGGAGAAGCCGATCGGCTGCTACCTGTTCTCGGGGCCGACCGGCGTCGGCAAGACCGAAGTTGCCAAGCAGCTCGCGGCGTCGCTCGGCGTCGAGCTGTTGCGCTTCGACATGTCCGAATACATGGAGCGGCACACCGTGTCGCGCCTGATCGGCGCGCCTCCCGGCTATGTCGGCTTCGACCAGGGCGGCCTGCTCACCGACGGCGTCGACCAGCATCCGCATTGCGTGGTGCTGCTCGACGAAATCGAGAAGGCGCATCCCGACCTCTACAACGTGCTGCTCCAGATCATGGATCACGGCCGGCTCACCGACCACAACGGCAAGCAGGTCAACTTCCGTAACGTGATCCTGATCATGACCACGAACGCAGGCGCTTCGGATCTCGCCAAGCAGGCGTTCGGCTTCACGCGCTCGAAGCGGGAAGGCGACGATCACGAGGCGATCAACCGCCAGTTCGCGCCGGAATTCCGCAACCGTCTCGATGCCGTCGTCTCGTTCGGCCATCTCAGCGTCGAGGTGATCGGCACCGTGGTCGAGAAGTTCGTGCTTCAGCTCGAGGCGCAGCTCGGCGACCGCGACGTCACCATCGAGCTGTCCGAGCCGGCCAAGGCCTGGCTGGTCCAGCATGGCTACGACGAGCAGATGGGCGCACGTCCCATGGCTCGCGTGATCCAGGAGCACATCAAGAAGCCGCTGGCCGACGAAGTGCTGTTCGGCAAGCTGAAGGGCGGCGGCCACGTTCGCGTCGTGCTCGTCAAGGACGAGACCGACGAGGCCAAGGAGAAGATCGGCTTCGAGTTCGTCGAGGGTCCGGTCACGCCGAAGCAGGAGAAGCTGCCCGGCGCCCGCAAGCGTCCGCCGGGCAAGTCCAAGCCGGGCGGCCCCGGCGGCTCGAAGGGGCCGACCTCGAAGGGCCCGCTGGTCAAGGTCTGATCGGCACTGATGAAATCGAAAAGGCCGGCTGCGAAGCCGGCCTTTTTGTTTGCTTGGCAGCTACCGAATTTTAGGTGCCGGTGTCGGGCGGAGGCGGCGCAGGTGCTCGCGGCTTCCGGGGCGCGGGCGGCCGTGCGCTGCGGGGAGGGGCCGCCGGCTGCATCGTCACGATGACCGGGTTCGGCTTGTGATCGGTCGCGGCTCCGGTCGCTGCGTCGACGCCCATGCCGATGACACCGCCCAGCAGGAGATTGCCGGCGAAACCCGCGGCGCCGCCCGTCTGGACGTCCCGGCTGAGCGGAACGATTTGCGGCTCATAGCCTTCCTTCTGGAAGGTGATCGAGATGTCGGCGTTCCGCTTGACGACCACCGAGCAAGGCGTCGTGCAGGTGGTCGGAACGTCCATTCCGCTGACGACGGCTTCCACGCCTGAAGGTGTTGATGAAATGCTGATATTCTCCGTCGTGCCGCGCGTGACCGACGCGCAGCCGCCCAGCATGACGCTGAGCGCCACAATTCCCAATGAACGCATGAAATGCCCCTTGTCCCACCGCCACTATGCGCAACCGGAGCGGGAGGGCAATAGGCTATTGCGCTGAATAGTTAAGCCACGCAAAGGTTGTGCACGACAATGCGCGAACCCGGGTGCTAATCCCCGCGCAGGCGCTGATCGTCCTGCACGCGGACCTGCTCGGCACCGCGCGCGCCGGCCGGGGAAAGCCGCAGCATGCTCAGCATCGCACCGCAGAGCGCAAAACCGACGCCCGCGAGCAGTGCCAGCCTGGTTCCGTCGAGTGGATAGCGGCCGAGCAACAGCGCCACCAGCGCCGCTCCGGTGGTCTGGCCGAGGAGGCGCGCCGTCCCCAGCATGCCGCTGGCGCCGCCGGCGCGCTCGCGCGGCGCGGCTGCGATCATGGTGCGGTTATTGGGGGTCTGGAACAGACCGAAGCCGGCGCCGGCGAGCGCCATCCGCCAGATCACGTCGAGCGGCGTTGGCGTCGCCGGCAGGAAGGCCAGCGCGGCAAGGCCGCAGGCAAACAGCGTGAGCCCAATACCGCCGAGCAGGCCGGCCGGATAATGCTCGACCAGGCGGCCTGCGAGGGGGGCTGCAAACGCCAGCGCGATCGGCCATGGCGTGATCAACAGGCCCATATGGACGGCCGAATAGCCGAAGCGGCTCTGGAGATAGAAGGGGATCGCGACGAAGGCCAGCATCTGCCCGCAGAACGATGCGATCGAGGTCGCAATCGACAGCGCGAACACGGGGATGCGCAGCAGGTCGATCGGCAAGAGCGGCGAGGTCATGTGAGTCTCGCGATAGATCAGCAGCGCACCGGCAACGATCGCGACGGCGAACTGCACGAGGCAGGTGATCGCGGCCTCGCCATGACCGACACTGTCCACCGCAGCGATGCCGACGCCGAAGGTGATCGCCGACAGACCCGCACTTTGCCAGTCGAACGAGCGGCTCGCGGGCTTGGTGTGCGGCAGGCTGCGCAGGCCCAGCACCAGCGTCACCGCGCCGAGCGGCACGTTGATCGCGAACAGCCAGGGCCAGCTTCCGACCGCGAGGATGCCGGCGGCGAGCGTCGGGCCGATCGCGGCCGAGAAGGCGACGACGAGAGCGTTGAGGCCGATGCCACGGCCGAGCAGGCTGCGCGGATAGGTGAAACGTACCAGCGCCGCGTTGACGCTCATGATGCCGGCCGCGCCAAAGCCCTGGAGGATGCGCGCGATCGTCAGCTGCGGCAGCGTGTGGGCCAGCGCGCAGAAAGCGGAGGCCACCGTGAACAGCGCCAGCCCGACCAGGTAGACGCGGCGATAGCCGACGATCTCGCCGAGCGAAGCCAGCGGCAGCAGCGAGATCGTGATCGCGAGTTGGTAGCCGTTGACGATCCAGATCGAGAAGGCCGGGCTCGCATCGAGGTCGGCTGCGATCGTCGGCAGCGCCACATTGGCGATGGCGCTGTCGACCACCGCCATGACGATGCCGAGCGCAATGGTCAGCACCGCCTGGTTGCGTTGCGGCTGCGGCAGGCCGTCGGCATGCTCGATGGTGACTGTCGACATCGTGAGCGGCGTATCGTTGGCGAATCGGACTCGGCCACGGGCCGAGTATTGCGCCAACAGGGCAGGGCCGCGATAGTTCCGGAACCGCACTGTCAGCGCGCCGTCGCCTTACCAAGCGTGCTTGATGCGGCTGTCCTACACCGCCGGCGGATTGCGGTCGCTGAAGGTCACGCGCTGGTGCCAATAGGGGTAGGGCAGCGTCACCGTGCTCGCGGCGTCGAGCTTTGCGACCTGGTCCTTGGTCAAGGACCAGCCGACCGCGCCGAGATTCTCGCGCAGCTGGGTCTCGTTGCGTGCACCGATGATCAGCGTCGAGACCGTCGGACGCTGCAGCAGCCAGTTCAGCGCGATCTGCGAGACGCTCTTGCCGGTCTCCTTCGCGATCTCGTCGATCGCATCGACGACGCGGTAGACATGCTCGTCCGACACGGGCGGTCCGAACTCGGCCGTCTTGGGCAGGCGGCTGACTTCCGGTTTCGGCTGACCGCGGCGGATCTTTCCGGTGAGGCGCCCCCATCCGAGTGGCGACCAGACCACGGCGCCCAGCCCCTGGTCGAGGCCGAGCGGCATCAACTCCCATTCATAGTCGCGCCCGATCAGTGAATAGTAGGTCTGGTTGGCGACGTAACGCGGAAAGCCGTGTGTGTCGGCGACGCCGAGCGACCTCATCAGGTGCCAACCAGAGAAATTCGAGACGCCGACATAGCGGATCTTGCCCGCGCGAACGAGCACGTCGAGAGTCGATAGCACCTCTTCGGGCGGAGTGAAGGCGTCGAAGCCGTGGAGCTGGAACAGGTCGATATAATCGGTGCCGAGCCGACTCAGCGAACCGTCGATCGCCGCAAGCAGATTCTGGCGCGATGAGCCGATGTCGTTCGGGTCGTCGCCGAAGCGGAACGTCGCCTTGGTCGAGATCAGGACCTTGTCGCGGCGCCCCTTGATGGCTTGCCCGAGCACCCGCTCGGATTCGCCGAGCGAATAGACATTCGCGGTATCGAACATCGACACGCCGGCCTCGAGGCAGATGTCCAGAAGACGCCGCGCTTCAGTCGCATCCGTCGTGCCCCACGCCGCAAGGCGGCCGACGCCGCCGAACGTGCCCGTTCCCAGGCTTAAAGCAGGCACCATCAGGCCGGACCGGCCCAAGCGTCGGTATTCCATCGATCTGCTCCTCGGCTGGCCGCTCGTTGATCGGTGCGGCCTTGGTGCCGAGTTTAGCGCAAGCGGGTGCCTTGTCCTATCACGCGCTCACATGGCGGCTCTGCTTGGGTAGTCCGCATTTTGCTAGGCCACGCTCGTGGTCTGCAAGTTTGCAGCCGAGATCTTCGCGCGCAGCCAAGCCTCGAACGCGCTGACATGGCTACGTCCTTTCGCCTCAGCCGAGCGCACCAGATAGTAGGAGACCGTCTCCACCTCGAATTCGGGTTGGCGGAACGGTACGACGAGCGTGCCCTTGTCCAGCTCCTCGGCGGCGAGGATTTCGCTCTCCAGCACGACGCCAAGACCCTCGACGGCTGCATCGATCGCCATGGTGGAGCGGTCGAACCACAATTCGTGACGCGCCTTGATGCTCGCGCCTGTGACCTTGCGCAGATAATCGGTCCAGGTCAGCGCGTTCGAGGAATGGATCAGCGTGGCGCGGGCGAGATCGCCGGGCTCGCGCAGGTCGAGCTGCTCGATCAGCCGCGGGCTGCAGAGTGGGCGCAGGCGCTCGGCGAGGAGCGGCTCAATCTGCCTGTCGTTCACGACCGGTGGGCGCCCATAGGCGATCGCGAGGTCGAAGCGGATGGTTTCGAGATCGCGCAGATCGGCGATGGTCGACAGCCTGATCCCGATCTCCGGATGCTGGCCGATGAAATTGCCGATCCGCGGTTGTAGCCATTTGGCGGCAAAGCTTGGTCCGCTGGCGATGAACAAATGATCGCGCTGCGATTGCGGCGCCACCAGCCGCGTCGCACCCATGATCGTGCCGAACGCGCGCTCGATCTCGCCGGCATAGAGGCGGCCGGCATTGGTGAGCACAGCACGGCCGGCGTGCCGCGAGAACACGCGCACGCCGAGAAAATCCTCGAGGTTCTGGATGTGATGGCTGATCGCAGAAGGCGTGACCCCGAGCTCCTCGGCAGCGCGGCTGAAGCTGCCGTGGCGGGAAGCGGCTTCGAACGCCGACAGCGCCTTCAGCGGCGGCATGCGCGGCCGCCCCGTTGAGCTTGCTTCATCGGCTGCTGAGTTTTTTGAACTGGCGCCCATCATGTCTGCCCGGTTACGAATTTCTCCGTTGCACTGGCAAGTTTCGTACCGCGAACGCCCAGACGCAACAGCTTCGTGCCCACAACCTGACCCGAGACCGGTGAGCGGACTCCGCATCGCCGCGCCATGCCCGCGCGCGGCAGATGCCGCTTGCTTAAGGAGACGCCATGACTTCAGCGCTGAAACAAGCCGCCGACGAATTTCTGGTGCGGTACGGCGGAGACGTGTTCCCGAACCTTTTCACGACCGCGAAGGGGACAATCGTCACCGACAGCGACGGGCGCGACTATCTCGATTTCACCTCGGGGCAGATGTGCGCGACGATCGGCCACAACCACCCTGCCATTGTCGCGGCGGTGGAGCGGGCCGGGAAGAAGGCGTTCCATCTCTTCAGCGGGATGATCCCCGAAGTCGTGGCCGAGCTCGCCCAGGTGCTGGCGACGGATTGGCTGCCCGGCGACCTCAAGCGCTCGATCTTCATCAACACCGGCTCGGAGGCGACCGAAGTCGCGCTCCGGATGGCCAAGATGTACACCGGCGGCTACGAGGTGCTTGTCCTCGGCGGCTCTTGGCACGGTATCACCGGCGGCGCCGCCTCGGTCTCGATGGCGAGCGACCGCAAAGGCTATGGCGTGCCGCCGCCCGGGGTGTTCGTCATCCCCGAGCCGAATGCCTATCGTCCCTACATCGACAAGGGGAGTGAGGAAGCATCCGCACTCGCCAATCTCGAGCTGGCGCTGAAAATGTTCGACATGCAGTCGAGCGGGCGGGGCGCGGCGATCATCGCCGAGCCCGTGATCAGCGCTGGCGGCGTGCTGGTGCCGCCGAAGGCCTTCATGGAGGCGCTGCGCAAGGCCGCCGACCAGCGCGGTATGCTGCTGATCTTCGACGAGGCCCAGACGGCGTTCGGGCGCGTCGGCAAGAAGACGGGATCGGAATATTTCGGCGTCGTCCCCGACATCATGACCATGTCGAAGACGCTCGGTGGGGGCCTTCCGCTCGCGGCGGTCTCGACCACCGAAGCGATCGAGAGCAAGCTGCACGAGGATCACTTCACCTATTACACCAGCCACGTCTCCGATCCGCTGCTGGCCGAGGTCGGGCTCTCGGTGCTGCGTGTGATCGCGGAGGAGAAGCTGGTCGAGCGTGCCAATGTCATGGGCGCCTATCTGCGCCGCCGCTTCGAGGGTCTTCAGCAGAAATACGAGCAGATCGGCGACATCAGGGGCATGGGGCTTCTGCTCGGCGTCGAGCTGGTCACCGACCGCAACAGTCGGCGCGCGGCCCACCAGCTCGGCGGCCTGACGACCAAGAAGTGCTTTGAACATGGGCTGAGCATGAACATCCGCCGTCGCCCCGAGCGCGGATCGGTGTGGCGCATCGCGCCGCCGCTCACCGTGTCGACCGAGGAGATCGACCGCGCCGTCGAGATCCTGGACCGCTCCTTGAGGGAGAGCCTCGACGAATTGTCGCGAAATCCCGCCGCTTGATCGACAGTCCGGAGGCCGACATGATCCGCAGACACGCGCTGACGCTTGCCATTGCCGCACTTTCGCTTGCGCTGTTGGACGTTCCAACAGCGCAAGCGGCCAGCCCGACCCTCGACAAGATCAGAGAGGTCGGCAAGATCACCCTCGGCTATCGGGAGGCTTCGATCCCGTTCGCCTATCTTGGATCGGGTCAGAAGCCGACCGGACTTTCGCTCGATCTCTGCTCCGCGGTGGCCGACAAGATCAGGATCGTGCTGCGCCGGCCGGAGCTGGGGATCGACTACGTCCCGGTGAATGCGTCCAATCGCATTCCGCTGCTCCAGAACGGCACCATCGACGTCGAGTGCGGCAGCACGACCAACACCGCGGAACGTCAGAAGCAGGTTTCGTTCTCCGTCGCGACCTATGTGGCGTCGCCGCGCTGGCTCGTGGCCGTCGCCTCGGGGGTGACGGAGCCGAAGGGGCTCGATGGGCGGACGGTCGTCATCACACAGGGCTCGCTGAATTTTGCGGTCGCAAAGCAGGTCCTCGACGAGCAGAAGCTGAACGTGACGATCGTCCAGGCCAAGGACCATGCCGAGTCGTTGCTGATGCTGGGAACGGGCCGCGCCGCCGCCTGGTTCGAGGACGACATTCTGATCGCCGGGCTCGTCGCGAACGCGACCGATCCGACGGCCTTCCGGATGCTGGGCGTGACCTATGCGCCGTCCTATTACGGATTGATGACCCGTCGGGAAGATCCTGAGTTCAAGGCCCTGGTCGACACCGTGATCAAGGAGAACATGGCCTCCGGCGCGTTCGACAAGCTCTATGCCAAATGGTTCGAGGCGCCGATCCCGCCGAAGGGACAGAACCTCCGGCTTCCGATGAGTGCGGCGATGAAGGCCCGTGTCGCCTCTCCGAGCGATGCACTCGCGCCGTAGGGGCGTCAATGCCGCAACTGGCTGTGCCGGAAGTCGCGGGGCGACGCGCCAAAATGCTCGCGGAAGACGCGGCCGAAATGCGAGAGGTCGTTGAAGCCCCAGGCGAAGGCGATCTCGCTGATGTGGCGATGGGCGAGCAGTGGCGAGGCGAGATCCCGCCGACATCGGGCGAGGCGCTCGGCGAGGACATGGCGCTGGAAGGAGGTGTCCTCGTCCGCGAGAAGATCGTTGACATAGCGCGGCGAGATGCCGAGCGCGGCCGCGGTTTCAGCGAGCGAGAGATCGGGATCGGCGAGGTGCGCGCGGATATGCGCCTTCAATCGGTAGAGCAGGGCCGAGCGGTGGGTCGAGGACGGCAGCGATGACTTGCCGAGCCGCTCGCTCAAAGCCATCGCAAGCAGGTCAACTGCCTGCTCCGACAGCGCTGTGGCGGTGTCCGGAGCCAAACCATCTGCATTCTGGCAGAGCCGGACAATGAAATCATAGGCGAGACGTTCGAGCGGTGCGTCAGTGCCAAATGACATCGCGGTCAACGTCTCGGTGCCGCCGAGCCGCCGCTGCAGCATCTCGCGCGGTACCTTGAAAATGGTCTGCGTGAAACTGTCGTTGAACTTCAGCTCGTACGGGCGCGTGGTGTCGTAGAGCGCAAACTCGCCGGGATGGATCACGGTCTCGCGGCCGTCCTGCACGACGCCACCGTTGCCGCTATTTCCGAGGGCTACGAGAACGAAATCCTGGTGTGAACGCGCGATGCGCGACGGCGTGCGGAATACGTGCTGGCGGTCCGAGCAGACTTCGGAGCAGACGGCTTTGCCGAGCGAAGCCTGGGTGACCGATCCGCGAAAGGCGCTGCCGAGGTCCGACTTGCAGTCGAGCCCGACGAAGACGTCGCAGACGATGTCCTGCCAGAGAGCGAGCCGCCGATAGCCGGGACTGCCGTCCGTCGTGAACTGGATGGGCATCTGAACAGCCTCCCTTTCACATCCTGCAAAATCGCCCTGGGGAGCCAGTCTGACCGGAGGCAAATCCCGTACCGGTCGGTAGCGTCCAGTCGAGTTTTTGTTCCGCCGCGGTCGAGCGGCCGGCTGCCCGGCTTGGCCAAATAGACTGCATCGGACGTGGCTTGGGATCAACCGGCAATGGAGGCAGGAATGGGCATCGAGCATCCGAAATACAAGGTTGCGGTCGTTCAGGCGGCGCCGGCCTGGCTCGACCTCGACGCCTCGATCGACAAGTCGATCGCGCTGATCGGGGAGGCCGCGGAAAAGGGCGCCAAGCTGATCGCCTTTCCGGAAGCTTTCATCCCCGGTTACCCCTGGCATATCTGGCTGGACTCCCCTGCCTGGGCGATCGGGCGGGGCTTCGTGCAGCGCTATTTCGACAATTCGCTATCCTATGACAGCCCGCAGGCCGAGCGCCTGCGCGAGGCCGTGCGCAAGGCAAAGCTCACCGCCGTGGTCGGCCTGTCCGAGCGCGACGGCGGCAGCCTTTACCTCGCGCAATGGTTGATTGGCCCCGATGGCGAGACCATCGCAAAGCGCCGCAAGCTGCGGCCGACCCATGCCGAGCGCACGGTCTATGGCGAGGGCGACGGCAGCGATCTCGCCGTTCATGCGCGGCTCGACATCGGCCGGCTCGGCGCGCTGTGCTGCTGGGAGCATCTTCAGCCGCTGTCGAAATACGCGATGTACGCCCAGAACGAGCAGGTCCATGTCGCGGCCTGGCCGAGCTTCTCGCTCTACGATCCCTTCGCGCCGGCGCTTGGCGCCGAGGTCAACAACGCGGCGTCGCGCGTCTATGCCGTGGAAGGCTCCTGCTTCGTGCTCGCGCCTTGCGCCATCGTTTCGCAAGCCATGATCGATGAGCTCTGCGACCGGCCCGACAAGAATGCGCTGCTACATGTGGGCGGCGGGTTTGCCGCGATCTACGGCCCCGACGGCAGCCAGATCGGGGAGAAGCTGGCGCCCGATCAGGAGGGCCTGCTGATCGCAGAGATCGATCTCGGCGCCATTGGCGTTGCCAAGAATGCCGCCGATCCCGCCGGACATTATTCGCGGCCTGACGTCACACGGCTGCTGCTCAACAAGAAGCGGTACCAGCGGGTCGAGCAGTTCGCGCTGCCGGTCGATGCTGTCGAGCCCATGGACATTGCGGCGGCGGCCAGCTGATCGCTACGAGGGGAGGGCTTCATGGAATCCGCAATCCCTGCGCATCTCGAAACTCCACGCACGCGCCACAAGCGCGTGCCCGACGATTATCAGCCGCCATATCCATCCTTCGTCGCACGCTACAAGCCTGCGGTCAGCCGCGTCGTGATGGCTTATTTCGGTGTCCAGTATGGCGGTGCGGCACCGGCGGCAGCAATGGACGCGTTGAAGGAAATCGCAGGACTGTTCGCAGTGGATGGCGGTCCGTCGCATTGGGACCGGGCGCGTTATGTCGATCAGTGCGCCTGCGAAAATGTTGTCACGGTCGCTTATTGGGACGATCTCGCACGCTTTAATGCCTGGTTCGCTCGGGCGCGCGAGATGTGGACCGGCCGAAAGCGCGAAGGCGTCGGTACCTTCATCGAGGTGCTGCGTCCCAGTGTCGCCCGTCACGAGACGCTTTTCTCATCACCCGATCGGCCCGAAGGTATCGCCGTCGCCGCGGAAGGCATGAGCGGCGAGGTGCAGGAGCACGCTTACTGGGGCGGCATGCGCGATCGTCTCCCGCTGTCACAGACGGATGCGATGGCGCCTGATGGCGCGCCTGAGCTGATCCACGACGGCGCGCGGCTGCGTGTCGTGGCTCATGACAATCTCTGTCTGATCCGCTCCGGGCAGGACTGGAGCGATACCGCAGCGTCCGAGCGCAAGCTCTATCTCGACGACGTCGAACCGGTGCTGCGCGAGGGCATGGACTTTCTGCGCGATGATGGCCTTACCATCGGCTGCTACGCCAACCGGTACATGCAGGTGCTTGCGGCCGACGGCAGCGTCAGCGAGAAGTCCTACGGCCAGAGCTGGTGGAAGAGCCTCGCCGCGCTCGAACGCTGGGCGGAGTCGCATCCGACCCACGTCAAGATCTTCGGCGCGGCTATGAAATATCTCTCGACGCTCGGGCCGTCAGCCAAGCTGCGGCTCTATCACGAGGTGACGGTGGCAGCCGCCGACGAGCAGTTCTTCGAATATCTGAACTGTCATCCAAAGACAGGCATGCTGGCAGCGGTGGAGACCGTCGGAGCCTGACCGACTAGGTCATGCAATGGCCGAGCAACTCGGGATGCGCGGCGCAGATGTGGTGCGCGCCGGCATCGCGTAGCTCGGCTTCGCTGCCATAGCCGTAGAGCACGCCGATGGCGGTCATGCCGTTAGTGCGGGCGCCGACCACGTCGTGGCTGCGGTCGCCGATCATGATCGCGCTGTTGGCATCGACCTTGGCCTCGTCGAGCGCATAGCGGAGCAGGTCGCGCTTGTCGACGCGCGTGCCGTCGAGCTCGGAGCCGAACACGCGTTCGAAATACGGGTTCAGGCCGAAATGATCGACGATGCGGGTGGCGTAGACGGCGGGCTTGCTGGTCGCCACGAACATGCGCTGACGTGTCGCTGCGAGCGACGACAACGTATCCGCAATCCCGCCGTAAGCCTCGTTCTCGAACAGGCCGATATCGCTGAAGCGCTCGCGATAGAGCAACAGTGCGCGGTCGGCGAGCTCATCGGCTCCGGTGAGCTTTCGAAGACTGGCAAGCAGCGGTGGGCCGATGCACCAGGTCAGCTCGTCCTCGCTCGGCACCGGAACGCCGAGCCGTTCCAGCGCATATTGGATCGAGCGGGTGATCCCGGGCTTCGGGTTTGTCAGCGTGCCGTCGAGATCAAAAAAGATTGTCACCATCAGGCTCGACCCGTGTTGATACTGCCGTCCGTTGCTAGTTGGCTCTGGTTCCAAGTCAAGGTCCGATTTGTCCGATGGCGTCAATACCATGCGAATAGCTCGGGTCATTGCTGTCTTGTGCCAGGCCCTCCTGCTGTGGCCGGCGCTCGCGGAGGAGGCGCCGCCCGCCGACGCGCCTGCGAAGGCCGAGGAACCCGCGACGCCGGCGGAGAAGGCGAAAGAGGCCCGCGAGAGCGACACGCGGGAGTCGATCTGCCTGATCGTGGAGGCGGCTGCGCGCGACAATGACCTGCCGCTGGAATTCTTCGCGCGGGTGATCTGGCAGGAGAGCCGCTTCCAGGCCGATGCGGTCGGGCCCATGACGCGCAGCGGCGATCATGCGCGAGGGATCGCGCAGTTCATGCCGGGCACCGCCAGCGAGCGCGGGCTGCTCGATCCCTTCAATCCGGTGCAGGCCTTGCCGAAGTCGGCCGAATTCCTCAAAGAGCTGCGCAACCAGTTTGGCAATTTCGGCCTTGCCGCGGCCGCCTACAATGCCGGCCCCCGGCGCGTGCAGGAATGGCTCGCCGGCACCGGGCCGATGCCGGAGCAGACCCGCAACTACGTCTATGCGATCACCGGCACCAGCGTCGATGCCTGGGCCAAGGCGGGGAGCACCGGCAAGGGGCCGCCGAGCTCGCCACCGACGAGCTGCCGTGACCTGATGGCGTTGCTCAAGCGTGCTCCCAGCCCGTTCGTCGCCGAGCTCGAGCAGCATGTCGAGCTTGCCGCGGCAAAGATCTGGGGCGTCCAGCTCGCGGCCGGCTTCGACCGCAACAAGGCGCTGGCGATGTATTCCCGAGCCGTCACGAAACTGAGCACCGTGATCGGCGAGCGTGATCCGAGCCTGCTAAGCTCGGTGATGCGCAGCCGCGGCACACGCGCGTTCTACCAGGTCCGCGTCGGCGCGGACACGCGCGCCGAGGCCGATGATCTGTGCAACCGCATCCGCAAGGCGGGCGGCGCCTGCTTCGTGCTGAAGAACAGGGGTGTGGCGGGGTAGGATCAGCTGTCATTCCGGGGCGCGACGAAGTCGCGAACCCGGAATCCATCGTGCAGCGATTTCTGTGGCCTGATGGATCCCGGGTTCGCGCCAAGTGGCGCGCCCCGGAATGACGACGGTGGGTCTGGGCCTCGCGCATGCCAGCCCCGCCGCGCCCTTCCTTGACGCGCGCCGCTCTCTCGCCCGTTATGCAGCCACGATTCCTCACCAGCCAAAGCTCCCGTGGCGCTTCCTCCGCTCGATTCACCACAATGGCAAAGTCCCTGGCGCGCCTTCGCTTGGGGACTGCGCTCGATCACGCAGACGATCCTCACCATCGTGCTGTTCGTGACCTATCTCGGCATCGGTGCGCTCGCCCACGACACCCATTTCAGCCTGCTCTGGGCGCTGTGCTCGACGCTGTTCGTCTGGGTAGGTCCGGCGCAGATCATCCTGATCACCACGCTCGGCTCGGGCGCCACCATCATCCAGTCGGCGATCGCGGTGACCGTCAGCGCCATCCGCCTGTTTCCGATGGTGGTCTCGGTACTGCCGCTGATGCGCACACCGAAGACCAAGCGGCGCGAGCTGATTTTCGCCGCGCATCTTACCGCAGTGACGCTGTGGGTCGAATGCCACCGCTTCCTGCCGCAGGTGCCGCGCGAACGGCGGATCGCCTTCGTCCACGGGCTCGGCTGCGGGCTCGTCTCGGTGTGCCTCGTCGCCAACACGGTCGGTTATTTCCTCGCCGCCAACCTGACGCAGACCCTTGGTGCGGCGATCCTGCTGCTGACGCCGCTGTCGTTCCTGTTCTCGACGGCACGCAACAGCCGCGAGGTTGCCGACGTCGTCGCGCTCGTGCTGGGCATCGTGCTCTATCCGCTGGCGGCGAAGATGAACTCCGGTCTCGATATCCTCGTCAGCGGCGTGGTCGCCGGGACGATCGCTTATGGCGTGCATTGGTGGCGGGAGGTGCGCGCATGAGCTTTGCGCAAGCGATCGGCGACTGGCACGCGCTGGCGGTGCTGTTCATTGCCGGGGTCGTTCCCAACCAGATCTGGCGCATGCTGGGCCTGTGGTTCGGCGGCGGCATCGACGAGGGCTCAGAGCTGCTGGTCTGGGTGAGGGCGGTCGCCACCGCGATCCTGGCCGGCGTCATCGCCCAGATCGTGGTCCAGCCACCGGGCGCGCTGGCCAGCGTGCCCGATGTGCTGCGCTATGGCGCGGTCGGCGCCGGGCTCGTCGCCTTCCTGCTGACCCGCCGTTCGATCTTCGCGGGCGTGGTCACGGGCGAAGTCTTCATGCTGGCCGGCAAGTGGTGGTTGGGCTAAAACCGCCGGCGAACAGCCAGGGAACAGGAAAATGGTTCGCGAACAGGAGCTCCGCGAGGGCGAGGTCGCCATCGAGCTGCCGCCGACGCAAGATGCCGGTCTCGTCTTCATCGGTCGTATCCGCACGCCCTGGTCATCCCGGCTGGAGACGCCGCGGCAGGGACGTCAGGACGGCCCGATCTGCCGCCTCGAGATCTTCGAGCCCTTCGTGCCGGCGATCAAAGGAGTCGACTTCTACAGCAATCTCGAAGTGCTCTATTGGCTCGACCGGTCGCGCCGCGACATCATCCTGCAGAGCCCGAAGAACAACGAGAAGACCCGCGGCACCTTCTCGCTGCGCTCGCCGGTGCGGCCCAACCCGATCGGCACATCGATCGTGAAGCTGGTCGGCATCGAGGGCAATGCCATCCTGGTGCGCGGCCTCGACTGCATCGACAACACGCCGCTGATCGACATCAAGCCCGACCGCTGCGAGTTCACGCCGCTGGCCGCGCCGCAGAAGGGCGATTTCGAGACCGAGTGAGGGGCGCTCCGCCGTCATTGCGAGGAGCTCTTGCGACGAAGCAATCCAGACTGTTTCTGCGGAGGCAGTCTGGATTGCTTCGCTTCGCTCGCAATGACGAGTGGAGAGACCTAGCCCGCCTTCAACGCCGCCATCAGCTTCGCCGCGTGCTCTTGCAGCACCTTGTCGTCCTCCTTGCGGCTCGCCGGCGGCAGCATGGCGACGCCGTCATGGCGCGGCATCACGTGCATGTGCAGGTGAAACACCACCTGTCCGCCCGCAGGCTCGTTGAATTGCTGCACGGTGATGCCGTCGGCGTCAAACGCCTTCATTGCGGCGGCTGCGATCTTGTGCGCGCCGCGGGCGACATGGGCGTAGTCGTCGGGCTTGATATCGAGGATGTTGCGGGCAGGGACCTTCGGGATCACCAGCGTGTGACCGGGCACGCGCGGCATGATGTCGAGGAAGGCGAAGACGTGCTCGTCCTCGTACACTTTGTAGCAGGGCAGCTCGCCGCGCAGGATTTTTGCGAAGATGTTGTTGCTGTCGTAGGCGGTCATGGCGGCGGCTCCTCGAACGATTTGCGCTTACTGTCACCAGCAATTGCGAGGCGTCAAGGCGCCTCGTCAGCCCCTTTGCGGAACGGGCCGAGCTCGGCGAGCTCTCGTCCCGCTTCCGCAACATAAGCGCGCTCGCGCTTGAGGTAATCGTCGATGGCGCGGCGCAGGCCGGGATCGGCGATAAAGTGAGCGGAATGGGTGGTGCGCGGCAGGTAGCCGCGCGCGATCTTGTGCTCGCCCTGCGCGCCGGCCTCGACGTGCTTGAGGCCGCGTTTGATCGCGAAATCGATCGCCTGGTAGTAGCAGACCTCGAAATGCAGGAAGGGGTGATGCTCGACCGCGCCCCAGTTGCGGCCGAACAGCGTGTCCGAGCCGATGAAGTTGATCGCGCCCGCAATCCAGCGATTGTTGCGGCGGGCCATCACCAGCAGCACGTCCTCGCTCATGGTCTCGCCGATCAGCGAGAAGAACTCGCGCGTCAGATACGGCCGCCCCCATTTGCGCGAGCCGGTCTCCATGTAGAATGTGAAGAAGGCGTCCCACGCATCCTCGGTGATGTCCTTGCCGGTGAGCCAATGGATCGTGATCCCGGCCGCCAGCGCCTCGCGCCGCTCGCGCTTGATCGATTTGCGGTGGCGTGAGTTCAGCGTCGCCAGGAAGTCGTCGAAGCTCGCAAAGCCCTCATTGTGCCAGTGGAACTGCTGGTCGGTGCGCTGGAGAAAGCCGTGCTCGGCGAGCAGCTTCCATTCTGACTCCCGCGCGAAGGTCACGTGGACGGAGGAGGCCTTGCTGACGCCGCACAGCGCTATGAGGCCACTCGCCAGCGCCTCGGTGATGCGCTCGCGATCGACGCCGTCGCGCACCAGCAGCCGCGGTCCGGTCGCCGGCGTGAAGGGAACCGAGACCTGGAGCTTCGGGTAATACCGCCCGCCGGCGCGCTCATAGGCATCCGCCCAGCCGCGGTCGAAGACGTATTCGCCCTGGCTGTGCGATTTCAGATAGCAGGGCACGATTCCGGCAACGCGGCCATCGAGCTTGGCGATCAGGTGCCGCGGCGCCCAGCCGGTGCGGATCGTGGCCGAACCCGATTTCTCGGCTGCTGAGAGAAAGGCGTGGGAGACGAACGGGTTATAGGCAGGTCTTGAGAGGCCGAGGGAATCGCCTGGAAGGACGGATGAGGTTCCCGGGCCAGCCCCATTGCACAATCCGCCGGGATTGGCGCAGGCGTCCCAATCCTCCGGTGACACGTCGCCAATCGAAGGTACGGCCTCGAGCGTGATTTCCGATGATGCCATCGTGCCCAAGATCGTGCATTGCAGCAGCGACTTCAAGGGGTGGGGAAGGCTCGCTCTCGTGCCCCGGACGAAGCGCAGCGCTTCTTCAGCGATGCGCTGCAGAGTCGGGGCCCAAGTTGCACCGGATTCCTGGAGAGATGGGTCTCGGCTCTGCGCAGCAACGCTGATGCGTTGCTGCTTGTCCGGGACACGGGCAAGCCCTACGGCACGAACCCCTCGAAGATCATCTGGTCCGCATAGCGCCCGACCCGCGTCCGCTGCTCCGCCGTGCGGACGGTCCAGCCGAGCAGGGCGCAGCCGAACAGGTTGCGGGCGATCCAGGGGGCGGGGGCCGGGAGGTGGTCGACCTTGAAGGCAACGAAATGCGGCTGGGTCTGGAAGCCATGGCGCAGGTACAGCATGCTGTCGCGCTGCTCTTGGGTGAGCTTGGCCCAGTACTCGTCCTCATAGCTCCGCTGCGCGACGATGCCGCGGGGGCGAGAGGGGAGCAATTCACGTAGCGCCAGAACCTGGTCGGGATCGAAGGACATGCCGACGGCGGGGCCATCATAGGACGCCAGCACCTCGGCCATCCGCTTCACCAGCTTGCGGTCGCCGCCGAAATGGCTCTTCACCTCGATCACCAGGGGCACACGTCCGGCGACCATGGCGCAGAGGTCTGCGAGCGACATCATCCGCTCATCGGTGTCCTTGAACCTGACGGCCTTGAGGTCGGCCGCGGTCTTTGCGACCACATCGCCGGTGGCCTCGGTGAGTCGGCCCAGGGCATGGTCGTGATGGACCATGGCCTCGCCGTCGGCCGAGAGCTGGATATCGACCTCGATCGCGAAATTGCCGGCAATTGCAGCCTGCACCGCGCCCGGCATGTTCTCGACGATGCCGCGCGAAATGTCGTGCAGGCCGCGATGGGCGACCGGCCGGGCTGTCAGCCAATCCGGAGCGCGCATTTGGCGTCAGGCGACCTCGAACACGCCTTCGACCTCGACCGCCGCATCCGCGGGCAGCGAGGCGACGCCGACGGTGGTACGGGCGTGGCGGCCCTTGTCGCCGAAGGCGGCGACCATCAGGTCGGAGGCGCCATTCAGCACCTTGGGCCCGTCCAGGAAATCCGGGGCCGAGTTGATGAAGCCGCCGAGCCGCACCACGCGTACGACCTTGTCGAGATCGCCGAGCGCCGCCTTGACCTGGGCCAGCAGGTTGACCGCGCAGCCGCGCGCGGCTGCGGCGCCGTCCTCGATCGAGACGCCGGCGCCCAGCTTGCCCTTGGCAATCAGCTTGCCGGCGGGGTCGAAGCAGACCTGGCCGGAGACGAACAGGAGGTTGCCAGTGCGCACGAAGGGCACGTAATTGGCGACGGGGGTGGGGGCCTCGTGCAGCTTGATACCCTGCTCCGCCAGTTTCTGCTCGACCGTGCCCGCCATGTCCGACCTCGTTGTCCAAAAATCCTTCGCTCCGGCGCGACTGCCGGCCGGGCGCGCCCTGTTTCGCCCATCGTGCCGCCACATGCAAGCAACCGGAGGGGCTGCATTTTGTTGAGGCAGGCCAGCAGGTTCAACGTGAGGGGCAAACTTTTAGTGAAACGGCCTCAGTTGCGGCGCAATGGAACGGTCATTAAAATGTCGAATCTGCGCTTTCCTCAGGGAACAGACATGGTGCACCTTTTCCGGACTTCGCTCGGTGTGATGGCGCTCGCCGCGGCCAGTGTCGGCCTTGGCGGCGGGGCTCAAGCCGCCAACGGTCCGTTTCTCGCGCATCAGGCGCTCTATGACCTCAGCCTGGTCAAATCGCGCAGCAATTCGGTGAACAGCGCCCGCGGCCGGATCCTCTACAATTTCACGGGGAACGCCTGCGAGGGCTATACCTCGGAATTCCGCCAGGTCTCCGAGCTCGACAGCGGCGAGGGCAAGGTCACGCTCAGCGACCTCCGCTCCAATTCGTGGGAGGACGCCTCCGGCAAGAGCTACCGTTTCAAGATCGAGACGCGCATGAACCAGACGGATGCGGGCCGGGTCGACGGCTCAGCCGAGCGCGACGGCGACCACATCAACGTCAAGCTGAAGCTGCCGGCGCCGAAGACGTTCACGCTCGACGGCAAGATCGTGTTCCCGACCGAGCAGATCCAGCGCATCATCGCCGCCGCCAAGGACGGCAAGTCGCTGCTGGAGCTCTCGGTCTATGACGGCTCCGATGACGGTCAGAAGGTCTACAACACGCTGACCGTGATCGGCCAGCCGGTCGCCCCCGACCGTGCCACCTCGACCGATCCGTCGACGTCGGACGAGCACATGAAGTCGCTGAAGCGCTGGCCGGTCACCGTCAGCTATTTCGACCGCGACGCCCAGCAGAAGGAAGGCGAGCAGACCCCGGTCTACGCGATGGCGTTCGAGCTCTACGAGAACGGCGTCTCGCGCCAGCTCGTGCTCGACTACAATGATTTCGTCATCTCCGGCGCGATGGGCAAGTTCGACGTCAAGGACAGCAAGCCCTGTAATTGAGGGCTTCTCCGTCATTGCGAGCGTAGCGAAGCAATCCAGAATCCTCCGCGGAAGCAGTCTGGATTGCTTCGTCGCAAGAGCTCCTCGCAATGACGGGGCTAGCTCTCGTCATACTCTCCAGCTACGCTCCTTCCCAACCACAAACTCGGGGAGACAGCCCATGCCCAAGCTCGACCATCTCCGCCCCAGCGGCCTGCATCACAATCCGGCTTATTCCCACGTCGTCACCGCCTCGGGCGCTCGGACCATCTACATCTCCGGGCAGGTCTCCACCGACGAGGAGGGGCGGATCGTCGGCGAGGGCGATATCGCCGCGCAGACCACGCAGGTGATGCAGAATCTTGGGCACGCGCTGAAGGCGGCCGGTGCGAGCTATTCCAACATCGTGAAAATCACGACCTTCGTCGTGAACTACAAGCCGGAGCTGCGCCCCATCATCGGCAAGGCCCGCTCGGCTTTCTTCGAAGGCATGGAGCCGCCGGCCTCGACGCTGGTCGGTGTCACCGCACTCGCCGCGCCGGAATGGCTGATCGAGATCGAGGCGGTGGCGGTCGCGGACTGAGGAGACCTCGCAGGGTAGATTGAGCCTTGCGAGGCGGTTTCGAAGAAAGGAAAGGCCATGTCGCGAGGGCTTCGCATCGGAGAGGTCGCCGGCCGAACGGGCCGCAGCATTCACACCATCCGTTGGTATGAGGCTCAGGGCCTGATCCCCGGCGTCGTCAGGGACCGCGGCGGCCGGCGCGTCTACAGCGATTTTCACGTTGGTTGGCTAGATCTGATGGAACGCCTGCGCGGCACCGGCATGTCGGTCAAGCAGATGCGCGAATATGCGGCGCTTGCGAAACGAGGCGAAGCAGCGCTGACCGAGCGTCACGCGCTGCTCGCAGCGCACCAGCAGCGGGTGCAGGACAACATCCACCGCTGGTCGCAGGCTTTGGCACTCATCGAAGCCAAGGTCGAATTCTATGAGGAGTGGATCGCCAGCGGGGAGAGACCCGCCGTGTCGCCGCATGGACGCCTCAAGGCCGCGCCGGCCTCATTGGTTGCCGGGCGGCCTTAGCACCCGCTCGACCAATGCGGTGTCCATGTATTCGGTCAACTCGCGCAGTTTCCCGTCCGCCATGCGAATGACGAAGCAGTAGGTGTTGGCGTAGAGCTCGCCGGCAAGCGTCGTTGCATTGCCCCGGCACTCGGCGACGACGTAATCGCCTTCGGCGATGATGCGGGATAGCGTGAGGCTGTTGGGGGCAGTGAATTGTCCGCTGAGAGGCTTCATCAGCCGTTCCAGCACGTCGGCCTTGCCGACATAGTCGCCGGACCAGGCCGTCGAGCCGGTGATGCGCCAGACGAAATCATCGGCCATCGCGGCGATGAACGGGCCGGGGTCGCGACGTGCGCGCGCATCCATGATGTCCTGAATGAGCGCCTTGTTGTCGATCACTGTCATAGGCTGTCTCCTTGAATCGAGGCCAGCCATCTCTCTACAGGCTAGAGCATGCTCTAGATCAAGCGCAATCAGCCCTGTTGCGGCTTGAACCTGTCAAGCAGGAGAGCCATCGCCTCATCGGCCTGGTCGACAGGCACAAAGAGATGATCGTGGTGAAAAGCCGACACGGCATTCACGCTAATGCCGGCTTGGGCCAGACGTGCCGTGATGGCTGCCAGAAAGCCCACCGCATCGAGGGCGGAATGAACCGTCAAGGTGATGAGGCGCGAGGGATATTCATGGCGTAGCCCGGCACGTTCGGCCTCCTCCTGCAGCACCACCAGCGTGGTCCCTTCGCGTTCGCGGAACGTCAGGATAGGGCTGATGGTGGCCGGAATGCTCGCGCTCGGCGCAAGCGTGCAAAACGCGAAGATGCCGTCCAGGATCTCCGGCTTCATGTTACTCAGCAGCGCATCGAGATCGCGTTCGCCTGTCACCGTGCCAGCTCCCGAACCGGTAAGATCGGTTGAGCCCTTGCGAAGCTATCGGCGCCAGCGGCTGTTGGAGCCATCGTCAACATACCTTTGTATATCTCCTCCAATCCTTCTCATGCGCTGACCTTACACTGGTACAATTGAGCGACGGCGGGAGATTCTTACAATTTGAGTCCACTCGGGTCACTGCGAAGAGGCTCAAATGAACGTCGTCATTCGAAAGCTCAACGGCTTGTGGCACCTCATCGTCGGGTCTTGTCAGATCCGAACGCCGTTCCTGGAAACTCAGGACCGGCAGTTGGTCGTTCAGTATGCCAGGCGTGCCTATCCGGGTGCACGAATCTTCGAACGCGACTGAGTTGAGCAGGAATAGATCACTCCTGCGCCTTCTCCGGGCCCTCATAGGCGATGCCGCGGATCACCGCGGCGCTGCCGAACTTCTTGCGCAGGCTGTCCACCGCGCGTTCGGCGTGGGCGGCGCGGCGGTCGAGCATGTCGGTGTCGTCGATCGCCGAGCCCTCGCGCAGCGCGCTGACGCCGGCGCCCATCAGGCGAAAGGCGGTGCCGTCGACTTCCTTGGCCAGCATCTCCCGGCAGATCGAGAAGATCTTCGCCGCGAGCTGCGTCGGGGCGGCGATCGACTGCGAGCGCGTGCGCTGGCGGAAATCGGCGGTCTTCAGCTTCAGCGTCACGGTCGAGCCAGCGAGCTCGCTGCTCTTCAGGCGCGTCGATGTCTTTTCGCAGAGCCGCCACAGGATTCTTTCCAGCGTCGCGAAATCGCGGATGTCGGTCTCGAACGTGGTCTCGCTGGAAATCGTCTTGGCGCCGCGGTCGGGCTCGACGCGGCGGTCGTCGATGCCGCGCGCGAGTCGCCACAGCCGGCGGCCGTCGCTCGGAAACTGCCGCATCATCTCGATCTCGTCGGCTTTCTGCAGGTCGGCGATGATGCGAAAGCCGCGCTGCACCAGACGCTCCTGCGTGGCGGGGCCGACGCCGAAGATGAAGCCGACCGGCTTTTCCGCCAGCATCGCGCGCGCTTCCTCCTGATCGAGCGCGGCAAAGCCTCTGGGCTTGTCGAGGTCGGAGGCGATCTTGGCCAGGAACTTGTTGCAGGACAGGCCGACCGAGACAGTGATGCCGATGTCGCGCTCGACGTCACGGGCAAAGCGCGCCAGCACCTTGGCCGGGATCATGCCGTGCACACGCTCGGTGCCGGAGAGATCGAGGAAGGCCTCGTCGATCGAGAGCGGCTCGATCAGCGGCGTCAGCGCCTGCATGGCCTGGCGGACCTCGCGGCCGACCCGGACATATTTCGCCATGTCGGGGCGGATCACGGTCGCATGCGGGCAGGCCTCCAAAGCCTTGAACATCGGCATCGCCGAGCGAACACCATAGGTGCGCGCGATGTAACAGGCGGCCGACACCACGCCGCGCTTGCCGCCGCCGATGATGACGGGCTTGTCGGCGATCTCAGGGTTGTCCCGCTTCTCGACCGTTGCGTAGAAGGCGTCGCAGTCGATATGGGCGATGGTCAGGCTGGCGAGCGCGCGGTGGCGAACGAGGCGAGGGGAACCGCAGGCCGAGCAGCGCCGCACGCCCAAGTTCTGTACGCCCATGTCGAGGCCGGCCAGACAATCCCGGCAGAAGCAGCGGGGCCCGGCCGCCTCAGGGGTGGTCACGGCACGTCGCGCTCCCAGGAGGGGTCGCCGAGCGCATCGCCGAGGACCTGCCGCGCTGCGGCAACGTTGGTTGGATGCAGTTCCGCGGCCTCGGCAAAGGCCTTCACCGTGGCATCGTCCCGCATCACGAAATCGAGCACGCTGAGGAGGAAATTCGGGTCCGCGGCGGCATTGCGCAGGGTCTCCGGACCGACCCCCGTCTCGGCCAGGAACAGGCCCAGCCGCTCAGGCTCGCCCGCGACGAAGGACAGGGCCTGAATCGCAACGATTTCAGCGACTTCGCGGGGGTTGTGAACAGGCTTTTTCACGGGGACGGTTTGCCTTTCCGTTAACTTTCGGTCTCTAATTTGGAATCATCATGCCCGAGTCTCGTCCTCAAGTCTTCCGGCCCCGACAAGCAACTGGAAACCACATCGCAGAAAGTGGGCCGTCGGGTTTAACGAAACTCAAGCGAATCTGCGGCTAGTTTGAATCCAGTTTTCGAAACGCCGGGAAAGCGGCGTCTGAGGCGTCACATGGACCGGTCCTTCGGACCAATCAGGAGGGCGGGATGGCTAAGACCGTCCTGATCGTGGAAGACAACGAGCTCAACATGAAGCTCTTCCGCGACCTGTTGGAGGCGCACGGATACCAGACCTCCGGCACCAGCAACGGCTACGAGGCGCTCGACCTCGTGCGCAAGATGCGGCCCGACCTCGTGCTGATGGACATCCAGCTGCCGCAGGTCTCCGGCCTCGAGGTGACGCGCTGGATCAAGGACGATCCGGAACTGCGTGCCATTCCCGTCGTCGCGGTCACGGCGTTCGCGATGAAGGGCGACGAAGAGCGCATCCGCGAGGGCGGCTGCGAAGCCTATTTGTCCAAGCCGATCTCGGTCGGCAAATTCATTGAGACGGTCCGGCGTTTTATCGGATAGGAAGTGAGTTCACAGTGTCCGCGCGTATCCTGGTCGTCGATGACGTCCCTGCCAACGTCAAGCTGCTCGAAGCCCGCCTGTCCGCCGAATATTTCGACGTGATGACCGCCGCGAACGGCGCCGAGGCGCTCGCGATCTCGAGGCGTGCCGAATGCGACATCATCCTGCTCGACGTGATGATGCCCGACATGGACGGCTTCGAGGTCTGCCGCCGCCTCAAGACCGATCCGGCCACGCACCACATTCCTGTCGTGATGGTCACCGCGCTCGACAGCCCCGCCGACCGCAATCGCGGGCTCGAGGCCGGCGCTGATGACTTCCTGACAAAACCCGTCTCCGATGTCGTGCTGATCGCGCGGGTGCGCTCGCTGACGCGGCTGAAGATGATGACCGATGAGCTGCGCATGCGCGCCATCACCTCGCTCGAGATCGGCATGCAGGCGCCCGAGCGCAGTGCGATCGCCGACACCGGCAAGGGTGGCCGCATCCTCCTGGTCGACGACCGCCAGTCCTCCTACGAGCGGCTGGCGACGATCCTCGCCGCCGAGCACACCATCGACGTCGAGCCGAACCCGACGGAGGCGCTGTTCCACGCCGCCGAGGGCAATTACGACCTGCTGATCGTCTCGCTCGACCTCAACAATTTCGACGGCCTGCGCCTGTGCAGCCAGGCGCGCTCGCTGGAGCGCACGCGCCATGTGCCGATCCTGGCCATCGCCGAGCCCGAGAACTCGACGCGGCTGCTGCGCGGCCTCGAGATCGGCGTCAACGACTATCTGCTGCGCCCGATCGACAAGACCGAGCTCTTGGCGCGCGCCCGCACCCAGATCCGCCGCCGCCGCTACACCGACCATTTGCGCGACAACGTGCAGAACTCGATCGAGATGGCGATCACCGACGCTCTCACCGGCCTGCACAATCGCCGCTACATGGAGAGCCATCTGGCGACGCTCGCCGAACAGGCCGCGACCCGCGGCAAGCCGCTGGCGCTGATGATCCTGGACATCGACTACTTCAAGTCGATCAACGACAATTACGGCCACGACGCCGGCGACGACGTGCTGCGCGAGTTCGCGGTGCGCGTGCGCAAATCGATCCGCGGCATTGATCTCGCCTGCCGCTACGGCGGCGAGGAATTCGTCATCGTGATGCCGGAGACCGATCTCCACGTCGCCGGCATGGTCGCCGAGCGCCTGCGCCGCTCGATCGCGGGCGAGCCGTTCGCCATCCACAAGGGTGCGAAGCGCATCGAGGTCACGATCTCGATCGGCCTCACCACGCTGGAGCACAAGGGCGAGGCGGTTGCCGACGTCCTCAAGCGCGCCGACACCGCGCTCTACCGCGCCAAGCACGACGGCCGCAATCGCGTCGTGTCGCAGGCGGCGTGAGGGCCGCCCGCACAAAGTTGCGAAAACAACCCCATGCACAGTAGCCGGCGGTAGTCGGATCAATGGGTTATGCGGGGTGGCGAGATGGCTGGCGCCGGCAGCGGCGTCGTTTGACCCGTCGGGCAAAACAGGAGCATATTGGTAGGGTCGCGGCGGTCCTCGAAACACCGCTGGATTCCCCGCGAAGGCGGGGAATCCAGTACGCCGCGCCCTCTCGGTCCAATCACAACCGGCTCTGGAATACTGGATCATCCGCCTTCGCGGGTGATGACACCTGACGATACGACGACAGCGGCTATTTCGCGCGCTTGCGTCTCTTCTGCGCATCACCACCCACATCCACGCCCGCATTCCGTAGCAGCACCGTCGCCGCTTCCTTGGCGGCCCTTGCCATCGCCGGATCATCACGCACCAAGTCCTGCGCGATCGAGCCGTCAACCAGCAGCACCAGCTGTGTTGACAGCGCGTCCGCTTCCGCAACGCCGAGCTCGTTCAACCGGTCGCGAAACCAGAGGCGGCGACTTTCCTTGAAGGCGATTGCGATCTTTTTCACGGCGCGGTCTTGAGGGCCGAGCTCGGCGACCGCGTTGACGAACGGGCAGCCGCGAAAATCCTTGGCGGCAAAGCGCCGCTCCAGCGAATCGAAGGTGGCGAGGATCTGCTCGGCGGGCAGCTTGTCGGAAGGGCGTGCGCTGACGAAGCGGCGCTCGAGATAGGCCGCGATCAGCGCGTCCTTGGACGGGAAGTGGTTGTAGAGCGTGCGCTTGGAGATGCCGACCTCGGCCGCGATGGTGTCGACGCCGATGGCGCGAATGCCTTGCAGGTAGAACAGCTTGTCGGCGGTCTGAAGGATCCGCTCTTTCATCGTCTGTGGGGCAGGCGGGGGAGCCATGCGGAGCTAAGCATCCTGTTCGCTTGACAGCAGCGGATATCTATAGCCTAAGTACACAGGTCTGTGTACCAAAAAACATCGGCAAAAGCAGACGACGGCACCCGTGCCGCGCCCAAAAGGGAGAAGAAGAATGCCCCTGCTGCAGGTCCTGCGCCCGACCTTGCCGATCCTGATCGGCGCCTCGATCATGCTGACGTTGAGCATGGGGCTACGGCAGTCGCTCGGCATCTTCATGCAGCCGCTGACGCACGACATCCATATTTCGATCTCGGATTTCACGCTGGCGCTGGCCGTGCAGAACCTCGCCTGGGGCTTCCTGCAGCCGCCCGCCGGCGCTCTCACCGTGCGCTACGGCTTTCGCCCGATCATGATCGTGGGCGCGCTGATGTACATCGCGGGCCTCGCGCTGATGGCGACGGCGAACGGGCTTCTCAGCATCATGATCGGCGCCGGCGTGCTGATCGGCACCTCGCTCGCCTGCACCGCGGCGGCGATCGCGATGTCGGTGGCGGCGCGCGCGGTGCCTGAAACGGTGCGCTCGACGGTGCTCGGCATCGTCTCCGGCGCGGGATCGCTCGGGGCGCTGCTGTCGGCGCCGATCGGCCAGATGCTCAACGAGGGCTTTGGCTGGCGCATCGGGCTTGCCGGCTTCGTCATCATGTCGGTGCTGATGATCCCGGCGGCCTGGTATGCCGGGCGCGTCGACAAGATCCCGCTGCCCAAGCCGGCCGCCGACGACATCGACGATGCCACGGCCGCGACGGCTGCAAGGACCGCGTTCGGCAATGCGTCCTTCGTGGTAATGACCTGCGCCTATCTCGTCTGCGGCATGCAGCTCGTGTTCCTCACCACGCACCTGCCGTCGTACCTTGCAATCTGCGGCCTCGATCCGATGCTGAGCGCGCAGACGCTCGGCATGATCGGCGGCTTCAACGTGCTGGGCTCGCTGTTCTTCGGCTGGGCGGGCCAGCGCTGGAACAAGCTGGCGCTCTTGGGCGGGATCTACATCCTGCGCTCGCTGGCGCTCGCCTGGTACTTCATGCTGCCGGCAACATCGTTCTCCACGCTGCTGTTCGGCGCGATCATGGGCTTCCTGTGGATGGGCGTAGGCCCGCTGGTCGCAGGCGCGGTCGCCGAGATGTTCGGCCTGCGCTGGCAGGCGATGATCCAGGGCCTCGCCTTCATGAGCCACCAGATCGGCAGCTTCCTCGGCGCCTACGGAGGAGGGCTGCTCTACGACGCACTCGGCTCCTACACCATGGCCTGGCGCATCGGCGTCGCGCTCGGCCTTGCCGGCGGCATCGTGCAGGTCGCATTCGCGCTGATCCGCCCATCGCAGCCGCCAGCGCCGGTGTTGCGGACGGCCTAGCAGGGGCAACTGGTCGCTTTCGTCAGCTTGGGAGCTTACCGCGGACGCCGCGCTGTTTAGCCGTCATGGGCCGATTGTAAACCAGCGCAGACTACAACCGTTCAAGCCGGGCAGAGACAGCTTGCCGCCTCCGATCATGGCCAACTGCCGTAGACAAGCAGGACCCGAGATGGACATGGGCAGGAGAGGAGAACCCGGCGGATCGGCGGCGGCTCTTGTGAGCCCAATAGGGGTCAGGGTCGCACCATTGTCGGCAAGGACAAGCGGATCCGCTGTGAGAAATCGGCTGCGCCATCGGCCGCCTGTGCGGCTTCGTTGATCAAGGACCCCCGCCTCAATTCATCAAACGGCAGCGTCGCATCTATCCGGCCGGAGTGGTAGAGATAGCTATCGATCAGTCCGTTGAACAGATGTCGAATGTCGAAGCGCCCCCGTCGGCCCGCCGCATTTGCATAGCGCACGATGTTGATCGTACAGCTGTTGGTCAACAGATGGTAGAACTCCGGCCGATCGGCTAGCTCGTTGATGCGCGTCAAATAGATCATCAGCAGCCGGCGCGCGTCGTCAACCGATGTATTGAGGCGATACAGGTACACCGGCTCGTGGCGATGGTTGGTGCGCACGCCCACAACATCACGCTCTTCACCGACCACGTAGATGAGCTCGAATTGCTTGAACAGGGAGGCGACGGGCGCAAAGCCTTCGCCGACCTCAGGACGCGTCTCGATGGAGATGGCCAGTGGTGGCGCATTGTCGAAGACAAAACTCACAAACGTGTGCCCGACTAGCCCCTCGGTGAAATAGGAAACGTAGAAATCGAGGGCTATCAAGTGCGACAGCGACAGCTCGCGCTCCTCGTAGCGCACCGTGAAGTCGCTTCGACTTCGGTAGTCGAAGTTACGGACGCCGGTCAGGCGCACGCGGTCGCCGTCGATGGCCGCCCGCGGCATCACCGCGACTTCCGGTCGCCAATCCCGATCGTGTGATGGAGGGATTGAGATCCACCATACGACGACACCGAAAAACATGACGAGGAAGAGAGCGGACATGCGCGGTTGGCGCGAACGCCAGAGCGCCCAAATCGCAAAGCCCGCAAACGCTCCGGCCGCAATCGTACGCAGCCAGGACCAAGGCAAGTTCGAGTAGTAGATGGCCAGTACGGCCCATGTGACGAGCAGGACCCGAATGAGAAGGCCAATCGGCTTTCTCGGCCACATGACCAACATTGATACGAATTTGCGCACTGAAGTCACCTGGCTGCTCCTGCCGCGAAGCTGCGGCCATGCCCTTCGACAGCTGCGTTGTGTCAGATCACCTGTCGTTTCATTGTGAGCGGCTACACGCTACAGTAGCTTTTCGCGAACGAGAAGCGATGGCCTCGTTTTTACAGCGCGTTCAAGGGGCTGCGCGACATCACCTTCGTGGCGCGCGTGTTGCTGCCGATGTCCGTCGGTTCGACTCTTTCCGGGCCTCCGCCACTGGAAGGATGCGGGCTGGGTGATGCTGCTGTCCGGCGCATTCGGAATTCTCCCTGGCCTCGCTATGCTCACGGGAATCCCGATGACAGGTCCTTTGCTCGGATTTGTGCTCGGCGTCGATCTGATCTCTCGCGGCATAGCCTGGCTGGCTATGCGTGGCGCCCGGCGGCGAGAACGGCATAACGGAATGAATCGATAAATAGTGAATAGGGAGTGCGCTGATGGCGATCGCAGTTGAAAGACCAATCCTCCTGATCAAGAAGTTCGCGGGTATGCTTCTCCTGCTTTTCGGTTTGCTATTCACGGCGCTCGGCTTGAGTAACGAGTCCAGCGGATTCGCCGCGATCGGTGTTGCCTTCCTTGTTGCCGGCGCGATCTTTCTGGCTCTCAAGATCATCAGGCGCAACCAGGGCGGTCCGCTCTGACCGAGGTCGCAAGATCGTCGCTGCGAGAGCCATGCACAGCATCGCAATCGCAAAGGTCCGGCCGCTTCAACCGGACGCAGCTGACACGCAACGAGAAGGGCCGTGCGCAGTGATGACAGGAACTCTGTTGAATGCGTTGTACAGCGCGCGGCGGATCCGACCGTCGATGAGCGTAACATTTCGTTCGCTGTCGATCGCGGTGATGCTCTCGGCCGGGCCCGGTGGAGCGAGCCTGGCGCAGCAAGCGCTTCAGACAGGTGGCGCGGCCACGCTCTTTCAGAACGTCCGCATCTTCGATGGCAAGAGCGCCACGCTGTCTGCCTCCTCCAACGTCTTGGTGCGCGGCAACAAGATAGAATCAATCTCGCTACAGCCGATAGCGGTGGATAGCCCGGCGGAGATTCGCATTATCGAAGGCGGCGGACGCACATTGATGCCCGGCCTCATCGACAACCATTGGCATGCGATGCTGATCCGAGTCACGCCGGCACAGTCGCTCGGCGACGTCGGCTACGTCAATCTTGTCGCTGGCGACGAGGCCACGCACACTCTGATGCGCGGTTTTACTAGCGTTCGAGATGTGGGCGGGCCGGTGTTCGGGCTCAAAAGCGCCATCGACGAAGGTATCATCAAGGGTCCGCGCATTTATCCGTCCGGCGCGGTCATTACTGTCACGAGTGGGCATGGGGACTTCCGCCAGCTTACCGACCTGCCGCGGACGATCGGCGGCATGCTCACCCGCATGGAGCAGACCGGCGGGGCAATGGTTGCGGACAGTCCCGACGAGGTTCGCGTCCGTGTCCGCGAACAGCTCATGCAAGGCGCCTCCCAAGTCAAGTTGACGGCTGGCGGCGGAGTGTCGTCGCCTTTCAGTCCAATCGACGTGACCACGTTCACCGAACCCGAAATACGCGCGGCCGTCGAAGCGGCTGAGAACTGGGGCACGTACGTCGCTGCGCATGCCTTTACGGCTGCTGCAATTCGGGGAGCCATTGCGGCTGGGGTGAAGTGTATCGAACACGGCTTCCTGATGGACGACGCAACAGCGAAGCTGATGGCAGAGAAGGGTGTTTGGCTGAGTATGCAGCCTCTCCCCGAGGATTTGAGGCTGGGCTTTCCTGTAGGCTCCATCCAGCGAGCCAAGGCGGATGAGGTCTGGCCCGGCATAGCCAGATCCTACGAGTTGGCGAGGAAGTACAAGATCAAGACGGCGTGGGGCACCGACGTCCTGTTCTCTGCAGCGCTCGCGCGCCAACAGGGGGCCATCCTGGCCTCACTCGCTCGCTGGTACACGCCCGCCGAAGCGCTGACCATGGCGACATCGACGAATGCCGAACTGCTGGCGCTATCGGGCAAGCGGAATCCTTATCCCGGCAAACTTGGCGTCGTGGAACAGGGCGCACTCGCGGATTTGCTGCTCGTCGACGGAAATCCCCTGGACAATATCGGCCTTCTTGCCGACCCCGCCAACAATTTCAAGATCATCATGAAAGATGGAATTATCTACAAAGATACGCTTGCCCGTTAGCAGCAACGTCATCGCCCTTTCGATCGACCAGCTCGCGATCGATCCCAACGGTGGGCTGCCAAATTTCGCGTTTGGGTCGTGTCAGGCTGTGGTCGGCCTTCTCAGATTGAAAATGGGCTTGAGTTGCAGAGTGTTAGCCAGTTCATAATCCTAATCGCGCCGGCCAGCTTAAGCTTTTCGAGACAACCGCTCGGGAGGCAACGATGACACCCGGCTGGCTCATTTTCCCTGCGACTATCGCCTGTGTCTGCTTCCTGGCCATTGTGAGTTTGATCATGCTTGGCGCTTGGTAGGCGGCTGACGAAGAATCTTGAAAGAGCGCGCTCTGAAGATTCGTCCATAGACCGACGCGAACTCATGTCGGTCGGAATTCGATCGGGTGCGGCCATGGATTGCGCGAATTGCGGCAGAGTCAACCCGGAGGGAACGAAGGTCTGCGGCGATTGCGGCGCGCCGCTGTTCGTTCGCTGCCCTGCGTGCGGGGGCGACAATCCGACGGGCAAGAACTTCTGTGGCGACTGCGGTGCCGCGCTCACGCCGACCGTATCGCCGCAAGTGACGACAGGGGCCGGCGCATCGACGTCCATCGTGGCACCGGTCACGGAGCGCGCAGGCTTGTTAGCCGCACCAAGTTCTTCCGCCGAGCGTCGTCAGCTCACAGTGATGTTCTGCGATCTCGTCGGCTCGACGGCACTGGCGACAAAGCTCGACCCGGAAGATCTACGGGACATCATTGCTGAGTACCGCGATAGCGTAGCGGCGGTCGTCCGCAAGTACGGTGGCACCGTCAGCCGTTACATCGGCGATGGCATGCTCATCCTGTTCGGTCATCCTTCAGCGCATGAGGACGATGCCGAACGCGCAGTGCGCGCTGCGCTTGAGATCGCCGCGACCAGGCACGCGCCGGGAGCCCCACCGGAGCTCGAGCTGCGGGTTCGTCTTGGGCTCGCAACTGGCCTCGTCGTCGTAGGCGACCTTATCGGCAGCGAAGCGGCGGAGGCGCAGGCAGTCCTTGGCGAGACGCCGAACCTTGCCGCTCGACTGCAAGCGCTCGCCGAACCGGATGGGGTCGTCATCGCTGAGGACACGCGGCGGCTCATCGGCGGGCTCTTTGACTACGAGAATCTCGGCGCCGTGACGCTGAAGGGTTTCGCCGCACCGGTGCAAGCCTGGCGGGTGCTTCATGAGGGAACAGCGGAAAGCCGCTTCGAGGCGTTGCACCCTTCGGTCCTCGCCCCGCTGGTTGGGCGTGAGGAAGAACTCGCGCGGTTGGAGCGGAGCTGGAGCCATGCGCGGGCGGGTACCGGTCAAGTCATGCTGCTCGTCGGCGAGGCGGGGATCGGCAAGTCGCGCCTCGTTGCGGCTCTTCAGGAGCGTATCGAGCGGGAGCCGCACACCTGCTTGCGCTACTTCTGCTCGCCTCATCATCAGGAAAGCGCGCTTTACCCCTTCACCGCACAACTCCAGCGGGCGGCTGGCTTCGATCGTGAGGACACACCGACGACCAAGCTCGACAAACTTCGAGCGCTCCTATCGCCTGCATTGCCGCCCGACGACGACGTGGCGATCCTGGCCGAGTTGCTGTCGATCCCCAACGATAATCTATACTTGCCGGTTACGAGTACGCCGCAACAAAAGAAGGAGAGAAGCTTCGCCGCTCTGGTTCGCCAGCTTGAAGCTCTCGCGCAAAGATGTCCAATCATGATCGTGTTCGAGGACATGCAATGGATCGATCCAAGCTCGCGCGAGCTGCTGGACCGAACCGTCGATCGCGTAGCAAGCCTACCGGTTTTGGTCCTGATCACCTACCGCCCCGAGTTCCAGTTGGTATGGACCGGAAAGCCGCATGTCAGCTCGCTCGTGCTGAACCGGCTTGACCAGAAAGCGGGCGCTGCGCTGATCCGGAGCGTGGCAGGTGGCCAGACGCTGCCGACCGAAATCGTCAATGAAATTGCCGAACGAACGGATGGCGTGCCGCTGTTCGTTGAGGAGTTGACCAAAGCGGTGCTCGAAACGAGCCCCGAGGGTATCGCGCGAGCGATCTCCTTCGCGCCGCTGCCCGGACTTGCCGTACCGGCCACGCTACATGCTTCGTTGATGGCGCGCCTCGACCGGATTGGTCCGATCGCCAAGGAGGTGGCACAAATCGGCGCGGCTATCGGCCGCGAGTTCTCCTACGATCTGCTGGCCTCGGTCGCACAGCGGTGCGACAGCGAGTTGCGGGCGGCGCTCGACCGGCTGATCAACACCGGCCTCGTGTTTGGGAGTGTCGAGCCGCCCGACGCCAATTTCTTGTTCAAACATGCACTGGTCCAGGATGCGGCATACGGCACAATGTTGCGCGGCCAACGCCGCGAGCTGCACGCGCGGATCGCTGGCGCACTGGAGGAGAGGCTCGCCAGGGGCATCCAAGAGCAGCCGGAAATCCTCGCCCACCACTGCGGACATGCGGGCCTGGCCGAAAAGGCGGTTTCCTATTGGCAGGAGGCTGGTGAGCGTTCAAAGGCTCGATCGGCAATGACAGAAGCAATCGCGCAGATGCGAAAGGCGCTCGATCTGCTATCCGAACTGCCGGATACTCCCGCGCGCCAGCGCACCGAAACTGACCTTCAACTCGCGCTCGGCGGTGCACTGATCGCCGCGAAGGGCCACGCGGCCGAAGAGACCGGCAGGGCCTACGCCCGGGCGCGTTGCCTCTGCGAGGCACTCAACGACACGCCGAACCTGCTCAAGGCACTCTGGGGCGAGTTCGTGCATTATCACGTCCGTGGTGAAACGGACCGATCGCATCGCATCGCCGAGAATTTGCTCGATTTGGCCGGACGACAGAACGATGCGGCCATTCTTGTCGCCGGTCATCGGGCAGTCGGCGATAGCTGGCTTCATCGCGGACAATTGGCCTTGGCGCGCAGCCATCTCGAGCGGGGGCTCGCCCTTTACGATCCGGCGCAGCAGCGCTCTCTGACGGCCCTGTTCGCAGAAAACGCCCGCGTGGCGATGCTTTCGTTCCTCTCGCTGACATGTGGCCTTCTTGGCTTCGCCGATCAGGCGCGCGTGCAGAGCAGTGACGCCCTGGCAGAGGCCCGCGATTCGTCGCACCCGATCAGCCTCGCATTCGCGCTGAGCGTTGCCTGCCGGTTGCATTTCGTGCTCGAAGACGCGGGCATGGTTGGGCAACGGGCGGACGAGCTGGTTGCGCTCACCACCGAGCAGCGCTTTGCCTTCTTTCTCGCGATGGGGACGGCATATCGCGGCTGGACGCTGGCCGAAGCCGGCGACCCCGAGGCCGGGGTGGACTTGCTGCGGCGCGGCATCGAGGGATTCCAGGCGTCCGGCGCAGCATGGACTCTTCCGTTCTACCTCGCGCAGCTCGCAGCAGCCGAGGCAAAGGCAGCACGATTTGAAACCGGGCTCGGCCAACTCTCCGACGCCTTGGCACTCACCCAGAAATCGGGGGTGCGGTGGTTCGAGGCCGAGCTGCATCGGCGACGAGGCGAGTTGATGCTGAGGGCTCGGCCAGGCGCCGAGGCCGATGCGGAGACCGAGTTTCGCCACGCCATTGCGATTGCTCACCAGCAGGAGGCGAAACTCTGGGAACTTCGCTCCGCCGTCAGTCTCGCCCGGCTCTGGCGTGATCAGGACAGGGGTGATGAAGCACGCGGTCTTCTCGCGCCGGTCTACGGTTGGTTCGACGAGGGCTTTGATACCCGCGACTTGAAGGAAAGCAAGGCGCTGCTGGAAGAACTCTGAAGCGCGCTCCATTGGAGCTCCGTAGCGTTCTCGTGTTGGGCGACTCCGCTGCACCCGAAAGACACATGAGGGCAACGGTGACCTGCTCGGCGCCGTCAATTCTCGGGGCGGCCCCGTCACTCCGGATTCGCAGCTGGAGTTGTCACCGTTGCGGCGCTGAGAGTTCGTAATTGATGCAGTCCATCTTGATCTCGTATGGACCCGCAAAGGCGCCGTTGCCGACCCACCGAAACACCTTCCGGTACTGGGTCGTCTCCTCAGAGCGCGGCAGACGTCCGGGTGGACGGTAAACATCCGACGTCCTCTTGGACGATATCTCGGTCAGTGTCAGCTTCTCCTCGGGTTCCCCTTCGCGCTTGAACTCCATCTTCTTGTCGAGGCCCGAATTGATGTCGATCGCCTCGAATTTCGCGATCTGGAGATCGTCGTTGACAGCCGTGAGCAACGGCCCGTTCAGCCACGCCTTCGGCAATATCACAAGCGATGACCGGCTAAAGACCACCACCGGTGCATCGTCACTCGGTAGCACGCCTCGGCAACCGTAGCGCCATTGGCCGGCCGTGCTCGGTGAGGCCATGGCAATGAGGGCGACGGCGATCAAGCCCTGCAGGATGCGGATGGCGGGGCAAGCTCTCGCGACGGCAGACATCGGGCTCGGCATGGTGTCGTTTCCAAGAGATCAGCTTTTGGTCGCGCCGAAGCGGCCAAATGTTCATTCTCTGTGGGCGGAGGGCGCATGTTCGTTCTGCTGGTTCACGGGCTTCAGGAAAAGTCTGCACATGACGACTTCGCCGTTTGTGCTGAGCCCTTCCGAACCCGGATCAGGTACTCGACCGCAACCACTGCGAAAAGACCCGAATGGTCCGCGCGCGCGGATGGCTTGGCCTGCTGACCACATAGAAGCCATAGCCGGGCAGGCTCAACGAGAATGCCTTCACGAGCGTGCCGGTGGCGAGGTCGTGCGCCACGAGCACATCACTGAAGATCCCGACGCCCTGCCCACTGATCACCGCCTCGATGGCGTGCAGTTCTTCCCGGAAACTCAAGTGCTGCAGGTCCTTGTATGGGGGCACCTCGCGCCACCGGCGCTGGGCTGCACCAAGCCATCTCTGCCACGTCGGTGGCTCGCGATCGGCCGGCGACCAATAGGAGTGGATCAAAACATGCTTTGCGAGGTCGACTGGTCTCTTCAGGCGTCCCGTTGAAAGCAAATCCGGACTGCAGACCGGCCAGAACGTATCGCTGAAGAGCTCATCGACGATCCCGTCTGTCGGCGGTACGCGGCTGGTCGCATAGCGAATGGCAACGTCACTATCTCCGGCCTGCAGATCGAGCACCGTGTCAGTGCCGATCACTTCCAGCGGCACGTCGGGATGCAACTTCCGCCACAGGGGCAGGCGGGGCACGAGCCAGCGGCTGGCGAAGGCATTGGTCGTCGTCACCCGGAGCGGCTGCTGGTCACCTTCCTCCTTGACGGACGCAATGGCAGCGGCAAACGCCTCGAGCCCGCCGCGAATGGCCGGAAACAGCCGCGCGCCGGCCTCGGTCAACGAAAGCGGACGTGGTCTGCGCCGGAACAAGGCGCGGCCGCAATACTGCTCGAGCAAGCCGATCTGGTGGCTGATCGCGGTTGGCGTGACGCCGAGTTCTGCCGCGGCTTTCTTGAAGCTCAGATGACGGGCGGCAGCTTCGAAAGCGCGGAGCTCGATCAGGGGAGGCAGCTTGTGCATGCGCGGTCAGTCTAGGTGAAATCAGTTCATCGTCACCTGAATTCTTCGGATTTGCTCTGAGACAGCCCAGGATCGAGGATATGGCGGGTCAAGCTGAGGAGCCCATGTCATGTCCATCGCATCTGTCGCCAGCGCTGCCGCCGAACTTGGCGCCTCCTTCGGAGGAGAACTGCTCAAACCAGCAGACGAGGGCTACGATGAGGCGCGCAAGGTCCACAACGGGCTGGTCGACAAACGGCCAGCATTGATTGCCAGGTGCCGCAGTGCGGCCGATGTCGTGGACGCGGTGACACTTGCGACCAAGCTCGGCCTCGAGGTCGCGGTTCGCGGCGGCGGCCACAATGTGGCGGGGCGCGCAACCATCGACGGCGGGATCATGATCGACCTCTCACCCATGAAGGGGGTTCGGGTCGACGCCATCGGCAAGACCGTATGGGCGCAGGGCGGGGTCACCTGGGGCGAGCTCAATCGAGAAACGCAACTTCACGGACTTGCGGTGACCGGCGGCGTGGTCTCGACCACCGGCATCGCGGGCCTGACGCTCGGCGGAGGGCTGGGCTGGCTGATGGGCAAGTACGGCCTCGCATTGGACAATCTGCGGGCTGTCGAACTCGTCACGGCTGATGGCAAGGTTCTGCGGGCCAGCAAGCAAGAGCAGCCCGATCTGTTTTGGGCCGTCCGCGGCGGCGGCGGAAACTTCGGGATTGCCACCAGCCTCGAATACGACCTCCATAAGGTAGGGCCGGTCATCACCGGCGGCCCGATCGTCCACCCAATCGAGCGCTCCCGCGACGTGCTGGAATTTTTCCGGACCAGCACGCGATCGCTCACGGACGAGCACATGCTGTTCGCATCCCTGACCCATGCGCCGGACGGGTCCGGCAGGGAGGTCGCGGCCCTGGTCACCAGCCACTGCGGTGAAGTCGCCGAGGCCGAACGAGAGATGCAGCCGCTGAAACAGTTCGGAACTCCGATTCTGGATGCAGTCGGACCGATGACCTATTGCGAGCTCAACCGGATGCTCGACGCCAACTATCCGAAAGGCGCCTTCAACTATTGGAAGTCGAACTTCCTCGTGGAGCTGAGCGATGGGGCGATTGCGACGATGATCGAATGTTTCGCCCGCTGCCCGACTCCCATGGGGCAGCTGCTGCTCGAGCATATCCACGGTGCCGCGGCCCGCGTGGATGCCGGGGATACGGCATTCGTGCATCGGCAGGAGGGCTACAATTTCCTGATCCTCGCGCAATGGACGCAGGCCAGCGATAGCAGCCGCTGCATCTCGTGGGCACGCGCAACCTATGAAAGGATGCGGCCCTTCTTTGCGCCCGGACGCTATGTCAATTATCTCGATGATGACGAGACAGGCGATCCCGTTGCCGCTGCCTATGGGCGGAATTACCGCCGCCTGCAGCAGATCAAAGCGAAATACGACCCTACGAACTTCTTCCGGATGAACCAGAACATCCGGCCGCTCGCTTGATTGCCGGCTGACGATTCCTCGCTCTCGTCAGGATGTGAGTAGAAACCAAGCCGCGACCTGATCCAAAGTGGGTGGGGCGAGCTGATGCCCGGGAGGGACTTGAGAATGGCGGTCGTGTGCAGGCCCGCTCGCATCGACGACTTGAAGCAGGCCGATGACCTCGTCGTCGCCAGCATCAACGAGCTCACTGAACGGCGGGGGTTCGGGAAGATGGCATCCTCTCGCCCGCCGAATTTTCAGGCCTTCTCGCTGGCGGATGATCCCGAAGGCTTATGGGTGGCCGATGACGACGGAGAGATTGTCGGCTTCGCGTGGAGTTGGGTCTGTGGCGAGCTTTGGTTCTTGGCTCAATTGTTCGTCGCGCCTGATCGTCAGAGCGATGGCATTGGCAATCAACTCCTCAACAAGGCGTTCGCGCATGCAGACATGCGCGGAGCGCCCATCAAGGCACTGATCACCTTCACGTTCAACAACGTATCTCAAGGCCTCTACATTCGCCACGGACTGTTCCCGCGCTTTCCAATCTACATGGTCAGCGTCCCTCGCGACCACCTGGCGCCACGATTGGCTGCGCCGCGGCTCCGTCTTGAATCTCTCACTGCCGACGCAATCGCATACGACGAGCTGGCGGCGATCGATGTCAGTGCTGTCGGCGTTTCCAGGGAGAAGCATCATCGATTTCTCCTGGGCGACAGCACGATTCGCGGATTCACCATCCACGCCGGCAATGAGTGCGTCGGGTATGTCTATATTTCGGGTGGACACATTGGTCCGCTTGCAGTCCGCAGGCCAGATCTCGTTGACGCCGCTTTTGCCACTGCGTTGTCGTTCGCGGCACAGACCGATTGTCCAACCATTTCGGCCTTTGTGCCGGGCGCGAGCGAGCCAGCGCTCAAGGCGGCGACCGACCACGGGATGCGTCTGACGTTCCCGATGCTGCTGATGTCGAACAGACCGTTCGGAGATTGGGGCAGCTACCTCCCGCGCAATCCGGGTTTCATGTAGAGGATTCAACCGAGAAGGCTGGCGTCGCGGGGCAGGCAGGAAGGCCACGGAATGATGGCTGGATCGGCGCTCGTTCCGTGCCGGGTCATGCTCTAGCCTTATCGGGACCGCGGGCTGCGCTCTGGATGGAGCGGCCGTTGCGCATAAGGGTTATCCATGCACATGGCCGAAAGGCCTGCAGCGCTCGCTCTACACTCGTCCCATGAACGATACTGGCAGGAAATCCAGGTGACGCCGCCCCATTCCCATCTCTGCATGCATACCGGATAGTTGCCGCCGAACCGCTGTGCTGCGGCTGGACTGGGCGCGGACATGGTGATCAAGACCAAGAGGAGACAGGCAAGCGCGCGCATCATGATCAGCGCGGCCGGGGCGGAGGCGGCTGCTTGAACCTCACGCGCGGGTTCACGTCGCAATAGGTGTTCCATCGCCCGGACGCCGACGCCAGGCATTGCTCTCGCGTCGAATACATGCATTCGCCGGGAAAACCGAGGTGTCCGCCGACGACGCACCAGGGATAGTCGCGCTCAGCGTTTGCTGCGGGAGAAAATCCGATGACCATGAGGACAATCAGTAGAGCGATGCGCATGCGATCTCCATCATGTCAACTGAGCGGCAACGCCAGAGGTTCGCCTTCGAAAAATAGCCGCTTGATGATCGTGGCTCAAGAATAATGGCCTAAGCTGGTTAGAGGCGCAGGCAACAATTCCGTGTCGCACTGCATCGTTCCTGCCAACGTTCGACGGCTTGTCGCCGGTGCTTAGGAACGTCCGCAGGGCTTGGTAGCTGGCCCAGGGACACGCGAACACGCGCGCCAAAACAGCAACGGGGCCCGCAAGGGCCCCGTAAAAATCCTTGGCGCTGCGCCGATCTTACTTGATCTTGGCTTCGCGGAATTCGACGTGCTTGCGTGCGACCGGGTCGTACTTCTTCTTGACCAGCTTGTCGGTCATGGTGCGCGAATTCTTCTTGGCGACGTAGTAGAAGCCGGTGTCGGCCGAGGACACGAGCTTGACCTTGATGGTGACCGCTTTGGCCATGTTCTGAACCTCAGAATATCAGGGGGAATCTGGAGCCGGCCAAACGGCCCGCGTTGGCCGGCAACCTAGCCAGAAACGGCGGGAAGTCAAGGTTTCAGGGGGCACAAACCGCTCAAATCGGGCCCATCAGGCCTCAAAGAACCGGCTTTTCGGCCGGGGCAGGCCCAGATTCTCCCTCAAGGTGGGCCCTTCATAGTCTTTGCGGAAAATCCCGCGCCGCTGCAGCTCCGGGACCACCTTGTCGACGAAATCGTCGAGGCCGGCGGGCAGGAACGGGAACATGATGTTGAAGCCGTCCGAGCCGCGCCCGACCAGCCATTCCTCCATCTGGTCGGCGATGGTCTTGGCCGTGCCGACGAAGGACAGGCCGCCATAGCCGCCGACGCGCTGGGCGAGCTGGCGCACGGTGAGCTTCTCGCGGGCGGCGAGGTCGACCAGGCGCTGCCGGCCGCTCTTGCTGGCATTGGTCTCGGGGATCTCGGGCAGGGGGCCATCGGGATCGAAGCCGGAAGCGTCGGTGCCGAGGATGACGGAGAGCGAGGCGATGGCGCTGTCGTAATGCACGCGGCTGTCGAGCAGAGCGCGCTTCTCCTTGGCTTCATCGACGCTGTCGCCCACGACGACGAAGGCGCCGGGGAGGATCTTCAGGTGCTCGGGGTCGCGGCCGATCTTCTCCATGCGGCCCTTGATGTCGGCATAGAGTTTTTGGCCGTCGGCGAGGCTGCCGCCGCCGGTGAACACGGCTTCCGCAGTCTCGGCGGCGAGCTGCTTGCCGTCTTCGGAGGCGCCGGCCTGCACGATCACCGGCCAGCCCTGCACGGGGCGGGCGATGTTGAGGGGCCCGCGCACTTTGAAGTATTTGCCCTTGTGGTCGAGCGTGTGCATCCGGGCGGGATCGAAGAACAGACCGCTCTCGACGTCGCGCACGAAGGCATCGTCGGCGAAGGAATCCCAGAGGCCGGTGACGACATCGTAGAATTCGCGGGCACGCTTGTAGCGCTCGGCGTGCTCCATGTGGTCGTCGAGGCCGAAATTCAGCGCCGCATCCGGGTTCGAGGTGGTGACGATATTCCACCCCGCACGGCCGCCGCTGAGATGGTCGAGCGAGGCGAAGCGGCGCGCGACGTGATAGGGCTCGTCGAACGTGGTCGAGCCGGTCGCGATCAGGCCGATGCGCTCGGTCACCGCCGAGAGCGCCGACAGCAGCGTGAACGGCTCGAACGAGGTCACGGTGTGGCTGCGCTTGAGCGCGTTGATCGGCATGTTCAGCACGGCCAAGTGATCGGCCATGAAGAAGGCGTCGAACTTGCCGGCCTCGAGCTTTCGGATCAGCGTCTTGATGTGCGAGAAGTTGAAATTGGCGTCGGGCCAGGCCCCGGGATAGCGCCAGGCGCCGGTGTGGATGCTGATCGGGCGCATGAACGCGCCAAGCTTGAGTTGTCGTTGTGCCATCGCCCGCTGTCCTTCTTCATTGTCGTTCGGAAAGACATAGGTGCGGGCGGGAACTCCGCCATTGGGGGAGGCGGGAAGAATTTTTTGTTTTTCGCAGATCTTTCAGCACGTCATTCTGGGGCGCCGCAAAGCGGCGAACCCGGAATCCATTGGGCCGCAAAGACTGCCGAGCGATGGATTCCGGGTTCGCGCTTCGCGCGCCCCGGAATGACGGAGGATAGAACTCGGACTTCGAACTACGCCGCAGCGCGCCAACTAGCTCAAGACATCCTTCTGCATCTTGCCGCCGTAGAAATGGAAAAACGGCACCGGCGCGTCGTGGCGGAGCGGGCCGGTGGCAAGACGGGTGTCGAGCTCGTTGAGGACGTTACGCGTCATCGGATGCAGATCGGCGAGCGGCTTCGAGCCGAGCTCGACCCAGACCAGCTCGACCAGCTCGGCATCGGCATGGATCACGCCCTCGACGCGGTGGGTGATCGCGGAGGCATCGGCGGTGAAGAAGCGCGTGTCGAAGCGCTTGACGCGGCCGGGCGGGGTGATCGCGCGCGCGATCAGGAACAGGCCGGAGGGATCGGGCAGCAGGCCGGCATCCGCGAACGGCTTCCAGGGGCCGTCGAGCTTCGGCACCTTGCCTTCGGCCTTGCGGCCGAGGCAGAGGCCGGTCTCCTCGCAGGCTTCGCGGATCGCGGCAATGGCGAGCGATTTCGCGCGCGAGGCCGGCGTCTTCGGGCTGCCCTTGGCGAGATTGGCTTCCAGCTCCGCAGTGATGGGCGCAGCGCAGGGCACGCGATAGTCGGCCTTGTCGACGCGCCCGCCGGGGAAGACGAATTTCCCGGGCATGAACACCACCTTGTCGTGGCGCTTGCCGACCAGCACTTTCGGAATGGCGCCGCTGCGGTCGACCAGGATCAGCGTCGCCGCATCCCGGGGACGGAAATAGGGATGGTGGTCGGCTTCCTTTTCCTCGTGGACCTTGGCCTTTTCCGCAACCTGCGCAATATCCGTCATGTCCTCACCCGAACTCTTCTTGCTTATTTTGCCTATACCGGCGGAATACCATCCGGAGGGTTGTCGTCAAACCCGTGCATGCGCAGAGCCCATTGCAAGCCGACCACAGCTCCCTTCACCGGCTGCAAGAGCGCGAGCGAGGCGACGAAGGTGAAGGGCAGATAGGCGGCGAAGCTGATCCAGACCGGCGTGGTGTAATTGGTCTCGATCCACAAAACGGCCGGCACGACGATGTGACCGACAATGACGATGACGAGATAGGCCGGCAGATCGTCGGCGCGATGCGGGGTGAAGTCGAGGCCGCATTTGCCGCAATGATCGGCGGTCTTCAGGAAGGCGCGGAACAGCTTGCCTTCGCCGCAGCGCGGGCAGCGGCCGCGAAAGCCGCGCTTCATTGCCGTCATGACATCGCGCTTCTCGACGAGCCCGCTCTCGCGCGTCCAGATCTTTGGGGCCGTCCTCATCGTCACCACGCCTTGCCCTTCTTGCCCTTACCCTTGTTCTTTGCTTTGGCCTTCTTCCCCTTGCCGGACTTTTGCTTCTCCGGCTTGCGTTTTCTCTCCGGGCTGCGTCCGGGATGCGCTTTGGACGACTTGCGCTGCGGACGCAACGGCCTGCGCTGGCGCGGACCGCTGTCGCTCTCCGACGACAGCAGCTCGAAGCGCAGCGCGCCCGCGATCGGAGCGGCCTCGATCAGGCGGACGTCGACGACGTCGCCGAGCTGGTACATGGTGCCGCTGCGTGTGCCGACGAGAGCATGGCGGCCCTCGTCATAGTTGAAATATTCCGTGCCGAGGGATCGGATCGGGATCAAGCCGTCGGCGCCGGTCTCGGAGAGCTTCACGAACAGGCCGGGCGCGGGTGACGCCGGAGACGCGGCCCTGGAAGCTGGCCCCGATGCGGTCGGCGAGGTGATGGGCGATCAGGCGGTCGACGGTCTCGCGCTCCGCCTTCATCGCGCGCCGCTCGGTCAGCGAGATATGCGCGGCGACTTCGCTCAAGCTTTCCGGCGTCTCGCTGTCGGGCAGGGCGCCTTCGCCGAGCCCGAGCGCACGGACCAGCGCGCGGTGCACGACGAGGTCGGCATAGCGGCGGATCGGCGAGGTGAAATGCGCATAGCGGCGCAGGTTCAGGCCGAAATGGCCGTAGTTCTCGGATGAGTACTCGGCCTGCGCCTGGGCGCGCAGCACGACTTCGCTCACCAGCGGATAGTAGTCATGGCCTTCGAGCTGAGCCAGCACGCGGTTGAACGTGGTGGGGCGGAGCGCGCCCGATTTGGCGAAGGGTACGTCCAGCGTCTCCAGGAATTCCGCGAGCGCGTGGACCTTTTCCAATGTCGGCTCGTCGTGCACGCGGTAGATCAGCGGGAGCGATTTCTTCTCCAATGTCTCCGCCGCGGCGACATTAGCGAGGATCATGAACTCCTCGATCAGCTTGTGCGCATCGAGACGCTCGGGGACCACGACGCGATCGACCGTGCCGTCGCTCTTCAAGAGGATCTTGCGCTCGGGCAGATCGAGGTTGAGCGGATCGCGCTCGTCGCGCGCGCGCTTGGCGCAGGCGTAAGCCGCATAGAGCGGCCTCAGGATCGGATCGAGCAGGGGGCCGGTGGTGTCATCAGGCCGGCCGTCGATCGCGGCCTGCGCCTGCGCGTAAGCGAGCTTGGCCGCCGAGCGCATCAGGATGCGATGAAAACTGTGCGAGCGCTTGCGACCGTCGGGGCCGAGCACCATGCGCACCGCCAGCGCGCCGCGCGGCTCGCCCGGCACCAGCGAGCAGAGATTGTTGGAGATGCGCTCGGGCAGCATCGGCACGACGCGGTCGGGGAAATAGACCGAATTGCCGCGGTCGAGCGCGTCGCGGTCGAGTGCCGTGCCAGGGCGCACGTAGAAGCTGACGTCGGCGATGGCGACGTTGACGATGAAGCCGCCCTTGTTGTTGGGATCAGGATCCGGCTCGGCATGCACCGCGTCGTCATGATCCTTGGCGTCGGGCGGATCGATGGTGACGAGCGGGACGTCGCGCCAATCTTCGCGGCCCTTCAGGTTGGCGGGCTCTGCAGCTTCCGCCTCGCGCTCCGCAGCGGAGGAGAACTGCAAGGGAATGTCGTGGGCGTAGATCGCGATCAGGCTGATCGCCTTCTCGGACTTGACCGAGCCGAGCTTCTCTTTGACCCGGCCGGAGGCGAGGCCGAAGCCGCGGGTGCGGACGATGTCGACGCTGACGAGGTCGCCATCCTCGGCGCCGCCGGTGTCGGTCCTGGCGATGTTCAGCTCGCGGTCGGCGAACTTCTTGTCGACCGGGACCAGCCGCCCGCCGCCCTCGGGCAGGCTGCGGAACACGCCGAGAATGCGGCTCTTGGCCTTGTCGATCACCTTGATGATGCGGCCGCGATAGGCGGGGCCTTCGTCATCATCGCTGCGCTCGACGCGCAGCAGCGCGCGGTCGCCGACGCCGGCGGCGGTGCCGGGCTTGGGCCGGCGCGGCATCTCGATGAGGATCTTTGGCGGCTCGCCGTTCTCGACCTCGTCCCATTCGGCGGGGGAGGCGATCAGCTCGCCATCGGAGTCTCGGCCGGTGATGTCGGCCAGCAGCGTCGGCGGCAGCGCGTCCGGCTCGGAGACCTTGTGGCGCTTCTTCTTGATGATGCCGTCGTCGGCGAGCTCGCGCAGCATGCGCCTGAGCTCGGCGCGATCGGCGTTCTTCAGGCCGAACTCGCGCGCAATTTCGCGAGTCCCGACCTTTCCTGGATTTGCCTTGATGAAGGCGACGATGGCTTGCCTGTCGGGAAAGCCACGGTCTTTCTTTGGTTTCACTTAACCTCTAATTCTTGCCGGCACTCTTCTTGGCCGGAGCCTTGGTGGCGGCTGCCTTGGTCGGCGACGTCTTTGTAGCAGAAGTCTTGGCGGTCGACGGCACGGGAGCGCGCGCCTTGCTGGTGGATTCGGATTTGGATTTGGCCGCGGCTTTTTTCGCAGCCGGCTTCTTCGGCTTCGGTGCGGCGTCCTCGCCGTCCGCAGCCTTCTTGGTCTTGGCGGGCTTTGCAGCCTTCTTGACCTTGCCGCCACCTTTGGCCGCGCGCTCGTCGATCAGCGCGATCGCCTGCGGCAGCGTGATCGTGTCCTTCTCGAACTCGGCCGGAATGGTCGCGTTGACGCCGCCGGCCGTGACATAGGCGCCGTAGCGGCCGCTCTTCACGGTGACGGTGCCGAGCGTCGGATGATCGCCGAGCGCCTTGCCGGGATCGGCGCCGAAGCGGCGGCTCGGGCCCTTGGCGACCTTCTCGGCGATCAGCGTCACCGCGCGGTTGAGGCCGATGTCGAACACCTCGTCGCCGGCTTCGAGGCTCGCATAGGTCTTCTCGTGCTTCACGAACGGTCCGAAGCGGCCGAGGCCGGCGATGATCGGCTGGCCGGTTTCCGGATGCTTGCCGATCTCGCGCGGCAGCGACAAGAGTTTCAGCGCAAGCTCGAGGTCGACGTCGCTGGGCGATGTGCCCTTGGGGATGCCCGCGCGCTTGGGCTTCTCGCCTTCCTCGTAATCCTTCTGCTCGCCGAGCTGGATATAGGGGCCGAAGCGGCCGGCCTTGACCCAGACATCGCGACCTGTTTCGGGATCCTGACCGAGCGAGCGGTCCGCGGTCGTTTCGCCGTCGGCGGCGAGCTGACGGGTGTAGCGGCATTCCGGATAGTTCGAGCAGCCGACGAAGGCGCCGAACTTGCCGGCCTTCAGGTTCAGCCGGCCGGTGCCGCAATTCGGACATTGCCTGATATCGCCGCCATCGGCGCGAGGCGGATAGATGTGCTGGCCCAGCATGTCGTCGAGTACGTCGAGCACCTGCGCGACGCGCAGATCCTTGATGTCGTCGACGGCGCCGATGAAGCCGGTCCAGAAATCCTTCAGCACCTGCTGCCAGGAGATCTCGTTGTTTGAGATGCGGTCGAGCTGCTCTTCGAGGCTGGCCGTGAAATCGTATTCGACGTAGCGGGCAAAGAAGCTTTCCAGGAACGCGACCACGACGCGGCCCTTGTCCTCGCCGTGCAGGCGCTTCTTCTCCAGCTTGACGTAGCCGCGGTCCTTCAGGACCTGCAGGATCGAGGCGTAGGTCGAGGGACGGCCGATGCCGAGCTCTTCCATGCGCTTGACCAGCGAAGCCTCGGAGAAGCGCGGCGGCGGCTCGGTGAAGTGCTGGGTGACCGACAGGCTCTGCCGCTTCACGGCCTCGCCCTGGCTCATCGCGGGCAGGCGGCGGGAATCCTCGTCCTCTTCGTCGTCGCGGCCTTCCTGGTAGAGCGCGAGGAAGCCGTCGAACTTCACGACCTGGCCGGTGGCACGCAGCTCCAGCGTGCGGCCACCTGCCTTCGCCGTGATGTCGACGGTGGTACGCTCGAGCTCGGCGGATTCCATCTGGCTCGCGATGGTGCGCTTCCAGATCAACTCATAGAGCTTCGCCTGATCGGCATCGAGCTTGCGGCTCATGCTGTCGGGGCGGCGGGAGAGGTCGGTCGGGCGGATCGCTTCGTGCGCTTCCTGGGCGTTCTTGGCCTTGGCCTGGTACTGACGCGGGGTATCCGGCACATAGGCGTTGCCGTAATCCTCGCCGATCACCTTGCGCGCCTGGGTGATCGCTTCGGGGGCGATCTGCACGCCGTCGGTACGCATATAAGTAATGAGTCCGGTGGTCTCGCCGCCGATGTCGATGCCCTCATAAAGACGCTGGGCGATGCGCATGGTGTGCGCCGGCGCAAAGCCGTATTTGCGGCTGGCTTCCTGCTGCAGCGTCGAGGTGGTGAAGGGCGCCTGCGGATTGCGCCGGGCCGGCTTGGCATCGACCGCGGTGACGGCGTAGGTCGCTGCTTCCAGCGCCTTCTTGAAGTCTTCGGCTGCCGCGCCGGTGCCGATGTCGAGGCGCTGGATCTTCTTGCCGTCGGCGCCGACGAGGCGTGCCTCGAAGGCATCGCCCCGCGGGGTGAGCAGGGTCGCGATCAGCGACCAATATTCGCGCGGCACGAACTTCTCGATCTCGAGCTCGCGGTCGCAGACGAGACGCAGCGCCACCGACTGCACGCGGCCAGCCGAGCGGGCGCCGGGCAGCTTGCGCCACAACACGGGGGAGAGGGTGAAGCCGACGAGGTAATCGAGGGCGCGGCGCGCCATATAGGCGTCGACCAGCGCGCCGTCGATCTCGCGCGGGTGCTTCATCGCCTCGGAGACCGCCTGCTTGGTGATGGCGTTGAACACCACGCGCTCGATCTTCTGATCCTTCAGCGCGCGCTTCTCCTTCATCACCTCCAGCACGTGCCAGGAGATGGCTTCGCCCTCGCGATCGGGGTCGGTCGCGAGAATCAGGCGGTCGGCGCCCTTCAGCGACTTGGCGATATCATTGAGCCGGCCGGCCGCCTTGGGGTCGACCTCCCAGATCATCTTGAAATTGGCGTCGGGATCGACGGAACCGTTCTTCGCCGGGAGATCGCGGACATGGCCGAACGAGGCCAGAACCTCGTAGGACGAGCCCAAATACTTGTTGATCGTCTTGGCTTTCGCCGGCGACTCCACGATAACGATATTCATGTAGTTCCAGTAACTTACGGGAAAATCTTGGGCCGAAAACGAAAGGATTCGGGTCGGCCGTTTCGACCCGAACATGGGTGGTGAGGCGGTCGCTGTCAAATCGTGGGGTGTTGAAAGCCGCCGCGATGGGAAAAGTTTCATATCGAGAAAGTTGCAAAATACCACCTTGGAGTTGCGGTTGATGTGGGCGTAATGTCCTGTCGGGCATGGATTCGGGTGGGGTCTGGTGACTAGGCCAGGAAAGAAACGGGCGCGCGCTGGATCAGGCGCGCCGGGGGGCTCGCGCAACGAGGAACCGGGGGAGGGCGGCGCGGACGAAGCCGTGGCCTTCATCGCCGAGCAGACCGGCGCCCTGCGCAAGCTGGCCGAGCGCCACAAGCTGGACGTGCTGCATTATCTCTTAGGCATGACTCAGCTCGAGGCCGACGAGCATCTGCGGCTACGGACCAGGCGCAAGCTGTCGTGAGGGTGGGGCCTTCGTTCCCGTCATCCTGAGGTGTGAGGCTTGAGATGCGAATGCATCGCAAGCCGAGCCTCGGCGCCGCTGATGCAGCCGGGCCGTCGCCCTTCGAGGGCCGCTGAAGAACGGCCACCTCAGGGTGACGGTGATAGTATCGAGCGCGCTGCGCTAACCCAGTCATTGCGAGCGCAGCGAAGCAATCCAGAATCCCACCTTGGCAAGACTCTGGATTGCTTAACTGCGCTCGCAATGACGGTGTGGTTAGCCGTTGCGCTTTGCCAGTTTGGCCAATCGCTGGCCGAGATATTCGGCGGTGGTCAAGTCGCTGTGGGGCAATGCACCGTCGATGATGTTTGTTGCCAGTCCAAGCTGGCTGCCCAGACGATTGCGGCCGGTCGGGTCCTCTCCTCCCGGGACGTCCAGACCGCACCAGAGCATGCCGTGCTGAGCAGCCAGGATGGTAAAGTAGGTCAGCGTGTGGAGCTGATCGCCGCTCGCACAGGCGCCCGTGGTGAATCCGGCCGCGATCTTGTTGGCCCATCGCTGCTGACTCCATCGGTCACTTGAAGCGTCTGCGAAGGCTTTGAATTGCGCCGCTGGTCCGCCCATGTAGGTCGGACTGCCAAACGCGACCGCGCTGGCGTGGTCGATCGTTTCCAGGAAGCTCTCGTTCTGGAAGCGGCCTGACATGATGTCGTTGCCCGTAATGCGGCAACGCGCGACGTCCGCTATGCCATCCGCTCCGCGCGCCACCGCATGCGCCAGCTTCTCAGTGGTACCGGTGATGGAGAAATAAATGATGGCGAGCAGGGGCATGGCGGCCACTTTCGGGAATTTAGCCATCTTCGACGCCCTTTATGCTTTGTACAAGTCGCACGACGTCGTCATTGCGAGCGTAGCGAAGCAATCCAGAGTCTTGCCGCGGGAGGCAGTCTGGATTGCTTCGCTGCGCTCGCAATGACGGGGTGGGACCGCTTGGGACGATCACGCCGACTTTCGTCGCGGCGCCGGCCGCGGCTTCAGCGTGGTGTCGGCAGGGTTGAGCAGGCGGCCGTCTTCGGCGTGCATTTCGAGCTTCTTCACCGGACGGCCCTTCTCGCGGTCGACCAGGATGGTCGCGATCTCCTCGGGGCGGTCATCGAACTCCTCGCTCCATTGCCGCAGCGCGACCAGGATCGGGAAGGTGCCGCGGCCCTTCGGCGTCAGCACATATTCCTGATAGGCGCTGCCGTCGGAGGCGGGGGCGGTTGCCAGAATGCCGTGATCGACCAGCGACCGCAGCCGCGTCGCCAGAATGTTCTTGGCCATGCCGAGCTTGTTCTGAAACTCGCCGAAGCGGCGGACGCCGAACAGCGCCTCGCGGATGATCAAGAGCGACCACCAGTCGCCGAGCGCATCCAGCGACCGCGCGATCGGGCAGGCATCGCCAGCAAAGCTCGTCCGTTTCACCATTTCGTCCGTCCCGTCGCCTTCGCACGGCGCCAGCGCCGATCACGCGCTTGTGTGGTTGCATTATAAAACCGAATGCCCTAGATGGCAATGTAGTTTCATAATGCAACTACTGGAGGCGAGCGTGAGACTGAAGGACAAGATGGCCCTGATCACCGGCGGCAATAGCGGCATCGGGCTGGCAACGGCAAAACTGTTCGTGGCCGAGGGCGCCAAGGTGGTGATCACCGGGCGCAACAAGGAGACGCTGGCGGCGGCCGCGAAGGAGCTCGGGCCGAACGCGCTCGCGCTGCCGGCCGACGCGATGGACATCGCGGCGACGGAAGCTGCGATCAAGCAGGGCGCGGAGAAATTCGGCAAGTTCGACATCGTGTTCGCCAATGCCGGCATCGCCGGCGGCACGCCGCTGGGATCGGCGACACCAGAGGTGTTCGAGAAGGTGATCAGCACCAATCTGACCGGCGTGTTCTTCACCGTTCAATCCGCGTTGCCCCATCTCAACGACAACGCCTCGATCATTCTCAACGGCTCGGTGATCTCAGTGCTCGGCATTCCCGGCTATTCGGCCTATGGCGCGGCGAAGGCCGGCGTGCGCGCGATGGCGCGGATCATGGCTTCAGAACTGTCGCCGCGCGGCATCCGCGTCAATGTCGTTGCGCCCGGCGCGATCCGCACGCCGATCTGGGGGCCCGCGACCGCGACGCCCGAAGCCGAGAAAGCGTTCGAGAAGCGGATTGCGCTGTCGACGCCGCTCGGCCGCATCGGTGAAACCGATCACGTTGCGAAGACGGTGCTGTTCCTCGCCTCCGATGATGCCGCGCATGTGCAGGGCCAGGAAATCTTCGTCGACGGCGGCGCGGTGGCCTCGCCGAGCGGCGCGCCGATCTATCGCGGCTGATCAAACCAAGCGCAAATTGAATCGGCCGGCGCAGTGCGGCTGCGCCTGCCGGTTCCTACGTCTTGAGATGCATTGACGAGGCGTTGAACCTTCGCGCAAGCTGCAAAGACTTTTTACGGGCAGGGGACAGACACACTATCTAAGGAGGGTCGATCATGACAAAAGCGGCCCGCATTTTCGCGTCGATTTCATCACCGCGCGTCTTCACCGAACGACCCGCCGTTCCGGCCAAGCGTTCCGACACGGCCGAGTTCGTGGCCATCGCATTGTTCTCCGGGATCGGCCTGTTCGTTTCGCTCGTTGCCGTGATCTTGGGCATGCAGGGCGTCTGGTCTTAGCGTTGCGGATCGTGCCGCCGTCAGCCGCCGCGCAATCCGGCGGCGGCCGATTTCGGCACGGCGTCAGGCCGCGTGCAGGCTGGTGGCTGCCTGAAGCGCGCCCGCAAGTGCTTTCTCGCGGTGATCCGGTCCGACCTGGATGCCGTCGGCGATGATGAACTCGGCATTGTGGATGCCCATGAAGCCGAACACACCGCGCAGATAGCTTTCGAGGTGCTCCAGCGCTGCGGCGGGTGAGCCCGCGCCGTAATAGCCGCCGCGCGAGATCGCGACGATCACGCGCTTGCCGCCGGCGAGCCCCTCCGGCCCGGCCGCGCCATACTTAAAGGTCTTCCCCGCTACAAGGATGCGGTCGATCCAGGCCTTGAGCTGGCTCGGGATGGTGAAGTTGTACATGGGCGCGCCGATCACGACGATGTCAGCAGCCAGGAACTCGTCCAGCGCGGCCGCGCTTGCGGCAAGGTCCGGTCCGAGTTCCGCCGGCGCAGGCACGCCTTGGGCGGCGGCGAGATGCGAGCCGGAAAGGTGGGCTAGCGGCGTCTGGGTCAGGTCGCGGTAGACGATCTCGAGCGAGGGCGTGGCCTGCCGGAGCCGGTCGACGATGGCGGCGGAAACCTGCCGGCTGACGGAGTGGGGGCCGAGCACGCTGGAGTCGATGTGGAGGAGTTTCATGTGGGGTCACCCTGGTATAAGTTTGTAACCAGCGCTACATGAGTGACTGTCGAAATCTCCGCAAGAACGCACTTTTTTGAGCCATGGGCACATCATTGAAACCTGCGAACATCGAAATGCCTGCTCCGCCGCGGCCAAATCCGGGGCCGGATCCAAGGCCCATGCCGGATCCCAACCATGCGGACTGCCGTGGGGTCGCCTCCGTGCTGTCGCGCGTCGGCGACAAGTGGAGCGTGTTCGTCATCATGATGCTGAGCGACGGGCCAAAGCGCTTCAACGAGCTCAAGCGCATGATCAACGGCATCTCGCAGCGGATGTTGACCCTGACGCTGCGCGGCCTCGAGCGCGACGGCCTCGTCACGCGCACGATCTTTCCGACCATCCCGCCACGGGTGGACTATGAGCTGACCGAGCTTGGCCACGGCCTGTCGCGCCCCGTCGAGGCGCTCGGCAAATGGGCGAAGGACCATCTGGATCGGATCGAGGCAGCGCGCACGAAATTCGACCAGCGCAACGAGGGCTAAAGCGCGATATTCATCGCGCTTTGACCTCTTTTTTTTGAGCATGATCTTTTCGAAAAACCGCTGCACACTTTTTCGGATCATGCTCTAAAGCAGCGACACCAATCCGCCGCCGTGACGCTCGAGCTTTCCGGCGAGCTCGAGCTCCAGCAGCACGGTGCGCACGATCGCAGGCGAGGCGCCGGACATCCGTACGAGGTCGTCGATCGAGATCGGGGCCGGGCCGAGCAGGCCGGTGATCTGGTCGCGATCATGGCTTTGCGGATCGCTTTCGAACGGCTCGCTGTCGGGCTCGCCCGCGGGATGCATCAGCGGCCGCTCCATGATCGGCTGAACCGCGTTGACGATGTCGGCGGCCTCGGTGACGAGCGTTGCGCCCTGCTTGATCAGGTCGTTGGTGCCGGCGGCGCGCGGATCGAGCGGCGAGCCCGGAACGGCGAACACCTCGCGTCCCTGTTCGGCCGCCATGCGTGCTGTGATCAGCGAGCCCGAGCGGTGCGCCGCCTCGACCACGACGACGCCGAGCGAGGCGCCCGAGATCAGCCGGTTGCGACGGGGAAAGTCGCGGGCGCGCGGCTCGTGGCCGAGCGGCATCTCGGAGATCGCTGCGCCCGAATGGTCGAGGATCGCGGCGAGCAGGTCGCCATGCTCGGGCGGATAGATGCAGTCATGGCCGCCGGCGAGCACGGCGATCGTGCCGCTCTCGACGCTGGTGCGATGCGCGGCCTGGTCGACGCCGCGGGCAAGCCCGGAGATGACGACGAAGCCGGCCTCGCCGAGCTCGCGCGCGAGCTGGCCGGCGAATTTCAGGCCGGCGCCGGAAGCGTTGCGCGAGCCGACGATCGCGATCATAGGCCGCATCAGGGATTTGGTGTCGCCGCGCACGGCGAGCAGCGGCGGCGCATCGTCGATCATCGCCAGCCGCGCCGGATAGCCGTCCTCGCCGGGCGCACGCCAGGCGATGCCGAACTTGCGGCTCGCGGCGAGCTCGGCCTTCGCTTCATCCGTACTGCAGATGCGCGCCGATCGCGCCGCGCCGCCGCGGCGGGCGAGATCAGGCAGCCGTTCCAGCGCGGCGCGCGGGCTGCCGAAATGATCGACCAGCGAGCGGAAGGTGCGCGGCCCGACATTGTCGGAACGGATCAGCCGCAGGCGGTCGATCCGCTCAGTCTCGGTCAGCTCTATGCTCGGATTGATGGCGTCCACGGCGTCTCCTTGTGGGCGCAGCATGGAACAACCTGAGGGCGTTGCGCAACAGTGACGTGCGCTTGCACGACCTCGCTGCGATGCTAAAAGCGGTCGCAATAAGAAGGATGTTGCCATGATCTCACTTGCCGACCTCCAGCGCCGCATCGAAGCGGGGGAGCTTTCGCCCGATGACGCCATCGCGCAATCACATGCGACGATCGAGGCCAGGGAGAAGGACGTCCGTGCCTTCGTCCGCCATGACAAATCCGCGAGGGCGCAAGCCTCGGGCCCGCTGCGTGGCATCGCGGTCGGGATCAAGGACATCATCGACACCGCCGATATGCCGACCGAGATGGGCTCGGAGATCTATCGCGGCTGGCAGCCGCGCGCGGATGCGCCCATCGTAATGATGCTGAAGCGGGCCGGGGCCACCATCATCGGCAAGACCACCACGACTGCGTTCGCCTCGAGCGATCCGACCCCGACGCTCAATCCGCACAATCCCGGACACACGCCCGGCGGCTCGTCCTCGGGTTCGGCGGCGGCCGTCGGCGCCGGCATGATCCCGCTGGCGCTGGGCACCCAGACCGGCGGCTCGGTGATCCGGCCGGCGGCCTATTGCGGCGCTGCCGCAATCAAACCGTCGTTCCGGATGCTGCCGACGATTGGCGTGAAGTGTTATTCGTGGGCACTCGACACGGTCGGCCTGTTCGGCAGCCGCGCGGAAGATCTCGCGCGCGGATTGCTGGCGATCACCGGCCGCACTGAATTCGACGGCATCGGTCCAGCCAAGGCACCGCGCATCGGCGTGGTCAGGCAGGAGTTTGCCGAAGCCGTGGAGCCGGCGGCAGAGGAGGGCTTGCAGGCTGCGATCAAGGCGGCCGAGAAGGCCGGCGCCCGCGTGCAGACCATCGATCTGCCCGAGGCGGTCAAGGAAGCCTGGCGCATCCACCCCGTCATCCAGAACTTCGAGGCGCATCGCGCGCTGGCCTGGGAGTTTTCCGAGCGTCACGACGAGATCGCGCCGCTGCTGCGCGCCAGCCTCGATGAGACGGTCGGACTGACACCGAAGGAATACGACGATGCGCGCCGCATCGCCCGCCGTGGCCGTCGCGAGCTCAGCGAGCTGTTCGAAGGGTTCGACGTGCTGCTGACCTATTCGGCGCCGGGCACGGCGCCGGCCAAGGAGCTCGCCTCGACCGGCTCGCCCCGTTACAACCGGCTGTGGACGCTGATGGGCAATCCTTGCGTCAATGTGCCGGTGCTGAAGGTTGGCGGCCTGCCTGTTGGCGTTCAGGTGATCGCGCGGTTCGGCAATGATCCTGTCGCGTTGACATCTGCCTGGTTCCTGGAGGACGCGTTGGCGAAATCAGGCTAGCGCGGGTTCGGAACGAGCAGGGGGCTGAGCGGGCGCTGAGGGCGCTGCGCCGGCTCTTGCACCTTGCCCGAGCCAGCGCTCGGCGGCTTCGCGGCCGCTTCGGTGCAAGAGGCGAATGAAGCCGCGGCCGAGATCGGTGGATGAGCGTTGCGCCAGGCCGTCAACGGAGTCTTCCGCCGCGATCCTGGAGAGCCGCAGCGACGGCGCGGCATGGGCCTTTGCCCATTCAATCGCGGCAATCTCGGCGTTGAGCGCGGCGTTGGCCGCGATCTGGTCGAGCCGCCGGTCGATCGCGGCGAGCGTGATCGGCACGTAGCTGTCGCGCGTCGGCGTGACCTGGACCAGCAGCAGATCCGTTGCCGCCGTGTCCTGCACCAGCCGCAGCAGCGGCGGATTGCCGCCAAAGCCGCCGTCCCAATAGGCTTCGCCGTCGATCTCGAGCGCACAATGGACCAGCGGCGGGCAGGTCGAGGCCAGCGCGACGTCGGCGGTGATGGCCTCGTTGCCAAAAACCTGCTGCTGCCCGTCGCGGATCCGCGTCGCCGCGATCAGCAGCTTCGGGCAGCGCGCATCGCGCAAGGCGGAGAAGTTGATGTCACGGCAGACCGCCTGCCGCAGCGGATCGAGGTCGAACGGATCGAACTGGCCGGAGCGCAGGGTCGGGCCGAATGCGACCGAGCTTCCCGCCGGCGAGAAGCCGCCGATCAGCATCAGCGAGCGGAACGAGGCCTCGTGCATCAGCCGGACCCAGAACCGGCTCAGTCGCGACCGGGCGCCTTCGCGGCCGCCTTCGGCCAGGCCGCAAGCAAGCAGCAGCGCGTTGATGGCGCCGGCGCTGGCGCCGCTGATGGTGTCGATCTCGATATCCGTCTCTTCCAGCAGCCGCTCCAGCACGCCCCAGGTGAAGGCGGCAAAGGTGCCGCCGCCCTGCAGCGCCAGCGAAAGTCTTCGCGGCGGCCATTGGTCGGAACGCGCCTGCGCGGGCGCGACCGGTGCAGCCCGGGTGACGACGATGTCGAGCGGAGCGTGGGGTTTAACGGCGAGCTCCGGCTGCGGCGCTGGCCGTGAAGTAGGGACAGGGGTGGGCGCGTCGGACCAGATATTGGTCGCCGAGAGCAGCCGGCTTGCCGCAGTGCCGGAAGCACCGAGCGAACCGATCCCGTCATTTGCGCCGACAATCTTCTCGCTCATTCTGAGCAACCGCCTAATGCCGTTTCCCGTATCAGGATGACAGGCATGGAACCCGTTCGCTACAGCCTGCCGTGACTCGCAGGACAATTGCGAACAGGATTTCGCATATAATGCGGAAGAGGTGCGGCGGTATCCGTACTTTTTCCGGCTTCAGATTCTCGTTTGACGCGTTCTCTTGACGCGAACCGGCATCCACTTCGCTCGAAAACGCTCTAGGCCTTCTCGCCGATCCGGCTTTCCTTGCCTGCTTGCAACCGCTTGATGTTCTCGCGATGCGCGTAGAACAACAGCAGCGTCAGCACCGCTGCCAGCGCCGACAATGCGAGGTGACCGAACCACCACAGGAATATCGGCGTGATGAATGCCGCCACCAGCGCCGACAGCGAGGAATAGCGGGTGGTGAAGGCGGTCGCCAGCCAGAGCAGGCAGAACACGACGGCGCCCGGCCAGAACAGCCCGAGCAGGATGCCGATATAGACCGCCACGCCCTTGCCGCCTTTGAACTTGAGCCAGACCGGGAAGAGATGGCCGAGGAACGCGCCGAGCCCCGCCACCATCGCGGCATTGGGGCCTGCGATGTAGCCGGCGATCACCACCGCCACGGTGCCCTTGAGCGCGTCGAACAGCAGGGTGCCCGCGGCAAGGCTCTTGCGTCCGGTGCGCAGCACATTGGTGGCGCCGATGCTGCCGGAGCCGATCGAGCGGATGTCCTGGGTGCCCGCGAGCCTGGTCAGGATCAGCCCGAATGGAATCGAGCCGAGGAGATAGCCGATGACGAAAGCCACCGGCAGAAACGGTTCAAGCGCCATGGCGGTATCTCCAAAGGCCCATCCACGTCGAACGAATCCGCTGCTCAGACATGCTCATACACCGTTCGTCCGCCGACAATGGTGCGCACCACCCGGCCTGTAAAGCGGGCCTCGTCGAACGGGGTGTTCTTGCAGGGCGACTTGAGGTCGGCGGGATCGACCACCCATGGCACGTCGGGGTCGATCACGATGACGTCGGCCGGGCTGCCGGCGCGCAGGGTTCCGCCCGACAGGCCGAGCAGCTCGGCCGGCCGGGTCGACATCGCGCGGATCAGCGTCTTCAGCTCGATCTCGCCATTATGCACCAGCCGCAGGCCGGCCGGCAGCATGGTCTCGAGCCCGATGGCGCCGGGCGCGGCTTCCGCGAACGGCAGGCGCTTGCCCTCGACGTCCTGCGGATTGTGGTCGGACATGATGACGTCGAGCAGGCCGGAGCCGATCGCCGCCACCAGGGCGCGGCGGTCGTCCTCGGTGCGCAGCGGCGGCGACAGCTTCAGGAACGAACGGTAAGGACCGATGTCGTTCTCGTTCAGAGCCAGATGGTTGATCGAGACCGAGGCGCTGACGGCGAGCCCGGCGTCGCGGGCGCGCTGGAGGATGTCGAGGGAATCGATGCAGGTCAGCGACGCCGCGTGGTAGCGGCCGCCGGTGAGGGCGACGAGGCGCAGATCGCGCTCCAGCATCACGGCTTCGGCGGCATTGGGGATGCCCACCAGCCCGAGCCGCGAGGCGAACTCGCCCTCGTTCATGACGCCCTCGCCGACCAGATCGGGGTCCTCGGTGTAATGCACGATCAGCGCGTCGAAATCGCGCGCATAGGTCAGCGCGCGGCGCATCACCTGCGCATTGATCACGCTTCTGGCGCCATCGCTGAAGGCGACGGCGCCCGCGGCCTTGAGCAGGCCGAACTCGGTCATCTCCTGGCCGTGCATGCCCTTGGTGAGGGCGGCCATCGGCTGGATGTTGACGATCGCGGTGTCGCGGGCGCGGCGCATCACGAAATCGACCGTCGCCGAATTGTCGATCACCGGCGAGGTGTCGGGCTGGCAGATGATGGTGGTGATGCCGCCGGTTGCGGCCGCCTGGCTCGCCGAGGCGAAGGTCTCGCGGTGGCTGAAGCCGGGCTCGCCGACAAAGGCGCGCATGTCGATCAGGCCGGGTGCGACGATCTTCCCGGCGCAGTTGACGATGTCGGTGCCCTCGGGGACGCCGGCAGCGCCAATGCCGCGGCGGGTCTCGCGGATGGTGCCGTCGGCGATCAGGACGTCGCCGACCCCGTCGAAATCCCTGGAGGGATCGACGACGCGGGCATTGGCGAGCAGGATGGGGCGGCGATCGGTCAACATCGGCATCACGCGTTCGGCAGGTTACGGGCGAGCGCTTCCAGCACCGCCATGCGCACGGCGACGCCCATCTCCACCTGCTCGCGGATCAGGGATTGCGCACCGTCGGCGACCGCGGTGTCGATTTCGACGCCGCGGTTCATGGGGCCGGGATGCATCACGAGCGCGTCCGGCTTGGCGTAGGCGAGCTTCTTCTGGTCGAGCCCGAAATAGTGGAAGTATTCGCTCGACGACGGCACGAAGGAGCCGTTCATGCGCTCGCGCTGCAGCCGCAGCATCATGACGATGTCGGCGCCGTTGAGACCCTCGCGCATGTCGCGCGCGACCTCGACGCCCATCCGTTCGATGCCGGGCGGCAAGAGCGTGGACGGACCGACGACGCGAACGCGCGCGCCCATCGTGTTGAGCAGGATGATGTTGGAGCGGGCGACGCGCGAATGCAGCACGTCGCCGCAGATCGCGACCACGAGGCCCTCGATCCGGCCCTTGTTGCGCCGGATGGTGAGTGCGTCGAGCAGCGCCTGGGTCGGATGCTCATGCGCGCCGTCGCCGGCATTGATCACGGAACCGTCGACCTTGCGCGCCAGCAGCTCCACCGCGCCGGAGGCGTGATGGCGCATCACCAGGATGTCCGGGTGCATCGCATTGAGCGTCATCGCGGTGTCGATCAGCGTCTCGCCCTTCTTGATGGACGAGGAGGCGACCGACATGTTCATGACGTCGGCACCCAGCCGCTTGCCGGCGAGCTCGAACGAGGATTGGGTCCGGGTGGAGGCCTCGAAGAAGAGGTTCACCTGCGTCCGTCCGCGCAGGACGGTGCGCTTCTTGTCAACCTGGCGGTTGAGCTCGACGTATTCTTCGGACAGGTCGAGGAGGCCGCTGATGTCGGCCGCGGAAAGGCCCTCGATGCCCAGCAAATGCCGGTGGCCGAGGACGAAGGTCGATTTCGATGTCATTAAAAGCAGAGCTATAGGGGCGGACGGCGGGGGGAGCAAGCTTCAAATCCCGCCGCCGGACTTATCCACGGCGCTTTGCCGGCCGGGACGGGCGCCCCGCCTGTGTTCGGGGCAGCCGCTTTGCGCTAGACTCGTGCCGTTCGTTGCGTCACGGGCTGGATCATGACGAGCATGCGGTATTTTAATCGACTGGCGCGCAATGTTGCTGCGCTCGCGACCGCGTGCATGGCGGGCCTAGCGACACCGGCTTGGGCCGAAAAACGCGTCGCACTCGTGATCGGCAACGATCTCTATCCGAACCTGCCGGCCGACAGGCAATTGAAGAAGGCCGGCAATGACGCGACGACCGTGGCCGACGCGCTGAGGTCGCTGGGGTTCGACATCGTGCTCGGGACCAATCTTGGTCGCCAGGGCATGATCGACCGGCTCGCGGACTTCACGGCGCGGCTCGAGCCGGGCGATACCGCCGCCGTGTTCTATGCCGGACATGGCGTTGCGATCGCGGGGGTGAACTACCTCGTGCCGAGCGACGTTCCCACTGTCAATGAGGGCGCCGAAGCGCGGGTGCGCGGCGCCTCGATCGCCGAGCCCGACGTGATTGCGGAGCTTCAAGCCAAGGCGGTGCGAGTCGCCTTCGTCGTCATCGATGCCTGCCGTGACAATCCGTTTTCGCGCGCCGCTGGGCGTTCGATCGGGAACACGCGCGGGCTCGCCGACGCCCGGCCCGCACGCGGGATCTTCACGCTCTATTCCGCAGGCATCGGCCAGACCGCGCTCGACCAGCTCAGCAGCAACGATACCGCGCACAATTCGGTGTTCACGCGGATCTTCGTCGAGCAGCTCAAGCGGCCCGAGCTGCATCTTGGCGATCTCGCGGTCGAGGTGCGCGAGCGCGTGGCGGCGCTGACCCTGACGGCGACGGATGCCGGCGGACAGCCGGCACCGCACGATCAGACGCCCGCCTATTACGACCAGACGCTCGGCGGGCGCATCTTTCTCTGGAATGCGGGAGCGTCGAACGGGGCGCCGAAAGTGGCGGGCATGCTGGTGAAGCCGCCGGCAAAGCCTGCGGTCGCGGAGCGCGCCACCATGCGTCCGCCGCGTCCCTCCGCGGCAGGCGAAAGCTGCGCCCGCAGCGGCTTCGAGACTTATTGCGTCAGCTCGATGCTGAAGCCGCAATTCGGCAATTCATACGGCGCAGCGAATTTGTTCGACGCCTCGACAGGGACGGCCTGGGTCGAGGGCGCCTCGGGCAACGGCATCGGCGAATGGATCACCATCGAGTTCGAAAGCGTGCGGCGGGTCAAGTCGATCCACGTGCAGAACGGCTACCAGAAGACCCCCGACATCTTCGCCAAGAACAACAGGGTCCGCCAGCTCCGCGTGCTGTTCTCGGGCGGCGAGTCGCGGATATTCATCCTCAACGATGAGCTGTCGGCGCAATTGCTGACATTGCGGACGCCGATTACAGCCTATTGGATGCAATTCATCATCGACGACGTCTGGGCCGGCAACAAATATACGGACACCGCCATCACGAAGCTTCTGGTCAGCTCGGATCCGGTGCAATGATCGCGAGGACCGGAACCGAGGCGCGCGCAACGCTTGTCGCGCTGCTTGCACTATCGTTTCTCGCCCCTGTGCAGGCGCAAACCTTGCCCGGCGACTTCGTCTATCTGCGCGACATCGATCCCAGCATCATCCAGGACATCCGCTACGCCACGTCGAACAATTTCGTCGGGCGTCCGCTCGCCGGCTACAATGCCGGCGAATGCGTGGTGAAGCGCGAGGTGGGGCTGCGGCTGAAGGCGGTGCAGCAGGAGCTGTCGGCGCAAAATCTCTCGCTCAAGATGTTCGACTGCTACCGGCCGGCGCGGGCCTCGCTCGACATGGTGAAGTGGTCGCAGAACGGCCACGAGACCGCTGCGGAGCGGCGCTACAACCCGAAGATTGCGAAGACCGAGCTGTTCCGCCTCGGCTACATTGCGAGCCGCTCCCAGCATTCGACCGGTGCGGCGCTCGATCTCACGCTGGTCGATCTCAAGGCGGACAATTCCGCCAAGTTTGATCCAGCAAAGGCCTATGCGGATTGCACCGCGCCGGTCGAGGCGCGGGCACCGGAGGGCAGCATCGACATGGGCACAGGCTACGACTGTACCGACGCGAAGGGGCATACCGCCGCAACCTCGATCAATGCGGAGCAGCGTACCTGGCGCAAGCGGCTGGTGGCTGCGATGGCCAGGCAAGGCTTTGTGAACTATTCGAAGGAGTGGTGGCATTTTTCCCTGCCGGGAACGGGCGGGGCGGCCTATGATTTCCCGATCCAGCCGCGAAGAAGGTAGAGTTTGATTGAAGCGGATGCAGCCGCGGGTCGGGTTACCTCTCCCAAGGGGAGAGGTCGGCGCGAAGCGCCGGGTGAGGGGATCAACCCCCTCGGTAGACCGTAACCCCTCACCCGCGCCTGCGGCGCGACCTCTCCCGCCGGGAGAGGTGGCACTGCCCGAGCCGAGATAGATTCGATGGAAGCACAATGACCCAGCCCGCATTTGCGACCCACGAGGTCTTCAACCAGTCGCCACCATTCGAGGACGTTGATCTTTTCGCCGTGGACCGGCCGCTGGTCGAGGCGGTCAGGGCCAATGGCGGCGCGGCGGCGGAGCGTGAGCTCTCCGAGTTCGGCCGGCATTGGGGCTCGGCTGCGATGGCCGATCGCGGGCGCGTGGCGAACGAGAATACGCCGAAGCTGCGCAGCTTCGATGCCAAGGGCAACCGCCGCGACCAGGTCGAGTTTCATCCCGCCTATCACGAGCTGATGGCGCACAGTGCGCATGCCGGCGTGCACAATTCCACCTGGACCGCGGATGGTAAGCCGGCGGGCGCTGGCGCCGAGGTCATTCGCGCCGCAAAGTTCTACATGGCAGCCCAGGTTGAAACCGGCCACCTCTGCCCGATCACGATGACGCGCGCTTCCGTCGGTGCCCTGGCGATGCAGCCCGACTTGCTCGCGGGGGTAATGCCCGTGCTGTCGACGAAGAGCTACGACCCGGGGTTTGCACCGTGGTGGGGCAAGCGCGGCATGACGCTCGGCATGGGCATGACCGAGAAGCAGGGCGGCACGGACGTGCGCGCCAACATGACGCGCGCGGTGCGCGACGGGGACGGCTATCGCATCACCGGCCACAAATGGTTCATGTCGGCGCCGATGTGCGATGCGTTCCTCGTGCTGGCGCAGGCCGAGGGCGGGCTGACCTGTTTCTTCATGCCGCGCTTCGCGCCGGATGGTTCGGTCAACGCCATCCAGTTCCAGCGGCTGAAGGACAAGCTTGGCAACCGCTCCAATGCCTCGTCCGAGGTCGAGTTCGTCGGCGCCTACGCCGAAAGGGTCGGCGAGGAGGGCAAGGGCATCCGCACCATCATCCAGATGGTGCAGCTGACGCGACAGGATTGCGCGATCGCCTCCGTCGGCCTAATGCGGTCGGGGCTTGCGCATGCGCTGCACCACGCCCGCCACCGCAGCGTGTTCCAGAAGCATCTGGCCGATCAGCCCTTGATGCAGGCCGTGCTGTCGGACATGGCGCTGCATGTGGAGGCGAGCACGGCGCTGGTGATGCGGCTCTGCCGCGCCTTCGACCGCACGCCGCACGATGCGGCGGAAGCGGCCTATATGCGGCTGCTCACGCCCGCGATCAAATACTGGACCTGCAAGAGCGCGCCGCCGTTCCTTTTTGAGGCGATGGAGTGCCTCGGCGGCAACGGCTATGTCGAGGACGGCATTTTGGCGCGCCATTATCGCGAGTCGCCGGTCAACGCGATCTGGGAAGGTTCGGGCAACGTGATGTGCCTCGACGTACTCCGCGCGCTCTCGCGCGAGCCGGAGCCCGCGATGGCGGTGCTTCAGGCGCTGGCGGTCGAGACCAAGGGCCTGACCGGGGCGGGGGAGGCGGTCAGCTTCATCGGCAAGACTTTCCGGCGCGCCGACGGCGAGCGCGTCGCGCGGCTTGCCGTCGAGAAGCTTTCGCTGCTGGCTGCGGCTGCGGCGCTCAATGGCGTGTCGCCACACCATGCCGAATTGTTCGCGAGCACCCGTCTTGCGGCCAATCACGCTAGCATGTACGGCGCTGTCGAGCTGGAGAGCGGCGACGTGCGCGCGCTGCTGGAGCGGGCGCTGCCGTGAGTCTCCAAAACGAAAGCCTTCCGATGGACTCCCTCAATCCCGATCATCCGCCGCTGACCGAGACGCCGACGACGCCGCGCGTCTGGAAGTTCTGGGGCACGGCGCTGTGGGGCCTCTTCATCTTCGTCGCGATGTTCGTCGGGCAGATCGGTGCCGTAATTGTGCTGGCAGCGCTACGTGGTCTTCCCATGGACCTTTCTTCGCTTCAGCTTGTCGGCCATGAGCCCCAGACTCTCGCGCTCTCGGTCATCATGGGGCTGCCGGCGACGCTGCTTGCGGTCTGGCTCGCCATTCGCATCAAGAAGGTCTCCTTCGTCGACTATCTCGCGCTGCATTGGCCGTCATGGAAGCAGCTGCTGTTCGGCGCGGTCGGCCTCATCCTGATCGTGCTGCTCTGGGAGACGATGTCGCGCGCGCTCGGCCGCGAGGCGACGCCGGGCTTCATGACCGATCTGTTGAAATCGGGCCGCGACAAGGGCGCGGCGCTGCTGCTGCTGGCCGCATTCGCGGTGGCGGCGCCGATGTCGGAAGAGGTGCTGGCGCGCGGCTTCCTCTACCGCGGCTGGTCGGCGAGCTTCTTGCGCGCGCCCGGCGCCATCCTGCTGTCGTCGCTGGTCTGGACGGTAGTCCACCTGCAATACGACATGTACTTCCTGGCCGAAGTCTTCTGCATCGGATTATGGTTCGGCTACATGCGCTACCGCTCCGGCTCGCTGTGGCTCACCATCGCGCTGCATGCGTTGAACAATCTCACCGCGGTGGTGCTGACGATGTGGCTGGGGAGCTAGGGCTTCATACTCCGTCATTGCGAGGAGCCCTTGCGACGAAGCAATCCAGAGTGTCTCCGCGGAGGGATTCTGGATTGCTCCGCTGCGCTCGCAATGACGGCGGAGAGAGTTGCGCTCTTAATGACGCCTGCTAGGCCACCAGCGCGATCGCGATCGGCATCGTGATCGCGGCCAGGATCGTCTGCAGCGTGATGATCTGTGCGAGCAGCGGCGCGTCGCCGCCCATCTGGCGGGCCAGCACATAGGCGCTCGACGAGGTCGGGACCGCCGAGCAGATCGCAACGATCGCCAGGCTGTCGCCGGTTAGTCCGAACCAGACGGCAAGCGCGAGCGCGAGTGCAGGCATCAGCACTAGCTTGAAACCGACGCCGATCGCCGCGGCAGCGCTCGGGCGCAGCAGGCCTTCCAGATGCAGTCCCGCGCCGGTGACGAGCAGGCCGATGGCGAGCGAGGATCGGCTGAGCGCGTCGGCAACCTCATGCCAGAGCTTTGGCAGCGGCAGGTGAGTGACGTTGATCAAGAGGCCGATAGCGCAAGCCCAGATCAGCGGATTGCGGATCACCGTTATGACGATCGTGCGGGCGGACTTCTTTTCGGGCGAAGCATAGTGCGCGAGCACGGCGACGCTGAACACGTTGACCAGGGGAATGATCGCGACCATCGCCACGGAAGCGAGGGCCAGCCCGAGGTCGCCGAACATGTTGGCGGCGACCGACAGCCCGACGAAGGTCTGCCAGCGCGTCGCGCCCTGAAAGATCGAGGTGAAGGCGGGGCCGTCGATGTCGAGCCGGGACAGGGCCGGGCGCAATGCGAGGCAGAGCAGCGACATCGCCAGCGCCGACAGCAGCAGCGCGCCGCCGACGCCGGCGACCGGAACCTTCGTGAGGTCCGCCTTCACCAGCGTCTGGATCAGCAGCATCGGAAACAGCACGAAATAGGTCAGCCGCTCCAGCCCGTGCCATTGCGTGTCCAGCCGCATCAGGCTGCGCTTCAGCACGACGCCGAGCACGATGAGGATGAAGACCGGCAGCAGCGCCGCGACGACGACCGCCATGGGATCAGCCGGGTCCCTTGCGCAGGTTTGCCAGGCGATCGAGCGCGCCTTGCAGGATGAAGATCGCGGCGTGCTCGTCGATGACCTCGGCGCGCTTGGCGCGGCTCACGTCCATCCCGATCAGCTCGCGTTCGACTGCCGCGGTCGAAAGGCGCTCGTCCCAGAGACCGATGGGCAGGGCGGTCAGTCCGGCCAGATTGCGCGCGAAGGCGCGGGTCGATTGCGCGCGCGGTCCCTCGCTGCCGTCCATGTTGATGGGCAGGCCGAGCACGAAGCCGACCGCCTTGCGCTCGGCGGCGATGGCAAGCAGCCTGGCGGCGTCCTGCTTGAACTGCTTGCGCTGGATCGTTTCAACGCCAGTGGCCAAGCGGCGGTCGGGGTCGGACACGGCAACGCCGATGGTCTTGGTGCCCAAGTCGAGCCCGACCAGCGCGCCGCGTTCGGGCCAGTGGGTTGCAGCATCGACCAAGGTGAGGATAAGAGCCGGCATGGATTTAGCGCATATCATGCGTCGCGCTGCAGAGTGAACCCGGAACGTGGATGCGCTGACATTATTCGGCCTGTTCGCCGTCACGGCGATGCTGGTCACTTACGCCTTGGAAGCCCGCAGCCATTGGTTCGTGCTGCTGTTTGCGGTGTCCTGCGCCCTCGGCTCGGCCTACGGCTTCCTTCAGGGCGCCTGGCCGTTCGGTCTCGTCGAAGCCATCTGGGCCGTCGTAGCGCTGCGACGGTGGTCGATCAGGCCGCGATGACGTCGTCATTCTTGGTCAGGCAGGCGATGAAACCGTGCAGCGCGCTGTACTGATGTCCGGTGCTGCGCCGGATGAAGAGTGTCTCGACACGTGCGTGTGACGGGCTCAGCGTGTGGATGGCGACCGCGCCATTCATCGCGCTGCGTTCCACGACGGCGCGTGGCAGCAGCGTCACACCCATGTCGGCGGCAACGCAGCCGATCATGCCGTCGAGCGTGCCGAGCTCGAAGCGCGCCGCCGACGGCCAGCCGAACTCGACGAAGATCTGTTCGAGCCGCTGGCGATAGGTGCAGCCGGTGCGGAACACCAGCGCGGTCGGGCCCGACTCCGGCGTGCCGGCGCGCAGCTCGGCGAGCGAAGTCCAGCGCCGCGCGCTGACGAGCACCAGCTCTTCGCGGAAGGCGCTCGTCGCGGCGAGATCGTCATGGGTGATGGGTCCTGCGACGAAGGCGCCGTCGAGCGTGCCGTCGAGCACGCTGGCGACGAGGTCGGCGGTCGGCGCGGTGCGCAAGGAAAGGCGCACAGCCGGGAAGCGGCGGTGGAAATCGGCGAGCAGCGGCGGCAGCCGCACCGCGGCCGTGGTCTCCATCGAGCCGATCGCGAGTGGACCCTTCGGCTCGCCATCGTCGCGCGCGGCGAGCAAGGCTTCGCGCGAGAGCGCCGCCATCTTTTGCGCGTAGGGGAGAAGGCGCTTGCCGGCACCCGTCAGCGTCATGCCGCGTGAGTGCCGCTCGAACAGCGGCGTGCCGATCTCCGCCTCCAGTGCCTTCACGCGCTGGGTGACGTTCGACTGCACGGTGTTGAGCTCTTCGGCGGCGCGGGTGATGCCGCCGGTGCGGGCGACCGCGGCGAAGGTCTTGATATCGCTGAGTTCCATGGCGTCGTTTCGCTTTTGAGATTGCAGCGTTCGCAACAATTCATTTTTCGAGAATGCTAGTCGCGCCTAGTCTCGCTGTCCAGACCGGGGGAGGAGCCATGCCGATGACGACGCCGCTGACCACGCTGCTTAGGATCAAGCATCCCATCCTGCTGGCGCCGATGGATGTCATCGCCGGCAGCCGTCTGGTCGCGGCGGTGAGCCGCGCCGGCGGGTTCGGCATTCTCGGCGGCGGCTATGGCGAGCGGGCGTGGCTGGAGCAGGAGACGGCGACGCTCGCCGACCTCAGTGCACCGTTCGGGATCGGCTTCATCACCTGGAGCCTTGCCAAGCGGCCCGAGCTTCTCGATGTCGCGCTCGCTGCAAAACCAGCTGCGATCATGTTGTCGTTCGGCGATCCCGCGCCGTTCGCGTCCAGGATCAAGTCCGCCGGCGCGCGCCTGATCTGCCAGGCGCAGGATGAAGCGATGGCTCAGCAGGCGCTCGATGCCGGTGCCGACATCCTGATTGCGCAGGGAACGGAGGCGGGCGGTCATGGCGCGTCGCGCACCACCGTCGATCTCGTGCCTGCTGTCGTCGATCTCGCCGCGGGGCGCGTTCCCGTGGTGGCGGCCGGCGGCATCGCGGATGGGCGCGGCCTCGCTGCCATGGTGATGCTCGGCGCGAGCGGCGTGCTGCTCGGCACGCGCTTCTATGCCAGCCAGGAGGCCGACGGCGCGGAGGAGGCCAAGCGACGCATCTGCGCGGCGAACTCGGGTTCGACCGTGCGCGGCATCATCTTCGATCTCTCCCGCAACAATGTCTGGCCGGCGCCGTTCACGGGACGGTGCCTGGTCAACGATCATGCGAGGCGCTGGATCGGCCGCGAGGTCGAGCTGATGCAGAATGTTGCCGCAGTCGCGGCCGAGTATGCGGCAGCAAGGGCGGCGGGCAATTTCGATGTCGCGGCCGTGATCGCGGGAGAGGCGGTTGGGTTGATTCATGATATCCCACCGGCGGCCGAGATCGTCGAGCGGATTGCGATCGAAGCGGAGCAGTTGATCGCCGGGCGCAGAAATTCGGTGACGGCGGTGTAGACTTCTTACCCTCCCCTGGAGGGGGAGGGTCGATCGCGCGAAGCGCGAGCGGGGTGGGGTGACAGTCTCTCCATTGAGGCGGTGCCCGTGTTGAGAGATCACCCACCCCGCTTCGCATTTCGCTTCGCTACATGCGAACCGACCCTCCCCCTCCAGGGGAGGGTAAGAAAGAACGAGAGAGAACAACCATGTGGCCTGACCGTCGACTGATCGACCTGTTCAAGACCGAATTTCCGATCGTGCTGGCGCCGATGGCGGGCGTGATGGATGCGGAGCTGGTGATTGCCGTGGCGCAGGGCGGTGGGCTCGGCTCGCTGCCAAGTGCGATGATCTCGCCGGAGAAGGCGCGCGAGCAGGTCGGTCTGATCCGCCAGCGCGTCAAGGCCCCGGTCAACATGAACTTCTTCTGCCATACGCCGGTCGAGCTGACGCGCGAAGCGGAGGCGCGGTGGAAGCAGCGGCTCGCGGGCTACTACGCCGAGCACGGTCTCGATCCCTCAGCGCCGATCGCGGCTGCGAACCGCGCGCCGTTCGATGCGGCGTTCTGCGAGGTGGTCGAGGAGCTGAAGCCGGAGATCGTCAGCTTCCATTTCGGCCTGCCGGAGCAAGCGATGCTGAAGCGCGTCAAGGCGGCGGGCTGCCTCGTCATCTCGTCCGCGACGACGGTGAAGGAGGCGGTCTGGCTGGAAGAACGCGGGGCCGATGCCGTGATCGCGCAAGGGGCCGAGGCGGGCGGCCATCGCGGCATGTTCCTGACCGACAAGGCCGCCGAGCAGCCCGGGACCTTCGCGCTGGTGCCGCAGGTCGTCGACGCCGTGAAGGTGCCGGTGATCGCGGCGGGCGGCATCGCGGACGGACGCGGCATTGCCGCAGCCTTCGCGCTCGGCGCCTCGGGCGTGCAGATCGGCAGCGCCTATCTGCGCTGCCCGGAATCCAAGCTCAGCGCGGGCGGCCGCAAGGCGCTCGCCGAGGCGCGGGACGATTCCACCGTCATCACCAATGTCATGACCGGCCGGCCTGCGCGGGGGGTCCAGAACCGGCTGATGCGCGAGGCTGGCCCGCTCTCGCCGGATGCGCCGCCGTTTCCCCACGCCGCGACCGCGCTGGGGCCGCTGAAGGCGGCTGCCGAAAAGCAGGGCAGGGTGGATTTCACCAATCTCTGGGCGGGACAGGCCGTTGCGCTGGGCCGCGAGGTCCCCGCCGCCGAATTGACCCGGGATCTCGCCAAATCGGCGCTCGGGCGCCTGAAGGCCCTCGCCGGATAGGGGGAAGCGCCGGTTGCGGCGCAAAAGCGGCCTCTGCTATACGGCACATAGGTTTTGCCGTGAGAGGCCTTATATAATGTCCGTCGACGCCGCTACCGTCCGCCGCATCGCGCATCTGGCGCGTATTGCGGTTTCCGAGGACGAAGTTCCGCATCTGCAGGGCGAGCTCAACGCCATGCTCGCCTTCGTCGAGCAGCTCTCGGAGGTCAATGTCGAGGGCGTGGACCCGATGACCTCGGTCGCCCCGATGCAGATGAAGAAGCGGCAGGACGTGGTCGATGACGGCGAGATCGCCGACGATATCGTTGCCAACGCGCCCGCGACTGAAGGTCACTTCTTCCTGGTGCCGAAGGTCGTTGAATAAACAGGTTAGGTCCGATGTGCCTGCTTTGCGACGATGAGAAGGCCTATCAGGCCTACATGAATTACCTCGACAAGATGGAGCGGCAGGGCAAGGCTGCCGATCCCAACGTCGCCGTCAATGCCGTGCTCGACGAGATCGAGGCGGCCGCGAAAGCCGCCGCCAAAAAAGACGACCCGGCCAACGACAAGACCCTGTCTCCGTTCTTCTGCAGCCCGATCAATAAATGACCGATTTGACATCGCTGACGCTCGCCGAGGCCCGGAAGGGTCTCGCCGACAAGACTTTCACGTCGCTCGAGCTGACCGACGCACATCTGAATGCGATCGAAGCCGCGCGCGTGCTCAACGCCTTCGTGATGGAGACGCCCGATCGCGCGCGCGACATGGCGAAGGCCGTGGACGCGAAGATCGCCAAGGGTGAAGGCGGCCCGCTCGCGGGCATCCCGCTGGGCATCAAGGACCTGTTCGCGACCAAGGGCGTGCGCACCACGGCCTGCTCGAAGATCCTCGGCAATTTCGTGCCGACGTACGAGTCCACAGTGACCTCGCAGCTCTGGCGCGACGGCGCGGTGATGCTCGGCAAGCTCAACAATGACGAGTTCGCGATGGGCTCGGCCAACGAGACCTCGTGCTTCGGTCCCGTCGGCAATCCCTGGCGGCGCGAGGGCAGCAACACGACGCTGGTGCCGGGCGGCTCGTCCGGCGGCTCGGCCTCGGCCGTGGCGGCGCTGCTGTGCATGGGTGCGACTGCGACCGACACCGGTGGCTCGATCCGCCAGCCGGCCGCGTTCACCGCGACCGTCGGCATCAAGCCGACCTATGGCCGCTGCTCGCGCTGGGGCATCGTCGCCTTTGCCTCCTCGCTCGACCAGGCAGGTCCGATCGCGCGCAGCGTACGCGACGCCGCGATGCTGCTGCGCTCGATGGCCGGACACGATCCCAAGGATACGACGTCGGTCGATATCCATGTGCCGGATTACGAGGCGGCGATCGGCAAGTCCGTGAAGGGCATGAAGATCGGCATTCCCAAGGAGTATCGTCTCGACGGCATGCCGGCCGAGATCGAGAAGCTCTGGAGCGAGGGCGCCAAGTGGCTCAGGAGCGCCGGCGCCGAGCTCGTCGAGGTGTCGCTGCCGCACACCAAGTACGCCCTACCGGCCTACTATATCGTGGCGCCGGCGGAGGCCTCGTCCAACCTCGCGCGCTACGACGGCGTGCGCTACGGCCTTCGCGAGCAGGGCAAGAACATCATCGAGCTCTACGAGAACACCCGCGCGGCCGGGTTTGGCGCAGAGGTGCGCCGCCGCGTCATGATCGGCACCTACGTGCTCTCGGCCGGCTATTACGACGCTTATTATTTGCGCGCGCAGAAGGTGCGCACGCTGATCAAGAAGGACTTCGAGGATTGCTTCGCGAGGGGCGTCGACGCGATCCTGACGCCTGCGACGCCGTCGGCGGCCTTCGGCATCGGCGAGAAGGGCGGCGCCGACCCGGTCGAGATGTATCTCAACGACATCTTCACGGTGACCGTGAACATGGCGGGCCTGCCCGGAATCGCGGTGCCAGCCGGCAAGGATGCACAGGGGCTGCCGCTCGGCCTGCAACTGATCGGCCGTCCGTTCGATGAGGAGACGCTGTTCTCGCTCGGCGAGGTGATCGAGCAGGCCGCCGGCCGCTTCACGCCCCCGAGGTGGTGGTGAATGTCGCCGATTTCATCGCGAGCCTCGGCGGCGCGGCGCCCGCGCCGGACTTGAACGCGCCGCTCGCCGGCCTCTGGTGGGCGGCGAAGGGCGACTGGGACCGCGCGCACACGATCGTTCAGGACGAGAGCAGCCGTGAGGCCGCCTGGGTGCATGCTTATTTGCACCGTGTCGAAGGCGATCTCGGCAATGCCGGCTATTGGTACCGCCAGGCCGGCCAGCCCGCGGCAAGGGATTCATTGGAAGCGGAGTGGGAGCGGATCGCTGTCACGCTGCTCGGGGCTTGACAGGGCCGGCCCGCTCACACGCACGTGTTGGGAACTGCGCCGGCACGCCAAATCGCGTCATTAACGTGGTCGGGTGCCGTCACGCGCAGGCGCGGTGGGACCTCGACCCGTTGGCCCGCGCGCGCCCGCTGAAGAATGCGCCGGCGTTCGATCTCGGCACCAACCAGCGGCTGGCCGGCAAGCCAGTCGAGATCGACGAGGGAGGGAGCAAAGCAGGAGGAGAACGATGCCATCTGCTCGAGCCGCTCGAGTGCTGCGACCACGAACCAGCCGACGGGATTGGTCCCGGGCTCGAGATGGTCGAATCTCGGGCTTGCGGGCCAGAATGGCTCCAGGATTCGGCCCTTGCCGCCCTTGAGTACATCCGCCACGTACCGCAGTGCGTTGACGGCGATGGCGCGGCTGCCGATATCCGAGGCAATGCGGGCGAGCGTTGAAAGGCGCGACAGCGAGGCCTGGTTCTGGCACAGCGCGCCGAGTGTATCGCAGGCGAATTTCAGCGCCGCATAACGCCTGGGCAAGGCGAGTTCCTCGGAGCGCCAGGTCGCATAGGCGGCGAGGGCGTCGCGGTAAACCGGGTCCTGCGCCGTGGCGCCGCCCGACATGGCCGCAAAAATGTGCGCGAAGGGTTGGGCTTCGAACTGGGTGAGTGCCCAGTCCCGCACCGTGTCGTCAGGCTCCCATGACGGGATGGTCTCGATCAAGAAGCCCTCTTCGGCGAGCGCTCTGGCGCGATCGCGCTTGGCTGCGAACAGGTTCAGCTCGTAGGGATCGAGCGGCTCGCCGAGCTTCACCGGCACCAGAACCGGCCCTCCGCCGATCAGCCGATAGATGTCGAAACCCATGCTAGCGAAAGCGGCCGGCAGACCGTCGTTCTGCTTGTCACCGGCTTTTATCTCGAACATGACCAGCGGGGAGCGTTCGGAGAGAAAGCCCTTCGCGCCGGCCAGGATTCGCTCCTCCTCGCCTTCCGCGTCCATCTTGACGAAGTCGATCGGGCCCCACTGCCTGGATCTCTGTTCGGCATCGAGCGAGGTGATCTGAATGCTTTCGGTGGGACCGCTGCCTTGCAGCGAGTTGAGCTCGCTGGAGGCGCCGAGCACCAGACGGCCCTCGCGCTCGCCATCCGACAGCGCCGCGGCGATGATATGCAGGTTGGCGACCTCGTTCTTCGCCTTGCCGAGCGCGAGTAGCCGTCGTGGCTCGCTGGCCGGTTCATAGGCGAACACCTGCCCATGAGGGGCGAGCCGCCGCGCCATTGGCAGGCTGTAGACGCCGAGATTGGCCCCGATGTCGAGCGCGGACATGCCCGGCTTCAGCCAGCTTGCGAGGAACGCCGTCTCCTTCTCGAACCACGTCTCCTGCTCGAGGATGACGTAGGTGGTGATGGCCTCGAGGGAGGCCGTCACGACGATCTGCGTCCCATCGACCATCCGAAGCGTGAGCTCACCCATCTTCCCTCTGGCATTTGATCCCTTGCGCCTTGTCATGACACGGTTCGGGTGCGATTTCACGCCCAATTCCGCCGGGGCTAGAGACGGTGGCGAGGTTGCATCGCCTCCAGCATCGGCTTAATTAGTCGATCGCAGCAGCTCCCTCGCACGATCGCAGCCTGATCGGGGCTTATCCTCCAACGCAGAACGACATCTTCTCCATGAACGCTGACGCGACACCTCACAAGCTTCTCAAGGGTTCAACCGGTGAGTGGGAGATGGTCATCGGCATGGAGATCCATGCCCAGGTGACCTCGAACGCCAAACTGTTCTCGGGCGCGTCCACCGCCTTCGGCGGCGAGCCGAACAGCCACGTCTCGCTGGTCGACGTCGCGATGCCGGGCATGCTGCCCGTGATCAACGAGGAATGCGTCAGGCAGGCTGTCCGGACCGGGCTCGGCCTCAACGCGCAGATCAACCTGCGCTCGGTGTTCGACCGCAAGAACTATTTCTATCCGGACCTGGCGCAGGGCTACCAGATCAGCCAGTACAAGTCGCCCGTCGTCGGCGAGGGCGAGGTGATCATCGATCTCGACGGCGGCAAGACCGCCGCCATCGGTATCGAGCGGCTGCATCTGGAGCAGGATCCCGGCAAGATGCTGCACGACCGGTCGCCGTCGCTCTCCTACATCGATTTCAATCGTTCTGGCGTGGCGCTGATGGAGATCGTCTCGAAGCCGGATATCCGCGACGCCGAGCAGGCCAAGGCCTATGTGACCAAGCTGCGCTCGATCATGCGCTATCTCGGCACCTGCGACGGCGACATGGAGAAGGGATCCTTGCGCGCCGACGTCAACGTCTCCGTGCGCAGGCCCGGCGCGCCGCTCGGCACCCGCTGCGAGATCAAGAACATGAACTCCATCGCCTTCATCGGCCAGGCGATCGAGTATGAAGCGCGGCGCCAGATCGAGATCCTCGAGGACGGGGGCGAGATCGAGCAGGAGACGCGCCGGTTCGATCCCAACAGGGGCGAGACGCGCTCGATGCGGTCGAAGGAAGAGGCGCACGACTATCGCTACTTCCCCGACCCCGACCTGTTGCCGCTGGAGTTCAGCCAGGAATTCGTCGACGAGCTGAAGGCGGAGCTGCCGGAGCTGCCGGACCAGAAGAAGGCGCGCTTCGTCGCCGATTTCGGCCTCTCGGCCTATGATGCGAGCGTGCTGGTCGCCGAGCGCGAGAGCGCGGTGTTCTACGAGACGGTGCTCGACAAGCTCGCCAGCCGTGCCCGCGACGGCAAGATGGCGGCGAACTGGGTGATCAACGAGCTGTTCGGCCGTCTCAACAAGGAAGGCCGGGATATTACGGCCTCGCCCGTCAATGCCGCGCAGCTGGCTGCGATCATCGACCTGATCGGCGACGGCACGATCTCGGGCAAGATCGCCAAGGATCTGTTCGAGATCGTCTGGCAGGAGGGCGGCGATCCCCGCGCGCTGGTCGAAAGCCGCGGCATGAAGCAGGTCACGGATCTTTCCGCGATCGAAAAGGTGGTCGACGACATCATCGCGGCCAATCCCGACAAGGCGGCGCAGGTGAAGGACAAGCCGCAATCGCTCGGCTGGTTCGTCGGCCAGGTGATGAAGGCGTCCGGCGGCAAGGCCAACCCGCAGAGCGTCAACGACCTGCTCAAGTCCAAGCTCGGCGTCTGAGCCTCACGTTCGAACGAGGTGACGGAGACGCGTCGTCACCTCGCTTTCGGTTCTCGCTGCGACGCTCGCGCGCATCCGCGAACGGCAAACTCCATCCCGATCGACGGCGATGCGGCGGCCGAATCGCCGCCGCGCGATTCGCCCGAAACGGCGGCTTGAACGCGCTCCGGCGAGCGCCCGCGCCGTTAAGCATGAAAATATTTTCGTTGCCAAAAATCGCGACTCAGAGTCCGCGAAACGCCTTCGCGAGGCGATCGCGCGATTGCCGATGCGCATCGTGGCGTTGATCGCGCGCGATGCACGCGTGCGAAAAAATACTTGCTGCATAGTGTTTTCGTGCAATCGCATCGTTCGCGAACGTCGATGATGCGAGCGCTCTGCATGATCGCAAGTGCACGTCGAACGAAGCGCCTGCGTCGCGCCCGCCAAGCGCACGCGCCTTGCTGCGTCAACACTTCTTTAAGCGAGAAGCTGTTTTTTTCTTCGTGTTGGTGTATTCGGGGTGAGTGCATTCGATCCCCGAGTGCACGCAGCGATTAAAGCCATCTCACACATCGGAGGGCAACATGGCCAAGAAAGCGAAGAAGGCGAAGAAGGCGAAGAGCGCAGTGAAGAAGACTGCGAAGAAGACCCGCAAGGTCGCGAAGAAGAAGAAGTAACTTCGCTTCTGAAGTTGCCGGCTCCAGATAGCCGGCACGTCATCAGCGCCTCCTAGAGGTTCTGGTCGACGATAGAGGGTGTCGGCGAGACATCAGGTCAACGGTCGGACCGTTCTCTTTCGCGGTTCGGCAGAAGAAACGAGTTTTCTTCGTTCGGTGCGGTTCTCCTCAAACGGGCTCCGCAATTTCACGACAGGCCTTCGGGCCAAAGTGGAATCTGGTCCTGACGTGTTCGCCGACGCCCTCGTTCCCTTGAAGCCGGGGCATTGCCGGCATTCCTTTTCCCCCGACATTGCTGATCTGAAACGCGCGACGTCATCGCGCCCTTGCTCGAACTGCCTTGGGGCACGCCCGGGCTGCGGCCTGATGCACGCTGTTCGCACGCCGCTTCTCCGTTCGCGGTGTCATCGCCCGGCTTGCCGCCTTTGCTGAAGCTTCGGCGCGCCGAGCACCCGTGTAACCCTCGGCGTAGCCTTGGCGGAGCCGGGACCGGGCGATCCAGTACTCCGAGACGGCAGCGATGGAATCGATAAGCTGCGGCGTACTGGATTCCCCGCCTGCGCGGGGAATGACGGCACGGGGTGCGGCCACGACAGTGATCCGCCCTTCACATTCTAACCACACGGCCACGAGCCACCGCGCGTGATGGTTATCGTTCTCCCAAAATCCCGGGGTAAACAGAGTCTGACGAATCGTAGAAGTGCCTGCAAATCAGGGGCTTCTTGAATCCTCCGCGCACGCGCCGCGCGCCCCCGTTTACGTCTGCTTCATCGCGATACTTAAACTGCCATTCAAATTTGCCCGCCATCATCGCCTCCAACAAGCCGGCAAACGGCGATGGGGAAGAGTTGAACAGTGCACGATCCCGGGAAGGGTCATGCACATCAGAATTGGACGGGAGCCGCGCTCGGGGGACGAGGCGGCATAAGAACAAAGGGGATGCGTGATGTTTCAGGGTACATTCGATCTGGAGACGGCAACGCCGGTCGATGCGAGCGCGCTGTCGGACGTGCTGTTCGAGCGCGGGATCTATTGGGCGAGCGGCCGCTCCGGGATCGTCGATCTCGTCGCCGCGCACAAATGGTTCAATCTCGCGGCGCTGAAGGGCCGCAAGGACGCCGTGGCGCTGCGCCAGGAAGTCGCCGGGCAGATGTCGGACGCCGAGATCTCGGTCGCGCAGCGCGAGGCGAGGGCCTGGGTCTGTGCGCACTGAGCGGTTCACTTCGCTTGGGAACCGACCTCGACCGGCCGGCACCATCGCGCCGAGGCGGGCCTCATGGTAAGGTTTGCACGGCAAACGAGGCCGGCGCTTCGCCGGCGCAATGCCTGCGCCAGATTTCGCTCAATGCCTCTTCGATATGTCGCGTCATGCGGACAGTATCGAAAAGCGGCCAAGTGGTCCGGCGCGTCGCCAGCTTGCTCCTGAGCGCGACCCGAAGCTCGGGATCGTGGGCGATCCGCAGTGCCAAGGCCTCGTATTCGTCGAGCGATCGCGTCACCAGCTCGGGAAGGCCGACGGCGTTCAGGAGACTGGCTGCAACGCGTCCGGCAAAGGTGGTGCCAAGGCACGTCAGAACCGGCAAGCCAGCCCAGAGGGCGTCGCTGGCCCCGGTGTGGGCGTTGTAAGGCAATGTGTCCAGGAACAGATCGGCGACCTGGTGGCGCGCCAGATGCTCGTCAGCAGGGACGCGCGGAGCGAACACGATTCTCTCGGCGGCAATCCCCCGCGCAACGGCTTCACGCTTCAGATTCTCCGTGGCGACCGGGTCTCCATCCAGCAGCCAAAGGACGCTTCCGGGGGTCCTGTCGAGCAGCCGCATCCAGACGCCGAACAGCGGGGGGTTGATCTTGGGGTTTCTGTTGAACGCGCAGTAGACCAACGCATCGTCCGCCAATCCGAGCTCGGTGCGGCTTGGTGGATTTGACGGGAGCGCTCGCTTCGCGTCGGTCGCCTGGTAGCTATTCGGAAGATAGATCACCTTCTCGGCGTAATAAAGCTGCTCCGTTTCGGGGATGACGATCCGGTCGGCCATGAGGTAGTCGACATAGGGGGCACCCATCGTGCCGGGAAAGCCGAGATAGCTGACCTGGATAGGAGCCGGCCGGCGCGCAATGATGTTCGGACGCGCACCGGCGGTGAAGCCGCCGAGATCGACGAGAACCTCGATCTCGAGCTGGCGGATCAGCTTGACGACGTCCTCGTCGGCGAGATGGCTGACATCTTCAAAGCGTTCGAATGCGGCCTTCAGGCGGTTGCGCATCTGGCTATCGTCGTCGGGCCCGTAGGAGATGGCGGTGATGTCGAAGCGCTCACGGTCGTGCGCCTCGAAGACTCCGGCCATCAAATACGCGGTGGCATGATTGCGAAAATCGGCCGACATGTATGCGACCCGGAGCCGGGACGCCGGGCTCGGCGTTCCTGGCCTGGCGGCGCGTCCGTCGGGGGCCACCTTGGCGACATAGGTCTTTGCACAGGTCAATTGGCGTGCAGGCGATGAGGAGACATGAAAGAAGGTGAAGGGGTCGATCGGCACGTCCGCCTCGACAGCCTCGTCCATGGCGGCCTGTTCACGTTCGAAACTGCTCCAGTCGGCGCGCTTGCGCCTGCAGGCAACGAGGTTGCTCAGCGCAAACGGGAACGCCTTATCAAGTGCGACCGTTCGTTCCAGCGCCGCGATCGCTTCGTCGTCGCGCCCCAGCTGGCCAAGAACCTCAGACAACGCGAAATGGTTCTGGGGGTCGGCCGGTGCAAGCTCGATGGCGCGGCCGAAGCTGTCACGCGCTTCCTCGAGTCGACCAAGCTGCTGCAACGCGCTGCCTCGGTTGGCGAACGCGGCGCTCGATGGTGCGATCACTATGGCGCGATCAAACTCGGCTATGGCGTCGCGAAGCTGCTGCCGTGCAATGAGAATCGCTCCGCGATTGAGATGCGCGTCCGCGAAGTTCGGGGACAGGGCGATCACTTTCGCAAGCCAGGCGAGCGCATCATCCGGCTTGTTCAGCGCACGCAGCACGTTGGCATAGTTGAAAAGAACGTCGGGATTGCCGGGGTCGACGCGTGCAGCCTTCTTCAGCAAAGGCTCGGCGTCCGCAAATTGGCCGCGCTGGGCGTGCAACAGCCCCAGCATGTGGAGCGCGACGGCATGCGTTCTGCTCGCCTTCAGGATGGCCGTGTAGGCCCGTTCCGCATCCGGCAGATTGCCCGAGCGGTGCGCTGCAATTGCCTGGTCCAGAATAGTGGACGGATGGAGTGAGGAGGGGGCCGAAGCTCCCTTGTTGCGGCCTTGTTGTGGCATGTGATTGGGTATCTCGACCCCGACGTCGGGTCCGTGCTCTGGCGAAGAGGTGCAAAAAACACTAATCGCCTTTGTCGGAGAGAACAACGGCTCGCTGTTTCAGGGCAGATAACGATCAGCTTGTTGCCAGATTGGCGTGCGAAGATGCAGGCCAGCTGGTGGAAATACAGCGGGCGGGACGATGGCGTGACGCGCCTCGGACGTCGCATTCCCGATCCGTCCCTTATATCTGTCGCTCTCAAAGCGTTTCATGTGCAAAGAAACTCGCTCGCCCCAATTCTGCCGCTTGCGGCCCGCCTCCGTGTCGGGCATACCCGGCGTATTGGAGACGTGGCCGAGTGGCTGAAGGCGGCGGTTTGCTAAACCGTTATAGGCTTGTAAAGGCCTATCGAGGGTTCGAATCCCTCCGTCTCCGCCACGTATATCCCATTGAAATAGCAGGTATTTTCCAGTGTGAGGCGCTCGCTTCGGGGTCGGAGGGTCGCCGAAAGCAGGCCGATCATCGCGCCGCTACACAATGGTCCATGGCAACCGGTCTCGCAGCCTGGCGAATCGACACAAGGAAGCCTCCTCACAAGCTCGAATCCGCTGTTCTCGATTGTGGCAAACCCCGGAAGAGGGGCCTATCCGAGTCCTCCCGCTGAAATCATGCTGCCGAGCATATGTTCAACCCGGCCGGCGTGGAGTACGTCACACCGTCCTTCCGCAGGATTGGCAATGTGCACGGTTCGATGCTGAACGCGGCGCCGGTCCATCGGTGTGAGGGGCGTCGCGAAAGGGTCTATTCCGTCGATGAGGAACATCGCAGCAATCTTCAATGAGGCTCTCGCGGCCCTGAATGGGCGCGATCTCAGGAAGGCCGAAGAGGGCTTCAGACGCGTCATCAAGTTTGAGCCGTCGCATGTTCCGGCGCTCAACCTGCTGACCATCGTTCTCATGAACACAAACCGGTTTGCCGAGGCCGAGCCGTTCATCGCGCGCGCCGTCAAGCTCAATCAAGGATCAGATGTCTCCTTCTATAATTACGGGCTGATCGCCAAGCAGCTCGGCAAGCCAGCGCTGGCGCACGAGCAATTCACCAGAGCCCTGCGCCTCAATCCCAATGTGAGAGAGAGCTGGAATAACCGCGGCGCGGTTTGCAACGTGCTCGAGCAATACGAGGCGGCGATATCCGACTTCGACAGAGCGATTGCCCTGGACCCGAACTACGCCGACGCCCATGCGAACAAGGGCAAGTCGCTGCTCGAGATCGGACGGCACGCCGAGGCGTTGACCTCCTACGACCGGGCGCTGTCGGTCAGGCCCGACCTGGCGGAAGCCTGGCTCGGCCGCGGCACGGCACTGGCTCGATCCAGCCGCCGCGATGAGGCTCTTGATGCCTATGACAAGGCGCTCTCCATCAGGGCAGATCTGGCGGAGGCCTGGATAGGCCGGGGCAATGTCCTGTACGGACTGAGGCGTCACGCGGATGCCTTCGCATCCTACGACCGCGCGCTCGATATCGCGCCGCAAGCCGCGGCCGCCTGGCTTGGCAGGGGCAATGCGTACGCTGATCTCAAGCGTTATGACGAAGCGCTTGCAGCCTACGACAAGGCACTCACGATCAGGCCGGATTCGATTGAAGCCATGATTGGTCGCGGCAACGTCTTCGCCGGCCTCAAAGGCCGCGATGACGCTCTGGCGCTTTATGACGCGGCGCTTTCGATCAAGCCCAATTCGGCCGAAGCCTGGCTCGGCCGCGGCAGTGTCTTTCTGGATCTGCGGCGTCGCGACGAGGCGCTCGCCGCCTTCGACAAGGCGCTCTCCATTGCGCCGGACCTGGCCGAAGCTTGGCTCGGTCGGGGGAACGTGTTCGGAGACGTCAAGCGCCACGCGGAAGCGCTCGAGGCCTACGACACGGCGCTATCCATCAGGTCCGACCTGGCGGAGGCCTGGTTCGGGCGAGGGAATATCTTCGCCGACCTTCGGCGCCATGACGAGGCGTTCGCGGCGTTCGACAGAGCGCTCACGCTCGATCGCGACCTGCCCGGAGTAGAGGGCGCGAGGCTCTATTCCAAGCTGAATTGCTGCGACTGGACAGAACTAGAGGCTGAGACAAGGCGCCTTATCGAATCCATTCGTGCGGGCAAGGGGGGCTGCCAGCCGTTCGCGCTGCTGTCGATTGCGGCATTGGCCGAGGACCAGCGACGAAGCGCCGATTTCTGGATCGAAAGGCTGCTTAACCTTGCCGGGCGCAAGGCCATCGACGGCGTCCCGGCGCAGGCTGACAAGATCCGCGTCGGTTACTTGTCGGCGGATTTTCGGACCCACCCGGTGAGCTATCTGGCCGCAGGTCTTTTCGAGGCCCACGATCGCACCAGGTTTGAAACGCACGCTTTCTCGATCGGCCCGGCCGAGGACAGCGATCTGCGCGCAAGATTGGCGCGAAGTTTCGATCAATTCGTCGATCTCCACGGGCGGAGCGATGATGACATCGTCGGCTGCATCAAGGCGGCCAATATCGACATCCTCGTGGATCTGATGGGGCATACGCTCGGGGCGCGGCTCGGTGTTCTCGCGCAGCGGCCCGCCCCCGTTCTTGCGGGCTATCTCGGCTTCGCCGGCACCGTCGGCGGGGCGTTACTGGACTATGTGATCGCCGACGAGAGCAGCATCCCTGCCGAGCATCGCAAGCACTTTTCGGAGAAGGTCGTCTGGCTGCCGCACTGCTTCATGCCCCACGATGCCAAGGGGCGTGAAATCTCGCGTGTCGGGCTCGACAGGCGAGAGCAGGGATTGCCGGCCGAGGGCTTCGTCTTCTGCGGCTTCAACAATGCCTACAAACTGAATCCGCCGACGTTTCAGAGCTGGATGCGAATCCTGAAGGAGGTGGATGGCTCCGTGGTCTGGCTTTCCGATCTCCAGGATGTCGCAAAATCCAACTTGCGAAGAGAGGCCGAGGCGAGCGGCGTCGATCCCCAGCGCCTGGTCTTTGCAACGCGCGTCGCCTCCACTGCGGACCATCTGGCAAGACACCGCCTGGCGGATCTGTTTTTGGACACGGTGCCCTATAACGCCCATACCACCGCAAGCGACGCGCTCTGGGCCGGACTGCCGCTGCTGACGCTGGCCGGAGACGCCTTCGCGGGACGGGTCGCGGCCAGCTTGCTGCATGCCCTCGATCTTCCCGAGCTGATCACGCATTCTCGTGATGAATATGAGGGGCGCGCGATCGAATTGGCTCGCGATCATGAGCGGCTCCGCGGCATTCGAGAAACTCTGGAAGAGCGTCGTCTCACGTCGCCGCTCTTCAATACGCCTTTGCTTACCCGAAGCCTCGAAGAAGCTTTCGAAGCCATGGTCCGGCGGTACCGCGCCGGATTGGCGCCGGGTCACATAGAAGTTCCCGCGGCAGGTTCCGTGCTCTTTATCAGCGAATAAGTCAGCGGCCGGACTGACCAGCCGATTGTCCCCAACCCACCGAGCGCGGACCAGATTCGAAAGATTCGCGCGGCCGGTTCGGAGCGAGTCGACGTTGTAGGGACGCCGAGGGGCTGCGTTGTTCGAACCGGGGATTTTTCAAGGCAAACGGAACCCCAAAAAATTCCTCTGAGTTTTCAAGTGCTTGCTCGGGCGCTTTGATCACAACTGCGTGTTATTTGTGCAACACCCATCGGAAAACAAGCGTTTGAGGCCCGGTCCGAAGCGTTCTTTTGTTGTGTGTGCAAGGACCTTCAGTAATTGTGACTGAGCGACGGAGGGGGGCATCCCGAGGTCGTCCCGTTCTAGGTGGTTCGCTTAAGTCCCTCGCGTTTCAGCGGGTGTGTCCGAAAACGCGAAGCGGCTAAGCGGTGGTTACAAGGGACAAGGGAACCAACCTTAGGGTGTCGTCACCCAGCGGATCCGGAACCTTCCCTATAGAGCAAACTTGGAGGTTTAACATGAAGTTTAAGAGCCTTTTGCTCGGTTCGGCGGCGGGTCTGCTCGCCGTTGGCGGAGCTCAGGCAGCCGATCTTCCCGTGAAGGCCAAGGCGGTCGAATACGTGAAGATCTGCTCCCTGTACGGTGCCGGATTCTACTATATTCCGGGTACCGACACCTGCATCAAGCTCGGCGGCTATGTGCGCGCCGACGTGCTGGCCAACACCAACAGCGACTACGGCATCGGTCAGGGTGCTCCCGGCGGCGCTAACAACCGTCTGGACAACTACTATCAGACCCGCGCTCGTTTCGACTTCAACGTCGATACCCGCACGGCGACCGAGTATGGCGTGGTCCGCACCTACGCCGATACGATTTTCTCCTGGGATACGACCGCGGTCACCGGCAGCAACCCGTCGACGTTCTCGACCGGTTCGGCTTCGCTCGGCCTCTACCATGCGTTCATTCAGTTCGCTGGTTTCACCTTCGGCCGCACGGTCTCGATCTTCGACACACCGTGGCAGAGCTATCCGGCTGGCGGTCCCGACTTCCTTCCGGGCGGCTCCAACAACGTCACCGGTGTGAACCAGATCGCTTATACGGCTGATTTCGGCCAGGGCATCACCGCTTCGGTGGCGTTGCAGGACCTGACGACCGCCGCTGGTGGCCAGACCAACCTCTATAACGCCAGCATCACTGCTGGTGGTCTCAGTGGCTTCACTTCGGCTTCGGCCGCCGGCGCTGCCTTCATCCAGGGCATCTACGGCACCAACGATTGGGGTGGCACGCGTATGCCCGACATCGTCGGTGCGGTTCGTGTCGACCAGGCTTGGGGTCTTGCCCAGTTCTCGGTAGCGGCGCACGAACTCCACACGGCCTACTACGGCACGACGGAACCCACTGGCCATCCCGACGACAAGTGGGGCTGGGCCGTGCAGGGCGCCTTGTCGATCAAGAACATCCCGACCGGTGCGGGTGACTCGATCAACTTGCAGGCGGTCTACACCGATGGTGCATCGCGCTACAACTTCCAGAGCCTGTTCCCGCAGAACATCTACATCTACGGCGGCAGTGGCATCGGTGCCTACCAGAGCCTCGGCTTTGCTGGTATTGCTGATGGCGTGTTCGGCACCGGTACCGGGATCGACACGGTCAAGACCTGGGGCTTCCGCGGTGGTTACACCCACAACTGGTCGCCGAACTGGGTGTCGGCCATCTACGGTGCCTATGCATCGCTTCGCTATGGCAACACGGGCAAGGCTCTGATCTGCGCGAACTTCGTCGCAGCCTACGGTGCCGCCACTGCCACGTGTAACCCCGACTTCAACCTCGCGGTTATCGGCGGTAACGTGGTCTGGACCCCGGTCAAGAACCTCGCCTTCACCGCGGACCTGAGCTATGTCTGGCTCGACCAGAAGTACTCGGGCACGATCGCGGGCGCTGCCACGGCGAACGCCGCGGTTGCGAAGCCGGCAGCCACCTACGAGCTGAAGGATCAGGGCAACCTGCAGCTTCTGCTTCGCGCTCAGCGCACCTTCTAAGATCGATCTTCGAATTGATCAGCGAACCCCGGCAGGAAACTGCCGGGGTTTTTCTTTGCGTGGATTCTAGAGTGATCTAGAAGCTGCGGTGGGGTGCATCTATTGGAGCTTCAGCGCGTGAAGGTTTTGACCGGACGGATGTTGGCCATGACAGCGGCATCGATGATTGCGACGGTCATCGCACTTGTTGCGCCTGCAGCTGCCGAACCCCTCGATCCCCGTTACCCGGTCTGCCTCCAGAAATGGGAGTGGGGTGGCAGCAGCAGGACTTACTGTAGCTTCCTGTCTTGGGAGGACTGCAGGGCCGCGGCTATGGGACTATCTGCGATGTGCCTGGCTAATCCATATTGGTCGCAGCCGGGCCAATCCGGTCCCTCCGGCGCCCCGCCCCGATGACCAGGACGTGGTGAATTGCCCGCGTGTGCCCGGGGCCGGCTTCGGATCTTCCGGCAGCAGAGATAACCGCACGAGAACGGGCTAGACTACCATCTCGGACCGTTCCACTCCTGGAAGGTGTAGGTTGGGTTCAAGCCGCAGGAAGCGCGGCTATTCCACGCTTCCGGCGCCGCGGCGCAGATCGGCCTCGATCTGCAGGCGGGTGCCGCCGCCGAAGCGGGCGCGGTAGACCTGAAGGTTCTCCATGATTCGCTGCACGTAGTTGCGCGTCTCGGAGAACGGAATCAGCTCGACCCAGTCGACGGCGTCGACCTTGGGGTCGCGCGGATCGCCGTAACGCTCGACCCACTTCTTCACGCTGCCGCGGCCGGCATTGTAAGCGGCGAAGGTCATGATGTAGGAGCCGCGATAATCCTCGAGCAGTCCGCCCAGCTCCGCCGAGCCGAGCGTGGCGTTGTAGACCGAATCGTTCTTCAGCCGTCCCAGGTCATAGGTTGCGCCATGGCGCTTGCAGACGTAGCGGGCGGCGTCGGGCGTCACCTGCATCAGCCCGTAGGCCTGCGCCGGCGACACCACCGACGGGTTGAATGCGCTTTCCTGCCGCGCGATCGCATAGACGATGCTGCGCTCGACCTCGGGGCCGATCGGCGTGAACTGAGGAATGCCGTTGACGGGGTAGGCATAGAAATCGAACGGCAGGCCGCGGTTGAGTGCGGCCTTGCCGAGCAGCAGCATGCCGCGCGCATCGCTATAGCGCTGCGTCAGCTCGCCGAGGCCGGCAAGCGCCTCGGGATCGCCGTTCTCGCCCATATCGGCGAGCAGCGGAATCGCCATCTCGCGCTCGTCGAGCTCGTAGAGCAGCTGCGCCGCGCGCACGATCTCGAGCCGCTCGGCGCCGCGCCCGCGCGGCTGGTTGTTGAGCTCGATCTGCGGCAGGCCGAGCTTTGCGCGCGCGAGCTGGCCGTAATAGCTGGTCGATTGCTCGGCCGCCCGCGCATAGGCGTTGCGCGCCTCCTGCTGGCGGCCCATCGCCTCGGCAGCGCGGCCCTGCCAATAGCCGGCACGCGCCAGCGTGGTCGGATTGACGCTGCCGACGCCGATGCGGGCGAAGTGCTGGGCGGCGGTCGTGGGGTCGTTGAGGAAGCGCAGCGCGATCCACCCCGCGGTGAATTCCTGCTCGGTCTTGTAGATGTCGCGCGAGGGCAGGGCGGCGTCGCGCGCGATCAGATAGGCGCTGCGGAATTCCTCGGTGTCGATCATCTTGCGCGCCAAGAGGCGCCGCTCGATCCACCATTCGTCGAGATTGTGGAGGCGACCCGGATCCTTCGGCGCGGACAGCATCAGCTGGGCGGCTTCAGTGAACTTCTCCTCGCGACGCAGGAGCTGGATCTTGCTGAAGACGAAGCCGGGATCGCTGTGCAGCTCGCGCGGCACCGCATCGAGCAGTGCCCGCGCGTTCGGCGCCTTCTTGACCGCGGCGATGCGGGCCTTGGCGAGCGCGACATAGCCGGCGCCGAGGCGCTTGGCGGCGCGCAGCGCCGCCTCGTTCTCGCTGCCGTAGAGCAGGTTGTCCATCCGCGCCTTCTGGTCGCCCGGCGTGAGCAGGGCGCCGAACTGGTCCAGCGCGTTGTTCTCGGTATCCTCCGACATCGGGTCGCCGCGCCAGGCCTCGCGCACCAGCCGCTCGGCATTGGCGCGGTCGCCGCGGGCGAGCATCGCCTTGGCGAGCGTGAAGCGGCCCTTCGCGGAAATCGGCGACTCGTTCTCGAACCACGACCACGCGACCGTCTCGTCGCGCCTGTCGTCCCACATCGCGGCCTCGAGGCGCCGGCGCAGGAAGGTCTGCGACGGCCAGCTCGGATTGGCGGAGAGGAAGGCGCGATAGCGTTCCACGGTCGCGCCATTGTCGTCGCTGCGCAGGATGATCCATTCGGCGAGCTTTCGCGCGACCGGATCGGAGATACCGGCCGCGGCATTGGTGGCGTCGCCGGCCTTGCGCTTGCGCACGAGCTCGATGACGCTCTCCAGCGTGTCCTTGTCGGCCTGCGACGTCGACGATGTCGCCGCGACGGCAGCCGGGATGACCGGCTTGCGCGGCGTTGCATGCTGGCGGGTTGCAGGCGCCAGCATGGGAGCTGCGGCCGGCCTCGCGGGGGCTGGCGCAGCCGGTTTGATCGTGGCCGTCGCGGCCGGGGCGGGGGCTGCCTTGGGCGGCGCGCCGCTCACAGTCGGCGCCGCCTTTGGCGCGGCTGCAGGGGTTGCGGCTGCAGGCTTGGGTTTGTCGTTGGGCTTGTCCTTCGCCGGTTCCTTGCTGGCGTTCTTGCCGGCGTCGGGCTTCTTCGCGGCGTCCTTGGCGGGGGTGCCAGGCGCACCCTTGCTCGCGGCTTTCGCGGCGTCCTTGCCGGTTCCCTTGGCTGTGTCCTTCGCTGTTTCCTTGGTCGATCCCTGGGTCGATCCCTTGGTCGCGCCCTTCGCCGCGTCCTTGGCGGCCGGCTTGGCGGGATCCTTGGTTTCCGCGGCCGTCTCGTTGGACTTGGCGAGGGCGGCGCAGCCCATCGACAGCCCTGCCATCAGGCACACGGCCATACCCAGGGATCGCCATGCGGCAGAAGCAAAGGAGGTCACGGCGTTTCGTCGCCCCGAATCAGTGAAGTGGCTCAAGACCTAGCTGAATTTGCTTGAATATGCGGAGAAAATACCAACAGCCGCTTACCTCCGGCCGATTTGCACCAGCACCGCGGCAAAATCGCGGCCTAAACCCAGCCGCGCACAGACCGCGGGCCTTTTACCGGCCGGATAGACCCGATATGAAGGGAGCTTGCTCAAGAAAGCCGCGTACGGAGGAAGTCCATGGCAGCCAAGACGAAATTCCGAGGGTCGTTCACCGCCTTGGTCACCCCGTTCAAGAACGGCGCGCTGGACGAGGCGGCGTTTCGCTCCCTGGTCAACTGGCAGATCTCCGAGGGCACCAATGGCCTCGTTCCGGTCGGCACCACCGGCGAGAGCCCGACGCTCAGCCATGACGAGCACAAGAAGGTCGTGGAATGGTGCATCGCTGAAGCCAAGGGCCGCGTGCCCGTCATCGCGGGGGCCGGCTCCAACTCGACCAAGGAGGCGATCGAGCTCTCCCAGCACGCCGAAAAGGCGGGCGCGGACGCCGTGCTGATCGTCACGCCCTATTACAACAAGCCGACCCAGGAAGGGATGTACCAGCACTTCAAGGCGATCAACGATGCGATCGGGATTCCGATCATCATCTACAACATCCCGCCGCGCTCGGTGATCGACATGTCGGTCGACACCATGAAGCGGCTGTGGGAGCTGAAGAACATCGCCGGCGTCAAGGATGCCACCGCCAGCATGGTCCGTGTGTCGCAGCAGCGCGCGGCAATGGGCGAGGATTTCAACCAACTCTCCGGCGAGGACGCCACCATCATCGGCTACATGGCCCATGGCGGCCATGGCTGCATCTCGGTGACCTCGAACGTCGCGCCGCGCCTGTGCTCGGAGTTCCACGCCGCCTGGCAGAAGGGCGACACCAAGGCGGCGCTCGCGATCCACGACAAGCTGATGCCGCTGCACAACAACCTCTTCATTGAGAGCAATCCGGCGCCGATCAAGTACGCGATGTCACTGCTCGGCAAGCTGGACGAGACGTTGCGGCTGCCAATGGTTCCGGTGTCCGAGCCGACCCGCGTTGCCGTGAAAAGCGCGATGGTTCACGCCGGCCTGATCAACTGACGCAATAGCCGTTCGGGGGGCCTTTCATGAGCGTGGACGAAAAGGGCGCGCGTATGCTCAAGGAGTTCCGTGAGTTCGCCATGAAGGGCAACGTCGTCGACCTCGCGGTCGGCGTCATCATCGGCGCGGCCTTCGGCGCCATCGTCACCTCGCTGGTCGGTGACGTCATCATGCCGATCATCGGCGCTGCGACAGGCGGCCTCGACTTCTCGAACTACTTCATCCCCTTGTCGAAGGCGGTCACCGCCACCAACTTAGCGGATGCGAAAAAGCAAGGCGCCGTCCTTGCTTACGGCAGCTTCCTGACGCTGACGATCAACTTCATCATCGTCGCCTTCGTGCTGTTCCTGGTGATCCGCGCCATGAACACCTTGAAGCGCAAGGAGGAGGCGGCGCCCGCCGCTTCGCCAAAGCCGTCGGCCGAAGTCGAGCTGCTGACCGAGATCCGCGATCTCCTCAAGAAGTGACGCGCCCACTTCATCCGAACTGTTAGAATCCGAGCGCATCTCGATCAGGTTTGCCCGTCAGGTTTTGTAGGTCATGGCCGATAAGAACGAACGTCCGATCAAGGTGATGGCGGAAAATCGCAAGGCGCGTTTCAACTACGCCATCGAGGACACGATCGAGGCGGGCATTGCGCTGACCGGCACCGAGGTCAAGTCGATCCGCAACGGCAAGAGCACGATCGCGGAATCCTATGCCGATTCCAAGAACGGCGAGATCTGGCTGATCAACGCCACCATTCCCGAATATCTGCAAGGCAACCGCTTCAACCACGAGCCCAAGCGGCCGCGAAAGCTGCTGCTCCACCGCCGGCAGATCAACAAGCTGATCGGCGCGGTCGATCGCGAGGGCATGACGCTGATCCCGCTCAAGCTTTACTTCAACGAGCGCGGCCGGGCCAAGCTGCAGCTGGCGGTTGCGAAGGGCAAGAAGCTGCACGACAAGCGCGAATCCGAGAAGAAGCGCGACTGGAGCCGGGAGAAGGGCCGGCTGCTGCGGGCGAGGGGATGACGAGATGAATCAACGGAACCTGCTCGAGGTCGACTGGAGCCAGATTCCCGCGCCTTCCGACGACGGCGGCGCTGCCCATCTGGAGGGCATGACGTTGCCGCCGATCGCCCTGCTCGCGACCGACGATACGTCGGTCACGCTGTCGGCGCTGCGCCGCCGCACCGTGGTGTTCGCCTATCCCCGCACCGGAGAGCCCGGCAAGATCGCGCTGGTCGACGATTGGGACATGATCCCCGGAGCGCGCGGCTGCACGCCCCAGACCTGCGCATTCCGCGATCTCTACGCCGAGCTGAAAGCCGCCGGCGCCTCGCACGTGTTCGGCCTCTCGACCCAGAGCAACGACTACCAGATCGAGATGGCTTCGCGCCTGCATCTGCCGTTCCCGGTGCTCTCGGACGAGAAGCTGGCGCTGACGCGCGCCTTGAACTTGCCGACCATGGAGGTCGCGGGCCTGACGCTGATCAAGCGCCTCGCGCTTGTTATCGACGACGCCAGGATCACACACGTGTTCTATCCCGTGTTTCCGCCCGATCGGAACGCCGGCGACGTGCTGGCCTGGCTCAAGGCGAATCCCGCCAATAGCTAGTCGAGATCCGCCTTCACCTTCGCGAACACCGATCTGAACATGTCCGGGGTCAGCACGCCGGTATTCGTGTTGTAGCGGGAGCAGTGATAGCTGTCGTAGAGCCTGAACGCGCCGGCCTGATGCACCGCGCCATGGCCGAAGGGAGCTTGTGAGGCCTTCAGGTTCAGCGGCTTGAGCACGCTGTCGTGCGCAATCCGCCCGAGCGCGACGATCGCGCGCAGGTTCGGCATCATCGCCAGATTGGCCACGAGGAACTGGCGGCAGGTGTTGATCTCGACCGGCAGCGGCTTGTTCTGCGGCGGCACGCAATGCACGGCATTGGCGATCCGGCAATCGACGAGTTTCAGGCCGTCGTCCGGGCGCGCCTGATAGGTGCCCCTGGCAAAGCCGTATTCGATCAGCGTGGCGTAGAGCAGGTCGCCGGCATAGTCGCCGGTGAACGGCCGCCCCGTGCGGTTGGCGCCCTGCATTCCCGGCGCGAGGCCCACGATCAGGAGGCGGGCCTTGATGTCGCCGAAGGGCGCAACAGGCGCATTGTGCCACGATGGCTCGCGCGCGCGGTTCGCCTCGCGAAAGGCGACCAGGCGCGGACAGAGCGGGCAGTCGCGGTCGGGAACGACGGTGAGAGGCTGGCGGCTGGACCGTGCCGCCTCACTCCTCGAAGTCGTCATCGCCCCTCGGCGCCATCGTGGTCGCGCGCTGGAGGAATTGCGGGGCGTGATGACGTTCGCCACGCTCGCCGCGGTCACGCGGGGCGGGGCGCTCGGACGGATCGCGGCCGAGCTTGGATTGCAGCTCGACGAGATCGGTGAAGACGTCGGCCTGGCGGCGCAGCTCGTCGGCGATCATCGGCGGCTGGCTGGCAATGGTGGAGACCACCGTGACCCGCACGCCGCGGCGCTGGACGGCCTCGACCAGCGAGCGGAAGTCGCCGTCACCCGAGAACAGCACCATCTGGTCGATGTGCTCGGCGAGCTCCATGGCGTCCACGGCGAGCTCGATGTCCATGTTGCCCTTCACCTTGCGGCGGCCGGAGGCGTCGATGAATTCCTTGGTCGCCTTGGTGACGACGGTGTAGCCGTTGTAGTCCAGCCAGTCGATCAGCGGGCGGATCGAGGAGTATTCCTGGTCTTCGATGATGGCGGTGTAATAGAACGCCCGCAACAACGTACCGCGGCTCTGAAACTCCTTCAGCAGGCGCTTGTAGTCGATGTCGAAGCCGAGGGTTTTCGCCGTCGCGTAGAGATTGGCCCCGTCGATGAAGAGCGCGATCTTGTTGGTAGGAGAAGGTGACATTCAGTTTGCTCGCGTAGCGTTCGTGATTGATCGTTTTTTGTTGGCGCGGCGACAATGGGCCGCGCAGTTCTAGAGTGCCGCAGAGATCCGTCGAAACCGCAAATCCGGAGAAGTCGGGGCAATCAAGGTATAGTTATGGCGGACTTGCATGCACCCGGCGCCGCCCCCAACGGCAGCCCGGAAAACCACCCATCCCAGCCCCAATGTGGGGGTAGCAGAGCCGTTTGGCGAGGCCAAATCACAAATTGGCCTTGCGAAACCGTCCCGGCCCCTATAACTAGCCCCAATCATCCACATATTTCGTCCCACCCACAACGGAGCGACAGTCCATGGCTCGCGTCACCGTAGAAGATTGTATCGACAAGGTCGACAACCGGTTTGACTTGGTCCTGCTGGCCGCCCACCGTGCCCGCATGATCTCGTCCGGTTCACAACTAACGGTTGACCGCGATAACGACAAGAACCCTGTTGTGTCTTTACGTGAAATTGCCGAGACGACGATCTCGCCGGAGGACCTCCGCGAGGAGCTGGTCCACTCGCTCCAGAAGTTCGTCGAGGTGGATGAGCCCGAGCCGGATACGGTGCCGCTGATCGGTTCCGCGGGCGCAAGCGTCGATGCCGACGACACCGAGGTCGCGGTGGAGCGCATGACCGAAGAGGAGCTGCTGAAGGGCCTGGAAGGCCTCGCGCCCCCCGAGGAGCAGCCCGAGGAAGACGAGTAATTCCTCCATCGCGATCATCTTCTTCTTGTGATCATATCAAAGGCCCGAACCGCTGTTCGGGCCTTTGCTTTTGTTGACCTTTTCGTGGTTACCATAGCGCTGCGGTTGGCGCTTTGCCCTGTCACTGAATTGATCGGACACGAGCGCGATCGGAGTTAGGATGTATGCAGCGGGCCGGTTCGAGCCCGTTTGAAGGCAGGACGGCATGGTATATCGGCGCCGCAGATCCACGCAGATGCAGGCCGCAACCGAATCGGTTGCCGTGGCCCCGACTGCGCCGGTCGCGCGCCCGGCCAGGCCCCGCGCCCGCATGATGCGTCAATATGACCTCGTCGAGCGCGTCAGGTCCTACAATCCCAACACCAACGAAGACCTGCTGAACCGGGCCTACGTCTACGCCATGAAGGCGCACGGCTCGCAGACCCGCGCCTCGGGCGATCCGTATTTCTCGCACCCGCTCGAAGTGGCGGCGATTCTCACCGACCTCAAGCTCGACGACGCCACCATCGTGGCCGCGCTGCTGCACGACACGATCGAGGACACCGAGGCGACGCGGGCCGAGATCGACCAGATCTTCGGATCCGAAATCGGGGCGCTGGTCGAGGGCCTGACCAAGCTGAAGCGGCTCGAGCTGGTCTCGCGCGAAGCCAAGCAGGCCGAGAACCTGCGCAAATTGTTGCTGGCCATTGCCGACGATGTCCGCGTGCTTCTGGTCAAGCTCGCCGACCGCCTGCACAACATGCGCACGCTGGATTTCGTGCCCACGGAATCGCGCCGGCGCATCGCCGAGGAGACGCTCGACATCTACGCGCCGCTGGCGGGCCGCATGGGCATGCAGGAGATGCGCGAGGAGCTGGAGGACCTGTCCTTCCGCACCCTCGATCCCGAAGCCTATTCGGTGGTGATGCAGCGGCTCGATGCGCTCGCCGAGCGCAACCGCAACCTGATCGGCGAGATCGAGGACCAGCTCTCCAACAATCTGCGCCATCGGGGTCTGGGGGCGCGGGTCTATGGCCGGCGCAAGAAGCCGTTCTCGATCTGGACCAAGATGGAGCGCAAGTCCGTCGGCTTCGAGCAATTGTCCGACATCTTCGGCTTCCGCCTCGTCGTCAGCGACATCGAGGCCTGCTATCGCGCGCTCGGGATCGTCCACACCACCTGGCCGGTCGTGCCGGGGCGCTTCAAGGACTACATCTCGACGCCGAAGCAGAACGACTACCGCTCGATCCACACCACCGTGATCGGCCCCGGCAATCAGCGCGTCGAGCTCCAGATCCGCACCGAGGCGATGGACCAGATCGCCGAGCGCGGCATCGCCGCGCACGTCTTCTACAAGGAGGGTGTGGGTTCGCCGACCGAATTCCTCAAGCGCGAGTCCAACGCCTTCGCCTGGTTGCGCCACACCATCGGCATCCTCTCGGAAAGCGCGAACCCGGAGGAATTCCTCGAGCACACCAAGCTCGAGCTGTTCCACGACCAGGTGTTCTGCTTCACCCCCAAGGGCAAGCTGATCGCGCTGCCGCGCCATGCCAACGTGATCGACTTTGCCTATGCCGTGCATACCGACGTCGGCAACAGCGCGGTCGGCTGCAAGATCAACGGCAAGTTCGCGCCGCTGTCCTCGGAGCTCCAGAACGGCGACGAGGTCGAGGTGCTGACCTCGGAGGCGCAGTCGGCGCCGCCCTCGGCCTGGGAGACGCTGGCCGTCACCGGCAAGGCGCGCGCCGCGATCCGCCGCGCCACGCGTACCGCGGTGCGCGATCAATATGTCGGGCTCGGCCGGCGCATCGTGGAGCGCCTGTTCGAGCGCGCCAAGATCGAATACGCCGACGACAAGCTCAAGGGCGCGCTGCCGCGGCTCGCGCGCACTTCGATCGAGGACGTCATGGCGGCGGTGGGGCGAGGGGAGATCAAGGCCTCCCATGTCGCACGTGCGATGTACCCCGATTACAAGGAGGAGCGCATCGCGCGCTACGGCGTCAAGAAGGGGCTTGCCGCCAAGCTCAAGGAGAAGGGAGTCTCCGAACCGGCGCGCAGCCCGGTTGCGATCCCCATCCGCGGCATCAATTCCGACCTTCCGGTGAAGTTCGCGCCGAACGGCGGCGCGGTCCCCGGCGATCGCATCGTCGGCATCGTCACCCCGGGCGAGGGCATCACGATCTATCCGATCCAGGCACCGGCCCTGAAGGATTTCGAGGAGGAGCCGGAGCGCTGGCTCGACGTCCGCTGGGACATCGAGGACTCCGCGCCGCAGCGCTTCCCCGCCCGCATCAAGGTCGAGAACGTCAACGAGCCCGGCGCGCTGGCGCAGATCGCGACCGTGATCGCCGAGCACGACGGCAACATCGACAACATCAGCATGCAGCGCCGCTCGCCCGATTTCACGGAGACGACGATCGATCTCGAAGTCTACGATTTGAAGCACCTGAGCGCGATCCTGGCCCAGCTGCGCGCGAAGGCGGTGGTCGCCAAAGTCGAACGTGTTAATGGATAGGCGCATCTCGCATGCGCCGTTCCCTCTGATTTCGCGAGTCCTGAAATGCCCGCTTCGAAGCTCCGCCTCGGCGTCAACATCGATCACGTTGCAACCGTGCGCAACGCGCGCGGCGGCCGCCATCCCGATCCGGTGCGCGCGGCGCTGCTCGCGATCGAGGCCGGCGCCGACGGCATCACCGCACATTTGCGCGAGGACCGCCGGCACATCCGCGACGAGGACATGGCGCGCCTGAAGGCGGAGATCTCCAAGCCGCTCAATTTCGAGATGGCCGCAACGGACGACATGATGCGGATCTCGCTCGCCACCAAGCCGCACGCGGTGTGCCTCGTGCCGGAGCGGCGCCAGGAGGTGACGACCGAAGGCGGGTTGGATGTGGTCGGCCAGCGCGACGCGCTCGCGCCCTATATCGCGCGGCTGAACGAGGCCGGCATCCGCGTGTCGCTGTTCATTGCGGCCGACCCCGCCCAGATCGAGATGGCGGCGCGGCTGCGCGCGCCCGTGATCGAGATCCACACCGGCGCCTGGTGCGATGCCGTCACCGACGGCCACAGCGACAAGGCCGAGGCCGAATGGCGGCGGATCGTAGCGGGAGCGAAGCTGGCCAAGGACGCGGGGCTGGAGGTTCACGCCGGTCACGGGCTGGACTATGCGACGGCGGAGAAGATCGCGGGCTTGTCGGAAATCATGGAGCTGAACATCGGCTATTACATGATCGGCGAGGCGCTGTTCGTGGGGCTGGCCGAGACCGTGCGCAGCATGCGCGCGGCGATGGACCGTGGCCGGAGCCGGGCATGATCATCGGCATCGGCTCCGACCTGATCGACATTACCCGCGTGGCCAAGGTGATCGAGCGCCATGGCGAGCGGTTCCTCGACCGCATCTTCACGGCCGCCGAGCGGGCCAAGGCGGAGCGGCGGGCCAAGAACGAGAAGATGGTGGTGGCGACTTACGCCAAGCGTTTCGCCGCCAAGGAGGCCTGCTCCAAGGCGCTCGGCACCGGCATCAGGCGCGGCGTCTGGTGGCGCGACATGGGGGTGGTCAACCTGCCGAGCGGGCGGCCGACCATGCAGCTGACCGGCGGCGCCCTGGCCCGGCTCCAGGCCCTGACGCCGGAGGGCTTCGAGGCGCGGATCGACCTTTCGATCACCGACGACTGGCCGCTGGCGCAGGCCTTCGTCATCATTTCGGCCGTGCCGCTGGCGAAGCCCTGATGCGATCCGGTCGATTTTATAATTCGTATTTGGAATCAATGTCTTATTCAGTTTTGATGCGATCCTTGATTGCGTGGCCTCCGACAACCGTCTAAAAGTCCGCCGACGCAAACCAGCTTGGGCGAATTCGGCTTTACGCCGGAATTGGCCCCCACTATCAGAATCAGGACAATCTCCATGGGCCGCGAAGCGATGGGCTGTTCGCGCCAGGAGGGCGCTCTGTGACCGCCGGCCGGAATTGAGAGAGCAATGAGCGTGACTTCAGGAACGAAAACTGAGAGCGGCGTCGGCGAAACGATCCGGGTCGTCATTCATGCTCTCCTGATCGCGCTCGTGATCCGCACCTTCCTGTTTCAGCCCTTCAACATCCCGTCCGGCTCGATGAAGGCGACGTTGCTGGTCGGCGACTATCTGTTCGTCTCGAAATATTCCTACGGCTACAGCCATTTTTCGATTCCGTTCTCGCCGCCGCTGTTCTCGGGACGGATCTGGGGCTCGGACCCGGCCCGCGGCGACATCGTCGTGTTCCGCCTGCCGAAGGACGATTCCACCGACTACATCAAGCGCGTGATCGGGCTTCCCGGCGACCGCATCCAGATGCGGGACGGGCTGCTCTACATCAACGATGTGCCTGTCGAGCGGCAGCGCATGAGCGAATATGTCGGCGAGGACCCTTGCGGCTCGGAGGGCGGCGGCATCTCCCGGGTGAAGCGCTGGAAGGAGACGCTGCCGAACGGCGTGTCCTATGAGACGCTGGACTGCGCCGACAACGGCTACATGGACAACACCAACGTCTACACCGTGCCGGCCGGCCGCTTCTTCATGATGGGTGACAACCGCGACAATTCCACCGATAGCCGCTTTCTCGGCCAGGTCGGCTATGTCCCGCAGGAGAACTTGATCGGCCGCGCCCAGATGATCTTCTTCTCGATCGCTGAAGGCGAGCATGCCTGGATGTTCTGGCGCTGGCCGTGGGCGGTGCGCTGGAATCGCTTCTTCAAAATCGTCCGATGAAAGACGAAGCAAAGGACATCGCGACCCAACCAATCGAGGCGCAGGCGGGCCCCGAAGGGGAAGCCGCGACCAAGTCGCCCGCAAACAAAACACCGGCCGACAAGGCATCTGCAGACAAGGCGCCTGCGAAGAAGAAGCGGGCGCGGAGCAGCAAGGCCAAAGGCACGGACGCGAATGCGGCGGTCGAAGCGCGCATCGGCCACAGCTTCACTGACCCGAACCTCTTGATGCAGGCGATCACGCATGTCTCGGCCCTGAAGTCCGGGCGCAAGCGCGGCGACAGTTATCAGCGGCTGGAATTCCTCGGCGACCACGTGCTCGGCCTCGTCGTCTCTGACATGCTCTATCACGCCTTCCCGAACGCCGACGAAGGCGAGCTGTCGAAGCGTCTTGCCGAGCTCGTGCGCAAGGAGAGCTGCGCGGACGTCGCCAAGTCGCTCGGTCTCGTCGACGACATCAAGCTGGGCTCGGTCGGCTCCAGTGCCGATGCCCGCCTGCGCAAATCCATTCTCGGCGACATCTGCGAGGCCGTGATCGGCGCCGTCTATCTCGACGGCGGCCATGCGGCGGCAGCCGAATTCGTCAAGCGTAACTGGACCGAGCGTATGCACAAGCCGCGCCGTCCGTTGCGCGATCCCAAGACCGTGCTGCAGGAATGGGCGCAAGGCAAGGGACTGCCGACGCCGGTTTATCGCGAGGTCGAGCGTACCGGCCCGCATCACGATCCGCAGTTCCGCGTCGCCGTCGATCTGCCGGGCCTGGCGCCGGCCGAGGGCATCGGCGGCAGCAAGCGCGCGGCAGAGAAGGTGGCAGCCTCAGTAATGATCGAACGCGAAGGCGTCGGCGGCGGCAATGATGGTTGAAGCAAGCGGCGAGGCACCCAGCGCGACGCGCTGTGGTTTCGTCGCGCTGATCGGCGCGCCGAATGTCGGCAAGTCCACGCTCGTCAACGCGCTGGTCGGGGCCAAGGTCACGATCGTCTCGCGCAAGGTGCAGACCACGCGCGCGCTGATCCGCGGCATCGTCATCGAGAACAACGCGCAAATCATCCTGGTCGACACGCCCGGCATCTTCTCGCCCAAGCGCCGGCTTGACCGCGCCATGGTCTCGACCGCCTGGAGCGGGGCCCACGATGCCGATCTCGTCTGCGTGCTGCTCGATGCCAAGACCGGGATCGACGAGGAGGCGGAGGCGATCCTCGCCAAGGCGGCCAGCGTCAATCACGACAAGATCCTCGTCATCAACAAGGTCGATCTGGTCCAGCGCGAGAAGCTGTTGGCCCTGGCGCAGGCCGCGAACGAGCGCATGAGCTTCGTGCGGACGTTCATGATATCGGCGATCTCGGGCGACGGCGTCGACGACATCCGCAAGACGCTCGCGGACATGGTGCCGCCGGGCCCGTTCCTCTATCCTGAGGACCAGATGTCGGACGCGCCGATGCGGCAGCTGGCGGCGGAGATCACGCGCGAGAAGATCTATCAGAAGCTGCACCAGGAATTGCCGTACCAGTCCACGGTCGAGACCGACAAGTGGGAGGAGCGCAAGGACAAGTCGGTGCGGATCGAGCAGACGATCTATGTCGAGCGCGAAAGCCAGCGCAAGATCGTGCTCGGCAAGGGCGGCGCCACCATCAAGTCGATCGGCGCCGACTCGCGCAAGGAGCTGATGCAGATCCTGGACGTGCCGGTGCACCTGTTCCTGTTCGTCAAGGTGCGCGAGAACTGGGGCGACGATCCCGATCGCTACCGCGAGATGGGTCTGGACTTCCCGAAAGAATAACCAAGAAAAGATCGGCATTCGATGAGCCTACCCGTCAACGTCCAGCGCTTCGAAGCGCTGCTCTATGCATCGTTGATGCTGGATGCCGTCTCGGTGGCCGTGCAGGACCGCACGCCTAGTGCCGAGGTGAGCGAGCAGATGATCATGACCGGGACGTTGCTCGCCGGGGGCATGATCCTCCTGCTGCTCTATTTCGTCCGGCTGGCTGCGCATCACCGCAAGAACTGGCCGCGCTGGGTGCTGGCGGCGGCCCTCGTGCTGTCGGTGATCTCGCTCGGCCAGATCATCGGCGCGAAGGGACTGGAGCTCGACAGCGCCATCGAGATCGTCTCCTGCGCGCTGACGACGATCGGCCTCTATTTCTCCTTCAGCGGCGACGCGCAGGGCTGGTTCAACGCGTGAGGTTTGGCGCGCTGCCGTAGGGTGGGCAAAGGCGCGCCTTGCGCGCCGTGCCCACCATCTCATCCTGGTCGCAAAAATTGCGTGGGCACGCTTCGCTTTGCCCACCCTACGACAGCTCGAAATGCGATAAGATCTCCCCCATGGAATGGTCCGATGAAGGCATCGTGCTGGGGGTGCGGCGGCATGGCGAGTCTAGCGCCATCGTCGAGCTGTTGACGCGCGCGCATGGCCGGCATCTGGGGCTGGTCCGCGGCGGCGCCGGCGCGCGGATGCGGCCGCTGCTGCAGCCGGGGAATAGCGTCAGTGCGGTGTGGCGGGCGCGGCTCGACGAGCATCTGGGCACTTATACGATCGAGGGATTGAAGCTGCGCGCGGCGACGCTGCTGGGGTCATCCCATGGCGTCTATGGCGTCACCCATCTCGCCTCGATCGCGCGGCTCTTGCCGGAGCGCGATCCGCATGAAGACATCTTTGCGCTGCTCGAACATTCGCTCGACGATTTCGACGACATCGGCAGCGCGGCCGTGCACCTGATCCATTTCGAGCTGGCGATGCTCGCCGAGCTGGGTTTCGGTCTGGCGCTGGACAATTGTACGGTGACCGGCGAGACCACGGACCTGATCTATGTCTCGCCGAAATCCGGCGGCGCGGTATCGCGCGGCGCGGGCGAGCCGTGGCGCGACCGGCTGTTGCGCCTGCCGCCGTTCCTGCGCCAGGGTGAAACCGCGAGCGATCTTACCGAGCAGGATCTCCAGGACGGCTTCCGACTCACGGGCCTGTTTCTGCTCCGCCACGTGTTGGAGCCGCGCGGCCAGGGCCATTCAGATGCGCGGGCCGGCTTCATCAACGCCTTGATGCGGCAGCAGGCGAGGGCGGCGATCCCCGCGCCATGACGTAACGGCTGCCCAGACTTGCACATTGGCATTTGGTTCCGGGGAACCAAATCGGCCCGAGCTGAATTGGGCCCCAGGTTCCACATCGGGGGACAGCCCAAATGTTGATCAAGGGATTCGCCTTGTCCGCGACGCTGCTTGCCTTCGCGCCCGACGCCATGGCCGGCGAGCCGCAGCCCGGGGTATTTCGCCGGGCCTCGTGCACGGTGGTGCGATACTACGTCGCGAAATATTCCGCTGCCGCGGCAGAGACATGGGCGCGGTCCCATGGCGCCACCGAGGCCGAGATCGAGGCCGCCCGGCGTTGCCTAGTCAATGTGCCGGCGCCCGCTCAAGCGCCGGGTGCGGCCAAAACCCAGACGGTCACCGCCGGCTGGGCGGGCCAGTAGGCCGCCCACGGGGAACCATTCGATCCTTGCCCGATTCGCTTCCACGGTTTAACCGGGCGGCATGGGAAAACGAATCGTTCCGCCGGAAGAACCGGCTGAAATCCACGAGGTGCCGCTGCGTGAGGCGCTGGAAGAGCGCTATCTCGCTTATGCCCTCTCCACCATCATGCACCGTGCGCTGCCGGACGCGCGCGACGGCCTGAAGCCGGTGCACCGGCGCATCCTCTACGGCATGCGCCTGCTCAGGCTCGACCCCGGCACGCCCTTCAAGAAGTCGGCCAAGATCGTCGGCGACGTGATGGGCTCGTTCCATCCGCATGGCGACCAGGCGATCTACGACGCCATGGTCCGTCTCGCGCAGGATTTCTCCTCGCGCTATCCGCTGGTCGACGGCCAAGGCAATTTCGGCAATATCGACGGCGATAACCCCGCCGCCTACCGCTACACCGAAGCGCGCATGACCGACGTCGCGCGGCTTCTGCTCGAGGGCATCGACGAGGACGGCGTCGAGTTCCGCGCCAATTACGACGGCCAGTCGAAAGAACCCGTCGTGCTGCCGGGCGGTTTCCCGAACCTGCTCGCCAACGGCGCACAAGGCATCGCCGTCGGCATGGCGACCTCGATCCCGCCGCACAATGCCGCCGAGCTGTGCGATGCCGCGCTGCATCTGATCGAGAAGCCCGACGCGAAGTCGAAGGCGCTCTTGAAGTGGGTGAAGGGCCCGGATTTTCCGACCGGCGGCATCATCGTCGATTCCAAGCAGGCGATTGCGGAGGCCTACACCACCGGCCGCGGCTCGTTCCGCGTCCGTGCGCGGTGGACGCAGGAGGAGGGTGCGCGCGGCACCTGGGTCGTCGTCGTCACCGAGATTCCGTTCCTGGTGCAGAAGTCGCGCCTGATCGAGAAGGTCGCCGAGCTGCTGGACCAGAAGAAGCTGCCGCTGGTCGGCGACATCAGGGACGAGTCGGCCGAAGACGTCCGCATCGTGATCGAGCCGAAGTCGAAGAACGTCGATCCGGCGCTGATGATGGAATCGCTGTTCCGGCTCACCGAGCTCGAAAACAAGATTCCGCTGAACCTCAACGTGCTGATCAAGGGCCGCATTCCCAAGGTCGTGGGGCTCGCGGAATGCTTGCGCGAATGGCTCGACCATCTGCGCGACGTCCTGATCCGTCGCACCAATTACCGCAAGGGCGAGATCGAGCACCGGCTCGAAATCCTCGGCGGTCTGCTGATCGCCTATCTCAACATCGACGAGGTGATCCGGATCATCCGCAACGAGGACGAGCCGAAGCCGGCCTTGATGAAGGCGTTCAAGCTCACCGACCTGCAGGCCGACTCCATTCTCAACATGCGGCTGCGCAATCTGCGCAAGCTCGAGGAAATGGACATCCGCACCGAGGACAAGGATCTGCGCAAGGAGCTGAAGGGCATCCAGGCCCTGCTGGCCTCCGAGTCCGAGCAGTGGAAGAAGGTCGGCGAGCAGGTCGGCAAGGTCCGCGACATGTTCGGGCCGAAGACGCCGCTCGGCAAGCGCCGCACCACCTTTGCGGATGCGCCGGAGCACGACCTCGCCGCGATCGAGGAGGCCTTCGTCGAGCGCGAGCCAGTCACCGTCGTCGTCTCCGACAAGGGCTGGATCCGCACCATGAAGGGCCATGTCGAGGATCTCTCGGGCCTCGCCTTCAAGCAGGATGACAAGCTCGGCTTCGCGTTCTTTGCCGAGACGACCTCGAAGCTGCTGCTGTTCGCCACCAACGGCAAGTTCTACTCGCTCGACGTTGCGAAGCTGCCGGGCGGCCGCGGCCATGGCGAGCCGATCCGACTGTTCATCGATCTGGAGCAGGAGGCCGCGCCCGTCGCGCTGTTCGTCAACAAGGGTGGCCGCAAATTCCTGGTCGCGAGCCACGAGGGCCAGGGCTTTGTGGTCAACGAGGACGATTGCGTCGGCACCACCAAGAAGGGCAAGCAGGTCCTCAACGTCGACATGCCGAACGAGGCGCGCGCGATCACCGAGGTGACGGGCGACACCGTCGCCGTCATCGGCGAGAACCGCAAGATGCTGGTCTTCCCGCTCGACCAGGTGCCGGAAATGGCGCGCGGCCGCGGCGTGCGGCTGCAGAAGTACAAGGACGGCGGTCTCTCCGACGTTGCGGTATTCGACTCCAAGGCGGGCCTGATCTGGAAGGACTCCGCAGGACGCGAATTCTCCGCGACCATGAAGGAGCTCGCGGAGTGGCAAGGCACCCGCGCCGACGCCGGCCGCCTGCCGCCTAAGGGTTTTCCGAAGTCGAACAAGTTCGGCCGGGTGATCGGGTAGGGCGATCTGGTGTCCCGGACGCGCTGCAACGCATCTTGCGTTGCTGCGCAGAGCCGGGACCCACGCTGCACGGATTTCTGGGAGACATGGGCCCCGGCTCAGCAGCGCACCGTCGAAGTGACGCTGCGCTGGTCCGGGGCACGAGGGTGTGGCGCGCATCTGTCCCCACATCGTCATTGCGAGCGCAGCGAAGCAATCCAGAATCCCACCGCGGAAAGACTCTGGATTGCTTCGCTGCGCTCGCAATGACGAGAGGCGATAGCGCTGTTCTCCAACTGACATTGAGTACCCCGCAAACGCGTGGCAGCTAGCCGCGAGCGCATACGTGCGGGCACGAACATTGCTTTTTCCTGGCGACTGCAAACGGCTGGTCGAAAGGCAAAAACATCCCAATGCTCAAACTGAAGGCTTTCATTCCGGCGCTGTTCGGCCTCGCGCTGGTGGCGGCGCCTGCGCATGCGGCGGGCAATCTCGTCGCGGTGCTCGAGGCGGAGATCGTCACGCTCGATCCGCATTTCTCCACGGCCTATATTTCGCGCACGTTCGGCTACATGGTGTTCGACACGCTGTTTGCGAAGGATTCCAAGGGCGACATCAAGCCGCAAATGGTGCAGGACTGGAAGGTCTCGCCCGACGGGTTGACCTATACGTTCACGCTGCGCGAAGGCCTGAAATGGCATGACGGCCAGCCGGTCACATCAGCCGATTGCGTGGCCTCGCTGCGTCGCTGGGGCACGCGCAGCGCGCTCGGCCGCCGCATCTTCGCGATCACGGCTTCCCTCGAGCCGACCGATGCGACAACCTTCGTGCTGACGCTGAAGGAGCCGTCCGGCCTCGTCATCGACGCACTCGGTAATCCCGTCAGCCCGGTCGCGTTCATGATGCCCGAGCGCATCGCGAAGACGCCGGGCGACCAGCGTATCGCCGAGATCATCGGCTCCGGACCGTTCGTCTACAGCAAGGCCGAGCACCGCACCGGCGACCGCATGATCCTGAAGAAGTTCGGCGACTATGTGCCCCGCCCCGAGCCCGCGGACTTCCTGGCCGGCGGCAAGCGCGTCAATGTCGACACACTCGAGATCCGCGTCATTCCCGATGGTGCGACCGCCGCCTCTGCGCTGCAGGCCGGCGAAGTCGATTTCATGCAGTACGCGCCGTTCGATCTGTTGCCGCAGCTTGAGAAGAACACGCGCGTCAAGCTCGTCAACTTCACCGGCGGCAACATGTTCGCCGGTGCCTATCGTCTCAACGCCGCCTCGAAGCCGTTCGATGATCCGGAAATCCGCCGCGTGCTGTGGAAGCTGGTCGACCAGCGCGAAGTGCTGGATGCGCTCGGGCTCGACGCCAAGTACGCCACGCCTTGCGCGACTTACTTCACCTGCGGCACCACCTACGAGAGCAAGGCCGGCACGGAAGTGGCGGCCAAGCCCTCGATAGAAGCAGCGAAGGCTGCGCTGAAGGCGACCAAATATGCCGGCGAGCCCGTCGTCGTGATGCAGGCCAACGACCTCGAAGCCCCGCGCGTTTCGGCGCAGGTGCTCGCCGAGCGGCTGAAGGCTGCCGGCTTCAACGTCGATCTGCAGGTGATGGACTGGGCGAGCGTGCTGGCGCGCCGCGCCAAGAAGGAGGGCTGGAGCGTCTATGGCGTCCACGCCGGCGGCTTCGATCTGGGCTCGCCGCTGACCAATGTCATGGTCGCCTTCAACTGCGCCGACTTCACCGGCTGGCAATGCGATGCGCGCATCACGCCGCTGATGGAAGCCTTCGCCAAGGCGCCGGCCGAGGAGGACCGGAAGAAGATCGCGGGCGAGATCCAGGCCGTCATGTACGACCAGGCGCCCGGAATCCCGTGGGGGCAGTTCGCCCAGCCGGCCGCCTATCGCGCGACTTTGCGCGGTCTGATACCGTCCGCCATCCCGGTGTTCTGGAATGTTGAGAAGTAAGGCGATGTACGATGTCATTGTTGTCGGCGGTGGCTCCGCTGGCGCCGCCGTTGCCGCGCGGCTCTCCGAGGATCCGGCACGGCGCGTGCTGCTGCTAGAGGCGGGGCGCGACTGGCGCGCTGACGAGGCACCCTGGGAGGTGAGGACGCCGAATCCGATCCCGATCATCCACAAGCGCGAGTACCAGGAGAAATGGCAGTGGCCCGATCTGCTGACGCGCCGCGTCGCGGGGCAGGAGCCACGCTTCTACTGGCGCGGCAAGGGCCTTGGCGGCTCGTCGATGATGAACGGCCAGATCGCGATCCGCGGTGTTGCCGATGCCTTCGACGAATGGGCGGCCAATGGCTGCACCGGCTGGTCGGCGAAAGAGGTGATGCCGCTGTTCTCGGTGATCGAGGACGATCTGGAGTTCGGTGACGCCGAGGGACACGGACGCGGCGGGCCGTTGCCGGTCTATCGCGCGCCGCCGGAGACATGGGGCCCGATCGACCGGGGCTTGCGCGATGCGGCGCTGGCGAGCGGCTATCCCTGGTGCGCCGACGTCAATGGTCCGGACGGCGAGGGCGTTGCGTGCTACCCCATCAACAGCCGCAACTTGCGCCGCATCACCACCAACGAGGGCTATCTCGAGCCCGCGCGCGGGCGCGCCAATCTGGAGATCCGCGGGCATGCGCTGGTCGATCGAGTGCTGATCAGCGACGGACGGGCGACCGGCGTCCGCGTTCATATCGAGGGGCAGGGCACCCACGAGATCAGCGCACGCCAGATCGTGCTGTGCGCCGGCGCCATCCACAGTCCGGCGATCCTGCTGCGCTCGGGCATCGGCCCGGCCGAGGAATTGAAGGCGATGGGGATTAAGGTCGAACGCGATCTGCCGGTCGGCCGCCATTTCTTCGACCATCCGCTGTTTCGCGCCACGATCCAGCTGCGGGAGGAGCTTCGTCCCACCGATGCAGATACGCGCCACACCAATTGCTGCGTGACCTATTCCTCGGGCCTCGCCAACGGCGGCAAGCGCGACATGATTCTGATTGCGTTCAATCATCGCGGCATCGGCGTGCCCGGCGCGATCGGCGCCGGGCTGTTCAACGCCTATTCGCGTGGAACGCTCAAGCTGGCCTCGACCGATCCTGCAATCGATCCCGTCGTCGAGGAGAACATGCTGGCCGATCCCCGCGACATGCTGCGCATGATGGATGCGGTGAAACGCCTCGCCGTCATCACCTCGCAGCCGGCCCTGTCAGGGATTGCCGACTGGATCAGGCTCGCCGACACGGATTTGACGCTGCCGCAGGCCGCCGGCCTGCCCGATCACGAGCTCGACTCCGTGCTGCGCCGTGAGACCGGCGACATCCAGCATGCTGCCGGCAGCTGCCGCATGAGCGGCGTGGGCGACGCGGATGGCGTGGTCAACCCCGACGGCAACGTGAAAGGAATCAGCGGCCTGCGCGTCGCCGATGCCTCGATCATGCCGTCCGATTGCCGCGCCAACACGCACTTCACCACGGTGGTGATCGGGGAAGCGATCGCGCGGATGATGATGCGGTAGTCGGCGGTCAGAATTCAAGCCGCATTGGGATGAGTCACGCGCGCTTCGCGGAAGGGTGCGTGGAGTGGCCGCGGGACTGGAATTAATTCAACGTTGCGCAACATCGTTCCTACGAATGTCGAAAGCTTGGGACGAAGGTCCTCAGGAACGTTTGCGCGCCGCTTTGATTGGCATGTCATCGTCAATCGGAGTTTTGAACAATGCGAAAGACAATCTTCTCAGTGGCCATGTGTGCGTTGCTTGCCGGCGCGTCGATCGGGTTCGCTCATGCGCAGGCAGGAGGAGGCGCGGGAGGCGCAGGTGGAGCGGGCGGCGCAGGTGCGGGCGCCAGCGCCGGAGCTGGAGGAACCAGCGGCGGCTCGGGGAGCGGAACGAGCGGCGCGGCGGGTGGAACAGGGGCGGGCAGTGTTGGCGCCGGCACTGGGACGGGATCCAGCGCAGGTACCAGCAGTGGCAATGGCGCGGGTACCGGCCAGGGCGGCCCTCAGACCATCCGTCCCGGCGGCTCCAACGATCCAACCCGAAAGTAACAACATCCTCGCCGGGTGACTTCAAGAACGGGAAGCTGCGGGTTCAACTCAGCAGCTTTCCCACGGCGTCCGTCGCACAACGGGCCCGCCCAAGGTGGTACGGCCTCTTTATGGACTGAACACGCTGTGGAGAAACCGCTCCTTTTCGCCGGGCGCGTAACCTTGAGAGGCGCCAAAATACGGCTCAGTGGCGCCGTGGGGCGCCGATGGAGGCGGCGCGTAGGCAAAACCTGAAGCGGCACCTGGCGGGATCATGCCCTGACCGGAATGAACGGTCGCGTGCCGCCGGTGTGTGTGATGCACCTGTGCCGCGTCGGCAACGCCACCCAAGGTGATCAGAAGACTTAAAGCCAGAATGAAACGCATCGCTGTGTCTCCAAACGCCCCACCTGCTTAGCTGGCGTTCGGCCGCGGCGTTCCAACCCATTCTGGCCTCACGATTGGTCACATCCCTGGCATCAGATGACTCCCGCTAGCCGCAGCGCCACGCCCGCCGCGCAGCTGCCCGCGAGCACCGTCAGCATGCCGAGCTTGAAGCGGAAGATCGCGGTGGCCGCCGCGATTGCCAGCACCAGCGCCGGCACATCGACGCTTCTCAGCACCGGCATGTCGAAGTTCAGCGGAAACGCATGCACCGGCACGGTCTCGCGGAACAGGGTGTGCAGCGCGAACCAGATCGAGAGGTTGAGGATCACGCCGACCACGGCAGCTGTAATCGCGCTGAGCGCGCCGGCGAGGCCGGTGTTGCCACGCAGGCGCTCGATATAGGGCGCGCCGACGAAGATCCAGAGGAAGCAGGGCGTGAAGGTGACCCAGGTCGCGAGCAGGCCGCCGTAGGTTGCCGCCAGCATCGGCGACAGTCCGCCCGGGTCGCGATAGGCCGCCATGAAGCCCACGAATTGCAGCACCATGATCAGCGGGCCGGGGGTGGTCTCGGCCATGCCGAGACCGTCGAGCATCTCGTGCGGCTTCAGCCAATGATAATGCTCGACCGCCTGCTGGGCGACATAGGCCAGCACGGCGTAGGCGCCGCCGAACGTCACCAGCGCCATTTTCGAGAAGAACAGCGCGATCTGGCTGAACACGTTGGCCTGGCCGAAGGCGACGAGCAGCGCGATAACCGGCACCAGCCAAAGCGCCAGCCATACTGCACCGACGCGGATCGTGCGCGCGGTGTTGGGGCGGATGTGATCGGGCGCGGCCTCGCCGAGCATGCTGTCGATCGCGGCGCCGCTGCCGCCATGACCGTGACCGGCCGGCGCGAATTCCGGCCGGCCGCTTCGGGCGCCGGCATAGCCGATGAGGCCGGCGGCGATGATGATGATCGGGAAGGGCACCGCGAAGAAGAAGATCGCGACGAAGGCCGCGGCCGCGAGCGCGACCATGATGCGGTTCTTCAGCGCGCGCTTGCCGACGCGGACCACGGCCTCGACCACGACGGCGAGCACGGCGGCCTTGAGACCGAAGAACAGCGCCTCGACGAAGCTGACATTGCCGAAGGCGGCATAGATGTAGCTGAGGCCCATGATGGCGATGATGCCGGGCAGGATGAACAGCCCGCCCGCCATCAGCCCGCCGGCGGTACGATGCATCAGCCAGCCGACATAGGTCGCGAGCTGCTGCGCTTCAGGTCCCGGCAGCAGCATGCAGTAGTTCAGCGCGTGCAGGAACCTGCCCTCGGAGATCCATTTCTTCTCCTCGACCAGGATGCGGTGCATCACCGCGATCTGGCCCGCGGGCCCGCCAAAGCTCAAGCAGGCGACACGGAGCCAGACGCGGAACGCTTCGTTGAAGCTGATGCCGTGACCGGCATCAGCTCCCGTTTGATCGGCGCGAACGTCCATTACGCCTTCACCTTGTTGGTCGGCCAGTTGTGCGTCTCGGTGGTGGCGTCGCGGCACCAGCGGTAGAAGGCATCATAGAGCAGCATGCCGGCCTCGAGCTGCTCGAGGTCGTCGTCATACATGCGCGACAGCCCGAGCGAGGCTGCGAGCAGGCCGGGCGCCTCTGGCGCCAGGTCCGGTCGCGCGGTGTCGGCGCCGCGCACCAGCGTCGCGAGGCGCAGCAGGGGCGCCGTCGCGATGCCGAACTCCTCGATCATCACGTCGAAGGTGCAGAGCTCGCCGCGGTGGCTCCAGAACACGTTCTCGATGTCGAAGGGCGCTGCGCCAAAGCGCTCGCCGACGGCGACCACCTCGGACGGCGCGACATAGAGGAACACTGCGCCCGGATCGACGAAGCGGCGGATCAGCCACGGGCAGGCGATGCGGTCGACTTTCGGCCGCGCCCGCGTCACCCAGACGGTGCGCCCCTTGGCATCGCGCGGCGGCAGCTTGCGGGCGTCGACCAGCGGCAGCTTGGCTGCCTTCCAGCCCTCGAAGCCGCCCTCCAGCGTCTCGGCCTGCGCGCCGAGCTGGCGCAACCAGGCCGCGGTGCCTTGCGCGAGCTTCTCGCCGCGGAGGCAGGAGACCACGGCGCGGCGGCCGGCGAAGGCGCCGCCCCAGTCCGTCACGTTGTCGTGGCTGAGCTTGAGGGAGCCGGGAATCAGCCGCCGGTCGGCGGCAAAATCCTGCTCGGTGCGCACATCGATCAGAACAGGCGCGTTCGCCGTGCCGATCAGGCGTGCCATTTTGTCGGATGATATGGTCGTGAATGTAGACATGATGCGTCCTCGCAAGAACTAAACGGGACGCGATGCTTGGGCCTGTCGCCTCGTGGGGAGATCGCTCAAATCCCCATGGCGCAGATTACAGCGAAACTAAGAAGCACTGTCAATCCGCGGGGACCTTAGAAAATTGCTGCCTGCCGTCTATATTGCAGGCCAACGGACCTGAATTTTCTGGAGAATTCGATGCATTCCCATTCCGTCGAACAATGGACCCATGACCACGCCTTCCTGGGCGAGAAGCACGACGAGAACGAGCGGCGCACCTGGTTCGTGGTGGTGCTGACGTTGGTCATGATGGTCGGCGAGATCGTCGCCGGCTCGCTGTTCGGTTCGATGGCGCTGCTCGCCGACGGCTGGCACATGGGCACCCATGCGGCGGCGCTCGGCATTGCCGCCTTCGCCTATCGCTTCGCGCGGCGGCATCTGGGCAATGCGCATTTCACCTTCGGCACCGGCAAGTTCGGCGATCTTGCCGCCTTCGCCAGCGCGATCATCCTCGGCCTGATCGCGGTCGAGATCGCCTACGAGAGCGTGCTGCGGCTGATCAACCCGGTGCCGATCGTCTATGGTGAGGCGATCGCGGTGGCCGCTCTCGGGCTGTGCGTCAACCTCGCCAGTGTTTGGCTGCTGCGCGACAGCCACGATCATCACCATCACGGTCATGGCCATGCGCATGACCACGACGATCATGGCCACGACCATCATGGCCACGACCACGATCATCACGGCCATCATCAACATCACCGCGACAACAACCTCCGCGCGGCTTACGTCCATGTCATGACGGATGCCGCAACGTCCGTGCTGGCGATCGCGGCGCTTGCCGTCGCCATGTATTCCGGCTGGGTCTGGGCCGATCCGGCGGTGGGTCTGATCGGCAGCGTTGTGATCGGAAGCTGGGCATTCGGCCTGATCAAGTCATCCGGTGCGGTGCTGCTCGACGTGCGCGCCGACGAGAAGCTGGAGCGGGTGATCCGCGCCCGCATCGAGGTCGGCGAGGATCGCGTCACCGACCTGCATCTCTGGCAGGTCGGACCCGGCCACTGCGCCGTGCTGCTCTCGGTCGTGTCGGACAAGCCGAAGCAGCCGGCCATCTACAAGCGGCGGCTGGCGGGGTTGAAGGGCCTCAGCCACGTCACGGTCGAGGTCGAGACCTGTCCGCATTGACAGGGGCCGGAATTCTGCTGCGCAGCCGGGGTTGATACTCGATCGCAGCCAGCATGGCAGTATGGGAGGACCGATGATGCGCATGACCAGGCTCGCTCTTGCCATGGCTGCACTGGCGCTATCAAACCCTGCGGCGCTGGCGCAATCGGACAAGACCGGCGTCGAGAAACTCTACGTGCTCAATTGCGGGGAGGGCACCGCGGGTGACATCTCGCGCTGGACGCCCGGCCTGAACGAAGGCAAGGCGATGGACTTCGTCGACACCTGCTATCTGATCAAGCACGCCAAGGGCTGGTTCCTGTGGGACACCGGCATCGCCGATGCCGTCGCGGCCATGCCGAACGGCTTGGTACCGGCCGATCCCAAGGCCGTCACCTGGCGCCGGCCGAAGACCCTTGCAGCCCAGCTCGAGCAGCTCGGCATCAAGCCCGACGACGTCAAGGCCATGGCGGTCTCGCACACGCATCCGGACCATACCGGCAATGTCGAGCTGTTCCCGCAGGCTGTGCTCTACGTACAGAAGGCGGAATATGATTGGCCCGGCGCCAACAACACGCCGCGCTTCAAGCCCTCGCACCCGGCCGAGCTGCTCACGGGCGACAAGGATGTCTTTGGCGACGGCAGCGTGACCATCCTGTCGACACCCGGCCACACGCCGGGGCACCAGTCGCTGCTCGTCAAACTGCCCAAGACCGGTGCGGTGGTGCTGTCGGGCGATGCCGTGCATTTCAAAGACAACTGGGACAACCGTCGCGTGCCCAGCATGAACGTCGACAAGGACCACACCGCGGCCTCGATGCAGAAGATCGCCGACACGCTCACCAAGGAGAAGGCGCAGCTCTGGATCAACCACGACAAGGCCCAGCGCGACACCCAGAAGATGGCGCCGGAGTTCTACGATTAGTCTTCCCGGCATCCCTGTTGCCACACCGGTGTCAGCAGGGCCGTGCTAGCCGCTCCCAAAAGCTCCGGGACAGGAGATGACGCGTGGGAGAATGGCTCGGGGTTGCGATCGCGCTGGTCTCGAGCAGCATCGGCGGCACCGCCGCGGCGATCACGCGCTATCTCGTCGGTGGCGCCGATCCGATCCTGCTCGCGATCCTGCGCTGGGGGATCGGCTTCCTCTGCCTGCTACCATGCGCGCTGCTGCTTCGCGTGCGCTGGCCGCAGCGATCCGACTGGCCGGCAGTCATGCTGCTCGGCATCTGCTTCTTCGGCCTGTTCTTCATCCTCTACAATATCGCGGTGTCCTACACGACGGCGGCGCGCGCAAGTCTCGCGCTGGCGACGCTGCCGCTCCACACCATGGTGGTTGGCGCAATCCTCGGCGTGGAGCAATTGACGGTGCGGAAGATGACGGGCGTGGGCATCGCCGTGCTCGGCGTCGCGGCGGCGCTCGCCGCGGGCCTCGCGCAAAGTCCGCCGGGCGCGTGGCGCGGCGAGCTGATCATGACCGCGGCCGTGTTCTGCATGGCGTTCTACAATGTACTGTCGCGCCCTTTGATGCAGCGTTCCAGCGCGCTCGGCTTCCTCACGGTCGGCATGGGCTCGGGCGCTGCGGTGCTGGTGCTAGCGGGTTTCGTGAAGGGCAGCTTTGCGGCGCTCGATCATTTCACCACGGGGCAGTGGATCGCCGGCATCTATCTCGGCGCCGGCGGCGGCGCGCTCGCCTTCATCCTCTGGGTCATGGCGCTGGCGCGGGCGACGCCGACCCGGGTCGCCAACACCATGACGGTCAATCCGATCGCCGCCACAGTGCTGGCCGCGCTGCTGATCGGCGAGCCGATCACGGCAAACCTCTTGATCGGGCTGGTTGCGGTGTTCGCGGGGATCTGGATTGCGACCAGCGAAGCGAAGCCGGCCTAGCTCTTCGGCGCGGTCGCCATCGGCGGGCTCGTCTCCGGCGTCTTCTTCGGCTTCAGCGTGCCGGCGTAGAACGAGAGCAGCCAGACCAGCAGGACGGCGAGCAGATAGACGCCCCAGGCCTGTGGCGGCGTGGTCGCCCAGCGCAAGAGGCCCTTGAAGGTGCGTGGCGGGCTGTTGTCGTCGCTCATGGACCGCTTGTGCGCGAAACCATTGGTGCGGTCAATCCGGCCGCCGGCCGGCGCGGATCAGGAACAGCGCTGCCAGTGCCGAGAGGCTGAGCGCGGATGAGACGATCAGCACCTTGGCGCCCATGAGGTCGATGAGCAGGCCGAAGGCGAGCGGCGCCACCGCCTGCGCCATCCGTGCCGGCGCGCCGATGATGCCGAGGCGATAGCCGAAATCCTTCGGGCCGAAGATCGACAGCGGCAGCGTGCCGCGCGCGATGGTCAGAATGCCGTTGCCGGAGCCATGGAACAACGCGAACGCGCTCGCCGCAGCGCCGCCGAAGATCGCGACGATCACGGCACCGACCGGATGGGTGAGGCAGGCGAGCCGCGTCGACCACAGCGGATGGAAGCGGCTGAGAAAGCCGGCTTCCAGCATGCGGGCACCGACTTGCGCCGGGCCGATCAATGCGCCGGCCGCGATCGCCTCGGCCGGCGAGGCCCCCGTCGTCTCCAGGATGCGCGGGAAATGCGCGGCCATCGCGCCGGTGACGGTCCAGACCGCCGCGAAGATGAAGGCAAGCAAGATCATGGTGCGGTCGAGCGGCACATGCGGCTTCTCGGCCGTGGCCGCCGCCTGCTTGGCGCCCTTGATCGCCGGCAGCATGAAGAAGTTGAGCGGCAGGCCGATCAGAATGTTGGCAGCGGCCCAGGCAAAACAGGTCTCGCGCCAGCCGATATGGGCGAGGCCCCAGGCGGTGAGCGGCCAGCCGACGGTGGAGGCGAAGCCCGCCATCAGCGTGATGCCGGTGATCGGCCGGCGCGCCTCGGTGCCGTAGATGCGCCCCAGAGCGGCGAAGGCGGCATCGTAGAGGCCCATCGCCATGCCGATGCCGAGCACCAGCCAGGCGATCGCCATCACCGTCACGGACTGCGAGAGGCCGAGCAGCACGAGGCCGGCGGCAATGGTCAGGTTGGAGGCCGACAGCACCTGACGGCCGCCGACGAGATCGATCTGCCGTCCGATGCGCGGGCCGAGCATCGCGGAGATCACCAGCGCGGCCGAGAACGCGCCGAAGATCCAGTTGGAGGAGACACCGAGATCGCGCCCCATGGGGTCGGCGAGCAGCGCCGGCAGATAATAGCTGGAGGCCCAGGCCAGGGTCTGCGTGGTGCCGAGCGCCAAGATGATCGGAAGCTGGCGCTGGCTCATCTGCGCATGCTTCCGATTCTGGCCGGCAACGTCATCATCATGAGCATTTGCCGCCCGCGCGGCGAGTGCGTCAACCGGGGCTGCGGCATATTCGACCTGCGCGGGAGGGGGAACCTCGCGCTCGGCTTACGCGTGGCTTGCGCCTTTCGCCCGTCACGAATGCACGCCATAATGGCGCATGCAATTGACCTCGCGCCTTTCGCTGATGAACTGGCTGACCGGCCAGGGGCTCACGGGCCTGCCTGAAAATGAACTGCTCCGCGGCTTCTGCGAGCGCTGCTGCGCCGAGGGGCTGGAACTGTCGCGTGGCCTCGTCGTCATCGACACGCTGCATCCGATCTATGAGGGCCGCGGCTTCCGCTGGAGCGATCGTCCCAGCAACGAGAGCGATGCCTTCGAATACGGCTCGACCGCAGACGGCGACGCCGCCAAGAGCTGGCGCCGCTCGGTGTTCTTCCACATGCTCGAGAATGGCGACGACGAGATGGTGATCGATCTCGCCGATGCGCCGTCGATGGATTTCTCGCAGATCGGCGAGCTCGCCGAGAAGGGCCACAAGCACTATCTCGCCTTCGTCCACCGCTTCGGCGAGAACGGCGCGCTCGGCCTGATGGATTGCCTCTATTCCTGCTGGACCACCCGCCGCGAGAGCGGTTTCTCCGGACTGGAGCTGGAAGCGCTGCGCGATCTGGTTCCGGTGCTGGGGCTCGCAATCAAGTCGGCGCAGCAGGTCGACATCGCGCGCACGCTTGGCCGGGTCTATCTCGGCCGCGACGCCTCCGAGCAGGTGCTGCGCGGGCGCATCTCGCGCGGCGTCACCGAGCGCATCAACGCCGTGCTGTGGTATTCGGATTTGCGCGGCTCGACCGGGATCAGCGAGAGCATCGGTCCCGACGAGATCATCCCATTCCTCAATGACTATGCGCAGGCCGTGATCGATCCGATCCACGAAGCCGGCGGCGACGTGCTGAAGCTGATCGGCGACGGCGTGCTCGCGATGTTCTGGGGCGAGGACATGGCGGATGCGCGGCGTGCGGCGCTCCGCGCCGAGCACCTGTTCCGCAAGAACGTCGCCGCGCTGAACGAGCGGCGGGCAGCGGAGGGCCGTCCGACCACGTCGGCCTATATCGGCCTGCATGTCGGCGAGGTCTTCTACGGCAATATCGGCAGCGAGGACCGGCTTGATTTCACCGTGGTCGGCCCGACCGTCAACGAGGTCAGCCGCATCGCTTCGATGAGCCGCTCTGTCGATCGCGAGCTGCTGGCTTCGTCGGAGTTCTACAAGGGCCTCGACGCCGCCGGTCGCCGCTACCTCGTCTCCACCGGCCGCTATGCGCTGCGGGGAATCGGCCGCGCGCAGGATCTCTATACGCTTGATCCGGAAGTCGATGCGAGCGAGCCGGTAAAGGGAAGCTACGAGCGCTATCTGGCGGTTTAGTCTCCGCGGTCTCAACATGCGTCATTGCGAGGAGCCCTTGCGACGAAGCAATCCAGTCTGTCTCCGCGGAAGGATTCTGGATTGCTTCGCTGCGCTCGCAATGACGGCTGTGGCTAGCACCGCGCCGCCGCTTCATCTCCCACCATGTCCGGCTGCCGGTCCAGTCCCACCGCCGGTGACAGCAGGATCACCAGCGCCTGCACGCCGAACACGGCCGCAGCGAGATAGAGGCACGCTTCCGCGCTCCAGAAGCCGCCGACGATCGCGCCCAGCGCCGAGCCGAGCGGGCGGGCGCCGTAGCTCATGATGTTGATGGCGGAGACGCGGCCGAGCAGGCGCGGCGGCGTCACGGACTGGCGCAGCGTCGTGGTCGAGATCACCCACAGGATCGGGCCAACGCCGAGCAGGAAGAAGCTCAAGCCGGCAAGCCAGGGCGAGGGGACCAGCACCGTCGATGCCATCACCAGGGCGGCGACGAAGCCGCTGACGGGGCCGAGCCCCACCACGGTGCCAAAGGCGATGCGCTGCATCACGCGCGTGGCAAGGAGCGCGCCGATCACCATGCCGACGCCGTACATCGTCAGCACCGTGCCGACACCGGCAGCGCTCAGGCCGAGATGGCGCACGGCGTAGGGCACGAGCACCGCGATCTGCAGGAACCAGCCGGTGTTGAAGATGAACTGGGTGATGAACACCGGCCGCAGGAGCGGATGGTGAAACACGAAGGCCGCGCCTTCGCGGACGTCCTGGAGCGGATCCCGCCGCGGCGCCGGCGCGCGCGCGGGCTCGTAGATGCCGGACAGCAGCACGACGGCAATGGCCGAGAGCGCCGCGGCAAAGCCGAACGCCGGGCTCGCGCCCCACCATCCCACCAGCGCACCGCCGAGTGCGGGGCCGCTGGCGAAGGCGATGGTGCGCGCCAGCTCGATGCGCGCATTCGCTGCCGGCAGCAGGTCGGAGCTCACCAGCGCCGGCACCAGCGCCGGCGCCGCCACGCTGTAGACGACGGTGCCGCACACGGCGGCGAAGCCGAGCAGGGCCAGCAGCGGCAGATTGAGCGCCCCCAGCGCGAGCAGGAGCACGACGGCCGCGAGCGCCACGGCCCGCAGCGCCTCGGCGCTCGCCATCAGCCTGCGGCGGGAGATGCGGTCTGCGAGCACGCCGGCGGGGATGGCGAACAGGACGAAAGGCAGGGTGAGCGCGGTCTGCAGCAGGCCGGTCTGCCCTTCGGCCACCCCCAGCGTCAGCACGGCGACGATGGGCGCTGCCGCGAGCGCAATCTGCTCGGCCGACTGCGCGGCGAGATTGGACCAGGCGAGGCGGTTGAAGGTGTCAGGGAGGCGAGGCGGCGTTGACATGGCGCATATCCTGCAAAGGCGAATTTGCGCCAATGTTCGCCCCCGACGACCACCAAACCAACCCGCTTCCCGACAAGAGGCGATTTCCCCATGCTCCGCGGCGGGAACACTTGCCGCTAGATGCAGTTGCAAATGAGTTGCAATAAGAACGAAGTTGGGTATTCTGCCGACATGGATGCCCGATCACCCCACATGACTCCCGACCTCGCCGGCTGGCGCGCTGATGCGCCCACCACCAAGAGCCTCGCTGAGGTTAATTCCACAGTCGCCATTCCCGCCGCGGGCCGCTGGTGGCGGCGGCTGCTGGCCTTCGTCGGGCCGGGGTACCTCGTCTCGGTCGGCTACATGGACCCCGGAAATTGGGCGACCGACCTCGCCGGCGGGTCGAAGTTCGGCTACACGCTGCTCTCCGTCATCCTGCTCTCGAATTTGATGGCGATCCTGCTCCAGTCGCTGGCGGCGCGGCTTGGCATTGTCACCGACCGCGATCTCGCCCAGGCCTGCCGCGCCACCTATTCGCCGGCGGTGAACTTCCTGCTCTGGCTCGCCTGCGAGGCGGCGATCATCGCCTGCGATCTCGCCGAGGTGATCGGCACGGCGATCGCGCTGAAGCTGCTGTTCGGCATTCCGCTGATCGGCGGCGCATTGCTCGCAGCCCTCGACGCTTTCCTGCTGCTGCTGCTGATGAACCGCGGTTTCCGCTTCCTGGAGGCTTTCGTCATCGCGCTGCTGGCGGTGATCGCGGTCTGCTTCGTGGTTCAAATCGCGGCGGCGGCTCCGCCGGTGGCGGAGGTCTTGCGCGGCTTCGTGCCGAAGAGCGAGATCTTCACCAATTCCGACATGCTCTACATCGCGATCGGCATCATCGGCGCCACCGTGATGCCGCATAACCTCTACCTGCACTCCTCGATCGTGCAGACGCGCGCCTATGAGCGTAACGACACCGGCCGGCGCGAAGCGATCAAATGGGCGACGACGGACTCGACCATCGCACTGATGCTGGCGCTGTTCATCAATGCAGCGATCCTCGTCGTGGCCGCCGCGACCTTCCACAAAAGCGGTCATTCCGACGTCGCCGAGATCGGACAGGCCTTCGAGCTGTTGTCGCCGTTGCTCGGGCTCGGCATCGCCTCGACGCTGTTCGCGGTGGCGCTGCTCGCCTCGGGCCTCAATTCGACGGTCACCGCGACGCTCGCCGGCCAGATCGTGATGGAGGGCTTTCTCAACCTGCGCCTGCCCAGCTGGGCGCGCCGCCTGCTCACGCGCGGCATTGCCATTGTCCCCGTGATCATCGTCACGGCGATCTATGGCGAGCGCGGCACGGCGGATTTGCTGGTGTTCAGCCAGGTCGTGCTGTCAATGCAGCTGCCTTTTGCGGTGATCCCGCTGGTCCGCTTCGTCTCCGACCGCCGCAAGATGGGCCAGTTTGCGATACCGACATCGGTCGCCGCGGTCGCCTGGATCGTCGCCGGCGTTATCGTGATTTTGAACGTGAAGCTGCTGGCCGATACGCTGTTCGGCTGAGTGGCGCCGCCACGTTGCTGTCATCGCCCGCGAAGGCGGGCGATCCAGTACTCCGTGAGGCCTGCGATAGAACCGAGAAGCTGCGGCGTGCTGGATGCCCCGCCTTCGCGGGGCATGACGGAGAGCGAGTGCGCGTTAGCTGAGCTTAGTCCTGCGGCTCGGATGCCGTATCGCCCTGAGCATCGACCCGAAGCCAGCCTGACGGGGCAAGGCGCTGCTGCGGCAGGAAGCGGGCCTTGTAGTCCATCTTCTTGGAGCCCTCGATCCAGTAGCCGAGATAGACGTAAGGCAGGCCCTGACGTCGCGCGCGCGCGATGTGGTCGAGGATCATGAAGGTGCCCATCGAGCGGCTGACCTGGCCAGGATCGAAGAACGAATAGACCATCGACAGGCCGTCGCTGAGGACGTCCGTGAGCGCTACCGCGATCAGCTCCTCGCCGCGGCCGGTGATGCCGCTGTCGGGACCGCGCTTGCGGTATTCGATGATGCGGGTCTCGACATGGCTGTCCTCGACCATCATGGCGTAGTCGAGCACGGTCATGTCGGCCATGCCGCCGTGGCGGTGGCGGGCGTCGAGATAGGCGCGGAACACCGAATATTGCTCGGAGGTCGGCACTGCGCTGCGCTGCTCGCCGATGATGTCGGCGTTGCGGGCCATCACCTTGCGGAAGTTGCGCGAGGGGCGGAACTCGTTGGCGATGACCCGGACCGAGACGCAGGCCCGGCACTGGTCGCAGGCCGGCCGGTAGGCGATCGACTGGCTGCGGCGGAAGCCGCCATGGGTCAGCAGGTCGTTGAGATCACCGGCGCGGTCCCCCACGAGGTGCGTGAACACCTTGCGCTCATGCCGGCCCGGCAAATACGGGCAGGGGGAGGGCGCCGTGAGGTAAAATTGTGGGGTGTCGCGCGAGTGCTGGGTCAAGGGACGTCGTGGGCCTCCAAAACAGGCATCAGCATCGCGCTCCAGAAGCCCCCGGTCAATCGATTAGCTCACCACGTCCGCGCCGCCTGGGGTGCGGGTATGCGAACCGAATTGTTGATTACGACCGTTCCCAGCACGAAGTCGTGCAACAGGCGACGGCGGCCGTTGAACAGGCCGACCAGCACCACGAATGGCGACAGGAACGAGACCGTCACCCAGAACAGCACGGCATGGGTGGCGCCGAGCACGAAATAGCCAGGCGCGCCGTACCAGGTGCGCAGCTCCAGGTCCATCAGGCGCATGCCGACCGTGGCGGAGGACGGACCGCCGATGCTGGCGCCGTAATAGACGATGGCCCAGATCACGGAGGCCGGCCAGGCGATCCAGAACAGCGCCCAGCCGATGCCGAGGGTGACCACGCCGAACAAGGCGATGAAGATGTAGCCGAGGATCACCGGGACCGAGATCACGACCATGTCGATCAGGAAGGCGAACACCCGCCGCGTCGCGACGCCCCGGAACAGGTCCGGATGCAGTGCGGGGTCAAAGGCATGCGGTTGCATGGCGCCGTCATTGCGCCAGGCGCCGCCGTCATTTGGCGAACCAGAATATGACACGAGCTTCCCCTTCCGCTTTTGGATATCTCACCGCAGCACATGGGAACAGCCAGGCCGCACGCCAAGGCTGTCGGCCCAGTACCACCGCAAAATATTCCGGCGATTCGGCGGCCGTGGCCGCTTGCGCGGTCCGTGATTTGCACCATGCTGGGGCGGGGTGATCCCTCACAGGAACGATTTTCAATGGATCGTCAGATCGAATTGCGTTGCCGCTGTGGCGGGGTCTGCGCCGTCGTCACGGGCGTGTCGCGGCAGACCGTCAATCGCGTGGTCTGCTACTGCGACGACTGCCAGGCCTTTGCACACCAGCTCGGTCGCGCCGATCTGTTGAATGCGAAAGGCGGCAGCGACATTGTCCAGGTCGCGCCATCGACGCTTACATTCGTGCAGGGGCAGGACCGGATCGCGGGGGTGCGGCTGACCCCGAAAGGCCTTTATCGATGGTATGCAAGCTGCTGCAACACACCGGTCGGCAACACCCTTTCGCCGAGCATTCCCTTCGTCGGCATCATCGCGCAGGCGTTCGAGGGTGGCACGCCGGCGGTCGACGAAGTCGCGGGAGCGCCGATCGGCGCCATTCTCGGCAAGTACGCGGTCGGCGAGCCACCAGCGGGCGCGACGGGACTTAATCTTTCTCTCATCCTGCGCGCCATCGGCAAGGTGCTGGCATGGAAGCTGCGGGGGAAGGCATCGCCGCATCCGTTCTTCAAGCGGGCGACGCGCGAGCCGATCTATCCAATCACCGTGCTGTCGCGCGAGCAGCGCGAGGCGCTGCGTCCGTTGTGCGGGCCTCAGCCGAACGCGCAAGCGGCGGGTTGAGTGTTGCAGCGGTAAGGTGCGGGCAACTCTGCCCTCGCGTCCCGACAAGCGCCGCGCAGAGCCGGGACCCGGACGCCCGCAAGTGGGATCAAGCCTGGGCCCGCAGCTTCTCCGCGGCCTTCGGCGCAAAATAGCTCAGCACGCCGTCGGCGCCGGCGCGCTTGAAGGCGAGCAGGCTTTCCATCATGGCGCGGTCGCCGTCGAGCCAGCCGTTGTTCGCGGCCGCGGCGATCATCGCGTATTCGCCGGAGACCTGATAGGCGAAGGTCGGCATCGCGAACGTGTCCTTCACGCGGCGGACCACGTCGAGATAGGGCATGCCGGGCTTCACCATCACCATGTCGGCACCCTCGGCGATGTCGAGCTCGACCTCGCGCAGCGCTTCATCGGTGTTGGCGCTGTCCATCTGATAGGTGCGCTTGTCGCCGGTGAGCGTCTTGGCCGAGCCGATGGCGTCACGGAACGGGCCATAAAAGGCGGAGGCGTATTTGGCCGCATAGGCCATGATCTGCACGTCGAGCAGGCCGGCGCGGTCCAGCCCCTCGCGGATCGCGGCGACGCGGCCGTCCATCATGTCGGAGGGCGCGATGATGTCGCAGCCGGCTTCGGCCTGCACCAGCGCCTGGCGCACCAGCACGGCGACCGTCTCATCGTTCAAAATCTTGCCGTCGGAGATCAGGCCGTCATGGCCGTGGCTGGTGAAGGGATCGAGCGCGACGTCGCAGAGGATTCCGATCTCCGGAAACTCCTTCTTGATCGCGCGCACGGCCTGGCAGACCAGGTTGTTCGGGTTGGTGGCTTCGGAGCCTTCCTCGTCGCGCAGGGAGGGATCGGTGTAGGGAAACAGCGCGATGCAGGGAATGGTCAGCTTCATGGCGCGCTCGGCCTCGCGCACGGCCTGATCGACGCTGAGGCGGTCGACGCCGGGCATCGAGGCGACCTGCTCGCGCTTGTTGGTGCCGTCGATCAGGAACAGCGGCCAGATCAGATCGTCGGTGGTGAGGACGTTCTCGCGCACCATTCGCCGGGCCCACTCGGCCTTGCGGTTGCGGCGCGGACGAACGGTCAGATCGAGGGCATGCGGCACTGCCGTGCTGTCCCGGCGCGAAACGTCGCGCAATTCGATCGGACGTCCGTATTTGATCGCCATTACTCTTCCTCCGGCTGGAATTATTCTTATACCAGCTCGCACGGTTCCCGTCACCGCGGCTTGACCTGCCGCAAGGGATGGCAGGCGATTGATTTTGCGGGCCGAAGCAGCCAGAAGGGGCCATGTCCGAGATCTCCACCCGCGATACGGCCCAGGGCGGCGTCAATGCCAGGGACGCTGCCCGAGAGAGTGCACTCTCAGTCGAGGCGATCTCCTCGGAGCGCTCGGAGTCCGACGACAATGTCTGGACCCGCCGACTGGTGCTTTTCCTGCGGGTGATGGCGCTGCTCTCGATCCTCAAAGGCCTCTATCACTGGGCGCAGGTCACGGGCTTCGTTGGCGGCGAGGACGAGGCGTTCGAGAACCAGTCGATGGCCTGGCAGGCCGCGACCGTCTACTTCGCCGTGATCGAGCTCGTCGCCGCCGTCGGCCTCTGGCTGGCAACGCCATGGGGCGCGGTGGTGTGGCTGACGACCGTGGTGTCGATGGCCGTGATCGAGCTGATGTTCCCGGGGATCTACGGCGGCAGCCTCGTCGTGGTCGGCGTCGAGGTCTTCATGCTCGCCGCATATCTCGCGCTCGCCTGGATGGCCGCGCGCGAGCGGCCGCCGTAGCGCGGCAACGGCTTGGATAGATGCTCTCGTGCCCCGGACGCAGCGCGCCGCGCTTGCGGCGTGATGCGTTGCAGAGCCGGGGCCCATCTCTCCGACATCTCGTTTGTGGCTTTGGGTCCCGGATCTTCGCTTCGCTCGTCCGGGACACGAGCGGAGTTGTGCGCGTTTGGTTGACCGCTGGTTGCCTAAAATTCGCGGTAAGTTTTCATTGACCAGCCGGTTCCGCCACAGCTCTTACGCATGCGTTTCGAAACAGGGCGGGGCTGTTCTGGAATGCGACAACAGGGGCGGACGGAGGGTGAACAGGACCTTGCGAAGGTCAACAGAGGCTTTCGAAAAGTGCTTGTGGCACAGGCTTAATGCGCAATTCACTGTCTTAAATTCATGATCTCTTTATTCTCTTATTTAAGCCGATCTTCAAACGCGCCCCTTAAGTTGCAGCTATCAGACGGGACACAAGTTTCGTCGAATAAGTGTCGATAAAAACGACAACAGGGGAAGTGTCATGATGAAAGCCGTCGCAACTGCGGCAGATACCGCAGAGCGCGTCTCCGGCCAGCAGGGTTCGGTGCAGTCGCTCTATCTGGAAGCTTTGACTCTGGTGGAGCGGCTGCATCGCCGTCTCCTCGACGTGATCAAGGATGAATTCGATCGCCGCGGCCGTGCGGACATCAACTCGGTCCAGGCGCTCTTGCTCTACAACATCGGCGACAAGGAGCTGACCGCGGGCGAATTGCGCACGCGCGGTTACTATCTCGGCTCCAACGTCTCCTACAATCTGAAGAAGCTCGTCGAGCTCGGCTTCCTCGATCATCAGCGCTCGCGCGTCGATCGCCGCTCGGTGCGCATCCGACTGACCCCGCAGGGCCAGGAAGTCCGTCGCATCGTCGACGCGCTCTACCAGAAGCACGTCAAGACGGTGGAGCAGGTCGGCGGCATCTCCGGCGACGAGTTCGCGACCCTCAACAAGTCGCTGCACCGTCTCGAGCGGTTCTGGACCGACCAGATCCTCTATCGCCTCTGAGTTTAAATGGGATCAGGGCGATGCCGGCCCGCAACAAGACCGGCAGCCCTCCCGAACGTGCCTGACTTCCCCAAGCGCGCCGGTCCGGAGTTGCCCCCGGACCGGTGCGTTGATGTTTTTGCACCTGCGAAAAAATCCCTGGCTGCCTGGAACCAGTTCCCGGCTCGGCGCTTATCTCCTTCGGATCGGAGAAACGTCGATGCTGGTCGAGCGCGGGCTTCAGGTGATGAACGTGGAACTCGTCAGCGAGGCCTATGCCATCGCCGCGAACTACCTTCGCCGCTCCGGGGCGATCCCGGACACTCTCGCCACCGATGAACGCCTGCTCGGCCTGATCGTCAAGCTGCTTCAACAGGGCGAATTCAACAAGATCAGGCTGGCCAACAAGGCCATCGCCCGGTTCCAGGCGCAGACCGAGGCCAGAGCGGTTGCCTGATCAAAACCCCCAAGATCCCGACGAACCAGAGGATGCCATGGAAGCCGCCATCGACCGCATCATGCAGACCTATGACCTGCTCGCCAACCGCACCGCGGCGGCCAGCGCCGAGGCGCGTGAAAAGGTCACGAATTACCTCAATATCCTGATGGAGGCCGGCGAGACCGACACCCACAGGTTGACCGTCTGCGGCCTGACCTATCTGCGCCAGCTCGACGGCAGCGTCGACCCGGTGAAAGCGGGGTATACGGGGCTGTGAGGAGGGCGCTGGCTGCGCCCGATGGGCAGCTGGCAAAAGATGAGGCCCAAAGCGGCCCCACCCGGATATTGATGGGCAGGGGTCTTGCAAAACCGCTCCCGGGCTGACCCCCCAATCCCACCATATCTTGCATAAATATCAGGCCCGACCCGCAAATGCTTGGCCTGTTGCGGGCGATGTGGTAGATCGCGCGTGCTTCCGACCGCCACACCAGACCCGCCCGTAGCCCGCCAAAAGGCTGCGGCGGTGGAGATATTCGCAAGATGACCCTCGCAAAAACCGCCTCCGCGCCCGATTCGTTTTTCACCGCCTCGCTCGAGCAGGCCGATCCGGAAATCGCCGCCGCCATCAAGGGCGAGCTCGGCAGGCAGCGCCACGAGGTCGAGTTGATCGCCTCCGAGAACATCGTCAGCCGGGCCGTGCTGGAAGCGCAGGGTTCGGTCATGACCAACAAATACGCGGAAGGTTATCCGGGCGCGCGCTACTATGGCGGTTGTGAGTGGGTCGACGTCGCCGAGAACCTTGCGATCGATCGCGCCAAGAAGCTGTTCGGCGCCAATTTCGCCAACGTGCAGCCGAACTCCGGCAGTCAGATGAACCAGGCGGTGTTCCTGGCGCTGCTGCAGCCCGGCGACACCTTCATGGGTCTCGATCTCGCGGCCGGCGGCCATCTCACCCATGGCTCGCCCGTCAACATGAGCGGCAAGTGGTTCAAGGCCGCGCACTACACGGTGCGCCGCGAGGACCAGATCATCGACATGGACGCGGTGGCCAAGCAGGCCGAGCAGGTCAAGCCGAAGCTGATCATCGCCGGCGGCTCCGCCTATTCGCGCGCCTGGGATTTCAAGCGCTTCCGCGAGATCGCCGACAGCGTCGGCGCCTACCTCCTGGTCGACATGGCGCATTTCGCCGGGCTCGTCGCCGGCGGCGTGCATGCTTCGCCCGTGCCGTATGCGCACGTCACCACCACCACGACGCACAAGTCGCTGCGCGGTCCGCGCGGCGGCCTCATGCTGTGGAATGACGAGACGCTGACCAAGAAGCTCAACTCGGCGATCTTCCCGGGCCTGCAGGGCGGTCCCCTGATGCACGTGATCGCGGCTAAGGCGGTCGCCTTCGGCGAGGCGCTGCGTCCGGACTTCAAGGTCTACGCCAAGAACATCGTCGAGAACGCCAAGGCCTTGGCCGAGACCCTGAAGGGTCATGGTCTCGACATCGTCTCCGGCGGCACCGACAATCATCTGATGCTGGTCGATCTCAGGCCGAAGGGCCTGAAGGGCAACGTCTCGGAGAAGGCGCTGGTCCGCGCGGCCATCACCTGCAACAAGAACGGCATTCCGTTCGATCCGGAATCGCCCTTCGTCACCTCGGGCATTCGGCTCGGCACGCCGGCTGCGACCAGCCGCGGGTTCGGCGTCGCCGAATTCCAGCAGGTCGGCGGCATGATCGCCGAGGTCCTCAACGCGATCGCGCAATCCTCCGACGGCAAGGCGCCGCTGGTGGAGGCTGCGATCAAGGAACGGGTCAAGGCGCTCACCGACCGGTTCCCGATCTATCAGTAAGGTCCAAGAAAACCTTTCAAGGTACACGGATGCGCTGCCCGAACTGCAACAGTCTCGATACGCAGGTAAAGGACTCGCGTCCGACCGAGGACTCGTCCGTGATCCGCAGGCGGCGCGTGTGCGTCGCCTGCAATTTCCGCTTCACCACCTTCGAGCGCGTGCAGCTGCGTGAGCTCACGGTGATCAAGCGCAACGGCCGCCGCGTGCCGTTCGACCGCGACAAGCTGATGCGCTCGGTCCAGATCTCACTTCGCAAGCGGCAGGTCGAGCCGGAGCGGGTCGAGAAGATGGTCTCCACCATCGTGCGCGAGCTAGAGACCGGAGGCGAGGCCGAGATCTCCTCGGAGGTGATCGGCGAGACCGTGATGGAGCATCTGCGCACGCTCGACGACGTCGCCTATGTTCGCTTTGCCTCGGTCTACCGCAATTTCCGCGAGGCCAAGGATTTCGCCGACGTGCTCGGCGAGCTCTCCGGTGAGGAGGAAGCGCGGCTCGCCGCGATCCGCAAATGATCTTCCGCATCCTGGAAGACCAGTTCGCGCAGAAGGCCCGCGAGGCCAAGGATGCTGATCGCCGTTTCATGGAGCTGGCGCTCGCGCTGGGCAGGCGCGGGCAGGGGCGGACCTGGCCCAATCCGGCCGTGGGCGCCGTCATCGTCAAGGATGGCGTCATCGTCGGCCGCGGCTGGACGCAGCCGGGCGGACGGCCGCATGGCGAGCCCGAAGCGTTGCGGCGCGCCGGCGAGGCTGCGCTGGGCGCCACGCTCTATGTCACGCTGGAGCCGTGCTCGCATTTCGGCAAGTCGCCGCCTTGCGCCGATGCGGTGATCGCCGCCGGCATCACGCGGGTGGTGGCGGCGATCGAGGACCCCAATCCGGAAGTGGCGGGGCAGGGCCATGCGCGCCTGCGCGCTGCCGGCATCACGGTGGATGTCGGTCTTTGCGCGGCGGAGGCCGCGTTCGACCATGCCGGCCATTTCCGCCGCATCCGGGACAAGCGTCCGCATGTGATCCTGAAGCTCGCGGTCTCGCCCCACGGCAAGATCGGTGCGGCCGGCGGCAAGCCGCTTGCGATCACGGGCGAGGCGGCACGCAATCGCGTGCATCTGCTCCGCGCGCAAAGCGACGCCATCCTGGTCGGCATCGGCACGGTGATGGCGGATGATCCGCAGCTCAACTGCCGCCTGCCGGGCATGGCGGAGCGCTCGCCGGTGCGTGTGGTGCTCGACCGCAGCCTGCGCATACCCGCATCGAGCCAGCTGGTTCGATCCGCGCGCGAGACGCCGCTTTGGGTGATCGCGTCCGAGCTTGCGGAAGCGGCCGCCGCGACACGCCTTGGCGCGGCCGGTGCGCAAATCATGCGCATGCCTCCGGGGAGTGCATCCGGGCTCGATCTGGCGATCGTGCTGCAGGCGCTGGGAGAGAAGGGCATCACGCGGCTGATGGTCGAGGGCGGCAGCCGCGTTGCGGCGTCCTTCGTCGCGGCCGATCTCGTCGACGAGATCTGGCTGTTCCGCGGCGCGGAAGCGGTCGGCGATGGCGGCGTCGATGCGCTCGATGCATTGCCCCTGTCGAAAATCACGCAGTCGCCGGCCTACAAGGTTCATGCTAGCGAGACCTACGGCAAGGATACTCTCACCATCTACGAGCGCGCGTAATGTTCACCGGCATTGTCACCGATATCGGCGAGATCGTCAGCTTCACGCCAACGGCGCAGGGCCAGCTGCACCGGCTCCGCATCGCCTGCCGCTACGATCAGAGCACGATTGCGGACGGCGCCTCGATCGCCTGCAACGGCGTCTGCCTGACCGTGGTCGCCTCGGGCGTTGCGGACGGCAGGGACTCTAAGCAAAGGACCTGGTTCGAGGTCGATACCGCGGCCGAGACGCTGGCGCTGACGACGGCCAAGCACTGGAGGGTCGGGACGAAGCTCAACCTCGAGCGCGCGCTGAAGATCGGCGATGAGCTCGGCGGCCATATCGTCGCCGGCCACGCCGACGGCATTGCAACCATCGTCAGCCGCGAGGACTTGCCGGATATGGCGCGGTTCGTGCTCTCGACGACGCGGGAGCTGGCACGATTCATCGCCACCAAGGGCTCGATCACGCTCGACGGCGTCTCGCTGACGATCAATACGGTTGCAGACGTGACCTTTTCGGTGCTCATCATTCCGCACACGCTTGATGTCACGACGATCGGCAGCTGGAAGGCGGGCTCCGAGGTCAATATCGAGGTCGATTTGATGGCCCGGTATGCGGCGCGACTGACGGAAATGACGGTCTCTTAGAACTTGGCTTACATGCTGCCGGCGACTACATAGCGCCGACCCCATTCGAAACGGATTGAACGATGGCAGACGCGCGGCGCGCACCCCTGAAGGACCAGACCGACATTTCCGGCGCGCGCGCGCTTGTAGTCGAGGCAAGGTTCTATGACGATCTCCAGGACGCGCTGCTGGATGGCGCAGTCGCCGAGTTGAAGGCAGCCGGCCTGACGCACGACGTCATCACGGTTCCCGGTGCGCTGGAGATCCCAGCGGCAGTGGCCATCGCGGTCGATGCCGCCGCGGCGAACGGCAAGCCGTATGACGCGGTGATCGCGCTCGGCTGCGTGATCCGCGGCGACACCATCCATTTCGAGATCGTCTCGCAGGAATCCTCGCGCGCGCTGATGGACCTCGCGGTGGCGCGAAAGCTGCCGCTCGGTAACGGCATCCTCACCGTCAACACCGAGGCGCAGGCCTGGGCGCGGGCGCGCGCCAGCGAGCTCAACAAGGGCGGCGATGCCGCGCGCGCCGCGCTTGCGATGCTGCGCATCAAACGCCGCCTGGCGCAGGCCTGAAGCCATGGCTGAGATCAAGAAACCGGCGGGCGTTCCGGAGAAGAAGGCGAACCGGCGCGGTGCGGCACGGCTCGCGGCCGTGCAGGCGCTGTATCAGATGGACATCGCCGGTGCGGGCATCAACGATATCTTTGCCGAGTTCGAAAGCCATTGGCTCGGCAACGAGGTCGAGGGCGACACCTATCTGCCGGCGGAAGCTGCCTTTTTCCGCGACGTCGTCTCCGGCGTCGTACGCGACCAGAAGAAGCTCGATCCCCTGATCGACGAGGCGCTGTCGAAGGGCTGGCCGCTCAAGCGGATCGAGGCGATCCTGCGGGCGGTGCTGCGGGCCGGAGCCTATGAGCTCCAGCACCGCAAGGACGTGCCCGGCCGGGTGGTGGTCTCCGAATATGTCGACGTCGCCAACGCCTTCGTCGATCGCGAGGAGACCGGCATGGTCAACGCCGTGCTCGACCAGATCGGCCGGCAGTTTCGCGGCGACGAGTTCGGGCGGGGGTAGTCACACATTCCGCTGTCATCACCCGCGTAAGCGGGTGATCCAGTACGCCGCGGCAGCGGTTATTGAGATCGGCTTCTCGGCGTACTGGATCGCCCGGTCAAGCCGGGCGATGACAGCGGAGGGTGGAGTTGGCGCCGATGACGAACGCACAGGATCCCTCCGGCGAAGACTCCCTCATCGCGCGCTATTTCAAGCCGCTGGCGACCGATCCCGGCGCGTTCGGGCTGGTCGACGACGCTGCGGTCCTGTCCTCGTCCGGCGAGGACGTCGTCGTCACCACCGACGCTATCGTCGAGGGCGTGCATTATCTTGCCGGTGATCCGCCTGACACCATCGCGCGCAAGGCGCTGCGGGTGAACCTGTCCGATCTCGCGGCGAAGGGAGCAACCCCAGCAGGCTTCGTGCTGACGCTGGCGTTGCGCAGCAAGGAGGATGCCTGGCTGCGCCCCTTTGCGGACGCGCTGGGCGAGGACGCCAAGACCTTCGCTTGTCCTCTGCTCGGCGGCGACACGGTGTCGACGCCGGGCCCGCAGATGATCTCGATCACCGCCTTTGGCCGTGTGCCTCGGGGGCGGATGGTCGGCCGGACCGGCGCAACGCCGGGCGACCGCATCCTGGTGACGGGGACGATCGGCGATGCCGCGCTCGGCCTCGACGTGCTCAAAGGCGGCGCTGTGGCCGCCGCGCTGGCATCCGATCCCGCGGCACGGGATTTTCTGGTCTCGCGCTATCGGGTGCCGCAGCCGCGCAACGTGCTGGCGCGGGCGGTGCGCGACCATGCCACCGCAGCGATGGACATCTCCGATGGCCTCGCCGGCGATCTGACCAAGCTCTGCGCCGCGTCCGGGGTCTCGGCCTCGGTCGACGTGACGAGCGTGCCAATCTCGGCCGCGGCGGCCGGCCTGCGCGCCCGCAACGTCGGGTCTGTCGAGACGCTGCTTGCCGGAGGCGATGACTACGAGGTGCTGTGCACCGCTCCGCCGGCACAGTGTGACGCGCTGATTGCCGCGGGGCGGGCCCTGGGCGTTGCCGTGACCGCGATCGGTACGATCACGGAAGGGCAGAAGCCGCCGCGCTTCCTGGATGGTCAGGGCCAGGACCTGCTTTTGACGCGGCTGTCCTACAGCCACTTCTAGCAATTGCTCCAACCCGGCATCTTAGTTCTCAGCACTTGGTCCTAAATACCTGCCGAGATCGGCCTTTTCGGCCTTATCCGGCGTTGCACCCTCAATTTGATTTTGGCAAGCTCGCGGCCGACTGGAGCCGCCCCTTAAGGGCAAGGGGGCGGCTTTGTTCAAAATCAAGGCGCCGCACCGCACGACGGAACACAAAAGGCGCCGGGGGTACATCAAGGAATCTGAGGCAAAAATCACATGACAGCATTATGGTTGATAGTGCTCTGCGGAGCGCTTTCCGTCGCCTACGCGATTTGGGCGACGTCTTCGGTGTTGGGCGCGGATGCGGGGTCGCCGCGCATGCAGGAGATCGCAGGGGCCGTGCGCGAAGGCGCACAGGCGTATCTCCGGCGCCAGTACACCACGATTGGTATCGTCGGCATCGTCATCTTCGTGCTGCTTGCCTATTTCCTCGGGCTCTATGTCGCGATTGGTTTCGCCATCGGCGCGATCCTGTCCGGCGCTGCGGGCTTCATCGGTATGAACGTCTCGGTGCGCGCCAATGTGCGCACCGCCCAGGCTGCGACGACGTCGCTCGCCGGCGGCCTGGAGCTCGCCTTCAAGGCGGGCGCCATCACCGGACTTCTGGTGGCCGGTCTCGCGCTGCTGGGTGTGACCCTCTATTTCGGCTTCCTGGTCCACTCGCTGAAGCTCGCGCCCGATAGCCGTGTCGTCGTCGACGCCCTGGTGGCGCTCGGCTTTGGCGCCTCGCTGATCTCGATCTTCGCCCGTCTCGGCGGCGGCATCTTCACCAAGGGTGCGGACGTCGGCGGCGACCTCGTCGGCAAGGTCGAGGCCGGCATTCCCGAGGACGATCCGCGCAACCCCGCGACCATCGCAGACAACGTCGGTGACAACGTGGGCGACTGCGCCGGCATGGCCGCCGACCTGTTCGAGACCTATGCGGTGACCGCGGTCGCCACCATGGTCCTGGCGGCGATCTTCTTCGCCAAGACGCCGATCCTCGCCAACATGATGACGCTGCCGCTCGCGATCGGCGGCATCTGCATCATCACCTCGATCATCGGCACCTTCTTCGTCAAGCTCGGGCCGAGCCAGTCGATCATGGGCGCGCTCTACAAGGGCCTGATCGCGACCGGCATCCTGTCGCTGATCGGCATCGCCCTGGTGATCTACTACCTGATCGGCTTCGGCAAGCTCGACGGCGTCAACTACACCGGCATGGCGCTGTTCGAGTGCGGCGTGGTCGGTCTCGTCGTCACCGCGCTGATCATCTGGATCACCGAATACTATACCGGGACCGACTATCGTCCGGTGAAGTCGATCGCCCAGTCCTCGGTCACCGGCCACGGCACCAACGTGATCCAGGGCCTCGCCATCTCGATGGAAGCGACCGCGTTGCCTGCGATCGTGATCATCGCCGGCATCCTGGTCACCTACAGCCTCGCCGGGCTGTTCGGCATCGCGATCGCGACCGCCACCATGCTGGCGCTGGCCGGCATGATCGTCGCCCTCGACGCCTTCGGCCCCGTCACCGACAATGCCGGCGGCATTGCCGAAATGGCGGGGCTGCCGAAGGAGGTGCGCAAGTCGACCGACGCGCTCGATGCGGTCGGCAACACCACCAAGGCGGTCACCAAAGGCTACGCGATCGGCTCGGCCGGTCTGGGTGCACTGGTGCTATTCGCGGCCTACAACGAGGACCTCAAGTTCTTCGTGGCCCGCTCCGCGCAGCATCCCTACTTCGCCGGCGTCAATCCGGACTTCTCGCTGAACAATCCCTACGTGGTGGTGGGCCTGCTGTTCGGTGGCCTCCTGCCGTACCTGTTCGGCGCGATGGGCATGACCGCGGTCGGCCGTGCGGCCGGCGCGATCGTCGAGGAGGTTCGTCGCCAGTTCCGCGAGAAGCCGGGCATCATGCAGGGCACCGACAAGCCTGACTATGGCAAGGCGGTCGACCTGCTGACCCGCGCGGCGATCAAGGAGATGATCATCCCCTCGCTGCTGCCGGTGCTCTCGCCGATCGTCGTCTACTTCCTGATTTATGCGATCGCGGGCGGCGGCGCGGCCGGCAAGTCGGCGGCGTTCTCGGCCGTCGGCGCGATGCTGCTCGGTGTGATCGTGACGGGTCTGTTCGTCGCGATCTCCATGACCTCGGGCGGCGGCGCCTGGGACAACGCCAAGAAGTACATCGAGGACGGTCATTTCGGTGGAAAGGGCTCTGATGCCCACAAGTCCGCGGTGACCGGCGACACCGTCGGCGATCCCTACAAGGACACGGCCGGACCTGCGGTGAACCCGATGATCAAGATCACCAACATCGTGGCCCTGCTGCTGCTGGCGATTTTGGCGCACTGAGCGGCGCTGGTGAAAGACAAAACCCCGCGGTGCAAACCGCGGGGTTTTTGTTTTATTGATCCGCCGCACTCACCACGTCATTGCGAGGAGCTCTTGCGACGAAGCAATCCAGGGTCTTTCCACGGAGAGATTCTGGATTGCTTCGCTTCGCTCGCAATGACGAGGGAGAGACCTACTGCACGTCCATCTGCAGGCCTTCCTTCTGGATGATGCCGGCGAACTTCTTCGTCTCGGCGTCCACGAAGGCGGCGAACTGCTCCGGCGTGCCGTAGTCGGCACGGGCGCCCATGGCGGCGATCTGCTTCTTGACGTCGTCGCGCTCCAGCATCGCCTTGACCTGGAGATTGAGCGCATTGAGCACCTCGGGCGAGACGCCCTTCGGCAGGAACACGGAGAACCAGGAGGAGATGTCGAAGTTCGCGAGCTCCGGTGCGCTCTCGCGCATGGTCGGCAGGTCTTTCGCGAGCTCGCTGCGCTCGGGCGTGGTGACGCACAGGCCGTTGAGCGTGCCGTTCTGCACCTGCGGCAGGCTCGGATAGAGGTTGTCGAACAGGATCTGGATGTCGCCGGCGAGCGCCGCCTGCAACGCGGGTCCGGCCCCACGGAACGGGATGTGCGTCATCTTCAGGCCGGTGAGCTGGAGGAACCAGGCGCCGGTGAGGTGAGGGCTCTGGCCGACGCCTGAAGAGGCGTAGCTGAGCTTGTCCGGATTGGCCTTCAGGAACGCGATCAGCTCGGGAATCGACTTGATGCCGGTCTTCGGATGCGCCGAGACGATGTTCGGAATCCGGATCATGTTCGAGACCGGCTGAAGCTGCTCCGGCTTGTAGCTGAGGTTCTTGAAGATGCTGTAGGCGATCGCGTTCGGGCCCGGATTGCCGACCAGGATGGTGTGACCATCCGGCTTGGCGCGCACGGCCTCGGCCGTGCCGATGGTGCCGCCGCCGCCGGAGCGGTTTTCCACCACGGCCGACTGGCCCCAGGCGGCTGCAGATGCGCAGCCAGGAGCCGGCCCATCACGTCGGTCGAACCGCCGGCCGCGGCCGGCACGATGAGCCGAACGTTTTCTGTGGGCTTCCAGTCGGCAAGGCTCGATCGCGGCAGAAAAGCTGCGGCCGAAAGGCCGGCAGCACCGGCGAGCACGCGACGGCGCGACAATAAAGTGTTTTGAAATTTCTTGGGCACGAATCCACTCCTGCTTCTTGCTTTGCAGGAAGCGTAGGGAACGCTACGTGCGACCGCAAGTCGCGCGCGACGACAAGTGCCGCGCAGAGGGCGGCACGACGACGCAGGCGCGAAGCCATTTACCTTCCGATGGAATTAGCCGGCTCCGAAGGCTGGTTCGATGCGAAGCGACAAGCGCTTCGATCGAAACCTTCGGCGGCTTCAGTTGAAGCTCAGCAGCTTGAACAGCGGTGTGAGGTAGCTCATCTCCTGACCCGACGTCGGCGTGGTGCGGCTGATGAAGTCGAAGATCTTGCCATCCTGGAGACCGTAATTCGCAAGCCTGCGCACGCGCCGGTTCTTGTCGAAATAGACCGCGATGACGCGCTGATCGACCACCTTCTGGTTCATGAAGGCGACCGGGCGCTCCGAGCGCTGCGAGATGTAGTAGAACACTTCACCGTCGAGGGTCGCGACCGTCGAGGGCGTACCCATCACGATCAGCACCTGGTCCTGGCTCGCGCCGATCGGAATCTGCTCGAGCGCGCCGGGCGGCAGGATGTAGCCCTTCTGGAACTGCTCGCCGGTGCAGGCCGCAAGGGCCACGCCGACCATTGCGGTCGCCGCGAGCATGCGCAAGCCGCGCCAGCAGGCATGAAGGCCGCGCCGCACGTCCGCGCGCGGGCTGATCTGGTTCGTTGTCGTCATAGCGGAACTGATTCCGTCCCCTTGCGTCGCGCGAGGCGCTGAAGTACCGGGCTGGGCGTCTGAATGCAACTCGCGCGCGCCCGCTTGCGGAAACCACAATGCTTTGGCCGTTCAATCACTTCAGGAAACCCCGGCGAACCCCGCCAGGCACCATTGAAGCCATCTATGGCATGATCGTGACGCAGGCGCGAGAACCCATATTTTACCGGGACTTGGGCGTGCCCGATACGGTTAACGGGCGTTTCGACCTGTTGCTGCTGCATCTGTGGCTGCTGCTGCGCCGCCTGCGCGCGGTTCAGGGCGCCACGGAGCTGTCCCAGGCGCTGTTCGATCGCTTCTGCGAGGACATGGACGACAATCTGCGCGAGATGGGGGTGGGCGACCAGACCGTGCCGAAGCGGATGCGGGCCTTCGGCGAGGCCTTCTACGGCCGCGTCCAGGCCTATGACCAGGCGATGGAAGCCGGCGGCGAGGCTCTGGCATCGGCGATCTGCAAGAATATCTTGAATGGGACCGGTTTCGACCAGGCCAGGCGGCTCGCGGCCTATGCGCGGGCCTGCGAGGCCGATCTCGGCCGGGCCGAAGAGGCTGCGCTGCTGCGCGCGTCCTTCACGTTTCCCCCGGCGTTGCCAGAGGGTGTCACGCCATGAGCCGACCAGATTCCGCACCCGATCCGTGGCGGGCGCCCGTCATCGTTGCCCAGATCCCGGACGCCGGGCTGCATCGCGAGCTCGAAGCATCGGCGGCCGAGCGGCAGGCGATGTCGGAGGTCGCGGGCCTGCGCGAGATCCTGTCCGCTCATGCCAGCTTCGATGTCGTGCCGAAAAGCGGCGGACGGGTCCAGGTCACAGGCCTCGTCCGCGGCCGCGTCGGCCAGACCTGCGTCGTCACGCTCGACCCGATCGAGACCGAGATTGAGGAGGAGGTGGACCTGATGTTCGCCCCGGAGGCCGAGGCGCGCCGCCTGGCCGATCTGATCGAGGAGGGGCAGGACGATGAGGCGCCGCCCGAGGTCGTCGACCCGCCCGAGCCGATCACGGGCGGCATCATCGATCTCGGCCGGCTCGCCACCGACGTTCTGTTCCTGGCGATCGATCCCTATCCGCGCAAGGAGGGGGCTGTGTTCGAGGCGGAGGTCACCGCTCCCGACCCCGAGGACCATCCCTTCGCCGTGCTGAAGGCATTGCAGGACAAGAAGAAGGAACAGTGAGGGGCATTTTCCGCTCGCGGCCGCCTTGCCAGGGCACGCGAGCCATTTGCCTCGATGGTTTGAGACAGCCATTTATCCGTCTGATTTCAATGTGTTTCCTGCGAAATCCGCGGCCGGCGGCCGGATCGCCTCGGATGCAAAAGGCTGGGGGCAAGAGGTTGTTTCGGGGGCACAAAACGCTATTGTCGCGCCCCGGTTCGGGTGCGGCGTGGCGCTTGGCCGGTCGCCATCTCGGTGGCAAACCCATTTTGCGGCCCCGCTAGCTCAGACTGCACCAGACCAGGTTTCCAGGACTTTCATGCCAAGCAAGGTTCGCATCGCGCTGGACGCCATGGGGGGCGATGTCGGCCCCGCCGTGGTCATTCCGGGCGCCGCCATCTCGCTTGGCCGGCATCGCGACACCGAGTTCCTGCTGGTCGGCGACCGCGCCCGGATCGAGCCCGAGCTCGACAAGCACCCGAAGCTGAAAGCCGCCTCCAGAATCGTCCATACCGACGTCGCCGTCAGCATGGAGGACAAGCCGAGCCAGGCGCTGCGGCGCGGCCGCAAGACCTCCTCGATGTGGCTCGCGATCGATGCGGTCAAGAAAGGCGAGGCGGATGTCGCGATCTCCGCCGGCAATACCGGCGCGCTGATGGCGATGGCCCGCTTCCACCTGCGCACCCTGCCGGGCATCGACCGCCCCGCGATCTCGGCGATCTGGCCGACCCTGCGCGGGGAGTCCGTCGTGCTCGACCTCGGCGCCACCCTCGGCGGCGATGCCCACCACCTGGTCTCGATGGCGGTGATGGGCGCGGCCAAGGCGAGCGTGCTGTTCAACAAGACCCGGCCCACGGTCGGGCTGCTCAATATCGGCGCCGAGGAGATCAAGGGGCACGAGGAGATCCGCGAGGCCAGCGAGATCCTGCGGGCGCGGAACCTGCCGGAGCTCGACTATGTCGGCTTCGTCGAGGGCGACGGCATCGGCAAGGGCCTGGCCGACGTGATCGTCACCGAAGGCTTCAGCGGCAACATCGCGCTGAAGGCGGCCGAGGGAACCGCACGGCAGATGGCGGAATTGCTCCGTAACGAGATGCAGCGGAGCTGGACGTCCAAGCTCGGCTATCTCTTCGCCCGCAGCGCCTTTCAGGCCCTGCGTAACAAGATGGACCCCAACAAGTCCAATGGTGGCGTGCTGCTGGGACTGAACGGGGTGGTGGTCAAGAGCCACGGCGGAACCAACGCCGAAGGCTTTGCCTATGCGATCGATGTTGGCTATGAGATGGCTCACTACGATCTCCTGAACAAGATCAATCAGATGCTCAACCGCGAGGGTGGTGCACTCAAATCCGTGCAGCCCGCGCCGGAGGATGTTTCGTGACTCAGATTCGTTCGGTCGTGCTCGGCTGCGGCTCTTATCTGCCGGAGCAGGTGGTGACCAACGCCCAATTGGCGGCGCGCATCGACACCTCCGACGAGTGGATCGTGCAGCGCACCGGCATTCGCGAGCGGCACATCGCGGCCGAGGGCGAGTTCACCTCGCACCTCGCCATCAAGGCGGCACAGGCGGCGCTCCGCGACGCCGGCGTGGACGCGCAGTCGATCGAGCTGATCGTGCTGGCGACCTCGACGCCCGACAACACCTTCCCTGCAACCGCGGTTGCCGTGCAGCACGGGCTCGGCATCAATCATGGCGCGGCCTTCGATCTCCAGGCGGTGTGCTCGGGCTTCGTGTTTGCGCTGGCCACCGCCGACAATTTCCTGCGCTGCGGCGCCTACAAGCGCGCGCTTGTGATCGGCGCGGAGACCTTCTCGCGCATCCTCGATTGGAATGATCGCGGCACCTGCGTGCTGTTCGGTGACGGCGCCGGCGCCGTGGTGCTGGAGGCGCAGGAGCAGCCCGGCAATGCCGCGACCGACCGCGGCATCGTGACCACGCATCTGCGCTCCGATGGCCGCCACAAGGCCAAGCTGTTCGTGGACGGCGGGCCGTCCTCGACCCAGACCGTCGGTCATCTGCGCATGGAGGGCCGCGAGGTCTTCAAGCATGCGGTCGGCATGATCACCGACGTGATCGTCGATGCCTTCAAGGCGACCGGGCTCAATGCCGACGGCATCGACTGGTTCGTGCCGCACCAGGCCAACAAGCGAATCATCGACGCTTCCGCGCACAAGCTGCACATCGCGCCCGAGAAGGTGGTGCTGACGGTGGACCGCCACGGCAATACCTCGGCGGCCTCGATCCCGCTGGCGCTCTCCGTAGCGCGCAGGGACGGCCGCATCAAGAAGGGCGACATGGTCCTTCTGGAGGCCATGGGCGGCGGCTTCACCTGGGGCTCCGCGCTGGTGCGCTGGTAAGCCACACCGATAAAATTTTGCCGGAATCCACGCCGATTATCGCTAGGTCTGCATTGATGTGCGGTGTTGACCGCCGTATCGTAAGCTCATAATTTCAGACGAGAATTGTTCGCCGTGAGGTGGGGCAGGGCGATGAGCGAGACCAGCAAAACCGTAACGCGTGTCGATCTGTGCGAAGCCGTCTACCAGAAGGTGGGCCTGTCGCGCACGGAATCGTCCGCCTTCGTGGAACTCGTGCTGAAGGAGATCACCGACTGCCTGGAGAAGGGCGAGACGGTGAAATTGTCCTCGTTCGGCTCCTTTATGGTGCGCAAGAAGGGCCAGCGCATCGGCCGCAACCCGAAGACCGGCACCGAGGTGCCGATCTCGCCGCGCCGCGTCATGGTGTTCAAGCCCTCGGCGATCCTGAAGCAGCGGATCAACGCCCAGCACCGTACCAACGGCGACGCCACCCAGGCTCAGGAAGAGGCGTAACCGCCTTTCGGAAAGGACTGGCATTTGGATAAGGCGCCGGATGCGTTCCGAACCATCAGCGAAGTAGCGCAGGAACTCGACATTCCGCAGCACGTGCTGCGGTTCTGGGAGACCCGCTTCTCCCAGATCAAGCCGATGAAGCGCAGCGGCGGCCGCCGCTATTACCGCCCCGACGACGTCGACCTGCTCAAGGGCATCCGCCGGCTGCTCTACGGCGAGGGCTACACCATCCGCGGGGTGCAGCGGATCCTCAAAGAGCACGGCGTCAAATCGGTGCAGGGCCTCGCCGACAGCGCGGCCGCGGTCTCTTTCGGCGCCATCGAGGACGCCATCGGCGCGAGCCTGATGGAGCCCGAGGACGAGGAGGCGCCCATCAAGGGCGTCACCGACACTGACGATGACGACTTCCAGGGCGACGAAGAGGAAGGCATCGACTTCCGCTTCACCGAGATCGACGACGAGGAGATTCTCACCACCTTCCGCAAGGGTGGTGCCGCCGCCGCGCCCGCCGGCCCCAGCGCGCTCGACCGGGAGCGGCTGGAGCGGGTGCTCGGCGACCTCGTCGCCTGCAGGGACATGCTGGACCAGGCCCTCAAGGACGGCTAGGGGCGGGCCGGCCGGCTTTCCGGGGCAGTTCCGGCCCGCTTGGGCGGATACACCAAAATGCTGCGGCCTCGCCTTGCGCAAAGCGGCGATCCTAGCTAATGGAACGACATTCGGAGCGTGGCGCAGCCCGGTTAGCGCACTAGTCTGGGAGACGTTGGCGCTAACCCGTTTTCGTATTTTCTTCCAATGGGTTAGCGGTGCCTGTGTTCGAATTCCGGGAGTTATTCCGGGACTCGGCGGCTTCCATAGCATCCCGAACATCGTCGATCATGGCGTGAGCGTACTTCGCTGTTGTGGCAATGTCGGCATGCCTCAGTAGCTTCTGAACGGCTTTCAGATTTCCAGTCGCCCGCAGGATGCCTGTAGCGGCCGTATGGCGATTATCGTGAAAGCGGTAGTCGAGAAGCTTTGCGTCGAGCTTAGCCCTTCTCCACTCCGTCTTTAGCCCTTCGCGCGTGGTCGGATACCGATTTCCGCGTACCCTGTCGGATGAGCGCTTCTGAGCAATGTAGGTGAACACGAATTCGTCGTGTTGCCCTTGAAGCGGGAAGAGCAATTCGCGGATGCCTGAGGAAATCGGAATGGTACCGATCACACGGCCTTTGCCAAGCACCGTAATTTGCCGTTCCGCCCAATCGACATCTTTCCACCGAATTCCCGGAAATTCTTTCCCCGGAACTATCTCGCATAGCCTGCATCCCGATAGCATCGCGAAGCGAACCACCGGGTGATAATCGGGTCGGAGGCGGTGGAAGAGTGCCATCTCTTCGGCCTGCGTCATTTCGCGGACGCGTTCTTTCGGCTCCTTGAGGAGATGTCGTTTCCAATCAATCCTGGCTATCTTCTGCGACCAAGTATCGCGCGCCCGGTTCAAAATCTTGCGAAGCGGCTCGATCATGCTCCGGTTGACGGTTGCGGGCTTCACGCCTTCACCGCGCCGAATGCCAACTAGACGAGCTACCAAATCGTCATCGATCGCTGACAATAGAGTGTTGCTGCCGATTTCGCGCTCAAGCCATTCTATGGACCATTTACAGTTGCTCGCGCCGTCGCCTCTAAGGTGCTGGCCTACCTGAATATAGTATTTCGCGGCCGCAGTTGCGAAGGTCAGCGGGGCGGTTTCTCTGGCAATCAGCGCCTTCACTTCTATCCGAGCTTCGTCCCTCCGCCGCTTCTCGAAATTCTCCGCGTCTCGTTTGCTAGTGCAGCCTGTAGAGCCGGTGAACCGAACACCACGGATTTGGAAGTCGAATGCGTAGTACGGACTTTTTGCAGGTTTGTAGACGGACAATCAAATCTCCGCTGTGTGTTCTGAAATTCTGCAAGGTCACGGGCTGCGATCTTGCGCTTCAAGCGCTGGCGTCCCAGCCCCACCACAATGTAGGGCACGGCTCCTTCTGAGAGGTGGCGTTCTAGTGTGCGGCGGCATATCCCAAGCCGTTGTGCCGCCTCATCCAACGACAGCAATCGTTCGTTGTCGTTCGCTGCAATAGGTATTTCCATCCGTTTCCTTCTTTGAAGTGTGTGCGAGCTAAAAGCGCTCGTCAACCATAAAGACTCATAAGATACTAAAAGTTCGGATTGGCGAATGGCGGATTTGGGCTATGGTCACCCACTATGGCTGAAGTTTCGGTGCCCCAAGTAAAGGCTGCCCGCGCACTATTGGGCTGGACGCAAGCTGAGCTTGCCATCGCAGCGAGTGTAAGCCTGCCAACAATCAAGCGTTTCGAAACAGGTACGTCACCAATACCTGTGGTGCGGGCGGCTATAATTCAGGCGCTAGAGCACGCTGGTGTGGTATTCGTGAACGACGTGAAGTATTGCGGCGTGAAGCTGACATTGCGCACCAGATCGGCTCATCGCTAGGACGGCCCCGCAGCGGCAACGCTCGGCTTAGCAATCATCAAGAATGAGCGGCGGAGAGACGATGCCCGCGAACCTAAGGGCTATCGGACGCGCGCCCGAAGAGGCAGGCGTCGAGTTGATTCCGGCGAAGGGCAGAAGGCCGTCGGGGTCCGTTGCATAAGGCTTAAGTCTAAGACTGGTACCAAGCACCCCATCGGCCTTGCGGGCGAATAACCCTTCCGGCTAACTTGTGGTTGTTAGGACATTGGGGGAATTGCCGTGGACGCCTTGCCGGAGCAGAAGATACCAACGTCACAAAGGACTAACTTTGTGAAAGTCTTGGAGCGCCAGTTACAGCGCGAACAGGACGAAGAGCAATTAAGCCCTGAAGCGGCATTCCTCAGCGTTGGTGTCAGGAATCTCGGCTACGATTTGGAAAACGGGTACTTGACAGACGGCCCCAAGGATTACGGGTTCGACTTTTTAGATATTTCAACGGATAGCTGTACGATTTTTCAATCCAAGTCTGTAAGCTATGTCAACGGTATAGACCTGGGCGTGCAAATCGGTCCCAGTTACTTGAATGACGTTCGGCAGATCAAGGAAGTGTTGAGTAATCTCGACAACGTTCCGAAGGATTGCAACAAACAGGTTTCACGCGCACTTACTGCGCTCAGGAATGAGATATCGCGACAGTCACTCAAGAAGATCGCCCAGGGGGATGATCAAGCAACTCTTCCGTTTCCTGTATCGGTTATGCTCCTAGTGATGGGTGAGAAATTTACTCCGCAAGCCAATACCGAATTTGAAATGTTGTCGCAGACGACGGTGCAGTATGCGGGCGTTGATCTTCAGATATCTGTCATACCGGTTTTCATCGACGATCTACTTGAGGAGCTTTGGAGTCAGCGCAATGACGATTGGAAGGATCGGACTGGTGTCAAAAGAGACAAAGTGATCCTTCATGCAGTGGGAGACGTGATCAAAGACGCAAAGACTGCGATCTTCTACGCGAAAGCCTACGATTTCGTCGAAGCCTTTGACATGCTTGGTTATCAGATTTTCGAACCGAACGTCCGCTCGGAAATAAAGGCGTCCAAAGTCAACAAGGCCATCAAAGATACCGTTTCGACGCGCGCTGGTCGGCGAGACTTCAGGCACCTGAATAATGGCATCACAGTTATCTGCGACGGTTACTCGCCGCGTGGTTCTAAGGATCGTCCAACGGCATTCGAATTACGACGGCCTGGGGTGGTTAATGGCTTGCAGACTGTAAAGTCAATGCACGACGCTTTCAGGAAACTGAAGCATGAGGACCAGATTGACTTTCAGGAAAATTGTTTAGTTCTCTGTCGTCTTCATCAACCCGACTCCGTGCGCCACATTGAGGACCTGATTAAGGCGACGAATAATCAGAATCCTATGAAGCCCAGGAATCTTAAGTCTAATGATCCCGAACAACGGGCTTTCGAGACGCTGTTTGCTGAGCTTGGCTGGTTTTACGAACGTAAAGAAGGAGCTTGGAGCGCATTCGCTAGTGATGCGCGTGGTTGGAAGTCCTTGGGCGGAAAGAGGGCCGACTTCTTTAAGAGCCGAGCAAACGGCTATAAGAAGTTGGACAACGCGGATGTGGCGCAGAATTGGCTCGCCTTTATCGGCTTCTCCACTGAAGCGATCAACGACAAGAGATCGATCTTCGCCGAAGATCACTTGTATTCGCTCAGCTTTCTCAGGCGAACTGCGAAGCACGGTTTTGATTATGACTTCAAATTAACGCGAGAGTCACAGGTCTATACGGAAGCGAAGGAAAAATCGCCGGACCCAGCCGCGTTGATTTTGGCGACGCTTCTTCGTGAAGTGGCAGATCAATTGGCGCCGACCCGTAAAGTGAATCGCGAACGCGCTATTGCGAATTTGGACATCGGACGAAAAAGCCGAGACGAGCAGGATCGTGAGTTGGATGCTGATCCCGGTTATCAAAAGGGAAAGATGCTTCGCGGAATGCTCACTCTGTTCGTGGAATTTGTCGGCTTCGCCCTTTTCCGGTCGCTTGGCGACAACGTGCATGAAAGAATTGCCAATCTCCGCAAAACTCCCAGCATGAGCGCAATCTTCGAAGGTTTGGACTACGAACCGCTTGTGCAAGTTTATAAAGAGAGAAATTTCAGGCCCAATGATTTGGTGCCGGTCCTATTCGCTGCGTTTGAGCATTGCGTCGGCGCCCTGTATGAGAATGCTAGCTGGCTACGCGGCTACAACGACGCCCCTGTAAAAAACAAGTACATCTATTCGGCTCAGACGCGAAAACAGTTGCTTGAAGAATTGCTTGAATTGGACAAGCGTTTCAAGCGCGCTGAATGGGTTCGGGACTGGGCTGATGGGTTCAACGAGAAGAAGGGCGTCTTCCGCCAAATCGCGGCCGCGCTCTAGCTGGTCAAGTGAAAGGCCGCCAACTGACGCGGCCTAAAGGCTGATTTATGTGGACGTTGGTGCTTTACACGATGCTGATCAACACCGTTAGCGGCGGTGCTCATTCGACTACCACGACCTTAAAGTTCGAGACCGAAGCGCAATGCAAAGCGGCTTTTGAGCGGCTTATGGTGCTGCCTGTGACGCCGGTCTTCGACCAATCGAACAAGCCGGTTGGAATATTCCGGCTCTCGGCTCAATGCATCGGCGACGCAAAGTAGGACAATGCGGGAATCAACAGGCATTTCATGCTCCGATCAATAACTATCGGCCACATCAAATCTTTTCATGAGCCCCAGACACTAACTTTTTCCGAAGCCAACGGCACGAAGGGAAGCGGCTACAACGTCATTGTCGGCGCAAATAACAGCGGCAAGTCAACTGTCATTTCCCTAGCTGCGCAGTTGCTCGCTCCTGACGAACATCTAACCATCGGTCGAGAGAGCCGCCACGTCGAAAAGCCTCTCATCGAAGTGGCTCTGGGCGTATTCCAACGGCGAAGTAGCTGTGGTGACCATAGATCGCAACGCAGATGGCGCTCTCTTCAGAAAGATGGGCAACTATCAAGGCTTACACAATAGCCTCAGGTTTGTCCCATCTCGGAGACCTTTTGCGCCCGACTACCAGATCAATGGAATCATGCCTTCTCAATATGAGTATGGAGACCTGCTCAATCGTCGGGGAAACCAAAGCTACTTCGACACTCAATTGGCGTCTGCTATCGCAAGACACTTCAACGATCCATCAGACAAGGAGCTATTCTTAGCCGAGCTTCAGGAGGTTGACCCATCTTCCGCTAACTTCATGACAGATAATGTCGGTGGGCGAAACGTGATGCTATATGAGGGGCCGTCGAAAACACCTCACGTACTTTCTGATACCGGTGATGGAATCACGAACCTCCTAAGAATCATCTTCGCGTTGTCAACAAGTCGAGCAGGCGATTGCCTCATTGTTGATGAGCCAGAACTATCTCTACATCCTCAACTGCAAAGAAATCTGTATCAAGTTTTGCTGTCTTACAGCGACGATCGGCAGATAGTCGTAGTTACACACTCGCCGCACTTCGTCGGCTGGAAAGAGATTTCTTCAGTATCCCGCTTATGTCGCGTTTACGTGAACCAAACCGGAAGATCGACTGTATCTTCCCCCAGCGCGACTTCTTTCAACGCTGTGAAAGCTCACGCCAACATCACAAGTAGAAAGTTTTATGATGCAGTTTGCAAAGAATTATTCTTTGCGGATAAGGCGATATTGGTCGAGGGGGCTGACGACGTGCATTACCTCGAAAATTACTTGGATGCGCTCAATGCAAAGCCGCTTCCATTCATGGGGTACGGATGTGGCGGAGCAAGCGCAATAGTCCCTTGGATGCGGCTCTGCGTAGAAATGGGAATAAAATGTGCTGCTCTCTTTGACGGAGACAAGAACGAAGAATACACAGCGGCTCTCGCTGAGTTTGCCACTAAACCGGATAGTGCACGCTCATACATCCTCTTCAAGGATGACATTAGAGATAAGCACAAGCGGACTGACTCTGGCTCAGAGACTAACGAAGTGTTGAAAGAGGGGGTATTCAATCGGCGGGGTCAAATCCATCCTCAGAATGCGACAAGGCTAGACGCTCTTATCGAGTCAATCCGCATATTTCTGGCGTGAATCGACCTGAAAGCCATGTCGTTGCCAACGGTAGATCGAGGTCAAGCGCCCTCATGACGAGATTGATAGGAGTGTGTGCCTCGCCCGCGCCCCAATCACGAATCCCATCGGGATGAAACGACAGGTTCGCGTTCTCGACGCCACGCCAAGCCGCAACTGCTCTGTACCCTCTACCGCAACGGCGCGTACCCGGCAGGCCGAGCGCGGGCACCCATTTATCGAGGTTGCGCAATGCGGTGTCGTTAAGCTCACGCCAGATCGTGTCACCTTCGCCCGCCTGATGAGCTTCAAGCGGCTTGTAGCCAAAAGGCTCCAACGCCGCTTCAAGCCTTAAAGCCATGTCGTCTGGTAGCTCTGGCAATTGATCCATAGGCGTATTCTCAAGGGTGTCACTGCCATTCCAGGCATACGGCATCAGCGTGGTCGGGTGGATTGTCGGCGGAAGCACCGTCTGGCGGCCGTAACAAAGCAGATCGATCACCCGCTCTTTGCCGACGCTGAAAGGCTGAGAGACGATGGAAGAGCTTCCGCGATAGAAGGCGCTGAAGCCCTTCGCGCCACGCTTGATCACATCGCTGAAGGGGATCGCAGACAGCACCGCGCCCATCAAGGCGTGATCGTTAGTGTCGATATCGACCACCTTCAGCTTATGGTCAATTGCAATGCAAACCCCGGCATCAGGCCACTTGTCCCAAATGCCGGTTTCAATGTCAGTCGGAAGCCGGTCACAAAAGCGTTGCCATTCAGTCATTCCGCGCCATTCGTTCATTGAGAACGCACCGGGGCGCTTGGTTAATGGCGCGACTGGAATGGCCGAATAGCCGCAATCGATTAGCCGCCGTCCGGCGCTGGCGTAAGGCGAAGTCATTTCGGCTCCGGGGCGTACATTCCGGGATGCCAATGCATGTTTACGTGGTCGCCATAAGCTTCCCAAAGGGCAATAAGCGTTTCGTCATGCAGAAAGGGAACGAAGCCTGCATTGTCACGGTCTCCTTCCAGCCAAGCCGCTTCTGTGGCTTCAAGGGCAGGGCGGCGTTTCATGTTGCGTCTGCGGACCGGCATTAGCGGTTAGCCTTCAAAGCGGGAGGGCGGGATTCGACGGGTGGCGCTACATCGAGGCCGAGTTCTCGAACCAACCGGGCAAACGCCAAGCGGCTGTCGCGCTCAATGCCAACTTCCGGCCGTGCATGCGGGGCGCCGAACCGGTCTTCGAATGTCATGCCGTATTTGGCGATAGCCTCGCGAGCCTCTTCCGAGCGGTCCCAAGCCTCGCAAGCTTTCACAAGAAGGCGGAAGTGATGTTGATCAAGCTCGAATTCCTGGACGACCGCGTTGAACCACGCGGCCGTATCGGTACGAAGATGGGTAGGCGGCCGATATTCGGCGGTTGCAGTTGCTGTCATCGGTGTTCCAAATTTCAATTTGAACCGGGGAATCCGGCGTACAAATTCGCCTGGGTGCCGGTTTTGGGGTGTTTCTGAAAAGTTTGTAAGGCCGATGGCACAAGGTGCGCCACCGGCTGGCCGTTGTTAGTTAGCTAATCGAGACCTTCAGCTTGCGAAGGGCTTCGGCCCTGCCGATGCCGCCACCGACGCGGCGCCGACCGTAGAAACGAGTCATACCTGTAGCGGCTTGGCTGTAGGGATCGCGCAAGATCGAAAGGCTAACGCGGTCGAAGATACGATAACCATTGCTGAAGTCGCCGAACACGATGGGATTGGTGTTCAGGCCAATATCCGGCAAATCCGGCATTTCGATCACAGGGCGGCCAAGGATCGTTGTAACGGGCGCGTTTGCAATGCCCGCAACGGCCATGAGGTAGTTGTTCGTTGTATCCTTGAGCTTGCGAACGGCGGCCATGGTGTTCGAGTTCATGCCCCACACGGCATTGCTGCGATAGGGCGACTTCACGGCATGATAGAGGTCAATCAAACTGTCGGCGGTGATCGAAGAGGCCGAACCGCTCGGCGTGTACTGCACGGTCGTGTCTTGCATGAAGCCGGAAGGTGCAGTGACGCTCGACCCGTTCACGAACGCGGCTGACTCGGCCCGGCCGAACTCTTCCGCGAATTCAAAGTTGAGCAAGGCACCAATATCAAGCGCGGCATCTTCAAGCATCTGATTGCTAACATCGACATAGGCGCTTAGCTCAAACACTTGATAGCGGCGTTCGCCGAACGTGACATTCGTGCTTGGCCTTGTGGCAGTCTCGCCAACCCATTGCGCTGTCATACCGGCTTGGCGATTAGGCCAAAGAACAGCGGGGCTGCTCGTTTGCACAACTCGCGCGACTGAACGGATAGGGGAGAACAAGACCACATTGCGGTCAAGCTCAGCGTTATAGTAGTCGGGCACGAAGTAGCCGCCAGCCGTGTCATCGGCAACGCGAAGCGCTTTTGCCTCTTCGCCTCGCCGAAGGAAGGCGTCGAATGTTTTCCGTTCCGGTGAGTTCGGGTTGTTGTCATTTGCAGCAACAAGCCCTTGCCTGTTGAGCTTTAGTTCGAGCGCGTCAATGCGATTGTCGTTAGCAGCCGTCTTAGTGTTGACCGTTTCAGTCAGGTGCGAAAGGGCTGTTTCAACGCGTGCAAAATCGTGATCCGCCTTCTCAAGGCGGAGTGCAGTGGTAATCAAAGTAATTGTCCTTAGTGAATTGCCGCGTTTGCGGCGTTGATGGCTTCAACAAGCCGAGCAAGTTCAGATTGCGCCTTCACGCGATCTACTGTCGCGGAAGGGAGCATCGGAAAAGTGACGATAGAAATTTCGAACAAATCAATTTCTTCGAGCCGCCGCACGTTCTTTGTGCGGTCGAATGAGTCCTTCTTGGAAACGTAACCAATTGATAAGCCGTCTAGAGCGCCTGCTCGCAGCAATGCATAAGTATCGCGTCCAAGCGATGTATCTAGCACAAGTTGGCCGGTTACCTTCAGGCCGATTTGGTCTTCAGCAAGCGACTTCCAGACACCGATTGGCTGTGACTGTTCGTGCTGCAAAAGCATCTTGACTTTCGCAGACTGTTGAAGGGTCTTTGTGAAAGCGCCCGGCATCACAACGTCGCGCCCCAGGTCAGTCACACCGAATCTACTGGCGTAGCCGGAGAAGGTGCCGTCGTCGCTCAATGACTTGGTATCGAATTCGAATAATGCGCCTGTATTCATGCGGCGCGATTCCTTTCTCTTAGGTTGTTGTCGTTGGCAGCAACAAGCTTGTCGCCGCCCTCGATGGGCGCGCGGTTTTCTAGTGCGCGTGCTTCGTTCGGTGTCATCCAAGGTCCGCCAACGGCGGCCGAATAGGCTTCGGTGCGGGCTTGGAGGTTGGCGCGGGTAAGAGCGCTCGTATCGAATTCAACCGAATGAGTCAGGCGCTCCTCCGGTGTGAACAGTGTTCGGTTCAGGACTCCCTGCCACTGGAGTAACCAAGGCATGAGGGTGGAGTCCAAGAACGAACGGTTCATTTCGACTGAATTGCCCCACGTCGCCCGCCCTAGCTCGGAGAGAAGGTGCGGTGGCACACGGAACGCGCGGCTGATTTCTTCGATCTGGAACTTGCGAAGTTCGATGAATTGCAGATCGACGCTGGAAAACGTCAGCGGTTGAAAGTCGGCATCGAAGTCGAGAACCGCTGTGCGTCCCGAGTTGGCACTTCCGCCGATGAAATTCTGCCAGTTTTGCTTGAAGCGTTCCATCGACTTGTCATCAAGTCGGTTCTTGATCTTCAGGATTCCACCGGGTCGAGCGCCTTTACCCATAAGCGATGATGCGTGTTGCTCCATTGCCAATGCCAAGCCAATTGCTTCGCGCGCATGCTGGATAGGAGCCGTACCGCTGATCCCGTCAACGCTCACAGCCTTGATGTGGATCATATCGCGGTGACGGATGGTGCGCGTGCGGCCTCCGGCATCCCTCACAGTGTAGAACGGTTCGCCTGTGTCCGCGTCGTATTCGACAGTGACTGTGGCCGGGGGGACTCGGATCAACTCGCGCGGGGTTCCGTCAATGCGATTGACGAAGGCATAGCCGTTTCCCGTCAACAACGTGTCAAGCTGAAGCTGGAGTCGTAGGTCGAAAGACGACTGCCAGTCGTTTGGCTGGTAACGCACTAACCGAAACACTGGATGGTCCCGAGCAGGCGTCTTGCTGTCGCCGTCTAGCTTCAAGATGTTAACAGGTAATGACGCAACGCTTTCCGCGATCACGCGCACCGCCGCATTCACGGCTGGTACCCTCATAGCCGAATGAGGATCGACGGCGAGTCCCGACGTTGTGTTCTGATGGATCGGGAATGGATGGGCTAAGCTATATGACTTCCTGAAAAGCTTGGTGATGAAATCAAACACGCTCTGGCCATTGATTGAAGTGCAGGCCACATGCGAGGTCGAACAAGCATTTGCCGCTGATGGTCATTGACCGACGAACCCTCTCGTCTGCCCACTGTTTTGTCTGACGGCCAAAGAGCAATTCTAGCTGTCCATCCTTTGTTTCGATGGACAGGCAAGCTCGCGGATGACCGCAATCGACTTCGAGACGAGACTTATATGCAACCGTTGCAACGATGCTGCGGTTCTTGAAGCTGTCGATAAAACGTGTGAGTGCTTCGCCGAGAGTGTCACCTTCGTCGTTGATCATGCCGTAATATGAGCAAGCCGTGCTTGCCATGTCCTTGCCGGGAACGTCGGCAAGCAATGCGAGCAAGAGCATAACGAGCGAGTAAGTATTCATTTCTGGTACGTGCGAACCGGTGCTCGACTCCCAAATCCCGGCTTCGATCAAGCGGCGCTTAGCCGATTGAACATGTGCGGGCGGGAGGCCAGTTACCAGCGCTGTACCTTCCATAAGTTCTTTTGCCGTTGCCACGGCGTAATCCTTTCGTAAGTGAGTGTGCTCCGAGCGGCGAGCGTCCGTCGCAAAGCGTTGTAAAAATAAAACCCGGCTGAGGGGCCGGGTATTGAACGGGCGAATGGTCTGAGACTAGAGGCTTCGCCGAGAATCAAAAACCCGCCTCGCGGCGGGTCCGTGACACATTTCGCGCCACTATCTAAGTCTTAGCAAAATTTTGTACGTTTTTCTATGGTGGCCCCCACTATCTCGCGCTTGGCGCTCGACGGCCACCGGGCACACCTTTCGGGTCTAATTATTGTCTACCATAAGACGGTACATTTTTCCATAGTGGCCCCCACTATCTCGCGTTTCTACGCTTCAGTGGCCGAAGCCTAGTGAAGCTTTAGAGGCGTGAACCGCGATGCTGCACCGTTGAAACTGACACTGTGCAATGGACGGCCAACTCTGATGAGCCTCCAGCTAATTGCAAGCCGTGTTTCTTTTAGCTCGCGTTTTGCTTTTAGTCGGGCGAAACGCGACACCCTAAATGCAGTTTTAGACCCTAAAAGCAAATGACTTGCTTTTAGGATTTGTTCAATAGAGTCAGGATGATGATGGAGTCTTATAGTATTAAAAGAAACCCCCCTATACACCCTCTTCTTATATGGAACTCTAGGGGTGGTATCTATTCGCGCGCGAGAAGGAAGAAAGCGTTTCGGTGCTGGAAAGCGCAGAGTATTTGTTGAGCAATCTTGCAACGTGCGTGGCTTGTGGTGATGGCATTTCGTGCGCCGGCCATCCCATCACCAAGATAGCTCAAGAGGCGAACAAGGAGCATGCTCTTGGGCTTTCGGCTGCGCGCCGCCGCTTCGCGCGCAAGGTCAAGCTCTATCAGCGCATCTGCAAGCTTAAGCCCGCAGAAGCACGCGAGTTGAAAGCTACGTTCGCTTTGATCGGAGGCAATCGCGTGTTGGACAGCGGCGGCTTGGAAGATGTTGAGCGTTGGTGCCGAGAGGCGGGAGCGCTGCAAGAGCAGGAGAGGGTACTTACCTGATGTGAAACGTTCGGGCTTTCTAAATGGTGTGCTGAGGTCACAAGCCCCAAAAACATTCATGAAACAGTATTGCTGCGTGACTCGCTTGCTAACGGCTCGAAAGGGGCCTTTGCTATTGCGTTGGGTTGGGTCCTTGATAGGCTTGGGCATGAGTAACGAACTCATCGTTCGAAGGTCCACCATTCCGACGGCTCAAATGATGCGCCGAGCCGCCCAGTACGTGCGTATGTCAACTGAGCGGCAGCAATATTCGATCCAAAACCAAGCCGCTGTGATCGCCGCCTACGCCCATGCGCACCACCTAACAATCGTCCGAACCTATCGAGACGAAGGCGAAAGTGGCCTTCTCCTAAAGAACCGTGCGGGCCTTATTCAATTACTAGAGGACGTACAGAGGGGAGAAGCGGATTTCGGCCAAATCCTAGTTTATGACGTAAGCAGATGGGGACGCTTCCAAGATGCAGACGAAAGTGCCCATTACGAATTCGTCTGCAAGCGTAGCGGCATCAAAGTGGCGTATTGCGCTGAGCAGTTCGATAATGACGGCAGCATGCTCGCAAGCATCGTCAAGAACATCAAGAGAGTTATGGCTGCCGAGTACAGTCGCGAACTTTCGGCAAAGGTCTATGCTGGCCAGTGCCGATTTGCTCGCTTGGGCTACAAAGCTTGTGGCAAAGTGGGCTATGGCTTGGTACGCGAGCTTGTGGACGAGAAAGAACAGTCAAAGGGCATTCTTAGAGATGGTGAACGCAAATACCTCACCACCGACCATATTCGGGTTCGGCCGGGTGAACCGCATGAGGTAGCCACAGTCCGATGGATCTTCTCTCGTTTCGTAGAGACAAAATCTGAGACCGTCGTTGCGTGGGAATTGAACAAGAAGCGGGTGCCGACCCGCACGGGCAAGCCGTGGACGCGGGTGATGGTTGGGGCCATTCTCAGAGACGAAAGTTACATCGGGAATCTAGTTTTCAATCGGCGATCATGGAAGCTACGTCAGACACGAACATACAATCCGCCCGACCAGTGGATTCGTGCGGAAGGATGCCTCGAACCGATTGTTGATCGGGAGGTCTTCACGCAAGCTAATAAAATCATCGAAGAGCGCCGCGTCGATCTCTCGGAAGAAGAGATGCTTGTCCGATTGCGACGGACTTTGGTCAAGGAAGGCCGCTTGAGCATCAGTATAATCGATCGCACACCGGGCTTGCCCTGTGTTGCGACCTGCCAAACGCATTTCGGCAGCATGAGAAATCTTTATCGGTTGCTCGGCTTCTCCCCGAAGCGGAACTATGAGTTCTTAGAATCGCGTCCTCTTTGGTCTGAACAGAAGACAGGGCTGGCATCGCGCATTCGCGCTGCCTTAAGAAAAGCCGGGTGCCGAACGAGTACGGGCGGATGGACAGATTCGTTGCGTGTGAACGGCAGCACCTGCGTATCAGTCCGAGCGGCGCGCTGGACGCCAGGTAGATTGGATTCACATTCGCCACATTGGACGGTTCAATGTGATGCGCATGTTCCCGCTGGATGGATCGCCGCCATCAGACTTTCCGAGCATAACCGGGGCGTGTTAGATTACGTTTTGCTGCCAACCGACGGTAAAGTGAAGCGAACGATTAGGTTCTCGGACGCGGCGCGTGAGCGGCGCAAAGTAGCCTGCTTCAAAACGGCCGACGCGCTTGTTCGGGCTATCACCCGGAGGATAACCAAGAATGGCCGTGCTTCCCGAGCCATGCCAGCGCCGCCGAGCACGCGATCGAAAATAAGCCGGCCCAAAACCAAGAGCGGCCACGCGCGGCGCTGATTGATCGCAGATAGAGGAATGCGCCGAGCAGTGTGCCGTAGTTCCGTTTGAAATCTCCGTTGAGCTTCGCAATCTTGGCCAGTTCCGAAGGTTCAGGGTCGTTCTGCATAAGCTGGCTCCATTCACCAGCACCCTATGAACCACTGTTTTGCCCGACGGCGCAAGTGAATTGTGGTAATTCCGAAAACTCAAATCGGGGAGCCGGGCGTCCGTTCCGATGGGTTCAGTGCCAAGGCCAAAACCGACCGTTGCTTTGACGGCGGCCCAACCGTCACGATCTTGAGCACACCGCTGGCGGCGCGGGGCTAAACCGGCCCCGTCTTCGGACCGGGGCCGGGTTTCGCACCGGCCGGGGGTATATAGGGGGGTGCGAAGCACAAGGGTGCCAAGGGTTCGAAGCAGTGCGAAGGAGAGGGTGCGAAGCACGGCCATATGGCGGCGGTCATATTGAAATTCCCGCTCCAGTTGTCATAGTCTTCCGGTAGTGGGTGAGGGAGCGTGGTCCGCGATGGCAGGGACAGAGAACAAGTCGAACGGCGAAACAGCGCCACAAGCCAAGGCGCCTGAAGCCAAACCGCCGGAAGCCAAACCGTTAGTAGTCAAACCGGCGGAAGCCGGAATCGCAGAAGGCTTCACCAGCGATGACCGGGCAGTTTTGGCAGCTTGGGCGTACCTCAGGTCTCACTGGAAGGAGATCGCAGTTTTGACCGGCAGTGCGATCACGACCTTGGTTGGCGCTGTAATTTGGGTGGTTGCCTATTTTGCTACCCAGGAACAGGTCACGCGCATCGAATGCATTCTGTCAACGAACATATCCATTCAGTCACTGCCTCTGGAGCTTGCGCTGATCAAATATCAGTTGGATGAGTCGATGGTGGAAGCGTCAACTCTCGAAGATCGTCTTAAGAAGACGAAGTACACGCCAGAGGATCAAAAAATGTACGCAAGAGTCTCTAGTGAGAGAAAGAGGCTCGAGTCTCGGCAAGACCGGGCAGAGAAGGAATTGCAAGACGCGCGCGCTCGGCAATTGGAGTGCATCAAGGGTTCAAGGACGACGGAGAAGAAGCAGCCGTGAATCGATTTATCGTCTTCGCTATTATTTCTGCGTTAGGCTCAGCATCGGCAGCGCTCGCACAGGTTCCAGACGAAATTAAAGTAGGAAAGTTTCGCGAGTGCCCATTGGCAAGCGCGTGTACGCGCGATTGCAGTCAAACACTGGAATGTTCGGCCAAAGTTGATACGCGTGAGTGCAGGAATCGCAACCTTATAGTTCAGTGGAACGATCCTGTCTGTGAAGCTACGAAGGCATCCCAAAATGCATTGTACGATGCGCAGAAGGCTGCCTGCGAAGCTCAGAAAGCTCAAATGAAAGCGGTGTGTGAAGCGAAAAAGCAAAGTTGTCGAATAGACGCCGAGCTGTGTTCATCACTTCGGAGTGCGGAGATAGCAAGCACGCAAGATGAAGTAGGTCGTGTTCAAGCGATCTTTGACTCGGCACGACAGCTTCCAAGCGAATTGTTTCCGTCTGAGAGAATGCCAGCCGCTGGCAACTTTGGGTTTCCTTCTGGGTATGAAGTGCGATATTCGACTTTAGAGTCCCCAAAATTTTCAGAAATGAGATGGGGACCGTTCACCGAAAATTCGTTGATCGTGCTTCCCGTTCAGGATCGTCTCATTTTCAAGCAGGTAGCGTCACCCGACTTCAACTCGCCTCAGGTCTGGCGCTCTCTTATATGGCTCGGATTTTTGCAGAGGCTCGGTGCCGAAGGCGTCGTGCAGATACTCAAACTGTCTCCCGGTGTACTCGAGAAATCGGCGGACGAACAATTGGCGAAGTTATGTTCAGGCAAGTGCTAGATCGGAGTGAAGGGGCGGCTGGGATAGCCGCCCGAGAATGGTTTCTCAGTTGGACACGGACGCCAACACGTCATACCGCCTCGAAGGCGGCCCGTGCGTCTCAATACGCAAAACACCGGCATCCAAAAGCCGCTGCATAGCGTCTTTCATCTTGGGCTTGGTGTAGCCCTTCGCGTCTCGGTGCTCAGCAACCATCTTCGGCGCATATGTGGCACACGGCTTGGGACTCAGCCGATGGCCTTGCGCTGTCAGCTTGATGAAGGTCGCAAGGAACACGTCATCAGCCGCCCGTTGCGCCATGCTTGCACCGGCTCCGTCGCCGCCCTGATCAAGCACGAAGGCGCCATTGTTCCAGCGCAAAGCAATCTCTTCACCGACTGCGCCGTAGTTGGCTTTCATGACCTTCAATAGACGGCGGTCAGGATCATCAGCATCGGCTTGCAAATACAAACGAGACCGCACGCTGTTGGACCATGCCGTGGAGCCGCTGGTACCTCGACCTGTCATCATGCCCGAAAGGGACGGGTGGCTTAGCAACAGCACAGCGCATTCGTTATCGAGAGCCAGCTTGGCGAGCTTCTGAACGAACTGGCGCACTTGGACGCGCTTGATTTCGTCCCCCGCGTAAACGTCAGCGGCCGGGTCGATTGCGACCAAGCGTGGCCTGGTATCTGCGACGATCTTTGAAAGCTTCGCAAATTGCGATGACATCGATATGCCGCCCAGATCGTTTCCAGTAGCCAACGTAGCGTCCAAGCCTGCCATTGGAATGATCTGCACCCCGGCTAGATCGGCTAACCGGTGGCCGCTAGAAGCCGTTACAGCGGCAAAGCGACGGTGGAGTTCTTCCGCATCATCTTCAGCCGTGTACAAGAGTGCCGGTCCTTGCTGCACCGGCTTTCCGAACCACGAAAGACCAAGCGACATCGCAGTCATCAACTGGATGGCCGTTAGCGTCTTGCCCGTTCCGCCGTCCCCAGACAGGTTTGTAACAACGCCGTCCGGGATCAGGTCTTGCACAATCCATTTGCGCGGTGGCACCGGCTTGTCTTGCCAATCGCGTGGATCGATGATCGGCAACGGATCACGGGCCAGTTGGGCGTTGACGATGGCGTCCCAACTCATTGCAGCGCCTCAATCAGTTGCCCCGCATAAGCATCGAAGCTGTCGAAGCCGGGCCGCATGCCAACACACCGGCTTGTATCGGACAGGGCTTCGTTCCAGCGCTCTACATCGTCCAGGTGAGGGGCGAGTGCCGTGATTTGGTCGGGCGTGAGCGCCACGTTGCGGGATAGCTCGCCTAGGCGCTCGGCTGCGGCGATGTTCCGGGGGTCGGTAGGAAAGCGCTTGGCTACGGATTGGCGCCAACGCGCGGTTCTTCTAAGGCTGGCGTAAATCGCCGCCTCGACTTCTGTTCTAGTCATTGTTCCTGTTGAAAATGGCCGGGGACGCCCGGCCGAGCGGCGCACGAAAAGAAAAACCCGCCGTACGCGGCGGGCAGGGAACGAGGGAAGAACATGGTCCGGGACTTTTCCGGGACTTTTGGGTCAGAAACCTGCGTTTCGTGTCCCTTATGTTCCCAAAAGGGGCTCAGACGGGCTTGCGCTCGGCAACGATTTTCCCTATGGGATCAAAGCCGTTAGGCATTCGGAGCGTGGCGCAGCCCGGTTAGCGCACTAGTCTGGGAGACTAGGGGTCGGAGGTTCAAATCCTCTCGCTCCGACCAAAAACACCAAAAAAGATCAATAGTTTGATCATTCCGGTCTAACCGTTGAAACGTGGTTCCCTTAGTGCCCAGTTAGGGCTGGGGTAGTGCTCGGTCTTCTTGCCGATCAATATTCACCTGTAAAATCAAGGGCCTTAGTCGTCTAGAGCGCTAGTCTGACGGACTAGGGGTCTAAAATCGCTAGGTTTTGCGCTTGACACGCACCGACGCAGCAGAGCGTCGGCTTATCCGATTGTTGAGCGGCAGAGCCTTGTGCCAAGCCAATACTTCATCCGCATACCAAGCGCGCTTGCCGGCGCTGATACTATGACTGGGCGGAAACACTCCGTCCCGTTCCATTCTGAACAGCGTCGTCCGACTTAGCGGCAGGATTTCCAACACCTGTTCGACGCTCAGCATGCGGCGAGGGGCCTCCGCGTTGGGGCGCGGTTCTTGATCAAGCTCGTTTGCGGCGCTGGCCGACACGGAAATCTCCTCTCTTCGTTTTGTTCAATATATCGAGGTGCTATATACTGAACAATAGCCATCCTTGCCCGCATGGATTTGCGGGACACTTTCGCCAGCAACTTGCGCCGTATACGAGCCGAGAAGGGGTTCTCGCAGGATGACCTCGCCTATGACGCTAAGATCAGTCGAAGCTATTTGAGCCAGATCGAGAAGGGCTCGTTCTATGTAAGCCTCAAGGTAATCGGAAAATTGGCTGCGACGTTGGGTGTTGAACCGGAAGAATTTCTGAAGCGCCGAGTGAAGCGGTCCGGAGTGCCTAAATGACGGTAGACGCAAACTCAGGCACTGAAGAAAAAGTTCAATCGCGCCCGTTTAGGCATTTCCTGCAACATAAAAATCTCGCCGGGCAGATTTATTATCACTACTGCTCGATGGAAACATTTCGCCTGATCTGCGAGATGAAGACGCTCCGCTATAGCGACATCAACATGATGAACGATGTTGCCGAGAACGCTTGGGGGCTCGCCTCGGCGAGTGAACGTTTAGAACGACAATTGTCGGCGGTTCTGTCGGCACCTTTTTGGCAGGGATTTTCAGCGATGCGCGGCCTAACTCTGATGCTGGCCTATTTTCTTTTTATTGACATGGCAGTCGCTGAAGTACTTTCCTTTCGGAGTGAGGTACTTCCAAGTAATTTTACAGCTACCATTGGTGGCGAGCTCACGTTTCCAAAAGGAAACGGACCGTTTCCAGTCGTCATCATGTTACACCCGTGCAGCGGATTGGCGCCGGCGCCGCTCGCCTCACTTCAAGCTCACTCCAGAGAGTTATTGGCTAGCGGGTTCGCTACGCTTATCCTAGATAGCTATGGTCCCCGCAATTTGGGGAATAACAAGGCGTGCGGTTCTCAACCGCTGGGCTTTGTAAGAATAAGCGACGCATCTAACGCGATGACTGTCTTGCAGGGTCTCGCGAAAATCGACAAGGATAATATTTTCCTATTGGGACAAAGTGACGGAGCGAGCGCTGCGATCCTCAGTGCACGAGTGGGAGGATCGAAGGGACGATTTCGCGCAGTCGCAGCATATTACCCGGGATGCGAACGGTTGTTGGGAGTTGGTGTCACCTTTCTCTCCCCAACCATTATTTTTGTCGGGGAAAAGGACACTTGGACGCCGCCCACCGACTGCATTAAAGCCAGACACTCCGGCATCGACACAGGCGCAGAATTACAGGTCATTTCGTATCCCAACGCACACCATAGCTTTGATCAACCACGTTCCGCGCCTCTAAAATATTCGGGCCACATATTAGAGTACAGTCGCGAGGCGACCGTTGACAGCCGCAAAAAATATCTCGAGTTTTTCAAGAAATATCTGACTCCGTCGATTGGAGCTTCGCCTGCAGTGGCGACACCTCAGAGACCCAACTGAAATCTGGTACCGGCACCGTACTCGGCGTCCTATTCCGCCGCTGGCCCAAAGCGGCGGTCCCAGAATGTCTGGTCTCGCGCCGCTGTTGGGGCTTAGCGGACATCACCCCGCTAGATTTATGACGCCCTAGCTAGCCCTGGCTTGGGTGGGGCGGGCTTCTGACACGCCAGATTAGCCTCGTAGGGCTCAGCCCTAATTGCGACGAAACAGAGTAGTGCCCAGCACTAAATGCGACGAAACCTCATGAAACGCCGAGGACCTCGTGGACGCCAATGCACTGAAAATTCAGCATATACTTCGTTTCTGTTTGTTTCACAAACTGTCAAGAAAAAGTCTGGGAGACTAGGGGTCGGAGGTTCAAATCCTCTCGCTCCGACCAAATTCCTCAAGAATCGAATTCCTTTCCGGCCGTCGGTTTACCGCGGGCCGGCCGTTTGCGGTTGATTCTGCAACGTCCCGCAGGTGTTGCCCTCGCGTCACAGCGTCCAGCGTCAACATGATTTATGAATTTCGGGCACTTTGGAATCGCGGAGGGGGCGTCCCGTGAGAAGAGGACTGGCTGCTATAGCAGTCTTGGCGAGCGTCGCGTCGGGGGCGGAAGCTGCTGACCAAAGCCCTGCACTTTTGACGAAGGCGCGCCCGGCTGACTCCAACCCAAGCTGGACGGGATTTTACGCTGGCGGCAACGTTGGCGGCGCATGGGCAGACCGGTCGGTGAATTTCACGAGTGACGCGGCCTCCGCTTTCATCTTCAATCCTGGAGTCCCGCTTTTGCCTCCGTTTGCGGGGCAGGTTGCTCCCAGCCCTCACGATTTTTCGATGAGTGGTGTAACGGGAGGGCTGCAAGCGGGCTACAATTGGCAACTCGATGGCAAATGGCTGGTCGGCGTAGAAGGTGACTTGAGCGCATCCAGCTTGCGCGGCGGCGGTCGTGAAACAACGCCGCTTCTACCCCCAGCTTTCGCACAGACCATCTCGGCTGAGCAAAAGATTGACTGGTGGGGGAGCATTCGTGGGCGTCTGGGGGCGCTGGTCACGCCTAGCGTTCTTTTGTATGGCACCGGCGGCTTTGCTTTTGGTCGAGTAGCGACATTTGACGACTACATCGCGAACGGACCGGGTGGCGCTTTCGATATCTCCGTCGCCGGCACTTCATTCAACTGTACGATCGGATCGACTTGCTTCACGGGGACCGATTCCCGCATTCAGACTGGCTGGACGGTCGGTGGAGGCGGCGAATGGCGCTTTGCGCCTCGTTGGAGCTTCAAGGCCGAATATCTCTACGTTGACCTCGGCAAATCGTCGGTGGCAGTCAACGCACTCGCAACGGGCATCGGTCCGAACCTGTCCAGATACACCGCAAATTTCGGCCGGGCGGATTTCCACGTCGCCCGAGTCGGCGTGAACTATCATTTTTGACCTTTGGAGCAGATCGTGCCCTCGGAATGATAGGGACCTCCGGCAATCGGTCGCGCAAGCCTCGCCGGAATGTTTTCCAGTCACCACATCGTTCTATCTGTAAGGGCCACCTACCTCAAATACCCGCGTCGTCTCGTCCACCAGCGTCCGCATCATCTCCGTGGCCATCACGCCAGCACGGTATTGTGCGCGACGCCTTTTATCGCGCTGACGCCGATGAAGGCGGCGAGTACTGGAAGGGTTATATCCACAAGCGCGTCGGGTTATTTAATGTCACCGCCCTTCAAATGTCATCCGCTACAACACCTCGGCACGAACCTGAGCTACGCCGCGATTCGTAATCCCCAAGCTGCGCGCGGCAGCGAGCGAGAGATCGAGGACGCGGCCACGAATGAACGGGCCTCTGTCATTGATGGTGACGATGACGCTGCTTTCTCCATGGGTCACGCGGACCTTGGTGCCGAATGGCAGGCTGCGATGCGCTGCCGTGAGGTGATTCCGATTGAATGACGAACCGCTCGCTGTCTTGCCTTTGGAATACGAATAATAGGAGGCCTTTCCCGAAAAGACTCGATTGAACGATCGCATGCCCGAGCGATCAGCCGATGGCTCTTGTGCGGTTGGAGGTGGCGCCTCAATCTGATCCTTCTTCGTCTGTTCGACTCCAGCAGGCGCCGGCTCTGCCTGCGCGCTCGGAATGATGGACCATCGGTCCTTGAAATCCTGTGCCGCAGCGCCGTTCGCGTTCAATCCGATCCAAGCAGGGAATGTCGCAATCGCCGCCATTCTGATGAGAAGATGCATTGTCGACCTCATGAACGATTGAAGATCAAGCCGACAATGCAAGCTCCCGAGGTCGCGTTCCTAACAAGCGCGGAACGGTGATGGCATACCGACACCGCGGAGCACCTGACTGAGATTGACCGCGGTCCCGCTCTCCAACCTCAAATAATAAGGCATTTATTTTCCGGAATTAAATATATTTAAATATTTAAATCAACGAGGTGGTCGCGTCCGGGCGGAGGTGGGGCGCGCGATACGATCAGCTTCGGAGGCAGGGAGAGCGATCTTCATCAGGCCAGGTGCGAAGCTAGAAGCGTCGTGCGTAGCTAGATCGCAAGTGCCCTGGCTCGGCGCCCACCTACCTCAAATACCCCACCACCATCCGGGTCGTCTCGTCCACCAGCACCTTCACCATCTTCTCCGACAGCATCTCGGCGCCGTTCAGCACCGTGTTGTGCGCGATGGCTTCGATCGTGCTCACGCACATGAACGCTGCGAGCGCGGGATCGATCTTGCGCATCTCCTTGCGGTGGCGTTCGAGATAGGTGCGCACGAGGGCGTGGATCTCGTGGCTGTAGGCTTCGACCTCCGCGAGGTGGCCGGAGCGGGGGATCTGCTCGGCGAGGACGCGGTGCAGGTTCGGATCGATGTGATGGGCCTCGATCGCGACCGTGACGAGGCGGCGCACGGCCTTCTCGATCGGCAGGTCGGCGACCTCCGCGAAGGCGGCGCGCACGACCGTCATGATCGCATCGTTGTGGCGGTCGATCACGGCGGCGACGAGGGCTTCCTTGCTTGGAAAATATTGATAGAGCGAGCCGACGCTGACCCCGGCGATCTCGGCGATGCGGTTGGTGCTGGCCTTCTCGAAGCCTTCCTTGACCAGAATGCGAGCAGTTGCCTCGACCAGCGCGTCGACGGTGGCGCGGGATCGCTCCTGCGAGGCGTTTTTCCGGGGTTTTGTGGGCGGTTTGCGGGCCACGGTCTTGTGATCTGAATGCGAGTAGGAAAAGCGAGCGAATGCTCGCATTATATCGGCAAGTGGCGGCGGGTCGGCAAGCCTCTTTGTCGCCGGGTCGAAACAGCCGGATGGGGATGTGGCGATGAGCGTTGCGAGACTTGTATCGGCCCTTCAATTCTGTCCGGGCGGCTGCGTATTCGGCGCGCGGGCGCCGCGCGATCCAGCACCAAGCCTGCAAAGCCGGGCCTTCAACCTGCTGCTGCGGCTGCTGCCGTTCAAGAAGCAGCTGGCATCAGCCGAGGTCGTGCAGGCACACGTGCAGAAGCTCGCATTGGATCCGGCCTCGTTCGAGCCGACGGGACTTGGCGGCGGCGTCGAGGTGACCCTGACCAAGATGGGCGGCTGGCCGGTCTATTACACCGCGCCGGCGTCAGGCCACGAGGGCTGCAACTACGTCATGTTCCTGCATGGCGGCGGCTACATCAACGAGATCGTGCCGGCGCATTGGCGCTTCGTCGGCGAGATGACGCGCAAGGCGCGCGTCTGCTGCGTCGTGCCGATCTATCCGCTGGCGCCGCGGGCGACCGCCAAGGACGTCGTGCCGGCGACGGCCGAGCTGCTGCGCATGCTGCTGGAAGACGCGGGCGAGGCGAAGGTGACGGTCGTCGGCAATTCGGCGGGCGCTGGCCTTGCCCTCGCCGCCTGCCAATGGCTGCGCGATCGCGGTCATCGGCAGCCGAGCCGGATGCTGCTGATCTCGCCTGCGGCCGATGCCTCTATCAGCCGTCCGGAGCAGGTTGCGATCGCGGCGCTCGATCCGATCCAGGACATTCCGGGCATCGTCGAGGCGGCACGTCTTTATGCCGGCGAGCTCGATGTCGGCCATCCCTTCGTCAGCCCGCTCAACGGCTCCTTCCGCGCGCTGGCGCCGATGACGATCTTTTCGGGCACGCGCGATCTTCTGTATCCCGACAGCGTCGATCTTGCCGCGAGGGCGAGGGCGGTGGGCGTGCCGGTCGAGCTGCATCTCCTGCGCGAGCAACCGCACAACTTCGCGCTGATGCCGACCCCGGAAGGGCGGCGGGCGCGTGCGATCATCGTGCGTGAGGTGGCTTAGAAGGAGGGCGTGATCATTGTCACAGAGCGCCTGCCGCGATCGGTCTGGCGCTGGCACTGTCCGCACGGAGGGATAAGCGGCCCCCGGGGCGTTTCCTCTTGGCTCGGTCGTCCTGGTATCCGTGGTCTTGGCACCAGTAGTTTTGCGGGGCCTTAAGCGTGGCCCTTGATCTCATAGTGACCCGGCACGCATTTGTAGCGCTCGAGGCGCCAGTTCGCGTGATAGATCGGATGCTCGCCCATCCACTTCGCAAGAGGCGCTTGTGCGCCGATCGCGCACTGCATCAGCGAAATCTCGGGCGTCATGTTGCTGTCGGTCACGATTTCCTCGACGCAACTGCCTGAGCTGGCTGCGCCAAGCCGGCAAAGCACGGCAACGACGGTCACGAACATTCCTATCACCTCGTCGGTTGTTTCTGACCACGAAGAGGATGCAAGCGGAGTGCCAGAGCCTGTGACACGCAAACAACACGCTGGCCCAGTCGATTCAACCCAGCGTCCCCATTTGACGATTCGGATTGTAAAAAAAATGCCATTAACCCGAAGCCGGACAAATACGGGGGACCTGCAGGAAAATACCCGGGAATGATCGATTGTCCGGGCCGCGTTGCCTATGAGCCACTTCACAAGGCCCGCACAGCGTCGCCCGTAGTCCGCCTGCCGAAATAACCGAAGGCGAGGATGGCAGCGCACGCTTTTACCCGTGGATGTCGCGCTGCTACAGTTTTGCGCGCGCCGCGGTCAGCGGCGCCGTGACCAAGAAACACACCGACAAGGGGAGGGACCGAAGTCCCATGAAGGATTTTGCTGGAAAGATCGCAGTCATCACCGGCGGCGGCACGGGAATGGGGCGCGAGCTCGCGCGGCAGCTCGTCGCCGAAGGCTGCAACGTCGCGATGTGCGACGTCTCGGAAGCGGCCATGGCCGAGACCAAGCGGCTCTGCGAAGTCGAGAAGCTGCCGCAGGGCCTGCGCGTCACGACGCACGTCGCCGACGTCGCGATCGAGGATCACCTGAAGCGCTTTCGCGACGAGCTCGCCGAGCAGCAGAAGACGGACAGGATCCATCTGTTGTTCAACAATGCCGGCATCGGCGGCGGCGGCAGCCTGTTCACCAACACCCGCGAGCAATGGGAGCGCACCTTCAACATCTGCTGGGGCGGCGTCTATCTCGGGGTGCGCACGTTCCTGCCGATGCTGGTCGCCGCGGACGAGGCCCACATCGTCAACACCGCGAGCGTCAACGGCTTCTGGGCCTCGATCGGCATGAACCAGGCGCACACCGCCTACAGCGCAGCCAAGTTCGCGGTGAAGGGATTTACCGAAGCGCTGATCAACGATCTTCGCCTGCATGCCCCGCACGTCAAATGCTCGGTGGTGATGCCCGGCCACATCGGCACGTCGATCGTCTCCAATTCGCGCAAGGTGCAGAGCGGCGACGGTTCGGAGAAGCTCAATGCCGACGAGGTGGCGCTGACCCGCAAGCGCATGGCCGCGGCCGGTGTGCCGGATGCCGACAAGATGTCGGACGAGGACATCCAGGCGGCGTTCGCCGAGCGCGCCCGCAGCTTCCTGAAGGACGCGCCGACCACGGCCGCGCAGGCGGCGAAGATCATTCTCGACGGCCTCAAGGCGGAGCGGTGGCGCATCCTCGTCGGCGAGGATGCCAAGCGCCTCGACGAGCGCGTGCGCGCCACGCCGGAGCAGGCTTACGACCGCGCCTTCTACGAAAGTTTGACGCAGGAGGTCGGCTGGCGGCTTGGTTGAGGCCGCCCTTGGGGGCGCGCCAATATGGGTATGATGATCGTCATGGCAAGAGAGGCTCGAACAATTTTGTGTGCCAGCTCCTGCCAACGTTCGCCCCACTCGATGAGCTGTGGGGGAGGTCACGCATGCATCATGACGATGTTCAAGCGATGTTGATCTCAAATGCCTGTAATGGCGCGCGCGGCGGCTTGGTCGGCGATCTGAAATGGTTTAGTCAGTCCTGTGTAAGGCGACATAGAACGTAGCTCCCGATGATCCCCGCATGCCTCTCCGAAGACTGGACCCTTTGCCCGGAACGAGAGGACATCTCGGCTGAGTTCACGCGGCTCCTCACCGCAGCCCAAGAAGGCGGCGCCACGATCGCGGAATGCCTGATGATCGCGCGGCGGCTGAAAGGCGCCGACGACCATTCATGGTATCGCGAGTGGAAGACGCTGGCGCAGACCAATCGGCAGCGCGCGGAGACCGCGTTCGCGGAAGGACACCTGGCCAGCGCGCAGCGCAATTGGCTGCGCGCGATGAACTATTATGGTGCCGCGGCGATGCCGCTCGACCCCTCCGATGAGCGCCGCTGGGTCGCGGTGCTGGCGATGCAAGAATGCGCGCGCCGCTATCTCGCCGCGCGCAGCCCCGCCGGAGAGGTGGTGACGATACCCTGGCTCGACGGGCATTCGCTGCAGGGCTATTTCCTTCCTGCGTCATCGGGGAAGGAGCCGGCTCCGACCGTGATCTGCATCGGTGAGCCCGGCCACCGCAAGGAAGAATTTCTGTTCAAGCTCGTGCCGCATGCGCGCGAGCGCGGCTTCTCGATGCTGGCGCTCGACCTGTTCGGCGACCAGCGCGACGATTTTCTCGATGCGCTGCTGCGGCGCCAGGATCTCGAGAGCGCGATTCCCGGCGTCATGGACTATCTGGAGACGCGGCAGGACGTCGACTTCGCCCGCGTCGGGATCATCGCCGATGGCTGGGGCTCGTCCTTCGTCGCACGTGCGGTGCTGCAGGAGCCGCGGCTTGCCGCCGCCGTCTGCGACGGCGGCCTGTGGGACCTGCACGAGCGGGCCTTCTTCGCCAGCCGATTCGCGATGAGCGACGTCAGCATCGTCCCGGTGCCGCATGCGCCGCTGATGGCCTCCAGCGCCGACTGCCCGGTGCTGATCACGCTCGGCGAGGACGGCTGGCTCAAGGCGGACCGGGCGCGTCAGCTCGTCCGGGACTCCCGGCTCGGCAGCTCGGATGTGATGCTGAAAGTGTTCACCGCGGCGGAGACCGGCGCGGCGCAGGCCCATGCCGACAATCCGAGTCTTGCCAACGAATTCATCTTCGACTGGCTGGAATCGCGGCTCGGCGGCGGCCTGCGAATCTAGCGGCGGCGCGACCGTCAGAAGTCCAGGGTGAGGCGGACGCAGGCCTTTTCCAGGCGGGTCTTCAACGTCGCGAGCTTGGTGGTGAATTCGGTGAGCTCGGCCTCGTCGAACTCCTGGAAGACGAATTCCTTGATGGTCTTGTACTGCTCGTTGAGGCTCACCAGGTGCTTCTGCGTCTTCTCGGTCAGGGAGAGCCGGACCACGCGCGCGTCGGTCGGCGAGGGGCGGCGGCGCAACAGGCCCTTCTTTTCCAGCAGCTTGGACTGGGTGGTGACGAAGGAGGGATCGACGTGAAGGAGCTTGGACACGACGTTGACCGGAATGCCGTCGTCCTTGTCGAGGTCGGAAATCGCCATCAGGATCAGCCATTGCGGCCCGCTGATGCCGAGCGTCCTCGCCCAGAACTGACGCAGCTCCTCAAGATACATGTTGATCGACGATATCTCCCAGGTGAAGCGCCTGATGATATCCAGGTTGCCGATGGTGCGCAGGCGCGCGCCTTCCTTCCTCGTCGCGGACACAGCGTCACTCCCGCAAGCTGATTCTCTTTCCCACGGCTCATATGGGGTGGGCATAGTCCACGCAACTCTGCTCTGATGCAAGTGCAGAGCAGGGTAATCGTGTCACGAAAACTACAAATATGACCCAGTCAGTCTTTTTCGCTCAGCACCGGTGTTGCGCCGCAGACACAGGGTTAGTGAAACCACAAAGCTGATCTAATAAACTATTTTGATTAACGGAACTGTGCGGGCATATTGATCCGTGACGGTGGGGGGTTCTCGATCGTCCCGTTGCAGGTGGTTCGCTCACGTCCCTCGCGAATGCGGGTACGTCCGAAAACGCGAAGCGGCCGAGCGGATTTGATGAAGAGACGGGGATCTGGGGGGCCGCACGGTCCGGTCTCCGTCAAATGAGCAACTTGGAGGTTTTAAATGAAAATGGTGAAGAGCCTTTTGCTCGGCACTGCGGCGACCCTGATCGCCGTCGGTGGAGCTCAGGCGGCTGATCTTCCGGTCAAGGCCAAGGCGGTCGAATACGTGAAGATCTGCTCGCTGTACGGCGCAGGTTTCTACTACATCCCGGGCACCGACACCTGCATCAAGCTGGGTGGTTACGTCCGCGCTGACATGCTTCTCGGCGGCGGCGGCGACTATGGCTTCAGGAACAGCTCGAGCACTGTGAACGGCGGGTCCAACAACCGTCTGACCAACTACTATTTCAGCCGCGCTCGTTTCGACTTCAACGTCGACACGCGCACGGCGACCGAATACGGCGTCGTTCGCACCTACGCCGACGCGGTCTTCAGCTATGACTCTACGAACGTCACCGGCAGCAATCCCTCGGCGTTCTCGGCCAGTTCGGCTTCGCTCGGCCTCTACCATGCGTTCATTCAGTTCGCGGGCTTCACCTTCGGCCGCACGGTCTCGATCTTCGACGCTCCTTGGCAGAGCTATCCGGCTGGCGGCCCCGATACCATTCCGGGCGGCTCCAACCACGTCAACGGCGTGAACCAGGTTGCCTACACGGCTGACTTCGGCCAGGGCATCACTGCTTCGTTTGCGCTGCAGGACGAGACCTCGGCGAATAATGGTCAGTCGAACCTCTGGAACGTGTCCTCGGGCACGGCTGCTCAGTTCGTGACCGGCGTCTATGGCGCCAGCGCCTGGGGCGGCACGCGTTCGCCCGAAATCATCGGTCAGGTTCGTGTCGACCAGGCCTGGGGCATGGCTCAGCTGTCGGTTGCCGCGCATGAGCTCCATGCAGCCTATTACGGCGCGACCGAAGTCTCCGGTCATCCCTCCGACAAGTGGGGCTGGGCCGTGCAGGGCGCTTTGTCGATCAAGAACATCCCGACCGGCGCGGGTGACGTGATCAACCTGCAGGCTGTCTACACGGACGGCGCGACGCGCTACAACTTCCAGAGCCTGTTCCCGCAGAGCTTCTTCATGTTCAGCGGAAGCAGCAATGGCGCGTATCAGAGCACCGGGTTCGCCGGTCTGGCTGACGGCGTGTTCGGAACGGCTACCGGCATCGATACCGTCAAGACCTGGGGCGTCCGTGGTGGCTACACCCACAACTGGAGCCCGAACTGGGCGAGCGCAGTGTACGGTGGTTATGCCCAGCTGAGGTACGGCACGACAGGCAAAGGCCTGATCTGCACCAACTTCGCTGCGATCGCCGTGGCCGGTGCGACCTGCAATCCGGACTTCAACTTCGCGGTGGTCGGTGTCAACACCGTGTGGACCCCCGTCAAGAACCTGGCGTTCACGGCCGACTTGAGCTGGTCGCGTCTGGACCAGAAGTACTCTGGCTCCATCGCCAGCCCGGGCATTGCCTCGGCTGCGAAGCCGGCGGCCGTGTACGAGCTGAAGGACCAGAACTCGGTCAGCATGCTGCTGCGCGCTCAGCGCAACTTCTGATCATCGATCGCGCAATCGATCGGAGAACCTCGGCGGGAAACCGCCGGGGTTTTTTCATGGGCATTTGTCTTCTGAAAAATCGAATTGCCGTTGCGGAACACGAAGGCGAGCCATGCGATTCGATGGCGTCAAACTTATTTACTTACTTGAGCTACTAAGCTATATAGCTTTCAGCCAGATACGAAAGTTGCGGCTCTTAGCTTCATGCTAAGCCTCCAGAAACCTCCGGCGATGCCCCGCCGGAGGTTTTTTGTTGTCGAGATGCGCGCAACGTCAGCCGCGTATCGCGCGCCCGCGCACAGGCGGCCGGTAGGCGAGGCGGCTGTGGCCGGCGCAATAGGGCTGGCCGTCCGGCGCCGCGTTGCCGCAGAAGCAGAAATCGTCTGCGCCCGGCGTCGAGATAGGCCAGCGGCAGCGATTCTCGGACAGCTCCAGCAGCGAGCAGCGGTTGGCCTCGTCGATCGGGCCTGCAAGTACCGGCGCATCGGTCTCGCCATAGATCGTGGCGAGCATCTCGTATTGGAGCCGCGGCACGGCCTTGCGCAGCCGCGCCGGCGCCTGGCCTCTGTCCTGAACCTTGCGGTCGTCGACCGTCCGGCCGCGCGTCAGATTCAGCCGCGACAATTTGCCGATCACCGCGTTGCGGCTGACGCCGATGTCGGCGGCGATCTCGCGGCAGGAGAGGCCGGCCTCGAAGTGCTGCTTCAGGAGTTCAATTCGTTCGTCGGTCCAGGTGGGTGAGAGAACAGGCATTTGTGGACGATCCCAGGTTGCAGATGTCGGCCATCCGCTTCTCGAGATCCGTCCGCCTCACGCCCCAAGCGCGCTCACGTCCTGCCATTGTCGCGAATCGACAGCAGTCCGTCCTTGATGGCGAGACGGATGCCTTCCTCGATCAAGGTACGTGCGACGCCGGGAACGCTGGTGCCGTGGGTGCCCTGTCTCACCAGCTTCTCCAGGTAGGTGATGGTCGAGAGCGCCAAGGTTACGGGAATGCGGTCAGTCTCGGCTTTTTCGGTGGCCATGGCCCGAACGCTAGCCTCTTACTCGGGTACATAAAAGTAACGATTAAGACTCTATTTAGGTTCGGGGGTGGAAGTCAAATGCGGGCTGGGCGTGACGCTCAGCATGTTGGAATCGCACGGGAAATTATCCGCGCCTCGGCGCGCCGCGCGGCAGACCAGGCGGCGGGGGCCGTCAATCGGTCGGGGAAGGGGCGGTCCGGCTCAGCCGTGCACGATCGCCTTTTCGATCATGCAATGGATGCCTTTGGCGCCGTTGACAGTCTGGGTCACCCGGAGATCGGCGGCCAGGCTGCACAGCGTGTAGGCGTCCTCGCGTGACAGATTTCGCGTCTCGCCGAGCAGCGCGATCATGTCGCGCAGCGCGCGCACCACGCATTGGTCGAGATCGGGGTCCATCGCCATGGTCATGTAGTGCGTCGGTGTCTCGGCGCGCGGGTAGTCGAGCTTCAGGTCCTTGCGCAGCGTCAGGCGGAAGCGGCCCTTAAGCGCGGTCTCGATCGCGGTGACGCAGACCTCGCCGTCGCCCTGCACGCCATGGCCGTCGCCGCAGGAGAACATCGCCCCCGGCACGAATACCGGCAGGTACAGCGTCGCACCGGCGCCCAGCTCCTTGTTGTCGAGATTGCCGCCCATGGCGCGCGGGATCAGCGATGAGATGCGGCCCCAGGCCGGCGGCGGCGACACGCCCATCACGCCGAAGAACGGCTTGAGCGGCAGGTCGAGGCCCCACGGCATGCGGCCGACCATCCGCGTCCGGTCGAGCGGGATGTTCAGGATCCGCGTCTCGTGAAAATCGTCGGGCAGGGTGCCGGACAGCGGCTTGATCAAGTTCCAGCCCCAATCCTGCCGGAGCTGCACGTCGAGGATCTCGACCGCAAGCACGTCGCCGGGCTCGGCCCCTTCGACCGCGATCGGACCGGTGAGGATGTGGCCCGGCAGCATGCGCTCGCTTGTGGCATGAACCTCGTGCATTTCGGGCGGAATGTGAAACTTGTCCCGATCAGGCAGCACATCAGGCCCGCCGCTGATGGTGTCGACCGTCACCTCGTCGCCGCTGGCCACGGTGAGGACCGGCTTGAGTGCGGCTTCGAAGAAGCCCCAATGGCAGGTTTGGGGGTTGGAATGCAGGTGATGATGGGTCATGTGCCGCGTCCGCTTTCGTTTCATCAGCGCGGGCTTGACCCGGCGATCGATCCTCTTTCAAGAAGATTTCTGAAGATGGCGGGGCCGGTCAAGCCCCGCACAGACCGGCCAAGTCATTCAGGCCAGTAATTCAGACCAGTGATTTCAGCGAGGCTCCCCTGTTTTTCGTTCTTTCCAAGACCTTGGGCACCGCGCTGCTGCCGATCAATCTCCTGGTCGAGCTCGGAATTGTGGCTGTGGTGTTGATGGGGACACGCTTTGCCGCATTTGGCCGCAGGCTTGCGATAACGACGCTGGTGCTGCTGGCGCTCGCGGCGTTCTCGCCGCTCGGCAATCTCCTGCTCTATCCGCTGGAGTCGCGCTTCCCGCCCTGGGACGCCGCGCGCGGCGCGCCCGACGGCATCATCGTGCTCGGCGGCTCGGTCGACACCGATCTATCGGCGGCGCATCGCACGCCGGTCGTCGCGCGCGCGGCCGATCGCCTGTTTGCGCCGGCCGAGCTTGCGCGCCGCTATCCCCATGCGCGCATCGTCTTCACCGGAGGCACCGCGAACCTGATGTCGACCGAGGCCAGGGAGGCCGACTATTCCGCGCCGATCCTGGAGAATCTCGGCATCGCGAAGGACCGCCTGATCCTCGAACGTCACTCCCGCAACACCTGGGAGAATGCGATCTTCACCAAGCAATTGGTCTCGCCAAAGCCCGGCGAGCGCTGGCTCCTGGTGACGTCGGCCTTCCACATGCCGCGCTCGATGGGAATCTTCCGCAAGGCCGGATTTGACGTCGAGGCCTATCCGGTGGACTGGCGGATGGGAGGACGCGACGATCTGTTCTCCTTCACCAATATGGGCGCGGACGGGCTCGGCCGAACGGAAGTCGCCATCCGCGAGTGGATTGGTCTCGTGGCCTACCGCCTGATGGGCAGGACCGGCGAGTTGCTTCCGGGACCGGGCAAGGACTAGAACGAGGCCACAAGAACACGGCGCGCGATCGCCGGCGCGGAGGAAGCCATGCAACAGCAGAGTGCGGACAGGATCGATCTCGCCGGCCTCGTCGCCGATCTCAACAGCCTCTTGCGGCTGAAGACGAATGTGATCGGCATGAAGCTGTTCGCGAGCGTCGCGGAGATGGAGGCGATCCCGAAGATCCGCCGCCCGAACGCAATTCACACCACCGACCAGATCGTCAGCATGGCCGCGCGCCTGGGCTGGACCGTCGGTATCACCGCCGACGATCTCGTAGGCGCGCAATGCCGCGCGGTGATCGGTCTCAGCCCCCAGGACGAGAAATGGCTCGCCGGCGAAAACTATGTCGGGGTCTGGCACGGCACCGCGGAAGACGCGCGCAAGCGCCAGGAGGCGCTGGACGTGGTTCCGTTCGGACACTATCAGGCGCTCGTCGTCAGTCCGCTGGCGAGCGGCCGGCTCGATCCGCCCGACATCTGCCTCGTCTATGCAACGCCCGGGCAGATGATCATCCTGATCAACGGGCTGCAATATACCGGCTACAAGAAGTTCGAATGGGGTGTGGTCGGCGAGACCGCCTGTGCGGATTCCTGGGGGCGGGCGCTCAAGACCGGGGAGCCCAGCCTGTCCTTGCCATGCTATGCCGAACGGCGCTATGGCGGCGTGCCGGACGAGGAGATGCTGATGGCGCTGAAGCCCTCGCATCTCGCCAAGGCAATTGAAGGCATGAAGGCGCTGGCGAAGAACGGCCTGCGCTATCCGATCCCGCCCTATGGCATTCAAAGCGACGTCCGTGCCGGCATGGGCGTGAGTTATGCGAAGAAGTAAAGGCCGATCATGAGCTCTGCGAAATTCGACATCGTCGTCTACGGCGCGACCGGTTTCACCGGCCAGCTCGTCGCCGAATATCTGGCGGCGCATTACAAGGACGACAAGGCGCTCAAATGGGCGATGGCGGGCCGCAGCCTCGACAAGCTGAAATCGGTGCGCGATACGATCGGCGCGCCGGCCGACACGCCGCTGATCGTCGCGGACGCGTCGGACGCGGCGTCGCTGAAGGCGATGGTAGCGCAGACCAAATCGGTGATCACGACGGTCGGTCCGTATCAGCTCTATGGCGAGGATCTGTTAGCTGCCTGCGTCGCTGCGGGTGCGGATTATTTCGATCTCTGCGGCGAGCCGGTGTGGATGCGGCAGATGATCGACAAGTACGACGCGGCGGCCAAGGCGAGCGGCGCGCGCATCGTGTTCTCCTGCGGCTATGATTCCGTGCCGTTCGAGCTCGGTACCTTCTTCGTGCAGGAGGAGGCAAAGCGCGTGTTCGGCGCGCCGGCACCGCGCGTGAAGGGCCGCGTGCGCGACATGCGCGGCACGCTGTCAGGCGGCACCGCGGCGAGCGCGAAGGCGACCTTCGATGCCGTCGCCAAGGACCTCAGCCTCGTCGCCATCCTCAACGACCATTTCGCGCTGACGCCCGGCTTCACCGGCCCGAAGCAGCCGAAGGGCAACAGGGCCGTCTTTGAGGAGGACCTGCAGTCCTGGGCCGCGCCGTTCATGATGGCGCTGATCAACACGCGCAACGTCCACCGCTCCAACATGCTGATGGGCTTTCCCTACGGCCAGGACTTTGTCTACGACGAGATGGTCCTGACCGGCGCCGGCGAGAAGGGCGAGGCCAACGCCAAGCGCGTCATGGCGGCCAATGCCGAGAAGACCGGGCCGAACGCGCCGAAGCCGGGCGAGGGGCCGTCGAAGGAGGAGCGGGAGAACGGCCGGTTCAACCTGCTCTATGTCGCGATCGCCCCCGACGGCCGCATGGTCCGCGCCGGCGTCACCGGTGATCGCGATCCCGGCTACGGCTCGACCTCCAAGATGATCTCCGAATGCGCGATCTGCCTGCTGCGTGATGCGAGGGACGTTCCCGTCGGCGTCTGGACGCCGGGCGCGGCGATGCAGCACAAGCTGATCAAGCGGCTGCAGGACAACGCGGGGCTGACATTCAAGGTGGAGAGCTAGTTCGGTATCGTAGGGTGGGCAAAGCGGAGCGTGCCCACCGCTTCTATTGCGATTGCGGAGAGATGGTGGGCACGGCGCAAGTGCGCCTTTGCCCACCCTACAGCAGCGGAGTCCTACGCCGCCCGCGCGTCATACGCGTACATGAACTCCATGCTCTTCGATCCCAGCGGCAGCAGCCATTTCAGCATCTGATTGCGGACCCAGGCGCGCCGGTGGCGCTGAACTCGCGCTTGCTGTTGCCGTTGCGGCGGGCCATGGCAACGATCTTCTCGGTGCGCGGGCGGCGCTCGGCCTCGAAAGCCTGGAAGGTGGCGCCGAGCTCCTGGCCCTCCTGCATCAGACGAGCGAGCCGCATCGCGTCCTCCAGCGCGAGCGAGGCCCCCTGGCCGGCATGGGGGCTGGTTGCGTGCGCGGCATCGCCGATCAAGAGCGAACGCTTGCGCGACCAGGTCGGCAGGGTCGCGACATCGAGCGTGTCGGTGACGACGATGCTCTCGGCCGCTTCGATGATGGCGGGAATCGGATCATGCCAGCCGCGATGGAAGCCGCGCAGATGCTGCTTCAGCGTCGCAGGGTCAAGCGCGCGGAACATCGCCGCGTCCATGCCGTGTGCCGGCTGCGTGCTCCACCACATCACGCCGTCCATCGGATCGGGGCCGCAATAGCCGTAGCCGAAGAAGCCGCTCTGGCCGAACGTCGTTTCGACGTGCTGGCCGATGGATCTGCCGTCGAGCACGGCGTGCGGCACGAAGCCGCCGAAGCCGATCAGGCCGGTGTCGAACGGCTGCGGGCCATCCGGCACGACCTGGCGGCGCACGACCGAGTGGACGCCGTCGGCGCCGATCAGGAAGTCGCCTTCGGCGGTGGTGCCGTCGGCGAAGTAGGCGATGATCGGCTGGTCGCCGCGGTCCTCGATCTTGATCAGGCGCTTCTCGAAATAGAGCGAGACGCAGGCGCACCAGGCCTTGTCGATCAGGATCTCGTTCAACGCGGCGCGGGCGATGTTGACGGCCGGCTGGCCGAAGCGCCGCGCCATGTCGCGATTGATCGAGCCGAGCTTCTCGCCGCGCTGCGAGTAGAAGTCGAAGGCTTCCGCGACCGAGCCGCGACTGATCAGCTCCTTCGCAAGCCCGATCTCGTCCAGGACATGCATGCCGTTCGGCGCGATCTGCAGGCCGCCGCCGATACCTTTCGAATAGGGCCACGCCTCGTAGATCGCGGATTCGATGCCGGCGCGGCGCAGCAGGATTGCGGCGACGGGTCCGGCGATGCCGGCGCCGATGATCAGCGCCTTGCGGGGACGGTGGGCCATGGCTTGCTCCGGACGTTTGCGTGGTGCTAGGAGAAAATACGGTCGCTAAATATCTTAGCGACTAAGATATATATCAGCTAAGATAAGAGGCCGGTCTTGTCAAGGACGAAGGCGCGCGCGGCGCTGTTGCTGGAGCTCGAAGAGGCGATGCGCAGGTCGTCGGCGCAAGGCGTGCTCTATGGCCAGACCGTCGCCAACGTTGCCGGAATTGCCAATTCCGACCTCGAATGCATGGACATCCTCTATCTCGAGGGCCGCGTCACCGCGGGCCGGCTCGCGGAGGTCACCGGCCTGACCACCGGCGCGATCACCGGCGTGGTCGACCGGCTCGAGAAGGCGGGCCTCGTGCGCCGCGAGCGCGACGAGAAGGACCGCCGCAAGGTTTTCATCGCGGTCGTGCCCGAGGCGATCGCAAGGCTCAGCCAATTCTACGTGCCGATGCAGCAGGCGATGGAGAAGGTCTTTGGCGCCTATTCCGACAACGAGCTGCGCTTGCTGCTGCGCTTTGCCAATGAGGCTCACAAGGGTGTGCTGACGGCAACCGAGGCGCTGAAGGGGCTGCTCGACACGCCGCCGGAGAAGCGGCCCGAGCTCAAGCTGAAGAAGCGTCCTCGCCAGTCCTAGTCTTGTAGGCCTGCGCGGCCGCGATCATGCCCCACACCGCGCCCAGCATCATCCAGAAGTGCCGCCAGTGGTCGGTGTCGATCACGAAGCTTTCGCCGACGGTGCCGAGGAAGGCGGAAAACACCGCGAGGTATGCGCGCTGCCACGGCACAGGGATGAAGACGTGGCGGAACCCCATGATGACGGTGGTGAAGACCAGCGCGGGATAGCACACGCCGGACAGCCAGCCGCCGGACATGAAGGCGTTGAGGTAGGAGTTGTGAGTGTCTTCGGGGAAGTAGCGGTGGAATTGCAATGGGCCGATGCCGAACGGCAGGTCGAGCGCCATCTCAGCGCCGAGGATGTGGCGGCCGAAGCGGCCGAAGCGGCCTTCGTCATAACTCTGGTCGAAGCTCGCGCGCTGCTTGAACATCTCCGCGGTGGCATCAAGCGACAGCAGCACGGCGATCAGCGCGAGGCCGAGCACCGCGGCGACGATCGCCATGATGACGATGCGCGAGCGCTGCGCGTTGGTGCGGCTGGTCAGCACCATCAGCGCCAGCATGAAGGCGGAGGTCAGCACCAGGCCGCCCCAGGCGGCGCGCGAGAAGGCGAGCAGGATCGCCAGCGACATGATGCCGAAGGCGATGACGTTGCGGAAGGCCTTGGCCAATTTGTCGGAGACCACGCTCTGGAGCGCGAACAGCGCCGGCAGGATCAGGAAGGCGCCGAGCACGTTCGGGTCCTTGAACGTGCCGCGCGCGCGGCCGTAGAGCGTGAGCAGGTCGTTTCCCCCGGGGATCAGGTGGAAGTAGCCGGCGACTGCCAAAAGCGAGGCGATCATCGCGCCGACCACGAGGCCTCGGCGCAGCATGTCGAGCCGCGCCGTCGTGTCCTCCGAGACGACCATCGCGAAGAACACCACCGTCACCGCCATGTACCAGGAGGTCGCGATCCAGCTCACCACCTCTGACTTGTCGAACAGCGGAATCGCGCTGATGGTGTAGCCGACATTGAGCAGGACCAGCAGCAGCACCAGCGGCATCAGCACGAGCTTCAGCCGCAGGCCGGTGGCGAAGAAGGTGACGGTGGCGAGCAGCGTGGCGATCTCGTAGGGGCTCGGCTCGATGAACACGATGGCGCCGGAGGCGCCGACCAGCCACACCATCGCGCGCTGCAGCGCCAGCACGCCGGGCGCAGCCGGTGCGGCTACGTTCACTCCACCGGCTGTCGCCGCATACGTCATCACACGCTCTACGCTACTCTTAACGCTACAAATACAGCTGTCATCGCCCGGCTTGACCGGTCGATCCAGTACGCCCCGGTGGCCATTTGCGGAAAATCACTGGCGCCGCGGCGTACTGGATGCCCCGGTCAAGCCGGGGCATGACAGCGAAACTCAATACGCGTTCTCGTTCTTGGTCAGCAGCGAGATCGGCGTCTTCAGGAGAATGACGAGGTCGAACAGCACCGACCAGTTCTCGATGTAATAGAGGTCGAACTCGACGCGCTTCTGGATCTTCTCTTCGTTGTCGATCTCGCCGCGCCAGCCGTTGATCTGGGCCCAGCCGGTGATGCCCGGCTTGACGCGGTGGCGGGCGAAATAGCCGTCCACGGCTTCGTCGAACAGGCGGCTCTGGAGCTTGCCCTGCACCGCATGCGGGCGCGGGCCGACCAGCGAGAGATTGCCTGAAAACACCACGTTGAAGAGCTGCGGCAGCTCGTCCAGGCTGGTCTTACGGATGAAGCGGCCGACGCGGGTGACGCGCGGATCGTTCTTGGTCACGACCTTGGAGGCGGTCGGATCGGCCTGATGGTGGTACATCGAACGGAACTTGTAGACGTCGATGCGCTCGTTGTTGAAGCCGAAGCGCTTCTGGCGGAACAGCACCGGGCCGGGGCTGTCGAGCTTGACGGCCAGCGCAACCAATCCCATCACCGGCAGGGCTGCGAGCAGCGCGAGGCTGCCGACGATGCGGTCGAACAGCCATTTCATCACCAGGTCCCAATCGGTGATCGGCGCCTCGAACACGTCGAGCGTCGGCACCTCACCTAGATAGGAATAGGAGCGGGGCCGGAAGCGCAGCTTGTTGGTGTGCGCGGAGAGGCGAATGTCGACCGGGAGCACCCAGAGCTTCTTCAGCATCTCCAGGATGCGCGTCTCCGCCGAGATCGGCAGCGCGAATAGAACGAGATCGACGCGGGTGCGGCGGGCGAACTCGACGATGTCGTCGACCTTGCCGAGCTTGCGCGCGCCGGCGCAGGTGTCGAGCGCGCGGCTGTCGTTGCGGTCGTCGAACACGCCGAGCACGTGGATGTCGGAATCTTCCTGCGCCTTCAGCGCCTCGACCAGCTGCTCGCCGTTGCTGTCGGAGCCGACGATGATGGTGCGCCGGTCGAGCCGGCCCTCTCGCGCCCAGGCGCGGACCAGCGAGCGCAGCACCAGACGCTCGGCCATCAGGGCCGCGAGTCCGAGGAAGTAGAAGGCCGCCAACCACAGCCGCGAGACCTCGCTGCCGAACTTGGCGAAGAAGGAAATGCCGATGAAGAGCAGGAAGACGAACGACCAGGACGAGATCATCCGCGTCATCTGCCGGAGCTGACCACGGAACAGCTGCACCTGGTAGATGTCGGCGGCCTGGAAGCAGACCACGGCGGCGATGGCGACGGCGATGACCTCGGCTGGATAGACCCAGCTGAACGCCCCCGCGAGCGGCATGACATAGCCGAGATAGACCGCGATACCGACGAGGCTCAGCAGCGCGAAATCGGCAAGGCGCACGAAACCGGCGATCACGATCGGCGAATAGGCACGCGCGACCTTCTGGTTGACGACGTCGAGCGCCGCAGGCGAGAGCCGGCGACGGCGCTCCACGAAGGGCTGGTCAGCAGGCTTTGCCGCAGCGCTGGCCGCGGCATCGAACATCGAGCGTGCGTTGAGCGGTTCCACGGGCGTCCACGTCCATTCCAAAACCCGCGGCACGGCCTTGCGCGCCCGGGCAAGCATCCCCTGGCGCTTCGATTATCGGACAAATCGGAAGATTCTCTAAAGCCGGACTTAAGGGTGGTTAATGATTGGCAAATGCGTCGCGATAGCCGGCGAGCACGCCCTCGACCATCGCGGCCTGCGAGAAATGCGCCGAGATGCGCTCGCGCAAGGAGACCGCGCGTTGCGCGGTGGTGTGCGGATCATCGAGTGCTGCGGCGATCGCCTCTGCCATGGCTTCGGGATCGCTGGGCGCGAACAGCGCCGGGCTGTCGGCGCCCAGGATCTCGGGGATGCCGCCGATCTTGGATGCGATCATCGGAATGCCCGCGGCGCCGGCCTCGATCACCACGTAAGGCATGGAATCGCCGCGCGAGGGGACGACGAGCAGCCGCCCCTTGGAGAAGCCGTAGCGCGCCTTGACGTGACCGATGAAGCGGATGGCGCTCCCGAGGCCGAGCCGCTCGCTCTGTGCCTTCAGCGCGGCCGTCTCCTCGCCGTCACCGCCGAGCGTGAGCGTGACCTTCTTGCCGCCCTCGTGCAGGCGCGCCACGGCGTCGACCAGCAGGTCGGCGCCCTTGATGTGCCTGAACTCGCCGACATAGCAGAGGTCGGTCGCATCCTCGCCGGTAATGACCGGCTCGAATTCCTCCGGCGTCACGCCGTTGAAGACGCAATGCACCACGCCCTTGGGCGTGCCGACGATGCGCTGATAGGTGTCGCGCGCAAAGGCACTCTCGAACAGGAACAGGTCCGTCGAATCCATCAACGCACGCTCGAGCCGCGCGTAGAACTCGCCCTTGAAGGTATTGAGCGGGTAGTGCAGCGAGCCGCCGTGCGGGGTGTAGATGCGGATCGTCTTGTCCGAGCGTCGCCGCATGCGGATGAAGGCGCCTGCCTTGGCACCGTGGCCGTGCATCACGTCGGGCTTGAGTGCGGCGATGAGCCGCCGCATGCGGAGCCATACCAGGACGTCGTCCGGCGACGGTTCGCGGCGGATCGCCATACGATGCACGCCGAGCTTCAAGCGCGGCGCGAGCTCGGTCAGCGCCTTGTCGGCGCGCTCGCCGCCGGTGAGGCTGTCGGCGAGGATGCCGACATGATGGCCGCGGTCGACCTGGCCGTTGGCGACGTCCAGGATGTGACGGAAGATGCCGCCGACCGGAGCGCGCACGGCGTGAAGGATGCGAAGCGGCCGGTCGGGAGAGGGGGGCATGATCAAAACCAGCTCGACGGCGACTGCCGAACAATTGTCACGAAATAATCGCGATGGATTAAGGGGCCTCGTGGTTAACAAACGGTGACGGGCGCGCGCGCGTCAGGCGCGTGCTGTCGCGATTAACCCAGCGGCAACCTTAATGGAGTGTAATCGCCCCGGTTGAGGTAGAGTCGCAGCGTTGCCCTGCGGGAGTGTTCGATGCGTTTAGCGTTCTGGCGTGCCGGCAAGGACAAGGCTGTAATCGAGCGGGCCGTCGCGAAGTCCAAGGGCGAGGCTGCGCCCAAGATCGAAGCCACCATCGAAAAGATCGACGCCAAGATCGAGGCGAAGCCTGCGTCCGTCAGCGCGAAGCCAGGGCAAGTCGAATCCGGCGATATCGACCTGCACGCGCTCGGTGCCGCCCTGGCGCGCAAGCGCGGCTGGGTCATCGTGCCGACAGTGCTGGCGCTCGTTGCGTCCCTCGCCATCGTCAATCTCGTCACGCCGCGCTACAAGTCCGAAACCCGCATCCTGATCGACGGCCGCGAGAACGTGTTCCTGCGTCCGAACAGCGACCGCACCGAGGAGCGGCAGGCGCTCGATGCCGAGGCCGTCACCAGCCAGGTGCAGCTGGTGCTGTCGCGCGATCTCGCGCGCGAGATCATCAAGAAGAACAAGCTCGCCGAGCGCCCGGAATTCGATCCCGTCCTGCAGGGCATCTCGCCGCTGAAGTCGCTTGCCGCGCTCATCGGCATCGGCCGCGATCCTTTCGCAATGACGCCGGAAGAGCGCGTGCTCGATTCCTATTATGAACGCCTTCAGGCCTACGCCGTCGACAAGTCGCGCGTGATCGTGGTCGAATTCCAGTCCGCCGATCCCGAGCTTGCCGCGCGCGTCGCCAACTCGATCGCCGACGGCTATCTCGTGCTGCAGCAGGCGGCGCGCCAGGAGCAGGCCAAGAACGCCAGCCAATGGCTGGCCGGCGAGATCGAGAGTTTGCGCAAGAAGGTCTCGGAGGCCGAAGCCAGGGTCGAGGACTTCCGTTCCAAGTCCAGCCTGTTCGTCGGCACCAACAACACCACGCTGTCGAACCAGCAGATGGGCGAGGTCAACACCCAGCTCAACAACGCGCGCTCGATGAAGGCGGATGCAGAATCCAAGGCACGGCTGATCAAGGAGATGCTCCAGAGCGGCAAGCCGATCGAGGCATCCGAGGTCGTGAACTCCGAATTGATGCGCCGGCTGTCGGAGCAGAGGGTGACGCTGCGGGCGCAACTCGCCGAACAATCCTCGACGCTGCTCGGCAATCATCCCCGGATCAAGGAGCTGAAGGCGCAGCTCGGCGACCTCGACAATCAGATTCGCGACGAAGCGGCCAAGATCTCGCGCTCGCTCGAGAACGATGCCCGGATCGCCAGCGGCCGGGTCGATGGCCTGACCGTGAGCCTCGAGCAGCTCAAGAAGCAGGCGGCCTCCACCAACGGCCAGGACGTCCAGCTCCGCGCGCTCGAGCGCGAAGCCAAGGCGCAGCGCGATCTGCTCGAGACTTACCTTGCCAAGTATCGCGAGGCCAACACCCGCGAGACCATCGACACCGCGCCGACCGATGGCCGCATCATCTCGCGCGCCATCGTCTCGAACACGCCGGCCTATCCGAAGAAGCTGCCGATCGTGCTGATCGCGACGATCGCCACGCTGCTGCTCTCGTCCGGCGTCGTCGTCACCGGCGAGCTGCTGCGCCAGACCGCGCCGCGCGCGGCGACGGGTCCTGCGCGCGCGCCGGTGCGTGAGGAGCGGCGGGTCGTTCAACGGGCCATCGAGCCCGCGTTCGACAGGGCCGTGGATCCGGTGTTGGCGGAGCCCGCGCCGCTGCAGCCGGAGATGACGGCCGATTTGGACACCGGCGAATTCACCGAGATCGAACGTCTGGCCGACGATCTGCGTGCCGCGGGCGCCGCGGCCAAGAAGGTGACGGTGCTCGGCACCGCGCCGGGCGAAGCCATCACGCTGTCGACGCTGACGCTGGCGCGGAACCTGGCGCGCGATGCCCGCGCCGTCGTGGTCGATCTCGCCGCATCCTCGCCGACGATTGCCGCAGTCTCCGTCGATGCGCAGTCGCCGGGCCTTGCCGAGCTGATGCAGGGCGAGGCCTCGTTCGCGCAAGTCATCACCCGGGACAAGCTGTCGCGGCTGCATCTGGTCATGGCCGGCCGCCCCGGCTTCGATCGCAGCCTGCTGCAATCGCCGCGCGTCGCGCTTGCGATCGACGCGCTGCTGCGGGCCTACGATCACGTGCTGATCGACGCCGGCAGCGCCTCCGACCTTCCGGCCGAGCTGTTGACGGCGCATGCCCGCGCCGTCGTGGTGCCTGACGCCGCGATGGCTCCGGATGCGCGCACGCAGATGTGCGAGCAGCTGAGAGCCGTCGGCTTCAGCGCGGTGACGATGCTGAGCAAGCCGGTGCAGCCGTCCGATGCCGCCGAGACGCCGCGCGTGGTAGCGGCGTAGGCGTTCTTACCCTCTCCCTTGTGGGAGAGGGTGGCTTCGCGTAGCGAAGCCGGGTGAGGGGTCTCTATCCTCACGAACAATCCGGCGAGTCGAGAGAACCCCTCATCCGGCGCTTCGCGCCACCTTCTCCCACAAGGGGAGAAGGGAAGATAGAACTCGTAGGGTGGGCAAAGGCGCCCTTGCGCCGTGCCCACCGCCTGTCCAATGCAGTAACGGAAGAGGTGGGCACGCTTCCGCCTTCGCTCTTCGAGCTACGGCGGACAAGTCGCTTTGCCCACCCTACGAAATTGGCGTTTGTGGAGAGATCTTACCCGAACGCCTGCCGCAGCCGCCGGGCCATGTCGAACAGCATCTGGTTCTGCTTCACCAGCCGCTTGCCATGGCTGAGCGAGGACATCGCCATGGCCGCGAGCTTGCCGCGCGAGGTCAGGGGGACGAAGCTGTCGAAGATCGCATCGTCGTCCTTGCAGAACATCCGCTTGTAATCGTCCGAACCGATGCCGAGGTCGAGCGAGCGGTAGCCGCGCTCGCCATAGCGGTCGATGATGTAGCGCATCAGGATCAGGCCGGGGCTGTAGCGGGCGTGCTCGGTCATCGTGTAGGTGTTGAACATCATCGAGAAGCGCGTCCCGTCGGCGACGCCGGCGAAGATCGCGATCACCTCCTCGTCGCATTCCAGCGCATGAATGTCGATGACATGACCTTCACCGCGCGGTGCAAGACAGGCGCTGCGGACGAATTGCTCGACGCCGGGTTCGGCGAAGACGTTCGGGAGCTTCTGCTCTGCCATCCGCGCCGGCTTGACGCGGAAGAACCAGTCGAGCAGGCGGGTGATGTCTGCGTCTGACGTGGCCAGGTGATAGCGATAGCCGGCGAGGGACTGAAGCTTCTTTTCCTTGCTCTTGAGGCGGCGGCGGAGGGAATTGCTGATCCGCGATGCCGGCGGACCGCCCGGCTCCATCAGCAGCCGCGGACAGGCGTTGATCGCGCGCTGCCGCGGCAGGGCTGCAAAAGGGTTCTGCTGGTCGTGCCAGCGCTCAGGTTGCTGCGTCAGCGCGAGCACGTCGACGTGCTCACCGAGCGGCGCAAGCAGTGCATGGAGATCGGCGCCGGCGGCCTCTGCTGCGAACTCTGCGTTCCACAGGCCCATGTTGAAGGTCGTATGCTTGCCGCCCATGAAGCCGGCGGTGCGCAAGCCGTGGCGCTCGCGCAGCGAGAGCGGCAGCAGCAGCAGCGGCCGGCGCTCGGCGTCGCGGGCGATCACGATGAACGGCCGCGCACCTTCGTGGGCGCCGACCAGTCGCTGCCACGGACTGAGCAGGTCGAAGCGCTGGTAGGGCGTGAAGAGATGGCCGTGTTCCTCGAAGGCACGCCAGACCGCCTCGGCCTCGGCGAGATCGGTGACGATATCGACCTGCGCAATACGGCTCGCTTTCGACCGCGCTGGCGCTTCTGCCGTCCGGCTTTGCATCGCCGCAGCCATGGTCATTCGCGAAACCTGTCGAGAAATCGAAAATACGTATTTCGGCCTGTGGCCGACCTTTGCAAACAAAGGTCAACAAAGGGTAATGACAATGGCAGAGGGAACGGACCGCCGGCGCGCGCGAAGGGTGGGATTTTGGCTTCCGACGACAGATGGCTGGAACGGCTGCGCCTCGAGCTGGCCTGGTTCACCAGCCAGGCCATGCTGCGCAGTCGCGGTGCCGGCGCCATCCTGCGCTTCCAGCACGTGCGGCCGCGGCGGCGCGGATTTCAGCCGCTGCGCGAGCACGAGATCACGCCGCAATTCCTCGATCGCGCCATCCGCGCGCTGAAGCGGTGGAAGTACGATTTCCTCGGCATGGACGAGGTCTGCCGGCGCGCGGTGACGCTGCCGGAGAAGCGGCGCTTCGTGGCGCTGACCTTCGATGGCGCGCCCAAGGATCTCATCACCTTCGCCTATCCTGTGCTGGCGCGTCACGCCGTGCCATTCACGGTCTATGTGCCGACCGCTTTTCCCGACGGCGTCGGCGAGGCCTGGTGGCTCGGGCTGGAGCAGGTGATCGCACGCGAGAGCCGCATCAGCCTGATGATGGGCGAGAAGGAGCAGCGCTTCACCGTCGCCGACAAGGCGGGGAAACAGGCGCTGTTTTCGTATCTGGAGAGCTGGTTGCGCTCGCTGCCGCCGGCGGATCTGTCGGTCGCGATCGCCGATCTCTGCACGCGCTACCGGATCGACCTCGCCGCGCTCTCCCGCGAGGCGTCGATGGATTGGGAAGACCTTGCCAGGCTCGCCGCCGACCCGCTCGTGACGATCGGCAGCGCAACGGTGAACTATCCGGTCCTGGCCAACCTGAAGGACGCAGCCGCGCTGCGCGAGATGACGATGGGCAAGGCCGTGGCGGAATCGGCCTTCCAGCGCGAGATCAGGCATTTCGCCTTTCCGTTCGGCGACCGCGCTTCGTTCCGGCGCGGCCACGTCGTGATGGCGGAGGAGGCGGGCTTCGCCAGCGCCGCCTCGACGATCCCGGGCATCGTTGAGGCGGAGGGACGCACAAACTTGCGCGCGCTGCCGCGGATCCCCTGGGACGGGCGCGTGCGCTCGCTGCGGATGCTGCGCGTGCTGGTCTCGGGCGTCGCCTTTGCGCCGGTGAGGCCGACCGGGAGCGCTAAGAGCCAGACTTGACGCGATCGGGCCGCTGCATCCAGCTCACGATCGGCATCGCCGGCAGCACCCAGCCCATGCCGACCACCACATAGTAGATCGCCTGCCGCCAGCCGGATTCGGCGATCCACGGCATCTGCGCCGCCGCCATGCCGAGCAGGGCCCAGACGGTGGCCAGCACCAGGAGCAGGATGGCGCCGACGAACTTGCGGGTGCGGATCGTCATGGCTGGGACTTTAAGGCTTTCGCGTAACTTGCGCTGCGGGAGCGGGGGACTATAAGGGGCACGCAATCCGGTTCAAGTCTCTTAGCCACAGGCTTGGTTTTGTCTCTGAAATGACGACGATTTCCGCCCCATCCGAGCCGCATCGCGCCGTGCGCTGGTGGCTGATCTGCGTGGCCGTGCTGATCGCGCTGATGGTGCTGGTCGGTGGTGCGACACGGCTGACGGAATCCGGCCTTTCGATCGTCGAATGGAAGCCGGTCACGGGCAGTGTTCCGCCGCTATCGGAGGCGGCGTGGGCCGAGGCGTTCGAGGCCTACAAGAAGATCCCGCAATATCGCGAACTCAATTCAGGCATGAGCCTGTCCGAGTTCAAGGAGATCTTCTGGTGGGAATGGAGCCACCGGCTGCTCGGCCGCTTCATCGGCGTCGCCTATCTCTTGCCGTTCCTGTTCTTCCTCTGGCGCGGCGGGTTGTCGGGTGAGCTGAAGCGCAGGCTGTGGCTGCTGTTCGCGCTCGGCGGGCTGCAGGGGGCGGTCGGCTGGTGGATGGTGGCCTCGGGCCTCACGGAGCGGGTCGAGGTGTCGCAATATCGGCTGGCGACGCATCTTTCGCTCGCGCTCCTGATCTTCGCCGGCATCGTCTGGACGGTGCGGCGGCTCAAGGAGCGCCCGCACATCGCCGTGTCCGCGCGGCTGCGGTTCACGAGCGCGCTGCTGCTCGTGGTGACGTTCGTGCAGATCTATTTCGGCGCGCTGGTCGCGGGCCTGCGTGCCGGGCGGACCTACAACACCTGGCCTGAGATCGACGGGGCGCTCATCCCGTCGGCGGAGCGGCTGTGGTTCGAGACGCCGTGGTGGCGCAACATGTTCGACAATGTGCTGACGGTACAGTTCGAGCACCGCATGACCGCCTATGCGCTGTTCGTGCTCGCGCTGCTGCATGCGATCGACGCGGTGCGTTTGCGGGCAGGGGCGGCAGCCAGCGGCGCGTTGTGGCTGTTCGCGGCGGTGAGCGTGCAGGCGGTGCTCGGCATCCTCACGCTGCTCAACCAGGTGCCGATCGACCTTGCGCTTTCGCACCAGGCCGTAGCGATCGTGGTGTTGACGCTGGCAGTGATGCAGGTCGAGCGGCTCGCCTCACGACAGTCCGCGCAAGCGCAGCCGCGCGCGGTCCCCTTGGGGCAGCCCGGCTGATCAGCAATAGCCGTAGACGCCGCACGCATAGGGCAGGCGCCAGAAATAATCGACCTGCTTGCCGCCGTAATACGCGCCCTGATAATCGTAGCTCCAGGGGCGGCCATAATAGCCGGGCAGCGTGTGCGAGCCCGGCAGCAGCGGCGTACCAGGCAGGTTGCGGATATAGCTGCCGATGCCATAGGCCGGCGAGATCAGCGCATCCGGATCGGTCTCGACATAGACCTGTGGCGGGTCCTGCGGCGGCCCGGCCGCGCGCCGCTTCGGCGTCGCCGGCAGATCGGCGGCAACGGCAGCCGAGACCGTCAGCATCACTGCCAGGGCGGGCACCATCCAGCGCAGCATCGTCGGCTCCGAATCAAAGGGCGATCCAAGCACGATGTATGGGGCAGATATGGTTAATGAGGATTAACCGACGGCGGCCAAAGCGGCCGCCGTCGTTCCGGGGCGCGCTACGCCCCCAGCGCCTGTTCCAGATCCGCGATCAGGTCTTCCTTGTCCTCGATGCCGATCGAGAGCCGGACCACGTCGGGGCCGGCGCCGGACTTGATCTTGGCGGCGTCGTCGAGCTGGCTGTGCGTGGTCGAGGCCGGATGGATCACCAGCGAGCGGGTATCGCCGACATTGGCGAGGTGCGAGAACAGCTGCAGCTTCGACACCAGGCTGACGCCGGCATCATAGCCGCCCTTCAGGCTGAAGGTGAACACCGCGCCGGCGCCCCTTGGTGCGTATTTGCGCGCGAGCTGGTTGTACTTATCGTTCGGCAGGCCAGCATAGCTCACCGAGGCCACCGCAGGATGTCCCGCGAGGTATTCGGCAATGGCCTTGGCATTGTCGCAGTGCTTCTGCATGCGCAGCGGCAGCGTCTCGATGCCGGTCAGGATCATGAAGGCGTTGAACGGCGACAGCGCCGGGCCGAGATCGCGCAGGCCGAGCACGCGGCAGGCGATCGCGAAGGCGAAATTGCCGAAGGTCTCCTGCAGGCGGATGCCGTGATATTCGGGGCGCGGCTCCGACAGCATCGGATATTTGCCCCCCGTGGACCAGTCGAAGGTGCCGGCATCGACGATGATGCCGCCGAGCGAGTTGCCGTGGCCGCCCAAAAATTTCGTCAACGAGTGTACGACGATGTCGGCGCCGTGATCGATCGGACGGATCAAATAGGGCGAGGCCAGCGTGTTGTCGACGATCAGCGGAACGCCCGCCTTGCGTGCCACGGTCGAGATCGCCTCGATGTCGGTGATGCTGCCGCCGGGGTTGGCGATGGACTCGATGAAGATCGCCTTGGTGCGCGGCGTCACCGCGCGCTCGAAGCTTGCGATGTCGTCGGGATCGGCCCACACCACGTTCCAGCCAAAGCTCTTGAAGGCGTGCGTGAACTGGTTGATCGAGCCGCCATAGAGTTTTCGCGCGGCGATGAACTCGTCGCCGGGTTGAAGCAGCTGCTGCAGCACCACGACCTGCGCGGCATGGCCCGAGGCCACCGCGAGCGCGGCCGTGCCGCCCTCGAGCGCGGCGACGCGCTCTTCCAGCACGGCATTGGTGGGGTTGCCGATGCGGGTATAGATGTTGCCGAACGCCTGCAGTCCGAACAGCGAGGCGGCGTGGTCGGCATCGTTGAAGACGAAAGAGGTCGTTTGATAAATCGGAGTTGCGCGCGCGCCGGTGGTGGGGTCGGGCTGTGCACCGGCATGCACGGCAAGCGTTGAAAATCCCGGAAGGCGATCGCTCATTGAGGGCGTCCTGTTCTTGTGGTCTGAAATCGCGCGGCATGCTGATGGGCGGGGCGCCCGCCGTCAAGGCGCCGCTTCACATCAGGATCATTTGGGAATGATCGTGCTACGCATTGTCGCGCTCGCGAAACGAAGCCTTCGCAAGTGCGTCAGCTTTGCTCGCTCTTGTTCTTCGCAGCACGATCCGATGCGGCGGTGTTGCCACCGCTGACGCTCATCCGATTGAGTGATAGCCGCATGCCCTGCGTCGGCGCCGGCGCGCGCTTGGAGCTGAGCGTGCGCGAATTCACGCCCATCCAGGAGATTTCGGACGACAGGCGGCCATATTCGATCTTCGGGCAACGGTTCATGACCACCTTGATACCGACTGATTCCGCTTTCGCCGCAGCGGCATCGTCGCGCGCGCCGAGCTGCATCCAGATCACCTTCGGCAGCGGGTCGAGCGTGAGCGCCTCCTCGACGACCGGCATGATGTGGCTGGAGTTCCGAAAGATGTCGATCATGTCGACGGGACGGCCGATGTCCGAAAGTGACGCGACGAACGGCTTGCCGAGCAGCTCCTTGCCGACATGGCCGGGATTGATCGGGATCATGTCGTAGCCGCGCTGCGCCAGATATTTGAACGCGAAATAGCTCGGCCGCACATTGACCGGCGAGGCGCCGACCATCGCGATCGACTTCACGCTGTTGAGGATGCCGCGGATGTAATTGTCGGGATAGGCGTCGTGGTTCATTTGTCGTTCTTCTTTCTTGTCATTGCGAGGAGCGAAGCGACGAAGCAATTCAGGCTGTTTCCGCGGAGGGATTCCTGGATTGCTTCGCTTCGCTCGCAATGACGAATTTCACTCATCCCGCCATGTCGGCGTGCGCTTCTCGATGAAGGCGCCGATGCCTTCCTCGGCGTCGCGCGCCATCATGTTCTCGGTCATCACCTCTGCGGCATAGCGATAGGCGTCCGCAAGGCTCATCTCGGCCTGGCGGTAGAACGCCTCCTTGCCGAGCTTGATCGTGTAGGCGGATTTCAGCGCGACCTGCTGCGCGAGCTCGATCGCGGCGCCGAGCTCGGTGCCGGCAGGCACCACGCGGTTGACGAGACCGATCTCGCGGCCGCGGTCGGCCGTGACAGGCTCGCCCGTCAGCAGCATCTCCATGGCCTGCTTGCGCGGCACGTTGCGCGACAGCGCCACCATCGGCGTCGAGCAGAACAGTCCGATGTCGATGCCGGGCGTGGCGAACTTCGCCGCCTCCGATGCGATCGCCAGATCGCAGCTTGCCACCAGCTGGCAGCCCGCCGCGGTGGCGATGCCTTGGACGGCAGCGACCACGGGCTTGGGCAGGCGCACGATCGCCTGCATCATGGCACTGCATGCCGTCATGATCTGCGCAAAATAAGCCCGGCCGTGATCCGGATCGGTGCGGCGCGCGGTCAGTTCCTTCAGGTCGTGGCCGGCGGAAAAAGCCGGGCCGTTGGCTGCGATCACGACCGCACGGATGTGCCTGTGTTCCGCGATCGCATTGAGGCTCGCATGCAGCTGTCCGATCATTGCCTCCGACAGGCTGTTGCGCGCGGCTGGTCGGTTCAGCGTGAGCACGGCGACGCTGCCGACGATCTCGCGCAGCAGGATCGGCGGTTGCGGGGAGGGGGCGCGGGCGGCCTGGGAGGACATTGACGCGATTTCCCCTAAATGATTGCAATTGGATGACACCGATAACTTAATGTAACAGGGCAGGCGAAGCGAGGGTGGGGACGGCATGGCGTTAGCGAAAATGAGCGTGGCGGAGCTGGAGCAGTTCCTCCGTGACGAGTTTCCCCAGGCCTTCAGCGGTGACGACATCACGATCGAGAGCGCGGACGGCCAGACCAGCCTCTTGCGCCAGCGCTACAGCGAACGGATGCTGCGGCCGGGCGGAACCGTGTCGGGCCCGACCCTGATGGCGCTTGCGGATTTCGCGATGTACGTGGTGCTGCTGTCCGCGATCGGGCCGATCGGGCTCGCCGTCACCACCAATCTCAACATCAACTTCCTGCGCAAGGGCCAGCCCGGGCAGGACGTGCTGGCCGAGGCGCGGCTGCTCAAGCTTGGCAAGCGCCTTGCTGTGGGGGAGGTGAACCTCCTGTCCGGGACCTCACCCGATCCGATCGCCCACGTTACTTCGACCTATTCCATTCCAAATGTTTGAGCTTTTTGCAGGTAATATCACACCATATTTTTAAGCCATTGATTTTACGTTGCTAATTTGCACTCTGGGGCATTGACCGTTGCGCCTCTCTTCTCTAGAAACCCGCGCAGTCCGGCGCGATGTTCGCGCCGATATCTCCCGTCCACGGAAACTCCGACATGAAAACCTTTTCGGCAAAGCCGGCTGAGGTGACGAAGAAGTGGGTGCTGATCGACGCCAAGGGTCTGGTCGTCGGCCGTCTCGCCACCATTGTCGCCATGCGCCTGCGCGGCAAGCACCTCCCGACCTACACCCCGCACGTCGATTGCGGCGACAACGTCATCATCATCAATGCGCAGCATGCGGTCCTCACCGGTCGCAAGCGCGAGCAGAAGACCTACTACAAGCACACCGGCTATGTCGGCCACGTCAAGGAGCGCACCGCGCGCCAGATCCTCGAGGGCCGTCATCCCGAGCGCGTGCTCGAGAAGGCCGTCGAGCGCATGATCCCGCGTGGTCCGCTCGGTCGCGTCCAGATGGGCAACCTCCGCGTCTACGGCGGGGCTGATCATCCGCACGAGGCGCAGCAGCCCGAGAAGATCGACATCGCCAAGTTGAACCGCAAGAACACGAGGGCCGCATAACATGGCCGAATCCATTCAGTCGCTCGACCAGCTCTCGCAGCTCAAGACGGCGGCCGCGCCCGAGGCGCCCAAGCACGAGAAGAAGGTCGACAAGTTCAACCGCGCCTATGCGACCGGCAAGCGCAAGGATGCGGTCGCCCGCGTCTGGATCAAGCCGGGCGCCGGCAAGGTCACCGTCAACTCGCGCGAGGTCGAGGTCTATTTCGCCCGTCCCGTGCTGCGCATGATGATCGAGCAGCCGTTCTCGGTGGCCCAGCGTTCGGGCCAGTACGACGTGATCTGCACCGTCGCCGGCGGCGGTCTGTCCGGCCAGGCCGGTGCGGTCCGTCACGGTATCTCCAAGGCGCTCACCTATTTCGAGCCGGAGCTGCGCTCTGTGCTCAAGAAGGGCGGCTTCCTCACCCGCGACTCGCGCGTGGTCGAGCGCAAGAAGTACGGCAAGGCCAAGGCCCGCCGGTCCTTCCAGTTCTCGAAGCGTTAATCGCTTCGGTCGCATTCGCCGCGAAAGCGGCTTCAATGAGATGCAAAAGGGCGCTGATTTCAGCGCCCTTTTTGTTGTTCGTTTGTATGCAAATTGATGGCGTGTTTCCCGAAAACTTAGGGATCCGCGAAAACCTGAATGGAACCCGCGCGACCTAGCGTCGCCTTCGGAAGGGCGCGCAAATCGGCTGGGCCGATCGCGTAACTGCTATTTTCTAAAGGGGGCCGACATGATGTCGCTCGATAGCATCACGCTCTATTTGGTCGCCACCATGGTCGCCGCACTGCTCGGCGCCATGATGGTGTTTTTCGGCAAGCAGGAGAACAGCCCGGCGCTGAAATGGTGGGGCACCGCCTATCTGCTCGGTGCCGCCTCCGTCGCGTTATGGACCGCGGCGGGCGACAGGCTGGGGCCGCACTTGTACCTCGCGCTGAACGCCGTCGGTTTCGTCGCCTGCGGCATGGTATGGAACGCGGCGCGCGTCTTCCACGGACGCAAGCCGAACTGGCCCGGGCTCGTGCTCGGCGCGCTCGCCTGGGTCGCGGCTGCGACGCTGCTCGATCCCACGGCATCGATGCTGCGCATGCTCGTCGGTGCCGGCATCGTCTCGGTGTACGCGGCGCTGACTGCGAGCGAGCTCTGGACCGAACGGCGCAAGAGCGTGCAACGGCGCTGGCCGGCCCTCGTGATGCCGGTGATGCACGGCTGCGTGTTGATGCTGCCGATCGTGATCGGCAGCGTCCTGCGTCCGCATGATGCCGGCTTCTCCTCGAGCATCTGGGTTACGGTGTTCGCGGTCGAGCTCATCCTCTATGCCGTCGGTACGGTGTTCGTGATCTTCATGCTGGTGTCGGAGCGCACCGTCACCGCGCACCGGACTGCGGCATCGACCGATCCTTTGACCGGTATGCTCAACCGCCGCGGCTTCTCGGAGGCCTGTGCGCGCGTGATCGAGCGCGAGGCCAAGGCCGGGCGGCCCGTGACCGTGATGATCTTCGACATCGACCACTTCAAGTCGATCAATGACCGTTTCGGCCATCCCGCCGGCGACGAGATGCTCAAACTGTTCTCCACCGTCGTGGTCAGCAACTTGCGCATCTCCGACCTTTCGGGCCGGATCGGCGGCGAGGAGTTCGCCGCGCTGTTGCCGTGCGCGCTGGAGGAGGGCGTGCTGGTCGCCGAGCGCGTGCGCGAGGCGTTCGAGACCTCCGGCGTCGTGGTCGACGAAGGTCCGGTCGACACCACCGTCAGCATCGGCGTCGCCGGCGGTCCGGCCGGCACCGAGCTCGAGGTGCTGCTGGCCTCGGCCGACACCGCGCTCTACCAGGCCAAGCGCGGCGGCCGCAACCGCGTCGAGGCGGCCGAGGAGCTGCCGCTGTCGCTGGAGAACTGGCGGCGCCAGAGCGCGGCGCGGATCGGCGCATCGCAGGCGCGTCCGGTCACCGCGTGAGAATGCAGGGCGGGCTTGCGGTAAATCTCTGTTTACCATTCGATCCCTACCATCGTGGCCATGGAATCGATCCGCCGACAGAATCCGCAAGCCGCCCTGATGTCGCTCGAAGCCGAGGCCGCCTCGGCCCGCGGCGGCTTCGCCTGTCTGTTCTCGACTGCGGACGAATACGAGAGCGCGCTGATCACCGAGCGCCGCGCGCAAGGGCGCTACACGCAGCACCGTAGCTACTGGCCGTTCGTGCTGTTCGTGGGGTGTGCGCTGATCGTGACCGGCACCGTTCTGCTGTTCGCCTGACGCACCCGCAATTCGGCTGGGGCAGGGCGCCGTTCCGGCGCCTTTTTCTTTGGCTCCGGCTACGCTAGACACGGGCATCGAACAAACAGGGTGGAAAGCCGATGATCACCGAGATCGCGCAAATCGACGTCAAGCCGGGCAGCGAGAAGGATTTCGAGGCGGCCGTCGCCAAGGCCAAGGCCGCTTTCGGACGCTCCAAGGGCTTTCACGGCTTCGAGCTGCACAAGTCGATCGAGAAGCCGCAGCGTTACCGGCTGATGGTGAAATGGGCGACGCTGGAGAACCACACCGTGGACTTCCGCGGCTCGGAGAATTTCGCGGAATGGCGCGGCCTGGTCGGCCAGTATTTTGCCGCGCCCCCCGAGGTCGAGCACACCGAGACCGTGCTGACCACGGAATGAGTGTCAGGCCGCCTCCGCCAGAGGCGGCGCCTCATACATCTTGACATGGTCGATCATGACCTTGGCGATGGCGACCAGCGGGAGCGCCAGCGCGAGGCCCCAGATGCCGAAGACGACGCCGAGCAGGATCTGGAACGCGAACAGCGTGGCCGGCGGGATGTCGAGCGCCTGGCGCTGCAGGATCGGCGTCAGCACGTAGCTTTCCATGGCGTGCACGCCCATGAAGAGCAGAAACGCCGACAAGGCGGGAATCCATCCCGAGGCGAGGCTCGCCAGCACCACGATGACGCCGGCGATGATGGCTCCCACCGTGGGGATGAAGGCGAGCAGGCCCGCCTGAATCCCTAAGATGAACGCGCCGGGGATGCCGATGACGGCAAGTCCGATCCAGGTCACGGCACCGACCGCGATCATGACGATGATCTGGGCGATCAGCCAGCGCTCCAGCGTCTCCGCGATACGGTCGATGACGATGGCGACACGGGTACGCTGCCGCGCCGGTGCCAGGAACAGCAGGCCGTCATGATAGACTTTGGGCTGGGCGGCGAAGGCAAGGCCCAGGAACAGCACGATGAAGATGTTGCCCACGCCGTGAATGGTGCCGAGCAGCAGCTTGAGGGTCTGGCTCACGATCGCGCCGCCGCTGGAGGCGAGCGCGCCGGCGCTAGGCAGGGGAGCGCGCGAGGGTGTTGCCGGCGCGGGTGTCGCCTCCGAGGACGCGTTGGTCGCGGAGTCCGGCGCAGCGTTGCCGAGATCGAAGAAGCTGGTGTCGATGCCGTAGTTCTCGAGCAAGGACCTGACATTGGTGATCTGCGACTTGATGGTCTTGCTCAGGAGCGAGGCCTGTTCGGCAATGGTGGCGCCGCCGAGATAGGCGACGCCCGCAAGCAGCAGAGCGAGCGCGACGCAGACGATTGCAAGCCGCATTGTGTGAGGCAGGTGGACCCGTCGACCGAGCGCATTGACCAGCGCGTTGAGACCGAGGCCGAGCAGCATGCCGGTGAAGATCAGCAGCACGGTGGTCGCAAAAAACCAGGTGAAGGCGAGCAGCGCGGTGAACAGCACGACGCCGATGCCGCCGACCGCGATCGCCCAGGCCTGATCCCGCGCGAGGTCGGCACGGGCGCGGGGTCGTTCATCTGCGGGAAAGGTCACATCGTATCCTGTCTTTGGTAGCTGCAATCGGGGCACTCTTTCGACAAACGCGCCTCCGATCAAGAGCGGCAACGCGCCCGTTTGACGCCCCCGCGCGAACGGTGCAGAGCGGTGAGGAAACAGAAGTGAGGGGCGCTTGGGCACTATCAGCAAGTGGGCCGGTCTGCTCGGGCTCTTGGCTTTGCTCGTCGGTGGCGACCAGATCCGGATCAACCGGCCGGACCATAAATTCCGCCTGACGGTCGAGGTGACGACGCCAGCCGGGATCAAGACCGCCTCGGGCATTCTGGCTGTCGTGCCCGATCGCAACTACAACCGCAGTGGCCGCACCACGATGCGCGGGGAGGCCGTGTTCGTCGATCTCGGCCAAGGCAAGAACCTCGTGGTCTTGCTGGCGCATCAGCAGGGCGCCAAGCTCGACCTCGACGACATCAACTATGTGGCGCTCCGCGCCTATGGCATTGCGCGCGGCAGCCGGGTGTCGTTCAAGGACATGAGCCGGCAGACCGGCGTTGTCCCGGTGCAAGGGGAGCTCATCCCCGTGCTCGTGAGCTTCGGCGATCCTAGGGATCCCAAGACCGCGCGCCTTGTCGACAGCGGCCATGCAGAGGCAATCCTGGGAGACGGCTACGCGATCCGCGGCTTCTCCGCCGAGGTGGTGCCCAACGGGTTCTGGCCCATCGACTTCGGGGGCGCGCTCGGAGAGCCCGTGACGCGCGGTATCGAGGCCAGGCTTCCCTGGCTGGACGCGCCGGGCGAGACAGCGGCAATTGCGCTGAAGGCGGCCGGTCTGCCCGTGACCGGCGGGATGGAAGCCCGGGAGGCATTTGCGCGAAAATAGCATTGCCGTCCCGCGATCCCTTCTGTTGAATTTGTTTCATCTGAGGGGCATGTTTGGGGAATCTTCTTATCGGGAGGCGCGGAACGACAGATGAGAAAGCCGGTCGTCGGCGTGATCGGGAATTCCTATCGCGTCGAAAATCGATTTCAGGTCCAGATGGTTGGCGAGCGAAACCTGCGCGCCGTGGCCGAAGTCTCCGGCGGCTTGCCGCTGATGTTCGCGGGCTCGCCCGACATCACTGATATCCCGGCGCTGCTCGATACCGTGGACGGCATCATCCTGACCGGCGCCCGGGCCAACGTTCACCCGACCCGCTTCAACGTCGATCCCTGCGAGAAGCACGAGCCTTACGACATCCACCGCGACGAGGTCGCGCTGGCCCTTTCGGTCGCCTGCGTCGCCCGCGGCATTCCGCTGTTCGGCATTTGCCGCGGCCTGCAGGAGATGAACGTCGCCTTCGGCGGCTCGCTGCATCCCGAGATCCGCGAGATCCCCGGCCGCATGAACCACCGCATGCCCAGGCTCGAGAACGGCGATATCCATCCCGATCCGACCGTGGTGTTCGCCGACCGTCACGACGTCGACCTGACGCCTGGCGGCGCCTTCGCGACGATTCTCGGCTGCGAGAAGATCCGGGTCAATTCGCTGCACGGGCAGGGCATCCTCGATCCCGGCAAGCGCGTGCTGATCGAAGGCATCGCCGAGGACGGCACCATCGAGGCGATCCGCATCGCCGAAGCCCCGAGCTTTGCTCTCGGCGTGCAATGGCACGCGGAGTACGACCCGCAGCACAATCCGATCAACCGCAAGCTGTTCGAGGCCTTCGGCGAAGCGCTGGTGACACGGTAAAAGGCGGCGGCGTAGGCCACGCGGGCGCGAGTCTCGCTCTGTCCTCGTCATTGCGAGGAGCCCTTGCGACGAAGCAATCCAGGATCTTCCAGCGGAGGCAGTCTGGATTGCTTCGCTGCGCTCGCAATGACGGAATACGCGGCATTGCCGGTATTCTCTAGTTCTCAGCTCAACTTGCAAGCACGCGTTGACGATCTCCCGGCGGCTTTTGCCCGAGGCCTGACGTTGCGTGCTCGCGACCCGCGTTATGCAATCATGGTTCGTTCGAAATTCCGCCCGCGATAAACCAATCAGTAGGAATTGGTCCGCCGCGATAATCGCGGCTCTGATTTGTTCTTTGAGAACGAACTGGAGTCAGATGCAGAACGAAAGCTGACATCAGTATCGGCTTGCGGAAAGCCTTGCGAGCTGCAGAAGGCTTTCACGGCGACGTGGTATAGTGGAGGTAGATCCCATCTTAGTTGCGCGGTTGAAGGTGAGGAATTGCCATTGTCGGCTCATGACCATTGTTTCATCAAGGGTGCCGCTCCGGATCACACCCCGTTGCTGATGCTTCACGGTTCGAGCGGCACGGAGCTGGACATGGTGCCGCTGGCTGGGCGGCTCGCCCCGGGCTCGATGGCCGTCGCGCTTCGAGGCGCCGTGCCCTGGGAGGCCGGCTTCGCTTTCTTTCGCCGGTTCGAGGATCGCTCGATCGATGAACGCGATCTACTTGCCCGAGCCGATGTGCTGGCCGGCGAGGTGGTCCGGATCGGGAAGAACTATCGCTTCCCGAGGCCGCCGGTCGCGATCGGCTTTTCGAACGGCGCCATCATGGCCGCTGCGCTGCTCATGCTCTATCCTCGCTGTCTCTCCGGTGCCGTTCTTTTCAGGCCGCTGTCGCCGTTCGCGGTCGCTCCAGACACGCGCCTCTCGCGCGTCCCGGCTCTCCTGGTCGATGGTGACAATGACGAGCGGCGGCTGCGCGGCGACGGGGCTGGTCTGGCACAACGGCTGGCGCACATGGGCGCCGACGTAGCGCATCACGTGCTGCCGACGGGGCATTCGATCACGGAAGACGACATTGGCCTGACGCGCGAATGGTTGAAGCCGCTGCTAGGCCAGGCAGAAAGTGGATAGAGCCGCGCCGCGATCACATCGCAATCCTGCATGGGGCATTCCCATTGCGTTGCACAATGGCAACGTTGATCTCCATGCGCAGCATTGAGGTTTCATGAGAAGAATACCATATGCTCTGCAAGGGAGCCCGTGCCGTGCAGACCATGAAGGCGGCCCTCGTTGCGGCGATCACCGTCGTGGCTTTGATCTGCTGCCTCCTTCCCAGCTCAGCGGAGGAGAGCAAGCGCGTAGCCCTCGTTGTCTCGATCGACGGGGCGATTGGCCCGGCGTCAGCCAGCTACGTGCGGGAGGCCTTGGCCAGCGCGAGCGAACGGCGCGCCGAGGTCGTACTTCTGAGGATGAACACGCCCGGCGGGCTCAATTCCAGCATGCGCGAGATCATCGCGGATGTGCTCGCCTCGCCCGTCCCTGTCATTGGCTACGTCGCTCCCTCCGGCGCCCACGCGGCGAGTGCGGGGACCTATATCCTTTATGCGACCCACATCGCGGCGATGGCGCCAGGCACCAACATAGGTGCGGCGACGCCGGTCCAGATTGGCGGGCCGCTTCCGGGCCTGCCGAGCGGCACACCCGATAAGGATGGCAAAGACAAGAAGCATGAGCCGAAGGACGCGATGACGGCGAAGGCCACGAACGATGCCGTCGCCTTCATCCGAAGCCTCGCCGAGCTGCGCAACCGCAATGTGGACTGGGCAGAGAAGGCGGTCCGCGAGGCTGCAACACTCTCTGCCAACGGCGCGCTGGAGGCACATGCCATTGATCTCGTCGCGCGCGATCAGGCTGAATTGCTGCGGCAGGTTGATGGCCGCGTGGTGGAGCTCGCAGGCGGCAGGACGCAACGCCTCGCAACAAAGGATGCTGTCGTCGAAGCGGTCGAGCCCGGACGGATATCCCGGTTCCTGGCGGTCATCACCGACCCCAACGTGGCGTTCATTCTGCTGATGGTCGGCATCTACGGCCTGATCTTCGAGTTCATGTCTCCCGGAGCCGTCGCCCCGGGAGTCGTCGGCGCGATCTGCCTGCTGATCGGCCTCTATGCGCTCAATTTGCTGCCGATCAACTATGCCGGCCTCGCCCTGATGCTGGTGGGACTCGTGCTTCTCACCATCGAAGCCTTCAACCCGACCGTGGTGGTCGGCTTCGGCGGGATCATCGCCTTCGTGCTCGGAGCAATGATGCTGTTCAGGAGCGAGGCGCCTGGATACCAATTGTCGTGGTGGGTGATCGGTGTCACTGCGGTCGTGTTCAGCGGCTTTGCTCTGGTCGTGCTTGGTTCGCTGCGGCGCGTCCGCAAAGCTCCTGCGCTGGTCGGCGCGCAGGCCATGCGCGGCTTGCCCGCCGAGGTTCTCGACTGGAACGGGAACGAAGGCCATGTCTTCGCCCATGGTGAGCGCTGGCAGGCGCGCGGCGCCGAAACCTTCAAGCCCGGAGAGACGGTGGAGGTCGCCAATGTCGTCGACCTGACGCTGCTGATACGCCGCACACCCGCCCGGACAGGCGAGGGAGGTCCATCATGATGCTGGAATATCTGACGTATGCGGCGCTTGCGCTGCTTGTCATCGTGTTTCTATCCCAGGCTATTCGAATCCTGCGCGAGTACGAGCGCGGCGTCGTCTTCACGCTCGGCCGCTTTACCGGTGTGAAGGGCCCAGGCCTCATCCTGCTCGTCCCGATCGTGCAGCAACTCGTCAAGGTCGATCTGCGGGTGATGGTGCAGGTGGTGCCGCCGCAGGACGTAATTTCGCGAGACAACGTCTCCGTCAAGGTCAACGCCGTCCTGTACTTCCGCATCGTCGACCCCGAGCGCGCCATCATCAAGGTCGGTGACTACATGGCGGCGACCAGCCAGCTCGCCCAGACCACGTTGCGTTCGGTGCTCGGCAAGCACGAGCTCGACGAGATGCTTGCCGAGCGCGACAGGTTGAACGCCGATATCCAGGAGATCCTCGACAAGCAGACCGACGTCTGGGGCATCAAGGTCACCGGCATAGAGATCAAGGACGTCGATATCAACGAAACCATGGTTCGCGCGATTGCCAAACAGGCCGAGGCGGAGCGCCTGCGGCGGGCAAAGGTGATCAATGCGATGGGCGAGCAGCAGGCCGCCGAAAAGCTCGTCGAAGCCGGCCGGATCCTGGCGCAGGAGCCTCAGGCAATGCAGCTGCGTTACTTCGCGGCTCTGCACGACATCGCCGGTGAACGCTCGTCGACAGTGGTGTTTCCGCTCCCCACCGGCCTGCTCGACCATTTGATGCCGCGACCTAACAACCCGTAACGGAAGGCGGCGAGCGCGAGCGCGTCGAGGCCGGCCTTTGCGGGACGGCTGCACCGTGACCATCCGCTTCGGCAAGAAGGCCGGAGCGCCGAGGTCGCTCTCCGGTGACGGCGTGAAGATCGCCTCCGACAACGCGACGCTGGTGAAATGGGCGCCCATGGTGACCGAGATCGGCGTCAACTTTCCGGACAAGTGGCGTGCGCATTCCAAATCTCGATCCGAATAAACCAATCGGTAGGAATTGCTCCGATGCGATTTTTGCGGCTCTGATTTGTTCTTCGAGAACGAACTGGAGTCAGATGCGGAACGAAAGCTGACGGGCGCATCGAAGCCCGGTCATCGGATCAGTAGCGTGCGGTGATGGCTCCGGGCAGCGGATTGAAGTGATAGTTCACGCCTAGCTTGAACAGCTGCAGATCCTGCGTGATCGCGCTGTTGACAGCGGCCGCTGCCGGGGCCCACAGGGGCTGACTGTAAGTGCCGCTCTGACTCGTCTGCTGGTTGAACATGCGGATGTAGTTGTACTCGCCTTTGACCGACCAATTGCCCGCCAATGCATATTCAAGCCCGGTTCCGATCACGGCGCCTGAGTGTAGGGCCTTGCCGCTGGCTGCGAGAGATTCGCTGAGGGCTCCAAAGACTTCTACGCCATTCATTGCGTGGTTTTCATTGGCGAGCGCAAGACCAGCCTTGCCATAGACAAGCAGGCGATCGCCGACGACAAAGCCGGCGCGGCCGCTGGCGATCGCAAGCCAGTCGGTCGAGGTGTTCAGACCGGACGTTACCATCGATCCGCCCAACGGGAACGTGGAGGATCGGCTGCCCTTGATACCCGTCCACATCCATTCGCCTTCCACGCCGAGCACAAACACGCCGGACTGAACGTTGACGCCGCCGTCAAAGCCTCCAAGCCATCCGCTGACATCAAAACTGCCACTGCCCGGCAGGGGTGCGGGAGCTTGGCTCCGCCACTCGCGACCAAAGCCATAGCCACCCTGCACGCCGACAAAGCCGCCGGTCCAGTTCGTGCCGGGCACCGCCCTGACGGGCGGATATTTGGGATCGACCGCAGGATCAGCAATTCGGTAGTTCGCGCCCACCTTGATCAGGTGGATGGAATCCTGCGTGATCGGTACATCAACCGAGAAAGGAGTCGGAAGAGCTGTGGAGCTACCGCTCATCCGCACCGACCGCGTGCCGAAATGCAAGTAGTCGTATTCGGCTTTGACCGACCAATTCCCCTCCAATGCATATTCGGCGCCAAGGCCGATCATCGGTGCCCAACGGTATTCATTCCCGCTGAAGCTCGATGACGAGGTGCCGGCGAAGAAGTCGTTGCTCGCTGCATTGCTACTGTGCTTTTCCCACGCGCCGGCGATGCCACCCTTTGCGAACACCAGCCAGCGGTCGGCCGCCAAGCCGACGCGGCCCGCCGCCGTTGCCAATGCCTCGATCCTCGATGTGACCGTGGCGGTCGTATCGATGAAGAACGGCTCTTCAACGCGCATGTTCTGAGAGCCGCGGATATTGGCCCATGACCCGTCCAGCTCAAGACCGAAAACCAGACTTGCGATCTGCTTGTTGATGCCGATCTGTCCGCCCGCGAGGAAGCCGCTCGCGGCATAATCATTGTTCGGTCCAAACACGTTACCGACCCACCAGTCCTTCATGCCGCCACCATAGCCGGCATGCACGCCGACATAGACGCCGCTCCAGTCGACAGCGGCAGGCGCAAGCGCAACTGCCTTGACGGGCAGATCCGCGGCTGAGGCCGCCTGCGTCAGTGCAAGACCGAACGCAGCGGTCGAAAGAAATCTTTCCGTGATTGCCATTGAGCCCCCTGCAACCGGCGCGCGTATTCGAAAGCGACGTCAGGTAGCTATCCTGGGAGCGGCGCTGCTTCGGCTTGGGGCACGCGCCACACCCACTTGGACGGATCACCACAAATCTGGCGATTGCCATCACCTGTGATCGCATTGCCACATCAGCCGGCGCGCTGGTCCAGCGCCAACGTCGTATCGAGCCGCAGTTGAAGTGGCGTGTGATCCGAGTTGGACCTTGCAATGAAAGGCCTTTGAACACCGCCAGTTTCCTGCGACAAAAGAGCGCCGGGCAATCTCACTTTTATGGAGAGGTGTGTTGGATACTGGCGACGAATTGATTGCACTGGAGCTGTCCAGCTCGGAATTTGCCGATCGCGAGAGGACCGAAGCATTTCACCAGATCTACGGCCGCGAAATTCTCAAGCTGGAAATCGAGCCGTTGCCCGATACGGCGCTTCAGATCGACATGAAGCTGCGTGCGTTGCCTGGAATGTCCGTCGCGGCCGCGACCGCTTCTCCGATTTTCTGTCGGCACACCGAAGCGATGATCGACAACGACGATCCCGTGCTCGTGTTCAACCTCGATGGTACGGCGATCCACAATCAAAATGGTCACGAGACGTGCCTCGGCCCCGGGGAGGCGGTTTTGACAACGAATGGATTGCCGGGGACGGCAACCAATCCCACGACGAGGCGTGTCGTCACCTGGCGGATCAGCCGCGCCCTGATTGCGCCCTTGGTCAGGAATTTCGACGACGCGATCGGCAGACCACTCGACAGAGGCAATCCCGCGCTTTCGCTGTTTCTGGATTATCTCGGCATCGTCAATGAGAGACAGACGCTTGCGAACGCCGCCATGCGGCGGGCGGTTGTGAACCACATGATCGATCTCGGCGCCCTGGTCCTGGGCGCGACTCCGGATGCCGTCGAGCTGGCGAACATGCGCGGCGTTGCAGCCGCCCGAATGCGGAGCATCAAGACCCACATTCGCGCCCAGTTCGGTAATCCTGGCTTGAGCCTGGATTCCGTCGCAGCCAAGCAGGGCATCTCGAAGTCCTACGTCCGCAGGCTCTTCGAAGCCGAAGGCACGAGCTTTACGGAGTTCGTCCTCAACCAGCGCCTGGCCTCTGCCTACAAGATGCTGACGGATCCAGGCCTTGCAGGCCGCTCGATCAGCGAAATCGCACACCAGTCAGGCTTCAACGACATCTCGTACTTCAACCGCAGCTTTCGGCGTGCTTACGGTGCGTCCCCGTCCGATATTCGCATGCGCAAGTGAGCCGCAGGCGGGCGGACGATCTTACAGTTGCAAACGAAAAGGCGCCTCCTTCCGGAAGCGCCTTTTGCTTGTCGCGGATGGTTCGGGCCGCTCAGCCCGAATAGTACATGTCGAACTCGATCGGGTGCGGGGTCATCTCGAAGCGCTCGACCTCGGTCATCTTCAGCTCGATATAGGCGTCGATGAAGTCGTCGTCGAACACGCCGCCGGCCTTGAGGAAGGCGCGGTCCTTGTCGAGGTTTTCGAGCGCCTCGCGAAGCGAGCCGCACACCGTCGGGATCTGCTTCAGCTCTTCCTTCGGCAGATCGTAGAGGTCCTTGTCCATCGCCGGACCCGGATCGATCTTGTTCTTGATGCCGTCGAGGCCGGCCATCAGCATCGCGGCGAAGCCGAGATAGGGATTGGCGAGCGGATCGGGGAAGCGGACCTCGACGCGCTTGGCCTTGGGCGAAGCGGTGTAGGGGATGCGGCAGGAGGCCGAGCGGTTGCGCGCAGAATAGGCGAGCAGCACGGGGGCCTCATAGCCCGGGACCAGACGCTTGTACGAATTGGTCGACGGGTTGGTGAAGGCGTTGATCGCCTTGGCGTGCTTGATGATGCCGCCGATATAGTGGAGGCAGGTCTCCGACAGGTCGGCATACTTGTTGCCGGCGAACACCGGCTTGCCGTCCTTCCAAATCGACTGGTGCACGTGCATGCCCGAGCCGTTGTCGCCGTAGACCGGCTTCGGCATGAAGGTGGCGGTCTTGCCGTAGATGTGGGCGACCTGATGGATGCAGTATTTGTAGATCTGCAGGTGGTCGGCCATCAGCGTCAGCGTGTCGAACTTCATGCCGAGCTCGTGCTGGGCGGAAGCGACCTCGTGGTGATGCTTCTCGACCTTGACGCCCATCTTGGCCATGGCCCCTAACATCTCGGAGCGCATGTCCTGCACGGAGTCCTGCGGCGGGACGGGGAAGTAGCCGGCCTTGGTGCGGATGCGGTGGCCGAGGTTGCCGCCTTCATATTCCGTGTCGGTGTTGGTCGGCAGTTCCGAGGAGTCGAGGCGGAAGCCGGTGTTGTAGGGGGAGGAGGAGAAGCGCACGTCGTCGAACACGAAGAACTCCGCTTCGGGGCCGACGAACACGGCGTCGCCCACGCCCATCGACTTCACCATCGCCTCGGCCTTCTTGGCGATGCCGCGGGGGTCGCGATTGTAGGGCTCGCCGGTGGTCGGCTCGAGCACGTCGCAGGTGATGACCATGGTGGTCTCGGCGAAGAACGGATCGATCGTCGCGGTCACCGGATCGGGCATCAGGCACATGTCGGACTCGTTGATCGCCTTCCAGCCGGCGATCGAGGAGCCGTCGAACATCGTCCCTTCGGCGAAGATGTCTTCATCGATCATGCTGACGTCGAACGTGACGTGCTGCCACTTGCCGCGCGGATCGGTGAAGCGCAGGTCGACGTACTTCACGTCGTTGTCCTTGATCGATTTCAGGACGTCTTTGGCGGTCTTCATGCATACCCCTTATGGCTCTGCGGGTCGGTTTCCAGGTGAGCAAGATTGTTCTCGCTTTTGGCGAGTTCGCGCGCGACCGCACAAACGAAATCAGGCCGCCGAAGCAGCCTTATTTCTTGTCAGAGTGTCGCAAAATGCGGGATAGCACCCGGCTCAGATAGCGTCCAGCCCGGATTCGCCGGTTCGGATGCGGATCGCCTCTTCGATGTTGGAGACGAAAATCTTGCCGTCGCCGATGCGGCCGGTCTGCGCGGCGCGGCGGATCGCGTCGATGGCGCGCTCGACCAGATCGTCGCCGATCACGATCTCGATTTTGACCTTCGGCAGGAAGTCGACGATGTATTCTGCGCCGCGGTAAAGCTCGGCGTGACCCTTCTGCCGGCCAAAGCCCTTGGCCTCGGTGACGGTGATGCCCTGCAGACCGACTTCCTGAAGCGCTTCCTTCACCTCGTCGAGCTTGAATGGCTTGATGATGGCTTCGATTTTCTTCACTGCGCGACTCCCGGCCTTTCGATCCAATAGCAACGTCTTCGTCAGGGCGCGCATTTCTCAACGCACGATCTTGTCTTCTCTATGCCGGGATCCCTGACCGGTCCGGCAACAACGGCCAGCCACACCCTTGAAGACGCCAGTGAGCACGACGAACCGAAGCGGCTTCCTCGAAAGCAGGGTCTATGCCAAGTTGCAAATGCCCTGATTATCGGAGCGTTATCAGCCTTTTAACGAGCATCTCTGAGTGGTGTGCCGACCTGCACAAAATACCGAAGACTACGAAATAGGCAAACGGTTCAATATGTGTGCAGATCGACGTTCCCGCCGCCGGATCGGCGCCAAAGATGCCTGTTCAAGAGGCGATTGTACTAGGAAGTGGCATGGAAGTTCTGACCAACGCCGAAATGCAGCGCGCCGACCAGCTCGCCATCGCGGCCGGCACGCCCGGTTTCAAGCTGATGCTCAGCGCCGGCCAGGCGGTCGCCGAGGCCGCCCAGGGATTGGCAGAGGAGGGGCCGATCCTGATCGTGGCCGGCCCCGGCAATAATGGCGGGGACGGTTTCGTCGCCGCCGCCGAGCTCGCCGCACAGGGGCGGGAGGTCTCGGTGATCCTGATGTGCGAGCGCGACCAGCTCCAGGGCGATGCCGCCTCCGCCGCGCGCGGCTGGAAGCATCCGGTGCTGCCGTTCAACCCGCAGGCGATCGGCAGACCTGCGCTGATCATCGATGCGCTGTTCGGTGCGGGCCTCAGCCGCACCGTGGACGGCGAGGCGCGGGAGCTGATCGAGGCGATCAACGCCAACGGCGCCCCGGTGCTCGCGGTCGACCTGCCGAGCGGCATCAACGGCACCAGCGCGGCCGTGATGGGCGTGGCGGTGAACGCCACCGAGACCGTCACCTTCTTCCGCAAGAAACCGGCGCACCTGCTGCTGCCGGGACGTGTGCATTGTGGCCGCGTCCGCGTTGCCGACATCGGCATCGATGCGCAGGTGCTGGACGAGATCGCGCCGCAGATTTTCGAAAACGATCCCGATGTCTGGGGCGCAGCGTTTCCGGTGCCGCGCATCGATGGCCACAAATATGCGCGAGGGCACGTGCTCGCGGTCTCGGGCGATGCGGCCGCGACCGGCGCGGCACGGCTCGCGGCGCGCGGCGCGCTGCGCGCCGGCGCGGGCCTCGTGACGCTGGCGAGCCCGCGCGATGCGCTCGCGATCAATGCGAGCGCGCTCACCGCGGTCATGGTGCGCCCCGTCGACAGCGCGATCGAGTTCGGCGAGCTGCTCGGCGACAAGCGCTATAACACCTGCATCATCGGCCCCGGTGCCGGCATCGGCGAACGCACTTGCGATTTCGTCCATACCGCGCTTGCCGCGCAGCGGCATCTGGTGCTCGATGCGGATGCGCTGACCAGCTTTGCCGCAACCCCCGAGCGCCTGTTCGAGTTGATCAAGTCCTCGCAGGACAATGCGGTGGTGCTGACCCCGCATGAAGGCGAGTTTCCGCGCCTGTTCTCCGATCTCAGCAACAAGCATCCCGGCCGCTCCAAGCTCGAGCGCGTCCGCGCCGCCGCCGAGCGCTCCGGCGCCGTCGTGCTGCTGAAGGGCCCGGACACCACGATCGCCGCGCCCGATGGCCGCGCCACCATTGCCGCCAACGCGCCGCCCTGGCTCGCCACGGCCGGCGCCGGCGACGTGCTGTCCGGGATCATCGCGGGGCTCTTGGCGCAAGGCGTGCCGGCGTTCGAGGCCGCCAGCATCGGCGTCTGGATGCATGGCGAGGCGGCAAGCGAAGCCGGGCCGGGCCTGATCGCAGAGGATCTGACCGAGACGCTGCCGGCCGTGCACCGGCGGATCTATGATGCGCTCGGCGTGGAGTTTTGAGCTGTTTGCTACCGAGGTAGGATGGGTAGAGCGCAGCGAAACCCATCATCTCAAGCCTGGGCGCGATGGCGATGGGTTTGGCTGCGCTCCACCCAACCTACAAAATCTCACTCCACTCCATACCAGCGCACCAGGCGCGGCGCGGCCCAGTCGGTCACGACGGATTCGATCAGCCAGCGTCCGGGCGAGGTGGCGGCGAAGGCGATGCGCTGGGTCTGGCCGGGCTCGATCGCGAGCGTGTCGAGCCAATAGGGCTTCCAACCGTCGTCGAGCTTGTCGAGCAGGCGGAACGGGTGGCCGTGCAGGTGAAACACCGTGGTGACCGGGGCGGGGTTCTGCAGGGCTAGCACCACGGTGCGGCCGGTCTTGGCGCGGAAGGCGGGGGCAGATTCGGTGGAGAATGTCGCCGGCCGTGCCCAGCCGGAATCGGCGGCGCCGAGCGCGACATCGAACCGCAGGGCGCCTCTCAGATCAAGCTTCTCGGGGAGATCGTTCGACGGGAGCGGTTGGGGAGGCGACAGCGGGGCGCGCTCCAGCTTCCCGGAGATGGTCAGATTTCCGACCTGGCGCGCGTCCTTGCCGTCATGGAGCAGGAATGGGGCCGAGGCGGCCGCATCCACGAAGGCGTCGGCCCGTGCGCCGGGCGCCAGCACCAACGCGCCGTTGCGCGCGGAAAACGGCTCGGCCGGTTGGCCGTCCAGGGCCATCACACGGACCTCGTGGTTCTCCAATTTGATTGCCAGAACAGTACGTTGGGAGCCGTTGATGAAGCGCAGCCGCAGCCGCTCACGAGCCGCGGCTGAGAGTTCGAATGAAGTCTTGCCGTTGACGGTGTAGAGCGGCGTCGTGTCCTTCGGGTCCTGGCCCGCAGGGACCGCGGTGCCATCCGGCCGCAGGCGCCATTCCTCGATCAACAGGATCTCGTCACGGTCGACGGCAACGTGGCTGGTCTCGGCCGCAATAATCGGAAGCGGGCGCGCGGGCTGCTTCAGGCTGCCCTCGAAGAGGCGGAAGTCCGCCAGCAGGGTTCCCGCGCTTGGCATTGAAATATTTGATACTTCTGTCGTAGCTGGCGCTGCCGGCGCGCGCCCTCGGAGCGGGTCGGAAGTGGCCGGGCCATGGAGGCCGTACCAGACGGGTGCAATCGGCACAGGCAGGTCGTTGCGGAAGACCACCTCGCAGCGGTCAAAACGCTTGAGACGGACGTCCCCGAGGTGGCTTACGGCGGCCAACTCCCAGATCGGTGTAGCCGGCTGACCCGATCTCAGAGCCAGCGTTGCCAGCCGCGCCTGCAGCGCGAGCTGGGCCGTCACGGACGGGCCCGCACCCCCTACGATCAGCCCGGCTGCCGAGGCTCCGAGACCTGCCAAAACCTCGCGCCGGGTAGGGTCAGAAATCCGCATTGTCATGGCACGATCCGGACCACGCCGTGCTGGATAAGTCCAGCCGTCGTGCCTATTTGAAGCCTGCCTCCATCAGGCCATTTTTTTGCTGCGAACAGTCAGGCGCATGCTATAAGCCCGGCCGCCCGCGGCATCGCGGCCGGTCTTGATGCAAATTCACGCGGGCGTGGCGGAACTGGTAGACGCGCTGGATTTAGGTTCCAGTGACGAAAGTTGTGGGGGTTCGAGTCCCTCCGCCCGCACCAAGCGCTTATCGCGTTTGCACGGATTACGAGGCCTGCTTCCAAGCGGATGATCCGCCTGGAACGGGTCCGATGAACCACCGGCGTGGAGGCGTTTGCCTCGCGCCGGATCGATTAACGACAGCGTCCCGACGCGCGACGTGCCGGGGCCGAACGAAAAGAAGATTGGACGCCATGCAGGTCACAGAAACCCTCTCGGAAGGTTTGAAGCACGAGTTCAAGATCAGCGTTCCCGCGTCTGATCTTGACGCCAAGGCCGGTGCCAAGCTCGTCGACCTCAAGGACAAGGTCCGCATCAACGGCTTCCGTCCGGGCAAGGTGCCGGTCTCGCACCTGAAGAAGGTCTATGGCCGCTCGGTCATGGCCGAAACCATCGACCAGACCATCCGAGACACCAACACGCAGCTGTTCTCCGAGCGCGGCTTCCGTCTGGCGACCGAGCCGAAGATCACCATGCCGACGGAGCAGAAGGACGTCGAGGAGCTGCTGAGCGGCAAGACGGATCTGACCTACACGGTCGCGATCGAGGTGGTGCCGGCGATCGCGCTCGCCGACTTCAAGACCTTCCAGGTCGAGAAGCCCGTTGCCGAGGTCACCGACGCCGACGTCGACGAGGCGATCAAGCGCATCGCCGATTCCAACCGCACCTATGCCGCCAAGGGCGAGGGCACCAAGGCGGAGTCGGGCGACCGCGTCACCATCAACTTCAAGGGCACCATCAACGGCGAAGTCTTCGAGGGCGGCACCGGCGAGGGCATCCAGGTCGTCATCGGCTCCAACACCTTCATCCCGGGCTTCGAGGAGCAGCTGATCGGCATCGGCGCGGGTGAGACGCGCACGCTGAAAGTGTCGTTCCCGAAGAACTACATGAACGACAAGCTCGCCGGCCAGCCGGCGGAGTTCGAGACCACTGCGACGCTGATCGAGGCGCCGCAGGACCTCGCGATCGACGACGAGTTCGCCAAGTCGCTCGGCCTGGAATCGCTGGACAAGCTGAAGGAGGCCGCGCGCGAGCGGCTGACCGCCGAGTTCGCCACCGCCACGCGCCAGCGCGTCAAGCGCGCGCTGCTCGACCGCCTCGACGAGGCGCATCGCTTCGAGGCGCCGCCCTCGCTGGTGGACGAGGAGTTCAGCCTGATGTGGAACTCGGTCAAGGCCGAGATGGACTCCGCCGGCAAGACCTTTGCCGACGAGGACACCACCGAGGACAAGGCGAAGGAGGAGTATCGCAAGATCGCCGATCGCCGCGTGCGGCTCGGCCTCGTGCTCTCCGAGATCGGCGAGAAGAACAAGATCACCGTGACCGACGACGAGGTCGGCCGTGCCGTGATCGAGCGCGCGCGCTCGATGCCTGGCCGCGAGAAGGAGGTCTGGGACTTTTACCGCAACAATGCCCAGGCGTTGGCCCAGCTTCGTGCGCCGATCTATGAGGACAAGGTGGTCGACTTCATCCTCGAGCTCGCCAACGTGACCGAGAAGAAGGTCTCGCGCGAGGACCTCTACAAGGACGACGAGGCGGAAAAGACCGCAGCCTGAAGGGTTTGAGGCAGCCTTCCATTAATGATGATCAGCGAAGAGGCCCAGCTAGCCAGGTGGCCGGCTGGGCCTCTTTGCGCGAATCAGCTTCAACTGCCCCTCGGGTTAAGCCTTAATGCGCTCCGCACTTGTCAGAAGCGAATTGGGCTATATCTGTCGCTACGCCTTCTACTTCTTACCCAAGTTCCTGCATCACAGGACGTCCATTCGCCTTCCGGCAAATTCAGCCAAAGTGGCAAGCCTGCCCGGCGATGTCCGTCTCCGAAACACTAGGTGACTCATGCGCGACCCGGTTGAAACCTACATGAACCTCGTGCCCATGGTGGTCGAGCAGACCAACCGTGGCGAGCGCGCCTACGACATTTTCTCGCGCCTCTTGAAGGAGCGCATCATCTTCGTGACCGGCCCGGTCGAGGACGGCATGTCGACGCTGATCGTCGCGCAGCTGTTGTTCCTCGAGGCAGAAAATCCGAAGAAGGAAATCTCGATGTACATCAACTCGCCGGGCGGCGTGGTGACGTCGGGCCTTGCGATCTACGACACCATGCAGTTCATCCGCCCGCCGGTCTCGACGCTGTGCACCGGTCAGGCGGCTTCGATGGGCTCGCTGCTGCTCGCCGCCGGCGAGAAGGACATGCGCTTCTCGCTGCCGAACGCACGCATCATGGTGCACCAGCCCTCCGGCGGCTTCCAGGGCCAGGCCACCGACATCATGCTGCACGCCCAGGAAATCCTGAACCTGAAGAAGCGGCTCAACGAGATCTACGTCAAGCACACCGGCCAGACCTACAAGTCGATCGAGGATGCGTTGGAACGCGACAAGTTCCTGACCGCGAACGACGCCAAGGAGTTCGGCCTTGTCGACAAGGTGATCGACAAGCGCGCCGAGGAGCCGGCGCCGGCGAAGGCCCCGTAGCACTACTGGGGCGTCAAGACGACCCCTCAGTTTGCCGTGGACCCGTCAGGGCGGCGTTCACGTTAGGTGCGCGTGCGCGCGGCGCAAAACGCGGTTTTGCGCCCTGCGGCAAGCAGAAAGTTCCGCTTTCGTGCTTGTTTTTCGTGGCAATCCAGCAACGCCGGGGCGTTTTCGATCACTTCGCTCGTGCCAAGACCGGAAATCACGGTATTGTCACGGGTAGCCGGCGACCCCCGATTAGCGAATTCTTGATAGTCGGGTGACAGCATGGTTGGCTACGATTGATCGGCTATGATCGCGGGGGAATCGAGTGACCGTGATTCGCACGGGATGTAGTAAAGCGTAGGGTCTTTTTTGGTACGGAATTTGCTCTACTTAAGCTTCATACCGACCACCGTGTCGGAATGGAGCGATCGAGCGGAACGGGATCGAACCGCGGACGGAGACATGAATGAGTAAGGTCGGCACGAGCGACTCCAAGAACACGCTATATTGCTCGTTCTGCGGCAAGAGCCAGCACGAAGTCCGCAAACTGATCGCGGGTCCCACGGTCTTCATCTGCGACGAGTGCGTCGAGCTCTGCATGGACATCATCCGCGAGGAGAACAAGTCCTCGCTGGTCAAGTCGCGCGACGGTATTCCGACGCCGAAGGAAATCTGCAAGGTGCTGGACGATTACGTCATCGGCCAGAGCCATGCGAAGAAGGTCCTGTCGGTCGCGGTGCACAATCACTACAAGCGCCTCAACCATCAGACCAAGCACAACGACGTCGAGCTCGCGAAGTCGAACATCCTGCTGATCGGTCCGACCGGCTCGGGCAAGACGCTGCTCGCGCAGACGCTCGCCCGCATCCTGGACGTGCCGTTCACGATGGCCGATGCGACGACGCTGACCGAAGCGGGCTATGTCGGCGAGGACGTCGAGAACATCATCCTGAAGCTGCTCCAGGCCGCCGATTACAACGTCGAGCGCGCCCAGCGCGGCATCGTCTACATCGACGAAATCGACAAGATCAGCCGCAAGTCCGACAACCCCTCGATCACGCGCGACGTGTCGGGTGAGGGCGTGCAGCAGGCGCTGCTCAAGATCATGGAAGGCACGGTGGCTTCGGTCCCGCCGCAAGGCGGCCGCAAGCATCCGCAGCAGGAGTTCCTGCAGGTGGATACCACCAACATCCTGTTCATCTGCGGCGGCGCGTTCGCCGGCCTCGAGAAGATCATCTCGGCACGCGGTCGGTCGACCTCGATCGGCTTCGGCGCCCAGGTGCTCGCGCCGGAGGATCGCCGGACCGGCGAGATCTTCCGTCACGTCGAGCCTGAGGACCTCCTGAAGTACGGCCTCATCCCCGAGTTCGTCGGCCGTCTGCCGGTCGTGGCGACGCTCGAGGACCTCGACGAGACCTCGCTGAAGAAGATCCTGACCGAGCCGAAGAACGCGCTGGTGAAACAGTACCAGCGGCTGTTCGAGATGGAGAACATCGAGCTGACCTTCGCCGACGAGGCGCTTGGCGCGGTCGCCCGCAAGGCGATCGAGCGCAAGACCGGCGCGCGGGGCCTGCGTTCGATCCTCGAGGCGATCCTGCTCGAGACCATGTTCGACCTGCCGGGTCTGGAAGGTGTGGAAGAGGTCGTGATTTCCCGCGAGGTCGTGGAAGGAACGGCGCGTCCGCTCTACATCTACGCTGATCGGTCCGATCGCGCCGTCGAGAACGCCAGCGCCTGATCTGACGACGCTGGAACGCTCCAATCGTCTTCTCAAAGTGGGCTGCGGAACTGATATTTCCGCAGCCGGTGTTGCATCGCTTATTGCGTGCGTAAGCGCCTGATGGCGCGCGTCTTTCAATGACTTGACACCCCCCGGGTCGATAGCCACCTAATGTCGGCGGCGAGCGAAAATTCTCTTCAAGATTCGCCTCTGTTCCGTTCCGGCGAGCCGGTCCACCTTGTAGAGGACCGACCGGTTCTGCGGATCACCTCGGCACCTTGTGGCGGTTGCGCATGATCAGCGGGCTGCGTGCAAGGGGGCAAAGCAAAAGGAAAAGGCCATGACCAATCCCAAACCCCGGCCAACCATCGTCCATGGCGAAGCGCACGCTTATCCCGTGCTGCCGCTGCGCGACATCGTCGTCTTCCCGCACATGATCGTTCCGCTCTTCGTCGGTCGTGAGAAGTCGATCCGCGCGCTCGAAGAGGTGATGAAGAACGACGCGCTGATCATGCTCGCGACGCAGAAGAACGCGTCCGACGATGATCCGGCGCCCGATGCCATTTACGAGACCGGGACGCTTGCCAGCGTGCTCCAGCTCTTGAAGCTCCCCGACGGCACCGTGAAGGTGCTGGTCGAAGGGCTCGAGCGTGCGCGCGTGGCGAAGTACACCGATCGCGCCGACTATTACGAGGCGACCGCCGTCGCGCTCGCCGACACCGATGCGAAATCGGTCGAGGCGGAAGCCCTGGCGCGCTCGGTCGTGTCCGACTTCGAGAGCTATGTGAAGCTCAACAAGAAGATCTCGGCCGAGGTCGTCGGCGTCGTGCAGGCGATCACCGATTTCGCCAAGCTCGCCGACACCGTTGCCTCGCATCTCGCCGTCAAGATCGCCGATCGCCAGGGCATCCTGGAGACGCTGTCCGTCACCACGCGCCTGGAGAAGGTGCTGGGCCTGATGGAGAGCGAGATCTCGGTGCTGCAGGTCGAGAAGCGCATCCGCTCGCGCGTCAAGCGCCAGATGGAGAAGACCCAGCGCGAGTATTACCTCAACGAGCAGATGAAGGCGATCCAGAAGGAACTCGGCGACGACGATGGTCGCGACGAGCTCGCCGACCTCGAAGAGAAGATCTCCAAGACCAAGCTCTCCAAGGAAGCGCGCGAGAAGGCGCAGCATGAATTGAAGAAGCTGCGCCAGATGTCGCCGATGTCCGCGGAAGCGACCGTCGTGCGCAACTATCTGGATTGGCTGCTGTCGATCCCGTGGAACAAGAAGTCCAAGGTGAAGAAGGACCTGGAGCAGGCGCAAGCCATCCTGGACTCCGATCACTATGGGCTCGAGAAGGTCAAGGAACGCATCGTCGAGTACCTCGCGGTGCAGTCGCGCGCCAACAAGCTGACCGGGCCGATCCTGTGCCTCGTCGGGCCTCCCGGCGTCGGCAAGACCTCGCTCGGCAAGTCGATCGCGAAGGCGACGGGGCGCGAATTCGTGCGCGTCTCGCTCGGCGGCGTGCGCGACGAGGCCGAGATCCGCGGTCACCGCCGCACCTATATCGGCTCGATGCCCGGCAAGATCATCCAGTCGATGCGCAAGGCCAAGTCGTCCAATCCGCTGTTCCTCCTGGACGAGATCGACAAGATGGGCGCCGATTTCCGCGGCGATCCGTCCTCGGCCTTGCTCGAGGTGCTCGACCCCGAGCAGAACGGGACCTTCAACGACCACTATCTCGAGGTCGACTACGATCTGTCCAACGTGATGTTCATCACCACCGCGAATACGCTCAATATTCCGGGGCCGTTGATGGACCGCATGGAGATCATCCGGATTGCAGGCTACACCGAGAACGAGAAGGTCGAGATCTCGCGCAAGCACCTGATCCCGAACGCGGTGTCCAAGCACGGCCTGGACTCCAAGGAGTTCTCGATCGACGACGAGGCGCTGCTGCTTCTGATCCGCCGCTACACCCGCGAAGCGGGCGTGCGCAATTTGGAGCGTGAGCTCTCTACACTTGCCCGCAAGGCGGTGAAGGAGCTGATGATCTCCAAGAAGAAGTCGGTCAAGGTCACCGAGAAGACTCTGGAAGAGCTGCTCGGCGTGCCGAAGTACCGCTTCGGCGAGATCGAGAGCGAGCCGCAGGTCGGCATCGTCACCGGCCTTGCCTGGACCGATGTCGGCGGCGAGCTGCTGACGATCGAAGGCGTCATGATGCCCGGCAAGGGCAAGATGACGGTCACGGGCAATCTGCGCGACGTCATGAAGGAGTCGATCTCCGCGGCGGCGTCCTACGTCCGCTCGCGCGCGATCAACTACGGCGTCGAGCCGCCGCTGTTCGACAAGCGCGACATCCACGTGCACGTGCCGGAGGGCGCGACGCCGAAGGATGGTCCGTCCGCAGGCGTTGCGATGGCCACCGCGATCATCTCGGTCATGACCGGCATCCCGGTCCGCCATGATGTCGCGATGACCGGCGAGATCACGCTGCGCGGTCGCGTGCTGCCGATCGGCGGCCTGAAGGAGAAGCTGCTGGCCGCGGCCCGCGGCGGCATCAAGACGGTGCTGATCCCCGAGGACAACGCCAAGGATCTCACGGAGATTTCCGATGCGATCAAGGGCGGCATGGAGATCATCCCGGTCTCCCGCCTCGACGACGTCGTCGCCAAGGCGCTGGTGAAGAAGCCGGTGCCGATCGTCTGGGAAGAGGACACCAAGGTGACGGTGAAGCCGGACGGCGACGAAGCCGCCGGCGGCCTGACCGCTCACTGAGTGTGCGGCTCGGAATGATGATAAAACGGCGCCTTCGGGCGCCGTTTTTGTTTGGGGGGATAGGGAGGAGGCAATGCACATCGAAGGGCAATGCCATTGCGCGGCGATCACCTTCGAGGCCGAGGTCGATCCTGAGGCAATCTCGGTCTGTCACTGCACCGATTGCCAGTCGCTGACAGGCTCGCCGTTCCGGGTGACGGCCATCTGCACCAAGGCTGATGTCCGCCTGACCCGCGGTACGCCCAAAATCTACGGCAAGCGCGGCGACAACGGCCGGATGCGCTTCCAGCATTTCTGCGCCGACTGCGGTTCCCCGCTGTTCACCAGCGGCGAGGGCGACCAGGCCGACGATTGGGGCATCCGCTGGGGCTCGATCCGCCAGCGCGATGCGCTGAGGCCCACGCGACAGATCTGGTGCCAGTCTGCGGCGGTGTGGATCGACGCCGTGCCGCTGCTGCCGGGGCGGCCGCAGGATTGAGGCCCAAGTCGGTCCAAGTCGGTCCAAGTCGTTGGGCTGGGGTCTTGCCCGTCCGGGGCCCGTAGGGCTAAAGAGGCGGCGAGGGCGGTTAGCTCAGCTGGTTAGAGCATCTCGTTTACACCGAGAGGGTCCGCGGTTCGAATCCGTGACCGCCCACCAACCTGCATCTGGGTCACGCGTTTGCGTAGCATGCGGATCGTGCGGATCGGGCCCATCCGGCCGGCTATTGGCGCGCGATGTCGCCGCTGTGCTCGGCCGTAGGATAGCCGCGTCCCGCCCCTTGTGGCCGCCATTGTCGAAACCAGGCGACCGGATCGGCCAGCAGTGCGGTGAGCGGTTTGATCGCGGGCTTCTCCACGAAGGCATAGACGAGCCAGGCGATCGCGGCGAGGAAGGCAGGCAGCACGAAGCTTCGAACAAAGAGGTCCGATGCCGTGTCACGGCCGATCTGCGCCCAGCGCAAGATCATGTTCCCGACGTCCTGATGGAGCAGATAGAGCGGATAGCTGATGACGCCGATGAAGGCGAGGGCGCGGAAGGAGCGCGGCAAGACGTGGTCATACCGCGCTGCCAGGTAGACGGCGGCCGTGCCGGACCAGAGCAGCAGGGACCGGTACATCTCGAGCGGGACCGAGGGCTGCTTGACGTTGAATTTCAGATGATAGAGTTCGACGGAGAACGCCACGAGGATCCCCGCTATCGCCTCGCCGGTGCGTCCTCTGACGAGAGCCGCTACGCTCATGCCGGCAATGAAGAACGGGAAGAAATCATTTGATGTGTAATAGTCGGTGCTGGTCGTCAGCGTCCGGAAGATGGTCACGGCGCACAGTAATGCCAGCAGCCGTTGCTTGAGGCCGATCACCATCATCAGGAAGCAGAAGAAGTAGAATTGAAACTCGATCTGCAACGACCAATAGGCACCGTCGGGCAGGTTATAGTTCACCTGCAGGACGTTGAGCGTCGGAAGCGCGATGAGCGTATAGACGTAGTGGGCCCATTTCAGCCCGCGGCCGGACTCGACCAGCTCGGGCGCGAGAATCTTGAACAGCGCCGTCAGGAACCCGCAGACGATCAGCGCGGGAAGCAGACGGCCGAGCCGTTTCGCGTAGAAATGCCAGGCCGTTTTCGACGTCTCGGCACTGAATGCGATGCAGTAGCCGCTGATGATGAAGAAAAGCAGGACGCCGAACGTGCCCCGGTTGAACGCCTGCACCGGGACGAAGTGATAGAGCAGCACCCAGATGATGGAAATGGCGCGCAGGCAATCGATGCCGACCGATCGTTCCGATTTCAACGGGCTTTCTCCTCTCCGGGCCACTTAACACAGCGCCTGGCGCTTTTGTCAATCTGAGGTAGCAGGGGCCAGTGCCCGATCCCGCATCGTGCCGAAATCGGCCTTGCGGCGGCGAAGGACATGCGGCTAAGCCTCTCGGGGCCGATGGGAACGATCGGCATTTCGCGGAGAGGTTGATGCAGCAGCCCGGTGGACAGGCGGAGAATGCCGACCAGATCGCCTATTGGAACGGGCCGAGCGGGCAGCGCTGGGCCGATCGCCACGCGGTGCAGGAAAAGCTGCTCGGACCCATTGCCGACGTGCTGATCGACCGCGCCAAACCGAGGCTGGGCGAGCGCGTGATCGATGTCGGCTGCGGCTCCGGTGCAACGACTTTTGCCTTCGCGAAGGTGGTCGCGCCTGATGGCTTTGCGCTCGGCCTCGACGTCTCCGAGCCGATGCTGTCGCAGGCGCGGGCGCTTGCGCCAAAGGGCCTGCCGCTCGATTTCGTGCTGGCGGATGCGACCGTGCATCCGTTCGAGCCGGCGAGCTTCGATCTGCTCGCTTCACGCTTCGGCGTGATGTTCTTCGCCGATCCGATTGCGTCCTTCGTCAATGTGCGGCGTGCGTTGAAGCCGACCGGACGGCTCGCCTTCGCCTGCTGGCGCGAGCCGAAGGAGAACCCGTGGATGATGGCGCCGCTGATGGCGGTCTACAAGCACGTGCCGAAGATGCCGCCGGTCGGGCCGGAGGAGCCGGGCCCCTTCGCCTTCGCCTCGGAAGAGCGCGTGATGCGCATCCTCAAAGGCGCGGGCTTCGTCGACGTGGCAATGGAGCCGCATGATCTTGCGATGGACATCGCGATCGGCGGCGGCCTCGATGCCGCCGTCGACGGCGCGCTGCAGATCGGCCCGGCCAGCCGCGCGCTCCAGGGCCATCCGGCGGAGACGTACGAGGCCGCCAAGGCCTCGATCCGCGAGATGCTCGCGCCGTTCCTGAAGGGGCAGAGCGTGGTTCTGCAGGGCGCGATCTGGATCGTGACGGCAAGAGTAACGTAGAGGCGAGATACGTTGCCCCATCGGCAGACGACAAAGCTTGGTGCTCCCATGCCGCATGGTCGCAGCCGCAGCGCAAGTTTATCTGGCTGGAACCGGGCTTCCGATGCAAACAGTCGAAGTTGCGCGATATGCCCTTGCCATCTACAGTCCCGGCCCGAGCACGGAATGACACAAAATCAACTTCATGGCCGATTGCCCGGCGTTCAGGTCGGGCGTGCTGTCGCCGCTCTCGCGGTGTTCTACTTTCACACGCACCTTGCGATCGGCTATTTCGATCCAGCACGGCTTCACACCTGGCAGTTTCTGGCGGACCGCGGTGCTGCCGGAGTGGATCTCTTCTTCGCAATTTCCGGTTTCATCGTTTGCTACGTCTCGTCGGCACCGGGCTATACGCCCTTCAACTTCCTCGCCAAGCGCTTCTTTCGCATCTATCCCCTCAATGCGGTCGTGACCATCGTCATGGTCCTGCTCTTCAGCCGCAGCATTGGCGGGCCGCCGCATGAGATCGAGCTGGAGCGCGTACTGCGCTCGCTCCTGATCTTGCCGCAAAAGGCTCCGATGAATGCGGTCGGCTGGACGCTCGAATACGAGGTGATTTTCTACCTCGTCTCCGCCATCCTGATTCCCCTCGGTGGTGTCCGATTGCTGCTGCTCTGGTGCGTTGCCGCCGCCGCGATCGGGGCGGAGATCGACCCACAGCCTCCGATGATTGCTCGTTTCGTCCACGGTCACTATGCGAACTTTGCCGCTGGCGTATTCGCCTACATGATGGTCTCGCGGCTTTCGCCACGCTGGAGCTTCAGTCTGGTGCTGCTGGCTGCCGCGATTGGAGCCTACGCGTATGGGCTGCGACTGACACCCTGGATGACGCCCGTGGCGTGCTGCCTGGCCGTAGCCGGTATGGCGCTCCTGCCATCTGCGCCGCGCCCGGTCGAATGGCTTGGCGACATCTCTTACGGCCTTTACGTGTGGCACTGGCCCCTCTTCATGCTCTCGCCATGGCTGGCGCGTTGGATGCGGCTCGACACCGGAAGCGGCGAGATCTGGCGCTGGTGTCTGCTCTTGATTCTCGTCCTCGTCGCGTCCGCGTCGTGGATCTGGTTCGAGCGCCCGATCAATCGCTGGGCGGCGGGTTGGTTGGCGCGACGCTCGAAGACGGCTGTCGTGGCCGGCGCCGCAAGCTCCGATGTGAGAGGCTAGAGCTGCGATCGGCGATCAGATGCTTGCCGCACCGGCTCGGTGGGACGCACGGCATGCGAGGAAATATCCTCGCAGCCTGATTGCAACTGACGGGTGAACGGACGCCGAACAGCTTGAGAAACCCCGCTCTTGCTGCTAATCCCGAGCCGAACAGAGGTTCAGGATTCATGGCTCAGGTCTCTCGTTTACCGCAGCCGGTGCAGGCCGACCGTCTCAAGACGGGAGCGGCGACGTATTCGAGCGGCATCGCCGATGCGCAGAACTACATGAACTGGGTCATCGAGCAATTCCGCCCGTATCTGAAGGGACGAATCGTCGAAGTCGGGTTTGGTCATGGGCTCTACAGCAGGGTGCTCGGGGAACTCGGTGACTATTGCGGGGTGGACCACGACCGCGACAGCGTCGAGCAGGCCAGTCGGGCCATGCCGGACCGCAGCTTCGCCGTCTGCGACATTTTGGTTGCCGAACAGCTCCACGCGCTGTTTCCCGACGGGGTCGATGCGGTGTTCACCGTCAACGTGCTCGAGCACATCGAAGACGATGCCAAGGCGGTCGCCAATCTCGTCGATGTGCTCAAGCCGGGTGGACATCTTCTCATCAGCGTTCCGGCTCTCATGCTGCTCTACAACGATCTCGACCGGCTTGCGGGGCACTTCCGTCGCTACAGCACCGCGCGGTTGCGCGATATCCTGGCGGGCCAGCCTGTCGAGCTCGTCCGGTTGAGCTATTTCAACCCGATCGGCGGACTGGGGTGGCTGGCCAACCGGTTGAAGCGGCACGACTCGTTGAACGACGACGCCGTGAATGGACAGATCGCGCTGTTCGACAGGTACATGGTTCCGCTGTCGCGGGCACTCGATCCGCTGTCGCGAAGCTTTTTCGGGCAATCCGTCACCTGCATCGCACGGCGCGTATGATTTCGGTCGTCATTCCAGCGCTGAACGAGCGTAATGGCATCGTCGACACGATCACGCGCGCGAAGGCGGTTCTCGACGGAGCCCAGCTCACTCCTTATGAAATCATCGTCGTCGACGACGGATCGACCGACGGGACCGGTGCCCTGGCCGAGCAGGCCGGCGCCAAGGTCCTGAGGCACGCCCACAACATCGGCTACGGGCGCTCGCTCAAGGACGGCATTCGCATGGCGTCCTTTGAAGTGATCGTCATCAGCGATGCCGACGGCTCCTATCCGATCGAGGCCATACCGGCACTGATCGCACGCCTCAATGAGGGCTTCGACATGGTGGTCGGCGCCCGGACCGGTCCGAACTACCGGGAGTCGATGCTGAAGTCGCCGCTGCGCGCGGTGCTCAAGGTCATCGTCGAGTTCACCGCCAATCGCGAGATCCCGGACATCAATTCCGGTCTCCGCGCCTTCCGCCGCCAGGTGGCCATTTCCTATTTCGACCACGTCAGCGACCTCTTCAGCTTCACCACCTCCCTGACCCTCGCGTATATGATGAACGCGAAGTTCGTCGATTACATTCCGATCGATTACGCCGAGCGGATCGGACGGTCCAAGGTCAATCTGTTCCGCGATTCCCTTCGCACGCTTCAATACGTCCTCGAAGCCTGCACCTACTACAATCCGCTGAAGATCTTCGTGCTGCTGGCGATGTTGTGCATGCTGCTCGCGGTGGTTTCGCTGGTCGGCGGCATCATTCTGCAGCTCGTCAGCGGTTTCGTCCTCGGGGTCGGAGCCATCCTTCTCAGCATTCTCGTCGTGGCGATGGGGCTGCTGGCGGTGCTTCTGAAGCAGATCATGAACCAGCGACCATGACCATCGATCACGCCATAGCGCGATGTGCGGCATAGCCGGAATCTTCCATCGCGACGGCCGCCCGGCTGATCGCGGCACGGTCGCGGCGATGTCTGCGGCGTTGATCCATCGTGGGCCGGACGGAGACGGTTTCTGGCTGGACCAGTCCGTCGGCTTCGCTCACCGTCGGCTCGCCATCCGGGATCTGTCGGACGCTGGCCACCAGCCGATGCTCGATCCTTCCGGACGCATCGTCGTGACCTACAATGGCGAGATCTACAACGATGGCGAGCTGCGCCGCGAGCTCGAACGCTCCTTCGGCTTCCAGTTCCGCGGGCACTGCGATACGGAAATTCTGCCCTATGCCTATCTCGCATGGGGAGAGGCGATGTTCGAACGGCTGGAGGGTTTCTTCGCCGTCGGTCTCTGGGACCGGCAGGAGCGTCGCCTGATCCTTGCGCGTGACGGCATCGGCATCAAGCCGCTCTATTACTTCGATGACCGCAGCGATGTCGTGTTCGCGAGCGAGGTGAAGGGAATCCTGGCAAGCGGGCGCGTGGCGGCGGAAATCGATCCCGCTGCTCTGCACACGTTCCTGGCCGCCGGGCACACCGGGACCCGACAGAGTCTTTTCCGCGAGATCAGGCAGGTGCCTCCAGGCACGGTGATCAGCTTTGCCGCCAGCGAACGGACCGAGCGCCGCTTCTGGCGTCCGGTTCGCGCGCCGAGGGTCGACCGGTTGGATGAAGCGGTCGACCGCCTGCGGTCGACGATTCAAACGGTCGTCGAGAGCCAGATGGTGAGTGACGTGCCGCTGGGCGTGCTGCAAAGCGGAGGCGTTGACAGCTCACTCATCACGCTCACGCTGAAGCAGCTCGGATTGAAGCCGCCGTTGTTCACGGCAGGCTTTTCCGAGAAGAGCCATGATGAATCCGCCGCGGCAAAAGAGATCGCCGCAGCTGCGGGCCTGTCGGTCAGCGTGGTCGATGGGGAAGGAGGCGAGGATGCCGAGACGGCCCTTCGCGCGGTCGTCCATCATTTCGACGGGCAGTGCGCCGATACGGGTGCGCTTGGCTTCTACCGTCTGGCCGGTGCAGTCCGTCAGCATTGCAGCGTCGTTCTGTCCGGCGATGGCGGCGACGAGTTCTTCGCTGGATATGAGACCTACGCCGCAACTGCCATGGCGGAGCCCTTGCGCCGCGTCGTGCCGCGCGGCGTTGCGGGCATGACCGGCCGGTTTGCCTATGCCGCCGTTCGCGGCAACGAGAGACGTCTTCCCGCGGCGGCACAACTGGCCCGTTTTGCGCTGGGGCTCAGCGAGGAGGGCGACAGCCCGCATCTGCAATGGCGGCGGCTGGTCCCCCGATTCCTTGCCGCGAAGATCTACGCGCCGGAGATGGTCGATGTCGCAGCGGCCGACCCGTTCGCGGAATATGCGGAATATTATGCGGAGCCGCACGAAAACGTGCTGGATCGGGCGCTGATCGCCGACCAGCGTTTTCATCTCCAAAGCGTGCTCACGAAGGTCGATGCGATGAGCATGGCGCATTCGCTCGAGGTACGCGTTCCGATCCTTGATCGGCGGGTGATGGACCTCGCGGGGACGATCGATGTCGCGCTCCTCAATCCCTGGCCAAAGGGCGCCCCGAAATACGTGCTCCGCAAGCTCGCCGAGCGCCTGGGTATGCCCAGGGAAGCCGCATGGTCGCGCAAGCGCGGGTTCAACGTGCCCATTGCGCAACTGATGAGGCGCGGCGGCCTGCAAGCGATTTGCGATCGCGTCTTCAACAAGGAGCCGGACGTTTTCGTGCCTTATCTCAAGCCGGATGCGATCCGGATGCTGTGGAACGACCATCTGGAGCGGCGCAGCGACAACGCCTTCGCACTATGGCCCATTCTGACGTTGGGGATATGGCTGATGGGGCTCGCGGCCCCCCGGCCGCGTTGAGCGAGCTGGGCGCGCGCATGCCGGATCTGAAGGGACAGACGATCAGCGATTTCGGAGAGCAATGGACTGCTTTCCGGGACAACCCCGGCTATTACGGGTCGGCTGATCTGCTAGGCGACCTGTTCGGCCCGCTGTTGACGCTCGACGATATCAAGGGCGCGAGGGTCGCCGATATAGGCAGCGGCACCGGGCGTATCGTCAACATGCTGCTCGATGCGGGAGCCGATCGCGTCCTTGCGGTCGAACCATCGGCTGCATTCGAGGTCTTGAAGGCCAACACCACCGCCAAGGCGGACCGCATCGAGTATCTCCAGGTGCCCGGCGATCAACTGCCGCCCGGTCTTGGGCTCGACTACGTCGTCTCGATGGGCGTATTACACCATATCCCCGAGCCGGAGCCGGTCGTCCACGCCGCGTTCGCAGCGCTGCGGCCGGGCGGACGCTGCATCGTGTGGCTCTACGGCGTTGAAGGCAACGAGACCTATTTGTCGATCGCAATCCCGCTGCGCAAGCTCACGGTGCGGATGCCGCACCGGATGCTCGTGGCGCTGTCGCATCTGCTGGAGTTCGCCCTGACTGGCTATATCTGGCTCTGCCGGATTATTCCGCTTCCGATGCGCAGCTACATGCGTTCGGTCCTCGCGAAGTTTCCGCGCTCGGTTCGCCGTCTGACCATCTACGATCAGCTCAACCCCGCCTATGCGAAATACTATACCCGCGCCGAGGCGGAGGCGTTGCTGTCCGATGCGGGATTTGCGGATGTTCAGCTCTATCACCGGCATGGTTATAGCTGGACGGTGTCCGGCACCCGCCCGGCGGGGGCGCACGCTCAATCCGCGACCGAACATACCAAGGGCTTGCATTGAAGATGAACGAGGCACGCGCCGGTCGCCCTGGATTGTTGACTGCATTGCTGGGATGGACAAATTCCATCGCGTGGTTCTGGATCTGGGTCGGTGCGATCGGCTTTGTCTTGACCGTTCACCTTGCCTTCCTGGTGGCCTGGCCCGATCACTTCATCCATGAGGACGGCGGCGCCTACATCATTCAGGCGGAATCGATCCTGAAAGGGCAATATATCGAGGATGCGATCAAGCGGCCGTACGGTGTGGCGGTCTTCCTTGTGCTGCTTTCGAAGCTGTTTGGCCCACACATCCTGGTCTTCGTTATCGCCCAGCACCTGATGAGCGTCGGCACCGCTCTTCTCGTTGCCGCGACCGTACGCATGGCCGGTGCGCCCCGCTTCTTCGCGCTCCTGGCCTTTTTTTTCGCGGCGCTGCATGGCCGCATCATCCACTACGACAATACGGTGGGCGCCGAGACGATTTCCAACTTCCTGGTGAGCCTTGCGGCCTTCATTGCCGCCGGCGCAGCGTTCAGGAACTGGCCGCCATTTCTCGCTTCGGCGTGCGTGGGCTTGACGCTCGGGGCGCTCATGGTGTGCCGGTCGGCGGCGATAGGCCAGGCCGTCGTCATTCTGCTGTGGTTGCTTTTGGTGCTCGATGCCCGCTTGCTGCGTCGCCTCGGCGCGCTTGGACTGGCAGCCGTCCTGGCTTCGGCGGTCTACCTCACCCCGACGGCAATCAACGCCGTGATCGGGAAGCGATCCAGCGGCAACGAGATCCTTGCCGTGATCTCCTTCGTGATCGGCTATTCCGGAGATTTCGATCAAGGCATCCATCTCGAGCATAAGGCACAGGCACGCGAGTACGTTGCGAAGATGCGGGCCGCCGACACCAGCCTTGGTTGGCCCGACGTCGGTGAATATCAATGGCCGTTCGGCGCAGTGCACCGATTGAAGATGGCCGGGGAGAACGATGCGGATCTCGAGAGGATCGCGCGTGACATCTTCATCGAGACGCTGACGACGCCTTCGACGCTGTATCGGCATCTGACCAGGCACTTCCTCCGGGAAATGGATTTCCTGCTGTTCGACGCGAATTCGGTTGCGCGGCGGGCGCCGAGTCCACAGGGCTACGAGGCCTTCGTCCAGCGCGAGCCCTATCCATATTTTGGCAGTCCCACCGGTTTCCAACGCGGCCAGCTGATTCAGGACTATTACAAGCCCGGCTGGCCGCTAGCACGGTTTTTGCCGACCGCAGATCAGCTGCAGGGCTACCTGAGCGAAGTCATGCGGCATGGCTACGCGCCGAGTTCGGACCTTGTGCCGTTTTGCTGCGGCGTGAAAGTCTCCACCGAGTACGATGACCGTGCGGGACCGATCGTGTGGCTGTCCTCGGCGACACTCGGGCTGGCACTCGTTCTGCTGATCGGCGTCCCCGCGAGCTATGCAGGCTTCGTTCGCCGCGTTCCGCGCGGCCTTGTTGCGGTCGGCGCCCTGATGATCCTGCTCGCGCTGGTCAGCGCCGCATTTCCAGCCTTCCTCATCTATGGCTTCAATCGCTACGGCTACTACGCCATTCCCTTCCTCGGCGGCTCGAGTGCCGTGCTGCTTTGGCTGCTGTTCGAAAGCATCAGGGGCCACGGCGGCAAGTCTGATCGCGGCAAGGGGAAGGGCGGGCGCGTGACCGACGCCGCGGCTCGGTCATGACGCCAGGAGGTTTTCACACCACATCATCCGGCGCGAGCGCGCAGCCATTGTCGGGATGCGTCTCGACCTGAAGCGTGGTGTGGCCGATGCGGAAGGATGTCTTGAGGAGCTGCGTCGTCTGCATCAGGAATGCGTCGTCGCTGCCGGCCGGCATCACGAGATGGCAGGTCAGCGCCGTCTCGGTGGTCGAGATCGGCCAGACGTGGAGATCGTGAAGCCCTGAGACGCCCGGCCGCGCCAGCAGGAATGCCCTGATTGCGGCGAGGTCGGTGCCCTTGGGCGCGGCCGCCATCGACATGTCGATGGAGCCGCGCAAGAGGCTGGTCGTGCTCCAGAGGATGGTGGCGCAGATGACGAGGCTGGTGATGGGGTCGAGCCAGAGCCAGCCGGTCCAGATGATCAGCGCCGCCGAGACCACGACGCCGAGCGAGACCGCGGCGTCGGCGGCCATGTGCAGATAGGCGCCTTCGATGTTGATGTCGTCCTTGCGGCCGTTCGCGAACAGCAGGGCGGTAAAACCGTTGATGAGGATGCCGATGCCCGCAACCACCATCACGGTGACACCTGCGACCGGCTCCGGCTCGCGCAGGCGCAGGATCGCCTCCCAGCCGATGGCGCCGGTTGCGACCAGCAGGAACACCGCATTGGCCAGCGCCGCCAGGATGGTGGAGGCGCGAAAACCGTAGGTGAAGCGGCCGCTGGGCGCGCGGCGGGCTGCGATCGAGGCGCCCCAGGCAATGACGAGGCCGAGCACGTCGGACAGGTTATGGCCGGCATCGGCGAGCAGGGCGGTGGAGTTGCCGACATAGCCGTAAATCGCCTCGGCCACGACGAGCGCGGTGTTGAGCGTAATGCCGAGCGCGAACGCCTTGCCGAAATTGGCGGGCGCATGGACATGGCCGTGCCCGTGACCATGATCGTGGCCATGCGCATGCGAGTGGCCCGCATGATCATGGTGATGACCGTGGTGGTCGTGGCTGCCCAATTCTAGCGCTCCGCGGACGCCGCCAAATCAGACGCCATTGTAGGCCTTTCATTTGCCACGTCACGGCGGAACAGCACGTAGAGCGCCGGCAGCACCAGCAGCGTCAGGATGGTCGAGGAGATGATGCCCCCGATCACCACGGTCGCGAGCGGCCGCTGCACCTCGGCGCCGGCGCCGGTGGCGAGCGCCATCGGCACGAAGCCGAGCGAGGCGACGAGCGCGGTCATCAGCACCGGGCGCAGCCGCGTCAGCGCACCTTCGCGCACGGCCTCCGCGACCGAGCGCCCCTCGCTGCGCAGACGCTCGATGAAGGCGATGATGACGAGGCCATTGAGAACGGCGACGCCCGACAGTGCGATGAAGCCGACGCCGGCGCTGATCGACAAGGGAATGTCGCGCAGCAGCAGCGCGGCGACGCCACCGGTCAGCGCCAGCGGCACGCCCGAAAACACCAGCGCCGCATCGGCCGCCGATCCCATGCCCATGAACAGCAGCAGGAACACCAGCAGCAGCGCTACCGGCACCACGATCGTCAGCCGCTTGGTGGCCGAGACCAGCTGCTCGAACTGGCCGCCCCAGCCGATGAAGTAACCCGCCGGCAGCTTGACCTTCTCCGCCACTGCCGCCTCGGCCTCGGCCACGAAGGAGCCGAGGTCGCGCGCGCGGACATTGGCGGTGACGACGATCCGCCGCTTGCCGTTCTCGCGGCTGATCTGGTTCGGCCCCGGCGTCGCATCGACGGTGGCGACCGATGACAGCGGCACGTAGCGCATCTGGGCGAGGGAAGAGCTGGCCAGCGCGGTACGAACGGCCGTGCCGGAGCCGGCGTCCTCGGCGGGCGGCAGCGGAATCGGGATCGCGCGGATCGCCTCAAGATTGCCGCGCAAATGCTCGGGCAGGCGCACCACGATGTCGAAGCGCCGATCGCCTTCGAACAGCTTGCCCGCCGACTTGCCGCCGACTGCGATCTCGACGATGCCCTGCACTTCGGCGACGCTGAGGCCATAGCGGGCGAGCGCCTGGCGATCGAGGCGGACGGTGAGGATCGGCAGGCCCGCGACCTGCTCGATCTTGACGTCGCTGGCGCCGCGGATGCCGCGGATCGCGGCCTCCACCTGCCTGGCGGCGCCTTGCAGGATGTCGAGATCGTCGCCGAAGATTTTGACGCCGACGTCCGTGCGCACGCCGGAGATCAGCTCGTTGACGCGGAACTGGATCGGCTGGGAGATTTCATAGGCGCTGCCGGGAATCTCGTCGGCAGCACGCTCGATGGCCTCGATCACCTCCGATTTCGACTTGCCCGGGTCGGGCCATTCGGCACGCGGCTTCAGCATGACGTAGCCATCGGTCTGCGCCGGCGACATCGGATCGGTGGCGATCTCCGCGGTGCCGATGCGGGTGAAGAACTCCTTCACCTCCGGAACCTGCTTGATGCGTTTTTCCAGCGCCTTCTGAAGGTCCAGCGACTGGGTGAGGCTGGTGCCGGGAATCCGGATCGAAGCCAGCGCGACGTCGCCTTCGTCGAGGCTCGGAATGAACTCGCCACCCATCCGCGAAGCGGCGATGCCGCTCGCGACCACGATGACCACGGCCATGATCGCGACCGCGGCCCGATTGTCGATGGCAAAACGGAGCAGGGGGAGATAGCCGCGCTTTGCCGCCCGCATGAACAGGTTCTCATGTTCGGACACCTTGCCGGTGACGAAGATGGCAACGGCTGCCGGCACGAAGGTGATGGAGAACAGCACGGCCGCGCCGAGCGCCATCAGCACCGTCAGCGCCATCGGCGTGAACATCTTGCCCTCGACGCCGGTCAGCGTCAGCACGGGCAGGTAGACCACGGCGATGATCAGCGCTCCGAACAGGCTCGGCTTGATGACCTCGCTCGACCCGCGCAGAATCGCGCGCAGCCGTTCGGCGGTCGTGAGCAGGCCGCCTTTCTCGCGCTGGGCCGCCGCCAGCATGCGCAGGCAATTTTCGACGATGATGACGGCACCATCGACGATGATGCCGAAGTCGATGGCACCCAGTGACATCAGGTTGCCGCTGACCTTGGTCTCGACCATGCCGGTGATCGTCATCGCCATCGACAGCGGAATGACGCAGGCCGTGACCAGCGCGGCGCGGATGTTGCCGAGGATCAGGAACAGCACGGCCACCACCAGCGCCGCGCCTTCAAGCAGGTTGTTCTTGACGGTGCCGATGGTGGCTTCGACCAGGTCGGTGCGGTCGTAGACGGTCCGCGTCACGACGCCCTCGGGCAGCGATTTTGCGATCTCCTCGAGACGGGCCCCGACGCGGCGGGCGACGCTGCGGCTGTTCTCGCCGATCAGCAGCATGGCGGTGCCGAGCACGGTCTCCTCGCCGTTGCGTGTCGCGGCACCCGTGCGCAGATCGCGACCCTCAGTAACGGTCGCGACATCCCTGATCCTGACGGGATTGCCGCCGCGCGAGCCGATCACGATGTCCTGGATCTCGCCGATATTGCCGACCTGGCCCGGCGAGCGAACCAGATATTGCTCGCCGTTGCGTTCGATATAGCCGGCCCCGACATTGGCGTTGTTGGCGGCGAGCGCCGTCATCACGTCGCGAAAGCCGAGCCGGTAGGCCATCAGCTTGCCGGGGTCGGGCAGCACGTGGAATTGCCGCTCGAAGCCGCCGATCGTGTTGACCTCGATCACGCCAGGCACGTTGCGAAGCTGCGGCCGGATGATCCAGTCCTGCACGGTGCGCAAATCGGTCAGGGAATAGTCGCGGCCGCCCTGCGTCTTTGCGCCCGCCCTGGTCTCCACGGTGTACATGAAGATCTCGCCGAGGCCGGTCGAGACCGGACCCATGGCGACCTCGACGCCCGCCGGCAGCTGGTCCTTCACCTGCTGAATGCGCTCGCCGACGAGCTGCCGGGCGAAGTAGATGTCGGTGCCGTCCTTGAACGCGATCGTCACCTGGCTGAGGCCGTAGCGCGACAGCGAGCGGGTGTAGTCGAGCTTGGGCAGGCCGCCCATCGCGGTCTCGACCGGGAAGGTGATGCGCTGCTCGATCTCGAGCGGCGAATAACCGGGGGCGCGGGTGTTGATCTGGACCTGGACGTTGGTGATGTCAGGCACCGCGTCGATCGGCAGGCGCTGGAAATTCCAGGTGCCAAAGGCGAGGGCGCCGAGCGCGAGTACCAGCACCAGCCAGCGCTGATGCAGCGAGATGGCGATGAGACGCTCAATCATGCTCGGCCTCGCCCTTGCCCATCTCCGCCTTCACGACGAAGCTGTTCTCCGCGACGTAATGCTCGCCGGGCGAAAGGCCCGCCTTGATCTCGACGTGGCGCGGATCGGAATCGCCGAGCTCGACCGGGCGGGCTTCGATCTTGTCGCCGTCCTCGCGTACGAACACGATGGTCCTGTTCTCCAGCGTCTGGATCGCGCTCCGGCGCACCGCGACCGCGACATTGCGCGCCGCGAGGATCAGCCGTGCCGTGACGAACAGGCCGGGCCGCAGGCGACCGTCCGGATTGGGCAGCACCACGCGCGCCAGCGCGGTCTGGGTCTCGCTACTGCCGATCGGCGCCATGTAGGAGATCGTGCCCTTGATCTCGCCGCGGCCGTCGTCTGGATCGATCAGCACCTCGTCATTGATGCGGACGCGCCTTAAGTCCTGACGGTAGATCGACAGGTCGACCCAGATGGTGGAGAGATCGGCGACGACGAAGGCCGGCTTCTGCTCGGAGGCGTATTCGCCGAGCGAGATCTGCCGCTCGATGATGGTGCCGGCAATCGGCGCCTTCAGTTCATAGACGGTGAGGCTCTGGTTGCTTTCGATCGCGGCAAGCAGATCGTCCTTGCCGACCTTGTCGCCGATCCGCTTCTGGATGGATTTGGCGAGGCCCGGAAAGCGCGGGGTCACCTGCACCACGGCTTCCTGGTTGGCGCGCAGGATGCCGTTGAAGGCGAGCGTGTCGGTCAGTGTGGCGCTCGCGGCTTCCGCCAGGGTGACGCCCGCGGCGGCCAGCTTCACGTCGGAGATGCGGATGCGGTCGGCGCCGTGCTCGTCCTGCTCGACATGGTCGTTCGGCTTCTTCGGCTCGGAATGCTCAGCGTGCTCGGCGGGCGCGACCTTGCCGGGGGCGAGCAGGGAATAGCCGTAAGCGCCGAGCGCGGCGGCAACGATGGCTATCAGGATGGTCGAGGACGTTTTCATCGTGCGCTCTCCCGCGCCAGCGTGAAGGGATTGCCGACGAGGCCTTCGATGGTCGCGACGCCCGCGTGGAAATTCTGCAGCGCCTCCTGCTCGCGCAGCCGCGCCTGGGTCACGCTGGCCTGGGCGTCCAGCACTTCGAGCAGGGTGAAGCGGCCCTGGCCGTAGCCTTGCGAGATCGCCTCGGACGCTTCGACGGCCTTGGGGATCGCGGTCTCGCGCAGCACCGCGAGCTCGCGCAGCGAGCCCTGGAGCGAATCATAGGCGCGTCCGGCGATCACGATCAGCGCGTTGCGGTTGGCCTCGCGCTCGGCTCTGGTCTTGGCGAGGCTTTCCTGGGCCGAAAGGATGTTGCCCTGGTTCTGGTCGAACACGGGGATCGGCACCGAGACGGACAGACGCAACGCGTCGTCATTGGTCTCGCTATAGTGACGCCATCCGGCCGCGATCCGCACGTCCGGATACGGCTTGAGCCGCGCCAGCAAGAGCTCGGCATTGCGCTGGGCATAGACCGCGGTCCAGCGCACCAGCTGCGGATTGGCGTCGATGGCGGCGACAACCGCCTGGAACGTCGGCGGGCGTCCGGTGGTCTCGAGCCGGCCGGAGACCTCGCCGAATTTTGCGGACGCATCGCCCATCAGCACTGCAAGCTCGCGCCGGGCGCTCGCCAAGGTCGCCTTGAAGCGCTCGCGGTCGGCCTTCACCAGGGCGGAGGCGACCTCGGCGCGGCCGGTCTCGGCCGGCGACGAGGCGCCGGCTTCGACCCGGCGACGCAGGAGCGGCGTCAGCCGGTCGATCGCGGCAATCTGCTCGTCTAGGATCTGGATGCGCCGCTGGGCGCCGAGCACGCTGAGAAAGGCGATCGCGGTCTCCGACAGCACCTCCAGCCTGACGGCTTTGCGCTGGATCGCGGCGACCTCGACGCCGGCTGCGCCTGCGGCAATCCGCGCCTCGCGCTTGCCGAACAGCTCGAAGGCCTGGCTGATCTGCAGCGTGGTCTCGGCCGAGCGCGTTCCGCGATATCTGCCGGAGCCGAATGAATCGTCCTGTTCATAGGACAGCTCCGGATTGAGCAGGGCGCCCGCCTGGATGCGCTGGCCCGTGGCGATGCCGACGTCGCGCTCCGCCGCCGTCAGCCGCGGGCTCGCCGCCAGCGCGCGCGCCAGGGCGCTCCGCATCGTCAAAGTCTGGGCGTGCGATGGTGCAAGCGCCGATGCTGCAATCAGACACGCTGCCGCGCACGCCAGGCGCGCGGCCATTCCCCTGCGAAACATGAAACCGACCTGTGAAGGATGAAGCTAATGGGCGCGGGGCGCCCGACCAATCCGTTCAGGCAATAGGTCTGGGAGGGGGAGAGTCGGTATCGGGAACAATTCCGGCGAGCCGGGAGGCCCGTTGCGGGCTCGGCGCCGACGCAAGCGCGGTCGCTGCCGTCGATGGCATCGGCTGTGCCACGGTCAGCGAGAAGCAGCCGTGGCAATGATGTCCGCCGATGGCCTTGTGGTCGCTATGGCCGCCGGCGCCATCGAGGACCGCGGCGATCTCCGAGCCGCCGCGGGGCGTGGTGACGTCGATATCGTGTGCGCCGTGCAGCACGCCCGCGAGCAGATAGACAGCCGCGATCAGCACGGACAGCAGCCCGCGCCGGGCGCGCGAGCGGCAGGATCCTGAGGGCTGGCGGTTTGCGAGCACGACGTCACTCTGGTTGCGGTCTGTGCTCGGCCTAGCATGGGCGCGGGACAGTGTCGACCCGCAACATTGTTACGTCCCTGGAACAATTGCCGCAGCAGCGCATGCGGTGCCAGCGCCTCTCACTGGCGAACGATGGCGCGCCGAAGTGGCACCATGGCTTCGATCGTGGGGGCCGGAGCTCCGCTGCCGTCGTCACCTTCCATGGTGATGGCGGCCCGACAGCTCGCTTCCATCGCCCGTTCCAGCCACTTGATGGCCTCGTCGATCCATTGGTCGTGGTGCTCGGGATCGGCGAGGGCTTTCTCCCGGAATGCATTCGCCTGATGCAGGCACGCCGTTCTGCGGTCCACGCGCCTCTCCTGATCTGCAGGTTCCGCCTGATCGCATCATTGATGATCCCGGCCCCGGCGTCGTTAACATACGACAGGAGGAGACGCGCCGGCCGCAACGCGGAAAGGCCCCAGCCGGACGAGCCGGCTGAGGCCTCATGTGCTCACAATTTCTATCCTTGGGACTTGGACAGATAACCCGCATCTTCCAAGTTCGTTCCATCCGATCTGTCCAATTAGGAACGTTCCTCATACCTCGCGATTAGCGATCAGAAGATCTGAGGAGGACGGACAATGGACGGATTGATTTATCTGATCGGCTTGATCGTCGTCATCATGGCGATCCTGTCGTTCTTCGGCCTGCGCTGAGAGCGCGGCAATGACCGTAGAAACTCTCATGCGGGAAGAGGTCATGGAAAGCGGCCTGGCAGTCGAGGCGCCTCGAACGATCCAGTGGAGCTCGGTGTTCGCGGGCGCGCTTGCTGCGAGCGCAATGTCATTCATCCTGATCGGTTTTGGTGTCGCGGTCGGCCTCGGTGTGAGTTCGGCCTCGCCGACCTGGCGCGATGCCTCGGCAGCGCTGGCGCTACTCTCCGGGCTCTATCTGATCATCCAGGCGATCGTCAGCTTCGGCTTCGGCGGCTACATCGCCGGCCGGACGACCCGGCCCGAGCCCGTGCTTGCAACGATCGAGGATGACGGCGAGCGGCGGGATGGACTCCATGGCCTGACGGCCTGGGCGCTGGCGGTCCTGGCCGGCGCAGCTCTGCTCGCGCTCCTCGGCGCTGCCGCGATCGACCGTTCGCCGATGCGCAGCTCGGCGAGCAACACCTCGGCGGCCGAGCCCTTGTTGAGCTATGAGCTCGACAAGCTGTTCCGCGCGCCGCGCCGCGCGCCGAACGCTGACCTGAGGGAACCGCGCGCCGAAGCCGGACGTATCCTGATGACCTCGTCCAGCCACAGCGGCGTCAGCACCGACGATCGGGCCTACCTCGTGCAACTGGTCGCCGCGGCGACGGGACTGGCGGCCCCCGAATCCGAGCGGCGGGTCGATGCGCTGATCGCAGACTCGAAGACGGCCATCAACCGCGCGCGACGCAACTCGATCATCGTGGCGTTCTCGGTCGCAGCCGCGACCCTGATCGGCGCCGCAGTGGCCTGGGCTGCAGCCGTTGCCGGCGGCCGGCATCGTGACGGCGCACCGTTGCCGAGCTGGATGGCGAGCGCCAACCGCTTCCATCGCAATCCGCGCGCAATGCCGGTGCCGTAGGCTCTCAATCAATGGCCGGGCGCAAGCCCGGCCATCGTCGACGTCTGCAGGAAGGCTCAGGCCTTCTCTTCCCAGATCATCGCCAGATGCACGATGGTCTCCACCGCCTTTTCCATATCCTGCCGGCTGACCCATTCGAGCCGCGAATGAAACGCGTGCTCGCCGGCGAAGATGTTGGGGCAGGGCAGGCCCATGAAGGACAGGCGCGAGCCGTCGGTGCCGCCGCGGATCGCGGTGCGCATCGGCCGCAGGCCGGCGCGACGGATCGCCTCGATGGCGTATTCGAGCACGTGCGGGTGACGATCGATCACCTGCTTCATGTTGCGGTACTGCTCCTTGACCTCGAACGTGTAGGTCGAGCGCGGATAGTCCTTCATCACGTCCTTGACGATGTCCTCGAGCAGCGCCTCCTTCTCCTTCAGCCCTTCCTCGGTGAAGTCGCGGACGATGAAGGAGAGCGTCGCCTGCTCCAGCGCGCCCTCAATGCCGATCGGATGCAGAAAGCCTTGCTTGCCCGAGGTGGTCTCGGGCGAGCAGCCCTCCTTCGGCAGACGCTCGACGATGGCGGCGGCGATCTTGATCGCGTGCTCCATCTTGCCCTTGGCGTAGCCGGGATGGGCGCTGACGCCGTTGATGGTGATGGTGGCACCGTCGGCCGAGAACGTCTCGTCCTCGACGCAGCCGGCGCTCTCGCCGTCCATGGTGTAGCCGAAATCGGCCCCCAGCTTCTTCAGGTCGACATTGTCGACGCCGCGGCCGATCTCCTCGTCCGGCGTGAACAGGATCTTGATGGTGCCGTGCTTCACGTCGGGGTTGTTGAGGAAGAAATGCGCGGCATCCATGATCTCGGCAACGCCGGCCTTGTTGTCGGCCCCCAACAGCGTGGTGCCGTCGGTGGTGATGATGTCGTTGCCGATCTGGTTCTTCAGCGCGGGGTGCTCATTGAAGCGGATCACCTGGCTGGTGTCGCCGGGCAGGATGATGTCGCCGCCGCGATAGTTCTTCACGACTTGCGGCTTGACGCCCTTGCCGGTGACGTCGGGCGAGGTGTCCATGTGCGAGCAGAAGCAGATCACCGGCACCTTCTTGTCGGTGTTGGCCGGGATCGTTGCGTAGACGTAGCCGTATTCGTCGAGATGCGCGTCCGCAACGCCCATGGCCTTCAGCTCGGCAGCGAGCACGCGGCCGAGATCTTTCTGCTTCTCGGTCGAGGGCGAGTGAGGCGATGCCGGATCGGACTGGGTGTCGATGGTGACGTAGCGCAGGAAGCGCTCGGCCACGGTATGCGAAAAGGAGAGGGAGGACATTTCTGGTCAAACCGCCGAGTTCGGGAAGCAGGCGGTATATCAGAAAAGCGGGCCGTGAAGCGGCCGGAACGGGCTCGGGCCAGGCCTAACGACCAGGCTTAACGAAAAGTGGCCTCAGATCGCCTCCTTCAGTTCCTTTACCGGGCGGAACGCGACCTTCCTGCTGGCCTTGATGTGGATCGCTTCGCCGGTGGTCGGATTGCGGCCGGTGCGGGCGGCGCGCTTGCGGACCTGGAGGATGCCAAGGCCGACGATGCGGACCCGGTCGCCCTTCTTGAGGTGCTTGGCGATCAGATCGACCATGTCGGTCAGGACCGCCTCGGCGTGCTTTTTGGAGACATCCTGGCGGTCGGCAATGTCGGCAGCGAGGTGCTTGAGCGTGATCGTGGCGGGCGCGGCTGTCTTCTTCGCCGAATCCCTCTTAGCCGGATCCTTCTTAGCCATGTCTGGCCTCCTCATCGTCCAATGACAGGGAGTCCCGAAAAAAGCCGAGAATATGGGGGGTCCCTCTAAGCCCTTCTAGGCGTAGACGATTCGGACGCGGGCTGACTATGCCGAGAGTTCCCGGCAGCCGCCTGAAATTGCGCGCAGAGCCGCGAAAAGCGTCGAGAAGTTCGGGCTAAGCTTATGAGGGGATTGCCAAAAATGGCGCGAGAGACGGGGCTCGAACCCGCGACCTCCGGCGTGACAGGCCGGCGCTCTAACCAACTGAGCTACTCCCGCGTGGTTCGCTGAACGCGCGCGGAACGAGGGGGGACTTAAAGGGGGGACATGGTGAAGTCAAGGACGTTGCGCTTCCCCCGGGCGTCCCCGCTAAGCATTGCTCTGGAAAACGAAAAAGGCCGCCCAGCGGCGGCCTATGGTCAGCCCAAAAGGGCAGATATCAGCGAATCTCGGACGTGCCCGCGCTGGTCACCACCACCGGCTTGCCGGCCTTGATCACATGGGTGGACTGGGCGGTCTGGCCGTAATCGGCATTGGTGCGGGCCGCGATCCCGAAGCCGGCCACGGCAATGCCGGCTACCAGCGCCACCACCACGATCTTCAGGTGGGTCGCACGATCAGCAGAATGAATTGAGTGGTTCATCTGAGCCTCCGGGCGGGCTTTGCCGCCGTCTATGGGCTCATCTTCTAGGGGCCATCTGTTTCCGGATGGTTTCGCGGGTTCCGCAAAATGGTTTCATCTCCCCTTTGGAGGGAGTGGAGGCGGCCGGCCTTTCCAAGACGAGGATGTCGATCCGGATTGGCGCGGAGCCCGGTGAGCCGGCAGGGGCCATTGCGACGACCAGTGTCGCAAGCTCGGGAAATCCGAATGCGACCGGAGGAAGCTAAGCTCATTCGCACCTGCCGATTTGTGGATCGCTTCTAAGACCCGTTCTAAGAAGCTTTCAATTAGGGAAATCGCGCGCCCTCACATAAGCGTCACCCCAAGCGCATGCCGTTCCGGGACAGGCGGCATGACGCATCGAACATGCAGCTTTGGGGTGGCGCGTTGAACAGTCTTGGAATGCTGCGGTCGGCCGTGTTGGCGACCGCATCCGCTTGGGTCTTGATGCCGCAGGCATCGCTTGCACAATCTTCCGCGCAGAGTGGCGCGCAAAATCTGCCCTCGGTCACCGTCACCGCGCCGGAAACACGGAAGCGTGCTGCCGCGGCCCCACAGCGCCGCGCGACGCGATCGTCGGTGCAGACCGCCGAGCGAAACAAGCCGCAGCCACGGCGCGAAGTCGGCTTCGTGGAGACGCCGCGCGGGCCGGTGAACGGCTATGTCGCCGGTCGCAGCTCATCGGGCACCAAGACCAACACGCCGATCATGGAGACACCTCAGGCGGTGTCCGTCATCGGTGCCGAGCAGATCCGCGACCAGAAGCCGAACAAGCTCGACGAGGTCCTGCGCTACACCGCCGGCGTCCGGGCAGGGACTTTCGGCACGGACACCCGGAACGATTGGTGGCTGATCCGCGGCTTCAAGTCCGAGGATATCGGTCTGTTCCTCGACGGCATGCAGCTGTTCTACACGTCCTATGCCAGTTGGAAGCTGCAGACTCCCAACATGGAGCGGGTCGAGGTGTTGCGCGGTCCGTCAGCCGTGCTTTACGGCGGATCGAGCCCGAGCGGCATCGTCAACGTCATCAGCAAGATGCCTCCGGCAGAGCCGATCCGCTACATCGAGGCCGGCGTCAACAATTTCGGCAACGCCTATGTCAGCTTCGACATGGGCGGCCCGGTCGCGACCAGTCCTGAGAACGGCAAGCTGTTCGCGCGCGTTGTCGGCCAGGTCCAGAACGGCGGCACGCAGGTCAACTTCACACCTGACAACAACTACTTCATTGCGCCGTCATTCACGTGGAAGCCGGATGCCGACACCACCTTCACGGTGTTGGCCTCGGCCTCGAAGCAGGATACCCGCGGCATCAACTTCCTGCCCTATCAGGGCACGGTGACCAGCGCGCCGTTCGGTAAGATCCCGACCAGCTTCTTCGCCGGCGATCCCAGCGTCGACAAGTTCACGCGCGAGCAGGAGATGCTCGGCTATCAGTTCGAGCGCCATCTCACCGACGATGTGACGTTCCGTCAGAACGCTCGCTTCGCGCATGTCGACATCAGCTACCGCGGCTATGTCGGCAACGATTGGGCCAACATCAATACGGCCACGCTCAATCGCTACAATTGGTACGCGAAGAACACGGCCAATCAGGCCAATCTCGATAATCAGCTCGAGTATCGCTTCAACACCGGTCCAGTCAGGCACACGATGCTGTTCGGTGTCGATCTGCGGGGCTATCAGATCGACGATTATCAGGCCTTCGGGTTCGGTGTGCCCTCGATCAACGTCTTCAATCCGGCCTATGGGGGAGCTGAGGTTCCGTTGCCGGGCTCGCCGTTCCGGAACTTCCTGATCACGCAGAAGCAGGCCGGCACCTATCTTCAGGACCAGATGAAGCTCGGCAATTTCACGCTGGTGCTAAGCGGCCGCAATGATTGGGTCGAGACGACGCAGGAAGCCCGTGACACCGGGGCGACCGTCGCCAGCCGCGACGACAGCAGGTTCAGCGGTCGCGCCGGGCTGATCTACAATTTCGACAACGGCATCGCGCCCTACGTCTCCTACTCGACGAGCTACAACCCGATCATCGGCCTCAATGCGGCGAACCAGCTGTTCCTGCCGGAGACCGGCAAGCAGGCCGAAATCGGCGTGAAGGTCGCGCCTGTCGGATTCGACGGCTATTTCACCGTCTCGGTCTTCGATCTCGTTCGCCAGAACGTGACGACAACCACGGGCGCGGGCATCGTCCCGGTGCTGCAGAACCAGACCGGAGAGGTGACGTCGCGCGGCATCGAGCTGGAAGCGGTGGCCAATGCCACGAAGGAGCTGAAATTCATCGGCGCCTTCACGGCCTATCATCTCTTCAACAGCAAGGACCTGGATCCGGCGCTGGTCGGCAAGACACCGACCAACACGCCCGAACTCCTGGTGTCGGGGTGGGCGGACTACACCTTCAAGGACGGGCCGCTCGCAGGGTTCGGCTTCGGCGGCGGTGTGCGTTATATCGGCTCGTCCTGGGCCGACCAGGCCAACACGCTCGAGGTTCCCGCGGTCGTGCTCGGCGATCTCGCGCTCCATTACGAATGGCAGAACTGGCGCACAGCGCTGAACGTGATCAACCTGACCGACAAGATCTATGTCGCAAGCTGCGCGTCGGCCACGTCCTGCTTCTACGGCGACCGTCGCCGCGTCACCGCCAGCGTCTCCTACAAATGGTGAGGACAGGCGAGGGCAGGGCCGGAAGGCTCCAGGGCTTGGAGCAATTGATCGTGATGTTCGTTCGCCTCCGCCCGGACGACCGCTGATCCGCCGTCACGATGAGCCCGCGGGCCATGCCCCCCGGCCCGAAGCTCATCCGAGCGCGGCGCGCGCGACCAGGAGGTCGCTGCCGCCGCGCTCGCGGCCGGCTTAAAGCCGACCGCCGGCGCATTCGTCAGACCAGCGGTCCCGTCGTGCGGCATGGCTGTTTTGATCACGCACGGCTGTGGAAAGGTGTCTTTCCTGCACCTGATGCGGCGGCATCATCATTGGCGTCCTGGCCGCGCTGGCCACCGGCAAAATAGGTCGCCGGAACGACGGGGGTGCCCCCGCGGCGGCGATTGCCGGGGCTGGAGTGCGCTGCCGCACCAAAAACCTGAGCATTTTGGTCGGTCATCGCACAGCAAATAACTGGCTCGGCCCGAGCGCCGCAATCTCCGAACGGCTGACCTGCGAGGCCGTGGCAGCCCTTGCTGGCCATGGCGATCTGCTCCATACCAGCCGCGGGGTGATTCCGGGATTTTCACGGTTCTGGGGGCGGCTAAGGGCCTGAAAAGAGCGTGTCTTGCGCCCATTGGTGCACTGCGCTAAGGCTCAGAATAATTCCAAATCGGACGAATCCGTGGCTGTCCCGAGGCTGCGGGAAAAAGGGCTCGCCAATGAGCGGCATTCTGCAGAACTATCTTCCACTTGTCGTCTTCATAGGGGTAGCGGGCCTCATCGGCCTCGTGCTGCTGATCGCGCCCTTCATCGTGGCGTTCCAGCAGCCGGACCCGGAAAAGCTGTCGGCCTACGAGTGCGGTTTCAACGCGTTCGACGACGCCCGCATGAAGTTCGACGTTCGCTTCTATCTGGTCGCCATCCTCTTCATCATCTTCGACCTCGAGGTGGCGTTTCTGTTTCCCTGGGCGGTGGCGTTCGGCAAGCTTGGCGCGACCGGCTTCTGGTCCATGGTGGTGTTCCTCGCCGTGCTGACGGTCGGGTTCGCCTATGAATGGAAGAAAGGAGCCCTGGAATGGGATTGAACCCAGCTACGCAGTCCGCAGGTCCGGTGATCGCGCCGGCCCCGAAGGGCATTCTGGACCCGTCCACCGGCAAGCCGGTCGGGGCCAATGATCCGTTCTTCCTCGAGGTCAATTCCGAGCTGTCCGACAAGGGCTTCTTCGTGGCCGCGACCGACGACCTCATCACTTGGGCGCGCACCGGCTCCCTGATGTGGATGACCTTCGGTCTTGCCTGCTGTGCGGTCGAGATGATGCAGGTCTCGATGCCGCGCTACGACGTCGAGCGCTTCGGCTTTGCCCCGCGTGCCTCGCCGCGCCAGTCCGACGTGATGATCGTTGCGGGAACGCTGACCAACAAGATGGCGCCGGCGCTGCGCAAGGTCTACGACCAGATGCCCGAGCCGCGCTACGTCATCTCGATGGGCTCGTGCGCCAATGGCGGCGGCTACTATCACTATTCCTATTCGGTCGTGCGCGGCTGCGACCGCATCGTGCCGATCGACATCTACGTGCCGGGCTGCCCGCCCACGGCGGAAGCGCTGCTCTACGGCGTGCTGCTGCTGCAGAAGAAGATCCGGCGCACCGGCACCATCGAACGCTAAGGTTTTACGTCATGGACGACGCCAAGCTCGACGCCCTGGGGCAGACGATCGTTAGCGCGCTTCCGGGCGCCGCGACCGGTCACTCGGTGGCCTTCAACCAGCTCACCGTGGACGTCGAGGCCGCCAGGATCGTCGAGGTGGTCAAATACCTCCGCGACGACCCGAGCTGCCGTTTCGTCAACATCACCGACATCACGGCGGTGGACTACCCGGATCGCGAGAAGCGCTTCGACGTGATCTATCATTTCCTGTCGCCAACGCTGAACGCCCGCATCCGGCTCAAGGCGCAAGCCGACGAGACCACGCAGGTGCCTTCGTTGATCGACATCTTCCCCGGCGCTGACTGGTTCGAGCGCGAAGCCTACGACCTCTACGGCGTGTTCTTCGTCGGCCATCCCGACATGCGCCGCATCCTCACAGACTACGGCTTCGAGGGCCATCCGCTGCGCAAGGATTTCCCGCTCACCGGCTTCGTCGAGGTCCGCTACGACGACCAGGAGAAGCGGGTGGTGTACGAGCCGGTCCGGCTCAACCAGGAATTCCGCAAGTTCGACTTTTTGTCTCCTTGGGAAGGTGCCGACTATCCGGTGCTTCCGGGCGATGAAAAAGCGGGGCCGAAGGTCTGATCATGAACGAGCAATCTGAACAGCTTCGCAACTTTACCATCAATTTCGGACCGCAGCATCCGGCGGCGCACGGCGTGTTGCGCCTCGTGCTGGAACTCGACGGCGAAGTGGTCGAGCGCGTCGATCCCCATATCGGCCTGCTTCACCGCGGCACCGAGAAGCTGATCGAGCAGAAAACCTATCTGCAGGCGATCCCCTATTTCGACCGGCTCGACTACGTCGCGCCGATGAACCAGGAGCACGCCTTCTGCATGGCCGCCGAAAAGCTGCTCGGCATCGAGGTGCCGCGCCGCGGCCAGCTGATCCGCGTGCTCTATTGCGAGATCGGCCGCATCCTGTCGCATCTGCTCAACGTCACCACGCAGGCGATGGACGTCGGCGCGCTGACCCCGCCGCTGTGGGGCTTCGAAGAGCGCGAGAAGCTGATGGTGTTCTACGAGCGCGCCTCGGGCAGCCGCATGCATGCGGCTTACTTCCGGATCGGCGGCGTGCACCAGGATCTGCCGCAGAAGTTGGTCGACGACATCGAGGCCTGGTGCGATCCGTTCCTCAAGGTGGTGGACGATCTCGATCGCCTGCTCACCGCCAACCGCATCTTCAAGCAGCGCAACGTCGACATCGGCGTGGTGCCGCTGAAGGAAGCCTGGGAGTGGGGTTTCTCGGGCGTGATGGTGCGCGGCTCGGGCGCGGCCTGGGACCTGCGCAAGTCACAGCCTTATGAGTGCTACGCCGAGATGGATTTCGACATCCCGATCGGCAAGAACGGCGACTGCTACGACCGCTATCTGATCCGCATGGAAGAGATGCGCCAGTCCGTGCGCATCATGAAGCAGTGCATCCAGAAGCTGAACGCGCCGGACGGCAAGGGCCCCGTCGTCGTCGCCGACAACAAGGTCGCGCCGCCGCGCCGCGGCGAGATGAAGCGCTCGATGGAAGCGCTGATCCACCACTTCAAGCTCTACACCGAAGGCGTCCACGTGCCGGCCGGCGAGATCTATACCGCGGTCGAGGCGCCCAAGGGCGAGTTCGGCGTCTATCTCGTCGCCGATGGCACCAACAAGCCCTACAAGTGCAAGATCCGCGCGCCGGGCTTTGCCCATCTCCAGGCCATGGACCACATCTGCCGCGGCCATCTGCTCGCCGACGTCTCGGCGATCCTGGGCTCGCTCGACATCGTGTTCGGAGAGGTCGATCGGTGATGGCGCAGGCGCCAATCCAGTTTGACCGCGCCTCGGGGGCCCTTGAAGGGGCCAACCTGTGGGAGCGGACGGCTGCCTTGGCGCTGGTGACGGGATCGAAGATCTCCTCGCACTTCTCGCATATGGGCTACATTGCCTGCGCGAATTTGCTGCGCAAGACGCTGCCCGAGCGCAACATCGCGATCAGGCTCAATTCCGACGCGGTGTTCGAATTCCCCTACGGCGACGGCTATTGGAGCAAGCTGCTCAACCGCTCGTACAACTATGAAGACGAGCTCGAGCTGCTGTTCGCCGATTCCATCGACGTCGACTACACGCTGCTCGATTGCGGCGCCAATTACGGCTATTGGTCGGTGCTGGTCTCGAGCAAGCCGTTCGGCGCGCACAAGGCGATTGCGATCGAGCCGTCGGGCCAGAACTACCCGAAGCTCGCCAACAATGCGCGCGTCAACGCTGGCCGCTTCGAGACGATGAAGTGCGCGATCGGCGCAGCGCGCGGGACCGCGCGTCTATCGGGCACCAAGCACGAGGCCTTCAGCATCGCCGGCGATCAGTCGGCGGGCGGGGAGGAGGTGCCGGTGATCGCGCTCGACAACCTGATCGACGACGGCAAGATCGCCGCGAGCGGCAAGTATCTGATCAAGCTCGACGTCGAGGGCGTCGAGATCGAGGCGATCAAGGGCGGCGTCCGCCTGCTCGAGGCCGACAGCGTCATCATGTGCGAGGAGCACGGCAGCGATCGCTCGCACGCCGTGTCGCGCTTCATCCTCGAACAGACCCCGCTGAAGCTGATCGTGTTCGATCCGCGCAGCAACCGCATGGAGACCGTGACCGAGCTGTCGATCCTCGACCGCATCAAGGTCTCGACCCATGTCGGCTACAACGTTTTCGGCACCGCAAGCGCATTCTGGCAGGACAGGATCGAAGCCCTGAACGCCAAGAACCTGAATGCGAAATCCGCGCGCCGCATGCAGTGAGAGATTGAGCTATGTCCGTTCGCCGATTAGCACCGAAGGAAGTCCAGCCCGCGAGCTTTGCGTTCACGGAGGAGAACCTCGCATTCGCGCGGCAACAGATCGCGAAATATCCCGCCGGACGTCAGGCCTCCGCGGTCATCGCCATCCTCTGGCGCGCGCAGGAGCAGAACGAGGGCTGGGTCTCGGAAGCCGCGATCCGCGTCATCGCCGACATGCTCGACATGCCCTATATCCGCGTGCTGGAGGTCGCGACCTTCTACACCATGTTCCAGCTCGCCCCCGTCGGCAAGAAGGCCCACGTCCAGGTCTGCGGCACCACGCCGTGCCGGCTGCGCGGCGCCGAGGATCTGATCCACGTCTGCGAGCACCGCATCCATCACGAGCCCTTCCATCTCTCCAAGGACGGCAATTTCAGCTGGGAAGAGGTGGAGTGCCTGGGCGCCTGCGTGAACGCGCCGATGGTGCTGATCGGCAAGGACACCTATGAGGACCTGACCAAGGAAAGCTTCGGCAAGGTGCTCGACGGCTTCGCTTCGGGCAATCCGCCGAAGCCGGGTCCGCAGAACGGCCGCCAGTTCTCGGCGCCGATCACCGGACCGACCACGCTGAAGGAGACCACCTGATGCGGGATCTCGCTTCGTCGATAGCGCAGGGGAGCGTTGGCATGAAGAAGTGGGGCTTCATCGCGATGCACGCCGTGGTGGCGGCCGCCTTCATCTTCCTGCTGCAGCGCTTCGGCCTGAACGCATCGCTGGAATCGGCTTCGCTCTGGGCGCTGACGTTTGGCATCTGCGCCGCCGGACTTGCCTACAAGCAGTCCAATCGTTGATCGGAAAGCACTGATATGCTCGAGGACAAGGACCGCATCTTCAAGAACCTTTACGGCCTCCACGATTGGGGGCTCGAGGGTGCGCGGCGCCGCGGCGCCTGGGATGGCACCAAGAACATCATCGACAAGGGCCGCGACTGGATCATCAACGAGATGAAGGCGTCGGGCCTGCGCGGCCGCGGCGGCGCCGGCTTCCCGACCGGTCTGAAATGGTCCTTCATGCCGAAGGAATCGACCGACGGCCGGCCGAGCTATCTCGTCGTCAACGCCGATGAGTCCGAGCCCGGCACCTGCAAGGACCGCGAGATCATGCGGCACGATCCGCATCTCTTGATCGAAGGTTGCCTGATCGCGAGCTGCGCGATGAACGCGCATGCCTGCTACATCTATGTCCGCGGCGAGTTCATCCGCGAGCGCGAGCATCTGCAGGCCGCGATCGACCAGGCCTATGAGGCCAAGCTGGTCGGCAAGGACAACGTCAACGGCTGGCCGTTCGACATCTACGTCGCCCACGGCGCCGGCGCCTATATCTGCGGCGAGGAGACCGCGCTGCTCGAGAGCCTCGAAGGCAAGAAGGGCCAGCCGCGCCTGAAGCCGCCGTTCCCGGCCAACGTCGGTCTGTTCGGCTGCCCGACCACGGTCAACAACGTCGAGTCCATCGCGGTTGCGCCCGACATCCTGCGCCGCGGCGCGGCGTGGTTCGCCGGCATCGGCCGCCCGAACAACGTCGGCACCAAGCTGTTCTGCATCTCCGGCCATGTCGAGCGGCCTTGCAACGTCGAAGAGGCCATGGGAATCCCGTTCCGTGAGCTGATCGACAAGCATTGCGGCGGCATTCGCGGCGGCTGGGACAACCTCAAGGCCGTGATCCCCGGCGGCTCGTCGGTGCGCATGGTGCCCGCCGAGCAGATCATCGACACGCCGATGGATTTCGACTCCTTAAGCAAGCTGCGCTCGGGCCTCGGCACCGCCGCCGTGATCGTGATGGACAAGTCGACCGACCTGATCCGTGCGATTGCCCGCATCTCCTATTTCTACAAGCATGAGAGCTGCGGCCAGTGCACGCCGTGCCGCGAGGGCACGGGCTGGATGTGGCGCGTCCTCACCCGCATGGCCGAAGGCCGCGCCCACAAGCGCGAGATCGACATGCTGCTCGAGGTGACCAAGCAGGTCGAAGGCCACACCATCTGCGCGCTCGGCGACGCCGCGGCCTGGCCGATCCAGGGCCTGATCGCGCACTTCCGTCACGAGATCGAAGCGCGCATCGACCAGTATTCGCACAAGGCAGATGTCGATGACATCGGCGTCCGCGATCCCGTGAACATGGTCGCGGCGGAGTAGGAAGAATGACCAAGCTCATCATCGACGGCAAAGAGATCGATGTCCCCGCCGAGTACACGCTGCTTCAGGCGTGCGAGGCGGCCGGCGCCGAGATTCCGCGCTTCTGCTATCACGAGCGGCTGTCGATCGCCGGCAATTGCCGGATGTGCCTCGTCGAGGTGAAGGGCGGCCCGAAGCCGGTCGCGAGCTGCGCCTGGGGCGTGCGCGACTGCCGTCCGGGCCCCAAGGGCGAACCGCCGGAAATTTCCACGCGTTCGCCGATGGTGAAGAAGGCGCGCGAAGGCGTGATGGAATTCCTTCTGATCAACCATCCCTTGGATTGTCCGATCTGCGACCAGGGCGGCGAGTGCGACCTGCAGGACCAGGCAATGGGCTATGGTGTCGACACCAGCCGTTTCGCCGAGAACAAGCGCGCGGTCGAGGACAAATATCTCGGCGCGCTGGTCAAGACCTCGATGAACCGCTGCATCCAGTGCACGCGCTGCGTCCGCTTCTCGGCGGAAGTCGCCGGCGCGCCCGAGATGGGCGCCACCGGCCGCGGTGAGGACATGGAGATCACGACCTATCTCGAGCACGCCCTGACGTCGGAACTGCAGGGCAACCTCGTCGACATCTGCCCGGTCGGCGCGCTGACCTCGAAGCCCTATGCCTTCGCGGCGCGCCCGTGGGAGCTCGGCAAGACCCAGTCGATCGACGTCATGGACGGCGTCGGCTCCGCGATCCGCGTCGACACCCGCGGCCGCGAGGTGATGCGGATCCTGCCGCGCATCAACGAGGCCGTGAACGAGGAGTGGATCTCGGACAAGACCCGCCACGTCGTCGACGGCCTGCGGACCCAGCGCCTCGACCGCCCCTATATCCGCGAGGCGGGCAAGCTGCGCGCGGCAAGCTGGACCGAGGCCTTCGCCGCGATCGCCGCCAAGGCGGCGCGCACCGACGGCAAGCGCATCGGTGCGATCGCAGGCGATCTCGCCGGCGTCGAGGAGATGTTCGCGCTGAAGGACCTGCTCGCCAAGTACGGCTCGAGCAATCTGGCGGTGCAGGGCGGCGATGCCTTCGACCCCGCGCTCGGCCGCGGCTCCTACATCTTCAATCCGACGCTTGCCGGCGTCGAGCAGGCCGACGCACTGCTCATCATCGGCGCGAACCCGCGGAAAGAGGCGGCCGTGTTCAACGCCCGCATCCGCAAGCGCTGGCGCGCCGGTGGCTTCAAGGTCGGCGTGATCGGTGCCAAGCCCGACCTGACCTATGATTACGACCACCTCGGTGCCGGCACCGAGACGCTGGGTGAGCTCGCGGCCGGCAAGCACTCCTTCATGGACGTGCTGAAGAACGCCAAGCACCCGATCATCCTGGTCGGTGCGGGCGCGGCCGCCCGTCACGACGGCGCCGCCATCCTCGCAGCCGCCGCCAAGCTCGCGCTCGACGTCGGCGCGGTGAAGGACGGCTGGAACGGCTTTGGCGTGCTGCACGAGACCGCCTCGCGCGTCGGCGCGCTCGACATCGGCTTTGCCGCAACCTCAGGCGGCCTGAATGCGGCGCAGATGACGACCTTCGGCACGCTCGACTTGCTGTTCCTGCTCGGCGCCGACGAGATCAAGGCGCCGGATGGCACCTTCGTCGTCTATATCGGCACCCATGGTGATCGCGGCGCGCACCGCGCCGACGTCATCCTGCCGGCGGCCGCCTACACCGAGAAGTCCGCGATCTACGTCAACACCGAAGGCCGCGTGCAGATGACCGGTCGCGCCGCGTTCCCGCCGGGCGAAGCCCGCGAGGACTGGGCGATCGTCCGCGCGCTGTCGGAAGCGCTCGGCAAGAAGCTCGGCTATGACTCGCTCTCGGCGCTGCGCCAGGCGGTGTTCAAGGCCGTGCCGCATCTGATCCGTCTCGACCAGATCGAGGCCGGCTCCGCCGAGCAGATCAAGAAGCTGGCGGGGAAGGGCGGCTCGCCCGAGAAGGCGCCGTTCAAGCCCCTGGTCGAGGACTTCTATTTGACCAACCCAATCGCGCGTGCGTCCGCCGTGATGGCGGAATGCTCGCGCCTCGCCTCCGGGCACATGCTGACCGCAGCAGAGTGAGCGTGATCTGATGGAATTCTTCGAAAGCGCATTCTGGACCGGGTTCCTCTGGCCGCTGATCATCATGGTCGCCCAGAGCGTCCTGGTGCTCGTCGTCCTCTTGGTGGCGATCGCCTACATCCTGCTCGCCGACCGCAAGATCTGGGCGGCGGTGCAGATCCGCCGTGGCCCGAACGTGGTCGGCCCGTGGGGCCTGCTGCAATCCTTCGCCGACCTGCTCAAGTTCGTGCTGAAGGAGCCGATCATTCCGGCCGGCGCCAACAAGGGCGTGTTCCTGCTGGCGCCGCTGGTGTCGTGCGTGCTCGCGCTCGCGGCCTGGGCGGTGATCCCGACCAATCTCGGCTGGGTGATCTCCGACATCAATGTCGGCGTCCTCTTCATCTTCGCGATCTCGTCGCTGTCGATCTACGGCATCATCATGGCCGGCTGGTCGTCGAACTCGAAGTACCCGTTCCTGGCCGCGCTGCGCTCGGCGGCGCAGATGGTCTCCTACGAAGTCTCGATCGGCTTCGTCATCATCACCGTGCTGCTCTGCGCCGGCACGCTGAACCTCTCGGCCGTGGTCGAGGCCCAGCATGCCCGCGGCCTTGCCAGCCTGATCGGGCTGCCGCAGCTGACCATCCTGAACTGGTACGTCTGGCCGCTGTTCCCGATGTTCGTGGTGTTCTACGTCTCGGCGCTGGCGGAAACCAACCGTCCGCCCTTCGACCTCGTCGAAGCGGAGTCCGAGCTCGTCGCCGGCTTCATGGTCGAGTACGGCTCGACGCCATACCTCTTGTTCATGCTCGGCGAGTATGTCGCGATCGTCACGATGTGCGCGCTGGCCACGATCCTGTTCCTCGGAGGCTGGCTGCCTCCGGTGGACCTGCCGCCCTTCAACTGGGTGCCGGGGATCATCTGGTTCTCGCTGAAACTGTTCTTCATGTTCTTCCTGTTCGCGATGGCGAAGGCGATCGTGCCGCGCTACCGCTACGATCAATTGATGCGTCTCGGCTGGAAGGTGTTCCTGCCGCTGTCGCTGGCGATGGTGATCGTGGTGGCCGGCGTGCTGCATTTCGCCGGCATCGCGCCGAAGTGAGGGCCGTCATGGGTATCAACGTCAACGCCACTGCACGCTCGCTTCTGCTGTCGGAATTCGTCTCGGCGTTCTTTCTCGCCATGCGCTATTTCTTCCAGCCGAAGCCGACCCTGAACTATCCGTTCGAGAAGGGACCGATCTCGCCCCGCTTCCGCGGCGAGCACGCATTGCGCCGCTATCCGAACGGCGAAGAACGCTGCATCGCCTGCAAGCTGTGCGAGGCGATCTGCCCGGCGCAGGCCATCACCATCGAGGCCGGCCCGCGCCGCAACGACGGCACCCGCCGCACCGTGCGCTACGACATCGACATGGTGAAGTGCATCTATTGCGGCCTGTGCCAGGAGGCCTGTCCGGTCGATGCCATCGTCGAAGGCCCGAACTTCGAGTTCGCGACCGAGACCCGCGAGGAACTCTATTATGACAAGGCCAAGCTGCTCGCCAACGGCGACCGCTGGGAACGCGAGATCGCGAAGGCGATCGAGCTCGACGCGCCGTACCGGTGAGGTGAGGGCATGATCCTTCCCGCGCTGTTCTTCTATCTGTTCGCCGGCATCTGCGTCGCCTCGGCGGTGATGGTGATTGTCTCGCGCAATCCCGTGCACTCCGTGCTGTACCTGATCCTGGCCTTCGTCAACGCTTCCGGCCTGTTCGTGCTGATGGGCGCCGAGTTCCTCGGCATGATGCTGATCGTCGTCTATGTCGGCGCGGTCGCGGTGCTGTTCCTGTTCGTGATCATGATGCTCGACGTCGACTTCCTCGAGCTGCGCGAGGGCTTCATCGAGTACCTGCCGGTCGGCCTCGTGATCGGCGGCATCTTCCTGTTCGAGCTGCTGCTCACCGTCGGCTTCTGGGTCATCAACCCCGGCGTCTCCAAGACGATCACGGCGGCGATCCCGGCCAACGTCTCCAACACCGAGGCGCTCGGGCTCGTGCTCTATACGAAGTACATCCACTACTTCCAGCTCGCCGGCATGGTGCTGCTGGTTGCGATGATCGGCGCCATCGTGCTGACGCTGCGCCATAAGGCGAAGGTCAAGCGGCAGGACATCAACGTTCAGAACGCACGCACGCCCGACATGGCGATGGCGATGCGCAAGGTGGCGCCGGGGCAGGGGCTCTCGGATGCCGATGCTGCGGAGTGGGTGAAATGACGATCGGGCTCGGACATTATCTGGCGGTCGGCGCGATCCTGTTCACGCTCGGCATCCTCGGCATCTTCCTGAACCGCAAGAACATCATCGTCATCCTGATGTCGATCGAGCTGATCCTGCTCTCGGTCAACATCAACCTCGTGGCGTTCTCGACCTTCCTCGGCGACATCGTCGGGCAGGTCTTCGCGCTGCTGGTGCTGACGGTCGCGGCTGCGGAAGCTGCGATCGGTCTCGCCATCCTGGTGGTCTATTTCCGCAACCGTGGCTCGATCGCGGTTGAGGACGTCAATCTGATGAAGGGCTGAGCTCTCAAATGGTTCAGGCGATCGTTTTCCTGCCTCTGCTGGGCGCCATTCTGGCCGGCCTGATCGCGCTTGTGGGCGCGCATGCCCGCAACCCCTCGGGCGACGAGGTCGAGCATCACGGCGACCATGGTCACGCGCACGCTCATGCGTCCGCCACGATCAACGAGGACGCCTCCGTCATCCACGAGACCCATCACGAGCCCGGCGACGGCCACGACGATCACGGCCACGGACCGACCGAGCCGCCTGCGGCGGGCTCGCGCGCTGCCGAGCTGATCACCACCGGGCTGCTGTTCGTCTCGGCCGCGCTGTCCTGGATGACGCTGGTCGATGTCGGCTTCATGCATCACGACTACCGGATCCAGCTGCTGCCTTTCATCTTCTCCGGCGACCTCCAGGTCTGGTGGACGCTGCGCGTCGACACGCTCAGCGCCGTGATGCTGGTGGTGGTGACGACCGTGTCCTCGCTCGTGCACCTCTATTCCATCGGCTACATGGACGAGGACCCGTACCGGCCGCGCTTCTTCGGCTATCTCTCGCTGTTCACCTTCGCCATGCTGATGCTGGTGACCGCGGACAATCTGGTGCAGCTGTTCTTCGGCTGGGAAGGCGTGGGTCTGGCCAGCTACCTGCTGATCGGCTTCTGGTACCAGAAGCCCTCGGCGAACGCCGCCGCCATCAAGGCCTTCGTGGTCAACCGCGTCGGCGACTTCGGCTTTGCCCTCGGCATTTTCGCGATCTTCATGCTGGTCGGCTCGACCGATTTCGAGACCATCTTCCACGCCGCGCCCGGCCTCACCGGCAAGACCATCAACTTCCTCGGCTGGCACGCCGACGCCCTGACCCTGACCTGCCTGTTGCTGTTCATGGGCGCGATGGGCAAGTCGGCGCAGTTCCTGCTGCACACCTGGTTGCCGGACGCGATGGAAGGTCCAACCCCGGTGTCGGCGCTGATCCACGCCGCGACCATGGTCACCGCCGGCGTCTTCATGGTGGCGCGCCTGTCGCCGCTGTTCGAGCTCGCGCCGACCGCCCAGGCCGTCGTGATGTTCTTCGGCGCGACCACCGCGTTCTTCGCCGCCACGATCGGTCTCGTCCAGAACGACATCAAGCGCATCGTCGCCTACTCGACCTGTTCGCAGCTCGGCTACATGTTCGTGGCGATGGGGGCGGGGGCCTATTCGGTCGGCATGTTCCACCTGTTCACCCACGCCTTCTTCAAGGCGCTGCTGTTCCTGGGCTCCGGCTCGGTGATCTACGCGATGCACCACGAGCAGGACATCCGCAACATGGGCGGCCTCTGGAAGAAGATCCCCTACACCTATGCGGTGATGGTGGTCGGCACGCTGGCGCTGACCGGCTTCCCGCTCACCGCCGGCTATTTCTCCAAGGACGCGATCATCGAGTCCGCCTACGCCTCGCACAATCCGTTCGGGGTGTACGGCTTCCTGATGACGGTGATCGCCGCCGGCCTGACCTCGTTCTACTCCTGGCGCCTGATCTTCAAGACCTTCCACGGCGAGCCGCATGACGAGCATCATTACGAGGCCGCGCATGAGGCTCCGCTCTGGATCCTGATCCCGATCGGCGTGCTCGCGGTCGGCTCGTTCGTCGCGGGCCTGCCATTCAAGGAGCTGTTCGCCGGCCACGGCGTCGAGGAATTCTTCCGCGAGTCCGTGAAGATGAACCCGCACATCATCGAGGAGATGCACCACATCCCGCAGACCATCGCCTTCCTGCCGACGGTGATGATGGTGCTGGGCTTCCTCGTCTCGTACCTGTTCTACATCCGGCGGCCCTACATCCCGGTTCGGCTGGCTCAAGAGCAGCCGATGCTGTACCAGTTCCTGCTCAACAAATGGTACTTCGACGAGCTCTATGACCTCATCTTCGTCCGTCCGGCGAAGTGGATAGGCTACCAGCTCTGGAAGAAGGGCGACGGCTTCATCATCGACGGCTTCGGTCCCGACGGCGTCTCCGCCCGCGTGCTGGACGTCACCCGCAACGTCGTGAAAATCCAGACCGGCTATCTCTATCACTACGCATTCGCCATGCTGATCGGCGCCGCCGGCCTGATCACCTGGTTCATGTTCGGCTTTGGAGGCCAGTAAATGACAACCTGGCCCATTCTTTCGGTCACGACGTTCCTGCCGCTGGTCGGCGCGCTGATCGTCTATTTGAGCCGCGGTGATGACGAGGCGGCGCGGCGCAATTCGCGCTGGATCGCGCTCTGGACCACGCTGATCACCTTCGCGGTGTCGGTGATCCTGGTCATGCGCTTCGACCCCGCCAATCCCGACTTCCAGTTCGTCGAGAAGGCGAACTGGCTCGCCACCGGCATCACCTACCACATGGGCGTCGACGGCATCTCGCTGCCGCTGGTGATCCTGACCACCGCCGTGATGCCGTTCTGCATCATCGCGAGCTGGAAGGCGATCACGAGTCGCGTCCGCGAATACATGATGGCGTTCCTGATCCTGGAAACGCTGATGATCGGCACCTTCTCGGCGCTCGATCTCGTGCTGTTCTACCTGTTCTTCGAGGGCGGCCTGATCCCGATGTTCCTGATCATCGGCGTCTGGGGCGGTCCGCGCCGGGTCTATGCCTCGTTCAAGTTCTTCCTCTACACGCTGCTCGGCTCGGTCCTGATGCTGCTCGCCATCATGGCGCTGTACTGGAACGGCGGCACCACCGACATCCCGACCCTGATGCACACCGCCGTGCCGCGGTCGTTGCAGACCTGGGCGTGGCTGGCCTTCTTCGCCTCGTTCGCGGTGAAGATGCCGATGTGGCCGGTGCACACCTGGCTTCCCGACGCCCACGTCGAGGCGCCGACCGCGGGCTCGGTGGTCCTCGCCGCGATCCTGCTGAAGATGGGCGGCTACGGCTTCCTCCGCTTCTCGCTGCCGATGTTCCCGCTGGCCTCGCACGACTTCGCGCCGCTGATCTTCACGCTGTCGGCCATCGCCATCATCTACACCTCGCTGGTGGCGTTGATGCAGGAGGACATGAAGAAGCTGATCGCGTACTCCTCGGTCGCGCATATGGGCTTCGTCACCATGGGCATCTTCGCCGGCACCATGCAGGGCGTTGCCGGCGGCGTGTTCCAGATGATCTCGCACGGCATCGTCTCCGGCGCGCTGTTCCTCTGCGTCGGCGTCGTCTACGACCGCCTGCACACCCGCGAGATCGCGGCCTACGGCGGCCTCGTCAACCGGATGCCGCTCTACGCGATGACCTTCATGATCTTCACCATGGCCAATGTCGGTCTGCCTGGCACGAGCGGCTTCGTCGGCGAGTTCATGACGCTGCTCGGCACCTTCAAGGTCTCGATCCCGACGGCGTTCTTCGCCACCTTCGGCGTGATCCTCTCGGCAGGCTACGCGCTGTGGCTCTATCGCAAGGTCGTGTTCGGGGCGCTGGTCAAGCCGTCGCTGGCGAGCATGAAGGATCTCACCTTCCGGGAGTGCCTGACGCTGTTTCCGATGATCGCGCTGACGATCCTGTTCGGCGTCTGGCCGAAGCCGGTGCTCGATATGTCGGCCGCCTCGGTCCAGCAACTCGTCGACAATTACAATACCGCCGTGACGGCCGTGAAGGCCGCCGCACTGCTCCAGTGATCGGGCAGGTCAGGATATCGCCATGAGCTTTTCGACTGCAGGTTATCAACTGGCGCCGGTGCTGCCCGAGCTCGTGCTCGCGGTCGGCGCCATGGCGCTTCTGATGCTCGGGGCCTATCGCGGGCAGGAGACGACCAGGACCGTCACGTCGCTGGCGGTGGTGCTCCTGATCGTGGTGGGTGCGCTCGTCTACATGCAGCCCGCGGGCAAGCAGGTGACGTTCGGCGGCAGCTTCATCGTCGACGACTTCGCCCGCTTCATGAAGATCCTGGCCCTGATCGGCTCGGCCGTGACGCTGATCCTGTCGACCGAGTTCCTGTCCGACCCGTCGCGCCGCATCTTCGAATACGCCATCCTCGTGCTGCTCTCGACGCTCGGCATGATGGTGCTGATCTCGGCCGGCGACTTGATCTCGCTCTATCTCGGTCTCGAACTGATGTCGCTGGCGCTCTATGTCGTTGCGGCTTCGAACCGCGACAACGCCAAGTCGACCGAGGCCGGCCTGAAGTACTTCGTGCTCGGCGCGCTGTCCTCGGGCATGCTGCTGTACGGGGCATCGCTGGTCTATGGCTTTACCGGCACCGTGAGCTTCACCGGCATCGCCGCGGCCGCGACGGTCTCGAATGTCGGCCTGGTGTTCGGCCTCGTCTTCCTGCTCGTCGGCCTCTGCTTCAAGGTTTCGGCCGTGCCGTTCCATATGTGGACGCCTGATGTCTACGAGGGCGCGCCGACGCCGGTCACCGCCTTCTTCGCCTCGGCGCCGAAGGTCGCCGCGCTCGCCGTGTTCACCCGTGTCACGCTGACCGCATTCCCCGGCATCGTCTCGCAGTGGCAGCAGATCCTGGTGTTCGTGTCGATCGCCTCGATGGCCCTCGGCTCCTTTGCCGCGATCGGCCAGAGCAACATCAAGCGCCTGATGGCCTATTCCTCGATCGGCCACATGGGCTTCGCCCTGGTCGGCCTCGCCTCTGGCACGGTTGAGGGCGCGCAGGGCGTCTTGATGTACATCGTGATCTATGTCGCGATGACGCTCGGCTCGTTCTCCATCATCCTCGCCATGAAGCGCAACGGCCAGGCCGTCGAGCAGATCAGCGATTTCGCCGGCCTGTCGCGCACCAATCCGCTGCTCGCCTTCATGTTCGCGATGCTGCTGTTCTCGCTCGCCGGCATCCCCCCGCTCGCCGGCTTCTTCGCCAAATGGTACGTCTTCGTCGCCGCGATCAAGGCGAACCTGTTCACGCTTGCCGTGATCGGCGTGCTGACCAGCGTCGTCGGCGCCTACTATTATCTCGCCATCGTCAAGACGATGTATTTCGACGAGCCGGCCGGCCAGGTCGATCCGGTGCGCATCGAGGTGCGGACGGTGCTGGCGGTCGCGGGTCTGTTCAACCTGCTGTTTGCCCTGTTCGCGGGGCCCGTGGTGAGCGTCGCCTCCGCCGCGGCAAAGTCGCTGTTCTAGGATGGCCTTCGCGCTCGGTCCTCGCGCATCGGCCGCGGGCTACAAGCTCGCGGCGTTCGAGCGGACCCGCTCGACCAACACCGAGGCGATCGAGCACGCCCGCGCCGGCGAACGCGGCCCGATGTGGTTCGTGACCTCCGAGCAGACCGCCGGCCGCGGCCGGCGCCAGCGCGCCTGGATCGCGCCGCGCGGCAATCTCGCCGCCAGCATCCTCGAAGTCATGGACGTCGCCCCGGCCGTCGCCGCCACGCTCGGCTTTGCCGCAGGGCTGGCCGAGGAGGCCGCCCTGCAGAAGGTGAGCCTCGAGGCGGCGCTCCGTCTCGGCGAAGGCCGGCCCCGCTACGCGCTGAAATGGCCGAATGACGTGCTCGCCGGCGGCAAGAAGCTGGTCGGCATTGGCCTCGAGGCCGAGGCCGTCGGTAGCGGCCTCGCCGTCGTCGTCGGCATCGGCACCAATGTGGTCGCCGCGCCCGAGGGCACCCCGACGCCCGCCGTGTCGCTGGCGGGCCTCGGCGTCCAGATCAGCGCCGAGGAGCTGTTCGCGGCCCTCTCCGACGCCTGGGTCGAGTTTCGCGGCATCTGGGACAATGGCCGCGGCTTTGCCGAGATCCGCAAGCTCTGGCTGGAGCGCGCCGCCGGCCTCGGCGAGAAGGTTGCGATCCACACGGGAACCACGACGCTGGAAGGTGTTTTTGACACCATCGACGACACCGGCTGCCTGATCGTCCGCACCGCGGAGGGCCGCCTTGTGCCGGTGGCGGCGGGCGAGGTGTTCTTCGGCCCCGTCGCCTCGGTGGGAGCTGCGTGATGGCAAGGCCCGACGAATTGGTGTTTGCGCCGCTCGGCGGCGTCGGCGAGATCGGCATGAACCTGTCGATCTACGGCCTCGGCAACCGTCACCAGCGCGCCTGGCTCGCGGTCGATCTCGGCGTCTCCTTCGGCGACGAGGAGCATCTGCCGGGCATCGACCTGATCATGCCCGACATCTCCTTCCTGGAGAAGGAGCGCAAGAACCTGATGGGCCTGGTTCTGACGCACGCCCATGAGGACCATTTCGGCGCCATCATCGACCTCTGGCCGAAGCTGAAATGCCCGATCTACGCCACCAGGTTCAGCGCCGCGCTGTTCGAGGCCAAATGCGCCGCCGAGCGCAATGCGCCCGAGATTCCGGTCACTGTGGTGCCGTCGGGCGGCCGCGTCGATATCGGGCCGTTCAACGTCGAGTTCATTCCCGTCGCGCATTCGATTCCGGAAGCGCATGCGCTCGCGATCCACACCGACGCCGGCATCGTGCTGCACACCGGCGACTGGAAGATCGACCCGACCCCGACGCTGGGAGCCCCGACCGACGAGAAGCGGCTGCGCGAATTGGGCGAGCAGGGCGTGCTCGCTTTGATCGGCGATTCCACCAATGCGGTGCGCGACGGCCGTTCGCCCTCGGAGGCCGAGGTCGCCAGAACCATCATCGACCTCGTGAAATCCGCCAAGGGCCGCGTCGCGGTGACGACGTTCGCCTCCAACGTCGCCCGCGTCAAAGCGGTGGCCGACGCGGCGAAAGCCGCCGACCGCGAGGTGGTCGTGGTCGGCCGGGCCATGGAGCGCGTGGTGCAGGTCGCGCGCGAGACCGGCTATCTCGACGGCGTGCAGAACTTCCGCTCGCCCGAGGTCTACGGCCACCTGCCGCAGGACAAGGTGCTGGCGCTGTGCACGGGAAGCCAGGGCGAGCCGCGCGCCGCGCTGGCCCGCATCGCCAATGACGACCATCCCGAGATCACGCTGAACCGCGGCGACAGCGTCATCTTCTCCTCGCGGACCATTCCCGGCAACGAGAAGGCGGTCGGCTCGATCATCAACAATCTGGTGCTGCAGGGCGTCGAGGTCATCACCGACCGCGATGCGCTGGTCCACGTCTCCGGCCATCCCCGCCGCGACGAGCTGCGCGATTTGATCTCCTGGGTGAAGCCGCAGCTCCTGATCCCCGTCCACGGCGAGGCCCTGCATCTGCACGAGCACGCCAAGCTCGCCCGCGCCGCCGGCGTGCCGCGCGTGCTGGTCTGCCGCAACGGCGACCTCGTCAAGCTCGGACCCGGCGATCCCGGCATCGTCGGCGAGGTGCCATCGGGCCGTCTCTACAAGGACGGCACGATCCTGGAGGATTCCAAGTCGCGCGCCGTGATCGAGCGCCGGCGCATGGCGTTCTCCGGCTGCGCCTTCGTCGCCATCGCCATGACCGCCCAGGGGGAGCTGGTCGACGAACCCGAGGTCGATCTGGTCGGCATCCCCGAGAAGAACAGGGCCGGCGAGACCTTCGACGACATCGTCTTTGATGCCGTGATGTCGACCATCGAAGGCCTGCCGAGGGCGCGCCGCCGCGATCCGGACGCTCTGGCCGAGTCGGTGCGACGCGCTGTCCGGGCCGTGATCAACGAACATTGGGGCAAAAAGCCCCCCTGTCTGGTACATGTCCTGACGGTGTAGATTAGGCGTGGTCTCCGGATCACGCTCTGAGGGAGAGGAAACATGCTGGGTCGGCTCAACCATGTCGCGATCGCGACCAAGGACGCCGTCAAGGCCGCGAAGATCTACGGCACCGCGTTCGGCGCCCAGATCTCGGAGGCCGTGCCGCTGCCCGAGCACGGCGTCATCACCGTGTTCGCGACCCTGCCCAACACCAAGATCGAGTTCATCGAGCCGCTCGGCGAGGCTTCGCCGATCGCAAAATTCGTCGAACGTAACCCGGACGGCGGCATCCATCACGTCTGCTACGAGGTCGTCGACATCATCGCCTCGCGCGACACGCTGGTGAAGGAGGGCGCAAGGGTGCTCGGCGACGGCGTGCCCAAGATCGGTGCCCACGGCAAGCCGGTGCTGTTCCTGCACCCCAAGGATTTTTCCGGCGCCCTGGTCGAGATCGAGCAGGCATAAGGCCGTCCCATGGCCATCCAGATCTCGACCGCGATCGCGATCTACTTCGTCATCTGGTGGGTCGCGCTGTTCCTGACGCTGCCGTTCGGCGTGCGCAGCCAGCACGAGGACGGCGTCGGCGCCCCCGGCACCGACCCCGGCGCGCCGATCCTGACGCGGATGGGCCGCAAGCTGATCTGGACCACGATCATCTCGGCGGTGATCTACGGCGTCGGCATCGCGGCCTATCACGCCGGCTATCTCTCGATCGAGCGCCTGTCCAAAATGATGGGAATGCCGTTCTAGGTTCTTAGTGCGGCACATCCTTCGAGACGCCCGCTTTGGCGGGCTCCTCAGGATGAGGGCAGAGTGCGCGGCAGCAGTTTCAACGGGCACCAATGTCCGTTAGCCTCATCCTGAGGAGACCGCGAAGCGGTCGTCTCGAAGGACGAGGCGTGCGCGCGCTCTCGCTTGAAATTTTGCGCTTGTTCGATTGTTCGGGGGAAATGAATGACTTTTCAGCGTATCGTCATTGCGCTTCTGGTGCTGATCGTCGCCGGTCTCGGTGCCATCGGCTATATCGAGTGGAAGATCGCCGTTCAGGCCCGCACGCTGAAGGCCTTCGTCGAGGGCTACGTCTTCAACGAAGCCGTCTTGGCCTGCGAGCAGGCCAAGAGCTCGACGCCGTTCAAATGGAACGGCGGCAAGAGCACCTCGGTGATCGGCCTGAACTCGGTCAAGCTGGACAAATACACTGTCAGCGCCAGCTACACGCTGGTGGCGGACAGCGTCTATTGTGATTACGATCCCACCAAAAGAAAGGCCGAGATCGGCTCGAGCTTCCTGGAGCGGGAGTAACGGTCCGGCCCACAGAGATGGGGTGGATCGTCATGGCGCAGGGGCAGGGGGACTACCGGATTCTGCATGAGGCCGACTTGCGGGCCTATCTCGCGGGCCTGCCGGACCTGAAGGAGCTGCTCGGCGGCGAGCCGGCCTCGTGGGCGATCACCGAAGTCGGTGACGGCAACCTCAACCTCGTCTTCACCGTCAAGGGCGCGCGCGGCGGCATCGCCGCGAAGCAGGCGCTGCCTTATGTCCGCCTCGTCGGGGAGAGCTGGCCGCTGCCGCTGTCGCGCGCCCATTACGAATATCTCGCGCTGTCCCGCCAGGCCCAGCTCGCGCCCGGCCTTGTCCCGGCCGTGCTGCATCACAACGACGGTCTGGCGCTGACCGCGATGGAGCTGCTCGAGCCCCACATCATCATGCGCAAGGGGCTGGTCGCGGGAACGCGCTATCCGCGTTTCGTGGACGACATCACGACCTTCATGGCGCGGACGCTGTTCTTTACTTCCGACCTCGCGCTCACGGCGGCCGAGAAGAAGGAGGCCATCGCCGCCTTTGCCGGCAACCACGCGCTTTGCAAGATCACCGAGGATTTGATCTTCACCGATCCCTACCGCATCGCCGAGCAGAACCGCTGGACCGCGCCCTATCTCGACGGCCTCGCCGCGAGCTTGCGCGACGATTTGGACCTGCACGTCGCCGTCTCCCGGCTGAAGCTGAAGTTTATGGCGAGCCCGGAAGCGCTGATCCATGGCGACCTCCACACCGGCTCGATCATGGTCACGGACAGCCAGACCCGGGTGATCGATCCGGAATTCGCATTCTACGGTCCCATGGGCTTCGACGTCGGCGCCGTGCTGGCCAATCTCCTGATGGCCTATTTCGCCTCCGCCGGCCACGAGCGCGCGCCGGGCGAACGGGCGGCATTCGAGGCCTGGGTGCTGGCGACGGTCGAGCAGGTCTGGAACCAGTTTGCCCGAAAATTCCTCGACCTCTGGCGCGCCGGCGCGGCCGGTGACGCCTATCCGGTCTCGCTGTTTCCCGGCGAGAAGGGCGCCGCGCGGCTGGAGACCGAGCGACAGGCCTATATGCAGCGCCTGTTCACCGACACCGTCGGCTTCACCGCCGCAAAGACCATCCGCCGCATCTTGGGCCTCGCCCACAACATCGACTTCGAGCTGATCGAAAATGCGAAGACGCGCGCTGTCAGCGAAGCGCGTGCGGTGCGGCTGGCGCGGGCGATGATGGTGGAGACGGGGACATTCCGGACCATTGCCGACGTCACCGGCGCCGCGCGAAAATTGCGCGACTGGATGCCGGACTTGTCAGGCTGAAGACCTAGTCGAACTCTAATATAGATGCACCGGCAGCAGCACGCCATGCTCCTCGACCAGCAGACCCCAGGTCTCGTTGGCCGTGACCTCGAATGCCCTGCTGCGTGTCTCTTTGCCGTTCACCGTCAGGGTGATCTTGTACGTTCCTGGCGACAGATCGAGCCTTTGGTTGTCAAGCAGCTCGCCGGCTGCCTTGTCCGAGTCCGCCAGGCTCTCTCCGGCGTGCGCGGCCAGCTTGACGATCCGGTCGTTGACGGTGACGACGGCCGCGTCGTCCGTTCTGTTGCCGAGCATCAGCCGTCCGTGCTCCGGCTTTGGCAAGAACCCTGATGCCGCGACACGGCGCTTGCGCTGCGACAGGTCCGCAATCGTCTTGCCGTCCTGTTGGATCAGTCGGAGCGAGGCCGGCCCATCCGAAGTGGTGAAGGCAATCACGGCCCTGTCGGCCTCGATCACCGCGCCCTCGGCCTCCGTCCATCCGCTTTCGGCGAGGGCGGCGCGATAGAAGGTGAGCACGGTCTTAAGATCGAGCGGCATCTCGACATGAGCCGACCGGATGAAGGGCGAGTTGTTCGCGGTCATGAGAGCCCAGCCGCTGGGCAGCGGCAGGCCCACGTCTGCGGACATTTTGCTCTCAAAGGTCCGAATTGCCGACTGCGCCAGCCTCCTGATGGCGTCGCAGAGCAGCCGCTCACCGAGATAGTCCGGAGAGCAACCGTCCCTCATCGTCCACCAGACATCGGAAACGTCCTCGTTCCACCGCGAGATATGGGACCAGCCGGCCTGGACCGTGCCGGTGGCGCCGTCCCGGGCCGGGTCAGGCGTAACGGGGATCGCCATCGCGGCCGTCGCGACGACCAGACTGCCGGCGAGCAGTGCACCCAGCATTCGGCGATTCATTTTTTCCACGGTCCTCGGGTCTGAGATGGCGATCCTGAGCTTGGTCGCGTTGATCACGAAAAATGTTCATCGAACCTGGTCGCCCGATGACGCACCGCGTCAATACCCCCGCCCAGGACTGCCTCAGGAACCGGCATCTTTTGCCGTCAAAACGAAGCTTGCCTTCGGTAGCCGACGAGTGATCAAATCTGGTGTCGGAATACGCCTGCGTTGCCGGGGGACACATGATGTTCAAGACCATCGCGATCGTTGCCGGTTTGGGACTGGCGCTCACTGCCACTGCGGAGGCGCAGACGCCGCGCAAGGGCGGAACCATCCGCATGACGGCGCCCTACGGCTCGAGCTTCACCAGCCTCGACATTCACACCACGCAGCGCGCCCAGGACGAGATCTACGCCAAGGCCCTGCACCGCTCGCTCTACATCTGGAATTCGGCGGAAGGAAAGCCGGTGCTGGAGCTCGCCAAGGAGGACGTGGTGTCGGGCGGAGGCCTCGTTCACACCTTCAAGCTGCGCGACGACGCCTATTTCCACAGCGGCCGCAAGATGACGGCCGACGACGTCATCTGGTCCTACAACCGCATCATGGACGGCAGCAAAGCCTATCCCGGCGCGCGTTACGTCCGTGTCATCGAGGGCGCGGCCGCAGTGGAGAAGGGACAGGCCAAGGAGATCTCCGGCCTGAAGAAGATCGACGACTTCACCATCGAGATGAAGCTGACCGAGAAGGTGGACCCCGGCTTCTATTTCTTCACCGCGCTGACCTCGATCTATCCCGCCGACGAGGCGGCCAAGGAAAGCTTCATCCAGAAGCCGATCGGTCTCGGGCCCTTCAAGTTCGTCGAGCACGTGCCGGGATCGCGCATCGTCCTGGAGCGCTGGGACAGGTTCTACAAGCCCGGCAAGCCCTATGCCGACAAGATCGTCGTGTCGGTCATGGGCGAGGCCGCGGCGCGCGACGTCGCCTTCCGCAACAAGGAGATCGACACCTCGGTACTGGGACCTGCGCAATACGTCGCCTACCAGTCCGACGCCGACCTCAAGGGCACCATCGTCGAGGTCGCCGAGGTCTTTACGCGCTATATGGGCATGAACCCCAATTTCAAGCCGTTCGCCGACAAGCGCGTCCGGCAAGCGATCAACTACGCGATCGACACTGATTTGATCATCAACAAGCTGGTCAAGGGCAAGGCCTATCGCGCCACCAGCTGGCTGCCGCTGACCGCGCCGGGCTACGACAAGGCGATGAAGCCTTACCCCTACGATCCCGCCAAGGCCAAGCAGCTGCTCACAGAGGCCGGCTACGCATCCGGCTTCGAGTTCGAATGGACCACCAGCCAGAATGAGAGCTGGGGCCTGCCGATCGTCTCGGCCGTCATCCCGATGCTGGACAAGGTCGGCATCAAGGCCAAGGTCAAGCAGGTCGAGACCGCGGTGCTGGCGGAGGTGGTTCGCACCGGCGACTACCAGGCTTTCATCTATTCCCAGGCAAGCGGCCCGGATCCGCAAGCCGCGCTGAAATGCTTCCATTCGGCGACGCCGCAGTCGGCCTGTAACTACACGACCTTCAAGAATGCCGAACTCGACAAGATCCTCGACGAGGCCGGCCAGGCCGACGATCCCGCAAAGCGCGTCCAGCTGCTGCAGAAGGCCAATGCGCTGCTCTACGAGGAGGCGCCGGTCTGGTTCTTCAACTACAACAAGGCGGTCATGGCGGTGCAGCCGTGGCTGAAGGGCATTCAGCTGAACGCGACGGAGCTGACCCACCAGAACGTCGAGGACCTCTGGGTCGACGAGACCTCGCCCGCGAAGTGACCCGCGCGCTCCCTCCGCCGCGACGGGCGGGGGAGGGAGCGGGGAAAAGTTGAGATGCTCGCGTTCCTGATCCGCCGCCTTCTGCAGACCATTCCGACCGTGCTCGCCGTCGTGCTGCTGGTGTTCGTGCTGTTCAGCGTCGTTCCCGGCAGCATCGTCTCGACCATGAGCGACGACAGCGATCCGCAGGTCGAGCTGCGCCTGAAGAAGCAGCTCGGTCTCGATCAGCCCGTCTATATGCGTTTCGGCACTTACATCGCCCAGCTCGCGACCGGCGATTTCGGAACCTCGTTCCGGACGCGCGAGCCTGTCACGACCATGATCGCCAAGCGGGCATGGCCGACGCTGCAGCTGATCTTCGCATCCATGGCGTTTGCGGTAGTGGTCGGCGTTCCCCTCGGCTTCGTCGCGGCTCTGCGGCCCGGCGGCCTCGTCGATACGCTCGCAATGATCGTCGCGGTGTCGGGCCTTTCGATCGCCAAGTTCTGGCTCGGACTGATGCTGATGTATCTGTTCGCGCTCAAGCTCGGCTGGCTGCCGAGCTTCGGCTATGGTGATGGGGGATTGAAGTATCTGGTCCTGCCGGCACTCGCCCTCGGCGTCTCGCCGATGGCGTTGCTGGCGCGGACGACGCGCGCCGCGGTGCTCGAGATCATGACCGCCGACTTCGTCCGTACCGCGCGCTCGAAGGGCATGAGCGAGACCAGGGTCGTGAAGTGGCACGTGATGCGCAACGCGCTGGTGCTTATCCTCACGACCATGGGCCTGCAATTCGGCGCGCTGATGGGGCAGGCGGTCGTGGTCGAGAAATTGTTCTCCTGGCCGGGCATCGGCTCGCTGCTGGTCGACAGCGTGCTGCAGCGCGACATTCCCGCCGTCCAGGGCTCCATCCTCGTCGTGGTGCTGTTCTTTCTCGCGATCAATCTCCTGATCGACGTGCTCTACGGCGTGATCGATCCCAGGATCAGATACGCATGAAGCTCCGTGCCAATCTCGTCATCGGGGGAGCGTTGTTCGCGCTGGCGATCGTCGTCGGCCTGCTCGCGCCGTGGCTAGCACACACCGATCCGGTCATGGACGCCAACCTCATGAATGCGGAGGAGCCCCCGAGCTGGACCTGGTGGTTCGGCACCGACGCGCAGGGCCGCGACATCTATTCCCGCGTCCTCTACGGCGCGCGCGTCTCGCTGACGGTCGGCATCGTCTCCCAGCTGATCAACAGCGTCATCGGCGTGGCGCTCGGCCTCAGCGCCGGCTATTTCGGCGGCTGGTGGGACGATTTCGTCAACGGCCTGACCAATCTCATGCTCGCGATCCCCTCGCTGATTTTCGCGCTCGCCATCATGGCGGTGCTCGGTCCCGGCCTGACCAGCCTCCTGATCGCGCTCGGGCTGACCAACTGGTCGTTCACCTGCCGCCTCGCGCGGGCTTCGGCGCTGTCGCTGCGGAGCCAGGGCTATGTGCAGGCGGCCACCGTGCTCGGCTACGGTGATGTGCGCATCATGATCACGCAGCTGTTGCCGAACATGCTGGGGCCGATCGTCGTCATCGGCACGCTGGGCATGGGCAGCGCTGTCCTGTCCGAAGCGGCCTTGTCGTTCCTCGGCCTTGGCGTCCGCCCGCCGTTTCCGAGCTGGGGCAGCATGCTGTCGGAAGCCCGGGAGCAGATCACGACGGCGCCGTGGCTTTCGATTTTCCCCGGCCTTGCGATCTTCCTGACCGTGCTCGGTCTCAATCTGCTCGGCGATGGCCTGCGCGACATCCTCGATCCGCAATCGCGGAGCCGGCGCACATGACAGGCAGCCCGCTGCTCGAGGTCGAGAATCTCCGCATCGATCTCGATGACGGGTCGAGGCGCGTTGCCGCGGCCGAAGGCATTTCATTCCGCATCGACCGCGGCGAGACGTTCGGCCTCGTCGGCGAGTCCGGCTGCGGCAAGAGCATTACCGCGCTTGCCTTGATCGGCCTGCTGCGGCCGCCCTTGTCGATCGGCGGCGGCGTCATCCGGTTCGAGGGACGGGAAATCCAGCATCTGTCCGCGGCGAGGCAACGGCAGCTGCGCGGCGATCGCATCGCCATGATCTTCCAGGAGCCGATGACGGCGCTGAATCCGGTCTCGCCGGTGGGACGGCAGATCGCCGAGATGTTCGTGCTGCACAAGGGCAAGAGTTGGCGGGAGGCCAACCAGCTGGCGGTCGAGGCGCTCGCGAGCGTCCGCGTCCCCGCGCCGGAGCGGCGCGTCAAGGACTATCCGCACCAGCTGTCCGGCGGGATGCGCCAGCGCGTGATGATCGCGATTGCGCTCGCCTGCGGTCCGGACCTGCTGATCGCCGACGAGCCGACCACCGCGCTCGACGTCACTGTGCAGGCGGAGATCATCGAGCTGATGCGCAATCTGTGCGCCGAGCGCGGCACGGCGATCCTGATGATCAGCCACGATCTCGGCCTCGTCGCCAATGTCTGCCGCCGCGTCGCCGTCATGTATGCCGGCCGCATCGTCGAGGAGCGCGGCTCCGCCGACATCTTCCGCGCGCCGTCCCATCCCTATACGCAGGGCCTGGTCGACTCGCTGCCGCGGCTTGGCAGCCGCGCTGCGCTCGGCCGCAGCCGCCTGAAGGAGATCGCGGGCGTCGTGCCGGCGATCACGCGTTTCCCGGATGGCTGCCGGTTCAATCCGCGTTGCGCGCAGGCGACGGAAATTTGCCGAACCACCGCGCCGCAGACGGATGGGCTGGAGGCGGGCGGTTTCGTCCGGTGTCACCACCATGCATGAACCGCGGGGGAGAGTGGATGACGATGTGATCCTCAGCGTGGAGGATCTCGCCGTTCATTTCCCGCTCGGGGGCGGCCTGCTGGGCCGCGGCCGTCGGCTGCTCCGCGCCGTCGACGGCGTCGACCTCAGGCTGAAGCGCGGCGAATGCCTCGGCCTCGTCGGCGAATCCGGCTCGGGCAAGTCGACGGTCGCATTGTCGATCCTGGGCCTGCTGGCGCCGACGCGCGGCCGCATCGTGCTGGACGGGCAGGTCGTCACGAACCGGCAATCCGGCGACCGGAAAGCGCTCGCCCGCATCGTGCAGATCGTATTCCAGGATCCCTACGCCTCGCTCAATCCGCGCCAGACCGTTCGCCGCACGCTCGAGGATCCTCTGCGCGTGCACGGCGTGACCGCGAAAAGCGAGATCGCGGACCGCGTTGCGACCATGCTGCGGCATGTCGGCCTGCGCCCCGAGCAGGCCGACCGCTATCCGCATGAATTCTCCGGCGGCCAGCGCCAACGCATCGGCATCGCGCGCGCCCTGATCCTCAATCCCAAAATCGTCATCTGTGACGAGCCGGTCTCGGCGCTCGACGTCTCGATCCGCGCCCAGATCATCAATCTGCTGCTGGAGCTGAAGGACACGCTCGGCCTGTCCTACATCATGATCAGCCACGACCTCGGCGTTGTCGAGCACATGAGCGACCGCGTCGCCGTGATGTATCTCGGCCGCATCGTCGAGAACGGCCATTGGCGCGAGATCTTCGAACGTCCCGCGCACCCCTACACGCAGGCCCTGATCGCGGCCATCCCCGATCCGCTGCGCCACGCCCCGCTGGCAACGACGGGCGGCGACCTGCCAAATCCGCTCAACCCGCCGAACGGCTGCGCCTTCAGCCCGCGCTGCCGCTACGCGGAGGCGGTGTGCCGGAGCGAGCCAGGGCCAACGCTGGAGACGCGACCCGATGGGCATGCGGTGCGATGCTGGCGGAGCGAGGAGATTGCGGGACGGACGGGGTTAGTCTCGACCGGGGCGTGACCCGAAGCTGATCTTGCGTGTTCGTCTGTTCGGTCTCTCAATAGATGCCGTAAGCGAGGACTGCCAGTTGCCATATTGGGTCAAGCGAATTCTCCTCAAATCAGGGGAGATCGTGACCGAAAGAACTTGGTCGGGATGCAAACTATTTCCCAGGTGCTGCGGCCGTCATGGGCGACGTGATAACGGTTTGCTGTGGCGGTAGGCAATTCGATGCCAAGGTCGTCGAAGAAATTTAGCATGCCCACTGTTGGCCGCTGTCCGGGGGAAACCGGACGCGCCGCCGTGCTCATTTCGACCACCGCTTATGACTCGCACCGGACCTCGTCAAAATTTCAATGCCCGCGGCGGCGGGTCTCCGATACGACATGGGATATAGTTACATTTCTTGATTGAGCTGCTTAACTCTCTAATCGACCAATAAATATTTCAAAAAAATCATAGGAGCCGCAATGTCCTCTCCAGAAGAAGACGATCGGCGCGAGTTTTTAAGTTCCTGCGGCAGGTTCGCTTCCGTAACACCTCCGAAGATCACAGCCTTGCTTTCGACCTCACTTGCTAGCAGCGCAATTACCACCTCCGAAGGCCGGGGTCGTGTATGCCTAATAACCGGCGAACTTGCTTCGGCAGGACGATCGGATCAATGCATTGCCGAAGCAAAGCGATACCGCGACAAGGCTGCCGAGGCAGAACAACTGGCTGAACTCGCGGTGACGGCGGCCCGTCGCCAAACACTGACCATCATCGCTCGCACTTATCTCCGGACGGCGGCGCAGCTGGAGAGCGTCGCGGAAGCGGAGCGATTGCTTGAAGCGATTGCAGAAGTAAAGTCCAGTAGTTGACGATAGCTTCGGGCGCATCTTCGAAGTTGCGTCGCGTCTGTCGAAGGTCCGCTCGGCGCGGCAGCTATGCGCTGCCATAATTGTTTGGCGAAAGGACGGTCAGATCGGCGTAGCTTCACGAGTAACGCCGCATCAGCTAGAGACACTCATCCTTTCGAATGTCCTTGTGGCCCATCGGCGAAGTTGCGCCTTGGCGGTCGGTAGTCCGCTCGTTGACCCAGAGCGGACCAGATTTGCTGACCTGAGTTCTTCGCATTTTGACCGACTGAGACATCGAGGTCCGCAATGCTTTCAACACCGGGCACGAAATTAGCGGGTCTTCCCGCGTATCGCATCCCACCACGGACAGGTGCCCGCCATGCGTTCGTAGTTGCCTTCCATTACCTGAACAGGGGCGCGACGTGGACCGATCTCCGGCGCGGCCGAGGGAGGCGCGCCAATATCTTCAAATAGGCCCTTGTGGCCCCAGAAGCTACCGACACTGGTCATCTCCACCGGCGGCGTTGTGTCGTCGACGTCCTTGCCGCCCCAGCCGCACTCCACGTAGATCTCTGACGGAGTGCGCATGTAATACGACGTCATGAGATCATTCGGGTGGCGGCCGAGAGTGGCGACAATTTTCTCCGGGGTACCCTGTAGCAGGTCATACCCCTGACCGACGTCGTCGAGCAGATAATACTCGACAAGCAGGTGATGCATGCTGCGCACTGGCGCGGCCACGAGAGCCACGCTGTGGTGGCGTGCGTTGACATGCATGAAGTAAGCCTTCAGCGGGGCAACCATGAAGTCGCTAATGCGAAACCCCAGCAGGTCTTTGTAGAAGGCCAGGGCGACATCGATGTCTGGGAATGTCAGAAGGGTGTGGCCCATGCCTAGTGGGCCCGTACGGAAGCCGGAGACGTCGCGGCCAGGCTTAAAGACTGTGTCAGCTACCTGGGCGCCGTGGAAAGCTTCCAAACGATTGCCGGCGGGATCGGCAAAGGAGATCAGCTCCGTCACACAGCGCTGGTCCGCCAGCCCTGCGGGTTCGCGCTTCACGGCGACGCCAGCGGTTTCGAGGCGGGCAGCGAGTGAGTCGAGAGTCGCGGCATTGGCGACTTCCCAGCCGAAGACCTGAGCGCCCGGCTCAATGGTTCGGTCGATGAACAGGCGCTGTTTGCGGTCGTCCATACGGAAGGCACGCATCGAGCTGGCGCGGTCCACCGCCTGCATGCCAATGTTTGATGCGGCGAATGCGGCCCAATCATCGAGGTTCGACGCGCCGACGCCGAGATAACCGAAGGCCTGGATTTCCATGGTGTATCCTCCCCGGTTGTTTTCTTGACAAGGGTAAGAGGCAGCGAACGCCATTGCAATTGGAGTTTTGGGGCGTTCGCTCGTCAAAGGACAGCTAAAATTCCTGTGGTCGTGACAGCCGGAATAGCGAACATCACAAATTCACGCCACCAAGTTGGCAGGGCCCAGGCTGTGTGAGAACCTAATCTCGACGCTGCTTAGGCCTGCTGCTGTCAGCGGACAGCATCGAAATAGTCAAGGCGCGGTTGCGGAGTCGCCTTCCAGCCGACGCCGAAGGTCGGATGACGTACAGCACTCGCGCCAACACGATTAAGTGACGAGTCTCGGTTGGCCCCATGTCGCAATTGTTCGTCCCCTGCCGGGCGCCTGCCCCAGTTATGAATAGATTACTGTCGTGAAAGCGGTGGCCGCATGTTATCGACTTGGGTTCGGTTTGTGGCCGTTCGCGACGGTTTGCGCGGCATGGGGCACGTCCGGAGACAGGGCTGAACCGGAAGTCGTCGGCTCAGGTCCAGACTAGCGCTCGTGACCCCGAGGCGACATTCATCGTCCCTTGTTCTCACATTGCCTCCAGCCGGCCTTACGCAGACCGTCGACGAGATGCGCGTGGTCTTCTGGCCGAAACCACGGAGCTCTGTTGCGGACATACATGTCGAATGCTCCCGGTGCACGCGAGATGGCCTTTTCCAGTTCTTCCTTCGCTTCCGCTACGCGGCCAAGCTGGCCCAGCGCCGCCGCGGTCCAGCGGTAGATCATCGGAAAATCGGGATACGACCGGATCAGACGTTTTGCTGCCTCAATCGAAGCCTCGTATTCGCCGCAGAAATATAAACCGCATGCAATGTGCAACAAGCGGACTGCCAGATAGGGGTCGCGGGGATCGAGCCTGATACACGCGTTGAGAGCCATGACCCCCTCCTTGGGCCGGCCGGCAAAGATCAATGTCGCGCCTCGATGGCCATGCGCGATCGCGAGATTTGGACTCATGGAGAGAGCTCGCTCGATCTCCGCCAACGCATCTTCAGCCTCGCCGCGGGCTTGCAAGGCCCAGCCAAGGCACGAACGGGCCTCCGCATCGGCGCCATCCAGCGCGACCGCCCGGCGGGCCAAGGCCTCCGCCGAGCGTTGCGCGTCCCGCAGTTCCATCTTCTGGTAAAGCGCGGCCGCTTGCAGCTGGTAGAGACCGAGCGCGCTGTAGCTGCCGCCGAAGGTCGGGTCGAGATCGATCGCCTGTCTGAAGAAGTTCTCCGCGATCTCATCGTCGTCTGCGGTCGCTTTGCTCAGATGCCACAGGCCGCGCTGATAGGCTGCCCAGGCATCAAGGCTCCCCGGCGGCCTGCGCATGGCGCGTCGGAGTTCGGCGTCCGCAATGGCGGGGGCGATCGCAGTCGTCACCGCTTCGGTAAGCTCATCCTGCACGGCGAAAACATCAGCGAGGTCGCGGTCGTAGCGCTCGGCCCAGACATGATTGCTGGTCGCCGCCTCTATGAGCTGCGCGGTCACGCGGATCCGGCTGCCGGCCTTGCGCACACTACCTTCGAGCACGTAGCGGACGCCAAGCTCGCGCCCGACCTGTCTCACATCAACCGCTCGCCCTTTGTAAGTGAACGACGAGTTCCGAGCGATGACGAACAACGAGGGATAGCGCGATAGCGCCGTGATCACATCTTCGGCAATACCGTCGGAAACGAATTCCTGTTCGGGGTCGCCGCTCATATTGGTCAGCGGCAGCACGGCGACAGAGGGTTTGTCGGGCAACGCGAGCGCCGGAACCCCGCGTTTGAGCGTTGCGGTCCGCGGGCCTGGGTCGATGATGATGCGGTAAACGTGGACGGGCCGGGCGATGTTCTTGAGAGTTTTCTCGCCCGCTTCCTCGACGTCGAAAGACACCTTGTCGCGCGCGTGATTGAAGACCGTCTGAGAGATGCAGATGCCGCCGGGTTCGGCGATGCTCTCGAGCCGTGCCGCGATGTTGACGCCGTCCCCAAAGATGTCATGGGATTCGACGATGATGTCGCCGATATTGAGCCCCACACGGAAGAGAATGCGCCTGTCCTCTGCATCGTCGCTGGTAAGTTCGTTGATGCGGGACTGGAATTGCATGGCAGCCCGCACCGCTTCGACCGCACTTGGAAACTCCGCCAAAAACCCGTCGCCGGTGTTCTTCACGATGCGGCCGCCGTGCTCCGCAATTGCGGGCTCAACACCTCCGGCGAAGAGTGCTGTCAGCTTGGCGTGGGTCGCCTCTTCGTCATTATGCATGAGCCGAGAATAGCCAGCCACGTCGGCGGCCAAGATCGCCGATAATCTACGCTCGACTCGGACCCGCTCGTGCACCATGCCGCACCACGGCCCACCAACCCACCATATTCTACAATGGATCAGACCGCAGCGCCAAACTGAGCTCTAACATTCGTTGCCGCTAAATTGAAACCCGTCAGCCGGACTGACCGAGGTTTGTCTGGGACATGGAAAGAGCGCGAATGCGCGCCCGTATTGATGCTCGTTCGCGCTCAGACCGAGCTCAGCATGGAAACGAGCAATTTCTTCCCGGTTTACGGTTCTGAGTACGGAGCCTGCGATCGCCGCGACCTTTTGAGGTCCTGCATACTAAACTAATCATGATCCAACCAACCAAATTGCGCGAGGACGCGGCTTCAGCTTCTGGCCCGTTGCCGAGCAAAGTGGCGGGCCTTTGCCGCGTTGGCTATCGGCGGCAGACCGGTCGCAGGGCCGTGCCCGCCATGACCGCTGCTTGTGACCCAATTCGGACTTGGTTTGCGATGGACGATTCAAGCCCATGCAAAAATGAATTTTATGCGGTTCAGTCTGAGTATTTTTGCTGTATCCTATTGGGCCTTCCAGCTCCGCAATATTGGGAGGAGGTTAGGATGAACAAGTCCTTTGTCGCTGCCACTTTGATCGCGTTGGCAAGTTCTGCGATGGCTCAAGATGCGATGAAGGTGGTCAAGCCCGATGGGGTGACGTGGATAGAGCATCCGGTCTTCAGGGGCGTGCAAACCGCCATCTTGATCGGTGACCCAACAAAGGCCGAGACGATAGTCCAGCGGGTGAAATTCCCGCCGAATTATAAAGTTCCGCCGCATACTCATCCCTATGCCGAGGTCGTCACCGTGATGAGTGGCAGCTTTGGGAACGCCATGGGGGAAAGGTTTGATCCCTCGAAAGGCGAGATATTGAAGCCGGGCTCCGTCTTCGCGCTGCCGGCAAAGCACCCCCATTATGTATGGACGACAAACGAAGAAGCGATGGTCCAAATTGTATTCACCGGGCCGGGGGGCATCCAGTTCATCGATCCAGCCGACGATCCGCGCAAGAAGTAAAAACGAAGCGCCGAAGCATAAAAAGAGGCCACCTCAATCGGGCGGCCTCTTTCGTAATTCCGACACCGGCGCGATGTCGGCTGTTGGCCCATCGCTGCCGCATCCCCACGGCCGAGGATATGTCGGCTGTAAGGGGTAGATCGGACCTAACGTAAACCGGGCCAAAACCTCGCGATTGACCCTAAGCGGACTCTAGTCCTGGTGAGCGGCAGATGGAATGAAAGTCGGCGCCTTAGCGTGCCACGGGCGTCTCGCGGACAACCCTGCCATTGCGGTCGGCATAAATCAGTCTGTCGTCAGCGAGGCGAATGGAGGATATCCGCGCAAAGGCCGACCCAGGGTCGCGCGGCGCCACAAAATCATCAGCCAGACGAAACCTCCCCCCTTCCAGCTTTTCCAGAACGAAATAGCGTTCCTTGGCGACTTGCGGGATTTCCACAAAGCGGACGGCAAACTCTCGTCCAACGGCGACCACGTCGTCAGCGCTTCCCATGCCGTAGCCCGGAACCTTGATATTGCTGAGCTGACGCGCGACGTCGTGCCAGTCCGCGAAAAGCGGGCCAACCTTCGCATCTGTCATTAGCTTCTCGACGCGCGGAATTTCCGATGCTGCAAGGTTGGCGGGATCGTTCTTGTAGTCGTCATAATCGACATACTTCTTTGACAGCCGGATCTTCTCGCCGCGGTAATCCATCTCATCGCTGCCGAACGCCTCGACATAGGCCATACGCCCGAGCACCACGGCGCCCACCGACGCCAGAAAGATTCCTAAAGCGACGATCGACCTTCTGGATCGTGTCAACGTTCAATTCTCCAAGCTGCCCTTAAGGCGAGGACTCTATAACAACTAGCCTGCCATGCGGTCAGGCGCCATGATCGCCGTTGGCCCAACTCTGACGTCTGGTGACGCGCGGCTTCTGGGCGGCTATCAGGAGCACAGCGGACCTTATCCGCGTTCCAACTGCGGCGCGGGTTTATGACGACGCGCGCTAGACGGCCACCGCGATTTTTCTCTATACGGGTAAGGGTGCGTGGAGTTGAACGGAAGCCTGGGCTCGGCCCGCAACCTTTAGCCCGGTCAACTCCCGACGCCGCCGACCAGACGCGGGCGGCGATTTGCGAGCGGTTTCGCCGCGGGCAGAGCACGTAGCCACGCGCGAAAACTCACGATCTCTGGACAGTCCGCCGTGCCTTCCGGGGCAACCAGCCAATCACCCGGGCCCGATCCCTTATCGATCCGTTCGCAGCGATAGCCGGGATGGTGGCTCACGCCGCGGGCGATCAAGAGGTCGACCTTGCCCTCGACGAGCTCGTGCAGGCCGGCGGGCTGCAGCACGCGCAAACCGATCTCCGCATGTGCGCTGCGAAACTCCGCAAGTTCGAGGCGGCGCAGGTCGCAGCTGCCGTGGACCCCCACTTGCAGCAGCACGGTGCCTGACGGCTTCAATTGCGTGGTCGCCTCGGCAATGTGGCGGAAGCCTTCGGAGATCCCGGGCAGATAGGACTGGCCGGCCTCGGTGAGGATGAGCTGCTTGTGCAGCCGCTCGAACAGCTGCACGCCCAGGCGCGCCTCCAGCGCTTTCACCTGTTGCCCGACGGCCGCGGGCGTGACGTGCAGTTCGTGCGCGGCCAGCTTGAAGCTGAGATGGCGCGCGGCGGCCTCGAAGGCGCGGAGCGCGTTGAGTGGGGGCAGGGCGTATGTCATCGCAACTGCACTTTGACACCGATGGGCCGCGTCCCTGCAATAGATTTTCTTGCGCTGAACCGCAGCAATGATGCTTTGCGAAAGGATGATGCCGCCGGATACGCTTGACGCGCAAATCCGGAGAAAACCCATGCCCCAAACTCACTTCGTCAGCCACAATCCCGCAACGGTTCACCCGCCCGTCGGCGGCTACTGCATGGGGCTCGAGCTGAAGCAGCATCGCCGCCTGCTGTTCATCAGCGGCCAGGTGCCAGAAAGGTCCGACGGCACCGTGCCTGACGGCTTCGAGGCGCAATGCGAGCAGGCATGGCGCAACGTCAGGGAAGTGCTCGCCGCGGCAGGTCTTGGCGTCGAACACCTGGTCAAGGTCACTACGTTCCTGACCGACCGCAGTCAGGTCGTCCCCAACCGCGCCATTCGCCGCGCCATGCTTGGGGAGCACCAGCCGGCACTGACCGTCGTGGTCGTCGAGACCGTCGACAGCAAATGGCTGCTGGAGATCGAGGCGATCGCCGCGGAATGAGGCGGCGGCGTCGATGTTGCAATGAGCCAATCATATCAGGTGTCCAATGGCTGAGATCCATCCGTTCTACCAGACGCACCGCCGCGCGATGGAAGCCGCCATGCGCGAGCGACTAGACCTTGCCGAAGCGATGCTTCGCGAGCGCGCGCATCTCTCCGACATCGATGGAGTCAGGCAGGACGTGATGGACGAATTCGCGATCGTCCTCACCCAGATGCCCTATGTCGGTGGCGCGGCAAGCCGCATGAGCAATTTCTTCATGCGCCTGACCGGCTTCATGGCCATCAGTCGGGTGCTGCGGCGCCACGGCGTGCCGGTGCCCGTGATCGGCGAGATCGAGCGGGAAACCTACAAGGCGCAGCTGCTGACGATTCCCGAAGCCGAGCGTCTCGCCGCGGGGCATCAATTCATGTCACCGGAGAACCAGGCCTTGATGCGCGAACAGGCGGCAAGAAGCGTTACAAAAGCTCATCAAGCGGAGTTTCCGGAAGATTTCGTCTACGATTTCGTCGAGCCGGGCCCGCAAGACAGCTTTGAGTTCGGCATCGACTACAAGACCTGCGGCTTCTGCAAGCTCGCGGCGCGTCATGGCGACAAGGAGATCCTCCCGAACATCTGCGGCCTCGACTTCGACGCCTACGCCACGCGAGGCATCCGCCTGGAACGGACCCAGACGCTGGCGGGCGGCGCCAGCCACTGCAATTTCCGCTTCTCGCGATTAGACCGCACCCGCTGACCCGCGATAACGGTGATCCCGGACCGCCGTTCTGCCGCCACCTCGTCATTGCGAGCGCAGCGAAGCAATCCAGAATCCCTCCGCAGAAAGACTCTGGATTGCTTCGCTGCGCTCGCAATGACGGGGTAAGCCACGGGTCTTCGAGGCGGCTGCCGATGATGACATCATACCCCTGTTTTGCCCGACGGAGCAAATCCGGCTTCGTAAAATCCGCAAGTTCACGACACCCGCCGGCAAGTCATTGATTCCGCTGGCCTCGCCTACTGTGCATGGGGTTGTTTTCGCACTTTTTGTTTGCCGGCCGCCTACTCCGCCGCTTTCTCCCTCAAGCGCTGCGCATAGACGTTGATGACCAGCGCCGCCAACAGGATCAGGCCGCGGATCAGGATCTTCAGGAAGCTGTCGATGTTGACGTGGTCGAGACCGTTGTTGAGCACGCCGAGGACGAACAGCCCGACGATGGTGTTGCCGATGCCGCCGCGGCCGCCGAACAGGCTGGTGCCGCCGACCACGACGGCGGCGATGGAGTCGAGCAGGTAGGTGTCGAACTCGTTCTGCTGCGCGCTGCCGAAATGGGCAACGCCGAGCATGCCGCCGATGCCGGAGCACACCGCCGAGATCACCATGACCGCACCGAGGATCAGCTTGACGTTCAGTCCCGAATATTCGGCCGCCTCGCGATTGCCCCCGACCATGTAGACGTAGCGGCCGAAGCGCGTGTAGGTCAGGACCAGATGGCCGCCGAGCAGCATGATGGCGGCAACGATGACGATCCAGGGGATGCCGCCGATCGAGCCGGAGCCGAGCGTCGTGATCAGGCTCGGCACCTTGTAGGCGATCTGGCCGCGCACCAGGAGCGCCGAGATGCCGGCGGCGATCTGCATCATCGCAAGCGTCATGATGAAGGAGGGGATGCCGATCACGGTCAGCCCGAGCGCGTTGACGAGGCCGAGCAGGGCGCAGAGCAGGAGCGACAGGATGATTGCGACCGCGCCGGGCAGGGGAACGTTGGCGATGTTGACGTAGGATTCCTGCAGCGTGAAGTAGGCGACCGCAATGCCGGTGACGTTGGCGATGCTGGCGATCGACAGATCGATCTCGGCGCAGAGGATCACGAAGGTGAGCCCGACGGCGATGATGCCCGTCACCGACACCTGCGTCAGGATGTTGCCGAGATTGTCGATCGTCGCGAAGGAGGGGCTGGCGAAGGCGAAGAAGGCGGTGAGGAAGATCAGCGTCAGGAACGGGGCGATATTGCGCATCTGCGAGCGCAGGAAGGGCGCAAGGCCCCGCGCCCGTTGTCCTGTCGCCAAAGCCGTCTCGCTGCTCATGTGCTTCTCCGTCACGCCGCTTCCAGCAGGCGGTCCTTGCTGACCGGCTCGTTCTTGAATTCTCGTACCAATGCGCCGCGCTTGAGCACGAGGATGCGGTCGGCCAGCGACAGCACCGTTTCCGGCTCGGTCGACAGCACGATGATCGCGAGCCCCTTTGTTCTGAGGTCGCGGACGATGTTGATGACGTCGTTCTTGGCGCCGACATCCATGCCGCGGGTCGGCTCGCACAGCACCAGCAGCTTGGGCGGGTAGGTCAGCCATTTTGCGAGGGCAACCTTCTGCTGGTTGCCGCCCGAGAGCATGCCGAGGTCGAGGCCGACCACCGGCGGCCTGATCTGCAGCTGCTCGACCTGGCGCCTCGCGATGTCGCGCTCCTGCGCCGGCTTGAGCAGCAGCGAGGAGATGCGGTCGAGGATGCTGATCGAGATGTTCTTGTAGACCGGCTCCTGGTGAAACAGCATGTCGCGCCGGCTCTCCGGCACCAGCGCCACGCCGGCGCGGCGCGCCGCAGCCGTGCTGGCGAAAGTTTTCGGCACGCCTTCGACTGCAAGCGTGCCGCTGTCCGGCTTCAGCTTGCCGAACAGGATGCGCGACAGCTCCTGCTGGCCGCAGCCCATGAAGCCGTAGATGCCGAGCACCTCGCCGGCGCGGGCCTCGAACGATACGTCTTGAAGGCTGCGGGACAGCGACAGCTGGTCGGCCTTGAGAACGACCTTGCGGTCGCTCGGCTGCGGCAGCATCAGGTCGTCGGTGTAGCTATGCTCGAGCGCCTCGCCGCCGCGGCCGATCATCGCCTCGATCAGCGCGCCCTTGCTGGTCGCCGCGCTCGCCGTCTCCGCAACCTTCCGGCCGTTGCGGAACACGGTCACCGTGTCGGACACCAGCAGGATGTCCTCGATGAAATGCGAGATGAAGACGATGGCGGTGCCTTCCCCGCGCAGTCGCCGGAGCGTTGTGAACAGCCGCTCGACCTCGGGCGGGGAGAGGGCGGAGGTCGGCTCGTCCAGGATGACGATCCGTGCACCGGAGAACAGCACGCGCGCGATCTCGATCAGCTGCTGCAGCCCGATCGGGAGATCCCCGAGCCGAGCCATCGGGTCGACGTCGATGCCGAAGCGGGCGAGCTGCTCGCCCGCCTCGCGCGCCATCCGCCGCCATTGCACGAGGCCGAGGGCGTTGGTCGGCTGATTGCCGAGGAAGACGTTCTCCGCCACCGTCAAGTCGGGCGCGACGCTGAGCTCCTGGTGCACCATGGCGATGCCGGCGGCGTGCGCATCGCGCGCCGAGCGAAAATGCATCTCCCGGCCGTCGACCAGGAAGCGGCCTGAGAACTCGGTGTGCACGCCGGCGATGATCTTCATCAGCGTGCTTTTGCCGGCGCCGTTCTCGCCGACGAGACCATGGATCTCGCCGGGATAGAGCGCGAAGTCGACACCACGAAGCGCTTCGACGCCGCCGAAGCTCTTCGTGATGCCCTGCAGTTCCAGGATGGGCTGTTGTCCCACGATCATGAAAGTTCAGATCTGAGGCTCAGATCAGGAAGTGGTCCTGCATCCACTGCATCCCGGCGGCGTTGGCCTTGGTCACGACAGGGCCATCGGTTACGACGTTCTTGGGAATGCCCTGTCCGCTCTTCTCGCCGCCGACCACGGCCGAGACGCCCGCGATGATGGCGCCGCCATGGATGCGGCAGGAGGGATTGCGGACGGTCGCGAACATGCGGCCTTCGCTGACCGCCTGGATCGCCGGTGGCATGGCGTCGACGCCGCCGATCAGGATGTTGGTGCGATTGCGCGCCTTCATGATGTTGGCGGCGGCCAGCGCCATGTCGTCATTGTGGAAGAACGCCGCGTCGATCTGCGGGTATTTGGTCAGATAGGTCTCCCAGAGACGTGCGGTCTTCGACACGTCCCAATCGGCCGGTTGGGTGTCGAGCACCTCGATCCCCGGGAATTGCTTGACGACCGAGTTGAAGCCCTTCGCCCGTCCTTGCGCGCCGGTATGGCCGAGCGCGCCCTGCGTCATGATGATCTTGCCCTTGCCGCCCATGGCGTTGCACAGCGCCTGCGTCACCGATGCGCCCATGAACTCGTTGTCGGGGGCGAGGAAGGAGTGGACGTTGATCTGGTCGAGTGGCGCGATCAGCGTGTCCATGTCGATCACGGGCGTGCCGGCGTCGATCATCTTCTGCACCGGCTGGGTGAGGGTGCCGATGCCGAAGGCTTGGATCGCCACGAAGTCCCATTTCTGCGAGGCCATGTTGTCGATCGCCGCGCGCTGCTTCACTGCATCGAGCTGGCCGTCGAACCAGGTGACCTCGACATTGAACAGCTTGCCCCAGAATTCCGCGGCCTGCTTGCCTTGCGCGCACCAGGTCGCCTGAAGACCGGCATTGGAGAAGGCCGCCTTCAGCGGCTTTTCGCTGCGTCCGACCTCGGCGGCCAGTGCAGGGTTTATGCCCATGCTGCCGAACAGGGCAGCCCCGGCGCCGGCGGTCGCAGCCGCCTGAAGAAGATCGCGCCTCGTCGTCGAGAAATCTTTCGTCCCGGACATCGCTCGCTCCCATATATATTTGTCGTCGGCGCGTCATTGGTAGCGCTACCGATGTCCGAAAGTCTCTCACAAGAGTTGTTCGCACTCAATCCGCAATCAGCCGCAGCGTCGTCGCGGCCCGCATGTTGGTGCAGCGCAAAGCGTCAAGTGGGCGCGGCGGCGAATGCATCGATCTCGGCGAGCAATGTATCCCAGGCCTGCGCGATCGCCGGCGTCCATTCATCGCCGAGCAGATCGCGGAGCGCATCCCTGATGACGGCGAAGAACGCGACGAACAGCTCGCGCGGCGTGCCATAGGCATCGTGCGAGGCGAGCTCGCAGGCGATCAGCCGGAAATGTCCACGGCGCTCGCCGGCGAAATCGAGAATCGCCTCGATCGTCAGCGCCAGCATCGATCCCTTCACGAGGTCGCCGCCGTCCGAGCGGAACATCGCCTGCGTTTCCGGATGCTGATCGAACAGACGTTGGTAGACCAGGGACGTGAGATCGGCGCAGCGGGAGGCGGCGCGTTCGAAGCTGTCTTCGATGGGATGAGAGGCCGCGTTCATCGACAGTTCAGCCGCGCGGGCAAAAAAAGAGCGGGGCCCTGGCCCCGCTCAAAAATTGTGTCGACCCTATTATCCCCGATCTTAAGATTTGATCTTGATTGACGGGGCGACGCTGCGTTTTGCGCGCCAGGGGCTCCTCCCGAGACTTGGACCACCAGGCCTCGACCTCGCGGTCAGCGCCTGAGCAAGAGGATGCTAGATCAACTTTTCTCACTTGTCATCATTTTCAGCAACGAATGTTCAAAATAACAGCAGCTGACGAAATGATCGGGCTTTTAGCCGCCTAAGCGCATGACAAATATAAGAAATCTGTGGATGGGCGGGGGCGGGGCGGCTGCCTCAAATGCCGGACGCCAGCCGCAGGAGGGGGCTCCGGCCCCAGTTTTTAGCGAAATTTGCGGTGTGCCAAGTAGCCGGCGGAACCGACCTCGACTCGCGGGCCGGCGCGGTGTTTAGTTAGCGCACGAACGAATGGTTCGCCGGATGCGCGCACGCCTGCAAAAATTCCTGCCTCTGGTCCTGCTCGCCCTGGTGATGCAGGTGCTGGCGCCGATCGCCGCCTGTCTCGCGGCGGGCCAGGCCGTTGCCGATCCGCTCTCTGCCGCCATCATCTGCCACGGTGCAACTGAGCAGGGCGGCCCGGTAGACGAGACCGGGACGCCGGCCGCAAAAGCCGGCGCATGTGCGCTTTGCTGCCTCGCGCACGCTGGCGCCTCGCTCGACGAGCCGCCCCATGCGGCGTTCTCAACTCCCGTCCGCCCCATCGCCCGCATCGTCTGGCATGTGGCGAACGCGCCCGTCCTCGCCGCCGTCGACGGTTCGAGCGCCCGGGCACGCGCTCCCCCTCGCATTTCCTGATCCGCGAAACCTTCAGCTCCGAGCCGGCTTCGGCCGCACCGGGATCGCAATGCACCGGCTCTCTGCCGGCATCAGGAATGACCTCATGCCTCGTTCAGGCTATTTTCGACTGCTTTCCGCACTCGGAATTCTGCTTGCCTCAGCTTCTGCCCTCGTTGTGCCGTCCAATGCGATTGCGGAGGAAAACCGAGGCGAGCTTCCTCCCGTCACGGTCGACGCGCCGCGGGAGAAACGGGCCTCACCAGCCCGCGCACAGCGAGCTGCCGCGCGATCAACGCGGGCCCGCGCGCCTGCAACTGCGCCTGCACAACCGACGGCAGCTTCCGAAGGGGGCCCCGGCCCCGGTGCCCTGACGGTTCTCACCGCCCAGCAGGCGCTGAGCGAGATCAACCAGACGCCGGGCGGCGTAGCGCTGGTCACAGCGGAGGCCTACCGGAATTCGACTCCCGCCAGCACGATCAAGGATATCCTGGACTACGTGCCCGGCGTGTTTGCGCAGCCGAAATGGGGCGACGATACCCGGCTTTCGATTCGCGGATCCGGCCTGTCGCGCAATTTCCATCTGCGTGGCGTGCAGCTTTACATGGACGGCATCCCGATCAACACGGCCGACGGCTACGGCGATTTCCAGGAGATCGACCCGACCGCCTACAAATACGTCGAGGTGTACAAGGGCGGGAATGCGCTGCAGTTCGGAGCCAATTCGCTGGGAGGCGCCGTCAACTTCGTGACGGCATCGGGACGCGACCGATTTCCGAATGGCGTCTCGCTCGACGTGGGAGCCTTCGGCTTCAGGCGACTGCAGGCCAATGCAGGGGGCGCCAACGGGCCATGGGATGGTTTCGTCACCGCATCGACGCAGGTCACGGACGGCTTCCGCGATCACAGCTTCGGCTCGGGCAACCGCGTGAGCGGCAATGTCGGCTACCAGTTCTCGCCGGATTTCGAGACGCGATTCTATCTCAACGCCAACGAGGTGCGGCAACGCATTCCAGGAACCGTCACCAAGGTGTCTGCCTTGACCAATCCGGAGGCCGCGGCTCCGGCGAACGTTGCCATGGACCAGCAGCGCAACATCGACACGGTCAGGCTGGCAAACAAAACGACGATCCGATTCGACGACACCAGGTTCGAGTTCGGTGCCTTCGGCGTCGACCGGCACCTCATGCATCCGATCTTCCAGTGGCTCGATTATCGCTACAAGGATTACGGCGGCTTCGCGAAAGTTACGGACGACCGCATTATCGGCGGTTACCGCAACAGGCTTGTCGCGGGCGTCAACTTGTTGAATGGCAGCATCGACAACCAGCAATTTGCCAACATTGCCGGACAGAAGGGGGCATTGCTGTCGTCGTCGGTCGATCGCTCGGAGAACACCTCGGTTTACGTTGAGGACAGCTTCTACTTTCTGCCGAACGTCGCTGCGATTGCCGGCACGCAATTTCTGCATGCGACGCGCAGTCGGCGGGACCGGTTTTTTAGCGACGGCGACCAGTCGGGAGCAACCCGTTTTGATCTTTGGTCGCCGAAGTCGGGTCTGCTGTGGCAGATCGACCCGACGTGGCAGGCCTTCGCCAACGTTTCGCGGAGCGCCGAAGTGCCGAGCTTCGGCGAGAGCGCGCGCGGTCCTGGCATTCCGACGATTCCGTTCACCAGTATCCGTCCGCAGATTGCGACCACCTACGAGATCGGGACGCGCATGCGACGGCCCGACTATTCGTGGGAGTTGACCGCCTATCGCGCCAATATCCGCGATGAGCTGCTGTGCCTCTACAGCGCCTTCGGCAATTGCAACGTGACCAATGCCGACCGAACCGTCCATCAGGGCGTGGAGGCTGGGGCAGGGGCAGCAATCTTCCGCGACATCTTCGTGAAAGGAGGAGCGCCCGACAAAGTTTGGCTCAACCTTGCCTATACTTATAACGATTTTCGCTTCGATAGCGACCCGACGTTCGGCAATAACCAGCTGCCCGGTGCGCCGCGTCACTATTTGCGCGCCGAATTGCTCTACAAGCATCCGACCGGGTTCTATGCCGGTCCGAACGTCGAATGGGTGCCGCAAGCCTATTTTGTCGACAGTATGAACACGTTGACGACTGAGCCGTACGCACTGCTCGGATTGAAAGCGGGCTTCGACAATGGCGGGCCGTTCTCCGCCTATATCGAGGGTCGAAACCTCACCAACAAGACCTACATTGCAAGCGCCAGTATCATCGATCGCGCCACCGCGACGTCGGCGTTGTTCGAGCCAGGAGCCGGCCGGGCGGTCTACACTGGAATAAGGTATCGATGGTAAGCGAACTGAGGCTTCCGAGACCACCACGACCGACCGTGCTCGATCAGATCAAAACCGAGGGAACCGAATGAACAGGATCAAGCTTCCAATTCTCGCCGTCGCCATGCTGCTCGGCACCAGCGCGGCGTTCGCAGCCGAGGACGTCAAGGCCGGCGATCTCGTCATCTCGCAGGCCTGGAGCCGGGCAACGCCGGGCGGCGCCAAGGTCGCCGGCGGCTATCTGACCATCGAAAACAAGGGCAACGCGGCCGACAGGCTGGTCAGCGTGTCCGCCGACATCGCAGGCAAGGCCGAGATTCACGAGATGGCGATGGACAACGGCGTGATGAAGATGCGCGCGCTCGACAAGGGACTCGCGATCGATCCAGGCAAGACCGTGAAGCTCGCGCCCGGCGGCAATCATTTGATGCTTCAGGAGCTGAAGGGGCCGTTCAAGCAGGGCGACAAGGTGCCGGTGACGCTTCAGTTCGAGAAGGCCGGAAAGATCACTGTTGCCCTCGACGTCCAGGGCGTCGGCGCGCAGGCCCCGGGCGATGGCGGGCACTCGGGTCACATGGACATGAAGAAAATGCCGGATCATTCGGGAATGAAGAAGTGATGGGCATGATCTGCTCATAACTGGTGGAGCAACAGCATGGATCGAAGAGAGTTCAACGCGACGCTTGCCGCTGTATCCTTGCTCAACTTCGTCGCGCCGCCTGCACTTGCGCAACTGGCGTCGCCGACACGACCGCGCGTGGGCCTGTTGATCCATTCGGACATGATCCTGCTTGATTTGGCCGGTCCGCTCACCGTGTTCAGCATTATGCAGGCTGATGTCCATCTGATAGCCAAAACAGAGCAGCCGGTCATAACCGACGTCCGCTTGCCGGTTGCGCCGACCGCGACCTTCCAGAGCGCCCCGCAGATGTTCGATGTGTTGTTCGTGCCTGGAGGTCTGAAGGGAACGGTCGCTGCGATGCAGGACCGTGAAACTATCGAATTCCTCAAGCAGCAGGGTGGATCGGCGCGCCTCGTCACTAGCGTTTGTACCGGTTCGCTCTTGCTTGGCGCCGCCGGGCTGCTGAGGGGCTATCAGGCCACGTCGCACTGGTATGTTCGCGATCTGCTCGCGCAGATGGGTGCGGTGGTGCGGACCGATCGCGTCGTCGAGGATCGCAACCGAGTGACGGGTGGCGGCGTGACGGCCGGCATCGATTTTGCGCTCGCGATCGCCGCTCGGTTGGGGGGCGAAGAGGTTGCACGACGAATTCAGCTCGTGATCGAGTACGATCCAAAGCCGCCGTTCGATTCCGGATCACCCGAGCGTGCCGGTCCTGCGCTGGTGGGCGATGTCTTGAAGCGGCGGCAGGACCTTATTCGCGAAGCAGAATCTGCAGCAAAGGCGGCCGGTGCCGCAATGCATCTATGAACAAGTGAGGCTCCAATGCGAATAGGTTCGATTTACGCCACCACGACGGCTGCATGCCTGTTGGCAGCCGTGCCCGCAAGCGCGCATGTCGCGCTGGAGACCAAGCAGGCCACCATCGGCGCATCCTACAAGGCGGTCTTCACCGTTCCGCATGGCTGCGCGGGCTCGCCGACGGTGAAGATCCGCGTGCAGATTCCGGAAGGGGTGATCGCGGTGAAGCCGATGCCGAAGGCCGGCTGGACCATCGACGTCGTCGAGGGAAAATATGCCGGGGAATACGACTATCACGGCAACAAGCTCTCGTCCGGCGTCAAGGAGGTGGCGTGGTCCGGCGGCAAGCTGCTGGACAAGAACTATGACGAGTTCATCATGCACACGGTGCTCACCGACAAGCTCAAGGCCAACACGACTTTGTACTTCCCCGTGGTTCAGGAATGCGAGACCGGCGTCAGCCGCTGGATCGAAATCCCAACCGAGGGGGCAGGGCATTCTCATGAGGGCAAGTCGCCGGCGCCGGGCGTGAAGCTCCTGCCCAAACCCTGATGCGCCTCCTCGCCGCGCTCGCGACGCTGCTCTTCGCTGCGGGCTTTGCGAGCGGTGCGCTCGCGCATGCGGCGCTGATCTCGGTGGAGCCGGCGAGCGGCAGCACGCTCGCGACCGCGCCCAAAGTGGTGGAGCTGCGGTTCAACGAGCCGGTGACGCCGGGCGCGATCCGGCTGATCGACGGGGCGGGCAGGGCGCGGGACGATTCGCGTGTCAGTGCGTCGGGCGAGACGATTTCCGTGGCGATGCCGGCGGATCTGCCTGAGGGAACCGCGGTCATCAGCTATCGCGTGATCTCGCAGGATGGCCATCCGGTGGTCGGATCGGTGATGTTTTCAGTCGGCACGCCGTCGGACACGAAGCCGCCGGCGAGTGCGGGCAACGGGTTGGGCGCGCTGATCTGGCTGGCGCGCGTTGGCCTCTACCTCGGACTGTTCGTTGGTGTCGGCGGTGTGTGTTTCGCGCGCTGGATATCACGGTCGTTGACTGGCACGACCGTGCCGCGCGTGGCGCTCGCGGTCGGCCTTCCGAGCGCCGTGGTATCCCTCGGTGCGCTTGGTCTCGATCTCCTCGGCCTGCCGCCGGCGGCGCTCGCGACGGCCGCGCCTTGGAAGGTCGCGTTCGCGACCAGTGCCGGCCGCGCGTTTCTTTTTGCCACCGCCGCGATGCTGTTCGCTCTGCTGGCGCTGCGCAGCGCATGGCCTTCGAGGGCTCTTGCGATGATGGCGGTGGTCGGTGTGGGCTTGTCGCTCGCCATGAGCGGGCACGCCGCAACGGCGCCGCCTCAGATGATGATGCGCCCGGCGATGTTTCTTCATGGCCTGTGCGTTGCGCTGTGGATCGGCGCTCTTGCTCCGCTGGCGGCTTTACTGTCGAAGCCGACGCCAGCAACATTTGCCGTCGTGAACCGCTTCTCGGCCATCGCCGTGCCGGCCGTCGGCGTGCTGGCATTGACGGGGCTTGCCCTTGTCATTGTTCAGCTCGAAAAGGCGTCGGCGTTGGTCGAGACCCGCTACGGGCTCATCCTCTCGATCAAGCTCGCGCTGGTCCTCATGCTGCTCGCACTTGCGGCGCTCAACCGCTTCCGCTTCACCCCGGCACTCGCGCGTGATCGCGGGGCCCGGTCCATCCTCAAGCGCTCGATCCTTCTCGAATGTGCTGTCGCCCTCGCCATCTTCGCCGTCGTCGCCGGCTGGCGCTTCACGCCGCCGCCGCGAACGATTGTTCCGGAGACGCCTTTGGCAATCCACATCCACAGCGACAAGGCGATGTTCCAGGTGCTGGTGTCTCCTGGAAAGGTCGGCAAGGACGATTTCGTGCTCCAGCTCATGACCGGCGAGGGGACGCCCCTGGCAGCCAAAGAGGTGACGTTGACGCTCAGCCTGCCCGAGCGCGGTATCGAGCCGATGGACCGGGGCGCCTCGCTCGGGCCGGACGGCTACTGGCATGTGCGCAAGGTCGAGTTGCCCTTCGCCGGCCGCTGGCGCGTCCGGATCGAGGCGCTCGTGAGCGATTTCGAGAAGATCACGCTCGCGGATGAACTCGATGTGCCGCCGCCCTAGGCTCGCCGGCTTTGCAGAAACCGCTGCTGTTCGAGTCAAACCTGAAGGCAACGGAAAAATGACAGGAATTTCGTCGCGTTAGCGGCTTTTCCTCATTCCCGGCCTTGTGTTTTCGCTTCCAATCCGGTTTCACTGCAGGCGATCACTGATTCCCAGAGTATTACCATGCGGTTGTCGCGGTTCTTTCTGCCCATCCTGAAGGAAAATCCGAAAGAGGCGGAGATCGTCTCGCATCGGCTCATGCTGCGCGCCGGCATGATCCGGCAGGAGGCGGCCGGCATCTATGCCTGGCTGCCGCTCGGCTTCCGCGTGCTGAAGAAAATCGAGCAGATCGTGCGCGAGGAGCAGAACCGCTCCGGCGCGATCGAGGTCTTGATGCCGACGCTCCAGCTCGCCGACCTCTGGCGCGAGAGCGGTCGCTACGATGCCTATGGTCCGGAGATGCTGCGCATCGCCGACCGCCACAAGCGCGAGCTGCTGTACGGGCCGACCAACGAGGAAATGATCACCGAGATCTTCCGCGCCTATGTGAAATCCTACAAGAACCTGCCGCTGAATCTCTATCATATCCAATGGAAATTCCGCGACGAGCAGCGTCCGCGTTTCGGCGTGATGCGCGGCCGCGAGTTCCTGATGAAGGACGCCTATTCGTTCGATCTCAACGAGGCGGCGGCGCGCGTCGCCTACAACAAGATGTTCGTCGCGTACTTGCGCACCTTCGCACGGATGGGACTGAAGGCAATCCCGATGCGCGCCGAGACCGGCCCGATCGGCGGCGATCTCAGCCACGAATTCATCGTGCTTGCCGAGACCGGCGAATCCGGCGTGTTCATCAATCGCGACGTGCTGGACCTGCCGGTGCCGGGCGAGGACGTCGATTATGAGAGCGACCTGACGCCGATCATCAAGCAGTGGACCTCGCTCTACGCAGCGACCGAGGACGTCCACGACGCCGCGCGCTTCGAGCAGGAGGTGCCCGGGGACAAGCGGGTGAACACCCGCGGCATCGAGGTCGGCCAGATCTTCTATTTCGGCACCAAATATTCCGAGCCGATGAAGGCGCTGGTGGCGGGGCCTGATGGTGTCGACGTGCCGATCCATGGCGGCTCGTACGGCGTCGGTGTCTCGCGCCTGCTTGGTGCCATCATCGAAGCCTGCCATGATGATGCCGGCATCAAGTGGCCGGAGGCGGTGGCGCCGTTCCGCGTCTCGATCCTCAACCTGAAGCAGGGCGATGCCGCGGTCGATGCGGCCTGCGAGAAGCTCTATGCCGAGCTCACCGCCAAGGGCGTCGACGTGCTCTACGACGATACCGACCAGCGTGCCGGCGCCAAATTCGCCGCTGCCGACCTGATCGGCATCCCCTGGCAGATCATGATCGGGCCGAAGGGGCTCGCCGACGGCAAGGTCGAGATCAAGCGGCGCAGCGACGGCGCGCGCGAGACCATGTCTCCTGCCGACGCGGTCGCAAGACTTGTGGGCTGATAAGGCTGGTCGGCTGAATATTGTTCATCGCGCGATATCGCGGCCGCCAATCCGGCCACAATTGACCCCGAATCATGGGATTATCGAGCGATGGATGAGACCATGACCGAAACCGTGCAAACCGCGCCTTTCGCGCCATTCGAGTGGATGCTGTCGGCGCGCTATTTGCGGGCGCGCCGCAAGGAAGGATTCATCTCGGTCATTGCCGGGTTCTCCTTTCTCGGCATCATGCTCGGCGTCGCGACGCTGATCATCGTCATGGCCGTGATGAACGGCTTCCGCAAAGAGCTGCTCGACAAGATCCTGGGCCTCAACGGCCACATCCTGGTCCAGCCCCTGGAATCGCCGCTGACCGACTGGAAGGACGTCGCCGAGCGCGTCAGCCAGGTCGGGGGCATTCGTCTTGCCGCCCCCGTGGTGGACGGTCAGGCGCTGGCGTCATCGCCATGGAACGCCTCCGGCGTCCTCGTGCGGGGCATCCGCTCCGACGATCTCAACAACCTCACCTCGATCGCCAAGAACATCAAGCAGGGCTCGCTCGAGGGGTTTGACGAAGGGCAGGGCGTCGCGATCGGCCGCCGCCTCGCCGACCAGCTTTCGCTGCATGCCGGTGACAGCATCACGCTGGTGGCGCCGAAGGGCGCGGTCACGCCGATGGGCACGACGCCGCGGATCAAGCCGTACAAGATCGTCGCGGTGTTCGAGATCGGCATGTCCGAATACGATCTCGGCTTCGTGTTCATGCCGCTCGCCGAAGCGCAGGCCTATTTCAACCGCAGCAACGACGTCACCTCGATCGAGGTGTTCACCACCAACCCCGACAGGATCGACGCCTTCCGCAAGGCGGTGACGGAGGCGGCGGGCCGGCCGATCTTCCTGGTCGATTGGCGGCAGCGCAACTCGACCTTCTTCAATGCGCTCCAGGTCGAGCGCAACGTGATGTTCCTGATCCTGACCATGATCGTGCTGGTCGCGGCGCTCAACATCGTCTCCGGCCTGATCATGCTCGTGAAGGACAAGGGCAGCGACATCGCAATCCTGCGCACCATGGGCGCCTCGCAGGGATCGATCATGCGGATCTTCCTGATCACGGGCGCTTCGATCGGCGTGGTCGGCACGCTGGTCGGCTTCTGCGTCGGCCTCGTGATCTGCCTCAACATCGAATCGATCCGGCAATTCCTGTCCTGGCTGACCTCGACCGAGCTGTTCTCGCCGGAGCTCTACTTCCTGTCAAAACTGCCCGCCGAGATCGACGTCGGCGAGACCACGGCCGTCGTCATCATGGCGCTGACGCTGTCGTTCCTGGCGACGCTCTATCCGTCGTGGCGCGCCGCGCGCCTCGATCCCGTCGAAGCGCTCCGGTACGAGTGAGGGGCTGATGGAGCAGCAGCAGGGGGCGGAAGATGTACCGGTCATTTATCTCCACGAGATAAAGCGGCAGTACTTGCAGGGCGAGGTGCCGCTGACGATCCTCGACGGCGCCAAGCTGGCGCTGTGGGCTGGCCAATCGGTCGCGCTGGTGGCGCCGTCGGGCTCGGGCAAGTCGACGCTGCTGCACATCGCGGGCCTTCTGGAAGCACCCGATTCCGGCGAGGTCTATGTCTCGGGCGCGCCGACCTCGCAGCTGCCCGATATCGAGCGCACGCAGCTGCGCCGCACCGATATCGGCTTCGTCTATCAGTCGCACCGGCTGCTGCCGGAGTTCTCGGCCCTCGAGAACGTCATGCTGCCGCAGATGATCCGCGGCCTGAAGAAGTCCGAGAGCGTCAAGCGCGCCAAGGAGATCCTCGGCTATCTCGGGCTCGGCGACCGCATCACCCACCGCCCCGCCGAGTTGTCCGGCGGCGAGCAGCAGCGTGTTGCGATCGCCCGTGCAGTGGCCAACGCGCCGCGCGTGCTGTTTGCGGACGAGCCGACCGGCAATCTCGATCCTGGGACCGCCGAGCACGTGTTCCAGGCCCTGATGCAGCTGGTCAAGGCGACGCACGTGTCGATGCTGATTGCGACCCACAACATGGAACTCGCCGGCCGCATGGACCGGCGAGTGTCGCTGTCGCACGGCCAGGTGGTCGAACTCGACTAAGAACCTTCGAAAACAACCCCATGCACAGTAGCCAAGTGCTTGGTGGGGCTTCCAAAAACAATCGACGACGGCGCTCCCCCCGCCGCCTCAGGCTCAGGGCCTGATCACCGTGATTTTGAACGGCCCGCCATTGGCCGCGGCGTGCGCCACGGCTTCATTGGCGTGGTCGAGATCGAAGGCCGTGGTCTCGTACTCCTCCAGCTTGAGCAGTCCCGCGCGCACCAGCGCGATCAGGCGAGCCGCGGAATCGCGCGGATACATCCAGACGCCATGGATCGTGATGCATTCGCGCATGATCCAGTTGTAGGGCAGCTCCAGGCCTGGACCGCCCTGCATGTTGACGCCGCCCATCAGCACGACGCGGCCATTGGGCCGCACCGTCATGATCGCGGCGCGCACCACCGTCGTGGCGACGGAGGGCGGCATGATATCGAACGCGCAATCGATCGGGGCAGGCACTGCGCGCTTCATCAGCTCACGGTCGTCATTCTCGTTGCCGGTCAGCTTCACCGGCCTGACGCGCGCGCCATAGCGACGCACGAGTTCGGCGAGCATCTTCTCGTTGCGGCCCGGCGCCACGACCCAGGCCGCTCCCATTGCGAGCGCCACGGCCACGGCGGCGCTGCCGAAATTGCCGGTCGCGCCGCTCACGAGCACGGTCTCGCCGGGCTGCAGCTTTGCGGCAAGGAAGCCGCCATAGGGCACGAGCATGGTGCCGAGCACGCTCCATCGCGCGGCCTCCGCTTCGCTGAGTCCGCCGAGCCGCGTCACGTTCTCCGTCGGCACCCTCATCCGCTCGGCGAAGGAGCCGTGGTGAAAATATTTCTGTAGCTGCATGCCGCCTTCGCCGCGCGCGCTCACACCCTGCAGGTGAATGTCCGGAGCGATCGCGTCGTCGCGCGAGCGCACTGTCGGATCGCAGAGCACCCAGTCGCCCACGGACAATTTTGTTGCGTCCGGGCCGATCGCGCGCACGCGGCCGACCCCGCCGGCTCCGGGAATGACGGGCAAGTCCAACGCGTACTTGCGTTCACCGCTGAACACTTCATTGGAATAGGACAGCACGCGGGTGGCGACGACATCCACGATCACTTCGCCGGTGCCGAGCACGGGTTCGGGGACGTCCTCGATGACGAGCGGGGATCCGAAAGATTTGAGTACAGCAGCCTTCATGATGTCGACCTTCGTTCGCACCTCATTGTGGGTGCACGGAATATGCGAGGACTGTCGCGCGGCAAGAAGGCCTGGTATTATCCTAGTATTGCCTTGTCCCTCCCCACGGAGCACGTCCATGGCCGACCCCCGCCGCGTCGAATTCGGCGACTTCCTGAGGTCCCGTCGCGAAAAGCTGTCGCCGAAAACGGTCGGGCTGCCCGCGGGTAGCCGGCGTCGCACCGCGGGGCTGCGCCGCGAGGAGGTCGCGCAGCTCGCCGGCATCGGCGTCGACTGGTACATCCGCCTCGAACAGGGCCGCACGGTGAGCCCGTCCATCACCACCGTGGATGCGCTGGCCCGGGCCCTCCGTCTCAGCAAGGCCGAGCACGCGCACCTCAAGGCGCTGGCGCGCGAGCGCGCAAGAAGCCCGTTCACGCGCGAAATCGTGCCACCGCCCATTCGGCGGATGATCGAGAGCCTGCACCAGCCGGCCTACATCACCGGCCGGCGCTGGGACGTGCTGGCTTGGAACGATGCGGCCGAAGAGATCTTCGGCTTCGGGCGATTACCGGAGCAGGATCGCAACACGCTGCTCCTGATGATGACCAACAAGCAGGCGCGAAAATCCTACGGCGCTGGTTGGGAAAACGTCGCCAAGGCCATGGTGGCGATGTTTCGCGCCAATCACGACGTCTGGGCCGGCGATCCCGCCTTCACGGAGCTGCTGACGCGACTGCGCGAGGGCAGTCCGGAATTCGTCGAATGGTGGGAGGCACACGACATCCGCAGCACCATCTCGGGCCGCAAGACCATGAACCATCCGACCAAGGGCGTGCTGCACTTCGAGCACACCAGCTTCCAGGCCAACGACGATCCCGCGCTGAAGCTGGTGATCTATACGCCGGTGTAAGCCGGTCGTTGTTGAAGCGACTTGATCATCACTCGCCTTGGCAGCCGGCGTCTTGATGCCTAGCCGGCCCCCTTGCCGGGAACCTAGGGCTCCCCCTGCGGTTACTGTTTCATCGGTGTGCAGGTGGAGCGAGGGACGTGTTCGGGGTTGACCGATGACGACAGCGACCGGGGGACCCTCGGCCGACCGCAACGCCGTCTTAGCCACCCTCGGCGATCATATTCGGGAGATCGGCAACCCCGACGATCTCGCCTATGCGGCGGCGGAGCTGCTGGGCCGCAGCCTCAATGTCAGCCGGGCAGGTTACGGCACCGTCGATACCTCAGCCGAGACCATCACCATCGCGCGCGACTGGAATGCGCCTGGGATCTCGAGCCTGGCCGGCGTGCTGCGATTTCGCGACTACGGCAGTTATATCGAGGACTTGAAACGGGGTGAGACGGTCATCTGCGCCGATGCCGAAAAGGACCCTCGCGTCGGCGACCGCGCCCGAGCTCTCGAGGCAATCTCGGCCCGCGCATTGGTCAACATGCCAATCTCCGAGCCCGACGGGGTTGTTGCGCTGCTGTACCTCAACAATGCCACACCGCGCGATTGGAGCCCCGCGGAGCTGGAGCTCATCCGCGAGGTTGCCGAACGCACCCGCACCGCCGTCGAACGTCGCCGTGCCGAGAGCGCGGTGCGCGAGAACGAAGCGCGGCTCCTCTTTCTGGACGCTCTCAACAAGGAAACGGCCAAGACGCGCGATGCGGACGGCGTCATGGCGGTGACGACGAGAATGGTCGGTGAGTATCTCGGCGTCTCCAACTGCGCCTATGCCGACATGGATCCTGATCAGGACGGCTTCACCATCCGCGGGGACTGGGCCGCCCCCGGTGCGATGCACATATTGGGGCACTACAGCCTTGCCGACTTCGGCGAAAAGGCGGTGCGAGAGCTGGGCGCCGGCCGCCCCCTCATCATCAACGACAATCTGAAGGAGATCGCCCCCAACGAAGCCGCCACTTTCCAGCGTATTGGGATAGGTTCGACGATCTGCATGCCCTTGGTGAAGGAAGGGCGACTTACCGCCTTGATGGCCATTCATCATCGCGGTCCGCATCTTTGGACGGCGCGCGAACTTGCCTTGCTTACCGAGGTGACGGAGCGATCATGGGCGCATATCGAGCGCGTCCGATCGGAGCAGGCGGCGCGCGAAGCTGCCGAGCGGCTGGTCCTCGCCAACAAGGCTGCCGGAATCGGCACCTGGGACTACGATCCGGTCAACGATATTCTTCGATGGGATAGCCGCTGCAAGGAGGTGTTCGGTCTCTCACCGGATGCCGAGGTCAGCTATGAGGGCTCATTCCTGAAGGGCATCCATCCCGACGATAAGCAGCGCACCCATGAGGCCGTCTCGGCCGCGTTACAACCCCATTCTCCGAGAAGTTACAACATCGAATACCGGACCGTCGGCATCGAGGATGGCCTCGAGCGCTGGATCGCCGCAACGGGTCATACGATCTTTTCCGATGGCCAGGCTACCCGATTTATCGGGACCGTGCTGGATATCTCCGCGCAAAAGAAGACCGAACGTCATCTGAGGATCCTCAACGACACGGGAGCATCGGTTGCCCGCGAACGCGATCTCGACAGGATCGTCCAGATCGTGACGGATGCCGGCGTCGAGCTGACGGGCGCGCAGTTCGGAGCCTTCTTTTATAACGTCGTGGCCGCGGACGGCGGCAGCTACATGCTGTATTCGCTGTCCGGCGTGCCGCGATCCGCTTTCGAAAATTTCCCAATGCCACGCAACACCGCCGTGTTCGAGCCGACCTTCAAGGGCACGGGCGTGGTGAGGTCGGACGACATCCTGCAAGATCCGCGCTATGGCAAGAATGCGCCGGGGAAAGGCATGCCCGAGGGCCATCTTCCGGTCCGGTCCTACCTGGCAGTCCCGGTGATCTCGCGAAGCGGCGAAGTGCTCGGTGGGCTTTTCTTCGGTCATGCGGAGGTCGGTCGATTCCACAAAGAGCACGAGGCCGCATTGCTCGGCATTGCCGGCCACGCCGCGACGGCAATCGACAACGCCCGGCTGCTGACCAGGCTCGAAGCGCTCAATGCCGAACTCGAGCAACGTGTCTCCGACGAGATCGCCGAGCGCATGAAGGCCGAGGAGCAATTGCGGCAATCGCAGAAGATGGAAGCCGTCGGGCAATTGACCGGAGGGATCGCCCACGACTTCAACAACATGCTGGCCGTGATCCTCGGCAGCCTGAATCTCGCCAAACGGCGGCTCGGCAAGGGAGAGCCCAACATTGCCCGCTTCCTTGAGAGCGCCATGGATGGCGCAAACCGTGCCGCCACGTTGACGCAAAGATTGTTGGCGTTCTCGCGACAGCAGCCTCTTGCGCCTGAGGTCATGGACATCAACAGGATGGTCGGTGAGATGAGTGAGCTGCTCGAGCGCTCGCTCGGCGAGCTCGTCCGTCTCGAGACGGTCCTGGCGGCTGGCCTATGGCGCGTCAAGGCAGACCCTGCCCAGCTCGAAAGCGCTCTCATCAATCTGGCAGTCAATGCACGCGATGCCATGCCGAAGGGTGGCAGGCTGACGATCGAAACCGCCAATGCCTCGATAGATCGAAAATATGCCCGTGAATACGCGCTGCAGCCGGGGCAGTACGTTCTCATTGCGGTGACGGACAATGGCACGGGCATTGCGGCGGACGTGCTGGGAAAGGTCTTCGATCCGTTCTTCACGACCAAGGTCGTGGGCAAGGGGACTGGACTTGGCCTCAGCCAGGTCTACGGCTTCGTGCGGCAGTCGGGCGGCCATGTCAAAATCTATTCGGAGGTGGACGTCGGCACGACCGTGAAGATCTATCTTCCACGCTTCGCGGGCGAGGAGGCTGTCTCAACGCCGTCGCAAGGGGTGCCACATCCCGGTGCAAGCCTGCAGAGCGAGACCATCCTTGTCGTCGAGGACGACGAGCGGGTCCGCAGCATCTCATCCGAAAGCCTGCGCGAGCTTGGCTACACCGTTGTCGAGGCCGCGAACGCCAGGGAGGCGATCGGGAAAATCGAAAGCGGTTTCATTCCAGATCTGCTGTTCACCGACGTTGTCATGCCAGATATGACCGGTGCCGAACTCGCGGCCGAACTGTCAAGACGATACCCGGGCCTGAAAGTGCTGTTCACGACCGGCTACACGCGCAACGCGATCGTCCATAATGGCGTGCTCGATGCCGGCAAGCATTTGCTGTCCAAGCCCTTTGCGATCGAAGACTTGGCCGCCAAGGTCCGCTACCTGCTCGACGAAGGTTGAATGATGTTACGAGTTGAATCGCCCCGGGGCGATGGCCGACGGCCTTTCAAGGCGCCAGAGCGCGCGGAGCGTTTGTGCTGACGGCCGGTTGAGGCGCAGGCGTCCACGGGCTCTCGGGCCAAGGAGCTGCCTGCCAGGGAGCCGCTTGCCCAGGCGTCGTCGGCCAGGAGCTTGTCGGGCCCGTCGTCGGCAACGCGCAGGATGCCTTGAGCCGGGCCCACTGTGACGGCAGGCCCGCCAGGTCGAGCTCGAACCTCGTGATGTCCGTCTTGTCGTCCGCTATCGGCGTGGTTTCGCGGACCTGCAGGGAGCGGGAGGCCATTATTGCCTTGACCATGTCGGCGTCGATATTGCCGCGCCAGACCTCGTACTTGCCGGTCCGCAGCGGAGATCCTCCGGCCGCCTTGTCCTTGGCGGCATCCGCCGTGATCAGGATCGTGCTCTTGCCGGCGGCCGTTTCGTCGACCTCGGCCGCAAACGTCAGCGGCGCGCCCTTGCTGCTTTCGCAAGACAGGCGCAGCTCCATCGTTCGGAACGTGGCGGCGCTCTCCTTCTTTGCGGTCGCGATCTTGCGGACGAACGGCCGGGCCTCTTTCTCCAGCGTCCAGTTCGTTTCGGCAAAAGATCGCGTGTCGATGCCGAAACCGTAGAGCTCGGATCGCGTCAGCACGTGCAGGCTTTCGAACTTCACCGTCCGGATGAGCGAATCGAGATCGCGGCTAATTCCCATCGCTGCGATGAACGCGGCGCGATCACGATCGGCCGCCAACAGCCGGCGGCGCCTGTATTCCGCGACGGCCGCCGGATCGGGCCGTCCGTCAAAGGCGAGCACCAGCCTCGAATTATGCACCGCCATTGCGGCATCGGGGGCGACCTCGCGCGACGTCGCACCGAGAAACACGTATCCGCAGGCCGAGTTGCACATGGCACGGTACGTGGTGAGCTCGGCCTCGACCTCGCCGTTTGCGTTCTTGAGCTTCAGGCACGCGGCGTCCACCTGCGTGCCCGCAGCGCAGGCGGTCGCGATCGTCCGGCCGACCCTGGCAATCGCCTTGCGGCTGCGTAGCAACCGCCCGATCGCATAGGACTGCTCGACGTTGCCGCCGGGCGAATGCAGGTAGATCGGACGCTGCAGGTCTTTGACCGCGGCGAGGAAGCGGCGAATGCGCAGCGCAGCCTCCCGATCGATCTCGCCCTCGATGGCGATCCAGCGGTCGCAGCCCGGGCCGCATGCATCGGGTGGCCCCTTGGCGAGGTAGATCGTCAGCCTGGAGGCAAATCCGGCTTTCTCGGTCGGCGCTGCTTCGGCACGCAAAGTGCCCTGGAGCGAGAGCGAGGCCAGGAGGAGCAGGATACGGGCGAGCATGGCAGGATCGACTGCGCGAAGGACAGCTGGACGGACGCTATACGATGACTGGCGCGGTCACAACTTGCGGCCGCCTGCGCCGTGCGCATTCATTTCGGACAGACATCCGGCAAATGTGTGCGAGACGTTCCGGCGCCTCGCGGTTCGCACGTCGCCGCGGCGAACTCGATCATCCGCCGCTCGCCGCAGCGCGGCCCGGGCGGCGGTGGAGATCGGATTGCGCGGATTAAAAGTTTGCGCGCGCGCAGCTCCGCTTGGCGGGAGCATGCCGGTGAGGGCGAGCAGGAGTGCGGCGCGGCGAGCTCAGCGCGCCGGATCTCGAACCTGCAATTGCTCAGTCTCGGCCATTCATCGCCGTGAGACAGAAGGAATGATCCTTGCCGAACGTGCACGAGCGAACTCGCGATTGGTGCGAGTGCGAATGTGATGAATGCGAGCGAAAATATGGCGACAATGGGATGAGTAACTCCACCGCGATTTTCGACTCTCCCATCACGCGAATGTGCGCGCGACGATGTTACGCCCGCATGCAGTTGATCTCGTCTCTCGACGTTGGAACTGCTGAAAACCCCTTGTTTCAAAGGGTTTCGCGCACCTGCGATTAACATTCGTTAATGAGCAGCGTCCTTTGGATTGCACTGTGGCGTCGCGGTTACAGCAATTCCGTCGATCGCTGTTATGACCACGCCACGGCCCGGGGGCCTCTGAAGAAACTGGAACGGGAATCAAATGAAGAAGAAGTTGTTGCTCGCCGCTGTCAGCCTTGTCGCGCTCAGCGCGGCTGCGCCGGCGCTGGCTGCCGATCTCGCGGCACGGCCCTACACCAAGGCGCCGCCGGCGGCGATCGCTGCTGTTTACGACTGGAGCGGCTTCTACATCGGTATCAACGGAGGCGGTGGTTCGTCGCACGCGACCTGGGACTTCGTTGGTCTCGGTCGTGAAGGTTCGCACGACGCGACCGGCGCCACGGTCGGTGGCCAAGTCGGCTATCGCTGGCAGTCCGGGCAGTTCGTGTTCGGCCTGGAAGGCCAGGGCAACTGGGCTGACTTCTCGGGCGACAACGTCAGCGCGCTGTTTGCCACCCGCAACCGCACCAAGATCGACGCGTTCGGTCTGATCACTGGCCAGGTCGGCTATGCCTGGAACAACGTGCTGCTCTACGTGAAGGGTGGTGCGGCTGTGGTCAGCGACAAGTACGAGATCTACGGCCTCGGTGGTCCGCTGCTGGCGTCGACCAGCGACACCCGTTGGGGCGGCACTGTCGGTGCCGGCCTCGAGTACGGCTTTGCGCCGAACTGGTCGGTTGGCGTCGAGTACAACCACATCTTCCTGGCCGACAAGGACGTCACCTTCGCCGGCTTTGCCGGTACGGAGCGCATCCGTCAGGACGTCGACATGGGCCTCGTCCGCCTGAACTACAAGTTCGGCGGCCCGATGTTGGGTCGCTACTAAAACCGACCCGCTCCACGCGAGCGGCCGACGAAAGCCCCGGCCTCAGCCGGGGCTTTTTTATTGCGTGAATTCAGCGAGTTAACCATCGCGCCGCGAGATCTCGGGTTAGGCTTGACTCCTGAGAACGAAATGAGAACAATGTTCTTTATACGTTCTAGCGAGGAGCGAGACCATGTTCAGGATTTTCGTGGAAGAGGCGGCTGCGCTGGCGTCCATCACGCTGTTCGTCGGGATGATCGCGATCTGGGCCCAAGTTATCCCGCAGCTTTGAGCATCCCGCAGCTTTGTCCCCGCGGCTCCGGGGCAGGCCCGGTTGGGGAAAAGCGGGACGACGCGGCGAAGCGGCCGCTCCGGCGTGGACTCTGGCGGCGCGAGACCCCACCATTGCGATGCCGAGTCGGCCGCGCGAGTGCATGATGCCTTGAGGAGCCGGCGACCGCTCCATCTCATCTGCAAGAGGCCGTCACGCGACCATGCCGAGCGCCGGATTTGTCCACCTTCACGTTCACTCGGCCTATTCGCTGCTCAAGGGCTCGATCAAGATCGCCAAGCTTGCCGAGCTTGCCAAGAAAGACCACCAGCCGGCGCTGGCGCTGACCGACACCGACAATCTGTTCGGCGCGCTGGAGTTCTCCGACAAGATGGCGGGCTCCGGCATCCAGCCGATCGTCGGCTGCGAACTGGCCATCGATTTCGGCGATCAGGATCCCAACGCGCGCAACGCGATGGGGCCGTCGCGCGTGGTGCTGCTGGCCGCGCAGGAGCGCGGCTATCGCAGCCTGATGCGGCTGAACTCGCGCGCGTTCCTGGAATCGCCGGACAGCCATGCTCCGTTCATCAAGCTCGACTGGCTCGAGGACGAGACCGAGGGCCTGATCGCGCTGACGGGCGGGCCGGACGGCCCGATCTCGCTGGCGCTCGCCGGTGGCATGGCCGAGCTCGCCGGCGTGCGGTGCGAGCGTCTCGCTGCTCTGTTCGGCGACCGCCTCTACATCGAATTGCAGCGCCACAACGCCGAGAAGGAGCGGCGCGTCGAAGGCGGCTTGATCGACATGGCCTACGCCAAGGGGCTGCCGCTGGTTGCGACCAACGAGCCGTATTTCGCGACCACCGACGATTACGAAGCGCATGATGCGCTGCTGTGCATTGCCGGCGGCCGGCTGATCGCCGAGACCGATCGCGTACAGCTGACGCCGGATCATCGCTTCAAGACCCGCGCCGAGATGGCGGTGCTGTTCGCCGACATTCCGGAGGCACTGGCCTCGACGGTCGAGATCGCCGAGCGCTGCTCGTTCCGGCCGATGACGCGCAAGCCGATCCTGCCGTTCTTCACCGTCGGCGCCGCCGCGAGCTCCGATGCCGCCTCGGTCGAAGCGGCCGAGCTGAAGCGGCAGGCGGAGGAGGGGCTCGCCAACCGTCTGCGCGTGCACGGCCTGTCCCTGGGCACGACGGAAGAGGATTACAACAAGCGCCTGGCGTTCGAGCTCGACGTCATCATGCGCATGAAATACGCGGGCTACTTCCTGATCGTGTCCGACTTCATCAAATGGGCGAAGAGCCAAGGCATTCCCGTCGGGCCGGGCCGCGGCTCCGGTGCGGGCTCGCTGGTGGCGTGGGCGCTCACCATCACGGATCTCGATCCGATCAGGTTCGGTCTGCTGTTCGAGCGCTTCCTCAATCCGGAACGCGTCTCGATGCCGGACTTCGACATCGACTTCTGCCAGGACCGCCGCGGCGAGGTCATCAGCTACGTGCAGCAGCGTTACGGCCGCGATCAGGTCGCGCAGATCATCACCTTCGGTACGCTGCAGGCGCGCGGCGTGCTGCGCGACGTCGGCCGTGTGCTGCAGATGCCCTATGGCCAGGTCGACAAGCTGACCAAGCTGGTGCCGCAGAATCCGGCGGCGCCGGTGACGCTGGCCGCCGCGATCGAGAGCGAGCCGAAGCTGCAGGCGTTCCGCGATGAAGATCCCGTGGTGGCGCGCGCCTTCGACATCGCCCAGCGTCTCGAAGGCCTGACCCGCCACGCCTCGACCCACGCAGCCGGCATCGTCATCGGCGATCGTCCCCTGAGCGAGCTCGTGCCGCTCTACCGCGATCCCAAATCCGACATGCCGGTGACCCAGTTCAACATGAAGTGGGTCGAGCCCGCGGGTCTCGTCAAATTCGACTTCCTCGGCCTGAAGACGCTCACCGTGCTCGACGTCGCCTGCAAGCTGCTCAAGCCGCGCGGCATCGATGTCGATCTCGCCACGCTGCCGATCGACGATGCCGAGAGTTACCAGATGCTGGCGCGCGGCGACGTGGTCGGCGTGTTCCAGGTTGAAAGCCAGGGCATGCGACGGGCGCTGATCGACATGCGCCCCGACCGTTTCGAGGACATCATCGCGCTGGTCGCGCTGTATCGGCCGGGTCCGATGGCGAACATCCCGACCTATTGCGCGCGCAAGCACGGCGACGAGGAGCCGGAATATCTGCATCCCGTGCTGGAGCCGATCCTGAAGGAGACCTTCGGCGTCATCATCTACCAGGAGCAGGTGATGCAGATCGCGCAGGTGATGTCGGGCTATTCGCTCGGCGATGCCGACCTGCTGCGCCGCGCTATGGGCAAGAAGATCCGCGCCGAGATGGACAAGCAGCGCGACATCTTCGTTGCGGGCGCGGTTAAGAATGGCGTGCCGAAGGGGCAGGCCGAGACCATCTTCGAGCTGCTCGCAAAATTCGCCGACTACGGCTTCAACAAGAGCCACGCGGCGGCCTATGCACTGGTGTCCTACCACACCGCCTACATGAAGGCGCATTATCCGGTGGAGTTCATCGCAGCGTCGATGACGCTCGATCTGAACAACACCGACAAGCTCTCCGAATTTCGCTCCGAGGCGCAGCGCCTCGGCATCAAGGTCGAGCCGCCGAACATCAACCGCTCGGGCGCGACCTTCGAGGTCGGCGAGAACACGATCTACTACGCGCTCGCCGCGCTCAAGGGCGTCGGCATCCAGGCGATCGAGCAGATCATCGCGGAGCGCACCCGAGGCGGCCTGTTCACCTCGCTCGCCGATTTCGCCGCGCGCGTCTCGCCGCGCGCGATCAACAAGCGCATCATCGAAAGCCTCGCCGCTGCCGGCGCCTTCGACACGCTGGAGCCGAACCGGGCGCGCGTCTTTGCCGGTGCGGACGCGATCCTCGCCGCCTGCCAGCGGGCGCATGAAGCTGCGACCATCGGCCAGAACGACATGTTCGGCATGTCGGCGGATGCGCCGACCATCATGCTGCCGCAGGTCGAGCCGTGGCTGCCGGCCGAGCGGCTGCGCCGCGAATACGACGCGATCGGCTTCTTCCTGTCGGGACATCCGCTCGACGATTACGCGACCGTGCTGAAGCGGCTGCGGGTGCAGAGCTGGGCCGAGTTCTCGCGCGCGGTGAAGACCGGCGCCACCGCCGGCAAGGTCGCCGCCACCGTTGTCTCGCGCATGGAGCGCCGCACCAAGACCGGCAACAAGATGGGCATCATGGGCCTGTCCGATCCCACCGGCCATTTCGAGGCGGTGCTGTTCTCCGAAGGCCTCGCGCAATATCGCGACGTGCTGGAGCCGGGCGCGGCCGTGCTGCTGCAGTTAGGGGCCGAACTCCAGGGCGAGGACGTCCGCGCCCGCGTGCTGCATGCCGAGCCGCTCGATGACGCCGCGGCCAAGACGCAGAAGGGCCTGCGCATCTTCCTGCGCGACACCAAGCCGCTGGATTCGATCGCCAAGCGTCTCGCCGGACCAGACATGGCTGCGGCCAACGGCGGCGCGCCGAAGATCGGCAGTCCCGGCATCGCACCGCGCGGAAGCGGCGACGGCGAGGTCTCGCTGGTGATGATGCTCGACCTCGAGACCGAGGTGGAGATGAAGCTGCCCGGCCGCTTCAAGGTCTCGCCGCAGATCGCCGGCGCGATCAAGGCGGTCGCGGGCGTGGTGGACGTGCAACAGCTTTAGCTTCTCCGCCGCGCGTTCCGGTTTTTACAAAGTAGTCGTACTGCATCGGTTGCAACCCAGCGCTGATTCCGACTAGCATGTGCCCCGGGGAATGGAATGGGGCGTGTGATGCTGCGACAGGGTGCGTTGTTGTTGGCCGTTTGTGCCATGCTGACGGGGTGCGTCAGCAATCAGGTTGGAACGGACTTTGCGTCGGTGTCTAAAAAGGTCGGTCCTCCGCGCGCGGGGCACGCGCGTGTGGTGTTCCTGCAGGACAAGAGGAACGGCCTGAGCATGGCTATTTGCGCCTGCGAGGTGAAACTCGACGGTGCGCCGCTCGGAAAAATCGTGGCCGGGAAATATGCCTATGCCGACCGGCCTGCCGGACGTCACGACGTGCTGGTCACTGAGCTGATGTTTCCGGGCGAGACCAAGCGTGAGATCGTCATGGAGGCGGGCCGGACGCATTTCTACCTGATCAAGAGCAGCGCCAGGCACGACGCCGCCATGGGCGGCGCCGTGCTCGGCGGTTTGGCCGGGCTTGCGGTCGTGTCGGTCGCGACGGCGGGCGAGGCCAATCTCGGGCCGGGCGAGATCGTTGCTCTGGATGAGGCAACCGCGCGCACGAAACTCGCGGAGCTGGAAGCCGTCGAGTAGGGCGCGCGGTACGATGACGTGCTTCTGATCGCGCCGGGCACGGGGCTTGTGGACGCGGGGCAGCTCTGGAGCGCGAAGAGATCTTGACGAAGCATCGCCGTGATGGATCGTTGCTTGAGCACGATCTGCGCATGAATGCGTGCCGCATTCGTCGAGAAAAAGAATTGTCGCAATTTTTTTGGATCACTCTTTTGGCGGGCGGATCTCGAATGCCTGCAGGCGGACGCAGGTCTGTGCAATCGTCGGGCGCACGATGGGCCACGCGTTTCGGCTTGCAGCATAGCGCGGTGCAGCAATCATCGGTTGCATCAATTAACATTTGTTATTTCTTCATTTCGGCGCACCGATCTTCGCGATACGCTTCATTCGTCCACTGACCCCGAGGAGATGTCACATGTGCGACAAGTGCTCTGCCTCTCTGCATCACAAACCTCTGCCTCAAGACATCGCGCCGTCGCGGCGATCGGCGATGCTGTTTGGCGCCGCCGCGTTCGGCATGGCTTTCGCCGGTGGAGCTTTCGCCAGTAGCGCCTTGGCCAAGGACGCCAAGCAGCCGCCGAAGCCGCAGAATGTGCTGTCGCCCGACGCGTCGCTGAAGCGGCTGATGGAGGGCAATGGGCGCTACGTCGCCGGCGTGTCGCGGCGCCACGATTTCAAGCACGAGCGCGAGGCGCTGGCCGGCGGGCAGAACCCGTTCGCGGCCGTGCTGAGCTGCGCCGACTCGCGCATCGCGCCGGAATACGCTTTCGACACGGGTCGCGGCGACCTGTTCGTCTGTCGCGTCGCCGGAAACTTTGCCGGCACCGAGACCATCGCAAGCATGGAATATGCGGTGGCGGTGCTGAACACGCCGCTGATCCTCGTGCTCGGCCATGATGCCTGCGGCGCGGTGGATGCGACGCTGAAGGCGATCAAGGACAATACGTCGCCGCCGGGGCACATTCCCTCGCTGGTCGATGCGATCGCGCCCGCCGCAAAGGCGGCGATGCAGCAGGGCGGGGACGTGCTCAACAAGGCGATCCGGCAGAACGTGGTCGACAACATCGCCAAGCTGAAGACGGCGGCGCCCATCCTCAATGCCGCCGTGGAGCAGGGCAAGGTGAAGGTCGTCGGCGGCATCTACCGGCTAACGACGGGCACGGTCGATCTGATCGCCCAGGGCTGAACGGGCCGGGGAGCCTCGCGCCGCAGTGCGGTGGCGAGGCTTGCGCCCGACGTGCAGGTTCGACGTGGAGTTGACTTGGGTGGCGGCGCCATGCCACCGCCCCAATCCGGGCATCTCGTTCAAGTGCCATTCAGCTGGCCGCGCGCCTGATACGCGGTGGCCACCTCAACAACAAAAGCGGGCACAGCCATGCGCGGGACGCTCAAAGTCTTACTCTGCCTTCTCCTGGCGGTCCTTGCCGTGGGCGCGCCGCAACAGGCGCGTGCCCAGCAGCAGGAAAAGCGCATCGCGCTCGTGGTCGGCAACGGCGCCTATGCCAAATCGCCGCTGGCGACCACCGCGAACGACGCCGGCCTGATCGCACAAACGCTGCAGGCGGCGGGCTTCGACGTGGTCGGCGCGCGCGATCTCGACGGCGACACGCTGCGCAAGAGCTTGCGCGATTTCATCCAGAAGGCCCAGGCGTCGGGGCCGGGTACCGTCGCGATGATCTATCTTGCCGGCTACGGCGTGCAGCTGGCCGGCGAGAACTATTTCATCCCGGTCGATTCCAACATCAGCCGCGACACCGACATACCGACCGAGGCCTTGCGCATCAGTGACTATGCGCGCCAGCTCGCCTCGATTCCGCTCAAGGCCAATGTCGTGGTGCTCGACGCGGCCCGGGCGCAGCCCTTCATCGAGGGCGGACAGCCGATCGCGAGCGGTTTGGCGCTGGTCGAGCCGGAGCCGAACATGCTGATCGCCTTCAACGCCGCGCCCGGCACGGTGGCGCCGGAGGAGCCGGGGCCCTACGGCATCTATGCGCAGTCGCTCGCCGAGATGATCCGCACCGGCGGCCTGCCGCTGCCCGAGGTGTTCGACCGCGTCCGCCTGCGCGTCAACGAGGCCTCCAAGGGCGCGCAGGTGCCCTGGAACGAGCAGAAGATCTCGGCGCCATTCTCGTTCTTCGAGCGCGCGCCCGATGCGCCGCCGCCGGCGGCTGCGCCCGACCAGGTCGCCGCGATCCGGAGCAAGCCGATCCGCGATCTCGGCGTGCAGGATGCCTATGCCGCCGCGCTCGAGCGCGACACGCTGCCGGCCTATGAGGAGTTTCTCGCGGCCTATCCGAACGACCCGCTCGCCAAGCGCGTGATGGCGATCGTTGCCGCGCGCCGCGAAGCCATCACCTGGCGGCGGACGTACCGGACCGACACGCCGGAGGCCTATTGGTCGTATCTGCGCCGCTATCCGCGCGGGCCGCATGCGGCAGACGCACGGCGCCGCCTTGCGATCCTCACCGCGCCGCCCGAGCCGCCGCCGAGCTTCGCGATGATCGACTACGACGTGCCGCCACCGCCGCCGGAGGAGGTGGTCTATGTCGACCGTCCCGTGCTGTATTTCAGCGATCCCGATTTCGGCTTCGCGCCGCCACCGCCGCCGCCGGTCTATTACCTGCCGCCGCCGCCGCCGGATTTCGTCGTGCTGCCGCCGCCACTGCCCGTGGTCGGCCTGTTCGTGCTGCCGCAGCCGGTGTTCGTGCCGATCCCGGTATTCGTCAGGCCGCCGGTCTATGTCGCGCCGCCGCCGAACAACATCATCTATCAGAACATCCACAACACGACGGTCATCAACACCGTGATCAACCGCCCGCCGGCACCGCCGCCGGCCGCGGGGCCGGCGCCCGGACCGGGCAATCTGGCGCCGGCGGTTGCCGGCCGCGCCACGCCGGCAGGTCCGGCCGTGCCGCAGGCGGTGGTCCAGCGCGCCGCTCTGATCCAGCAGGGCAAGGCGCCGATGCCGCCGAGCGCGACGATCCAGCCGACGGCGAAGCCGGGTCTCGCGGCACCGGCTCCGGCCAATGTTGCGCCTGGCACGACGGCGCCGCCGCCCGCAGGCGCCAAGCTGCCGCAGGCCAATACGGTGCCGGCGCCGGGAGCGCCCGGCAGCCCGCCGGCCGGAGCGGCGCCCGGGACGGGGACGCCGGGCGGCACACCCAGTCCGACCGCGACCGCGCCCGCCGGCAGCGCCGCTACACCCCCGCAAGCGCTGGCGCCGACCAAGCTGCCGCAGGCCAATACGCTGCCCGTGCCCGGCACCCCCGGCGGGCCGCCGCCGGCTGGAGCGGGGGCCGCGCCCGGGACTGTCCCATCCCCAGGCAAGCCCGCCGCGACCGCCACGGCGCCGAGCGGCAACGTCCCACCGCCGCAGCCGAACGCGGCTACGACGCCCAATCACCCACCGGCTTCCGGAAACGCGACGAATCCGTCCGCGGCCCTGCCCAGGCCGGGGACAACGACCCCGCCTGTGCCAGACCTGCGCGGCAGGCCGGGCGGGCCTCCGCCGGGCGCTTTGCCGCCGCCGAGCGCGGCCACCGGCAAGCCCGCCGCCCCGACTGCGGCCAAACCCGTGACACCTCCGCCGCCACCCTTGGCGGCGCGGACACCGTCCGGAGTTCAGGATCGTCGGCCCGCACCACCGCCGCCGCAGGCCGGCAGGCCCGCCGCTGCGCCTCCGCATCCTCAGGCTCTGGCAAGGCCGGCGCCGCCGCCTCCGCCGCGGGTTGCGCCACCCCCGCCGCCGCGGGCCGCGCCTCCGCCCGTCGCCGTGGCGCGGCCGGCGCCACCGCCGCCACCTGTTGCCCGGCCGGCGCCGCCTCCGCCCGCGATGGCGCGGCCGGCACCACCTCCGCCGCCTGTCGCACGGCCAGCGCCGCCGCCGCCACCACCTCCGGTCGCCCGACCGGCGCCGCCGCCGATGGCCGCAGCGCCGCATCCGCCTCCGCGGCCGGCCGGCCCGCCACCGAAGAGCTGCCCGCCGGGCCAGCCAAAGTGTTAGGAGGCTCAAGGGGCAGGGGACGCTCGGAAGCGAGCGCAGCCTAGAGGCGTCCCCAAAGGCCCGTTATTTCCTTGCTTCTGGCCGAAATGGCGCTATATAGCGCGCCATCTCACACGGAAACATGGCTCACAAGGCCGTCCGGTGGCAGCCGGGGCGAGAACGCTCCGTTTTGCTCACACGTTTCCGGAGGAACCAACCGGAGAACTAGAACGATGGCACTACCCGATTTCACTATGCGTCAGCTGCTGGAAGCTGGCGTGCACTTTGGTCACCAATCTCACCGCTGGAATCCGAAAATGGCTCCGTTCATTTTCGGCACCCGCAACAACATCCACATCGTCGACCTCGCCCAGACCGTGCCGATGCTGCACCAGGCCCTCCAGGCCGTCAGCGACACGGTGGCCAAGGGCGGCCGCATCCTGTTCGTCGGCACCAAGCGCCAGGCCCAGGACGGCGTTGCCGACGCGGCCAAGCGCTGCGCGCAGTATTTCGTCAATTCGCGCTGGCTCGGCGGCACGCTGACCAACTGGAAGACGATCTCGGCCTCGATCAAGCGCCTGCGTCACCTCGACGACGTGCTCTCGGGCGGCGAAGCCAATTCCTACACGAAGAAGGAGCGCCTGACGCTGCAGCGCGAGCGCGACAAGCTCGACCGCTCGCTCGGCGGCATCAAGGACATGGGCGGTCTGCCCGACCTGATCTTCGTGATCGACACCAACAAGGAAGACATCGCGATCCAGGAGGCCCAGCGGCTCAACATCCCGGTCGCCGCGATCGTCGACACCAATTCGGACCCCAAGGGCATCACCTATGTGGTGCCGGGCAATGACGACGCCGGCCGTGCCATCTCGCTGTACTGCGATCTGATCGCGCGTGCGGCGATCGACGGCATCTCGCGTGCCCAGGGCGATTCGGGCGTCGACATCGGAGCGTCGGCCAAGCCGCTCGCCGAAGAGCTGCCGGCAGCGTCCTCGAGCGGTTTCCAGGGCCTTGCGGGTCCCCGCGGCACCGCCGACGACCTCAAGAAGCTCCCGGGCGTGTCGGGTGCGATCGAGAAGAAGTTCAACGATCTCGGCATCTTCCACTACTGGCAGCTCGCCGAGCTCGACCACGACACCGCGCACACGATCGGCGAAGAAGTCGGTCTGCCGAGCCGCGCGGATGCCTGGGTGGCCAAGGCCAAGGCGCTGACCGCGGAAGCGGAATAGTCAAAAAGAGCGATGGGTTGGCCGGATAGGATCCGGCCACCATTTCAGTTGACGCGACTTCCTGAGATGGACCGCGGCGGGGCGATTTGATGCCGCGCCGCGGCAAACCAGCAGGCACAAAGGATTTTCAACGATGGCAACGATCACAGCTGCGATGGTCAAGGACCTGCGCGAATCGACCGGCGCAGGCATGATGGACTGCAAGGCAGCGCTCACCGAAAACGACGGCAACATGGAAGCTGCGCAGGACTGGCTGCGCAAGAAGGGTCTGTCCAAGGCCGCCAAGAAGTCGGGCCGCGTCGCGGCCGAGGGCCTGATCGGCGCACTCACCAAGGGCACCAAGGGCGTCGTGGTCGAGGTCAATTCCGAGACCGACTTCGTCGCCCGCAACGGCCAGTTCCAGGGCCTGGTCAAGATGATCGCGCAGGTCGCGTTCGACGTCGGCGCCGACGTCGAGAAGATCAAGGCCGCCAAGGTCGGCGACGTCACGATCGAAACCGCCATCAATGATGCGATCGCCACCATCGGCGAGAACATGACGCTGCGCCGCGCCGCCCAGCTCGAGGTGAGCCAGGGCGTTGTCTCGCACTATGTTCACGGGGCCGTCATCGAGGGCGCCGGCAAGATGGGCGTGATCGTGGCGCTGGAGTCGCCGGGCAAGGCTGACGAGCTCGCAGCGCTCGGCCGCCAGATCGCGATGCACGTCGCGGCTGCCAACCCCCTGGCGCTCGATCCATCCGGCCTCGATCCGGCCGTGGTCAAGCGCGAGAAGGACGTGCTGGCCGACAAGTACCGTCAGCAGGGCAAGCCGGAGAACGTGATCGAGAAGATCGTCGAGTCCGGCCTCAAGACCTACTACAAGGAAGTCTGCCTGCTCGAGCAGGCCTTCATCCACGACACCGGCAAGTCGGTGGCGCAGGCGGTGAAGGAGGCCGAGGGCAAGGTCGGCGGCGCTGTGAAGATCGCCGGCTTTGTGCGCTATGCTCTCGGCGAGGGAATCGAGAAGCAGGAAAGCGACTTCGCGGCCGAGGTCGCCGCGGCCAGCGGCAAGAAGTAAGCGCCGGAACGTTCCTTCCGGCGTGCCGCCGGAAGCGGCGCCCGGACAAGGAAAGTGCTCATGACTGATCCGGTCTATCGTCGCGTCGTGATCAAGCTGTCCGGCGAATATCTCGCGGGACAGCAAGGCTTTGGCATCGATCAGCCGACCGTCGACCGGGTTGCGGACGATCTGATCGCGGCCCGCCATCTCGGCACCGAGGTCGCGGTCGTTATCGGCGGCGGCAACATGGTCCGCGGCGTCGAGGTCTCATCCCGCGGGGTGTCGCGCACCACCGGCGACACCATGGGCATGCTCGCCACCATGATGAACTGCCTCGCGCTGGAAGCGGCGATCGAGCGCAAGGGCACGCCGGCTCGGACGCTGTCGGCCTTCGTCATGCCCGAGATTTCCGAGCTGTTCACCCGCACCGCGGCACACAGATACCTGGCCGAGGGCCGCATCGTGCTGCTCGGCGGCGGGACCGGCAATCCGTTCTTCACCACCGACACGACGGCGGTGCTGCGGGCCGCCGAGATCGGCGCGCAGGCGGTCCTGAAGGCCACCAATGTCGACGGGGTCTACTCGGCCGATCCGAAGAAGGATCCGACCGCCACGCGGTTCGACCGCCTGACGCATTCGCAGGCGATCGAGGGCGGCTACAAGGTGATGGATGCGACCGCCTTCGCGCTTGCCCGCGAGACATCGCTGCCTATCATCGTATTCTCGATCGCGGAGCCGGGCTCGATCGGCGCGATTCTGCGTGGCGTCGGCCACGGAACCATCGTCGCCGGCTGACGGCTCAACTGGCGCGCCCGAAAGGGAACGGCGCGGAGCGGTCGCCGGGATTTTGAAGGAGAAAACGTGATGGCCACGGGTAATTTCGACCTCAACGAAGTGAAGCGCCGCATGCAGGGCGCCGTCGCCTCGCTCAAGCACGAGCTCGGCGGCCTGCGCACGGGACGCGCCTCGGCCTCGATGCTCGATCCGGTGCAGGTCGAGGCCTATGGCAGCCACATGCCGCTCAATCAGCTCGCCACCGTCAGCGTGCCGGAGCCGCGGCTGATCTCGGTTCAGGTCTGGGACAAGTCGATGGTCAAGGCCGTCGAGAAGGCGATCGTCGATTCCAATCTCGGCCTGTCACCGGCGACCGAGGGCCAGGTGCTGCGCCTGCGCATTCCCGAGCTTAACGAGGAGCGCCGCAAGGAGCTGGTGAAGGTCGCGCACAAATATGCCGAAGCCGCCAAGGTCGCCGCGCGCCATGTCCGCCGCGACGGTCTCGACGTGCTCAAGAAGCTCGAGAAGAATCACGAGATGTCGGAGGACGATCAGAAGCGTCACGCCGACGAGGTGCAGAAGGCGACCGACGGCACCATCGCCGAGATCGACCAGTTGCTGGCCGCCAAGGAAAAAGAAATCCTCACCGTTTAAGGCATCGCCTTCATGTCCAACGCCGCCGCGCCCGCAACGGAAGGACCCGACCGGTCCGAGGCGCCTGCGCATGTCGCCATCATCATGGACGGCAACGGGCGTTGGGCGGCCGCGCGCGGTCTGCCGCGCGCGGAAGGGCATCGTCGCGGCGTGGACGCATTGCGCCGTGTGGTGCGCGCCTCGCACGAGCTCGGCATCCGCTATCTCACCATCTTCTCGTTCTCTTCGGAGAACTGGTCGCGTCCGGCGAGCGAGATCGGCGACCTGTTCGGCCTGCTGCGGCGCTTCATCCGCAACGATCTGGCGAGCCTGCATCGCGACGGCGTCAAGGTCCGCATCATCGGCGAGCGCGAGGGGCTCGAGAGCGACATCTGCGCTTTGCTGAACGAGGCCGAGGAGCTGACGCGCGACAATACGCGACTGACGCTCGTCGTCGCCTTCAACTACGGCTCGCGGCAGGAGATCGCGAAGGCGGCGCGGAAGCTCGCCCGCGAGGTCGCGGAGGGCGGGCGGGATCCTGCCACGATCGACGCCGAGACGCTTGGCGCGCATCTCGACGCGCCCGACATCCCCGATCCCGATCTCATCATCCGCACGAGCGGCGAGCAGCGCCTGTCGAACTTCCTGATGTGGCAGGCCGCCTATAGCGAGCTCGTGTTCGCGCCGATCCATTGGCCCGACTTCGACAAGGCGGCGCTGGAAAGCGCGATTGCCGAATTTGCCAGGCGCGAGCGCCGTTTCGGCGGCCTGGTTGCGAAGACCGCCTCGTGAACGAACCCGATTCTGCACCGGTGGGCGCCAAGCCTGCCCCGAGCAATCTGGTGATGCGGGTCCTCGCGGCGCTGGTGCTGGCGCCGCTGGCCATTGCGATCGCCTATGCCGGCGGCTGGCTGTGGGCGCTTTTCGTCACCCTGGTCTCGATCGGGCTGTTTGCCGAATGGCTGATGGTGGTGGGCGCAGGATCGGCCGCGCTGACCGGGGCGGGGACGGTCGTGATCGCCATGATGGGAGCCTCCGTCGCTTTCGGCGCGCTCAAGACCTCCGTCGTCACCGGCCTGATCGGCGGCGCGATCGTGACGCTGATCGCGCGGGGCAAGTTCTTGTGGGCGGCCAGCGGATTTGCCTATGCGGCGGGGGCGCTGCTGGCCTCGATCCTGGTGCGGAAGGATCTCGTCAACGGCTTCTCCGCGCTGATGTTCGTGCTGCTGGTGGTCTGGGCGACCGACATCGGCGGCTATTTCGCCGGACGCAGCATTGGCGGTCCGAAATTATGGCCGCGCGTGAGCCCGAAAAAGACCTGGGCCGGCGCGCTCGGCGGTTTTGCGGCGAGCCTGGCGGTCGCGGCCGGCTTTGCCGCCTGCGGGATCGGAAAAGTGGTTCCACTGCTGCTCGTCGGCGCCGTCCTGTCGGTGGTGTCGCAGCTCGGCGATCTCTTCGAATCCGCCGTGAAGCGGCGCTTCGGTGTCAAGGATTCCAGTCACTTAATTCCCGGCCATGGCGGACTACTGGACCGCCTGGACGGTTTTGTCGCCGCCATCCTTGCGGCATGGATTATCGGCTTTCTCCGCCATGGTGTGCATAGCGCCGGAAGCGGTCTTATGGTTTGGTGAGGATATGAGCGCCGTTCCCTTGCGTAACAACAGGCTTGCTGCGTCTGACATTCGCAGCGTCACAGTCCTCGGTGCCACCGGCTCGATCGGCGACAGCACGATGGACCTCTTGCGTGCCTCGCCCGAGCGCTACCGTGTCGAGGCGCTGACGGCGAACGGCAATGTCGCAGCGCTGGCCAAGCTCGCCAAGGAATTCAACGCGCGCTATGTCGCGATTGCCGACGCCTCCAAGCTCGCCGAGCTCAAGGACGCGCTGGCGGGCACCAGCACCGAATGCGGCGCCGGCGAAAGTGCGGTGATCGAGGCCGGCGCGCGCCCGGCGGACTGGGTGATGGCGGCGGTGAGCGGCGCTGCCGGGCTGAAGCCGGCGCTTGCCGCGGTCGATCGCGGCGCGCATGTCGCGCTCGCCAACAAGGAGTGCCTGGTCTGCGCCGGCGACTTCTTCATGCAGCGCGCGGCAAAAGCCGGCGCCTGCATCCTGCCGGCCGATTCCGAGCACAACGCGCTGTTCCAGGCACTGAGCTCAGGCAATCGCGACGAGCTCGTCCGCGTCATCATCACGGCCTCCGGCGGTCCGTTCAGGACCTGGAAGCCTGCGGACATCGAGCAGGCGACGCTCGAGCAGGCCCTGAAGCATCCGAACTGGAGCATGGGCCAGAAGATCACGATCGATTCGGCCTCGATGATGAACAAGGGCCTTGAAGTGATCGAGGCGTCCTATTTGTTTGCGCTCTCGCCGGACGAGATCGACGTGCTGGTTCATCCGCAGTCGATCATCCACGGCATGGTCGAGTTTTCCGACTGCTCGGTCGTGGCCCAGCTCGGCGCGCCCGACATGAGGACGCCGATCGCCCATTGCCTCGGCTGGCCCGATCGCATCAAGGGCCCGGCCGCCAAGCTCGACCTTGCCAAGATCGGCCAGCTGACCTTCGAGGCGCCGGACTTCGAGCGCTTCCCCGGATTGCGGCTGGCCTACGAATCGCTCCGTACCGGGAAGGGCGCGACAACCGTCTACAACGCCGCCAACGAGGTTGCGGTCGCCGCCTTCATTGCCGGCAAGATCCGGTTCGGCGCGATTGCCCGGCTGGTCGAGGCGACGCTCGAGGATTGGATCAAGGGCGGCAACCAGGCGCCCCTGATGTCGGCGGACGATGCAATCTCTGTTGACCATGTTGCGCGAAATAGGGCCGCCGCCCTATTGCCTCAAATTGCCTTAAAGGCATCCTAGTTGGTTCGGGACCAGGGCCTTGCGGCGCTGGGTGAGGGAATTCGATGATCGACTTTTTCGTCCATAGTTTCAATACGTTGAGCCATGGGCTCCTCGGCTACGCGGTTCCCTTCCTGTTCGTCCTGACCATCGTCGTGTTCTTCCACGAGCTCGGCCATTTCCTGGTCGCGCGCTGGGCCGGCGTGCGCGTGTTAACCTTTTCGCTCGGCTTTGGCCCCGAGCTGGTCGGCTTCAACGACCGTCATGGCACCCGCTGGAAGATTTCGGCGATCCCGCTCGGCGGCTACGTCAAGTTCTTCGGCGACGAGAGCGAGGCCTCGACCCCGTCGGCCCAGACGCTGGCGGCCATGACGGCCGAGGAGCGCGCCGGCAGCTTCCACCACAAGAAGGTCGGCCCCCGGGCGGCGATCGTTGCGGCCGGGCCGATCGCCAATTTCATCCTGGGCGCGCTGATCTTCGCGGGAATGGCCCTCTATTACGGCAAGCCGAGCACGATCGCCCGGGTCGACGGTGTCGTCGCCGACGGCGCGGCGGCTGCGGCCGGCTTCAAGGTCGGCGACGTCGTCGTCCAGATTGACGGCAAGCCGATCGAGAGCTTTGCCGACATGCAGCGAATCGTTGCGATGAACGCCGGTTCGGCGCTTACCTTCCAGGTGAAGCGCGACGGTGCCATCGTCTCGCTGACCGCGACCCCGGCGCTGCTGGAGCGCAAGGACCCGTTCGGCAACAGCCACCGTCTCGGCGTTCTCGGCGTCGAGCACAAGTCGCAGGCCGGGGAGGCCTCGACCACCCCGGTCGGCGTCGGTGAAGCGCTCAAGATCGGCGTCGAGCAGGTCTGGTTCATCATCACCAGCACCTTCAAGTTCCTGGGCTCCCTCTTCGTCGGCCAGGGCAATCCGAACGAGGTCAGCGGAGTCCTGGGAATCGCGAAAATGTCGGGGCAGGCGGCCAGCGCCGGGTTCCAGTTCGTGATCAATCTCTGCGCGGTGCTGTCGGTTTCGATCGGCCTTTTGAACCTGTTCCCGATCCCGCTGCTCGATGGCGGCCATCTGATGTTCTATGCGGCCGAGGTGGTTCGGGGTCGGCCCCTGTCCGAGCGGACCCAGGAAATGGGGTTCCGAATCGGCCTTGGCCTCGTGCTGATGTTGATGGTGTTCGCGACCTACAACGACATCCTGCGGATGGCGGCTTCCTGATAGGGGCTTTTTTGTGGCGTTGCTGTTGAGCAACGTCTTGGAATGAAATTGAAATTACGGCGCTTTCGGCCGTTTGCGGCGTCGGCGAAATTGGCTACAAGCGGCCTGAACTTGGGGAATCTCCGGACCGGCGTTGGGGTTGGGTCTGGCACGGAATGATAAGGGCGCGTTGCGCGATGAAGTTTGGACTGCGACTCCGGGGGGGCTTGATCGCAACCCTGATCTTGTTCGGCGCGCCGGTGGTTGCCCCGGTTGGGGCTGTTTTCGTGTCTTCGTCTGCGCTCGCTCAGACCGTTCAGTCGATTTCCGTCGAAGGGAATCGCCGCGTCGAGGTGGAGACGATCCGCTCCTATTTCAAGCCGGGCCCGGGCGGCCGGCTGGATCAGGCCGCCATCGACGACGGCCTCAAGGCGTTGATCGAGACCGGCCTGTTCCAGGACGTCAGGATCAACCGCGGTTCCGGCGGCCAGCTGATCGTCTCCGTGGTGGAAAACCCGGTGATCGGCCGCATCGCCTTCGAGGGCAACAAGAAGATCAAGGACGAGCAGCTCACCGCTGAAGTCCAGTCCAAGGCACGCGGCACCTTCTCCCGCGCCATGGTGCAGTCGGACACGCTCCGAATCGCCGAAATCTATCGCCGCTCCGGCCGCTACGACGTGCGCGTCACGCCCGAGATCATCGAGCAGCCGAACAATCGCGTCGACCTGATCTTCACGGTCGAGGAGGGCGTCAAGACCGGCGTCCGGTCGATCGAGTTCGTCGGCAACAATGCCTTCTCGTCCTACCGCCTTCGCGACGTGATCAAGACGCGCGAAACGAATCTGCTGAGCTTTCTCGGCAGCGGTGACGTCTACGATCCCGATCGCGTCGAAGCCGATCGCGATCTGATCCGCCGATTCTATCTCAAGAACGGCTTCGCCGACGTGCAGGTCGTCGCGGCGCTCACCGAGTACGATCCGGAGAAGAAGGGCTTCAACGTCACCTTCAAGATCGAGGAAGGTCAGCAATACCGCGTCGGCTCGGTCGATTTCCGCACCAGCATTCCGAACTTCGATCCGAGCTCGATGCGCGGCTATTCGCGCATCAATGTCGGCTCGCTCTACAACGTCGAATTGGTCGAGAAGTCGGTCGAGGAGATGCAGATCGAGGCCTCCCGGCGCGGCTATGCCTTCGCCGTGGTCCGGCCCGGCGGCGACCGCAACTTCGAAGCGCACACCGTGTCCGTCGTGTTCAACGTCGACGAGGGCCCGCGCACCTATATCGAGCGCATCAACCTGCGCGGCAACACCCGCACGCGCGACTACGTAATCCGCCGCGAGTTCGACATCTCGGAAGGCGACGCCTACAACCGCGCGCTGGTCGACCGTGCCGAGCGGCGCCTGAAGAACCTCGACTATTTCAAGAGCGTGAAGATCACGACCGAGCCGGGCTCGTCGAGCGACCGCGTCATCCTGATCGTCGACATGGAAGAGAAATCGACCGGCGACTTCTCGGTCTCGGGCGGTTACTCCACCACCGACGGCGCGCTGGCCGAAGTCTCGATCTCGGAGCGCAACCTGCTCGGTCGCGGCCTGTTCGCCAAGGCGTCGGTGACCTATGGCCAGTATGCCCGCGGCTACTCGCTGTCGTTCGTCGAGCCGTATCTGCTCGACTACCGCGTCGCGCTCGGCCTCGACCTCTATCAGCGTGAGCAGAAGTCCAACAGCTACATCTCTTACGGCACCAGGACGCTCGGCTTCTCGCCGCGACTCGGCTTCTCCTTGCGTGAAGATCTCTCGCTCCAGGTGCGCTACTCGATCTATCGGCAAGAGATCACGCTGCCGAGCTACTTGGCCAACTGTAACAACGACCCGCTGTCATCGGCATTCAACCCCAGTCCGGCCTACTCGGCGGCGACGGGTACGCCCTTGGCTGCATCCACCAACGGCCTCGGCTGCTACAACGATGGCGAAGCCTCGCTGCCGGTCCGCAAGGAGCTGGCCAACGGCAAGACTCTGACCTCGGCGCTCGGCTACACGCTGACCTACAACACGCTGGACAACAACAAGAACCCGACCGATGGTCTGCTCGTCGACTTCCGGCAGGACTTCGCCGGCGTCGGCGGCGACGTCTCCTATCTGAAGTCGGTGGTCGACGCGAAGTACTACACGCCGCTCGTCTCCGACATCGTCGGCCTCGTCCGCCTGCAAGGTGGCATGCTGAACAAGATCGGCAGCGATCTGCGCATGCTCGACCACTTCCAGATGGGCCCGAACCTCGTTCGTGGCTTTGCCCCGAACGGCATCGGTCCGCGCGACTTGAACCCCTTCGGCACGCAGGATGCGCTCGGCGGCACCAAGTATTGGGGTGCTTCGCTCGAATTGCAGATGCCGTTCTGGTTCCTGCCCAAGGAAGTGGGTCTGAAGGGCGCGGTCTATGCCGACGCCGGCGGCCTCTATGACTACAAGGGACCGACGAGCTGGACCGCCACCAACGAGGTCAACGTGCCGGGCTGCATCCCGTCGACCATCAATCCGAACAGCACCGGGACCTGCACCGGTCTCGTATATGACGACAGCAAGGTCGTTCGCTCGTCGGTCGGTGTCGGCGTGATCTGGCAGTCGCCGTTCGGACCGCTGCGCTTCGACTACGCCGTGCCGCTCAGCAAGGGCAAGTACGACCGCACGCAGGAGTTCCGGTTCGGCGGCGGCACCACGTTCTAGTTCGATCAGCACGGCACGATCCGGATCGCCGGAGCCGGTTTCCGAAAGGGATCGTGCCGATCAAAGACATGAGGCATGATGCGGCCTGACCGCTTCATGCCGAAGCCGGACCGCGACGGGGTGGAATGGCGCAGCCGACCTTCTTCACAAAGCCGCCTGCCGCAGCGTTGGCCGACATCGCCACGCTGACCAAGGCGCAGCTGGTCGACCCGGCGAGGGGCGGCCACGTCATCACGGGCCTTGCTTCGCTCGATGAAGCGGGCCCGATGCATTTGGCCTTTTTCGACAACCTCAAATATCTCGAGGAACTCAAAGCGACCCGCGCCGGGGCATGCCTGGTGAGCCCACGCTTCGAGGCCCAGGTGCCTGCCCACGTGGCCGTGCTGCGGGTGGCGCAGCCGTTCCGCGCCTTCGTCCGGATCGCGCGGGAATGGCACGCCGATGCGCTGCGGCCGCAATCCTGGTTCGGCATCGAGGGTATTGCACCGTCCGCCATCATCGATCCCTCGGCCCGGCTCGAGGACGACGTCATCGTCGAGCCCCTGGCGGTCATCGGCCCGGACGTCGAGATCGGGAGCGGCACGGTGATCGGCGCCGGCGCGGTCATCGGCCCCGGCGTCAAGATCGGCCGGGACTGCAATGTCGGCGCCCGCACGGCCATCCAATGCGCGCTGATCGGCAACGACGTGCTGATCCATCCCGGCTGCTCGATCGGCCAGGACGGCTACGGATTCATCTTCTTCGGCCCCGAGGGGCATCTGAAGGTCCCCCAGACCGGCCGCGTGCTGATCCAGAACAATGTGGAGGTCGGCGCCGGCACCACCATCGACCGCGGCTCCCTGCGCGACACCGTGATCGGGGAGGGCACCAAAATCGACAATCAGGTCCAGATCGGCCACAATGTGACGATCGGCCGGAATTGCCTGCTGGCGGCTCAGATCGGCCTCGCGGGCAGCCTGACGATCGGCGACAACGTGGCGCTGGGAGCAAAGGTTGGCATCAACAATCACCTCAAGATCGGTGATGGCGCCCAGGTTACCGCGATGAGCGGGGTCAAGGACGACATCCCGCCGAATGGCCGTTGGGGTGGCCTCTTTGCCAAGCCGACCAAGCAATGGTTCAAGGAGATCATCGCGGTGGAGCGCCTGGTGCGCGACAGCAAGGCCGATCCGAAGGACGAGGGACGGGAATGACGGCGGAATCACCTGTTAAGTTCGAGCTGGTGGACATCAATGCGATCCTCCAGACGCTGCCGCACCGCTTTCCGATGCTGCTGATCGACCGCGTGATCAACATCCGCGCCGATTACAGCGGCATCGGCATCAAGAACGTCACCTTCAACGAGCCGGCGTTCCAGGGGCATTTCCCCGAGCGTCCTGTCTATCCCGGCGTCATGATGATCGAGGCGATGGCGCAGACCGCGGGCGTGATCGGCATCAAGTCGGTCGAGGGCACCGAGAAGCCGCGGGCGGTCTATTTCCTCACCATCGACAAGTGCAAGTTTCGCAAGCCCGTGCTGCCGGGCGACACGATCGAGTATCACATGCGCTCGCTCGGCCGCCGCAAGGCCATGTGGTGGTTTCACGGCGACGCCAAGGTCAACGGGCAGGTCGTCGCCGAAGCCGACGTCGGCGCCATGCTGACCGATTGAGCGGAGCCGGGCGTCCGCCTCAGGTGCAATCGTAGCGGCTGCCGGCCATCTCGCGCCTGATATTCCGGTTGAAGAACTGGCCCATGGACGGCGCGCCGAGGAGGCGCTCCACCGTGTCGGCCGTCACGCCGCAATAGCGGTGATAGGCGCCGTTGCTCGCGACGATCAGGTCCTGCTGCGCACGATCGTAACAGACCCGCTGAAGCACCGTGCTGCGGGTGATGTCCCGGCACTCGAAAGTCTGGAGATCGACCAGGCGGTGTTCGCCGGTCTCGACCGCCTCGGACACGATCGGTGTGCTCGCGAGCTGTGCCAGTAGAAGGATCAGGGTTCTGACCACGATCGTTGAAGCTCCGCATGAACCTGGCGACGGGACGGCAAGGCTGCCTCATCCGGCACTTGAAACACGGCGAGATGATACGTCACTGGACAGATCGGGCATAGTCGCGCTAACCAGCCGAAAACCGAGCGACTTCAATATATAACCAGACCTTCTTGACGAGTAAGATTGGCTTGATGAGCAAGATTGATCCCACCGCACGGATCGCGGACGGCGCCGTGATCGGCGCGGGCACCGAGATCGGACCTTATTGCATCATCGGCCCGAACGTCGTCATCGGCGCGAACTGCAAGCTGATCGGGCATGTGCACGTCACGGCGCAGACCACGATCGGCGACGGCTGCACCATCTATCCGTTCGCTTCGCTGGGCACGCCGCCGCAGTCGCTCAGCTATCGTGGCGAGCTGACGCAGCTCAGGATCGGCTCCGGCTGCACCATCCGCGAATCCGTGACCATGAACGCGGGGACCGTTGCCGGCGGGGGCGTCACCTCGGTTGGCGACCGCGGCTATTTCATGAACTGCAGCCACGTCGGCCACGACTGCCATGTCGGCAACGACGTGATCTTCGCGACCTCGGCAACGCTTGGCGGCCATTGCGAGATCGGCGACTTCGTGTTTATCGGCGGGCTGTCCGCCGTGCATCAGTTCACCCGCATCGGGGCGCAGGTCATGGTCGGCGGTGTGTGCGGCGTGCGCGACGACATCATTCCGTTCGGTCTGGTCAACGGCCAATATGCCGCTCTCGAAGGCCTCAATCTGATCGGCATGAAGCGTCGCAAGTTCACCAAGCAGCGGCTCGCCACCGTGCGCGCGTTCTACCAGAAGCTCTTCCATGGCCCCGGCACCTTCGCCGAGCGGCTGGAGGCGGCGCGGCCGCTCGCGGGCGAAGACCCCGCGATCGCCGAAATCCTCGACTTCATCGGCAAAGGCAAGCGCCCGCTCTGTCTTCCCGCTATCGCGAAGTGATCTTGGAGTGATCTTGGGATGGCCGCGGGCACGACATCGGCGGCTTTGCAGGTTTCGTCACCGGTCGGCATCGTCGCCGGCGGCGGCGCCATGCCGTTCGCGGTCGCCGAGTCGCTCGCCGCGCACGGCATCACGCCGGTGCTGTTTCCGCTGCGCGGGGCCTGCGATCCCGCGCGCGTGGAGAAGTTCCGCCATCGCTGGATCTCGGTCGGCCAGCTCGGCCGCGCGATGCGGCTGTTCCGCGAGGAAGGCTGCCGCGACCTGATCTTCATCGGCACATTGGTGCGGCCGTCGCTGTCCGAGATCCGGTTCGACATCAAGACGCTGCGCCTGCTCGGCAACGTCATCCGCGCCTTCCGCGGCGGCGACGATCATCTGCTGTCGGGTGTCGGGCGCATCCTCGAGCAGGACGGCTTCCGCATGGTCGGCATCAAGGACGTCGCACCGGATCTCTTGATGCCCGAGGGCTGCATCGGCCGCGCCTGGCCGAGCGAGGCCAGCAAGACCGACATCGCGCGCGGTCGGGCGGTGCTGACCGCGCTCGGTCCGTTCGACATCGGCCAGGCTGCGGTCGTGATCGACGGGCATGTGGTGGCGGTCGAGGACATCGAGGGCACCGACGCGCTGCTCGCACGCGTCGCGCGGCTGCGCGAGGAGGGCCGCATCCGCGCCGCCACCGGACGCGGCGTGCTGGTGAAGGCGCCGAAGAGCGGCCAGGATCTGCGCTTTGACCTGCCGACGATCGGTCCGCGCACCATCGAGGGCGTCGCGGCCGCCGGCCTTGCCGGCATCGCGGTCATCGCGGGCAACACCATCGCCGCCGAGCCGCAGGCAATGATCGCGCTTGCCGATGCCAAATATCTCTTCGTCATCGGCTTGCCCGCGTGATGTGGCGTGATCCCAAGCGCAAAATCTTCCTGATCGCGACGGAGGAATCCGGCGACCGGCTCGGCAGCGCCCTGATGAAGGTGCTGCGCCAGCGCCTCGGCGACGGCGTGCAGTTCGTCGGGGTCGGCGGCCGCACCATGGCGCGCGAGGGCCTGGAATCGCTGTTTCCCATCGAGGAGCTGTCGATCGTCGGGTTTGCCGCGGTGGTGCAGCAATTGCCGAAGATCCTGCGGCTGATCCGCGAGACGGCCGATGCCGTGACCGCGGCCGCGCCCGACGTGCTCGTCATCATCGACAGCCCGGACTTTACGCATCGCGTCGCCCGCCGCGTGCGCTCGCGCAGTCAGGCGATCCCGATCGTCGATTACGTCTCGCCGCAGCTCTGGGCCTGGCGGCCGGGGCGGGCGCGGACCATGCTCGGCTATGTCGACCACGTGCTCGGCCTGCTGCCGTTCGAGCCGGAGGAATACCGCAAGCTCGGCGGGCCGCCCTGCAGCTATGTCGGCCATCCCCTGATCGAGCAATTGGGTTCGCTGCGGCCGAGCGCGGAGGAGCAGAAGCGCCGCGACGGTAAGCCGCCGGTGCTGCTGGTGCTGCCCGGCAGCCGCCGCAGCGAGGTCAGGCATCATCTCGACGTGTTCGGCGCAACGCTCGGGCGCTTAAGGGGTGAGGGCTGCGCGTTCGAATTGATGCTGCCGACCATGCCGCATCTCGAAGCCACCATCCGCGAGGGCGTCGCGAACTGGCCGGTCAAGCCGCAGATTGTAATCGGCGAGAACGAGAGGCGGACCGCGTTCCGCATCGCCCACGCCGCGCTGGCCAAATCCGGCACGGTAACGCTCGAGCTCGCACTGTCAGGCATTCCGATGGTGACGGCCTATCGCGTCGGCGCCATCGAGGCCTTCATCCTGCGCCGCGCGATCCGCGTCTCCTCGGTGATCCTCGCCAATCTCGTGATCGGCAAGGATGTCATTCCGGAGTTTTTGCAAGAGGAATGCACGCCGGAGCAACTGGCGCCCGCGCTCTCCGCGCTGCTGACGGATTCGCCGCTCCGCCGCGAGCAGGTCGAGGCCTTCGCCAGGCTCGATCAGATCATGTCGACCGGCAACAAATCGCCGAGCGTGCTCGCCGCCGACATCGTGCTCGCGACGATGCGCCAGGGCCGGCGAACGAGCTAAAAAATCCTCAGCCCACAAACCTGGTTTGTACGGTTTGCTGGTCCAGTTTTTCCGGTTTTGACAATGGCGCGGTCCGATGCGGATTGTCGCGGATCTCGATCATCTTGATCAGCCTGGCATTCTCCAGATCTTGAGGCTGAAAGCCGATCCCGCCGGTGCCCGCGAGCGCGAAGCAATCCACGAACTTCGTCACGCCATACTTGGGCAAGCGATAGAGGTCCGTCGCATGCAAGACGGTGGGGCGCTCCGTGACCCACTCCGCCGTACGGCCCCGCGCCGGAAATTCGATCGGAATTCCGATCGGGCCGGGAAGTGGAATCGTCGGCGCAAGGAGATCGACCGAAAGCGACTTTCCGTTTTTCGATTCATTCTTGATGAAAAAACGGACGTGGTCCTGCGCCATGACGGTCAGAACACATCTGACGTGGTCCCCCGGTTCCACCGGAAAGTTGGGAAGTGTCCACGGACCCGTATCGCGGTCACCGCGAAACCACCATTGAACCCATGCTTCCGCGGTCGGCGTCCCGACGCTGCCGTCGTTGGCGACCACGATCTTTTGCGTCGTCCCGATCTGCGGCAGCGAAGTATCGAATCGCCGATGGCCATCGATCCCGATCCAGGTCGAGCAGCGATAATCGCCCGGCGGAAACGAGTGAGCACTGGGCGTAGGGACCTCCCAGGCCCCCCACACCTGTGTGAACTGGGTGCCCTCCATCGCCGCAATACATGCGCCCGACCAATTGAAGCTGGTTTCGTGTCGGCCGGGATGGCCTGAGCCCAAACGGCCGCGGTTGACACGAAAGTCGGTCGCGGAGCCCGGGTAGATCATGGGCAGAACTTCGATAGGCTTGGAAAGAAGCCTGGCCCACAACGTCTCGGCCCGGCGTCCCGCGACCAGGGGCGGCCTGGGCGGAAGCCGGAAGAATTCGAGCTCCCGCGCATCGGCATTCAGCGCGTCGAAGTCCTTGGGCGGTGGCGGCGGTGGCAGCAATATCTGCCGACGCAGACCCGCGTTCAAATCGTCCCGCGACGGAAGCGTGTGTTGCTGGACATCACTCGCGCGCAGGATCATGGCCACTCTCCCTGCGCGGCCGTGATCAAGGCATCAAAACTCGGCACGGAGGTCTTGTTGATCAAGATCGTGTAGATGTCGCCGGCCAATCCCACGCCGGCGTCCGTGTCACTCTGGTAGTGGAGACCGGCGATCTGGCGGTTTCGCGCAATCCGACCGGCGAGCACGGTGAGATCATCCGCCATCGGCTGCACCGACGCTGGTAGGACCAACTTCAGGCAGCGCGCGATCAAATGCGCTTGAGTCGCGTGCCCGCTGGGATAGGACGCGTGGCCGGGAACCTGAATCGGCGGCAACAGCGCAGGGCAGATTTGCGATGGCCGTGGCCGTTTGTGGTAGCCTTTCCAATGCATCGCGACCTGGAGCGCGATCAGGCTTGCGGTCGCTATCACGCGACAGGTGTTTGGATGCGAGTTCGGCGTGACGTTGAGAAGCGCCATGAAGTAGCTCAGAAACTCCTCGTTCTGCGCAAAAATCTCGCCGAGCGCATCCGCCCGCTCGTCTTTGGCCATTGTTACGAGCGTGTCGATCTCGGCTGCTGTGTTTGCATTGGGTGCGGCGACCGTGATCGAGCTCCACCCGCCATGAATGGCGAATTCGGCCAGCAGCCGCCAAGCGTACCAGTCCGGGGTCCAGCTCCGGTCCGGAAACTCGGTGACGGTGGTGCGGTTGGTGCTGACGCCCGTCTCCGTAATGAACGGCAGGTCCACGCGATCCGGAAAGATCCAACCGCCGCCGCCCGAGCCTGCATTGGCGACGTTTCCCGCATTCCCAGCGTTACCTGCGTTTCCCGCATTTCCGGCGTTGCCTGCCATCGCAGCCTCCCAATGATTTGCCGCCTATCGCTTGCTTAAAACTCAGTCTGGAAATCCTGCCGCCTTGAGCCGCTGTCGAAGATTGTCGCGGGTGGCCGCGTTGAGCGGCGTGCGGTCCGCCCAGGCCTGTAAATGGAAATTCGGATCGATCAGCATATGGCGTTCCGCGATCTGGCGCGCGTCCACAAACTTTCCGATGGCCACCAGGCTGGCTGCGAGGATGCGGAAGTTCGAGGTGAAACGCTCATTATGCTTCGCCGCTCGCCAACCGCAGGCGGCCGCTTCATCGAAATTGCCGTTGATGTAGTGCGCCTGGGAAAGCAGGTGCTCGTGCCAGAACACGTGTGAATCCAGGGGCGACAAGCGCAGGCCGTGTTCGGCGCGCAAGACCGCGGTTGGGCCCTCGCCGAGATAGCCGCAGGTCGCACTGCTCATCGTCCACGCCATGGCCGAATTGGGACCGACCGTGATCGCCCGGTCCAACAGGCGGGTTGCTGTCTCGAAATCCTTGAACAGATACGAATGCACGTGACCGTCGATTGCCAGAGCGAGCGCATCGTTGCCATCGCGCTCGATTGCCCTGGACGCATTGCGCGACGCCTCCATGCTATCGGCAGCGGCATCGGTGGACCAGCCCTGGCCGACCCTGAACATGTACCAGTACGCGAGGTATGAATAGGCCGGCGCATAGTTGGGGTCATGCGTGACGGCCTGCTGCAGCAATCCGCGCGCCCGCGAGAACGAGTCGTAGTCCATACGGTATAGATAGCTCAACGCCTGGAGAACCAGATCGTAGGCCGTCAAATTCTGCGGATGCTTGCGCAGAGCCCGTGCACGCTCCCACTCGCGAACATGTGGAGCGATGGTCGTGACCACGCGCGTCGAGATTTGCTCCTGCAGTGCGAACAGCTCGCTGAGCTCGCCTTCATGACGATCGGAGTAGATGATGTTGCCCGACTCGGTGTCATTGAGCTCGGTATTGATACGCAGCCGCCCGCCGGAGCGGCGAACGCTGCCGTAGAGCACATAGCGCACGCCCAGCTCGCGACCGATGGCGCGGACATCGATGATCTCGCTGCCATAACCCAGCGTCGACCCGCGCGATATCACGAACAGCTCCTTCAGCGCGGAGAGCGCGTGAATGATTTCGTCGACAATCCCTTCGGCAAAATAGGCATCATCCTGACTGGCAAGATTGCGGAATGGCAGAACGACAATCGATGGACGTCCCTGCGCTCTGACCGGACTATCTGCCACCGGATGCGGTGAACGATCGATGCGCAGCCCGAACGCTTTGACGGGGCGCGACAGATTTCGCAGATGCAGATCGCCGAAGTCGACGACGGAGACGCCGGCCTGCTCACTGATCTGATCCGCGACGGCACCTGAGACGACGATGCCGCCGGGCTCGGAGTAGGTCTGAAGCCGAGCGGCGATGTTCACCCCATCGCCATAAATATCTTCGCGTTCAAAGATCGCGTCGGCAACGTTGATCCCCATCCGGAGACTGATGAACCGATGTTCCGGTTCTTCCGCCGACATCGCATTGGCGCCGTGCTGAATTGCAAGCGCACATTGGGAGGCGTCATTTGCGCTGTCAAAAACCGCAAGAAAACCGTCTCCGGTGTTCTTGATCACCTGGCCCCTGTACTTGGCGATCGTCGGGTCGATAGTGGTTGCGCGCAGCAAGAGGACCCGCTTGTGGGTATCTTCCTCGTCCGCTTCCATTAATCGGCTGTAACCCACGATGTCGGCCGCGAGCACGGCCACCAGCTTGCGCTGACCAGGAATAACCTCTCGCGAGGCGTCCGGCCCTACAAGCGGGTCGGGTCTTGGGCTGGCATCGGGTTCACGGGGGAAGGCCATGGTGTATCCGTGGTCACTCTGATGCGTGGGTCCGTGCCGCCGCTTGGACGCTGTTCCCTTAGCTAAGCCTGTTTTTCCAGGTTTCACAAGCCGCGGTTGTTTCGCGCAACTGGATCAATCCTCGTTTTCGCAACCAGCCCGTGAACAACGGTCGGGGCAGATCCCGTGTATGTCGGCAAAAACGGCACCGGCCTATGGCGCGTAAGACACGGTACGGTCGATGCCAATCCGGCTGCTCTCGGCAGATGTGGGTGAGAGCCCTGCGTGCACGCCGGAGAAGCTGGCGCCGGCGCTCTGTGCGCTGCTGACGGATGCGCCGCGCCGCCGACTTGCGACGGCTCAACGGAAGTCATTCGGCTTGGCCGCGACCGGCGGCTCTTCCGAAGGCAGACTAAAGTGAAACACGGCCCCCCGTGGTTCATTCGCACCGGTCCAAAGTCGACCTCCGTGCGCCTCGATGATCGATCGGCAAATCGACAAGCCCATGCCGGTCCCGTCCGGCTTGGTGGTGTAGAAGGGCTCGAACACGCGGTCAACGATTGCGACGTCAAGTCCAGGTCCGGTATCCCGTATGCCGACAACGACGAGATTTGATGCATTTGCGGCCGTGCTGATCCGCAGCTCTCGTCCGCTAACGTCGACGCAGTTCATTGCCTCGATCGCGTTGAGGATCAAATTGAGAACCACCTGTTGCAGCTGAACGCGATAGCCCTTCACGAGCGGCAAGCCCGAAGCGAGGTCGGTCTGAATCGAAACATCATGTTTGATCAGCTCGCTACGGGCTATGGTGATCACGTCCAGGATTGCACCATTGACATCGACGCTCTCCTTCGGCGCCGGAGCTTTCTTGATCAAGGAACGGATCCAACTGATGATCTCGCCGCCTCGCTTGGCTTCTGCAACAATGGATATGAGCGCCTGCTGTGCCTTTTCGAAATTCGGAGATTGTGTTCCCAGCCAGTTCAGTGCGGCCTCTGCGTCGCAGAGCACCGCGGTGATTGGTTGGCTTAATTCGTGTGTCACCGAAGCCGTGACCTGGCCCATTGCCGCGGCGCGATTGGCGTGTGTCAGTTCAGCCTGCATCTCGCGCAACGCCTCGGCGGTTCGCTTGCGTTCGGTGATGTCGCGGCTCAGGCAAATGATTCGGGACTGTCCGCCTACGCAGAATTCCCGCATACGAACTTCGACGGGAAATACGGTGCCGTCTCTTCGGAAATAGCGCCTCTCGAGCGTAGCGATGCCGCCGGTCTTGAGACGCTCGCGGTTGCGACGCCAAATCGTTTCATCCATCTCAAGATCGAACAAGGCCGCACTTGCCCCAACCAGTTCGGTCCGGCTGTAGCCGAGACTTTCGCAGGCATTCCGATTTACATCGAGAACGCGACCATCTTCACTGTGCAGCATGAACGTATCGGTCGCGTGGTCCACGAAGGTACGGAAACGGGCCTCGCTCTCGATCAGCGCCTGTTCGGCGCGCTTGCGCTCCGTGATGTGACGGCCCACACCGCGGTAACCCACGAAGTTCCCTGTCTCGTCAAAGATGGGCAGCCCAGAGACGGAAATATAGCGCTTGCCGCCGTCGGGCGTCGGCCGCGCGAGCTCGAAATCGCGAAACGGGAGGTGAGCGTCGAGTATCTCCCGGTGTTTGCGCCAGCCATCTGCGTCAGGTTCGAGATACGGGACCTCCCATCGTGTCCTGCCGATCTCGGAGACCGGCGGCTCGGGAAGCGTCTCGGCGAACTCCTGGCGGATGAAGCGATGCTGCGCGTCCGTTTCCCAGTACACATCAAAGGAGAATTGCACCAGCGTGCGAAAGCGCTCCTCGCTCTCGCGCAGTGCCTCCTCGGGGCGCTTGCGCTCACTCGACATCGAGCGCGACCGGCGGCGCTTGAATCGGATGTTGCATGATCATCTCTTGCCCACGCGTAATGGACTCAATCGACAGATTTCTCGTACCGGATTGCGTCCCCCCGGAGTCGTCCAAGATCGATCAAGAATATGCCTTTGGGGACTATACTCCCGTATACAGGCCTTCTCTATAGCGACATGACGCGGGACCGCGCTCGCCGAAGGGCGCTTGTAACCAGTCCAGGCCTAAGCTCGGGCCGGAATTCCGCAGCGCAGCAGTCTCCCGCCTTGTCGAGGTGTGCTATCATTTTGGTCAGCGTGCGGAGGCCTGGCAGTGAGGCGACGCGAGCTCATTACTCTGCTGTGCGGCGCGGCGGTCTCGCCGCTGGCGGCGCGCGCGCAGCAAGCGGCGAGACCGCCGCTGCTGGCGATGTTCCATCCGGCAATCCCCCCGACGCTTCTGACTGAAACGGGCGGGGGCAGCGCATGGCGTGCCTTTTTCGGTGAGTTGCGCCGTTTGGGTTACGTAGAAGGACAAAATCTGATCATCGAGCGCTACTGGGCCGAGGGGCGCCACGACCGTTATGCCGACGTGGTCCGTGAAATCGTGACTCGCAATCCGCATGTCATCGTCACCGGAACGAATCCCGTCGTAACCATGTTCAAGGCGGCAACCAGTACGATACCGATCGTTGCTTTCATGCTGGACCCGCTGCAGGCGGGGCTGGTGACCAATCTGCAGCGGCCCGGCGGCAATCTCACCGGCATCACGCTTGATGCCGGCATCGAGATCTGGGGCAAGCGGCTGGAGTTCTTGAAAGAAGCCATTCCTTCGATGCAAAAGGCCGTATTTCTGGGGATGCGCGGCGGATGGGAAGGGTCTGTCGGCCAAGTCTTGCGAAATGCCTCCGCGCGTCTGGGAATCTCACTGGCTTTTGTCTTCCCGCAGGAGGGGAAGCCGTCGGAGATTGAGCGTGTCTTCGATGCGATATCGGAGCAACGGCCGGATGCCGTGCTGGTGAGCGGAGAGGGTGATCTTTACGCCAACCGCCAGCTCATCGCCGAGCTCGCCATGAAAAAACGCCTGCCGACGATATGTCCGTACCGCGATTACGTCGAAGCCGGCGTACTGATGGGTTATGCTCTCAATCTCGCGGAGCTGTTCAGGCAGTTGGCCGATGACGTGCACAAAGTCCTGAAAGGAGCCAAACCGGGTGACATTCCGATTTATCAGGCGACCAGATTTGAACTTCTAATCAATATGAAGACGGCAAAAGCATTCGCCATGACCCTTCCCCCGGCGCTGCTGGCCCGCGCCGACGAGGTGATCGAATAATTTGCTATTGATGGCCCCAACCGAACTGCCTTGAGCAGTGGAAAGGGGCCGCTCCCTGGGGAGAACCGGACCTGACGCGTCGAGCGGCGGACCGCCGCTGGTGGACCCGGAAGGCGATTTGGTCGGCGGCCGATAGTCCAGGACCCGAATGCGAATGGTGAGATGGCCATTTCCGGCCGCCACTCGCCATCACCAGGTATTCTATTTCGGAGTGCTGGTCTGGCCACCCGAACCCGTGGTCTGTTCACTTCCCGGTCGGCCCGGAGGATGCGCAGAAGCGGCCGGCTTGTCTTGATCGGCAACGTATCCGGACTCTCCGGAGTTGCGGGTCTTGATCCCTTTGTCGGCATCGCGCTGCATCTGCTCGTTGGGCTGGCCAGCCTTGAGCCCTTGGTCTACATCGCGGTTCATCTCCTCCTTGGTTTGCTCACTGGGTGCAGCCTTTTGCTGTTGGGCCGTTGCTTGGAAGGCAATTGCGCTCCCGGCAACTACAATCAATGCGAGAGTTGCTGTTCGCATGGTTCTCCTCCATCGCTTGCTCCGGCCCGTAAACGCGCGAACTCCCCAAGGTTTCCTAGCTCTCCAATCGCATTGTCGAAAATCACATCTTGCGATCAGGTGGGCTGCGCTCAAGGCGCCGATTGGCCCAGCGGCATGCATTGACGTGTGTGTTTGACGTCTCACTCGGACAGCAATGCGGACCCGAAACGATTTTTATGAGCACACGCCCTAGGCAAGTCCGCCGTCGACCCGAAAACACTGGCTGGTGATGCGCTGGCTTTCGTCGGAGGCGAGGAATAGCGCCATGTTGGCGATGTCCTCGGGCGTCACCGCATCCGGAACGGCCTGGCGCGAGCGGATCTCGGCGATGACCCGATCGTCCGGATACCACAGCCGGCGCTGGCGTTCGGTGATCACCATGCCCGGCGCGATCGCGTTGACCCGAATGCGGTCGGGACCGACCGACCGCGCCAGCGAGTTCGTGATGCCGACGATCGCCGCTTTCGCCGCGGCATAGACCGGCAGCGCCGGCGCGCCGCGCATCCAGGCGATCGACGACATGTTGATGATCGAGCCGCCGCCGCGCGCCTGCATCTGCGGCACCACCGCTTGCGCTGCGAAGAAGACGTGCTTGAGATTGACGCCGATCATCCAGTCGAACTCGGCCGGCGTCACCTCGGCGAGAACCTGGCGCTGATCGTTGGCGGCGTTGTTGACGAGAACGGCGGCGTCGCCAAGCGAACGGTGCGCCTCCGCCATCGCGCTGCGCAGGGAATCGATGTCGAGGAGATCGCAGGGCACGAACAGCGGCGCAGTCCCGGACGAGGCCGCTATCTCCCGCCCCAGGGCTTCGCCCGCGTCCCTATCGATGTCGAAGAAGGCGATCCGGGCGCCCTGGGTCGCAAAGGCGCGAACGAAGGCGGCGCCGATGCCGCTGGCGCCCCCGGTGATCAACACCACGCGGCCGGCAAGGCTGGAATAGGTCGTCTTCGTCATGCGATCAGGCGCTCCGTCTCGGGGTCGAACAGGCAAATGCGGCGGGTGTCGAGCGCGAAGGCGGCGGACGTGCCGGGCGCGGGGCGGATATCCGGCGAGACCCGCGCCATCGCGGGCTCGCCCCCGAGCCGCAGCAACACCATGGTCTCGGCACCTGTCGGCTCGACCAGCTCCACCGGCGCCTCGACGAGGACAGGCGCTTCGCTGGAAAACGTGCGGCTGCCCTCGGCGATGCATTCCGGCCTGATTCCGAACACCACCTTGCGCCCGACAAAGGGTGCTGCGGCGTCATATCCCCTCAGGCGCAGACGAAGCTCGTCGGGCCGTCCTGCGCCGATCACGACGACCGGCCCGTCATTTTCGGCCTCCAGCCGCGCCGGCATGGTGTTCATCGGCGGCGAGCCCATGAAGCGTGCGACGAACAGATTGGCCGGATAGCGGTACACGGTGTCGGGGTCGGCGAATTGCTGCACGCTGCCCTGATGCATCACGGCGATCCGCGTCGCCATCGTCATCGCCTCGATCTGGTCGTGGGTGACATAGACGATGGTGGCGCCGATGCGCTGGTGCAGGCGCTTGATCTCCATCCGCATCTCGACGCGCAGCTTGGCGTCGAGATTGGAGAGCGGTTCGTCGAACAGGAAGAGCAGGGGATTGCGCACCAGCGCGCGCCCCATCGCCACGCGCTGGCGCTGGCCGCCGGACAATTGCGACGGCTTGCGGCCGAGCAGCGGCTCGATCTGGAGCAGTTTTGCGACATTCGCGACCGCAGCGTCCTGCTCGGCCTTGGGAACGTGACGGCATTCCATCCCGAAGGTGATGTTCTGGCGCACGGTCATGGAGGGATAGAGCGCGTAGGACTGGAACACCATGGCGATGTCGCGGTCCTTCGGCGCGACGTCGTTGACGACGCGGCCGCCGATTTCGATCGTTCCCGCGCTCGGGCGGTCGAGCCCGGCAACGATGTTGAGCAGGGTGGACTTGCCGCAGCCGGACGGGCCAACCAGCACGGTGAACTCGCCGCTCTCGATGTCGAGCGCGATGTCCTTCAGCACTTCCAGATTGGCGTAACGCTTGGAGAGGGCGCGAATGCTCAGTGCTGCCATGACAACTCCATCATTTCACGGCCCCGGCAGTCAGGCCGCGGACGAAGTACTTGCCGCCGAACAGATAGATCAGCAAAGTCGGCAGGGCTGCGATGATCACCGCGGCGCTCTGCACACCTTGCTTGGGGATATCTGCGACTGGGGTAGACAGTGCGATGAGCGCGGCCGTCACGGGCTGCTGCTGGCCGGTCGTGAAGGTCACGCCATAGAGGAATTCGTTCCAGATATGGGTGAACTGCCAGATCACCGTGACGATCAGGATGGGTGCCGAGAGCGGCAGGATGATGCGCCAGAAGATGCGGAAGAAGCCGGCGCCATCGATGCGTGCGGCCCGGATCAGCTCGTGCGGAATGGCGATATAGTAGTTGCGGCAGAACAGCACCGTGAAGGACAGCCCCTGGATGGTGTGGATCAGCACGAGGCCCGTCAGCGTGTTGATCAGCCCGATGTCCCGCAACACGATCGTCCAGGGCAAGAGGCGCATCTGCTGGGGCAGGAAGAGGCCAAGGGTGACGATGCCGTAGATCCAGTTATCGCCCCGAAAGCGCCAGAGTGATATGGCGTACCCTGCAATAGCGCCGAGCAGGGTCGAGATGATCGTCGCAGGAATCGTGACGAGCGCGGAGTTGATCATATAGGGCCGGATGCCGGCGCAGGTCTCGGCAACGCAAAAGCCGCTCCAGGCCAGGGCATAATTGCCAAACGCCCAGTGTTGCGGCCAGCCGATCATCGAGCTCTGCGCGATCTCCTCATTGGTCCGGAGCGAGTTCAGAATGACGACGACCAGCGGCGCGAGGTAGGCGGCCGCGAACAAGGTTACGATCAGATAGATCAGAGCGCGGCTTGGGGCGAAGCTTCGGTCACGCATGGGCCGCCCGCCGTTGTCGGACATAGCGCCACGCCGCATAAGGGAGCAGCACCGCTAGCAGAATGAGCAGCATCAGCACCGCCGCAGCCGCGCCCCGGCCGAGCTGGCTGCGTTGGAACATCAAATCATAGACAACAAGCGCCGGCAGCTGGGTCGCGATTCCTGGCCCCCCATTGGTGAGGGCGCGGACGAGGTCGAAGGCCGAGATCGCAAACTGCAACTGGACAACGATGACCGTGACGGTGATCGGCCAAAGCGTCGGCAGAATGACGCGCCAATAGGTTCGGATTGGCCCGGCACCGTCGATCTGTGCCGCCTTGAGAATCTCGGAATCGACGGAGCGGAGGCCGGCCAGGAAGAGGGCCATGGCAAAGCCCGAGGATTGCCAGATCGCGGCGATGACAATGGTCCAGATGGCCATGTCGCGGTTGACCAGCCAATCGAACTTGAAGGCCATCCAGCCGAGATCATGGACGAGCTTCTCGATCCCGATGCCGGGATTGAGCAGCCAGCTCCACACCGTGCCTGTGACGACGAACGACACGGCCATGGGATAGAGGAAGATGGATCGCAGCACGTTCTCGCCGCGAATGCGCTGATCGAGCAGGATCGCGAGCAAGAGACCGGTAATCAAGCTGAGCAGCACGAAAGCACTGCCGAACAGCAGTAGATTGTCGAAGGCAATCTGCCAATTTCGCGACGTCAGGACCGAATTGTAGTTGCGCAAACCAACCCAGCCCGTAACGGGAACAAGGGTGGAGGGCGTAAACGAAATCCAAATGGTCCATAGCGAAAAGGAGATGAGGTGCGCTGCGGATAACAGCAGCGGCACCCAGATCATCAGAAATTCGGGCAGCCGGCGCACCATCTCCGGGGTCGCCGCCCGGCCCGGCCGTGTTGCTGTCGAGACGACGTCGGTCAACGTGCGCCCTCGACGGCGTCGGCGAGGCGGCTGACGGCCTCCTCCGGCTTGATCGTCTTGTTCTTCACATATTCAGTGATGACGTCGATCATCGCCGCGGTCAGGCCGTTTTCCTGGGCCATGTTGTGCGCGAGGCTCAGGACGGCCTGATTGTTGCCCATGGCATTCTTCAATGCGGCCGCGGTTGTCCGTTGACCATCCGACCAGCCCTCGCCGGACAGGTCGACATCGGTACGCACGGGGATCGATCCCGTGATTTGCGAATACATGGTCTGGATCGCCGGATCCATCACGAGCTGGGCCATCAACATCTGGCCGGCCTGGAGATCGGCCTCCTTGCGCTGCCAGAAGATGAAGGCATCGGCATTCAACAGGAAGACAGGCTTGCCGTTGTCACTGGGGCCGGGGGTGATGACGTAGTCGTCAAACTTGAAGCCGGCGTTTTTCAATACGCCCTGGGCCCAGCCGCCCATGATCAGCATGCCCATGTCGCCGTCGACGAAGCGCTTCAAATTGGTGGCATAGGGCTGGACGCCGACATTGGGATCACACCAGTTGGAGATCTTGCGCGTCTGCGCGAAGGCTGCCTTCATCTCAGGGCCCTCCAGCGCCTTCTTGTCGAGATTCATGCAGGCGGCGCGGTATGCCGTCGGGCTGATGCCGGCCAGGGACGCCTCGAATTTCTGCCCGTCGTCGGCGCGGGTGCCGCCGTTGGCGATGGGGTAGGCCATGCCGGCCGACTTCATTTTCTCGGCAAGGTCATTGAAGTCAGCCCAGGTGACCGGGATCTTGTCGGCCTTGGCCTTATCCATTCCGCGCTTGGAGAGAAACAGCATGTTTGTGCTGTAGATCTGTAGCGGCAGTGCAATCCACTTGCCGGTCGGCTTGTGCAGCTTTGCAAGGTCCGGCGCAACGACCTTCTCGTAGCCGGCAGCCGCGACCACGGCGTCGAGGTCGACGGTCGGCGCGATCTTCGACCAGGCCGCGATCTCGGGGCCCTTGAGTTGCGAACAGGCCGGCGGATCGCCGGCAATGATCTGCGCACGCAACTTGTTCATCATGTCCGTGGTGAAGCCGGGGACGGGCGAGTGCTGCCAGACGCCGCCTTTCTCCTCGAACTTCTTGCCGAGCGCGGTGATGGCGGCGCCGTCGCTGCCGGCGGACCATTGCGAGATTGCGGTGAGGCGCGGCTTGACTGCGCCTTGCGCGCGGGCAAGGTGCGGAAATGCGAGCGCGGCAGCAGATCCCGCGAGCAGACGACGCCTTGTTGTTGTGATCGGCATGGCAGTTCCTCCCGGTGTGAAGTTGCTTACGCCATTTTTGGCGCTGTTGTTGGCGTGCGCGAGCCGCGCGCGGCTTAAGTCATTCAGGCGGCCTCCGTCGATGCGGACGGCATGCCGCCAGATCTCGCCAGGCAAAACGCGGCGAAGGCGAGCGCAGCCTGCGGATCGTTGCCGGTCGACGGCGGCACGAAGGCGACGGAGACCTGCGCCAATTTGCGTCCGCCGAGCAGGCAGGCGTCGATCCCGTCGATCACGGCCTTTCGCTCCTTCTCGGCGAGCAGCGATGGCCAGCCGCTGACGACTACGCCGCGGCATGGTTTGACGTTCAATGTGTTGCCGATGGCGAGACCAAGCCGGAACAGCCGCTGGCGCAATTCCTGGCGCACCCTGGACGTGAGAGGAATCGCGGTCACCCAATCATGGCCGAGCTGTAGCAATTCTGCTTCCGTCATATGCAGCAGCTCGGCCAGCGCCGGCAGCGACGTATAGGCTTCGACGCAGCCATGATGACCGCAGCGGCAGCGGGGGCCGTCGGTGCCGAACACCATGTGGCCGAGCTCGACCGGGTCGAGCGCGTCATCTTCGCTAGGATCATCCACCCAGGCGCCGGCGACGCCCTGGCCGACGAACACGAACAGATGTGGATCGCTAAAGGGATAGTCCTCGTTACGGCAACGATGAAAGGCGGCGTGCGCCACCACCGAATTGGTGAAGGCAACAGGCACGCCCGCGAACATCTCGCCGAACATGCTGCTGATACGTTCGACGTCACAGGGAATGATCGGATTGCCTGATACGCTGAGACGGCCGAGGCCCGGAACGGTCGCGCCGATCTGCACTAGCCTGATGCGGCGCCGCCGTGTCCAGTCGTGCAGCAAGGCCAGTGCCTCGCGAAAGACATCGCCAACGGAGTCGACCGTCGGCTTCTTCGGCAGCGGCACGTGCTCGGTGTAATGCAGTTCGCCGGACAGACTGCCAACGCCGACGCCGAGCCATTGGCCGGTCAGCTCCAGAGCCCCAAGCGCCACCGCGCCGTCGAGCGACACGAGGCCGGTCGGGCCACCAACGTAAGGGGCAGGGCGCCGCACTTCCTCGATCAGGCCTTCGGCCTTCAAGTCAAGCAGGATGCGCGACAGGCTCGCTTCCGACAGGCGCACGGCCTTGGCCAGTGGCGGACGAAACGAGCCGCCCGACTGAAGCAGATGAGTCAAAATGGCAGCGCGCGTCTGCCGCCGACTTCTCGGCTGCTCCGGCATTTCCATCCCTGTCGTCATTCTTACTTAGTGTAAGAATTTGCGCGCGAAGCGTTTCGGCTGTCAAGCGCTGGCTGGCGCGATGATCCGACTTGTTGTTGTGCGCGGCAGCAACCGGTTTCGTAGGGTGGGCAAAGCGAAGCGTGCCCACGACTTCCTATCAGTCGCGAGAGGTGGTGGGCACGCTGCGCTTTGCCCACCCTACAAGGCTGTCTCGCAAACGAAAAAACGGCGCCATCCTGCGATGGCGCCGTTTCGAAAAGGCGTGATGGCCGATTGTTACCGCTTATCGATCGGAACGTAATCGCGCTTGGCGACGCCGGTGTAGAGCTGGCGCGGGCGGCCGATCTTCTGCTGGGGATCCTCGATCATCTCGCTCCACTGGCTGATCCAGCCGACGGTGCGGGCGACCGCGAACAGCACGGTGAACATCGAGACCGGGAAGCCCATCGCCTTCAGCGTGATGCCCGAATAGAAGTCGACGTTCGGGTAGAGCTTGCGGTCGATGAAGTACTGGTCGCTGAGCGCGATCTTCTCGAGCTCCATCGCCACCTTCAGCATCGGATCGTCGCCATGGCCGGTCTCCTTGAGCACGGCATGACACATCTTCTGCATGATCTTGGCGCGCGGATCGTAGTTCTTGTAGACCCGGTGGCCGAAGCCCATCAGGCGGACTTCGGAGTTCTTGTCCTTCACCTTGGCGATGAACTCGGGGATCTTGTCGACCGTGCCGATCTGATAGAGCATGTTCAGCGCGGCCTCGTTGGCGCCGCCATGGGCCGGGCCCCAGAGGCAGGCGATGCCGGCCGCGATGCAGGCGAACGGGTTTGCGCCCGAGGAGCCGGCGATGCGCACCGTCGAGGTCGAGGCGTTCTGCTCGTGATCGGCGTGCAGGATGAAGATCTTCTCCAGCGCATCCGCGAGCACCGGGCTGACCTTGTAGTCTTCGCAGGGCACCGCGAAGCACATGTTCAGGAAGTTTTCGGCGAAACCGAGCGAGTTCTTCGGATAAACGAAGGGCTGGCCGACGGTGTACTTGTAGGCCATCGCGGCTAGCGTCGGGATCTTCGCGATCATGCGCATGGAGGCGATCATGCGCTGCTTCGGATCGTTGATGTCGGTGGAGTCGTGATAGAACGCGGCGAGGGCGCCGACGGCCGCAACCATGATCGCCATCGGATGGGCGTCGCGGCGGAAGCCCTGGAAGAAGCGGGCCATCTGCTCGTGCACCATCGTGTGATGGGTCACGCGGTAATCGAAATCCTTCTTCTGCGCGGCGGTCGGCAGGTTCCCGTAGAGCAGGAGGTAGCAGGTCTCCAGGAAGTCGCCGTGCTCGGCGAGCTGCTCGATCGGGTAGCCGCGGTATTCCAGCACGCCCGCGTCGCCGTCGATATAGGTGATCTTGGACTGGCAGCTCGCGGTCGAGGTGAAGCCCGGATCGTAGGTGAACAGGCCGGACTGGCCGTAAAGCTTGCCAATATCGATGACGTCAGGCCCGACGCTGCCGCTGAGGATCGGGAGATCGAAATTGTTGTTTCCGACCGTCAGCGTCGCGGTCTTTGGGCTTGGTTTTGCGTCCATCAGAGGTCCCCGATGTGTGGTGAAACGGGCCGGAGCCGGAGGCCCCCAGGGCGACCATGGGGGCAGGCCGGATGTTCCAGAATGTGGGGGAGATGGGTATATTATTGCTATGTGCGCTGCAAGATCGCCGCACGCATGGTCGACTTACGTCGTAGCCTGATCCTTGAGCCGGGCGAGGCTTTCCTGGCGGCCCAGCACGTCCAAAACCTCAAATATGCCGGGCGACGTCGTCCGTCCGGTGAGCGCCGCCCTGAGCGGCTGGGCGACCGCGCCGAGCTTGAGATTATTTTCCTCCGCAAAGGCGCGTAGCGCGGCCTCCGTGGTGGCGCCGCTCCACGTCTCGACTTTCTCCAGCGCGGAATGAAGCTGGCCGATCAGCTTGCGGTTCTCGGGCGTCAGCAGCGCCTCCGCCTTGGGATCGAGCGCCAGCGGCCGGTCGGCGAAGATGAAATGGGCGCCGTCGATCAGCTCGATCAACGTCTTGGCACGCTCCTTGAGGGCCGGCATGGCCTTGAGCAGCTGCGCGCGCGTGGTGTCGTTTAATTTGGCCTTAATCTCGTCGCGGCTCGGCACGATGTGGTCGAGCACGTCCTCGAACATCTTCACGAGTGATTGATCGTCGGCGTGACGGATGTAATGGCCGTTGAGGTTTTCCAGCTTGGCGAAATCGAAGCGGGCGGCGGCGCGGCCGACGCTGGCGAGATCGAACGCTTCGATCATCTCCTCGGTCGAGAAAATCTCCTGGTCGCCGTGGCTCCAGCCGAGCCGGACGAGGTAGTTGCGCAGCGCAGCCGGCAGGTAGCCCATGGCGCGGTAGGCATCGACGCCGAGCGCGCCGTGCCGCTTGGACAGTTTCGAGCCGTCCGGGCCGTGGATCAGGGGGATGTGGGACATGCTCGGCAGCGCCCAGCCCATCGCATCGTAGATCTGCTTCTGCCGGGCGGCGTTGATCAGGTGGTCGTCGCCGCGGATCACGTGGGTGACGCCCATGTCGTGGTCGTCGACCACCACCGCGAGCATATAGGTCGGGTTGCCGTCGCCGCGCAGCAGGACGAGATCGTCGAGGTTCTCGTTCTGCCAGACCACGCGGCCCTGGACCTGGTCCTCGATCACGGTCTCGCCGGTCTGCGGCGCGCGCAGGCGGATGGTGGGCTTGACGTCGCTCGGAGCCGCCGCGGGGTCGCGGTCGCGCCACATGCCGTCATAGAGGCGGGTGCGCCCTTCCGCCCGCGCCTTCTCGCGCATGGCGGCGAGCTCCTCGGCGGTGGCGTAGCAGCGGTAGGCCTTGCCGTCGGCCAGCAGCTGCTCGGCGACCTCGCGGTGCCGGGCGGCGCGGGCGAACTGGTAGATGACCTCGCCGTCCCAGCCGAGCTCGAGCCACTTGAGCCCATCCAGAATGGCGCCGATTGCCGCCTCCGTGGAGCGTTCGCGGTCGGTGTCCTCGATCCGCAGCAGCATCTTGCCGCCGTGCTTCTTGGCAAAGAGCCAGTTGAACAGCGCCGTGCGGGCGCCCCCGATATGGAGGAAGCCGGTCGGCGAGGGAGCGAAGCGCGTGACGACGGAATCGGACATTCTTGGCAGGGCCTATGCATTGGAGGCGGTGGTGTATAGCAGGAACGGGACATAACTAAAGGGCGACGGCGGACCTGACAGGCCTTGCTTAAGCTCTTGGCGCGGCCACGCGAATTTGGCAGAAGAACCGCTGATTTCCCTACAGGATTTTCGTAATGACAGAACCGGTGGCAGCTGAGGTTGGGCGCGATTTCATTCGTGACATCATCCAGGCCGACCTCGACCAGGGCAAATACAAGGAGATCGTGACCCGGTTCCCGCCGGAGCCGAACGGCTATTTGCATATCGGCCACGCCAAGTCGATCGCACTCAACTTCGGCATCGCCCAGGAGTTTCCGGGCCGCTGCCACCTGCGCTTCGACGACACCAATCCGGTCAAGGAAGAGCAGGAATATATCGATTCCATCCAGGCCGACGTGCGCTGGCTCGGCTTCGACTGGGGCAAGAACCTGTTTTTCGCCTCGGACTATTTCGACCGCCTGTATGAATGGGCGGAGCAGCTGATCCGCGACGGCCTCGCTTATGTCGATGACCAGACCCAGGAGGAGATCCGCCTCTCGCGCGGCACGCTGACCGAGCCCGGCAAGAACTCGCCGTTCCGCGACCGCTCGGTGGAGGAGAATCTCGACCTGTTCCGCCGCATGAAGGCCGGCGAATTCCCCAACGGCGCGCGTGTGCTGCGGGCCAAGATCGACATGGCCGCGGGCAACATCAACCTGCGCGACCCCGTGCTGTACCGCATCCTGCATGCGCACCATCCGCGCACCGGCAACGCATGGTGCATTTATCCAAGCTACGACTATGCCCACGGCCAGTCGGACGCGATTGAAGGCATCACGCATTCGATCTGCACGCTGGAGTTCGAGGACCACCGGCCGCTCTACGACTGGTTCATCGAGAAGCTGCCGGTGCCGTCCAAACCGCACCAGTACGAGTTTGCGCGCCTCAACCTGACCTACACGCTGCTGTCCAAGCGCGTGCTGACGCAGCTCGTCCGCGAGGGTCATGTCGCCGGCTGGGACGATCCGCGCATGCCGACCATGGCGGGCATGCGCCGCCGCGGCGTGCCGCCGGCCGCATTGCGCGAATTCGTCAAGCGCATCGGCGTCGCCAAGGCAAACAGCGTCGTCGATGTCGGCATGCTGGAGTTCTGCATCCGCGAGGAGCTGAACCGCACGGCGCAGCGGCGCATGGCAGTCTTGAGGCCGCTCAAGGTCGTGATCGAGAATTATCCGGAAGGACAGACCGAGGAGCTCGAGGCGATCAATCATCCGGACGACGCTAGCGCCGGCACGCGCAAGATCACGTTCGGCCGCGAGCTCTATATCGAGCAGGACGATTTCATGGAGAACCCGCCGAAGAAGTTCTTCCGCCTGTCGCCGGGCAACGAGGTGCGGCTGCGTTACGCCTATTTCGTCAAGTGCACCGGCGTGATCAAGAACGACCAGGGCGAGGTGGTGGAGCTGCGCTGCACCTATGATCCCGCGACCAAGGGCGGCAACGCGCCCGACGGTCGCAAGGTCAAGGCGACCATGCACTGGCTGCCGGCGGCGACGTCCAAGCCGGCGGAGATCCGCATCTACAACCAGCTGTTCGCCAATCCGAGCCCGGACGCTTCGAACTTCGCGGCCGATCTCAACCCGAACTCGCTCGAGATCCTCGCCGATGCGCGGGTCGAGGCGTCCGTTGCGGAGAGCAATTCGACCGAGCCGATGCAGTTCGAGCGCCAGGGCTATTTCGTCCGCGACAAGGACTCGACGCCGGGCAAGCCGGTGTTCTCGCGCACGATCGGCTTGCGCGATACGTTCGCCAAGGAAGTCGCGAAGGGCTGAGGCGAGGGCATGAGCAGCGAAGCCGACGCCATCGTTTCCGCCATCATCGCGAAATGGTGCGCCGGCTTCGCGACGCTCGATGCGGCCGCGCTGTCCTCGCTCTATGCGAAGAACGCGTTCTTCTTCGGCTCGAACCCAAAACTCTATCGGGGCAGGGACGGCGTTGCCGATTATTTCAACGGCCTGCCGCGCTGGCGCAGGCCGAGCGCGACCTTCTCCGACGTGTACGCCGCGCAGGCCGGCCCTGACCTGATCAACATGGCCGCGATCATCACGTTCGATCTCGCCGGCGAGCGGGACGACCTCGTCGTCAAGATGAGCTGGGTCATCATCCGCGAGGAAGGCGACTGGAAGATCGTCAATCACCACGCCTCATCGCAGGCGCCGCTGATTTAACGGTCGTTCCATCAGTGTCGTCATTCCGGGGCGCGCCACTCGGCGCGAGCCCGGAATCCATACTCACGATGGTGGTTATGGAATCTCAGATGCGCAATTGCGCATCATAGCTCGCGACTTCGTCGCGCCCCGGAATGACGATTGAAACGAACGCGCGCCTGCCGCGTTGGCCGCGATCCCAACCAAGGATCCCGCCATGCAGAACATCGCAGAGCATATGGAAGTCATCGGCGCCGACGGTGTCCATGTCGGCACCGTCGACAGGGTAGAGGGCAACCGCATCAAGCTGACCAGAAAGGACAGCGGCGAGGGCAGCCACAAGGGCCACCATCATTTCATCGACAAGGGCCTCGTTGCCGATGTTGAAGGCAACAAGGTGCGGCTGTCCGCCAAGGCGGACGTCGCCGTGACGATGGAAGAGGAAAAGTAGGGCGCTCCGTCGCCTGTTCCCGATCTGTACCGCTATTCGCGCAGCCGCACGGTCCGGTAGCCTCCGCACCCGTCGCGTATCGCAAGGTGCAGGGGAATGGCGGAGCCGGGGCGGCCAGGACGCTCCCAGGGAGTTGCCGGGACGTGGCCGGTCGGCCGCGCCGCCCCGGCCGGTGGCTTTGCGCCGGCGGGGTTTGGCATCTGGCCGGCCATCGTCGAAATGCTGCACCAGTGGGCGCGCGCCGAGGCCGGGCCAGGCCGGCTGTTGCCGTGGGTGCCCGTCGCCTTTGGCGGCGGCATTGCGCTTTATTTCGCCGCCGATCATGAGCCGGTGCTGTGGGTGGTTGCCGCGACGGCCATCGCGCTGATGCTCGGCGCGGTGTTGCTCCGGCGGAGCCCGCTGTTTGCTCCTGCCATCATGATCGCGGCGGTCGCCGCCGGATTTGCCATGGCGACCTGGAAGACGGCGCGCGTCGCCCATCCCGTGCTCGCCAAGCCGCTTTATTCGGTGTCGCTGTCGGGCTTCGTGGAAGCGCGCGACATTCGCGAGCGTACCGATCGCTTCGTGCTGCGCGTCAGCGCGATGGAGGCGCAGCGCATTGACGTCAAGCTCGAGCGCGTCCGCCTCTCGGTGCGCAAGGGCACGGCGCCGGAGGTCGGCAGCTTCGTGCAATTGAAGGCGCGGCTGCTGCCGCCGATCTCGCCGGTGCGGCCCGGCAGCTATGATTTCTCGCGCGACATGTTCTTCCAGAGCATCGGTGCCTCCGGCTTCGTGATGGGCGCGATCACGGCGTCCAGGCCGCCGGATGCCGGCGGCCTGCGGCTGCGCTACGCCGCCTTCATGCAGGGCCTGCGCGATGCGATCGACGCGCGCATCCGCGCAACGCTCGAAGGCGACAACCGGGCGATCGCAACGGCGCTGCTCACGGGGCGGCGCGATGCGATTACCGCGCCGGTCAACGATGCCATGTTCGTCTCGGGGCTCGGCCATGTGCTGTCGATCTCCGGCTATCACATGGCGGTCGTCGCGGGCGTCGTCTTCTTCGCGGTGCGCGCGCTGCTGGCCTTGATCCCGGGGCTGGCGGCCGGCTTTGCCATCAAGAAATGGTCGGCGGCCGCTGCGCTGGTCGCGGCGGCGTTCTACCTGTTGCTGTCGGGCGCGGAAGTCGCGACGCAACGATCGTTCTTCATGACGGCAGTGGTGTTGATCGCCGTCATGGTCGATCGCCGCGCCATCACCTTCCGCACGCTGGCGGTGGCGGCGCTGATCGTGCTCGCGGTCGCGCCGGAGGCGCTGGTGCATCCGAGCTTCCAGATGTCGTTTGCGGCGACGCTCGGGCTGGTCGCGCTGGTGCAGATCGGCATGCCGAACCTGCTCGCCTCACCCGATCATTCCGCGACGGCGCGGATCGCGCTGTGGGGCGGCCGCGAGATCGCGATGCTGTTCCTGGCCTCGCTGATCGCGGGGCTCGCGACCACGCCATACGCCGCCTTCCACTTCCATCGCGTGACGCCATACGGCGTGCTCGCCAATCTCGGCGCCATGCCGGTGGTCTCGGCGCTGGTGATGCCGGCCGGGCTGTTGGGACTGCTCGCGGCCCCATTCGGGCTCGACGGCGTGTTCTGGTGGTTGATGGGAATCGGCATCGAATGGATGGTCCTGGTCGCGCGCTGGGTGGCGGCCCTGCCGGGCGCCGTCGGCCGCATTCCGGCGTTTGGGATCGCGCCGCTGATCGCGGCGAGCCTCGGGCTCATCGTGATGGGCCTGTTGCGCACGCCCTTGCGCTGGTCCGGCGCCCTGGTGCTGCTGGCGGCGATCCTCTGGGGGCTGTCGGTGCGCCAGCCTGATGTCCTGATTGCCGGGGATGGCGCGAGCGTCGCGGTCCGGGGCGGGGATGGGCGCTTGCAAGTGATCCGCGCCAGCAAGGACAGCTTCCTGCTGAAGGAGTGGCTGGCCGCCGATGCCGATCCGCGTGATGCCGGCAACGCCTCGTTGGCGAGCAGCGTGTCATGTGACGAGTCCGGTTGCGTGGCGCCGCTCGCGGACGGACGGCTGATCGCGTTGGCGACGCGCATCGACGCGCTGGCCGATGATTGCAGCCGCGCCGCGCTGGTGGTGACGGCGCGGCCCGCGCCGCCCGATTGCGCGGCGATGGTGGTCGATCGGGCGCGTCTTGCCAGTCAGGGCGCGCTGGCTCTGACGCGAAGCGGAGAGGGTTTTTCGGTGCAGGCGGTGAGGGCGAGAGGGGCAAGCCGTCCTTGGCTGCCGGCCGGCGCCGGCGAGGGGGATTTCGACGGCAGCCTCGTGCCGAAGACGGCCGTGCCTCGCAACCGGGACGCAACGCCATCGGAGGCCGACTTGCAGGCCGACGATTGAAGATCGATGCGGGGAAAATCGGTCCGACGGGATCCCGCAGGACGCAAACCATACCATCTCGCCGGCCGCGGCCGGCGATGGCATTTGAATTTGGCCCTCGACTTTTCGGTCGGGGCCGACGGCGTCAGCCGATCGGCAGGCGCGTGATCGTGGGCCGCGTGTCGGCGACGATCTGCGGCTTGTGCTCGCGCTCGATGGCTTGCTGCGTCACCGGCAATTGCAGCACGGTCGCGCGCTGGCCTTCGACGAGCTGCGTCACCAGCACGTACTTGCCGTCCGGGAATTCGATCGCGTCATGATGGCGATCGGGAATGTGCGGGTCGATCTTGCCGAACTTGCCGACGCGGGAGTTGACGGTTCGCGTCCAGATCCAGCGGTTGTCATAGCGGACGTTATCGGCGAAAGCGAGCTCCGTTCCCGGCAGCAGACAGACCGCGACGGAGAGATCGGCTTCGGAGGCGAAGCCGCGCGTCGAGGTGCCGCGGAAGGTTGTCGTGACGATCGTCTCGCCAACTTCGGCGGGGCGCGTCGCGACGGCATGCAGGCTATAGTCACACATCGGGTGCTCCTCATACTGGGATAGCGACCCGCGTCTCTTTCGAGGCGCAGGCCTCTATCAGAGTGGAAGCCTCCAACGCTCTGCTCGGTTATGGGCAAATCTGCGGCTCGCATCCGCAGCACGCGATCACATTATCTTTCCCGGATTCGATAGGAACAAACCTCGCGTCCTTGCATTTGGCCCGCACTATCGGCGCTGTCGGCACAACTCTACCGGCGGAGCGAAATGGCCGCGTGTCCGCATGGGCGAGTGTCGCGCGGGAAGAGGCGCCGAACAGTCAGCGCAGAACCAGAAAGACCATCCAGCCGGAGCGGACAAGTATCCGCTCCAATCTTGGATCGACGATCGAAGCGCGCGTAGCGCTTACTTCCGGTATCAGTACTTCCGGTAAAGCCCGATCAGCTTGCCCTGGATCTTCACGCGGTTCGGCGGAAGAATGCGGACCTCGTAGGCGGCATTGGCGGGCTCGAGCGCGATCGAGGCGCCGCGGCGGCGGAAGCGTTTGAGCGTGGCCTCCTCGTCGTCGATCAGCGCCACCACGATGTCGCCGGTATTGGCGGTCTCGTTGCGCTGGATCAGCGCCATGTCGCCGTCGAGGATGCCGGCCTCGACCATCGAATCGCCGCGCACCTCGAGCGCGTAGTGCTCGCCGGAGCCAAGCATGTCCGGCGGGACGCTGATGGTGTGGCTGCGGGTCTGCAGCGCCTCGATCGGCGTGCCGGCCGCGATGCGGCCCATTACGGGCACCGCGACGGGGCGCTCGCCCTCATCCGCGGGCGGGCTGGAGCTCGCGCGCACCTTGCCGAGATTGCCCTCGATGACGCTCGGGGTGAAGCCGCGGCGATTGCCGGCTGCGGCCTGGAGCTCGGGCAGCTTGATCACCTCGATGGCACGGGCGCGGTTGGGCAGGCGGCGAATGAAGCCGCGCTCCTCGAGCGCAGTGATCAGGCGATGAATGCCTGACTTCGAGCGCAGGTCGAGCGCATCCTTCATCTCGTCGAAGGACGGCGGCACGCCGCTTTCCTTCAGACGTTCGCTGATGAACCGCAGAAGCTCGTATTGTTTGCGCGTCAACATCTCGACCAAAGTCCCCCGGTTGATGTCGTTCGATTCCGAGACGATGAAGTCGGCAATAAGCCGCTACATCCTCGAAACAAATCATGAACGGACACTATATGTTCGATATGTGTTCCGCAACTGCTTAATTTATGGTGAACGAGGCCGAACTCGCGGAATGCGTGTGGCCGGGCATCTCAGACGGGCAGCCGCAGCACCTCGCAAGGTGTGCCGGCCTCGGCCTTTGGCGCGAACGGTGCGCGCACGAGAAGTACCTGTGCCGCAGAGAGATTCGCAAGCAGGGAGGAGTCCTGATGGCTGACGGGAAGGGCGACGCGCGTGCCGTCGTCGCGCACCTCCAGCCGCGCACGCAGATAATCCTCGCGCTGGTCGTTGGCGCCGAGATCGCGGCCCAGCACGGCGCGCTCGCGCTGATGATGAATCACTGAACCGCCCGACAGGGCGCGAATCAAGGGCACCATGAACAGGAAGGCGCACACGTATGACGACACGGGATTGCCGGGCAGGCCGATCACGCGCATCGCGCCGAGGCGACCATGCATCATCGGCTTGCCGGGCCGGATCGCGATCTTCCAGAACGCCATCTCGATGCCTTCGCCCTTGAGCGCCTGCTGGACCAGATCGTGGTCGCCGACCGACGCACCGCCGGTCGTGACCAGGATGTCGGCACCGCTCTCGCGCGCGCGGCGGATGCCGGCGGACGTGGACTCCAGCGTATCGGCGGCAATTCCGAGGTCGATGGTCTCGGCGCCCTCGCTGCGGGCAAGGGCGTGCAGGGCATAGCCATTGGAATAGACGATCTGACCGGGACCAGGCGCGGTGCCCGGCATGACCAGCTCGTCGCCGGTGGCGAGAATCGCGACCCTCGGGCGGCGAATGACCGCGAGCTGCGGATGATTCATTCCGGCGGCGAGGGCGAGATCGCGCTCGGTGAGACGGATTCCCTTGCGCAGCAGCACGTCGCCTTCGCGGAAGTCGACGCCCGCAGAGCGGATGTGCCGGCCGTAAACTGCGGCTTCCTTGATCGTGACATGCTTGCCGTCGGCAATTGTGTCTTCCTGGATCACGACGGCATCGGCGCCGTCGGGAACGACGCCGCCGGTGAAGATCCGCACGGCTTCGCCGGGGCCGACCCTTCCCGCGAACGGCCGACCCGCCGCGACCTCACCCACGACGGTCAGCCTGGACTCGATGGCCGCGTCGGACGCGCGCACGGCATAGCCGTCCATCGCCGACATCGCCTCCGGCGGCTGCGTGCGCCGCGCCGCGACATCGTGCGCGAGCACACGATGGTGGGCCTCGTCGAGGCGAACCATCTCTTCAGCCAGCGGCTCGGCGCCGGTCAGCACCGCGGCGAGCGCGTCAGAAACCGGCATCAGGGCCACGGGCGAACTCCTGCTGAGCACATCGGTAAATGGGCGGCGAGAGTTCTAGCCGAGTGCAGGCGTGAGGCAAAGCAGCACGCGGGATGATTTATCCTGCGTGATCGCTGGGTGGAGGAGGTCGGCTCAACTCCGCCGCGGCATGATGCGGAAGGCGAGGCAGACCGGAACGAGGATAGCCATGGCAAGGACGAGAATGACGAGCGCCACGGCCAACATCGGTCAACGCTCCGTCGGATCGCCCGGACTGAAATCCGCGACGTCGGGCGCCTTGGGGCCCTGATCCTTGTCGGGCAGCGGATCGGCCTGGGATTTCAGGTCGGCGGCCTTGCTGATCAGTTTGGCGGAGAGGTCAGAATCCGAGGTGGTTCTGGCGAATTCGAGCAGGAGAGAAGCCTGCTTGGTGAGATAGGTCTTGCCCAGCACGTCGATCAGTCCAATGTAGAAGGCCCAACGGACTCATGAGTCCGAAGGGCAGGATTCCGTTCCCGGAACTCTGTATAAAAATGCACAAAGTGATTGGGTTCCTCATCTCCACCAAATTTAGCCCCTGGAACTGAGCACGTCCGGGGCTTCCTGTGGCTCAGATCCCCAGCGCTTTCAATGCGTTCCCGACGTCGCGTGGCGAGGTGACATGCACGGCGGTCAAGCCGCGTGCCCGCGCTCCTTCGATGTTCTCGGCGAGGTCATCGAAGAAGACGATGCGCTCGGCCGGCGCGCCGATCGCCGCGACGACATGGTCGAAGGCCTCGGCATCCGGCTTGCGCAGGCCGATGCTGGAGGACAGATACAGCTCGCGGAAATGGCCGAGCAGACCGGCATATTCCTTCGAGAAATAGTCGACGTGCGGCCGATTGGTGTTGGAGAAGGCGTAGAGCGGCATCCGCTTCGCCGCGCGCGGCAACAGTTCGGCGATATCGGGCATCTCACCGGCGAAGATCGCGTTCCAGCCTTCCAGGAACTGCGCATCCGAGATACCGATCCCGAGCGAGGATCGCAGCGAGGCGAAATAGTCCGCGTCGCTGATCTTGCCCATCTCGTGCAGGCGGTAGGCCTCGTCGCGCACATAGCGCGCGATGATGGCCTCGGGCTGGCAGCCGGCATGTCCCGCCCAGCAGGCGATCGCCTTCGAGAAGTCGATGTCGAGCACCACGCGCCCGAGGTCGAACAGCAGCGCATCCGCGCTGCCGGGAGAGAGCGATGTCATTGCGTCCTTTTCACTTCAGTATGCTCAGTAACGATAGGGATCGTGGTCGAACAGCGGGAACGCGCTGAACACGCTGGGCGCGTTGGTGGCGGTCGCCGGATGCAGGCAGGACTTGTCGATCTCGGCGAATGAGGTGGCGCCCAGGAGACCGAGGCAGCGCAGCACCTCGTCTTCGAGCAGCTCCAGCATCCGCGCGACACCGGCTTCGCCAGCTGCGGCCAGCGCCCAGCATTGCAGCCGGCCGATGCCGACGAGGTCGGCGCCCGCCGCGATCGCCTTGACGATGTCGGTGCCCCGGCAGAAGCCGCCGTCGACCATGATCTTCGCGCGGCCCTTCACGGCGTCGACGATCTCCGGCAGGACATGCATGGCACCGCGGCCGTGGTCGAGCTGGCGGCCGCCATGATTGGAGACGTAGATCCATTCGACGCCGTGATCGAGCGCGATCTGTGCGTCCTCGGCGGTGGCGATGCCCTTGAGGATCAGCGGAATCTTGAACTTGTCCTTGATCATCTTCACGGTCCGCCACTCCAGGCCCTTCTGGAAATCGCCGCCGGTGGCGCGCAGGCGGCTTTCGCGAACGTAGCGCTTGGCGATGTCACGTTCACGACGGCTGTAATGGGCGGTGTCGACGGTCAGGCAGAAGGCGGCATAAGCGTTCTTCTCGGCCCGGCTGACGACGTCGGCGACGAAGGCATCGTCGCCGCGGACATAGAGCTGATACAGACGCAGTGCATCCGGGGCAGCCTCGGCGGTCTTCTCGAGACCGGGCTCGGACACCGAGCTCAGCATGTGCGCCGCGCCGAACGTGCCTGCAGCGCGCGCGACGCTCGCCGCGCCGTCCGGATCGAAGATCTCGAGTGCGCCGACGGGAGCCAGCACCACCGGCAGCCGCACCTTGCGGCCGAACTGCTCGACGCTGCCATCGACCTTGCGCACGTCGCGCAGCACGCGCGGGCGGAAGGCGATCTCGTCGAGCGCCATGCGGTTGCGCCGCATCGTGGTCTCGGTCTCGGCGGCGCCGACGATGTAGTCCCAGGCATTCTGGTTGAGGTTGGCGCGCGCCTTCCGGACGAACTCGTGCAGGTTCTGGAACGGCTCGTCGCTGGCACCGAGCTCGACGTTCCGTTCCGGCCGGATGCGGGGCGCTTCATTCATTGTCGTCCTCCCGAGAATTTGAAGTCTTATCGCCATCGCCTATCGCGTCCGGCCCTCCAAAACCATCCTAAAATCGCATAGCTGCGAGGCGTGGGCGGCCCGACCGCTATCGTCTTGCGTCGAAACAGTTTCGGAACGTTGCCAAAAGTTTAGGCCAAGGCGAAGGGATTTCTTCGGTCGACCCGCCTGTGTGGCGTCCCGGCCTTGAAGAAACCAGAATGGTATTGTGAGAGATGGGCTGGATCGCCATTTGCATGGCGCGTCCCAGCCTCAAGAGAACCGCCCAGCAAAAGGCACCCTCATCCATGCGGAAATCCCTGCTGTTCCCCCTGGGCGCTCTCACCGGAGCGTGTCTGACCCTTCTGGTAGCCAGCCCGCAGGGCGGCGTATGGGCGGCGCGGGCGGCAGTGAGCGCGGATGATGCCTATGCCCAACTCAATCTGTTCGGCGCGGTGTTCGAGCGGGTCAAGGCCAGCTATGTCGAGAAGCCCGACAATGCCAAGCTGATCGAGGGGGCGATCACCGGCATGGTGACCTCGCTCGACCCGCATTCGCGCTACATGAATGCCAAGGCCTGGACCGAGATGCAGGAGACCACCTCCGGCGAGTTCGGCGGCCTCGGTATCGAGGTCACGATGGAGGATGGCCTCGTCAAGGTCGTCTCGCCGATCGACGACACGCCGGCTTCGAAGGCCGGCATCATGTCCGGCGACCTCATCAGCAAGATCGACGGCGAGGCCGTGCAGGGCATGACGCTCGAGCAGGCGGTCAACAAGATGAAGGGGCCGGTCGACACCAAGACCAAGCTCACCATCATCCGCAAGGGCGCGGATGCGCCGCTCGACGTCGCGATCACGCGTGAGATCATCCATGTGCGCCCGGTGCGCTTCCACGTCGAGAACGGCGACATCGGCTATATCCGCATCACCTCTTTCAACGAGCAGACCACCGACGGCCTGAAGAAGGCGATCGCCTCGGTCTCCAAGCAGGTCCCGCAGGAGAAGCTCGCCGGCTATGTGGTGGACCTGCGCAACAATCCTGGCGGCCTGCTCGACCAGGCCGTGTCGGTGTCGAGCGCCTTCCTGCAGCGCGGCGAGGTCGTCTCGACCCGCGGCCGCTCTCCGGAAGAGACGCAGCGCTTCACCGCCCATGGCGGCGACCTCACCAAGGGCAAGCCGCTGGTGGTGCTGGTCAACGGCGGCTCGGCCTCAGCCTCCGAGATCGTCGCCGGCGCACTGCATGATCACAAGCGCGCGACGATCATTGGCACGCGCTCGTTCGGCAAGGGCTCGGTGCAGACCATCATTCCGCTCGGCGCCGACCACGGCGCGCTGGCGCTGACCACGGCACGCTACTACACGCCGTCGGGCCGCTCGATCCAGGCCCAGGGCATCGCGCCCGACATCGAGATCCTCCAGGACGTGCCGGCCGAGCTGAAGGGGCGGATGGACACCATGGCGGAGTCCCAGATGCGCGGCCATCTGTCGGCCGCCGACGGCAGCGAGCAGACCGGGTCGCAGTCCTACGTTCCGCCGGAAGAGAAGGACGACAAGGCCCTGCACGCGGCCTACGATTTCCTCCATGGCGTCACCGCAAATGCCGTCGCCGCCAAGCCTGCGACCAAGGCTGCAGTGCCGAACTAGACCTTACGAGCTCCGGATCATGATTGCCCGGAAGCGGATGACCGCTTCCGGGCGATTTCTTTGGAGGCCGTTTCGAAGACCTAGCCGACCTCGCGGCGGCGGCTCTCGCTGCCGTCGCGCTGGGCGAGCCGGCTGCGGTGCAGCGCGAACAGCTCCAGCATCTTGCCGGCGGGCTTGGCGGCGCTGAACAGGTAGCCCTGCATCTCGGAGCAGCCGAGCGTGCGCAGCAGACGCTGCTGCTCCTCGGTCTCGACGCCCTCGGCCGTCGTGGTCATGCGGCGGGCGGTCGCCAGGTTGACGACAGCCTGAACGATGCTGGCTGAGCCGTCGGGGCGGGCGATGTCCTCGACGAAGCAGCGGTCGATCTTGATCTTGTCGAACGGGAAGCGGTGCAGATAGCTCAGCGACGAGTAGCCGGTGCCGAAATCGTCGAGTGCGATGCGTATGCCGATGGCGCGGAGCTGGTGCAGGATCGCGAGCGCGGCATCGTCGTCGCGGATCAGGACCGCCTCGGTGATCTCGAGTTCGAGCCGGCTCGCCGGCAGGTTCGACGCGGCGAGCGCCGCCATGATCTTCAGCGCCAGCGTGCCGCTCTTGAACTGCACCGGCGAGACGTTGACGGCGAGGCGGATGTCGTCGGGCCAGCTTGCCGCATCCCGGCAGGCGGTCGCCAGCACCCATTCGCCGATCTCGTTGATCAGGCCGGTGTCTTCGGCGATCGGGATGAAATCGGCCGGCGAGACCCAGCCGCGCTCGGGATGGCGCCAGCGCACCAACGCCTCGCAGCCGGTGATGCGGTCGTCCTTCAGGCCGAGGCAGGGCTGGTAATAGACCTCCAGCCCGCCTTCGCGACCTGCTTGCGCGATGGCGTGGCGCAGGTCGCCCTCGAGCTGGCGGCGTTCGCGGACCTTGGCGTCCATGTCCGGCTCGAAGAAGCGGTAGGTGTGGCGTCCGGCGGACTTGGCCGCGTACATGGCCATGTCCGCATTCTTCAGGATCTGGTCGAGCGCCGTGCCGTGCTCCGGCGCGAGCGCGATACCGATGCTGGCGTCGCTGGTGAGATGATGGCCCATGCAGTCGAACGGCGTGCGGATGGTGTCGAAGACGCGCGCGACGAGCTCGTTGACCTGATCCAACGACGTCACCGCGCCCTGCACGATGGCAAATTCGTCGCCGCCGAGTCGTGCCACGAAGTCCTCCGGACCCGCACAGCGGCGGAGGTTCGCCGCGATCGATTTCAACAGCTCGTCGCCGACGAGATGGCCGAGCGCGTCGTTGACGCCCTTGAACTCGTCGATGTCGATGTAATGGACCGCGATCTGCTCGCCGTCGCCGACCGCGGCCAGCTCTTGCCGCAGATGCTCGTGGAACATGGCGCGGTTGGGCAGGTCCGTCAGCGCGTCGTAATGGGCGAGGTGGGTGATGCGCTCCTCGATGCGACGGCGCTCCGTGACGTCCTCATGGGTCACCACCCAGCCGCCATCCGTGAGCGGTTCGTTGAGGATGTGGATCGAGCGGCCATCGGCAGTATCGACCACCATGGAGTTGCGGAGATGGATGTCCTTCAGGACGCGCGCGACGTAGGCGTCGACGTCGCCGCTGAACGAGCCGGTCGCCTTGCGATGGGCGATGATGTCGCGGAAGCTTGAGCCGGGCTTCACGACCTCGGCCGACAAACCGTACATCTCGATGTAGCGCTGGTTGCAGACGATGAGCCGCTGCCCGGCGTCGAACAGCAGGAGGCCCTGTGTCATGTTGTTGACGGCGCGGTCGAGCCGCTGCTTTTCCAGCGTCAGCCGTTCGCGCGAAAGGCGGTGCTGCTCCAGCAGCTTGCGCACGACGGCAATCAGCACGCCTGCAATCGCGAGCGCGGAAGAGGCCGCGACCGAGATCAGAATGCCGATCTGCTCGCGCCAATCCGCCAGCGCCGCCGCGCGCGTGGTGGTGGCCATCATCAGGATCGGGAAGTGGGGCAGCGCATGGGAGGAGATCAGCCGGTCCTCACCGTCGATGGGGCTGTTGACGCGGCCGGCGAAATGATCGAGGCCGAACACCCTCTGATGCTCGAAAAGACCGGTCTTGAAGTTTCGTCCCATTAATTCGCCGGAATGCGGATAGCGGGCGAGCAGCGTGCCGTCGCGATGCAGCATCGAGATCGTCGCGCCTTCGCCGAGCACGACGGAGGCGAAGAATTTCTCGAAATTGGCGGGCTCGATGCCGCGTCCGACCATACCGAGGAACTCGCCGCGTGGTCCGACGACCCTCCGCGCCACCAGAATGGTCCATGCGCCGGAGATGCGGCTGTGCAGCGGCTCGATCAGGACATCAGGCGCATAGGGATCGTACTTGAAGGTGCGGAAGTAGGCGCGATCGGCAACATTCACCTTTGGGGCCGGCCATGCCGTCGACGAATTGATCAGATTGCCTTCGGCATCGATGATGTTGACGCCGCCCATATAGGGCAGCGCCTCGATCTTCGACCGCAGCATCCGGTGCACGTCCTCGCCGGAGAGGCGCTTGCGATAGTCCTCTCCGGTCGCAATTCCGGTGGTGCGGACGTGGTCGACGAAATCCTTCTGGATGACCGCGAAGTCCTGCAATTGCTGATCGAAATGATGAGCGAGCAGCAGCACGGTGTTTTCCAGCTCGCGGCTGGAATTGCGCAGCGCCCGCTCCCGGAAGTTCTGCGCCATCAGCACCGAGCCTATGGCGATGGCCGCGATCAGCAGCGTGCCGCCCACCACCAGCCAGCGGATCGGTCCGCTGCGCACGAAGACCTGGTCAAAGAGACGACTGCCGAATTTCATCTTCATGCTGGATCGTTGCCGCGCACACGTCAGGATCAATTCATGAGCCTGAGAACACCCGTTGGTTTACGGGGACGGTGTGGAGGTTAAGTTAGGAAGCGCGGTTAACGAGACGTGAACGGTCGCTCGCAAAAGCAATCCATGCGCGCGGCGCGAAAGCCACGCGTCAACGCAAGCCCGCTTCAGACGCGGTAATGGCCGGATTTGCCGCCGAGCTTCTCGACGAGACGGATGCCCTCGATGCGCACGCCGCGCTCGACTGCCTTGATCATGTCGTAGATGGTGAGGCAGGCGACCGATACCGCCGTGAGCGCCTCCATCTCGACGCCGGTCGGTCCCGTCACCTTCACGCTGGCCCGCACCATGCAGCCCGGCAGCTTTGCGTCAGGCTCGATGTCGACAATGACCTTCGACAGCGCGAGCGGATGACAGAGCGGGATCAGCTCCGAGGTGCGCTTGGCGGCCATGATGCCGGCGATGCGCGCGGTGCCGAGCACGTCGCCTTTCTTGGCGTTGCCGGACACGATCAGATCGAGCGTCGTCCTGGTCATGACGACGCGTCCCTCGGCGACCGCAAGCCGCTCTGTCGCGGGCTTGTCCGAGACGTCGACCATCCGCGCCTCGCCGGAGGCGCCGATATGGGTGAGGGCGGGGCCGGCCTTGGCTTTGGCCTGCTTCGTCTTGGCTGACCTGGTCTTTGCTGGCTTGCGCGCCATCTCAGCGCGTGCCCGCCGCGCGCGCCGTCGCCTCGCGCGCGAGCAGCGCGCGCGTCGCCGCCGTGACGTCGGCCTGCCGCATCAGGCTCTCGCCGACCAGGAACGTCGACATGCCGATGCGCTCCAGCCGGGCGAGGTCTTCTTGCGTGAAGATGCCGCTCTCGCCGACCATCAGCCGATCCGCGGGGATCAGCGGCGCCAGCGCCTCGCTGGTCGCCAGCGTGGTCTCGAAGGTACGCAAATTGCGGTTGTTGACGCCGATCATCGGCGACCGCAACTTCAGCGCCCGGTCGAGCTCGGTACGGTCGTGGATCTCGATCAAGACGTCCATGCCATGGGCGATGGCGGCGTCCTCGAGCTCCCTGGCGGCGGCGTCATCGAGCGCCGCCATGATGATCAGGATGCAGTCGGCGCCGTGTGCGCGCGCCTCGACCACCTGGTAGGGATCGAACAAGAAATCCTTGCGCAGCACGGGGAGCGAGGTTGCTTCGCGCGCGGCCACCATGAAGTCGAGATGGCCCTGGAACGAGGGCGTGTCGGTCAACACCGACAGGCAGGCTGCGCCGCCCGCCTCATAGGCCTTTGCGAGTGCCGGCGGGTCGAAATCGGCGCGAATGAGACCCTTGGAGGGCGAGGCCTTCTTGATCTCGGCGATCAGCGCGTAGCCGCCCTTGGCGTGCTTGGCCTTGATCGCGCGCAGGAAACCGCGCGGCTCGGAGGCGGCCTTGGCTTGCGCCTCGACCGTGGAGAGCGGACGCGCGCGCTTCGCCGCCGCGATCTCCTCGCGCTTGTAGGTCTCGATCTTGGTCAGGATGTCAGACATGCGGGAGTTCAGCTGTTGGAGACCGCGACCAGGTGCTTCAGCTTCGCGTTGGCCGCGCCGCTGTCGATCGAGCGGACGCCGATCGCGACGCCTTCCTTGAGGTCCTTGGCGCGGCCGGCCACGACCAGCGCGGCGGCGGCGTTGATCAGCGCCACGTCGCGATAGGGGCTCTGCTTGCCGTCGAGCACGCTCTGCAACGCGATCGCATTGGCGTCGGCGTCACCGCCTTTGAGCGCACCGGCCTCGCAACGCGGGAGCCCGGCTTCCTCCGGCGTCACCTCGAAATTCCGGATTTCGCCGTTGTGGAGCGCGGAGACGAAGGTCGGACCGGTGAGGGTGATCTCGTCGAGACCGTCGGAACCGTGCACCACCCAGGCGGAGTCGGAGCCGAGGTTCTTCAGCACCTGCGCCAGCGGCTGCACCCATTGCCTGGAGAACACGCCGACCATCTGCCGCTTCACGCCGGCCGGGTTGGACAGGGGGCCGAGCAGGTTGAAGATCGTACGCGTGGCAAGCTCGACGCGGGTCGGGCCGACGTTCTTCATGGCGGGATGGTGGGCGGGGGCGAACATGAAGCCGATGCCGCATTCGCGCACGCAGCGGCCGACCTGCCCCGGCTTGAGATCGATCTTCACCCCGAGCGAGGCCAGCACGTCGGCGGCGCCCGAGCGAGACGACAGCGCGCGGTTGCCGTGCTTGGCCACCGGCACGCCGGCGCCCGAGACGATGAAGGACGCGCAGGTCGAGACGTTGACCGAGCCGGAGCCGTCGCCGCCTGTGCCGACGATGTCGACCGCCTCGGGCGGCGCCTGCACGGTCAGCATCTTCGAGCGCATCGCCGCGACCGCGCCGGTGATTTCGTCCACGGTCTCGCCGCGCACCCGCAGCGCCATCAGAAGCCCGCCCATCTGCGAGGGCGTGGCCTCGCCGCTCATCATGGCATCGAAGGCGGAAGCGGCTTCGTCACGCGACAGGCTGGCGCCGGTCGCCACTTTTCCAATGATAGATTTCAGGTCGTCCATCGCGTGCTTTCAACTCACTGGTTCGCGCCGGTCACCTGCGCGAAGGCGGCCTGATTAATGGTGGTCCCGATGTCGGTTTCAAGCTTGTTGACGTAGGAAGCGACCTGCTCCTCGGTCTGGGCGCGGTCGAGGCTCTCCTTCAGCTTCTTGACCGCGTCCGAGGCAAAGTCGACCGCGGGATCGATGATCTCGGTGACGCGAAAGACGATCATCTCGCTGCCGCCGCTCACGGCCGTCTGTCCGATGCCATCCTTGGCGGTGCGGAAGGCCGCCGCCACGACGGTGCCGGGCACGCCGGCGGGCGAGTCGTCGCGCTTGAAGCCGGTCGCGGCCTCGACCTTGGCGCCGATCGCGGCGGCCTCGTCGGCGAGCTTGCCGCCCGCTTCGAGCTTCTGCACCATCTCGGTCGCCTTGGCCTTCAGCTTGGTCGCGATCTGGTCCTGGCGCCAGCGCGCCTCGACCTGGTCGCGGACCTCGTCGAGATTGCGGTCGCGCGAGGGCGTGATGGCGAGCACGTCGTACCAGACATAACCACCCTTGAACGAGATCGCGTCGTTGTCGACGCCGACGTCGGTGTTGAAGGCCTGCGACACCACGTCGAGGCCTTGCGGGATGTTGGCGATCGGCTGGCCGTTCGGGGCGCGGCCGGAGCGGTCGACGGCTTCGATGGTCACGGCAGTGAGGCCGAGCTTCTGCGCCGCGTCGATGACGCTGGAGCCGCCGCCGCGCTCGTCTTCCATCTTGTCGCGGAGATCGGCGACCTTGAGCCGCGCGCGCTCAGTCGCGATCTCGCGCTTGATGTCGCCGGCGAGCTTGGCGTAATCGGCTTCCACGCCCGGCTCGATCTTGTCGACCTTGACGATCGAGGTGCCGAGGGCGCCCTGAATCGGCTGGCTGATCTCACCAGCCTGAAGCGCGAATGCAGCAGTCCCAACCGCAGGATCGAGCGCCGACTTGGTCACCAGTCCAAGATCGACGTCGGAAGCGCTGAGACCGCGCTCCTTGCCGAGGTCCTCGAACGACATGCCGCCGGCGAGGCGCTCGCGTGCCGCCTTGGCCTCGGCCTCGTTGGGAAACACGATCTGGTGGATCTGGCGCTTCTCCGGCGTGCCGAGCCGGTCCTTGCGCTGCTCGAACATCTTCTTGGCATCCTCATCGGAGACCTCGGTCCATTTGCCGATTTCTTCCGGCGAGATCACGACGAAGGCGATCTTGCGATATTCGGGCGCGCGGAACTGGACCTTGTGGTCCTCGAAATAGGTCGCGAGGGCTTCGGGCGAGGGCGCCTCGATGGTGCCGGCCTGCGCAGCATCGAGCTTGGCGAATTCAATGGCGCGCTGCTCGTTCTGGAACCGCGTCAGCACGTCGATCATGGCCTTGGGCGGCTCGAGGCCGGCACCGACCGTGCCGGTGATCTGCCGGCGCAGCGACACCTTGCGCTGCTCGGCGACATAGCGCTGTTCGGTGTAGCCGAAGTTGCGGATCAAGGCCTGGAAGCGGTTCGCGTCGAAATTGCCGCCGACGCCCTTGAAGTTGGGATCGTTCATGATGAGCTGGCGGATCTGCTCGTCGGACTGGCCAAGTCCGAGCCGGCGCGCCTCTTCGTCGAGGGCGGCCTCGGCAATGGTCTGCTGCAACACTTGGCGATCCAGGCCGAAGGCGCGCGCCTGGTCGGGCGTCAGCGGACGGCCGAACTGGCGGCTGATCTGCTGCAGGCGGTCGGTGTAGATCTGACGGAACTCGTTGAGCGAAATCTCGGTGCGGCCGATCTTGGCCACCGTGGACTGCCCGAAGCCCTTGAAGATGTCGGCGATGCCCCAAATGCCGAAACTGACGATCAACACGCCCATCACCACGGCCATAATGGTCTTGCCGAGCCAGTTCGATGAGGCCTTACGCATTCCTCGGAGCATTTGGTCCAACTTGTTTGGTCAGGAGGGGAACGGAGCGCGTCTTAATGCAGATTCCGCAAAAGCGCGTCACCAAATTGATAGATCATCATAAAGTGGCGGCTTTCCCCCCGCAACCTCGCCTCATGCGACGGCGAGAAGCTGCGGTTAAGAGTCCCAAAGCGTTTTCAAGCGAAGCGGAGCCCGGTTCGCGCCACGAAAACGCGTCAAAACAAGAATCTGGAACTGCGGCAGGTCCTCTGCTAGCGCATGAACAAACCCCGTATCGCTGGAAACTGACATGACCGACGCCATCCGACCGCTGATCGCCGGCAACTGGAAAATGAACGGCCTGAAGGCCCAGGCTGCCGAATTCGACGCCATGCTCAACGGCGCGGCAGACGTGGCTGGCAAGGCGGACCTGCTGGTCTGCCCGCCGGCGACCCTGATTGTGGCGTTTGCCGAGAAGGCGCGCGGCAAGAAGGTTGCGGTCGGGGCCCAGGACTGCCATCCCAAGGCCTCCGGCGCCCATACCGGCGATATCGCTGCCGAAATGCTCGTGGATGCAGGCGCAACGGCCGTTATTGTCGGGCATTCCGAGCGCCGCGCCGACCACGGCGAGGGCGATGCGCTGATCCGGCAGAAGGCCGAGGCGGCCTGGCGCGCCGGGGCCATTGCGATCGTCTGCATCGGCGAAACGCAGGGCCAGCGCGATGCGGGTCAGACCCTGGACATCCTGCGCGGCCAGCTCCAGGGCTCGCTCCCAGATGCCTCCACCGCCGCCAATCTGGTCGTGGCTTACGAGCCGGTCTGGGCGATCGGCACGGGCCTGACCCCCACGGCCCAGGATGTCGAGCAGATTCATGGCTTTATCCGGGAGTCCCTGATCTCCAGGTTCAAGGGCGAGGGGGCCAGGATGCGGCTTCTCTACGGCGGCTCGGTCAAGCCCTCGAACGCAGCCGAGCTGATGGCGGTGAAAAACGTCAACGGTGCCCTGGTCGGCGGCGCCAGCCTGAAAGCGGCCGATTTCCTTGCCATTGCCAAGGGCTGTCCTAACTAAGCGCTGCCAACCCGAACCGTGGGTCCGGGCCCCGATCGGGGGTGGCATTGCCACGTCCGATCGTGTAACACCGCGCAACTTCAGGAAAACCCGCGAAGCGCGATCGGCCGCCGTCAGGCGCCGCCCGCTTGTGACGGAAGGATATCATGCAGACCGTTGTCATCGTCATCCACCTCATGATCGTCGCCGTCATGATCGGTGCCGTCCTGCTCCAGAAGTCGGAAGGCGGCGGGCTCGGCATGGGCGGCGGCGCGGGCTTCATGTCCAGCCGCGGCACGGCGAACCTTCTGACGCGGACCACGGCGATCCTCGCCGTCGGCTTCTTTCTCACCAGCCTGTTCCTGTCCTGGTATGCCGGTTACGACCGCAAGCCGTCGTCGATCATCGGCCAGCCCTCGCAGACCCAGCCGGCCGGCGGATCGCCGATCGCGCCGCCGACCTCGGGCGGCATCCTGGACTCGCTGAAGAAGGCCGACGAGCAGCAGCAAGCACCGGCTCCGACCGGTCCTCAGGTGCCACGCTCGCAATAAAGCAGGGGGGCCATGCAGGGCGATGGCTACCGTCCTGCATCAACAATCCCCATCAAGGCACTGTCACCACTCTCAGTTCTGGATCACCCACAGGCCCGCAAAATCTTTGGGGCGGAATACGAATCGCTTTGGCGAATCGAATTCGAGGGATTAGAGGTTAAGTCCCATGGCGCGGTACATATTCATCACCGGCGGCGTGGTTTCTTCGCTCGGCAAGGGTTTGGCTTCGGCGGCACTGGGTGCCCTGCTGCAGGCCCGGGGCTACAAGGTCCGCCTCCGCAAGCTCGACCCCTATCTCAACCTCGATCCCGGAACGATGTCGCCGTATCAGCACGGCGAAGTGTTCGTGACCGATGACGGCGCGGAGACCGATCTCGATCTCGGTCACTACGAGCGCTTCACCGGCCGGCCGGCGACCAAGGCCGACAACATCACCACGGGACGCATCTACCAGGACATCATCTCCAAGGAGCGCCGCGGCGATTATCTCGGCGCGACCATCCAGGTGGTTCCGCACGTCACCAACGCCATCAAGGAATTCGTTCTCGACGGCAATGACGATTACGACTTCGTGCTGGTCGAGATCGGCGGCACCGTCGGCGACATCGAGGGCCTGCCGTTCTTCGAGGCGATCCGCCAGCTCAAGAACGAGCTGCCGCGCGACCATGCCGTCTACATCCATCTGACGCTGCTGCCCTATATTCCGAGCGCCGGCGAATTGAAGACGAAGCCGACGCAGCACTCGGTGAAGGAGCTGCGTTCGATCGGCATCCAGCCGGACATCCTGCTCTGCCGCACCGACCGCGAGATCCCGAAGGAAGAGCGGCGCAAGCTCGGGCTGTTCTGCAACGTGCGCGAAAGCGCCGTGATCGAGGCGCGCGACGTCGACAACATCTATGCGGTCCCCGAGGCCTATCACAATGCGGGCCTCGACGACGAAGTGCTCGCCGCCTTCGGCATCGCCTCGCGGATTCCGCCGGAGCTGCGCAGCTGGCAGCAGATCAACGAGCGCATCCGCAACCCCGAAGGCAACGTTACCATCGCCATCGTCGGCAAGTATACCGGCATGAAGGATGCGTATAAGTCGCTGATCGAGGCGCTCTCGCATGGCGGCATCGCCAACAAGGTGAAGGTCAATCTCGACTGGATCGAGAGCGAGATCTTCGAGAAGGAAGATCCGGCGCCGTTCCTCGAGCACGTCAACGGCATCCTGGTGCCCGGCGGCTTCGGCCAGCGCGGCGCCGAAGGCAAGATCAAGGCGGCGCAGTTCGCGCGCGAGCGCGACGTGCCGTATTTCGGCATCTGCTTCGGCATGCAGATGGCGGTGATCGAGGCCGCGCGAAACCTCGTCGGCATCGAGGACGCCAACTCCACCGAGTTCGGCCCGACCAAGGAGCCCCTGGTCGGCCTGATGACGGAGTGGCTGCGCGGCAACGAGCTCGAGAAGCGCTCGCAGGCGGGCGACCTCGGCGGCACGATGCGGCTTGGCGCCTATCCGGCAGCGCTCAACCGCGGCAGCCGCGTCTCGCAGGTCTATGGCGGCGCGACCGAAATCTCCGAGCGTCACCGCCATCGCTACGAGGTAAACACCGCCTACAAGGACCGCCTCGAGCAGCACGGCCTGAAATTCTCAGGGCTCTCGCCCGACGGCGTGCTGCCTGAAATCGTCGAATACGAGGATCATCCCTGGTTCATCGGCGTCCAGTTCCACCCCGAGCTGAAGTCGCGGCCGTTCGAGCCGCATCCGCTGTTCGCCTCGTTCATTCAGGCGGCGATGGTGCAGAGCCGGCTGGTGTAGCCGGCTCGGTCTTCCCTGACGAAGTCTTGCTCGCACGTCCGGCTACGCGGCCGCGATGTCCATCCTGCGGCAGAAGCAAGATGCCTTGATCGGCACCTCCGCCCGCGACTGGGCGAGGTCAAGTCGCTGCTTGATCAGCGGCCTTTCGGTCTTGTCGCCACGCCGCATGAGACATTCGTGCAAGCCGTGAAGCGACCACAGATTGTCGGGATGCTGGCAGGCCCGGCTCAGCTTTCCATCGAGGCCGAGATCGGAACGGTACACCGCCTCGGCTTCCTCGATCCGTCCCTGTTCCAGGAGCAGCGCGCCGAGTGCGTGACGCGGTGGCTGCATCCATCCCCACGGCTCGTCATAGGGCAGGGCGTCGCTGAGCGCGACCGATCTGCGCAGCTCAGCGAACGCAAAGTCGTAGTTGGCTTTGCGATATTCCAGTTCGCCATTCAACATGGCTTCGGCCACGCCGAGCAGGGCGACGACATTGTTGTTGTGCACGAGCCGGCTCTCCGGCACGCGCGTCTTCGCCTGTGCGAACAACGCTTTCTCAGTTTCGGCGTCGGCGACGTGGCCAAGCGCCGAATGAGCCACCGCCTTGGCGTAGTGGATCATCGCCGTCACCGAGCAGTATAGCTCGCGATCCTCCGGCAGCTGTTGGGCAATGATGTCGTGCCATTTGCCGAAACGCACGAGAACGTGCTGCTTCATCGTCAAATAGCCTTCCAGGAAGTCCGCCATGGGGGGCGATTGAATGCGCAGCACTGGCTCGGGCACGGTGGCAATGAGTTCCTCGGCCGCTGCGATAGCGGGGGCGTATTGACCCAGGAACATCGCGCCGTAGATGGCGAAGTGGAAGTTGTGGATGACATAGACCAGGTAGACACCCGGATCGTCCGAATAAGCGAGGAACCTGCGGTCGGTCGTCAGCGCCTTCTGATTGTAGAGCAGGACGTCGTTGTACTGCCCGCACAGCACGTCGAGATGCGTCGGCATGTGGATCAGATGGCCGCTATCGGGGACGATCGCGCGCAGCCGGTCGCCGGCCCGCATCGCCCGTTGCGGGAAGGGCGACATCTCCATGAGATGGACGTAGAGATGAAGCAGTCCCGGATGATTCCACGCAGCCGGCCATCGATCGAAAGCTTGTTCGAGCACGGCCCTGCATTCCTCGGTGCCGGCGCCCTTGGTGGGTTCTCCAGACTCAAGGTCCCACATCAGCCACGGCGTTTCGTTCATGATTGATTCGGCAAAGATGGCTCGGACCTCGAGATCGTCGGGATACGTGGCGCAGACCTTTCGCATCTCTCGCGTGAAGGCCTTGTCCCACGGCGCCATGTCCTCGATCGCTTCACGCTGCGGATAGCGCGCAGACAGGGCGCGGATCAGCGCTTGCTCGACCGGGCTCGCCTTGTCCGCCTGCGCGAGTGCGTCCTGCGTCGCATCGTATGATGCAGCGAGCGCCAATTGACGGCCTTGTGCGTCATAGCGGACCCAGGGCAGGTTGTAGTTGGGACCCGCGGCGTAGCCGATGCCCCAGTGCGCCATGGCGCAGCTGTTATCGAACTCGAGCGCCTTGCGAAAACATTTGATCGCCTCGCCGTGGTTGAATCCGAACACCCAGTTGAGCCCTCGGTCAAACCAGAGCTGCGCATCAGGCGAAGTCGTGGTGATTTTGCGGCTGTACGGTCCGAGATCAAAATAGGTCATTGCCTCTGCCTCCTTTGATCGCTTCGGTCGTTTCGCCGATTGCTCTCGGGCCGTCGGCGGCTGATACGCCAGGACCGAGCGCACATTATCAAGAGCGCCGGCCCCCTGCTATCGAGCTATGCACGAAACGCCATGAGGGGCGCCCGGGCGAGGCCCAAGACAGAGTTGTGGCCAGCGGGTATAACCGCCGCTCCTGTCAGGGAGGACCATGAATGATCTACGAAATGCGCGTCTATCGCTGCCTGCCCGGCCGCCTGCCGGCATTGCTCAAGCGGTTCGAGGCTGCCACGCTGAAGATCTGGGAGAAGCACGGCATCAAGCAGGCGGGGTTCTTCACGACCGTGATCGGTGAATCCAACCAGGAGCTGACCTATTTCCTCGCTTGGGACTCGCTTGCCGAGCGCGAGAAGAAGTGGGCCGCGTTCATGACCGATCCGGACTGGATGAAGGCCCGCGCCGAGAGCGAATCCGACGGGCAGATCGTTGCCAATATCGTCAGCCAGATCCTGGCGCCGACCGCTTTCTCGGCGGTGAAATAGCCAACGCCAGCGCGGCTTGGGGGGACCCTGGCGCAACCCTGATATTCGGACCGCCCGGGCGGAAGAGGGGTTGATCCGACCCTCATGGCGGCTATGGTCGCGCCGAAACGAGGGATTTGCCTTGAGCTCTTCGACGTCAGCAGCGCCGGTCGTCACCGTCGGCAGGGTCAAATTCGGCAATGATCTGCCGATCTCGGTCATTGCTGGGCCCTGCCAGCTCGAGAGCCGCCAGCATGCGCTGGAGGTCGCCTCCGCGCTGAAGGAGATCGCGGCGCGGCTGAACATCGGCCTCGTCTACAAGACCTCGTTCGACAAGGCCAACCGCACCAGCGCGGCGGCGGCGCGCGGGCTGGGCCTTGCGCAGTCGCTGCCGATCTTCGCGGAGATCCGATCCTCGCTCGGCTTGCCCGTGCTGACCGACGTGCACGAAGCCACGCAATGTGCCGAGGTGGCGCAGGCGGTGGACATCCTGCAAATTCCGGCCTTCCTGTGCCGGCAGACCGATCTGCTGCTGGCGGCGGCTGCGACCGGCAAGGTCGTCAACGTCAAGAAGGGCCAGTTTCTGGCGCCCTGGGACATGGCCAACGTCGTGACCAAGATCACCAGCGCGAACAATCCGAACGTGCTCGTCACCGAGCGCGGCGCCTCGTTCGGCTACAACACGCTCGTGTCCGACATGCGCGCGCTGCCGATCCTTGCACGCACCACCGGCGCGCCCGTCATCTTCGACGCCACCCATTCGGTGCAGCAGCCGGGCGGGAAGGGGACGTCCTCGGGCGGCGAGCGCGAATTCGTGCCGGTGTTGGCGCGTGCAGCTGTCGCGGTCGGCGTTGCCGGCGTCTTCATCGAGACCCATCCCGATCCCGATCGCGCGCCTTCGGACGGTCCGAACATGGTGCCGCTGCGCGAGTTCGAGGGGCTGGTCGCGCGATTGATGGCGTTCGATGCGCTGGCCAAGACGACGTCGAAGAGCACCACGCGCTGATGCACCAGCCTGTGACCAGGCCGTCGTCCGACCAGAAATTTCCGCCCGCGATCAACATCATTGCGCTCGCCGGCTTCTCGGCCGCACTGTCGACGCGCGCGCTCGATCCCGTCCTGCCGCATGTCGCGGATGATTTCGCGATCAGCATCACGACGGCCGCCAGCATCGCGGCCGGCTTTGCCCTGATCTACGCGCTGGTTCAGCCGGCGATCGGAGCGGCCGCCGATCTGTTCGGCAAGGCGCGATTGATGACGGCGTGCCTGGCGCTGCTGGGCGTTGCCTGCATCCTCGGCGCGCTCGCCACCTCCTTCTCCGGATTGTTCGCAAGCCGCATCCTGGCCGGCATCGCCGCAGGCGGTGTGTTTCCTGTCGCGCTCGGCCTCACCGCCGATCTCGTTGCGCCGGCCAAGCGGCAGGTTGCGATCGGACGCACGATGGCGGGCTCGATGACCGGCAATCTGCTCGGCTCGTCCGCCAGCGGAATCATCGGCGATTTCATCGGCTGGCGCGGCGTGCTGGTGATCCTCGGCGCGCTCGGGCTGATCGCGGCCGTGGCGGTTGCGGCAGGATTTCGCGGGGCCGCGCTGACGTCGCCGCCGAAGACGGATTTCAGGACGTTGCGGCAGGGCTACCGCACGATCTTCTCCAATCCCAACACGCGCTACAGCTATTCGGCCGTGTTCGTCGAAGGCTGCTGCGTGTTCGGCTTGTTTCCCTTCATCGCCGCGTTCCTGTTCGATCTCGGCGAGAAATCGCTGTCGATCGCGGGCATCGTGATCGCGGGATTTGCGGTCGGCGGGTTGCTCTACACGCTCACCGTCTCGCGCATGCTGCCGCGGCTCGGCGTCAAGGGCATGATGATCGCGGGCGCGAGCCTCGTGGCGTTGCAGCTCGGCGCGCTCGCCTTCGGTCCCGGCTGGAAGCTGCAATTCGTCAGCATGCTGGCGATGGGCTGGGGCTTCTACATGATCCATGGCTGCCTGCAGGTGTTCGCCAGCGAGCTGTCGATCGGTGCGCGGGCGACCGCGATGTCGCTGCATTCGTTCTTCTTCTTCATGGGGCAGACGGTGGGGCCGCTCGCCTACGGCTTCGGGCTGCAGCATGCCGGCAAGACACCGACATTGCTCGCAAGCGCCGCGATCATGGTGGTGCTGGGCCTCGTCTGTGCGCGATTCCTCAGGTCGCGCGCTCCGGCGGACGCGCGCTAACGTCGATTCGGCGACGCCAGGGCGGCATTGCTCCCCACCACGACACCATCGGCCCGGTATACATGGCACACGAATTGCTTTGATTCTGGGCAAATCGAGGTGTGAGACCGTGGACGTCCAGACCAGTCATTCGGCCAGCGCAGCCGGTCCAGCCCGCTCGACCGGATATCCCACCAAGCCGCCGCTGCGGCGCTTCCTCACCGATTGCCACGCCGAATTCCGGACCGACAATTCCGGCGAGCTTGCCGACTACATTCCCGAGCTGAAGCGCGCCAATCCCGATCATTTCGGCATCGCGCTCGTCACCATCGACGGCCATGTCTACGAGGTCGGCGACAGCGAGGTGCCGTTCACGATCCAGTCGGTGTCCAAAGCCTTCGTCTTCGCGCTGGCGCTGGAGATGGTCGGCGAGGCGCGCGTCTCGGCCACGATCGGTGTCGAGCCGAGCGGCGAGGCCTTCAACTCGATCCGGCTCACCAACGACAATCGTCCCTTCAACCCCATGGTCAATGCCGGCGCGATCGCCTGCTCGGGCCTTATCTATGAGGTCGAAGGGAAGGGCGCCTTCGAGCGCGTCCGCGCCAAGCTCAGCGCGTTCGCCGGCCGCGAGCTCAGCGTCGACGAGGCCGTACACGCGTCGGAGACCGCGACCGGCAATCGCAATCGGGCAATTGCGTGGCTGCTGCGGAATTACGCGGTGCTGCCCGACGACGTCGATGCCGTGCTCGACGTCTATTTCCGCCAATGCGCGATCCTGGTCACCGCGCGCGACCTCGCGGTGATGGCGGCAACGCTCGCCAATCGGGGCATCAATCCGGTGACGGGCGTGCAGGTGATCACGCCGCATATCGTCGCGCGCACGCTCTCGGTGATGACGAGCTCAGGCATGTACGACTATGCCGGTGAGTGGACCTATCGCGTCGGCATTCCCGCCAAGAGCGGCGTCGGCGGCGGCATCGTCGCGGCGCTGCCCTCGCAGCTCGGGCTCGGCACCTTCTCGCCGCTGCTCGACAACCATTTCAACAGCGTGCGCGGCCTGAAGGTCTGCGAGGCGCTGTCGGCGCGGTTCGACCTGCACATGCTCAATCGCAACGCCGACGTCCGCACCAGCATCATGGCGGATTACGACGTCTACGGCATCTCCTCGCGCCGCAGCCGCCAGCCACACGAGCAGCAGATCCTCGACGAACGACACAGCGACATCCGCGTGCTCGAGCTGGTCGGTGCGATGAATTTCGCCACCATCGACTACGTCACCCGACGGCTCACCAGCGAGCCGCCGAACGCGCCGCTGCTGATCATCGATTTCCGCCGTGTCCCTGACATCACCGCGGCCGGCGCTGCGCTGCTCGGCGAGACGCTGGCCGCGCTCGGCAATGCCGGCGTCACCGCCATCCTGTCCGGCTTCGAGACCAACTCCGCGGTGTGGAGCGCGATCGCCGCGCGCACCGCCGAGCCGCGTCGGCTGCGCCGCTTCGCACTGCTCGACGATGCCATCGAATGGGCCGAAGACCAGGTGATCTACCGCTTCGGCGGCTTCACCGATCTCAAGGAGAGCGCGCATCTCGGCGAGCAGGCGCTGCTGGCCGAGCTCGACGCCGAGGAGATCGCCGCGATCATCAAGCTGTCGACCACGCGGCATTATGCGGCCGGCCAGCGCATCATCGCGGCAGGCGAGCCCGCCAATTCGCTGTTCTTTCTCCAGAGCGGCATGGTCAGCGTGAAGCTGCGCAGCGGCGTTCGGCTCGCTTCCCTCGGCCCCGGCATGGAATTCGGCGAGATGGCGATCCTGGAGCAAAGCCGCAGCGCCGACGTCTTGGCCGACACGCCCGTCACCTGCCTCGAACTGCCGCTCGACAGCTTTGCCGATTACCGCCGGTTGCACCCCGAAACGTCGTTGAAGATCATGCGCAATCTCGCCGCGATCCTGGCGCGGCGCCTGGTGCTGGCGAATGCCAAGGTGGACTTGCTGAGCGCGTATTAGGCCGTAGACTCGTAAGCCTGTTGGGCAGGAGCGGCTCGATCACGCACCACTCGGAAGCCCACAAGGAACTAGGCGCTTGGCCGCTTCCGATGAAGCGAGCACTACAATCCCGGTGATCTCGCCGCCCAAGCCTTGGTGGCCTGGCAGCTTTCCATCGCTCGGGCGTAGGCAGGGCGTGCCGTCGTGCGAGCGAGATAGTCCCGCTCGGTAGAACCGGGGACGTAGTTGCCAGTTCGCAGGCCGAGCAGGAGGGCGTAGCTCACCGAGATATCGGCAGCAGTGAATCGGTCGCCGGCGAGATAGGGGCAATCGGCGAGGCGGCGGATCACCAACCCCAGCCGGCTCTGGAAGGTCTCGAGTGCCCAGCAGGTAACCCGGGCATCTCGTTCGGCTTCGGGCGCCAGGTTGCGACCGACAAGTACGGCGTTCATCGGCCCGGCGAGCCCGGCCTCGCCCAAGTGGAGAAATTGCAGATAGGAAGCGAAGGCGGGATCATGCGGGGCGACGGCCAGCGAATCTGAGCGGTGGCGGGCGAGCAGGTACTCAAGAATCGCGATCGACTCGACCATGATCGTCTCGCCGTCCTGCAGTGCGGGAATGAAGCCGGCGGGGTTGATCGCGAGGAAATCGCGATCAACCTCGGCTGCCAGCAGATCGACCGGGCGCAGCCGATAAGCCAACCCCAATTCCTCAAGCAGCCAAACAACACGGAAGCCACGACCTTCGCCATAGACGGTGAGCATAGCTAAGCGTTCCTAGATTGGGCTAGAAATACTGACTCGCAGAGGTAAGCCACGCGCGCAACGTCGATCTGCTATTCGTCGCGCCGGGTCCGCGCCAGCGGCGCAGCGTTTCACGCTGCACCGCGTCCGGACACGGGCCGGGTTGTCTCACTTCGCCCCGTCAGCCGCCGGAATCGGCTCCATCCCGCTCGCGATGATCGCGTCGCGCGCGGCGGGGGAGGCGAGGAAGTTTATCAAGGCGCGGCCAGCGTCCGGCTCCTTCGCGACCGTCGCAATCCCAGCCGAGAAAATCGTAATCTTCTGCAATTCGTCCGGCAGCGGTCCGACGATGTCGATGCCCTTGACGGGCTTCAATTCGCTGATCTGCTGAAAGCCGAGCTCGGCCTCGCCATGCGCGACGATCTCGCCGACCGGCGTTGCCGGAATCTTGCGGGCCTTGTCCTTCATGACGTCGGCAATGCCGAGCTTGTCGAACATCTCGGTCGAGACGTAGACGCCGCTGGCGCTGTCGGAATAGGCGATCGTCTTCGCCGCCAGCAGCGCGCGCTTGACGGCATCGGCCGAGCTGATGTCCGGCTTCGGCGCGCCCGATTTCACCGCGATTCCGATCGGTGACCTCGTGAGATTGACCTGGCTGCCGGCGACGACCTTGCCTTTGCTCGCGAGGTCGCTCAGGGCATAACCCACCATGATCAGTACGTCGGCCGGCTCGCCGCGCTCGAGCCGGACGGGAATCGCGTTGGCGGTCGTTCCCATCGACGGCCCATATTCCGTGAGCACCTTGTTGCCCGTGGCCTTCTCGAATTCCGGCACGAGCGCCTTGTAGGCGGCCGTCAGTCCGCCGGAGATCATCACCCGCACCTCAGCGGCATCCGATGTGCCGGTCAGCAAGAGGACGCCGAGGACGCCTAGGGCAAAGTTACGGAATGTTGCGGAGATTGATGTCATCGTCGTCGTCTCCAACTAGCCCCGTCCGCGATAGGGCGCGACGCCTTGCTCAGGCACCCACAGGCCCTTCGGCACGCGGCCGGTCTGCCAGAACACGTCGATCGGGATGCCGCCACGCGGATACCAATAGCCGCCGATGCGCAAGAATTTCGGCTTGATCTCGGAAGCGATGCGCTTGCCGATCATCACGGTGCAGTCCTCGTGGAAGGCGCCGTGATTGCGGAAGCTCGCGATGTAGAGCTTGAGCGATTTCGATTCCAGCAGCCACGCCCCCGGCGCGTAGTCGATCATCAGATGCGCGAAATCCGGCTGGCCCGTGACCGGGCAGAGCGAGGTGAATTCCGGCACCGTGAAGCGCACCAGATATTCCGTGCCTTTCTGCGGATTGGGCACGCGGTCGAGCTGGGCTTCTTCCGGCGTGTGCGGCCACTCGACCGCGCGGCCGAGCTGGAGGGATTTTTTCGCCATCATCGTCACATCCTGTTTCGGATGCCGGGATGGACGCAAATGCCGCTGCCGTCAACCGGCGGCGATCGTCTGGATCATGACGATGCGGTCGTTGCCGGACTCGCAGCCCCACAGCTCGCCCGGACGGCCGTCGAGCTGGCGGACATTGGCGTTGGCCTTGTCGCTGGCGAAGACGGTGAACTTCTCGGTGGTGGGATCGAAGCGGACGATGGCGTTGGCGGAGAAATCGGTCAGCCAGACCTTGTCCTTGTCATCGACATACACGGCATAGGCGCGGGGACGTTCGCCCGGCAGCTTCCAGGTCTTCCACGAGCCGTCGTCGGGATCATGCACCGAGACATAGCCGCTGTTCCACTCGCTGACCCAGATCCGGCCTTTCGAATCCGACCAGACGCGCCGCGAGCCCTGGTTCGGGGTCGGCGGCTCGACCACGGTCGCATTGCCGCCCGCGCGGTCGATCTTCGCGATATGGCTGCCGGCGAGGGAGGCGTACCAGACATCGCCCTTGGGCGTTACCGTGATGCCGTAGGGGCCGACCCCCTTCGGCGCCTTGAACACATTCATCTCGCCGGTCTTCGGAGACAGCCGGCCGTAATAGCCGGATTGCCCGGTGAACCAATAGGTGCCGTCCTTGTCGAACACGCCGGTGTTGAGATTGGCTGAGGCGAACTTTGCCGGCAAGCGGAACAGCGTGACGCTGAGATCGGAAGGATCGACGCGCGCGATCGCGTTCTGGCCGCCCTCGGTGATCCAGGGCGCGCCGTCGGGGCCGATCGTCACGCCGTGTGGGGCCGCGCCCTGGCCGAGGCTGACCGTCTTGAAACGGCCATCGCGTGGATCGAGTCTGCCGAGCAGGCCCTTGCCCTGCGCCGTGAACCAGATGGTGCCGTCGGGGGCGGGGGTGAGATCATGCAGGCCGATGCCCGGCCTGATGGGATAGTATCTCGTCCGGAACGGGCCTTCCTGCGCAAAACCTGGGCGGGCGGCAAGCAGCGCGGCGCTCGAAGCAAGAAACTGGCGGCGATTCATGGCGTTACCCCGACTGTTTGAGATTGAGGTTGGGCACGCGGACCAGGTGCGGCGGAGCATAGTCTGAGGCACCTCACGCGTCAGTCAGAGCAGTGCGTCCAAGCGTTCACATTTGCTTGCGGCCCGTGTAAGACCCGCGGCACCGATCAGCCCTAACGAACGGAAGTGGACATCATGACCGCCATCATCGACATCATCGGCCGCGAAATTCTCGATAGCCGGGGCAATCCCACCGTCGAGGTCGATGTCGTGCTGGAGGACGGCGCGCTCGGCCGCGCCGCGGTTCCGTCCGGCGCCTCCACCGGCGCCCATGAGGCCGTGGAACTGCGCGACGGCGACAAGGCCCGCTATCTCGGCAAGGGCGTGACCAAGGCGGTCGGCGCCGTCAACGGCGAGATCTTCGAGGCCCTCAGCGGCCTCGACGTCGAGCAGCAGGCCCAGATCGACCAGATCATGATCGACCTCGACGGCACGCCGAACAAAAGCCGGCTCGGGGCCAACGCCATTCTCGGCGTCTCGCTGGCATGCGCCAAGGCGGCCGCGAACTCGCTCGACATGCCGCTCTACCGCTATGTCGGCGGCACCTCGGCGCGCCTGCTGCCGGTGCCGATGATGAACATCATCAATGGCGGCGTGCACGCCGACAACCCGATCGACTTCCAGGAATTCATGATCCTGCCGGTCGGCGCATCCTCGTTCGCCGAAGGTTTGCGCTACGGCGCGGAAGTCTTCCACACGCTGAAGTCCGAATTGAAGAAGGCCGGCCACAACACCAATGTCGGCGACGAGGGCGGCTTCGCCCCGAACCTGCCGTCGGCCGACGCCGCGCTCGACTTCGTCATGAACGCAATCGGCAAGGCCGGCTTCAAGGCGGGCACCGACATCATGATCGGCCTCGACTGCGCCTCGACCGAGTTCTTCAAGGACGGCAAATACGTCTACGAAGGCGAGGGCAAGACCCGCTCGATCTCCGAGCAGGTGAAATATCTTGCAGACCTCGTCTCGCGCTATCCGATCGTGACGATCGAGGATGGCATGTCGGAAGACGACATGGACGGCTGGAAGGAGCTCACCGACCTGATCGGCAAGAAGTGCCAGCTGGTCGGCGACGACCTCTTCGTCACCAACGTCAAGCGCCTCGCCGAAGGCATCAAGACCGGCCGCGCCAATTCGATCCTGATCAAGGTCAACCAGATCGGCACGCTGACCGAGACGCTCGCCGCCGTCGAGATGGCGCACAAGGCCGGCTACACTTCGGTGATGTCGCACCGCTCCGGCGAGACCGAGGATTCCACCATCGCCGACCTCGCGGTCGCCACCAATTGCGGTCAGATCAAGACCGGCTCCCTTGCGCGGTCCGATCGCACCGCCAAATACAATCAGCTCCTGCGCATCGAGCAGCAGCTCGGCAAGCAGGCGCTCTATGGCGGCAAGGCGGCACTGAAGGCGCTGGCATAAGCCGGCGTCTCGATCCGCGCGAAGAGAAGGACAGGGGAGGATCGACATGAGTGACGGCAAGACCGGACTGGAATTGCGTTCGCTGCTCAAGAAAAGCGGCGAGCTGGAATTGTCTCTCGTGACGGTCCCGACGCCGGAGCCGGCCGACGATGAGGTCGTGGTTCGCGTCGAGGCGACCCCGATCAACCCGTCAGACCTCGGGCTGCTGATCGGGGCGGCCGACATGTCGGCCGCCAAGGCCTCCGGCACCAAGGAGATGCCGGTCATCACCGCGACGATGCCGGAGGCGGCGATGCGGATGATGGCGGCGAGATTCGATCAGTCGCTGCCGGTCGGCAATGAGGGCGCCGGCACGGTGATCCGGACTGGATCGTCGGACGCAGCGAAGGCCCTGATGGGCAAGACGGTGTCGATGATCGGCGGCGCGATGTACACGCAGTACCGCGTGCTGAAGGTCCGCGACGTCATGGAGCTGCCGCCGGGCACCACGGCGGCGGACGGCGCCTCCTGGTTCGTCAATCCGCTGACCGCACTCGGCATGACCGAGACGATGCGGCGGGAGGGCCACAAGGCGCTCGTGCACACGGCGGCCGCATCCAATCTCGGCCAGATGCTCAACAAGATCTGCATCAAGGACGGCATCGGTCTCGTCAACATCGTCAGGAACAAGGAGCAGGCCGACATCCTGCACAAGATCGGCGCCAAATACGTCGTGGATTCCAGCGTGCCGAGCTTCATGGACGATCTCACCAACGCGCTGGTCGAGACCGGCGCCACCATCGCCTTCGACGCCATCGGCGGCGGCAAGCTGGCGAGCCAGATCCTGACCGCGATGGAGATCGCGGCCAACAAGACCGCGAAGGATTACAGCCGCTACGGCTCCAACGTGTACAAGCAGGTCTACATCTATGGCAGCCTCGACACGCGGCCGACGGAGCTGAACCGCTCGTTCGGCCTGAGCTGGGGCGTCGGCGGCTGGCTGCTCACGCCATTCCTTCAGAACATCGGCCCGGCCGAGATCGGCCGCCTGCGCCAGCGCGTGGCATCCGAGCTCAAGACCACCTTCGCCAGCCATTACACCAAGGTGGTGTCGCTCGCCGAGGCGCTCGATCCCGCCAATATCGGGGTCTATGCCAAGCGGGCCACCGGCGAAAAATTCCTCATCAACCCGAACAAGTGATCGGTTCGGTCGGTTGTCGAGACACATCAGGCCGCCGCTTGGCGGCCTGATTGCTTTTGATCGTGGCCCGGGTGGAGCGCAAGCGGACCCATTTTCGGAAACGCAGCGTTTCCAATTCCGACCAGTTCATGCACTTGCATCTATCGGACCGGATGGCTTAAGTGCCGTCCCGGCATTCCCGCTCAAGCCTTCAAGGACACCCAATGGCCTACAACATCGTCACGATCGCTGGCAGCCTGCGCAAGGACGGCTTCTCGCTCAAGATCGCCAATGCGCTCGCCAAGCTCGCGCCTGCCTCGCTCAAGCTCGAGGTGATCACGCCGGCGGGCATCTCGTTCTTCAACCAGGACCTCGAGGGCGCGCCGCCCGCGGACTGGCTCGCCTTCCGCGAGAAGCTCAAGAGTTCGAACGGCGTCCTGTTCGTCACGCCCGAATACAACCGCTCGATTCCCGGCGTCCTGAAGAACGCCATCGACGTCGCCTCGCGGCCCTATGGCAAGAGTTCGTTCCTCGGCAAGCCGGTCGGCATCATCTCCAACTCGCCGGGTCCGCTCGGCGGCGTCAGTGCGGCCAAGCATCTGCAGACCATCCTGCCTGGCATTTCCGGTCCGATCCTTCAGCAGCCGGAAATCTATCTCAATGGCGTCGGCGATGCCTTCGATGCGGAGGGCAACCTGACCAAGGACTCCCTCAAGACGGTGCTGCAGCAATACATCGAGGCCTTCGCCGCGCATGTGGCGAAGAATCAGGGCTGAGTTCTCGCTCTCTCCGTCATGGCCGGGCCTTGTCCCGGCCATCCACGTCTTTGCCGACCTCACTGAAGAACGTGGATGCGCGGGACAAGCCCGGGCATGACGATTGGCGTATTGAGAGGGGCAATTAGCACTCCCTTAACCAACCTGTCCCATCTTCCGAAGATGGTCTCACGCGCGCGCCTGAAGTCGATCCTGACCGGCCTTGCCCTCTATGCGATGGCGGCGGCGATCGTCGGCTATTTCGGCGTCAACGCCTATACCGGCAAATACGGTCTCAACGCTCGCCAGGAACTGGATCAGGAGATCATCGCGTTGACGAGCGAGCTGGCTCAGCTCAAGCGCGAGCGGGCCAGGAGCGAGCAACGGGTGTCGCTGCTGCGGTCGGAGAAGATCGACCCGGACATGCTGGACGAGCGGGCGCGCTTCCAGCTCGACTATGTCCATCCGCGCGATCTCGTTCGGATGATCCCGGCGAACTAGCCATCAGCAGCTTCTGAAAGTCGCAGCGGAAGTCGCTGCTGAAATCCGACCACTCTATCCTTTTGCCTCCTGCGAAGGTCGTAACTCCGGAACCGCGCGGTTGCCTTGACGGCGGCGCCGCGGCGGGCTCATGCCTTTGGTGGCGCTCGCTGAAGTTGACGCAGATCAACCGGACAGCACCGGCACGTCCTACACTGCTATCCGGAGGAAACTGTGATGAATGGGACAATGCCCCGGCATCACGCGGCCCGTGTCGAGGCCGCCATCGCGTCAGGCCAGGCGGCTCGCTCCGCGCTCGTGGCCTCGTGGCGCCGTTCCTCCCGATTGCATCACCTTGATCCAAGCGGTCGCGCCGCGCCGATGCGGCTGACCGAAGCCGAGCTGCAGCAGGCGCGAGAGCGCATCGCGCCGCTTCTGGCGGCCGCGCAGGGCGCGATGGACCGGCTATATCAGGCCGTCGGCGCTGCGGGCTGCTGTGTGCTGCTCGCCGATCGCGAGGGCGTGCCGGTCGATCGCCGCGGCACGGCGGCGGACGATGCGACGTTTCAGTCCTGGGGCCTGTGGACGGGCGCGCTCTGGAGCGAGGAGCATGAGGGCACCAACGGCATCGGCACCTGCCTCGTCGAGCAGCGTCCGCTGACCATCGATCGCGACCAGCACTTCTTTGCCCGCAACACGCTTCTGAGCTGCACCGCCGTTCCGATCTACGACCACGAGGCGGCGCTCGCGGGCGTGCTCGACGTCTCCTCCTGCCGCGCCGACCGCACCGACGCCTTCGCCAGCCTGATCGCGCTCGCGGCGGGCGAGGCGGCCAAGCGGATCGAAGCCGACCTGTTTCGCAAGGTCTTCGCCCATGCCCGCATCGTGCTGACGCAGGCGGCGGACGGAAGCTGCGGCGGCCTCGTTGCGGTCGATGCGGACGATCTGGTGATCGGCGCAACGCGCTCCGCCCGGCTGGCGCTCGGCATCGCGACCGGCGGTGCGTTGCGGCCGATGCCCGCGGCCGATCTTCTCGGCGGTGATGCCGCGCACGATCATCTTGCCGGAGGCCAGCGTGCGGTGCTGCAACGCGCGCTGCTGCGCGCCGGCGGCAACGTTTCCGCCGCCGCCAAGGCCCTCGGCGTCAGCCGCGCCACGCTGCACCGGAAGCTCAAGCGGTTCGAGCTGAACCACTAGGCCGCGCTATTCCTCAATCGTCATTGCGAGCGCAGCTCGCAATGACGGTGGAAGCCGCTGGTGCGCCAATTGCTCCTTGCTTCTGACGGGCGAGTACAACTGTCGCAGAACTGCGACAGGTCCGCTCCGCGATCGCGTCCGCCCGGGCTGACAGAAAACGCCTCCCGCATCATCGTCTGCGCAAGTCGCGAACAGGCGACGACAAGCGCAAACAGCAACATCGGGAGTGATCCATGAACAAGGTGGAATTCCTCAGCGTCACCAAAGTTCCCTTTGCCGAACGCTACGACAATTTCATCGGCGGCAAGTTCATCGCGCCGATCTCCGGGAAATATTTCGATAATGCCTCGCCCCTGACCGGCCAGGTCGTCTGCAAGATCGCGCGGTCCGACGCGCAGGACGTCGAGGCGGCACTCGATGCGGCGCATGCCGCCAAGGCCGCCTGGGGCCGCACAAGCGTCGCCGAGCGCGCCGCGATCCTGAACCGGATCGCCGACCGCATGGAAGAGAACCTCGAGCGCCTCGCGATTGCCGAGACCTGGGACAACGGCAAGCCGATCCGCGAGACGCGCGCCGCCGACCTGCCGCTCGCGATCGACCATTTCCGCTATTTCGCCGGCGTGGTGCGTGCCCAGGAAGGCTCGATCGGCGAGATCGACCACGACACCATCGCCTACCATTTCCACGAGCCGCTCGGCGTGGTCGGCCAGATCATTCCCTGGAACTTCCCGCTTCTGATGGCCTGCTGGAAGCTCGCGCCGGCGCTGACCGCCGGCAATTGCGTGGTGCTCAAGCCCGCCGAGCAGACCCCGGCCTCGATCATGGTCTGGGCCGAGATCATCGCCGACCTGCTGCCGCCGGGCGTGCTCAACATCGTCAACGGCTTTGGCCTCGAGGCCGGCAAGCCGCTGGCGTCGAGCCCGCGCATCGCCAAGATCGCCTTCACCGGCGAGACCACGACGGGCCGGCTCATCATGCAATATGCCAGCCAGAATCTCATCCCGGTGACGCTGGAACTCGGCGGCAAGTCGCCGAACATCTTCTTCAAGGACGTCACCGCCGAGGACGACGATTTCTTCGACAAGGCGATCGAGGGCTTTGTCATGTTCGCGCTGAACCAGGGCGAGGTCTGCACCTGTCCGAGCCGGGCGCTGGTCCACGCCGACATCTACGACCGCTTCATGGAGCGGGCGCTCAAGCGCGTCGCCGCGATCAAGCAGGGCGACCCGCGTGATGCCGCCACCATGATCGGCGCGCAGGCCTCCAGCGAGCAGCTCAGCAAGATCCTCTCCTATATCGACATCGGCAAGCAGGAGGGCGCCAAGGTGCTGGCCGGCGGCGGACGCGCCGATCTCGGCGGCGATCTCTCCGGCGGCTTCTACGTCCAGCCGACCGTGTTCGAGGGCCACAACAAGATGCGAATCTTCCAGGAGGAGATTTTCGGCCCCGTCGTCTCGGTCACGACCTTCAAGACCGACGAAGAGGCGCTCGCGATCGCCAACGACACGCTCTACGGCTTGGGTGCCGGTGTCTGGAGCCGCGACGCCAATCGCTGCTACCGCTTCGGCCGGGAGATCCAGGCCGGCCGGGTCTGGACCAACTGCTACCACGCCTATCCCGCCCATGCGGCGTTCGGCGGCTACAAGCAGTCGGGCGTTGGGCGCGAGACCCACAAGATGATGCTCGATCACTACCAGCAGACCAAGAACCTCCTGGTCAGCTACAGCCCGAAGAAGCTCGGCTTCTTCTGATCGGGTCGGAAAGGGCGGCGCCGCTTCGGCGCTGCCCGCTCCGAATGTTGGGATTGGCGCACGCACCGTTCTTGATCCGGTCACGAATCTGCGCACGCCATGGCGTGCATAGATTTGTTGCCTGATCAGCGCCAAAGATTTTCCAATATTTCGATCACGCTGCAGTGCGGCATAATGAAAGTCGTGCCATGCCGCCGCGGTGCTTTCCAAGGGCGTTTGACTTGGGTTAGAGAGGGCGAAAGTTTTCTCTGACCCGGAATTCCCATGGCCGCACCCAAGAAAGCCGCCGCAAGCGCTCCACAGGACAAGACCGACGGCGGTTCGCCCCCGGAATTTAGCAGGGAGCAGGAGCTCAAGGCGCTCCGCGACATGCTCCTGATCCGGCGGTTCGAGGAAAAGGCCGGCCAGCTCTACGGCATGGGCGCGATCGGCGGCTTCTGCCACCTCTATATCGGCCAGGAGGCCGTGGTGGTCGGCATGCAGATGGCCCTGAAAGAGGGCGATCAGGTCATCACCGGTTATCGCGACCACGGTCACATGCTCGCGACCGGCATGGATGCCAATGGCGTGATGGCTGAGCTGACGGGGCGCCGCGGCGGCTATTCCAAGGGCAAGGGCGGCTCCATGCACATGTTCAGCAAGGAGAAGCACTTCTACGGCGGCCACGGCATCGTCGGCGCCCAGGTCTCGCTCGGCACTGGTCTCGCCTTCGCCAATCACTATCGCGGTAACGGCAATGTCAGCGTCACCTACTTCGGCGACGGCGCGGCCAACCAGGGCCAGGTCTATGAGAGCTTCAACATGGCCGAGCTCTGGAAGCTGCCGGTGATCTTTGTCATCGAGAACAACCGCTACGCCATGGGCACCTCGGTCTCACGCGCCTCGGCGCAGCAGGATTTTTCCAAGCGCGGCGCGTCCTTCAACATTCCCGGCAAGCAGGTCGACGGCATGGACGTTCGCGCCGTGAAGGCGGCGGGCGAGGAGGCGGCGGCCTGGTGCCGCGCCGGCAAGGGTCCCTTCATCCTGGAGATGCAGACCTACCGCTATCGCGGCCATTCGATGTCCGATCCTGCAAAATATCGCACGCGCGAGGAGGTCGAGAAGGTTCGCCACGACCAAGACCCGATCGAGCAGGTGCGCAATCGCCTGCTCGCCGCCAAGGTCAGCGAGGCCGATCTGAAGGCGATCGACGCCGAGGTGCGCGACATCGTCAACGCGTCCGCCGATTTCGCCCAGCATGATCCCGAGCCGGATGCCGCCGAGCTCTGGACCGACGTGTACCGCTGAACGCGCGCAAGCTTTCTTTGGAGAAGACATGCCAATTCAAGTGCTGATGCCCGCGTTGTCGCCCACGATGGAGAAGGGCAACCTCGCCAAATGGCTGAAGAAAGAGGGCGAGATGATCAAGTCCGGCGACGTGATCGCCGAGATCGAGACCGACAAGGCGACCATGGAGGTCGAGGCGACCGACGAGGGCACGCTCGGCAAGATCCTGATCCCCGAAGGCACCGCTGATGTCGCGGTAAACACCCCGATCGCGACCATTCTCGCCGATGGTGAGAGCGCGGCTGATCTGGCGAAAGCACCTGCGCCGGCCGCGAAGGCTGCAGAGTCCGCGCCGCCTGCCGCCGCAAAGGCCGAAGCGCCCGCGCCGAAGGCCGCGCCAGCTCCGCAGGCCGTTGCCGAGCCCGATCCCGAGGTGCCTGCCGGCACCGAGATGGTGACGCAGACCATCCGCGAAGCGCTGCGCGACGCCATGGCCGAAGAGATGCGCCGCGATGCGGACGTGTTCGTGATGGGCGAAGAGGTGGCCGAATATCAGGGCGCCTACAAGGTGACCCAGGGCCTGCTCCAGGAGTTCGGCGCCAAGCGCGTGATCGACACGCCGATCACCGAGCATGGCTTTGCCGGCGTCGGCGTCGGTGCGGCGATGACCGGCCTCAAGCCGATCGTCGAGTTCATGACCTTCAACTTCGCCATGCAGGCGATCGACCAGATCATCAACTCCGCGGCCAAGACGCTCTACATGTCCGGCGGCCAGATGGGCTGCTCGATCGTGTTCCGCGGACCGAACGGTGCGGCTGCGCGCGTCGCCGCCCAGCACAGCCAGGACTACTCGGCCTGGTACTCGCACGTTCCGGGCCTCAAGGTCGTCGCCCCGTATTCGGCGGCCGATGCCAAGGGCCTGCTCAAGGCTGCGATCCGCGATCCCAATCCGGTGATCTTCCTCGAGAACGAGGTGCTGTACGGCCACACCGGCGAAGTGCCGAAGCTCGATGATTTCATCATCCCGATCGGCAAGGCGCGCATCGTCCGCGCCGGCAGCCACGTCACCATCATCTCGTGGTCGAACGGCATGACCTATGCGCTGAAGGCCGCCGACGAGCTTGCCAAGGACGGCATCGAGGCCGAGGTGATCGATCTGCGCACGTTGCGGCCGATGGACACCGAGACCATCGTCAACTCGGTCAAGAAGACGGGCCGCGCCGTGACGGTGGAAGAGGGCTGGGCCCAGAGCGGCGTCGGCGCCGAGATCGCCGCGCGCATCATGGAGAACGCCTTCGACTATCTCGACGCGCCGGTGACGCGCGTGTCCGGCAAGGACGTGCCGATGCCCTATGCCGCGAACCTGGAGAAGCTCGCGCTGCCCTCGGCGGCGGAGGTGGTCGAGGCCGCCAAAGCCGTCTGCTACAGGTAGAATAGGCAACCATGTATAAGCTAACCTGGCATATCTACTGGCGCTGGATATTGGCAGCTCTGGCTTTTACGGCGGCTATTCCGCTCGTGGTCATGGTCGTTGAGTTTCCGGTGATGCTTTTGGTGGCGATCCTGTCGCGCATGCTGGGCTATCCGGAATTTGCGGCCACTGCCACGACCGTCGTCAACGCGATGATCTTCCAGCCGGTCGTTTTGGCTGGTTTGTTTTTCGCCGTTGGTTTCCTTGCGCTCCGGTCCATGCTGAAGCGAGCGATTGGAGTAGAGTTTGACGGGAAGGTTCTTGTCCTCCAGGACGCATCGAGTTCGTCGCAATGAGCGGCCCCAAGGAGCAGCCACTGCCGCCCGACGTCATGACCCGCGACGACGCGGTCGAGATCCTGCGCGTCTTCGTGCTGGATGGCGGGCTGTCGATGGCGTTTCAGCGCGCCTTCGAGGAGCCGGACATGTGGGGCCTCCTGCTGGTCGATCTCGCCCGCCACGCCGCGCGCGCCTATGCGCGCGAGAGCGAATACACCGAGGAGGACGCGCTGAACCGGATCCTCGACATGTTCCAGGCCGAGATCGAGCGTCCCACCGACACCGGCACCACGACGCCGCGCGGCAAGGGGCACTGACCATGGCGATCGAATCCTATCATTACGATTTCATGCTGGAAGCGATCCGCGAGGCCGAAGCCTCGATCGCGCAGGGCGGCCTGCCGATCGGCGCGGTGCTGACGCGCGACAACAAGATCATCGCCCGCGGCCACAACAATCGCGTGCAGGAGAACAATCCGATCCTGCACGGCGAGATGAGCTGCCTGCGCGAGGCCGGCGCGATCTCGTTCCACGATACCGTCATGTACACGACGCTGTCGCCCTGCTCGATGTGCGCCGGCGCGCTCGCGCTGTTCAAGGTCAAGATGGTGGTGATCGGAGAGTCCATCACGTTCCCCGGCTCCAAGGATATCCTCGACAAGTTCGGCATCCCCTGGATCGACCTTGCCGACGATCGCTCCATCACCATGATGAAGAATTGGCGTTCCATCCCTGCCAATGAGCGCCTGTGGCAGGGCGACATCGGCAACTAAACCTGGTCTGTTCGTCGCCGCTGTCGGAGACGACGTTTTGCAAAGTTCTTCTTGAGGTCAGCATGCCCATCAACATCCTGATGCCCGCTCTCTCGCCGACGATGGAGAAGGGCAACCTCGCCAAGTGGCTGAAGAAGGAAGGCGACAAGGTCAAATCCGGCGACGTCATTGCCGAGATCGAGACCGACAAGGCGACCATGGAGGTCGAGGCGATCGACGAGGGCACGATCGCCAAGATCCTGGTGCCCGAGGGCACGCAGGACGTTCCGGTCAACGACGTGATCGCCGTGCTCGCCGGTGAGGGCGAGGACGTGAAAGCCGCAGGGAGCGCCAAGCCCAGCGCTTCGGCCGCGCCGCCGAAGGCCGCCGAAGCCCCAGCGGCCGCACCGGCTGCCGCGCCAGCGCCTGCTGCGCCCAAGGCCGCGCCGCCGCCCGCAGCACCCGCGCCGCAGCCCGCAGCTCCGGCCGCCCAGGCCAATGGCCATGGCGGTCGCGTGTTCTCATCGCCGCTGGCGCGGCGCCTCGCCAAGGAAGCCGGCATCGATGTCGGCATGGTCACCGGCACCGGCCCGCACGGCCGCGTGGTCGCGCGCGACGTCGAGCAGGCCAAATCCGGCAAGGGCCTCAAGGCACCCGCCGCGGCGCCGTCAGGCGCGCCGGCGATCGCGCCGACCATGTCGGACAAGCAGATCCTGTCGCTGTTCGAGCCGGGCTCGTACGACATTGTCCCGCATGACGGCATGCGCCGCACCATCGCGCAGCGCCTGACTGCGTCGATCCAGAACGTCCCGCATTTCTATCTCACCATCGACTGCGACATCGGCAAGCTGCTCGCCGCGCGCGAGGAGATCAATGCGGCTGCACCCAAGGACAAGGAGAAGAAGCCGCTCTACAAGATCTCGGTCAACGACTTCGTCATCAAGGCGATGGCGGTGGCGCTGCAGAAGATCCCGAACTGCAACGTGAGCTGGACCGAAAGCGGCATGGTCAAGCACCATCATTCCGACGTCGGCGTTGCCGTTGCGATGCCCGGCGGCCTGATCACGCCGATCATCCGCAAGGCCGAGACCAAGACGCTCTCGACTATCTCCAACGAGATGAAGGACTTTGCGGCGCGCGCACGTTCCCGCAAATTGAAGCCCGAGGAGTATCAGGGCGGCACCACCGCCGTCTCCAACCTCGGAATGTATGGCATCAGCCACTTCACCGCCGTGATCAACCCGCCGCATGCGACGATTCTCGCGGTCGGCACCAGCGAGGAGCGTCCCGTGGTGCGCGGCGGCAAGATCGAGATCGCGCACATGATGAGCGTGACCCTGTCCTGCGATCACCGTGCCATCGACGGCGCCCTCGGCGCCGAGCTGATCGGCGCGTTCAAGCAGCTGATCGAAAACCCTGTGATGATGATGGTCTGACGCGGCGGCAGAGGGGGCAACCTTGCATGTCCGGACCCGCTGGCCATGGATATCGCTGCTACTCGGAGCCATCGTCGCGCTCAACCCGATCGGGCTCGATTTTCTTCATTCTGCGTTCTTTGCCGGCGAGCAGCTGGCGCGGAACATCGCCCAGCCCATCGTGCTCACCGCGCTGGCCATCATAGTCCTCGTGGTGGTGCTCGAATGGCTGGTGAGGTCTTTTCTGGTCAAGCGCCGCGCTCGCGGCGCTTCTTGAGTTGAACGGGAGCCGCTATGGCCGATACATCCTTCGACGTCATCATCATCGGCTCCGGCCCCGGCGGCTATGTCACCGCAATCCGCGCCGCGCAGCTCGGCCTCAAGACCGCGATCGTCGAAAAGTCCTATCTCGGCGGCATCTGCCTGAACTGGGGCTGCATCCCGACCAAGGCGCTCTTACGCTCGGCCGAGATCTATCACTACATGCAGCACGCCAAAGACTACGGCCTGTCGGCGGAGAAGGTCTCGTTCGATCCGAAGGCCGTGGTGCAGCGCTCGCGCGGCGTCTCCAAGCGGCTGAACGACGGCGTCGGCTTCCTGATGAAGAAGAACAAGGTGAGCGTGATCTGGGGCGCCGCCTCGATCGATGCGCCCGGCAAGGTCACCGTGAAGAAATCCGACGTCGAGGGCCCGAAGGGCGCGCTGGGCGAGGGGACCTATCAGGCCAAGCACATCATCGTCGCGACCGGCGCACGGCCGCGCGTGCTGCCCGGCCTCGAGCCCGACAAGAAGCTGATCTGGACCTACTTTGAAGCAATGGTGCCGGAGCGGATGCCGAAGTCGCTGCTGGTGGTCGGCTCCGGCGCAATCGGCATCGAGTTCGCCTCGTTCTTCCACACCATGGGCTCCGACGTGACCGTGGTGGAAGTGCTGCCGCAGATCCTGCCTGTCGAGGACGCCGAGATCGCAGGCTTCGCCCGCAAGCGGCTGGAGAAGCAGGGCATCAAGATCATGTCCTCCACCAAGGTGACAAAGCTGGAGAAGAAGGCCGACAGCGTCGTCGCCACCATCGACGACGGCAAGGGCAAGCCCGTCACGACCGAGTTCGAGCGCGTAATCTCGGCGGTCGGCGTCGTCGGCAATATCGAGAATCTCGGCCTGGAAAAAGTCGGTGTCAAAACCGATCGCGGCATCATCGTGGTCGACGGCTACGGCAAGACCAACGTTCCCGGCATCTATGCCATCGGCGACGTCTCCGGTCCTCCGATGCTCGCGCACAAGGCCGAACATGAGGGCGTGATCTGCGTCGAGGCGATCAAGGGTCTGCACCCGCATCCCATGGACAAGAACATGATCCCGGGCTGCACCTATTGCCATCCGCAGGTGGCCTCCGTCGGTTTGACCGAAGTCAAGGCCAAGGAGAACGGCCGCGAGATCCGCGTCGGCCGCTTCCCCTTCGTCGGCAACGGCAAGGCGATCGCGCTCGGGGAGGATCAGGGCCTGGTCAAGGTGATCTTCGACAAGAAGACCGGCCAGCTGTTAGGGGCCCACATGGTCGGCGCCGAGGTCACCGAGCTGATCCAGGGCTACGTCGTCGCCATGAACCTGGAGACCACGGAAGAAGAGTTGATGCACACGGTGTTCCCGCATCCGACATTGTCGGAGATGATGAAGGAAGCCGTGCTGGATGCGTATGGACGGGTGTTGAATATTTGATGGCTGGCATCGCCGCCCACCGCCGTCATTGCGAGCGCAGCGAAGCAATCCAGACCGCCTCTGCGGAAAGACTCTGGATTGCTTCGCTTCGCTCGCAATGACGAGCAGAGAGAGCCGTTTGCAGAACAAGAAGGAAATCATCCCATGCACGACAATGACAACCTCACCATCGAGCGCCCGACCTTCGTCACCCATCTCGAATGTGCCATGGAAGGCGACCATTACGCCGCCGACCAGGTCCACAACCTCTCCAAGGCCGGCAAGCCGCTTCTGGTGCGCTACGATCTCGCGGGCGTGAAGAAGGCACTGACCAAGGACGCTCTCGCCCAACGCCCGGGCGACATGTGGCGCTATCGCGAGCTGCTGCCGGTTCGCAAATGCAAGGACATCGTCTCGCTCGGTGAAGTCACGACGCCTCTGATCCGGCTGCCCAAGCTCGGCAAGAAGCTTGGCGGCGGCGAGATCATCGTCAAGGACGAGGGACGGCTGCCGACCGGCTCGTTCAAGGCGCGCGGTCTCGTGATGGCGGTGTCGATGGGCAAGGCGCTCGGCATCAAGCACATGGCGATGCCGACCAACGGCAATGCCGGCGCGGCGCTGGCGGCCTATGCGACCTCCTGCGGCATCAAGACCACGATCTTCTGCCCGGCGGATACGCCTGAAGTGAACGTCAGCGAGATCGAGCTCCAGGGCGCGACCGTCTACCGCGTCAACGGCTATATCGACGATTGCGGCAAGATCGTCGGCGAGGGCAAGGCCAAGGTCGGCTGGTTCGACACCTCGACCTTGAAGGAGCCGTACCGCATCGAAGGCAAGAAGACGATGGGCCTGGAGCTCGCCGAGCAGCTTGGCTGGGACGTGCCCGACGTGATCTTCTATCCGACCGGCGGCGGCACCGGCCTGATCGGCATGTGGAAGGCCTTCGACGAGCTGGAGAAGATCGGCTTCATCGGATCAAAGCGCCCGCGCATGGTTGCGGTGCAGGCCTCGGGCTGCGCGCCGATGGTGCGGGCCTATGAGGCCGGCACCGAGCACGCGACGCGCTGGGAGGACGCCCACACCATCGCCTCGGGCATCCGCGTGCCGCAGGCGATCGGCGATTTTCTCATTCTGCGCGCGGTGCGCGAGAGCAAGGGCTTTGCCATTGCGGTCGACGACGACAATATCTCTGCGGCGCTGAACGAGGTCGCGCGCGAGGAGGGGCTGCTGCTCTGTCCCGAGGGCGCCGCAACCTACGCCGCCTACAAGGAGAGCCTCGCCGACGGCCGCGTCAGCAAGACCGACCGCGTCATGCTGTTCAACTGCGCGACCGGCCTGAAATACCCGCTGCCGCCGGTCACCCGCACGCTCGATCGTCACAAGCCGATCGACTATTCCCAGTTCTAGCGCGGCAATACGCCACGAATGATCCCTCTTCCCGTACGCGGGAAGAGCAAGAACAATATCGACATCGCTGGGGAGAAGACAATGACGAAGGCCGTCTGGGCTGCGCTGATTGCTGTTCTCGCTGTCGCAGGCGTCGCGCGCGCCGACGATTATCCCTCCCGTCCCATCACCATCATCGTGCCGTTCGCGGCCGGCGGGCCGTCGGATGCGATGGCGCGCGTGCTTGCCGAGCGGATGCGCGTTTCGCTCGGCCAGCCCCTGGTGGTCGAGAACGTGACCGGAGCAGGCGGCTCGATCGGGGTCGGCCGTGCCGTGCAATCGCCGCCCGACGGCTACACCATCTCGTTCGGCCATCTCGGCACCCACGTCGCCAACGGCGCCGTCTACAAGCTCAAATACGACCTCGTCGCCGACCTCGAGCCGGTGGTGCTGCTGCCGAGCAATCCGATGATCGTGGTCAGCAAGAACGCGGCGCCCGCGACCTCGCTGAAGGAGCTATTGGACTGGCTGAAGTCGCGGCCGTCGCCGCCGACCGCCGGCACCGCCGGCGCAGGCTCCGGCAGCCACATCGCCGGCGTCTATTTCGAGAGCGTCTCCGGCATCAAGCTGCAATACGTGCCGTATCGCGGCACGGCGCCCGCATTGAACGACCTGATCGCCGGCCAGATCGACATCATCGTCGACCAGACCTCCAACTCCATCAGCCAGGTTCGCGCCGGCACCATCCGCGCCTACGCCGTCACCGACGACAAGCGCCTCGCCTCGGCGCCCGAGATCCCGACCGCGGAGGAGGCGGGCCTCAAAGGCTTCAACATGACGCTGTGGTCGGGCATGTGGGTGCCGAAGGGCACGCCGAAGGAGATCGTCGCAAAGCTCAATGCCGCGGCCGTGGAAGCACTGAACGATCCTGCGGTGAGGAAGCAGCTCGAAAGCCAGGGCCTGGAGATGACGCCCAAGGATCAGCTCGCGCCCGAAGCGCTCGCCACGCGGCAAAAGGCCGAGATCGCGAAATGGTGGCCGATCATCAAGGCGGCGAACATCAAGGTGGATTGAGGCGGTCGGCGCAGGCCTCGCGGTGTGGCGAGGTTCCGCGAATTTTCTGAGTAGGCCGCCAGCGCGGCCATCTCGGTCACTGCCGCGTTTGTGGGCCGCGGGCGCTCACGACGTGGTTTGGTGATCGGGTGCCAGCGCACGATCCAGGCATTGCATCAGATCCGAGGCAGCGAACGGCTTACCGAGAAAACAGATTGCGCCCGCATTGAGTGCCCGCACACGCACGCCGTCATCCGGGAAAGCTGTGATGAATATGAACGGCGTGGCCGAACCCTGCGCCCGCATCTGCGTCAACAGATCGATTCCGCTCATCAGCGGCATCTGCACGTCGGCGATCACGCACGAGGTGTCGCTCGAATCGGTCGAGCTCAAGAACTCTTCCGCCGAGGCGAATGTGTGGACGTTGTATCCGCGCGATTCCAAGAGATTGTTGATCGCGGCCCGAACGTAGGGGTCGTCGTCAAGCACCGAGATGACCGAAGCCACTGACAAGACGTCCGCTCCTCGCCGGGAATTACGCTTGCCGTCGCCCACGGCTACAACATAAAGGCGTAAGGTGGACCTGCCGGTCACGATTGGAAACTCATACTTAGGTTTGTGCATCGGACTTGTTCGGGCCAATCCCGAGCGCCTCGCTCATTCTCACCAGGTCGGCCAGCGACTTCGCGCCCATTTTCCGCATGATCTGGCCGCGGTAGATTTTGACGGTGATTTCGGCCAATCCGAGCTGGGCGGCCACCTGCTTGTTCATCAGGCCAGACGTCACCAGTGACAATACGTCTCGCTCCCGCGAGGACAGTGACTCGAAGCGTGATCTGACGGTCGAGACCGTCCTGTTGAGGTCGCGGCGCTTGCGGTCTCGCTCGATCGCGGCCTGGACTGCGTCGAGAATGTCCTGATCGCGGACCGGCTTGGTCAAGAAGTCGATCGCCCCGCTCTTCATGGCCCGAACCGTCATGGGAATATCGCCGTGACCGGTAATGAAGATGATAGGCGTGTGGATATTTGCCTTGGCAAGATCGGTCTGCAGCTCGAGGCCGCTCGTTCCGGGCAGGCGGATGTCGAGCACCAGGCAGCTTGGGACGTCTGGCGGCTTGGCCTGGAGGAGCTGCGGCGCCGAGCCGAATGCTTCGACCTTGAGACCGACCGACTCGAACAGATTGGTGAGCGCACGGCGCATGGACGCGTCGTCGTCGACGATGAGGACAATGGGCTGATCGCCGTCCTTCTGTGGCGGCGAAGAGTCCGCGCGCTCGGTCACGATGCTTCCTCTCGATGGAGGGGCAAGGTAATCTGAAAAGTCGCGCCGCGCTCCTGATTTGACACGGCGTAAAGTCGTCCGCCATGGGCCTCGATGATCGATCGACAGATCGACAGACCCATGCCCATGCCGGAGGACTTCGTGGTAAAGAACGGCGTGAACAGGCGGTCCATCGCCTGTTCGCTGATGCCGACTCCGCGGTCGGAAACGCTCATTTGCATCGCGCCATCGCCGCTCGCCTCTGAACGGATCGCCAGCTCGCGCGGGCGATCGTGGACGTCTCCCATTGCCTCGATCCCGTTCATGATGAGGTTGATCAGGACCTGCTGCAATTGAATGCGATCGCCAAAGATCCTCGGCAGCGCCGACGACAGCTCCATGCGGACGGACACGGCGTGGCTGGCCATTTCGCGCTGAACGAGTGCGACGGCCTCCCGCACGACCGCATTGGCATCGAGCGGAACCATCTCGATGTCAGACCCCTTGGCGAGCGCCCGAACGTGACGGATCACGTCGCCGGCACGCCTGCCGTCCTCGATGATCCATTCCACGGAGCGGCGGGCCGCTTTGATATCCGGCGGACTGCGCTGCAGCCAGGCGAGGCAGGCGTCGGCGTTAGCAATCACTGCGGCGAGCGGCTGATTGATTTCGTGGGCAATCGAAGCGGTCAGCTCACCCAGTGTCGTGACACGTGTCACATGGGCGAGTTCGGCCTGGGCCTTGCGCAGCGCGTCTTCGGCTTGATTGGCCCGGATGGCCGCGGTCACGTCGGAGCAAACGCCACGGTAGCCCAGGAAAGCGCCGTCGGCGTCGAAGAACGGCTTGCCGCTGGTCCGGACGTAGATTGGCCGTCCATCGCGGTCTCTGCTGCGATACACCAAGTCGCGGAACGGGACGTGGGCGTCGAGCGCCGCTCGATGTTGCCGCCATTTTTCGGGCTCGAGAGCAGCGTCAGGAGCAATGTCCCAGCGTGTGAGCCCGATCAGGCCCGCGGGGACGGTGTTGGTATCGGAGTGTTCCGATATCTGGGTGACGCGATGGTCTGGGCCGGTTTCCCAGAACCAGTCAGATGCGGTTTCGGCATAATCTCGAAAGCGCTGCTCGCTGTCACGAAGCCTACGCTCCGCCTCTTTGGTCGCCGTGATGTCGGTCACCGATCCGACGAACTCCACGCGACCGTTGGAATCTCGCGTCGCTCGTGCCACCGCTCTAACGTATTTGATGGAACCGTCGGGCATCACCAGCCGGTATTCGTGATCATAGTCTTTCCCTTCGCGCGCCGCCTGGCCCGTCGTCTGCTTCACAGCGAGCCGGTCCTCCGGATGGATCCGCTGAAGCATGAATGGGATCGCGGGCTTCGTCCCCTCTTCGCATTCGAAGATGCGATAGGTCTCCTTGGACCAGGTGATCTCGCGGGTTGCGGCCTTCCAGCCGAAACTACCGGTGTGGCTCAATTCCTGCGCCTGGGCGAGGTAAGCCTCGCTCTGTCGCAGCGCGTTCTCTGCCTCCTTGCGCTCGGTGATGTTCTCGCAGGCGACAAGCACGATTGGTCCGCCATTGGCCCGCAGCATGGCCTTGGCGTTCTCGCGGACCCATAACATCGAGCCGTCCTTGCGAACCTTCCGGATTTCCCAGGTGTGTGACTGATCAAGGGTCTTGAGGCACAACGCGACACAGGCGCGGACAGTGGCGCGATCTTCCGCGAGGAAGACATCCAGCACGGATCGGCCGATCAACTCGGCCGGCGTGTAGCCCAGCTGCTCGGCGCCGAACGTGTTCACGTTGATCACGGTACCGGCCGGATCGACCATGAAGTACATGACCGGCGTGTGCTCGAAGACCTGCTGCCACTGCTTGACCGCCTCGAGCAAGTCGGCGGCATTGGAATCGGTGCGCGGCTTGGCGGGAACAGTTTGCCTCAGGCAGCCGACGAGGAATTGCGCGGCTGACTTCCCGAACGTCGCTGCCCGGCCAGGCTTCATCGCAGACGCTCCCGGCACTCTCTGCGTGAAGATGAGTAGAGCACGTTGCGGCGAGAGGAGCAATTCCAGCCAAAGTCGGATCGGCGGTCATGACATTCGCCTTTGGACCGTCCGCTCGCCGCCGGGTCCATTGTGGCGCATCAAGGACACCGTGCCGGCCAAGTTTTCACGGTGACCGTGCAGCCGAAGCGTCGTGCGCCGTCTCGTTGAACTCGAGCCGCGTGGGCCCCCCGGTCGAATACGGGGCAAACCTAGGTATAGCTCCTCCATTCCTAGTCATGTCGGCCATTTTACCTCCGTACAATTGAGCGCTTCGTGCCCGGCGGACTAGCCTCTCGACCATCGAGAGTGTCGAAGGGAACAACTGAGAAAAAGCGCAAGCAACAGAGGGAGACAACAATGTGCGATATGTCGGTACTTCCTGAGCGTCACCGATCGGAGTCCGAAAGTTGCTCCTCGCTCAGCGGATGTGCAGTTTGCGGCGGCAAGTTTGGCCTGATCCGCTACTACTCCTGGCGCACGGCGCTCTGCTCAAAGAAGTGCGTTGATCGTTTCCGCACGCGAAGCGAACGCGACCGGCAGTGGTTGTTTCGGGCTCAGGTCGCATAAGGCTGCATTGGAGAGCTGATCCGGGAGGTTGTGTCGTTGAACCGCTCATGCAAGCTCTTCTGCTGGATCGTTCTCATCACCCCCATCGCGGCCCTCCAGGCGCAGGAGACGGGACACGGTGCCGTTCATCGCCAGCACCCACCTCAGGACCAGGCGCTGCACGAAAAATTCTATTCCACCTGGCACATGCCGGACAACCCGAGCGTCAGTTGTTGCAACAGCGCCGATTGTTATCCGACCGACATCAAGTACATCGAGGGCCAGATCTATGCGCGGCGCCGGGAGGACGGGAGATACATCCTGATCCCACCGCAAAAGGTGGAGCGAAACAGGGATAATCCGGACGGCCGAAACCATCTGTGCGCTCCACCGCCAGCACTGTCTCCGCTCGACAGCGTTTACTGCTTCGCTTTGGGAGGTGCCACATGAGATTCGCGTTCGTGCTGGTCAACGGCCGGACCCCGTTCCGGCAGACCTGGTGCATGCAGTGCTGCGAGCCGATCAGCGGCAGCTATCTGCGCGAGATCGCGACCCGTCTGCCTTACTGCGATCATCAGTGCTACGCGCTGTTCTGCGAGACGCTCGCGAAAGATGGTGTGAGAGCCGCTTCATGAAATTCGTGGTGGTCAATCACGAGCCGCCGTTGCACGCGGCCACGTGCAGCACATGCTCGCGTCCCTTGCGCTCCGGCTATGTCCGCCATGCGCGGATGCAGCGCCGTTACTGCGACGACAATTGTTATCGGCGCGGCGAATTCTCCACGCTGTTCATGCAATGGCCGGTGCCTGGGCGGACAGAACCGGCCCTAGGGAACGTCGAGCTCGCCGCTGGCAGCATGATCGAGATACTGACGGTCATGAGTGCCGTCTGGTGCTGGAGCTGCACGATCAGCGCCTGGACCGTCGCGAGAGCCTTGACCGGCGCATGTTTGGACAGTTGCGATCTGATCACGATGGAAGGAGGTGACACCTAGCTGCGCGACTGCACTCGCGTGGGAGCCGCAGCACCGTATCCTTGCAGGCGTCGCGTCCAGCCCCGGCGGCGTCGATCAGGGAGCGGGTGCTGCGGTCGCCACTGGCGCCGTTGCGCCGGCCTCGTGCGTCACCACGCGCTGGTCGCTCTTGCCGGCGATCATGCCGCTGCCCTCGAATCTTGCGCGGTAGACCAGCACGTTCTCCATCACGCGCTGGACGTAGTTGCGTGTCTCCGACAGCGGGATGCGCTCGACCCAGTCGACCGGATCGACATTGGGATCGCGTGGATCGCCGCGCGCCTGCACCCACTCGCGCACGCGGCCGCGGCCGGCATTGTAGCCGGCGAAGGTCATGATCTGGTTGCCGCGATATTCCGACAGCAGCGCGCTGAGCTCGGCCGCGCCCATCTGGGTGTTGTAGACGGGATCGGACACCATCCTGTCCCAGTCATAGGTCAGGCCGAAACGTTTGGCGGTGTCGCGGCCCGCTTCCGGCGTCACCTGCATCAGCCCGACCGCGTTGGCCGGCGACTTGTCGCGCTGATCGAACGAGCTCTCGGTGCGCGCCACCGAATAGATCACGCTGGTCTCGATCGCAGGCGCAACTTGCTTGTGCTCGGGAATGCCGATGGTCGGGAAGGCGTAATGGTCGAGCGCGAGCCCGCGCGCCAGCGCGGTCTTGCCGACCTCCAGCATCACGCGCGCATCGTTGCGCCGGCCGGCGAGCTCGGCGAGCGCTTCGAGCGCGGTGACATCGGTGCTCGCCTTGGCGAAATCCTCGGCGTAGTAGAACACCATGTCGCGCTCGCCGATGCCGTAGAGCATGTCGGCGGCGCGCACGCGCTCGTCCGCTAGCTGCGTCTCGGCCGAAGCCAGCACGGGCGAGGGCGGACGCAGCTCGATTCCATCGAGGCCGAGCTTGGCGCGGGCGAGCTGGCCGTAATAGGCGGTCTGATAGCGCGCCGCAGCCCGATAGCTCATGCGCGCATCGGCCGTCGCGCCCATGGCTTCGGCGGCGCGGCCGCGCCAGTAATGGGCCCGCGAGAGCGCAATCGGATTGGCGGAGCCTTCGTCGATCGCGGCGAAGTGCATCATCGCCGTCCTGGGATCGTTCAGAAAGCGCAGCGCGATCCAGCCGCACATGAAGTGATAGTCGATGCGATAGACTTCCTTCTCCGGCACCGCGGCCATACGCACGACATCATAGGCGGTCCTGGACTTGCCCTGGTCGAGCAGCTTGCGCGCGAGCAGGCGGCGCTCGCGCCACCACGCGTCGGTGTCCTGGGCCGCCATGGTGTCCGGCGCGGCGGCGAGGATCACCTCGGCGGCATCGTCGATGCGGTCCTTCTGCAGGTGCCATTGGGCGCGGCACAGCACGTAGCCGAGATCGCGGCGTGCTTCGGCCGGGACGTCCTCGAGATAGTCCTTCGCCTTGTTGGCCTTGCCGGTGACGCCGGCGCATGCCTTGACGATCGCGAGCGCATCCTCGCCGAGCCGCTTGGCCGCGCGCCGCGCGCCTACATAATCCTTGGCGCCGAGACGCTTGTCCATGCGGGCACGATGATCGTCCGCCGTGAGCAGATCACGGAAGGCTTCGTAAGAATCCTCTTCGCTGCGCTCGGACAATTCCTCCGCGCGCCAGGTTTCCCGGACCAGCCGCGCGGCCCTGTCGGTCTCGCCTTCGGCGAGCAGCACGCGCGCGAGCGCAAACTTGCCCTTGGCGCTGGTCGGCCGATCCATCGTGAACTTGTGCACGATGGCCGCGTCGGCCTTCTCCTGCCACAGCCGCGCCTCGGCGCGGCGGCGGAGCAGGGCGCTGCTCGGCCAATCGGGATTGGCCGCGAGGAAGGCGGCGTAGCGCTTGAAATTCGCGGTGCTCTCGGAATGGCGCAGCATGAACCAGTCGGCGAGCTTCTGTCCCGCGGGATCGGCAATGCGGTCGCGCGCAGCGCTCGCATCCTCGGTCTTGCCCTTGCGCGTCAGATCGATGGCGTCCTTCAGCGCGGCGAGATCGCCGGTCAGCGGCGGCGGCGCCGGCTTGTCCGTGGGCTTGTCGACCGTCTTCTTCGATTTGCGCTTGGCTTCGGCGTGCTTGCCATGACGCGCTTTGCCGGCGGCGGCGTGGCGGTGCTTGCCGGCCTTGGCCTCGTGCGTCTTCTTCAGCGCGGATGATTTGTGATTGCTCTTCGCCGCCAGCTCGGTGGGAAGGAGGGCCATTGCGGCCACGGCAACGACACACGCGAGCGAGCGTAGGCACTGGTTCATTCGATGGTCCCCCCTGCGAAAACCACTACAAACCAAGGTCCGCACATGCGGCTTGCGAATCAAAGCATCGAACGATGCGCCGGCATCGTGTCGCACCCTCAAGCTGTCGCAACAATGCGGCAAAATACGGATTGGAACTCGGGAACTTCCGAAACGGCGGAAGAGGCAGTGGTTTTAACCTTTGTTAACGATTGGGCTCGCGCGACGATTACGCACGGCGCAGGACGTCACAGCAGCCAGATTGCGCGTGTTCCCTCGGCCAAATCCGGTGTATGAGTTCCCTCGCTTCATCCTTTCAGCGTTTGCCCTGCACCTATGCCGATTTTCAACCAGTCGATCCGGCGCAAGATCGTCGGCATCGCTCTCGGATTGATCGTCCTGATGCTGGTCACCTCGATCCTGTCGATGGTGATGTCCAGCCAGGTCGGCATTTTGCTCGACGAGCTGACCAACCGCTACATCCCCGCCTATAGCCATCTGGCGCGTGCGAACATCCGCTCGCTGGAGCGGGCCCTAGCACTGCGGCGGATGGTGATGAGCAGGATGGAGGCGCCGTCGGACGAGGAGGCCTATGTGGCGCGCCTTCGCGACTTCGAGGCGCTGGACCGCAAGTTCGAGCAGGAGGCCGAGGCCGCACGCAAGCTCATCAACGCGATCATCGACGACCCCAGGACGTATTCCGACAACGCCGCGCTGGCACGGCTCGACGTCCGGATCGAAAGCTCCGTCACCGAGCTGCGGCGCGATCTGGACGAGGGCAATGCGAAACTGCTCAAGCAGGTCGAGGTCAAGGATATGGTTGCGGCCCGCGGCACGCTGGAGCACCTCGACACGCTGCGCGATGCGTTCAACCGGAAGATTGATGCGATCCGCGCCGACATGCTGGCGCAGGTCTATTTCTCGACGTCGCAGGTGATCGGCCGCCAGCATCAGGCGATCATCGTTTCGGGCGTCGTGACCCTGCTCGCGGCGATCGTCGGCTTTGTCTTTGCGCTGCTGGTGAGCAGTGGCATCACGCGCCCGGTGCGGCTGCTGCTGGCCGGCGCCCGCGAGGTCGAGGCGGGCCGGTTCGACAAGCCCATCACCGTCTCGACGCAGGACGAGATCGGCGAGCTTGCTGCCGCCTTCAACCGCATGATCGAGCAGCTCAGGCACAACGAGCGCATTCGCGAGACCTTCGGCCGTTACATCGACCCGAAAGTGGTGCAGGGCCTGATCGACCGGCCGGAGGTCGCCATCGACGGCGAGCGCCGGGTGATGACCATCATGTTCTCCGACATGAGCGGCTTCACCTCGATGAGCGAGGGCATGACCCCCCGCGGTCTCGTCAAGGTGATGAACCACTACTTCACCGTGATGTCCGCTCCGATCAGAAACAATCGCGGCATCATCGACAAATATATCGGCGACGCCATCATGTCCTATTGGGGACCTCCCTTCATCGAGGAGGATGAGCAGGGTCTGCTCGCCGGGCTTGCCGCCGTCGAGATGGCCGATCAGGTGCCTGCGCTGCAGAAGCAGCTGCCGGATCTGCTCGGCATCCGCGCCATGCCGGCGCCGTGCGATCTGCGCATCGGCATCGCCACCGGCGAGGTCCTGACCGGCAGCATCGGGTCCGAGCTGATGATGAGCTTCACCGTGATGGGCGATGCCGTGAACCTCGCCTCGCGGCTGGAGGCCGTCAACAAGGTCTACGGCACCCGCATCCTGATCTCGCAGGCGACCGCGGACGGGATCGGATCGCGGCTCGAATTGCGCGAGATCGATCGTCTGGCGGTCGCGGGTCAAAGCGCGCCGCAGGCGATCTTCGAGGTGATGGCGAGAGCGGGCGCATTCACCGAGGCGCAAGTGACGTTGCGCACGCATTATGCCGATGGTCTCGCCGCCTATCGCGGCCGGCGCTTCGAGGAGGCGCGCGCCGCCTTCAATGCGGCGCTCGAGGCGGTCCCAGGCGACGGCCCCTCGCGCACGATGCTCATCCGCATCGCGCAGTTTGCGGCCAATCCGCCGGATCTCAATTGGGACGGCGTCTGGCGGCTGGAGCAGAAATAGCGGTGCCTTGCGTACGCCGCGCCGGAAAAAAAGATGCTACTCCATAACGATGTTCGCCGTGACCTATTTCCCGGGCTTAGGTTTGATGTCCCTGAGGCGTCTGATGGGGACACGCCGATGACACATCTTGAGGACAGGCTGGAACGGTTCGAGACGCTCACCGCCGAATGCGAGCTGATCGCCAAGCTCGCCACCGAAAGCAGCAAGCGCGAGTTCTATTTGAAGCTCGGGGAACAGTACCGTCAGCTGGCTGTCGATATCCGGCAGGCGATCGCGACGACGGCTGCGGCCTGAGCCGGGCTGAAATCCGTTCTTAACGTTTGGCGCGCATCCTTGCAGCAAGCGAGTATCGCTGATTGGCGACGCTCGTGGTGGGAAGGCCGGGGTTCGCTGCAATGCAGCGCGTCCCGTGAGTGTGATTTGCCATGCTTGACAGGGCAATCCCATGCGCCTCGCTGCAGTGATCATATTCGCGCTCATGACGGCGGCCTGCGATCAGGAGCAGGACATCACCGGCTCGACGACGCCCGCCTGTCCGTTGCGAAACTACAGCTACAATCCGCGCGACATGAACCAGTGTGTCAGCGCCTGCAAAGCATGCGACCGCGGCACGACGGTCACCTGCACGACCTCCTGCACCCTCAAGGGGGCTCGCTGAGCGGGGCACTGGCAGGGGATCGCAATCCCGCGACGCCACGGTGAGCGTCGCAACGCAATCGGCCATCCGACGCTCTGCGGTTGCGCGGAACCGGTAGCGGCCCAAGGCAAGGCCGGCGGTGCTTGGACACCGGAACGATTCACATGGATTAATCATTGAAGGAAGCGGCAGGATTCGGAGTCCGATGGAATGGGTATGCTCGATCCCGGTCGTTTTCTGGTGTCGTGTTCGCATTGCGATGCCTGGCCGATGGCGGCCAATGTGAAGCGGTCGAACTGGTCGGCGTCCCCGCATGAGGTCCGCTTCGTCTGCACACGCTGCCGCCGCGAAGAGACGGCGATCGTTTCGGCCTCCGGCGAATTGACGCCCATCAAGCGCGTCGATGTTCCGCCACGCGACGTCGCAGTCGCCTGGGCCCAGGCGCAACGCTTGCGCGGACGGTCCTGATGATTGCGATCGTCGGGGCGCCGGTGCCCGGCTCGCGGCGATAGCTGCGGCCGTCGCAAGCACTTTCACGCACCGACGTTCCGCCGCCCGGTCGCAGCTACCCCTCAGGGCCGGGGCCACGTTTTGATGCCGATGGGGCTGTCACAAGCCCGCAAACGAACTAGAATTGGATGGGAAGGAGATCATCCATGGCGCTCAGCATCGTGCCGCCACACGCGGACCATCTGCGGCTTGATCTGGTGGTACCGCGCCTTGCGCCGGTGTTCTGCTTTGCGCTGCTGACATTGTCATGCGCGCTTGCAAGCTTCGCGCTCGCCTGCGCAACGCCGTTCGCGGCGTTTGCAGTCGTCGCAGCCGCGATGCTGCCATTGCGCAACGCGCTGCTCGTCATCGCCGGTGCCTGGCTCGTGAACCAGGGCATCGGTTTCGGAGCCTTGCGCTATCCCGTTGACGGCAACACCATCGCCTGGGGCCTCGTGATCGGCGCCGCAGCGCTCCTGTCCACCGCGGCAGCATCCGCGGTGCTCCGCATGCTGCCGCGGCGCCGCACGCCCCTGATGCTTGCGGTCACGCTCATCGCCGCCTACGCGGCCTATGAGATCGCGCTGCTGGCGGCAACGCCGTTCCTCGGTGGCGAGGACGCGTTCACCGCCGCCGTCGTTGCCCGTCTCGGGCTGACCAGCGCCGCCTGGCTCGCCGGGCTCGTTGCCGCCTGCGAGATCGTCCGTCTGTTCGATCCGTTCGGGCGCAGAGGCGCGATGTCGGCCTGAGCGGCTCGCCTCGTACGGCAGAAGCGCTCCGGCGCGGACGCGAGAGGGGGCAGAGGGGACGACTCACTTGCGCGCATGTCATCGCACCACGCATTGCGAAATTAGAGGTTGTAGCTTGCCGTCTGGACGAGAGTATCATGGTAAGCATACCCGTGTCTTCCCGGTAACGATTGTGCTGCCTGTGCAACACCCATCCCGGATTTAACCCTCATAACCGGCGGTTCGCATCGCCGCCGCTTTTTGGCCACACCCGACCATGAATAAAATCGCTCTAAATTTCTAACGGCAACGGCGGTCTTCGAAGGCGACGAGAAAATCCCAAGGTCGATTCAAATCTTGGCTCTGATTTTTCGGGTCTGAAAGGGTTGGCCGGGGAAACTGGTTGCGATGGGCGCGAAGATCGACAAGCAGAGGCTGCCGAGCCGTCACGTGACGGAAGGCCCTGCGCGCGCGCCGCATCGGTCCTATTTCTACGCGATGGGTCTGACCACCGAGCAGATCCACCAGCCCTTCGTCGGCGTCGCCTCGTGCTGGAATGAAGCCGCTCCCTGCAACATCGCCCTGATGCGCCAGGCACAGGCGGTGAAGAAGGGCGTGGCATCGGCCGGCGGTACACCTCGTGAATTCTGCACCATCACCGTGACCGACGGCATCGCCATGGGTCACGACGGCATGCGCTCCTCGTTGCCGTCGCGCGAGTGCATTGCCGATTCGGTCGAGCTGACCGTGCGCGGCCACGCCTATGACGCGCTGGTTGGGCTCGCCGGCTGCGACAAGTCGCTGCCGGGCATGATGATGGCGATGGTCCGCCTCAACGTGCCCTCGATCTTCATCTATGGCGGCTCGATCCTGCCCGGCAATTTCCGCGGGCAGCAGGTCACCGTGCAGGACATGTTCGAGGCTGTCGGCAAGCACTCGGTCGGGGCCATGTCGGACGAGGACCTCGACGAGATCGAGCGCGTCGCTTGCCCCTCGGCCGGTGCCTGTGGCGCGCAGTTCACTGCCAACACCATGGCGACCGTCTCCGAGGCGATCGGGCTGGCGCTGCCGTACTCCGCCGGTGCTCCGGCGCCGTACGAGATCCGCGACGCCTTCTGCATGACCGCCGGCGAGAAGGTGATGGACCTGATCGCCCAGAACATCCGGCCGCGCGACATCGTCACCCGCAAGGCGCTGGAGAATGCCGCCGCCGTGGTCGCGGCGTCCGGCGGCTCGACCAATGCTGCGCTGCACCTGCCGGCGATCGCGCACGAGGTCGGCATCAAGTTCGACCTGTTCGACGTCGCCGAAATCTTCAAAAAGACACCATATGTCGCGGATTTGAAGCCGGGCGGCCGTTATGTCGCCAAAGACATGTTTGAAGTAGGTGGCATCCCGCTTCTGATGAAGACGCTGCTCGACAACGGCTTCCTGCACGGTGATTGCCTTACCGTCACGGGCCGTACGATCGCTGAAAACCTCAAGAGCGTGAAATGGAATCCGCACCAGGACGTGGTGCATCCGGCGGACAAGCCCATCACCGTGACAGGCGGTGTGGTCGGTCTGAAGGGCAATTTGGCGCCAGAAGGTGCGATCGTGAAAGTCGCGGGAATGTCCAACCTCAGGTTTACCGGTCCGGCCAGGTGCTTCGACCGTGAGGAGGACGCGTTCGAGGCGGTCCAGAACCGCACCTACCGCGAAGGCGAAGTCATCGTAATCCGCTACGAGGGGCCGAAGGGCGGTCCCGGCATGCGGGAAATGCTCCAGACCACGGCAGCGCTGACCGGCCAGGGCATGGGCGGCAAGATCGCGCTCATCACCGACGGCCGCTTCTCCGGTGCCACCCGCGGCTTCTGCATCGGCCATGTCGGGCCGGAGGCGGCGGTCGGCGGCCCGATCGGGCTGCTCGAGGACGGCGACATCATCGAGATCGACGCGGTCAATGGGACCCTTGACGTAAAATTGAGCGACGCCGAGCTCGCCCAGCGCAGAACCAAATGGAGCGCCCGCGCGACTAACCACACGTCGGGTGCGCTCTGGAAATATGCTCAGCAGGTTGGACCGGCGATCGGAGGGGCAGTGACCCATCCGGGCGGCGCGCACGAGAAACAGTGCTATGCGGACATTTAGGCGTGCCACAGTTGCGTTTGTGTTGGGGGCGGCCGCGCTGGCCGCGCCGGCGTTCGCCTTCGACGGTGCGCCGGTCAACCCGAAGGACGCCACCATCCCGGTCGTGACGACCTTGCCCGGCGCTGCGGGTGCGGTGCGCACCAAGGTTCCGCCTGCGGTCGCGACCCAGGAAACCTCGCTCAGCGCCTTGCAATATGCTGCCGAGGGCGGCCACCCGATCGCGCAGTGGAAGCTCGGCCGCATGTACGCCAACGGCGACGGCGTCGCCCAGGACGATCTGCGTGCCTTCGAATATTTCAGCCGGATCGCCAACGCGCATGCCGAGGACAGCCCGTCGGCGCCGCAGGCGCAGATCGTGGCCAACGCCTTCGTCGCGCTCGGCCGCTACTATCTGGCCGGCATCCCGAATTCGAAGGTCAAGGCCGATCCGGACCGCGCCCGGGAGATGTTTTCCTATGCCGCATCCTATTTCGGCAATGCGGACGCGCAGTACGACCTCGCTCGTCTGTACCTGAAGACCCCGGACGCCTCGCGGGAGGACTACCGCTATGGCGCGCGCTGGCTTGGCCTCGCCGCGCAGAAGGGCCAGCACCAGGCCCAGGCGCTGCTCGGCCAGATGCTGTTCAACGGCGACCGCCTGCCGCGGCAGGCCGCGCGCGGCCTGATGTGGCTGACGCTGGCGCGCGACAGCGCCGGCGCCGACGAGGTCTGGATCAAGGAAAGCTACAACCGCGCCTTCGCGAAGGCCTCCGACGACGACCGCGCCATGGCCCTGCAAATGCTGGAGCAGTGGGTGCAGGGGCGTAGGGAGTAGGCGCATTCCAGAGTCACGCCGGGGAGATGCGAAGCATCGAACCCGGAATGACAACGCTAATGGCCTAGGCCGCCTCCAGATCCAGATCCGCCCACACCGGCACGTGGTCCGAGGGCTTCTCCCAGCCGCGCACGTAGCTGTCGATGCCGACATTGGCGAGCCTGTCGTTGGCCTGCGGCGACAGCAGCAGATGATCGATCCGCAGCCCCTGGTTCTTCTGCCAGGCCCCGGCCTGGTAGTCCCAGAAGGTGTAGAGCCCGCCCTCGTCGCTGACGGCGCGCAAGGCGTCGGTGAGGCCGAGGCCGAGCAGGGACTGGAAGCTCTCGCGCGTCTCGGTCTTGAACAGCGCGTCCTCGGTCCAGGCAGCCGGATTGTGCACGTCGCGGGCATGCGGGATGACGTTAAAGTCGCCGGCCAGGATCAGCGGGACCTCCTCCTTGAGTCGCTCCTTCGAATAATCAAGAAGCCGCGACATCCATTTGAGCTTGTAGGGATATTTGTCGGTCCCGACCGGATTGCCATTGGGCAGGTAGAGGCAGGCGATGCGCAGCACGCCGGACTTGAGTGTCACCACGCCCTCAAGGAAGCGGGCATGGGTATCCTCGTCGTCGCCGGCGAGGCCCGACCTGGTCTCGTCGAACCGGAGCTTGGAGAGCAGGGCGACGCCGTTGAACGTCTTCTGCCCGTGCGTCACCACGTTGTAGCCGAGCGCCTCGATCTCCAGCCGCGGGAAGGCCTCGTCGACACATTTGATCTCCTGCAGGCAGACGATGTCCGGCTGGCACTCTTTCAGCCAGGTCAGGAGCAGATCGATCCGCTGCCGGACCGAGTTCACGTTCCAGGTGGCTACTCTGATAGGCATTGGGAGGGCTCCGGGCAGGGGGCTTGGTTAGAACAAAATGCAAACGTGCCCGTCAAGACGGCCGCAAAATCTCCCACAAAATTAACCCGGCTTAAGCAGGCCGCAGGCCATTGATCATCAAGAGGTTCCTCGGATGGATAGCCGGACAAGGCGATGAAGCGAACTCAGCCGCGTGACGGCCTGCTCGGCGCGTTCCTGTATTGGCTCGGCGGCTTCGAGATCGAGGACGGTCTGACGGCCGATCTCAGCGAGCGCGAGATCCGCCGCATCCGGGCCAAGCAGATCGACGCGGTGACCCAGCTGATCCCCGTGACGATGGCCGTGACGATGCTGAACGTCGCCATCGTCCTGATCCTGTTCTGGGGCAGGGGCTGGAACGACTTCCTTGCGATCTGGGGCCTGACGCTCGCCGCCACCGCTTCGCTTGCGGTGCGCGCATGGCACAAGTCGCATCAGAACCCGCCGCAGGAAGCATCGCCGCGCGCGGCGCGGCAGACGCTGCGGCAGGCGTTTTTTCTCGCCGCGATCTGGGGCGCGCTGCCGCTCGCTCTGTTCAGCCGCATCGAGCCGACCAGTCAATTGATCCTGGCCTGCCTGATGGTCGGCATGATGTCAGGCGGCGCCTTCACGCTTTCGACCTTCCCGCGCGCGGGCCTCGTCTATCTCGCCACCATGACGATCGCCTGCGCCGGCGCGCTGCTTTTGTGCGGCACCGGACCATATCTGGTGACCGCGGTGTTCCTGCTGCTGTTCGCATTCTTCATGGCGCGCAATATCGTCTCGCAGGGCAACCTCTTCCTCTGCAATCTCAAGGCCCAGCTCGAGCTCGAGCGCCAGACCGAGATCATCTCGCTGCTGCTGAAGGACTTCCAGGAGAACGCCAGCGACTGGCTCTGGCAGACCGATGCCGAGGGACGCCTCGTCGACGTGCCGCAACGCTTCGCCGACGTCGCGCAGCTGCCGCTTGCGCTGCTGAAAGGCTCGCATTTCGCCGACGTGCTCGACATGCTCTGCCCCGAGGACAAGAGCGCTGCCTACAACATCGTCGGCCTGATGGAGCAGGCCGAGCCGCTGCACGAGATGAATCTCAAGATCGTCGCAGGCGGCGAGGCGCGGCTGTGGTCGCTGACGGCGAAGCCGGCCCATGACCGTGAAGGCCATTTCCTCGGCTATCGCGGCTTCGGACGCGACGTCACCGAGCGCTGGCGCGCGGAAAAGGCCGAGGCCGAAAGCCGCGCCAAGTCCGACTTCCTCGCTGTAATGAGCCACGAGATCCGCACCCCCATGAACGGCGTGCTTGGTCTCGCCAGCATGCTGCTCGAAACCGAGCTCGATCCGGAGCAGCGCGAGGCCGTCACCACGATCCGCGAGTCCGGCGACAATCTCCAGCGCATCCTCAACGACATTCTCGACCTCTCCAAGCTGGAAGCCGGCCGCTTCCAATTCGAGGCGATCGACTTCGCGCCGCAGGCGCTGGCCGAGACGGTTGGGACCGTGGTGCGCGCCAGCGCCAAGAGCAAGGGGCTCACGGTCAAGGTCGAGCTCGATCCGAACCTGCCGCCGACGCTCCGCGGCGATGTCACGCGCATCCGCCAGGTGCTGCTCAATCTCGCCTCCAACGCGGTGAAGTTCACCGACGAAGGCGAGGTGACGATATCGGCGACCTGCCAGGCGCGGCGTGACCTGCTGGCGACCGTCGAATGGACGGTGACCGACAGCGGCATCGGCATCGCGCCCGATAAGCTCGACCTGCTGTTCAGCGATTTCGCCCAGGCCGATGCCTCGATCAGCCGCCGCTTCGGCGGCACTGGGCTTGGGCTCGCGATCTCTCGGCGCATCATCGAGCAGATGGGCGGCACTATCGGCGTCAACTCGACGCCGGGCGAGGGCTCGGCCTTCCGCTTCACGCTGGTGCTGCCCTGGAGCCAGGCGCAGGCCTCCGATCAGGCCGGCGGGCGCGACGAAGCCGATGATCTGAAAGCCCGGATCGCCAGCCTCGATCGGCCGCTGAAGGTGCTGGTCGCGGAAGACGATGCGGTCAACCGCATGGTCGTGAGCAAGATGCTGGGGGCTTTCGACGTCGAGCTGCGGGTCGTCACGGACGGGACCGAAGCCGTAGCGGCAGCCTGCGAAGGCAATTACGATGTCGTGCTGATGGACGTGCGCATGCCCGACATGGACGGGCTCGCCGCCACCCACGCGATCCGCGCGCAAGGCGGGCGCTTCGAAGCCTTGCCGATCATCGCGCTGACCGCCAATGCCTTCCCCGAGGACATCAAGATCTGCCGCGAAGCCGGTATGTCGGACTTCCTGGCCAAGCCGCTGCGCAAGCCGGCGCTGATCGGAGCGCTCCTGCGGGCGCTAGACGGTCACGTGATGTCGGAGGACGCACCGCTCCAGCCGGAGTTGATGCCGACCGAGGTGGCGTGGACGGACGAGGAAAGGCAGATAACGGGCGCGTAAGCGCGCTAGACCGAAAAGCTCGTCCCGCAGCCGCAGGACGCGGTCGCGTTCGGATTGTTGACGCGGAACGAGGCGCCGATCAGGTCGTCGACGAAATCGACCTGTGATCCCGCCAGAAACGGCTGCGAGGCGGAATCGACCAGCACCACCGCATTGTCCTGCTCGATCACGAGATCGTCGTCGGTGCGAGCGCGGTCGATGTCGAACTTGTATTGGAAGCCCGAGCAGCCGCCGCCTTCGACCGAGATGCGCAGCATCGCGCCCGACCCTTCGCCCTTGAGGATCTCCCCAATCCGGCGTGCGGCGCGGTCGCTGATGGTCACGGCACTCGTCATTGCTGGTCTCCGATAGTCCCGCGCTCATACCCAATTCATTTGGTATCGCGCGTCCGACATAGTTAAGTGCCACCATACGCAGAATCAAATGGCTAACCTAGAACTATTTAAAATCAAAGGCTTAGCAACTAGTCATTATCAGAATGATTCTCTTTTTCCCATTACGGCCACCTTCGAGGTCCGCTCTGCCCCTCATAGCGGCGCGTCGGCGTACCTAACGCCAGGTCCGCGTTGGGCCAACAGGAGACCTTCAGGCCTCGCCTGCTTTGCATCAGGAACCAGCAGACTATTCGATGGTTTCCGCTGATGCCCCTCTACACCTTTACGATCTCGGCCGGTGAGGACTTCTCAGACACGCAGGACTTGCCGGACGACGAGGCCGCTTGGCAGCAGGCCATTCGTACCTTGAAGGACGCCGAGTCGGCTCTGAGTTCCGGGAAGCTCAGTTGGTCTCTCGTTGCTGAACGTGAAGAATGCGTCTGCTTGCGAATTGACGTGGGAGCGCACAGGAAGGCCTAATTGTCAGGAGCAAGATGAAGATAGGTCGGATCAAATCCCGCGAGAGCTTCGATTTTATCATGGTCCAGTATCTGGAACTCTGATCTGTCTGCCGTTAAGAGACGCTCTCTCCTGAGGTGCTGAAGCACACGGTTGGTGTGGACCACAGAGAGCCCAAGGCAGTCTCCAAGATCGACCTGAGTAATTGGCAAGACGAACTCTCCATCCCGCGCGTGCCCAATGGCTTGGAGCCTTTTGTAAAGCTCGATCAGCAGGTGCGCCATTCGTGGTAGAGCCTCCCGTCGCCCCACGTTGACGAGCCACTCCCTGAATATGGAACCATCAATCAAGCTTTCGCGCCAAAGGGCTGCCGCAAGGTTCGGTCGCTGGCGGGTCAGGTCTCTCAGGTCTTCGTGCGTGATAAAACCCAGCACGCAGGGCGTGACGGTCATCAGGTCATGGTCCATCACCTTGAGATGCAGACTTTGGAGATCAGGCACCTCACCTGGGATATGGATGGAAAGAACCTGCCGCTCGCCATCAAGCGTTGTCTTTGAACGGAAAGCGAACCCCTCCACGATCAGGCAGCAATGTTCAGGTCGTTCGCCATCAGAAACGATTATCTCTCTGCCCCCGAGACGGTGTTGTCGTATCCGAAGCGCCTGGATGGCACGTATATCATCACTGTCGAGACGGTTAGATACAGCCAGTTTCGTGATTAATGCAGAAGCTAGGTTCGCTGACATTGGGTGTTCCTGGTAAGGGGCGGCCCGGATGTCTTCGACACTCCGGCCTCAGTAGGCGGGAGTGTGAACTCTCAGCGCCGGCGCCCAATACTCGTCTGCCCGCGATACGGAACCAACGCAATGTTATGGGATCGTTCCACAAACGTATCATGAACTATGATTTAGCTAACGCAGGATAACTTTAGTCCTCCGTCGAGGAATCGGAGGTACGCCACAAGCTGAAAGAGATTGAACGTGAGTCTTACTTCGGCGCTAATTTGCGAGCCATATCGTCTTGCCCTACCGCCAATCTGTCATAGGCGTCTGCCATCCGGCTGTATTGAGCGCTCGTCTCCGGATCTTTCATCAGATCGCTCTTGGCTCGAAATTCTTCGGCTTGGTCGCGGTACCGCCTTGCGTTCGCTGAGTAATCCATCTAATCGCGATCTTCTCGGTACGCTTTGCTTTCCGTCCGATACATTGCGCTCTCCATCACGCAGAGACGAAGTGCCTCGCGACTATGCAGTTGTTCGGCCTGCAAGGCGTGTTTTGTCTTTTGAAGAGCCTGACTCTCTTCGATGGCTAGCTGAGCTCGATCAAGCAGCGGATCATTCATCTCGCGACAATGCCTGCGGAGAATTTCCGTTGCCACGTCCTATGTTATCTTCCTTGTTTTGCATCGGAAAAGGCTTGTAGGTCTCACGGCCCAGGAAGGTATCGGGCCGCGACTGCCGCAACACCTCCATAGCCTCGCGAACGGTCTCACGCGCCATTTCGATGTGCGCGGCATCGCTTTGCAATGGGTAATGAACTTGACGGATGGGCATGGCGTGCTCCCTGTCTTGCAGGCGGGAGCACAGAAGCGTCTCTCAGCCATCGACGCCTACGGGCAGAGCCACGGCCGATGATGGGGAACAATTATCACAACGGCCTAAAGGTTCCACGGAATTTTGATCCGGCACGGCCGCATCACGGGGCATTCTCTTGGGGTCAAAACGCGAAGAACTCAGATTGAGCAAATCTGTTCTGGCTCAATGGGCGGACCTCCGAGCGCCAAGGCGCAACTTCGCAGATGGGCCAACAGCCGGCGTTCACTCGCCTTCACTCAGGCCGGTGGATTGGACAGCTGTGTTAGAAGGCGCTCAACATCTTGTTCGTGTAGTCGCTGGGTGTCTCGCAGAGTGGCAAGAATCTTCCGGGCTTCCGCCGTGTCGTGGCCGTCCCGGTCGAGCTCGGCAATCAGGCTTTCCTGCCTGGCAATGTGTTTCTCGCCCATGCTTGCGTGCCGTTGGGCCAGAGCAAGGTGCTGTTGGAGAATTTCGCGGTCCATGGCTTTGTCTCAGGCGCTTTCGTTGCGGCATCCACTTTCTCAGAACAGCGCGTTAGTCTTACCCGCGTGGCCCCTTCACCTTACGACAGAAAACCGCGGAGCCGCCAGCTTGTCAGGCGGTACGCGAAGCGGCGTAAACGTTGTATCGGTCTGCTGAGCGCGCTTGCAATTGGGGCAGAGGAAAAGGTGCGCGATGAAGGGCTCGCGGGCGTCTCTCACCAACTCCGAGCGAAACCATCGCATGGCGACATGACAATTGGGGCAGTCCGGTGCTTCGAGGCGCTCCAGCGCGTTCCTTAATCCGTCCATGCCTGCCCCCACGTGATCGGGAAACCTTAGCAAGCAACGAGCCCTCGCAATGTATCAAAAGATACAATCCCAGATTAACAACTTTCTGCAGGCCTGCTTTGGGTCATAAGCCGCCGATCGCAGCTAAGGTGCGAGACTTCCGATGTGCGTTTGTGAGCGGACGGTTCTGAGTACAGGGCCTTAGATGGGAAAAGACCCCTGTTCGCGCTGGAGGAGAATAGCTTTGGCACTCTCAGGAATTAGTTTGTTCTGTATCCCTCTTATGATCACATAAGGCTGCATCATTGGGTCTTTGAAGCGGAACGTTTGCTTCCTATCGCCTCCACGTTTGATGAGGATGTTTCCGCCGTCGTCTGAGGAAAAGCGCCTGAGATGCTTCTCAAAGTGAGCGATGCGCTTTTTCTCCTTCATGATCGCGCTGTATGGCTCCACCACGTCGTTGGCGGTGAAAAAACCTTCCTCGTCAGCTTTGGCTAGTGCGCAAGCTAAGAGGGAATGTTCGAAATTGTTGTCTTGATTGCTACGAAGAGCATCCCGGTACGCTTCCTTGAAAGACTTCTCCGACCCTTCGATGAAGCGGGTCATTGATGCCTCAACGTCTTCATTTGTAACTTCGGTGCGGTGATTATCGATCGCATGAAGGGCGGCAAATTTTGACAGCGTTTGCGTGAAGTAGGGCAACCCCCGTGACAGCACTATAATGGTCCACATGGCATCGCCAGAGAATGTCATCACTGTCCGGTTTGCGCGCTTCTGGATTATTTCCTTAAGTTCAGCATCGGACATTCGGTTAAGCGAAATCTGAACGATCGCGCGATCGATCGAGGCGTGATCTTCAATCAACTCCGAAATGTTTTCGGCGACCCCCACTAGGATGACCGTGGTAGAGATAGTGAAATCGTAGAATTCTTTGATGAGGTTCGCAGTTAGCTTCTTAGCCTCTTCGTCGGATACTTCGCTGTACTCGTCTATGATGATGATTGGCAGGGCATTCGCCTTGCACTTTTGGAGTTCGCGCCGGACTTGCGACGGAGTGATCGTTTCGTAGTCAGCGCTAAACTGGACGTAATCAGATTTTCCGGTAGCGTCACCGGCAGCCTTTAGTTCTTCTAATGCTCGCAGCCAAAGAGACGAAAAACTGTCGTGCGGTCCGGCTTGAACGCGCGCAATGATGAAACTTTTGAGCGTCTTGCTGAAGCGCTTCCAGAATACGTTTGAGAGCGAGGTTTTTCCGACGCCTTTTTCGCCGAAAAGTACGACGTGTTTTGATTTGGAAAAAACGGCTTCGATGATGCGACGCACTTCCGACGATCGACCAGCGAAGAGATCCTCCTCATCGACGGGCGCGCCATCGAACAACTGTTGAATGTCAAACGCGAGCTGTGCCCAGTCGTCCTCGGTTCTCGGCTTTGGGCTCGATGATTTGGCAGGAGGCATGCGTCTGCTTTCAGCTTAGGGCGTTGAGTAAGTTGTCCATGCGTTGAGTAATTAGTAGTTGCATTGAGTATCATGGGGTTGTCGTTGAGTAAACGGCTAAATGCGTTGACTATCTTTTTTAGCCCGAAGCGCCGGGACGGAAATGGCCCCAACCGCTGTCTGGACGGGCTGGCGCGCAGCCAAAGGAGATCACCTCTTCTTCCAGAGATGCGGGGATCGCCCTGTGAGGGATTCACGTTCCGAGACAAGTGTCCTAGTCTGCCGGCGGGGGTCCAATTAGGACAGTCGCAAGGTGTGTTGACCGCCGAGGCCGTCGATCATGCCAATTACACCGAGAGGCATCCTGAACATCTGTGCGGCTGTTGCCCGTTCGCATGGAAAGCAGGGCGAGGTCATTGCCATCGCAATAGGCCGGATCGACCTAAACGAACTTTTCGGAACCGGTCCTGGTAAACTGGCCTTAAAGCGCTTGAAGTACATTTATCGGAAAGTCCAAGGGGGTCGTGAGTACGTTTACTTTCGCATGCCGAACGGCCAGCTCTTTCCTCTCCCGGCGGATGAGCATTCGGCTGAGTTTCATAGGCAATATAAGCGCTGCCTTCGGTTGTTGCCGATACATCGGCGATCATCGAGAGCACTTCCCAAAAACACAGCATGAACGACTATGGAACAAAAATGGGGCAAAAGTTGTGGGAAGTTCTTGAATAAAAACAACAGCTTGCTGACAAATGGATAGGGACTAAATTCGCCGTGTCCGTCGGAATGGCAGCCCCCCGCGCGCCCTATGCCTGCGACCCCGACCGCAGCCGCGGCCGGCTGGTCACCGAGCCCCCGAGCCGGACCCGCAGCCCGTTCCGGCGAGATTGCGACCGGGTGATCCATTCCACCGCGTTCCGTCGCCTGAAGTACAAGACCCAGGTGTTCGTGTTCCACGAGGGCGACCACTACCGCACCCGGCTGACTCATTCGCTGGAGGTGGCCCAGATCGCCCGCGCATTGGCCCGGCAACTCGGGCTCGACGAGGATCTCACCGAGACATTGGCCTTGGCGCACGACCTCGGTCATCCGCCGTTCGGGCATGCCGGGGAACGGGCCCTGGACGCGTGCCTGAAGGAGTTCGGGGGCTTCGACCACAATGCCCAGACGCTGCGCGTCGTGGCTTCGCTCGAGCACCGCTATCCCGAATTCGACGGGCTCAACCTGACCTGGGAATCGCTGGAAGGCATCGTCAAGCACAACGGTCCGCTGACCGACCGCAGCGGCGCCCCGGTCGGGCGCTACCGCGAGCATGGCGTTCCCGTCGGGATTGCCGAGTACATCAAGACCTACGATCTCGAATTGTGGAGCTTTGCCTCGCTGGAGGCGCAGGTCGCCGCGATCGCCGATGACATCGCCTATGACGCCCACGACATCGATGACGGCCTGCGCGCCGGCCTGTTCCACCTCGACGATCTCAAGGTGATGCCGCTGACGGCGGAGATCATCGCCGAGACTGCGGCACATTATCCCGATCTTGAAGACGTCCGCCGCGGTGCTGAACTGGTGCGCGAGCTGATCTCGCACCTGATCGGCGCGGTGTTCGCGGAGACAGGGAAGAAACTCGCTGCCGTGAAGCCGCAATCGGCCCAGGACGTCCGCCGGCAAAGCCAGGCGCTGGTCGCGTTTCCCGCCGAGGTGGCGGAGGAAGAGGCCGCCATCAAGGCCTTCCTGTACCAGCACATGTACCGCCACGAGCGGGTGATGCGGGTGATGGGCGAGGCCGAGCAGATCCTGTTCGACCTGTTCGCAAAATACCTGAAGTCCCCCAGCGAGCTGCCGCCGGAATGGCTGCTGGGGTCGGAGGCGGACGACGAGGGCGACCGGGCCCGCCGGATCGGCAATTTCATTGCCGGAATGACCGACCGCTTCGCCCTGACCGAGCACCAGCGGCTCTTTGACTCGACCCCGGATTTGCGTTAGGCGGCGGCCATGCCCCAGACATCCTCATCGCTGCATCTGTTCGCCGACGTGCTCGCACGCGTGCACGCTGCCTGCCGCGCGCTTGCGGCAGACGCCAACTGGCCCGAGGGCATCGATTTCTCCCGCGTCGTGGTCGAGCCGCCGCGCGATGCCTCCCATGGCGACATGGCGACCAATGCCGCCATGGTGCTTGCGAAAGAGGCAAAGGCAAAGCCGCGCGATCTCGCCGAGCAGATTGCCGAACGGCTGCGTTCCGACGCGCTGATCGCCAAGGTCGATGTCGCCGGTCCCGGCTTCATCAATCTGACGCTGAAGCCGGCTGCCTGGGCCGAGGCGCTGCGTACCGTGCTGCGCGAAGGTGCCGATTACGGCCGCATCGACGGCGGCTCCAAGGTCAATGTCGAATACGTCTCGGCCAATCCGACCGGACCGATGCATGTCGGCCATTGCCGCGGCGCCGTGTTCGGCGACGCGCTGGCGAGCCTGCTCCAGTTCGCCGGCCACGACGTCACGCGCGAATATTACATCAACGATGCCGGCGCCCAGGTCGACGTGCTCGCGCGCTCGGCCTTCCTGAGGTATCGCGAGGCGCTCGGCGAGGACATCGGGGCCATTCCGGAAGGGCTCTATCCCGGCGACTATCTGAAGCCGGTCGGCGAGGCGCTGGCGAAAGAGCACGGCGACAAGCTGCTCGCCAGAAGTGAGGCCGAGTGGCTGCCGATCGTGCGCGCCAAGGCGATCGCGATGATGATGGACGAGATCAAGGACGATCTCGCCGCGCTCAACATCCGCCACGACGTGTTCTTCTCCGAGCGCTCGCTGATCGAGACCGGCAACAACAAGGTTGCCGAGACCATCGACTTCCTGCGCGCCAAGGGCGACATCTATGAGGGGCGCCTGCCGCCGCCGAAGGGCGCGCCGGTCGAGGATTGGGAAGACCGCGAGCAGCTGCTGTTCAGGGCGACCGCCTACGGCGACGACGTCGATCGCCCGCTGATCAAATCGGACAATTCCTACACCTACTTCGCCTCCGATATTGCCTATCACAAGAACAAGTTCGACCGCGGCTTTGCCGAGATGATCGACGTCTGGGGCGCCGATCATGGCGGCTACATCAAGCGCATGCAGGCCGCCGTGAAAGCGACGACCTCGGGCAAGGGATCCCTCGACGTCAAGATCGTCCAGCTCGTGAAGCTCTTGCGCAACGGCGAGCCGGTGAAGATGTCCAAGCGGAGCGGGGACTTCGTCACCTTGCGTGAGGTGGTGGATGAAGTCGGCCAGGACGCCGTCCGCTTCATGATGCTGTACCGGAAGAACGACGCGGTGCTCGATTTCGACCTCGCCAAGGTCATGGAACAGTCGCGCGACAACCCGGTGTTCTACGTCCAATACGGCCACGCCCGCGGCCACTCGATCTTCCGCAACGCCCGCGCCGAGGTGTTCCCGGAACTCCCGGAGGATGCCGGCGCGCGGATCGCCTGGCTTGCTGAGTCGGCGGTTGAGCGGCTGTCGGACCCGGTCGAGCTCGATCTTCTTAAGCGCCTCGCAATTTATCCGCGCATGCTCGAGGCTGCCGCCGCGGCCCATGAGCCACACCGAATTGCCTTCTATCTCTATGACTTAGCGAGCGAATTTCACGCACTTTGGACGAAAGGGCGCGATTTGCCCTATTTACGCTTCATTATCAATAATGATGCAGATCTTACAAAGGCGCGATTGGCAATGGTCCAGGGCGTCGTCTCGGTCCTGGCATCGGGCCTCGCCATCCTCGGCGTCCATGCCCCGGACGAGATGCGGTAGTTTGGGGCGAACTACTTAATTCGGGGGTAACCGGCAGAAGCCGGATCGCTTAGACTTGGTTGAAAGCCTTGTGGGTCGAAAGCCGTGCCTTGGTCGAGGGGCGCGCGGCTTTCCCGAAGGGACGCATCATCACGATGGCCGAACGATATCAGGACAGACCGTTTCCTTCCGATGACTATGGTCGCGGTGGCGATCAGCATGGGAAGGCGGAAAGCGATCCCTTGGCCGAGCTCGCCCGTCTGATCGGGCAGACCGATCCGTTCGCCGCGCAGTCGCGGCCGACGGCACGTCCGCCGGCAGCGCCCTCTCAGAGCTATCAGGACGACGATTACCGCCAGGTCGATGATCAGCAGGATTACGCCGAGCAGGTGCCGCCGCCCGGGCCGCCCTCATGGATGCGGCGCGCCAACGTGCAACCGCAGCCGGCACCGGCGCCGGAGCCTGACTATCCCGTTTCGGTAAGCCCGGTTCACCCGCTGCATCGCTACACGGCCAAGCCTGCCGCGCCCGAGCCTGTCGTTCATCAGCCTCAGGCCTACCAGGACCACTCCTATCAAGATCAGACTTATCAGGAGCAGGCCTATCAGCAGCACGGTCAGGCCCACCAGGAGCAGTCGTATCAGGAGCCGTATGCGCAGCCCGATCCGTCGCGCTACGACGATGCGCTCTATGGTCGGCTGGAGACGGGCGAGCAGGACTTTCAGCGCGAGCCGGCCTATCCCGACGACCCTTATGCCTACCAAAGCGACTTTCCCGAGGACGAGGTCGAGGAGCCGAAGAAGCAGCGCGGCGGCATGATGACGGTTGCGGCGATCCTGGCGCTTGCCGTGGTCGGCACCGGCGCCGCGTTTGCCTACAAGACCTATATCGGCTCGCCCCGCAGCGGCGAGCCGCCGATCATCAAGGCCGACAACACGCCGACCAAGATCGTGCCGGCGCCGACGGACTCCGCGGCCAAGGTGCCGGACCGCATGGTCAGCGGTGACGGCACTGAAAAGATCGTGCCGCGCGAGGAGGCGCCCGTCGACGTCAACGCCAAGGCGGGCGGGCCGCGCGTGGTGTTCCCGCCGCTGAACCAGAATGCGAACCCGCCGTCGGTGGCGAGCGTGTCGCCGTCCACCGTGCCGCCGCCGAGCGCGGGCCCGACTCCAAGCAACGGCACCATGCCGAACAATTCGCCGCGCCCGATCAGGACCGTGGCGGTGAAGGGTGACCAGACCGATAGCGCCGTGCCGCAATCGGCTGCCGCCAAGCCGACGGCCGCCGCGCCGAAGCCTGTTGCCGCGCCAGTTGCGCCCGCCGCGCCGCGCAATCCGCCGACCTCGGCCAATGCCAGTGCCAACCAGCCGATGTCGCTCGCGCCGCAATCGGCACCGGCGGCCGAGCCGCCGCAGCGGATGGCGGCCACCAACCCGACGCAGATTGCGCCCACCAGCAGCGGCGGCGGCTACATCGTGCAAGTCTCCTCGCAGCAGAGCGAGGACAGCGCCGCCGCGTCCTACCGGGTGCTTCAGGGCAAGTACGGCAGCGTGCTCGGATCCCGCTCGCCGGTGATCAAGCGGGTCGATCTGACCGATAAGGGCAAGGGGATCGTCTACCGCGCCTTCGCCGGACCCTATGGCTCGGTCCAGGAAGCGACGCAGGCTTGCAACAATCTGAAGGCCGCAGGGCTGTCCGACTGCTTCGTCCAGAGGAATTAACGGCGGTTTCCTTGACCCCCTGACGGGGCAGGGTTAATCGGCCGTTATGAGCACGCGGGCCTTCATTACCGGCGTATCCGGAACGGAACTGACCGCCGCCGAGCGGGAGTTTATCCGTGCCGAACGCCCATGGGGCTTCATCTTGTTCAAGCGCAATGTCGCGACACCGGCGCAAGTTGCTGCGTTGGTTGCGGAATTGCGTTCAGTCGCGAATGCCCCCGAGGCGCCCGTCCTGATCGACCAGGAGGGCGGACGGGTGCAGCGGCTAGGGCCGCCGCACTGGCCGGTTTATCCGCCGGGAGCCGTTTTCGCGAATTTGTACGACACTGATTCGGCCCTCGGGCTCGCTGCGGCGCGCCTCAGTGCGCGCCTGATCGCAGCCGATCTCGTTGATCTCGGCATCACCGTGGATTGCCTGCCGCTGGCGGACGTGCCGGTGCCGGGCGCTGACGCGGTCATCGGCAACCGGGCCTACGGCACGGAGCCGGGCAAAGTCGCGGCGATTGCCCGCGCAGTCACCGAGGGCCTGGAGCAGGGCGGCGTGCTCCCGGTGCTCAAGCACATTCCCGGGCATGGCCGCGCCACCGCCGACACCCATTTCAAGCTGCCAACCGTCGACACGCCCCTGGACGAGCTGGAGCGGACCGATTTCGCCGCGTTCAAGCCGCTGGCTGATCTGCCGATGGCCATGACTGCACATGTTGTGTTTAGCGCCTTCGACCCCGCCCATCCGGCGACGACATCTGCGACAATGATTGCTGACGTGATTCGCGGCGCAATCGGGTTCCAGGGTTTGTTAATGAGTGATGACGTGTCGATGAACGCGCTGTCGGGAAATATCGCCGAGCGGACCCGCGCGATCTTCGCGGCCGGCTGCGACGTGGCCCTGCATTGCAACGGCAGCATCGAGGAGATGCGCGACGTCGCCAGTCAGGCTCCTGAACTGGCCGGCCGGGCGTTGGAGCGGGCGAAAGCCGCGCTCGCCGCACGCAAGCCGCCGCAGCCGTTCGACCGCGTGGCCGCACGCACTGAGCTGGACGCATTGATCGCACGGGCAAACACGGCATCGGCATGACCGCAGAAATCCTATCGTTCGAAACCGGGCGGCCCGCAGAGCTCGCCGAGGGTGAGCCGGCGTTGGTGGTGGACGTCGAGGGCTATGAGGGCCCGCTCGATTTGTTGCTCGCGCTGGCGCGACAGCAGAAGGTCGACCTCGCCAAGATCTCGATCCTGGCGCTCGCCGACCAGTACCTCCATTTCATCGAAGCCGCGCGAAAGATCCGGCTGGAGCTCGCCGCGGACTATCTGGTGATGGCCGCATGGCTCGCCTTCCTGAAGTCGCGTCTGCTGCTGCCGGAGCCGCCGAGCGCGGAAGGCCCGAGCGCCGAGCAGATGGCCACGGCGCTCGCCAACCGCCTGCGCCGGCTGGAAGCCATTCGCGAAGCCGCCAACCGGCTGATGAACAGGCCGCAATTGCAGCGCGACATCTTCCCGCGCGGCGAGCCCGAGCACATCGCCGAGATCAAGCATCCGAAATACACGGCCACGCTCTACGACCTGCTCACCGCCTATGCCGCGCAGCGCCAGTCGCGTGTGCTGGCGAGCGTGCATCTGGCCAAGCGCACGGTGTGGTCGCTCGCCGAGGCACGCGCCACGCTGGAGCGGCTGGTCGGCAGCATCACCGAGCAGGACGATTGGGGTGTTCTCGACGACTTCCTGATCCGGCATGTCGCCGACCCGACGCAGCGCGCAACGGTGTTCGCCTCGAGCTTTGCCGCCGCGCTCGAATTGGTGCGCGAAGGTCAGCTCGAGCTGAACCAGAAGGAAGCGTTTGCGCCGATCTATTTCCGGAAGGGGCGCCCAAAACCGGTTCCGGACGCAGCTCCTGCGCCTGATGCGCCGGTCGCTTAAGTGCAAGAAGGAGAATCTGCCATGGCAAGCCTGGCTGAAGTGCGGGTAGAAGAGGCCGAGCCGATGGAGAACGAATCCCAGGCGCGCCCCGAGGAATTGCGGCTGCTGGAGGCGCTGCTGTTCGCCTCGAGTGAACCGCTGGACACCGCGACGTTGGCCAAGCGCATGCCCGAAGGCGTCGACGTCAAGGCTGCGCTCGAGCAATTGCAGGCCGATTATGCCTCGCGCGGCGTCAACCTCGTCCGCGTCGCAAACAAATGGACGTTCCGCACCGCCGGCGATCTGGCCTGGCTGATGACGCGCGAGAGCACCGAGACCCGGCGCCTGTCGCGTGCCGCGATCGAGGTGCTGGCGATCATCGCCTATCACCAGCCGGTGACGCGGGCCGAGATCGAGGAGATCCGCGGCGTCGTCACGTCGAAGGGCACGCTCGACGTGCTGCTGGAGACCGGCTGGATCAAGCCGCGCGGCCGTCGCAAGACGCCCGGCCGTCCGCTCACCTTCGGAACCACGGAGGAGTTCCTGTCGCAGTTCACCCTGGAGCAGCTCGGCGACCTCCCGGGCCTGGAAGAGCTCAAGGGCACTGGCCTCCTGGATTCGCGCCTGCCGACCGGCTTCAGCGTGCCGACGCCGTCGGATGATCCGGCCCTGCGTGAGGACGAGGATCCGCTGGAACCGGGCGATGACCTCGATCTCGCGCTCGCGCCTGCGGTCGATCCCGAGAGCCCGCCGGATGGCGGCAATGAGGGGGGCGGCGAGGGCGGCACCGAAGAGTGACGCCCCGGCGAAATACGGGCCCCTGCGACAGTTAACACTAGCAAGATTGCGTAGCGCCGACAGCGAATTGGCGCCGCCTTGGTCCTTGTTTTTGAGACCTGCCAAGCCTAGGTTTCGGTGAAGATCGGCCGGGTCCCCGGCCATGCGCGTTTGGAGGGTTGCAGGATGGGTTCACTCAGCATTTGGCACTGGATCTTGGTGATCGCAGTGGTCCTGCTGCTGTTCGGCCGCGGCAAGATTTCGGATCTGATGGGCGACGTGGCGCAGGGCATCAAGGCGTTCAAGAAGGGCATGCAGGACGACGACAAGCCTGCCGAGAAGCCCGAGCCGGCCAAGTCGATCGAGCACAATGCGGCGCCGACCGCGGCACGGTCCGACGTCGGCAGCAAGGCCGTCTGAGCCGGAAGCAGCACGCGAGACGCGGGTAGCGGCCCCGATCCTGCGCGCAAGGGATTGGGCCGGCTCCGGCTTCGCGTGAACGGAAGACCTCATGTTCGACATCGGGTGGAGTGAACTGGTCCTCATCGGGGTCGTGGCCCTGATCGCCATCGGCCCGAAAGAGCTGCCGGGCGTGCTGCGCATGGTCGGGCAATGGATGGGCAAGGCGCGCAAGATGGCCGCCGAATTCCAGGGCCAATTCCAGGAGGCGATGCGCGAGGCCGAGATGGCCGACCTCAAGAAGAGCTTCGACGAGGTCAAGGAAGCCGCCACGGGATTCAATCCACTGACCTCGCTCCAGAAGGACGTGAGCGACGCGCTTCGCGTCGATGCGCTGGACAAGCCGGCCGAGCCGTCGGCCGCCACGGCGGTCGATCCGCCCGTCACGCCCACGACACCGGAGAGCCCAACGCCTTCGACCTTCATGGAAGCCGAAGCGCATGCGGCCGCGAACGAGCCGCTCGCGATCACCCGTGAGGTCGAACAGGCGACGGTTGCGCAGGACACCGCGCCATCCGAAGCGATCAAGGACGCCAAAGCGTCATGACCGACGCCGATATCGAGGCCAGCAAAGCCCCGCTGATGGACCACCTGATCGAGCTGCGCTCGCGGCTGATCAAGGCGCTGCTCGGCTTTGGCGTGGCCTTCATCTTCTGCTTCTTCTTCGCCAAGCAGATCTACAACGTGCTGGTCTGGCCGTTCGTGTGGATCGCGGGTCCCGAGAACTCGAAATTCATCTACACGGCGCTGCTGGAATATTTCATCACCCAACTCAAGCTCGCCCTGTTCGGCGCAGGCTTCATCTCGTTCCCGATCGTGGCGACGCAGATCTACAAATTCGTCGCGCCCGGACTCTACAAGCACGAGAAGCAGGCCTTCCTGCCGTATCTGGTCGCGACCCCGTTCTTCTTTGTGCTCGGTGCGGCGCTGGTCTATTTCGTCGTGCTGCCGATGCTGGTGCGCTTCTCGCTCGGCATGCAGCAGGCCGGCGGCGACGAGACCGCGCAGATCCAGCTGTTGCCCAAGGTCGGCGAATATCTGTCGCTGATGATGTCGCTGATCTTCGCCTTCGGCATCGCCTTCCAGCTGCCGGTGATCCTGACGCTGCTCGGACGGATCGGCATCGTCACCTCGAAGATGCTGCGCGAGAAGCGGCGCTATTTCATCGTGATGGCCTTCGTGATCGCGGCCGTGCTGACACCGCCCGACGTGCTCAGCCAGTGCTCGCTCGCGATCCCCCTGATGGCGCTCTACGAGGGCTCGATCATCGCGGTGGCGATGGTGGAGAAGAAGGCGGCGGCCTCGTCGCAAGCCACCGGCACCGACGTGTCGACGCCGGCCAAGCCGGCGGAGTAGGGCACTTTCGCACTATCATGTCGCTGCTCAGCCCATGATTCGTCATGCCCGGGCTTGACCCGGGCATCCACGACTTGATCTAAGGCGGCAGACACGTGGATGGCCGGGACAAGCCCGGCCATGACGGGAAGACAGCCATGCACGACATCAAAGCGATCCGCGACAATCCGCAAGCCTTCGACGCCGGCCTTGCCCGGCGCGGCCTGAAGCCGATGTCGGCCTCGCTGCTTGCGATCGACGAGAAGCGGCGTGCGGCGATTCTGGCCTCGGAGCAGGCGCAGGCGCGGCGCAACGCAGCCTCAAAGGAGATCGGCGACGCCAAGAAGGCCAAGGACGAGGTGCGCGCGGCGAAGCTGATGGCCGAAGTCGCCGAGCTCAAGACCACGATGCCGGAGCTCGAAGCGGCCGCGAAAGCCGCTGACGATGAGCTCGCCAGGGAGCTGTCGGCAATCCCAAATCTGCCGCTCGGCGAGGTACCCGATGGCGCCGACGAGCATGGCAACGTGCAGCGCCATGTCTTCGGCAACAGGCGCAACTACGCGTTCGCGCCCAAACCCCACGACGATCTCGGCGGCGCGCTCGGTGACATGGATTTCGAGACGGCGGCAAAGCTCTCCGGCGCGCGCTTCGTCGTGCTGAAGAAGGGGCTTGCGCGGCTCGAGCGCGCGCTCGGTCAGTTCATGCTGAACCTGCATGTCGACGAGCATGGCTATACCGAGATCAATCCGCCGCTGCTGGTGCGCAACGAGATCATGTTCGGTACCGGACAGTTGCCGAAATTCGAGGACGACCAGTTCTGGGCGATCAAGGGCGAGTTGCTCGCCGCGCCCGAATATGAGCGGCTGCAGACTGAACGTCTCGGCATCATTCCGACGGCGGAGGTAGCGCTCACCAACCTGGTCCGCGAATCCATCGTTGACGAGAAGCAGCTGCCGATGCGTCTCACGGCGCTGACGGCGTGCTTCCGCGCCGAGGCGGGTGCGGCGGGGCGGGACACGCGCGGGATGATCCGCCAGCACCAGTTCACCAAGGTCGAGCTGGTGTCGATCACGACGCCGGAGACCAGCAAGGATGAGCACGAACGTATGCTCGCCTGTGCCGAGGAGGTGCTGCGGCGGCTCGGCTTGCACTACCGCGTCATGACGCTGTGCACCGGAGATATGGGTTTTTCGTCGCAAAAAACCTACGACATCGAGGTCTGGATGCCCGGGCAGGGCGAGGGCGGGGCGTTCCGCGAGATCTCGAGCTGCTCGGTCTGCGGCGACTTCCAGGCCCGCCGCATGGATGCGCGCTCGCGCGGGCCCGACGGCAAGCCGCGCTTCGTGCACACGCTGAACGGCTCCGGCACCGCGCTCGGCCGCGCGCTGATCGCCGTGATGGAAACCTATCAGCAGGAGGACGGCTCGATCGCGGTCCCGGACGTGCTCCAGCCCTATATGGGCGGGCTGAAGGTGATCGCACGCGACTAAAGCGTTTCCCGCGAAGTGGGCGCCGGTTCGCGTCCGAAACGCGGCATGACGAGAATCGCGTTGCGAAGATCGGGCGGCCGGCTATCCTGCCGGCCCGTCCACGCGAACCCCTCCGTTCATGGCCTTGCACCGCGACATCTTCTGGGTCGGCCGACAATGGGCGGTGACAGGGGCCGGGATCCAGGCCGTCGATCAGCGCCTCCGCGGCGTTCTCGACATCGAGATCGCGCGGCTCTGGGACGACGATCTCGTGCAGAGCCGGCGGGCCAAGCCCGGGGTCAATGCAGCGGATTTCGACAAGGCGCTGACCGTGGCACGCGAACGCTTTCCGCAGGAGCCGACGTCTGACCCCTTCGTGGCGCAGCTGAAGGCGCTCGGCGTCATTGAGGCTTCCGTCGTGAACCAGGTCGTGCCGACGATGCAACTACGTGCCGAAGGCCGGCTCGCGCGCTTCCTGCCGCAATGGCGCATTCGCCGCTAGCGGGACCAGCCAGGGAACCAGCCGCCGGACCGCAATCGTCCGGTTTGCCTGATCGGCCCTGGCCGGATAAGACGGCTCAGACCCGCTTTCAGGAATCGAACCTTCCGCATGCGCATTCTCTGCACCAATGACGACGGCATCCACGCTCCCGGCCTCAAGGTCGTGGAGGAGATCGCGCGCGCCTTGTCCGATGATGTCTGGGTGGTGGCGCCCGAGCTCGACCAGTCCGGCGTGTCGCATTCGCTGTCGCTGAACGATCCCTTGCGTCTGCGCGAGGTCGGCCCGCGGCACTTCGCCGTGCGCGGCACGCCGACGGACTGCGTCATCATGGGGGCCCGCCATATCCTGGGTGCCAAGCTGCCCGATGTCGTGCTGTCCGGGGTCAACAAGGGCCGCAACGTCGCCGAGGATGTCGTCTATTCCGGCACCATTGCCGGCGCGTTGGAAGGCACCATCCTGGGGTTGCCGTCGTTCGCGCTGTCGCAGGAGTTCAGCGTCGAGACGCGCGAACGGCCGCCTTGGGATACGGCGCGCAAATTCGGACCGGATATCCTGCGCAAGGTGATCGCCGCCGGCGTTCCGAAGGACACCGTTATCAACATCAACTTCCCGTCCTGCGCGCCGGAGGATGTGCTGGGCATCCGGGTCACGCGGCAAGGCAAGCGCAATCTCGGCTTCCTCAGGATCGACGAGCGCAGGGACGGCCGCGGCAATCCCTATTTCTGGATCGGCTTCGAGCGCACCGCGATGCTCGACATGCCCGCCGACGGCACCGATCTCGCGGCGCTGCGCGAGCGCTACGTCTCGGTCACCCCGCTCCGGCTCGACCGTACCGACGAAGCGTTTTCGGAGCAGCTGGGCGTCACCCTGAAATAAAGGCTAGCCGCCGCGAAGCGCGGCCTCGATGGTCTTGCCGAGCGCGTCGAGCTGAAACGGCTTTTGCAGCGCCGGCCGGTCGCGATATTGCTCGGGCAGGCCGGAGGAGCCGTAACCGGTGGCGAAGATAAACGGGCAGCCCTTGGCCATGATGACATCGGCGACGGGCGAGATGACCTTGCCGTTGACGTTGACGTCCAGAATGGCGAGGTCGAAATCGGTGGATTGCGCAAGCCGCATGGCCTCGGTGATGTCACCCGCCTCGGCGGCTACCTTGTAGCCGAGCTCCTCCAGCATATCCGCGACCATCATTCTGATCATGACCTCGTCCTCGACGAGGAAAACAGAGCGGCCCGAAAGCCCTGTCGCAGTCATGGTTGAGTCCTTGCCCATTCTCGTAAACGTTCGCAGATAACGATAGGCGACGCAATGCGCGTTTCGGCGAACGCAAACCCCACAAATGGCTTAGCGCTTTGAATGCCTGTTGTGGTCAAATGCTGCGCCGAAAGGCTATCATGAGTTCCTGAGCCGGAACAAGATTCTCGTCTCGGGTTCTTGCGGTGCAGTACGGCGATCCGCCAGACGAGATGAGCAATAGCAGCAATGACGCCCGACCAGCAGCCGCCGGAAAAGATGATGTTTCAGCTCACGCTGAGGCGTCGTGGCATCAGTGATCAGGCCGTGCTGCGGACCATGGAAGAGGTGCCGCGCGAGCTTTTCGTCGACGAGGCCGATCGCGACGGCGCCTATCGCGACAGCGCGCTGCCGATCGCCTGCGGGCAGACCATCAGCCAGCCCTTCGTCGTTGCCTACATGACCGAGCAGCTCCAGCTCCAGAAGCAGCACCGGGTGCTGGAAATCGGCACTGGCTCGGGCTACCAGGCCGCCGTGCTGTCGCGGCTCGCCGGCCAGGTGCTAACCGTCGAGCGCTATCGCAAGCTGGCCGAGGCGGCACGCGCCCGGCTTGAGAAGCTCGATTGTCACAATGTCGAGGTGATGCTCGGGGACGGTCTCAATCTGCCTCCCAACATCGGCCCGTTCGACCGCATCATCGCCACCGCCGCGATGGAGCAGATTCCGGAGAACCTGGTCGAGCGGCTGGAGGTCGGGGGCATCCTGATCGCCCCCGTCGGCCCGCATCAGGGCGTGCAGACGCTGACCCGCCTGGCCCGGACGGAAACCGGGATCGAGCGCAAGGAACTCGTCGAGGTCCGCTTCGTGCCGGCCCTGCCCGGCGTGGCGCGGGAGCTGTAGAATCCCGGATCGGCAGTGCCGCCAACATCTTATTGTGAGGGTTAAGCCGTTATTTACTCGGCGCGTGTTTACTTAAAACACCAGTTCTGTTGCGTACGAGTGAGTAACCATGTCCGCTGTCGCCGAGTTGCTTTACTCGCGCCGCGTGCCGCAGGTCGCGGTGCTGGCGCTGATCTCCTTCAGCTTTGCAGGGTGCAGCGCCGACATGTCGTCGCGGCTGTCCCAGTCGAACTTCTCCAATCCCTTCGCCTCTGAGCAGACCGGGTCGGTGCAGCAGCCAACGCCGCCGCAGCGTGAGCTGCCGCAATATGCGCGGCCGCAGACGCAGCCCGGTTACTACCAGTCGCAGGCTTTGCCTCCGCCCGCGATGTCCGCCCCGCAATCCTATCCCGTCGCCTCCGGCGGCGGCGTATCCGGCGGTGGACGCGGCGTCAGCTCATATGCGCCTCCGGCGCAACCGCATCTGGAGACCACGGCTACCGTGCCGCCGCGGTCGGTCGCGGCCGCCCAGCCGGTCGGCGGGACCAAGATCATCGTCGGCACCAGCGATACGCTCGACGTGCTCGCCAAGCGCTATCACGTCACGCCGCAGGCGATCCTGGCCGCCAACGGCTACAAGGGTCCGCGGGCGCTCTCGCCCGGCCAGCAGCTGATCATTCCGTCTCCGGCGACGGCAGCTGCACCGGCGCCCGCAATGGCTCCCGTCGCGGCAGCCCCGGCAGCCAAGCCGGTTGCGGCCATCGCCGCACCGCCGAGCACGCACTTCGTCAACCGCGGCGACACGCTCGCCAGCATCGCGCGCAAGAACCACGTCTCGGCGGCAGAGCTCGCCCGTGCCAACGGCCTCGATCCGTCGGCAAAGCTCAAGCTCGGCACCAAGCTGACCGTGCCCGGCGCCAAGACCGCCGCCGTTGCGGCGCCGGTTGCTGCGGCTCCGGTCGCGGCCACACCGGTGGCCGGAACGCTCCAGCCCGTCGCGGCAGCTCCGGCGCCCACGACCAAAATGGCCACTGCCGCCGCGCCCGTGCAGAGCGCGCGTCTCGCCCAGGCCACGAGCAATGTCGAAGAGAAGCCCGCTGAGACGCCGGCGAAGGCTGCGGAGGCCACCGGCGCGCTGCCGACCTTCCGCTGGCCCGTCCGCGGCAAAGTGGTCACGACCTACGGCGCCAAGACCAATGGCAAATCCAATGACGGCATCAATCTCGCGGTGCCCGAGGGGACGCCGGTCAAGGCAGCCGAAGACGGCGTCGTCGCCTATTCCGGCAACGAGCTGAAGGGTTACGGCAATCTGGTTCTGGTTCGGCACTCCAACGGCTACGTCACCGCATATGCCCATGCGAGTGAGCTGTTGGTGAAGCGCGGCGATACCATCAAGCGCGGCCAGGTCATTGCCAAGTCGGGTCAATCCGGGGAAGTGGCGTCGCCGCAGCTCCACTTCGAGATCCGCAAGGGGTCGAGCCCGGTTGACCCGCTTCAATTCCTGAACGGGGCGTGAGGCGCGGGCCCGGAGCAGGGCACGCGATCACCAGAAGCACACTGTCGTCGCCCGGCTTGACCGGGCGATCCAGTATTCCAGAGACAGTTATTGTTGAGCCGATTAGCTGCGGCGTACTGGATTCCCCGCCTGCGCGGGGAATGACAGTTGGGGGTGAGGGCGACACTGTTCGCTACTGCGCCGTCAGCTTCACACCGAGCCGTCCCGCCAGCTCCTGCACGAACTGCCAGGCGACGCGGCCCGAGCGGGAGCCGCGCGTCGTCGACCATTCCAGCGCTTCGCGCTCCAGCGCCTCGTCGTCGATCTTGATGCCGAAATGGCTGCAATAGCCGCGCACCATGGCGAGATATTCGTCCTGGCTGCAGCGGTGAAAGCCGAGCCAGAGGCCGAAACGATCCGACAGCGACACCTTCTCCTCGACCGCTTCGCCCGGATTGATCGCGGTCGAGCGCTCGTTCTCGATCATGTCGCGTGCCAGCAGATGGCGGCGGTTGGAGGTGGCATAGAGGATGACGTTCTCGGGCCGGCCCTCGATCCCCCCTTCCAGCACCGCCTTAAGCGACTTGTAGGAGGCATCGTTGCCGTCGAAGGAGAGGTCGTCGCAGAACACGATGAAGCGGAAGGCGGAGGCGCGCAGCTGCTCCATCAGTGCCGGCAGGGTCTCGATGTCCTCACGGTGGATCTCGATCAGTTTGAGCTTGTCGACCGGTTTGCGCTCCGCGTTGATGCTGGCATGCGTCGCCTTCACCAGCGACGACTTGCCCATGCCGCGTGCGCCCCAGAGCAGGGCGTTGTTGGCCGGCAGGCCGTTGGCGAAGCGCTCGGTGTTCTCCATCAGGATGTCGCGCATCCGGTCGACGCCCTTGAGCAGGAACAGCTCGACGCGACTGACTCGCGGCACCGCCGAGAGGCGTCCGTCAGGGTGCCAGACATAGGCATCGGCCCGCTTGAACGACTCGGGCTCGACGGCCGGCGTGCCCCGGGCGGAAAGGTGCGCCGCAATGGTCTCCAGGGCGCGGACGATGCGCTCCTGGGCAAGGTTGGGGCCTGTCTCGGCGATCGCCGCCGTGGGGCGTTTTGCCGCGACGCGGGCGGGCTTGTTGGCAGGGGTGCGGGGGCCTTTGCCGGCCGGGCTTTTGTCTGGTTTCTTGGGCATGTCCGAAGTTCCTGAGAACGCAGCCTTATCGGGCCTCAGGGGCCGCCGCAAGGTGGCCCAAAAGGGCGGTCTGCCAGCGTTGCAATTGGGGCAATGGCCGCTATAGTCCGCGCGAATTTGACCGAACCGGTCGCCCTTGAGGGCCTGACCGGCTTTCCCCCGTTCTCACGAGGATCGTCCGAATGCTGATTACCCCTGCGTATGCCCAGGCCGCGGGCGCCGGCGACACCAACAGCATGTTGATGTCGCTGCTGCCGTTCGCCCTGATCTTCGTGATCATGTACTTCCTGATTCTGCGCCCGCAGCAGAAGAAGGTCCGCGACCACGCCGAGCTCGTGAAGAACATCCGCCGCGGCGACACCGTCGTGACCTCGGGCGGCCTCGTCGGCAAGGTCACCAAGGTGGTCGACGACGACCAGATCGAGTTCGAGATTTCCGACGGCGTGCGCGTGCGGCAGATGCGCCAGATGATCTCGGGCGTTCGCGCCAAGGGCGAGCCGGCGAAAGAAAGCTCGAAGGAAAGCGCCAAGGACGACAGCGCGGCGAAGTGAGCGCTTCACCGCGAGTCTCAAGTCTCCTGATCTGACAGGTCCAGTCGATGTTGTATTTCACGCGGTGGAAGGCGCTCGGGATCATCCTGACGGCGCTGATCGTGTGCCTCTGCGCGGTCCCGAACTTCTTCCCCGAGGCCCAAGTCAAGACCTGGCCCGCCTGGGCGCAGCGCCGGCTCGTGCTCGGCCTCGACCTCCAGGGCGGCTCCTATCTCTTGCTCGAGGTTGATTCCAACTACGTGAAGAAAGAACGGCTGGACCAGATCCGCGACGACGTTCGCCGGACGCTGCGTGACGCCAAGATCGGCTTTACCGGCGGCGTCACGGTGCGCAACGACGCGGTCGAGGTTCGCATCACCAAGGAAACCGACGTGCAGCCGGCGCTCGCCAAGCTGCGCGAGCTGTCCCAGCCGCTGGGCGGCCTCATGGGATCCAGCGGTCAGCGCGACCTCGAGGTGGCTGATGCCGGCGGCGGTGTGATCCGCCTCAGCGTCCCGCAGGCCGCGATGCTCGACCGCATGCGCAAGACCATCGAGCAGTCGATCCAGATCGTCGAACGCCGCGTCAACGAGCTCGGCACCGTCGAGCCCGTGATCCAGCGCCAGGGCAACGACCGCATCCTGGTGCAGGTCCCCGGTCTCCAGGATCCCACCCGCCTGAAGGAGCTGCTGGGCAAGACCGCGAAGATGGAATTCCGCATGGTCGACACCTCGGTGCCGCCGGATCAGGCGCAAGCGGGCAGGTTGCCGCCGGAATCCGAGCTGCTGACGAGCGCATCGCCGCCGCCCACGCCCTATGTGGTCAAGAAGCAGGTGCTGGTCGCCGGCGGCGACCTGACCGACGCCCAGGCGAGCTTCGACCAGCGCACGGGCGAACCGGTCGTCAGCTTCAAGTTCAACACGTCGGGCGCCCGCAAGTTCTCGCAGGCTACCACCGAGAACGTCGGACTGCCGTTTGCGATCGTGCTCGACAACAAGGTGATCTCGGCGCCGGTCATTCGCGAGCCCATCACCGGCGGCCAGGGCCAGATCTCCGGCAATTTCACCGTGCAATCGGCCAACGATCTCGCGATTCTCCTGCGCGCCGGCGCGCTACCGGCGCCGCTCACGGTCGTCGAGGAGCGCACCGTCGGCCCGGGCCTCGGCCAGGACTCGATCGAGAAGGGCGAGCTCGCCGCCTATGTCGGCTCGATCCTCGTTATCATCTTCATGCTCGTGACCTACCGGCTGTTCGGCGTGTTCGCCAACATCGCGGTGGCCATCAACGTCGCCATGATCTTCGGCCTGCTGTCGCTGCTCAATGCCACGCTGACGCTGCCCGGCATCGCCGGCATCGTGCTCACCGTCGGCATCGCGGTCGACTCCAACGTGCTGATCTACGAGCGCATCCGCGAGGAGCTGCGCGGCGGCCGCAACGCGATCTCGGCGATCGACGCCGGCTTCAAGCGGGCGCTCGCGACCATCCTCGATTCCAACATCACCACCTTCATTGCCGCCGCGGTGCTGTTCTACATCGGCACCGGTCCGGTGCGCGGCTTTGCCGTGACGCTCGGCATCGGCATCATCACCACGGTGTTCACCGCCTTCACCCTGACCCGACTGATCGTGGCATGGTGGGTGCGGTGGAAGCGGCCGCAGAGCGTGCCGATCTAGGAGCCTGATCGTGACTTACACCGTTCTCATCGGGCTCGGCGTCCTCATTGCCATCCTCACCGTGGTCGCGGCCCTCGGCCTGTTGCCGTCGCTGCGCATCGTTCCGGACGAGACGCATTTCGACTTCACGCGATTCCGCCGCATCAGTTTCCCGATCTCGGCCGCGCTGTCGATCGTCGCGATCACGCTGTTCTTCACCCACGGCCTGAACCTCGGTATCGACTTCAAGGGCGGCACGCTGCTGGAGGTGAAGGCGAAGTCCGGCACCGCCGACATCGCGGCGATGCGCACCTCGCTCGACGCCCTGGGCCTCGGCGAGGTCCAGCTGCAGCAGTTCGGCGGTCCCGAGAACGTGCTGATCCGAGTTGCAGAGCAGCCGGGCGGCGACGCCGCCCAGCAGGCAGCCTTGCAGAAGCTTCGCGGCGCGCTCGGCAACAGTGTCGACATTCAGCGCACCGAGGTGCTCGGTCCTCGCGTCGCCGGCGAGCTCCTGGCCTACGGCATGCTCGGCCTGATGCTCGCGATCGTCGCGATCCTGATCTATCTCTGGTTCCGCTTCGAATGGCAGTTCGCGCTGGGCGCCATGATCGCCAACGTGCACGACATCGTGCTGACGATCGGCTTCATGTCGATCAGCCAGGTCGATTTCGACCTGACCAGCATCGCGGCGCTGCTGACGATTCTCGGCTATTCGCTCAACGATACCGTCGTCATCTACGACCGCATCCGTGAAATGCTGCGGCGCTACAAGAAGATGCCGATGCCGCAGCTGCTCAACGAATCCATCAACTCGACGCTGTCGCGCTCGATCATCACCCACGTCACCGTGACGCTAGCACTGCTCGCGCTGCTGCTGTTCGGCGGCCATGCCATCCACAGCTTCACCGCGGTGATGATGTTCGGCGTGGTGCTGGTCGGCACCTACACATCGATCTTCATTGCGGCGCCGATCCTGATCTATCTCGGCGTCGGCGAGCATCGCGAAGATGCGCCCGATACGGCGACGCCGGCGAAGAAAAGCAAGGCATGATCCGAACCTCATGCCCTCGCTGGCGTTTGCGAGGGCAGTAAGCCCATTCGGACGAAGCTCATGGCCGGCGATCCCAACGCTCCGCATTTCCCGCGCTCGGCGCCGATCGATGCCTATGGCAAGGGCGGCTTCGCCTTTGCCGGCATGTCGCATCGGGGCTCGCTGCTCTGCCTGCCCGACGCGATCTGGGCCTGGGACGTGACCGACCCCGCGAAGATCGACCGCTATTCGCTGGATCGGGTTTTCGTGGCGGCCAACAGCATCGACACGCTGCTGGTCGGCGCCGGAACCGGGCTGTGGCTGCCGCCGCCCGAGCTGCGGCAGGCGCTCAAGGCGGTGAGGGTGGTGCTGGACACGATGCAGACCGGCCCGGCCGTGCGCACCTACAACATCATGATCGGTGAACGGCGGCGGGTTGCCGCCGCGCTGATCGCCGTGCCATGAGCACCCCCCCGCCGCCGCCCGACTCAGTTGTCTTTTGCGCCGATCTCGTGCGCAGCCATGACTTTCCGCGCTACGCCGCGACCCTGTTCGCGCCGGCCGCCGAACGCCGCGCGTTGCTGGCACTCTATGCCTTCAACGTCGAGATCGTCCGTGTTCGCGACCAGGTGAGCCAGCCCTTGCCCGGGGAGATCCGCCTGCAATGGTGGACGGACATGCTGTCGGGCCAGGTCCACGGCAGCGCCGAGGGCAATCCGGTGGCGGCCGAGCTGCTCCGCGCGATCCGCGATTTCGACCTGCCGGTCGAGCCGCTGTCGCTGCTTGCGGAGGAACACCAGTTCGATCTCTACAACGACCCGATGCCGACCATGGCCGCGCTGGAAGGTTACCTGGCGGCGACCTCATCGGCGCTGTTCGCCCTCGCAGCGCAGGTGTTGGGACCGCCATCGGAGGCGGCCGAGCATCTCGCCCGCCATGCCGGTCTGGCGCAGGGGATCGTGCAGGTCATCGCCAATCTGCCGCGCGATGCCGCGCACCGGCAATTGTTCGTGCCGCAGCAGGTGCTGGAGAAGCACAATTGCAGCATGGAGGATGTGTTCGCCGGCAAGGAGACACCCAATCTCCATGCGGCGCTGGAGCAACTCGCGGGTGAAGCCCGGCAGCATATGACCGCGGCTTCATCGCTGCTGGCGCAGCTGGCGCCGCCGGTGCGGCCGGCATTTCTGCTGCTGCGGCAGGCGCAGGCCGATCTCGCGCGCCTGTCGCGCCCGGGACGCAATCCGTTTACATTGCAGCCGACCTCGCGGTTGCGCACGCTCTGGACGCTGTGGCGCGCCTCGCGATCGCGTGAATTTACCAAATAGGCGCCGGCTTATCGCCTGGCCCGGCCAAATGCTCTATGCTGTCCTATGGCTGACATGTCCCAAAGTACGTCCGAACTCAGCGGCCTTCCGGTCGCACCGGAAGACATTCACGCCGCCGCCAAGACCATCCAAGGCGCCGTCGTCGAGACGCCCTGCAGCTACAGCCGCACGCTGAGCAGCATCTGCGGCTGCGACATCTGGCTGAAATTCGAGAACCTCCAGTTCACCTCCTCGTTCAAGGAGCGCGGCGCGCTCAACCGGCTCACCGCGCTGACGCCGGAAGAGCGCGCGCGGGGCGTGATCGCGATGTCCGCGGGCAACCACGCGCAAGGCGTTGCCTACCACGCCAAGCGGCTCGGCATTCCCGCCACCATTGTGATGCCGATCGGCACGCCCATGGTGAAGATCGAGAACACCAGGCATCACGGCGCCGAAGTGGTGGTCACGGGCGCGACGCTGGAAGAGGCGGCCGCCTTTGCGCGAAGCCACGGTGAAGCGCACGGCATGGTCTTCGTCCACCCTTACGACGATCCGCTCGTCATCGCCGGGCAGGGCACGATCGGACTGGAAGTGCTGAAGGCGGTCCCGGAGCTCGACACGCTCGTCGTCCCGATCGGCGGCGGCGGTCTGATCAGCGGGATTGCCATTGCCGCGAAGTCGATCAAGCCGTCGCTGCGGATATTGGGCGTCGAGGCCTGGCTGTATCCCTCGATGTACAACGCCATCCATGACGGCAATCTGCCGGCGCGCGGCGATACGCTCGCCGAGGGCATCGCGGTGAAATCGCCGGGCAGGATCACCACCGAAATCGTCCGACGCCTCGTCGACGACATTGCCCTCGTCAACGAAGCCGAGCTCGAGCGTGCGGTCGCGACCCTGATCTCGATCGAGAAGACCGTGGTCGAGGGCGCCGGCGCCGCCGGCCTCGCCGCCCTGATGTCCGATCCGTCTCGCTTTGCCGGCGAGAAGGTCGGCCTCGTGCTGAGCGGAGGCAATATCGACACGCGGCTGATCGCTTCCGTGCTCACCCGCGAGCTGGCGCGCGAGGGGCGGCTGACGCAATTGTCGCTCGATATCCCCGACAGGCCGGGGCAGCTCGCCGCGGTAGCCGCGCTGCTGGCCGAGGCCGGTGCCAACATCATCGAGGTCTCTCACCAGCGGACCTTCTCCGATCTGCCGGCCAAGGCGACGCTGCTGCAGCTCGTCATCGAGACCCGCGATGCCGCGCATCTCGACGAGGTCATGGCGCGGCTCAGCGCGTCCGGACTGAGCGCGCGCTGCACGTGAGCGCCACGCGAGGCCGAGCCGAGCGCTACTCGGGAAGGCCTGCAACGCGGAGGGCGTCGCCCAGCGAAAAGGCAAGCGCAGGCGCGCAGTCGACGCCCTGAAATTGACGGCCATAGCGGAAGGTCGGGTGTAGCTCCAGCACCCGCGCGGCCGCGGCTTTCGCCTCCTGCAATCGTCCCAGCTTTGCCAGCGCTGCGGACAATTGCACATAGGTGATGCTGTGGCGAGGGTTGGCCTGAACCGAGCGGTAAGCGGCGCGGCACGCCTCCTCATATCGGCCGCGATGGAAGTGCCCAAGCGCCTGGGCGTCGAATGCGGCGAAAGCCCAGGAATCGAACGGGCTGAGCCGCAGGCCTTGCTCGCTCCATTCGATGGCGCGGTCGGAATCTCCGCCCCAGCCGAGCACGACACTGCCGAGGATGTAGGTCAAGGCCGATGATGGGCTGATGGCGAGCGCGGCCTCGAACGCGGTGAATGCCGCGGAGCGATCATGCCCGTCCATGCCGACCGAGAAACCCGCGAGCGTAAGCGCAAGCGCGTCGTCCTGGCCATGGGCGATGGCCGAGCGCGCGTGGTGGATCGAAGCCTCGCGATTGGCTTCCTGCAAGCCGGCCCGGAGAAACAAGCAATGATGGCACATCGCCGCATTGCCGTGGGCGAGCGCATACGCAGGCTCGAGCGCGATCGCTCGTTCGAGCAACACGAGCGCCTGGGTCACCTGGGCGGGCATGCCGGAATCGACGTCCGGCTGGGCGCGCAGGACGAGATCATAGGCATCCAGGCTGTCCGGCCGCTTGCGCTTGACCCTGTTGATCTCGGCACGCCGTAGGCTGGGCGCGATGGCACCGACGGTCGACAAAGCGATGTCATCTTGGAGGGCGAAGACGTCTTGGGACCGGCGGTCAAATCGCTCGGCCCATACGTGCATTCCGCTCGCCGCATCGATCAACTGGCCGGTGATGCGGACCAGCGTGCCTGTCCTGCGGACGCTGCCTTCAAGGACGTAGCGTACACCAAGCTCGCGGCCGACCTGCTTCACGTCCACCGCGCGGCCCTTGTAGGCGAACGTGGAATTCCGCGCGATCACGAACAGCCAGTTGATGCGTGAGAGCCCGGTGATGATGTCATCGACCATCCCATCGGCAAAATAGTCCTCGTCCGCATCACCGCTCAAGTTCGTGAAAGGCAACACTGCGATCGACGGCCTGTCGGGCAATGTCAGCGGCGGTGCTTGCGGCGTTGCCTGAGCGCGATCCGGATCGGACGGCCTCACGGTCGGGCCGACATAACGATAGCCGCGGCGTGGCAGCGTTTCGATCCAATGCGTCTCGCCGGAGATGTCCGCCAGCGTGCGCCGCACCGCCGCGATCTGGACCGTCAGATTGCTGTCCTCAACGGCCTGGGCGGGCCAGGCCCCCTCGATCAAGGCGTCTTTCGAAACAGGCGCTCCAGCTTTCCGGACGAGGAGGGCGAGGAGCAGCACGGCGCGCCGGCCGAGTCCGGTCGGCTCGGCACCGTGGAACAGGATCCCTGCCTCGTCATCGAGCCGAAAGGGACCAAATTCAAGGATCGCGGCCATGCCGAAGAAGGGCACATTTCGCAGGTTTTTTGCAACGTTTTCCGAACGGCTTCACCACTTTCGGGCTCGCCTGGATCACTATCGCGCCAGCCGTGAGGAGCGCTGCAACAAGCGATGGAGGGATACATGACCGCGAAACACGTGATCCGCAGGCCCGGCGAGACCGAAGGGGTCGTGCTGCGCGGCCAACCGATGGGCTTCCTGGTGACCGGCGAGGACACCAGGCACACGAGCATGTTCGACTGGACAATTCCGGCAGGATTCGCCACGGGCCGGCACGTGCATCGTGTTCAGGAAGAGACGTTCTACATGCTCGAAGGCGAGTGTGAATGGCACGTTGGGGATGAGGTCGTCCGCGCAACCCCCGGGACCTTTCTCTTCATTCCTCCGGGCGTAGCTCACAACATCACAAATGTGAGCGAGAAGCCCGCGCGCGTGCTCATGACCGTCTCCCCACCGGGACACGAGCATTATTTCGAGGAGCTGGCCAAGCTGACGGCGAGTGGGCCGCCGGATGCGAAAGCCATCAGCGCCTTACGCGCCCGCTTCGATACCGACCAACTCTCGGCATTGACGACAAGAGCTTGATGTCAGGCCGGCGCGATGGTGGAGCGACCTCACGGTCGGCCCGGTCGCGCCGCCTCCTCTTGCTATCGTGTCAGGTCCGCCAGATGCGCGAGCAGCCGATCGACCTCGGCTTCCGTGTTGTAATAATGCGGTGACGCCCGCACGAGATGCGGCAGCGAGCGAAGCTCGGCATCGATGCGCGTGCTCGATGGGTCCGAAGCACCGATCGTGATGCCGGCTGCAGCGGCGCTGGCGACAATGTCGTCCGCCTCGTGCCCGTCCATCGTGAAGCTGACGATCGCACCCGGCGCACGCCCGAGGTCGCGAATGGTGATGCCAGGAAGGGCGGCGAGGCCGCCGCGCAGGCGGCCGGCGAGCGGGCGGCAGCGCTGCTCGATCCGATCGATGCCGATCTCGAGGGCATAATCGACAGCCGCGCCCAGCCCAAGCCGGGCCGCGTAATTATTCTCCCATGTCTCGAAACGGCGGGCATCGTCGCGGAGCCGATATTCATCGCGCGAGACCCAGGGCGCTGCAAAATGGTCGATCATCGGCGGCTCGAGCTGCTGCAGCAGCGCGCGGCGGATGTAGAGAAAGCCAGTGCCGCGGGGGCCGCGCAGGAATTTGCGGCCCGTGGCCGACAACATGTCGCAGCCGATAGCTTCGACATCAACTGTCATCTGCCCGACCGCCTGGCAGGCGTCGAGCAGATAGGGAATGCCATGCGCCCGCGCGATCCTGCCGATTGCCTCTGCCGGATTGACCAGCCCGCCATTGGTCGGAACCCAGGTGATGGCGATCAGTTTCACCCGCTTTTCGATCATCCGTTCGAGCGCGTGGAGGTCGAGCTCACCGCTGGCATCGCTCGGCACCACGTCGATGACCGCGCCGGTTCGCTTGGCGACCTGAAGGAAGGCGACATAATTCGCCGCGTATTCCGCTTCGGCGGTCAGGATCCGGTCGCCCTTCCGAAACGGAAGCGAATAGAACGCCATCTGCCACGCAACCGTCGCATTCTCCACGAGCGCGATCTCGTCGGGCGCGGCATTCAGCAGGCGCGCGACCGAGCCGTAGACCGCATCTAACCGCGGGGCTTCGCGGTCAGCGGCGGCATAGCCTCCGATCTCGCTTTCGAGGTCGAGATGCTGCTTCATTGCGGCGACAACGGGGGTCGGCATGAGCGCCGCGCCGGCGTTGTGGAGATAGGCGAGCCGGCTGGTGGCTGGGGTATCGGCACGTATTCGGTCGAGGTCGATCACTCGCGCCCTCCGCTTCTTGCGATCCCATGAATTAGGCGCGTTGCCGCGCGCGAGCAAGATGGGCTGGCGCGCCTCAGATGCAGAGGCCGAGCAGCTTGACGTGACAATTGCTGGGCTTTGGCTTGCTGGCCGGAGCGACCTCGCGCTTCACGGCAACGACGGGCTCCTTGTCCTTTTTCTTGCCTTTGCCCTTCGGCTCGTAATCGCCGGCGATGACCATGGCCCAATAGATGCGCTTGCCACTCGCATTCTTGGCGCTGGCAATGCCGACGCGGGAGGCGTTGTGCAGCAACAGGTTCTTGCGGTGCCCGGACGAGTCGATCCACTGGCCCAGCGTCTTCTCGAAATTGTCGTAGCCGTAGGCGATGTTCTCGGCGGCGCGGCCCGCACCGGCCGGTGCGACCCGGCGATTGAACGGGCCGAGCGCGTCGTGGCTGAGGTCGTCCTTCGCTGCCATCGCGCGGGCCTGATCCATGGCGATGCGATCGAGGGTGGCGTCGCGGACGACGCGGGCCTCACCATGCTTGAGACGGAAGCTGGAGATCAGCTCGGCCGGAGAGTCCGCCAGCGCGGGCGCGCCCGCCAGCAGCACAAGACCAGCGATGATCCCGCCAACCACACGATGCATCATCGTCCCCCGACCGCCCATGATCTCTGCGAGCCCTGCGTGATCCAAGCGCTTCTCGGTCGCCATTGTGGAGGCTTCAAGGCGCAGATTCCGCTTAGCTCGTTGGGAGCTTCGCTTCGAAATTGAAGCGGTCGCGCAGGTTCTTGCGCTGCTCCAGGATGTCCTTGAGGAAGGCGCGGTCCTGCTCGTTCTTCATCATCGGCTCGATCAGGTCGAGCTGGTTCATGGCGACCAGCTGCAAGACCTCGGTGCGCGGCTTGCCGCTGCTGTTGCGTGGCAGGGCGTGCACGACCTGGATGTGCTCGGGCGGCTTCGGCCCCTTGGCGGCGGCAAGCTCGCTGCGGAGCTGGCCTTCGAGCGCGGCGTGATCGGCCTCGACGAAGGCGTAAAGTCCGACGCCGGAGCGGCGGTCGGCAAAGGCGACGATGGCGGCGTCGCGCACGGCGGGATTGCGGCGGATCAGCTCGGCCAGCACCGGCGCGTCGTTGACGAGCCGGCGGCCGCCGCCCTCGCGGTCGGTGAAATTGAACAGGCCGCGGGTGATGGCGCGATAGACCTTCTTGCCGGTGGCGAGCCACAGGCTCGCGGCGAACGACTTCCTCGCCAGGATCTTTCGCTCGCGCGGCGTCAGCGCCTCCGGCGCGTAGGAGCGCTTGTGCTTGAGCAGATGCCGGAGGTCTTCATAGGCGAGGATGCGATAGAGCCGGCCGCGGCGCTTGAAGCACGCGGCGAGCTGGAAGTCGGTCACATAGGCGCGGCCGTCGCGGCCGACCAGCCAGTTCTGCTCCTTGGCGAGATCGTTGTGGCAGATGCCGGCGCGGCGCAGCCGGCGCAGTGCGGCCTTGGCCGAGCGGAAATAGGCGAGATCGCCATGGGGCTTTGCCAGATGCAGCGCGACGCCGTCGACGAAGCCGCGCACCAGAGCGCGGCGCCCGGCCCATAGCAGCTCGGGACCGACGTCGAGGCCTTTGGCGCGCACCAGGGCATGCTTCTCGCGGGCGAACAGGTGGCGTGCCAGCAGGAACGACCACCAGGGCACCTCGTCCAGCCGGCGCAATACCGCATCGATCTCGCCGCTCTCGCTGCGGAAGCGGCCGCGCTCGACGGTCGAGAACACGTCGCGCTTGAGCAGCACGCCTTCGGTCCAGCGCGCCGACAGCTCTGCGGCGTCGTCTTTGGGCAGGCTCATCGCAAACTCACGCGGCGGCGGCAATGCGCAGGTGATCGGCGATCCAGCGATCGAGATCGGCGAGCGCCCGTGCGCTCAGCGCCTGCTTCTTGGCCACCGTCTTCTCGTTGCCGCGCAGCCGTGTGCCGTCGGGCTTCTTGGTCGGCACGGTCGCGAGCGGCGGGAATAGGCCGAAATTGATGTTCATCGGCTGGAACGAGCGCGTGCCCGGCTCGATGGTCTCGATATGGCCGCCAGTGATGTGGCCGAGCAGTGACCCGAGCGCGGTCGTGCCCGGTGGGCTGACAAGCGCCTCGCCACGTGCGTCCGCGGCTGCGTAGAGACCAGCGATCAAGCCGACGCTGGCGGATTCCACATAGCCCTCGCAGCCGGTCATCTGGCCGGCGAAACGCAGCCGCGGCTGCGCACGCAGGCGCAACTGGCCGTCGAGCAGCTTTGGCGAGTTCAGGAAGGTGTTGCGATGCAGGCCGCCGAGGCGGGCGAATTCGGCGTTCTCCAGCCCCGGAATGGTGCGGAAGATGCGTTGTTGCTCGCCGTATTTCAGCTTCGTCTGGAACCCGACGATGTTGTAAAGCGTGCCGAGCTTGTTGTCCTGACGCAGCTGCACGATTGCGTAGGCCTTGGTCGTGGGATCGTGCGGATTGGTGAGGCCGACCGGCTTCATCGGACCGTGGCGCAGCGTCTCGGGGCCGCGCTCCGCCATAACCTCGATCGGCAGGCAGCCGTCGAAATAGGGCGTGTTGGTCTCCCACTCCTTGAACTCGGTCTTCTCGCCGGCGATGAGCGCGGCGACGAAGCCGTCATACTGCTCCTTGGTCATCGGGCAGTTGATGTAGTCGGCGCCGTTGCCGCCGGGGCCGACCTTGTCGTAGCGCGACTGGAACCAGGCCACCGACATGTCGATGGATTCGCGGTGCACGATCGGCGCGATCGCGTCGAAGAAGGCTAGCGCGCTCTCATCCGTGAGCTCGCGGATGGCGTCAGCCAGTGGCGCGGAGGTGAGGGGGCCGGTGGCAACGATGACATTGCTCCACTCGGCCGGCGGCAGGCCTGAAACCTCGCCACGGGCGATCTCGATCAGGGGATGGTCGTTGAGCGCCTTGGTGACGGCAGCGGAGAAGCCGTCGCGATCGACTGCGAGTGCGCCGCCGGCGGGCACCTGGTTGGCATCGGCGGCGCGCATGATCAGCGAGTCGAGCCGCCGCATTTCCGCATGCAGCAAGCCGACGGCGTTGTTGGCGGCGTCATCCGAGCGAAACGAGTTGGAGCAGACCAGCTCGGCGAGCCCGTCGGTGCGGTGCGCCTCGGTCATGCGGGTCGGCCGCATCTCGTGCAGCACCACGGGCACGCCGGACTTCGCAACCTGCCAGGCGGCTTCGGAACCGGCGAGGCCGGCACCGATCACGTGCACGATGTTGGATTGGGGTCCTGTCATGGGGCGGACAGGTAGCGCTTTTCGACGGAGAGTGGAATCGCCGAGATCGAGTTTTCTGCCATCAGAAACGACAACGCCCGCACGAGGCGGGCGCTATCGGTCCGTTCCGGCGAAGGGCTGAACGATATCAGCCCTGGTACTGACCGGCGGCAACGCGCGGGATGTCCGAGCGATCGAGGCCGATGTCGGCCAGTTCGCGGTCGCTGAGCTGGGACAGCTCGGCAACATTGCGCTGATAGTCCCGGAAGGCCTGGATCATGCGGATGAGCGAGAGCAGCATTGGTAGTCTCCTGTAGTTCGATTCAGCTCTTGCTTCGAGCCTCATCGTTGAAATGAATATAGGTGAGAGTGGTGCAGTGCGAAAGTTCCGATGTTGCGATGCAGCTAAGCGAAGAGCGCATAGCACTGGTAAGAAGCGATTAACCTCTTGGCACTCCCGCCCAACAGCTGGGGGGGAGCGATCGGTTTTCGCAGCAAACGTCCGTGAAATCACGGGCTTATGTTTGGATTTGCGGTGCCGACGGGGGTCGAAGTATGTCGCGTTCCAGTGATCCGCAACAGGATGGGATAGCGTCTGGGCCCAAGTCTCGCATGCGCGAATCGCATGATCTGCTCGGACAAAAAGTGAATCTATATTCATGTGCCGAGAGGCCGAAATTGGATCGCCATTGATCCTGAGGCTCTCTGTTGCGCAGTTGGTGCCGTGTACACACGCGATGCGTTAGGGCCTCCATTACGAAGTTGTAATGAAAATCAGAAATTTCGCATGCGGCTCTGCGCGGCGCGCAGCATCACGCAATTCTCGCGGGGAATTTATTGCGGCAAGTTGCCGCAACCGGAGGAAAGTCATGTCGCAGATTCCGGCAATGTCGCCGGTTCTGGCCCAAGAACAAGAGAAGGAAAGTAACATCATGACGAAGTTACTCGGGGTTATCGCAGTCGCCGCTGTTGCACTCGCCGTCGCGCCGGCCCAGGCCGCCAAGCACGCCATGGGCGGCTGCAGCGGGGCCAATCTGGAGAAAACGGAGACGGCGATCGAAAACATGGCCGACGGTGACAGCAAGTTTGTCGCGCAGAAGGAGATCGCTGCGGCTCAGGACTCCCTGCTCAACGGCAAGATGGGTGCGTGCGGCGCGCATCTGAACAAGGCAATGCTCGCCACCATGGGCAAGTAAACGCACCCAAGCGAGGGCCGGTCGCTCGCGATCGGCCCATGCATTTTGTCGCGTGTTATTTCAGGGAGCGCGTGCGAGCTGGGCGGCAAAATAGGCGACGGTCTTGGAGTAGACCTCGCTCTTGTTCCACTGCTTGAGCACCTCAAAGTTCGGACTGCCCGGCTGCCAATCCTTGCCCTTCTGCCAGCCATAGCCGGCCAGATAATTGGCGGTGGAGGCGAGTACGTCGGGCGCGTTATGCAGCAGATCGCGCTTGCCGTTGCCGTCGAAGTCGACGGCATATTTCATCCAGGATGACGGCATGAACTGGGTCTGGCCGAGCTCGCCGGCCCAGGCGCCTTTCATGTCGGCAGGCGCAAGATCGCCGCGCTGGACGATGCGCAGCGCATCCAGCAGCTCGGCGCGAAACTGCTCGGAGCGACGGCAATCGTAAGCGAGCGTTGCAAGCGAGCGGATCGTTGCGAACTTGCCCGTGTTGACGCCGAAATCGGTCTCCAGACCCCAGATCGCGACCAGGACCTCGCCGGGCACGCCATAGGCCTGCTCGATGCGCGATAGCACCGAGCCGTATTGCTTCATCCTGTTGGCGCCGCGCTCCAAGCGCGGCGGCACCATGCGGCCGGAGAACTCCTCGAAGGTTTGGGTGAAGACCTTTTGCGAGCGGTCGCGGTTGAGCACGCTCGGATCGAGCGTGACGCCGGCAAGCCCGGCGGTGATGGCCTGCTGCGAGATGCCTTTCGCCGCAGCGTCGGTTTTGAAATCAGTCAGCCAGGCGTCGAAATTGCCCGAGCCGCAGGCAACCGCGGCGGGCGCTGGCTGGACTGAGAGAAGGGACGCGGAGACGATGAAGGCTGCGAGAGCAAGACGAGAAATCGTCGGAGTCATCAGATGAAATGGATTTCCGTGAATTGATCTGACCGGCAGCATAATCTCGGCTGTAACCGCGGCCAAAGCAAGGCGTGCGGTCCTGTCCGAAACGGGGCAGGGCCGCACGTCACGAGATTGTCAGGCGTCCGTCCGATTCCGCCACGGGAAGAGGTTTGCCGGGAAGTCGGCGGCCGGCTTGCGCGGCCGATGGGGCGGAGGCGGCACAGGGCGTGCGCCCGGATCCGACACGATCACCTTGCGATAGAGGTGCCACGTGGCGTGCCCAAGCAGGGGGACCACAACGGCAAGGCCGAGGAAGGCCGGGATCGTGCCGAGCGCGAGCAGAACCGCCACGATCAGGCCCCAGGCCGCCATCGGCACCGGGTTTCTCGCGACCACGCGTAGCGAAGTGCTCATCGCCTCGAACGCACCGGCATGGCGGTCCAGCATCAAGGGGAACGACACGGCACTGAGACAGAGTGCGGCGAGCGCGAACAGGAATCCGGTGCCGCAACCAACCACGATCAGCCACCAGCCTTGCTGCGTCGTCAGCACGCGCCTGATGAAATCCGAGAATCCGGTGACGCCCTCGTAGCCGAACGCCGCGACGTAAATCGCTTGTGCGGTTGCCACCCAGGTGACGAACAGGGCGAGCAGCAACGTGCCGAGACCGAGCATCGCACCGAACGAAGGCGAGCGCAGCACCTCCATGGCATCCCAGGCGCTGGCCTCCTCGTAGCGTTCACGTCGGCTGGAGAGTTCGTAGAGGCCGAGGGCTGCGAACGGGCCGATCAGGGCGAAGCCCGCGGCCAGCGGAAACAGCAGCGGCAATACGGAATAGCCCATCACCACGCGGGCGAGCACGAGGCCCAGCACGGGATAGATGACGCAAAGGATGATGGCGTGGCTCGGAATCGCCTTGAAATCCTCCCAGCCGCGCCGGAGCGCCTCGTGCAGATCAGACAGTTGGATGGTTCGGATCACAGGTCCAGCCGCATCCGCGGGCTGGGCCATCGTGGGTACATTGCCCTGGTAGAGTGTCGCCATGGTCGCTAGCTCCCTTGCCGGGCAGCCGCACTCGGCGCCGGCAAACGGCGCAAGCGGCCGCTCTTCTCTGAGTTTCGCGATTCCAACCAGACGCGAATTCCGGACGGGATCGCGAGTTGAACGTAAAGGCTACTCCCAATTCCGAGTCCTGTCCCTCACGCCTGGGTGAAATTCGATGCCGCAGTGCAACCTCGATGATGTCATTCGGTCGTCATTTCGCCGCAGATAAGCTCATGCTGCCTGGTGGTTCGCAGAACTCCGCGGGCGCAACGCGGTGACTTCGTCTATAAGGGGCCACTCAAGGCCCTTCCAATGGATCCTTTTCGGGGAAGCAGACATGAGCATTTTCGGGAAAATCATGAGCGCGATCTTCGGCAGCCAGCCGGCTTCCGCCGCGCCGGCCGGTGGCGCAGCGCCGGGCAGTGCCCCCGCTGGGACCGCGCCGGGCGCATCGGCGCCGGCATCAGCGCCCATGGCGGCCGTCGACGTCGCTGCCATCGTCGACAAGGCCGTCGCCGCGCACAAGGGCGAGAAGCTGGAATGGCGTACCTCGATCGTCGACCTCATGAAGGCACTCGACATCGATTCCAGCCTGGCCGCGCGCAAGGACCTCGCCAAGGAGCTCGGCTATAGCGGGGACATGAACGACTCCGCCAGCATGAACGTCTGGCTGCACAAGCAGGTGATGTCCAAGCTTGCCGCCAATGGCGGCAAGCTGCCGCCTGAGATCAAGCACTGACCCGGCGTCGGTCGTGCCGGAAGGGCCCGCGATCGCGCGGGCCCTTTTGCGTTCAGGCGACGAGGTCCGCATCCTCCGGATGCCGGTCGAGATAGTCGACGACGAAGCCGCAGCCGGCGATCACCTTCTTGCCGTCGCGCCGGATCAGCTCGAGCGCGCCCTTGACTAGCTCGGAGCCGATGCCGCGCCCGCGCAGCGCGCGCGGCGTTTCGGTGTGGGTGATGATCACGGCCGACGGCGTCAACCGGTAATTGGCGAAGGCCATGTCGTTGCCGACATCGAGCTCGAAGCGCCTCCTGTCCTTGTTGTCGCGTACCGAAGCCGCCATGCGGGATCCTTCCAAGCTGCAGATTGCTTCCTGATCTAGGAGCCTGACACGGCCCTTGCCAAGATGAGACCAAGGGAGATCGGCGCAGAGGAGACATCTGCAAATGCGCGCCGACGTCACCGCATTGCAGTATGGACCTGGCGCGCCGCGAGCACGGGTCCCGCGACCCGCAAAAAAAATCCCTGATGCCGCTCTTGCAAGCCGCACTTCGGTTCCCACGTCCTGGAAAGGACATACGCCCGAATGCGGCCGGCAGGGTCGCTAGACATTCGGAGTGTCACGATCGCCAGCCGCAGACGTATGCCTCTTTTGCAGGGAGGGTACGATGTCGGACTCTGGTTTCTTTAATACTCATCGAACGTGGGAAGACTGGTGCGGGATGCTGCTGGGTGCGGTGATCGTGGCCTCGCCGTGGTTTCCGATCCAGGATCAGGCGATCGCCGGTCACCAGACGGCGATCCTGAACACGGTTGCGATCGGCCTGGTCGTGTTTGGTATCAGCCAGCTCGAATACGTCGCTTTGCAGCGCTGGCAAGAGGTGACGACGATCCTGGTCGGACTGTGGCTCATCGCCTCGCCATACGCGCTCGGCTATTCCGGCGAGGGCTTCCTCCGCATCTATCACACGAGCCTTGGTGCGGTGGTGGTGCTGCTCGGCGTTCTCCAGCTGTGGCAGGACTGGGATATGAACGATCAGGACTTGCTCAAGCACGGACAATAGGGCCGTAAGTCAACGACAGGCCTGCCGGCGACTGGCGGCGGGCCTGTGCACTCACCGTGTCACGAGATCCGCATAGTCCGGGTGCTTGTCGATCCATGCCTTCACGAACGGGCATTGCGGGATCAGCTTCAATCCGTTCGCCCGGACCTGGTCGAGCGCGCCTTGCACCAGCTTCGAGCCGATGCCCTTGCCGCCAAGCTCCTTCGACACGTCGGTATGCTCGAAGGTGATGACATCGCCGTCGAGCCTGTAGTGCTCGGTCGCAAGGTGACCCTCCACCTCGAGCTCGTAGCGGTGATGGGCCTTGTTGTTGATGACGTCACTCATATCGTTGCCTTGCAGCTGCCGGCCCCGCGCACGAGATCGTAACGCGCGGTCCGGCCGGCGGTTTCCGATCCGAAGCCGTTCGGTTCAATCGGTCGCTTTGGCCAGCCTGGACTCTTCGGCCTGTGGCGGCGGGCGAAGGCAGCCCTGGCAGATGACCAGGGAGCGGTTGACCCTGGCGTCCTGTTCGGCATCGATGCCGTCCTGCGCCTCGGCTTGCGCCCTGTTGCGCTCGGAGCGGGCGGCAGTCCGGGTTGGCTGTGAGGCGGCGCGCGGCCGATTGGGATCCTTGCCGGCGCCATCCCAGGCATAGCGCGCAGGCTTGAAGGCGGGATCGGACGCAAGATGCGCTTGCGGAGAAGCGGCACATCCGGCGAGCGCCAGCGACAACAGGAGGAGGGCGGGCGCTTTGACCATGATGGGGCACTCTGTACGCGACAATCGATGAACGTTGCGCCGATCATGTTTAAAATTCCCTGAACGAAAGTTGCTGCGCTGGCGACAAACGCGCATGCGCTATCTCATCCTCATGCTCGCTCTGTTCGCCTCGGCTGCGCGCGCCGACGACGCAAAGCCGTTCAATCCGGCCGACTATCCGCCCGGCGTGCAGAAGGCGCTGCGCTACGCCAATGAGGAATGCGATAGCCAGGACGGTGGCGCGGTGACCTTCGCGCCGAACACCGTGCGCAAGATCGACCTGACCGGCGATGGTCGCGAGGACTATGTCGTCGATTTCCAGGACACCAAATGCGGCGATCGCGAGACGACCTATTGCGGAACCGGCGGCTGCGTCATGAAGATCCTGGTGACGCTGCCGGACGGCAGCGTGCGCGAGGTGTTCGACGGCTACGTCCTCCGCTACAAGATCATGGCCCCACCGGTAAAGCGCGGCGCCGCGCGCACCATCCGCTTCGATCTGCATGGCAGCTTCTGCGGCGGCTTTGGTGCGCAGGCCTGCTGGAAGACCAGGACCATCACGGCGACGCCATTTGCATTCAAGCAGCCGTAGGGCAGGTCCGCGGCAGCCGGCCTTGCAGGGCCGCCGGCGTTGGCGATAAATGGGCTGCAATGAACGGACGGCTCGCGTGCCGCCCGTCGCCGAAGAGGAAGCCCGATGCAGCCCCTGCGCATGTCCCGCCGCGTCATGAATCTCGCCTATATGCTGACTCAGAATGCGCGGCGGCATGGATCGCGTCCCGGCTTCGTCTGGGGTGAAAAATCCTGGACCTGGCGCGAGATCGATGCGCAGGTCTCGGCCCTGGCCACGGCGCTCGCCGCTCGAGGCATTGCCAAGGGGGACCGCATCCTCGTCCATTCCAAGAATGGCGACGAGATGTTCTTTTCGATGTTCGCCGCGTTCCGGCTCGGTGCGGTCTGGGTGCCCACCAATTTCCGTCTGATGCCGGATGAGGTCAGTTATCTCGCGCAAGCCTCCGGCGCAAAGGCGTTTCTGTGTCACGTCGATTTCCCCGAGCACGCCGCGGCCGTGAAGGGCGGCGCAATCGAATTCACCTGGAGCATCGACGGCAAGGCCGCGTTCGGCGAGCGCTCGGTCGCCGATGCCATCGCCTCGCAGGCCGGCGCGAACGTCGCGAATGTCGCGGTCGAGCACGACGATCCCTGCTGGTTCTTTTTCACCTCCGGCACCACCGGACGCTCCAAGGCGGCCGTGCTGACCCACGGCCAGATGGGCTTCGTCGTCACCAATCACCTCGCCGATCTGACGCCCGGGACGACCGAGCAGGATGCCTCGCTGGTGGTGGCGCCGTTGTCGCACGGCGCCGGCGTGCACCAATTGATGCAGACCGCGCGCGGCGCGCGCACTGTGCTGCTGCCGACCGAGAAATTCGACATCAACGAGGCGTTCCGCCTGATCGAGGCGCATCGTGTCAGCAATCTCTTCACCGTGCCCACCATCCTGAAGATGATGGTCGAGCATCCCGCCGCCGACAAATACGACCATTCCTCGCTGCGCTACGTCATCTATGCGGGCGCGCCGATGTATCGCGAGGACCAGAAGGCGGCGCTGAAGAAGCTCGGCAAGGTGATCGTGCAGTATTTCGGCCTTGGCGAAGTCACCGGCAACATCACCGTGCTGCCGGCGGCGTTGCACGATCCGGAGGACGGCCCGCACGCCAAGATCGGCACCTGCGGCTTCGAGCGCACCGGCATGCAGGTGTCGATTCAGGACGACGAGGGCCGCGAGCTCAAGGCCAACCAGAGCGGCGAGATCTGCGTGATCGGGCCTGCGGTGTTCGCCGGCTATTACGACAACCCCGAAGCCAATGCGAAGGCGTTCCGCAACGGCTGGTTCCGCACCGGCGACCTCGGCCAACATGGACGAGGAGGGTTTTGTGTACATCACGGGGCGCGCCTCCGACATGTACATCTCCGGCGGCTCCAATATCTATCCGCGTGAGATCGAGGAGAAGATCCTGACCCATCCTGGGATCGGCGAGGTCGCCGTGCTCGGCGTGCCCGACGCGACCTGGGGCGAGGTCGGCGTTGCCGTCTGCGTCGCCCGCGAAGGCGCGAAGGCGGTGAGCGAAGCGGAGATGGCGGCGTTCCTGTCGCCGAAAGTGCCGCGCTACAAGATGCCGAAGCGCTTCTTCTTCTGGGATGCGCTGCCGAAATCCGGCTACGGCAAGGTGCCGAAGCGCATGGTGCGCGACGAGCTCGAGGCGCGCGGGCTGCTCGACCTCGACAAGAAGACGGGCTGAGCGCACCAGATGCGGAGCATCAAGCAGCCGGGCCCGCCACCTCCGGAACGCATCCAATGGGTGGAGGCGAGGGGGCGCGCCTTTGCCTTCACGCTTGAGGCCGGTCTGCCGCTGCTGGAGGCCGCGCGGCGCGGCTTTGCCGCGGAGGGCTTTGCCGGCGGCGTGCTGAACTTTCGCCGCGGCGCGTTGGGGCCGTTCGCCTATGTCATGCCGGCGCTGTCGAAGACCGACGAAAACGCGGCGTTCTACAGCGACACGTTCCGGCCCGACGGCGTGACGCGCCCAAGGCTCGGCAGCATGACGCTCGGCACGCGCGACGGTGCGCCGTTCTTTCATTGCCACGGGCTGTGGACCGAGGCCGACGGCAAGACCAGCGGGGGCCACATGCTGCCGGACGAGACCGTCGTTGCTGAGGCGTTCGAGGTCGAGGCCTTCGGCATCGACGGGGCGATATTCACCGCCGAGCCTGATCCCGAGACCAATTTCAAGCTGTTCGGGCCGGTCGCGGCTGCGAGCAACGGCGCGCGCACGACGAGCCGCGCCTTCGCGCTCCGCCTGCGCCCGAACCAGGATTTTGCTGGGTGCGTCGAAGTGTTCTGCCGCGCGCACGGCATTGCCCGCGCGAAGATTCATGGCGGCGTCGGCTCGACCATCGGCGCGCGCTTCACCCATGGCGGCGTGACCGAGCCGTTTGCGACGGAGCTGGCGATCACAGCAGGAACAATCGCGCCCGGCACGTCCGGCGCGCTGGAAGCTGCGCTCGATGTTGCGCTGATCGACTACACTGGCGGCGTTGCGGAAGGCCGTCTGATCCGTGGCGACAATCCCGTGCTGATGACGATGGAGCTGGTGCTGGAGGTGCTGGGCTAGTCGCGGCGAGCGCTCAATGAGCGCGCAGCTTGGCAATGGCCAGGAACGTCGATTGGCTTATCCCTGAGCTCGATCCTTGAAACAGGTCGAGCAAGGGGGATTGAGCCTGACCGGTGCTCTGGCTGTTCTTGACGTCATACATGGCGGAGAAACGGCCCAGCAGCTTTTCAACCTTCGCGGGATCGGAGAGATCCTTGATCTTCATGAAGCGGTCCACGAACTTGGCTTGCTGATCGATCGGCATCGCAGCCATCGAATCGGGCAGGTTGAACGTGGTCCTGAACACCTCCGACAGCGCCTTGTCGGCAAGGATGTCGTATGCGGACGTGATTTCCCCGGCCTTGCGCTGGAAATAGAGGGCCAGGCGCACGCCGGGGTTCATGTCGCCTTGCTGCTGTTCCAGGCTTTGCCGGAGATAGTTTGCCTGGGTTTCCCGAAACTGATCTCGTTTCTGAGGCCCCATCGTCGGCAGGCGTGCGACGTTGCCCTTGCTGTCGAAATTGAACGAGGCCGCGATTTCAGCAAAGCGCGGATCGCTCTCCGTGTTCGCGAAGCTCTTTCGATTGCTCAGATCGGAATTGAATATCTTCTTGAGATATTCGGTGCTGACTTTCCCTGGCTCCAGACCCTTTGCGACGAGAATGAAATCGACCATTTTCCTGTTTGCGAGCAAATCGGAAACGCTCTCGATGTCTGCGATGGCTTCCCGATAAGATGTCGCGTCTTTCGCGGCTTGGGCCCGAACCGCAGCTTGCTCCTGAGGGCTCGTCTGTCTGATCATCGCGGTGACGTAGTCCTTCGCAATCTGGAGGACCTCGCTCGGGTCCTGGGCCACCAGGGGCGTGGTCAGATTGCCCTTTGCATCGAAGTTGAAGGCGCGCGCGAGCTGAACATATCGATCGTCCTTGAGGGTATACACGAAGCTCTTGGGGTCGTTGAGATCGCTTTCGAGGACGGCTTTGACGGTGTCCTGCGAGACTTCCTTGGAATCGAGTCCGACGGCGCCGAGAGCAAAATCATACACGGCCGGTGTCGATACGAATGTCTGGATCGAATCGATGGTGAGGATGGCCGTTCTGAACTGCCTGATAGCGAAAGCTTCGTTCAGCGGGCTTGCCGCCGAATAGATGGCGGCCTTGCCGTCGTCGAACCGCTGTTTCGTGAGCGCGACGTTTGCAGCAGTCTGCGCAGGCACGCCCGCCGGAAGCGACCCGTCAGGCGCAAACTCGAATGCGCCGGCCAAATCTACAAATTCGCCGATCGTGCCTATCTGGTCATTGAGGTTGGAAATGCTCTTTGTGTACGACTCCAGGTGATATTTTTCGACCAGGATCTGGACCTTCAACTGGGTCACGTCAGCGCCTGGTTGCGACAGTTGGGCCGTGTAGTCGGCGATCTTTGCATTGGCGGCGCTCACGTCCGATTTGGCTTGAGCGAGCTGGGCGTTCAGGCCGGTCAACTGAGACGCGAAGGTGGTGTTGACGTAGCTGTTTGGATCGGATGGATCGCTGCGCAGGACCTGGCTTATGGTGTCGCGCGGCCATTTGCTCTGATCGATCCCGAATGCCGAATAGACGTAGTTGCGGAGACGATCGTTGTTCAGGAGCTGGTCAGCACTGGTGATGTTGCCGATCTGGGCGCTGTAGTAATTGGTGTCGTCGGCAAGTGCGTCGACCTGGCTCTTCTTGGTCGCCGTGTACAGGCCGATCATCTCGTCGGTCTGGTCCGCCGATTGCGCAACAGGCGTTGCGCTGCCGTTGAACGAGAATGCCGCGGCAAACTCCCGGTAGCGCTTGTCGACCAGCTTGTTGACGAAGCTGTTGGCGTCGGAGAGGTCGCTCTCCAGGACCTTTCTCATGAACGCCTTGGCATAGGCCATGTCTTCCAGGCCGTATGCCTTCATGGCAAAGTGGTACAGGCGATAATCCTTCATGAGATCGTCGACCGTCTTCACCTTGCCGATGTTGGCTTTGTAATAGGCGGCCTCTCGCGAGACGTCGGGTTGCTGTTCGACCCTCGTCAGGGACTGCTTGAGATGGCGCGAAATGTAATTGTAGCTGAAATACGTTGATATCATCGCGCATTCCTCGCGGCTTGGCGGTCCCGGACCTCCGTCAATCATTGCGGGGGCGCGAGGTAGGTGCTGGCCTCATGTCAGCAGACTGTCTCGGCAACGCATCCTCAAGGGCGATTCTGCTCCACAACCTGAGATATCGAAGTGCGAGCAGAGGAACGCGTGCCGGGTATATTTCTGCATGTTTCTCAAATGCAGCTTTCGCGAGCATTGTGTTCCTGATATGTTCCGAGCGGCTCCAGCTGAGGTAGGTGGGGGAAATGAGCCGGACACGACGCCGTCAGACCACGTTGGCTGCGCCTTATCTCAGGCGCGTCTGGCTCGACCGTACGCGGGTCGAGGACTGGGAGGCTTATCCGTTCTGTCTTCCCGTGTTCAGGGACGAGTTCGACCAGAGCTTCGACGCCGCGGTCACGATCATCGTCGGCGAGAACGGGACCGGCAAATCGACCATTCTCGAGGGCATTGCGGGGCTGGCCGGCTTCGCCAGCACCGGCGGCCGCAAGGGTTTTCAGGAAATCGACGGCGGCGGCATCGAGGTCAGCGGCGATGAACTGTCCTCTGCATTGCGGGCAGCCTGGGTGCCAAAGGTGACCGACGGCTGGTTCTTTCGTGCCGAGACGTTCTTTTCCATCGCGCGCTATCTGGACCGCTCGGCGGTGGACGCTGCGCACGCCATGGAAGGCGTGTTTGGTGCGAGCGTCCAGGAAGCGCCGGACTATCTTTCCTTTTCCCACGGTGAGGGCTTTCTGGTCTTCTTTGAGGAGCGCTGCCAGAAGCAGGGCATCTACATCTTCGACGAGCCGGAATCCGCGCTGTCGCCGGCACGGCAGATGGACTTCCTCAAGCTCCTGCATCGCATGGATCTCTCCGGTCGTTGCCAGGTGATCATGGCGACCCATGCCCCGTTGCTGATGGCCTATCCGAACGCGCAGCTGCTGCGGCTCGGCAAATACGGCCTTGAGCCTGTTACGGTGGAGCAGACCGATCATTACCGGGTGATGCGGGAGTTTTGCGATGATCCGCGCGGGTTCGTGGAGGCGACGCTGGGGGAGTAGGTGAAGGGGCCTGCGCTCTCTCCATCGTCATTGCGAGGAGCTCTTGCGACGAAGCAATCCAGAGTCTTTCCGCGTAATGAGTCTGGATTGCTTCGCTACGCTCGCAATGACGGAGAGGAGGCGCCTGCATCGAACTCAAAATCGTCCTTATACGGACACAGGCTCGCATCCTCGCGGCAGATTCCGCCCGAGCTTTGCTGCATCCGCCCTCGAAAGTGCCGAGGGCGCAGGGAAGGCCGGGTGCCGGCTGGCACCCGCGGTCCACTGTGCGAAGCGTGTGCTTGAAAAAGCTGCACAGCGGCATACAGGTGAAGCCAAACATCCGGCCTTCCCTGCGCAGTGGGTTGACGGCTTATGTCGTGCTCTCCCCGGGGAGCGATGCACTATTGCCCCCGTCGCCTTGCGGATGACTGACGGTGCGAGCCCGCTCGGGCCGCAACGTCACCGCAAACCTTGGCGCACAGACCCCGGGCGCCAGGACCACACGATTTTGCCGTACGCAGACTGCGCCCGTCGTGTGCGCGCATCGCCTGCTCACGGAGTGACCCGCCCTGCAAACCACCTGCGCGCGACGCTGCCTGCGTCCACCGCCTCCCATCCCGCGTTCGTGACGATCGCGATGCGCCCCTCGGCCCGGGTTGAGGTGGGGGCAACATGCGACAATTCCGAATTCGAGTAAAGCGAATTATTTCGGCATGGCCATGTTGACCCCGGTCTGGTGTTTTGCCCCTCCGGCCACCCAATCAATGGTGTGCGTTGCGCCTGCCACAGCCGCGCCACGAACAGGTCTCCCCACGGTCCAAAAATGCGCTACGATGAATTCAGCGCGCGTTCCAAGTCGCGCAGGTTGAAAACGAGGAAACGACATGAGGATGAGAAGCGGATTGGCGATCGCCGGGGTGGCGGCGCTGGCGGTGGCGGGGATGGCTCTGATGACCGCCTTCGAGCCGGTCCGGGCCCATGGGCCGACGCGGCAGAAGGTTCGGGAATCCATCGAGATCAACGCGGCCCCGGCGAAGGTGTGGGCGGTGATCGGCAATTTCCAGGACATGAGCTGGCTTCAGCCGGTCACCAAGACCCAAGGCGAGAAGGGCAACGAGATCGGTGCGACACGGAAACTCACCATGACGGGCGGCGCCACGGTCGAGGAGGAGCTCTACAAATACGAGCCCGACATGCAGAGCTATTCCTACCGGATCACCAAGGTCGACGTGAAGGTGCTGCCGGTGACCAATTATTCCTCGACCCTGACGGTCTCGCCCGCACCCGACGGCAAGGCGAAGCTGGAATGGGCCGGCGCGTTCTATCGCGGCTATCCCAACAACGACCCGCCGCCGGAGCTGAGCGACGAGGCCGCGATCAAGGCCGTGAGCGGGCTGTACAGAGCCGGGCTCGAGGCGCTCAAGAAGAAGATCGAGAGCGGCAGCTGATCGTGAGGGCGCTGGTTCTGGCGGCGCTCGCCGCCAGCCTTTGTCATGCGAGTCTCGGCAGCGCAGCCGCCCAGGAGGCGTTCGTCACCAACCAGCTCAGCGATGATCTGATGGTCGTGGACCTCGCTGGCGTGCGCAGCGTCACGACCATCCCGATCGGCGGCAAGCCGGCAGGTATCGCCGTCAGCGCGGATGGGCGCTTTGCCTATGTCACGAGCCCGGATGCCAAGGCGGTCACGGTGGTCGACGCGGCGACGCGGCAGGTCGCCGGCCGCGTCGAGGTCGGCGGCGGGCCGCTCGGCATTGCGGTCGCGCCCGATGGCAAGACGGTCTATGTCGCCGATTGGTACGCCGCCGCAGTGCGGGTGATCGATACGGCCTCGCGCAGCGTTGTCGCCAGCATCGCGGTCGGCACGTCGCCCTCGGGCCTTGCGGTGACGCCCGACGGCAAGCTGCTGCTTTCGGCCGACCGCGACGACGACAGCGTCTCGGTGGTGGACACGGCGACGCGCCAGCGCAAGGCGGTGATCAAGGTCGGCACCCGCCCGTTCGGCGTCACCATCGATGCCGAGGGCAAGCGCGCTTACACGGCCAATGTCGGCTCCGACGATGTCTCCGTGATCGATATCGCAGAGGCTCGAGAGATCGGCCGCGTGCCGGCCGGCATGCGCCCGTATGCGGTGGCGCTGACGCCAGGGCGCGGTTTCGTCAGCGACCAATATGGCGGCACCGTCAGCGTGTTCGATCTGGCGAGCCTCAAGCCGGTCAAGCGCATCAATGTCGGCGATTATCCCGAAGGCATCGCGGCAACCGCCGACGGCAAGCGCGTCATCGTTGCCTGCTGGGAAAGCAACACGCTAAGCATCATCGATGCGGCCGATCTCAAGGTGATCAGCGAGATCAAGACCGGCGACGGCCCGCGCGCGTTCGGGGCGTTCTTGCGCAGGACGGAGTAGGTGTGGTCGCGTAAGGTGGGTTAGCGTCAGCGTAACCCACCTCTTTGGTGTCCGCGGTGCCCGAAGTGGTGGGTTACGCCAAGCGGTGTGCGCTTCGCGCAGTCCGCAAGGCTAACCCACCCTACGGATCCGGCACAACACATCCGCAATCTCCTCCATCCGGTCGAACACATGATCCGGCCCCAGCGCCCGCAATGCCGCCGGTGCCGCATAGCCCCAGCACACGGCGCCGCAGGCAATTCCCACGGCCCGCGCCGCCTCGATGTCGCGAACCTCGTCGCCGATCGAAATCACCTTGCTGGGCTCGACACCCGCACGGCGGATGACCCGGCGGAATTTCGCAGCCTTGCCGAACAGCGACGCAGAGCAGTCGAAATGCGCGAACAACGCCGCGGCAGGCCCAAGCTTCTCGCGGGCATTGGCCTCGCTGTCGGAAGTCACCAGCGCCAATTGCACGCCGTTCTCGGCCAGCGTCCGCAGCATCGTCTCGACGCCCGCAAACAGCGAGATCTCGGAAGCGGCCTCCGCCTTCAGCCGCCGCGCATGCCGCGCGATCGCCGGCAGCTTCCACAAGGGCACTTCGAGCCGGGCGAGGATCTCGCGGCTCGATGCATGCCGCAGCTCCTCGACATCCTCGTCCTTTACGCGGCGAAAGTCGAAGCGGTCGGCGACATCGTTGATGGTGCGCAGGAACCAGGGGAAGCTGTCGGCGAGCGTGCCGTCGAGGTCGAAGATGGCGAGGGAATAGGGCACGTGAAAGGGATGCCGTTCGATCATCCAGTTATTGAACTAGGATTTCCACACAGTGCTTTCGGTCCAACCAAGTTCGGCGAATTCGCTGGCGCGGAGCGATGCTTCTCCCTCTGCAAAGAACTCGTCAAGCTGAGGCGGTGCGACGCTTGTTTCGGACAGCATGGCATGCGCCTGTCCGCGATGATGAATTTGATGCTGGAAGAGATGCATGAGCAGCCGGTCGCGGCGTTCGGTCTGCACGGTCGTGTCGCGGTTGATACTCACAACGGTACTGAGACTCTCGGGCGTCAGTGCATCGCAGACAGCAATCAAGCGCTCGTCGACTGCGGCTTGCGCCGGCTTGAGCGTGACGAGGGAAGGGTACGGCACCTCGTTCTTCCAGGCCGCCGGGCCCAACCAACCGCCCTCCAGCGCATCGACATAGAAGAGATCAATGACATGGATGTGGTTTAGCGTGCGCTGAAGACTTGGAAAGAACCCGCTTCGCTCGGCCTCGAACTCAACCTGAGACAGAGCAGCGCAAGCCGTGAGCAGCCGATGGTTTGCCCAGGCATTGTTATGAGCGAACGCACGAAAGGTTTGCACAAGTCCGGCAGGCAAAGTTCATTCTCCCTCAGACATGTGCGTTGTCACATTCCGGACGCGCAACCTACTCCGCCGCCTCGCTCGCCGCACGCCTCCGCTTCGGCTTTCGCGCCTTCTCCAGCACCGGGGCCAGGAATTTCCCCGTATAGCTCCGCGGCGCCTTCGCAATATCTTCCGGCGGGCCCCAGGCGACGATCTCGCCGCCGCCGTCGCCGCCTTCGGGGCCCAAGTCGATGACCCAGTCGGCGGTCTTGATGACTTCGAGATTGTGCTCGATCACGACGACCGTGTTGCCCTGGGCGACCAGCTCGTGCAGCACTTCCAGGAGCTTCTTGACGTCGTGGAAGTGCAGGCCGGTGGTGGGCTCGTCCAGGATGTAGAGCGTGCGGCCGGTGGCGCGCTTGGACAGCTCCTTGGCCAGCTTGACGCGCTGGGCTTCGCCGCCTGACAGAGTCGTCGCCTGCTGGCCGACATGGATGTAATCGAGCCCGACGCGGTGCAATGTCTGAAAAGTCTCGCGCACGCGCGGCACCGCCTTGAAGAACTCGGCGGCTTCCTCGACGGTCATGTCGAGCACGTCGGCGATGCTCTTGCCCTTGAACAGCACCTCCAGCGTCTCGCGGTTGTAGCGCTTGCCCTTGCAGACGTCGCAGGTGACGTAGACGTCGGGCAGGAAGTGCATCTCGATCTTGATGACGCCGTCGCCCTGGCAGGCTTCGCAGCGGCCGCCCTTGACGTTGAAGGAGAAGCGGCCGGGCTCGTAGCCGCGCGCCTTCGCTTCCGGCAAACCGGCGAACCATTCGCGGATCGGCGTGAAGGCGCCGGTGTAGGTCGCAGGATTCGAGCGCGGGGTGCGGCCGATCGGCGACTGGTCGATGTCGATGATCTTGTCGATGTGCTCGAGGCCCTCGATGCGGTCGTGCGGGGCGGCGCCCTCGCTGGCGTTGTTGAGCTTGCGGGCGATGGCGCGGTAGAGCGTATCGATCAGCAGCGTCGACTTGCCGCCGCCGGAGACGCCGGTGACGCAGGTGAACAGGCCGAGCGGAATCTCCGCCGTGACGTTCTTGAGGTTATTGCCGCGCGCGTTCACCACCTTGATGGTGCGGCGGTGGTTCGGCGGACGCCGCTCCGGCACCTCGACCTCGAGCTCGCCGGTGAGGTACTTGCCGGTCAGCGATTTCGGGTTGCGCATGATTTCGGCGGGCGTGCCTTCGGCGACGATGTTGCCGCCATGCATGCCGGCGCCGGGGCCGATGTCGAGCACGTAGTCGGCGAGCCGAATGGCGTCCTCGTCATGCTCGACCACGACCACGGTGTTGCCGAGGTCGCGCAGCCGCTTCAGCGTTTCGAGCAGGCGGGCATTATCGCGCTGATGCAGGCCGATCGAGGGCTCGTCCAGCACGTAGAGCACGCCCGTGAGCCCCGAGCCGATCTGCGAGGCCAGGCGGATGCGCTGGCTTTCGCCGCCGGACAGCGTACCGGAGGAGCGGGATAGCGTCAGATAATTGAGGCCGACGTCGAGCAGGAAGGTGAGGCGCTCGCGGATCTCCTTCAGGATGCGGCCCGCGATCTCGTTCTGCTGCGCGTTCAGCGCCTCCGGCACGGTCTCGAACCATGCGCCGGCGCCCTTCACGGACAGCTCCGAGATTTCGCCGATATGCTTGCCGCCGACCTTGACGCAGAGCGCCTCGGGCTTGAGTCGAAAGCCTTTGCAACCCTCGCAGGGCACGTCGTGGAAATATTTCGCCAGCTCCTCGCGCGCCCACTCGCTTTCGGTCTCGCGGTAGCGGCGGTTGATGTTGGTGATGACGCCCTCGAACGGCTTCTTGGTGTCGTAGGAGCGCACCCCGTCCTCGTAGGAGAACTTGATCTCGTCCTCGCCCGAGCCGTAGAGGATCGCGTTTTGCGTCTTCTTCGGCAGGTCCTTCCACTTGGTGTCGAGTGTGAACTTGTAGTGCTTGCCGAGCGCGGTCAGCGTCTGCACGTAATAGGGCGATGACGATTTGGCCCAGGGCGCGATCGCGCCCTTGCGCAGCGTCAGATCCTTCTCGGGGATGACGAGGTCCTCGTCGACATGCTGCTCGACGCCGAGGCCGCCGCAGGCGGGGCAGGCGCCGTAGGGATTGTTGAAGGAGAACAGGCGCGGCTCGATCTCGGGGATGGTGAAGCCGGAGACCGGGCAGGCGAACTTTTCCGAGAACAGAATGCGCTCGGGGCCGCTCTTGTCGTGGATTTTTGCGGTCTTCTTCTTCTCCTCCGCAGGGGCAGCTGCCGCTGGCGCATCGGCGAACTCGACGACGGCGAGGCCTTCTGCGAGCTTCAACGCGGTCTCGAAGCTCTCGGCGAGGCGCTGGCCGATATCGGCGCGCACCACGATGCGGTCGACCACGACATCGATGTCGTGCGGGAACTTCTTGTCGAGGTTAGGGGCTTCCGCCAGCTCATGGAAGGTGCCGTCGATCTTGACGCGCTGAAAGCCCTTCTTGAGCCACTCGGCGAGCTCCTTCTTGTACTCGCCCTTGCGGCCGCGCACGACGGGGGCGAGCAGATAGAGGCGGGTGCCCTCGGGCAGCGCCAGCACGCGGTCGACCATCTGCGAGACGGTCTGACTCTCGATCGGCAGGCCCGTGGCCGGCGAATAGGGCACGCCGACGCGGGCCCAGAGCAGGCGCATGTAGTCGTAGATCTCGGTGACGGTGCCGACGGTGGAGCGCGGGTTCTTCGACGTCGTCTTCTGCTCGATGGAGATCGCAGGCGAGAGGCCGTCGATCTGGTCGACGTCGGGCTTCTGCATCATCTCCAGGAACTGGCGGGCATAGGCCGACAGCGATTCGACGTAGCGGCGCTGGCCCTCGGCATAGATGGTGTCGAAGGCGAGCGAGGATTTGCCGGAGCCGGATAGGCCGGTGAACACCACCAGCTTGTCGCGGGGAATCTCGACGTCGATGTTCTTGAGGTTGTGCTCGCGCGCGCCGCGGATCGTAATTGCGCGCAGGCTCGAGCCCGCGTTCTGTTGTTGGCGCTTCGCCCTGATCACTTCGTCCATCCCAGAGGTCCTCGAGGAATCCAAAGACGCGCGATCGCGCCAATGCAAAAGGCGCGCTTCGCCCGGAACCGGGATCGGCGCCGATGGGTATGGCAGCGAACGTAGGAAGAACGGCGGCGGATTTCCAGTGGGACTTGCGAATCGTCAACGGAATGTTGGCGCGCTGGCGGCATCTGGCAGCAGGAGCGCTGCGGAACCCCTGTCGGAACAGCCCGCCCAAAGCAAAAGGCCGGCGCGAGGCCGGCCTCTCGTGACGATGTGACTTGGAAGATCAGTACTTCGCGACGACCGGGCCGCCGAAGGTGTAGTTGAGGCGAACGGTGCCCATGTCGACATCCTGCTTGATGCGGTCGGTCCGGTCGTTGATGCCAAGCACCGTGAAATTGACGTTGCGGCCGCCCATGAACAAGTGGTCGTATTCGATCGCAACGGACCAGTTCGGTGCGAAACCGAATTCGATGCCGGTGCCGACTGCGCCGCCCCAGCGCGTCTCGCTCGCGCTATCGAAGACCACGCCGCCGAGAAGGCCGTCGTACTTGGCGTGCGTGACCGCGGCGCCGCCCTTCACGTACCAGAGCACGTTATTCCAGGCGTAGCCGACCTGGCCGGTGAACAGGCCGAGGGCATCGATTCTGGTCTGATTGACCACGGGTGCGAAAGCGGCGAGCGGGCTCGCGTTCGATCCCTTCAGGTTGGCCCAGTCGCCTTGGGCTTCAAGGCCGAACACCCAGTTAGCCGACTGCCAGCGATAGCCAACCTGACCACCGACGAGTCCGCCGGTTGCGTTGTGACAGCCTTCGGACACGACCGGGATTGCCACACCGAGCACGGCATTGAGATCCCAGCAATTGCGGCTCGATGCACCGCCGCCGTTGATGCCGAGGTAGAAACCGCTCCAGTTGTACACCGCGATCGGCGCCACCGGAGCCTTGGCGTAGGGGCGGGCCGCCAAATCGGCCGCCGAGGCCGGTGCCAACGCGCTAAGTGCGAACAAACTGGCCGAAGCCAGCAAAAGCTTCTTCATATCCATTCCCCACTTCCGTTTCTCATTCCGGTCTTCCGGAGAGCGGAAGAGCAGCGGACCTCATGACTCAAGTAACGTCATTGCTTTACACCATTGAAGCCAAAAGTTGTGTCACCCGGCCGCCACATCCGTCCGAAAACGCGAACGAACGGGGCGGCCGCAACAAATACAAAAAGGCCGGCGCGAGGCCGGCCTTTCGTAACGCGGGTGCGTCCAGAGACGAAGCTTAGTACTTCGCGACGACCGGGCCACCGAAGTGATAGTTCACGCCGACCTGCACGGTGTGAAGGTTGAGCGTGCCGGTGTTCACCGGAGCGCCGATACCCGAGAAGTAGGTCTCGCCGCCCAGGCTGCGATAGAGATACTCGCCCTTGACCGACCACTGCGGCGCGAAGAATGCCTCGACGCCAGCGCCGACCGTCCAACCGGAATGCCACTTGCTGTCCGACACGCTTGCGAAGGGCGAGCTGACGGTGATCTTGTTGTCGATCCAGGCGTAGCCGCCCGTAGCGTAGAACAGCACGTTGTTGACGGCCCAACCGATACGGCCGCGCACAGTGCCGAGCGCATCAATGCGCGAGCTCGTGGTCACGGGAACGATAGCGCCGCCAAAGAGAACAGGGGTGGTCACCGAAGCATTGACATCAGCCCACGAGCCGTCGGCTTCCACGCCGAACACGACGTTGCCGGTCTGCCAGTTATAGCCGCCGGTGCCGCCGACGAAGCCACCCTTCATCCGCGGGTCGCCGGAACCGTTCTCCCAAGCGCCGCCGCCGACGATACCGAGGTAGAAGCCGGTCCAGTTGTAGACCGAGGCCACAGCCACCGGAGCCTTGGTGTAGGGGCGGGCTGCCAGATCAGCAGCCGAAGCGGGGGCCGCAAGAGCGAATACACAGGCCGAAGCCAACAAAACCTTTTTCATTTTCAACTTAATCCCAGTCCCAGTTTCTGTTGTTGCCTTCCGTCGCGGAAGGGCATCGGACTCAACGGCCCAACTGACGCCGTCTTTACACCACCAAAGCCGCAAGTTGTGTCTCCGAAAAGCCACAACAGTCGAAAAGGTGATGGTTGCTGACTTATTTACGTTCAGGCATCGTGCCGCAAAAAAGAAGGGCCGGCGCAGCGGGCCGGCCCTTGCATTCACTCACAAAATCAGAGGGATATCAGTACCTCGCGATCAGCGGGCCGCCGAAGCGATAATTCAACCGGACCAGGCCGATATCGACATCCTGGCTGATGCGATCGCTCCCGAACACGGCGCCCGCAGGCGTCGTGAAACCGATTGTGCGGTCGCCGAGAAAGATGTGGTTGTACTCGACGCCGAGCGTCCAGTTCGGAGCAAATCCGAATTCCAGGCCGGCGCCAACGGTGCCGCCCCAGCGGGTCTCGCGAGCCGACGCCAGCAGCGTGCCGGCGCCCGGCGTGCCGGCCGCGGCATAAACGTCGTACTTGTCCCCGACCACGGCGCCGCCGCCCTTCACATAGAACAAGACGTTGTTCCAGGCGTAACCGACCTGGCCGGTGATCAGGCCGAAAGCATCGATGCGCGAGCGGTTGCGGTCACCGGTGACCAAAGCGCTTCCAGGGAAGACGGTGCTGACGTTGTCGCCCGAGAAGTCAGCCCAGTTACCCTGGCCTTCGACGCCGAACACCCAACTGGCCGACTGCCAGCGATAGCCGATCTGGCCACCGACCGTGCCACCGGTCGCGTTGTGGCATCCTTCACCGACGAAGGTACCGGGAACGCCGGTGACGACGCCGGTGGTGTCGAGGAAGTCCCAGCACTTGTGGCTCGTGCCGCCGCCGCCGTTGATGCCGATGTAGAAGCCGCTCCAGTCGTAAATCGCAGCGACCGCCGGAGCGGGAGCCTTGGTGTAGGGCCGCGCGGCAAGATCTGCCGCGCTTGCCGGAGCCGACAGCCCCAATGCCAGTACACTGATTGCGCCAAATAGAACCTTATTCATTGCAGTCTCCCCAGTTACGTCCGCTTCACGAAAGTCCCCGAAGCGGCTGATCAGGCGCGACGCCCATATGAACTAATTCCGAGGCAAAGGTAGCCTAAGGAAAGGGCAGAGTCCGTCTCCGGAATGCCACACTCGCGGCTCAACTGAGGTGGAACAACTTGATGAATGTTAAGCGGTTTTCGTCGTTCACGGGAACCCAAAAAAGTTCCATCGGAGCGCTGCTCTTTTCGTTGGCGGCCGGCCGAATGTTTGCTCTACCGCTATAAAGAACAAATCTGGAACAAATCTGAGCGCGATGCTATATGTGGGGATAACCCTGGGGGTGGCAGGCTGAGCGGTGCCCGCAAGCGTATAGGGTCGCCTCGACGGGCGCAGAGAAACGCGGGCAGCGGGATTGGCCCCTTTTGAAATTCAGTGGCATTCGGAGTGGAGAGCGGCGATGGCGGGAAGCGTCAACAAGGTCATTCTAGTTGGAAATCTCGGCAAGGATCCCGAAATCCGCCGCACCCAGGACGGGCGGCCGATCGCGAATTTGAGCATCGCGACGTCGGAGACCTGGCGCGACAAGAACACCGGCGAGCGCAAGGAGAAGACCGAGTGGCATCGCGTCGTGATCTTCTCTGAGCCGCTTTGCAAGGTCGTCGAACAGTATCTGAAGAAGGGCGCGAAGGTTTACATCGAGGGCGCGCTGCAGACCCGCAAATGGACCGACCAGAGCGGCGTCGAGAAGTACTCGACGGAGGTCGTGCTCCAGGGCTTCAACTCGACGCTGACGATGCTGGATGGCCGCGGTGGCGGCGGCGGAGGCGGCAGCTTCGCCGACGAGCCGGGCGGCGATTTCGGCTCCTCCGGACCCGTGAGCAGCGCGCCGCGCCGTCCGGTTGCCGCTGGCGGCGGCCGCAACAGCGACATGGACGACGACATCCCGTTCTGAGCGGGCGGACCGCTCGGCGGCGGTGCGGCGGCGATTTCGATCGCGCTTCCCGCATCGGGTCAGCAAACCTTACTAATTGGCTGGGCGGGCTCGGATTTTCCGGGCCCGCTTCATGTTTGGGGTGAGGTCCGTTGCGCAGCGGAAAGCTGGCTGACGGGGCGCCGCTTCCCTAGTGTTCAGGCCGGCGTTGCGGGTGGTTCTGGAGGGTCGATTCCGTGGCCGACCAGGGCGCGGCTCTGAGGCCGTAAGTTATTGGAAAAATAAGCGGAAAAAGCGCTTTCCGAGGGGCTGCCAGGGTGGTTATCCGACCCCGGATGCGCTATATGATTCCCAGACAAAACCTCACCGGATTCCCCCTTGGCTGACGACGACAACAAGCCCGGCGACCAGCCGGCGCACCCCTCGGACATTCGCCCCGTTTCCATCTACGAGGAGATGAAGAAGTCCTACCTCGATTACGCCATGAGCGTGATCGTGGCGCGTGCGCTGCCCGATGCGCGCGACGGGTTGAAGCCGGTGCACCGCCGCATCCTGTTCGCGATGAACAATCGCGGCGACACCCCGGACAAGAAGCACAAGAAGTCCGCCGGTGCCGTCGGCGAGGTCATGGGTAAGTACCACCCCCATGGCGACCAGGCGATCTACGACGCCTTGGTGCGCATGGCGCAGGACTTCTCGATGCGCGCGCCCTTGATCGACGGCCAGGGCAATTTCGGCTCGGTCGACGGCGATCCGCCGGCGGCCATGCGCTACACCGAGTCCCGCCTGACCAAGATCGCGCTGAAGCTGCTCGAGGACATCGACGACGACACGGTCGACTTCCAGGACAATTACGACGGCTCCGAAAAGGAGCCGGTGGTTCTGCCGGCGCGGTTCCCGAACCTGCTGGTCAACGGCGCCGGCGGCATCGCGGTCGGCATGGCCACCAACATCCCGCCGCACAATCTCGGCGAGGTGATCGATGCCTGCGTCGCGCTGATCGACAATCCGGCTCTGACGATCGACGAGCTCAATGCCATCATCCCGGGCCCGGATTTCCCGACCGGCGGCATCATCCTCGGCCGCCAGGGCATCCGCAGCGCCTATCATCTCGGCCGCGGCTCCATCGTGATGCGCGGCAAGGTCACCTTCGAGACGATCCGGAAAGAGCGCGAGGCGATCGTCATCACCGAGATCCCGTATCAGGTGAACAAGGCGACGATGGTCGAGCGCATCGCCGAGCTCTACAAGGAAAAGAAGATCGAGGGCATCTCCGACCTGCGCGACGAGTCCGACCGCGACGGCTACCGCGTCGTCGTCGAGCTCAAGCGCGATGCGGTTCCCGATGTGGTGCTGAACCAGCTCTACAAGTTCACGCCGCTGCAGACGAGCTTCGGCGTCAACGCCGTCGCGCTCGATAGCGGCCGTCCGCAGACCATGAACCTGAAGGACATGCTGACGATCTTCGTCGGCTTCCGCGAGCAGGTGGTCACGCGCCGGACCAAATACAAGCTGCGCAAGGCGCGCGAGCGCGCGCACGAGCAGGTCGGCCTGGCCATCGCCGTCGCCAACATCGACGAGATCATCAAGGTGATCCGGCACTCGCCGACGCCGGCTGCGGCGCGCGAGACCCTGATGACGCGCGACTGGGCCGCGCGCGACGTCGAGGACATCATCACGCTGATCGACGATCCCCGTCACCGCATCAACGAAGACGGGACGATCCGCCTCTCGCTGGAGCAGGCGAGGGCGATCCTCGAGCTGCGCCTGGCGCGCCTCACGGCGCTCGGCCGCGACGAGATCGGCGAGGAGCTGTCCAAGCTCGCCGGCGAGATCAGCGATTATCTCGACATCCTGCGCTCGCGCGCGCGCATCCTCGACATCATCAAGACCGAGCTTGCCGAGGTGAAGGCGGAGTTCGCAACGCCGCGCCGCACCGTGATCATGGAGCAGGAGGGCGAGGTCGAGGACGAGGACCTGATCCAGCGCGAGGACATGGTCGTCACCGTCTCGCATGCCGGCTACGTCAAGCGCGTGCCGCTGTCGGCCTATCGCGCCCAGCGCCGCGGCGGCAAGGGCCGCTCCGGCATGCAGACCCGCGACGAGGACTTCGTCAGCCGGCTCTTTGTCGCGTCGACGCATACTCCGGTGCTGTTCTTCTCCTCGCGCGGCCAGGTCTACAAGGAAAAGGTCTGGCGGCTGCCGATGGCCGCGCCGAACGCGCGCGGCAAGGCCATGATCAACATCCTGCCGCTGGAGCAGGGCGAGCGCATCACCACCATCATGCCGCTGCCCGAGGATGAATCGACCTGGGGCCAGCTCGACGTGATGTTCGCGACCACGGGCGGCAACGTCCGGCGCAACAAGCTGTCCGACTTCGTCGACGTGCGCCGCTCCGGCATCATCGCGATGAAGCTCGACGACAACGAAGCGATCGTCGACGTGCAGATCTGCACCGAGCGCGACGACGTGCTGCTGACCGCTGCCGGCGGCCAGTGCATCCGCTTCCCCGTCACCGACGTGCGCGTGTTCACTGGGCGCACCTCGATGGGCGTGCGCGGCATCGCGCTCGGCGAAGGCGACAAGGTGATTTCGCTGGCGATCCTGCGCCACGTCGACACCACCTCGGACGAGCGCTCGGCCTATTTGAAGATGCGCCGCGCGGTCGCGGGCGAAGCCGCCGCGGACGAGGCGCCGGCCGATGCCGAGGTCGAGGAGACCTCGGGCAGCTTCCAGCTCCCGCAGGAACGCTATGTCGAGATGTCGGCGCAGGAGCAGGTCGTGCTGACCGTCTCCGTCAACGGCTACGGCAAGCGGACCTCGTCCTACGAGTACCGCACCACCGGCCGCGGCGGCAAAGGCATCGTCGCCATGAGCGTCAACAACCGCAACGGCAATCTCGTCGCCTCGTTCCCGGTGGAGGAGGCGGATCAAATCATGCTGGTCACCGACAAGGGCCAGCTGATCCGCTGCCCGGTCGAAGGCATCCGCATCGCCGGCCGCTCCACGCAAGGCGTGATCGTGTTCGACACCGCCGAGGACGAGCACGTCGTCTCGGTCGAGCACATCACGGAAGAGGCCGAGAGCGGCAACGGCGAGAACGGCAATGGGGCGTGACGCCCCGTCTATGCGGCGTTTGCAAGCTCTCTCGTCAAATCGGCAAGCGCCTCGTGCTTGCCGATTTGTGCCATCCAGCACCATAGCTCCAGCGTGCAATACACGCGGTAGAGATCGAGCGTCTCCTGCCAGTCAGGGCGCTCGATCTTGCCATAGCCCGCGAGCAATCCTTCTCGCTTCGGCGCGTCCTTCGCTGTGAAATAATAGATCGCCTTCGCGATATCCATCAGCGGATCACCGGACGTCGCATTCTCGAAATCGACGATGCCGGACAGGTGCGGATCGCCCTGCGACGTCACCAGGATATTTCCGGCGTGGAAGTCGTAGTGGCACAGGCGAGGCATGATTGCTGCGTCCAATAGATGCTGGCGCGCCACAACGCTGTTCCGGAGCCGCGCGGCAAGCGCGGGATCACCGCCCCGCGCGCAAAACTCCTTCAGCTTCCTTTCGAGCTGCGCGGACATGTAAGCCTGGTTGCTCGGATATGCAGTCCAGACACCGTGGGGGCCGATATAGCCAAAACTGTCGAGGGTAATGCTATTGATCCCACGGAGCGCCGCCCCCATCGCGGCATAGATCGCAAACAGTTCGGTCTCCGACAGCGTTGCCTCGCGTCGGCCAAGCACGACGCCGTCCAACTTGGTCATGAGCGCATAGTTCAGCTCGATCACCGACCGCGTGTCATCGGCGAGCAGGATTGTTGGGATGGCCGCGCCAAGATCCCGCAAGAGCCTCAGCACATAGACTTCCTTGGCCATCTTCCACTGCAGCGATTCCGGATAGACCTTGAGGATGCAGGCTGGCGCATCCGCCAGCGCGATCTCCAGGACGGTCCCGATTTCGCCGCCATGCAGTTCAGTGATGCTGAGGACCGACGCCTGCGGAGTGATGCGGTTGACGATCGCCTGGGCCTGATCGCGCGAGATCGCCAGTCGGGATTTCAACATGAGAGATGTCTCGTCGCTTGTTCTAGTCTTAAATCTCCAGCTCCGTCCCGAACTCCACCACCTGCTTGGTCGGCACGCCGAAGAACGCGGCCGAGCGTTCGGCGTTGCGCTGCAGGAAGGCGAACACGCCTTCGCGCCAGACCCACATGCCCGGGACGTCCTCGCGCGGGATGATGGTTTCGCGGCCGACGTAATAGGTGATCTCGGAGAGGTCGATGCCGGGCAGCTTGCCCTGCTGGCAAACGAGCTTCAGTCCATCGTAGATCGTCGGGTTCTGCATGAAGCCGTAATGCAGGATTGCGCGGGTGATGCCGGGAATGATCTCGATCACCTCGGCGCGTTCGTCGTCGGGAATGTGCGGGGATTCCTCGATCAGCACGGTGACCAGCAGCACGCGCTCGTGCAGCACGCGGTTGTGCTTGACGAACTGGGTGAGCGCGAGCGGCACGCCGCGCGGCGCCGAGGCCAGGAACACGGCGGTCCCGGGCAGCCTCGCATGGCACCTGTTGACCGCGGTCTCGATCAGATCCTCCTCGGGCTGGCGCAGCTGGCCGCGCGCGGCTTCGACCAGCCTCACGCCGGCGCGCCAGGTCAGCATCAGGAAGGCGACGAGGCCGGCGAGCAGCAATGGAAACCAGCCGCCCTCGAACAGCTTGATCGAATTGGCCGAGAAGAAGATCAGGTCGATGACGAAGAAGGCCCCGTTCACGCCGGCCACCAGCCAGGGCGAATAGCCCCACTGGATCGCCACCAGCGCGGCGAGCAGCGTCGTGATGGCCATCAGCAGCGACACGGCGATGCCATAGGCGCCCGCGAGCGCGTCCGAGGTGCCGAAGCTCAGCACCGCTCCGAGGGTTGCCGCAGCGAGCAGCCAGTTCACCAGCGGCACGTAGATCTGGCCGATCGCGTCGCTGGTGGTGTGGCGGATCTGCATGCGCGGCAGGAAGCCGAGCTGGATCGACTGCTGGGTCAGCGAGAACACGCCGGAGATGATCGCCTGCGAGGCGATCACGGTCGCGACCGCCGAGAAGGCGACCAGCGGATAGTGCAGCGCATCCGGGCAGAGCTGGAAGAACGGGTTCTCGATCATCGAGGGATCGGTGATCAAGAGCGCGGCCTGGCCGAAATAGTTCAGCACCAGCGCGGGCAGGCAGATCGCGAACCAGGCGAGCCGGATCGGCAAGCGGCCGAAATGGCCCATGTCGGCATACATGGCCTCGCCCCCGGTCACCGCGAGAAAGGCGGCGCCGAGGATGGCGAAGGAGACGTGAAAATCCTGGTGGATCAGGAAATTGAACGCATAAAACGGGCTGAGCGCGGCCAGCACCGCCGGCGCCTTGACGATGCCGTGGATGCCGAGTGCGGCGAGCACGACGAACCAGGCCAGCATCACCGGGCCGAAGATGCGGCCGATGAAGCCGGTGCCCTGCTTCTGCATCATGAACAGCCCGATCAGGATGGCGACGGTGACGGGCACGACCACCGGTGCGAGCGAGGGGGCATCGACCTTGAGGCCCTCGATGGCGCTGAGCACGGAGATCGCCGGTGTGATCGCGCCGTCGCCATAGAGCAGGGCCGCGCCGACGAGACCGACGACGAGGAGATGCGCACGCCAGGTGCCGGCTTGCGCGTTACGCGCGTGGAGCAGAGCCAGGAGGGCGACGATGCCGCCTTCGCCGCGGTTGTCCGCGCGCAGGATCAGCAGCGCATATTTCAGCGAGATGATCAGGAGCAGCGCCCACAGGATCAGCGAGGCAACCCCCAGGACAGCGTCGTGAGTGAGTGTACCGCCATGGGCGGCCGCCTTGGCGGCTTCCTTCAGGGCGTAGAGGGGACTGGTGCCGATATCGCCGTAGACCACGCCGAGGGCGCCCATGGTCATGGCAACCGGCAGTGCATCAGGGTGGTGGCCGGAGGCAACTGCAGGTGTGCTGGACAACGGCAAATCCCCCAATGGAATCGCGCCCGGCGGGCCATTCCGACGGGCGCGAGCATAACGCAGTCTGCGACGAGACGTCGCAAATAGCCATGGGATTTATCTTGGGGTTTATCTTGAGGGACCTTCCTGACGCGAAACTGACAACTCCGACTACGGCGTGCGGTCGGCGGTCACGAGGCGCGCCTCCCGGACATTGGCCTTGCTGCCGGCGCGGCGCAGGCAGGACGCCTCGAAATTCGGCCAGGCCTGCTGCGAGCAGTCACGGCCGACGGTGCGGATATCGAGCCGGTCGCTCTTGGCCAGCGGCTGCGGCACGCTGGCTTCGACCGTCGGGGCAAAGCCGGGCAGGAGGGTGAGGGCCGCGGCAACACACGCAGACAGAGCGATCGCTGAAAGAGCCTTGATCATTGACAGTCCCCTGTGATGCGGCCGCCTGCGCCCAGCATGCGACCCGTCGTTCGTTGGCCGGATTAGTAACCATGGCCAGTTTCCGGACGTCTTCGCGGGCGCCGGAAATGGTTTCGTTCGCGGTCCGTTTTGTTTCGTGGCTACCCGCAGGACGAAACAAACCGGCCGTTGCCGACGTCTGGGGAGACATCTACATGTGACTGGACCGGAAACAGACAAGGAACCTGCCCGGCTTGCCGGCCCGGGCGGGGCGCGGTAGGACGGGGCCATGCCGCGCATTGCCTTCTACCCAGGTTCCTTCGACCCCATCACCAACGGCCATCTGGACGTGGTCCGGCACAGCGTTTCCTTGTGCGACAGGCTTGTGGTCGCAATCGGGGTGCACCCCGGCAAGAAGCCGCTGTTCTCGACCGAGGAGCGGTTGAAGATGCTCGAGGACGTCTGCGGCCCGATCGCGGCCCAGGCCGGCTGCGTGCTCGAGGCGACGACGTTTGACGATCTGTCGGTCACCGCGGCGCGCAAGCACGGCGCAACCATCATGATCCGAGGCCTGCGCGATGGCAGCGACCTCGACTACGAAATGCAGCTCGCCGGCATGAACGAGGCCATGGCGCCCGAGGTGCATACGGTCTTCCTGCCGGCCTCTCCCATGGTCCGCCCGATCACCGCCACTTTGGTGCGCCAGATCGCCGGCATGGGCGGGGACGTCTCGGCCTTCGTCCCGCCGCAGGTCGCGGCACAGCTCAAGGCCAAATTCGCCGGATAACGGCGCGCTTCCTCCTCTTTCTGATCCGGAGTTGTCATGATCCGAATTCTCGCAGTTCTTGCCGCGCTTCTGTTCGCGGTGCCGGCGGCGGCACAGCAATTGCCGGCAAATCTCGACAAGGCCAACGCCATCGTCATCGACAGCACCAAGGGCCGCATCGTCATCAAGCTCAGGACCGACATCGCGCCCCAGCATGCCGAGCGCATCAAGCAGCTCGCGCGCGAAGGCTTCTACAACAACGTGCCGTTCCACCGCGTCATGGATGGCTTCATGGCGCAGACGGGCGATGGCCAGAACGGCAACGGCACCGGCGGCTCGAAATATGCGAACCTGAAGCAGGAATTCTCCAAGGTGCATTTTGCCCGCGGCATCGTGGGCATGGCCCGGCGCGGCGACAGCGTCGACAGCGCCAACTCGCAGTTCTTCATCATGTTCGCCGACGGCGGCAGCCTCGACGGCCAGTACACCGTGATCGGCGAGGTCGTGCAGGGCATGGACGTCGTCGACAAGCTGAAGAAGGCGCCCCCCGGCTCGCCCGGCGGCTCCGTCACCGATCCCGACAAGATGGTGAAGGTGCAGGTCGCCTCCGACGTCAAATAGGCGCGGCCATGGCGCGCCGCGGTGGCAGGCTCCTGCTGATTGCCGCGATGCTGCTGCTCGGCACCTCCCGTGCCGCCGCGGAGGCCGCCCGGGTCGACACGATCCAGGACATCTTCCGGCACCTGCGCACCTGCTGGAGACCGCCGTCGCCGGCCAGGGCGCGCCCCCTCGACATCACCGTCGTCGTGAGCTTTAACCGGGCCGGAAACATTCTGGGCCATCCGAGGATTACCTATGAATCCGCGGAGGCCTCCGACAATGACCGGCTGCAATACCGGATCGCGGTGATGGAGGCGTTGCAACGCTGCACGCCGGTGCCATTTACCGATGCAATGGCCGGCGCCGCCGCGGGGCGACCATTCGCGATCCAGTTCCGCAGCCGCAAAACGTCACCCGACAAGACTTCACCCCCAACGCAAGAGAGACGAGCATGAGCGTCACCGAAAACACCCTGATCCTCGAGACCACGCAGGGCCCCGTCACCATCGAGATGCGGCCCGACCTCGCGCCGGGCCACGTCGCACGTATCAAGGAGCTGGTCCGCGAGGGTTTTTACGACGGCATCGTGTTCCACCGCGTGATCGAGGGCTTCATGGCGCAGACCGGCTGTCCGCACGGCACCGGCACCGGCGGCTCGGGCAAGAAGCTGAAGGCCGAGTTCAACAAGGAGCCGCATGTGCGCGGCACCGCCTCGATGGCCCGCGCCGCCAATCCCGATTCCGGCGACAGCCAGTTCTTCATCTGCTTCGACGACGCCCGCTTCCTCGACAACCAGTACACGGTGTGGGGCAAGGTCACCGAGGGCATGGAGAACGTCGACAAGATCAAGCGCGGCGAGCCGGTGCAGAACCCCGACAAGATCGTCAAGGCGCGGATGGCCGCGGACAAGGAGTAAGCGCGGTCCCTGTCATCGCCCGCGCAGGCGGGCGATCCAGTACTCACGATCGTTGTCGTAACTACCACTGGCGGTTACTGGATGCCCCGCCTTCGCGGGGCATGACACCGACCAAGCTCGCTCATGCGCACCGACCTCTTCGATTTCGACCTGCCCGCCGAGCGCATCGCCTTGCGCCCGGCGAGCCCGCGCGATTCCGCGAAGATGCTCATCGTCGAGAACGGCGCGCTGCGCGATCAGACCATCGCCGACCTGCCGCAATGGCTGAGGCCCGGCGACCAGCTCGTCGTCAACGACACCAAGGTGATTGCGGCGCAATTGAAGGGCCGCCGCATTGGCCGCGAGACCGAGCCGAAGATCGAGGCGACGCTGATCAAGCGGCTCGACGGCTCGCGCTGGCAGGCGCTGGTGAAGCCGGCGAAGAAGCTCGTCCCCGGCGATCGCATCCGCTTCGGCAACGAGGGCAAGGTCTGCCTGCTCGGCCATCTCGACGCAGAGGTGGAGGCCAAGGGCACCGAGGGCGAGGTGACGCTGTCGTTCTCGTTCCACGGCCCGGCGCTGGACCAGGCCATCGCCGATCTCGGCAGCCCGCCGCTGCCGCCCTACATCGCCTCCAAGCGCACGCCCGACGATCAGGATCTTGCGGATTACCAGACCATGTTCGCGGCCAATGAAGGCGCGGTTGCAGCGCCTACCGCGGGGCTGCATTTCACGCCGGCGCTGGAGCAGGCGCTGCGCGACCGCGGCGTCGGCCTCAACCGCGTGACGCTGCATGTCGGGGCAGGGACGTTCCTGCCGGTGAAGGTCGACGACACCGAAGCCCACAAGATGCATGCCGAGTGGGGCATGATCTCGGCCGAGACGGCGGAACGCCTCAACGCGGCGCGGAAGAGCGGCGGCCGCATCGTGGCGGTCGGCACCACGTCATTGCGGCTGCTGGAAAGCGCCGCGAGCGAGGACGGCACGATCCAGCCATTCGCCGCCGAGACGTCGATCTTCATCACGCCCGGCTATCGCTTCCGCGCGGTCGATGTCCTGATGACGAATTTCCATCTGCCGAAGTCGACGCTGTTCATGCTGGTATCGGCCTTCTCCGGACTCGAGACGATGAAGCAGGCCTATGCGCATGCGATCGCGCGCGGATACCGGTTCTATTCGTATGGGGATGCGTGTTTGCTGTTTCGGGCTCGGGAGTGACCCGGCGGCATCCGTGTGCTATGCTGTTCACGCCGTTTGCAAGGATCGAGTGGCCGATGAACATCCGTTCCGCGAAAGTCGATGAGCTTGCCCTGCGCCTCGCCCGTCTGACGGGGGAAGACATCGAGACGGCGCTGGAGCGCGCTATTGAGGAGCGCTTGTCTCGCCTCGGCACGCCGACGACGGATAGAAGGGCTGCTCTGACCTCGTTCTTCGAGCGGACCGCTGGCTTGCCGGTTCTGGATTCCCGATCTGCTGACGAAATTCTGGGCTACGATCGTTTCGGGCTACCGTCCTGATGGTAGTGGATACGTCTGCGATCATCGCGACCGTAACCAATGAGCCGGATGGGCAACTCTACCGGACAGCGATGCTGGATGCCGACATCCTGTCGATGTCGGCAGTCGCGGTCCTGGAAGCCAAGATAGTTCTCTCTGCTCGCTTCGGAGCAGCGGCTGTGGCGTTTTTCGACGAGTTACTGGAGACCGCGGGAATTGGCGGCGTTGAGCTGACGGCACGGTAAGCCGCCGCGACTTTGCCCGCGGTAGCTCGAAGAGCGAAGGCGGAAGCATGCCCCCGTCCTTTAAATGCCGGAGCGAAATGGTGGGCACGGCGCTTGCGCGCCTTTGCCCACCCTGCACATCTCGCTGCTACGCCATCACCCGCTGCGGCAGGAGCTCCGCGATCTGCACTGCGTTCAGCGCGGCGCCCTTGAGCAGCTGATCCGCCGCCACGAACATCGAGATCGAATGGCCGCTAGCGTCGCTGAGATCCTTGCGGATGCGACCCACCAGCACGTCGTCCTGGCCCGAAGCGTCGATCGGCATCGGGAAGTAGTTCTTGGCGCGGTCGTCGACTACCTTGACGCCGGGGGCCTGCGCCATGATGGCACGGACCTGGTCCTCGGTGATCGGCTTCTCGCATTCGAAGGTGATGGCTTCGCAATGGGCGCGCAGCACCGGCACGCGCACGCAGGTGACGCCGACGGCGATGCTCTCGTCCTCGAAGATCTTGCGGGTCTCCTTGATGACCTTGGTCTCTTCGTCGTTGTAGCCGGTCTCGGGGTCGATGGCGGTGTTGTGGTTGAACAGGTTGAAGGCGTAGGGGTGCGGCATCACCTTGGGCGTATAGACCTGCCCGTTGAGATTGGCGCGGGTGGATTCGACGAGCTCCTCCATCGCCGCGGCGCCGGCGCCGCTAGCCGCCTGATAGGTCGAGATGATCACGCGCTTGATGCGGTTCTTCTGGTGGATCGGCCAGAGCGGCACCAGGGCGGTGATCGCGGCGCAGTTCGGGTTGGCAATGATGCCCTTGTGGTCACGGATGCGGCTGGCGTTGATCTCGGGGATCACCAGCGGCACGTTGGGGTCCATGCGGAAGGCGGAGGAGTTGTCGACCACGACGGCACCGGCCTTGACCGCGATCGGCGCATACTTCCTGGAGATGCTGCCGCCGGCGGAGAACAGCGCGATGTCGACGCCGTCGAAAGAACGCTCGGTCAACTCCTCGATGACCACACTGTGCCCGCGGAACGACACCGTCTTGCCGGCCGAGCGTGCGCTCGCCAGTGCCTTGAGCTTGCCGACGCGGAAACCACGCTTGTCCATGGTGGCGATGAATTCGGCGCCCACCGCACCGGTGACGCCGACAATCGCGACGACGGGATCGTTACTCACTTTGTCCTCCATTGCGTTTTAGACAACAAAAAAGCCCCGGGCCATCGAGGGCGGGGCTTGCCGTAGAGCTGATGCGTTTAAGTCGACGACCTACGCGCGCACGCCTCCCCGGGCCCCTTCGGCCGTGGTGGTTTTGGTCGTGCGTTTGGTGGTCGTGAACATGGCGGCGACTTATGCGGGAGAGTCTTGCCCCCGTCAATGGCTTTTCGGCCCGGTCGATGCCTGGGGCGGCGTGCCGCTATTCGGCACCCGCTATTTAGCACCCGCTATTTCGCCTTGGCTCCCGGCGGCTCCAGGGTGACCTCCTTGAGATCGTCGCCGCTGACGACGACGATCGAGAAGTTCAGCCGGCCGCGTTCGCGGACCAGCCCGCCGCTGATCGCCTTGCCCGCAGCGGCGCGCTCGGCGACGCGCACGGCATCGGAGAGGCGGTGCCTGATCGCACCTAGCGCTGCGAGGTTGCTGCGGTCCTCGCGGTCGAGCTCGGTAAGGGGGAGGGCGGCTTCCCCGCCGACGAATTCGCCCGTCGCGGCATTGATGGTGTGGCGCCAGATCCGGTCGTTGTGCAGGGTCTTTACCCGGTAGACCGGCACGCCCGAGCCGCCGTCGAAGCTCACATCGGCGGTGGTGGCGCCGGCATGGCGGGCTTCGGCAATCGCCATGGCCTGGCTGATCGTAATCGACGAGCCGCGGAATCGCTCTATTTCGCGGCTGACTGCCTGGCGGTCCGCTTCGGCATCACCATCTGTGTCGCTGTGAAGCGCGGTCGGCGTGCTCGCGGTCACGACGGCCTGTACCGGCGCGGCGAAGAGCAGCGCGGGCATTGCGACCGCAAGCAGGTACGAGGTCCATCGTTTGGCAGTGGTCATGCTCGAAACCCTCGGCCAGCGAGTGTGCCGGATGATCGTAAAGAATTCGCGGCCGGCCTTGGGCATCGGCCGGCCGCCGAGCGCCGCGGCAGGCTGTACTGTACCCGCAATGGCGATCGAAGCGGTCCGGACCTCTTTGGGGCTGGTGAAAAAGCGGCCCGTACCGACTTATAATTAAACCATACCGTATCGTTTTGTTTCGGTCAATGACGCCACGCCATCCGCCTCGGGGAAAGTCCGCAAGCTCACGGAATTGTCAGCGGGCGGAGCGGCGCCGCGGCGTGAGTTTCGGGCCGCCCTGGACGCGGTCGGCAGGTCCCAGCGCGCCCGCCAGGAACAGCTTGATCGCCGCGCGCATGCGCTTCTCGGCGGACTTCATCTCGAGCGCCGTTCCGAACGTCGCCATGCGGTGGGTGTGGCCGACGACGACGTCGAGGAACACCTCGGCTGCGATGGTGGTGTCCTCGACATCGAGCGCGCCTTGCGCCACCAGATGGTCGAAGAAGCGCGCCGTGGTGGCGACGGCCTTGAGCCAGCCTTCCTCCTTGCCGAGCTTGGCGACGTCGGGAAAGTTGATGGCCTGCGCCGTCATCATGCGGCTGAAGGCGACGGCATCGGGGCCGCAGGTGAAGGTCAGCATCTCGCGCCCGATCTCGACCAGCCGCTGCTCGACCGGAATGTTCGAGGCGCTGGAGAGCTGCGTCTCCGCCGCCGCCGACAGCGGCGCAAGCCAGCGCTCGATCTCGCGCCTGAGCACGGCGGCGAACAGGCCGCGCTTGTCGCCATAGCGGGAATAGACGGTGGGCTTGCTGACCCGCGCCGCTTCCGCGACCGCATCGAGCGAGGTCGCATCGAAGCCGCGGTCCAGGAACAGGCGGGTGGCGACCTCGATCAGCCGCTGATCGCGCTCGATCGCGGCGGTCTTGGTCGGCCGGCCGCCGCGCGATTTCGGCACCTCGCGCCGTGGCGCTGCCGGTCTTGCCTTGGTCGCAGTCAATCCCATGCCCAATGATTCCTGCGCGTTTCTGACGGTCGTCTTTGCTCTATAACGCGCAGCAACCGGGGCGTCATCGCGAATCTGGCCGAAATGGCCGTATCGTCAACGGTCTCGATAGGACCTCGTTCCTTCGTGCCCGCCTACGGCAGCGTCGAGGTCCAGGCCTGGCCGGATGCAGCCTTCTCGTATCCGTACTGATACAGCGCCCGCATATAGGCGGTATCGAACCCTTCCGACGGCGGGGCGGGATAGTCGCGCGCGATATAGGAGAGATGGAAGCCGAGGCGGTTGCGCTTGGCGAAATCGTAGGTCGAGAAGATGATCGAGCGGGTCTGCGATTGGGTGATCGCCGACAGGCTGCGTGAGGCGACGTCGATGGTGCCGTTGGACACCAGCTCGAAATTGCGTTCGATCTTCTTGTTGACGAGGATGTAGATGTCCATCTTCGCATTGCCCGGCAAACGGCCGCTCTGGAACAGCAGAGCTTCCGGCAGGGTCAGCACCGGCGCCGTCACGCCGCCGTCGACATGCATCTCCTGAAACTTGCGGCCCTGGCCTTCGGCATCGATCATGATGGGCGGAAACACCAGGGGAATGCTGGCGGAGGCCGCCATCACGTCGCGAAACAGCTTGAGCGCCTCGGGCGTTCCGACCGCGGCGATCTTGCCCATGTCCCAGATCGCGGTGCGCTGCGTGTCGAGGTCGGTCGTCACCACGAGCAGCTTGCGGCCTTTGGCGTGCTCGCGCGCGACCTGCGCCATGATCTCGGGCCCCACGTAGCGCGCGACGAGCTCGCGCAGCCGGGTGTTGCCGAACAGGCCGGATCCGAACAGCACGCGCACGATGCTGGGGTCGTTCAGGAGGCTCTCCGCGATGCCGCTGGTGTAGACCTCCTTCAGCGTGTCGTCATATTGCGGTCCGAGAAACGCAAACGGCGCGATCAGGCCGCCGGTGCTGACGCCCGAGACGACCGAGAAGGTGGGGCGGGTTCTCGCTGCGGTCCAGCCGTTGAGCACACCGACGCCATAGGCGCCGTCAGCGCCGCCGCCGGAGAGGGCGAGATAGGTTCTCGTCGCGGTGCTGTAGTCCTTCTCGAAGCTGAACCTGGTGACCGGCTCGTCGGCGTAGCGCCTGAGCCCGTCGATATCCAGCACGCGCGAGACGCTGGCCTCAGCGGCCGTGTAGGGCGTGCGGGGCAGGGAGGTGCAGGCGCCGAGTGACAGGCTGCAGATCAGGACCACCAATCCGATCAGGCCGAGGCCAATCTGCCTGATCCGGTCGCGCGAGGAGACGGATGCGTCGGTCGAACACGAAGGGTACGGCATTGTCGGTGGCTGGCGATCACGCATCTACCGCCGCCGGCAAGTTACGCCGCGGCATCTCGTCCAGCCCCCATGGACAAAACTACACTGTATCGTTTTGTTTGACAAGTATGCGGAACACATTCCGTGCGTTGGACGGTGTCCCAGTCTGAAGCACCAACCGGGCTTTAGCGCCGCTTGGCGGGTTGATCGGCTTCCTCCGACACGCAATAAGCACCGCCATGAATCCCGACAATGACCTTCCCAATCACTTTGAGTTGCTCGCCACCGACGGGGCCGCACGCACCGGGCGGCTGACCACTCCGCATGGCGTGGTGCGCACCCCGGCCTTCATGCCGGTCGGCACCGCCGGTGCCATGAAGGGCATGCACTGGCGCGAGGTGCGCGATGCCGGCGCCGACATCGTGCTCGGCAACACCTATCATCTGATGCTGCGTCCGAGCGCCGAGCGGATCGCGGCGCTCGGGGGCCTGCAGAAGTTCACCGGTTGGAACGGACCGATGCTGACGGATTCCGGCGGCTTCCAGGTAATGTCGCTGGCGGATTTGCGCAAGGTCAGCGAGCACGCCGTCACCTTCCGCTCGCATATCGATGGCGCCAAGGTCGAGCTGTCGCCGGAGCGCTCCATCGAGGTGCAGCGTTTGCTCGGCTCCGACATCGCCATGCAGATGGATGAATGCGTGCGGCTGCCCGCCGAGCGCTCCGATATCGAGCGCGCGATGCAATTGTCGCTGCGCTGGGCCGAGAGAAGCAAGCGCGCCTTCGAGACCGCCCCGGACGGCTACATGCTGTTCGGCATCGTGCAGGGCGGCGACGTGCCCGAGCTTCGTCATGCCAGCGCGAGAGGCCTGGTCGGGATTGGCTTCCATGGCTATGCGATCGGCGGGCTTGCCGTCGGCGAGCCGCAGGCGGTGATGCTGGCGATGATCGACGAGACCGCGCCGCTGCTGCCGAAGGAGCGGCCGCGCTATCTGATGGGCGTCGGCACGCCCGACGACATCCTCGAAGCGGTGAAGCGCGGCATCGACATGTTCGATTGCGTGATGCCGACGCGCAATGGCCGGCACGGCGTCGCGTTCACGCGCTACGGCCAGGTGAATTTGCGCAATGCGCGCCATGCCGACGATCCGCGCCCACTCGATGAAGAGAGCTCATGGCTGTCGACGCGCAACTGCGCGCGCGCCTATCTCCATCATCTCGTCAAGGCGGGCGAGACGCTGGGGGCGATGCTGCTGTCCGAGATCAATGTCGCATACTACCAGTTCCTGATGCAGGGCATCAGGGACGCGATCGCACACGGAAATTTCGAGGAGTTCTATCAGCGCACGCGCACGGACTGGGCGAGGGGCGATATCGCCCCGCGCTAGATCAACGGTCCAAACTCAGTTGCACACGATCCGCCGCTTCACGGCATGCTTGGTCACGAAGCCGTAGCCGCAATTGTCGCAAGTCCAGAGATAGCTGATCATGTGGTCCGAGACGTAGGCAGATGCTTCAGCGGCGACCATGGAGTCGGCGCAGACGGGACAGGTCGGCAACTCACTGCAACGCGGATCACGCCTTAGCGTTACGGTCGACATCACTTCAGCAACTGCTGACATCGTGCTGACCTCCCTGTTTTAAGACCTAAGTCTAACATAAGCAGAATCAGTTGACGAGGTCGCAACACAAATGCGTTGGTTTTCTGCTAATTAGAGCTCACGTGATTTTGCGATGCAGCGTATTTAACATGTGCTGCATTGCCGCTTGCGTGTCGCCGCAAGCTGTCCGTAACTGCGCAAGGCCGCGACAGACGTGCAGATCGTCGCCTCAGGGAGTTCATCATGGACGCATCGTCCAACACGGGTGCAGCGCACCAACCCGGCCGTGGCCGGATCTACGACTCGATCGTCGATGCCTTCGGCAACACGCCGATCGTGCGCTTGCGCCGGCTGCCCGGCATGCACGGCGTGAACGCGACTATTTTGGCAAAACTTGAATATTTCAATCCTGCCGCGAGCGTGAAGGACCGCATCGGTGCGGCCATGATCATCGCGATGGAGAAGGCGGGCATCGTCAAGCCCGACACCGTGCTGATCGAGCCGACCTCCGGCAATACCGGCATTGCGCTCGCCTTCGTGGCGGCCTCGCGCGGCTACCGGCTCAAGCTGGTGATGCCGGAATCGATGTCGATCGAGCGACGCAAGATGCTGGCCTTCCTCGGCGCCGAGCTGGTGCTGACGCCGGCGGCGCAAGGCATGAAGGGCGCGATCGCGGCGGCCGAGGAGCTCTTGAGGACGACGCCGAACTCGGTGATGCCGCAGCAGTTCAAGAACCTCGCCAATCCCGAGGTGCACCGCCGTACCACCGCGGAGGAGATCTGGAACGACACCGGCGGCAGCATCGACTTCTTCGTGGCCGGCGTCGGCACCGGCGGCACGATCACCGGCGTCGGCCAGGTGCTCAAGCCGCGCAAGCCCGGCTTGCGTGTTGTCGCGGTCGAGCCGGAGGAGAGCCCGATTCTGTCGGGAGGACAGCATACCCCGCACAAGATCCAGGGCATCGGCGCCGGCTTCGTCCCCGACATCCTCGACCGCTCCGTCATCGACGAGATCGTGAAGATCAACTCGACCACGGCCATCGAGACCTCGCGCGCGCTGGCGCGGCATGAGGGCATTCCGGGCGGCATCTCCTCGGGCGCCGCGATCGCCGCCGCGCTCGAGATCGGCAAGCGGCCGGAAGCTGCAGGAAAAACCATCCTCGCCATCGTGCCGTCCTTCTCCGAGCGGTATCTTTCAACGGCTCTGTTTGAGGGGATCTGAGACATGGCAGATCAACCGAGGCGGCCGCGCACGCTTGGCGATGCCAGAACGGAAGCCGAGGCGGCGTTCAAGAAGGTGACGGCGAAGGTCGCCGCGCCGCCGCCCAAGCAAAACGCCGTTCCCGGCATCAAGGAGCAGGTCACGCTGCGGATCGACCAGGACGTGCTGGAGTTCTTCCAGGAGGGCGGTCCCGGCTGGCAGGACCGCATCAACGAGGCGCTGCGCAAGGCGGCGGGGAAATAGGCTCCGACCCGGCATGTCGGACCAGCGGCGTCTCGCCGCGGACTGTGACATCCGCTTGGCGCGCATCCCTATCCTCGTCATTGCGAGGAGCTCTTGCGACGAAGCAATCCAGACTTGTTCCGCGGAAAGATTCTGGATTGCTTCGCTGCGCTCGCAATGACGGAATATGCTGCAACACCGTCCATACCAACGAAAAAGCCCGGCGCGAGCCGGGCTTTTGTCTTCTGAGATCGGCGTCCGTCTCAGCGGCGGAACATGCCACCCATCATGCCGCCGACGACGCCGCCGACGAAGGCCGCGCCGGCCGCATCGCCGGGATTGCTGCGTGGCTGGGGAGCCGGTGCGGGCGCGCTGCTCTGAGCCGGGGCGGTAGCGGCGCGGCGAGCGGCCTTCTGGCTGGTGTCGCTCGCCGTCGCCGGGGCAGCCACGACTTCCGAGAGCAGGGCCTTGTGCTGGTGCTTATTGAGGTAACCCGACGAGGGATAGCCGCGCGCCGTCTGCCAACGCTTGAGCACCGACCGGGTCTCGTCGTTGAATGTGCCGGTCTGGTTGATGTCGAAGCCGAGCGCCGTGAGCCGACGCTGCACGTCGCGGCGCTTGTTCTTGTCGAGGCCGATCTGGTCCTCGGTGACTTGGGTGGCCTCGTCGGTGAAGGTCGCAGGGTCGACGCCGGCGTTCAGCGTGCGGGTCGCGGTCGAGGGGCCGCTCTTGATCGCCGCAAGCCGAGCCAGCGCCAGCGCCTTGAACTGGCCGTTCGGGTAGGCGGTGAGGTAGGCGTTAAGCTCCTCGGGCTTGTTGGACTCCTTGACCGAGCGCCAATATTCCAGCTCGACGCCGTCCGAGCCTCCGGTCGCCGCCGGCACGATGCCGGTCGCGGTCGGGGCCGCAGCGGCAACCTGGGTGGTCGGGGCCTGATTGAGGTAGACGGAGCCGGTCAGGTTGGTGTGGCCCCAGGGCAGCTGGCCCTTGCGCGTCTCCTCATTGACCTGAGCGCGCACCGACGTCATCGCCTGCTGGATCTCGACGCCGGGCTTGGTGATGTTGTCGATCAGCGCACGCGTGAACGGGCTGTTATTGCCCTCCTGGCCGTCGAGCGCGGTCTGGCCCGGGCCGGTTGCGAACGCGATCAGCGTGCCTTCGCCGGACTTCATCTCGGCAAGGCCGCTCTGGACGTTGACGCTGCGGGTCGCCGAATTCGACTTGATCTTGGCGGCGAACGGATTGTCGCGGCAGGCATCGAGGAAGACGAGCTTGACCTTGGCATCGCCCATGGTCTGCTCGAGCGTCAGGTCGATGTTGATGGCGGCGCCCAGCTTGACGTCCATCTCCGACTTGATGTCGGCGTCGACGGGCAGCAGGTAGTTGGTGCCGCTGACAGCGATGCCGTGACCGGCATAGTAGAACAGCGCTATGTCGGAGCCCTGCGCCTTGCGGCCGAAATCGAGCAGCTTCTCCGTCATCTGGTCGCGGCTGAGATTGGAGCCTTCGATCACCTCGAAGCCGACATTGCGCAGCGTCGAAGCCATCGCCTTGGCGTCGATCGGCGGGTTCGGCAATTGCGCGACGTTCTTGTAGGAGCCGTTGCCGACCACGAAGGCGACGCGGCGGTCGGCCTTGGCGGCACTGACCGACAGTGCCACGCACATCAGCGAAGCGAGGAGGGTGAGATAGCGCATTCTGAAATCCCCAGAATCGAATTGCAGGCAGCAACAAATTGGCAACGAACCTACACGAAGTGCCCGACTTCGCGCCACCAAAACGGCAGTCCGTTGCGGCAACCCGCTGCTGTGTGGCCGAATGTGCACGATGGAGTGTCGCTCCAGCGTGATCCAAATCACACGGCCACTTGGTTTTGTCGCGCGGGGCGGCGCCAGGTTCACCGTGCGCGGGCGGGAACCGGCGAAGCCGGCTTCAAGTTAAGGAGATTGCCGAACAGGATCAGCGCGGCGCCGAACACGGTCCAGGCATCGAGCCGTTCGGAATACAGCAGCCAACCAGCGGTTGCGGTCAGTGGAACCCGCAGGAAGTCCATGGGAACCACGATCGTCGCGTCGGCGTAGCGCATCGCGCTTGCGAGGCAATAATGTGAGAACGTGCCGCAGACGGCGATCACGCCGACCCAGGCCCAGACATAGAGCGATGGCCAGGTCCAGACGAAAAGCGTCGGAACGAAGCCTGCGACCGACTGCACCACCAGCATCCAGAACAGGATCGAGAGCGCGCTCTCGGTGCGGGTCAGCGATTTGACCTGCGCCATCGAGACGCCGAATCCCATGGCCGCGCCAAGCGCGATGAGCTGGCCCGGATTGATCTCCCCGGCCGCCGGTCGGACAATGACGATGACGCCGACGAGGCCGAGCACGATGGCGGCGATCTTCCACGGTGTCATCCGCTCGGACAGGAAGCTTGCCGCGAGGAGGGCCGTCCAGATCGGCATGGTGAACTCGATGGCCACCACTTGGCCGATCGGGATCAGCGTCAGTGCGAAGAACCAGCCGAGCTGCGCAACATAGTGCACCAGATTGCGGGCGACATGCTGCGGCAGGCGCGACGTCTTGAGCACCTTCAGGCCGCCGGCGCGGTAGATGATCGGTGACAGCAACACGAAGCCGGCCAGCGACCTCACTTCCATGATCTGAAAAACATTTAGCTCGCGCGTGGTCTCGCGCCCGGCCACCGCCATGACCAGCATCAGTGACAGCCAACCGGCCATCCACAGTGCAGCCATCATTTTCGACGGTGTGGTGCTCATTTGCGGCGGGTGGAATACGAAGGGGCGGCCGGTATCGGCGACATTGCCGCCGTTTGCAACGGCCAAATCTGCGGATGCAGCGATGCAGGGCGGCGTGTTAAGGCATCAGCCGAACAACAACGAGAAACATCGGGAGAGATTGCCCATGCGCATCCTGCAGCCGGCCGAGTGGAAAAAACCGCGCGGCTTTTCCCATGGCGTCGTGGTCGAGGAGCCGGGGCGGTGGGTGGTTCTGGCCGGACAAACCGGCGGCGACGAGGCGGGCAATTACGCGCCCGACATGGCGGCCCAGGTCGCGACTGCGCTGAAGCGGATCGTCAAGCTGCTGGGCGAGGCCGGCGCCGGCCCCGAGCACATCGTCCGCCTGACCTGGTACCTGACCAGCCGCGCCGAGTACGAAGCGGCAGGTGCCGGCATCGGCGCGGCCTGGAAGGAAACGCTCGGGCGCAATTTTCCGCCCTCGACGCTGCTCTATATCGGAGGCCTCGTGGACGAGCGTGCCAAGGTCGAGATCGAGGTCACGGCGTTCGTGCCCGGCACATAAATTTCGACCCGGCGGGGTCGCCGGATCGATCGTCGCATCACCCGGCGTCTTACTTAGACATCGAGATGCTGGCCCCGCGGAACTGGCTGTCCGCGCGCATCGTGACGTTCTGCTTGTTGCCGGACGTCTTCAGAGAGATGTTGGCGTTGAAGCCGGCGGTGGAGGCCACCAGCTCGTAATTTCCGCCGGCGCCGCGGCCCTGGAGCGAACCGGAGATATTGCGGCTGGTCTCGGACCAGCTCCCTGCAATGGCGCCGCCTTCGGCCTTCACGTTGGCGCCGAGATTGAACTTGTAGGCATCGCTGGCGCAGGTCAGCGACATCTCCATGGTCGGTCCGATCGGGGCGTATTTGGCCCGGCAGCGGATCCGCTCGGTGGAGCCGTCATCCAGCGTGACCGTACCAGCGCCGCTCCAGCTGCCCGCCAGCGGGGCGAACGGGCCGGACTGGGCCTTGCTTTGGGTATTGGCGATCCCTGCCGCAAACAAAACGGCGGCCGCGATCAGCAGCCGCCGGTTCCGGGCGCGAGCCTCAATTGACTTATTGGCGCGATGCTTCCCACCGCCCGCTGCACGGTATGCCTGCAGATGCTCCATTCCACTTCCCCGATCCGGCGTTGCCGCTGAGTTGACCGTTGGCATATGCACCATTGATCGAAACTTTCACAAGTCCCCCACTGCCGATGGTGCCGGAAACGTTAGCGCCGGGCGCGGTGATCTTGCCGTCGGCAACCGTCAGCATGGAGCTTGCGGTCGGCTCGCACGAACCGCTCTTGGTCACGATGGTGACCTGCCAATTTCCGTCATAGGGATTTTGGGCGAAGGCGGGGGCGGCGAGGGTGCCGGCGAAAACTGAGGCGGCACAGAACGCCGCAATGCGACCAAAACGCATGAATTCGTCCTTGAACGTGTCTGAGATGCTGACGCTTATTCGGACGAAATGTGACGGAAATTTGTTGCGATGCCAAAACGAAAATTGTTCCTGTGGGAACAATGGTTTATTGCCCTTTTGGCTTCGATTTCCGAAGTGGAATCAGAGGCCCCTCACGTTAAGGGTAAACGTCAGGACGACTCGGGAAAACCTGACTCAGGGAGCTTGGCCTAGGAGAGGCTCGGCGCGGAGGTCGCGAACTGCTCGTCCTGGGCCTTGGCGGGCAGCGCTTTGTGAACCTTGGCGTAGTCGATCACGTCGGCCAGCAGCTTGAGCCCGAGCGGCGCCAGCGCGCGCTCCCAAAGCTCCCGTGCGGTCTCGCCCTTCTTGACGAAGCACCAGTCCTGGGCGGCGATTGCGCCGGCGTCCATGCGGTCGGCGAGATGGTAGATCGTGCCGCCGGCGATCGGGTCGCCTTCCTTGATGGTCCATTCCACCGCGGCCTTGCCGCGGTGGCGCGGCAGCAGCGAGGGATGATAGCCGATCCCGCCGAACCTGGCGGCGGCGAGCGCATCCTTGCCGATCCTGGCATGGCTGTGTGCGGTGATGATCAGATCGGTGTCAGGGGCGATCTCGGAGGCGACCACCAGCTTGGGATTGGCTTGCACCTCCACCTCGATGCCCGCCGCCTTGGCTGCCGCGGCGAGGCGGTCGTCGGCGTCGGCCACCACGACCCGGACGACCGAGACGCTGTGCTCCCGAAGCATGTTCAGGGTGGTCACGCCGAAATGGCGGGAGCCGACGAGGGTAATGCGCATGGGTGTCCGATCCGTCTCGCAACTGCGTACATCCCCCGATAACACGTCCGCACGCCCTGTCACCACCCGCGCAACGTTTGCGAGGGTTATCAACAATGCGCCAGGCGCCGGTTGCGTGAACTCTGGGATTGCGCGGTCGAGCTGTCCGGTGCTTCCATCCGGGCATGACACCGGCTTGGGAGCGAGCGCATGCGCAGCATCGGTTTTTTCGTCGTCGCGACACTGATGGCGGCCACTTCGGCCCAAGCTGGCGGGCCTTACCCGGCGGTCCCGCCCGAGACCGGGGTCGCGCCATCAATAGGGCCGGCTTGGGACGCCTACCGTTGCGCGCAGGGTCCAGTGATCAATTTCTATCATGGCGCCTATTACGGCGAGGAGCCGCCTGCGCTCTATCGCGGCTACGCCTACCGGCCGTACTATCGTTACCGGGCCTATCGAAAATTGCCGCGCACCTATTTCTGCGTCATCGACGAGAGCACGTGACGGGTTCCTGTGTTTCGTTCTTAACAGAGATATCTCGGATTGGCTGATAGAGTGCGCCAACCGGGGCTGGCGACATTTCAACCCGCATCCGTTTTCGAACCCGGCTTTGGCCGCTGGCGTCACCGCCGGCGGCCTTTTCATGCTACGCATCACGAAATCATCGAACGGTAACACGATCTCAACCAGCTTGGCGTATCGACGAATCCGTCGCGGATTTGTATTGCGTACCGCGACACTGAAATCGTCCGCCGGCGTGGGCGCGCCGCCGGGCCGTTTCGCCGGGACAGATTTCATGCCGAACGCGATCGAGCAGATCGTCGACGCCTATGTGCGTCTGAAGAACCGTCGTGGACTCGACGAGCTGATGATGCACAGGCAGCGGCTCGCAGTCGATCTGAAGAGCCGGTCCGGCTATGATTTCAGCCTGCCGATCGGCCAGATCAACGAGGAAATCGCGATCATCGAGGCGGGGCTCAGCCGGCTCAAGGCGGAGAATTCCACGAGCTAGAAAGTCTGCATCGTGCACTGGATTCGGCGCTGACGCATTGTCGCAGCCCGAGCCCGGTTCATGCAGGGTTCAGGCCGGCCAAGTCTCAATGGCCAAGTCGTTTCGTGGGACGCGAACCTGAGAGGCTTGTCCCAGTGATTTGGAGGAATCGTCATGATCGAGCTTGCGCTGGCCGGCCTGCTTGCATTCGCAACCGTGCCTGCAGCATCGACGGTGCCCACGGTGGAGCAAGTTCAATTCAGAGGCGGTCCCGGCGGACAATGTCCGCGCGGCTATGATTTCAACCACTCGAACGGCCGCTGCTATCCCAACGAGCATCACGCGCCGGGTGTCTATACCCGCGATCCCGGGCCCCGTTACGGCGGCGAGCTCTGTCCGCGCGGCTACGATTACAATTACACGAACGGCCGTTGCTATCCAAACGGGGCGCATGCGCCCGGTGCTTATGGCGCTCCCGAACACTACGGACGACGCGGCGAACTTTGCCCGCCCGGCTTCGATTACAACTATTCGCGCGGACAATGCTTCCCGAACAACGCCCACGCGCCTGGCTTGTACGGCCGATAATCCGTCGCCCTGGTAAGGGGCGAGCTTAGTCGCGCCGGCCACCATCGATGACCGTGAACAGCGGCCGCGCCGGCGTCGGCTCGACCAATAGCTCCTCCACCAGTGCGGTCGCCGCATCGACATATTTGCGCGTGGGCTTGTCGAGAGGGCGCTTGGCCTCGTCGTCGAGCGCGACTTTTGCGGCCTCGACCAGCTTGCGCATGCGTGCCGCATGGTCGTCGCCCGCGGTCAAGGTCGCGCGCGCCAGCGAGCGCAGCACGAACAGCTCGCCCTCGAGGCGGAGCAGACGGTCGTTGAGCCTGGTCAGGACGGCGTTGAGGTCGGCCATGGTGTCCGAAGCGGAGGGGTCCGTCCTGATCTAGCCGCGATCGGTGAACGGAGTCCAAACGGCGCCGGTGCAATTCGGCCGATCCAGCTCACCGCGGGCGGCTTACCACTCGATGCCGGCCCAGCGCCTCCCGAACACGGGCGGCTTCGTCTTCACGGCCTGCCAGCCGAAGAAATGATGCTTGCCGGACCAGGCGTGCACGACGCCGTTGCAGATGCCGCATTTGAAGCTGCCGCTGTGGGCCTCACTATGCTCCTCTTTGGTCGCGGTGTAGTTCATGCCGCAACTCGCACAGGTGAATTCTTCGATCGTCCAGATGCTGTTGGCCATGGTCCGGAATGCGTTTCGGTGACTGCGAATGGAAGGTAGTCACCAGCGTTTTCAGCGGCGTAAACCGGCGCCGGGAAATCCGGTTAATGGGCGTTAGCCAAGGCGGGTTGGAGTGCGGCCGATGCGGTATCCGGCAGCCGGTCGTCTTGACGCCAGATGCGTTGCTGGCAATAACGGCTGAGCCCGCAACCGCGGAAGTTGCGTTTATGCCGCAAGGAAAGCTGTGCCCGTGAAAAGCCTCCGTCAGCTGCTGACGGGAGAGGACGTCATCCAGCTCGTGATCCGGCTCGGCCTGCTGGCTCTGCTGATCATCTGGACCTTCCTGATCATCCGCCCCTTCGTGCCGATCCTGGCCTGGAGCGGCGTGCTGGCGGTCGCGTTCTATCCGGCGTTCAGCTGGGTTGCCAAGATCCTGGGCGGCCGGCCCAAGACCGCAGCCGCGATCCTGACCCTGATCACGCTGGGCATCGTCATCGGTCCGGCGACCTGGCTCGGCATCAGCGCGGTGGACGGCGTGCGTGAGCTGGCGCACCAGCTCGGCACCGGCGACCTCGTACTCCAATCGGCCCCGGAGCAGCTCAAGTCCTGGCCGCTGGTCGGCCCCTGGCTCTACGAGCTCTGGGACCAGGCCTACAACAACGTTCGGGCGGTGGTGCGCGAGGTGGCGCCGTATCTCCAGCCGCTGGCCGGCCCGCTGCTCTCGCTCGCGGGCGATGCCGGCGTCGGCACGCTCCAGTTTCTCGTCTCGGTGTTCGTGGCGGGCTTCCTGTTTCCGCATGGGCCGCGCCTGGTCGCCGCCGGCCGCGGCTTCCTGTTTCGGATCGTGCCGGAGCAGAGCGAGCATTTCCTCTCGCTGGCCGGTGCGACCATCCGCGCCGTGGCGCAGGGCGTGATCGGCGTCGCGATCGTGCAGGCGCTGCTCGCCGGCATCGGCTTCAAGCTCGCCTCGGTGCCGAGCGCGGGCCTTCTTGCCTTCATCGTGCTGCTGCTCTCGATCGTGCAGATCGGTGCTTTCCTGGTGCTGCTGCCTGTCATCATCTGGATCTGGACCGCAAAGGACGTCACCACGGCGCTGCTGCTCACCGTGTTCTTCGTGCTGGTCGGCTTCATCGACACCATGCTGAAGCCGCTCGTCATGGGCCGTGGCCTGACAACCCCGACCATCGTGATCTTCGTCGGCGTCATCGGCGGCACGCTGGCCCACGGCATCGTCGGACTGTTCATCGGACCGATCATCCTGTCGGTGGCCTGGGAAATGATGATGGCCTGGATCAGGACCGAGGACCGGGCGGAGCCGGGGAAGGGTTGATCTCGCCCCGCCAGCGCGGTGTCAGCCGCCCCATGCCGGATAGCTCGCGGCCTGTGATCAAGGCGCGCCGCTAACTTGTCTGTTCGACTAGACAAGTTACCATTGGGTCGATTCTGTTTTCGACAACGGCAGCAATGGCGAAGTCTTCCAAGCTGGTCGCCGCCAGGCGCGGCAAGGTATTGTTGGTCAGACGCCGGTCGGACGGCCTGTGGATGTTTCCGGGCGGCCGCAAGCGAGCGCGCGAGTCGGAGAAGGACTGCCTGCGGCGGGAGATCAAGGAGGAGCTGCCCAAGCTGAAGCTCGGCAGGATCAGCCTCTGGAAGGAAGTGAAGACGAGGAACAAACGCTCCGGCCGCAAGATGAGCGACGCGATCTTCATCGCCAAGTCCGCCAAGGGCAGGCTCGCGATCGGCGACAAGAAGGAGATCGACCGCGCCGCCTGGCAGAAGCCCCGCGGCATCCGCCTGACGGCGACCTCGCGCTACATCCGCGACCGCCTGTTTCCCCGCAAGCGGCGGCGAAGCTGAGCTGCTAGTCCTCGCGCGTCGCCGATCGCGTCCGCCCGGCGAATCTCCGCGACTGCGCCACCTGCGGCTCGGGGGCCGTCAGCTTCGCGGCCTGGAGCTCCCGCATCTCCTTGCGGACCTGGCGCGCACTGCGCATCGCCCGCTTGATGAAGGGATGTTGAGAATCCTCGGCGAAGAACAGCACGACTTCGCAGCTCGGACATTGCCTGGAATAGCCGTCCTGCAACCGCCCGGCGCGATCGCGAAACACGTTCTTGCACCGCGTGCACTGAATCTGGACTGAACTCATGCGCGGATGACAATCACTTTGAAGATGGATCGTCAGCTGATCCGAAATGTCTGAAGAAAGCTTGAATGCCGTCGTGGCAGGCTGCCGGCAGACATCGCGCTGCCGCGCCATTTGCCCGTCGCGGACGACGCCGGTTGGAACAGTTGGCCAGCCGTTATTGCTTGGCCGCCATCGTCTCCAGGCAATGGTTGAGAAAGGCGGTGCGATCCCTCGGCAGCACCTTCTCGAGATCGGCCTTCAACGCGCATTCGCGCTGACGCAGCTGCTCGGCCCGGCGCTTCTCGGCGGCCTCGCGGTATTCGGGAGCGACCTTGTTCGGATCGACCAGCGGCTGTGCGTGGGCGGGGACCGTCGCGAGCAGCGCGACGGCGCTGATGAAAATGAATGGTTTCAAATGAGCCTCCGTCAAAGCGGACATCCTAGCGCGCGGCGGGCGCGCGCTCAAACCGGGCGATGCGGTAGCCCGTTCCGGAAGGTCGGAGTGGTCTGATCGGCCGGTCTTGGAACTCTCATGGGCGTGTGAACCAGTTCACAAGCGCGCGGTGAAACCGCTGCTATGAAGACGTCATTGCTTAACCGATTCATTTTGAACGAAACGCCCCAGCGTGGCTCCAAGCGCTGGGGCTTTTTCGTGCCTCCATTCTCCCGACCAAGAGCCAGATCGTCGGGATCGGGCCGCCGTCTCGAACGTTGCCGGGGAGGGGTGCGTTCGCAGGGCAAATCCCATATGCATGGCGGCGAGCTGCCGATTCGAGGATCAAGGCGGCTCGCGTTCAGTTTGCGGCGATTCAAGAGCAGAAGCGGGATCAAGTGAGGCTTTCCAAGAAGGCAGGCGTGACCAAGAAGCCGCCGAAGAGGAGCAAAGGATCGCAGCGCGCCACGATCTCGTCTTCGTCGCCTCTCGGCATGATGGCCCTTCATCTGCTTGCGCAATGGAAGCAGTCCGGACGCAGCGGCATCGTCTTTCTCGCCGAGAGCGAGAACAGGGCGGAGCGGCTCGGCAGCGTCATTCACGCACTCGAGCCCTCCTGCGAGGTGCTGGTGTTTCCGCGCCTCAACACGTTGCCGTTCGATCAGCTGGAGCCGTCGCATGAGCTTGCGGGGCGCAGAGCCTCCGTGCTCAGGCGCCTCGCGAAATCCAAGAAGCCGGTGTTTCTCGTATCGACGGCGGAAGCGGTGATGGAGCGCATGCCGCCGCCGGCCAGCCTGTCGCGCCTGAGCCTGAGCTTGAAGGTCGGCGGCACCTTCTCCGAGCACGACCTCGAGTCCCGCCTCGAATCCCTCGGTTACGATCTCGACGATGAGCCGGACTACCCGGGCGGGGCGCTGTTCCACGGCCAGACCTTCGAGATATTTCCGGCGGGCGCGCTGGGGCCGTTCCGGATCGAGCATTCCCAGCACACGATCAAACGGATCGTGGCGTTCGACCCGCATGAGCACAGGATCATCTTCGAGACCAGGGAGCTGCTGGTCGATCCCATGTCGGAGCGGCTCGGCCTTGCCGGCAAAGGCGGCAAGCGCGGGAGCCTGTTCGACTATTGCGCGGGCGCCAAATGGATCGCCGATGCAAGCGTCCCCTCGCACGCCGACGGATGGCTCGATACGATCGAGGAGGCCGCGCCCCGCAGCGAGCGGCAGCGCGAATATCTCGGGCGGAGCGATTGGAAACGGCTCTCCAAGGGGATGAAGGTGCTGCCGCGGACGGCGCCGTTCCAGGCCATCCCGGAGTTTTCGAAGCTGACATCCTCCCGGAAGGCGTTGCGCGGCTTCGTCGAGGAGACGCGCCGGGCCGGGTCGCGGCTGATCCTGATCGCCGCGCACGAGGACGATCTGCGCGTGATGGAGCGGATGAGCGGCGTCAAGGCGGAGCGCTGCGAAGACTGGGAGGAGGCGGCGCGCGGTCGGGGTGGCGAGGCGGCGCTGCTCGCCGATCTCGATGCCGGCTTCGTCGTGCCGGGGAAGAAGCCTCTGGTCGTGGTGACGGCGTCCGACGTGCTCGGCAGCCGCGCGCATCATCCGCAGCCGATGGCGCGCGCCTGGAGCGCGGCCTTCGACCATGCCGATGCGCCGGAGCAGGGCACGGTGGTCGTTCATCTCCAGCGCGGCCTTGCCGTGCTCGACGGCCTGCAGACGGTCAACACCGGCGGCGGCGCCATGCGCGAGATGATCCGCCTCAAGTTCGCCGGCGACAATGCGGTGCTGGTGCCGCCGCCCGATCTCGCCTTGATGTGGCCCTACGCGGCCGAGCTCGGCAGGCTTTCGCTCGACAAGGCGGACGGCAGCACATGGTGGGCGCGCCGCAGCGAGGCCGAGCGCGAGATCCAGATCGCGGGCAAGGCGCTCGCCAAGCACATCAGCCAGCGCCGGCGGCGGCGCGGCGAAAAGCTGGTGCCGCCGGGATCGGCCTACGAGAAGTTCGTCGCGCGTTTCCCTTACTTCACGACCATCGACCAGGCCCAGGCGATCCGGGACGTGCTGGACGATCTCGCGTCCGGCCATCCGATGGACCGGGTGATCTGCGGCGACGTCGGCTTCGGCAAGACCGAGGTCGCGCTGCGCGCCGCGGCCGCCGTGGTGCTGTCGGGCAAGCAGGTGGCGGTCGCGGTGCCGACGACGGTGCTGGCCCGCCAGCACGTCGCAACGTTCCAGAAGCGCTTTGCGCCGTTCGGCATCGAGGTCGGCAACCTGTCGCGCGCGACCTCGGGCGCGGCGCTGCGGGAGACCAAGGAGGGCCTGCGCAGCGGCCGGATCAAGGTCGTGATCGGCACGCAGGCGCTCACCGGCAAGGACGTCAGGTTCGACGATCTCGGCCTCGTCATCGTCGACGAGGAGCAGCATTTTGGCGCAGCGGAGAAGGCCAAGCTCGCAGGGCTCGCCAAGAACGTCCACGTGCTGATGATGAGCGCGACGCCGATCCCGCGCACGCTGGCCGCCGGTCTTGCCGGCTTCCGCGATCTCAGCGTGATCGCCTCGCCTCCGGTGCACCGGCTTCCGGTGGCGACCCGGATCGCGCCGCTGTCGGATGCGGCCATCGCCTCGGCGCTGCTGCGCGAGCAACGCCGCCACGGCCAGAGTTTCCTGATCTGCCCGCGCATCCAGGATCTCGATCCCATGCTGGCGCGGGTGCGGGCCGTCGCACCGGACCTTCGCATCGTCTGCCTGCATGGCAGGCTGGCGGCCGACGAGATCGATGACCGCATGATGAGCTTCGTCGAAGGCCATGCCGACGTCCTGCTCGCGACCAACATCGTCGAGAGCGGCCTCGACATTCCCCGCGCCAACACCATCGTGGTGTGCTGGCCGGAAAAGTTCGGCCTTGCCCAGCTGCACCAGCTGCGCGGACGCGTCGGCCGCGGCGGCATCCGCGCCTTCGCGCATCTGCTGACCGAGACGGAGTCCGGACAATCCGAGAAGCGCCTCGCCGTGCTCGAGGAGTTCAGCCGGCCGGGCGCCGGCTTTGCCATCAGCGAGCGCGACCTGGATCTGCGAGGCGCGGGCGACTTGTTCTCTGAACAGCAATCCGGCCACGTCCAGGTATTCGGGCCGGTGCTCTACAGCCACCTCCTGAAAATGGCTTCGGAGAAGACCGACGAGCAGCAGGCTGCACTGTGGGTGCCCGACCTCAACCTGCCGGTCGGGGACATGCTGCCCGAGAGCTATGTGCAGTCCGAGCCGGTGCGGCTCGAGCTCTATGCCCGCGCCGCACGATGCAACGACGAGGACGATCTCGACGACCTCGAGGAGGAGACCTCCCGCCGCTTCGGACCTTTGCCGAAAGTGGCTCGCGACTTCTTCGCCGCGGCCAAGCTCAGGATCGAATGCAAACGACGCGGCATCATCCGCCTCGACGTCGGCCCAGAAGCTGCGGCCGCGACGTTCCTGCCAGGACGCTTGCGGAAGTCGCGGGGCAAGTCGCTGCAGCGGGATGGCGACCGCGTCGTTTATCACGCCAAAACGCAGGAGGCGCCGTTCGAGCGGGTGGAGGAGCTGTTCGAGCTGCTGGACGAGGGGTGAGGGGCTCGCGCGTTCGTCAGCGCGGACAGCTGCGAATTCGTAGCGGAAGCCCTGTTCCACCATTATAGTTAATTTGGGCGTGGCGAAGGAGATTGTCCGATGTCACATGCCATTCCTCCGGTCATTGTCGCGATTGTCGCAAGCTCATGTCTGTTGGCTCTGGCGCAAGCGGGCGGCGCAAATGCCGGGCCCGCAGGAGCGGGCATGGGAACGGGACCAGGTAGCGCTGGCGGCTCGGCACCTTCTGGAATGGGGACGAGTGCGGGCAATGCCGGTCCCTCAGCGCCTCCAGGGATGGGGACGAAGGACACCGCGCCCGGAGATCTGGGCACCAACAGCGAGCCGACCAATCCGAACGTTCAGCCGGCAACGCCCGCGAAGTCGCGGGCGGCAGCTCAGGCCGCGAGAAATGCCGGGGCTGGTCACGCTCAAAATGGCCTGCCGATCGGCGCGATCGGGAGCGGCACGAGCAATGAGGATCAAAAGGCCACTGGTTCGGCGTTGTCCCAAAACAGATTCCGGCCGGCAACACAGGCTCAAGGAAGCGCCAATGCAGTTGGTCTGTCAGGGAGAGGCTCGAGCCTTTCGGACCAGGTCAATCGGCCGCGAGCCGCACGGGCTGGAGACAAGGTGCTGGATGCCAAGGCCCGGGTCGAGCGACGAACGACCGTGTCGCCCAAACGCGTTACGAGCCCGACAGGGCCAGGTTTGTAATCTGCGAGCGAAGGGCGAACAGACAGGCTCGGCGCATCGCGCCCGATCACAAGCCCGGTGCGCGAAGCGCCATTCGGCGGATGGAGGAGCTGTTCGGAGGGCTGGACGAGGCGGAGAGCGCCTCAAAATGCGAAAACAACCCCATGCACAGTAGCTAAGTGCTTCTACCATAAGGCTCGGCTCTGCATCGGCGGAACGCGACCAGTGGGGCGGCTCTACGTCACGCCGCGTGTCTCGACGACGTGCCTCCGTTTGACCCGTCGGGCAAAACAGTGGTATTACGCCAACTTCGGAAAATCCGTTGTACGGTCTGGCCGCCGCGTTGCTCCTGCTCGATTGGCGATGGGCGGTGGTCGTACGGGCACCGTGCACAGATCCGTAATCGGCCGGGGCGCCGGGCCGTCTGCCGGCCGGGCCGCTAACGTGGAATTAATCCGAAAAGCTCACAATTTTAGACAGTTGTGTCGATGGGTGCTGCGTAAGGGAGGCGTCGCGAGGACGTTCCGGCGACGGCTTCCTGTCGCTCGCTCATTGAGGTCAAGAACGTGACCACGTCCTTCGAAACGCCAAGCTTCGCCGAAGAGCTCGACGCCGTCGCCCTTGCAGCCGCAGCAGGCGCGCATGAACAAGCACGCCCGGAAGCGCCAACGCCGCCGATCAGGCCCCGCCGCAAAACGGTGCTGCCGCTGGCGGTATGTGCCCTGGCCATCAACGGCGCAGCGGCGATCTATACGTCGCCCTCCGGCCTGCCGTCACTGAATGTTGCCAGCCTGGCTGAACTGCTGCCGCGGCAGGAGGCGCCGGCGCCGAAGCCGGATCCGGTCGTTGCCGTCTTGAGAGAGATCCAGTCGGCGCAGCAGCAGCACACGGCTTCGCTGCAGGAGAACAACCAGGCCCTGCAGCAGAATGCGGCCTTGTTGCAGCAGGATTCACTGGTGCTGCTGTCGCTGCGGCAGAGCATCACGGACGAGCGGGTCGACGTGAAGAAGATCTCGTCGCAGCTGTCGACGCTGATCGCCAAGGTCGACTCCCTGCAGAATGTGATGATGTCGGACGTCACGTCGTCCATTCGACGAGCGAATGCGCGCTACGGACTCTCCGCCGCGATGCGCAAACGGATGGTGCGGGAGCCGAAGCCTCTGGGGCCGGTGTCGATCGGAGGGGCGCCGTTGAGCGTGCCGGCTACGGTGGCGGCTCCGGAGAGCTGAGGACTGGTCGCGCTAGGCGGCTTGCTCCTCGAACGAGGTGTAGACCAGGCCTGTGGGATCGACGACCTGAACGTCCCAGCACCCGTCCTCGACCAGTTCCCTGGCCTTCTTGAGCGCGGCGGCAAGTGACGACCGCTTGAGACTGACGACGCCCGCCGTGTCGAAACCGTTGATTTCAAACATGCCGTTCCTCCGGTTTTGGGGAGCGTACACGTTTCCGGCGGGTTGTCAGCGGATTTTGTGAGGCTAGTGAAGGCTGGGCGAGGGCTAGCTAGCTCAGAACGTCTTGCCGTACTGGCAGGGCGCAGCGTCCCGCAGATGCGTTTTTCATAGGAACTAACCGGCCGCCGCGCGTCGCAAATGTGAAGGGAGGGGGATCGGGCGATGATCTTCCTCGGCAGCTTCAATCCAACACGCGATTGCATCCTGCACGTTCTGCACCGCTTCGAATTCGGTGGCACCGTCGGACATGCAGCCGGGAAGGTCGGGCACGGTCGCAACAATGCCGCCGCCGTCTTCCTCCGACAGCGGCTCGATGATGATCTTGTAGTGCGCACGCTCGCCCATCTGGTCTCAATCTCGCAGAAACGCCCAGCAGTCACGAGCGATGGATTTCGCAAAGGGCTCAACCCACCCCACGTGCTGAGGCCGCGGTCATGAAAGCCGCTTCCTCACCCTGGACGTTGCATCTAGCGATGACTGCAATTCTTCGGTAAATTTGGGTCGAACTTGGGAGCGATTATGGGGCGGCTACGTGATCGGGTTCGTTGGCCATGGGTCGTTGCCGGCGTCGTCCCCATGCTTTTCGCGCTCTTTTTCATAGCGTTGGGCGCATTTGCGGACCCGCAACACGACGACTTCTGCTTCTCATACCGATATGTTGAAGAGGGGCTGTACGTTTCGCTGATGCGATTATACGGGGAGTTGGGCGGACGCGTCCTCCCCTATGTTCTCATCGAAGTGCCCGCGATCATCGCGCAGGCGACGGGCGTAAGCCTCCTTTTTGCATACTCCCTGACAATGATGACAGGCGTGATCCTGTTCGTCATCGGCTGCATGATCGCCATTTGGCGCGCGTGGCCGCGACTTCGCGGGTTGCCCTCGCTATTTCTCGGCATCGCCTTCGCCGCCGCAATCATCGGTGCTTCGCCGAGTGTAAGCGAACTGCTCTACTGGCTTCCGGGGGTCGCGTGTTACGTTCCGCCGGCGATCATCTGCATCCTGATCCTCGGGGAATGCGTTCGCGCACTGGACAACGAGGCCGATTTTTCGGCGTCTGCGATTATCTGGATGGCTGTCGGGGCCTTCATTGCGGGATTGTGCAACGAGTTTACGACCCCGTGGATCGTCGCCATTCTCATCGGCTCCGCGTTCGCGCGTCGCATGTTGGAGCGGAGAATGCAGATCGGTTGCCATCTGCTCATCGCTGTCGCCGCCTTGGCAGGTTGGACAATTGTCGTGACGGCAAGCGGCAATGGCTCCCGCATGTCGCAGATGACAAATGCCGGCCTGTTCGGCCATTCGCTGCTCGAGGCGTTCCGCTTTGGTCTTACGCAGCTGGGGCGATTCCTGCGCGACCCCGGGGTGATCGCCTGGCTGGTTGCCGTCGGCGCATTGACGCTTGCTGCCCCCCTACCGGACCGGCCCGATCATCCCCGCGCGCGGCTGCTGGCGCCCGGCCTGATGATCCTCTGTCTTGGATGCTGCTATTTCGAGTATTTTGTTCACTACTACTCGACAGGTATTCGCCTGGTCGAGCGAGCGCAAAATCAGGCGCTGATTCTGCTGCTCTTCGGTTCGGGACTGAGCGTTTCACTGTTGGTCCGGACCTATCGCCAAGAGCTTGAGCAATTGCTTTCCAGGAGGGGCGTGCTTCTACCGCTCAATTCGACGGCGTTGCCGCTTGCCCTGGCCGTCGTCATGGCGGCCTCACTCCTGCTCGGCAGGACGGGCCGTCTTGTGTATGCCGAGGCATCGAGCCTCTATCCCTACTGGCGTGAGACGGTCGCGCGCCACAAACGCCTCTCCACGACACCTGACTCGGTCGTGATCGTGGCTCAGCACAGATGGAAACCGACCCTCTTGCTGATAGCCGACGTGATGGTGAACAAGGGATGCGTCGCCAGATATTTTGGGAAGACCGATTTTATCGTCGTTGAAGCACCCTCGGAATGAGGGCTGCCACGGCGACGGCCAAGCCTAAAGCGCGATGAGGTTTGGATGAATCCCTAGATGCGGGAGCTGAAGTCTCTGGGGCCGGTTTCGGTCGGAGGGGCGCCGTTGAGCATGCCGGCCGTGGTGGCGGCGCCGGAAAGCTGAAGGCACGTCAAGCAAAGCAGTTGGCAGGTAGCGCGGTAACGTGATCCGAAGTTCACGCTGACGGGCTTATAGCGCCGAGTTGGAAGCGCGCAGCCAGGTAACAACGGTGAGCGCGATTGGATTGGTGGACTGTCGTCGCAATCGAAGTTTCAGTTGCTGGGCCTTGGCCTCCAACCGTATTCCTGATGCGAAATCGTGGCGGTGATGTCGGCCTCTTTGTCTGCCGAGAGGCGCCAGGCTGCCACTCCGAAGCACAACGTCAAGATCAGGGCCGTCGCAAGCAGAAGCATCGAGACGAAATGGCTCACGCGCGTCACCAGCGGTTGGGAACTACGAGAGAGCGAACACGAGTTGCCGATTCGGAAAATACAGACGCGCTGACCTAAACGACCGATTTCCACATCCAGTCACACAGGACCAAAGGCGCTCACGATCCCGATCGTGATCGGGACCAGCGCGACGATTGTCCATAAAGCGGGCGAACTGGAAGATAGACCGGCGAAAAAGATCAAGAGACCGAAGCCCACGAGGGCCGCCGAGATGGCATAGGCGAGTGCTTTTTCCATCGTTCGATCCACGAGGAAGCGGGATGGATTGCGCTTGTAGGACTCACCGCCGGTCGAAACGTTCCTATGCTCAGCTGGATCAGCGGTGCAATGGCAACGTTTGGAGCTTAGCTCAGCATGCCGACTGCAACTGCAACTCCGAAGGCTGGAGGCACCAAATCACTTGGCCATAAATCTCTTGGCCATAAATCTCTTGGCCATGAATCACTTGGCCATGACTGCGCCAGTCTGGCACGGGATCAGCGGCGCGCGCCTCTAAGGTGAAGACGGGTTAGTCCCGGTCTTCCGCTCAAGCAGCGCCATTTCAACCTGGTCAGCAAGGACCGTGAGGTGGCACGCAAGCCGGTCGAACACTTCGCGCTTGGCTGGATCGGTAGCCAAGTCGCGGATCAGGGCGCATTCGGCCGCATCTTTGCGGAGTTTCTCGATCTGCGCCAGATAATCCTTCATCGGCAATTCGCTCCGTTCTGCGCAAACGGAACGTACAGCCAATGTTCGAAAGCGAACAGACGTGATTGCCAAACTTTCCTAGTCTTCGCTGGCTTTGGCCTTCCCCAAAAAGGTCAAGCACCTCCAGCGGCCCCGGCCTCCACACCCCAAAAGCCCCCACGGTCGGGGCCGTCATGGGGCGCTACGCCCGATCTACGATCCCACGCGCAAAGCCCGTGTCTCCAAGCAATTCGCATCGCGCGACCTGCGACAACCGCGCAACACTTTCCACTGGAACTGGCTGCTCGCGAGTGCATTTCTCGATTGCATGGTTTTCCCTGTTATCTCGGTCGGCTCGGGGTGACGGAGGGGGCGTACTATGAGCACTTGCGATCGCACCGCTGTTCTGAAACAGCGTTTCGACGAGCTCGCTTCCGGGCTTTCCGAATTGCAAGATCTGCGCTCGCGCGTATTCGCGGCCGAGCAAAAGCAAGAGAGGCAAAGTCCCGAGGGCAAGCCGCCCCCGACGATTCGCAAGAGTGCCAAACCTAAATCGCGATCAGCAGAAACCGATCGACCGAAGAGGCGCTAGGCGCGGCCCCCCGGTTCACGCTTCAAGAACAAGGGCCGCTGCTCTGGAACAGCGGCCCTACCGGGTTACAATAGATCCGAGATAAAATTTGCCAGCCCCGGTAACGACATGGTTCGTCCTGGAGGATGTTCCTGCATCAACAAATGTGAATCCAAAGGAACGGCCCCGAGCGTCGCGGGGCTGGCTGCGGACACACCGGGGCCGCCCGACGCACCATTCAGTCTGGCACGCCGGGGGATATCGTCTGCTCAAACATTCGAGCGGGGTGTCTCAAAAGATACCGACCAGAAATTAAATTTCCTAGGGGTGCAGAACCAGCCCCAACTCGAATGCGAAGAACCGGGATGAATCCAGGAGGGCCTCAGGTGCGGCAACGCGAACGACGGCCGGTGAACACGTTCGATTGCGGCTGGCGAGAAAGGAGACCGCAACCATTGGGACCGCCGGTTCACGCTGGCGGGCCACTGTCATTCGTCGCAGGTGGCCTCTCGACGCGCGAGGGCATCAGCAGACGTAGCAATTGCTCAGCTCGCTCCTTGGTCAGATTGGCCGCCATGTCGGTCCCGATCAGTGCTGGGCCCTTGCGTTCTCGATCGTAGACCATCCAACCTTTGCCTCCCATTCGAATGAAAAATCGGCTTTGCGACGGAACCTCGTCAGTCAATGAAGCATGCTCCCGGTTTGCTCAGCACTCACAGGAGCGGCATTCATCTTTGTAGCTTCAATCGCATATGTGAATCGTTTCGGGAAAAAGTGGCACCGTCTCTTTCTTGGCGCTAACCTTGCGCGATACGTGAGTCGGGGGATTCATGGATCGGAAGCCCATTGAGAGCATGTGTCTCGAAGAGCTGTGGCGACTGCACACCCTGGTCAACGATGTTCTGGCGGAGAGGCTTGCGGCGAAGAAGCAAGAGCTAGAACGACGACTACAGCTCCTTAACCGCGAAGGCAAAGCTCCCCATTGAGGCCGTCGCCATCGGCTCGCCGGTTCACGCTGGCGGCTAGCCGCTCGGGAGAACCGTCACTGCCGGCGCGAACCGTTCCGAGAATGTTGCGGCCTTTGCATCCCGTGCTGCGGAAAGGGCGGCCGAGATAAACGTGGAACATCCGATGGTTGCCAGCGCGATGAGTGCCGCACCGATAATCAGGCTACGCATTCCACTCTCCCTTCAACGGGCGTTACGATCACAGCATCGGATTGCATTGTTTCAGGTTCGCTTCGTTGTGCGCCTAAAATGGCTTCGTACACGCGGCCGTGAATGCGCTGAACCAGAAGCCAGTAGACCAGCACACGGCGCAATCCCTCCTCGCGCTACTTGCTGTCGTGGCTGTGAAGAAGTGCCGTCACGACGACGGCCCTTCTTCATTTGATTGCGAACGGCGTCGCTTCACGCGCGCGCTCCAGCAGATGACAACGAACAACACGGCGGCGACGGCGACCTGACCAGCGAACGCGACAAGCTTTAAATTGCGGCTAAGTTTGGTGAGCGCGCTGGGGCTCGAACCCAGGACCCCGTGATTAAAAGTCACGTGCTCTACCGGCTGAGCTACGCGCTCCCATGGCCGCTGATGGCTAAGATTAAGAGATCGCCATCGTCTTCGGACATTCGAGAGGCATGTCTTGCCGCTTCGCTGAAAATCGCGTTGCGGGGAAAACCGGTTGTTTCCGGATCATGCCTTCGGCACGGGCTGTGTAGGGGGAGTGGCAGCGGAGGTCAATAGTGCGGGTGGCTGCCGAAGATCGCGGCAGGAGCTGGGATTTGCTTGGGCTATCCGTCGCTTAGGCCAAAATTCTCAACTCAATTGGCGGCCGGTCATCCACGCCGAAGACCACGTGACTTCTAAGCACGAGGTCCGAAGACCGGCGTGGAGCCGGATCAGTTCGTCTCCCGCCGCACCTCGCTCGGCACAGGCTGCGGCGTGCCGGTCGGGTGGGGCAGCGCGACCGGGCGCAGGCCGATCAGCTCGGCGGTGCGGATCGCGCTATCGCGCCAGAACTGGAACGAGTTGATGCGGCTGAGCTCGAGGATGGCGATCGCGACGGCGGCCAGGAACGGCAGGCTCTGCAGCACCAGGACGCCGGCGAAGATGTAGATCTCGGTGATCTGGCGGAAGCTGTTGGAGGCGACCAGGACGCCGGCGCCAACGATGAGCAGGATGCCGATCACGGCCTCCCAGAAGGCCTGGAACTCGATCGACATCCTGCTAAGGCCGCCCTTGGAGGTGCGGGCGAAGGCGATGTGCTCGGTGATCAGGCCCTGCGCCACCGCGCGCGACACCGTCCATTGCACGCTCATCGCCGCGATCATGGCACCCAGCATCTGGCCGGGCTTGATGGCGACGCGGGCGCGGTACATCGACAGGAAATGCACCAGCGAGACGACGAAGGCGCCGATGATCGGCAGCGTCAGGATCTTGTCGGGGATGGCGATGTCGGCGAAGGCGACGATCGGCACCCAGACGAGGTTGAGCAGCGCCACGACCACGCCGAGGCTTTCGGCGCCCAGCCAGTTCAGCCAACCCAGGCCATATTCGCGCTTCTGGTCGGGCGTCAGCCGGCTCGCACCGGGCAGGAAGCGGCGCCAGTGCTTCTTGACGATCTGCAGGCCGCCATAGGCCCAGCGGTGCCGCTGCTTCTTGAAGGCCTCGTAGGTGTCGGGCAAGAGGCCCGCGCCGTAGCGGGTGTTGGTGTAGTGGGTGGTCCAGCCGAGCTCCTGGATCGCAAGGCCGAGATCGCTATCCTCGCAGATCGTGTCGCTCGACCAGCCGCCGGCCATGTCCATCGCGGCGCGGCGGATCAGGCACATCGTGCCGTGCACGATGACGGCGTTGAGCTCGTTGCGCTGGACCATGCCGATGTCGAAGAAGCCGGCATATTCGCCGTTCATGATGTAGTGCATGATCGACAGATTGCCGTCGCGATGCTCCTGCGGCGCCTGCACGAGGCCGACGCGCGGGTCGGCGAAGGCGGGCACGAGGTCCTTCAGCCAGTCGGGTTCGACGACGTAATCGGCATCGAGGATGCCGATGATCTCGGCATCGGCCGCGGTGCGGTCCATCGCGATGCGCAGTGCGCCGGCCTTGAAGCCTTGCACCTTCTCGGCGTTGATGAATTTGAAGCGTTCACCGAGCGCGCGGCAATGGTCCTGGATCGGCTGCCAGAAGGCGGGGTCCGGCGTGTTGTTGATGATGACCACGCATTCGTAGTTCGGATAGTTCAGCCGCGACAGCGCATCCAGCGTCTGCTTCAGCATCTCGACCGGCTCGAAATAGGCCGGGATATGGATCGAGACCTTGGGGCAGTAATTCTCGGGCACGTTCTCGACCGGCTTGTCCTTCGTGATCAGCCGCTGCGGCGGCCGGCCGAAGGCGACCGCGGCGATCTCGTCGATGCGCGCCATCGCGATGAGGACGAGCGGAACAAGGAGGATCATGCCGAGCGTCAGCGCGAAGGCCGAGCCGAAGATGAAGTAGTGGCTGTTCCAGAACGCGAACACGGTCGCGGCCCAGGCGCCGACGCCATTGGCGGTCGCGGACAGCAGGAAGGCCTGCCTGGCGGTCGCTTTCTCGATCCGCAGGATCGGCAGCGATAGCAGCACGCCGACCAACAGCGCGATGCCCATCAGCTTCCAATAGTCGGGATTCTCCACTGGGCCGGTCCAGGCGAATTTCGGCTCGCGGCTGGCATTGAGGACGCCCCAATACGGACCGACGCCGCCTTCGAAGAATTTCCAGGGCTGATCGATGGCTTCGACGATGTTGTATTCCATGCCGATGGCTTCGGCGCGGCTGACGAAGTTGCGCAGCACCAGCGCCTGCTGGAACGGGCCGGGATCGGCGTTGCGCAGATTGTAGCCCTGGCTCGGCCAGCCGAACTCGGCGATCACGATGCGCTTGCCGGGGAACAGGTTGCGCAGCAGGTTGTAGCGGTCGACGGCCTGGTCGACCGCCTGGTCCGAGCGGAAGTTTTCCCAGTAGGGCAGCACGTGCGCGGCGATGAAATCGACACTGGAGGCGAGCTCGGGATTGTCGCGCCAGATGTTCCAGATCTCGCCGGTGGTGACGGGCACGCGGACCGAGCCCTTCACCTTCTTGATCATGTCGATGAGGTCTTCGACCTTCTGCTCGCCGCGGTAGATCACCTCGTTGCCGACGACGACGCCGACGACGTTGCTGTTCTTGCGGGCGAGCTCGATGGCCGCCTTGATCTCGCGCTCGTTGCGATCCTTGTCCTTGTCGATCCAGGCGCCGACGGTGACCTTGAGGCCGAACTCCGCCGCGATCGGCGGCACCAGTTCGACGCCGCCCGTGGACGAATAGAGGCGGATCGCGCGCGTCATGGTCGACAGCGTCTTCAGGTCGGCGCGGATTTTCTCGACCGTCGGGATGTTGTCGATGTCGGGGTGGGCCGAGCCTTCGAACGGCGCGTAGGAGACGCTGGGCAACAGGCCTTTGAAGTCCGGCGCAGGTTCCCTGTCGCGCAGGACTCCCCACACGCCTGCATGGAGCGCAGACACGAGCAACAGAACGGCGGCGACAACGCGCATCGCGGCTAAACCAATAGGGGCTGAGGTGGCAGGGAAGCGGATCTGACCCCGAGATCCGACCGTGTCCGCGGCAAAGGAAGCATACCTCTGCCGCGCGGTTTCACAACTGTCATGGCCTCATGTCCTTATGAGGGCATGCCTTTTCGAACGACGCGCGGCAGTGCCAACCGTGTCTATGGCCGATCGTTCCTGAACGGCAGCTGAAACGACCAGAGCTATTTAAGAGCTCGGGCTATTTCGCCGGCGCCGGGGACGGGCTGGCCGCAGGCGAGGGGCTCGCCGCCGGCTGCGGCTGCGCATTGGCGGCTGGCGCTGCCGGCTGGGAGGCCGCGGCCGCCGCCTGCTGCGGCTGGGCGGCCGGGTTGATCCAGCACGCGTGCACGCGGCTGTCCAGGGTCTCGGCCACCTTGGGATCGATCTGGCCGCCGAAGCGGGTCAGGCAGCGGAACGCGGCCTGGATGTGGCCGCCGGGGCAGCCGAAGCGGTCGTAGAGGTCGAGATGGCGAAACGCGGTATCGAGGTCATCCCGCCACATCAGCCGGACCACGCGCCGGCCGAGCCAGACGCATTCGGGATTGCCGGCCGGGCCGTTGATGACCTGGGCGGCTTCCGCGAACTCGTCGGTGCGGCGCTGATTCTGGGCGGCGTCCTTGGCGGCGTCGGCGGGCTGGGCGGCCGCCTTGCCCTGGTCGGGGGCCGGCGTGCCGCTCTGGGCGGAGGCGCCGCCAACACCGATCAGAACGAGCAGGCAGGATACGGCCAAGGTGGCGGCGAACTGCCGCAGGACCGCATTTCGTGACTCGAACACCCGTTGCCGCATGAATTCCCCAATGTATCCGCTGGCCGTCCGCGTCAGGAGCCCCGCGGACGCGCCAGCTGATGGCGTCCAAATGGGTCTCCAATGCGGCGGAAAAGTCTTTCGGAGTCCATGACCTGTATTTCGAATTTTGTCCAGCAAAGTCACGATCCTAGATCACGGTCGAACGGCCGCAGGTAAATTCCTTTGGGGGCGCGAAGGGGTCCACTGGGGGTGCCCCCTTGGCAGACGGCGTGCGAGAAGGTAATCGACGGCCCTTCGCGGAGGACGGAACCGATTTCTCTTCGTACGCCACTGGCGCTTCTGCTCGTCTCACTGGGTGCGATCGCTGCCGTGTGGTGGTGGCTTGCCACGCCGATCACGCTCGCGCGCGCCCCGATCGACCCCGCCGACAAGGTTCAATGCGTCTCCTACGCGCCGTTCCGCGGCGAGCAGTCGCCGCTGGACGCATGGACCCATATCGAGGCTGACCAGATCGAGCAGGACCTGCGCCAGCTCAAAGAGATCACCGACTGCGTCCGCACCTATTCGATGGAGAACGGGCTCGACCAGGTGCCGGCGATCGCCGCCAAGGTCGGCGGGCTGAAAGTGCTGCAGGGCATCTGGCTCTCCAGCAACCGCACCAAGAATTTCGAGCAGGCCGGGCTCGCCATCCGCCTCATCAAGCAATTCCCCGAAATCATCACCGCCGTCATCGTCGGCAACGAGGTGCTGCTGCGCGGTGAGATGACGACGGCAGACCTGGTCTCCCTCATCCGCCTGGTCAAGACCCAGGTCAGCGTGCCCGTCACCTATGCCGATGTCTGGGAATATTGGCTGAAGAACCGCGAGGTCTATGACGCGGTCGATTTCGTCACGATCCACATCCTGCCTTATTGGGAGGACTTCCCCATCAAGGCGAAGTTCGCCTCCGCCCATGTCGAGGCGATCCGCGAGCGCATGGCGGTGGCGTTTCCCGGCAAGGAGATCCTGATCGGCGAAACCGGCTGGCCGAGCGCGGGGCGCATGCGCGACGGCGCGCTGCCCTCGCGCGCCAACCAGGCGCGTGTCGTCTCGGAAATCCTGAGCCTTGCGAAGGCACAGAAGTTCCGCGTCAACCTGATCGAGTCCTACGACCAGCCGTGGAAGCGCAGGCTGGAAGGCACCGTCGGCGGCTATTGGGGCCTGTATGACTCGGTGCGCCGCAGCCTGAAATATCCGCCGGGCGAGCCGATCAGCAATTTCCCGTACTGGAAATGGTACATGGGGGCGGGCATGGGCCTTTCCGTGCTGGTGTTCGCGGTCGCGGTGATCACGCTGCGCCGGCGGCCGTGGACGCCGCGCTTCCCGGCCTGGCTCGGCGTCGGCATCTCGGCGACGACGGCGGGGAGCCTGCTCGGGATCGGCGCCGACAAGATGTATTACGAGAGCTACGGGATCGGCGGCTGGCTGCTCTGGGGCGCATTGCTGCTGGCCGGCATCCTGTCACCGATCTTCTGCGCGCAGGCGATGGTGATCGGCCGCAGCCTGCCGACCTTCCTCGACCTGCTCGGCCCGCGCGAGGGCCGGAAATGGTCGAAGCTCACCGCCGTGCTCGGCCTGACGCTGGCGGTGACGGCGGTGATCGCGGCCGCGACCGCGCTCGGCTTCGTGTTCGACCCGCGCTACAAGGATTTTCCCTACGCCGCGCTGACGATGGCGGTGGTGCCGTTCGCGCTTTTGATGTTGAACCGGCCGCAGATCGGCCAGCGTCCGATCGCCGAAGCGGTGTTCGCGGGGGTGCTGGCGCTGTCGGCCGTGTACGTGCTGTTCAACGAAGGCCGCGACAATTGGCAGTCGCTGTGGACCTGCGCGATCTATCTGTTGTTCGCCCTCACGCTGTGGCGGGCGCGGGCCGAGCAAAGCCAAGAATGAGCAGGCCGATCGCAAGGCCCGACAGCACGACATTGTAGAGCACGATGCCAAGGCCGGCCGCGATGAGGCCGACCGTGAGCAGCACGATCGAGGGCCGCATCAGGTTCAGCGTTGCGACCACCAGCGCGACGATGCCGAACACCGAATTCTTGAACAGCACGGTCGAGACCGCCCGCGACTTGCAGACCAGCGTCTGCAGCCCGGCGTCGCAGGCGAGCGCGACCTGCGAAAACTCGATCGCGAGATAGCGCACGTAGAGCGCACAGCCGACGGTGACGAATCCGACCACGAGCAGGAACTGCACCTGGTAGGGCGTGAGGCGGAAGGGCTTCTTTGTCATGGCGGCAATATGGTCGGGAAGGCGCGGGCAGGCAACAGGGCAGGCGATGTTTCTTGATCCGGCGGGCCCGCGCATCGTCCAGGAACACGCGAGCATCCCGCCGGTTCTGAACATGGTGTGGCCCAACGCAATTGCCGTCGAGGAGTGAGGCATGGACAAGCCGACGCAGCAGCAGCTGAGCGAGCTCAAGAGGCTGAGCAAGGAGGCGCGGGTGGAGGATTGGTCGGAAATCGTCCAGACCAAGGACGAGGCGGAGATGCGCATCCGCGATCTGAAGGAAAAGGCGCGGATGGAATAGGTCATCGCCTGCGCCAAAGCGATCAGCTGCGACCTTGCGTGTTCCGGCTCTGCTCCGCCAGCCGGCGCTCGTATTTTTCGGCCAATGCGAGCAGTCGCTTCCTGATGTGGGGATCGGCGCGGTCGGCCAGTTCGCGGATCAACGCGAGTTGCTCCCGCAGAAAGTTCGCGTCCGTCATCTCCGCTCCGAATCGAATTCGCCGCGGATAGTGCCTTCTTACGCGAACCTCCTCCGTATCATTTGGTATGTTCCGGCATGTCCCTGGCGCCCTATTTCAAGCCCAGCCGGCGCTCAACCCAGCCGAGAGCGAACAGCACGAGCAGCGTCACCGCGATCGCGGCGCCGACCAGCAGCCACGCGCCGAGTGCGCAGGCGATGCCGAGGCCGGCCGCAATCCACACGGTTGCGGCCGTGGTGAGGCCGTGAACCGTCTTCGCCTTGCTGTCGTGCAGGATGACGCCTGCGCCGATGAAGCCGACACCGGTCAATACGCCGGCAACGACGCCCTGGATGACCCTGGAGATCGCATCCGGGTGGTCGCGCAAATTCTGGAACTCGATCACGGAGATCGACACCAGGGCGGAGCCGAGAGCGACCAGCGCGAGGGTTCGCATTCCCACCGGCTTGTCGTTCATGTCACGGTCGATGCCGATCAGGAGGCCCGTACCTGCGGCGACGAGCAGCCTCAGCACATCATCAAGTTCGTTCATCGAATTCCGCAAAGCTAGGAAAGGCGGGGCGCCGTGAAAGAACGCAAACCTGCTGCAAAAGGCCAGCGTCCGATCGCCGCATGCAAGCGGCTTCCGTCGCGGACGGGGCGTTCTAGCGCCTGAAGAACGACGACAGCGTCGATGTCGCCGACGCGGTCTCCGGCTTGGCCGGCGCCGGCTGCGCCGCGGGTGGGGGCGCGGGCTCCTCGCGCTTCGAGGAGCGCTTTGACGAATAGCTGCGGCGGCGCTTGTCCGGCTTCTCGGGCTTTGCACTCGGCGCCGGCGCGGTTTCGGCTTGCGGAGCGGCGTCCTGGTTCTTCTCGGAGTTCTTGTCCTGAACCCTGTCTTGGGATTTCTCTGGTCCCTTGTCCGGCGTCTTCTCCGAGCCGCGCATCGACAGGCGCTGGCCGTCGAACACGGTGGTCTCGCAGTGACGGTCGCTCTCGGCGAGGCTCGCGCAGAATTTTGCGGCGGCGGCGGCGTTGACCAGAGGGCCGGCACCGAGGCGGAGCTGCATGCCGAGGCCGGTGGTGCCTTCCTTGATCATGATGATCGGCCGCAGCGCTGCGATTTCCGGGTTGGACTTGGTCACGCCGCGCCAGAGCGCGCGCAGGCCGTCGATCGAATTGGCGCCGCCGAGATCGATCGCAAAGCGCGTCTGCTGAACCGCGATGGCAGGGGCTTCGGTCTCGGCTGCGTCCGGCGCTTTCGTTGTTGCCACGACGATTTCGGCCGCGGCGGGTGCCGGGTCGGTCTTCTTCTCGGCGGCCTTCTCAGCCGGCTCGGGTTGAATCAGTTTCGATGCGGCCGGATCCGGTGGGGCCATGAGCGACTTGGCGGGCACCAGCGGAATGGTCGGCAGCGCCGAATTCGTGACTGGATTCTGCTGCACGAGCGAGGCAGCGGCCGCGGTCTGCGGCGGCGTGCTCGGCGGCTCCTTCAGCGCTTCCTTCGGAGTGTCCTTCTGAGCATCCTTGGCGGCTTCGGTGCGCGGCTTCTCGCCCGCCGGCGCCGGCGTCGAGGCGACCGGCGCGATGCTGGGCGCTGGTGCTGCGTCCTGCGGCTTCGCGCCCGGCGGTGTGGCGGCCTGTTTGGCAATGGCGCCGGTGACGGAATCGAGCCCTTGCTCCAGCACCGTGACGCGCGAATACAGCCGGTCGCGGTCGCTGTTCAGCGTCTCGATGGCGGCGGCGAGCCGGCGCGCTTCGTTCTGGCTTTCCTTGGTCAGCAGCTGCAGCCGGTCGGCCTGGCGCACGAGATCGGCGGATGCAACCTGGTCGCGCCGCCAGCCGAGCTGGGCCTGGTTGGCCATCACGGCAACGACGACGGCGCCGACGGCCGCCACGCCCCACGAGCCCACCCGCCACATCAGGCGCCGGTCGAAGGCGCTTTCCTCGGCCAAAAGTCCGGAGAACAGCCCGCCGGTCTCCTTGGTGGAGAAGGCATCCGCCAGTGGGTCGGAATCCTTTGCCATGAATGTTAAGCGCCCAGCCCTGTCCGGCTTCCCCGAATCAATCAGGGAACATTAACAGGAAAAGCGCGCCGCACTTGAATTCCGGGCGTTTGCGGGGGTAGCTAGGCGATAGCTTCCGAGGGCCTCGCCGCCCGTCCGCACCAATTTTGATTCGGCCATAGCTGTCAGGATTTCAATGACCGCCCGTTCCAGCCTTACGATCGTGCTCGCCGCCGGCGAAGGCACGCGCATGCGATCGAGCCTGCCGAAGGTGCTGCATCCGGTCGCTCACCAGAGTTTGCTCGCCCATGTGCTCGCCGCCGCACCCAAGGGAACCGGCACCTCGCTCGCGGTCGTGATCGGCCCCGATCATCAGGCAGTCGCCGACGAGGCCAAGCGTATCCGCCCCGACGCGCTGACCTTCGTGCAAGCCGAGCGGCTCGGCACCGCGCATGCGGTGCTGGCGGCGCGCGAGGCGATCGCGCGCGGCGTCGACGATCTCCTGATCGCGTTCGGCGACACGCCGCTGATCTCGGCCGAGACCTTTGCGCGGCTGCGCGCGCCGCTCGCCCGCGGCGCCGCGATTGCCGCGCTCGGCTTTCGCGCCGCCGATCCGACCGGCTACGGCCGCTTCATCGTCGAGGGCGACCGCCTGGTTGCGATCCGCGAGCAGGCCGACGCCAGCGCGGACGAGCGCAAGATCGATTTGTGCAATGCCGGCGTGATGGCGATCGACGGCCGCCGTGCGCTCGACATTCTCGGGCAGATCGGCAATGCGAATTCCAAAGGCGAATATTATCTGACGGATGCGGTCGAAATCGTCCGCAGGCAGAGATGGGAGGCCGTGGTGATCGAGACCAGCGAGGACGAGGTGCGCGGCATCAACACCAAGGCGCAGCTCGCGGAAGCGGAAAGCGTGATGCAGGCGCGCTTGCGCAAGGCGGCGATGGAGGCCGGCGTCACGCTGATCGCACCCGAGACGGTGTATCTGTCCACGGACACCGTGTTCGGCAAGGACGTCACCATCGAGCCGTTCGTGGTGATCGGCCCCGGCGTGTCGATCGCGGACGGCACCGTGATCCATTCGTTCTCGCATATCGTCGAGACCACGCTCGGCAAGAAGGTCTCGATCGGTCCCTATGCGCGGCTGCGTCCCGGCACCTCGCTCGGCGACGGCGCGCGCATCGGCAATTTCGTGGAGACCAAGGCGGCGACGCTGGAGGCCGGCGTCAAGGTCAACCATCTCTCCTATATCGGCGACGCCACCGTCGGCGCCAATTCCAACATCGGTGCCGGCACCATCACCTGCAACTACGACGGCTTCAAGAAGCACAAGACGGTGATCGGGCAGGGCGCCTTCGTCGGCACCAACTCCTCGCTGGTCGCTCCGGTGACGATCGGCAAGGGCGCCTATATCGGCTCGGGCTCGGTGATCACGAAGGACGTACCCGACGACGCGATGGCGCTGGAGCGCAACCAGCAGACCATCCGCGAAGGCGGCGCGGCGCGCTATCGCGAGCTGAAGACCGGCGGCAAGAAGCCGGAGAAGTGATCCTCGTCAAGACGGAGTTCTAACTAAGGGAATGCGGGCTGGATCACGGAACTGCAAGGAGCGCTTGATCTGCTCAGTGCGCTGCATCCGGCCGAGCTAGCCTGGCCGGCATGCACTGTCTCAGCTCGTTCACCGCCACGCGGACTCTTGAAGGCGCATGTGCCGCCTGGGACCACACGGCGTAGACAGAGTTGCCGAGAGCTCGGTGGTCATTGAGAACCCTCACGAGTTGACCTGATTGGAGCCGGCTGTCGACCAACCAGGTCGGAAGGCAAGCGATCCCAGCGCCATCCACCGCAGCCTCGGCCACGGCCTCCAGGTCGTCCAGCCGAATACGGCCGCCGACGGCGAATTCGATCACGGCACCGTCCTTCGTCGCGAACCGCCAGGGCTCGGCGCGCCCGCCACGACGGGCATAGGGGAGACAATCGTGGCTTGGGAGCTCGCTTAGATCGGATGGGCAGCCCCGCATCGCGAGGTAGGTCGGCGCTGCGCACACCACCATGTCGAATGCGTCGAGGCTGCGCGCGATCAGTCCGGCACGGTCGGGCAAAGGCCCGATCCGCACGGCCAAATCGATCCGCTCCTCGACGAGATCGACAAGATGGTCGGCGAACCGGAGATCAAGCTCCATGGAGGGGTGCCGACGGGTCAGCCCGACCAGGATGGGCGCGACGCAGAGCCGACCCAGCAAGACTGGAGCGCTAACGCGGAGCACCCCTGTTGGCGACCGATCACTGCCACCCAACGCCGCTTCGGCCGCTTGGATATCGGCCAGAATGCGTTGGCAGCGCTCATAGAAGCTCTGGCCCTCGTCGGTCAGGCTTTGCGCGCGGGTTGTACGGTTGAAGAGGCGGACACCCAGCCGCTCCTCCAGGCGGGCGATCGTCTTGCCGACCGCTGATCTGGTGAGACCGAGTTGTTCAGAGGCGCGCGCGAAACTGCCGGAATCCGCGACCTGCACGAAAACGGAAATTCCGCTCAAACGATCGACCATGGCTGCCTCAGGAGAAGATCTATCGCCATTGAACGGACAAATGACCGCCAATGCGGACGTCTGAACCCCAATATAGATCACCTTCGGAGCGTGCGACAGGTTGGAGAGCGCGATGAAGACTTGGCAGGTTCGAGGGCCTGGACGCGATTGTCTGAAGCTTGCAGAGATCCCCAGGCCGTCGCCCGGTACTGGCGAGGTGTTGGTGCGCGTGCACGCTGTGTCACTCAATTATCGAGATCGCCTCTCGATCGACAACAACGGCTATGCGAGCTACGGCCTGCCGTTCACGCCTTGCTCCGATCTTGCCGGAGAAATCGAGGCCTTGGGCGCTGGCGTGTCGCGCTTCACCATGGGCGAGCGGGTGATCAACAATTTCAATACGGACTGGATGGACGGTCCGCCCCCGCGCATCGCCGGCGTGGTGGCGAGCTTCGGGGGACCGGTGCCGGGTGTGCTGGCTGAGTACGTGGTCGTCCCCGAGGCTTGGCTGGTCAAGGCGCCCGAGAGCTTGTCGTACTCAGAGGCGAGCACCCTGCCGTGCTGCGGGCTCACCGCATGGACCAGCCTTGTGGAGCTTGGGCGAATACGGCCTGGCGAGATCGTGGTGGTTCAGGGTACGGGTGGCATGTCGATCTTCGCGATCCAACTCGCCGCAGCCGCCGGTGCAGAGGTGATCGTCACTTCGAGCAGCGACGCCAAGCTCGCGCGGGCCAAGGCACTTGGGGCGCGGCACGGAATAAACCGAACCACGAGTCCGGACTGGGCCGCGGCAGTGTTGGAGCTCACAGGCGGACGGGGCGCCGACCATATTCTGGAGATGGCTGGCGGCGACAACCTCGCAAATTCGGTGAGAGCCATCGCGCCGGGAGGCCGCATCTCCTTGATTGGCGTGATTGACAGCTTCAACTCCAGCTTTCCCTCAGTGCCCGCCATCTTGGCGCAGGCGACGATCCAGGCCATTTACGTGGGACATCGGCGCGGGCTCCAGGACTTGGTGCGCGCGGTTGACCGGATCGGCCTGAAGCCGGTGATCGAAGCCGAGTTCGAGTTCGCCGACTTCCTCTCAGCCCTCGATGTTTTCGCCAAGGGCCCGTTTGGCAAAGTCGTCATCACCGTTGGACGATGATCAAGCAGGTGATGGACGGGACGCTGCGAGAGGCTATTCGTCGTCGGCGAATTCGGAGAAGATGGCGCGGGTCAGGCGCCAGCCGCGCGGCTTGGCGCGCTTCGCCGGCTCGCCTTCGGGATGCTTGATGAAGAGGGGCTTGTTCTCTTTGCCGCGCAGCGGCGGCGGCCAATGCGCAAGGTGCGTGCCCGTGGTCTCGCTGGCGCGTAGATACGTCGACGACAAACCTTTGCGGTCGGACGAGCCCTTCATGACTTTTACTCTCCTGGACGGAAATCGTTGGCCAAATTCGTTGACAAGAGGTTAATCTGCGCGGTTTAAGGCCGGCCAATTCGACGCAGGCGAAAGCAGAGGTCGCGGGCCAGTGCTGTCTCAATCAGCAATAATTATTGAGTATCTGGTTCCCTGGGATTTTCGCTAAAAACCGAGCGCGTCGTTTAGGCGATTTTTCGACGATTTGGGGGATAGTGGTCCGCATGTGCGGGATTGTCGGCATTCTCGGGCGCGAGCCGGTTGCAGAGCAATTGGTGGATTCGCTCAAACGTCTCGAATATCGCGGCTACGATTCCGCGGGCGTCGCCACGCTCGAAGGCAAGCACCTCGAGCGCCGCCGCGCCGAGGGCAAGCTGAAGAACCTGGAGAAGCGGCTGGAGGCCGAGCCGCTCAAGGGCACCACCGGCATCGGTCACACCCGCTGGGCCACCCACGGCAAGCCGACCGTCAACAACGCCCATCCGCACGCGACCGAGCGCGTCGCCGTGGTCCACAACGGCATCATCGAGAATTTCCGCGAGCTGCGCGAGGAGCTCGAGGCGAAGGGCACGGTGTTCCACACCGAGACCGACACCGAGATCGTGCTGCATCTCGTCGACGATTTGCTCACGCGCGGCAACAAACCCGTGGAAGCGGTGAAGCTGACGCTGGCGCGCCTGCGCGGCGCCTTTGCGCTCGGCTTCATCTTCGCCGGCGACAACGACCTCATGATCGGCGCCCGCAACGGCCCGCCGCTGGCGATCGGCTATGGCGACGGCGAGATGTATCTCGGCTCGGACGCCATCGCGCTCGGCCCGTTCACCGACACGATCAGCTATCTCGAGGACGGCGACTGGGCGGTGCTGACCCGCAAGAGTGCAACGATCTTCGACAAGGACGGCCATGCCGTCCAGCGCGACAAGATCAGGCACGCCGCCTCGACCTCGCTGGTCGACAAGGCCAATTACCGCCACTTCATGGCCAAGGAGATTCACGAGCAGCCGGAGGTGGTCGGCCACACCCTGGCGCGCTACGTCGATATGGCGACCGAGCGCGTCGCGCTGCCGGTCAAGCTGCCGTTCGATTTCAAGAATATCCAGCGCATCAATATCACCGCCTGCGGCACCGCGAGCTATGCCGGCTTCGTCGCAAAATACTGGTTCGAGCGCTTTGCGCGCGTGCCGGTCGAGGTCGATGTCGCCTCCGAATTCCGCTACCGCGAGGCACCCTTGCGCAAGGGCGATCTCGCCATCTTCATCTCGCAGTCCGGCGAGACTGCCGACACGCTGGCGGCGCTGCGCTATGCCAAGGCCGAGGGTGTGCACACGATCGCCGTCGTCAACGTGCCGACCTCGACGATCGCGCGCGAGAGCGAGACCGTGCTGCAGACGCTGGCGGGACCCGAGATCGGCGTCGCGTCGACCAAGGCCTTCACGTGCCAGCTCATGGTGCTGGCAAACCTTGCGATCGCGGCCGGCAAGGCGCGCGGCGAATTGTCGGACGAGGACGAGACCAAGCTCGTCCACGGGCTGGTCGAGGTTCCGCGCCTGATGGCCGATGCGCTCACAAGCGAGCTCCAGATCGAGAAGCTGGCGCATCGGATCGCCAAGTCGCGCGACGTGCTCTATCTCGGCCGCGGCACCAGCTTCCCGCTGGCGCTCGAAGGCGCGCTCAAGCTGAAGGAGATCTCCTACATCCACGCCGAGGGCTATGCCGCCGGCGAGCTCAAGCACGGCCCGATCGCGCTGATCGACGAGACCATGCCGGTCGTCGTCATCGCACCCCACGACCGCGTGTTCGAGAAGACCGTCTCCAACATGCAGGAGGTCGCCGCGCGTGGCGGCAACATCATCCTGATGACCGACGCCAAGGGCGCGGCGGAGGCGACCGTCGAATCGCTCGTCACCATCGTCATGCCCGACATGGCGGCAGCCTTCACGCCGATGGTCTATGCCGTCCCGGTGCAGCTGCTCGCCTATCACACGGCTGTCGTGATGGGGACCGATGTCGATCAGCCGCGCAATCTCGCGAAATCAGTGACTGTCGAATAGGCAATCGGGATATCGGTCGGCCGCAGTCTTCCAAAACCTGCTAGAAGACCCTAGCTTGTTGGTAGCGACCGACCTGGAACCCGAATGACCCCCCGCGACGACGCGCCTGCGCCTCTTGATCCCCTCCCGGAACCGCATACCGGCCTGATGGGCCGCTTCCGCAATTATTTCCTGACCGGCCTCGTGGTGACGGGGCCGATTGCGATCACCCTCTATCTGGTCTGGTGGTTCGTCACCTGGGTCGACGGCGTGGTGCGGCCGTTCGTGCCGCTGGCCTATCGCCCGGAAACCTATCTCCCTTACGTCGTTCCCGGCTGGGGACTGATTGTCGCATTCTTCACGCTGACGCTGGTCGGCTTCCTCGCGGCCAATCTGATCGGCCGCACGCTGGTCGATGTCGGCGAGACCTTTCTCGGCCGGATCCCGGCAGTGCGCGCGATCTATCGCGGCCTGAAGCAGGTGTTCGAGACGCTGTTCTCGGGCAAGGGCTCGAGCTTCCGGAAAGTCGGCCTTGTCGAGTTTCCTTCGCCGGGCATGTGGTCGATCGTGCTGATCTCGCAATCGCCGAACGAGGACATCTCGCGCAGCCTGCCGGGGCAGGAGGAGCATGTCTCGGTGTTCCTGCCGTGCTCGCCGAACCCGACCACCGGCTTCTTCTTCTATGTCCCCAAGAGCAAGATCATCGAGGTCGATCTCACCGCCGAAGACGCCGCGACGCTGATCATGTCGGCTGGCGTGGTGCAACCGGGCTCGGCGCCCGATCCGAAGAAGGCGGCCGCGCTTGCCGGCATGGCGAATGCCGCGCGGATCGCCAATGCCTCCACGCTCCGGCCCGAGCCTGCGAAGGCGGAGTAGGGCCATTCCGTCGCGGGATGGTCGCGTTCACGCGGGCGCATTCGTCTCGAAACGACCCGGGGCAGTCGTTCAAGATGCATCTTTGGTCGCAGGTTGCGGCTATCCGGCAGGCTGCGGCTCGGGAAATTTCCATTTGCCGTCGAGGATTTGCGGCCGAGGTCGATAAAGCCGCGCAGTATAATTCCACCCGTCCACGATTGGCAGGCAGTTCGGTATTTTGCCGTCACAGCCGCCGAACTGGACGTCAACCGAGCCATCCGGATTCTTCTTTGCAGTGATGTTGTTCAGCGAATACGCGTTGTACTCGTTCTTCTGGAAAAAACCTTCTTTGTTGTAGGCGCTGATCGACCAGAACGCATCGACCGGAACGTCCTTGACGCGGACCTTGTAGATCGTCTTGCCGTCATTCTTGGCCGGCGTGAAGCTGAGATAGGTCGCATCCTTGTCGGGGTTGCCGCCCCACCCCGCAGCCGTACCGATCAGATGCTTGATCGGATCGACCTCCGCCCTGGAGCCGAAGGCGCGCTTGAACGAGCCGGAGGCGCTGGCGAGCACCAGCAACGCGTCGCGCACCTTCTTCTGGCTAGTCTCGTCCCAGTTCGGCACCTCGAATTTTCCCGCGCTCTTCTGGCTCACCTTGACCTCGTCCTGCAGGGCATGGACGCGATCGAGATCCTTGGGATCGGTCGGATCAACCAGGATGCGGATAAAGGTCGTCACGTAACGCGTGCCGATCTTGTCCTTTGAAAGCGTGATCGGGCCTGGCTTGTAGACGACCATGGGTGTGTACTGATCCTCATCGAGGATCTGCATGGACATGAAGCGCTTGCCCGGATTCGGCAGGGTAATCGTCGCCGGGCCGGCATCGAGATCGAAGACGGCCTGGGAATACAGCGTATCCCGGTTCATCCGGATCACCGTCTGCTTGTCGATATCGGTTGGGGTGCGGTTGTGGACGAATTTGCCTAGACCGCCGTCCCTGACAGATTTGCCCATGTACATGTCTGTCTCAGCGCGGTTGAAATTATCGACGGTGACCGGAACGGGCGATTGCGCAAGAGCGCTCGTCGATAGAATGGCGAAAACGATGAACAGGCTTCGCTTCATCGCATTGGTTCCTTTCCACGAAACATCTTCGACACTTTACCACCACGCGAGTCGTGATCCACGCGAGCCGCTTATTTGTTGCTGTCTGAGTAATCGATCGTTTTGGCAGGCCCTCCGCTGCGGGCGGGGGCGAAACGATCCAACGAGATAGAGCTGGCCACGGCGAGAAGATTCGATTCAACGACCTCCAGAGTGAGCTTATGACCCACGTCCATAGCTTGGAGCAGGCTGGGATCGACCAAGTCGCCGGCGACGCAAAGATTGGTGAGACACCAGTTGTAGGGAATTCGCACGGGCGGCTTGTCATCGACGCTCACCTTGACGCCATGCTGCAGGTAGAGCCCCACCGGAAGCATGATTTGAAGGCGTTTGGCGCTGTCGCCCTGGCGCTCGATCACGTCCACCCTGACCGCCATCTGGCCGGTGTCCCAGTTGCCGGTGGTCGTCGTACGGCACAGCACCTGTCCGACGCTGTCCTTGAAACAAATCTTCTGCCACTCAGAATAGGTGATGTTTCGCGGCATACGCTGTCCGCGCGGGCCGGTTTCCGCCTCCGGCGGCTTATCGTCATTTTGCGCCGCGCTGCTCTGAGCCATCTGCGGCAGCGCCTGGGTTGCGGGATGCTTTTCGAGGAAGTCGCTCACCAACGGCGTCCAAAGCGGCATCGCGTCGGCCACGTCGATCAGGATATGGCCTTCGCCTCCAACGGCGGGCAGCAGATGATACTCCGCATTCCCGCCCGCGGCTGTGAAGGCGTCGTGCATCCTTTTCGAGATCTCGGGGCCGAAGTACGTATCGTTCTTGCTGTAGAGCCACAGCATAGGGATGCGCGACGTGCGTCCGAAGTCGCCGGCGGCTTGCACCAACATGTCGGGAGCGCAGTTGTTGTTCGGTACGCCGTTGACGTGGCCGCCGCGTCCGGCTGCGAAAGTGATGATCGCCCGGATGTTGGGCGGGTTCTCACTGGACAGCGCAATTGCGCCCCAACCACCCGCCGACTGTCCCACCACCAGCACATCGCGCGGCAAGGCCAGCTTCCGTTCGATAAAATAGTCGATTGTCAACTTGTCCAGGGCCGCAACCACCAAACCGACGCCCCGGAAGTTCGGCCTCTCGCAGCCTCCCGGGTCCAGGAAGAATGGACCGTAGACGGCACGTTCCGCGTTGCTGATGCCTGTGCCACCAAATCCGGGTCCGAGCGGCGCAACCACGAGGTATCCGTGGCGGGCAAACCAGAATGCGGCATCGCGAAATTCAACAAGCGGAAAGAAGCTTCGCTCCTTCGGGTCCATGGCAACGCCGTGGTTCATGACGATGAGCGGAAAAGGACCCTCACCAACGGGATGCACGACATACGCGAGCGTGGGGAGATCGAAGGGCAATCCCCACAGCTCTTCCTGAAGCCTAGGTGAATCCGATCCCTGCGTCAGACCGGAATGCATGCTGCCCCAAGTCAGGAGTGCCACCAGCACGGTTCGAGCGAGGCTTCGCATCACGATCCTCCAAGCACGCGCCCTCCCATCCTCACTAGAGGATACTACCTGCAATCGCCGGTTGCGGTCAAAGCCCTTGATACTTCTTCGTAATTTAAATCGCCGAAGTGCCTGCGAAATGGTCCATATCTGTTGATCAACTCAAACACTTTGATCAGGCAAGCTGAATGCCTTCGCGGCGCTCATATTTGATATTACGCAGGCAAAAGCGCACGCTGCCTTTGTGGCATCACGGCGCTGGTTTATGGGTAGGCCTAGTCTCGGATCGACCGAGCGTGCCGCTTGGAATTCGACTGGAGTGCACGATGTCCAGGATGACGTCAAAGACCATTGCGATCCTCGCGCCCGGTGCCATGGGCAGCGCCGTGGCCCGCCGCCTCAGCGAGAACGGCGCGCGCGTGCTGACGTCGCTGCAGGGACGCAGCGAGGCGACGCGGAAACGCGCCGCGGACGCGGGCATGGTCGGCGCCGATGACGATGCGATCGCGGACGCCGACATCATCCTCTCTCTCTCGATCGTACCGCCGGGCGAAGCCGTCGCGCTGTCCGAACGGCTGGCCGCGCTGATCGTCAAGCGCGAGAAGAAGCCAATCGTGGTCGATTGCAACGCCGTCAATGTCGATACCGTGCAAAGAATCGAGGACATCATCGGCTCGGCGCAGGCGCCGTTCGTCGATGCCGGCATCATCGGCTTTCCGCCGCAGCCAGGGGGCAAGAGCCCTGCCTTCTACATGTCGGGCGAACACGCCAACGACGTCGCCTTGCTCGGGGATCTCGGCCTCGACGTGCGGATCGTCGAAGGCCCGGTCGGCGCGGCGTCGGCTTTGAAAATGTCCTATGCCGGCATCGTCAAGGGCCTCGCCGGCATCGGCTCGGCGATGGTGATCGCAGCCACGAAGGCGGGCGCGGCCGATGCGCTGCGCGACGAACTCGCGCTGAGCCAGCCCGCGATTCTGGCGCGGCTCGAAGTCGCGCTGCCCGACATGATCCCGAAGACCTATCGCTGGGTCGCGGAAATGCGGGAGATTTCAGGATTCCTCGGGCCCGATCATCCGGCCAGCCAGATCTATGAGGGGTTTGCGCGCTGGTTCGAGCATCTCGCGGACGATGCGAAGGGGGAGGCTGTGGATGCCACGTTGCTGAAGTCGTTGGCGGAGACGAGCAAGAAGAAGGGATAAGGGCAGTCTCGGCGAACGGACTCGGCCGAGTTGCGATGTCTCTATCCACATCGTCATTGCGAGCGGAGCGAAGCAATCCAGACTGTCTCCGCGGAGGAATTCTGGATTGCTTCGCTCCGCTCGCAATGACGAGGAGGAGACTCTGCGAGTCCCTTTGGGACCAACTTTGCGGAAGCCTCAGCCCGCCCCGATCAACGGAATCGCCTCGTCCCGTTCATAGAGGTACAGCAGGCAGCGCAGCGCCTCGCCGCGCTCGCCTTTCAGCTTGGGATCCTCTTTAAGAATCCGCAGCGCCTCGTCTCTCGCCTGGGCGATGAGCTGACCGTGCACCTCCGGGCGCGCGATGCGGTAGCCGGGCAGGCCGCTCTGGCGCACGCCCAGCACGTCGCCTTCGCCGCGCAGCTTCAAATCTTCTTCGGCGATGCGGAAGCCGTCGGTGGTCTCGCGGATCACTTTCAGCCTGGCTTTCGACATCTCGCCGAGCGGCTCGCCATAGAGCAGAATGCAGGTCGAGGCTTCCGAGCCGCGTCCGATGCGGCCGCGGAGCTGGTGCAGCTGGGCAAGGCCAAAGCGCTCGGCGTTCTCGATCACCATGATGGTGGCGGCCGGGACGTCGACGCCGACTTCGACCACGGTGGTGGCGACCAGCAGACCGATCTCGTGCGCGGCGAACTGGGCCATGACGCGGTCCTTCGCCGTGCCCTTCATCTGGCCGTGGACGAGGCCGACGCGGTCGCCGAAGCGCTTTTGCAGGGACTCGAACCGCTTGGTCGCGTTGGTGAGATGCTCGGTGCCCTCGGCCTCGGATTCCTCGACCAGCGGGCAGATCCAGTAGACCAGCTTGCCGGCTTCGAGCGCGCGGCCGACGCCTTCCATGACCTCGCTGATCCGGCTCATCGGCACGGCGCGGGTATCGATCGGCTGGCGGCCGGCCGGCTTTTCACGCAGCTCGGAAATGTCCATGTCGCCGAAATAGGTCAGCACCAGCGTGCGCGGGATCGGGGTTGCGCTCAGCACCAGCACGTCGACGGCCTCGCCCTTGGATGTCAGCGCAAGGCGCTCGCGCACGCCGAAACGGTGCTGTTCGTCGACGATGGCGAGCGCGAGATCCCTGAAGACGACATCGTCCTGGATCAGCGCATGGGTGCCGACGAGCAGGTCGATCTCGCCCGCGGCGAGCTCAGTGATGATCTCGCGCCGTTCCTTGCCCTTCTCGCGGCCGGTGAGAATGGCAACGCGCAATCCCGCGCGCTCCGCGAGCGGGGCGATGGTCTTGATGTGCTGGCGCGCCAGGATTTCGGTCGGGGCCATCAGCGCGGCCTGCTTGCCGACCTCGGCGACCGCGGCGGCAGCGAGCAGCGCCACCACGGTCTTGCCGGAGCCCACGTCACCCTGCAGCAGGCGCAGCATGCGCACCGGCTGCTTCAGGTCTTCGGCGATCGCCGCCGCAGCGCTGCGCTGGGATGGTGTCAGCGCGTAAGGCAGGGCGTCGATGATCTTGTTGCGCAGATGCCCGTCGCCGGCATTGCGCACGCCGGCGGGGCGGCGCAGCTGCGCGCGGATCAGGGCAAGCGCGAGCTGGCCGGCCAAGAGCTCGTCGAAGGCGAGGCGCGACCAGAACGGGCGGTCGGGCAAGATGTCGGTCAGCTCGACCGGCTGGTGCACGCGATTGAGCGCTTCCGCGATCGGCGGGAAGTCGCAGCGGCGCAGCACCTCCGGGCTGATCCATTCCGGCAAAGCGGGAAGCTTTTGCAGCGCCTGCGCGATCGCGCGGCGGAGCGAGCCCAGCGCGAGCCCTTCCGTCAGCGGATAGACCGGGTCGATCCCCGACAGCTTCGAGATCGCCTCCTCGTCGAGCACGCGGTCGGGATGCACGATCTGCGGGATGCCGTCATACATCTGCAGCGTGCCGGAGACGTAGCGCTTCGCGCCCATCGGCAGCAGCTTCTCGACATAGCCCGGCTTGGCGCGAAAGAAGGTCAGCACGACGTCGCCGGTATCGTCGCTGGCATAGACCAGATACGGCGCGCGCGCATTGCGCGGCGGCGGCGGGCGGTGGCGATCGACGGTGACCTCCAGCGTCACCATGGTTCCAACGGCCGCGTCTCGGATCTTCGGCCGGGCGCGGCGGTCGATGACCTGGCTCGGCAGATGCAAAAGCAGATCGACCAGCCGCGGCGTCTCGCTGCGGCTGAGCAGGTACTGCAGCAGCTTGTCCTGCTTCGGACCGACGCCGGGCAGGCTGGTCACGGGAGCAAACAGCGGATTGAGCAGGCTGGGGCGCATTCGTGGAATCCAGAACCGTTCGCTGTCGTGATGGCCAGTTTTGTGCGGGACGTCCACGGCTTTATTCCGGCCTGGCCATGACGGGCCTGCCTGGACCGGCGGAGTGCTGCCGGTCCAGGCGCGATCATGCTACGCGGCGCGAAACGCCGCGCCTTTGAACCGCTTGACCGGCCGGCCGCGCTCGAGCTGGTCGTGTGCCGCGTGCGCCTCGGTCCGGGCGGCGATCGCGGCCAGCTCACCTTGCAGGCTGAGCAAGGCCGCCAACCGGTCCAGTGCCAGCGCCTTGTTCCGATGCTGCGAACGTTCTTCGCGCGCCACGACCGCAAGCCCGCTCAGCGGGTGGACGGCCCGCACGGCGCTTTCGGTCTTGTTCTGGTGCTGGCCGCCCGGGCCGCCGGCACGGAAAGCTTCAAAGCGAACGTCCCCGGCGCTGATCGCCTTCGGCGCGTCCGGCAGCGCAGGAAGCTCGACAATTCCGATGAACCAGTTCTTGCGCTTGTGATGCGGCCTCAGCGGGCTCTGCGCCGTCCATTGGATCGCGCCGATCCACGGCCGCGCAAAGGCAGCCGCGCCATCGCCATGGACGACAACGACCGCCGATGCCGGACCGTGCTTGTCGGGGCGGGGGCCTTCGAGATGGTCGGTATCGAAGCCGAGCGCGGTCGCTTCGGTGATGAGCGCTGCAACGGCCTTCGCGACCGCGATCCGGCATTCCGCCGGACCGCGTCCGCTGGTGAACAGGAGCCGGATCATCGGCGATCCTCCTTCCAGCTCTTGTCGCGCTTGCCGCTCGCCGCGGCGGTGGACTGGCTCTTCTTGAAGGTCAGCAGCGGCCGGAACGTGGCCACCACGCGCACGAGACCGAACTCCACGAGATCGGCGATGACGCGCTCGATGCTCTTGTAAGCATCCGGCGCTTCCTCCGCGAGCAGGCCGCGATCGCCGCAGACGACGATGCCGCCGAACGGGTTGCGTTCCAGCCTCGCGATGTCCGATTTCTTGACCCGGACGCGGCCATGCATGGACGCCCGGTCGTATTTGCGCCCCGCGCCGTGCGCGAGCGATGCAAGCGCCTCGGCCTGCATGTCCGCCAAAGGCTCGACCAGATACGACAGCGTTCCGCGCGACCCCGGTACCGGCACCAGTCCGCGGTCGGCCGCTGCCGCTCCCTTGCGATGCAGTGCCAGGACGTGACCGGCGGCGTCACGCCCGCACTCGACCATGTTGTGCGCGAGGTCGCTCACCGGACGCAGACTGGCGCGCGCGGCAGCTCCGGTCCGCTCTGCGATGATGCGGCGATTGAGCTTCGCCCATCGCACCGCATGATCGTGGACGGCCAGATAGGTATTTGCCGCGTCACTGCCGATGGACAGGGACGCCTCTCCGCCCTGCAAGGCCCGCTCCAGGATCGAGAAACCGAGGCCCCGCGAGCCGGAGTGAACCAGGACATAGGCCAGGTTCCGGTCGAGGCCGGCGCGTGCAGCTGCGTCCGGCGCCAGGATCTCGTCGAGGGCCTGGAGCTCGCAGAAATGATTGCCGCCGCCGATACTGCCGAGCGCGGTATCGAAGGCGGTGGCGCCGAGGTCTGCGTCGGCCAGCGCGGTCTCGACGTCGCCGTCCCAGGGCTGGTCGAGCGCGTGCATGCGCTCGGCAAGATGATCGAGCCGCAGTTTGCGCGCTGCGATGTCGAGCTCGAACAGGCCCATGCCGCAGCCGATGTCGGAGCCGACCAGTTGCGGGTGGATACGCTCGGACAGAATGGCGCAGCCGACGGGGCCATACTTGCCGGGATGCAGATCAGGCATGGCCGCGACCGCGCGGACTCCGGGAAGACCCGCGACCTGTTCCAGTTGCAGTGTTGCGTTGCCTTCGATCCATGATTTGGACGAGGCGAAGAGGTGGATCGGCGCGCGGCCGTCCACGTTGGGAAAAGTGCCCATTGAAAGCTTTCGGAAGATAGGGATCGTCGACACGCGCGAGGCGCGCGTGGTTTCCCTAACGGCGCGGCCAACGCACGCGCAGCTTAGGCGATGCCCTCGACGGGGCGGCGAGACATGATCGTCATCGAGCCTTCTCCCAGGGATGATCGCGCCAGAAGGGCGCCGGATCGGGCGAGACACATAGCGGCGAAATTGCAAAACCGCAAGTCACGGTTGCTGCGTGTCGGTGGCGCGGCTCTTCCTTTCCGGCGATCGGGCAGGCCACACCCGGCATTTTTGCGCGGATCCTCGCGGGAAGACTGCTGACTTTCCAGGGGGCAGGGCCTATATCACCCCGCCCGGCACGTCCGGGCTTTCTGCGTTTGACTGGATTTGAGACATGACGGGAACGACACGATCGAGCAGCGGGCTGGACGACCGCCGCAAGCGGCTTCTGTTCCGCTGCTGGCATCGCGGCACGCGCGAGATGGACCTGATCCTCGGCCGCTTCGCGGATGCCGAGATCGGCAATTTGTCCGATGCCGAGCTCGGCGAGCTCGAGCGCCTGCTCGAGGTCAACGATCCCGATCTCTATGCGGCCATCACCGGCGACAAGGTGCTGCCAGCCGACGTCACCGGCGCGTTGTTTGCCCGCATCAAGGCGTTTCCGATCGCGGACGGCAACGCATGAAGCAGGGAATGAAATCTCCGGCCGAGCTGCTCGCGCCCGGCCGCGCGCTGACGCTTGCCAATGTCGCCGAGGGCGCCGAAGGCCTCGTCGTCTCGGATCTCGGCCGTGCCATCGCGGCGCGGCCGAAGAAGCCGGCCGTCAGCCTCGCGGTCGTCTGCCGCGACGGCGCGCGCATGCAGTCGCTCGAACGCGGCTTGCGGTTCTTCGCGCCCGATTTACCGGTGCTGACCTTTCCGGCCTGGGATTGCCAACCCTATGACCGGGTCTCGCCGCATGGCGGCATCCTGGCGCAGCGCCTGACCACGCTGGCGCGGCTGGCTTCGCTCACCGGCAGCGACAAGCCGCTGATCGTGCTGACCACGGTGAACGCGATGGTGCAGCGCGTGCCCGCGCGCGAGCTGGTCGCGGCGCAGGCGCTGTCGGTTGCGCCAGGCAACGTCGTGCCGATGGACACCGTCGTCGCCTGGCTCGAGCATAACGGCTACAACCGGTCCTCCACCGTGCGCGAGCCCGGCGAATATGCCGTGCGCGGCGGCATTCTGGACCTGTTTCCGGCCGGCCTCGAGCAGCCGGTGCGGTTCGACTTTTTCGGCGACAGCCTGGAATCGATCCGCTCCTTCGACGCCGAGACCCAGCGCACGCTGCTCGACATGCGCTCGCTCGACCTGGTGCCGGTCTCCGAGTTCCAGCTCGTCACCGACACCATCCGTCGTTTCCGCATGGGCTATGTCGCCGAGTTCGGCGCGCCCGAGCGCGACGATGCGCTGTACGAGGCTGTCAGCGAAGGCCGACGCCAACCCGGCATGGAGCACTGGCTGCCGCTGTTCCAGGACCGGATGGACACGCTGTTCGACTATCTGCAAGGCGCTGCGATCGCGATCGAGCCGCAGGCCGAGGACGCCGTCCGCGAGCGCTTCAAGCAGATCCTCGATTATTACGAGGCCAGGCGCGAGGCGATGGAGCATCCCGGCGGCGGCGCGATCTACAAGCCGCTGCCGCCTGACCGGCTCTATCTGACCGAGGAGGAATGGGGCAAGCGCCTCGGCGAGATCCCACTGGCGCGATTGACGCCGTTCTCGGTGCCGACCGACGGCACCGGCGTGGTCGATGCTGGCGCGCGCAAGGGCCGCGATTTTGCGCCGGAGCGCAACGACAGCAATGTCAACGTGTTCGAATCCGTCGTCAGCCACGTCATGGCGCTGCAGGCGCAGCGCAAGAAGGTCGTGATCGCGCTGTGGACCGAGGGCTCGCGCGACCGCATGATTTCGATGCTGCGCGATCACAAGCTCGCCCATACCACCAGCGTCAATTCCTGGCGGACGGTGCAGGCGACGCCGCGCAACGAGACCATGCTTGCCGTGCTCGGCCTCGAAAGCGGCTTCGAGACCGACGAGATCGCCGTCATCAGCGAGCAGGACATCCTCGGCGACCGCCTGGTGCGGCCGCGCAAGGCCAGCCGCAAGCTCGACAATTTCATCTCGGAGGTGACGAGCCTCACCGCCGGCGACATCGTCGTCCACGTCGATCACGGCATCGGCCGGTTCATCGGCCTGCAGACGCTCGACGTCGCCGGCGCGCCGCACGACTGCCTCGAGCTGCATTATGCCGCCGAGACCAAGCTGTTCCTTCCGGTCGAGAACATCGAGCTGCTGTCGCGCTACGGCTCGGACCAAACGACGGTCGAGCTCGACCGCCTGGGCGGCTCGGGCTGGCAGACCCGAAAAGCAAAACTGAAGAACCGCATCCGCGAGATCGCGGGCGAGCTGATCAAGATCGCGGCCGAGCGCATGCTGCACGAGGCGCCGAAGCTGCCGGTGCAGCAGGGCCTCTATGACGAGTTCTGTGCGCGCTTCCCCTACGACGAGACCGAGGATCAGCTGGGCGCGATCGAGTCGACGCTGAAGGACCTCGAAAAGGGCCGCCCGATGGATCGCCTGATCTGCGGCGACGTCGGCTTTGGCAAGACCGAGGTGGCGCTACGTGCGGCCTTTGCCGTCGCGCTCGACGGCAAGCAGGTTGCGGTCGTGGTGCCGACCACGCTGCTGGCGCGCCAGCACTACCGGACCTTCAGCGAGCGGTTCAAAGGCTTCCCGGTCAACGTCGCACAGGCCTCGCGCCTGATCCCGACAAAACAGCTCAACGAGGTCAAGAAGGGTATCGCCGACGGCTCGGTCGACATCGTCGTCGGCACCCATGCGCTGCTCGGCAAGGCGATCAAGTTCCGCGACCTCGGCCTGCTTATCGTCGACGAGGAGCAGCATTTCGGCGTCAGCCACAAGGAGCGGCTGAAGGCGCTGCGCGCCGAGGTGCATGTGCTGACGCTGTCGGCAACCCCGATCCCGCGCACGCTGCAATTGGCGCTGACCGGCGTCCGCGAGCTCTCGATCATTGCATCGCCCCCGGTCGATCGCCTCGCGGTCCGCACCTTCGTCGCCCCGCACGATCCCCTGATGATCCGCGAGGCGCTGCTCCGCGAGCGCTATCGCGGCGGCCAGGCGTTCTACGTCGTGCCGCGCATCGACGATCTCGCCGAGGTCAAGGACTTCCTCGACAAGAACGTGCCCGAGATGAAGGTCGCGGTCGCGCACGGCCAGATGCCGCCCGCGGTGATCGAGGACATCATGACCGCGTTCTACGACGGCAAGTTCGACATTCTCTTGTCGACCACGATCGTCGAGTCCGGCCTCGACATTCCCAACGCCAACACGCTGATCGTGCATCGCGCCGACATGTTCGGCCTTGCCCAGCTCTACCAGCTGCGCGGCCGCGTCGGCCGCTCCAAGCTGCGGGCCTACGCGCTGTTCACGCTGCCGGCGCAGCAGAAGATCACGGCGCAGGCCGAGCGCCGGCTCACCGTGCTGCAATCGCTGGAGACGCTGGGCGCCGGCTTCCAGCTCGCCTCGCACGACCTCGACATTCGCGGCGCCGGCAATCTCTTGGGCGAGGAGCAGTCCGGCCACATCAAGGAGGTCGGCTTCGAGCTCTATCAATCGATGCTGGAGGAGGCGATCGTCAACCTGAAGGCCGGCGTGTCCGAGCCCGCCGCCGACCGCTGGTCGCCGTCGATCACTATCGGCATGCCCGTGCTCATCCCGGAGGATTACGTCAGCGATCTCTCGGTGCGGCTGTCGCTGTACCGGCGCCTCGCCGATCTCGACACCGAGGAGGAGATCGAGAATTTCGGCGCCGAGATGCGCGACCGCTTCGGCGTGCTGCCGGACGAAGTCCGCTACCTGTTCAAGGTCGCCGCGATCAAGGCGTTCTGCCGCCGGGCCAATGTCGAGAAGATCGACGCCGGCCCCAAGGGCGCCGTCATCGTCTTCCGCGACAATTCCTTCGCCCATCCCGATCGCCTCGTCACCTTCATCCGCAGCCACGGCCAGGCCGCCAAGGTGCGGCCCGACATGAAGGTGGTGTTCCTGCAGGACTGGGAAACGCCGGAAGAGCGCCTCGCCGGCACGACGGAGATCATGCGGCAGCTGGCGCAGCTCGCGGAAAGCAAGAAGGCGGCGTAGGCCCGGCTCTCACCACGTCATTGCGAGGAGCCCTTGCGACGAAGCAATCCAGAGTCTCTCCGCGGCGAGAGTCTGGATTGCTTCGCTGCGCTCGCAATGACGGTGGTTGTTGCTGGCAGCTCGCGAAAAACTACGACGCCGCCCGTGACGCGTCCGCCGACAGCCGCGCCAGCAAGGACCTTGCCGTATCCGACGGCGACAGCGAGTCCACGCTGACCACGGGATCGCTGCGCACCTCGTGCTTGCCGTTCGAGGTGTGCCGCATCACCGCCGACAGGCGGCGGGCGATCATATGCGCGGTGCGGAAGTCGGTCTCGGCGAACACCACGATCACCGAGCCGTCCTTCTGCGCCGCCCCAAAATCCATCTGCCGCATCAGGCGGCTCAAAATGCGCGCGGCGTCGAGCTGGGCGCGGGAATTGTTGGGGTCGAAGGCGAAGCGGGCGACGGAGAGGCCGCCGCCGCGGGCGAGCGTCTGCTCCACTGCCTTGGCGAAATCACGGGCGAAGGCTTCCACCGTGAGCAGGCCGCTGCGCGGATCGAGCCAGCCGCCGCCATCGATCGAGCGCAAGGTGCGGCTCAGCTGCGCTTCCATGGCGTGCTGGTGGATTAGGGGCAGCGCGTTAGCCGCGATCCTCGCCGGCTCGCCCGCGATCAGCTCGAGATTGGGCAGGTCGTAGCTTTGGGTGAGCTGGTGGGCGGTGACGACCACAGGCAGGTTGCGAAATCGAGCGTCCTCCGTAAGCACCGTGAGGAAGGCATCGGTCACGCGCGCGGTAAAACCTTCGGCGAGCACGACGCCGTCGAGATCGCGGGTGTTGAGGTGTTTTGCGGCGGCCTCGATCGAGAGCGCGCCGACCACGCCGATGCGTTCGCCGAGCGCGACGGAGAGCGCGGGATAGGCCGCGCCGCGGCCGATCAGGAGCACGGTGGCGTCGCGTACGGGATCGCCTTGCGGCAGCGCGAACTTCACTTCGGGCAGCCGGCGCAGAACCGTTGCGTGCAATGTACGCACGCGCAGCGCAGCCCGGAGCCGCGCGATCAGCCGGTCAGGATTGCCGCCGCGCGAGGAGAAGGGCAGGGCGTTGAGCGGCAGCGTGCCCGCCGCATCCAGGCCCACGAAGGGCAGGTAAGGCGATTGATCGGCGATCTTCTTAGCAAGCCGCGTCACATGCGGCTCGTGTCCGGCATGGACCGCAGCGAGAACCGCGGCCGGCTGCACCTCGTCGACCGCGCGCGATGCGCTGGTCCAGTCGGTGTCGACGACGGGAAAGAGCCGGGCCTCGTCCAGCGCCGCCACGAAGGCGGGACGTTCGGCATCGGACACAAACAGGATCGGGCCCGCCTGGGACATCGAGTCACTCAAGATCACGCAACAGATGCCGCGTAATCTAGTTTGGCCGCCTTAATGCTGCGTCAACGCAAGCGCTGAAACCGCGCCTAGGCCGCCCCGGAGCGGTCCCGAAAAGCCTCGACCATCAGGGGGTTAAGCCCGAGCTCGCTGAGCGCCTCGCGGGCGCGGGCATTGTCCTGGGCGCGCCCGGCGAGCCGGTGGCCCGAGAGTCGGTCGGGCAGCGCCGTGAGCAGGGCACCCTGGCCGAGCCGGCGCGCCCATTCCTGCAGGTCGTTGGACAGGAAGCGATAGCCGCCGACGGCCATGATGCCGGAGGGCGGCGCGGTGATGCAGATCGCGCCGCTCGGGCGGTCGAGCCGCGCGGCATAGCCGGTGTCGACATAGTCGCGCGGCGGCTGCGCCGTCAGCGTCTCGCCGACCGGCTGCGGCGGGGCGTAGGCTGCGATCGGCACCATCGCGCCGCGCAGGCCGAGCGTGCCCTTCGGCGTCAGCAGGATCTCGCCGGCGATGGAGGAGCCGGACTGCTCGCGCGGGGCGCCGTGCGGCCCCGGCATCACCGGCACCGGCATGCCGTCCTCGCCGCGGCGGGCGCCGAACAAACCGGCCTCGCCGAACAGATAGACGTCGGTCAGCGGCGCGTGCGGCGCGATCCAGGCATCGCTCGCCGCCACCTGCTCGGGCGCGCGCCACAGGCCGATGACGTTGCGCAAAGTGGGCATCCGCGCCGCGAGGTCGGCATCGCCGAGCCGCAGCGCGAGCTGCGCCGGCGCGATCAGCACCTCGCATTCGTGCTCGTTGATCTGCTGCTCCAGCACATCGTTCTCGAACGGATGATGCAGCGCCAGGGTGCCGCCCGAGAGCAACCACACCGCGAGCGAGGAGGCGAGCCCTGCGAACGACATCGGCGTGAACGCCGCCATCACCGTCGCGCCCTGCTTGATGTCGGCTTCGAGCGACATCGCAAGGCCGCCCGCGATCAGGCTGAAATGCGGCCGCGGCACCGGCCGGAAGCCCTCCGCCGTGACATCGAAGGAGATCATGGCCGCCTTGCGGCCGTCCTGAATCACGGCGCGCGTGGTGCCGGGCGGGCGCGCCAGGACGTCGTCGAGCGAAGCCATGCCTTCGGGCAGGTCGCTTCCGAAGCCGTAGACGTGCCGGATCGAGAACGCCTCGGCCGCGGCGTGCATGGCGAGATCGGCATAGCTGACGCCATCGACCGTGCTCATGGTGACGATGGCGCGTGCGGCGGTGCGGTTGAGCGCGGCGGTCAGTTCCGCATGGCGCCACAGCAGCGGCAGCACGGCAACTACGAGGCCGGCGCGATGGGCGGCGAGCACGGTCAGCACGAACTCGACCGTGTTGGGCAACTGGATCGCGATGACCGAATTGGCCGGCAGGCCCGATTCGACGAAATGCGCCGACAGTGCCTCGATGGCGGTATCGGCCTCGGCATAGGTCATCCGCCGCGGCTGGTGCCCGGTAATGCGCGCCTTGTTGAGCGGATCGAGCAGGGCGGTCGCCCGCGGCTGCCGCGTCAGCGTGCGCTGAAACAATGTGTCGAGCGTCGGCGATACGGCTGGCTGGTTCACGGCGTCACTTCGCTTGATGAGCTTGCGGCTGCCCCTTCGACCACCAGGTCTCCGGCAAATAGCCCGAGAGCGAGGTGGTCTTGGGCCGTTCTATCCGATTCCAGCGCGCGATCCATTGCTCCGATACGTTAAACAGCGGGATTGTGTAGACGCCAGCGATCAGGACGCGGTCGAGCGCGCGCACCGCCGAAACGAAATCCGTATGTTCACGGGCCTCGAGCAGGGCGGCGATCATGGCATCGACGGCGGGATCCCTGGCGCCCATGTAGTTGCGCGTGCCCGGATTGTCCGCGGCCGCGCTGCCCCAATAGAAATACTGCTCGTTGCCGGGCGACAGCGACTGGTCCCAGCGGTTCTGGATCATGTCGAACTCAAAGGCGAGCCGGCGCTGGTCAAATTGCACGGGATCGACCGAGCGCACGCTGGCCTCGATGCCGGCGCGCCTGAGGTCGCGCTGGAAGGCGAGCGCGATGCGCTCCTGGTCGCGCGTCGTGACCATGATCTCGAAGGTGAAGGGGGCCTTGGTCGCGCGGTTGCGCAGCGCGGTGCCGTCGAGATCGTAGCCGGCCTCAGACAGCAGCTTCAGCGCGGCGCGCAGCGTGGTGCGGTCGCGGCCTGATCCGTCGGTGACCGGCAGGCGGTAGCTGCCCTCGAGGATGTCGGGCGGGATCTGCGCGGCGAACGGTTTGAGCAGCTCGCGCTCGCGCGCATCGGCAGGCCTGCCATAGGCCGACAGCTCCGAGCCGGCGAAATAGCCGGCCACGCGCGAATAGAGCCCGAAGAAATAGCTGCGGTTGACCAGCTCGAAATCGAACAGCAGCGTCAGGGCCTGCCGCACGCGGATGTCGGCGAAGATCGGACGGCGGGTGTTGAACACCAGGAATTCGGACGGCTGCGGCATGCCGGGCTTGACGGTGTCGCGGATCACCTCGCCGCTTCTGGCGGCCGGAAAGTCATATCCGTCGTGCCAGCGCAAGGGCTCGTGCTCGACGCGGAAATCGTAGAGGCCGCGCTTGAATGCCTCGAACTGGCCGTTTGCCTCGCGAAAATAGTCGAGCCTGATCTCGTCGAAATTGTAGAGCCCGCGATTGATGGCGAGGTCGCGGCCCCAATAATCGGGATTGCGCGTGAGCGTCACGCTGGCGCCCGGCTTCACCGCCGTGACCCGATAGGGGCCCGAGCCGAGCGGCGCCGTCAGCGTCGTTTCCTCGAAGGTCGCAACGTCGATCGCGTGCTTGGGCAGGATCGGCATCAGGCCGAGAATCAGCGGCAGCTCGCGGTCGTTGGCGCCGGTTAAGTCGAATCGGACGGTGAGAGGATCGGGCGCTTCGGCCTTCGCAACCTTGCTGTAATACTGCCGGTGATTGGGACGGCCGCGGTCGCGCAGCAGCAGCCACGAGAACAGCACGTCCTCGGCCGTGACGGGCTTGCCGTCGGAGAAGCGGGCGCGGGGATCGAGACGGAAGGTGACGAAGCTTCGCTCGTCATTGGTTTCGACCGTTCTGGCGAGCAGGCCGTAAAGCGTGAACGGCTCGTCCTGCCCGCGCGCCAGCAGGCTCTCGACCACGTAGTTGCGGACCGGCTGCACCGCCAATCCCCTGACGATGAAGGGATTGAGGCTGTCGAAGGTGCCGAGAATACCCCAGGTCAGGCGGCCGCCCCTGGGGGCATCGGGGTTGGCATAGGGCATGTGGCTGAAAGCGGCAGGCTTCGCCGGCTTGCCGTGCATGGCGATCGCATGGGCCTCCTCGGCCGCGGCGGCGCCGGCCGACAGCAGTCCGCCAAGCGCAAGGGCAAGCGCACAGAGGCGGAGGCCGGGGCCCTCGAAGAGGCGCTGGAACATGAACATCGGCACACGGTGATTCGAGGACCGGCGGGCCCGAATCTTATCACAGGGAATTTGATGGGGCTTTTGCACCAGACCGGCCAAAGACGCTTGTCGGCATTGATCTTTTCGTCGGCCACGTTAAGAAGGCACCCAATCGCGCAAGAGCGTCGAGCCCGTCACTTATCCGCCTCAATTGACGGGAAGAGAGCCGCGCCCAAGGCGGCCAGGTTCGGCGCTTCGGAGCGGTTCGGGCACTTCCCGTTCAGAAAGGGTTTTCCGCAATGAATTTCCGTTACTTGGCCGCGTCCGTCCGGCCGCGCGGGCGACTTCTCGCCCTGTTGACGGCGACGGCGTTGGCCGTTCCGTTTGCCGCCGAGGCCCAGACCCCTGCGCCGGCCCCCGGCGCACCCGCTGCGCCCAAGGCCTCCCCGGCCCCGGCTCCGAAGGCGGCTCCCAAGGCAGCTCCCAAGGCTCCGGCGCCCGCAGCATCCCCGCAGGCTCCCGCGCAGCAAGGCGCCCCGCAGCAGGGCGCAGCCCAGCCCGCCGATCAGCAGATCCAGCTGATCTATGCGCCCTGGACCAAGTTCTGCCTCAAGGGCCAGGACGCCAATGCCAAGCAAGTCTGCTTCACCGGCAAGGACGGCCGCATCGAATCGGGCCAGCCGGTCATCGCGGCCGTGATCATCGAGCCGGAAGGCGAGCCGAAGAAGATCCTGCGCGTGACGCTGCCGCTCGGCATGCAGCTCGTCCACGGCACCCGCATCATCGTCGACAGCAACGCGCCGCTGCAGCAGCCCTATGTGATCTGCTTCCAGAACGGCTGCATGTCCGACTATGAGGCCACGCCCGAGCTCATCAACAACATGAAGAAGGGCCAGAATCTCGTTGTCCAGGCGATCAACGCCAACGGCGCGCCGCTGACCTTGCCGCTGCCGCTCACCGGCGAATTCCAGAAGGCCTATGACGGTCCGCCGACCGATCCGAAGGTGTTCGAGGAAACCCAGAAGAAGCTCCAGGAAGAGCTTCAGAAGAAGGCCGACGAGCAGCGCAAGAAGCTCGAGCAGCAGGGTGGTGGCGCGCCCGGCGCGGCTCCGACTGGTCAGAAGTAATCGGGAGCAAATCCCGGACGTGAAAAAGGCGCTCGGTTCGAGCGCCTTTTTTGCTGGCCGCCGATCGGCGACGATCAGTTCAGCGAGGGATTGCGCGGGCGATAGCCGCCGGCCTTGTCCTTGATGAAGATCTCCGCAACCTGGGAATGCCGGACCGGCTCGCCGGAATCATCCGGCAACAGGTTCTGCTCAGAGACATAGGCGACGTATTCGGATTCAGCGTTCTCCGCGAGCAGGTGATAGAACGGCTGGTCCTTGTGGGGCCGCACCTCCTCCGGGATCGACAGCCACCACTCCTCGGTGTTGTTGAATTCCGGATCGATGTCGAAGATCACCCCCCGGAACGAGAAGATCCGGTGGCGAACGACCTGTCCGATCTGGAATTTGGCGGTCCGCGCTTTAATCATTCCCCGTCGATAGACCAGGATTGTGGCCGATGCTAGTGCCCTGAGCCGGAATTAACCTTCGTTTCCGGGACGGATAGCCCCCAAGCCTTCAGAAAAAACTTCAGCAATGGTCGATATCCTCAATCTGGCGCTACCTTATTTCGGCTTGATCTTCGTCGGTTTCGCCTGCGGCAAGGTCAAGTCCATCCCGGAATCGGGGCTCGCCTGGATGAACTTCTTCCTGCTCTACGTGTCGCTGCCGGCGCTGCTGTTTGCGATCATGTCGAAGACGCCGTTTTCGGAATTGAACAATCCGCCGTTCCTGGTGGCGACGACGCTGTCGACGGTTGCGGCATTCACGCTGGCGCTGGTTGTCGGCAAGCTCTTCGGACGGCTGACGCTGCGCGAAGCGACGCTTGCGGGCCTCTCCGGCGGCTACGGCAATATCGGCTATATGGGCCCGGGCCTCGCGCTCGCGGTGCTCGGGCCGAAGGCGGCCGCGCCGACCGCGCTGATCTTCTGCTGCGACAGCATCTTCCTGTTCACGATCGTGCCGCTCTTGATCGAGCTGTCCGACCGCGACCATCCCTCGTTCGTCCACGCCTTCGGCGTCGTGCTCAAGCAGATCGTGCTCAATCCGCTGATCATGTCAGCGTGCTTCGGCGCGGCGGTGGCCGCATTGCATATCGAGCTGCCGGTCGCGCTCGACCGCACCATCACATTCCTGCAGAACGCGGCCGCGCCGACCGCGCTGTTCGTGCTCGGCCTGACCGTGGCGCTCCGTCCGTTCGATCGGGTGCCGTGGGAGGTGCCGGGCGTGATCGCGGTCAAGCTGCTGATCCATCCGCTCGCGGCGTTCGTCCTGATGCTGGCGTTCGGCCCGTTCGCGCAGCCCTGGGCCGCCACCGCCGTGCTGATGGCCTCGCTGCCGCCGGCGCTCAACGTGTTCGTCATCGCCCGGCAGAACGATGCCTGGATCGAATCCGCCTCCGTGGCGGTGCTGCTTGGCACCTTCGCGTCGGTGGTCACGCTGACCAGCGTGATGTGGGCGATCCAGACGGGAAGGTTGGCGTTTCCGTAAGCGGGCTTGGCCGCCGCCAATCCTACCGCCGCCAGGTCGGCGTCAGTCCCTCGCGCATCGCAAAGCGCCGGAGCGGGCCGATGGCGCCGAGGAGGTGCATGCCGACTGCGCGGACGGGCTGGAGCGGCAGGAAGTCGTTGAGCAAGGAGCGGTTGGCGATGTCGATCGCAAAGGTGCGGCTCAAGATGTCCGGCCGGCGGGCGCGATCATAGCGCTTGAGCACGTCGTTCGCGCCGGGATCCCGTCCCGCGGCGATGGCATCGCCCGCGAGCCGGGCGATGTCCGCGGCATCGCGCAGGCCGAGATTGAGGCCCTGCGCGCCGATCGGCGGCACCACATGGGCGGCTTCGCCGACCAGCGCGATACGGTCGCGACCGAAGGATTTCGGACGCTCGATCGCGAGCGGGAACAGGTTGCGCCCGGGCTCGACATTCATGCGTCCCAGGATCGAATGCGACTGCTTCTCGATCGCCGCCGACAGCTCCTCGTCGCTCAGGCCGCGCAGCCGTTCGGCCTCTGCTGGCGCCGAAACCCAGACGATGCTCGAGCGGTCGCCGGGCAGAGGCACGAACACGCAAGGCCCGTGCGGCGTGTGGAACTCGGTCGAGACATTGCGGTGGGGCCTGCTATGACCGACGTTGAAGGTCAGCGCGGTCTGGCTCAGCTCGCGCCGCGTCACCTCGATGCCGGCGGCCTCGCGGCACAGCGAGTGCCGGCCGTCGGCGCCGACCACGAGGCGAGCCGAGAGAAACTGTCCGGACGCCGTGCGCAATGCGACGTCGTCGGCTTCGATGACCACGCTTTCGGCCTCGTCGTCGAAGCGGACCAGATTGGGCAGCTCGGCCGCGCGCGCTTCCAGCGCCAGCATCAGCGAGCGGTTGTCGATGTTGTAGCCGAACGCGTCGAGGCCGATTTCGTGACAGGAGAAGCGCACCTCCGGCGCGCGGAACAGCCGGCCGGTGTCGTCGACGAGGCGCATGACTTTCAGCGCAGCAGCATTGTCCCGGCAGCGCGACCAGACGTCGAGGCTTTCCAATAGATCGATGGAGGCACCGAGCAATGCGGTGGTGCGATTGTCGGCATAGGGAACGCGGCGCGCCACCAGTGCGGTCCGGGCACCCGCCTGCGCCAGGGCGATCGCCGCGGCAAGTCCGGCCGGTCCGCCGCCGACCACGGCCGCGTCATGGAGTGTCGATGCATCTGTCATGGAGCGACATTTGACACGCCGGGCGGCAAATTCAAGCCCACCTATATTTCCCTGATTTTATGGCGAATTGTGCGATCGTGCGCCGCAATGGCGGATGTGCAAACCGGTCGCATTCTGATAGCAGAAGCCATGGATATTCAGCAGGATTCCCTGAAGCCGAGACCGGCGATCCGCGCCGCGGCCTTCTCCGTGCACATCTTCACCGCGTTCGGCGCGGCGATCGCGCTCCTGGCGATGCTGGAGGCCGTGCGCGAGCACTGGGCGGCGATGTTTCAATGGCTGGGCGTCGCGCTGATCATCGATGCGGTCGACGGGCCGATCGCGCGCCGGCTCGACGTCAAGAACGTGCAGCCCAACTGGTCGGGTGACGTGCTCGATCTCGTGGTCGACTTCGTCACCTATGTGTTCGTGCCGGCCTATTCGATCGTCGCCAGCGGCATGTTGCTGCCGGTCGCGGCTCCCTTGCTGGGCATTGCCATCATCGTCACCAGCGCGTTGTATTTCGCCGACCAGCGCATGAAGGCCGACGACAATCATTTCCGCGGCTTCCCGGCGCTGTGGAATGCGGCCGCGTTCTATCTGTTCCTGCTGCATTGGCCGCCGCTGTGGGCGACGCTGCTGGTCGCCGCGCTGGTCGTGCTGACGTTCGTGCCGTTCCATGTGCTGCATCCGGTCCGCGTCGTACGGCTGCGCTGGCTGACGATGTCGCTGATCGCGATCTGGGCGGTGCTCGCCTTCTACACGCTGCAGATGGATTTTCGCGTCGGCGCCGGGGTGACCCTCGTGCTCTGCGCCATCGCGCTCTGGATCAGCTTCAGCGACGCTTTGATCCGCCTGGCAAGATCCCTGGCGAGATCCTTGGTGTGATGCACCTGTTGACCAGCCCGGAAGCCTGGGCCGCGCTGCTCACCTTGACGGCGCTCGAGATCGTGCTCGGGATCGACAACGTCATCTTCATCTCGGTGATCGTCGCACGCATCCCCAAGCAGCAGGCGCATCGCGCCCGCCAGATCGGGCTGGCGCTGGCGCTGGTCTTCCGCATCATCCTGCTCAGCGTGCTGGTCTGGCTGATCGGCCTGACCGCACCGGTGTTTTCGTTTGCGGGGTTCGACTTCTCCTGGCGCGACCTGATCCTGATCGGCGGTGGACTGTTCCTGATCGCCAAGGCGACGCACGAGATTCACGGCGAGGTCGAAGCCGATGAGGGCGAGGGCGGGGAGAAGTCCGCGGGCAACGCCTTCTTCTGGGTGATCGTCCAGATCGTGATCATCGACATCGTGTTCTCGCTGGACTCGATCATCACCGCGATCGGCATGGCCCAGGACATCGAGATCATGGTCGCGGCAGTCGTGATCGCCTGCCTGATCATGTACATTTCGTCGGGGCCGGTGTCGCGATTCGTCGCGGAGCATCCGACCACCAAGATGCTGGCACTGGCCTTCCTGGTGCTGATCGGCGTCGCGCTTGTCGCGGACGGATTCCACTTCCACATTCCGCGCGGCTACATCTATTTCGCAATTGCGTTCTCGGCGGCAGTGGAGTTCTTCAACGTGCTGGCCAAGCGCAACCGCAAGAAGGCGAGCAAGCCGTCGGCCTAGCCGGTCCTGCGGGCGTCGAGTTGACAAGGCGGGCGCGATGGCTTTCGCTCAGCCGCAAGAAGAGGAGGTCAGGTGATGACCAAAGCCATCCGTGTGCACAAGGTCGGAGGCCCCGAAGCCCTGGTCTATGAGAGCGTCGATGTGCCGGCGCCCGGGCCGGGCGAGGTGCGCATCCGCCAGCATGCGGTGGGCCTCAACTTCATCGACGTCTATTACCGCACCGGCCTCTACAAGGCGCCGGGATTGCCCTTCATCGCCGGCAACGAGGCTTCGGGCGAGGTTGTCGCGGTCGGGCCTGGCGTTACGCATTTTCATCCCGGCGACCGCGTTGCCTACTACCACAATCTCGGGGCCTATACCGGCGAGCGCAACCTGCCCTGGGAGAAGCTGGTCAAGCTGCCCGATCACATCACCTACGAGCAGGGCGCCGTGCTGATGTTGAAGGGGCTGACGGTCTGGTACCTGCTGCACAAGACCTTCAAGGTCGAGCCGCATCATCGCGTGCTGGTCCATGCCGCCGCCGGCGGCATCGGCCTGCTCGCCTGCCAATGGGCGAGGGCGCTCGGCGCGCATGTCATCGGCACGGTCGGCTCGCGCGAGAAGGCCGAGCTTGCGGAGGCCAATGGCTGCGATCACGTCATCCTCTACAACGAGGAGGATTTCGTCGCGCGCGTGAAGCAGATCAGCCGCAACGAGGGCTGCGACGTCGTCTATGACGGCGTCGGCAAGGCGACGTTCCCGGGCTCGCTGTCATGCCTGAAGCCGCGCGGCATGTTCGTCTCGTTCGGCAATGCCTCGGGCCCCGTGCCGCCGTTCGCGATCGCCGAGCTCAACAATCACGGCTCGCTGTTCGCGACGCGGCCGAAGCTCAACGATTATGTCGGCACGCGCAAGGAACTGCTCGAAGGTGCCGACACGCTGTTCGCCGCGGTGATCAACGGCAAGCTGCACGTGCCGATCAACCACGCCTACGCGCTCAAGGACGCCGCCAAGGCGCATATCGATCTCGAAAGCCGCAAGACCACGGGGGCTTCGATCTTGAAGCCGTAACTCTTTCGGAATCGACGGTTTCGTAGGGTGGGCAAAGGCGCGGAGCGCCGTGCCCACCATTTTTCTTTGCGGTGAGAAATGGTGGGCACGCTTCGCTTTGCCCACCCTACGGCACCTACGCCACCCGTCTTGCCGCGCCAGCCTTGGTCAAGATCGCGTCGAGACATTCGATCATCTCGGCGATCTCGCTCTTCGTGACGTTCAGCGCCGGCATGAAGCGCAAGCTGTCGACTTGCGGGGCGTTGAGCAGCACGCCGGCCTCGAACGCCTGCGCGACGATGCCGGGTGCGATCGGCAGCTTGAGATCGAGCGCGAGCAGCAGGCCGCGTCCCCGGACGCCGCCGAGCCCATGCCGGGCCGAGACCTTCTGCAGCTCGCTTTCGAGCAGGAGGCCGGTCTCGGTGACCGCCTTCAGGAAGTCGGGCTTCTTGACCTCCTCAAGCACCGCAAGTCCCGCCGCGCTCATGATCGGGTTGCCGTTGAACGTGCCGCCCTGGTCGCCGTGCTCGAAGCAGGAGGCGCGTTCGGTCGCGAGCAGGGCCGCGAGCGGCACGCCGCCGCCGATGCCCTTGCCGAGCGTCATGATGTCGGGCGCGATGCCTGTATGCTCGTAGTGGAAGAGCTTTCCGGTCCGGCCCATGCCGGTCTGGATCTCGTCGAAGATGAGCAAGAGGCCATGCGCCTCGGTCAGCGCGCGCAGCTGCTGCAGGAACCGATCGGTCGCGGGCCATACGCCGGATTCCCCCTGGATCGGCTCGAGCATCACGGCGACGGTGTTGGCGTTGATCAGCTTTTCCACCGAGGCGATGTCGTTCAGCTTGGCCTTCTTGAAGCCGGCGACCTTCGGCTCGAACAGCGGCTCGAACGCCTTCTTGCCCGAGGCCGACATCGTCGCCAGCGTCCTTCCGTGGAAGCCGCCTTCGAAGCTGATGATCTCGAACGCGCCGCCTTTGTGCAGGCTGCCATATTTGCGCGCGAGCTTGATCGCACCCTCATTGGCTTCCGCGCCGGAATTGGCGAAGAACACTTGATCGAAGGCACTGTTCTCGACCAGCGCCTGCGCAAGCTTGAGGCTCGGCTCGTTGTAGAAGGCCGGGCTCGGCGTCAGCAGCCGCTTGGCTTGAGCGGCGAGCGCATCGGCGATCGTGGGCGGGGAGTGGCCGAGGCAGTTCACGGCCCAGCCCTGCACGAAATCGAGATAGCGCTTGCGGCCGTCGTCCCAGAGGTAGGAGCCGGCGCCGCGGACGAACACGGCCTTGGGCCGTGCGGTGATGTCCATCAGCGCGTCATACGGATGCGTGGTCATGTCGTACTCCTCTGGAGGCGGGTGGAAAAAGGGGCGCAAAAAGCAGAAAGGCCGCACCTTGCGGGTGCGGCCTTTCTCGAAAACTGGCTGAATTCAGTGGTTCAGCGGCGTCCTCGGACATGGCGCACCCTCTCGTCGTCGCGGGAGCGACGGCGGAGCATTTCGGTGCGCTGGCTGGTCCGGGCGTTGATCATGGGGCGCGTCCGTACAGCCTAACGGCAGGACTTGTCAAGCAGGCTTTTGCAAGATGCTCGCCGAGCGTGCATCGCTCAGGTCGGGTGCGCGGCTTCCTCGGCCTCGTCGTCGCCCCAATGCGCGTCCGCAATCGCGGTGACCCCTGCGTGAATGCATTATAGTGTCACATTCCTGCGTGACGCTTACTCGACGCCGTAATGCGAGAACACATCGGCGATGCCGGCGTTGATTGTCTTGGCGGCCGCGATGTCGCGCTCGGCGCCCTCACTGTCACCCTTCTTGCGCTTCGCCAGTCCGCGGCCGTAGAGCGAGCCGTCGAGTCCCGGCTTGATGCTCAGCGCGGCGTCGTAGTCGGCAATCGCCGCGTCGATGTTGCCGAGCTTGAGATGGGCGAGGGCGCGGCTGTCCAGCGTCTCGGCATCGTTGGGAGCCATCTTCAGCGACTGTTCGCAATCGGCCAGCGCCTCTTGCAGGCGGCCGACGATCGCGCGGGTGAAGCAGCGCGAATTGAACACGTCCGCAAGCTTCGCATTCGCTCTGATGGAGCGGTCGTAATCGTCGAGCGCCAGCGCATAATCGTGCGTATCGAAATACATGTTCGCGCGCGCATAGAAGTCGCGGTCGTTGTTCGGACTGAGATCGATCGATCTGGCGAAATCGGCCAGCGCTCGGGGGCGGTCGCCGCGGTCGCGATAGATGCGGGCGCGGTTGCCGTAGGCTGGCCCGTAGTTCGGGTCGAACTTGATCGACAGATCGAAGTCCGCAAGTGCTCTCGCATCGTCGCCGTGGTTGCTGAAGGCGGTGCCGCGATTGAAATAGGCGAGCGCGAATTTCGGATCGAGCTTGATAGCCTGATCGTAGTCGGCCATCGCGAGCTCGTAGGCCTTCTTGTGAATGTGGGAGTTGCCGCGGTTGTTGAAATAGAGCGGGTCGCGGGCGTTCAGCCGAATGGCGCGCGTATAGTCGGCGATGGCGCGGTCGGCGTCGCCGAGATCGTCATAGGCGATGCCGCGATTGTACAGGAGGTCGGGATCCCTGGCATCGAGGTCGATGGCGCGGCTGAAGTCGGCCACGGCGCGCTCGGCCTCGCCACGTCGCCGAAACATTTCGCCGCGATTGGCGAGCGCATGCACATCGTTGGGATTGGCCTTGAGCAGGGCCGAGCAGCCGGCGAAGCGCCGCTCGTCGCTGCCTCCGCCATCGTCGGCGAAGCACCACTGGCGGGCCTGCGCGGGCGATGGCGATCGCGCGTTGGCGGGGGCCGGCAGCGCGAGCAGGGCCATCGTCAGGACGATTGCGGACAGCTTGAGGAAAATCCCTGACGTTTCATCGTGTTTCATTGTTTCCTGCGTCGAAACCATTGCGCCTCTAGCGTGTTTGTGATCGAAGGACGCGACTTGGTTCGAACCGAATGCACCACCGCCCAGACCAAGAAGGCGGGACCAACCAGATAGCTCAAAACCTTGTCCGATACGCCCTATCCGATCGACCTCGACAGCATCCGCGGCGCGTTTCCGCCTGGCATCGAGGCGCCGTCGCTGCTGGTCGACTTTGCGGCCTGGCTCAAGGGGCGTCCCTGGGGCAGCGTCGGCTGCTTCTCGCTGCAGGGCCAATTCTCGGATTCCGCGCCGATCGTCGACGGCAGTCCCTTGCGCGAAAGGTTTTCGCTGTTCATGCGGCTGCCGGACGGCTCGGCCGTCGGCGGCTGGTATGGCGCCGGCCTTGACCGTGACAACCCGCCGATCGTCGGACTGGGATCCGAGGGCGATTACGAATTGCTGGCGCCAAGCCTCGACGGACTGCTTGCCAAGCTGACGTCGCAAGCTTTCGACAAGGCCTGGCGCGATCTCAAGCCGCATGACGAGGTCGAGTGCCAGACCGTCGAGCTGGCGCAATGGCTCGCCGAACGGCCGACGGGCGAGGCGGCTGCGCCGGACGAGGAGGCATCGGAGCTGCCCGACTTCCGCGGCTTCATGGAAAAATGGAGCCGAGACCGCGAGGATTATTGGGCTAACCATCGCATGATGGCCGAACTCGGCTGGCGGCTGGCCGCCCATCTGCCCAAGGGCAAGAATGCCTGGGATAATACGCGTTTCGAGGTCGCGATCGTCGGCAAGCAATACCAGGCGCGAATCCTCAAGCAGGGGCCGCAGCCGTTCGAGGAAGCCACATCGATCGAATCTCTGCTGCGCGAGCTGCGCGAACAGATGTGGAAGGCTCAGCCTGAGCTCGGGTTATGGTATGCGATGAGGTTCGGACTCTACGCCGATGGTCGCGTCATGCCGAGCTTCGAATACGATGCGCGCCCGACAGTCGCCGGCGAACCTGCGAAATTGTCCGAGGCTCAGGCCGATCTCGCCCGCGCTCCGCGCCCGGAGCGCTGGGTGCCGAAATGGCTGACGGAATCCTGAAGCTCGGGATCCGAGTGTTATTGCTGCCCAGCCGGCGCCCCGAAATCTTCTCCTGTCGTGCCATGCCGACCTCGCAGGAATGGCACCTTTCGATCTCGATTGCGATCCCCCTTGACTTAGAGTGCGCTCGAAGGGGTATCTGTACGTGCGTCAGTACGAGAACGGGCACACATGAAGATCGGCGATCTCGCAAAGCGAACCGGCCTGTCGGCTCACACGTTGCGCTATTACGAGCGCATCGGGCTGCTGCCATACGCAGACCGGGATCGTTCCGGCCAGCGTGACTTTGACGCGTCGATCCTCACATGGATCACATTCATCGGTCGGCTCAAGACCACGGGAATGCCGATCCGGGACATGTTGCGCTATGCGGCGCTTCGTGATGAAGGCGAAGCCACCGGGGCAGCCCGACGGCAGATGCTGGAAATCCACCGGGAACGGGTTCGCACGCAGCTTGCCGAACTCAGGGAATGCCTGCTCGTCCTTGATACCAAGATCGCCGGCTATGCCAGCGATGAACAGAGGACGAAGCAAAATGACGCACGCCCAAGAAGCCGAAAGCCGCTTCGATCGCGGCCAGCGGGCCCTGTCGCGCATTGACGGCAGAGCCGGCGAAAAGGTGGTCGCCTCACTCGCCGACATCGCTCCGGATTTCGCACGATACGTGATCGAGTTTCCCTTCGGCGACATTTACAGCCGCCCGGACCTTGGACTGCGCGATCGGGAGATCGCAACGATCGCTGCGCTGACGGCGCTCGGAAATGCCGCGCCTCAGCTCAAAGTGCACATCGAGGCGGGCCTGAACGTCGGGCTGTCTCGCGACGAGATCGTGGAGATCATCATGCAGATGGCCGTCTATGCGGGCTTCCCGGCGGCTGTGAACGGGCTGTTCGCAGCCAAGGAGGTGTTTTCCGCGCGTGAGGCCTGACTGCATCCCTATCGTCATTGCGAGCGTAGCGAAGCAATCCAGACTGTCTCCGCGGAGGGATTCTGGATTGCTTCGCTGCGCTCGCAATGACGGAAGAGTCAGAACCCCGCGACGCTGCCGTGCAAGTCGTACTGATCCGCCCGCTCGATTTTCGCGGTGACGATCTCGCCGACACGGAGCGGGCGGCGGCTGGAGAGATAGACGGCACCGTCGATCTCGGGCGCATCGGCCTTGGAGCGGCCCTTCGCAACGGTCGGACCAACCTCGTCGATGATGATCTGCTGGCGCGTGCCGACCTTGCGCTTCAGCCGGCGCACCGAGATCTTCTGCTGCCGGGCCATCAGCGCGTTGTAGCGCTCCTGCTTGACCTCTTCGGGGACGGGATTCTCGATCGCATTCGAGGTGGCGCCGGCGACCGGCTCGTATTTGAAGCAGCCAACGCGGTCGATCTCGGCCTCATCGAGCCAGTCGAGCAGATAGGTGAAGTCGGCATCGGTCTCGCCGGGGAAGCCGACGATGAAGGTCGAGCGCAAGGCGAGATCGGGACATTGCTCGCGCCAGCGCTTGATCCGCGCCAGCGTCTTGTCCTGCGCGGCCGGACGCTTCATCGCCTTCAGCACCTCGGGGCTCGCATGCTGGAACGGGATGTCGAGATAGGGCAGCACCTTGCCCTCGTTCATCAGCGCGATGACCTCGTCGACATGCGGGTAGGGATAAACATATTGCAGCCGGACCCAGGCTCCCAACTCGCCGAGCTCGCGCGCGAGGTCGAGAAATTTGGCGCGGACCTGGCGGTCCTTCCATGGGCTCTCGGCGTATTTCAGATCGACGCCGTAGGCCGAGGTGTCCTGCGAGATCACCAGCAGCTCCTTGACGCCGGCGCCGACCAGCCGCTCGGCCTCGCGCAGCACGTCGTCGGCGGGGCGCGAGACGAGGTCGCCGCGCAGCTTCGGAATGATGCAGAAGGTGCAGCGGTTGTTGCAGCCCTCGGAGATCTTCAGATAGGCGTAGTGGCGCGGCGTCAGCTTGATGCCCTGCGGCGGCACCAGGTCGAGATGGGGATTGTGCGCCGGCGGCAGTGCCCGGTGCACGGCGTCTAGCACACTCTCGTACTGCTGCGGGCCGGTGATGGAGAGCACGCCCGGATAGGCCTGCTCGATAGCTTCCGGTTCCGCGCCCATGCAACCCGTTACGATCACCTTGCCGTTCTCGGCCATGGCCTCGCCGATCGCCGAGAGCGATTCCTGCTTGGCGCTGTCGAGGAAGCCGCAGGTGTTGACGATGACGATGTCCGCCCCGTCATGCTTGCGGGCGAGCTCGTAGCCCTCCGCGCGCAGGCGCGTAATGATGCGCTCGGAATCCACCAAGGCCTTGGGGCAGCCGAGTGACGTGAATGAAATGCGCGGCGCTCTGTCCATGTAATCGCCTGGAGCCTATCTGAATTGTCTGGATTTGCGATCCAAGTAATTGAACCGATGGCGAAATTCAATAACTAACGTATGCGGCGCGCTGCTAAAGCAGGTCCTCGCGCGTATTTGGCGTGATCGGCCAGTCACCAGGGAAGGTATGGACTGACCAAGGGTTCCTAGGCTGGAAGCTCATTCGGATCGAGCGAGTGGTAGATCCGAGGTGAATTGCTCGAACGCGCCCGTTTTGGTTGTTATTCTGTTTCTTGCTTGATTTCACGGAGCTTAACCGCGATGCGTCGTTTCATCCTCGGCATGGCATTCGTTACCGTTTCCTATTGTGCGATGTTTCCGGCGCGAGCCGAAGTCGACAAGATCATCCATGTCTGCGATCGGCAAGAACGATTGTGCCCGGAATTCAGGCCACGCGTGAAGGTCCCCGATGGGTGGAGGAGGGACGAGGCCGCGAGCCTCAAGTACGGCGCCTCGATGTTCGTGCCCAACGGGAAGACTTTCGGCAAGGCCGAAGTGATCATCTATGCCGAAGGCCGCTACAACAAGGAGCAGACCGAATTGGTTCAATGGGTCGCAACGAGCGATAAGGATTGGGCGACGACATCCGGCAAGAATGCCAAGATCGCCACGCTTCCCTCAGTCAACCCCAAGGTCATCATCAACCGCTACGACAATCCGTCCCTGAAGGACCAGCCGGTTGAAGTGATCGCGCATTACGCCGATCTCGACCAGGACGGCAATTCCTACGTCGTGCGGCTAGCGGTCTCCGGCCGCAACGAGACGGCGGTGCTGGCCGCCGTGCCACTTATCGAAAAGATGATCGCTGGCGCGAAGATTCCGTGAGAACGTAAGCGGAGATGGCAGCTGCCGTCGGGCGGGAGTCGGCGGCCTCGAAAGTTTGCATTCGTTGCCTCACGCGCACCCGAGTGACACGAAGCTGACCTTGGGCGCAGCCGTCTGATCCTATCTGATCTGCCTGATTGACCGGCCTGTGCTAGTTCCAATTGCCCATAATTACAACCCTTTGCATGGTTCGCGGGCGTGCTATGGATGAATCACCTGCCGTGAGTGAGCCATGAGCGCCGAACAGTCGCCCAAAATCGTGATCGTCGACGAAAGCCCGATCCGGGCCGCGATCCTGGAGGAGGGGTTGCGCGAAGCCGGATTCACCCAGGTCGTCCATATCAGCGAGATGCAGAGCCTCTTGGCCCGTATTTATGCGGCGGACCCCGACATCATCGTGATCGATCTCGAAAACCCCAGCCGCGACGTGCTGGAGGCGATGTTCCAGGTCAGCCGCGCGGTGAAGCGGCCGGTCGCGATGTTCGTCGACCAGAGCGATTCAGCCTCGATCCAGGCCTCGGTCGAGGCGGGGGTGTCGGCCTATATCGTCGACGGGCTGAAGAAGGAGCGCATCAAGCCGATCCTCGACCTCTGCGTGTCCCGCTTCAACGCCTTCGCCAAGCTCCAGGAGGAGCTGGAGCGCACCAAATCGCAACTCGAGGACCGCAAGATCATTGAACGCGCCAAGGGCATCCTGATGAAGGTGAAGGGCCTGACCGAGGACGAGGCCTATGTGCTGCTGCGTTCCACCGCGATGCGCGAGAAGAAGAAAATCGGCGAGATCGCGCAGTCGATCATCACCGCGTCGGAGATGCTGAAATGACTGCTACCCTCCGCATCGGGTTCATTCCGCTGGTCGATGCTGCCGCGCTGATCGTCGCCGTCGACAAGGGCTTTGCCGCCACTGAAGGGCTCGATGTCGAGCTGGTGCGCGAGGTCTCCTGGTCGAACGTCCGCGACAAGCTCAATATCGGCCTGTTCGATGCGGCGCATCTGCTGGCGCCTGTCGCGATCGCGTCCTCGCTCGGGCTCGGTCACGTCAAGGTGCCGATCGCCGCACCCTTCAATCTCGGCATCAACGGCAACGCCATCACGGTGTCGCCTGCGCTTCATGCCGCGCTGATGGAGGAGATCGACGGCGATCGCTTCGATCCGATGGCGACGGCGAAGGCGCTGGCGAAGGTCGTTGCCAAGCGCCGGAAGGCCGGTGCCGAGCCGCTGACCTTCGGCATGACCTTCCCGTTCTCCACCCACAATTATCAATTGCGGTTCTGGATGGCTGCGGCGGGCGTCGATCCCGACGAGGATGTGCGCCTCGTGGTGCTGCCGCCGCCCTATATGGTCGACAGTCTCAAGAACGGCCATGTCGATGCGTTCTGCGTCGGCGCGCCCTGGAACTCGGTCGCGGTCGATCTCGGCATCGGCCACATCCTGCACTTCGTCTCCGACATCCTGGTCCGGGCAGCGGAGAAGGTGCTGGCGGTCCGCCAGACCTGGGCCGACAAGAACCCGGAGGTGGTTGCAGCCTTGGTGCGGGCCGCCGTGAAGGCCGCCGAGTTCATCGAGCATCCCGAGAACCGGACCGAGGCGGCGCAAATCCTGGCGCAGCCGGAACGGATCGGCGTCGACGCCGAGGTCATCCAGCGCACTCTCACCGGGCGCCTGAAGATCTCGCCCGATGGCACCTTCCGCGAAAGCAGCCGCTACCTGCTTGTCGGACGCGAAGGCGCAGGGCGGCCCGATCCGGTCCAGGCCGCCTGGCTCTATGCGCAGATGGTGCGCTGGGGCCAGACGGCGCTCACCCCCGACGGCGTCAAGACGGCGATGGCGGTGTTCAGGCCCGATCTCTACGACGCGGCGCTCGGCAACAGGGCGCCCACCGAAGCTCCCGCAGCGTTCGGCGCCTTCGCCGGGCCGACTTTCGACCCGGCCGATATCCGCGGACATCTCGAGGCCTTCGGGGTCGGACGCTGGAAGGCCTGATTCGAAATTGCTTCGGTTTTGAGCATGTGAGTTGGTTGGCTAATGTTTGAGCTGAGTGCTCGAATTTCGGGTGAGTTCCCGTGCCGGCATTTGCCGTCCCTCGTTATAACCATCTGAAAATTCATGATTTTCGATTTCCGCCAAGCTGGCACGCAACTTGAATGTTGCACTGCGGCCAGCTTGTCATAGGTGCCTGCTGAGCCAAGTCCCGCAGCAACGAAGCTGATCGGACCGTGGGTGACGAAGCCGGCTCCTGAGCCAGCCTGATGTTCCTCGCGGGTCGCGCAATCCGTCGAAGCCACCGAAGGTGGCCGCAGGAGCTTCGTTACCGACCATGAAAATCGATACGCTCTCAGTCGACTTTACCGACGAGCAGAAACGCTATCTCGAAGGCTTCACGACCGGCCTGCAGATCAGCCGCGTCGGCCGCGGCCTGGGCGGCGGCAGCGGCAAGGCGAATGCCGAGCCTGTTGGTCCGGATGCCGCGCACCTCAAGGCGCAGGACAAGGTCATCGCGTCGGGCAAGAAGCTCGCCGACCAGGAGAAGTTCAAGCGCGACGAGCATCCCTTCGATGCCTATCCGCGGCTGCGCCAGCAGGCCCTCGACAACACCCCGCCGAGCCCGGCGGACAATTTCCGCTGGCGCTATTACGGCATCTTCTACGTTGCCCCGACGCAAGACTCCTACATGTGCCGCCTGCGCATCCCGAACGGCATCATGAAGCATTGGCAGCTGTCGGGCCTTGCCGATCTCGCCGCCGAGCTCTGCGGCCCCTACAGCCACGTCACCACGCGCGCCAATCTCCAGCTGCGCGAGATCCCGCCGAAGCACGCGGTCAGAATGATCGAGGGCATCCAGGACCTCGGCCTGTGCTCGCGCGGCTCCGGCGCCGACAACATCCGCAACGTGACGGGAACGCCGACCGCCGGCATCGATCCGCAGGAGATCATCGACACGCGGTCCTATGCCCGCGAGTGGCACTACCACATCCTCAACGATCGCTCGCTCTACGGCCTGCCGCGCAAATTCAACGTCGCCTTCGACGGCGCCGGCAGGATCGCGGTGCTGGAAGAGACCAACGATATCGCCTTCACGGCCTATGAGGTGAAGGACGGCTTCGGCGTCGAGCCGGGCGTCTGGTTTCGGCTCGGCCTCGGCGGCATCACCGGCCACAAGGATTTTGCGAAATATTCCGGCATCATCGTCAGGCCGGAGCAGGCGACCGCAATTGCCGACGCCATCGTGCGCGTGTTCATCGAGCATGGCGACCGCACCAACCGCAACAAGGCACGGCTGAAATACGTGCTCGACGCCATGGGCCACGACGGCTTCCTCAAACTGGTCGAGGAGCGGTTGAAGACGCCGTTTACGCGCGTGCCGGAAGAGGCTTTCGCGCCGCGCCCCGCCGCGGACCGCATGGCCCATATCGGCGTGCACAAGCAGAAGCAGGACGGCCTCAACTGGATCGGCGTATCGCTGACGCTCGGCAAGCTCACCTCCGATCAGATGCGGGGCCTCGCCAAGGTCGCGCAGGATCTCGGTGACGGCGAGATCCGGCTCACGGTCTGGCAGAACCTCTTGATATCAGGCGTGCGCGACGAGAATGTCGAGCTCGCCATTGCCGCCATCAAGCAGATCGGGCTCGCGGTCGAGGCCTCGCACATCCGCGCCGGCCTGATTGCGTGCACCGGCAATGCCGGCTGCCGTTTCGCGGCGTCCAACACCAAGCGGAATGCCGCCGAGATCGGTGATTGGTGCGAGCCGCGCGTCGCCATGGACAAGCCGGTCAACATCCATTTGACCGGCTGCCATCATTCCTGCGCGCAGCATTACATCAGCGACATCGGCCTGATCGGCGCACGCGTGCCCTTGAACGAGGAGGACACGGTCGAGGGCTATCACCTCTTCACCGGCGGCGGGTTCGGCCCTGACGCAGATGTCGGGCAGGAGGTCTATCACGACCTCAAGGCCGAGGACGCGCCGAAGACGGTCGAGGCGCTGCTCAAGGCCTATCTCGCCCATCGCGCCTCGCCCGATGAAACCTTCCTCGCCTTCGCGCGCCGCCACGACGGCGAAACGCTGCGCAAGCTTGCCGATGCACAGGTGTCCGCATGAACCAGATCACGCCGCCGCCGAAACTCGACATCATTCCCGCCAGCGCGCCGTTCTCCGACGCGCAGCGCTCCTGGCTCAACGGCTTCTTTGCCGGACTGCTCTCGCCTGATGTCGCGACGCCCCTGTCAGCAGAGCAGGGCGCCGCGGTCATGCCGGCCGGCGACGGCGACGACGGCGAAGCGCCGTGGCACGACCAGACCATGCCGATCGCCGAGCGGATGAAGCTTGCCGAAGGCCGTCCCCTGCGCCGCAAGATGATGGCGGCGATGGCACAGCAGGATTGCGGCCAGTGCGGCTACAATTGCCACGATTATTCCGAGGCGATCGCGAGCCGCAGCGAAGCGCGGCTCAATCTCTGCGTCCCCGGCGGCAAGGAAACCGCGCGGATGCTGAAGTCGCTGTACGAGGAGCTCGACAAGGCGCCTGCCGCCAAAACCGCCGACAAGCCCGATGCTCCGGCGCCGGCCGTGACCGTGACGATCGCAGAGCCCGGCCGCTCGCGCGACAATCCGATCCAGGCGACCTTCCTGTCGCGCCGTCTTCTCAACAAGGGCAAGTCGGAGAAGGAGACCTATCACATCGAGTTCGATCTCTCCGAGAGCAAGCTCGACTATGTCGTTGGTGACAGCTTCGGCGTCTTCCCGCGCAACGACGTCGGCCTCGTCGACCAGGTCATCGCGCTGCTCGGTGCCTCCCACACGACCAAAGTCAATGGCAAGACGCTGCGCGAGGTGCTGATCGACGACGTCTCGCTGTCGCCGGCGCCCGACACGCTGTTCGAGCTGATCTCCTTCATCACCGGCGGCGCGGCCCGCGAGAAGGCGCGGGCGCTGGCGCAAGGCGAGGATCCCGATGGCGATTCCGCGACCCTCGACGTGATGGCGGCGCTGCAGAAGTTTTCCGGCACGCGGCCGCATCCCGAGGCCTTCGTCGAGGCGCTGGAGCCGCTGCAGCCGCGGCTCTACTCGATCTCGTCCTCGCACAATGCGACGCCGGGAAAGCTGTCACTCACGGTGGACTCGGTGCGCTACGTCATCGGCAAGCGCAAGCGGCTCGGCGTCGCCTCGACCTTCCTCGGCGAGCGGATCAACGAGGGCGAGAAGCTCAAGGTCTATGTGCAGAAGGCGCACAATTTCGGCCTGCCGCAGGATCCGAAGACGCCGATCATCATGGTCGGTCCCGGCACCGGCATCGCGCCGTTCCGCGCCTTCCTGTTCGACCGCAAGGCGACCGGCGCGCCCGGCAAGAACTGGCTGTTCTTCGGCCACCAGCGCAGCGATTGCGACTTCTTCTATCAGGACGAGCTCAACGCGATGAAGACCTCGGGTCTGCTGACGCGGCTGTCGCTGGCCTGGTCGCGCGACGGCGAGAAGAAGTTCTACGTGCAGGACCGCATGCGCGAGGTCGGCCGCGAATTGTGGACCTGGCTCGCCGAAGGCGCACATCTCTATATCTGCGGCGATGCCAAGCGCATGGCCAAGGACGTCGAGCGCGCGCTGGTCGACATCGTCGCGCAGTTCGGGGCCCGTTCGACCGATGAGGCCGTCAGCTTCGTCGCCGAGCTCAAGAAGACCGGCCGCTTCCAGGCTGACGTGTACTGAGCCTGCTGTCGTCCGAGCCGGTTCCAACTGGCTCGGATTTGAACGAATAAGATTCTCGGAACCAGCACCCTGAGAGAATTTGCGCCTGCGATGCGGGGCCTCCAGAGGACTCTCATCGCTATTTCCGCCGCCATCTTGCCTCCCGCCCTGGTTGATCCTTCATACTCCCGCAAATGGGGCGTTGGAGATCGACCATGCGCGAACTATCGGCGGAAGCCAGGCTGCACTTTTACGCGCGCTCGCTCTCGCGCCGGACCGGGGCGAGCATGCACCACGTTGCGATGTACAGCGCGTTTGCGGTGATTGCGGCGATCGTGTTCGGGACGCTCTCGGTGCATCCGTTTTAACGTGTCTGCGTAGGGTGGGTTAGCCGAAGGCGTAACCCACCACTTGTATGGCTGCAGCAGAAGAGGTGGATTACGCTTCGCTAATCCACCCTACAACACCGAGCCCGCTCACGCCCCGCGCTTGAACGGCGCCACCTCGATCCCCGCAGCCTTCAACGCCTGACGCACACCGCGCGCGATCTCGACCGCGCCGGGCGTATCGCCGTGGATGCAGACCGTATCCGTGCGCATCTTGATGACCTTGCCGGACACCGACACCACCGCGCCGTCCTGCACCATGCGCACCACGCGGTCGGCGATCGCCTTGGCGTCGTGCAGCACCGCGCCCGGCTTCCTGCGCGAGACCAGGTTGCCGTCGTCCTCATAGGCGCGATCGGCGAACACCTCGTGCACCATCGGCAGGTTGGCCTCTTCGCCCGCCTTCACCAGCTTCGAATTGGCGAGCACGACGAAGATCAGGCTGGGATCCACCGCCTTGATGCCGGCGGCGATCGCCTTCGCCGTCATGTCGTCCTCGCAGGCGACGTTGGAGAGCGCGCCGTGCGCCTTCACATGCGTGACCTTGTGGCCGGGCCACGGTCGCGATCGCCTGCAGCGCGCCGATCTGGTAGGCGACGAGGTTCTCGATCTCGGAGGCCTTGAGCCCTGCGATCGGATGCCGGCCAAAGCCGTGCAGGTCGCGATAGCCGGGATGCGCGCCGACCGAGACGCCGCGCGCCTTCGCAAGCTCCACCGTCCGGCGCATGATGTCGGGGTCGCCGGCATGGAAGCCGCAGGCGACGTTGACCGAGCTTGCGAGCTCGATCATGGCGGCGTCGTTGCCCATCTCCCACGCACCAAAACCTTCGCCGAGGTCGCAATTCAGATCGACTGTTTTCATGGGTTGCTCTCCGCCTCTGGTCTTGTTGTCGCTTACGGCTCCGCCGTGACCTGCCACGTCCCGGCATCGACCGCGCTGACCGCATAGCCGGCCACGTTAGCATCGCTGAGCGCCTCGATGTTGAGTGCAACGGTGTCGGAAGAGCGCAGGCGATCGGGCAGGCTGCGGATCGCTTGCGCGAACTTGCGCGCTTCGTCCTGCGCTTCGGCCATGCTGACCGCCTTGAAGCGGAACGCGGTTCCAGCCGAGGTCTGGGCGAGGCGGCCGATGTCGGCCGTGATCACGGTGGCGATCTTCGGATAGCCGCCGGAGGTGCCGCGATCCATCATCAGCGCGATCGGCGCGCCGTTGCCGGGCACCTGGATGCTGCCGTTCACCGTGCCGTCGGAGACGATGTTGTGGCCGTGCAGATGCTTGATCGCGGGGCCCTCCAGCCGGTAGCCCATACGGTCTGAGGTCGCCGAGATCTTCCACTCGCTACTTAAGAACAGCGCCTTGTTGGCGTCGTCGAACTCGTCGTCCTGAGGACCCAGCAGCACGCGGATCGGACCTGCCGCCGGCTGCGGCAGCTCGATGCGCAGCTCCGCTGCACCGCTCGCGGCATCGACAGTGAACTCGTCGCCGGCCTGAAGTGGGCGCGGGTAGGGGCTGCCGAGGCCGGCGCGGGCGTTCACCGCGAGACTGCCGAACACCTTCTCGCCTCTGATGGCGCCTTCGATCGCCAGATAGGTGAAGGCGCCGCCGCGGGCAAAGCCGAGCGTCAGCGTCTGGCCGTCCTTCAGCGTCACCGACGTGTCCATCGCGACCGGGCTGCCGGCGACGTCCGCATTGCGCGGCGCGCCCGATATCGCCACGCGCACGGCGCCGTCGCGGGCGGTGAAGGAGGCGCCGAACGGGCCGATCTCGATGGCGGCCGCGAACGGCTCGTTGCCGACCAGCGTGTTCGCCGCCGCAAGCGACAGCCGGTCCATCGCCCCGCTCACCGTCAAGCCATAGCGCTGCGCGCCGTGGCGACCGCCGTCCTGGACCGAGCTGGCAGGGCCGATGCTGGCAACGACGAGCCGGCTCATGCGTCCACCTGCTCGGCGACGATCTCGCCGGCTTCCGCGGCGCGGTCCATGTCCTCGAACGTCTTGTGGTCGATGGCGTAGAACGTGACGCGGTCACCGGGCTCGGTGAGGAAGGTCGGATCGCGGTGGAGCTGATAGGTTCGGACCGGGGTGCGGCCGAGCAGGTGCCAGCCGCTCGGGGCGGCGAGGCACTGGATGCCGGCCTGGATGCCGCCGATCGAGATCGTGCCGGCCGGCGTCAGCAGCCGCGGCGACTGCCGCCGCGACATGTGCAGGAATTTGTCGAGGCCGCTGAGATAGGACCAGCCCGGCGTGAAGCCGATCATGGCAACCTTGTAATCGCCGCCCGCATGCCGGGCGACGATGTCGTCCGGCGTGGTGCCCAGCGTCTTGGCGACGTCCTCGAGGTCGATGCCGTGCTCGCCGCCATAGGCGACGGGAACGCGCCAGCGGCGCGCTTTGGTGAGCGGCGGCAGCGGCCGGGTGGCGATGGGGAGGATCTTTTCGCCAAGCGCATCGAAGCCGATCTTGCCGGGATCGTAATGGATCAGCAGCGAGCGATAGGTCGGTACGGTCTCGGTGATGCCGTCGATGGGCGCAGCTAGCAGGGCCTTGTCGAGCGCCAGGACGCGCTGGTTGGCATCGTCGTCGATGGTGCGGCTGAACTCGACCGTGACGGCACTGTCGCCACTGGGCAGAAGGCGGGGCGGGGGAAGCGTCGCGGCCATTGAGCTGTCAGTGCGCTGTCGAAATCGGGCTTCTCGGGAACGCGGGCTCGACCTTGAGTTCCGCTTGTCCCTGCTTCGCGTAAATGTGCCCGCAAGTCCAATAAATTAATCCAAGGGCGCGCGATAAACCCTTGTTATCGCGTCGCATAACAGCTCGGCGCGCCTTGCGTAATTGCCAGCCTCTTGGCCCTTGACGCAAAGCTCGCGGCTCGCAAGATGCGCGCGTTCTTTCCCGCACCTCGGAGCTCGTTCTCGTCCATGTCGCTGTCCCCCGAAGCCCGCAAGACCCTCGCCGGCATCACCACCGCCACCATCACCACGGTCCTGCTGAAGAAGGGCCTGCGCAATGTGTGGATGCGCGGCGCGCGTCCGCTGCGCCCCGGTTTGCCGCGGCGCCTGGTGGGACCGGCCTTCACGCTGCGCTTCGTGCCGGCGCGCGAGGATCTGGCGACGCCGGAATCCTGGTCGTCGCCGATCTCGACCCGCACCGCGATCGAAGCGATGCCGGAGGGCTGCATCGCCGTGGTCGATGCCATGGGCATCACCGATGCCGGCATCTTCGGCGACATCTTGTGCGCCCGCATGGTCAAGCGCGGCGTCACCGCGCTCGTCACCGACGGCGTGGTGCGCGACGTCGAGGGCGTGCTCGGCACCAATTTGCCGGTGTGGTGCGACGGCTATGCCGCGCCGCCATCGGTTGCGGGCCTCACCTTCGTCGGCTGGGGCGAGCCGATCGGCTGCGGCGGCGTTGCCGTTTTCCCGAACGACATCGTGGTCGCCGACCAGGACGGCTGCGTGCTGATCCCGCAGGCGATGCTCGAACATGTCCTCAATGAGGGCGTCGAGCAGGAGCGGATGGAAGCCTGGATCGTGAATGAGGTGAACAACGGCGCGGTGCTGCCCGGCCTCTATCCCATGAACGCCGAAACCAAGGCGCGCTACGCCGCCAGCAAGAAGTAACGGACAAGGAAACGAGGACTCTCATGGACATCACGCTCGCCGGCACGCGGCCGACCCGCCGCGCGCCGAAGGAACACTTCACCGGCACCGTGTGGCAGGACCCCATCAACATGGCCCCGGCGCCTGCGCGGCTGAACGTCTCGCGCGTCGCATTCGAGCCGGGCGCACGCACCAACTGGCACCACCATCCGCTCGGGCAGACGCTCTACGTCATCTCGGGCGTCGGCCGCGTTCAGACCAAGGGCGGCCCGGTCCAGGAAATCCGTCCCGGCGACACCGTCTGGATTCCGCCGGGTGAAGTGCACTGGCACGGCGCCTCGCCGACCAACGGCATGTGCCACATCGCCATGCAGGAAGCGCTCGACGGCGTCTATTCGACCTGGCTGGAGCCGGTCACGGACGCGGAGTACGGCGCGGCTATCGGCTGACGCTCTCGTGTCCCGGACAAGACGCGTCGCCCAAGGCGATGCGGCGCCGAGCCGGGGCCCAGAGTCTTTCAGCGACTGAGATGCTGGGTCCCGGCTCAGCGGCGCAGCGTTACACGCTGCACCGCGTCCGGGACACGGATGCTCACATGCGCTCCGCCGTCCAGGTGCCCGTGCACATCGCACCGCGCCAAGTGCCGGAGCCTGACGTGCCGCTGAGCCGGCCGAAGCCGACGGCACGCTTGATGCCGGTGCTCAAGGTGACGTTGATGCTGCCGGCCGCGGCAACGCGGCCCGACGCCGTCACTGCGCCATTGCTCGATGCGATCTGACCGTTGTTGATCCCGATCGCGACCGTCGCGCCGTTGCCGCAAGCCTGGCTCGATGAGACAATGCGGACATTCCATGCGCCGTCGAAGCTGCTCGTCGCAGCGCCTGCCTGCGTGAGCGGGAAGGCGATGGCGACAATGGTAGCGAAAAGGCCCTTGCGAAATCCCGTCATGACACGCCCCTGCGATTGATGATGCGGGGATCGTGACATCGACGAGGAACCGGCGATGTGAGGGCTGTCACGCGAGCGGCAGGCTCTGTGAGATAGCGCACGTCGCCGCGGACAAAGCAAAGGGGCCCGGATCGCGGGCCCCTTTTTTTGGTCGGCGCGCCGGAGCCGAACTCAGTTCACCCGCGTCCAGGTCTGGCCGCCGCAGAACATGCCGCCGAAGGCGCAGCCCTGAACGCGTAGCCGGTCGGTGCCCTTCATGGCAATCGTCGAATCGTAGGTCGAGCCCGAGTTGGGATCGAGGATGCGGCCGGACCATTTCTGGTCCTTGCCGGGCCTCATGTTGATCAGCACCTGCTCGCCGTTCTGGTTCGACTTGCTGTCGACCGAATAGCCGCAGAGGTTGGTGCCGCATTGCTCGATGCGGACCTTGCCTTCCTTCTCCTCGGTAAGCCAGACGCCGACCGGCGAACTGAGGTCGCGCGTCGGCGCAGCCGCCGGAGCAGGGGGCGCGACGGCAGCCTGAACGGGAGCGGGGGCAGGCGCCACGGCGGGCGGCGGAGGCGGCGCCGGCGGAGCGGCAGCCACGGTCGGGGCGGGCGGCGGGGCCACGGCGGGCGCGGCCTGCTGCTCGGCCGGAGCAGGGGCCGGAGGCGGGGCAGGCGGCGGCGCAACGGCGGTTTGGGCCGGCGTGGTGGCGGCGGTCGCGGCCGGCGGGGGGGCCGGCGGGGCAGGAGGCGGTGCGACGGCGGCAGAAGCGGGCGCCTGTACGGCTGCGGGCGGCGCAGCAGGAGCGGGAGCTGGTGCCGGAGCAGCCGGCGCTTGCGGGTCGACCGTGGCCTGCTGCGGCGCCGTCTCGTTCTTCTTGGCCTTCTTGGGCTTGCTCTGGCCGGTGTTGTCGTAGACGCCGGGGATCTGCACCGTGCCGCGATCGGGATCGATGCGGATGGTGTGCCCGCCATATTCGAACGTGTACTGTGCCTGCGCGGCGGTGCTCGCCAAAAGGAATGCGGCCGTGGCCAACAGCTTCCTCATTTCCGTCTCCTGAACAGGTGGTCCCGCACCGACGCTTACGCGCCGGCTCGCTTGCAAAAAGTGATCTAGATCACTGTCGTTGCTGTGAGTCGTCTTCCGGCGGTTCCGGGTTCAATAGGCCCGGAGCGGGTCCAAAGTTTGGCCGGGCAAGCAACAGGAGGACGCGCCTAATCGAACCAGGCCGCGTAGATCTTCTTGTAGGTGCCGTCTTCCATCGCAATGTGCAGCCACTGGTCGACGAAGGCCTTGAGCGCCATGTCGCGCTGGATCCAATAGGCCTTCTCCGAAAAATCGAACGGCTTTTCCGGATGCACCGCGCAGAGCACGCCGGCGTGCTGCTTCTGCTGGTAGCGTGTCTCGGAAGCGTCCGTCATCATCAGATCGGCATTGCCCTTGGCGATCTCGTCGAAGATCACGGTATTGTCTGGGAAGACCGTGATCTCGGCCTCCTTGATGTTGGCGCGGGCGAAGCGTTCGTTGGTGCCGCCGGGATTGACGATGATGCGGGTGCCCTTCTTGTCGATGTCGGGCAGCGTCTGGTACTTGCCGACATCGGCGCAGCGCGCGATCGGCGTCTTGCCCTCGCGCATGATCGGTGTGGAGAAGAGGCCTTTCTTCTGGCGATCGAGCGTCACCGACACGCCGCCCATGGCGATGTCGAACTGGTCGGATTCGAAATCCTTCATCAGCTTCGGCCAGGCCGTCGGCACGAATTCGACCTTGACCCCGAGCGCCTTGCCGAGCGCTTCCGCCATGTCGACGTCGAAGCCGGAGAAACGCTGCGTGGTCTTGTCCAGATAGGTGAACGGCTTGTAGTCGCCGGTCATGCCGACGCGCAAGCTGCCGCGCTTGACGATCTCGTCGAGACGCGAGGGCGCCTGCTGCGCTTGGGCCGAAAGGCTCGCCAGCAACATCACGGCCAAGGCCGCCAAGACTCGAACGGATATTCGGACCATCATCTCTTTTCCACCCCTGCGCGAGCTGTCATTGTACAGCCGTCGGACGTGGATTTAGACCAGATGCCCGTCGCTGGCGAGGCAGAAATCGAAGGGAATCCTTGAGGTGACGATTTCGATGTACGAGGTCTCCGTCGGCCTGTTCGTGCCCAATTTGCGCAACCTGTCGGCACTGCTCGACAAGGGCGTCGCTTATGCCCAGGCCCGCAAGTTCGATCCGGCGATTCTGCTCGGCATGCGCCTTGCGCCCAACATGTACGATCTGGCGCAGCAGGTCGGCGAGGCCTGCCGCCATGCCACGGTCGCGCCGGCTCTGCTGGCGCAGTGCGAGCCGGTCGCGCTGCCCGCGCTGGAGCACGACATGGCCGGGCTGCAGGCGCGCATCGCAACGTCGATCGAGTTCATCGAGAGCTTGCCGCGCGCGGACATCGATGCGGCGGCAGAACGGAATGTCTTCTTCAGGCTAAAGAACGGCACCGAGCTGCCGTTCACGGGGCGGGCGCTGCTGCTGACGTTCAGCGTCCCGCAATTCTTCTTCCACGTCACCACGGCCTACGACCTTTTGCGGCACGCCGGCGTCGAGCTGGTGAAGAAGGATTATCTGGGAAGGAAGTAGCGGCAGGCTCGATGTCCACCTCTCCCCAGCGGGGAGAGGTCGGATTGCGTAAGCAATCCGGGTGAGGGGCCGCAATGCACAGTAAGACCTTAACCCCTCACCCGGATCGCATCTTCGATGCGCTCCGACCTCTCCCCACGGGAGAGGTGAAGAGAGACCTGGTGTGAAAGCCAGCTGGCCTACGCTTCGCCCTTGCGCTCGTAGTCGGCAAGCGAGCTGCGGCCGGCGATCTCGCTGCGCAGCTCTTCGAAGCGCCGCTGCGCCTCGTCTTCCTGGGTGTCGACGAAACGCACCGCGGCCTCGCTTGTCATGGGACCGCTGACCACGGGCGCGGACTGCTCGCCGATGGTCTCGTGGACGTAGTACTGCCCGTCATCGCCGCGATGGACCGTCCACTTCAGACGGATCGCGACCATGGGCCCCGGACCGACCTTGCTGTAGCCGTCGGCATCGGTGTGCTCGGGCACCAGCGGCTGCTCTTCGACCACGGGATGATGCTCTTCGGCTGACGGATGCTCTTCGATCGCCGCATATTCGTCGACGACCTGATCCTCGTCGGTGTCCACGTGCTGGCGCTCTCCAGCCACCACGATCTCGGTCTCGGTCTTGCGAATGACCAGAACGGGCTCGGGGTTCTCCAAAATACTGGCGATCGTCGCCAGCGCGTGGTCGGTCGGGTCGATTTCTGACAAGGCTCCATCCTCCAGCTCGCCGCGTTGGCCAGTCTGTCCCACTGCCGCCGCAGCCGGGAACATTACGCGCGTTTGATTAAGGCTGAGTTGGGGCCCGATCTGCACCAAAATGGGACGCTTTCTGGCGTTCCGAAGGCGGGCGCATGAGCCGCCCGCCATCGCGACGTCAGCCCAGCACATCCTGGTTGATGACGTTCTGCCTGATAGGATCGCCGTCCAGCACGCTCAGGATATTGCGCGCGGTCTGCTCGCTCATGCGGCTCACCGCTTCGACCGTGACGCCGGCGACGTGCGGGGCCATGATGACGTTGGGCAACGCGAACAGCGCGTTGCTGACCGGCGGCGGCTCCACCTCGAACACGTCGATGCCGGCGCCGGCGAGCTTTCCGGATTTCAGTGCGTCATAGAGCGCCGCTTCCTTCACGATGCCGCCGCGCGCGGTGTTGATGAGGTAGGATCTAGGCTTCATGCGGCCGATCCTGTCGGCATCGAACAGGCCGACGGTCTCCGCCGTCTTCGGGCAGTGGATGGTGACGAAGTCGGCGTGAGGCAGCGCGGCGTCGAGGTCGGTGACCGGCTCGCATCCGGCGGCCTTGATGTCGGCGGCTGCCTTGTAGGGATCATAGACCTGCACCTTCATCTCGAACGCCAGACAGCGCTTGGCGGTGCGGCTGCCGATGCGGCCGAAGCCGATGATCAGCACGGTCTTGCCGTAGAGGTCGAACGGCAGCATGCCGAGGCGGTCGGCCCAGGTGCCCTCCTTGACGCAGGAATGCAGCTCCTGCGCGCGCTTGGCCAGCGTCAGCATCATGAACAGCGCCGCCTCCGCAACCGAGGGCGAGTTGGCGCTGCCGGCGACCATCAGCGGCACCTTGCGGCGGGAGAGGGCGGGCACGTCGACGGCGTCGTAGCCGACGCCGATGCGGGTCACCACCTTCATGTCGCGGGCGGCCTCGAGCTCGGTCTCGCCGAAGGCGGTGGCGCCGAGTGCCACGCCATGAACCGGCGCATGGCTCTTTAGCAGCGCCTCGAAATCCCTGGCCGAGATCAGGTTCGGAAACTCGACGAGCTCGATTTCATCCCGCTGGGTGAGGAGGGCACGTGCCCCTTGCGACAAGGTTTGTGTAACGAAAATCTTCTTCTTGTTGGTCGCCATCGCTCCCCTGCCTGCGCTTTTTGAGGCGGCGTCATAGCACGACGCCGGTCTCCTCATTTAGCAGGTGCATGTTGTTGAGGTCCATCGCCAGGCGCATGGGTGCCCCGTCCTTGGCGCCGGCATTGGGATCGACGCGGCCGCAGACCGGCGTGCCATCGAGCCCGAAATAGACCAGCGTCTCCATCCCCATCGGCTCGGTGACGTCGAGCACGGTGTCGAACGTCTCGACCCCTGGACCCAGATGCGCATGCGACTCCGTGAGATGCTCAGGCCGGATGCCGAGCAGCAGCTTGTCGGTGCGCGGCAACGCGTTGTAGCGCGCGGCGCGGGCCGGCGGCAGCGCGAAGGCGATGCGGTCGGTGAGGCGGAGTTGAAGCGTGCCGGCGACATCCTCGAGCCGGCACGGGATGAAGTTCATCGCGGGCGAGCCGATGAAGCCCGCCACGAAGCGCGTCGCCGGCTTGTGATAGAGCTCGTTCGGCGTGCCGATCTGCTCGATCTTGCCCTTGTTCATGACGACGACGCGATCGGCCAGCGTCATCGCCTCGACCTGGTCGTGGGTGACGTAGACCGTGGTGGTGCGCACCTTCTGGTGCACCTTCTTGATCTCGATCCGCATCTGAACGCGCAGCTTGGCGTCGAGGTTGGACAGCGGCTCGTCGAACAGGAAGACCTTGGGATTGCGCACGATGGCGCGGCCCATGGCGACGCGCTGGCGCTGGCCGCCGGAGAGCTGCTTCGGCTTGCGGTCGATCAGGTCGGTGATGTCGAGAAGCCGGGCGGCTTCGGTCACCCGGGCCTTGATCTCGGCCTTGGGGTAGTGCTTGAGGCGCAGCCCGAACGACATGTTCTCGGCGACCGTCATGTGCGGATACAGCGCGTAGTTCTGGAACACCATGGCGATGTCGCGGTCCTTCGGCGGCACGTCGTTGACGACGTCGCCGCCGATCATGATGTCGCCGTCGCTGATGTCCTCGAGGCCCGCGATCATGCGCAGCGTGGTCGACTTGCCGCAGCCGGAGGGGCCGACCAGCACGATGAACTCATGGTCGGCGATGTCGAGGTCGATGCCGCGCACGGCTTCGACATCGTCGTAACGCTTGACAACCTTCCGCAAAGCAACGTCAGCCATCGAACTTCAGCTCCTCGTCATCAGCCCTTTGTCGCGCCGGCGGTCAGGCCGGCAATGTAGTAGTCCATCAGGAATGCGTAGATGATCAGCGGCGGCGCGGCGCCGAGCAGCGCGCCGGTCATGATCTGTCCCCAGTTGAAGACGTCGCCCTTGATCAGGGTGGTGGTGATGCCCACCGGCAGCACGAGCTGGTCGACCGACGTCGTGAACACCAGGGGATAGAGGAACTGCGCCCAGGACACCGTGAAGGCGAAGATGGTCGCGGCGATCAGCCCGGGCAGCGCCACCGGGATGAAGATCCGTGTCAGCGTCTGCAGCCAGGAGGCGCCGTCGATCAGCGCGGCTTCATCGAGCTCCTTCGGGATCGAGGCGAAATAGCCGATCATGATCCAGGTGCAGAACGGCACCGTCAGGGTCGGATAGATGAACAGCAGCACGTACCATCTGTTGAGCAGCGTGATGCCGGTGTAGTCCTGGACCAACGCCAGCATCTTGAACAGCGGGATGAACAACAGGCTGTCCGGGATGAGGTAGGTGAGGAAGACGCCGGTTGCCAGCGTCGTCGAGCCCCAGAACTTCATGCGTGCCAGCGCGAATGCCGCGGGAACGCTGATCAGCATGGTCACGAGGACGACGGCGAGCGAGACGATCGACGAATTCCAGAAGAAGCGCAGGAACTGGTTGGAGGTCAGGAGCTCGACATAGTTCGACAAGGTGGGGTGAAACACCCACCAGGGATTGGTCGCCGCCGATATTTCCGCGCTGCTCTTGAGCGAGGTGATCAGCATGTAGATCGGCGGCGTCAGGAAGAAGATCGCGAACAGCACCAGGAAGAAATAGGACCAACGCAGCGCCCAGGCGCGGTCCCGGCTCATGCTGCCATACTTGACCTTGCGCGACGGTCCGGCCTTGTCGATTGCAAGCGTGCTCATCAGGCTTCATTCCCGCGTTTGGAGACATCGCGCAGGATGAAAATCGCTGCGATGGCGAGGATCGGCACCATGAACAGCGAGACGCTGGCGCCGAGCGGAATGTCGCTGCCTTCGATGCCGACCTTGAAGGCCCAGGTGGCGAAGATATGCGTCTGGTCGAGCGGGCCGCCCGAGGTCAGGATGCGGACGATGTCGAAATTGGCGAAGGTCACGATCAGCGAGAACAGCGCCGTGATCGCGATGATGTTCCGCATCATCGGCAGCGTGATGTACCAAATCTTCTGCCACCAATTTGCGCCGTCGATCGCCGCGGCCTCGTAGAGCTGGTCCGGCACCGATTTCAGCGCGGCCAGATACATGATCATGAAGAACGGCGCGCCGTACCAGATGTTGACGAGGATGACGGAAAAGCGCGCCCACACATTGTCGCCGAGCCAGTTGATCGGGCCGATGCCGAAGAACGAGAGCGTGTAGTTGAAGGCGCTGTAGGAGGGGTCGAACAGCCACAGCCAGGCCAGCGTGCTCATCGCCGGCGGGATCACCCAGGGCACCAGCAGCATGCCGCGCCATTTGCGCTGCCCCTTGGCCGGAATGTTGTGCACGAAATGGGCGACGATGAATCCGATCAGCGCCTTGAAGAACACGGCCGTGACGGCAAAGATGCAGGATTGCTTCACCACCATCCAGAAGGTGTCGCGCTTGAACAGGAACAGGAAGTTGCCGAAGCCGACGAACTTCTGCATCGACTTGTTCAGCGTCGCGAGATGGACGGAGTAGACGGCGGGATAGAGCACCAGAAGCGCTATCAGCAGGATCAGCGGCAGCGTCAGGAAGAACGCGACCGTCGATTTTCGTCCCAGGACATTGCGAAGGCTGGCCGGCTTGCGCGCGCGCGCCGCACGGACCGCTTGACCTTGCTCAACGACGACATCGGCCATGGCGTAGCTTTCTCGGAAATTGTCGACTGGCGAAGCCGGCCCGATCGGCCGGCTTCCTCGATTGGCGGCGCGCGATGCGTGGCGGCTCACGCCTCGAGCGTGAACCGCCTGGCACTCGCCCGGCATCAACTCCGCATGAAGCCCTCGCACTCGCCTTCGGCCCAGGCGAGCGTGGCCTCCATCTTTTCGCCCTGCGCATAGCGCAGCGCCATCTTGGTCAACGTCGCCTGGAAGTAGATCTGCTGCGCGATCTTGGGCGGCGCCGGAGACGCCGCGATCGACAGCGTCTGATGATTGTTGGGATTCGGATAGTGATACAGCGTCCCCTTCGGCGGCGCTTCCTCGGCCCAGGTCTTCAGCGTCGTCATGTTGGCGTAGGCGGGCAGATCGTAGCCGCCGCTCGCCGCGACGAACTTTTCGATCGACGACGGCTGCGACAGGTAGGTGAGGAGGCTCTTGGCCGCTTCCTTGTTCTTGCTGAAGCTCCAGAGACCCCAGAAGTACGGCAAGTAGGGTGCGAAGCGGCCCTTGGGCCCGGACGGCATGCCGTGGGTCCAGCACTGCTCGGCGATCTGCGGCGCGTCGCGCCTGGCGACCGCCCAGGCGCTCGGCGGATTCAGGATCATCGCGCCGCGGCCCGAGATCAGCCATTTGTTGTTGGAGGCATCGTCCCAGGACGGAGCGTCCGGCGGCAGGAAGGCGATCAGCTTCTTGTAATATTCGAGCGCCTGACGAACGGCATCGGTCTTCACCGTGACGTCGCCCTTGGCGTTGACGAGCTCGGCACCGAACGACTGGAAGATCGCGCCTGCGGTGTCGACGCTGTCAGTGGTTTCGCCGAGGCCGATCCCGAATGGCACGCCGCCCTTGTGGCAGGCCTCGGCCGCCTTGAGGAAGGTCTCCAACGTCCAATTGTCCGCCTTTGCGGGCGCGCCGGCAGGGTACAATTCCTGCACGTCGATGCCGGCATGCTTCTTCATCAGATCGATGCGTGAGCAGGGCCCCTTGATCTGGCTTCCCGGGATTGCGGGAACGGCGAGCCACTTGCCGCCGGCCTGGCCGAGATATTTGACGGTGCCGTTGACCTCGCCGTTCTGCTTGATGAGCGGCTCCATGACGTCGTTCACCGGCTCTAGATTTTCAGAGTAGGCGTGCGGCCACCAGGTCGGCATCTGCAGGATGTCGTGGCCGGATTTCGCCTGTGCCTCGGCAGCGACCGTGAGCTGGATCTTGTTGTTGTTGCTGGTGATGTAGTCGATCGAGACGTCGACCTTCTCCTTTTCGCCCCATGCTTTGACCATGGCGGTGGAGGCGTCGTTGGCATTCGGCACCCAATGGTCCCAGAAGCCGATCGATAGCTTGCCGGCGGCGTAAGCGCCCCGGACATAGGGCGCCGAGATCAGCGCCGCGGAGGACATTGCAGTGGCAGCCACAAATTGACGTCGCGTCAGTGTCTTGCGTGACATCTCGTTTCCTCGCTTGGGTGTTGTTGTTGGAGTTTCCTCTGAGACTTCTTTCTTGAGTTCTTGTTGCTCGATTTTCTTGTTGGTGCCGTCGGCAGGCGTGAGGCAATTCACGCAGGTCGCGGCAAATTGGTAGCGCGATCAGATCATGATTGATCGCATCTGTCGAGAAAGCCGAATGGCTTCGCGTCTAAAACTAATGGTGTGCCCGGAAACGTCGCAATGCGTGGCGAACGATGCGGCTGCAGGCGCGGCGCACGGTGTTTTTTGCGACGCACACTTCGCGCCAAACGGTCTCAAACGCTGTCGTGCGCATTTACGCCGCAGTTTGGATAAACGCTTCGCGTGAAAGACTTTTCGGGCGTGGACAGCAATCGGCCGCGTCTGGACCTCGAAGCGGCGGAAACGATAGAGTTGCGCCTGGCGGCTGACTCCCGCTGATAGGCGAGATTGATGATGGAGATGAGAATGATCAAACCGGCGCCACTCGCGCGGCTTCACCTGCGGCGATGCCTGGCGCTGGGGTCCGTGCTCGCGCTGTTGCTCGGGGCAGCAGCGGTGGCGAATGCTCAAGGTCTCGTCAAGGGCGTTCAGGAAGGCGCGGCGGCCGGCAACAAGGCGGCAGGTCCGGTCGGCGGCGTGCTCGGTGGCGCCATCGGCGGCGTGGTCGGCGTCTTCACCGGCGTGCTCGGCGTCGGCAACAATAGCAATCAGGCGCCGCCGCCCAAGGAGGCCGGCAAGGACACGGCCAAGGATTCCAAGCAGCCGGGCGGGGCCAAGGACAAGGACGCCAAGAGCGCCAAGGGCAAGGGCGCCAAGGCGACCAAGGAGGCGAAGAACGCGCCGCAGGACAACAAGGGCAAGGACAACAAGGAAGTCACGGTTCTGACTCAGCCCGGCGCGCCGCAGCTGACCGCCGAGCAGATCGTCGCCAACAGCGATTCCTACATCGAGCGGATCAAGAGCCAGCTGAACCTCACGCCGGATCAGGAAAAGCACTGGTACGGATTCTCGAGCGCGATGCACTACCTCGGGCATAATGGCGCAGAGCGGCTCAACCTGCGGATTGCGCGCGCCAAGCGCGATCCGCCCGACGACATCATCGAGCAGATGCGCAACGAGGCCCAGTTCCTGATCGATCGCGCCGCCGATCAGCGCAACGTCGCCGACGCCGCCGAGCCGCTCTTTTCGAGCCTCGACGACAAGCAGAAGCAGGTGTTCATCCAGGAGATGGTGCACCTCAGCCACGAGCGTGGGCTGGATTGATCAAGTTGAATCGGTTCGGGCGCGTCTGAATTAACGGCGCCCGCCACGAATTCGTGTATCCACAGCGCAATTCGGTTATGCTTAGCTTCGCAAGGCTGATTGCGGGGTTGATATGGCGGACGGACTCTCCGTTTTCCTGGTCGAAGACGAGGCGTTGATCCGGATGATGATCGCCGACATGGTGGAGGAGCTCGGCCACCACGTCGTTGCGGAGGCAGACAATGTGCGCGACGCCAGCGCCTTTGCCATGACCGCGCAGTACGATCTGGCCATCCTCGACATCAATCTGATGGGCGTCTATGTCGATCCCGTCGCCGACCTGATCGAACGTCGCGGAAAGCCATTTCTGTTCGCCACAGGCTACGGTCCGGAGCTACTGCCGTCCCTGCTTCGGCGCAGGCCGATCCTGCGCAAGCCGATCGCGATGGATCAGCTCAAGGCAATGATCGATTCCATGTTTCCCGAGCCGTCAGCCAAAATCCCGAGCTGACCGATCGCGCCTTTGGCGCATGGCCGGAGAGGGGCTCAACCGGCAGGGGTGCGGCCGTTCCTCAGCACCCTGGCAATGGTGTGAGCCGTCATGGCCGCGCGGTCCGACGCGCGCTGGGCAGCCAGCTGGTCGCGGGCCTTTTCCTCGATCAGGAGCTCGATGAGCGCCAGCCGCTTGTCTTCGCTGTCCGCTTCGCGCAACAGGCGGTGATAGCGATGATAGTCGAAACCCGGATCCTGCTTACGCATGTCACGCCCCCGCAACTACGCCACACACGGGGAGATTGTTTCTCATCGGGAACACGCAGGCAAGCACGAACCTGCGTGGAACCGCCGGTAGGCTGAATCAGCTGTGCATGAGGGGAACTCGCCGCGCGGAGGTCGCCCTCAGCCGGGATTGTGCTCGGCAAACATCGTCAGGCCGAGGAAGCTCGCATCGGGCTTGATCACGAGCCTGGTCGGGATATTGCGCAAATAGGCCTGAAACCGTCCCTTGGCTTCAAAGCGCGCCCGGAACGCGGAGGCGGCGAGGAACTCGCGGAAGCGCGGCACGATTCCGCCGGCAATATAGACGCCGCCGCGGGCGCCGAAAGTCACCGCGAGATTGCCGGCGACCGAGCCGAGGATGGCGCAAAACATCTCCAGCGTCGCGCGGCTGACCGGACAGCTGTTCTCCAGCGCAGCCTTGGTGATCGCGGCGGCATCGCGATGCGGCACCTGAACGCCGTCGATCTCGGCCAGCGCCTCGTAGAGGTTCTGCAGCCCGGAACCCGAGAGGGCGCCGCGCTCGATGGAGACATGGCCGAGGCGCCGGCGCAAGCAGGCGATCACGCGCTCCTCGCGCTCGTTCTCGGCCGGCAGGGTCGCATGTCCGGCCTCAGTGACGACGGCCAATCGCGAACCATGGCGGTCGACCAGGCAGGAGACACCAAATCCGGTTCCGGGCCCTACGACCAGCAACGGCTCTCCGGGCAAGCCGTCGCCGCCGCCGAGCGGGACCAGGTCGGAAGACTCCAAGGCGGGCAGGGACCAGGCCACCACCTCGAAATCGTTCAGCACATGGACGCTGTCGAAGCCGAGCGCGCCCTGCAGCTCGTTGCCGTCGATGACCCAGGGGCTGTTGGTCATGACGCAGCGATTGTTGGTGACGGGACCTGCCACGGCCAGCACCGCGCGATGGGGCTGCTCGCCGTTCGACCGGCGCGCCAGCACGTCCGCGATGGCTTCTCGGACGGTCGGGAAGTCCGCGACCTTGACATAGTCGATCGGTCCGGTCTGACCGCTCGGGCTCAGCGCGAAGCGCGCATTGGTGCCGCCGATATCGGCGAGAAGAATTTTTCCGGTCTTGCCGATATTCATGGCCTCATCGCCGCCACGACCTTCAGGCCCTGGCAGCCCTGTCCTCCGCTCCTTCGACCCGATCCGCCTGGCGCGGGCGGTGCGAGAATCTGCCCTTGGGTGCGCCTAGTCAACACGGACGAGGTCAAACCGTTGCATCGTGGCGGCTTGCACTGACCAATTCGCGCAGCTGCCGCGCGCGCCAGTGGTTGCGAAGCAGCGCGGGAAGGCCGACACTGAGCTGGCTCGCCCGGTGCCCTCGCGCCCGGCAGATCGAATGGGACGGCGATGAAGATTTCCGACCGCGACGTGCTGCTGGTGATCGACGTACAGAACGACTTCTGCACCGGTGGGGCGCTCGCCGTTCCCGGTGGCGAGAAGGTCGTCCCCGCCATCAACAGGATCGCCCAAAAATTCGCCAATGTGGTGCTGACGCAGGACTGGCATCCGAGCGACCACGCCTCGTTCGCGCCAAACCATGCCGGCAAGCAGCCGTTCCAGACCATCGAGCTCGACTACGGACCGCAGGTGCTCTGGCCGACGCATTGCGTGCAGGGCACGGCCGGCGCGGAATTTCATCGCGATCTCGACGTGACGCGGGCGAGCCTCGTCGTGCGCAAGGGCTTTCGCCGCGGCATCGATTCCTATTCGGCGTTGTTCGAGAACGACCATCGGACACCGACCGGGCTGCTGGGTTATTTGCGCGAACGCGAGCTGAAGACCGTCTTCGTCGCCGGCCTGGCGCTGGACTTCTGCGTCCGCTTCTCGGCGGAAGATGCGCGCAAGGCGGGGCTGGAAGTCGCCGTCATCGAGGATGCCTGTCGCGGCATCGATCTCGACGGCTCGGTCGCGGCGACCCATCGGAGTTTTCGGGACCTCGGCATTGCTGTCGTGAGCCTCGAGGCGTTTTTGTGAGGATGTCGAGGTAGCCATGGTGGACAAGACCGCCAAACCGCCACGCGGGCCAGGGCAGGCTCCTGATGATCCGCGGCTCTGGCCGTTTGCGGCGGCGCAGCTCGCCATGGATGCCTGCTTCTGGTGGCTGGAGCGGGCACCCGAGAAACAGGGTGACAGCAGCCTGCCATGGACGACGCCGAGCCGCGTTGCGCTGGAGCTCGCAACGGTGCGCTTGCGCGATTGCTCGCAGACCCGGTCCGGCCAGCCGGCAATGGTCTGCGCGCCCTATGCGCTGCACCGGGCCCTGATCGCCGATTTCGCCCCAGGCCACAGCGTGGTGCAGTCGCTGCAGAATGGCGGCATCGACCGGGTCTATCTCACCGACTGGCGATCGGCGACGCCTGACATGCGCTATCTCTCGATCGACAGCTATCTCGGCGATCTCAACGTCGCCATCGATGAGATCGGCGCTCCGGTCGATCTCGTCGGGCTGTGCCAGGGCGGATGGCTGTCGCTGCTCTATGCCGCGCGCTTTCCAGCCAAGGTGCGGCGGCTGGTTCTCGTCGGTGCTCCCGTGGACCTGTCGATCGAGTCCTCGCTGTCCCGGCTCGCCCGTAACGCACCCGAGCTGGTCTATGACCAGCTCGTCGCGCGCGGCGGCGGCAATGTCAGCGGCGAGGAGATGCTGCGCTTCTGGTCCAAAGCGCCTGACCACGACGATATCGTGGCGGCATTGCAGCGGGATCTCTCGGACGCGCAGGGCGCCGAGCTGCTGGCGCGGTTCGACCATTGGAACGCCGAGACGCTCAACCTGCCGGGCACTTATTATCTCGAGATCGTCAACGCGATTTTCCGGAAGAACCGGATCGCCGAGGGCAGTTTCGTCGCGCTCGGCCGCCCGATCGATCTGAAGGACGTCAGGGCGCCGATCTTCCTGCTCGCCGGGCTCGACGACGATGTGGTGCCGGCGACGCAAGCGCTCGCCACGGCCGGCCTCGTCGGCACGCCACCAGCCTTCATCGCGGCAGCGTCCGAGCCCAGCAACCATCTCGGCCTGTTCATGGGCGCGCGCACCCATGCGCACGCCTGGCCCCGGATCGCCGGGTGGCTGCGCAGCGATCTGCCCGGCGTGCTGGCCCGCAGCGCCTGAGCTCGCGGGCATAGGACCGGCCGAGGCGCAAATCCGTTATGCATGATGCGGGATGGCCTGCACGGGGCCAGATCGATGGGCTACATATGACCGGAGCTGACGGCGGCGGCCGCCGGCAAGAGACTTAAGGGTGCTGCGCTCGATGACTTTCCACTCGATTTACGCCCATGGATTTGCGCGCGTGGCGGCCTGCGTGACCACCTCCCACGTCGCCGATCCCACGGCCAACGCGAAAGCCGTCCTGGCGGCGGCCAATGCCTGCCATGAGCAGTCGGTCGCGGTTGCCGTGTTTCCCGAGCTGTGCCTTTGCGGTTATGCCATCGAGGACTTGGTGAAGCAGGATCCGCTGCTCGATGCGGTCGAGCGCGGGCTCGCAGGTATCGTTGAGGCCTCCGCTGGGCTGATGACGGTCCTGATCGTCGGGGCGCCGCTGCGCTTTGGCAATCGCATCTACAACTGCGCCGTCGTCATTCATCGCGGCAACGTCCTCGGCGTCGTGCCGAAATCTTACTTGCCGACCTATCGCGAGTTCTACGAGGGACGGCATTTCGCCTCCGGTGCCGGCATCGCCGGCGAGACCATCGCCTTTGGCGGCATGCATGCGCCGTTCGGCGTGGATCTCCTGTTCGCGGCCGAGGACGTTCCAGGCCTCACCATCGGCGTCGAGATCTGCGAGGACATGTGGATCCCGGTGACGCCGGCCTCGGAGCTCGCGCTTGCGGGCGCGAGCGTGCTGATCAACCTCTCGGGCAGTCCGATCACGATCGGCCGGGCGCGCTCGCGCGCGCTGCTGTGCCAATCGACCTCGGCGCGCTGCCTCGCAGCTTACGTCTATTCCGCAGCCGGGGCCGGGGAATCCACCACCGATCTCGCCTGGGACGGCCAGACCTCGATCTACGAGAACGGCGTGCTGCTGGCTGAGGGCGAGCGGTTCCGCCAGGGCGGCCAGATCACGCTGGCCGACGTCGATCTCGACCTGCTCAGGCAGGAACGCGCGCTGATGGGAACGTTCGACGACAACAGGCGGCAGCGCGAGGCATTTTTCCGCAAGGTGACATTTGCCCTGAAGCCGCCGGCGGCCGATATCGGCTTCCTGCGCAAGGTCGAGCGCTTTCCGTTCGTGCCGAGCGATGAGAGCCTGCTCGAGCAGGACTGCTACGAGGCCTACAACATCCAGGTCGCCGGGCTGGTGCAGCGCATGCGCGCCACCGGCACCAAGCGCGTCGTGATCGGCGTGTCGGGCGGCCTCGATTCCACCCATGCCCTGATCGTCGCCGCCAAGGCGGTCGACCTGCTCGGTCTGCCGCGCGACAACATCCTGGCCTACACCATGCCGGGCTTTGCGACCGGCAGCGAGAGCAAGACCAACGCGCTCGCGCTGATGAAGGCGCTGCAGACGAGCTGGCAGGAGCTCGACATCCGCACCACGGCGACGCAGATGCTAAAGGATATCGGCCATCCCTTCGGCAAGGGCGAGAAGGTCTACGACGTCACCTTCGAGAACGTGCAGGCGGGCCTGCGCACGGACTATCTGTTCCGGCTCGCCAACCATCACGGCGGCATCGTGATCGGGACCGGCGATCTCTCCGAGCTTGCGCTCGGCTGGTGCACCTATGGTGTCGGCGACCAGATGGCGCACTACAACGTCAACGCCGGCGTGCCGAAGACGCTGATCCAGCATCTGATCCGCTGGGTGATCTCCTCGAAACAATTCAGCGACGACGTCAACCGGACCCTCGGATCGATCCTGGCGGCCGAAATCTCGCCCGAGCTCGTGCCGGTCGAGGCCGGCCAGAAGCCGCAGAGCACGGAAGCGTCCGTCGGACCTTACGAGCTGCAGGATTTCAACCTGTTCTATACGCTGCGCTTGGGCATGCGGCCGTCCAAGATCGCCTTCATGGCGCTCCAGGCGTGGAAGGACGTTGCCAAGGGGGAATGGCCGCCGGCATTCCCCAGCGACCGGCGCAAGGCCTATGATCTGCCGGAGATCCGCCGCTGGCTGGACGTGTTCCTGCGCCGTTTCTTCGCCTTCAGCCAGTTCAAGCGCTCGGCCATGCCGAACGGACCGAAGGTCTCGGCCGGCGGCTCGCTGTCGCCACGCGGCGACTGGCGCGCGCCCTCGGATTCGAGCGCGGCGGCATGGCTCGAGGATCTCGAGCGGAACGTACCGAACTGATCGGAGCAGCGGATCGGGTGGGATGATCGGATGACGGCTGGCGATGAGGCGGAAGCGGGTGAGGAGGCCCGGGTCGTCAACGGCCTCTACATCTTCGACATCGAGATGCGGGACGGCAAGCGTGGGCAGGCCAGGGGCGTGGTCATGCTCTGCGACGGCCGCATCATGGGCGGCGACAGCTACTTCTACTACACCGGCAGCTACACCTTCCGTAACGGCAAGTGGCGGGGCGACATGATCGTCAACCAGCACACCGAGGCAGTCGGCAGGACGCTCGCATTCGGCGGCCGGGAGGTCACCTGCGGCTTTTCCGGCGTCTATTTTCCCGGGGGTGCGGAAGTCGAAGGCATGGCGCTGGTCGGCAAGACCACGGTGACATTCACGGCTCGCCTCACACTGAAGGACGCGATGTAGGCCTGATCCGTCGTCGTTCCTGCTCAGGAACCTTCGCACCCACAGAACGTTCGCGTCTGTTGTTGTGATTTTCGAGGAGAGGGATCATGCGCCGGCACTTGATGTTATCGACTGCTGCTATCGGACTGATGCTTGCTTCCGGAGTTGCCTACGCCCAGGCGCCCGGCGAGCGCAGGGACGAACCAAGACGGACCGAGGAACCGGCGAAGGGCGCCGGTCCGCAGCGCGGCGGAGCCCAGGAACGTGTTCAGGAGCGCGCGCAGGGCGCTCAAGAACGACTGCAGGGCGCGGGCCGCGAAGAGAAGGGCGGCGCTGCCAAGCAGGAGGCGAACGACGACAAGCGCCAGCCGGCCAGTTCTGCCGAGCGCAATCAGCCGAAGGGGAAGGATCAGGCACAAGAATCTCGCGAACCTTCGCGTGATCGCAACCGGGAGGCGGAGAGCACCAAGCCGGGACGCGACAGCAAGAGCAGCGCCGATACCAGGCAGGACAAGTCTGCGCCGCAGAAATCAACCGCAGAGTCCGAGAAATCCAAGACGGGGCCGGCGGGCGCAGCTGGCCAGCAGAACGAGCGGGCGGGAGCGACAGCCAACCAGAACGAGCGCAACCAGACCCAGCCGCCGCGCAATGCCGCCGAGCAGCAGCCGCCGGCGCAACAGAACAACCGGCCGGCCACCGCGACGGATACCAGCCGCACGGCTCCGACCAACAATGCACAGACCGCGCCCGGCTCCACGGGCACGCAAACCAATCAGGCCAACCAGACCACGCAGACCAACACGCAGGTCAATCAGCAGGCCCAGATGACGACCGAGAGGCAGGTGCGGATCTCCGAAACCGTGAGCCGCGCGCGCCTCGCGCAGCCGGAGCGCAATCTGAACATCTCGATCCGGGTCGGCGAGACCATTCCCTCGCGCGTACGTCTCCATCGGCTTCCACCCGAGATCGTCTCGATCGAGCCGCAATATCGGGACTACGAGTACTTTGCCACGGAGGACGACGTCGTCATCGTGGAGCCGCGCACCCATCGCATCGTCAGCCAGGTGCCGCGCGATCCGTCGCGCGCCCGCGCGCAGATGAGCGGCAGCGCGTCGTCGAGCATGGCGGCAGCCGGCGGAAGCAATGTGAACTGCCAGATCATGCGGCGTGATGCCTCGGGCAATGTGGCCCAGGCGGAACCTTCGACCGTTGGCTCGACCGCGCGCACGGATTCCCTGAGCGTGACGGTTCAGATGCCCGGCGGCGGCTCGTCCGCGCCGATTGCGCTCGGCGCTGCCGCGGGGAATATCGTGGTCGCGACGCAAGGGCAGGGCGACTGCACGGTGACGATCGAGCCGCAGACGCGCTAAGCGCCGAAACAAAAGAGGCGCTGAAACGACAACGCGCCGCCCGGATGCCCCACCGGACGGCGCGTTGCTGCGTTCAATCAAAAAAGTTTCGAGGTCCGGAGTGCCTAGGAGTCCGGACCTCGTCACCTTGCCCCAGCCTTCAATCCCCCGCCCCATGTGGTCCCCCAACCCCATGTAGCGCGATCAGAGGGTGATGCCCGTGGAAGTGGCCGCCGATCGATGTCCCGCGATGTACGCGAAGGTCGGCTAGGATTCCATTCCGGATCACTACGGACACGATAGCGCTTGCCATGTGCCCGTTCGGCATCTCTCGCAGCGATCGCCGCTGTCTCACTCGCCAACGCGCGCGGGCAGGAGATGTCCACATCTCGTCCGCGCTGCCGAAGACGGATTTCACCGGCCTGTCATTGAACTGGTCTAGCGCTGCTCTCCGTCATCGCTGACGACGAAGGAGCATGCCATGTCGAAGCCGGTGCTGGGCGCCGCATTATCCATCAAATCGATCCCTGCGCATCGCGACTGGCTTCTCGAAAAGCAGCGCGATCTGGAAATCCAGGACTTCTTCCGCGCCGATCTGCTCGATAGCGACTGGCGCGCAACCGCCGGCGAGATCAAGCAGATGCTTTCCGGTCACACCGGCCGGCTCGGCATCCACGGCCCGTTCTGGGGCTTCAAGATCGACAGCCACGATCCGATGATCCGCCAGGCCGTGACCAAGCGTCTGCTCCAGGGGCTGGAGGCCGCCGAGTTCCTCGGCGCCACGCAGATGGTGATCCACTCGCCGTTCACGACCTGGGACCACAACAATCTCGATCTCTATCCGGACAACCGCGCCAATATCGTCGAGCGCGTCAAGGCGACGCTGGCCGAGGTGATCGCGCGTGCCGAGACGATCGGCTGCGAGATCGTCATCGAGAACATCGAGGACAAGGACCCGCGCGACCGCGTGCGGCTCGCCAAGGCATTGGAGAGCAGCAAGGTCCGGGTCTCGCTCGACACCGGACACGCCAACTATGCCCACATCTCCACCGGCGCGCCGCCGGTCGATTATTACGTCGAGACCGCCGGCGACATGCTGACGCATGTGCACCTGCAGGACACCGACGGCTTTGCCGACAGGCACTGGGCGCCGGGCGAAGGCAACATTCCCTGGGTCGCCGTGTTCCGCGCACTTGGCCGGCTGACTTCAAATCCACGGCTGATCCTCGAACTCCGCAATCACGACGACGTCCGCAAGGGCGCGGCGCATCTCGGCGCGCTCGGTCTCGCCGAATAACAGACATCACCAAAGGGCAGGGGTCATCCTCATGAGCAAGCTCACCCGTCGCACCATCCTGAAATCCGGCGGCGCCGCCGCAGGCACGTTGCTGCTGCCGCGCTTTGCGATCGCGCAAGCCGACAACCGTCCATCAGTGACGATCGCGGTGCAGAAGGTCACCAATGCGAACGTGCTCGACGTGCTGCGCGAGCAGTCCAATGTCGGCGAGCGCGTGTTCTTCTCCTCGATCTGGGAAGGCCTGATCTCGAAGAACTGGCGCGGCAAGCTTGAAGCCGTGCCGGGCCTTGCCACCGAATGGCGCCGCATCGACGACCAGACGGTCGAGGTGAAGCTGCGCCAGGGCGTCAAGTTCCACAACGGTGACGAGCTGACGGCGGAAGACGTCGTGTTCACCTTCAGCCGCGAGCGCATGTTCGGCGAGACCGAGGCCAAGAACCGCTCCACCATCAAGGCGTTCGAGAAGATCCCGACGCCGCGCCCGGGCAAGGAGCTGCCGCCGGACGTCCCCGCGGTCGCCCGCCGCATCTGGCCGGACCTGGTGCGCGTCGATGCCGTCGACAAGTACACGGTGTGCTTCTACAACGCGACGCCCGACGTCACCATCGAGGGCCGGCTGTCGCGCTACGGCTCGGACATTATGAACCGCCGTGCCTGGGAAGAGGCGGCGAGCTATCTCGACTGGGCCCGCAAGCCGGTGACGACCGGCCCCTACAAGGTCGTGGAGCTCAAGCCCGACGTCTCGCTGACGCTCGAAGCCCATGATGAGTATTGGGGCGGCCGTCCGCCGCTCAAGCGCATCCGCTTCCTCGAAGTGCCCGAAGTCGCCAGCCGCATCAACGGCCTCTTGTCGGGCGAATATCAGTTCGCCTGCGACATCCCGCCGGACCAGATCGCCGGCATCGAGAAGAATTCCTCCTTCGAAGTGCAGGGCGGCACGATTCAGAATCACCGCCTCACCGTGTTCGACAAGAACCACGCCGTCCTCGCCAATCCACTCGTCAGGCGCGCCTTCACCCATGCGATCGACCGCCAGGCGATTGTCGACAGCCTGTGGGCCGGCCGCACCCGCGTGCCGAAGGGCCTGCAATGGGAATTCTACGGCGACATGTTCAACGCCGACTGGAGCGTGCCGGCCTATGATCCCAAGCTGGCGCAGGATCTGCTCAAGCAGGCCAATTACAAGGGCGACCCGATCCCGTACCGCCTGCTCAACAATTACTACACCAACCAGGTCGCGACCGCGCAGATCCTGGTCGAGATGTGGAAGTCGGTCGGCCTCAATGTGCAGATCGAGACCAAGGAGAACTGGTCGCAGATCATGGAGCGGGCGCCGACGCGCGCCGTGCGCGACTGGTCGAACTCGGCCGCGTTCAACGATCCGGTGTCCTCGCTGGTCGCTCAGCACGGGCCGAACGGCCAGCAGCAGCAGATCGGCGAATGGACCAATGTCGAGCTGAACACGCTCTCCGAATTCCTGGAGACGTCAACCGACCGCGCGGCGCGCAAGAAGGCGTTCCGCCGCATGCTGGAGATCGCCGAGCGCGAAGATCCCGCCTACACGGTGCTGCACCAGAACGCGACCTTCACGGCCAAGCCGAAATCGATCAAGTGGAAGGCGGCGCCCGCCTTCGCGATGGATTTCCGCGCCGGCAATTTCGAGGTCTGAAGGTGCCCCCGCTGGTCAGCATCGAGGACTTGCGCGTCGCCTTCAATGGCGTGCCGGTCCTGCGCGGCGTCGATATTACCTTGCAAAAGGGCGAGGCCATCGGCCTCGTCGGCGAGTCCGGCTCCGGCAAGTCGGTGACGTGGCTGGCCGCACTCGGCCTGTTGCCGAGGCATGCGCAAGTCTCGGGCTCGGTGCGGCTCGACGGGCGCCAGATTCTCGGCGCTCCGGCCGCCGAGCTCGACCAGGTCAGGGGCGGGCGCATCGCCATGATCTTCCAGGATCCGGCGAGCGCGCTCAACCCGGTGCTGACCATCCGCAAGCAGCTCTGCGAAGCGCTGGCGCTTCATCGCAATCTCTCCGGCAATGCCGTGAAGGCGGAAGCGCGGCGGCTGCTCGATCTCGTCGGCATTCCCGACGCCGGCCGGCGGCTGGAGGCCTATCCGCACGAATTCTCGGGCGGCCAGGTCCAGCGCATCATGATTGCGATGGCGCTGGCCGGCAATCCCGATCTCCTGATCGCGGACGAGCCGACCACCGCGCTCGATGCCACCATTCAGGCCCAGATCCTGGAGCTGCTCGCCACGGTCCGGCGCGAGCTCGGCATGGCGATGGTGCTGATCAGCCACGACCTCGGCGTCGTCGCGGAGAATTGCGACCGCGTCGCGGTGATGTATGCCGGCCGCATCGTCGAGCAGGCCCCGAGCAACCAGCTGTTCGCCGATCCCGTGCATCCCTATGCGCAAGGGTTGATCGGCGCGCTGCCGCCGCTCGATGGTCCGCGGCGGCGCCTCACCGCCATCCCCGGTACCGTGCCTGATCCCGCGCACATGCCCGGCGGCTGCGCCTTCGCGCCGCGTTGCGCGCTGGTCGCGGAATCATGCGGCCTTGCGGCGCCGAGCCTGGCGCCGATCGCCGATGATCGCAGCGTCGCCTGCATCCGCGCCGAGGCCTCCCGCCGCGCGCTGCTCGGGATTGCCGCCGAATGAGCCCGCCGCTCGTCGAGGTCTCCGCGATCTCGCGCACCTATGCGATGCGGTCCGGAATGTTCGGGCGAGCTGCGGCCGTGCATGCCGTCGACGGCGTGTCGCTGAGGATTGCCAGAGGCCAGACGCTGGGTCTCGTCGGCGAATCCGGTTCAGGAAAATCCACCACGGGCCGCATCGTGCTCGGCCTCGAGCCGCCCGACAGCGGCGAGGTGCGGTTCGACGGCAAGCCGATGGCCGCGCCTGGGACGACGGCGTGGCGCGCGCAGCGCGCGCGGGTGCAGATGATCTTCCAGGATCCGCTCGGCGCGCTCGACCGGCGGCTGCCGGTCGCAACGCAGATCCGCGAGCCGCTCGACATTCACGGCCTCGGCACGCCCGCGATGCGCGAGGAGCGCGTCCGCGAGCTGCTGCGCGCCGTCGAGCTCACGCCGGCACATGGCGCGCGTTATCCCGGCGCGCTCTCCGGCGGCCAGCGGCAGCGCATCGTGCTGGCCCGGGCGCTCGCCACGAAGCCGGATTTCCTGGTTTGCGACGAGCCGGTCAGCGCGCTCGACGTCTCGATCCAGGCGCAGGTGGTGAACCTGCTCTGCGATCTCCAGGCGCAGCTGGCGCTGACGCTGCTGTTCATCAGCCACGATCTGCGCGTCGTCCGGCAGATCAGCAATGTCGTCGCCGTGATGTATCTCGGCCGCATCGTCGAGATCGGCAGCGCCGACGATCTGTTCGCGCGGCCCGAGCATCCCTACACCCAGGCGCTGGTCTCGGCTTCGCCCGCACCGGGCCGCCGCAGCGCGGGCCGCATCGTTCTGGCAGGCGATCCGCCGAACCCGGCCGCGCGCCCCACAGGCTGCGCCTTCCATCCGCGCTGCCCGCGCGCCATCGCGCGCTGTGCGAGCGAGGTGCCGGCGCTGTCCGCCGTCGGCGGCGACCGGCAGGTCGCCTGCCATCTCGTCACCGGCGCTGCGACACGGGACGCCGCGTGATGGGACGTTATTTCGCCATCCGCATTGGACGCGCCGCGCTCACGATCGTGCTCGTCGTCACCTTCGCCTTCGTCGTGTTGCGGCTGTCGGGCGATCCCGCGCTGATGATTTTGGGACCGGAGGCGCCGCCTGAGGTGCTCGCGGCGTTTCGCAAGGCCTGGGGCCTCGATGATCCGATCTGGGCCCAATATTTCGACTATTTCGGCGCCATTGCCAAGGGCGAGCTCGGCCGCTCCATGCGCGATGGCCGGCCCGCGATCGAGCTCGTGCTCGAACGCATCCCGGCCACGCTGGCGCTGACGCTGCCGGCGTTCTTTTTCAAGGTCGCACTCGGCATTCCCGCCGGGATCTACGCGGCGCTGCATCGGGGCTCGGGGATCGACCGCGCCGTGATGATGACGGCGGTCGCCGGCTTCACCGTCCCAAGCTTCGTGCTCGCGCTGCTGCTGGTGCTCGTCTTCGCCGTGCAGCTCGGCTGGCTGCCTTCGGGCGGACAGGACAGCTGGCGCCACGCCATCCTGCCGATCGCAACGCTCAGCCTCGGCGGCGCGGCGGTGCTGGCGCGCTTCACCCGCAGCGCCATGCTGGAGGTGCTGGGCCAGCCCTATATCCGCACCGCCTCCGCAAAAGGCGTGCCGTGGCGCAAGGTGGTGACGTCGCATGCGCTGCCGAACGCGGCGATCCCGACCGTGACCATCCTCGGCTTCATGGTGGGCACGCTGATCGCCGGTGCCGTCGTGGTCGAGAGCGTGTTCGCCTGGCCGGGAGTAGGGCGCCTGCTCGTCGTTGCGGTTGCCAATCGCGACCTCGCCGTCGTGCAGTGCATCCTGCTGCTGGTTGCGATGACCATGGTGACGTCCAACCTGATCGTCGATTTCCTCTACGGCTTCCTCGATCCGCGCCTGCGCAGCAAGGGAGCCCATGCATGACCGACGCGACGCTGAAGGATACGTCTGTCCGCCGCCGCATCAGCCTGCCGGCCATTCCGGTCTCGGTTGCGCTGGCGGTCAGCTGGATCGTCGCGATGCTCCTGATCGCGGCCTTCGCGGAGAAGATCGCGCCTTACGGCTTCACCCAGCTCGACCTGCGCAACCGGCTCGCTGCGCCCGGCAACGCCGCGCACTGGCTCGGCACCGACGAGCTCGGCCGGGACGTGCTGTCGCGGCTGCTCGTTTCCATCCGCATCTCGCTGCTGATCGCCTTCGGCGCCACCGCGATCTCGGCCGTAGCAGGCACCACGCTCGGCTTCCTCGCCGCGCATTTCCGCGGGGCCGTCGAGCAGCTCGTGCTGATGCTGTCCGACTTCCAGGCCAGCATGCCCTTCCTGATCATGGCGCTGGCCGTGCTCGCCTTCTTCGGCAATTCGCTGCCGCTCTTGATCGGCCTGATGGGTCTGTTCGGCTGGGAACGCTATGCCCGCATCGCACGCGGCCTTGCCATCTCGGCCAATGCGCAAGGCTACGCCGCCGCCGTCCGCCAGTTAGGCGCGACGCCGTCGCGGATCTACCTCCGGCACATCCTGCCCAACATCGCCTCGACCCTGATCGTCTCGACGACCCTGGTCTTCCCCGAGGTGATCCTGATGGAATCCGGCCTGTCCTTCCTCGGCCTCGGCGTGCAGCCGCCGATGACCAGCCTCGGCAACATGGTCGGCTACGGCCGCGAATATCTGACCCGCGCGCCCTGGATCATGCTGGCGCCGGCGACCACCATCGTCGTGACCACACTGGCCGTCTCCGTCATCGGCGACTGGCTGCGCGACCGGCTGGATCCGACGCTGCAGTAAGGCGCCGACGCCCCCACCGTCATTCCGGGGCGCGCCGAAAGGCGCGAACCCGGAATCCATCGTCCCGCGGGTGCTGCCGCCCGATGGATTCCGGGTTCGATGCTGCGCATCGCCCCGGAATGACGGAGAGCAAGACGGGCGACAAAAAGCCCGCGCCGGGAGCAGAGGAGCCCTGTCCAGCCCAAGTTCCCGTTGCGCCCGCCGGGTCCGTGCGCTATCCGGCCGGAAAGGCCTGAGGCGGCTCCACATTTTCCCGCCCGGCCCGCAAACCCGAGGACGGAAACCGCCATGCCAGCCTATCGCTCCCGCACCACCACCCACGGCCGCAACATGGCGGGTGCCCGCGGCCTCTGGCGCGCGACCGGCATGAAGGACGCCGATTTCGGCAAGCCGATCATCGCGGTGGTCAATTCCTTCACCCAATTCGTGCCCGGCCACGTCCACCTCAAGGATCTCGGCCAGCTGGTCGCCCGCGAGATCGAGCAGGCCGGCGGCGTAGCCAAGGAGTTCAACACCATCGCCGTCGATGACGGCATCGCGATGGGCCATGACGGCATGCTCTACAGCCTGCCGTCGCGCGAACTGATCGCCGACAGCGTCGAGTACATGGCCAACGCGCACTGCGCCGACGGCCTCGTCTGCATTTCCAATTGCGACAAGATCACGCCGGGCATGCTGATGGCAGCGCTCAGGCTCAACATCCCCGCCGTGTTCGTCTCGGGCGGGCCGATGGAGGCCGGCAAGGTCAAGCTGGCCGGCAAGACCAAGGCCGTCGACCTCATCGACGCCATGGTGGCGGCGGCCGATAGCAAGGTCAGCGACGACGACGTCAAGGTGATCGAGCGCTCGGCATGCCCGACCTGCGGCTCCTGCTCGGGCATGTTCACCGCCAATTCCATGAACTGCCTGACCGAGGCGCTCGGCCTCGCGCTGCCCGGCAATGGCTCGGTGGTCGCAACCCATGCCGACCGCAAGCGCCTGTTCGTCGAGGCCGGCCACACCATCGTCGATCTGGTCCGCCGCTATTACGAGCAGGACGATGCATCCGTGCTCCCGCGCAACATCGCCAACTCTAGGGCGTTCGAGAATGCGATGACGCTCGACATCGCCATGGGTGGCTCGACCAACACCGTGCTGCATCTGCTCGCCGCCGCCCATGAAGGGCAGGTCGAGTTCACCATGCGCGACATCGACCGGCTGTCGCGCCGCGTGCCCGTGCTCTGCAAGGTCGCCCCGTCCGTCGCCGACGTGCATGTCGAGGACGTGCACCGCGCCGGCGGCATCATGGGCATTCTCGGCGAGCTCGATCGCGCCGGGCTGATCGACACCTCTGTTACGACCGTGCACGCGCCGACCATGAACGAGGCGCTGGAGCGCTGGGACATCAAGCGCACCAAGAGCGAGACGGTGCGCACCTTCTATCGCGCCTCGCCCGGCGGCATCCCGACGCAAGTCGCCTTCAGCCAAGAGCGACGCTACGACGAGCTCGATGCCGATCGCGAGAAGGGCGTCGTGCGCGACCTCGAACACGCCTTCAGCAAGGACGGCGGTCTCGCCGTGCTCTACGGCAACCTCGCGCAGGACGGCTGCATCGTGAAGACCGCCGGTGTCGATGCCTCGATCCTGAAATTCTCCGGCCCCGCGCGCGTGTTCGAAAGCCAGGACGCGGCGGTCGAAGGCATTCTGGGCGGCAAGGTCGTCGCCGGCGAGGTCGTCGTGGTGCGCTATGAAGGCCCGCGCGGCGGCCCCGGCATGCAGGAGATGCTGTATCCGACCAGCTATCTGAAATCGATGGGCCTCGGCAAGGCTTGCGCGCTCGTCACCGACGGTCGCTTCTCCGGCGGCTCGTCCGGCCTGTCCATCGGCCATCTGTCGCCGGAAGCCGCCGAAGGCGGCAACATCGGCCTCGTGCGCGACGGCGACCGCATCGCCATCGACATCCCGAACCGCAGCATCAGCCTCGAGGTCTCCGACGAGGAGCTCGCCAAGCGCCGCGCTGCGGAGGAGGCGAAGGGCGATGCCGCTTGGCAGCCGGCCAACCGCAAGCGCAACGTCTCCACCGCGCTGCAGGCTTACGCCGCGCTCACTACCAGCGCCGCGCGCGGCGCGGTGCGCGAGGTGAAGCGGCGCGGCAAGTAAGCGCCTGATCGGCACCAAAAGGCTGGATCGAAGATCTTCGGAACGACGCGCGGCTCCGCGCGAGCACGCGCATGCGCCGTTGCAGGAAACGCGAAGCCGAAGCGGAGATTCGGAAAGAACGGCTCCCGCCTCCCCGGGGGGCGTGGGCTGGTTGGGTGGGGAGCGGGAGCCGTTTGCGCAGTGGGCACCCGACGTGCGGGCTCGCCCGCCAGGCACCGTCAACTTAGTGCATTTGTCCACATTTCGCTATTTAATTTCTATTAATTTTATTTTTATTTGTTATTTAATTGTGCCATTGTGAAAAATCGTCGAAATCCCTTTTTCCGAATTCGGCCGAGGCGGTCGCCGTATCGAGATCCGTCCGCACAAGTCCGGATTTCCAGTAGCGGAGTTAGCCATGAGTCATTCTCCCTCACTCGTGCCGCAAATCACGACAGACCGGGACGTCTATCTCGTGCTCGATGACTTCGGCCGCCGGCTGGGCCGGGCTTGGTGTGAGACGGCCGAGGAGGACGCCAATCGCGCGACCCTGCTCAGGCATCTCGCCGAGGGGCAGTATCTCCATCCCACACGTATCGTGGCCTTCAATACCGCGGAGGGATGGTCGCGGGATGCCACCGCCGAAATCGCCGATGAGCTGCGCCGCCGCTTCGTCGAGCTCGAGGAGACCGATCCCTCGCTGCTGGAGTTCCTGGAAAGAGCAGCGAGGCGTTGAAGCTCGATTGTCGAGGGCCGTCGCGACGGCGCTGCAGGCCAGGCCGCGCTCAGCACCAGCGGCGCGCGAAGTAGGCTAGAACGCCCAGGAGAATTTGCCCTTGGCAGCGTGATCGGTGACGGTGTTGCCGATCTGGCCCACATAGGAGAGGCCGACCGTGATGTGTCGGCCGAACGAAAGATCGAAGCCCGCTTCGGTGAGCAGCGAGTCGCGCGCGATCGGCGCGCCGGCGATCGTGAACGATGCCGGCGCGACCTGGAACGCCATCACGGCGGCCGGGGTCACGTTGTTGAAGGCATGCTGCCAGGCGACGGTCGCCCTCGGGATCAGCGTCATGTCGAGCGCCAGTGGCACGAAAGTGGCGGCGCGCGCGCCGAGCGTCGCATAGCCGGTTTCGAAGGTCTGCGCCGCAACGTTCAGTGCCGCCGGACCGCCGAGCTCGGCGGTCGCATCGGTATGCACGCGCACCCACGCGGCCCCAGCGAAGGGCTCAAACGCCACCTTGCCGAATGCGACGCCGTAACCGAGCTCGCCGAAGATCTGCCCGGTGCTGCCGTCAGTCCGCGAGGTCAGGCGATCGGCCAAGCCGACGATGTTCACCATCCGATCGGTATCGATCTTGTGCAATGCATAGGCGCCACCCGCCCGCAGATTGATGTTGCCGAAGCGCCAGCCGCCATAGCCGGCGATGTGGGCGGTATCGACGTTCGAAGAGCCGCGACCGTCGAGCAAGTTCTTGGTGCCGGTATAGCCTGCGGCCAGGCCGAGACGGCCGGCGCCGCCGACGCGCGTATCGAAGCCAGTGATGAAGCCGGCGAGATCACGCCGCACGCCGGTTGCATTGCCGTCGCCGCTGAACGTGCCCCAGGCGCCCAGGCCCTGAGCCCAGAACACGGTGTCGGAGATCGGCCGCGGCGGCGCCATCGGCGCTTTGGTCGCCACAGGCGATTTGCCGTAGGCGAGGGCGGTCTCCATGGCGTAGGCGGCGAACGCGGTCTGGGGGCCGCCAAGCGAGAACGCGCCCATGGAGTCCATGTCACCGCCATACGAGGCCTGCCGCAAGCGGCCGAGGATCGCGCCGCGCATTGCCAGGCTGTCGTTCGCCAGAGTCCCGACCGTGGAGGCGTGCACCTCGCCCGACAATTGATCCAGCGCGGCGTTGAGCTGCGGCGAAGTCAATCCGATCAGCGCCGAGAATGCGCTGCTGCCGCCGAGAAAGGCGGAATCGACCGCGCCTGCGGTCGCGATCTGGTTGCGGGTGCCGTTGACCAGGAACGGCGAGACGAGCGCCTGGTCGAGCACGAGATAGACGTTATTCGCGTCGTACTCGATATGCGGCCGCGTGGCGCCGAAATTGCCCGAAACGGTCAGCGCTCCGAAGGTCCCGCCGAGTGTGCCCGCGGCGTTGAGCACGGTGTAATGCGTGCCCGCCGTATAGGCCCCGCCGGTGCCGATGGCGCGCAGCGTGCCGGCGAGGGTCGCGTTACCGGTCACATTGGTGCGGTCCGCCGTGGCCGGCGAGACCTCGACGACGTAATTGCTGCCACCGGTGAAGGTGAGATTGCCACTCACCGTCATCGTGCCGATCGAGTTGCCTGGCGCGAGCGAGCCGCCGGCGTTGATGATGGTCGACGACACCATGCCGGTGCCGCCGAGCGTGCCGCCGGCATTCACCGTGAAGCCGCCGGTCGAGGTCATGTCGCCGTTCACCGACAAGGTGCCGCCATTGATCGTCACGAATGCGGTCGTCGTCGACGTTCCCGTGAGCGCCCAGTTCGAGGAGCCCGTCTTATCGATCAGCCCCCAGCCGGTGTCGATCTGGCTTGCATTGAACATGTTCGCCCCCGTGCCGGAGAAGCGGATCGTATCGGCGCCGCTACCGACGACCAGGCCGGTGAGCGTGGCGCCGGGGCCCTGCATCTCCAGCGTGCTTCCGGCGTTGTCGAACCGCACCGCCTCGAAAAACGCCGCGATCGTGCCGGCATTGACGATGGTCGTGGCGCCGAAGGCACGGACACCTCCGTCCCCGCTGATGGTGCCGAAATTGTTGATGATGTTGTTCGTGCCGTTGACCGTGATGCCGATGAACTGGGATGCGGCGACGGTCGCGCCCGCGGCGATGTTGATGGTCGCGCCGCCGCTGCCGGATGCAGTCGCGCCGATGCCCGGGGTGGTGAAGCCCCCGGCGCTGCCGAGGACGGTGCCGGCATTCACGTTGACGGTGATGCGGCCATCGACGGCATTGGCGATGATACCGCCGCCGAAGGGTCCTTGGATGTTGCCGGACGTGGTAATGTTGATGTTGCCGCTTCCGGCCGTGGCTGCGTTGATGCCCGTCGATGCGACATCGATAGTGCCGCTGCTGGTGATGGTGATATCGCGGGAATTTGCGGCGTTGGAGATCACTGCGTTGATGCCGATATCGCCTCCAGTGATCGCACCCGCCTGCTGCACGGTCACGGCTCCGGTGCCGCTCGTGTCGGCCTGGATGCCGTAGGCTGCCGGGTCGGTGAGCGTGATCGCGCTGGTGGATGCCGTGTTGACCGCGACAGTCCCTGATCCCGTCGGGCCGATGCTTGCGATGATGCCCCGGTTGGTCGCGAAGATTGTGCCGCCGGTCTGGTTGACGTTGACGTCCCCATTGCCCGTGGCACCGAAGGCGGACGCCAGGATGCCGGTCTGGAACGACGTGGCGGCGCTGGCGCCGCCGATCGTGGCATTCGAACTGACGGTCAGGGCTCCGGTCCCGAAGATGTCGAGGCCTCTGTTGGCGGTGGCGCCGCTCGCGTTGATGATGGCGCCGTTGCCAGTCCATGCCACGGACACGTCACCGCCGCTGAGCAGCGCGCCGCCGCCGCCCGGCCACAGCGTCGTCAGCGACCCGCCGTTCAGGGCCAGGTTGATCGCGTTCGACGCGGACGCGACAATGGCGGTCGACCCCTGGAAATTCGGTGTCACGGGCGTCCCGCTAGTCCCGATGGTGATGCTGCCGGAGGCGAGGAAGGTGAGACCGGGCGAATTGCCAGCCAGGTTGTTGGCGCTGCCGTTGCCGGAATAGGTGATGCTGCCGGCGCTGGTGCTGACGGCTAGCGCACTCGCCGGCTGATTGGTGGTCAGGGTGCCGTTGTTGACGACGTTGACGTCGCCCCCGCTCGCGGCGATGGCGAGCCCATAGCCACTGACCGTCTGGCCGGCATTGATTGTGGCGCTCACCGAACCCGTGCTGAACGCCTGGGTCCGGTCGGTCGATGAGGCGCTTGCCGCGTTCGTATTGACCGTGTTCGTCGTGACCGTGCTGTTGCAGGTGACCGTGTTGGGACCAGCCGTCACGGCGCAGGCGGCGAGGGCGCTGCCGGGATGCGCGGCGACGATTGCGATGGATGCGGCCGCGAAGACCGCAAGCAGGGCAGACTTGTTACCAGATGAGAGCTTGCCGCCCAAGGCGCACCGGTCGCGCCGCGACACTGACCAAAGATGCATTCGCCAACCCCTGCCGACAGCTCAGCAACCCTAAGGTGCCGGCCGACGATTCTTTGCGGCGGATCATGTCAGATCCGGCCACGCGGGTCAGCAGGGTGAGCCGCAACCTGGGCGAGATAGATGCACAAGTTGCGGTCATCAACCGCGAGGATTGACGGATTTTCGGCGGGTGTGATCCCAGAGCCACGCGGACGGGCGGCCCGTCATTCGGCCCGATGCGGTCGGCGCGCGCGCCGCGATGCCGATCCGAGATCGCCTTTGCGCGTTCTGAAGGCGCCGCGTCATCTGTCCTTCGCGCGATGGTCAATGAGTTCTGAACGTCCGGCGAAAGCGTGCCATTCGCATTAAGGATGCCCTGATGAACTTCAGCAGCCCTGGATTTTGCGGCGTATACTCGCGGCCACCTTCGCAAATCCATTTCGGGCAACTGGGGCACCACCGCAATGTCTCGTACTCTCGCCGTTGTCTTCTCCACGGCCGTCGCCGCGATTTCCATGACGGGCGCAGCCTCCGCCGGCTGCTACAATTGCTACACGCCGCCGCCGTGCACGACCTGCTATCAGCAGCAATACGTGCCGCCGCAATACCGCACCGTCGACGAGACCGTGATGGTCTCGCCTGGCTCCGTCGTCGCGCATCGCACGCCGGCGCAGTATCGCACCGTGATGGTGCCGCAGACCGTGATGGTGGCGCCGCCGGGCGTCCAGTACGAGCGCATCCCGCCGCAATACGCCACCCGCCAGCGCGTCGAGATGGTCTCGCCCGGCTATTCCTATTACGCCCCGGTGCAGATGAACTGCGCATCGTGCGGCTACTGACGCCCGCGCAAGAGAACCGTCTTCGAGCGGCGCTCCCTACGGGGCGCCGTTTGCTTTTGGCGAAGCGCAAAACGAGGCCCGGGTATGGAGACCAATCCGGCCGGGCCTCGCAACCAGCGACGCCCTGGGAGATGTCGCCGGTGTCCGCGGATTTGCCGAAGGTACAGCCTAAGCGAACAGGCTGACGCTTGCCTGACAACAGGCCGGAGGCGAGGGCAGGCCAACTTCGCGTTGCCTTGGGCGGGCGACTGGGTTAAGCGACAGCCATTCCAGGCTCAGGAAGGGTGGCCGAGTGGTTTAAGGCACCGGTCTTGAAAACCGGCGTGCCCGCAAGGGTACCGTGGGTTCGAATCCCACCCCTTCCGCCATAAATCGCCCTAAGTTCCCTTCATGGGGTGGCACGCTCCTTGCCAATTGGACTTGCCCAAGCATGGAGGCGTGCACCGATGGCACAGCGAGTTCGTATCTTAAAGCAATCCAAGTCCGGTTTGACACATATTGCCCGCGAGCTGGTGAGATTGTTGGACTCGATCGAAGAGCTCGAGGAGCTGCGAGAAAGGGTCCGGCGCGCCGAAGCCGGACGGGTGTTGCACTAGCCTGCGCTGGAAAGCCCGGGGCATCAACTGAAGCCCACCTTCAGCTCTTCGCATCACCGCCCTTCAGCGCGTCCCACGCCGCCTTGTTCGCTTGATCGAATGCCTTGCGGGATTCGGCGAGGGCGGCGCTCATCACCGACCAGGACTCGCTGCCCGCCTGCTTCAGCTTCTGCAGGCGCGCTTCGGCTTCGGAAGCGTCGGACTTCATCTGCTTGAGCGCGGCGTCGATGTCGACGGTGCGGGCAGCAGTGACCTTGCCTGCGGCCTCGCGGAATTTCTCTGCGGTTTCGCCCCAGGCCTTGGCCTGTGCAGCCGCAAGATCCCTGAACGTGGCCTGCTGCTGCTCGAGCTGTTTGCCGGCGCCTTCGAAGTAGGTCTTCATCTGGGCTTCGAATCCAACCCATTGCCGTTCCAACTCGGCCTTGGCATCCGCCCACGCGGCCTCACCTGCCTGCGCCTTGGCCTTGAGCAGCGCCTGAAACTCGTCGCGGCGCTTGGTCAGATCGGACAGGAGCTGATCGGTCTTCACCTTGGACTCAGCCTTGGCTTCGCCGGCCTTGACCTCGAACGAGGCCAACGCGGCATCCATCTCGTCGATCCGCTCCTTGGCCCAGTTGAGATAGAAATGCATGCTGCTCTGCTGTGACATGGCGGCCTCCGTTGACTTGTTGAAGTCAGTTTTCCAGAGCTTCGGCTTGCTGGTATTGACCTGTCTCAATGACGCGCGAAAAGCGCTGCCTGCTCGAGCCAAACGACGCGCGACGCGTCAGGAACGCCACTGCCCTTGAGATGCCGCTCGCTCAAGCTTCAGGAACCTGACCCCAGCTCGCCTGTTGTTCGCACGCGCGACCACATGGAGAGCAGCCTTGGAAAGCACCATCATTGGAGAATTCGACACGCGCCGCGGCGCCGAGCTTGCGGTTGAGCATGTCGTGCAGGAATGCGGCGTGCCGCGAGGCGACGTCTTCGTCCAGCCCGTCGGCGATGCGAATACGGTGGGAACACGCCCGGCAGGTCCCGACGTCAAGACTGCGCCCGCGCCGGAGGGGCGGCAGAAGCTGGAAGGCCTGATCGAGGTTTCCGTCGATTTTCACGGCGACGCCCCTGAGAAAATTGTGGAAGTGTTGAGGAGCGCCGGTGCGAAGTTTGTCCGCACCAAATGACGAATTGTGCGATGGGCCCAGTGAGCGCCGGACGTCCGGCATTCGCATCGAACCGCAGCCGTTGACGGCGTGGAACCCCTTGAGCCTCCAGCGCGTTTAGACGCAAACGCGAATTGCGAGGTCCACCTGCTTCAGAGCGCATCGACACTGACTCCCGGCGACACCGTCTGGCGACGGTGCAGGGCGCGGCGCGTGGCGGTTCTGAACGATGCCGCTGCCTATTTCGCAGCCCTGCGGGAGGCCCTGCTGGAGGCGCAGGATCTCGTCTACATCATCGGATGGGATATCCATAGCAGGACGCGCCTGGTCGGAGCCGCGGGACGTGCGGATGATGGCCTGCCTGAGGAGCTTGGTCCCTTCCTGCGCGCCCTGGTGCAGCGCCGGCCCGCCTTGCGCATCAATATTCTCGTCTGGGACTTCGTCTCGTTTTACGCCTCCGAGAGGGAGTGGAATTCCGCGGCGAAATTCATCGCCGACACCGACGGCCGAGTCCGGTTTCATCTGGACGCCACGCTTCCGTTCGGTTCGGCGCAACACCAGAAGATCGTCTGTGTCGACGGATCACTGGCGTTCGTCGGCGGGCTCGATCTGACGATCAGGCGCTGGGACACAAGTGACCACCGCGCCGACAACGCCATGCGCTGCGACCCTCAGCGCAAGCCGTATCCGCCGTTTCACGATGTTCAGTGCCTCGTCGACGGCGAGGCCGCTGAGCAGCTGTTCGCGCTCGCGGAGCAACGCTGGCGTGCGGCAGGCCAACAGGTCGATGAACGGCGCGCGCTGAGGAATGGTCGCTGGCCGGCGAGCGTGCCTGTCGAGGCCGAGCATTTGCCGGTCGGGATCGCCAGGACCGAGGTGGTCTGTCCGGCAGGCTCGACCATCAGGGAGGTCGAACGCTCCTTCATTGCGGCGATCCGGTCGGCAACAAGCTTCGTGTACATCGAAAATCAGTTCACCAGCGCGACCAGGATGGCGAGCGAGTTGGCGGAGCAGATGCGTCGCGTGCCGTCGCTTCGGGTTCTGGTCGTCGCCCCGAAACTGCATTCCTCGTGGCTGGAATCCCAGGCCATGCAGAACGGCCGTGGCGCCTTCATCGACTGCTTCAGCGCGGCTGGCATCGCCGATCGCATCCGCTTCGTCTATCCGGTTTCCCGCAGCGGGAACGAGGAAGCCGCCGTGATGGTGCACAGCAAGCTCATGGTCGTCGATGACAGGATCCTGCGGATCGGCTCGGCCAATTTGAACAATCGTTCCATGGGCGCCGACAGCGAATGCGACCTGATTTTTGAAGCTGAATCCGAGGAGCATCGGGATTTCATCGCCTCCGTCCGCCGCCGTCTCATCGCTCATTTCTGCGGTCTCGACGAACAGGCCGTTACGCAGAGCGAGCATCGGCTGTTCGCTCTGCTGGACCAGGTGTCGAAAACGGGTGGGGCGAAGACGCTGCGAAAAGTGGAGTCCTCGGTCCTGACCAGCACGCTGGCCACCTTGGTTCAGCCGGTGGCGGACCCTGAGCTGCCGCTTCATCTGGAACGCGCGGCATCTCGCATGTGGAGCACGAAGACGATCATCGGGATCGCCTCGATCGCGCTGGCGCTTCTTGGACTGGCGCTGGCCTGGTCGTACACGTCCTTGAGCGATTACGCCGATGCGGGCCATCTCTCGTCGTTCCTGTCTGCCTATGCGCAGTCCGGCTGGGGACCGCCATTCGCGATCGCGGCCTTCGTCCTCGGCGGGCTGGTGATCTTTCCGGTTCTCGTGCTCATCGCTGCGACTGCCGCTGCACTTGGGCCATGGCTGGGTTTCGTCACCGCCATGGCGGGCGTCTTGCTCAGCGCGCTCATGCTTTTTGCGATCGGACGGTTCCTGGGCCGAGAACGTCTTCAGCGCTTGCTGGGACGCCGTGCCGCGCGCATCCAGGAACGGGTCGTCGGCAAGGGAATTTTGGCCGTCGTCGTCATCCGGATGATTCCGATCGCACCATTCTCGCTGGTGAACGTCGCGGCTGGCGCGAGCACGCTGCCGCTTCGTGATTTCATGGTTGGAACGCTGCTGGGCATGATGCCCGGTATTCTCGCCATGGCCGTTCTGGGAGCGCAGATCGCAGATCTGGCCAGGAATGCGTCCTTGAGCAACATCGCGCTGCTGGCACTGGCGTTCCTGGGATGGCTCGGGATCTGCGCGGGCGCACAGTTCGTCGCGACCTGGCTTGCCGGGAGACGTTGATGCCGGTGCGTTTCATGACGTGGAATGTGCACGGCACCTTCAATCTCAATCCGACGTTCGATCTGGAGGGGGTTTGCTCGATCATTCGCAAATGGTCGCCGGACGTCGTCGCGCTTCAGGAGGTGGATTCCCGATCGCGGTCGGACGATCCGTTTGCGAAGCTGGCGCGGGTCGTCGGCGATCATCGCGTTCATGCCAAGTCGATCGTCACGGAGGACGGTGACTACGGGCAGATGCTCATGAGCCGCTTTCCGTTCTCCGGCGTGCCCGAGATCGTCGACGTGTCCTATCGGGAGCGAGAGCCGCGCAGGGCGATTGCCACGGGATTGCAGACGCCTTTCGGCGAATTTCGCGTGGTTGCCACGCATCTCGGCCTGAGCATCCACGAGCGTTACGAGCAGGCTCAGGCCCTGGTGAGCCTGGTGAAGCCCGAAAGAACCGTCGTGCTCGGCGATTTCAACGACTGGTTCTGGGTGAAATCGGTGCGGCGCGTGCTCGCGCAGGTCTGCCCGAACCGGACGCGACTGCGCACCTTTCCGGCGCATCTGCCGTTGCTTCGGCTCGACCGCATCTATGCAACGCGGGACAGCCGGTTCGGGAAAGTCTGGACCGACGAGGAAGCGCGCGCCTATTCGGACCATTTGCCCGTGATTGCGGACATCGCGATCTGATGGTTCCTGCGAGCGGATCACGTCGCTTGCGGCTCACAGATGCCGCTGTTTGCCCGTCGGCAAGTGGACTCTTTGCGTCGTTGGGGAAAAAGCGTTGCAGAAGAGGGGCTTAGCTACTGTGCATGGGGTTGTTTTCGCGGAACGTCATGATCGGTCGACCGTTCCGGCCGGAACTTTTTCCTGGCAGCCACGTTCACTTGGCATGACTGAAGACCTTTCCTTCCGACGCAAACCCCTGACCCCCGAACAACGCCACGCCCGCGATGCGGCGCGCCGGATCGAGGCCGAAAAGGCCATGCGCGACCACGAAGCGGCGCAGAAGGCGTTCTACGCCAACAAGGAACGGCTGAAGGCCGAGCGGCTGGCGCGTGAAGCGGCGGCGGCGAAAGGCTGAGCGAACGCGCTTCGCCGCCCAAGCTCCCAAATCGCTCCTCTCGCGGCGGCCGACTTAGTGCCGCTTGGCCTTTGCGCTCAAGGCCAGCTTGAACGCCTGGACGGCGTCCGCAAAGACCCCGCGAGGCAATTGGGCCTCGATCGCTTCGGCCGCGATCCGACAATCGTCGGCGACCTTCAGCAGTCCGCTTCGCGTCAGGTCCATGGGGGAGAGGGCGGCCTGCTCCAGGCAGACCCGTTCAAGCCGTCGAAACTCCCGCAGCTCTCTGTTCATGCGTCAGCTCTCGATGTCTCTGTCGTCATCCGACGCTGAGTCTGCTTAACGAATGGTAAACATTCTCAGCTTGGCCGAGCTGGCTGGCGCGGGGCTCGCGCCGCCTGTGCACCGGCCTGGCGAGCGCTTCGGCAGGCTTGACGCCGTTCGGCTTCCGGGAGGAAGCTTCAAATGATCCTAAACTGACCTGAACCACGGAGACGTTCGCTCCCAGCAAGTCCGATCCTCATCAGCGAAGCAGAATGGAGCTGACCATGACCACGTTCGACAAGCGCGAGCAGGGCTTTGAAGCCAAATTCGCCCACGACGAGGAATTCATGTTCAAGGCCACGGCGCGGTCCAACAAGCTGCTCGGGCTGTGGGCCGCAGGCCAGCTCGGGCTCAGTGGCGATGCCGCGGCAAGCTACGCATCGGCGCTGGTGACGGACCATCTGGAGAGCCGGACGATGGACGATGTGGTCGGCAAGGTGTCGGGCGATCTCGCCGGCAAGGGGATCGCGCGCGAGCAGGTCGCCGCGAGGCTTCAGGAATGTCTGCACCAGGCATTGGCGCAGCTGGAAGCGGACCGGCCCTGAACCGGCAGCAGCGCTTCATTCGGCGCGCTTGCGCATTCCGGACTCGCTGAGCTTGTCGACATAGGCGATGCCGAGCGCCGAGACGATGAACGTGATGTGGATCAGCACCTGCCACATCACGCCGGTCTCGGTGAAGCCGGCGCGGTTGGAGCCGAGATTGCCGGCCTCGATGAAGGTGCGCAGCAGCGCGATGGAGGAGATGCCGATGATGGCCATGGCGAGCTTGATCTTCAGGACGCTCGCATTGACGTGGCCGAGCCATTCCGGCTCGTCGGGATGGCCCTGGAGGTCGAGCCGCGAGACGAACGTCTCGTAACCGCCGACGATCACCATCACGAGCAGATTGGAGATCATTACGACGTCGATCAGCGCCAGCACGCTCATCATGATCTGCTGCTCGGTGAGGTCGAGGGCGTGCCAGGAGAGATGCCAGAGCTCCTTGACGAACAGCGCGATGTAGACGCACTGCGCCACGATCAGTCCGAGATAGAGCGGCAGCTGCAGCCAGCGCGAGCCGAAGATGATCATCGGCAACAGGCCGAGCTGCGGCGAGGGCGGGCGGGGACCAGTTGTTGTCTCAGGCTCAACCGACATTCGGGCAGCACCCTCGCATCGAGACGATCTCGCCGTCATGTACCCCGACAAGATGGCTGGCGGAAGACGTGACGCGCGCTTGCCTGCCGCAGGTTGGGCCGTTTCGTGCTAGCGTACCAACCGGCCGTCGGGGACGGCGGCGAGCGGGAGGTGGGGGGTGTCTCGGAGCGGCTTTGGCAAATGGTCCGGCGCAATCGCATGCGCTGGCGCCATGCTGGTCGGTGCAGGCGGCGCCGAGGTCTCGGCGACGCCGCTGACGCCGTTTCGTTATGAGGCGCAGGCCCAGCGTCATTGCCCGCGCGACAAGGTGGTCTGGCTCGACTTCAGGAAGGGCGTCTACTACCGCAAGGGGCAGAAGCGTTACGGCCAGGGCTTCGATGGCAGCTTCGTCTGCCAGAACGAGGCCCGCGGCAGCTTCTACCGCCGCTCGCTGTTGGGTTTGCGCTGAGCGGCGCGTGTGGCCGGCTGGCGGACGCGTCGGCTATTTCGGCGGTGTCGGCCTGACCGGCACGTGCGGGGAGGTGCTGATGACCCGGGGACTTCCATCCGGATAGGTGCGGTCGCCGCGGATCAGGGATTCCAGGACCAGGAAGAATTTCTCGGCAAGCATGTGCGTCACCCTCGTTGGTGATGGCCTCTTGCAAAAGGTCGAGGCGCCGCACGCAATAATTCAATCAACTGAATGGGAGCGGAGCACGGGCCTGTTTGCTGCGCCGCAATGGAGCCGCGTCGGAAACGAGCGGATTGGAAGGGAGGACGTGCGCCTCAGGCAAACGCCAGCGCGACGAGACTCGAGCAGAGCAGCACCAAGCCGCCGGCGGTCAAGGCCAGGAAGCCATCGGATACGAGGTCATGGTTACGCATGGGACACCTGCCGCTCTCGTGTTCGATGCGCGATCGGCTCGACTAAGACCGTCCGAACGCGCTGCTTTGAAAGAGGTGATGCTTGCCGCCCGCGCGAGTGCCTTCAGGCCCTCGTGCGGTAACCTTCGAACGCATGGGCCAGGAAGATCCCCGCGCTTACCAGACCCATCAGTGCCGAAACCGTCTCGATCATCGTTAAATTCCAAATCCCGCCCTTGCGTCCGAGAGAACGCGTGCGGCCTTGCACAGTCAAAAGAATTTCGGTGAGCGGCGCGACAATGGGGGTGGAGTGAGGATTTGGCGCAACAGAATGTCCAGCACTGGTACAGCGCGGGTGCCATCGTCCCGTAGAACAACGGAAAAATGCGAACGTCCCGTTTACCATCCCGGCGTGATCGCCGTGGGCTCCCCATTTCCGCCGCGTTCGGGTTGCGTTATCCTTACCACGTCCGATGCGGTGGTGGGCCGCCTCGGAAGTTGAAGGACCGGACAGCGCTCCCCGTCACCAAAGCGGGTTGGGTACGCCTCCGGCGAAGTGGTATTTGGGGCGCATGGGGATCCGTCGGTCAGATTCGGTTTTGCGGGCCGCGCGCGGTGTTGCGGCAGTCGCGACCTGCATTGCGCTCGCCAATTGCGCCTCCTCGAACAAGTTCGCCAGCCGCGTCGATCCGAAATACGGCGTGTCCTCGAGCCCGCGCGTCGTGGCCTGGGGCGACCCGGTCCCGAAGGGCGGCGGCACCTACCGCGTCGGCAAGCCCTATGTCGTGGCGGGCAAGACCTACGTGCCGGAGGAGGACGTCAACTACCGCGCCGAGGGCATGGCGTCCTGGTACGGCGATGATTTCCATGGCCGCCTGACGGCCAACGGCGAGGTGTTCGACATGACCTCGCTGACCGCGGCGCATCCGACCCTGCCGATGCCGTCCTACGCCCGGGTCACCAACGTCTCCAACGGCAAGTCGCTGATCGTGCGCGTCAATGACCGTGGGCCCTATCACGGCAACCGCCTCATCGATGTCTCGAACAAGGCAGCCGAACTCCTTGAATTCAAAGGCAATGGCGTCGCCAAGGTCCGGGTCGAATATGTCGGCCGGGCGCCGCTCGAAGGCTCCGACGACCGTCAGCTTCTCGCGACGCTGCGCACCGGCGTTCCGGCGCCATCGCCCTCGATGGTCCGCGTCGCCTCGGCCAAGCCGTTCGTGCCGGAGCTGCCGTCCTCGACCCGCGGCGCCCTTCGCGGCGAGGTCCCGATGCCGGAGGGACGACCGTACAATCTCGGCAGCAGCTCGGCCGACATGGCCTCGCTCAATGCCACCTCGGAAATGTCGGCCTCGAGCCGCAGCCGGGGCCGGACGATCCAGAACGCCCGCGCGGTGTCCTATGACCAGGACGGCCGCTACGCGAGCGAGAGCGCGACGGACGGCGCCGCCGAGGCCCGCAGCATCCTGAGCGGCCGCGGCCTCTACTGAGCCGTGCTCTCCTTCAAGAGCGTGACGAGGGCCGCGTTCACCTCGTCGTGCCGCTCCTGCTGCACCCAATGGCCAGCGCCATCGAGGATCAGCTTGCGCGTCAGATTGGGCAGCACGCGCTCGAGCTCGTTGACGCGCTTGGCCCCGATCAGGCCGGTGATCACCGCGTCTTTCGAGCCTGCGATGAAGAGGGAAGGCTGGCGGATCTGCGCGTCCTGCCAGGGCGCGGTCAGCTCCCAATTGCGGTCGATATTCCGGTACCAGTTCAGCCCGCCGCGGAAGCCGGACTTGCGGAAGCTTTCGGTGAAATAGGCGAGGTCGGCCTCGCTGAGCCAGCCAGGCAGCGGCTCCTCGGCGGTCGCATGGCCGAGAAAGCCCTTGCCCTCCTGCACGAACATGGCCGCGGTGGGATCGGCGAGGCCACGTCCGCCGAGGACGATGCGCATGGTGCGTGCGACGTCTCGCTCGAGTTCGGCCTCGGCGACGCCGGGCGTCTGGAAATACTGCCAGTAGAAATTGGTGACGCCGCCCTGGCGCAACAGGTCGAGCGGCTTGCCGCGGCCGCGGAACGGCGGCGGCACGCTCAGCCCCGCGACGGCCGTGAAGATATCGGGCCGGAACAGCGCTGCGTGCCAGGCGACCGGTGCGCCCCAATCGTGGCCGACCACCATCGCCTTGCTCTCGCCGAGCGCCTGGACGAGGCCGACCACGTCCCCGACCGTATCGAAGATCGAGTAGGCGTTCACATCGAGCGGCGCCGCGCTCTGGCCGTATCCGCGCATATCAGGGGCGACGACGTGAAACCCGGCTGCGGCAAGTGCGGGGATCTGATGGCGCCAGGAGTACGACAGTTCCGGCCAGCCATGGCACAGCACCACCAGCGGTCCCTGGCCGGCTTCGCGGACGAACAGTTCGACCCCGTTGGTCTTGATCATGCGGGTTGAGGACATTCGCTTTTCCGCCTTGTTTCAGGGGTTTGGTCGAAAAACATGAGGCGCCACGATAGGGGCGCGACGAGAATCGTGCAATCTCAGGGACAGCGTCCAACCGCGTGTTGTTCGCATCTGTTCCAGCTGTTAGAACGCCTCTCTCAGGGCTTCGCCATGGCACTTCGTCTTCCTTTGCTTCGTCGCAACTGGCTCACCGCCGGAACGCTGGCGCGTGGGCTGATCGCGACGGTTTTGGTGGCTGGCATCGGCTGGGGTGGGGCGCTCTATGCGGCCAACCAGAGCGTCCAGGGCGCCAAGAAAGCGGAAGACGCCGGCTTCGATGGCGATGCCCCGACCGCGATCCTGATCGAAGCCTCATCAGGCAGCGTGCTGTTCGAGAAGAACGCCGACGAGCTGCGCGCGCCTTCGAGCATGATGAAGCTGATGACGGCGGAGGTCGTTTTCAACGCGGTCAAGAAGGGCGACATCAAGCTGACCGACGAGTACCGGATCAGCGAGAACGCCTGGCGCAGAGGCGGCGCCCCCTCGGGCGGCTCGACCATGTTCGCCGCCATCAACAGCAAGGTCTCGGTCGACGATCTGCTGCGCGGCGCGATCATCCAAAGCGGCAACGACGCCTGCATCGCGCTTGCCGAAGCCATGGCGGGTAACGAGCGGATTTTTGCCGCCGACTTCATGACCAAGCGCGCCCGCGAGCTTGGCATGACCAAGTCGACCTTCGCCAATTCCAACGGTCTGCCCGATCCCGGCAACAAGATGACGGTGCGCGAGCTCGGCATGCTCGCCCGGCACATCATCCTGGACTTCCCGGAATTCTACAAACTGTTCGGCGAGAAGGAGTTCACCTGGAACAAGATCCGCCAGCCCAACCGCAATCCGCTGCTCAATTCGATGGAAGGCGCTGACGGTCTGAAGACCGGCTACACCAAGGAAGGTGGCTACGGCATGGTCGGCTCTGCCGTGCAGAACGGCACGCGGCTGATCGTCGTCGTCAACGGACTCGAAGATCCCGAGGACCGCGCCACGGAAGCCAAGAAGATGCTGGAATGGGGTTTTCGCAATTTCGAGACCCGCACCCTGATCGCGGCCGAGCAGCCCGTCGGCTACGCCAAGGTGTTCGGCGGCGAGAGCCGGTCGGTCAAGCTCGTCGCCAAGACGCCGGTGAAGGTGATGGTGCACAAGAACGGCAGCGACAAGCTGATTGCGCGCATCGTCTACAGCGGCCCGGTGCGCGCGCCGGTGGAGGCCGGCCAGCGGGTCGGCGTGGTCAGGGTCTGGCGCAGCGGCAACATCGCGGTCGAGACGCCGGTCTATGCCGCTGAGGCGATCAGCACCGGCTCGACCATGCGCCGCGCGATCGACGGCGCCAGCGAGCTCGTGATCGGCATGTTCCGCGCAGGTGCCGAGAAGCTCTGATCATGAGTGAGAGTGCTGCACAGCGGCCGTCCGGACGGGGACGCTTCGTCACCTTTGAAGGCGGCGAGGGCACGGGCAAGTCGACCCAGATCAAGAAGCTCGCCGATCGCCTCACGGCGGCCAAGCTTCGCATCCGGGTCACGCGTGAGCCGGGCGGCTCGCCGGGCGCCGAGATCATGCGCCATCTGGTGCTGTCGGGCATGGGCAAGCTGCTCGGTCCCGAAGCCGAGACGCTGCTGTTTGCCGCCGCGCGCGATGATCATGTCCACACCGTGATTCAGCCGGCATTGAGCCAGGGCGTCTGGGTGCTGTGCGACCGCTTCGCCGACTCGACGCGGGCCTATCAGGGCAGCCTGGGCCGCGTACCTGAGGGCCTGATCAACGCCATGCAGCGGGTTACCATCGGCGATCTCAAGCCGGACCTCACCATCATCCTCGACTTGCCGGTCGAGATTGGCTTGCAACGCGCCGCCGCGCGCCGCGGCAGCAGTACGCCTGACCGGTTCGAGGCCGAGAAGCTCAGCTTCCACGAGGGCTTGCGCGAGGCCTATCGCAGGATCGCGGCGGAGGATCCGGCGCGCTGCGTGCTGATCGACGCCAATTCCGATCCGGACACGGTTGCCGCGCGCGTTTGGACCGCACTGCGCGAGCGTCTGCTGCCCACGCCTGCGTCAGTGGTGTCGGTATGAGTCCGCGTCAGGCCGAGCAGGAAACCGCCGTACCGCATCCGCGCGAGACGTCGCAGCTGTTCGGCCATCGCGAGGCGGAGGCTGCGCTGCTCGATGCCTATCGCAGCGGGCGCATTCCCCATGCCTGGCTGATCGGCGGATCGCAGGGGATCGGCAAGGCCACGCTGGCCTATCGGATGGCGCGGTTCGTGCTCGCCCATGCGCAGCCGTTGGCGCCGGCCGTGCAGCGCGCCGAGAGCCTTGCGATCGATCCCGACGACGCCGTGGCGCGGCAGGTGGCGGCTGGCTCACATGGTGGCCTGCTGACGCTCGAGCGTACCCCCAACGAGCGCGGCGTGATGCGCACCGTGATCACCGTGGACGAGACGCGCGAGACGATCGCGTTCTTCGGATCGACCGCGGCGGCCGAAGGCTGGCGCGTTTGCATCGTCGACACCGTCGACGAACTCAATCCGAACGCGGCCAACGCGCTTCTGAAAATTCTCGAGGAGCCGCCGCAGCAATCGCTGTTCCTGCTGGTCAGCCACGCGCCCGCGCGGGTGCTCGCCACGATCCAGTCGCGCTGCCGCAAGCTGCGCCTGCGGCCGCTCGCCACGAACGAGGTGATCGACGCTGCGGCTTCAGCGGCCGGGCTCGATCCGAACGATGCCGCGCTGCGCGAGGCGGCGGAGGCCTCCGAGGGCAGCGTCGCACGGGCGCTGACGTTGCTCGGTGGCGACGCCCTGAAGCTTCAGCAGCGCACGGCGGCGCTGCTCGCGCGCCTGCCGCAGGTCGACCCGCGCGAATTGCACACGCTCGGCGATTCGCTTGGCACCAGCGACCGCGTGGCGCTTGCGGCCTTCATCGACGGCATCGACCGCTGGATCGCGGAGCGCCTGCATGCGGATGAGGCCAATGCCAACCAGAACCTGCCGCGCCTTGCGCGGCTAGCTGAGGTATGGGAAAAGATCGTCCGCGCCGCGCGCGACACCGAAACCTACAATCTGGAGCGAAAGCCCTTGGTTTTCTCGGTGTTTGGCTGGCTGGCGGACGCAACGCGCTAAGCGCCGAGCCGTTTCCAAAATTCGAGAAGCCGGTAAAGGAATTCGTGGTGGCAACGCGAGCTAAGAAATCCGTCAAACGCAAGAGCGGCAAGAAGTCTGCGAAGAAGGCCGTCAAGAAAGCCGCGAAAAAGGCCGTGAAGGCGCGCGCGAGCAAAGCCGCCAAGAAGGTCAAAAAGACCAAGAAGGGTGCCGTCAAGAAGAGCGTGAAGAAGGGCGCAGCAAAGAAGGCGGGCAAGAAGGCCGCGAAGAAGAAGGTCGTCGCCAAGAAGGCGGTAAAGAAGGCTGCCAAGCGGCCGGCCAAGGCTCCGGCGAAGAAGGTCGCGAAAGAGGCGACTGCGCCTGCTGTGGCCGCCGCGCCGGCTCCCGTCGTCACGCCTGTGAAGCCAAAGCCGACGAAGCCAAAGGCCCCGCGCGCGCCAAAGCCCGTCACTTCGCCGCAAGTTGCCGCGCCCGCGGTCGCGCGCGACAACGTCTTCTACATCACAACCGCGATCGCCTATCCCAACGGCAGCCCGCATATCGGCCATGCCTACGAGGCGATTGCGACCGACACGCTGGCGCGCTTTGCGCGCCTCGACGGCAAGGATGTGTTCTTCCTGACCGGCACCGACGAGCACGGTCAGAAGATGATCCAGACGGCGGCGAACGAAGGCATGTCCGCTGCCGCGCTCGCGACGCGTAATGCCGGCCGCTTCAAGGAGATGGACGAGCGCCTGGACGTGTCGTTCGACCGCTTCATCCGCACCACCGAGGAGCAGCACCATCGCTCCAGCCAGGAGATCTGGCGGCGCATGGAGGCGAGCGGCGACATCTACGCCGACACCTATTCGGGCTGGTACTCGGTCCGCGACGAGGCCTATTACGCCGAGGACGAGACGCGCGTGAACGACGACGGCCTGCGGCTCGGACCACAGGGCACGCCGGTGGAATGGGTGGAGGAGAAGAGCTATTTCTTCCGCCTGTCGGCCTACCAGGACAAGCTGCTCAAGCTCTATGCGGACCACCCCGATTTCATCGGGCCGGATTCCCGCAAGAACGAGGTGGTGAGCTTCGTCAAGGGCGGCCTGCGCGATCTCTCGATCTCGCGCACCACGTTCGATTGGGGCGTGAAGGTGCCCGGCGACGAAGAGCATGTGATGTATGTCTGGGTCGACGCGCTGACCAACTACATCACCGGCGTCGGCTTCCCCGACGAGAGCGACAAGAACTGGCGCTACTGGCCGGCCGATGTGCACATCATCGGCAAGGACATCATCCGCTTCCATGCGGTGTACTGGCCCGCCTTCCTGCTCTCGGCCGGCATCCCACTGCCGAAGCGGGTCTATGCCCACGGCTTCCTGTTCAACAGGGGCGAGAAGATGTCGAAGTCGGTCGGCAACGTCGTCGATCCCTTCAACCTGGCCGAGCAGTACGGCGTCGACCAGATGCGCTACTTCTTCCTGCGCGAGGTGCCGTTCGGCCAGGACGGCAACTACAATCACGAGGCCATCGTGGCGCGCATCAATGCCGATCTCGCCAACGATCTCGGCAATCTCGCGCAGCGTTCGCTCTCGATGATCGCCAAGCAACTGGGCGGCGTGCTGCCTGAGCCCGGCGAGTTCAGCGACAACGACAAGGCGATCCTTTCGATGGCCGACGGCATGATCGCAGCGTCGCGCGAGGCCATGGCGACGCAGCAGATCCATCAATGGCTCAACGCCGTCTGGGCCGTGGTCGCGGAGGCCAACCGCTATTTTGCGGGCGAGGCGCCGTGGGCGCTCGCCAAGACCGATGCCGCCAGGCAGAAGACGGTGCTCTACGTCACCGCCGAAGTCGTGCGCCAGATCGCGATCCTGGCTCAGCCAGCGATGCCGACCGCCTCCGGCAAGCTGCTCGACAGCCTCGGTATCCCCGAAGCCGAGCGCAACTTCGCCATGCTCGGCGGCGCAAAGCGCATCGCGCCCGATTCGACGCTGCCGGCGCCGACGCCGGCGTTTCCGCGCTACATTGAGCCGGCGGCCTGAAGGCGCTCGCACGATGCTGGTCGACAGTCATTGCCATCTGGATTTTCCGGACTTTGCGGAAGATCTCGACGGGATCGTGTCGCGGGCGCGAGCCGCCGGCATCGCGCGCATGGTCACGATCTCGACGCGGGTGCGGCGGCTAAAGGACCTGCTCAAGATCGCCGAGCGGTATGACGACGTCTATTGCTCGGTCGGCACCCATCCGCATCATGCGGACGAGGAGGACGGCATCGCGCCGGACGAGCTGATTGCGTTGACCCAGCATCCCAAGGTCGTCGCGCTCGGTGAAGCCGGGCTCGATTATTTCTACGACAACGGCTCGCCGGAAGCGCAGGCGAGGGGCTTTCGCGCCCACATCGCCGCCGCCCGTGCCACCGGCCTGCCGCTGGTGATCCATACCCGCGAGGCCGACGAGGACTGCGCGCGCATCCTGGAAGAGGAGGCGGCAAAGGGATCGTTTCGCGCCGTGCTGCATTGTTACACGGGCGGGCGCGAGCTGGCGCTGAAGGCGGTGTCGCTCGGGCTCTATATCGGTTTCACGGGAATCCTGACCTTCAAAAAATCGGAGGCATTGCGCGCGCTCGCAGCCGAACTGCCGCCCGACCGTATTCTGGTTGAAACAGACTCGCCCTATCTTGCGCCCGGCAAGTTTCGGGGCAAGCGCAATGAGCCGGCCTACGTGGTCGAGGTCGCAAAAGTACTCGCCGAGACGCGCGGCGTGTCGCTTGACGAGGTTGCGCGCCAGACCAGCGAAAATTTCTTCCGCCTGTTCTCGAAGGTGAAAGCTTGAGACTGGGAGCCGCATGACGCTGACGCTGACGATCCTGGGCTGCGGCTCCTCCGCCGGCGTGCCGCGCCCGGCGCTCGGCTGGGGCGCCTGTGATCCCAACAATCCCAAGAACCGCCGTCGCCGCTGCTCGCTGCTGGTCGAACGGACGTCCGAGCACGGCACGACACGCATCGTGATCGACACCTCGCCGGACCTGCGCGAGCAATTGCTCTCGACCAATGTCGACCACATCGATGCGGTGTTCCTGACGCACGAGCATGCCGACCAGACTCACGGCATGGATGATCTGCGGTCGGTCGTCATGCACATGCGCCGGCGCATTCCGACCTATTTCAACCAGTCGACCGCCAAGGACATCCTGTCGCGGTTCTCGTATTGCTTCATCTCGCCCGAGGGCAGCGATTATCCGCCGATCCTGACCCGGCATTCGATCGAGGCGGGCGAAAGCCAGACCATTCTGGGGAAGGGCGGCGCCGTGACGATGACGGCGTTTCTGGTGCAGCACGGCAACATTCCCGCGCTCGGCTATCGCATCGGGAATGCGGCCTATACGCCGGATCTCAATGATATCCCGCGCGAGAGCTGGGGCGCGCTGGAGAATCTCGATCTCTGGATCGTCGACGGCCTGCGCTATACCAGCCATGTCAGCCATTTCAGCATCAACGATGCGCTGTCCTGGATCGAGCGCTTCAAGCCGAAGCGTGCGGTCATCACCAACATGACCGCCGACGTCGACTACGAGGTCATCCGGCAGTCGCTGCCCCCTGGCGTGGTGCCGGCCTATGACGGGCTGCGGCTGGAGACGCACTAAGGCGAGCAAGAATTCTGGTCAGTGAAACGTTAAAGCATGATCCGGGCAAGGGTGCAGCGATTTACGAAACGACCATGCGCGAGCCATGAGGTAAGGCGCGGTAAGGATCCATCCCGATCCGATCGCGCTTAGCCAAGACTAGATGAACCAGGAAGCGACGAGGCCCGCCGTCGCCGCGAAGATTGCGCCCACCGTGATCCACGAGAGGATGTTGAGCGGCAGGGTGTTGACTTTATCACCCATGATCTTGCGGTTGTTTGTCATCAACAGGATGAACAACAGCAGCGGCGGGGTCGAAAAGCCCTGTACGATCCCGGAATAGACCAGCGCGCGCATGGGATTGAAGCCAAGAAAATTCAGGACAACCGCAACCAGCGTAAAGCCGGCGATCACTGCATAGAATTTCTTGGCCTCCTTGGGACGCGCATGCAGGCTGCTCTTCCAGCCTATCACCTGACAGAGATCGTAGGCCGCGCCGGTGGTCATGATCGGCACAGCGAGGAAGCCGACTGCGATAATTCCGACCGCGAACAGGATGCCTGCTGTGTCCCCGGCGATCGGGCGCAAGGCTTCGGCGGCCTGTGCCGCCGTGTCGATATTGGTTTGGCCCGCCTTGTGAAGGGTGGCGCCGGTCGAAAGGATGATGAAATACATGATGATGTTGGAGAACAGCATTCCGGTCAGGATATCATTGCGCGATCGGCGCAAATCGCCCTGCGTCGTTCCGCGCCGCTCCTCCAGCGTGGTGCGTCCCTGCTGAATCTTCTCCTCGACCTCGACATTGGATTGCCAGGTGTAGAGGTACGCCGACAGGCTCGTGCCGATAATCGCAACGAGGATAGAGAGAAATTCGCCTGAGAATTGCACGGTCGGAGCCAAGGTGCCGCGCAGCACCTCCCACGGGTCCGGCTTGGCGAGAAGGGCCGAACCGACATAGGCAAACAGCACCAAGGCGAGCCATCTGAAAATGTTGCGGATGGTCTCGTACGAACCCCAAACCTGAAGCGCGAGAATCGCGAGGGCGACGCCGGACACGATGACCGGAGCAGGCAACGGAACGAACAGTCCGAGCGCTGCTGCCATGCCTCCGAGATCCGCGGCCGCTTCGATGGTGTTCCCAACCAGCACGCCTATCAGCGTCGGCCAGAGGACCCAACTTGAATAGTGATCTTTGATGACGTGAAACAGCCCCTTGCCGCTGACCTGCCCGAGCTTGGAGGAGAGGTAGACGACCGCGAACATCATTGGAAACGTGATGGGGGCAGTCCACAACAGCGATGTTCCAAATTGCGCTCCGGCGCTCGCATAGGTTCCTATGGCCGAGCAATCGTCGTCAGCGGCTCCGGTGACCACACCTAGCCCGAGCGAGCGCGCGAGACCACGCCGCTTCGGGTTTGAGGAGGGAGCCTCAGATTGTTCGCCGTCGTTCTCAGCCTTTGGCAACGTGCATTCCGAGCGTGGTTCGGGAAAAGTCGAACACCAATGGTCCCGCATGCGGGAGGTTCCTCCGCGACACGCGTTTCAGTCGTCAGGCTCACTTGCAAGCGGGAGCCCTGGTGTGGCTGTCGATAAGGATGCTACCCGAGGCGGTCGAAGCCTGCCCCGGGCTGCGGCGGGAATGCGTCTCCGACGTGTCCTGCGCACAATCATCGCGCGGGCGGAGACTTTCAGATCCCTTTGTGAGGCCGCGAGAAGCTCACGCTGAGATCGCCTTCGCGGAGTCCACCTGGTTACGCAGCAGGAATTTCTGGATCTTGCCGGTGGACGTCTTCGGGATCGGCCCAAACACGACCGCCTTCGGCGTCTTGAAGCCGCTCATGTGCGTTCGGCAGAACGCAATGATCTCGGCCTCGGTTGCGCTCGCGCCGTCCTTCAGCTCGACGAAGGCGCAAGGTACCTCACCCCATTTCGGATCGGGCTTTGCCACCACGGCGGCGAACAGCACTGCCGGGTGCTTGTAGAGGACGTCCTCGACCTCGACGGAGGAAATGTTCTCGCCGCCGGAGATGATGATGTCCTTGGAGCGGTCCTTGATGATGACGTAGCCGTGCTCGTCGAGCACGCCGAGATCGCCGGTGTGAAACCAGCCGCCTTCGAACGCTTCCTTGGTCGCCTTCTCGTTCTTGAGGTAACCCTTCATCACGATGTTGCCGCGGAACATGACCTCGCCGATGGTCTCGCCGTCGCGCGGCACCTCCAGCATGGTCTGCGGATTGATCACAGTGACGGCTTCCTCGAGCGGGTAGGGCACGCCCTGCCGGCGCTTCATGCGGGCGCGCTCGGCGGGAGGGAGCTCGTCCCAGCCCGGCTGCTCGGCGCAGACGGAGGCGGGGCCGTAGACCTCGGTCAGGCCGTAGACATGCGTCAGCTTGATGCCGATGCTTTCGGCGCCTTCCAGCACGGCGACCGGCGGCGCAGCGCCCGCGATCAGGCCGACGACGCGGCGGGCGGCATTGCCTTTGGGCGCATCGGGGGCGTTGATCAGCGTGTTGTAGACGATCGGCGCGCCGCACATATGGGTCACGCCCTGGCTCTTGATCAGCTCGAATATCTTTGTCGGCTCGACCTTGCGCAGGCAGACATTGATGCCGGCGGCGGCCGCGATGGTCCACGGAAAGCACCAGCCGTTGCAGTGGAACATCGGCAGGGTCCAGAGATAGACCGGATGCTGGCCGAGATTGCCTGCGAGGATGTTGCTGACGGCGTTCAGATAGGCGCCGCGATGGTGGGTGACGACGCCCTTGGGATTGCCCGTCGTGCCCGAGGTGTAGCTCAGTGCGATCGCGTCCCATTCATCGCTTAGCGTGATCGGCGCGAAGCCGGGATCGCCTTCGGCGACCGCTGTCTCATATTCGATCTCGCCGATGCGCTTGCCGCCTTTGAATGCGGCGTCGTCGACGTCGATCACCAACGGCTTGGGGCCGCTCATCTTCGCCAGCGCGTCGCTGATGACGGCCGAAAACTCTGGATCGACCAGGATGATCTTGGCGCCGCCATGGTCGAGCTGGAACGCGATCGAAGGCGCATCGAGCCGGATGTTGAGCGCGTTGAGCGCCGCGCCCGTCATCGGCACGGCGAAGTGCGCCTCGTTCATCGCGGGAATGTTCGGCAGCATCGCCGCGACCGTGTCGCCGACGCCGATGCCCTTGCCTGCGAGCCAGGACGCAAAGCGCCGGCAGCGCTCATAGGTCTGCGCCCAGGTGAAGCTGCGGCCTTCATAGACCGTGCTGACGTGAGCGGGATAGACGGCGGCGCTGCGCGCGAGGAAGCTGAGCGGGCTCAGCGGCACATAATTGGCTCGCGTCTTGTCGAGGCCGATATTGTACGGGTTCGGTCGCTCACTCATCGACACCCTCCTTAAACAGCTTCAAAGAAATCCGATCGAGATCCAGGGGAAGATCGCGACGATGATCAATCCCACCAGCAGCGCCAGCAGATAGCCCCAGATCGGCTTGATGCCTTCGGCCGGATCGACGCGTCCGATGGCGCAGGCGGCATAATAGCCGACACCGAAGGGCGGGGCGAATAGCCCGATACCCATGGCCAGAATGATCACCATGGCATAGTGCACCTCGTGCACGCCGACGGCGCGGGCGATCGGGAACAACAGCGGCCCGAACAGCACGATGGCCGGAATGCCCTCCAGCACGCTGCCGAGGATGGTGAAGGCCAGGATGGACACGGCAATGAAGGTCGCAGCTCCCCCTGGCAATCCGGTCATGGCCGCGGCCAGCGAGCGCGAGAAGCCGGACTGTGTCAGGCCCCAGGCCATGCCGGTCGCCGTGCCGATGATCAGGAGGATCGCTCCCGACAGCGCGGCGGTCTCGACCAGCATCGGAAACAGCCGCCGCCAGTCGAAGCGGCGATAGACAAGGAGGCCGACCACGGCGCCGTAGACGATGCCGATGGTGGAAACCTCGGTGGCGGTCGCGATGCCCTCGACCACGGCATAGCGGATCACGAAGGGCAGCGCGAGCGCGGGCAGGGCAATGACGAAGGTCTTGCCGATCTCGGAAGCGGTGGCGCGGCGAACATGGCTCATGTCCTCGTGGCGGTAGCGCCACCACACCAGCATGCAGAGCGTGACCGCGAGCACGACGCCGGGCAGCAGGCCTCCGGTGAAGAGGGCGGCGATCGAGACGCCCGTCACCGAGCCGATCGTGATCAGCACCAGGCTCGGCGGAATGGTCTCGGTCTGGGCGCCTGTTGCCGCCAGCAGCGCGACGAGATCGCCGGGCTTTGCGCCGCGCTGTTTCATCTCAGGGAACAGCACCGGCGCGACCGCGGCCATGTCGGCGGCCTTGGCGCCGGAAATGCCGGAGACGAGGTACATCGCGCCGACCAGCACGTAATGCAGGCCGCCCCTGATGTGGCCGAGCAGGCTCGCCAGGAACGCCACCATGGCCCGCGCCATGCCGGTCATCTCGATCAGCAGGCCTAAGAACACGAACAGCGGCACGGAAAGCAGGATGAGGTGGCTCATGCCCTCGTCCATGCGCCCGACCAGCACCATGACGGGTGTGCGCGTCGTCAGCGCGAGATAGCCGAAGATGGCGAGGCCAAAGCCGAACGCAATGGGAACGCCGGCAAAGACGCAGAAGCCGGCAACGCCGACGAAGAAGATGACGAGGTTGAGATTGCCGAGCGGCCGCAGGAGCGGCTCCGCTAGCCAGAACAGGCCGATCACGATCGCAACCGACAGCACGGCGGTGGCTACCATCCGGTAGTCGGCCGCGCGTAGCAGCCGCAGCAAGGCAAAGGCCGCCATCAGCCCGACGCCGGCCGGCAGCGCGGCGGCGCGCCACATGTTGGAGATCTGCAGCGCCGGCGTGGTGATGTAGCTCTCTTCGTAGGCATAGTCGCAGGACGGCCAGACGATCAGCGCCAGGAACGCCAGCGCGGCCGAGGTCGCGACCAGATCGAGATAGGCTCGCATCGCCGGCCTGGCGCTCGCGACGATCGCGGTCATGCGCATATGCTCGGAGCGGCGGAACGCGACTGCCGCGCCCAGCATGGCAAGCCACAGGAACAGGATCGAGGCGAGCTCGTCCGACCAGATCAGCGGCCGGTGCAGACCGTAGCGCGCGACCACACCGGCAAACAGGATCACGATCTCGGCGACGACCAGGGTCGCCGCCGGGATTTCGACGACGAGACCGAGCACGCGCTCGAGCGAAGTCAGCAGCGAAGGTCGGCGAGGGGACTGCAACGTCACCTCGCCCACCACTTCGGTCACCTCGATCCCGACGTGAGCCATCCTGATACTGACCTCGGGCCCAACGCGTTACGACAGCTTGCCGACGGCCTTCTCCAGGAGCTCCCAGGCCTGATCGCCATATTTGCCCTTCCATTCGGCATAGAAGCCGGCAGCGCGCAGCTTGTCGCGGAACGGCGCCACGGCCGGCTGGTTGAAGGTCAGGCCCTTGCCCGCGAGCTCCTGCTGCAGGTTGGCATTCAGCTTGGCGGTATCCTCACGTTCCTTGACGGCGGCGGCATTGATGTTCTTGGCGACCACGGTGCGCACGTCCTGCGGCAGCTTTTCCCAGGCTCTGCGGTTGGCCAGGAACCAGAAGCCGTCCCACATGTGGTTGGTCAGCGAGCAGTATTTCTGCACCTCGTAGAGCTTGGCGGTCGAGATGATGGCCAGCGGGTTCTCCTGGCCCTCGACGATCTTGGTCTGCAGCGCCGAATAGACTTCGCTGAAATTGATCGAGGCCGGTGCGGCATCGAACGCCTTGAACATCGAGGTCCACAGCGGCGACACCGGCACCCGGATCTTGAAGCCCTTGAGGTCGTCAGGCCCGGTGATCGGCTTGGTCGAGGACGTGGTCTGGCGGAAGCCGTTGTCCCAGATCTTGTCCATGACCTCGAGACCGGCCTTCTTGATCTCGCCGCGGACATGGGCGCCGAGATCGCCGTCCATGGCCTTCCAGACCGTATCGTAGTCCGGGAACGCGAAGCCGATGCCGTTGATCGACGCTGCCGGCACCAGGGTCGACAGGATCAGGCCCGACAGCGTGAAGAACTCGACGCCGCCGGAGCGGATCTGGCTCAGCATGTCGGTGTCCGAGCCGAGCTGGTTGTTCGGGAAGATCTGCAGGTCGAACTTGCCGCCTGTCTCGGTCTTGATCGCCGCCGCCATCTCCTTGGCGCGGACGTTGAGCGGATGGGTGTCGGGCAGGTTATTGGCGTACTTGTAGGTGAACTCGGCGCTCTGGGCGCGGGCCACATGGGGCGCACCGATGCCGCCCAGGACCGCGGTCGCGGCGGAGGCCTTGAGAAGCGTGCGTCGGGAAAAGCGCGTCGAAAAGACCATGGGTCTGCTTCCTCGGAAGGTTTGTTGTTGTTCTGAGATGCAAACCTATACGGACGGTCGCCTTAAGGTCATCTGCGATCTCGCGGAAGCCTCGCTTATTGCAGCCGGACAAGGTCACGGCAATATCGGCTTTCGGCACAGGAGACCCGATTTCAAATCTGCAAAAACAACCCCATGCACAGTAGCAAACACGAGCTCAGGCGACGGTCGAGGCGCAGGCCGCAACCAGCGCTCAAGTGGAGATACGGCTGAAGGAGTTTTGGCTAAACTATTGATCTGATTGTAGATAAATATATTCCATAATATACCTTATGCGAATCAGGGATATGGATGCCGACCGCTGTCTGCACGGCCTGTGAGCTGCACCGCTAGCTCGCGCGCGAGCGATTGCGGCCCCTTCCCGGGCTCAAACCTATGCCGCTCTCGCAGGCTAGCTGATTGCATTGCTCCGGCGAAACTTCCGCCTGCGCGCCGCGCCCGAAAGTTCGGAGAGTGTGGGCCAGTTCATACAATTGAACGGCCGAGAGCCGCACTATTCTCAAATAGCGTTGCATAACGAAACACGTTTCGGTTGCCGGGCCCAGGCGCGAAGGCGCCTCCAGCCCGCGTGCGACCCGGGGGAGCCAGAGACATGCGTCGTGATTTGACCATCAAGACCGGCAGCATGGCCGGCACGTCCGATTTCAGGGTGATGGCTCCGATCAAGAAGGGGTTCGTGCCCTCCCTGGATGCGACCACGTACAAGACCCGCGTCAAATATGTATTGCGGGCGCTGAATAGCGGACGCGCCAATGCGTATGAATACGAGCTCGCCCGCGTGCTGTCCGATTCCGTGGACCGCGTCGGACGGATCCACTCGGTGGGCATCGCCGTGCTCGAACCCGAGGACGATTCCGTCGATGCCGTGGACTACGTGCTGCTCACCGCGACGTTCGACGGCTCCTGGGAGGCCTATGTCCGCGTCATCTGGCAGAAGGCCGCCCGGCTGCTCGACCTCATCTTCTGCAATACCGAGGGCTACGTGCTCGGTCACGAGAACACGTACGAAAACTGGGGTATCTGGCTCAAGAGCAGGCAGACTGAAGCCTATTTCCTCTACGCCACCCCCGACCTGACCGTGGATGACACACGCTTCCTGCGGATGGAGGAGCGGGTCTATCGGCGCGCCTCGGGCGCCGGCGCCGATCAGATCGTCACGCGGATGAGGATTCCGTCGCCGGAAGAGATTGCGCGACGCTCGGTGTTCCAGGGCGTCGATCCGAGCAATGCCGGCTTCAGCGAACCGCTCACCCCCGAAGCGGCCGGCCGGCCCGCCTTTCGCCACGGCATCCTTGCGCTGGCGGGGCTCTACCGTCTGGCCGACTTCTATCCGCCGGGGACGCATGACGGAGTGGTTCTGCATCGGGCCGCCCACGAGCTGCTGCCGGAATTCGTCACCATGATCAACACTCCCGCCTATGCGGAAGGCGTCAAACGCGCCAGCCGGCGCTATGAAGAAGCGCTGCACTGGTTGATGACCCCGCCCGACGTGGCGCCGGTGCGACAAAAGCTCCCGCTCGCCCTGCCGCCCCAATCGCCGTTGCAGGATCGCTGCAACGTGCAAGGCGGGATTCTCTCCGCCTACCCCGCTTCGGATCACGGCTGCCTGCTGCTGTTGCAGTTCGCCAATCCGGCTGCGCTGGCGGCATTTCTCGACGTCCTGCAGGTGACGTCCGCGGCCGACGTTCTGACACCCGGACAGATCGTCACCAACATCGCATTCACCGTCGAGGGGCTGCGCCAGGCCGGCCTGTCAGACGAAGAGGTGCGCACACTGCCGGAAGAGTTTGTGCAGGGCATGGAAAGACGCGCCGGCTTGCTCGGCGACGTGCGCTGGAATCATCCCCAGCGATGGCGCCTTCCGGCCAGCAACTGGGCTCTCGGGATCAACGCGCCGGACCTGCCCGAAGGCGCCCCGGCGCCGCGCATCAGCATGAGCTCCGTCCATGCCGTCCTTCAGCTTCGCCTGCTGACCAAGGACCCGACCAAGGACCCGCAGACGGCGGCGGACGCGAGAAAACCGTTGATGGCCGAAATGAACCGCCTGGTCGAGGTGGATCCAGGCGTCAGGCCGCTGTCGATTCAGTGGATGCAGCGGCAACGTGTTGGGTCCTCTGAGAACATGAAGGACCATTTTGGTTTCGCCGATGGCAGTTCGAACCCGGTGCTGGACGCGAGCGAGGCCGGCGAGGTCTATTCCAATCGGGTGCATCTTGGCGAGATTCTGTGCGGCTACCCCAACCTCGCGGACGAGACCGCGCCGCTCGGCGACGCGACCAATCGTGCTCACGCAATGCTCCGCGACGGCAGCTTCATGGCGCTGCGCAAGCTGCGACAGGATGTCGAGCAGCTCGAGGACGTGCTGTGCCGCGCGACGCGACAGGCGACCGAGACGGCCGGACCGGACGCACCTGCCCTGACGCGCGAGATGCTGATGGCCAAGATGATGGGACGCTGGCCGACGGGCCATCCCCAGGCCGGCCAACCCCTGACCCCTACTCCGCCCCCCGACAAAGGCTACAACGACTTCAACTACGACGCCGATCCACAGGCCCAACTGTGCCCGTTTCACGCACACATACGGCGCGCCAATCCGCGCCTCTCGATCACCAAGGCGGATGCCGGCGCCAGGCCCCCACGGATCGTCAGGCGTGGCATGTCCTACGGTCCGCCCGTCGACGCGCAAACCGCCAAATCCGGCCAGCAACCAGAACGCGGCCTGGTCTTCATGGCCTACAATGCCAGCCTCGGCGAGCAGTTCGAGGTGGTGCAGAGCTGGCTGGCCGGCGGCAACAGCTCGGCGTCGTCCTCGGGGGTAAGCGATCCTTTCCTCGGCCTCGCCGAGCCTGGCCGGCTCCGACATTTCCGTTTCGAGCATGGAGGCCAAACCATTCGCGTGGCGCTGGACGGCTCGGACCGGCTCCACGATGAACCTCGTCCGTTCGTTCGTCTGGAATGGGGAGCGTATTTCTTTGCGCCATCCAAGAAGGCGCTTGCCGACCTGCAGCAATGGGCGGCGAGCCAGGGCCACAAACCGGCGGTGACGTGGAGCGTCGATCAGGGGGAAAAGGAGATCGCGCGTCTGCGCCTGATCGAGAGCCGGCAGGGCGAAGCCGCGGCGATGGCCGCATGGAAGACGGCGCTCGAAGATCCGGATTCGGCCTCGCATTTCGTCAACGCGTCGATCTGGGCTGCGATCCGCGAGCGCCACGGCGGCGCGCTCCGCACGCCCTTCGGTGTCTTGGTCGCCGACCGCGACATGGTCTACCGGGTCTTTGCCGATTCCGACACCAAGCTGACCATCACCGGCTACCTTCCCCGCATGCTGCGGTCGTTCGGCATCCTCTATCTTGGCCGCGACGCCGGACAGCCTGACCAAGTCTATGAGCAGGAATCCGCAGCCTGCAACGCTGCGATCATGGCCCTTGACCAACCCGCCGCATTCGAGCTGGCGCGCACAGTCACACAGAAGGTGCTGGGCTTCATGGTCAAGCAGATGATTGACTATGCCGCTAGCGACGGCGAAGCGAGCTGGGAACTGACCGTCGACGTGCACGAATTGGTGGATCCGCTGCTCGCCGCCTTCTGCGAAGCGTGGTTCGGGTTGAGCGAAGACGGGGGGCATTTCCGCCGCATCGGCTATCGCTGGGATTGGAAGCCAGGCGAGCCGCCCGGTTATCCCGGCCATTTCCTCTCCCCTTCGCGCTACATCTTCCAACCCCACCCGAACACGACGGTGGAGGCGATCGGCGCGGCACATGGCGACGCTGCGCGCCGCGCCATGGAGAGTTTCCTGACGCAGTTCGGGCCGACGAGCGGACCCGTGACGAAGGCGGTTTACAATTCGCCGCGAGGCACCGGCGACATTCCGTTCGTGGCTCGTACCATCGCCGGCGCCATGATGGGCTTCATTCCGACCGTCGACGGCAACCTGCGCAGGATATTGAACGAATGGCTGCGCGAAGGAACGCTATGGGCGTTGCGCGCTCGCTATGCCGGCACGGAAGCAAAGAACTACATGGACGCCCTCAACCGCCTGAGAGACGACTTCATCCCCGCGATGCAACTTCGCGCGGTGCCCGAACTGATTTGGCGCACAGCCGTCGTTTCGCAAACCATCGGAGGTGTCGAGGTCAGGCCGGGGGACGTCATCGTCGCCGGCGCGGTCTCCGCCACCCAGCAAAATCTCGCCGAAGGTCGTCAGGACCTCTATCACGCCTTCGGCGGCAACCGCAGGGTCGCGGGGCATCCCACGCATTCATGTCCCGGAGCAGATCCGGCATTGGCAGTGATGCTGGGTTTCTTCAGCGCATTGGTGGAGACGCCGCTACCCTTGCGGGCCGGCCCCATTCCAATGAGCCTGACGATGGACGGAAGGGTTCCCGCGCCGCCGAGTCCAGCTCTGCGCTAAATTTAGAGCCGTTCAGGACAGGCGGCGCAGCGACTAGACGGCACAAGGCTGAGCACGACCGAGTTGCTCGTTGGCGTAGACGACGGGTGTGCCGATGAAGAGCCGGATCGCCTGCTCCGCATGCCAGTGCATGCCGAGCGCCTTGAGTTTCTCGGCAGCTTCCATCATGGTCTGGCGGGCCGCCTCGCCCTGCCCCTGCCCCGCGAGAAGCTCGCCGCGCAGGGCCAGGTTCAGGGCCGCATCGCGCAGCGAACCGCGCCAGCCTGCGGAGGCCTCGGCCCGCTGCAACCACCGTTCGCTGAGGCTAAGATCCTGGCGCCGGGCTGCGAGCCTCGCCAGCGAGCGGCACGCTGCCGCCTCGCCCAGCCGCTCGCCTTCGCGCGCGCGGCGCAGGACATGGGCGGCATATCGCCGTGCCGTCTCGACGTCGCCTTCGGCCGTCGCCGCCTCGACGAGCCAGCTATATTGAACCGACGTGTAGAATTGAAAATTGCGCCGCTCCATCCATTCCGCGGCGTTGCGCAGCTGCAGCAAGCCATCGGCGTCGGCGGCCGCCGACCAGCGGGCAAATCCCGAGGCGGCCCGGCAATCCGCCAGCAGCAGCAGACTGCGGGTGTTCTCGGCGATGCGCGCCCCTTCGACGGCAAGCTGCTCCGCCTCGCGCCAGCGGCCCTGCCAGTTCAGCGCGACCGCAATCCAGTTGCGTACGGAATTGACGACCGGATGGGTCGAGCCTTCGACCAGGGCCATGGCTTCGCGGAAACATGCGTGGGCACCGTCGAAATCGCCGCGATCCGCGAGGATGCCGCCCTTGCACGACAGCGCGTAGGCCGCTCCGAAGGATATCGCGCCATGCCGCCGGGTGCGCTGCTGCTTGGTCGAAATGGCAGCGTCGATCAGGGCGATGGCTTCGTCGTACTGACAGCTTGCGGCCAGAATTTGCCCGAGCGTTGCTTCGATCTGGGCGATCAGGCGATGATCACCGAGCTTGCGCGCCAATTCCAGTGCCGTCCGCGTGTGCGTCACAGCTTCCCGGAAACGGCCGAACCCGTAGCACATGTAGCCGAGCCATTCATAGGCGCTGGCCATCGCGGCGGTCTCGCCGAGGGAGGACGCGATCGCAACCGCGCGTTCGAACACGGACGTATCGTCGGTCAGCGACAGCGGGTCGAAGATGTTGGCCATACCAAGCTTATTGGCCAGCAAGCACCAGCGCAGCGATTGCTCGCGGGAGCGATCCGGCACGCGATCCAGCGCCTGCATGGCGACCTGGTACTGCGCACTGGCACGATCGAGCGCGAATGCAGCCATGGCCTTGTCGCCGGCGCGTTCGGCATAGCGGGCGGCGCTTTCCCAATGACCTGCGCCGCGCGAATGATAGGCCAGAGCTTCCATCGCGTCCTCGCGATCAGCCTGCTCGGACCGCGCCAGCAAGGTGGCTTCGATCCGCTTGTGCAATGCCTGACGCTCGTGCAGGCCAATGCTGTCGTAGACCGCGTCGCGCGTGATGCCGTGCTTGAAGCGCAGGACGTCGCCCCCTGGATCGGCATAGAGAAAGTCCGCATCGGCCAATGCCCGCACGATGGCCGGGTCGGGTTCGCTGCCGCAGGCCGAAACCAGCAAGCCGTGCGGCACGGTGTTGCCGATGACGGCCGCGGCGCGGACCACCTTCGCCTCATCGGACGGCAGGCGTGCCAGGCGCGAGGCGACCAGTGTTGCGATCCAGCCCTGTTTGCTGCGCGCTTCGAATGAAGCAGGATCGTTGGCGGCGATGGAATGGCAGAGCTCTTCGATGAACAACGGCACTCCGCCCGCGTAGGCGTGGATGCGCGCGACGAGGAACGGATCGGCCTGCGGCACCCAGCGGCGTACGGCAAGGTCTGTTTCGGGCCCCTGAAACGGTTCGAGGAGCAGGTGCGGCGCGCCTGAAATCCATTCGGTGCCGTCCTCGCGTGGCCGGCTGGCGAGGATGACACGAGGTCCGTTGGGCAATTCCAGCAAGGCCTGGAGCAATTGGCGGCTTGCATCGTCGGACCATTGCCAATCGTCGATCACCAGCACCAGCGGGCCGTGCGCCGACACGCCGGTGAAGAACGCGAGGAGATCGCCGACGACGCCGTCGACGGTGATGCGGCCGCCGCGCGCATCGGCGCCGGCCGACGCCAGAGCGAGGATCGATTCTGCATGCGGGCCGAGCTGGGCGGCCCATGGCTCCAGAGCCGTGCGCGCGGTCTCCTTGGCCTCAACGATGGACGCATCCGGGCCTATTCCGAGTGCGGAGCGCAGCATTTGCAGGAACGGTTGCAGAACCTCGGCACCGACATAACTCTCGCAACTGCCCCGCAGCAGCCTGAAGCGCTCGGTGCCGACGTGCTCCAGCACTTCTTCCAGAAGGCGTGTCTTGCCGAGGCCGGGGCCGCCCACGACGACCGTGCAGCGTTGCGCGGGCGGAGGTGCCTCGCTCAGAAAGCGTGTCAGGAAGCCGAATACCTCGTTGCGGCCGATGAAGGGTGTCAAGCCGCGGCGCGCGGTTGCCTCGAAGCGTCGGGTCGCCGTGCTTCGTCTCAGCACCAGCCTCGCCTGCGGCATTCCGGAAATCCCTCCCGATGGGAGGTGGGCACCGAGCTCGAAGAAGTTGGCGTGCGGCCCAAGGGCATCGAGGCTGGCGAGGATCTGATCCGGACCGGCGTGACGCGACAGGTGCGCCGCCGTGTTTACGACATCGCCGATCAGGTCATACCGGCCGGACTCGATGTCGCCTTGGGTCAGGAGCACGGTGCCGGCATGGATACCCGAATGCATTCGCAGCGGCATCAGCGCCGGCGACACGCCATCGTGGCGCAGCTGCCCGACCCATTGGTGAATATCGAGCGCTGCTTCTGCAGCACGACGACCGTCGTCCTCGCCCGACTGGGGATGGCCGAAAATCGCGAGGGCACCGTCTCCCTGTGTTCTGATGATGTGACCGCCGTGCTTCGCCACCGCGCGATGCCAGATCTGCCGCAATTGGCTGAGGAGCTCGGAAAGGTGCTCGGACTCGACATCTCTGCCCAGGGCCGTGGACCCCACAAGGTCAGAGAACAGCACCGTCAATCGATGACGTTCGCCTTTTGGATCGCGGGTTTGCGTACTCATCGTCAATCGCAGCCAAATCGTTGACGAACCGCAAGAACGGTCCCCAGCTGGTGCCAGACCGGATGCAGCAAGTATGACAAAAGGCCATAGTATCTCGCCTAACCCGCAAGTGGAAGCTCGCGGATTGCATCCGCCGAACACGGCGCTTATCGGTCTAACTTGCTCAAAAATCTCATGTCTTGCCCTTTGCCGGACGGCGCGTCGGCCGCCTCGCCGGCACAGGCCAAGGCGGAGTATCAAGGTGGAGGATCTTGAGCTGGCGTTCTAGGGAAGCGGCAGCCGCTCCAACTGGCTCTGCGCCTTCTTGACGGCGGCCGCATACCAGCTCTGGCTCGGGGCTTCCTTGGCGAAGCACGAAGTGAAGGCGGTCATCGCCTTGTCTTCGCGGGCCATCTCGCCGCGCGGATCCTTCTTGTCGACGGGCTTTGCCATCATCTGCTTCCAGACCTTCTCGCAGGCCGGAATCGGGGCGGTCTTCACGGCCTCCGTTGCCGCGAGGAAATAGACCTTGTCGCCCTGGATCGCGACGACGTCGATTTCGTCCGGGGGACCCTTGAGGTCGCCATTGCCGCGCACGCCGAGCACAGCGGCTGCGACGCTCGCCCTTGCCGGCTTGGTGATCGGCAGCTCCGCATAGATCGCGAAGGCGGCGTCCTGGATCGCATAATAATAGAAGCGGTCGGATTTCAACGCTGCGCCGCTCTCCTGCGGCATGCCGTCCTCGCGATGCTCGCCCAGCCAGTGCCTGAGCAGGCCGGTCGTGGTCACCACGGCCTGCATCTTGTCGCCTTCGGAAGCGAAGCTCAGCCCGTCGAGATGGCCGAAGCCGATGTCGCTCTTGAACAGCGTATCGACGTTCGACTTGCCCTCGGCCGGGAGCCCCTTGATCGCGACCGGACCGACCAGGCCGCGCAGCACGCTGGCCAGCTCCTTCAGGGCCGCATCATGCTGCTTGTAGATCTCGTCGCTCTCCTTGGCGCTGGAGAATTTTGCGATGTAGCGGTCGCGCAGGTCGAGATAGTGCTGCTCGGGCGCGGCAGCACGGGCAGGTGCGGCCAGGACGAGCAGGCAGAGCAAGGCAGGCAATCTCATTGCAATTCCGGAAGACTGGAGAGCGATCTCCCATCTTTGTGCCGACGCCGGGTGCGAAGGTTCATCCGCTGGCAGAACGCGGGTGCCCTACTCTGCCGGCGTGAGTTGCTGCCGGTTCAGCCGCAGGGCCGCGGTCTCGCGTACGCGAACCCGGGCGCGGCGCTTGCGCCACCAGATCACGACGCCGGTGACCGAGAGCGCGGCGACCACGAGGCCCATCACCGAGATCAGGATGCGCCCGAACAATCCGACGATGCGGCCCGAATGCAGCGGAAACTGCGCCTGCACGAAGATGTCGGCAGCGGTGCCGACCCAGGGCAGTCGCTCGCCGATGGGACGGCCGTCCTCGCTGTCGTAATAGAGCTGCGCCGGGCCGACGCCGCCGGCGCCGTGATCGTCGCCGGGGTGGAAGAAGGCGGCGGCATAGACGCCATGGGCCGGGCCGTAATTGATCGACCCGACCGGGACCGTCCACCCGCGCGCCTTGCCGTCGGCCGCGGCGCGCGCGGCGATGTCGGCGAAGGTGACCTTGGGCTCGATGGGATCGTCGAGATCGCGGTACGGCCGCTGCTCGTAGGGCGTCGGCGTGTAGTTCGACACCATCTTCATCAGCGGCGAGAACACCTCGAAATAGAGGTTCAGCGAGAACGCCGTGAAGGCGATGATGAACAGCACACCCCACGTCCACAGGCTGAAAGCGCGATGGATGTCGAAATTGATCCGGTAGGCGCTGCCCGAGGTCTTGATGGTCCAGGCCGGCGCCCAGCGCGCCCAGAAGCCGCGCTCGAGCTGGCGCGCGACCGCGGGCGCGCGCGCCGCCTTGGCGCGCCGGCGCGAGGGCAGCGTCAGGTAGAAGCCGACGAAGCAATCGATGGTCCAGATGATGGCGATGATGCCGAGCACGCGCATGCCCCAGCGGTCGCTGCCCCAGAATTCCGGAATGTGCATCGTGTAGTGCAGCTTGTAGAGAAACGAGACGAAGTTTTCCCGCGTGACGGGCCACACCGCCCCCCAATAGCGCCGGCCAAGCTCCGCGCCGGTGTTGGGATCGAGGAAGACCTGATTGTAGTCGAGCGGGTAGCGCTTGCCCGTCGCGGGATCGATCCGCGGCATGACGAAGAACCACAGCGAGTGGCCCTGCTCCGGCGTCATGAAGAGGTAGACGACGCGCGCGCGGGGATCACGCTGCTCGATCATCTTGGCGAGCTCGAGCGAGGGAATGGCCGGCCCCTTCGTCGAGACATCGAACAGATGGCTGTTCAGGACGTCGTCGATCTCGTGATCCCAGGAGATGATCGCGCCGGTGATGCCGGAGAAGAACAGGAATCCGGCCGTGAGCAGTCCAGCCCAGCGATGCAGCCTGCCGAATATCGCTCTCATCGTCTTCCACTCTCATCCAGCGGGTCCGGCCCCCGGGTGCCGGACCGTCTTTGATTTCACCAGCGATAAGTCAGCTTGCCGATCGCCTTGCGTCCCTCGGCATAGAAGCAGCCCGCCAGGCTATAGCACGCAGCGACGTAGCGCGTGTCGGCCAGGTTGGTCACGTTCAGCGACAGCCGCCAATTGCCATGGGTGTAGGCAAGCAGGGCGTCCAGCACGGTCGAGGCGCCCACCTTGAAGGTGTTGGCGTCGTCGCCCCAGGTCGCGCCGACATAGCGGATGCCGCCGCCGAACTGCAGGCCCGCGAGCGGCCCGTTCTGCAGCGTGTAGTCGCTCCACAGCGAAGCGCGGTTGAGTGGCACGGTGACCGGCGCCTTGCCGACGTTGACCGGATCCTGCGTGACCATGGCGTCGACATAGGCATAGGCCGCGCGCAGGTTCCAGCCGTCGGCGAGCGACATCGTGCCTTCGAGCTCGATGCCGCGCGACTTCACCTGCCCGATCTGTTCGTAAAAGGTGGCTGCAGGCACGTACACAGCGAGGTTGTCGCGCGTCAGGTCGAACGCGGCGAAGGTGAACAGCGCGTTCCAGCCGATCGGCTGGTACTTGACGCCGACCTCGTATTGGACGCCGGTCTCGGGATTGAGCATCTGTCCGCCAAATCCGGTCGCGAGCAGCGGCAAAAACGATTCCGAGTAGCTGAAATAGGGCGCGATGCCGTTGTCGAAATTGTACATCACGGCAGCGCGGCCGGTGAAGGCCGAGGCGTCCTTCGCGACCGTGGTGTTGAAGATGCCGTTGTCGACCTGCGTCGTCACGAAATCCTGGCGGCCGCCGAGCTGGAACGAGAGCCGGCCGAGCTTGATCTGATCCTGCGCGTAAATTCCCACCTGCGACTGCTTGACGCCGGTCTTGTCGCTCGGCAGGCCGTCCACGGCATAGTCGTAGCTGTACACCGGGTTGAAGACGTCGATCGTCGGAGACGAGGTCGTCACGCCATAGGCGGTGTCGCGGAAGGACGTGTTGCGGTAGTCGACGCCGACCAGCGTGGTGTGGCTGAGAATGCCGGTGGTGAACTTGCCCTGGAGCTGATTATCGACGGCGAAGGAATTGATGTAGGAGTTGCTGTAGCTGCCATAGCGTGCGAGCTGCCCTGCGGCTTCATCGGCATAGCCGCCGCCGTAAAACACCTTTTCCTCGTTGTGCTGGTAGGCGTAGCGCAGGTTCTGCCGGAACGTGAGGTAGTCGGTGAAATCGTGCGAGAGCTGGTAGCCGATTGTTGCGATCTCGGTGTTGAATGCGTCGAAGCTCGGCACGCCCGCGAAGAACGAGACCGGGATGGTGCGGCCATTGTTCGGCCACACCGTGCCCGAGGCCGGCAGGAACTGGAGGCCCCACCCTGCCCGATCCCTCTGGTAGTTGGCGAGCAAGGTGATGGTGGTGTCCTCGTTCGGCTTGAAGGTGACGGCGGGCGCGATGAAGACGCGATTGTCCTTGCTGAAGTCGACCTGGGTTTCGCCGTCGCGCACGACGCCGGTCAGGCGCCACAGCACGGTGCCTTCCTTGTTGGCGGGGCCGCCCATGTCGAACTGGCCCTGATAGCGGTTGAAGCTGCCGCCGGAGATCGAGACCTCGCCGAACTGCTGCGCCGTCGGCAGCTTGGTCACGTAGTTGAGAATGCCGCCGGTGCCGCTGCCGCCATACATCGCGGAGGACGGGCCCTTGAGCACCTCGATACGCTCGGCCCCATAGGGCTCGAGGCCATTGAAGTGCACGTAATTGCTGGAGGGAATCCGCAAGCCGTCGACGTAGAGGCCCGGCATGGTCATGTCGAAGCCGCGAATCTGGAGGCCGCCGAAGCGGGTGTCCGAGCCGCCATTGACATCGCCGCTGACGCCGGCGGTGTAGCGCAGGGCCTCGCCGATCGAGACCGCGCCCTGGTTCCTGACCTGGTCGGTGGTGATGACGGACACCGACTGCGGCGTTTCGATCAGGGGCGTATCGGTCTTGGTCGCGGTACCGCTGCGCGTGGCGACAAAACCGCGTACCGGACCATTGGCGCGTTCGCCTGTGGCGCCATTCGATGACGCCGACTGCGTTGGCGCAGCCTGCTGCGCCGGGCCGCTGCGATTGGCGCGTGCGGTTCGCGCCGCCGCCCGTCGCGAGGACGCAATGGCCGCAGGACGGGCGCGCTGCGCCGGCGCTTCGACGGTGACCGCAGGAATTTGCGTCTGCGCCTCCACGGTAGCGAAGGGAATGACGAGAGAGAATGTGCTGACCGCCCCGAGGAAAAGTACCTGAATCTGTCGACGACGCGTGTCGCCACGCGAAGAAAATTGAAAGTCGCTCACGTCTTTCGAGGCCCCACGCACTGCCGGCTTCGCCGGTACCGTTTTTGATGCCCCGCCCTAGCTCAGCCGGTTTTCGAGTGCGATAGGAACCGCGTTAGAATTTCTCCAGACGTGTGCGCCGCACCTGCGACGAATGCGCTCAGGCGCGCTTCGCAGTTTGGAATGTTTCCAGGCAGAAGCAGAATCGCCCTGTCTGAAACATCGGGAAATGTTTCAGCGATGCCGCAGCCGGCGATTGACCCGGCGTGCCAGGTAATCGCCCGCGCTCTGGACGATCTGCACCAGGGCGATCAGCACGACCACGACGGCCAGCATCATCTCCGGCATGAAGCGCTGATAGCCGTAGCGAATACCGAGATCGCCAAGGCCCCCGCCGCCCACCGCGCCGACCATCGCGGAGTAGCCGAGCAGGCTGACGACGGCGAGCGTCAGCGCCAGCAGCAGTCCCGGCAGCGCCTCCGGGATCAGCACCTTGAACACGATCTGGAGCGGCGAGGCGCCGAACGAGGACGCGGTCTCGATCAGGCCGCCGTCGACCTCGCGGATCGCAGCCTCGACGAGGCGCGCGATGAACGGCGTCGAGGCGATGGTCAGCGGCACGATCGCCGCCGTCGAGCCGATCGAGGTGCCGGCCACGAGGCGCGTGAACGGGATGATGGCGACGACCAGGATGATGAAGGGCGTCGAGCGCGTCGCATTGACGACGATGCCGAGCACGCGATTGACGATGGGCGCCGCGAACAGCTCGCCTTTGCGGCTGGTGGCCAGGAACACGCCGAGCGGCAGGCCGAAGGCGGTGCCGAGCAGCGCCGCGATGCCGACCATGTACAGGCTTTCGAAGGTCGCCTGGATGATCAGGTTGATGAGTTCAGGCGACATAGCCGAGACGCTCCGCCGAGAATTGATATTGAGAGAGCCAGGCGAGCGTCCGCGTCACCGCGTCCTCGCCGCCGGGAAGTCCGAGCGTCAGCGAGCCCACATGCTGGCCGCCGATCTCGTCGATGCGCGCCGACAGCAGCGCGACGTCGAGCCCGAGCTCGCGCGCGAGCCGGGCCACCAATGTGTCGCCGGCCCCTGCCCCGCGCACCTGGACCCGGATCACGGCCTGCCCGCCGGCAGCCTGCTCCGAAACGATCCGGCTCGCCAGTGACACCGGCAGGCTGTCGCCGATCACCTCGGCCAGGAAGGACTGCGTAATCGGATGTTTGGGATCCGTGAAGATGTCGGCGACGTGGCCGCTCTCGACGACGCGGCCGGCGTCTAACACCACCACCTCCTTGGCGAGCTGGCGCACCACGGACATCTCATGCGTGATCAGCACGATGGTCACCCCGAGCTCGCGGTTGATGCTCGCAAGCAGATCGAGGATCGCCCGCGTGGTCTGCGGATCGAGCGCCGAGGTCGCTTCATCCGACAACAGCACGCTCGGCCGCGTCGCCAGCGCGCGGGCGATGCCGACGCGCTGCTTCTGGCCACCGGACAGTTCGGAAGGATAGCGATCGTGCTTGTCGGCGATACCGACCAGTGCGAGCAGCTCGGCGACGCGGGCCTTGATGTCGGCCTTGGCCCAGCCGGCGATCTCCAGCGGCAGCGCGATGTTGTCGGCGGCAGTGCGCGAGGACAGCAGATTGAAATGCTGGAAGATCATGCCGATCGAGCGCTGCGCCAGCCGCAGCTCGCGGCCGGTGAGCGCCGAGATATCCCTGTTGTCCACGATCACGCGGCCCGTGGTCGGCTTCTCCAGCCCGTTGATGAGCCGGACCAGGCTCGATTTTCCGGCGCCGGAGCGGCCGATCACGCCTGTGATGGAACCGCGCGGTATCGCGAAGTCGATGTCTTGCAGCGCGTCGACGCCGGGCTTGCCGCGATAGGCCGGATAGGTCTTCGAGATATTGGCGAAACGGACCATCGCGTCGGGCTCGGCCGGCGCGGGTGAAATCGCTTCAAGCGTTTCGATCGGTCGTCCAATCGCGAGCGATTGGTGGGCATTCATGGAGGCAGCCTTCATGCACAATAGTTCGCGTTCCCAGTTGGGCGCTCGGGAACCAAGTCGGCATCGCGCGACGGGAGAGAGACAGCGGTGAGGATCCGGAACGAACGCGCTGCACCGCAGCACGCACCATGGCCTTTTCCAGTCTTTCTTGCAATTTCAGATATTTGGCAGGAGTTGGACGAAGATTTCCCGATCACTCCCTGAAGCAGAAAATTCCTCCGCCGCGTCAGCCTCCACACTGGCTCGGTAGACCCTCAACCAGGGCAGCACGATCAGCAGGTGCCCGCGAAATAGAGCAGTCCGAAGGCCCAGAACTGCCCTTCCGGATATAGCCGCTGCCGAAATACATCGGCGCAGGTCCGGTGCGTAAGAAGCGAGATCACGCCATCAGGCCGAGCGAATACATGTAAAGCATGGCCAGCGTCGTGACTGGTAGGTCGGCGATGCCCGAGCCGACCGCCAGCACCCACCGGCAGCACTGCGGTGGCATGCGAAGTAGATCCCTCGATTGTCGTCGCGTCGTTCCGGCCTGACGGAGCCCTTTTGTCTTTGCGCCGCGTATACGGATTGTCCTCGGTGCAATCAATGGCCGTCTGGACCATCTTTTGCGATGGCTTCGCCAGGTTGCCGACAGCAATGTCAGCGCACAACAGCGTCACGAACACGTGGCCGGATTGGGCTGCAACGAACGCTCGACAGAAACGGACCCTTGCGCCTATCTTCGCGCCATGAGCCACGATCACGACCATCACCACGATCACGACCATTCCGAGCTGTCCGAGACCGAGCTGCGCGTGCGCGCACTCGAGACGATCCTGACCGAGAAGGGCTATGTCGAGCCGGCTGCGCTCGATGCCATCATCCAGGCCTATGAGACCAAGATCGGCCCGCACAATGGCGCGCGCGTCGTCGCCAAGGCCTGGACCGATCCGGCGTTCAGGAAGGCGCTGCTGGAGGATGGCTCCAAGGCCATCGGCACGCTCGGCCATGTCAGCCGCGTCGGCGATCATCTCGTCGTGGTCGAGAACACGCCCGAGCGGCACAACATGGTCGTGTGCACGCTGTGCTCCTGCTATCCCTGGGAAATGCTCGGGCTGCCGCCGGTCTGGTACAAGGCCGCGCCCTACCGCTCGCGTGCGGTGAAGGATCCGCGCGGCGTGCTCGCCGATTTCGGGGTCGCGCTGTCGAAGGACACGGAGATCCGGGTGTGGGATTCCACCGCCGAGACGCGCTTCCTGGTGCTGCCGATGCGCCCCGCCGGCACGGAAGGCTGGAGCGAGGAGCAGCTCGCCGAGCTCGTGACGCGCGACTCCATGATCGGCACTGGTTTTCCCAAGACGCCGGGAGCACCGTCGTGAACGGCGTGCACGACATGGGCGGCATGGACGGGTTCGGCAAGGTCGAGCCCGAGCCGAACGAGCCGATGTTTCACTGGGAATGGGAATCGCGCGTGCTGGCCATGGTGCGCGCGATGGGCGCGGCCGGCGCCTTCAACATCGACACCTCGCGCTTCTATCGCGAGACCTTGCCGCCGCAGGTCTATCTGTCGAGCTCCTATTACAAGAAATGGTTTCTCGGGCTCGAGGAGATGCTGATCGACAAGGGCTATCTCACCCGCGAGGAGGTCGCTGCCGGCCATGCGATGCAGCCCGCAAAGGCGCTCAAGCACGGCACGTTCGACCGCGCCAATGTCGAGCGCGTGATGGTGCGCGGCAAGTTCGACCGCCCTGCCCCGGCTCCGGCGAAATTCAAGATCGGCGATCGCGTGCGGGCGAAGAACATCCATCCTGCGACCCACACGCGGCTGCCTCGCTATGTCCGCGGCCATGTCGGTGTCGTCGAGCTGAATCACGGCTGTCACGTGTTTCCGGATACGGCGGCGATGGAGCGCGGCGAGAACCCGCAATGGCTCTATACCGTCGTGTTCGAGGGCCGCGACCTCTGGGGCGAGGACGGCGATCCCACGCTGAAGGTCTCGATCGACGCGTTCGAGCCCTATCTGGATCCGGCGTGATGAGCGGCGCACTTGCGGCCGCGGCGACGGCAGCGATCCCGAGCATTCCGCGCGACGACGACGGCCCGGTGTTCCGCGCGCCTTGGGAGGCGCATGCGTTCGCGATGGCCTTGAGCCTGCACGAGCGCGGCGTTTTCACCTGGCCGGAATGGGCCGCAGCACTCGCCGACGAGATCAAGCGCGCCCAGGCCGCGGGCGATCCTGACACCGGCGAGACCTACTATCTGCACTGGCTCGCCACGCTGGAGGGCCTCGTCGCGCGCAAGGGTGTCGCGTCGATGGAAACGCTGCACCGCTATCGCGACGCCTGGGACCACGCCGCAGATCGCACACCACACGGCAAGCCGATCGAGCTGCGGGAGGAGGATTTTGGCTAGCTGTCACTGAGATCGTCATTGCGAGCGAAGCGAAGCAATCCAGAATCCCTCCGCGGCGGCAGTCCGGATTGCTTCGTCGCATCAGCGCAAAATTGCTGCGCAATTTTGTCGCGAGCTCCTCGCAATGACGGCGGAGCGACCCTACCGCCCTGCCACGTACTCGTTCCACCCCTTCGCCCGCAAACTGCAGGCCGGGCACTCGCCGCAGCCATAGCCCCATTCATGCAGCGCGCCGCGTTCGCCGAGATAGCAGGTGTGCGATTGCTCACGGATGAGATCGACCAGCCCTTCACCGCCGAGATCGTGCGCCAGCTTCCAGGTCGCGGCCTTGTCGATCCACATCAGTGGCGTGTGCAGCTCGAAGGGCCTCGCCATGCCGAGCGAGAGCGCGGCCTGCATGGCGCGAATGGTCTCGTCGCGGCAATCGGGATAGCCGGAATAGTCGGTCTCGCACATGCCGCCGACGATGTGGCGGATGCCGCGCCGGTAGGCCAGCGCCGCGGCAAAGGTCAGGAACACGAGGTTGCGGCCCGGCACGAAAGTGTTGGGCAGGCCGTCCGCGCCCATCGCGATCGCGACGTCACGGGTCAGCGCCGTCTCGGAAACGGCCGCCAGCGTCGGGATCGACAGCGTGTGGCCCTCGCCGAGCCTTGCGGCCCAATCGGCGCGCAGGCCCTTGATGCCGTCGAGCAGGCGGTCGCGGCAGTCAAGCTCGATGGCGTGGCGCTGGCCGTACTCGAACCCCAGCGTCTCCACGCGGGCGAAGCGGCTCAAAGCCCAGGCGAGGCAGGTGGTGGAATCCTGGCCGCCGGAGAACAGCACCAGCGCGGTTTCGGAAGAAAATGCGTCGCTCATGGCCCGCGCTTTAGCATTGCGCGACTTGCTCGCCAATCGGTGGAAATCGGCCTGTTCCGCCGCCTTGCGCTGGGATTGGGGGTCCGCTTTTGGCATAAGGCTCTGGACCCCAGGAGACTGCCCGGCAATGGCCCCTTCCCGCGATATCTCCCGCCTGATCGAAATCATGGCGGCACTGCGCACCCCGGTGACCGGCTGCCCTTGGGACCTCGAGCAGGACTTTGCGACGATTGCGCCCTACACGATCGAGGAAGCCTATGAGGTGGTCGACGCCATCACCCGCGGCGATCTCGACGATCTCAGAGAGGAGCTCGGCGATCTCCTGCTTCAGGTGGTGTTCCACGCGCAGATGGCCTCAGAGCAGAACGCGTTCGATTTTGGTGACGTGGTCGAGGCCATCACCCGCAAGATGATCCGCCGCCATCCCCACGTCTTCGCCGACAAGGACGGCAATCTCGCCCCGCACCACGTCAAGGAGGTCTGGGACCGCATCAAGGCCGAGGAAAAGGCCGAACGCGCCGCGCGCCGGCCGCCGGAAGCGACGCCGACGCACAAGTCGCTGCTGTCGGGCGTGAAGGCCGGCCAGCCGGCGTTGACGCGCGCGATGGAGCTGCAGCGCAAGGCCTCCACCGTCGGCTTCGACTGGAACGACCCGCGCGCGGTCCTGCAGAAGATCCGCGAGGAAGCCGACGAGATCGAAGCCGCGCTGGACCGCAACGACCGCGCGGGCCTGGCGGAAGAGACCGGCGACCTGATGTTCGCGCTGGTCAACCTTGCCCGCCATGTCGATGCAGATCCGGAAGCCGCGTTGCGTGCGACCAACGCGAAATTCGAGCGGCGCTTTGCCTATATCGAGCGGGCGCTGGCGGCGCAGGGCCGGACGCTGGAGCAGGCCTCGCTGGCGGAGATGGACGCGCTGTGGAATGCGGCGAAGACCGCCGCTTAGTCGGGTGCGGTGGCGGAGAGATCCGGCAACACCATCCATCGCCGATCGGTCAGCAATGTACCCCGATTGACCGCCCCCAGCGGCTCGCACGGAAAGATGCGTCAAGCCGCCGCCATGAAATTGTCACCGCAGACAGTCTAAAGTTGTATAATTCTGACGCAGCCACCCCCCCCTACGGCAGGTGAAGCGCGATGCCATTGAAACATTATTCAGTCCTCAAGGGACGCCCGATTGCGATGCGTTTCGGCACCGGCAGGTCGCCGCACTATCAAGTCCATATCGTCGCCGGCGGTGAAGATTTCCGCATTGCCGTCAACGTGCAGTCGGCCGACGGAAGCGAGGTCGAATTCCTGGTGCGATCTCGTTTCGTCCATCCGATCACCGAACGACTCGCGGCACTCCCGGAGGGGCTGCACCCGCAGGCCCCCCAGCCCAACAGCATCGCGCTGGACTTCATCCGCGGTAATCTGATGCAGCCCCAGGAGATGGTGCCGCTGCCGCTGTCCGTGCCTGGGCCGGACAACGACCTCAACGAGAAGCTCGACCAGTTCGTCCAGCGCGCACTCTCGGACGAAAGCGCGATGGTCTACGCGTTCGGCGAGACATGGGGCCCCGAGACCAAGGCGGACAATTATTTCGGCTTCAGGCCGGGACGCGGCATTCACGACATCCATATGAACCAGGGAAATCCCATCGGAAGGTTCTCGGGCGACAACGGGCCGTGGCAGGACGGCGGGCTCGTGTTCGAATTCCCGGAGCAAAATTTATGGACGGCAGTCCTTCTCAAATTCCAGACGCAGGCCTGGCACACTGACGACGAGACCGGTCATCCGATTGATCTCGGCGGCGGCACGCCGACAGCGCCGCTGGATCCGACGGCCCCTCCGACGGAGGAAATGCCGGATGGGCTCGTGCGGATCATTGCGGCACTCGTCAACGCCGTGAAGACGCCGGAGCGCGAAGTCGTCACACTGCTCAACACGGCCGATCGCGACATCGATCTCACCGGCTGGAAGCTGGCCGACAAGCAGAAGAAGAAGATGACGCTGTCGGGGAAGATCGCAGCCGGAGGAACGCTCGCCGTCGTCGTGGAGAAGCCGATGGAATTGTCGAACCAGGGCGGCATTATCTCGCTGCTGGACACGCGTGGTATCAAGGTTCACGGCGTCGCCTATACCAGGGCGCAAGCCAAACATCCGGGCCTGACAATTCCGTTCTGATGTGCTGATCAAGTTCGCAACCGACGAGCGTCAGCACGCCGCCAGGTCAGCTGTCGTTCGTGCCCCGTGCGTAGCGCGCACGAGGGTGTAGCGATCCATGCCGCGTGTGATCTCTCGTCGCCAGATGCGATCGATGCCGCGCACCAATGGCATCGCGCCGTTATGTGGCGTGATGCGGCACGGCGTCGAACCTGTTCACCACGATGTCCCGCTTGGTCTCGTCCACCCGCACGGTCATGTCGAAGCGGCCGTCGTGCAGCTCCTTCGACAGCACCTCGGCATTGCGGTGCAGCCAGCTGATGCCGGCGCCGTCGGCGGCGTCGATCGACAGATCGAGCGTGGTGCGCTTGGCGGCCAGGCGTTGCTCGATCGCGGCGAGCAGAGCATCGATGCCCTCGCCCGACACGGCTGAGACCAGCATCGCCGGATGATCCTCCGGCCTGCGCGCGGCGATGTTGAGCAGCTCTTCGCGTTGCTCGGGGGCGAAACGGTCAATCTTGTTCCAGACCTCGATGATGCGGCCGGAATCGTCGGGGTTGATGCCGAGCTGGCGCAGCACCGCGTCAACGTCGCTCTGCTGCGCCTCGGCGTCTTCATGCGAGATGTCGCGGACATGCAGGATGACGTCGGCCTCCAGCACCTCCTCCAGCGTGGCGCGGAAGGCGGCGACGAGCTGCGTCGGCAGGTTGGAGATGAAGCCGACGGTGTCCGACAGCATCGCCTTGCCGCCATGCGGCAGGTTGAGCGCCCGCAAGGTGGGATCGAGCGTCGCAAACAGCATGTCGGCCGCCTGCACGTCGGCGCGGGTCAGGCGATTGAACAGCGTCGACTTGCCGGCATTGGTGTAACCGACCAGCGCGACGACGCGATACGGCACGCGTTGGCGGCCGGCGCGATGCAGCCGCCGCGTCGCCTGCACCTTTTTCAGCTCGCTCTCCAGCTTGGAGATGCGCTCCTGGATCAGGCGGCGGTCGGCCTCGATCTGGGTCTCGCCGGGACCGCCCATGAAGCCGAAACCGCCGCGCTGGCGTTCGAGATGGGTCCAGGAGCGCACCAGGCGCGAGCGCTGGTAGTTGAGATGCGCAAGCTCGACCTGCAGCGAGCCTTCCCTGGTCTTGGCGCGACGGCCGAAGATTTCGAGGATGAGCCCGGTTCGGTCGAGCACCTTGGCGTGCCATTCCTTCTCGAGGTTGCGCTGCTGGATCGGCGACAGCGCGCAATCCATCACCACGAGCTCGACCTCGAGGGTCTTGATCAGCCCGGCGATCTCCTCGACCTTGCCTTTGCCGATATAGGTCGCGGGCCGGATCTGGCTGACCGGGGCGACGATGGCGTCGGCAATGACGAGATCGATCGCGCGCGCAAGGCCCGCGGCTTCATCGAGCCGGGCCTCGGTGTCTCGCAAGGCATGAGTCTCCGATTGCGCGTCGGCACCGCCCGCGCGCACGCGCAAGTAGGGACCGATGACAAGCACCCGCCCCGTCTGCGTAGCCCCTGCCGACCGTGGACGGTCGGCATCCCCGTCGAAATTCCGGGGTTCCAATCAGATCACTCTCAAGCCGGCTGGTCCTCGCCGCCTTCGAACAGCTGAATCGGAGCGCCCGGCATGATGGTCGAGATCGCATGCTTGTAGACGAGCTGCGAATGACCGTCGCGCCGAAGCAGCAAACAGAAATTGTCGAACCAGGTCACGATGCCCTGGAGCTTCACTCCGTTGACCAGAAAGATCGTCAGTGGCGTCTTGGTTTTGCGAACGTGATTTAGGAAGGTGTCCTGTAGGTTTTGTGCGCGGTCTGCCGCCATTGTTTTTTTCTCGCTTTGAGTTTCTTTTTATTGCGCCGGATGCGGCCCTCTTTGTGGAGTTCGGGGCCTCCTCCGGTTGCCGTCCCTCATGAGATCCCCCTCGGAAGGAACAGCGGTTCGATTAGAGGACAGGTCGGGATATTAGGCAAGCCGCTTCAAGCGGCAGGCCCGGCCCTATTGCCCCGAAAAATTACGGAAATCGATGATTTTCTTGGCCTATTGTCGAGATGCCGCCGCGGCGTCGCAGCCTTAGCCGACGCCGAGCGCTTTCAACTTCCGGTGCAAGGCCGAACGTTCCATGCCAACGAACTCGGCCGTTCGGGAAATATTTCCTGAGAAACGGCTGATCTGTGCAATCAAATAGTCGCGCTCGAACACTTCGCGTGCCTCGCGCAGCGGCAGGCCCATGATGTGCTCGCCATTGTTGCTGGTCGGCATCGCCGGCACCATCGAGCCGACATCCTGCGGCAGCATGTCGGCGGTGATGATGACCTCCGGCCCACCGGCGGCCAGAATCATTACTCTTTCGACGTTATTGCGGAGCTGACGCACATTGCCGGGCCAGACATGCGATTGCAGCACCGCCATCGCGTCCTGACCGATCTGGCGCCTGGGCAGGCCGCTGCCCGCCGAGATCTGCTCCATGAAATAGTCGATCAATTCCGGAATGTCCTCGCGCCGCTCCGACAGTGCGGGCACGCGGATCGGCACCACCGAGAGCCGGTGGTAGAGATCCTCGCGGAAGCGGCCGGCCGTGATCTCCTCTTCGAGATTGCGGGCGGTCGATGAGATGATGCGCACGTCGACCTGCACCTTGGCGGTACCGCCGACGCGCTGGAACGACTGCTCCACCAGCACGCGCAGGATCTTGTTCTGGGTCTCGCGCGGCATGTCCGCGATCTCGTCGATGAACAGCGTGCCGCCATGCGCTTCTTCGAGCGCGCCGGGCTTGCGCGGCTGCTCGCCGTTGGACTGCTCGACGCCGAACAGCTCATGCTCCATCCGGTCCGGCGTGATCGCGGCGGCGTTGATGACGACGAAAGGACCGTCGGCGCGGCCCGAGGCGGCATGCAGCGTGCGCGCGGTCAGCTCCTTGCCGGCGCCGGCGGGGCCGACGATCAGGATGCGGCTGTTGGCCTTGGCCGCCCGCTCGATGGTCTGGCGCAGCTGGTTCATGCTGGGCGAGCGGCCGACCAGCTGGCTGGCGCTCGGCGCGAGCTGCTTCAGCTCCTTGACCTCGCGCTTGAGCCGCGAGTTCTCCAGCGCCCTGGTCGCGACCAGGATGAGGCGGTCGGCCTTGAACGGCTTCTCGATGAAATCGTAGGCGCCGCGCTTGATCGCGGCGACCGCGGTCTCGATGTTGCCGTGGCCGGAGATCATCACGACGGGCAGATCGGCATTGTCCTTCTTGACCTGCTCCAGGAGCTGCAGGCCGTCGAGCTTGGAGCCCTGCAGCCAGATATCGAGGAATACCAGGTGCGGCCGACGATTGGCGATCTCGGCGAGCGCCGAGTCGCTGTCGCGTGCGGTCCTTGTGACGAATCCCTCGTCTTCGAGAATGCCCGCAACGAGATCCCGAATATCGGCCTCATCATCGACAATCAGAATTTCACTTGCCATGGATCGCGCCTGTCTTGTCAGCTGCCTGTTGAGGCTTCGATTTTGGTTGAATCATTGGTCTTTTCAGCCGGCTCTTTGGTTCCGGCGGCCGGCTCTTTTGTTTCCCGGTTCTCGACGGATTCCGTCACCGTTTGCGTGATGTCGGCTTTGGAGGTCGTCTCGGTCGCGGCGTTGGCCGCCGGCACGTGCTCCGTTTTCGCGGGTTGCCCTGAGACGGCAAAGCGCATCCGCATCCAGGCGCCGCGCTGGCCTGCACGGAAGTCGGAGGCATCCTTCAGCTCGATCCGCCCGCCGTGGTCTTCCAGCACGCGGCCGACGATGGCGAGCCCGAGCCCGGTGCCCTTGGCGCGCGTGGTGACGTACGGTTCGAGCAGGCGCGAGCGCGCGACCTTGGGCAGGCCGATGCCGTTGTCGATGACGTCGATCAGCACGTCGTCGCCCTCGCGCGACACCACGACGTCGATCCGGCCCTTGCCCTTGCCGAGCTCCTCGGGCGGGACCTGCTCGATCGCCTCGGTGGCGTTCTTGACGATGTTGGTGACCGCCTGCGAGATCAGGCGCCGGTCGAACTGGGCGCGCAGCGGATCCTGCTTGAACTCAGCCTCGATGTCGATCTCGGGATGGGCGACCTTCATCAGGAACACCGCCTGGCGCACGGTGTCGGCGACGTCCTCCCCCTCCATCACGGGCTTGGGCATCCGCGCAAAGCGCGAGAACTCGTCGACCATGCGCCTGATGTCGTCGACCTGGCGCACAATGGTGTCGGTGCACTGATCGAATATCTGCTTGTCCTTGTCCTCGGTGATGGTCTTGCCGAACTTGCGGCGGATGCGCTCGGCCGAGAGCTGGATCGGGGTCAGCGGATTCTTGATCTCGTGGGCGATGCGGCGCGCGACGTCGCCCCAGGCCGAGGTGCGCTGCGCCGAGACCAGCTCGGTGATGTCGTCGAGCGTGATGATGTAGCTGTCGTGCGGCTGGTTCTTCTCGGCGCTGACGCGGACAGACAGGTTGCGCTCGGTGCCGTCGCGGGTGATCGTGATCTGGCCCTGCACCAGGCGCTGGGTCCCTTCCCGCGCGGTCTTCATCATCTCGTCCAGCTCCGGCAGCACGTCGGAGAGCGGATGGCCGAGCGTCTCGGCTTCGGAGTGCCCGATCAGCTTCTCGGCGGAGCGGTTGAGGATGCCGACGCTGCCGGACGCGTCGACGCCGATGATGCCGGCGCTCGCCGATGACAGCACCGCTTCGATGAAGCGGCGGCGGCTGTCGATGAGGTCGCTGGCGCTCACGAGCTCGTCGCGCTGGCTGCGCAACTCCTGCGTCATCTTGTTGAAGGTCTCGCCCAGCTGGGCGAGGTCGCCTTCCGACTGGTGCACGGGCACCTGGACGTGCAGGTCGCCGGTCGAGACCGTGTGGGCCGCGTTCATCAGCCGCCGGATCGGCGAGACCAGCGAGTTGGCGAAGTTGAGACCGATCAGCACCGAAGCCATCAAGATGGTCAGCGCGATCACCGCGAACATCAGCGCGAAGGCGACCTGGATACCGAGCCGGCGCGATTCGATCTGGGCGTATTCGGCGACGCTGACCTCGGTCTGCTTGAGCTGATTGACGACGTTCGGATCAAGCGGCCGGGCGACATAGAGGAAGGTGTCGTTGAAGGCACGCAGGCGGATCACCGCGGCGACGAAGCTCGCATCGGGAAGCACCGCGATCTCGGGCTCGGCCTCGTTGACGTTGCTGAGAAAGTCGGGCGCGGGCGGCGAATAAGCGAGCCGCATGCCGGTGTCGGCGGATTCCAGAATGTTGGTGTTCTTGTCGATGATCATCGCGCCCGGCAGGTTGCGGGACGCGGCGCTCGCCGTCAGCATCTCGCGAAACGTGCGGCGGTCCTGGTCATAGAGCGGCCGGGCATGGGCGATGTCGTTGGCCATGCCGAGAATGTCGCCGCGGATCAGCTGCGCATGGTCCTGCATATAGGCCCGCGCGATCGTCAGCGAGTTCTGGATGACCTGCTTGGTCGGCCCGGAGAACAGCCGGTCGAGGCCGCGCTCGATGGTGACATTGGCGACGACGGCGACCAGCACCGCCGGCAGCACCGCGACGATCGAGAACAGGCTGACGATCTGGACGTGAAGACGCGCCGCCGCCCTGCCCCGCCGCCGCGCCAGGATCAGCTGCCAGAGTTCCCGGATGATGATCCCGACCAGCAGCAGGATCGTGGCGGCATTGATCAGATAGAATGTGCGGACCACCCCGGGCGTCGGCTCGATCGTGCTCAGACCGGTCAGGACCAGGAAGGTCAGGAAGGCCGACAGCAGCGCCAGCGCGACGGCAAAGGGCGCCAGCCAGCGTCGCACCGACCAATGCCGGGTCTCTTCCGCTGGGGCCGTGTCAAAGTGTGCGGCCGAGGTCTCTGCGCTGGTCATTCCGGCAATGGTGCTGAAAACGGGTCCGCGGACGCGCGGATACTGATGTATTCGTACCACATTGTTGCCAAATTGCGACAATTCCGCGGCGTCTCGGCCGCGGCGGACCCGCGCAATCCACAGGCACATGCGGAGGGACGGGAACGGATTCCCGCCATTCCGGCTTGATCAGCATGGATAAGATCTGTCTCGCGACGATGGTTTCGGCCGTTCTGCTGCTGATCGTGGCCTCCGACCTCCTGGTCAACGGCCTCGGCCATAAGCAGGACCCGGTGACTCTCGCCAGCGTGATGCCGGCATCTGGGCGGCTGGTCAGATAGATGTGACGCCGCGCGCTGCGGCCTAACAAATTTAAATGGACGACCGGAACATTTGGGCCCAGCGCGGACTTCTGCTCACCGCGTCAGCCACAACGGCCAGCGCGATCCGGACAGGCTCAGCTCTGCCTTGGTAGGGGGAGCTGAGCCACCGTCCGCTTCGAGAGACTAGCCCCCGCTCCGATACACCTGGATGTCGAGATCCCGGATCTTCTTCCGCAGCGTGTTGCGGTTGAGACCGAGCAGGTCCGCGGCGCGGATCTGGTTGCCGCGGGTGGCGGCGAGCGCCGCCGTCAGCAACGGCACCTCGATCTCCTTGAGGATGCGGTGATAGAGGCCCGGCGGCGGCACGCCGTTCGGGAAGCCCTGGAAGTGCGAGGACAGATACGCCTCCACGGCGCCGCCGAGATTGTCGACGCCCTGCTGGACCGCGGCGCCCGGGCTGACCGAGGGCGGTGCGAGCTCGCCATCGATGACGGAGGACGTGATCACGTCCTGCGGATAGAGCGCGGCGAGGCGTCGGGCGAGGTTTTCTAGCTCGCGCACGTTGCCGGGCCAGCGGTGCTGCTTCAGCCGCTCCAGCGCCAGCGTATCCAGTTTCTTCGGCGGCAACCCGTCCTTCTCGGCCAGCGTGAAGAAGTGACGCACGAGATCGGGCAGGTCCTCGATGCGCTCGCGCAAGGGCGGCAGCCGCAGCGGAACGACATTGAGGCGGAAGAACAGGTCTTCGCGGAACAGGCCCTGCTGGATCAGGACGCGCAGGTCCTTGTTGGAGGCCGCGACGATGCGCACGTCGGTCTTGATCGGGGTGCGGCCGCCGACGGTGGTGTATTCGCCCTGCTGCAACACGCGCAGCAGGCGGGTCTGCGCCTCCATCGGCATGTCGCCGATCTCGTCCAGGAACAGCGTGCCGCCTTCGGCCTGCTCGAACCGGCCGGAGGCGCGGGTGTTGGCGCCGGTGAAGGCACCGCGCTCGTGGCCGAACAATTCGGACTCGATGAGATCGCGCGGGATCGCCGCCATGTTGACCGCGACGAACGGGCCGTTGCGGCGCTTGCCGTAATCGTGCAGCGCGCGCGCCACCAGCTCCTTGCCAGTGCCGGACTCGCCCGTGATCATCACGGTGAGGTCGGTCTGCATCAGGCGCGCCAGCACGCGGTAGATTTCCTGCATCGCTGGCGAGCGGCCGACCAGCGGGATCGCCTCCATCTCGGCGTCCTCGTCCGGCGTCGAGGTCCGCTCCTTCGGCTCGGCCAGCGCGCGGCCGACGATGGCGATCAGCTCCTTCAGGTCGAACGGCTTCGGCAGATATTCGTAAGCCCCGCGCTCGGAGGCGCGGATCGCCGTCATGAAGGTGTTCTGCGCACTCATGACGATGACGGGCAGGTTCGGCCGCATCTTCTTGATCCGCGGCAACAGATCGAAGGCGTTTTCATCCGGCATCACCACATCGGTGATGACGAGATCGCCCTCGCCCTGGCTGACCCAGCGCCACAGCGTCGCGGCATTGCCGGTCAGCCGCACTTCGTAACCGGCGCGGGACAGTGCCTGATTGAGAACGGTGCGGATGGCGGTATCGTCATCGGCTACGAGAATGCTACCTGCGGGCATTGTTAATCCTCATTTTGCCCCCTGTGACGCAGGCGACGACTTCCCGGCAGAGCCGTCGCGACTGCTTTGATCGGCGTGTTTCACCGATGTGGAATACATCGGCATCAGCACGCGGAAGGTGGTCTTGCGCGGCTGAGATTCGCATTCGATGATGCCCCCGTGATCGCCGACGATCTTGGCAACCAGCGCCAGGCCGAGACCCGAGCCGGTCTGCTTGGTGGTCACGAAGGGGTCGAACAGGTTGGGCAGAAGATCGTCGGGCACGCCGGGTCCGTTGTCCTTCACGCAGAATTCGAGCGGAAGGGATACCCGGGATTTTTGACCGGGGACTGACAGGCGCACACCGGGACGGAACGCGGTGGTGAGCTGGATCTCGGCGTCGGGCACGTCGATCAACGCTTCGGCGGCGTTCTTCACGAGATTGAGGAACACCTGGATCAGCTGGTCCTGGTTCGCCAGCACCGGCGGCAGCGACGGATCGTAGTCCTCGATGAAGCGGATGTTGCGGGCAAAGCCCGACTGCGCCAGCCGCTTCACGTGATCGAGCACCGAATGGATGTTGACGGGGCCGCGCACCACGGGGCGCTCGTCGCCGAACACCTCCATGCGATCGACCAGCGTCACGATGCGGTCGGCCTCGTCGCAGATCAGCCGCGTCAGCATGCGGTCCTCGGACGAGGCCTGCTGCTCGAGCAGCTGTGCGGCGCCGCGAATGCCCGACAGCGGATTCTTGATTTCATGCGCGAGCATCGCTGCTAGCGCTATCACCGAGCGCGCTGCGCTGCGGTGGGTGAGCTGCCGATCCATCTTGTCGGCGATGGTGCGCTCCTGCAGCATCACCACAATATGGCCGGGCCGCTCGGTGAGCGGCGCGACATGCAGGTCGACCTGGCGGTCGCCGCCCATGCGCGGCGTACCGAGATCGACCTTGTATTCGTTGACCGGCGAGTTCGACGAGCGCACCTGGTCGATCAGCGCCAGCAACGGACTTCCGAACGGCACCAGCTCCTTCAACGACTGCCGCTTCAGGAATTGCGTCGAGATCTCGAAGAAGGCTTCGGTGGCGATGTTGGCGGCGACGATCTTGCCGTCCGGCCCGATCATGAGAACGGGGTTGGGCAAGGCATCCAGGATGGCGTCGCTGTCGGACTGAAGCGGCCGACGATGTTCAGCGGCTGAGCTCATGCAGCAGCGCTCCATGCGAAGTCGTCGAAGGCGTCTTGCAGTGAATCGTGAACGAGGCGCGGATCCTCCGAGACCAGGATTTTCTGCCGCCAGGATTTCAGCTTCTCGGCCGGCGCACGGCTCGCCTGCGCTGCGACGTCGAGCGCCCAGCCCAGATGCTTGCGGGCGTGCCTCAGCCCGATGCGCAGACCATAGAGCGCACAAACGCCGTCATAGAGCGTGCGGACATAATGCAGCTGCGTTTCGAGCGAGGGCGCGGCTTCCTCGGCCCCGCCCTTCAGGCGGCGGCCGATCTGGCCTGGCAGCCAGGGCTGGCCCTGCGCGCCGCGGCCGATCATCACGGCGTCGGCGCCCGAGGCGTCCAATGCCGCGAGCGCCTTCTCGTAGGAGGTGATGTCGCCGTTGACGACGAGCGGAATGGAGACGGCCTCGCGCACGGCGCGGATCGCATCCCAATCGGCCTCGCCCTTGTAGAACTGGCAGCGGGTGCGGCCGTGCACGGTGACGAGCTTGACCCCGGCGGCCTGCGCGCGCCGCGCCAGCTCCGGCGCGTTGCGGCTGCGGTCGTCCCAGCCGAGCCGCATCTTCAGCGTAACCGGCACCTTCACCGCCGCGATCGTCGCCTCGATCAGGCTGACGGCATGGTCGAGGTCGCGCATCAAGGCCGAGCCGGACTGGCCGCCGGTGACGTGGCGGGCGGGACAGCCCATGTTGATGTCGATGATATCGGCGCCTTCCGCTTCGGCGATCCGGGCGCCTTCGGCCATCCAGTGCGTCTCGCAGCCGGCGAGCTGGACCACGTGCGGGCCGATGCCGGTGGCTTCGCAGCGCAACCGGGACATCCGGTGGCCGTTGGCGAGCTCATCGCTCGCGGTCATTTCGGACACGACGAGACCGGCTCCAAGCTCGGCAGCCAGCCGGCGGACGGGCGAGTCAGTCACACCCGACATCGGTGCCAGGAAGACCGGGGCGGCGACTTCAATATCGCCTATTTTCAACGGCTTAGAGCCTGATACTGCCGAGCCGGTCACGGGGGTCTCGTTGACTGGGCAGGGCCTCATCGCGCCTGCCATGATCTATCTTGCGCACAATTCTTGTGCAGTCAAGCGTCATGCCTACAGTTTAGACAGTTCTGTAGATCTTTCAAGTGCAGTGCAGCAAAATGCTGTTTCCCACAATCCAGGGAAACCCCCTTTTTTTGCGGGCCTGCCGTGCTAGAGGCATGCCGGCAAATCACCCCCTGCTCTTTCATTGGCAACTGAGTATTTGAGTCCTATGGCGAAATCACAGCGCACCGCGGTCGTCCTCGTCGCAGCCGGGCGTGGATTGCGCGCCGGCGCCGGCGGGCCGAAGCAATATCGCGAGATCGGCGGCGTGCCCGTGATTTATCGCGCGATGGAAGCCTTCAGCCGCCACGCCGATGTGTTTGCGGTGCAGCCGGTGGTGAACCCCGACGACAGCGCCATGTTCACGGCAGCGGTCGCAGGGCTAAGGCATGAGCCGCCGGCCAATGGCGGCGCGACGCGGCAGGCTTCGGTGCTCGCCGGCCTCGAGGCCCTGGCCAAGCACAAGCCGGACATCGTGCTGATCCACGACGCCGCGCGGCCCTTCGTTTCGGAAGGCGTGATCTCGCGCGCGATCGAGGCGGCGAGCCGCACCGGTGCTGCGATCCCCGTTGTTCCCGTCACCGACACCATCAAGGTCACCGGCGAGAGCGGCAACGTCGAGGCCACGCCGGACCGCGCTTCCTTGCGAATCGCACAGACGCCGCAATCCTTTCGTTTCGACGTCATCCTCGAGGCGCATCGTCGCGCGGCAAGGGATGCACGCTCGGATTTCACCGACGATGCCGCGATTGCCGAATGGGCGGGATTGACGGTCGCAACCTTTGAAGGCGATGTTGCCAACATGAAGCTCACCACTCCCGAGGATTTCGTGCGCGAGGAAGCGCGCCTGGCCGCCCAGCTAGGCGACATCAGGACCGGCACCGGCTACGACGTGCACGCCTTCGGCGAAGGCGACCATGTCATGATCTGCGGCGTGCGCGTGCCGCACACCAAGGGTTTTTTGGCTCATTCCGACGGCGACGTCGGCCTGCATGCGCTGGTCGACGCCATTCTCGGCGCGCTCGCCGACGGCGACATCGGCTCGCACTTTCCGCCGAGCGATGCGAAGTGGAAGGGCGCCTCCTCCGACCAGTTCCTGAAATATGCCATCGAGCGCGTCGCAGCGCGCGGCGGCCGCGTCGCCAATCTCGAGGTGACGCTGATCTGCGAGCGGCCGAAGATCGGTCCGTTGCGCGACACCATGCGCGCACGCATCGCCGAGATCTCCGGCGTCGACATCTCGCGCGTCGCGGTAAAGGCGACCACCAGCGAGCGGCTCGGCTTCACCGGCCGTGAGGAAGGCATCGCGGCCACCGCGAGCGCCACCATCCGCCTGCCCTGGGGCGTGTAAGGCCATGGGCGGCAGCGACGCACGCGCCCTCTCCCGCTCGCTGCTCGATCTGTGTCGGATGCGCAAGCTGACGATCGCGACCGCCGAATCCTGCACCGGCGGTCTCGTTGCGGGCGCGCTGACCGACATCCCCGGCTCGTCCGATGTCATCGACCGCGGCTTCGTCACCTATTCCAATGAGGCCAAGCGCGCGATGCTTGGCGTCGAGGCGAGCACGCTTGCGAATTTCGGTGCGGTGAGCAAGGAGACCGCGACCGCGATGGCGATCGGTGCGCTGGAGCGCGCCGATGTCGATCTCGCCGTCGCCATCACCGGCATCGCCGGCCCGGGCGGCGCCACGCCCGGCAAGCCGGTCGGTCTCGTGCACTTCGCCGCTGCCGCGCGCGACGGCCGCATCATCCACCGCGAGCACCGCTTCGGCGCCATCGGCCGCAGCGCCGTGCGCGCCCGCTCGGTTGTCGAGGCGCTGCGCATGCTGATGGATCTGGCCCGCGGCCCGCAAGTCGCGGCCAAGCCGCAACGTGCCGCGGCAAGCCGCCTCCGCCCGCGCGTGACCCGCTCGCCGCGCCGGCATGTGGTGAAGCGCCGGCCGCCACGTTCGCCGCGGGGATAAAACGCCTCAGGCCGCCGCCGCAAGCAACGCGCTCGCGTGATCGAGCACGCACTGCTTGACCGCGTCGGCTTCAGACGGCTTCGCCTTTGCGCTAACCGTCAATTCCAGGATCGGTGCTGCGGGATTGGCGACATCGAGGACCTTGGTGACGGAGACGGCAGGCGCAGCCTGCTCGTCCATGCGGGAGTCGTTGCGCAATTCCCTCAGGATGCGATCGGCCAGCGTATTGGCCGCGCCGGCGGGGACCGGAAACGTCACCTTGACCTCGCCCGTGCCAGGATAGGCGCTATGGTTGATGATGGCCGCGCCCCAGACCTGTCCATTCGGCAACAGGATCTGCGTGTTGTCGGGCGCGACCAGCTCGGTCATGAACAGCGACAGCGACCTCACCTTGCCGGCCTTGCCGGCGACCTCGACGTCGTCGCCGATGTGAAAGGGCCGGAACAAGAGCAGCATCACGCCGGCGGTGAGATTGGACAACGTGCCCTGCAAGGCGAGACCAATGGCGAGCGAGGTCGCGCCCAGAACGGCGACCAGGCTCGCCGTCTGGATGCCGAAGAGCTGCAGCACGGCGATGCCGACGACCGCGAGGACGCCATAGCGCGCAAGGCTGCCCACGAACAGCGTCACCAGCGGGTCGACGCGGTGCGTGACGCTGAGGACTCGCGTTGCGAAACGCTGCATCGCGCCGGACAGATACCAGCCGACCGCGAGCAACAGGATCGCGTAGATCGCGTTCAGCCCGTACAGGACGAGCGACGCTTTCAGCGTGTCGAAATTGATGGTCATGGCGGCTCCAACCCGGACTGTCAGTTGAGAACGCGCCGCAATGCGAAATGATCCCCGCGACGGCTGAGGCGGAACACGGGAGGAAACTCTTGGTCTGGTGGATTGCGCCTTCGGCTATCCACCTTACGAGATCTTGCGTTGCCCGACGGGCAAAACACACAAACGGCCGGTCAACCACCCGCAACGAAAATATTCGCCTTTACAGAATTTCGGCTTTGTCGCATTCTCGTCGCACCTCATCCCTTGTCAGAGGGGCGTATCGCGATCGTCACGAACGCGGGGTGAGCTGCGGTGGACGCTAGTTGCACCGGCGCGAAGGGTTTTGCAGGGCGGGCAACCGTGAGCGAAAACCGTCGCGCACACGACCGGTGTGATTTGCGTACGGCAAAACCGTGTCGTCCTGGCGCCCGGGGTCTGTGCGCCAAGTCTTGCGGTGATGTGGCGGTCCAACCGGACGCGCGCGTCAGTTATCGGCAAGGCGACGGGGGCAATAGTGCATCGCTCCCCGGGGAGAGCTCGGCATAAGCCGTCAAACCACTGCGCAGGGAAGGCCGGTTGTTGGGCTTCACCTGTATGCCGCTGTGCAGCCTCTTGTAGCGCAACCTTCGCACAGTGGACCGTGGGTGCCCGGCCGGCACCTGGTCTTCCCTGCGCCTTCTGACATTTGAGGGCGTCATGACAACGCAAAGCTCGGGCAGGAACTGTCGCGAGGCTGCAGCGTTATGTTCCGTTTTCAGAAAGCATGTAAATTCGTCGATACCGATCGGAACGCCCATGCGAACGGCGCGACCAAACCTCATCGCTGGTGTCCGATCTTGCACGGGAAAATATTGGCGCAATAATGCCGACTTAGGCTGTGCTCCGGAATCAACCGGACCAGCATCGTGGAGGGCGACGCAATTGTTCGCTCGCGTCGCGGCCTCGGCCGCCGTGATCATCACTTTGGCCGCCATTGATGGTGCGTCCGCGCAAATGGCCAACCAGCCGCCGGACACGATGGCAGCGCGGGTGGAGGCGTGCACGCCCTGCCATGGCAACAAGGGCGAAGGCACCAGCGACGTCTATTTCCCGCGCCTCGCGGGCAAGCCGGCCGGCTATCTCTACAACCAGCTTCTCGCCTTCCGCAGCGGCCGGCGCAAATATCCGCCGATGAACTATCTCCTGGAGTTTCTGCCCGATCCGTATCTGCAGGCAATGGCGGAGTATTTTGCCAACGAGCATCCGCCACTGCCGCAGCCGACGCCGAGCGAGGTCAGCAGGGACGTCCTCGCACAGGGCGAACAGCTCGCCACCAGCGGCGATGCCAATCGCAACATTCCGGCATGCGTGAGCTGCCACGGCCCCGACCTGACCGGCATGCAGCCAGGCATCCCCGGCCTGTTGGGCTTGCGCGCCGCCTATATCAGCGCACAGCTCGGCGCCTGGCGTTACGGCACCCGTACGGCCAAGTCGCCGGACTGCATGCAGCTCGTCGCCGGTCATCTCACCGAGGCCGACGTGACGGCCGTGGCCGCCTGGCTCGCGACGCGGCCTGCGCCCGCCAACCCGGCCCCCCTCCCGAAAGGCACCTATGCCCTGCCCTTCGGCTGCGGCAGCCAGCCCAACTGACGAGGCGGATGATGGTCTCGAAACTGTTGATCACGCTCTTTGCCATCGTTGCGCTCGCGACAATTGCGCACGCGCAAGACAAGAGCAGCGATGTCGTCGCGCGCGGCGAATATCTCGCCCGCGCCGGCGATTGCACGGCGTGCCACACTGCACCCGAGGGACGCTTGTTCGCCGGCGGCCGGCCTATGCCGACCCCGTTCGGCACGCTTTACACCTCCAACATCACGCCGGATCCCGACATGGGAATCGGCAAATGGAGCGCCGACGATTTCTACAAGACCATGCACAGCGGCCGCTTCCCGGACGGCGGGCTGATCTATCCAGCGATGCCGTTCGCCTCCTACACCAAGGTGACGCGCGCCGACAGCGACGCGATCTACGCCTATCTGCGCTCGATTCAGCCTGTGAACCAGAAGAACAAGCCGCACGAGCTGCGCTTCCCCTACGATAATCGCCAGCTCATCCTCGGCTGGCGCACGTTGTTCTTCACCGAGGGCGAGTTCAAGCCGGATCCGAAGAAATCGGCGGAATGGAATCGCGGCGCCTATCTCGTCGAGGGCCTCGGCCATTGCGGCATGTGCCATTCGCCGATCAACGCGCTCGGCGGCACCTCGCAATCGGACGCCTTCAAGGGCGGCCTGATCCCGATGCAAAACTGGTACGCGCCGTCCCTCACCTCAAATCGCGAAGCGGGGCTCGGCGACTGGAGCATCAAGGACATCACCGACCTGCTCCAGACCGGCGTCTCCATGCGCGGCGTCGTTTACGGCCCGATGGCCGAGGTCGTGCACAACAGCCTGCAATATCTCAGCGACGAGGACACGCGCGCCATGGCGGTGTACCTCAAGAGCATTGCGGAGCCCTCGCCGTCGCCGCCGGCAAGCTCGACACTGCCGACCAGCGAGAGCAGCCTCTTGATCAGCCTCGGCAAGACCGTTTACGACAAGCACTGCGCGAGCTGTCACGGCGCTCAGGGCGAAGGCAAGCCGCCGCACTGGCCGCCGCTCGCCAACAACCAGTCGATCGAGATGCAGTCGGCGGTCAATCCGATCCGCATGGTGCTCAATGGCGGCTATCCGCCGGGCACCAAGGGCAACCCGATGCCCTACGGCATGCCGCCGTTTGCGGGGCTTCTGTCCGATAACGAGATCGCTGCCGTCGTCTCCTACATCCGCACCGCCTGGGGCAATCGCGGCACGCCGGTCTCGGCGCGCGAGGCCAACGAGCTGCGCTCCGCACCGCTGAACTGAGACCCAGAGATCCGTCATGATCAATTCCGACCCGCCGACCAGCCCAGCCGCCGCCGACCAGGCCGTCGACGAGGTCGTCGCCCAAGGCCCGTCCGGGGCGATCGTGCTTGCCGGCATCGCCACGGCCTGCGTCGTCGCAATGTGGTTTGCCTTCTACCTGTTCGTCTTCCTGCCGCGCGGACCGCTGCAATGAGCGCCCAGGACACTCACGCCAGCGCTGAGGTCGCGGCCCGCGTCGAGCGGCGCTGGGCGACCATTGCCGTGATCATCATCGTGATGATGGCGCTGCTCGCGGCATTCGCCGGTATCCATCGCGCGACCATGCCGCAGCCGCGCGTCGAGACGACCGATCCATCCCGGCTGCATCTCTCAGGCGAATTCGTCGAGAGCAATCTCGGCAGCGTGCTCGAGGCGAACGGCAATGTGACCGTGCGCGCGATCGGCCAGCAATATTCCTTCACACCGGCCTGCATCCTGGTGCCTGCGGACACGCCGATCACGCTGCGCGCCACCAGCGCCGACGTCGTGCACGGCATCCTGATCCAGGGCACCAACGTCAACGCCATGCTGGTCCCGGGCTACATCTCCGAACAGCTCATGCGTTTCACGAAGACCGGCGATTATCTGATGCCCTGCCAGGAGTTTTGCAGCTTCGGCCACGAAGGCATGTGGGGCAAGGTCAAGGTGATCGACAAGGCCGAATTCGCCGGTCGTGCGAAGGGTGGCGGGAGGCTGAGCTGTGTTGGCCAATAGGAAGCTCATCCTCGCTCATTTCTGGCTCGCTTTTGCCGTATTCGGCATCGCGCTCGCGCTCGGCGCCTGGCAGATGTTCATCCGCAGCCCGATCGGCACATGGCTGTCCAATCCCGAACTGTACTACCGCTCGCTGACCGCGCATGGCACGGTGATGGGCTACGTCTTCCCGACGCTGGTCGCGATGGGTTTTGGCTATGCCATAGCTGAGTCCGCGCTGGAGCAGCGCCTGGTCGGGGTGCGCTGGGCCTGGACCGGGTTCTGGCTGATCGTCGCCGGCAGTATCATGGCGGTGATCCCGATCGCGCTCGGCCGCGCCTCGGTGCTCTACACCTTCTATCCGCCGCTGATCGGCAACGTCTTCTACTATCTCGGTGTCGTGCTGGTCGTGGTTGGCTCGTGGGTCTGGGTCGCGCTGATGTCGATCAATTTGCGCGTCTGGCGCAAGGCCCATCCCGGCGCGCCGGTGCCGCTCGCCATGTTCGCCAATGTCGCGGGCTCCTATTTATGGGCCTGGACCGCAGTCGGCGCCGCGCTCGAGCTGCTGCTCCAGATCATTCCCGTCGCGGCGGGCCTGAAGAGCACAATCGATGCCGGCCTTGCCCGCGTGTTCTTCTCCTGGACGCTGCACGCCATCGTCTATTTCTGGCTGATGCCGACCTACATTGCCTATTACACCATCGTGCCGCGCGCGATCGGCGGGCGCGTCTATTCCGACACCATGGCTCGCATCTCCTTCATCCTGTTCCTGGTGGTCGCGATGCCGATCGGCATGCACCACACCTTTGCCGATCCGCAGGTCGGCGCCGGCTTCAAGTTCATCCATTCGGCCTTCACCGCGCTGGTCGCGCTGCCGACGCTGCTGACCGTGTTCACGATCTGCGCCTCGGTCGAGATCGCTGCGCGGCTGCGCGGCGGGCGCGGCCTGTTCGGCTGGATCAGGGCCCTGCCCTGGGACAATCCGATGATGCTGGCGCTGGCCTTCTCGTTCGTCATGCTCGGCTTCGGCGGAGCCGGCGGCCTGATCAACATGAGCTATCAGCTCGATGCGTCCATCCACAACACGCAGTGGATCACCGGACATTTCCACCTGATCTTCGGCGGCGCCATCGTGATCATGTATTTCGCGATCGCCTATGATCTGTGGCCGCATCTGACCGGCCGCGAGCTGATCGATCTCCGCCTGATCCGGACCCAGCTCTGGCTCTGGTTCGTCGGCATGATGGTCACCACCTTCCCGTGGCACTGGGTCGGCATTCTGGGCATGCCGCGCCGCATGGCCTATTTCGACTTCGCCGATCCAGCGATCTCGCCGCAGGCGCTGTCCGTGACCCTTTCGGCGATCGGCGGCTTCATCCTGTTGACCTCGGGTATTCTGTTCCTGGTCATTCTTGCGCGCGGCATGCGCGCGCCGCAGGCTGACGCCGGGCCCTATCGGTTTGCGCTGGCCGTGCACCAGCCGGCGACCGTGCCGGTCGCGCTCAACACCTACGCCCTGTGGGTCGGGCTGATGATCGCGCTCACCCTCACCAATTACGGCTACCCGATCCTGACGCTGGCGCTGAACGAAGGCACCTCGGTGCCGGCCGTCTATGTGGGAGCGCAGTGATGAGTGCGCGCGACCTCTTCAGCTTCCGTAACCCGCATTTTACGACGGCTGTCGGCGTCACCGCCGCGATCCTCATCGTGACCGCGATCGGCGGCTTCATCGTGCTGCCGTTCGCGCAGCCCTGGGTCCAGTTCGCCAATGTCTGGGATGCGATCTGTAGTGCCGCCGGCCTGCCACAGCGCGCGGCAACCGTCACGGCGCCCGAGCAGACCAAGCGTCTGTCCGACGTCGTGCTCACCTCGAATACGCTCTCACGGCCGAGCCAGGAGGCGATCGGCCGCGGCGCGACGCTGGCACAGCGTTGCGCCATCTGTCACGGCCCGACCGGCATCAGTCGCGCGGACTCCCCCAACCTTGCGGGCCAGTATGCCGCGGTCATCTACAAGCAGCTGCACGACTTCCGCTCGGGCGCGCGCACCAATGCCGTGATGTCGCCGTTTGCGGTCAATCTGACCGACCAGGAGATCGCCGATCTCTCTCACTATTATGCCTATCTGCCGCGGCTGCCGGCCTATCATCCGACGCCGCAACTGCCGAAGCCCAACATCGTCATCTATGGCGCGCCGATGCGCGGGATCGCGCCCTGCGGCTCCTGCCATGGCAGCCTCGACAACAAGACCGGTAGCCCATGGCTCGAAGGACAATCGGAGACGTACATGAAGGCGCAGCTTCAGGCCTTCGCGTCAGGCGAGCGCCGCAACGACATCAGCCAGCAGATGCGCAACATCGCGCGCGCGATGACGCCGCAGGATATCGAGCAGGCGGCGGCGTATTACGCCTCGCAGCCGCCGGATGTGGTGAAGGCGGTGGATTGAGCCTCACTGTCATTGCGAGCGAAGCGAAGCAATCCAGAATCTTTCCGCGGAGGGATTCTGGATTGCTTCGTCGCAAGAGCTCCTCGCAATGACGGCGGAAAGAGTGTGCCTACGTCGACGCCACCTTCGGCCGACCGTAGATCGCGTCTGCCCGTTTCTCGAACGCCGTCGAGAACCGCGCAAAGGCGGCATCGAACATCGAGCCCATCAGCATCGCCAGCATGCGGCTCTTGAATTCGTAGGCGAGGAAGAAGCCGACGTCGCAGACGCCCTCTCCCTTGGGCTCGAACGTCCAACGATTTTCCAGATTCCTGAACGGACCTTGCAGGTATTCGACGAGGATTTTCAGGTTGGCGCGGTCGAGGGTCACGCGGCTGGTGAAGGATTCCTTGACCAGCTTGAACGACACCGTCATGTCGGCGACCAGCACCTCGGTGCCGTCGGGCTTCGCCATGCGCTGGCGCACCTTCAGCGCGCTGCACAGCGGCACGAATTCCGGGTAGCGCTCGACATCGGCGACCAGATCGAACATCTCGGACGCGCTGTGGTTGACACGGTGCTTGCTCGAAACTCGATGCATGGTACGTCAGCTGGCGTGAGCTGCCCGCGCAGCCTTCAGTCTCGCGAAATCCTCGCCGGCATGATGCGACGAGCGGGTGAGCGGGCTCGCCGACACCATCAGGAAGCCCTTGGTGTAGGCGATCTTTTCGTAGGACGAGAACTCGTCCGGCGGCACGTAGCGCATCACCGCGTGATGCTTGCGGGTCGGTTGCAAATATTGCCCGATGGTCAGAAAGTCGACGTCGGCCGAACGCAGATCGTCCATCACCTGCTGCACCTCGTGGCGCTCCTCGCCGAGGCCGACCATGATGCCGGACTTGGTGAAGATGGTGGGATCGAGCTCCTTGACCCGCTGCAGCAGCCGGATCGAATGGAAGTAGCGTGCGCCGGGCCGCACCGTGAGATAGCGCGACGGCACCGTCTCGAGATTGTGGTTGAACACGTCAGGCTTCGCCGCAACGACGATTTCGAGTGCCCCCTCCTTGCGCAGGAAGTCGGGCGTCAGGATCTCGATCGTCGTCGAGGGACACGCGGCCCTGATGGCGCGGATGGTCTCTGCGAAATGCTCGGCGCCGCCATCAGCGAGGTCGTCACGGTCGACCGAGGTGATGACGACGTGGGCGAGGCCGAGCTTGGCCACGGCCTCGGCGACATTCTCAGGCTCGGCCGCATCCAGTGCGTTCGGCAGGCCGGTCTTGACGTTGCAGAAAGCGCAGGCTCGGGTGCAGGTGTCACCCATGATCATGAAGGTCGCGTGCTTTTTGTCCCAGCACTCGCCGATATTCGGGCAGCCCGCCTCCTCGCACACCGTATGCAGGCCGTTCGCGCGCACGATGTTGCGGGTGTCGGCGTAGCCGCGGGTGTTGGGTGCGCGCACGCGGATCCAGTCCGGCTTCGGCGGCGAAGCGGAATCGGGGCGGTTCACCTTTTCGGGGTGGCGTGGGCGCAGCGGGTTCGCGATGGTATCGACAATAACGACCATGGGGTGTCCGGTCTGTTCAGGTCCTACCTAGTCGGTCTGGCCCGGCATCGCAACCCGGCTCGCCCCGCTTCAGGGAACATGGCAGATATGGGCAATATCCTGCTCTGTTCTCAGGCGATTCTCACCTCGAATGGCTCCAATCTCGAAGACTTCTCCACCGCGGCTCGGCAAGCCCCTGAAGCGCGCCTTCTTCGGACGCAGCGTGCACGAGGTCGCACCCGACCTGATCGGTGCCACCATGCTGGTCGACGGTGTCGGCGGCATCATCGTCGAGGTCGAGGCCTATCATCATACCGACCCGGCCGCGCACTCCTACCGCGGGGCGACGCCGCGGAACCAGGTCATGTTTGGCCCGCCCGGCTTTGCCTATGTCTACCGCTCCTACGGCATCCATTGGTGCGTGAACTTCGTTTGCGAGGAGGAAGGCTCGGCCAGCGCCGTGCTGATCCGTGCGCTGGAGCCGACGCATGGCCTGGCTGCGATGCGCCGACGCCGGCACATGCAGGACGTGCATGCGCTGTGCTCTGGCCCGGGCAAGCTGACCGAGGCACTCGGCATCACCATCGCGCACAACGCCCTGCCGCTGGATCGGCCGCCGATCTCGCTGCATGCGCGGACGGAGGAGATGGAGGTCGCAACCGGCATCCGCATCGGCATCACCAAGGCGGTCGAGCTGCCCTGGCGCTACGGCGTCAGGGGCTCGAACTTTCTGAGCAAGCCGTTTCCGAAGTAGCCCTAAGACGCCTGCTTCAGCCGCTCCAGCGCCTCCAGCAGCTTGGCCTTGCGGGCCAGCGCCGCCTCGCGCTTTTCGCGCTCCTCCTCGACGACCTCCTCGGCCGCGTTGGCGACGAACTTTTCGTTGGCCAGCTTGGACTCGGCACGCTTGATGTCGGCCTCGGCCTTGGCGATCTCCTTGTCGAGACGCGTGCGCTCGGCGGCCACGTCGATCACGCCCTTGAGCGGCAGCGCGGCGACCTCACCGCGCACCAGCAGCTGGACAGCGCCGTCAGGCGCGCGGTCGGCGAACGAGATATCCGACAGCCGCGCCAGGCGCTTGATGACATCGGTCCAGCGCGGCGCGCGCTCCTTCGTCTCGGCGGAGGCGCCGGCAAGCACCAGCGCCGTCAGCGTTGCCGGCGCGATGTTCATCTCGGCGCGCACCGAGCGGATCTGCGTGACGAGGTCGATGACCCAGCCGATCTCGGCCTCGGCCTTGGGATCGGCAAAGTCGGCATGATCGAAGATCGGCAGCACCCAGGCCGGCGAGACGAGCGCATCGGTCGGTCCCGTGGTCACCGCGAGCATCGCGAGCTGCTCCGGCGTCGGCTCGACCGGCCTCAGCGGCCACGGTGCCAGCGCGAGCAGGCCGTCGCGCTTGGCCGTCACCTCCCACAGCTCTTCGGTGATGAAGGGCATGAAGGGATGCAGCAGCTTCAGGATCTCGTCGCGCGCCCAGGCGACCATGGCGCGGGTCTCGTCCTTGGCAGGGCTGTCCGGACCGAGCAGCACGGGCTTGGCGAGTTCGACATACCAGTCGCAATAGACGTTCCAGACGAAGCGGTAGATGCTGCCGGCGGCATCGTTGAAGCGATAGGCCTCGATCGCCTCGGTCACCTCGCGCGTGGTGTGGGCGGTCTCATGCGCGATCCAGCGGTTCAGCGTCTCCTTTGCCTTCGCCGGCTCGAAGCCTTCCGGCACGGCGCAGTGGTTCATCTCCGCGAAGCGGCACGCGTTCCAGAGCTTGGTCGCGAAATTGCGGTAGCCTTCGACGCGGCTGGTGGCGAGCTTGATGTCGCGGCCCTGCGCTGCCATCGCCGCCAGCGTGAAGCGCAGCGCGTCCGCGCCGTATTCGTCGATCAGGTGGAGGGGATCGATGACGTTGCCCTTCGACTTCGACATCTTGGCGCCCTTCTCGTCCCGGACGAGGGCGTGGATGTAGACGGTCGAGAACGGCACCTCCTTCATGAAGTGCAGGCCCATCATCATCATGCGGGCGACCCAGAAGAAGATGATGTCGAAGCCGGTCACCAGCGCATTGGTCGGGTAGTAGCGCTGCACCTCGGGCGTGTCGTCGGGCCAGCCGAGCGTCGAGAACGGCCACAGCGCCGAGGAGAACCAGGTGTCGAGCACGTCCTCGTCGCGGGTGATGAAGCCTTCGCGCTTGTTGCGGTCGAGCGCCATCTCGCGGCCCTGCTCGGCCGTGATGACCTCCTGCTCGACGTAATAGCCGAGCGCGTGGCTGACGGCCTCCTCCTCGGTCTCGGCGACGAACACCTTGCCGTCCGGCCCGTACCAGGCCGGGATCTGGTGGCCCCACCAGAGCTGGCGCGAGATGCACCAGGGCTGGATGTTCTCCATCCAGTCGAAATAGGTCTTTTCCCAGTTCTTCGGCACGAACGTCGTTTCGCCCGAACGCACCGCGGCGATCGCAGGTCTCGCCAGCGTCTTGGCGTCGACGTACCACTGGTCGGTCAGGTAGGGCTCGATCACGCTGCCAGAGCGATCGCCGTGCGGCACCATGTGGGTGTGCGGCTCGATTCGCTCGACGAAGCCGAACGATTCCAGCCGCTCGACGATGCGCTTGCGCGCGGCGAAGCGGTCGACTTTGTGGAACTCCTCGGCGAATTGCGCGGCGCCTTCGGGCAGGTCGCGCAGATAGTCCTCATTGTCGAGGAGATCGAGGCAGCCTTCCCTGTCGAGCACGCTGATGCGACGCAGGCCGTGGCGATTGCCGACCTCGAAATCGTTGAAGTCGTGCGCCGGCGTCACCTTCACCGCGCCCGAGCCCTTCTCGGGATCGGAATACTCGTCGGCGACGATCTGGATCTTGCGGCCGACCAGCGGCAGGACGACGTTCTTGCCGATCAGCTTCTGATAGCGCTCGTCCTCCGGATGCACGGCCACGCCGGTATCGCCGAGCATGGTCTCGGGGCGCGTGGTGGCGACGACGATGAAACTCGAGGGATCCTCGGGGCTGAAGGTCTTGCCCTCGATCGGATAGCGCAGATACCAGAGGCTGCCCTTGACCTCGGTCTGCTGCACCTCGAGATCCGAGATCGCAGTGAGCAGCTTGGTGTCCCAATTCACCAGCCGCTTGTCCTTGTAGATCAGGCCCTCGCGGTGCAGCTCGACGAACACCTTGATGACGGCCTTCGACAGGCCCTCGTCCATGGTGAAGCGCTCGCGCGACCAGTCGCAGGACGCACCGAGCCGCTTGAGCTGGTTGATGATGGTGTCGCCGCTCTCGGCCTTCCACTGCCAGACCCGCTCCAGAAACTTCTCGCGCCCCATCTCGCGGCGGCCGGGCTGCTGACGCTCCATCAGCTGCCGCTCGACCACCATCTGGGTGGCGATGCCGGCATGGTCGGTGCCGGGCTGCCAGAGCACGTCGCGGCCGCGCATGCGCTCGAACCGGCACAGGATGTCCTGCAGCGTGTTGTTGAGGGCGTGGCCCATGTGCAGCGAGCCCGTCACGTTCGGCGGCGGGATCACGATGGTGAAGGGCACGGCATCACGGCGGTCGGGCCGGCCAGCCTTGAACGCAAGGCTGTCCTCCCACACCACGGACATGCGGGTTTCGATATCGGCGGGCTGGTAATTTTTCTCGATCATGGGGCTGCTAGAAAGCCGCGGGAGGGGGCCAAGTCAACGAAAAGGTCAGGGAAAAACGAGGCGGCAACGGCGCTTTCCGGCCCGGTCGGGGCGCGGATATGACACCCAAGCCGGGCTTTATGAGGGCCTGTCGGCCGCCCTCAGCGGCCGCCGCGCGAGACCCGCTCGATTTCGGCCTTCACGATGCGTTCAACGAGGCCGGGCAGGTTGTCGTCGAGCCAGGACTTCAGCATCGGCCGCAGCATCTCCTTGACGAGGTCTTCCAGCGTGCGCGCGTTGCTGCTGAGCACCGTATGGGCTAGGGAGTTGAAGGCGGATTCGACCGCGGAGACCGTCGATTGCGCGAGGATCGGCTGCTGCGGGGGCAGCGGCGGCGCGTCGAAGTCCACCGGCGCGTAGGACGGCGGCGGAGCGGGCCGCGGCGGTTCGGCGAATTCGAGATCGTCGCGCGGCTCGACCTTGCGGAAGCTCGGCGGCGGCGGAGGCGGCGTCGGGTCCATCGCCATGTCGTCGGTCAGCTCGAGCACGTCCGGCTCGGGCTCTGGCTCTGGTTCGGGCGCGCGGACCTCGGGCGCAGGTGTGGCCGCATCGAGGCCAGCCAGCAACGCGTCGATATCGTCCTGGCTGTTGGATGCGTCCGCCGCGGGCGCCGGCGCAGGTGGCGGCGCCGGCTTTGCGGCCGGCGGCGGTGCAGCGGGCTTCTCGGCAGCGGGTTTGGGTGGAGCGACCTTGGATGGCGGAATGTCGTTCATCGCCTGCGGCTTCGGCGGCGCGGCGGGCGCCGCCGCCTTCTCGGGCTTGGCGGCCTCGGCCGGCGGGGGCTTTGCCTCATCGTCGGCAATGATGCGCCGGATCGAGGCCAGAATCTCCTCCATGGAGGGTTCTGTGACCTTTGCAGGCTGCGTCATCTCCGACTCCACATCATCAACGCCCTCGCATGCGTTGTTTTACACCAAGCACGGCAGGATTGGCCGGTTCCGCAACGACAGGCCCGTCATTTTCGTCGCCGCAGCCCGACTTGTCCCCAGATCACGGCTCAACGTGCAGCGGCGTGCCCCTGCCCCCGGCACTGAAGCGTTACGCACACGACATCAACGCGGGGCGAATCGACCCGCATCATCTTGGCAAGGCTATGTCAGGGAATTTGATGATTGCAAGCAAAGCACCGGTCGACCTCGGCTGTTGGCGAGATCGACCGGATGATTGCGGGATCAGCGCCCGTCAGGCGTGCGCACGCCGGCCCAGCTGTCGCGGACCTGATGGTAGTGAACGCTGGGGTCGTAGACCGTGGTCGCAAGGCCGAGGACTTGCGGCGAGAGACGCCCGACCGCAGCGAGGACGTTATAGGATGCAACGACGCGATCGTGCTGCGCGGTCACCAACGCAACGCGCGCATTCACCAGCGCCTGCTGCGCGTTGAGCACGTCCAGCGTGGTGCGCTGGCCGGCCTTGGCCTCCTCACGTACGCCGTTCAGGGCGATCTCGGATGCCGCCACCTGCGCCTGGGCCGACTGGACCTGCGCCTTAGTGGCCTGCAGCGAGCCCCACCATTGCACAACCGTCGCACGGGTCTGGTCGCGGGTCGTTTCGAGGTTGAGGCGCTGCTGCGCCAGGTTTTCCTTGGACTGGCGGATCAGCGCGTATTCACTGCCGCCCTGATAGATCGGCACCGAGAGCTGCGCGATCGCGGATGCGTTGAACGAACGCAACGAAATCAAGGACTGTTCGTTGGCCTGTGTGGCCGATGCCTGGATCGTCATCGTGGGCAGCAACGCACCTTCGGCGACCTTGACCTGCAGGAAATTGACGTCGATGCCGAACATCGCAGCCGTGACGTTGGGATGCTCGATCAGGCCAAGCTCGATCGCTGCGGCAAGCGTTGAGGGGAGGAAACGATCGACAGGTGATCCGGGTGCAAGATTTGCCGGCTCGTTGCCGATGATGCGGCGGAAGTTTGCGCGCGTGGTGGTGAGATTTGCTTCCGCGGTAAGGGCCTGCGTTCGGCCGGCGGCCAGCTGTGCTTCCGATTGCGCAACGTCGGTGCGCGTCACTTCGCCGACATTGAAGCGATCGCGAGTTTGCTTCAACGTCTGCTCGAGCACGCGCACGTTGCTGCGCTGGACTTCGAGCGTGGCCGCATCGCGCAGATAGTCCATGTAGGTCGTTGCGGCCTGAAGCAGCACACTTTGATCTAGGCTGCGCAGTGCTTCGCGAGCACCGGACACCTGGCTCTCCGCCGCCCGCGTTCTGTTGGCTGTCTGATTGCCATTGTAGAGTGTCTGCGAAGCGGTAATTCCAGCGCTGCGAGGTAAGGTGGTTCCGTGGATTGAGTTGGTGCCGACGCCGCTCTGCAGATCCTGGTATTGATAGCCACCGCTCGCGGTCATCGAGACCCGAGGACGATAGCCAGACAAGGCCTGCGGCACGTTTTCGTCGGTCGAGCGCACCTGGGCACGCTGCGCGTTGAGCTGCGGATTGTTCTGATAGGCGCGCACCAGCGCGCCATCGATCGTATCCGCCAAGGCAGGCCTCGGCCCGGCAAGCGCCAGGAGCAGGACCGAAACCGCAGCTCCGGTGAAGAGCTTCACCCCATGCATCCGTGAAATTCCGTTCATTCTAGCGCCCGACTCGTGCCCGCGAGCCGGGTTACCGTACCAGTGGAGTCGTTGCCCCGCCGCAACATAGGACGCGGTCAAGCGCGACGGAACTACCCGAGGGTAGTTCTCAGTGGAAACTCTTCACGTGCAGCATCCCGGCCACACTTCTGATTCAGAACGGGATTTGGGGCGGCTTTGGGGCCGTCAGAAGACAAAGGCAGCCGCCCGCTCCAGCCCGGGAAGGACCGGGGCGGCGGCGTCGAAAAGCGCCCGATGGCCGAATTCGCCGTGAGTACGGGTCACAATTACGGCACGCGGCGGCCTCGATTCGGCCGACACCCCCACCAGGCGCCCACCCTCCTTCAGCTGCCCGAGCAGAGCTTCCGGCAGCACTTCGGCCGCCCCGTTGAGGACAATCACGTCATAGGGGGCGGCAGCGGGATCCCCGTCGGTACAGGCCGCCGCCTTGCAGGCGACATTGGCCAGCCCCTGGGCGGTGAAGGCGTCCCCGGCCTTGGCGGCCAAAGCCGAATCGCACTCGGTCGCCGTGACCTGCCGCGCCAGCTTAGCGGCCAGTGCGGCGAGATAGCCGGTGGCGCAGCCGACGACCAGCACGTTGTCACCCTCGCCGATTTCGGCGGCCTGAAGCAGCTTGCCGGTCAGCGCCGGCTTGATCAAAAACCGCTTGGCGGTGCCTTCGCTCACGTCGAGATCGAGATCGAGGTAGGCCAGCGCCTGCCTGCCGGCCGGCACAAAGGCTTCGCGCGGCACCGTGAGCATGGCATCGAGAACACGACGGTCGGTGACGTCATTGGTGCGCACCTGGCCATCGACCATTTTTTGGCGCGCGGTCGAGAAACCGGACATTTGCGGACCCTGCAATGCGGACGATGCCGCGGAGAAAAATCGCGGCATCTTTGGAGCATGCTCGGTCAAAACGCAACATGGCCGTTGGCGGTGGCGCACCGCGCTCCGCAGCCCGCCTGATGGGGGCCCGACCAGCCCTATTCGATGGCGACCGCCAGGCGGCCGATCAGGGCAGCGACCTCGTCCAGCCGCGCCGAATCCGGCGCCTCGACTGCGCGCGCGAGACAAGCGAGGCATTGATCGTCGCTGAGCTCGGGAATGCCGGCCGGCAGAATCGAGGGGGCGATATCCGAACGGTCGACCTGGATCTCTGGCATGGGAATCAGCTCCGCAAATGTCCGGCAAATCCACGCTCGACGTGAATTGAGTCGTCCCAATGGCGAGACGACGACCGACGCAAACACATCTGTTTGACCCCGATTCCGCGCCGGACCACGGGTGCAATGTTCAAAGATCAGGGAAAGCAGATCGCGCGCCGCGTTAGGAGGCGGACACAAATCATTGAAATATCTGAAAGATTTGGCTCCCCGGGCTGGATTCGAACCAGCGACCATCCGATTAACAGTCGGATGCTCTACCGCTGAGCTACCGAGGAAAAGGCGAACCATTCGTTCGCGCGCGGCTGCGTATAACAAAGCCGCTTGCGCTTGCAAAGGACGAATTCGTCATCATCCGCAACGCGCTCGGGAGGGGCCTGGAATGGCCTCTCCTCCGGCCCTGCCGGGCAAAGACTATTCGGCGAGGAACGAGGTGGTCTTGGTGCCGGGGTCGTAACGCAAGCGGAGCGCGGTGAACTTGCAGAGATTGACGTTCTTCCACAGCACCGACTCGTCATAGTTCTGCCAATCGACGCGAATGTTCCAGACGCAGCCCTCGTCGTCGTCGTCGAACTCGACATAGGTGCTGGCCTGGTTCTGCAACACCTTGTCGAGTTCGTTCTCCCATTCGTCCAGCCCGTCATCCGGCGCGTTGAAGCCGAGGAACTTGATGGCATAGCCGGTCTCGTTGACGACCGTGACGTTGCGGGCATCGGCCGCAAGCGACGGCGCAGCGGCGATCGAAAGACTGACGGCGATCAGTCCAGACAGAAATTGCTTCATGTGAAATTCTCCGATCGAAACAGGTCTCAGCGCCCGACGTCGATCGACGCAGGCGCTGCGGCAAACAAAACGTTGCCTCAAGACAAGTCCGGAGCGAGATCGAACGATTCAAGAGACGATCGGTCTGCACTTCCGAACGTTTGCGCGACGCGAGACGCGCCCAGCCTGTTTATCGGTTGGAATTCTCCGCAGCAATGAACGGGCATTCATAGTTCGGCAGGGCTTGTTTTCTCCGGCACCGGCGCCGGCATGGCCGCGCCGTTGCTCTTTCCCGTCACGGCGCCGACCAGCGCCTTCACCGGATCGTCGCCCGGCGCAAAGCCGCTCTGGCGCAGGATCTCGTCGATCATCGGACGCAGCGCGTGCACCTTGAGCAGCTCGCCGGCAAGGCCTTCGCCGAAGCCGACATTGCCTGCGCCAGCGCCGTTGCCGCCGAACGCGCCACCCGTGTGCAGGATGCGGACGTCCTTGAGGTTCGCGATCGGCTTCACCATCTCGGCCAGGGCCGAGGGCATGGTCTCGATCCGCTTCTTGGCGATCTCGAAATCGATCACGTTGCTGCCGAGCTTGTTCTGCGCCTCGTTCTTCATGGTGATGACGGCAGCTTCCGCCTCGCCGATATTGCGCACGCCGACTGCCTTGATCTTGTTGGATTCGGCTTCCGCCGTGGCCAGCGTCTTGACGGCCTCGGCGCGGTCGAGCGAGGCCTTCTTCTCGGCTTCGGCCGCAACGATCAATTCGGTCGACTTGCGCTCGGCCTCGGTCCGGGCGGCGAGCACCTGAGTGAGACGGGCGCGATCGGCGACCTCGACCGCGCGTGCAGTCACGACCTTTTCTTCGGCCGAGACGGCGAGCGCTTCGGCGGTCTTGGCCTCGGCGACGGCTTCCGAGGTCTGCTTGCTCTTCGCTGCGATCTGGATCTCGTTTTCCTGCGTCGCGATCTGGATCTCGCGCTGGGCGTCGGTCTTGCGCTTGTTGATCGCGAGGTCCGACTCGATCACCGCGGTTTCCTTGACCTGCTTGGCGCCGGCCTCCTTCTCGGCAACCGCCCTGTCGGTGTCGATGCGGGCATTCTCCTCGGTCAGGCGCGCGGTCTGCGTCGCGGTTGCGACCTCGGCGCGGGTGCTCGCGGTCTTGTTGGCGATGTCGCGCTCCTGGGAGAGCTCAGCTTCCTTCTTGGTCCGCTCGATCCCGAGGGTCTGCTGCCGCGCCTCGAGGTCCTTTTGCGCGATCGCCACCTCGTTGTCGCGCACGATGGCGTTGCGATCGCGGCGGCGGGTCTCGGTGACCGTCTTCAACTGGGTGAGACCTTCGGCGTCGAAGAAATTCTCCGGGTTGAAGAACTTGACGTCGGTCTGGTCGAGCTTGGTCAGCGACACCGATTCCAGCTCGAGCCCGTTCGATTTCACGTCGGACTCGACCGTCGATTGCACGTGCTTGACGAAGTCCGAGCGCTTCTCCTGAAGCTCCAGGATGCTCATGGTCGCCGCTACCGAGCGCAGGCCGTCGACGAATTTCGCTTCGACCTGGTTGCGTAGCGCTTCGGCATCGTTGGTCAACGCGCCCAGCGTCTGGCTCGCGAGCGCGATGCTTTCCTCGTCCGGGCGGACGCGCACATAGAACTCGGCCACGATGTCGACGCGCAGGCGGTCCTTGGTGATGAGGGATTCCCGCTCCTTGCGCTCGACGGTGAGCCGCAGCGTCTTCAGATTGACGCTGGCGTAGGAGTGGAAGATCGGCAGGATCATGGCGCCACCGTCGAGCACCACCTTCTTGCCGCCGAGCCCGGTGCGCACGAAGGCCTCGTCGCGGGTGGCGCGCTTGTAGAGAATGGTAAAGACGATCCCCAGGACGACGATCAGCGCGACGCCAATCACGGCCGGGACTGCGATGTCGAACATGGCTTTCTCCGCTGTGGAACTTGCTAACTGCTTAGAGTGGGCTTGGACGGCTTGAGTTCATCGTCGGCCTTCACCGCGACGAAACGGGTGCCATCGCGGTCGACCAGCAGGACCATGGTTCCCTGCGGCAAAGGCCCCGATGACGGCGCCGCGACCGCCGAGACGAAATGACGGTTGCCGTGGACGTCGGCGACGCTGACGCGGCCCGGCGGCCCCTGGTCGAGCGGGCCGACGACGACCTCCCCGATGCGGCCGACGAGATCGCCCAAGCCGACGACGTAGCTTTCGTCCTTGGGAATGATCCGCGCGATAGCCCGGCTGGCGGAGCGGACCAGCGGAACCGACACCACGACGGCGGCGGCAGAGGCGACCGTCGCCGGCAAGGGACCTGCAACAAACCGGGCGATGTCCTGGATCAGGAAGCCGGTAATGGAGAAGGCGCCGAGCAGCAACAACAGGAAGATCAAGAGCGGCACGCCACCGACATTGACCCAGGAGATGGCATTGAGCACGCCGTTGTCGCTGGGATGGGCGAAATCGATGTTGGTGCCGAGCATCTCGCTGAGCGAGGCCCCCACCAGCATGGAGACCACCTCGATCGAGCCGACGATGACGATCATGGCCGCCGCGATAGCGAACGGCCTGACTTCCGGCGACATGACGTGTTCGAGCAGAGCGCTCATGACACGGCACTCAGGAGCCTGACTTCAACCGGGCCAGCCGCGCTGCAATTTCCTTGTCGCGATGCAACGTGCTGAGCTCGTCGATGTCGCTCGAATAAGGGATGCCCGGAGGCACGCCGGTGGCCCGCGCCACCGCCCTGCCCGCGCGCAACGCCTTCGCGGCAGCGGAGGTGCCGCCGGATTTCCGCGACGACGTTGATGCCTGTGGGCTGGCATGTGCCTCGCTCTTTTCGAGATCGGCGCGGCGCTGCTCGGCATCCTGGAGCGCCGACAGCACCGCGCGCAGCGAGGTGACGCATTGCTCGATCTTCTCGTTGTTCTCGTCGATGGCCCGCGAGAGCACCTCGAACTGCGCCTCCAGATCCATCTGCCGCGCGATGCCGGCGCGAGCGAGATCGTCGCGGCCATCGGCGATCGCGCCCTCGATCTTGGCGGTCAGATCGGTCATCGCCCGCTCGATTTCGCTACGGCGCGCGTTGAGGCGGTATTCCTCGGCCCGCGCGGCGGCGAGCGCATCTCGCGCTTCGCTCTCGGCGCGCTCGATCTCGCGGATGGCTTGGCCAACCACCTTGAGCTTGTTCTTGCCTTCCGCCTGCTCGATCGCATCGTACGCGATCCCGGCGATCAGGCGCCCGACCCGGGACAGGAAGTTGTCGGGAGCGGCAGCGATGGTATCCATGGCGTTCTCCTCCTCTGGCAGGCTGTTCGGCGTGACGCCGTAGTGAACTTCGAAACCGTCGTCGGTGCGGATGAGGCGCGCCGGCACGCTCTGGCCCCAGCCCTCGGCATAGCCGGCGTAGTCGAAGGGCACGCTGAAGCGCCCTTGCACGGTCGCGATCGAAATGGTGGCCGGGCCCTTTGATCTTGGCGAGCTTGTCGTCGAGCGGCAGGCGGCGCCCCTGGGCGGCGCGATACTCCGTGCGGTCGCGCAGGCCGAGCGTCACCAGCCGCGAGGGCAGCGCGGTCTGTTTGCGGATCGACTCGTAGGCATGGGCGTGGAGCAGGACCACGTTGGAACCCACATTGTGAGCCCGCGCCACCTCGTCGAGGATCTCCATCATGCGGTCATAAGCCTGAAACGTCGCCTCGATGGCGGCCTTGGCGGCCGGGTCAGGGGCAAGCCTGTAACGCAGCGCAGACGGCGCGTGTCGGGGCGATTGGCTCATGGAAAGCACTAAAGCACCATTTTGGTGCTTTCGGAAGAGGAAGCTCGATCACGTTCCGCTGATCCCTATGCACTCTGTCGGTTAGTCGCGGCGCTCCGGGCCCGCGTTCAAGGCGGCCTGATCACCCCTAGCTCACGGCCGATCAAGACTTCTTGCACGCGTCGGTTGCAATTTGAGGCGAAATGCGGGGACGGTTCGGCAGTCCGTGGTTCATCAATGGGCTTCGAATGCTGGAAACCAACTGATATCGGCCGGCGCCGCAACTTCTTCGCGTTTACGAATCATTCGGTGAGCTCATTTGACAGAGCTATGACGATTGCCGACCAGGATGCGACGAGAGAGCGAAGCATCCACGTCCGGTATCCGCAGCAAATCCACAGCATATCCACAGGGTGACTGTGGCGGATTCGCGAGCCCGTGCGATGCCCTTGCTGCGCACAAACCCACAAGCGGGGCCGTTCAGCCACCCGCCTGGTCGAACACGGATCGGCAGGCCTCGCTGAGGCTGGCGCGGTTGCGGCGCAGGCAGGTGGTGATGGCGCGGACGTTGGGGATCTCGCCGGCGCACAGCCGGTAGACGTCGGGGGCACAGGCCCGCCGCTGCTCCGCTGTTCCCTGTGCATGGGCGGCGGAGGCAAACAGCGTCAGGAACAGCCCGACCGTCGAGGCGCCCCGCGCCCGGCTCTTCACGCCCGCAAACCGCAAGAATCTCGCCTTCATGACCAGTCTCCCGCTCTGCCCTGCCCGCTCCGGCCTGCATTGGCCGGCATGGTGCAAAGGGGTAGGAGAAATAAACCGCTGAGAATGTGATCTCTTTCACACCCGCCGCGAGGCGGCGGCGCTTAGGGTTCCATGGGGATTTTCAGGAATCGCTAACCATTCGGATCCCGATCGCCGCATCGTTAAAATGCGAACGATCGGGTCAATCCGGAAACAAACCGACTTTGCGACATTGCGCCATCCGCGTTCTGCGAGGGTGTGATGAGCGAAGCCGAATTCAATTTGCTGCTGGATGCTGTCCGGGACGCCATGGTCTTTGAAGATTTCGCGCCTGTGCCGGTGGAGGAATTCGTGCCTCGCTCGTGGAGCTTCGACGCGACGCCCAAGGCAGCCAATGACAACGAGGGCGCCTGGCCCCTCTTGCCCTTTCCCGACGGCTGGTACGCGGCCTGCTGAGGCCGACTTCACGTCAGCGGATGCGGCTCGCCTCGCGGGCGGCCCACCACCGAGCCCCCACGCCCAGCGTCACGACGATCAATTCTTGGCGCGCTCGTCGCCGTCCTGCGGCGCCCGCTCGGGTACGGCCGGTGGGAAGATGCTGTCATAGATCGCGCGCGCCTCACGAATGAGACGCGCCCGCTCCAGCTCGGATTTCGAGACAAATCGGACGATTTCGCCCACGTGCTCTCCAGCGCTCAGTTGATGGGAACATGCATCGCTTCGCACATGCGAAGTCTGTGCCATGGGACTGAATCGCGGGTTTCCGCCAAGCCCCGGACAAACCCGGTGGGCGCGGCAATGCAGGCCTTGCCGGCACTGCCGTGAAAGCCGCGGCGAGTTCGCATTTTTGCTGACAAATCAGGAGCTTGTAATGGAGGCCACGACCAGAATTGAACTGGTGTACACGGTTTTGCAGACCGTTGCGTAACCACTCCGCCACGTGGCCCCGTAGGGGCGGAGCAATATAGGGGATCAATGGCCGAGGCAACCGCCTTCGTGCGACTTGGACGGCACTAGCCTTTTCCAATGTGGACCAAAGTCAGGCGCGCTTGCCGCGCCGGAAGTCGCGCCGACGGCTCTTCGGCGCGGGTTTGGGCGCGAGTTCCGGCATCTCTGCCTGGACCTCGCGGTAGCGCGCCAGCATCCGTTCGAAACTGGTAAGCAATGTCTCGGCGATGTCGGAACGCCGCTCGAGGCCGGCCAGAATCGTCGCCGCCGCTTCGATGGTCGAGAGACCGTCGCGGCGCGGCTCCTTGCGCAGGCGTCCGTAGCGCGAGGGGCGTGACGGATTGAGGATCACGCGCTGGCATTTCAGCATCCAGGGATTGCGCCACCACAGCGCCTTGGCCTGGCTCCAGGTGCCGTCGAGCAGCACCACGCCTTCGAGCTTGCCGAGGAGCGCGCGCTGGTTCTCCGCGATCTCGCCCTTGCGGTTGAGCGCGACGATCTCGCCTTCAGCATCGAGATCGGCCGCGCGCGCCGAGCCGAGATAGAGCACGGCCCAGTGCGAGGCATTCTCGACCGGCCGTCCCAGCGCCTTGGACAGGCTCGGCCAGGACAGGCCGACCCGCACGGTGGCATCGGCGAAGTGCCTGGCCAGCAGCCGCGCCGTGCCGAGCGCTCTGTCCTGCTCCTGCGGATGCTGGAGGATCAGGAGCGAGAGCCGGTTCTCGATCGGCGTGACGCTGTCGCAAATGCAGAGCGGCATCGGCTTCTGGCAATGCGGGCATTCAGGGATCGGTTCGGCCGGCGCGGCGACGGTGTCGGGCGGGTTGGACATGGCGCCGCTATACGCTTGAAGCGGCGCGTCAACAACCTATTCCGCCGGTGCCGCCAGCGGCCGCGGCCCGGAGCGGCGCCGCATGCGGTCGATCAGCAGGTAGATCACGGGCGTCGTGTACAGCGTCAGGATCTGCGAGACGAACAGGCCGCCGATGATGGTGATTCCGAGCGGGCGGCGCAGCTCCGTGCCGGGGCCGGTCGCGATCACCAGCGGAATGCCGGCAAACAGCGCCGCCATGGTCGTCATCAGGATCGGGCGGAAACGCGCCTGGCAGGCCTCGAAGATCGCCTCGGCCGAGGACAGGCCGCGCTGGCGCTCGGCGTCGAGCGCGAAGTCCACCATCATGATCCCGTTCTTCTTGACGATGCCGATCAAGAGGATGATGCCGACGAAGGCAATCACCGTCAGCGGCGTGTTGGTGAGCTGCAAGGCGAGCAGCGCACCTAAGCCGGCCGAGGGCAGCGTCGAGATGATCGTGAGCGGATGGGCAAGGCTCTCATAGAGCACCCCGAGCACGATATACATCGCAACCAACGCGCCGAGGATCAAGAGCGGCTGGCGGCCGCTCGTCCTGGCGAAGTCGCCGGCATTGCCGTCGAAGCTGCCGCGAATGCCTTCCGGCATGTGCAACTCATCGACCGCGCGCTGGATGTTCTGCGTCGCCGCCTGAAGCGGCACGTCCGGCATCAGGTTGAAGGACACCGTAGTCGATGGGAACGACTGCGAATGATAGACGGCGAGCGCAGCGAGCCCGCGCGTCGCGCGCACCACGGCCGACAGCGGCACCTGCGCATCTCCCGCGCCGGCGACGTAGATGCGATCGAGATTGGAGGGGTCGACCTGGAACTTCGGGTCGATCTCCAGCACGGTCATGTACTGGTTGCGCTGGGTGTAGATGATGGAGATCTGCCGCTGTGCGAACGCGTTGTTCAGCGCGTTGTCGATGTCCTGAACCCTGACGCCGAGCGCGGACGCCTTCTGGCGGTCGATGGCGAGCGTCAGCTGCAGGCCGCCGGGGTCGCGATCGCTGGAGATGTCGGTGATGCCCTCCACGCTCTCCATGCGCTTGGCCACGATCGGCGCCCATGTCTGCAGCAGGCTGAGATCGGTGCTGGTGAGCGTATATTGGTAATCGGAATCGCTCTGCCGCCCGCCGGCGCGCACGTCCTGGGCGGCGAACATGAAGAGGCGGATGCCGGGCACGGGATACAGCGCCCGCCTGAGCCGGTCGATCACGACCTCCGTCGACACGTGCGCGCGCTCCTCCGGCGGTTTCAGGCTGATGAACATGGTGCCGCGGTTCGAGGTCGCCGGCCCCGGGCCCCCGCCTCCGCTGCCGACGGTCGATCCGATGCCGGCCACGGCCGGATCCTTCATCACGATCTCGGCGAGCCGCTGCTGCAGGCCGAGCATCGACTGGAACGAGATATCGGCCGAGGCGCGCGTCGCGCCGATGATCAAGCCGGAATCGTCCGTCGGGAAGTAGCCTTTGGGGATCTTGACGTAGAGCGTCACCGTGAGCGCGATGGTGGCGAAGAACACCAGCAACGTCAGAAGCGGGAATTCCAGCACTGTGCGCAGGCTGCGAGCGTAGAACACGATGGTGCGCGACAGCGTGCCTTCGATGATGCGGTCGAACAGCGTTGCCGTGCCGGAGGTGGTCTGCCGGATGTAATGGGCGCAGATCATCGGCGTGACCGTCAGCGACACCAGCGTCGAGACCAGGATGGCGAAGGTCAGCGTCAGGGAGAATTCGCGTAAGAGCCGGCCGACGACGCCGTCCATGAAGATCAGCGGCGTGAAGGCCGCGATCAGCGACAGGCTGATCGAAACCACGGTGAAGCCGATCTGCTTGGCGCCCTCCTGCGCCGCCCGGAACGGGGGCATGCCGTGCTCGAGATTGCGGAACATGTTCTCGATCATGACGATGGCATCGTCGACGACGAAGCCGACGGAGATGGCGAGCGCCATCAGCGACAGATTGTCAATGGAGAAGCCCGCGACCCACATGCCGGCGCAGGTCCCGGCGAGTGCCAGCGGCACCGAGATGCCGGCCGCGATGGTCGGCGTGATCCGCCGCAGGAACAGGAATACGACGACCATCACCAGGACGGCCGTCGCCAGCAGCGTCCATTGCATATCCAGCACGCTGGCGCGGATCGTGCCGGTCCGATCGACCAGGGTGGAGATTTCGACCCCGGCGGGGATCCACTGCTTCAGCTCGGGGATCAGCGCCTTGACCCTGTCGACGGTGTCGATGACGTTGGCATCGCCCTGCTTGGTGATCTGGATCAGAACCGCCGGTTGCCTGTTGAACCAGGCGATCGAGCGGACGTTGCGGACGGAATCCTCGATGTCGGCGACATCGGACAGCCGCACGAAATTGCTGCCCGAGCTCTTGATGACGATGTCGCGGAACTCCTTCGCCGTGCGCATCTGCTTGTTCAGCGACAGCGTCTCGCTTTGACGTTCGCCCTCGAAGATACCGACGGGGCCGAGCGCGTTGGCGCCGATGATCGCGGTGCGCACGTCGTCGGTCGCTATTCCAGCATTGGACAGTGCGACCGGGTTGAGCTGCACGCGCACGGCCGGCTGGTCGGCGCCGGAGATCGACACGTTGCCGACGCCCGGTACCTGTGAGATGCGTTGCGCCAGCACGCTGTCGGCGACGTCGTAGATCGCCGACGGAGAGATCGTCTTGGAGGTCAGCGCCAGCACGAAGATGGGTGCGCCGGCCGTGTTCGCCTTGCGGAAACGCGGCAACGTCGGCAGGTCGCTCGGCAGGTCGACCATCGCGGCGTTGATGGCCGCCTGCACGTCGCGCGCAGCCTTGTCGATGTTGCGGCCGATGTCGAACTGGAGCTGGATGCTGGTCGTGCCGAGGCTCGAGGTCGAGGTGATCTGGTTGATACCGGCGATCTCGCCGAGACGCCGCTCCAAGGGTGAAGCCACCGTCGCCGCCATCACGGATGGATCGGCGCCGGGCCGGCTGGCGGAGACGAAGATGGCGGGGAAGTCGACGTTCGGGACCGAGGCGACGGGCAGGAACTCGTAGGCGACGACCCCCAGCAGGAACAACCCGATCGACAGCAGCGTGGTCGCGACCGGACGGCGGATGAAGGGCTCCGAGATCGACGCCATCACTGCATCCCCTCGGTCGCGCCGGCAACCGGCGGGCCGCCGGATTCGGTCGGCGGCAACGCCCGCTCGAGACGGCGGTTGATGCGATCGAGCGCCAGATAGATCACGGGCGTCGTGTAAAGTGTCAGCAGTTGGCTGAGAAGCAGGCCGCCGATGATGGAGATGCCGAGCGGAAAGCGCAGCTCGGCGCCGGTGCCGCTCTCGATCGCGAGCGGCAGCGCCCCGAACAGCGCCGCCAGCGTCGTCATCATGATCGGGCGGAAGCGCAAGAGACACGCCTGCACGATCGCTTCATGGGGCGACATGCCCTGCCCGCGCTCGGCCTCGAGCGCAAAGTCGATCATCATGATCGCGTTCTTCTTGACGATGCCCATCAGGAGGATGATGCCGATCAGGCCGATCACCGAGAGGTCCTGTCCGCACAACATCAGTGCCAGGATGGCGCCGACGCCGGCCGAGGGTAGCGTCGAAAGGATCGTGATCGGGTGGATGTAGCTCTCGTAGAGCACCCCTAACACGATGTAGATCGTGATCACGGCGGGGCGAGCAGCAGCCAGGGCTGGCCGGCCAGCGCCTTGGCGAACTCGGCGGCATCGCCGGCATAAATGCCGACGATGCTGCCCGGCATTTCGATGCGGGTCTCGATCACCTTCACGGCTTCGACGGCATCGCCGAGCGCCGCGCCCGGCGCGAGGTTGAAGCTGAGTGACACCGACGGGAATTGCGCCTGGTGCGAGATCGCGAGCGGCGCCGTGGTCCGCTTCAGCGTCGCCACGGCCGACAGCGGCACCTGGGCATTGGGCGCGCCGGCGGTGGCGCTCGCCGCGCCCGGCAGATAGAGCTTAGACAGGATCGAGGGATCGCGCTGGTACATCGGCAGCGCCTCGAGCACCACGCGGTACTGGTTGGCCTGGCCGTAGATCGTCGAGATCTGCCGCTGTGCGAAGGCATCGTTCAGCGTGTCGGTGATTCCTTGCAGGCTCACGCCGAGCTGGCCGGCCCGGGTGCGGTCGACGTCGAGCTGCGCCCGCAGGCCGCCCTCCTGCGCCTCCGAGGAGACGTCGCGGAACAGGGGATCGCGCCGCATCTCCGCAACCAGCTTGCGCGCCCATTCCGAGACCAGCGTCGCATCGGTGCCGGTCAACGTGTACTGGTATTGCGAGCGGCTCGACTGGGTCGAGATCTGCACGTCCTGCACCGGCTGGAAATAGACGGTCATGCCGGGGATGTCGGAGACCCTCTCCTTCAGCCGGGTCACGACCACGCTGACATCGTCACGGCGCTCGCCGCGCGGCCGCAAGCTCATGACGAGGCGGCCGACATTAGTGGTCGGGTTGACGGAGCCCGCACCGATCACCGAGACCACGCCGACCACATCAGGATCAGCCCTGATGGCGTCCGCCGCCTCGGCCTGCCGCCTCTTCATCTCCGCAAACGACACGTCGGGCCCAGCCTCCGTCACCGCGGTGATCGAGGCGGTGTCCTGCAGCGGCAGGAAGCCCTTGGGCGCGACGACATAGAGCACCAGGGTCGCGATCAGCGTGGCGAAGGTCACGACCAGCGTGGCGCGCTGCCGCTCCAGCACCCACAACAGCGATCGGTGATAGGCATGGACCGTGCGGTCGATGAAGCGGCTGATCGCGGCCAGTCCCGGCACGGCCAGCTCCTCGTGGGCGTGCTTGAGCAGCCGCGAGCACATCATCGGCGTCAGGGTCAGCGAGACCACTGCCGAGGTCACGACCGCGATGGTCAGGGTCAGCGCGAACTCGCGGAACATGCGCCCGACCAGGCCCGACATGAACAGGAGCGGGATGAACACCGCGATCAGCGAGACCGTCAGCGATATCACGGTGAAGCCGATCTCGCTGGCGCCCTTGAGCGAGGCTTCCATCGCGCCGTCGCCATTCTCCATGTGGCGCACGATGTTCTCGATCATGACGATGGCGTCGTCGACGACGAACCCGGTGCCGATCGTCAGCGCCATCAGCGACAGATTGTCGAGGCTGAAGCCGGCAAAATACATGATGCCGAAGCTCGTGATCAGCGACAACGGCAGCGCGACGCCCGCGATCACGGTCGCGCGCAACGAACGCAGGAACAACAGCACGACCAGCGTCACCAGCACGACGGCAAGGACCAGCGTGAACTGCACGTCGCGCACCGAGGCGCGGATGGTGACGGTGCGGTCGGAGACGATGGTGAGGTTCACGCCGGCCGGGATCGCGCGCTGGACCTTGGGAATTTCGGCGCGGATCTGGCTGACGACGTCGATGACGTTGGCACCGGGCTGGCGCTGGATGTCGATGATCACCGCCGGCGTGCCCTGGTACCAGCCACCGGTGCGGTCGTTCTCGAGACCGTCGACGATCTGGGCGACGTCGGCAATGGTCACCGGAGAGCCGTTGCGGTAGGCGATGATGACGGGCTTGTAGGCCTCGGCGACGGCGATCTGGTCGTTGGCGGCGATGACGTAGGATTGCTGTGCGCCGTCGAGCGAGCCCTTCGGGCCCGAGACATTGGCATTGGCGATCGCCGTGCGCAGGTCTTCCATCGCGATGCCATAGGCTGCAAGGCGCGCAAGATCGGCCTGGATACGCACGGCCGGTTTCAACCCGCCCAGCACGGAAACGCGCCCGACGCCGGAGATCTGGCTCAAACGTTGCGCCAGAATGGTGTCGGCGATGTCGCTCATTGCGCGCAGCGAGATCGTGTCCGAGCGCAGCGCGAGCGTCATCACCGGCGCATCCGCCGGATTCACCTTCGCGTAGGTCGGCGGGTAAGGCAGCGTCTTGGGCAGCACGCCGGCCGCGGCATTGATCGCGGCCTGCACGTCCTGCGTTGCCCCGTCGATGTCGCGGTTGAGATCGAACTGCAGCGAGATCTGGCTGACGCCGAACGAGCTCGTCGAGTTCATCGCCGAGAGCGACGGGATCTGCCCGAGCTGCCGCTCCAGCGGCGCGGTGATCAGCGAGGCGATCACGTCGGGGCTCGCGCCAGGCAGCTGCGTCGTCACCTGCACGGTCGGGAAATCGACTTGCGGCAACGCCGAGACCGGCAGCGCGAAATAGCCCAACAGCCCGCCGATCAGTAGCGCAATGCCGAGCAGCGAGGTCGCGATCGGCCGGCGGATGAAGGGTTCAGAGACACCCATGGGCTGTGCCTGCCGCTGCAAGCGGCCGTTGTCGGATCATGGCTGCTTGGCTCCACTTTCCGATGCCCCCGGCCCCGGTGCCGGTCCTGTCTGCCCCTTCTGGTCGCCTTCGCTGCTCTTGCGCTTGGCGCGCAACTCGCTGTCCTTGCCCTGCCCGTCCTTCTGGCCTTCTTTGGCACCGTCCTGCCTCTGAGCGTCCGGTGCGCGCGAGCGCTTGCGCGGGGCGAGATCGGCCGACGGCGTCTGGTCGTCGCGGCCGACGATCACCTTGGAGCCGTCGGACAGATTGGCAAAGCCCGTGGTGACGACCCTGTCGCCCGCCGACAGGCCGCTGGCGATCACGGCATCATGCTCGTTCTGCTGGGTCACCGTCACGGGCTTGGCCGAGACGATGTTGCCCTCGCCGATGACGTAGCTGAAAGTGCCGATCGGGCCGCGCTGCACCGCCGAGGTCGGCACCACCAGCGCCTGCGTCAAGGTCTCGACCTTGAGGCGGACGTTGACGAACTGGCCCGGCCAGAGCTGGTAATTGGCATTGGGAAATTCGGCCTTGAGCCTGAGCGTGCCGGTGGTCTGGTCGACCTGGTTGTCGATGCCGGTAAGCTTGCCGGTATCGATCACCGTAATGCCGTCATTGCCGAACACGTCGACCGCGAGCGTACCCTTCGCCGCGGCCGCATTGACCCGCATGATCTGTTGCTGCGGCAGGCTGAACCACACCGCAATCGGCTGCAATTGCGTGATCACCACGAGGCCGGTGGTGTCGGAGGCATGAATGATGTTGCCCTGGTCGACCTGGCGCAGGCCGGCACGACCCGAGATCGGCGCCACGATCTTGGTGTAGCTCAGCGTCGCCGCAGCGTTGTCGATCGCGGCCTGATCGGCCTTGACCAGCGCCTCGGTCTGCGCGACCAGCGCGCGCTGGGTGTCGGCCTGCTGCTTGGAGCCGGCGTTGGAGGCGGCGAGCTGCTCGTAGCGTGTCAGGTCGATGCGCTGGTTTGCGAGCTGGGCCTGATCCTGCGCCTTCTTGGCGACCGCCTGGTCGTACTGCGCCTGATAGATGGCCGGATCGATCTCGCCGAGCACGTCGCCCTTCTTGACGTCCTGGCCCTCCGTGAAGTTGACCGCGATCAGCTTGCCGTCGACCTGCGAGCGCAGGGTCACGGTGTTGAGTGCGCGGATCGCGCCGACGCCGTCGAGATAGACCGGCACGTCCTGGATGCGCGGGCTCGCTGCCAGCACCGGCACAGGCAGATCGGGACGCTGGTTGCGGTTGTTCGTCTGCTGCTGGTGCATGACGATCCAGCCGACATAGCCCAGGCCGCCGAGGATCGCGAGCGTGATCAGGGTCATGACGAAGCCGCGGCCGCGCGATCTCGTCGCCGTCCCCTCTCCCGCGCCCTGCTTGGTGTCGGGCTTAAAGAGCATTGACCGGTTTCTCCATTCGCGGCTCCCAGCCGCCGCCGAGCGCCTGGTACAGGCTGACGATGGCCAGAAGCCGTGCGAGTTGGGCCTGCGACAGCGCGTCTTCCGCCTGGAACAGGGTCAGTTGGGTGTTGAGCACGGTGACGATGTCGGCGGTGCCGGCACGCAATTGCTGCTCGGAGAGATCGAAAGCGCGACGCGAGGCGGCAACGACGTCGCGCTGCAATTGCAGCTTGATCGTGGTCTGCTTGATCGAGAACAGCGCGTTGTCGACGTCGGCAAAGGCCTGGACGATGGTCTTGCGGTAGGTCTGCAGCAGCTCGTCCTGCCGCGCCTTGGCCAGTTCGAAATTGCCGAGGATCTTGCCGCCGTCGAAGATCGGCTGCGTCGCGCTGCCGACGAGCTGGAAGAAGGCCGCATGCGGCTGGAACAGCGAGACCAGCGCCGCGCTCTGATAGCCGCCATTGCCGGTGAGCTGGATGGTCGGAAAGAACTGCGCACGGGCATTGCCGATGTTGGCGGTGGCCGAGGCGAGCTGCGCCTCCTGCCGGCGGATGTCCGGCCGCTGCGTCAGCAGCTCCGACGGCAGGCCGGGCGTCACGCGCGGGATCGCGATCCGATCCAGGGAGCCGCCGTGCACGCGCACGCTCTCCGGCGGGCGCGAGACCAGCACGGCGAGCGCGTTGACGTTCTGATCGAGTGTCTGGCGCAGCGGCGGCACCAGGGCCTTCTGATTCGCCAGCACGCTCTCCTGCTGGGCGACGTCGAGATCGGTGCCGGTGCCGGCCTTGCGGCGGTCCCTCACCGCATCGAGGATGCGCTGCGCGCTCGCGATGTTGCGCTGAGAGGTCCTGATGCGATCCTGCGAGGCCAGCACCTGGAAATAGGCGTTGGCGACGGCGGCGAGCGTGGTCAGCGCGACCGTGTCGCGATCGAAGCGGTTGGCGTTCGCAGTCTCCTCTGCCGATTGCAGCGCGTCGCGGTTCTGGCCCCAGAAATCGAGCTGGTAGCTCGCGCTGAGCGAAGCCTGATAGTTGACGACCTCACGGCCGCCATTGGTGAGCCCCGAGGCCGAAGAGCCGGAGGTGCGCGAATAGGTCTCCTGGCCGGTGCCAGACAGACTCGGCAGCAACGCCGCGCCGGCCTGCCGCGCCTGGGCGTCAGCCTGGACGATACGGGCCACGGCGGCAGCGATGTCGAGATTGACGGTCTGCGCTTCCTCCATCAGCTGCGTCAGCTCCGCAGAGCGGAAACCGCGCCACCAATCCAGCGACGGCGGCGCATCGCCCTTGCCGGCATATTTGTAATGCGCGGGAACGTCGAGCGCGGGATCGGGAAGATCCTGGGTCAGCACGCAGGCCCCCGAGGCGGCGGCGAGACACAGCACGGCCATCCATCGGGCCGCGGGCCGCATCCTGAATGCAGAACCGAGAGATCGCCGCGAGGCGATCGCTGGAACTTGGTGTGTCACGTCCACCCCCCGCCGGGCAGATCAAGCCGCCGCAACGCCGCCGGATTAACCGATTCGCGGCGGGACAGTCGGGTGGCCTTGGACAACGCGTTCACAGCGGTGATGCTTTCTGCGGAACCTGCGATGCATACTAGCCGGGCGCGGAACGGCGGGACAGTGCCGCAGTTGCGAGATGCCCGGGCCAATGCGCTGGGCGCGAGCTGAAGAAAATACGAAAAGTACCTGTCTCGCAGTAACTTCTTTTACTGAGAAACATTGGGAAACGTAAGCAAGCTTACCAAGATTTCATGTGATATCGCGGCCACACCCTTAGCTTCGCTCTTCATTTGGACCGCCCAACGCGCCTTCAGCTCAGTCCCATCCTCTGCGCGGCGCGCAACACCGTCAATCTTGCCGAAAACGAAGCCGTCCAACGCGCCGATATTCTCCTGGGCTGTCACCGCGGTCCACGCGTCCTGTCGCAGCCCGTCTCGCCAGTGGCAAGAATTGGTCGCGACAGCGCTCATCGGGAGCGCAATCGTTTCTTGCCCTGGCCGGGGTTCGGCTGTTTCCTCCTACTCATATCCCGCCTCATGGCCCCGCGCATCAGCGCCGGTCTCTTCTCGGGCATATCACTGTTTCCGTGGGCGTTTCGCTCGGGTTCGCCGCAGCGCAAAAGCCTTCCCCTTTGGCGTGCCAAGCACTAGGTTCGGGCCAAAGCCGATCAACCCCTTGGTAGTGATTTCCCCTGACATGACCATTCGCAACGACGTTGTCGAGGCCATCGGCAACACCCCCCTCATCAAGCTCAAGCGGGCTTCGGAATTGACCGGCTGCACCATCCTGGGCAAGGCCGAGTTCATGAATCCCGGTCAGTCGGTGAAGGACCGCGCCGGCAAATGGATGATCCTGGAGGCCGAGAAGCGCGGCGAGCTGAAGCCCGGCGGGCTCGTGGTGGAAGCGACCGCCGGCAATACCGGCATCGGCCTTGCCGTCGTTGCGAGCGCGCGCGGCTACCGCACCCTGATCGTGATCCCGGAGACGCAGAGCCAGGAAAAGAAGGACTTCCTGAAGCTTTGCGGCGCCGAGCTGATCGAGGTGCCGGCCCTTCCCTACGCCAACCCCAACAACTACCAGCATGTCGGCCGGCGGCTCGCCGACGAGCTGCGCAAGACCGAGCCCAATGGCGTGCTGTTCGCCGACCAGTGGAACAACCTCGACAACGCCAAGGCGCATTACGAATCCACGGGGCCCGAGATCTGGGAGCAGACCGGCGGCAAGGTCGACGGCTTCGTCTGCTCGGTCGGCAGCGGCGGCACGCTGGCCGGCGTCAGCCGCTATCTGAAGGAGAAGAACAAGGACATCCGCATCGCCTGCGCCGATCCGCACGGCGCCGGCATGTACGAATATTTCAGGACCGGGGATCCCAAGGCGACGCCCGGCGGCTCGATCACCGAGGGCATCGGCCTCAACCGCGCCACGGCGATCGTCGAGACCGCCAAGGTCGACGAGGCCTATCTCGTTCCCGACACTGACGCCGTCAGCGCGATCTACGAGCTGCTCCAGCACGAAGGTCTGTGCCTCGGCGGCTCGACGGGCATCAATGTCGTCGGCGCGATGCGACTTGCGAAGCAGCTCGGGCCCGGCAAGACGATCGTCACCGTGCTGTGCGATTCCGGCAGCCGCTATCTGTCGAAGCTGTTCAACGCGGACTTCATGCGGGCCAAGAACCTGCCGGTGCCGGAATGGCTGGAGAAGCGCAGCAACATCAAGCCGCCGTTCGTCTGATCGTCACGCGCGTCCTCGGGCCGAGGGCGCACGTCCACAAGCACTGCGCAGTTCGGCTCTAAGCGATCTCCCCGCTTTCCAAGGCTGCGGCGCAATAGTCGCGCCAGAGCTTGCGGTAGCCCTCCTCGACCCTGCGCGTGTAGGTTTCGACATTGCCCGCGGCTGAAGCTGCGATCCGGGCCGGCAATTCCGCGCGCAACTGTGCCAGAAGCGCGGGCTGGGCAGCAAATTGGCACGCGATCGCGGCGTAGCCCGCGTCATCCTCGGCCACCCAGTCGTCGAGACCGACGGCCGCCACGATGGAGCCGCCGGCGCGCGACGATGCGCCGTGGCCGAGCTTGGCGACGACCGGAACGCCCGCATAGAGGGATTCCCAGGTGCTGACGCCACCGTTCTGCGGAAATGGATCGAGCGAAATATCGACCAAGGCGAAGGCTCGCAGATGATCGGCGCGCTCGGACGAGCCGAGGCAAGTGATCCTCTCTTCGGCAATCCCGTGAGCGACAAACCGCGCGAGGAGACCGTCGCGCACCAGGGCATCGTCGAGCAGCGTATGCTTGATGATGATCTTCGATCCGGCCACCTCCCGCATCACGTTCGACCAGACGCGGATGGCCTCGTCCGAAATCTTGTTGACGCGGTTGAACACGCCGAAGGTGACGTAGCCGTTGCGGAGCATGGGAAGCTCCGACGGCGGCACATCCAGGATGGGATCGATCGTGATCAGGCACGGCAGGTCATAGACCTTTTCGGTCAGCAGATGCCGTGCCGATTGCGGAATGAAGACGGGGTCCGCGAGCACGTAGTCCATCGTCCGAAGGCCCGTACCGGTCGCGTGTCCGAAGCCCGTGACCTGGATGGGCGCCGGCTTGCGGGCGAAGACCTGGAGCCTGTTGCCCGACGAATGCCCGGAGACGTCGATCAGGATATCGACCTTGTCGGCCTCGATACGATCGGCCAATTCGTCGTCGAACATCTGCCAGGCATCGACCCAGACGTCCGCCGCCGACCTGAATTCGGCCGTGATCGCATCTTTCGTCGGCGAACACGAATAACAGACGACCTCAAAGCTCGCATGATCATGGTGGCGCAGCACCGGCAGCAGGCCGAACGCCGCCGAGTGATACCAGAATTCGGCAGAAACATAGCCGATCACGATCCGCCTGTCGGGATCGAGCTGCCGAGAGGCGAGCGTCCTTTGCGGCAAGCGGGCGCCGATCGCTTCGCCCCAGGACCTTCGTGTCGCCTGCTGGATCGTGAAATCTGCGTCGGGAAGAAAGTCCAGAAAGTAGATCTTCCGCGCCATCAAGTCTGGATCCGGCGAGATCGCCAGCGCCGCGTCGAGATGTTCGATCGCGGAGGCGATTTCTCCCTGATTTGCAAGGCAGGAGCTCAGCAAGGCCAATGCGATCGTGGAACGTGGATTTTGCTCGAGCAAAGTCGTGCAGGCCAGGATCGCCTGTGCGGTGTTCCCCAGGCTGAGCGAGACCTCCGCCTTTCCCCGCAAGGCAAGTTCGAACCGCGGCGAAAGTGCAAGTGCCGCATCGAAGTCCGCGGCAGCCTGTTCCAGCCGCGACAGTGCCGAGTTGAGGCGTCCGCGCTGCGCCAGAATCTTCGCAGAATCGGGCTTGATCGCGAACGCCGCCGCGAGCGCAGCTTCCGCTTCATCGTAGCGCTTGAGCTCGATGCTGACCATTCCCTTGCCGATGAGCGCTTCGACGTGGCGCGGCTGAAACAACAGCGCGCGATCAAAGCTCTCCCTGGCGCGGTCAAAACGGTACAGTGCCAGCTCCGCCACGCCACGATTGCAAAGCGCGTCGGCGTAGTCGGGCTTCAGCTTGATGGCGCGATCGTAGATATCGATAGCCTGTCCCGGCAGGTTCATCTGGAGCAAGGTGTTGCCGAGGCCGACAAGGGCCGGCGTAAAATTCGGCTTCAGCGCGATCGCCCTCTCCTGACAGGCGCGGGCCGCCTCCAATTTCTGAAGGACGACGTAGACGGTCGCGAGATTGCTCTGCGCCTCGTGCGAACGCGGATCGATCGCGATCGCACGCTCGAGCAGCTGTTGCGCCTCCTCCAGGCGTCCGCCCTGCTGCACACTCAGCCCGAGCAGGTGCGTGGCGTCGAAATGATCCGGAACGGCTTGCACGATCTGGCGGCAGAGCGCCTCGCACTCCGCATACCTGCCCTGGCCATAGGCGCTCGCCGCGGCGGGAATGATGGCGTCGGCCTGCTTCTTCAATTTCTTCTGCAATCGCGCATTCTGGAATGCGCGCGCGCCGGCGCTGCTCTGCAAGGTGTCTCTCCGGAAGATGGCCCAGGGCCGAGTCTAACTGATTCGCGTCCCGGCCCGGCCGAACTGCCGGACCAGAAATCCGTCCGGGAGATCCCGGGGTTCGCCTGCAGGATGCGGCTCAGGAGCCGCCAGGTGCGTCCGCCTCGCTGACCGCGGCGTCGCCGCGCTCGCCGGCAGCGGCACAATAGTCGCGCCAGAACTTGCGGTACCCCGCTTCGAGCTCACGCGTGTAGATCTCGACATTGCCGGCGGGCGAGGCTGCGATCTGGGCCGGCAAGCCCGCGCGCAACTTCGCCAGATATTCGGGCTGCGAGGCAAACTTGCGGGCGATCTCGACATAGCCGTCGTCGTCCTCCGCGACCCATTCGCCGAGGCCGACGGCCGCCACGATGGAGGCGCCGGCACGCGAGGAGGCCCCAATGCCGAGCTTGGCCACGACCGGAACGCCCTTGTAGAGGGATTCCCAGGTGCTGATGCCGCCGTTCTGCGGGAACGTGTCGAGGGAAATATCGATCTTGTCGAACGCCATCAGGTGATCGTCGCGCGAGGTGGTGCCGAGGCAGGTGATGTCCTCCTCCGCAATGCCCTGCGCAATGAAACGTGCGACCAGGCTATCGCGCAGCAGGGTATCGTCGAGCAGACCGTGCTTGAGGACGATCTTCGATCCCGGCACCTCGCGCATGATGCGCGACCACACACGGATCGCATCATCCGAGATCTTGTAGATGCGGTTGAACACTCCGAAGGTAACGTAGCCGTTGCGGAGCATCGGCAGCTCGGAGGGCTGCAGATTGGTGACCGGCTCCATCGTGATCAGGCACGGCAGATCGTGGATCTTCTCGGGAAACAGATGCCGGGCCGAAGGCGGAATGAAGATGGGATCGGCGAGCACATAATCCATGGTCTGCATGCCTGTGCCCGTCGCGTGTCCGAAGCCGGTGGCCTGGATCGGAACCGGCTTCCGCGCGAAAACCTTCAGCCTGTTGCCGGTCGTGTGGCCGGACACGTCGATCAGGATGTCGACATTATCGGCCTGAATGCGATCGGCGAGCTCGTCGTCAGAAAGCCCCCAGGCATCCACCCAGACGTCCGCCAATGATTTGAACATGGCGGTGTACTCGTCCGCGCCCGGCCAGGAATAGTAGCAGACGATCTCGAACTTGGTATGATCGTGGTTGCGCAGCACCGGCAGCAAGGTGAGGCCCGCCGAGTGCTGCCGGAATTCGGCGGCGACATAGCCGACCACGATCCGCTTTTCCGGATCGAGCGGCCGCTTCGGCAGCGTCCTTTGCGGTATCTTCGAGCCGATCGCATCCCACCAGGACTTCCGTACAGCCTGCTGGACCGAGAAATCGGCCTCCGCGAGGTAGTCGAGCAAGAAGATCTTGCCCCTGATCGCATCTCCATAATCCGGCCGGAGAGCAAGTGCGCGATCGAGATAGTGGATCGCAGCGTCCATGTCTCCCTGGTTTGAATAGGCGAAGCCCATCAGGGCCTGCCCCATCTCGGAGCGCGGATTTTGCTCGATCAACGCCGCTGCGGCCGCCATCGCCTGCGCGGTCCTTCCCATCACGAGGCAGGCCTGTGCCTTGCCGCGCAGCGCCAGTTCGAGCTTGGGCGAGATCGCGAGCGCCGCTTCGAAATCCGCAAGCGCGGGCTCGAGGCGCTGCAGCTCGTAGCTGAGCCGCCCGCGCTGGGCCAGGATCCTCGGCGCGCCGGGCTTGATCGCGAGCGCCGTCGCAAATTTGGCTGCCGCCTCCTCGTGATGCCGCAGCTCCATGCTGACCATGCCGCTGCCGACGATGGCCTCGGCGTGACGCGGCTGAAACAGCAAAGCGCGATCGAAGCTCTCCTTGGCACGCATGATCTGCCCAAGCACGATCTCGACCATGCCGCGATTGCAGAACGCATCGGCATAATCCGGTTTGATCTTGATCGCGCGCTCGTGCAGCTCGAGCGCTTGTTCGTACTGGCCCATATGCATCAGCGTATTGCCGAGGTTGGTCAGCGCCACCGCGAAATTCGGCTTCAGCGCGATCGCCCTCTCCTGGCACCGCCGCGCCTCCTCGTAATTGCCGAGGTCGAAATGCACCGTCGCGAGGTTGTTATGGGCATCGTGCAGGCGCGGATCGAGCGCAATCACGCGCTCCAGCAGCTCTCTTGCCTCCTCGAGGCGCCGGCCGTCATGGGCGCACATGCCGAGCAGGTGAAGGGCATCGACATGATCCGGAAGGGCTTTCAGGATCTCGCGGCACAGCGCCTCGGTCTCGGCATATCGGCCCTGGCCATAGGCGTTCGCCGCGGCGGCAATCACGGCGTCGGCCTGCTTCATCAATTTCTTCTGCAATCGCGCATTCTGAAACGCGCGCGCGCCGCCGCTCTTCTGCAAGGTGTCTCTCCGGAGGATGCCCTCGGCAAAGTCTAACTGATTCGCGAGCCTGGCCGGCCGGTCACCCGAGCTCCATCGCTTCCGGGATTTCACGGGGCCCGGCGCAAGATCTTGCTACACCAGCTCCGAGGCGGCGGCACAATGATCGCGCCAGAACCGGCGATAGGCCGCCTCGACCTCACGCGTGTAAAGTCCGACGTCGCCGGCGGGCGAGGCAGCGATCCGAGCCGGCAGATCCGCCCGCAACTTTGCCAGATGGGCCGGCTGCGCCGCATATTTGCACGCGATCGCGGCATAGCCCTCGTCATCCTCGGCCACCCAGTCATCGAGGCCGACGGCCGCGACGATGGAGCCGCCGGCGCGCGACGAAGCGCCGTGGCCCAGCTTGGCGACGACCGGAACGCCGGCATAGAGGGACTCCCAGGTGCTGATGCCGCCATTCTGCGGGAACGTATCGAGGGAAATGTCGACCATCGCAAAGGCCCGCAGATGCTCGGGGCGCGAGGTCGAGCCCATGCAGATGACGTTCTCTTCGGCGATGCCCTGCGCCGTGAACCGCGCGATCAGCCGATCGCGCAGCAATGGATCGTCAAGCAGCCCGTTCTTGACGATGATCTTCGATCCCCTCACCGCATGCATGACTTTCGCCCAGACCCGGATGGCCTCGTCCGAAATCTTGAAGATGCGGTTGAACACGCCGAAAGTGACGTAGCCGTTGCGGAGCATGGGAGGCTCCGAAGGCGGCACGTGCAGGATCGGATCGATCGTGATCAGGCACGGCAGGTCATGGACCTTCTCGGCCAGGAGGTGGCGCACCGATTGCGGAATGAAGATCGGGTCCGCGAGCACGTAGTCCATGGTTCGAAGGCCTGTCCCCGTGGCGTGCCCGAAGCCCGTGACCTGGATCGGCGCCGGCTTGCGGGCAAAGACATGAAGCCTGCTGCCGGTCGTGTGCCCGGACACGTCGATCAGAATGTCGATCCCATCGGCCTGGATGCGGTCGGCCAGCTCGTCATCGGACAATTGTGCGGCGTCGACAAAGACATCCGCGAGAGGCTTGAACCTCTCCGTCATGTCGTCCTGCACCGGCCAGCAGGAATAGCAGACAATCTTGAACCTGGCGTGATCATGATGGCGCAGCACCGGCAACAGCGAGTACGCCGCGGAGTGGTTCCTGAATTCGGACGCGACGTATCCGATCACGATCCGCCGGTCCGGATCGAGCGACCGGGGCGCCAGCGTCCTTTGCGGAAGCTTGGCACCGATCGCATCCCACCAGTATCTTCGCGCGGCCTGCTGCGCGACGAAATCGGCCTCCGGCAGGTAGTCCAGCACAAAGATCTTGTATCCGATCGCCTCCGGGAAGTCCGGTGCGATCTCGAGCGCAGCGTCGAGGTGTGCGAGCGCCGTCCCGATGTCTCCCTGGTTGACGTGGCAGGCCGCCAGAAGCGCCAACCCCATCTCGGATCGCGGATTGACCTCGAGCAGTGTCTTGACGCCCGCCATCGCCCGCGCGGTGTTTCCCGCGAGAATGTCGATCTGCGCCCGCCAGCACAGCGCGAGCTCGAGCCGTGGCGATTGCGCCAGCGCCGCGTCGAGATCCGCGGCCGCCTGCTCCAGCCGGGACAGACTGAGGTTGAGCCGTCCACGCTGCAGCAGAATCCGCGGCGAACCCGGCTTGATCGCGAGCGCTGCGTCGAAGGCGGCAGCCGCCACCGCGAAGTGCCGGAGCTCGAGGCTGACCATGCCCCCGCCCGCGATCGCCTCGGCGTGAGATGGCTGAAACGACAGGGCGCGTTCGAAGCTCGCCTTGGCGCACTCGAACTGGCCGGTCATCAACTCCGCCATGCCGCGGTTGCAGAACGCATCGGCATAATCCGGCTTCAGCCTGATCGCCCGCTCATGCAGCCCGATCGCCTCATCGCCGAGGCCGATGTGCAGCAACGTATTGCCGAGATTGGTCAGGGTGATCGGACAATTCGGCTTCAGCGCGATGGCCTTCTCCTGGCAGGCGCGGGCGTCTTTGAATTTCTCCATCGCGAAATAGACGGCCCCGAGATTGCCGTGCGCGTCGGGCGAGCGCGGATCGAGCGCAATCGCACGCTCGAGCAGGAATTCCGCTTCCTCGAGCCGCCCGCCGTCGAACGCGCGCAGGCCGAGCAGGTGCGTGGCATGGAAATGATCGGGCACTTCCTTCAAGATCTCGCGGCAGAGCATCTCGGCCTCGGCAAGCCTGCCCTGCCCGAGCGCCTCGATCGCGAAGGCCATGACGGCGTCCGCCTGCTTCTTCAGCTTCTTTTCCAGTCGCGCATTCTGGTATGCGCGCGCGCCGGCACTGCTCTGCAAGGTCTCTCTCCGGAGGATGGGTCCGAAGAGAGGCAAGCCGATTCGGATGGTGCCAGGCTTGCGGTCAGGCCGGCGAGGCCGCCGGCGCCGAGGCTCAGCGCAGAATCTGGCTCAGGAACAGCTTCGTGCGCGCGTGCTGCGGGGCGGCGAAGAACTCGTTCGGGGTGTTGGCCTCGATGATCTGCCCGGCGTCCATGAACACGACGCGATTGGCAACCTCGCGGGCAAAGCCCATCTCGTGGGTGACGACCAGCATGGTCATGCCTTCTTCAGCGAGGTCGACCATGGTGTCGAGCACCTCCTTGACCATCTCGGGGTCGAGCGCCGAAGTCGGCTCGTCGAACAGCATCACCTTCGGGTTCATGGTCAGGGCCCGGGCAATCGCGACACGCTGCTGCTGGCCGCCGGACATCTGGCCCGGAAACTTGTTGGCCTGGTGCGGGATCTTGACCCGCTCCAGGAACTTCATCGCAGTCGCCTCGGCGTCCTTCTTGGGGATGTTGCGGACCCAGATCGGCGCCAACGTGCAATTGTCGAGCACGGTCAGATGCGGGAACAGATTGAAGCTTTGGAACACCATGCCGACTTCACGGCGAACCGCATCGATATGCTTGAGGTTCGGCCCGAGCTCGATGCCGTCGACGACGATCTCGCCCTCCTGGAATTCCTCCAGCGCATTGATGCAGCGGATCAGCGTGGACTTGCCCGAGCCCGAGGGGCCGCAGATCACGATGCGCTCGCCCTTCTGCACCGCAAGGTCGACGTCGCGCAGGACGTGGAAATCGCCGTACCATTTGTTCAGGCCGGAAATCTTGACGATGGGGGCGGACATGGTGGCCTCGATCAGTTGCGGCGGTGGGCGTTGAGGCGCCGCTCGACGAACAACGAATAGCGCGACATTCCAAAGCAGAACATGAAGTAGATGATCCCGGCGAAGGCGAAGCCGGTGAACGCCGTCGACGGCGTCGACCATTTCGGATCCGCGAACGAGGCGCGCAGCGAGCCGAGCAGATCGAACAGCGCCACGATCGAAACCAGCGAGGTGTCCTTGAACAGCGAGATGAAGCTGTTGACGAGGTTCGGAATGACGTGCCGCAGCGCCTGCGGCAGCACGATCAGCGAGGTCGTCTTCCACCAGGACAGCCCGAGGGCGGCGGCCGCCTCGCTTTGACCGCGCGGGATCGCCGCGAGCCCGCCGCGGACGTTCTCGGCCTGATAGGCACCGGTGAACAGCGCGATGCCGATCAGCGCACGCACCAGGCCATCGACGGTGAAATTTCCGGGCAGGAACAGGGGCAGCATGTAGGTTGCGAAGAACAGCACGGTGATCAGCGGCACGCCGCGCCAGAACTCGATGAAGGCGATCGAGAAGATCCGGATCAGTGGAATCGTCGAGCGGCGGCCGAGTGCGAGCGCAATGCCGATCGGCAGCGAGGTGACGATGCCGGTGACGGAGACCACCAGCGTCACCAGGAGGCCGCCCCACAGGTTCGTCGTCACGACCGGCAATCCGCCGTGGTCGAGATCCATCAGCTTGATCACGATGGCGATGGCAATGAAGGTGGCGATGCTCGATGCCAGAGCCCGCCCGCCGGTGCGAACACCGCCGCCGAGAACGAAGGCGATCAGGCAGACGATCGCGGCTGTGATGGCGAAATCCGTCCAGACCGACTGGCCCGTGCCCTGGATATAATCGCGCAGCCAGGTGAGCGGAAAGATCAGCCAATGGATCGCCGTGCCGAGCAGAACGATGAGGCTGCCGACGGCCCAGAGCAGCGGGCCGACCGCAGAGGTCCTGCTCGAGGTGAGCAGCGCCTGTCCGGCACCGACGATGCTCTCGTCGAACAATTGCAGCAGGCCAGCGGTCCAGCTCAGCCCAAAGCCCTTGATGCCGCCGCCGTGCAGCAGGAAGAAGGCCACCACCGGAAAGGCGACGAAGAACAGGCCGGCATTCAGGCTCTTCGCCGGCAGCCGCGGAACGAGCAGCGGCAACAGCAGGACGGTTGCGAGCAACAGCGTCAGGTTCACCCGCCAGCGCTCGGCCTCGGGATAGAAGCCGTAGATCAGTTGCGGGAGCTTCGCCTGGATGTAGGGCCAGCAGGCGCCGACCGCGAAGCCGGCGTTCTCGGCGAGGCACGCGGCGCGGTCCTTGCCGCTCCAGACCGCATCGACCATCAGGAACTTGACGGAGGGAATGATGGTGAACCAGAGCAGCAAGGCGCCCAGGATCGTCAGCAGGATGTTGGTCGGCGAGTTGAACAGGCGCGTGCGCATCAGGCCGATGAAGCCCGTCGTCTTCACCGGCGCCGGACGCTCGGCGAGCAGGTCCTGGCGGACGAAGTTGGATGACATGACATCGCTCATGCGCCGAGGCTCCGGCTGACGCGCCAACCGTAGACGCTCATGATCGCGCTGGTGAGGAGCGAGATCAGGAGATAAACACCCATCGTCATGGCGATGATCTCGATCGCCTGCCCGGTCTGGCTCAGCGACGTGCCGGCGAACACCGACACCAGGTCAGGATAGCCGATCGCGACCGCCAGCGACGAGTTCTTGGTGAGATTGAGGTACTGGTTGGTCAGCGGCGGCACGATGACGCGCATGGCCTGCGGCACGACGATGAGGCGGAGCGTGGCGCCGCGGCTGAGGCCGAGCGAAGATCCCGCCTCCATCTGCCCCTTGTGAACGGACAGGATGCCGGCGCGCACGATCTCGGCGATGAAGGCGGCGGTATAAGTGGACAGCGCCACCGTCAGCGCCACGAATTCCGGGATGATGCGTGAGCCGCCGGCGAAGTTGAACCCCTTCAGCTGCGGCAGCTCGAAGGTGAAGGGCAGACCGAATACCAGCATCGTGGCGAGCGGAAGCCCGAACAGCAGGGCCAGCACGTAAGGCCAGATGTGGATCACCTGCCCGCGCTGAAACAGCGCTCGCCTGGCGTAGAAGCGCAGCGCCAGCGAGGCGACGATGCCGAGCGCCAGCACCGCCAGGAATGGCTCGAGACCGCTCTGGCCGATCGGGCTCGGAACGACGAGGCCGCGATTGCTGATGAAGGCGACGCCGAGCAGGGAAATGCTCTGCCGCGGATTGGGCAAGGCCGCGAGCACCGCCAGATACCAGAACAGGATCTGGAACAGCAGCGGCAGGTTGCGGATGACCTCGACATAGATCTCGCCGACGCGCGACAGCAGCCAATTGGGCGACAGCCGGCACAGCGCGACGATGAAGCCGATCACCGTGGCGAAGAAGATGCCCACCACGGAGACCACGAGCGTGTTCAACAGCCCGACCACGAACACGCGCAGGAACGTGTCCGAGCCGGTATAGGAGATCAGGGTCTGGTTGACGTCGAAGCCGGCATTGTTCCTGAGGAAGCCGAAGCCGGCGGCGATGTGCTGGTTCTCGAGATTGGCCCGCGCATTGGAGACGATCTCGTAGCCGATCCAGCCCAGGATCGCCGCGAAGGCAAACTGGACGGCAACGCCGTTCCAGCCTGCCTTGCCGCCCAGAATGCGCCGGATCTTCAGCGCGATCTGGGGCGGCGGTTTTCGAGCCTCGGTGCTCATGCCGCTGCCGGCCGATCGGGGCTGATCAGCGGATCGGCGGCGCGTACTGAAGACCGCCCTTGTTCCAGAGATTGTTGACGCCGCGATTGATGCCGAGCGGCGAGCCGGCACCGACGTTGCGATCGAACACCTCGCCGTAATTGCCGACGGTCTTCACGATCCGCACCACCCAATCCTTGGTCAGGCCGAGCTGTTCGCCGAAATTGCCGTCGCTGCCCAGCACGCGCTTCAGCTCGGGATTTTCCAGCTTCGCCTTCTCGTCGACGTTCTTCGAGCTGACGCCGAGCTCTTCGGCGGTGAGCATCGCAAACAGCGTCCATTTCACGATGTCGAACCACTGGTCGTCGCCGTGGCGCACCATCGGGCCGAGCGGCTCCTTCGAGATGATCTCGGGCAGCACCATATGCTCGTTGGGATTGGCGAGCTTGAGGCGATTGGCGTACAGGCCCGACTGGTCGGTGGTGAAGACGTCGCAGCGGCCGGCTTCATAGGCCTTGACGGTTTCGTCGTTGGTGGCGAACGCGATCACCTCGTACTTCATGTTGTTGGCCGTGAAGTAGTCGGCGAGATTCTGCTCGGTGGTGGTGCCGGTCTGCACGCAGACCGACGCGCTGTTGAGCTCGAGCGCCGAATTCACCTTCAGCGACTTCTTCACCATGAAGCCCTGCCCGTCGTAATAGGTCACTCCGGTGAAATTGGCGCCGAGCGAGGTGTCGCGCGAGATGGTCCAGGTGGTGTTGCGCGAGAGCACGTCGATCTCGCCGGATTGCAGCGCGGTGAAGCGGTCCTTGGCGGACAGCGGCACGAACTTGACCTTGGTCGGATCGTTGAAGATCGCGCCGGCAATGGCGCGGCAGACGTCGACGTCGATGCCGGTCCAGTTGCCCTTGTCGTCGGGCGAGGAGAAGCCCGGCAGGCCCTGGCTGACGCCGCAGGACACCATGCCCCGGTCCTTGACAGTCTTGAGCGTTTGCGCATCGGCGGCTTGGGCGGTGAGGCCGGCGGCGAGAGCAAGGGTGAGAGCCAGGGTTACGCGTTTCATGGGCTTTGGGCCTTTCAAGGTCGTCTCAAGGTCAGGAATGTTGTCGTTAGGTTCGTCTCTGCCAGGCCAGGTCTTCTAAGGGTCTGGCCTTGCAAGAGTCATGCTGGAAAACCTTGCCGAACACTCGCCGATCTCGGGAGGCCATACCTTCATCCCCGCCGCTGGCGCCCGCCATCTCGTTGGCTGTGACGCGAAGTCCGGTCAGGCAATGGATCGAAGGTCGCGGCAGGCCCCTCAACATGCGGCGACTGAATAGCACCTGCGCATCACAGAACGACTGGCGAGCCGGGTCAAGGGGTTGACGGGACTCTTCTGTGTTCTGTTATTAACGACCGCGGCCTTCCGGCCGGCCCAGGGGCGCGATGCGTCCGGTGGAAAACGCGGTTTTTGAAAGCAGACGCATGGATTCTTCGCACCCCCAAGAGCAGCACGCCGAGACCCGGCTGGTCACCTCCGGCCGCGACACCAAGGCGCAGAAGGGGTTCGTCAATCCGCCGGTCTTCCACGGCTCGACCGTGCTCTATCCGACCGCCGAGGACCTGCACGCCCATCGCGGCGAGTTCACCTATGGCCGTCACGGTTCCCCGACCACCAAGGCGTTCCAGGAGACTCTGATGGCGCTGGAGGGTCCGCAATGCGCCGGCGTCGGCATCGTGCCGTCGGGGCTGTCGGCGATCTCCACCACCCTGCTCTCGGTGCTGAACGCCGGCGACCACATCCTGGTGGTCGACAACGTCTATCGGCCCACGCGCAATTTCTGCAACGGCATGCTGACCCGCTACGGCGTCGAGACCACCTATTTCGATCCGCTGATCGGCGCCGGCATCGACAAGCTGTTCAAGCCCAACACCCGGGCCGTTCTGGTGGAGGCGCCGGGCTCGCAGTCGTTCGAGATGCCCGACATCCGCGTCATCGCCGACGTCGCGCATGGGCGCGGCGCGCTCGTCATCGACGACAACACCTGGGCGACGCCGCTCTATCACCGCTCGCTGGAACAGGGCGTCGACATCAGCATGCAGGCCGCCACCAAATATATCGGCGGCCATTCCGACATCATGTTCGGCACCATCTCGGCCAACGCCAAGGCCTGGCCGATGATCGCCGAAGGCATCCGCCTGCTCGGCGTCTGCGCCGGCCCCGACGACGTCTTCCTGGCGCTGCGCGGCCTGCGCACCCTGTCGGTGCGGCTCGCGCAACATCATCGCTCCGGGCTCGAGATGGCGCGCTGGCTGGCGGCGAGGCCTGAGGTCGCGCGCGTGCTGCATCCCGGGCTTGAGACCGATCCCGGTCATGCGATCTGGAAGCGCGACTTCAGCGGCGCCTCGGGCCTGTTCAGCATCGTGCTGAAGCCGGCGCCGCAGAAGGCGGTCGACACCATGCTCAACACGCTCAAGCTGTTCGGCATGGGCTTCTCCTGGGGCGGATTCGAAAGCCTCGCGATTCCCTTCGATTGCGACGCCTATCGGACCGCGACCAAATGGGCGCCCGGCGGCCCGACGCTCCGTCTCCACATCGGGCTCGAGAGCACCGACGATCTCAAGGCCGATCTCGATCGCGGCTTCGCTGCCCTCAAAGCGGCAATGTGAGCCTGCGCGCAAGGCATCGCGCCTGCGGACGCGCCAATGCGCGCCGCGGGAACGTGCAGCCACGGCAAACGTTAACGCCGATGCGCCAACAAATGGTTTGATCCTCAAGCATTTGGCGCTAGCCTCAGCAATCGACTTCCAATCCGGACACGGAGCATGGGAACGTTGGTTCTGCTCGATCTCATGGGCGGCGTTGCGCTGTTGCTGTGGGGCCTGCACATGGTCCACAGCGGGATCTTGCGCGCCTTCGGCCCCGACCTCAGGCGCCTGCTCGGCAAGGCGCTGAGCAACCGCGCCAGCGCCTTCGCGGCCGGGCTCTCGCTCACGGCGCTGCTCCAGAGCAGCACGGCGACGGCGCTGATCACCTCGTCGTTCGCGGCCGAGGGCCTCGTCAGTCTCGCCGCAGCGCTTGCCATCATGCTGGGAGCCAATGTCGGCACGACGCTGATCGTGCAGGTGCTGTCATTCAACATCGCAGCCGTCGCGCCGGTGCTGTTCGTGCTCGGCCTCGTCGCCTTCCGCGCGGGACCGCGCTCCCGGATCAAGGACATTGGCCGCGTCTGCATCGGCCTCGGCCTGATGCTGCTGTCGCTGCACATCCTGCTCGACACGATGGCGCCGGCGGAGAACGCACCCGGCATGCGCCTCGTGATGTCGGCCGTCACCGGCGATCCCGTTCTCTGCATCGTCATCGCCGCGCTCGTCACCTGGGCGGTACATTCGAGCGTCGCCAGCGTGCTTCTGATCATGTCGCTGGCCTATTCGCAGTTCATCACGCCGGAAGCGGCGCTGGCGCTGGTGCTGGGTGCCAATCTCGGCAGCGCCATCAATCCGGTGTTCGAAGGCGCCAGGCGCGACGATCCCGCGAGCTATCGCCTGCCGGTCGGCAATCTCATCAACCGCGTCATCGGGATCGCGCTCGTGCTGCCCTTCCTCGGCGTCATCGCCGGGCACATGCATGCCTGGCAGCCGGATCTCGCGAAGATGACGGCGGCCTTCCACATCGCCTTCAACGTCGGCACGGCCGTCCTCTTCATCGGCCTGCTCGACACCTTGTCGCGCCTGCTCACGCGGCTGTTGCCCGATCGGGTGCAGGAGGCCGACCCGGCCCGGCCGCGCTATCTCGACGAGACCGCGCTGGAGACGCCCTCGCTTGCGCTCGCCGACGCCGCCCGCGAAACCTTGCGCATGGGCGACTTCGTCGAGGTGATGCTGCGCAAGGTGATGGCCGCGATGATGACCGGCGACCGTGCGCTGGTCGACCAGGTCTCCAAGATGGACAATCTCGTCGACGGTCTCGACGAGGCCATCAAGCTCTACGTGACGAAATTGATGCGCGGCAGCCTCGACGAGAGCGAAGGGCGGCGCGCGATGGAGATCATCTCCTTCGCCATCAACCTCGAGCATATAGGCGACATCATCGACAAGAGCCTGAGCGAGCTCGCCACCAAGAAGATCAAGCGCCGCTTCCAGTTCTCGGCCGAGGGGGCCGAGGAGCTCGCCGCCTTCCACAAGCGCACGATGGATTCGCTGCGCATCGCCTTCGGCGTCTTCATGTCGGGCGACGCCAACGAGGCGCGCAAGCTGCTGGTTGAAAAGACCATGCTGAAGAACGCCGAGCTTGCCGCCGTCGAGCGTCATCTCGACCGCCTGCGCGAGGGCCGCTCCGAAACCATCGAAACGACGTCGCTGCATCTCGACGTGCTGCGCGACCTCAGGCGCATCCATTCGCACATCTGCTCGGTCGCCTATCCCGTGCTCGATGCGGCCGGCGAGCCCTACCGCAGAACCGAGACGGAGACGGCCACCCTGCCCGCCTCAGGCGCGGCGTCGGCGCTGCCGCGATAACCACCTCGTATCAGCGGTCCAGCGTCTTCGAGGCGGTGCCGCGGTTCTTCCAGATCAGCATGATGTTGCGGATATAGATGATCGTCGCCAGCGACTGTCCGAGGATGATCACGGGCTCGCGCTTCACGACGCCATAGACCAGCGTCATCAGCCCGCCGCCCATCGAGCAGAACCAGAACGCCATCGGCACCACGCTGTTGCCGGCGCGCTCGCTCGCGATCCACTGCACCAGGAAGCGCGCGGTGAAGAACAATTGCGCGACAAGGCCGAACGCCAGCCAGAAGTCGAACTTGGCGACGAAGACGTCATACAGATAATTGCTCAGCGCCTGACCGTATTGAATGATCATGCGTTCACCTCGGTCACCTCAGGCGTCGGCTTCTTGCGGCGGATCAGCCACCACACGCCTGCGAGATCCATGATGCCGATCCACAGCCGATCGAAGAAGCCATAGTTGGACACGCCGGAATGGCGCGGCCGGTCGATCACGTCGACATAGGCGATGTTGTAGCCTTCGCGGCGGACCAGCGCGGGGAGGAAGCGATGCAGCCCGTCGAAATAGGGCAGCATCAGGAAGACGTCGCGGCGGAACGCCTTCAGCCCGCAGCCGGTGTCGCGCGTGCCGTCCTTCAGGATGGCATTGCGAACCCCATTGGCCACGCGCGACTGGAATTTCTTGAAACCGGTGTCCTTGCGCCCGACGCGCTGGCCGGCAGCGAGCCCGACGCGCCCTGCTCCCTTCTCGACCGCCGCGATCAGGTCGGGCAGGAAGGCCGGATTATTCTGGCCGTCGCCGTCGAGCGTCGCCACGATCTCTCCGCGCGCCGCGCGCACGCCGCTGCGCACGGCCGCGGACTGGCCGCCCGATCTTGCGTGGCGAAGCTGACGCAGATTGCTCCGTTGTTTCATGATGGCGGCAAGCCGCTCGCCGGTGGCGTCGGTGGAGCCATCGTTGACGTAGATGATCTCATAGGGCCAGCGGCCATCGAGCGCCGCGCCGATCTCCGCGATCAGTGGCGCGATGTTGTCGGCTTCGTTGCGCACGGGAACGACGATGGAAACCGATGGCTGGGACGTCGACAAATCGAGGCTCGTGGTTGGAATTGACCTGCCCAAGGGAACCGGTGGTCCCGGCAGGCAGCCGCTTTTATGGGCCGGATGCCCGGTGGGCAACCCTTTTGAGGCGGTCGGAAACCGTCCCTGAAAGCGGCACGATGGTGCCGTCGGCGCGGATGGCAAAGCCGAGTTTTCGAGCCGCGAACCAGTAGCGGACGGCCAGGGCGCCGACCGTTCCGACCAGAGCGCCGGCCACGACGTCGCTCGGGTGATGGGCCAGCAGCACGAGGCGCGTCAGCAGGATCACGATTGCGTAAGTGAACATGAAGACGCGCAGGCGCGGCCACAATGCGGACACGGCAAACGCCAGGGCGAACGCAGCCACGGCATGGCCGGACGGCAGGCTGGCATAAGCTCCCGTCCCCTCGAACGGAACGAAGTTAAACGGATTGGCCGTGCCCCCGACGAAGGGGCGTCCGCGGCCGATGAGATATTTCAGGATCTCGGCGACGAAGGCAGACACGGCAACCGACAGAAACATGAATTGCAGCCGTGTGCCGAAGCCCAGCAGCAGCGCGCGGCGGCTCCCGCGCAGCCCGGCCGCGACGAGCGCCAGCACCACCAGCGCAGCCCCCAGCACCGAGAGGATATACTCGTCCTTGCCGAAATCGGTCAGGATCCGGATCGGCCACAGGCTCGGCGTGCCGCGCGGCGGCATCAGCAGGATCTCGGTCTGATCGAACGCGACCATCAGCACGATGACCAGGGCTGCACCCGCCATGGCAAGCCATAGTGAATGCCGCGCCAGCTTCCGGGCGGCCTCGGCGCGGCACGAATGCGAGGGCGACCGCACGAGCTGCGCCAGCGCGCGCCAGGACACGGCGAGCAATTGCGCGGGGTAACCGGCATGCGGCGCAATATCGGTCGGCGCCTGCATCCTATTCGGTACCTTCCGAGCGGAAGATCGAGATCGAGATGGCTCGTCCTTGCGAGAAATTATAACCGTCGATGCGCGCGCCGACCTTGTAGCGCAGCCCGATCGCCTCGGCGCGCTGCACGAAGCTGCGCTCCGAGCGCTGCTCGATCAGCGCGAAGCGGCAGCTGCCCTGCCGCAGGAAGTCCGCCGCGCCGGAGCCGTCGGTGAGCAAGGTCCGGGTGCCCGCCAGGAAGACGAGGCTCGGCTCGTGATAACCGGCCGCAGCCGCCTTTGGTCCGACGCAGGTGACGTTGCGAAGCGCGCGCGCGATCTCGACGCTGGGAAAGAGCGGCGTCAGCGACGGCAGCACGATGCCGTAGATCGTCACGGCGAGCATCAGGGCTGCGACCAGCGCGTTGAGCAGTGAGCGCTCGGCGCGGTTGGTATCGAACAGCCACCAGGCGAACAGGCCGAAGATCAGCGCGGCCGCGATGAACGGCCAGGCCACGAAGGCGGGCTGCCGCGTCAGCATCACCGCGCCGACCACCGCAATGATCGAGGCGGCGGCGGGGATCGCGAACCACCAGGCCGACCCGCGCATCAGCCAGGAGCGCGACAGCACGCGCCGCTCGACCGCGCCGGCGGTGAGGATCGCGATCGCTGGATACAGCGGCAGCACGTAATGCGGCAGCTTGGTCAGCACGGCCTCGAACACGATCCAGGACGGGATCAGCCAGGCCAGCAGGAACTGCGCGCCGGGCTCGCGCCGGGCCCGCCACACCGCAGGCGCCGCCATCGCCGCCAGCGGCGCGCCCGGCCAGAACGTGATCCAGAACAGCGCCAGGTACAGTCCGGGCGGCGCGCCGTGGGATTCCTGGGCCCCGATCTTGCTCAGCATGTCACCGCCGACAGAGTCAGCGAAGAAGGTCTCGCCCGCGCGCCAGAAGATCGCGACGAACCACGGCAGCACCAGCACCAGCATCCACATCAGGCCCCAGACCGGCCGCAGCTTCCACAGCCAGGAGGCGTCGCGGTCCTGGATCGCGAGCGCGACGATGGTCAGGCCTGCAAACATCAGGATCAGCGGGCCCTTGATCAGGATGCCCACTGCGAGCGCGGTCCAGAAAATCGCGGGCCAGCTCCACGGCGGATGCGTCTCGTCCTCGGCGCGCTGCCAGGACAAATATGCCCGCGCCATCGCGCCCATCGCGGAGACGACGCAAAGCAGCAGCATCGCATCGGTCTTCGCCAGGCGCGCTTCGACGCCGAGCAGCACGGAGGCGCACATCATCAGCGCCGCCAGCACCGCGGCGCGCCGCGTGACGAAGCCGAGCGCGGCCCAATAGGTCATGAGCACGGCGCCGATCGCGCCCATCAGCGACGGCAGCCGGTAGACCCAGATGCGCAATTCGGCCTTCGGCAGCTTGAGCATCGCGGCGGCTTCGACGGTCGCCGATTGCAACCAGTAGATGCCGACCGGCTTCTTGTAGCGGACGTCCTCCTGAAAGCGGATATCGACATAGTCGCCGCTCTCGACCATCTGCTTGGTGGCCTGGGCAAACCGTGCCTCATCGCGATCGATCGGCGGAATGGTGAAGAAGCCCGGCAGGAACAGCAGCAGCGCGCACAGCACCAGGAAGGCGACCGCGCGCGTGTGGCTGGCGGTGACGATGTCGAGCATGCGCACGAGCCCGCTGCCCGGATTTGCGGGCGATTTCGGCTCGCGGGGGGCTCCAAAACGGGGGCTTGGGTAGGTCTCGGCCATTGGTTCCGCTTACGCTGAAACCGCCATGGCCACAACCGCTTAAGGCCGGGTCATTGAATTCGAATGACGACTGTGTCCGCGGCGCCCGTGGCGTCGATCACCGTGAGCCGTGCAAAGCCCGGGCCGGGCGGATCGATCAGCCGTTGCCGGCGGCCGTCGATCTCGCCGAGCGCGGTGCCGTTAACCATGACCGTCATGGGCAGCACGCCGCCGGCGACCTTGACCGGCATGGCTGCGCTCTCCCGGCCACCTGATCGATCGACGTCGATCCGCGAGCCGTTCAGGGGAAACTGGATGTGCAGCGCCTGCTCGCCCCCGCTTCGCACCAGTTCGCCGACCGGGCGGAACCGCTTCAAGGGCAGCGGCAGCTTCGCGTTGCTTGCGACCAGGGTTCCCTTGGGCGGCTTCGGCAAGGGGGCCAGCGTCTTGCCGCTGCGGGCGAAGGCGTCGAACAGGATGGGCGCAGCGGCGACGCGTCCGATCAGGCCGGGAACCGGCGCCCCATCCGGACGGCCGACCCAGACGCCGATAGTCATGCGGCCGTCGAAGCCGACCGACCAGGCATCGCGATAGCCATAGGAGGTGCCGGTCTTGAAGGCGATGCGGTTGTGGGCGACGTTCTCCGGCGGGGGCGTGCCGAGCAGGACGTTGCCGACCTGCCAGGCTGCGACCTGATCCAGCAGCCGGAGCGGCTCGCGATCGTCCTTGGCCGTCACGATCTCGCGAAGCGGCTTGGTGGTTCCGAGCCGGGCGAAGCCGGCATAGAGCTGGGCGAGGTCCTGGAGCGTCACGCCGACGCCGCCGAGGCCCATGGCAAGGCCGGGCGCTTCGTCCTTGGGCAGGATGAGGTTGCCGCCGGCCTGCCGCAGCCGCGAGGCGAGCCGGCTCGAGCCGACGCGGTCGAGCAGCACGATGGCCGGCACGTTCAACGACAATTGCAGCGCCTTCCTCACCGGCACCGCGCCCTGGAAGGTCATGTCGAAATTTTCCGGCGCATAGGAGCCGAAGCGGACCGGCCGGTCGTCGATCAGACTGTCGGGATGGACGAAGCCGTCCTCGAAGGCGAGTCCGTAGATGAAAGGCTTCAGTGTCGAGCCGGGCGAGCGGACTGCGCGGGTCATGTCGACCTGCCCTGCCCGGCTCTCGTCGAAATAATCGGCCGAGCCGACGCGCGCGAGCACGTCGCCGCTCTCATTGTCGATCACGATGATGCCAACCGAGATGTTCGGACCCAGCGCGATGGCGCGGTCGCGCGCCAGCGGCTCCAGCATCTTCTGCAGGTTCGCATCGAGCGCCAGCTTGATGATCGGCGTGTCCTTGACCGTCGACAACGCAGAGTCGGAGGCATGCGGCGCCAGGATCGGCATCGGCTTGCGCAGGTTCGGCACCGCCACAGCCTTGGCCTGCGCCGCGTCGTCGGCACTAACCACGTGCTCCTCGACCATGCGGTCGAGCACGCGGTCGCGCGCCTTTCGCGCCGCCTCAGGATAGCGGTCCAGCCGGCGCGTCTCCGGCGACTGCGGCAGCGCGACCAGCAGCGCGGCCTCCGCCAGCGACAGCCGCTTCGGCTCCTTGCCGAGATAGGCGATCGACGCCGCGCGGATTCCTTCGAGATTGCCGCCATAGGGCGCGAGCGCCAGATAGAGATCGAGGATCTCTTCCTTGCTCATGCTGCGCTCGATCTCGATCGCACGCACGATCTGCCGCAGCTTTGCGTAGAGCGAACGCTGCCGCCGCGGCTCCATCAGGCGGGCGAGCTGCATCGTGATGGTCGAGCCGCCCGAGACGATTTGGCCGCGCGTTCCCAGCTGCATCGCGGCGCGCCCCAGCGCCAGCGGATCGATGCCGTCATGAGCGTAGAAGCGCTGGTCCTCATAGGCGAACAGCAGCTTCAGGTATGTCGGATCGACGTTGGTCTTGGCATCGACCGGCAACCGCCAGCGCCCATCCGCCATCGCATAGGCGCGCAGCAGCTTGCCATTGCGATCGACGATGGTGGTGGAGACCTGGCGGGCTTCGTCGAGTGGAAGCGGGCCGAGGGAGTAGACCCAGGCGACGAAGCCGATGATGGTGAGGATGAAAGAGAGCGCGGCTGTCGAGAGAAAGCGAAAGGCAATGCGCCCTCTCCACCCGTCATGGCCGGGCTTGTCCCGGCCATCCACGTTCTGAGCCGCGGCGCCAAAGTCCGTGGATGCCCGGGCCAAGCCCGGGCATGACGACGGTGTTTGTGGCCCCTTCGGAGCGTCAGTCATTCCAAGCACTCACTTCGCCGCCCGCACCTCGACGGTCCCCGTGCTGGTCCGGCCATAGCGCGAGGGATTGTACATGTCCTCGACATAGGCCTGCGGCAATACGTATTTGCCGGGCGAGACCGCGCGGACGACATAGGCGACGGTGAAGACCGACTTGGAGTCCGAGGCCCGGTCGACGGCCGCGGTGAAGCGGTCGTCGCGGAACTCGGTGTCTTCAGGCTCCTCGCCGTCCTCGATCCAGTCCAGCGTCCCGCTGTCGCCCGACGAGACCAGCTTCGGATTGTCGATCTCCAGGCCCGCCGGCAGATAGTCGGACACCATGATGTGGCCGTACTCGGGCTTGGCCTCGGTGATCTTCAGCACCACCGCAAAGCGCTGGTTCTGCTTGACCTTGCTGATGTCCGCGGGCTTGCCGTCGAGCGTGTGGTAGCTGCGCTCGATCTTGAAGCCGTTCGACGCCGCCGGCTCCGGCGTCACCGGCGAGCCCGACACCGAGACGACCGCCTGCACCGGCGCATCGCCGGTGTTGGTGATCTTCAGCGGCTTGCCGCTCAACGTGTCCGCCTTGTAGCTGCGATACACGGCGGTCTTGACCGGTTGGCCGTCGACCTCGATCGAGAGGTTCTCCTTGGCGAGCGCTCGCGCCGCCAGCACCAGCCACGCATTCTCCTGCGTCGAGGTGTAGGGCGTCAGACCGCGGGCAGTCTCGACCCGGGACACGGCCTGCGTCAGCGTCGCCCTCGGCGCGTTGCCTTCGCTGGCGAGCGACACCAATGCTGCGGCATCGCGAAGCTGCGAGCCATAATCGGTGCGGCCGAATTCCAGCGCGGGTTTTGGCGCAAGGCTGTCGAGCGCCGCGCCATAGACCCGCTCGGCGCGGTTGCGGTCGCCGACGAGAGCGAGCGCCGCCGCAAGCTGCGACTTCGCGATCGGGGTCGCGAGGTTGTTCAGCTTGGTATCGGCGAGATAGCGGAGATCGCCGATCGGAGCTGCGCCGTTACGCGCCAGCACGTAGAGGCCGTAGGCGAGATCGCGGCCACCGTCCTTCTCCGGCTCGTTGCCATTGACGACGGAGTTGCGGATGCGGTCCAGCGCGTTCTTGAACAGCACGTCCGGCACCGCAAACCCCTTCTCGCGGGCGCGGGTAAGGAAGTCCGTCACATAGGCATCGAGCCAGGCATCGTCGCCGCCGGCCGACCACAGGCCGAACGAACCGTTCGAGCCCTGGCGGGAAAGCAGCCGATCGATGGCGTCGCGAATGCGCTGGTCGACCTCGGTATCCATGGCGAGATGCGCGCCGGCCGCGAGCTCGTTGACATAGAGCAGCGGCATGGCCCGGCTCGTGATCTGCTCCGAGCAACCATAGGGATAGCGGTCGAGCGCCTTCAGGATCGTTGCCGCATCGAGCGCGGTCGACAGGCTGGCCGAGACCGAGACACTGCCGGTGCCCGGCACCAGGTCGGAGAACATGTCCGAGGTCAGGGTCAGGCTCTCGCCCTTCGCCAGCGTCCGGATCGAACGCCGCGCCAGCACCTGCGTCGCCGCCTTGACGTCGAACGCATAGTGACGTGCCAGCGCGAGGCCGTTCGGCCCCTTGATGTCGACGTCGAGCGTCGCCTGCCCCGCCGCGGTCGCGTCCAGCGCGAGCGAGAACGAATTGCGCTGCTTGGCGGCGAGCTTCACCGTGGTTGCGGGATTGCCGGTCATCTTCACCGGGCCGCCCGCCTTCACATTGATGACGTAGTCGCCGGCCTGGCCCTCGACGTTGTCGATCTCAAGATTGACCGTGCCGTGGTCGCCGTTGAGCAGGAAGCGCGGCAGCGTCGTGGTCAGCACGACGGGATCGCGGATCACGACGTCGGTGTTGGCGCGGCCGAGCTTGGTCGCGGTCCACGCCACCGCCATCACGCGCGCGGTGCCGGCGAACTCCGGAATGTCGAAGCTCACGTCCGCGGTGCCGTCGGCAGCGACCGTGACGATGCCGGAATAGAGCGCGAGCGGCTTCTGCGTGGGCGGCGAGCCCTGGAGCTCACCCGCACCGGCATCGCCGCCGGACTTGATCTGGCCGCGCGTGCCGGACATCCCATCGATCAGCTGCCCGTAGAGATCGCGGATCTCGGCGCTGAGGCGGCGCTGGCCGAGATAGTAATCGTCCGGCGCGGGCGGCTTGTAATTGGTGAGGTTGAGGATGCCGACATCGACGGCGGCGATGACGACCTTGGCGTCCTCGCCCGGATTGAGGCCGTCGAGCTTGACCGGGATCTTCAGCGTGGAGTTCGGCCGGATCAGCGAGGGCGGCGACAGCTTCACCTGCAAGGTGCGGGTCTGCTTGTCGATGCCGAACCATTTCAGCCCGATCGCCCGGCCCGGCATGCGCTGGGCAGCCGCATCGAGCGGACGGCGCAGCGTCGCCACCACATAAGCACCGGTGCCCCAGTCCTTGCCGATCGGGAGCTTCACCTGCGCGGTGCCTTCCTTGACGTCGATGGTCTGCGTCGTCAGCAGGCGGTCGCCGAGCACGTTGACGGTGAGCTTGCCGGCGCTGCGGACGTTGACCGAGACCGTCATGGTGTCGCCGGAGGCATATTGCGGCTTGTCGACCGAGGTCTCCAGCAGGTCCGGCGTGTCAGCGCTGCCGTCGGAGTACCAGCCGACGTCGAACTGCACCGACGTCACCGGGCCGTCGGCGTCGTTGGACTTGACGTCGAGCCGGTAGCGGCCGGGCTGCGGCGTGAGCGAGATCCGCGCCGGCTTGTCGGCCGCGATCGTGACGTCACCGTCGGCGACGCGCGAGGTCGACTTGACCGGCTCATACTCCCAGTAATTGTTCTGGCGGTACCACTGGTAACGCGACTCCATCTTCAGGAGCTCGTAGCGCAGGCCGTCGCGGCGCAGCTTCTCGCCTTCCGGCGAGACGAACACGACGTCGAACTCGGCCTTGTCGCCCTCGGCGACGTTCTTGTCGCCGAACAGCGGCTTGATGCCGATCTGCGCCGTCGCGGGCGCGACCGGCAGCACGATCTTGCGCTCGACGGCGCGGCCGCCGGTCTCGACCATGCGGACGAAGATCTGCGCCTCCTGCGGACGCGTCGAGGCCGGCTGCTTGTCCAGCGTCACCGGGAAGGTGGCAACACCATTGGCGTCGGCTTCGGGTAGGCTCTCCAGCGGCGTGCGCTCGTTCGAGGTGGTTTCCTCGTCGTCGACGCCGAACTTGTAGCCGGCAAAGCCGGGCCGCTCGGCCGCGGGCGCGATCAGCATGTCGCCTTCGAGCTGAAGGCCCGAGGCCGGTGCGCCATAGAGGAAATGACCGTCGGCCTTAAGCTCCACTGGAGCGTTAGCTTTGATCCGCTTGTCCTTGGCGGACAGGTCGAATTCGATCCGATCGGGCACATAATCCTCGACCATGAAGGTGGTTTCGCCGACCGAAGCCCCCTTCGGATCGGTGAAGGCGCGCACCCGCCACGTTCCGGTGGGAACAGCCGAGTTGAGCGGCACCGAGAGCGTGCGGCCGCCGGCGCCCTGATCCGCCAGCACGGCGCGACGATATTCGACGCCGTCGGGGCGCTCGACCACCAGCGTCATCGGACCGCCGGTGACGGCATTGCCCTGCCCGTCGCGCAGCAGCGCGGTGAGGAAGACGGTCTCGCTGGAGCGGTACACGCCACGCTCGGCATAGACGAAGGCATCGGCGCCGGCGGGCGCCGCGCGGCCCGAGACGCCGCGGTCGGACAAGTCGAAGGCCGACGTCTTCAGGCTCAGGAAGGCATAGTCGGCCTTCTCGCCGGTGACCGTGAGCATCGCCGGCGACAATCCGCCCTCGCCGCGCGCAAGGCCGGCCTCGAACAGCACGTGACCGGTCTCGTCGGTCTTGCGCGTCGCCAGGATCTCGTTGTTGCGGGCGACCAGCCGCACCTCGGCCTTGCCGACCGGATCGGTCGACGCCAGCGAATTGACGAAGACATGGATGCCGTCATTGCCGGAGTAAGCGGAGATGCCGAGGTCGGAGACGATGAACCATTGCGTGGCGAGCTGGTAGTCGTCGTCCGAGCCTGGGCCCTTGGCCGCTGCCGTCATGACGTAGACACCGGGCTGCAGTTCGCCGAGCGCCTGATCGACCGGGAATGCCGTGGTGACGTCCTGATTCAGCGTCATCGCGGTCGCAAGCTCACCCGACCAGACCTTGACGCCGCGCTCGTCGCCGAGATCGCTGAGCTGATACTTGGACAGCGTCTTCTGGAAATCGCTGTCGACCACCGTGTTGATCAGGTTGCGGTCGCCGATCCTGTAAACGTTGATGTTGACCGCGGGCGTGTTGACGCTGACGACGGGAATGCCGCGCTGGCCGGTCCGCGGCAGCACATAGGCCCGGCTGGTGAAGCGCACGAAGGGCTTGCGGTCGCGCACATAGATGTTGAACTCGGCCGATTTCGGCAGCCCCTCCTTCACCGTGGACGGCAGGCCGGCGCGTAGATTGATGTTGTAGCGCTCGCCGTGCTTGAGCCCGTCGACGCAGAGCTGCTTGGCTTCGGCCGACAGCGCTGGCTTGTCCTGGCCCGCCAGCGCCAGGAACGGCGCGAAATCGGTGCGCTTGGCCAATTCCTCGGAGAATTGGAAGCAGGCGCGCGGGCTCGCCGAATCCGAGTCGACGGTGTAGTCGAGCAGGCGGAAGCCGTGCTCGTCGCGCATCCTCTCATATTGGCCGCGAACGTCGGCAACCTCGCGCATGTCGAGCGACAGCCGCAGCGCATCCAGCGCCGGCCGCCACAGCTTGCGTTCAGCCAGCGCCTTGCCGAGCACGGCGAGCGCGTCGGCCTCCTCGCCCGAATTGCCGGCGCGCTGATAGGCGATATAGGCCGCGGTCGAGGCGCGCTCCAGCAGGAAGGTCTGCTCGCTCGAGCTCTTCGGCGAGATCTGGAAGATGACCTTGGCTAGCCGCAGCCAGTTGCCGGCATCCTCGGGCGTGGTTGCGGCGATCTGGCCGAGCACCGAAAGTCCGGTGCGATTATCATTGCGCCGGAAGGCGGCGTCGGCGTCCGTCTTCAGCGTCGCGTTGGTCTTGGCGACCGGCCCCGCCTCGCTCTTGATCTGGGCCTCGAGCTTGATCGCGGAATCGGCGAGGTCGTCGCGTTTGAACGCCTTGTCGGCGGCCTCTGCAGCGACAAGGCCGAGCGCCAGCGCGGCGCAGATTGTGACGGCGCGAACAAGACCGATCATGGAGGACTCCCGGAAAGCGCGGACGAACGCCGCGGCGGCAAATGAAATGCGCGGAAAGGTGACCGACTCAAGGCGATGGAACCGTAAGGTGCAAATCGTCGCATTCGCCATGACAAGGCAAGCCCAGGGAGACCAGCCGAGATACTGCCGCGCACGCCGTCCTGATGGCGCAGCAACACCTAGCCAGTCGACCGGCGGCCGTGTCCCGGAAGCTGTTCAGCGTTCCCGGCGATGTGATCCATCGTCCAATCCGCTGCCGCTCAACCCGGCACCCTGACACCCCACCGTTCCGCTTTGTCGCAGCACGGAGGAAAACGGTTCGGTTCAGGCTTGGCGAAACACCCAATTTTTCATATTGGCATGCTACATGAACGGCCAGCCGCCCAATCCGGGCGGCCCCAACCGGCCGGCTCAAGACGGTCCCGTAGCTCAACTGGATAGAGTAGCGGATTTCTACTCCGCGGGTTGCAGGTTCGAGTCCTGCCGGGATCGCCACTCACGATTGCAAAGCCGGCGCCCATCACGAACGCGTGGGTAACCATATGCCGGCCTTTGAACGGTGCCGACCAGCACTATGTAAGCGCCGGGCGAGACGGGCCCGACAGGTTTCTGAATGCAGCAATCCGAGCTGACGAGAATGGCGATCGCATCTGCGGTCGCGGTCGTTGCGATATCGTATCTGGCAATCGACGCAGGCGTGGTGAACACCAATGTGGTCACGCGGCCCATCAAGCTGGCCCAGGCCTCGATCATTGGCGCCGCAACGGGACAACGTCAGCCTGCATTTACCCTCCAGGAGTGGGCGCGCCGCGACCGCGAGAAGCCGCAACTGGAATATTGCCTGGCGGTCGACTGATCGACGCGCCCTCCGCCGGGCCGTCGACAGACACGTCACCGCCTGCCGGCTGATGACCGCGCCACCACCGCGCAATGGCAGCGGTGAGATCGCCCCACATCTCGGTCGGCAGATCCGGAACCGCCACCCGGACACTGTACTGATCCGTCGTCGCATCGTGAAACCATTCGGTCGCGGCGAAGTCGAAGCCGAAGCTGCCGGCGTGGCGGATGGGAAAGCCCTCGCGGCGCAATTCGCAGCTCATGTCTTCGGCAGCCTGCCGCGCTGCCGCCTCGTCGAGCGCGCGCTGTCCGCGAAGGGTCACGTAGAGACCGTGGGTGAAGCGAAGCTGAGCCGAGAGCGCCGGGATCTCGGCGGCAAAGTATCGCGCCGAGCTTCGGCCGTTACGCAAGATCGCCGCCACGCGCCGCTTCGTCAGCGCCCAGTACGCCGCGCTGCCTGCGAAGGGCGGGAAGTGGGCCGGCAATGCCGCACCGCCGAGCAGCCGCACCGCATTGCGCGTTTCGGACGCGAGACGTGTCCATTCAATATCCCCTGCCCGCGGCGAACGCTCATGCCCGTGCACGAAGACGGCTGAGCCGAGCCGGCCATATTCCGCTCCGAGCGAGTCGAGCTTGTTGTGGCTTCGCACCAGCACCAGCGGAATTCCGTGCCGCCTGGCCCACCTCGAGACCCGCCTGATGCGACCAGACCTGCCGGCGAAGCACGTCGTATCGAAAATCAGGAGATCGAGTCCCGAGCCGTCACGGCGCAGCACCGCTTCGATGGCGCCGGCGACGGAGCAGGAATCCAGCAGGAGGATCCGCGGCGAGCCCACCCGTGCCAACGCATCGCCGAGCGGCAGCGTCAAGGCCTCGATCCGCAAATGCGGGATGAAGCTTCGGATCAGCTCCAGCGACTCGCCGTAGGAGCCTGGCAGCACCAGGATGTCGGCCTTCGCAACGATCCGCGCGGAGGCAAGCAGCACCGCGGAGATCGCCGCCATTCCCGAGGCGGTGTAGATCGCCGTGCTCGTGCAGCCGCCGTCGAGCGCGTAGAACGACGGGCCGCGTACCGTGAGATCGGCCCGCTGGTAATCGTAACTGAACTCGAATGGCCCACTGGCGGGATCGGCCGTGTGCGACCAGGCCGTCTCGGTCGCCTTCCACTCGTGCAATTCGTGCTCCGCCCTGAGCGCCGCAGTGATCTGGAATTTGGATCGGACGACGTCGTCGACGGAACACGGCGGCGCCAAGTCGAGCGGGTTTCTCAGGCTGCCGTTCAACAGCCTGAGTTCCGCGTGCTTGCGCTCCAGATAGGCTCGAATGGTCTCCATTGCGCTTCTTGACAGATCCAGTCAGGCGTCAACGTCTGGAAAACCCAGCGGGTCCAACGCGCCTGCTGCAACGAACAGGCACCTTCGCAGTTGAATCCATGCAAGGAGGACAGCATGGCTGACATCAGAGAGCACATGAAAATCATCGGCAAGGACGGCGCACATGTCGGCACCGTCGATCGGCTCGAGGGCAACCGCATCAAGCTGACGCGCAAGGACAGCCCGGAAGGTCACAAGGACCATCACCACTATATCGACACGAAATATGTCGGTGCCGTCGAAGGCGACGTCGTCAAGCTGTCGGTGAATGCCGATGCCGTTCCGAAGACGGAAGCGGCGTAAAACACTGAGCCCCCGCGGGGCTTTTGTTTGTTCACGGTCCGACTCCGCTTCGTTCGCAAGCACGAATCGCAACCGCAATTCGATTGGCGCGGCGCATTCGTTAACGATGGCTTGCTGCGGTGGAAGATCGCTGCAATTCGATGGCCTTGATCACTGCGGAGCGATCGGGAACGAATGCGCGATCAGCGCGTTTGATAACCGAACAGAGTGGTGCCGATCCGCCAGCCCCGGTCGGCTTTGAAGGACCCCGTGCTTGTCCCCCGAGCACGGGGTTTTTCTCATGTCAGTGCTATCGGGCCGGCGGTCTGTGTCCGGCCGGATGCGAGGCGCCGGCTTGCTCATCGCGCAGATCGCGGGCGAGTTCGTGCCATGCCAGGGCCAGCTGGATCAGCCGTTGCCGGTCGACACCCTCGGCCTCCGCGGCGCGCTTCATTGCGGCCTCGGCCTCATGTTGCGGATCGTACTCGGTGTACATGAGGCAGACTCTAGCCGGCCATCTGGACAAGCGCGTGGCAATTTCGTTCCGTATGATTGCGGGGTCCCCCGCCAGCCGCGTGGACCGATCTGTGAACCACGTCACAGCCTGTCCGCGACATCTCCGCTAAACAAGCTGCCAAGGCTTCATGGGTGATGTCCGGTCATGACACGCAAAGCAGCAACCGAAGTCATCGTGCCGACGCAGCGACATCGCGCGGACCTGCTCGGCATCGCCTATCTCGGTACCATCGGCGTCGTCATGGTGGCCTGGATCGCCGGCCTGGTCTGGGCCTCGATCGCGTTCTTCAACTGGCTCGTGTCCTGACGCGCCGACGTGGTCGGTCTGCCCGCTGATCCTGCCTTAGATCAGGCTGGGCAGCACCTGCGCGAGTTTAATTCCGCCGCAAACGATCATGGCCCAGAGCGCCAGGCTGATCTGGATGGCATCCAGCATGTCCCACATCCCCGCGAATCATCCCGTCATTTTTCTTTGAGATTTGCGTGGAGCGGCGGCGAGCGCCAGAGCCAATTCGAAGCAACCGCCGGTGTGCAAGAAGATGAGGCGGGCCCGAGCCCGCCTCAATGGTCCGATCCGGCCAGGAAAACTCAATAGAAAACTCAATAGCAGGCGCGGGGATCGGCCTGCACATATTGGCCGTTCGGATAGCGGTAGTAGCAGGCGCCCTGCGCCCAGTAATAGCCGGGCTGGGCTGCAGCGGTCGCACCGGCGATTGCCCCCGTTGCACCGCCGAGGACCGCGCCAGCCGCAGCCCCTGTTGCATTGCCTGAGATCAGCCCGCCCAGCAGGCCGCCGACGATCGCGCCGCCAAGCGCGCTGGCGCCGGGATCAGCCGGTGGCGGCGGCGGAGGTGGCGGCGCATAGGCCACCGAAGGCGGGGCGTAGGCTACCGGCTCGTCGTCGATATAGTCCTCTGAGATGTAGGCCGGCGGGCCAGCCATGCGCTGCGGATAATAGTACCAGACGCCGCCAACGTCCCACCACCAGCCGGACCGGCCATGGCGGACTTCGTGGCGCCAGCGTCCGCCCTCCCAGGCTAGATTGCCGCGATAGCTGTGTCCGCCCCAGTCCCGTGCCGGAGCAGGACCGCGCGCAACATGACGTCCGGACGGCGGGCCGCCGGCATTGTGACCCGCATGGGGCTGACCGCCGGGCTGCGCAGGGCGGGTCGCCTGCTGGGGTGGAGGGCCCTTGCGCATGGTCGGATTGGCCTGTGGCGGCGCGCCTGCGGCCGGCCCCGCCGGCGGTGGGCCGGCGTCTTTCGGTGGCCTGGCCTCCTGGGCCTGCGCCGACAGCGCGAGCAACGAGATGGCGGAGACCACGGGAAGGATGATCTTGATGCGTTTGGACGCACTCATGCGTGCTAGCCCCCTGTTCTTTCCATGGCCATGATTTCCGGGCGCGATCGACGAATCGCCACGCGCCGGGCTGATGCCGGCCGAAATCACTGCCCTGCTTGATCGGCTAAGTCCCGTTACAAATGATTAAGATCAGGGCCTTTTTTCAGCCCTGCGGGTCGTGCGGGATCGCGCCTACCGCGCCGGCTCGATCACGTTGCAATTGCTTCGCCCGGACATCAGGCAATCCTGCATCTTGCTGGCTGCCGTCAGATCCCGGGCCAGCCACCAGCCGACGCCGAGGATCACGACCGCGATGATCAATCCTGCGAGCGCGCCGCGGCGGTCGCCGCCGGACGGACGCTTGGGCTGACGGTTCGGTCGAGGATTGGGCTCCTCGCCCGGTTCGGATCTGGACTCTGGTTTCGACATGGCCGCCTGGTCACGCTGGCGCGCTGGCTTTACCACCTCTGCGGCGTCGCGTCACATCCCGATCACCCGGCCCAATTCAGCCCCGGGTCTGCCGCATCGCATCCTTGCGCAAGGTTTCGACCGCCGGAATTGCCTCCTGAACGCGCGGTGCGCAGCTCGTGAGCACGAATGCAGTCCGGGTGCATTCCCAATCCGCTCCCAGCACCGCACTTTCGATGGGCTGCGGACGTGCGAGCAGCAGCGCGGCGCCGGCCACGCCTGCCACGGCGAAGGCAATCGCCAGCGCTTTCAGGCTTGGTCTTGAGATCGTCATGCCCGTGCTCCGTCTCGTACGGGGCGGACGCTAGGCGTCGCCCGTGTGCCCCGTTTATGAGGGACATCACAATTCAGCAGTTTTTCCGGGCTACGAGAGATCGTCGGGGGGCGATTTTTCGTTGACCTGATCGGCTGCGATTATGGGTGGCTTCGCGACGCGCGCCGATGTACACGCTTCTGCGTCGCGTGGCGCCTGCTATGCCCAGCCGACGTACCAACAGGCACCGATGTAGGATCGAAAGCGAGGAAGACAAGGCTCGTCGATGAGTGGATTCAGGGAACCCGGCTTTGCAGACCGGCAAAAGGCGGCGCAGGACGCTCGCAAGAATCTTTTGAACAAGTTCAAGTCGCAGCCGGGCCCCGATGATCCGGCGGTGATCGCGCGCCGCGCTGAACGCGAGGCCCTTGCGGCCAAGCGCGCCGAGGCAAAGGCCGCGCGCGAGGCCGAAAAGGCCGAGCAGAAGCGCCTCGAGGAAGAGGCCAAGGCGGCGGAAGCTGCGCGGATCGCGCGGGAGGCCGAGGAAGCCGCCGAGAGGCTGGCTGCGCTCGAGGCCGAGCAGAAGGCCAAGCGCGATGCGCGCTACGCCGCCCGCAAAGCGAAGCGCAAGTAAGACTCGCCGGTCACGTTCAATTGAACTTGAACTGAACAATCATTCCGGAGGCGGCCTCAAAGGCCGCCGCCGGAATTCGAGAGGGCGCGACCCGCCAAAGGGCGTTGCGCGATGACGGCCTGGATCAGTTCTTCTTCATCATCCCGTCGTCTTTCTTCATGCCGTCCTTCGACATGTGGTCCTTCTTCATGCCGTCGTCCTTGGAAATGGTGTCCTTCTTCATCATGCCGTCCTTCGACATCGTGTCCTTTTTCATCATGCCCTCGTCCTTGCCCATCTTGTCCTGAGCAAAAGCGGCCGGCGCAAACGCGAGGCCTAGCGAGAGAGCGGCAGCCGAGACGCCGAGCACGATGCGGGTGCGAATGGTCATGGTTCATCTTTCCTTCGAGATGGTGTTTGTCAGCGACGGACGCCGCTATTCAATATCGACGGATCGCCAGTCGGCGTTGTTACGCCGCTGCCTATAAATTTTGGCGAGCCATCCGCTGGCCGCTGTACGGCGTGCTTCGCGCTCACAACCGGGATCGCAAGTGTGCAGCGCAGCACGGCCGGCACTTGCCGGGGCATTCGGTCTCGAACTATCAGATGAGAGAATATCGGGTGGAAGACCGGCTAGGATGGGCCCGAACGCCGGTCTGACAAGACCCGACCCAAATCACACCAACAAGAACAGTCCAAAGAAACGATCAAAGGGATCACACCATGATTACGCGCCGACATCTGATCGCGACCGCCGTCGCGGCACCCGCCATTCTGCGCTTCGGCACTGGCACCGCGCAGGCCGCGACCACGCTGAAGATCTCACATCAATTTCCGGGCGGCACCATCGACAAGGGCGATTTCCGCGACCGGCTCTGCCGCATGTTCGCCGCTGAAGTTGCCAAGCGCAGCAACGGCGACATTGCCGCCGAGATCTATCCGAACTCCTCGCTGATCAAGACCAACGCGCAGTTCTCCGCCATGCGCAAGGGCGCGCTCGATATCAGCCTCTATCCGATGCCCTATGCCGGCGGCGAGGTGCCGGAAACCAATATCGGCCTGATGCCGGGCCTGGTGACCACCTACGACCAGGGCCTGCGCTGGAAGAAGGAGCCCGTCGGCAAGGCGCTGACCGACTTCCTCGCCGACAAGGGCATCATCCTGCTCACCTGGGTCTGGCAGGCCGGCGGCGTCGCCAGCCGCTCGAAGCCGATCGTCGCGCCGGAAGACGCCAAGGGCCTGAAGGTGCGCGGCGGCTCGCGCGAGATGGACATGGTGCTGCAGACCGCCGGCGCCTCGGTGCTGTCGGTGCCTTCCAACGAAATCTACGCGGCGATGCAGACCGGCGCCTGCGATGCCGGCATCACCTCCTCGACCAGCCTGATCTCGTTCCGCCTGGAAGAGGTCGCGAAGTCGCTGACATCAGGGGCAGGCGCCTCCTACTGGTTCATGCTCGAGCCGCTGATGATGTCGAAGGCGATCTTCGACAAGCTGCCGAAGAACCATCAGGACATCCTGCTCGCGGTCGGCACCGAGCTCGAAGCCTTCGGCCGCAAGGGCGCGCAGGACGACGACGTCGAGGTCGCCAAGGTCTACGAGAAGGCCGGCGCCAAGGTCTCGGTTCTGGATGCCGCGACCGTCGGCAAATGGCGCGACATCGCGCGCGACACCGCGTGGAAGGATTACAGCGCCAAGACCGCGACCGCCGCAAACCTGCTCAAGCTCGCCATCGACGTCGCGGCATGAGCCACGGTCCGCTTCCGGATCGTGACGACCAGGCGAGCGTTGCCGCAGGGACCGGCCCTGCGGCGGCGATCGATCGCGGTCTCGCTGTCCTCAACAGCATCATCGTCGTGTTCGCCGCGATTGCGCTGGTCGCCGCCTGCACCATCCTGAGCTACAGCGTGCTCAGCCGCGCGCTGTTCAAGGCCGCCAATTACTGGCAGGACGAGGCCGCCGTGTTCCTCCTGGTCGGCGCCACCTTCATGACGGCGGCCTATGTGCAGCAGAATCGCGGTCATATCGGCATCGAGGCCTTCGTCGGCCTGCTGTCGCCATTCGCGAACCAGGTTCGCCTCTGGCTGGTCGATGCCGCCACATTCCTGTTCTGCGCCTTCTTCACCTGGAAGTCCTGGACACTGGCCCATGAGGCCTATGTCGACGGCCAAGTCTCCAACTCGATGTGGTCGCCGCCGCTCGCGATCCCCTACTCGCTGATGGCACTCGGGATGAGCCTGCTCTGCCTCCAGATCCTCGTGCAGCTTGCGCTGCCCTTCACCGGAGCCAAGCGGCCATGAGCGTTTTCGGCATTGGCCTTGCCTACGGCATTGCGACCCTGCTGGTGATGTTCTCGGGCATGCCGATCGCGTTCGCGCTCGGCGCGGTCGCGGTCGTGTTCATGGGCATCTACATGCCCTCCGCCTCGCTCGATACGGTGACACAGAACGTCTACGAGGAGATGGCCTCGATCACGCTGCTGTCGATCCCGCTCTTCATCCTGAAGGGCGCGGCGATCGGCAAGTCGCGCGCGGGCCAGGATCTCTATTCGGCGTTGCACGCCTGGCTGCATCGCGTGCCCGGCGGCCTCGGCGTCGCCAACGTGTTCGCCTGCGCATTGTTCGCGGCGATGGCCGGCTCCTCGCCCGCGACCTGCTCGGCGATCGGCTCGGCCGGCATCCCCGAGATGCGCAAGCGCGGCTATTCCGGCGGCTTCGCCGCTGGCATCATCGCCGCCGGCGGCACACTCGGCATCCTGCTTCCGCCCTCGATCACCATGATCCTGTTCGCGGTCGCCGCCGAAAAGTCGCTCGGGCGGTTGTTCCTCGCCGGCATCGGACCGGGCCTGCTGCTGGTCACGCTGTTCGGCGCCTATGCCGTGATCCGCTTCCGCCAGGAATACAGGGCGGCCGAAGCGGTCTACAAGAACGGCGGGCCGGAGGCTGCGATCCTCACCCGCGACGAATATACGCTCGCCGAGCGCTTCAGCGTGCTGCCGCGCGTGATCCCTTTCGTGCTGCTGCTCACGGGTGTCATGGTCGCGCTCTATGGCGGCTACGCCACGCCGTCGGAAACCGCGGGCCTCGGCGGCCTCCTGGCGCTGGCGCTGATCGCGGCAATCTACAGCGTGTGGCGGCCGAGCGACCTCGCCCCGATCATGAAGTCGACGATCCGGGAATCGACCATGCTGATGATGATCATCGGCATGTCGCTGCTCTATTCCTACGTGATGAGCTATCTGCACATCTCGCAATCGGTGGCCGAAGCCATCGTCGCAATGCATTTGCCGCGCTGGGAGCTGCTGTTCGCGATCCTCGTCATGGTCGTCGTGCTCGGCTTCTTCCTGCCGCCGGTCTCGATCATCCTGATGACGGCGCCGATCATCCTGCCGCCGCTCCGCGCCGCCAACTTCGACATCATCTGGTTCGGCGTGGTCATGACCATCGTGATGGAGATGGGGCTGATCCATCCGCCGGTCGGCCTCAACATTTTCGTCATCCGCAACGTCGCGCCCGATATTCCCCTGCGCGAGGTGATCTGGGGCACGCTGCCCTTCGTGCTCTTGATGATGCTCGCGGTGCTGCTGCTCTGCTTCGTGCCGGGGATCTCGACCTGGCTGCCGGACCTCGTGATGGGGCCGGACGGCAGCAGGTGACGCTGCGGCCGCTATCGTAGGGTGGGCAAAGCGAAGCGTGCCCACCACCTGTCGGCAGTCACGAAGAGATGGTGGGCACGGCGCTGCGCGCCTTTGCCCACCCTACGAATTCTCTTTCCGCCGTCCCTTCGGCGCATTCGCCACCACCTGCAACAGATCCTTGCGCACGGCCTCGATGTGCCGCTCCAGAAACCGGCAGGCCTCGTCCACCTTCTCCGCACGGCACAGCGCGATCAGCTGGGCGTGCTCCTTCTCGGCAATGCCCATCGCCTTGGTGTTGGAGAGCTGTAGGCGCGTGTAGCGGTCGCTGGTCTGGAGCAGCGACAGCACGATCGCGCGGGTGCGCGGCTGCGGCGCGTGAACGTAGAGCGCCATGTGGAAGTCGGCGTTGAGCTGGCCCCACTCACTGACGTTGCGCGCCTTGATCGCCTTCTCGAAACTCTTGTGGATGTTATCGAGCCCGTCGAAATCCTCAGTCGTGAAACGCGGCGCCGACTGCGCCAGCAGCCGCGGCTCCAGGATGCGGCGCAGGTCGAACACGTCGTTGATCTCGTCCAGCGACAGCTCGGAGACGATGGCGCCCTTCTGCGGCACGATCCGCACCAGGCCTTCCGCCTCGAGCTGGAATAGCGCCTCGCGCACGGGAATGCGGCTGACGCCATAGGCCTCGCCGAGCGCGTCCTGGCGCAGTTGCGATCCGGCCGGATAGGTGCCGTCGAGGATCGCCTGGCGGAGCTGGTCGACGATCGCAGCCGACAGGGTGCGATGCTTCAGAGGCTGTTTCATCTGATCGTCCGTTGTCCTTCCCGACTCGTGCGGCCGACGCGGTCCCTGTCTTGCATGTCGAGCTGCCCGGCAAAAGCCAAGGCGCCACAACCAAAGTGCCCAGCAAAAGCGCGCCCTGCCGACGAAACGACCGCAAACTCCGTTTGACTCCCAAAATGTATAAATTATACATTCGGCAATCGCACGACAAATCTTCAGGGGGTTGGGGCCTCTTTCATGATCGAGCAGACCATGCCGGCCACGCGCGCACTCGGCCTCCGACGCATGATCGTCCGGATGTCGAGCGCCCTGCTCGCCTGCGAGCGGCTGGCGCTGATGGGCCTGATGTACCTGCTCACCGGCCTGATCCTGGTGAACGTCGTCACCCGCTACTCGCACTTCCCGATCTACTGGATCGACGAATCCGCCGTTTATTGCGTGGTCTGGCTGACCTTCATCGGGGCGTCCGCGATGACGCGGCTGCGGCTCGATTTTGCGGTGTCCATGCTGACGGAGCGGCTGTCGCCGCAGCACCAGAAATTTGCAAAAGTGATCTCGACCGGGCTCGTCGTCGTGTTCGGCGTCGCGCTGATCGTCACCTGCGTGCTCTGGATGGACCCGGTCGGCCTCGCCCGCGCCGGCTTCGACGGGCGCAAGCTCGCCGCCGAGACCTTCAACTTCCTCTACACCGAGCGCACCCAGACGCTGAACTGGCCGACCTGGGTGCTCTATCTCACGCTGCCGATCTTCGCGGTGTCGATGACCATCCACGGCGTCGCCAATCTGCTGGAAGATCTCGAGCTGGTCCCGCGCACGCCGCTGACAGGCTTCCAGCTCTCCGAGCTAGACGGGGTCAATTGATGATCACGTCAGCAGCCTTCATGGCGTTCATGCTGGTCGGCGTTCCGATCGGCCTCTGCCTCTGCCTCGCCGGGCTCGTCTATATCGCGGCGTCCGGCAACCCGGTGCTGTTCCAGTCCTATCCGCTTCAGCTGTTCGGCGGCGTCGACAGCTACGGCCTGATCGCGATCCCGCTCTTCATTCTGATCGGCGAGATCATGAACGGCGGCGGCATCACGCGGCGCATCGTCGACATGGCGATGGCCTTCGTCGGCTCGCTCAAGGGCGGGCTCGCCTACGTCAACATCCTCGCCAACATGTTCATCTCCTCCATCCTGGGCTCGGCAACCGCGCAGGTCGCGATCATGGCCCAGATCATGGTGCCGGAGATGGAGAAGAAGGGCTACGACAAGACTTTTGCGGCCGGCCTCACCGCCTATGGCGGCATGCTCGGCCCGATCATCCCGCCCTCGGTGATGTTCGTGGTCTACAGCGTGCTGGCGCAGGTCTCGGTCAGCGACATGCTGATCGCCGGCATCGTGCCGGGCGTCATCCTCACCGTGATGTTCTGCCTCGTCATCGCGCTGATGGGCTACATCTACAACTATCCCCGCGCCGACTATCAGACGCCGCGCCAGCGAGTCATGACGATCCTGCGGACCTCGCCGACCCTGCTGATCCCGATCGTCATCGTCGGCAGCATTCTCGGCGGCCTCGCCAACGCCACGGAATCCGCCGCCGTCGGCGCCGTGGCCGCCGCGCTGGTCGGAAAGTTCTGGACCAGGGAGTTCGAGTTCTCGCAGCTGCCGCAGATGATGCTGCGCAGCGCCATCTATTCGGCGATCGTGCTGTTTCTGGTCGCGGCCGCCGCCGTGTTCTCCTGGGTCCTGATCTTCGGCAAGGTGCCGCAGGAGACCGCGGCCTGGATCCAGACCGCCGCCAAGGATCCCGTCAGCTTCATGCTGATCTGCAACGCCATCCTGCTGGTGATCGGCACTGTGATCGACGGCATTCCCGGCCTGATCATGACGGTGCCGATCCTGCTGCCGGTCGCAACCGAGATCTATCACATCGACCCCCGGCAGTTCGGCGTCGTCGTGGTGATCAACCTCGTGCTCGGCCTTTTGTCGCCGCCAGTCGGGCTCTGCTTCTTCGTCGCGGCCGCCGTCACCGGCGCCAAGCCCGGCAGGATGTTCATTGTGACACTGCCCTTCTTCGTCATCTCCTGCGTCCTCCTGGTGCTGCTCTCGCTCTATCCCTCGCTCTCGCTGATCCTCGTCAAATAGGCCCATCCGAAAGGAGCCCGACCATGCCGCTTTCACGCCGCCACTTTCTCGCCGCCAGTGCCGCCGCCTCGGTGTTCGCGCCGTCGCTGGCGCTCGCCCAGGCCAAGGAATTCCGTCTCGGCCTGATCACGCCGAACGGCCATTCCTGGAACAAGGCCGCGCTCAAATTCGGCGACGAGCTCAAGGCCGCCACCAACGGCCGCCTGACCTTGACCGTGTTTCACTCCGGCCAGCTCGGCAACGAGACCGCGATGATGCAGCAATTGCAATCCGGCGCGCTCGACATGGGCTTCATCCAGGCCGCCGAGCTCGGCTCGCGCGTGCCGCACATCGCCGCGATCAACGCACCCTATATCGTCCGCTCGACGCCGGCGGTGGCGAAGTTCGTGCGGCATCCGGCGGCGGTGAAGCTGTTCGAGGTGCTGCCGCAGGAGACCGGCACGATCGGGCTCGGCTGGGGCATCACCGGCATGCGCGCGGTGTTCTCCTCCAAGGACCTGAATTCGCTGGCCGACATCAAGGGCATGAAGCTGCGCATCAACCCGACGCCGGTCTATCGCGATTTCTATTCATCGCTCGGCGCAGCGCCGACGCCGATTCCGACGCCGCAGGTGTTCGATGCCATGGCCAACGGCCAGGTCGACGGCCTCGAAGCCGATCTCGAATTCTCCTGGAACCAGCGCTTCGACAAGGTGTCGAAGGTCATCCTGCAGATGAACGCCGTCTTCATGCCGATGGCAGCCGTCGTCTCCGGCCGCGTCTGGCAATCGCTGCCCGCCGCCGACCGCGAGCTGATTACCAAGACGATCAAGACGACGCTGGACGCGCAGATCGACGAGCTCGCCGGCAACGAGCCCACGCTGATCCAGAACTTCAAGAACGCGCCGATCCCGATCCGCCAGGTCGACGCCAAGGACACCGAGGCCGTCATTGCCGAGTTCGACAAGATCTGGCTGCCCAAGGCGCCCGTCCTCGCCGAGCTGCGCAAGGTCGGCGCGACGCTCTGATCCGGTTCCCCATCCCTTTCACATAAGCCGGCGGCTCCAGCCCCCCGCCGGCATATTCACCTGGAGTCCAACCATGAGCCGCCGCGTTGCCTGGGAAGGCGTCTTCCCGGCCGTCACCACCCAATTCCACGACGATCTCTCGCTCGACATTGACGCGACCGCCAAGGTGATGGACGGATTGATCCGCGACGGCGTCTCCGGCCTGATCGTCTGCGGCTCGGTCGGCGAGAACACCTCGCTGGAGCGCAAGGAGAAGGTCGCGATCATGGAGACGGCGAAGGCGGTCGCGAAGGGCCGCGTGCCCGTGCTGTGCGGCATCGCCGAGTTCACCACCGCGTTTGCGGTGGAGACCGCGAAGGAAGCCGCACGCGTCGGCATCGACGGCGTCATGGTGATGCCGGCGCTGGTCTATTCCTCCAAGCCGCACGAGACCGCCGCGCATTTCCGCGCCGTCGCCTCTGCGACCGACCTGCCGGTGATGCTCTACAACAATCCGCCGATCTACAAGAACGACGTCACACCCGACATCCTGGCCTCGCTCGCCGACGTCGAGACCGTGGTCTGCTTCAAGGATTCCTCCGGCGACACGCGACGATTCATCGATACCAGGAACATGGTCGGTGACCGCTTCGTGCTGTTCGCAGGGCTCGACGACGTCATCGTCGAGAGCATCGCCATGGGTGCCGTCGGCTGGGTCTCCGGCATGTCCAACGCCTTCCCGCGCGAGGGCGAAACGCTGTTCCGCCTGGCCAAAGCCGGCCGCTTGGCCGAGGCGATGCCGCTCTACGAATGGTTTATGCCGCTATTGCATCTCGATGCCCGCCCGGACCTCGTCCAGTGCATCAAGCTGTGCGAGCACATCATGGGCCGCGGCACCGCCCTGACCCGCCCGCCCCGCCTCGCACTGCTGCCGCACGAGAAGGCCGAGGTCGAGGCCATGATGGCCAAGGCGCTCAAGAACCGGCCGCGTCTGCCGGATGTCGGGCTGAAGGCGGCGTAACGGCAGGTCTCGTAGGGTGGGCAAAGCGAAAGCGTGCCCACCTTCTGCCAACGATTGTGAAAGATGGTGGGCACGGCGCTTCGCGCCTTTGCCCACCCTACGAAGGCTCTCTCACTTGTCATTGCGAGGAGCGAAGCGACGAAGCAATCCAGACCGCCTCAACGGAAAGACTCTGGATTGCTTCGCTGCGCTCGCAATGACGGAGACTTACGAACCCACCTGCTTCTTCTTCGCGTTCAGCGCGGAGGCCACGCGGCTCACGGGCGGCTTGCCCAGCACGACGCTCATCGCGTTCGTCGCCACGAGCAGCTTGTCCATATCGACGCCGGTCCTGATACCCATGCCCTCGAGCATGTAGACGACATCCTCGGTCGCGACATTGCCGGTCGCGCCCGGCGCATAGGGACAGCCGCCGAGCCCACCGGCGGCGGCGTCGATGACGCGAACGCCCTCCTCCAGGCCGGCATAGAGATTGGCGAGCGCCTGACCATAGGTGTCGTGGAAATGCATCGCGAGTTTTGCTGGCGGGATGTTGGCGCTGACCGCGCGTAACATGTCCTTCGCCCTATCAGGCGTGCCGACGCCGATGGTATCGCCGAGCGAGATCTCGTAGCATCCGAGATCCCACAGCGTGCTCGCAAGATCGGCCACCGCCTTCGGCTTGATCTCGCCATCGAACGGACAGCCGAGCACGCAGGAGATATAGCCGCGCACCTTGACGCCATCGTCCCTAGCGCGCGCCAGCACCGGCTTGAAGCGCTCGATGGACTCCGCAACCGTGCAGTTGATGTTCGCCCGCGAAAATCCTTCAGAGGCCGCCGCGAACACGGAGACCACTTTGGCGCCCGCAGCGCGCGCGGCGTCATAGCCCTTCTCGTTCGGTACCAGCACGTGGAATTCGGCGTCCTTCACATGCGCGACGCCGCGCAGCACGGCGTCCGAGCTTGCCATCTGCGGGATGGCCTTGGGCGAGACGAAGGCGCCGACCTCGACCGTATGTAGCCCGGCCGCGACCAGCGCCTCGACGAACGCGATGCGCGCCTCGACGCTGACAGGCGTCTTCTCGTTCTGAAGGCCGTCGCGCGGCCCCATTTCGATGATGCGGACCTGGTCGCTCATGTCACTCTCCTGCAGGCTCGACCACGGCGAGCTCGACGCCCTCCTGCACGATGTCCCCGACCTTGCACTTGATGGATTTCAGCACACCGGCATAGGGCGCGCGCAGCGTCTGCTCCATCTTCATCACTTCGAGCGTGAGGATCGGCGCACCCTTCTCCAGCTTGGCACCCTCCTCGGCCAGCACGGCGACGACGGTTCCCGGCAGCGGCGCTGCGATCTTGTCCTCGCCGACATGCTCCTCGCTCTCGCCGCCGAATGGATCGACCCAGTGCAGGTCGAAGCGGCCGTTGCGCGTGCGCAGGTACAGTTCATGGCCGTCGATCACAGCCGCAACCGATGATTTGACGCCGTCAAGCGTGAGATCGAATCCGCCGTCCTTGGCCGCGATCGTGAACGCCAGCTCGCGCTCGCCGATCACCAGCGTCGCCGGCCCGCTGCCGTAGTTCAGCGTGATCTTCTGCTCCGGACCATGGCCGACGCGGAAGGCAAAGCTGCGCTGGCGGCGGCCGACCGGCTGCCAGCCAAAGGTCTGCCAGGGCGAATTCGCTTCCGCCTGCGCCGTCTGCCGCTCCTCGTTGACGATTGCACCGACTGCGGCGCAGAGCTCGAGCTCTCCAGGCGCCGGCGCCGCCGACGTCAGTACCGCCAGCTCGCGCTCGATGAAGCCGGTGTCGATCGCGTTCGCGCGCACCTTCGGGTGGGTGATCAGCGCGGACAGGAACGGGATGTTGGTGACGATGCCGCGGACATCGGACTCCTCCAGGCCGCGGTTCAGGCGGTCGATCGCAACGTCCCGCGTGGGCGCCCATGCAATCGTCTTTGCGAGCATCGCATCGTAGTAGGGCGAGACGCTATCGCCCTCGCGATAGCCGGCGTCGATGCGCAGGCCGCCGGTTTCCGCCGGCATGCGCCAGGTCGAGATTCTGCCGACCGACGGCATGAAGTTCTTGGTCGGGTTCTCGGCGTAGACGCGCGCCTCGATGGTATGGCCGTTGAGCTTGATCTCGTCCTGCTTCAGCGGCAGCGCCTCGCCGAAGGCGACGCGCAGCTGCCACTCGACGAGGTCGATCCCGGTGATCAGCTCGGTTACGGGATGCTCGACCTGCAGGCGCGTGTTCATCTCGATGAAGAACACATCCTTGCCGTCGGAGACGAACTCGATGGTGCCGGCACCGACATAGTTCACGGCGCCCGCTGCCTTTCGCGCGGCAGCACAAACTGTCTCGCGCTGCGCGGCATTGAGCGTTGGCGATGGCGCCTCCTCGATCACCTTCTGGTGCCGGCGCTGCAGCGTGCATTCGCGCTCGAACAGCGAGAGCAGATTGCCATGGCTGTCGCCGATGATCTGGACCTCGATATGCCTGGGATTGTCGACGTACTTTTCAATCAGCATGCGGTCGTCGCCGAAGGCGGCCTTGGCCTCGCGCTTGGCGCTGACGATCGCAGGCGCAAGCTCATCAGCCGAGCGCACGATGCGCATGCCGCGACCGCCGCCGCCGGCCGAGGCCTTCACCAGCACGGGAAAGCCGACCTTCTCGGCCGCCTTCGCCAGCGTCGCGTCGTCCTGCGCATCGCCGTGATAGCCGGGCACCAGCGGCACGCCGGCCTGCTCCATCAGCTCTTTCGAGCCGGATTTTGAGCCCATCGCCGTCATCATCCCGGCGGTGGGGCCGACGAACACCAACCCGGCGTCCAAGCAGGCTCGTGCAAACTCGGCATTTTCCGACAGGAAGCCATAGCCGGGATGCACGGCCTCGGCGCCGGTCTTGCGCGCGGCCTCGATCAGCCGCTCGATATTGAGATAGCTGTCGCGGGCCCGGGCGGGCCCGAGCAACACGGCCTCGTCCGCGAGCGCGACGTGCATCGCATCGCGATCGGCTTCGGAATAGACCGCGACCGTGCGCAGGCCCATGGCCCGCGCGGTGCGGATGACGCGGCAGGCGATCTCGCCGCGGTTGGCGATCAGGAGCGTGCGAAAACGCCGGTAGAGCTTTGAGCGGTCCATCGCATCACATCCTGAACAGGCCGAATTTCGTCGGCTCGATCGGCGCATTCGACGCCGCCGAGAGGCCGAGGCCGAGCACGAGGCGCGTGTCGGCGGGGTCGATCACGCCGTCGTCCCACAGCCGTGCGGTTGCGTAATATGGGTGGCCCTGGCTCTCATATTGCGCGCGAATGGGCTCGCGGAATTTATCTTCCTCTTCCCTGGACCAGCTGTCGCCCTTGGCCTCGATATTGTCGCGGCGGACCTGGCTCAGCACCATCGAAGCCTGCTCGCCACCCATCACCGAGATGCGCGCGTTCGGCCACATCCAGAGGAAGCGCGGCGCGTAGGCGCGGCCGCACATGCCGTAATTGCCGGCGCCATAGGAGCCGCCGATCACGACCGTAAATTTCGGCACCGACGCCGTCGCGACCGCCGTCACCAGCTTGGCGCCGTCGCGGGCGATGCCGCCGGCCTCGTATTTCTTGCCGACCATGAAGCCGGTGATGTTCTGCAGGAACACCAGCGGAATGCCGCGCTGGCAGCACAGCTCGATGAAATGCGCGCCCTTCAGCGAGCTCTCGCTGAACAAAATGCCGTTGTTGGCGATGATGCCGACCGGATAGCCCCAGATATGGGCGAAGCCGCACACCAGCGTCGTGCCGTAAAGCTTCTTGAACTCGTCGAACTCCGAGCCGTCGACGATGCGGGCGATGATGTCGCGCACGTCGAACGGTTTTCTGCCGTCGACCGGCACCACGCCATAGATTTCCTCCGCCGCGAACAGCGGATCGCGCGGCTTATGCATGTTCAGGTTCGGCCGCGTGGAAGGCTTGAGCGTGCCGACGATGCGCCGGGCGATGCCGATCGCATGCGCATCGTTCTGGGCGTAGTGATCGGTCACGCCGGACTGCCGCGAATGAACATCGGCGCCGCCGAGCTCCTCGGCGCTGACGACCTCACCGGTCGCGGCCTTCACCAGCGGCGGGCCGCCGAGGAAGATGGTGCCTTGGTTGCGCACGATAATGCTCTCGTCCGACATCGCCGGCACATAGGCGCCGCCGGCGGTGCAGGAGCCCATCACGATCGCGATCTGCGGAATGCCCTGCGACGACATCTGCGCCTGATTGTAGAAGATGCGGCCGAAGTGCCGCTCGTCCGGAAAGATCTCGTCCTGCAGCGGCAGGAAGGCGCCGCCGGAATCCACCAAGTAGACGCAGGGCAGATTGTTCTGCCGCGCGATGTCCTGCGCCCGCAGATGCTTCTTCACCGTCATCGGGTAGTAGGTGCCGCCCTTGATGGTGGCGTCGTTGGCGACGATCACGCATTCACGCCCCGAGATGCGGCCGACCCCGGTGACGACACTGGCCGAATGCACGTCGCCGCCATAGAGGCCGTAGGCCGCGAGCGGCGACAGCTCCAGGAACGAGGTGCCGGGATCGACCAACAGGTCGACGCGCTCACGCGCCAGCATCTTGCCGCGCGCGGTGTGGCGCTGGCGCGAGGCCTCGCCGCCGCCGCCGGCGACTTGGGCAAGCTTTTCGCGCAAGTCGGCGACGAGGCCGCGCATGGCCTCGGAATTGCGCGCGAAATCTGATGAAGACGGATCGATGCTGGAATGGAGCGGCATGGTGATTCCAATGGAGTGAAGGACTTAAGCCGTCTCGGCCATCAGTTCGCGGCCGATCAGCATGCGCCGAACTTCGGAGGTGCCGGCGCCGATCTCGTAGAGTTTTGCGTCGCGCCACAGGCGCCCGACCGGGAATTCGGAGGTATAGCCGACCCCGCCCAGAGCCTGGATCGCCTCGCCAGCCATCCACGTTGCCTTCTCTGCTGAATAGAGGATCGCAGCAGCAGCGTCCTTGCGTAAGCTGCGCGCATGGTCGGCGCGGTCGCAGGCGCGTCCCACCGCATAGACATAGGCGCGCGTGGCCTGCCAGGTCGCGTACATGTCGGCGAGCTTGCCCTGCATCAGCTGGAAATCGCCGATCGGCTGACCGAACTGCTTGCGCTCGTGCATGTAGGGCACGACCGCGTCCATGCAGGCCGCCATGATGCCGAGCGGGCCGCCCGAGAGCACCGCGCGCTCGTAGTCGAGGCCGGACATCAGCACCTTGACGCCCTCGCCCACCTTGCCCATCACATTCTCCTCCGGCACCTCGCAATCGTCGAAGAACAGCGGATAGGTGTTGGAGCCGCGCATGCCGAGCTTGTCGAGATGCTGGCCGTGGGTGAAGCCCTTGAAGCCTTTCTCGATGAGGAAGGCGGTCATGCCGCGCGGGCCGGCCTCCGGATCGGTCTTGGCATAGACCACCAGCACGTCGGCATCGCCGCCATTGGTGATCCACATCTTGGAGCCGTTGAGCACGTAGCGGTCGCCGCGCTTGTCGGCGCGCAGCTTCATCGAGACGACGTCGGAGCCGGCGCCCGGCTCGGACATCGCGAGCGCACCGACATATTCGCCTGAGATCAGCTTCGGCAGATAGCGCTGCCGCTGCGCGTCATTGCCGTTGCGGCGGATCTGGTTGACGCAGAGGTTGGAATGGGCGCCGTAGGACAGCCCCACGGCCGCCGAGCCGCGCGAGATTTCCTCCATGGCGACGATATGGGCGAGATAGCCCATGTTGGAGCCGCCATATTGCTCCGGCGCGGTCATGCCGAGCAGGCCGAGGTCGCCAAGGCGCTCCCACAGGTCTGCCGGGAACAGGTTGGCCTTCTCGATCTCGGCCGCGCGCGGCGTGATCTCCGCCTCCACGAAGGCGCGGAGCGTGTCGCGCAGCATGCCGATATCTTCGCCCAGATCGAAATCGATGCTCGGGATGTTCAAGGCGATTCCTCCGTAATTTGGGTCCGAACCTAGCGAGGTCCGGGACCTTCTCCGGTCGAAAAGGTTGCATTTTCCGCCAAACTTGGCGAGGATTTTCCGGAGGGAATTCCGATGCCTTTTCAAGCCGTAACCGCGATCCCGCGTCGCGCCGTCACCCCCACCGCCTTCGTCCGCGGCGTCGTGGCCGCGTATGAGCGATATGGCCGCGATCCCGCGGAGGCGTTGAGCCGGGGTCAGGTTGCGCCGGACCTGGTCAGTTCTCCGGACGGGCGGGTCACCGCCGCCCAGTTCGAGGCCCTCGCCGGCCACGCCATGCGCGAGCTCGATGACGAGGCGCTCGGCTGGTTCTCGCGCCGGCTGCCATGGGGCTCCTACGGCATGCTGTGCCGCGCCTCGATCACCGCGCCGACGCTGGAGGTCGCGCTCAAGCGCTGGTGCCGGCATCACCGCCTGCTCACCGAGGACGTGCTGCTCGATCTCGAAATCGGCGAGGAGACTGCGGTCGTAGCGATCCGGGAGCAGCGTGACCTCGGGGCTTTGCGCGAATTCTGCCTGGTCACCCTGCTCCGCTACGTGCTCGGCTTCTCCTGCTGGGCGGTGGATTCCAGGATCGCGCTCCGCGCAGCCGAATTTCCCCACCCGGAGCCGGGCCACGTCTCGGTCTATCCGACCATCTTTTGCCGAAACGTCCGCTTCGACGCGGCCCATGCCCGCATCGTCTTCGATAAGCACTATCTGTCGCTGCCGCTGACGCGCAGCGCGGCCGATCTCGACAACATGCTCAAGGGCGCGCTCCGGCTCACCGTGCTGCCCTACCGGCGCGACCGCCTACTGGTCGAGCGCGTCCGCCGCGTGCTGCGCAATGCGCGCGGACGCGTCCTCGGGGCCGAGGACGTCGCGAGTGAGCTCGCGCTTTCCACCCGCACGATGCATCGCCGCCTGCGCGAGGAGTCCACCTCGCTGCGCGATCTCAAGGAGGAGGCGAAATTCGAGCTCGCCAAACAGGAGCTGATGCGCGGCCGCACGCCGATCAAGCGCATCGCGGAGATCGCCGGATTCCGCAACGAGAAGAGCTTCTCGCGCGCTTTCCGCACCTGGACCGGTGCCAGCCCGCGCGAGTTTCGTGGGCGGTATCGCTGAGACGCGCCTCTGAACTTCAGATTTGATGGTGGGATATTCGAAGCCCTACCCAGCCGCCTCCGCCACCGCGACCTCCTGCAAAGGCAGCGGCACGTCCTTGGCAACCCCGAGCACGGGGAAGCTGCGGACGTTCTTGACGTTTGGCATCGCGGCGAAATGCAGGAGCTGCTGGCGCATGCTCTCGACACTCGGCGCCACGCATTTGAGGAGATAGTCAGTATCGCCGGAAATCCGCCAGCATTGCTGGATGCGCGGGATCGCGGCGATCGAGCTCTCGAACGCCTCCAGCACCGGCTGGGCCTGGCTGCCGAGCTGGATCGAGACGAACGACACCACCTCGTAGCCGAGCAGCCGCTCGTCGATCACGGCGCGCACTGCCCGGATCACGCCGCGGCTGAACAGCGACTTCAGCCGCCGCAGGCAGTTCGGCGCGGACACACCGACCCGCAGTGCCAGCTCGTTGTTGCGAACCCGCCCGTCCTGCTGCAGCTCGGATAGGATTTTCAGATCGACGCCGTCGAGCTGGTCACGCCCCGCCATACCCCGCCTCGTCCTGGTCGTGTCATGCGGGGCAGCGAAGCATGGGGCGGAATTGATGCCAAGGGCAATTCGAGGCCAGGATTTGCTTCGACCAGGGCTCCGTAGACTGTTCAGAACCGATCGCGCAGCCCCGAGTCCAGGATCGTAAAGCTTAACCGCTTGCCGATTGGCTTGCGTCGAATTTTGGCCAGCCCGCGCTCCACACAATAGCTGGCTACGGGCGATAGCCGGCGGTCGATCCTCATGAGCCCGCTGTGTGCGCCTCGACGCCCGGCATTGAGCCAGCGCAAAAAGTCCATCGCCCGCGCATGCTTCTTTCGTTTGTCTCTGCTCATGGCGCGCTCCCGGACAGGTACTGGCCGCCCCTCAATGCGTCCAGGGCTCGCCGCGACGGAACGAGAAATTGTCGGCATAGGCAACCGGCCTGCGGATCGACTCCTTGGGCTCGATCACCTGATAGGCGATGCCCTTGCGCTCGCAATAGGCGATCGCCTCTTCCTTGCTGTGGAAACGCAGCGTAATTTGCTGCTTCATGTCGGCCGACGAAGTCCAGCCCATCAGCGGCTCGACCGACCGCGGCTGCTCCGGCTCGTAGTCGAGCTGCCATTCCTTGGTCTTGGACCGGCCGGATTGCATCGCGTTCTTGGCAGGCTTGAAAATGCGTGCGGTCATGACTGGTCCGGGCCTCTTCGTCTTTTCGTTCGATTTCGATGCGTCACGGTGGCAGTTGGTGGAAATCTCGGGGATAGTATAGAGAAACCGGTTGGGAACTGATCGTGATTCCGGCCCCGGCACCCTCGCCAACGGTATAGTCATTATGCTGCACCGTGACAATTGCGTACCCGCCTTCCGCGCCGGGATCCCGCCCGACGCCGTCTCGTCGATACCAGCAGATCCGTCCTCTTCGAGAGCTTCTGTCGCATGGCCTTCCTGAACATCAACGCCACGCTGCCCGAAAAGGGCCGTGACCTCAGGCTCGACCTGTTTCGCGGTGTCGCGAACTGGGCGATCTTTCTCGACCACATCCCCGACAACGTCGTGAACTGGATCACGACCCGTAACTACGGCTTTTCCGACGCGGCCGACCTGTTCGTGTTCATCTCCGGCTACACCGCCTCCTTCGTCTATGCACGGATGATGCTGGACCGCGGCTTCATCGTCGGCGCGACGCGGCTGACCAAGCGGGTCTGGCAGCTCTATGTCGCCCACATCATCCTGTTCGTGATCTACATCGCCTCGATCAGCTATCTCGCGCTGCGCTTCGGCGATTCCGAGATGATCAACGAGTTCAACGTCGCCGGCCTCGTCGACAACGCCACCGAGACGCTGCGCCAGGGCCTGTTCCTGCGCTTCAAGCCGCTCAACCTCGACGTGCTGCCGCTCTATATCGTGCTGATGGGCCTGTTCCCGCCGGTGCTGTGGTTCATGCTGCGCAAGCCCGATTTGACGATGATCCTGTCGATCGTGCTGTGGCTCGCCGCGCGCCATTTCGGCTGGAATCTCACCGCCTATCCGGCCGGCCAGTGGTACTTCAATCCGTATTGCTGGCAGGTGCTGTTCGTGTTCGGCGCCTGGTGCTCCATGGGCGGCGCGCGCCGCTCGATCGCGCTGATCAATTCGCCTGTTACGCTGTGGGTCTGCCTCGGTTATCTCCTGTTCGCGCTGGTCATGACCATGGCCGGCCGTTTCCCCACCTTCGGCGGCATGTTCCCGGAATGGCTGTTCTCGGCCTTCAACCCCAATGACAAGACCAACCTCGCGCCGTACCGCTTCCTCCATTTCGTGGTGATCGTGATCCTGGTGATCCGCTTCGTGCCGAAGGAGTGGCCGGGGCTGGAGTGGAAGGTGTTCGACCCCTTGATCGTCTGCGGCCAGCAGTCGCTCGCCGTGTTCTGCGTCGGCGTGTTCTTGTCCTTCGTCGGTCATTTCGAGCTGTCGATGAGCTCGGGCTCGCTGCTCGCGCAGATCTTCGTCAGTGTCGCCGGCATCGCGATCATGACGACCGTGGCCTATTACATCTCGTGGTCGAAGAAGCAGGACAAGCCGCTGAAGCCGCCGCCGGCCAAGCCGGCTGCCGAAGCGAAGGCGGCCTGAGAGAGGCGGCGGCTAAGCCGCCTCTTCGCCGTCGAACTCGGTGAACTTCTTGTAGATCCAGTCGCGGCCGTCGTGGCGACGCCAGACCTTGCCGAGCACGAACTGCCCGTTGATGGAGCGGCGCGGTACGATCACCGTCCAGAGGTGCCAGATCTCGGTCCAGTTCGATTGCGGACCGACGGTCCTGATGTTGGGATCAAGAGACATGGGCAGAACTCGCTGGCGCAGAACTCAAAAGATGCGCGCGCCGCGACGAACCGTCATCTGTGGTCGCACAGAGTGAAAGCAGCCCATCGCGAGCCGGGACCGACGTGATAACAGCCACGCAGACGACCGCAACAGCCGCTCGCCTTTAACCTTGCCGATCAACCTTACTTCTTGGGATGGGGCGGCGCGATCGGTTGAAAGTCGGCGCCGGTTTTTCTAGAATGTCCGTGATTTGAGGGCGAGCGCGCCGTTTCGGCGCACAGTGATTTCTAGACTGAACTTTGCAGACGATCGGACGTTTGGAAGCAAGTAGATTGCGGGGGGACAATAATGTTGAAATTGCAATGGGCACGTCTGCGCCTCGCGCTCCGCGTGGCGCGGCCCGCGTCAATCGTGAGCACGGCATCGCAAGAGCCACCGCAAGCCGCCAACGACAACCAGATGGCCTGGTCGTACGTCCCATTTCCGCCCGGCTGGTGCGCGTCGAACTGACGAGCGCGGCCCGAAAAGCGCAACGCCGCACAAGCGGAATATTCATCGCTTGGCGGCGTCCGTTTAGACATTGGGCGCTGAAATCCCCAACACGGATTTGTCGATGGCGACGGGCGAAGGTTCGATGAGGTCTTGGTGATTTCCGCGCGATGCGGAGGCCGGACGCGTGGACGTGGCCATTGCCGGTTGGATGCTGACCTCTAGGCCAGCGCCGCCCGGGACTGGTCGGGGCAGCTGGATTCGAACCAACGACCTGCAGTACCCAAAACTGCCGCGCTACCAGGCTGCGCTATACCCCGAATGTCCGGCGAGCCCCGTCGATACACGCTTCCCGGAGCGCCAGCAAGCTTCCAAAAGCCGCCGGCCGGGGCGGCAATAGCCCTGCCCGCCCTATTTGCCGCCGAACAGGGGGTGACCGACGCGGTCACCGGGACGGATGCCGTACTTCTGCGCCGTTCCCGCCACCACCTCCAGCACGGCCCGAGCGGGCCCCCGGGAGGAGATGATCTTCGTCGACAACGGCTCGGTATTCTCGGCGATGCGCAAAATGCGGCCATCGGCGCGGATGAAGATCATGTCGAGCGAAACATAAGTGTTCTTCATCCACATCGAGATTTCCTGCTCGGGATTGAAGTCGAACAGCATGCCTTTGCCGTCGGCCAATTCCTTGCGGTACATCAGGCCGGTCTCCTTCTCCTCCGCGGTCGTTGCCATCTCGACCGAGAACACCTGCACGCCATTCTTGGTGACGATCTCGAGCGGCTGGAAGCTGGCGGCGCCGACCGGCGCGCCGGCGACGGCCCAGACGGCGATGACGAGGATGGCGGCCAGCCAGCCCTTCACGGACCAGACGGCCTTTCGATCAGAATTCATGGGGGCTCTCGCGGCGTGGGACTTAAAGTCAGTCCTTACGCGGCGACCGCCCGAAAAGGAAGAGGCGCGCCACACTCGCAGCGCGCCTCTGCTCACGATTGCGGGAATTCTTAGTGCGACTGCAATCCCGGCGATCCGGTCTCGGGATGGATCTCGGCCGCCATCATGCCCTTGGAGCCGGGCCCGAAGCGGACCAGCACATACTGGCCCGGCCTGAGCTCGGTCATGCCGAAGCGGCGCAGCGTCTCCATGTGCACGAAGATGTCAGGGGTGCCCTCGCCGCAGGTCAGGAAGCCGAAGCCGCGCAGCCGGTTGAACCATTTGACTTGGGCCCGCTCCAGCCCGCTGGTCGGGGTGACCGTGACATGGGTGCGCGGCGGCAGCATCTGCGCCGGATGGATCGCGGTCGATTCGTCCATCGAGACGACGCGGAAAGCCTGGTAGCCCTTGGCGCGCTGGATGCACTCGACGACGATGCGGGCGCCTTCATAAGCCGTCTGGAAGCCGTCGCGCCTAAGCACGGTAACGTGCAGCAGGACGTCGGGCCAGCCATTGTCGGGAACGATGAAGCCGTAGCCTTTGGAGGCGTCGAACCATTTGATGACGCCGGTGACCTCGACGAGGTTGGCGCTGGCTTCGCCCAATCCGGTGAAGGGACTGAGTGCGGTGTCGCGGCCGGCGCTGCCATGCTCGCTCGGCGTCAAGCGCCCCGGCGAGGTGCCCTGTCCGGGAACTCCAAGCTTCTTGGACTCAAATCCGTCCGACGACCCCATAACCCCGGACCCCACACTGCCATGCAACCCGCCACATTGGCGGCGCTCGAATCACGCGTCTTAAGAGAATGTTCTCAATTCGACGCGACGCGAATCTTTCGACTCAAAAGATAACACTCCCGGTTGCGACGCATAGACAAAAAAGAGATTCGCCGGAACCTATGAACAGCTTGCACAGCCGCGAATCAAAATGACGCCTCAATTTGCGACAAAGGGCCCGAGAGTCTCGCCGATGTCGTGCTGGATGACGAGGTCGGCGATGTCGTCCTGCTCGGTCGGCTCGCGATTGATGATCACGAGACGTGCACCGGCGCGCTTGGCCATCATCGGAAAACCGGCGGCCGGCCAGACCACCAGCGAGGAACCGACCGCGATGAAGAGATCGCAAGCCTGCGACAGCGCTGTCGCGCGCTGCATCTCGTCCTCCGGCATCATCTGGCCGAAGGAAATCGTGGCGGTTTTCACCGGCTCGTCGCAGGCGGTGCAGTTGGGCGCCGCGCCATCGTCGTCGAAACGGCGCTTCACCCAGTCGAGCGGATAGGCCTGCCCACAACCGATGCAGCGCGCATAAGTGGTATTTCCGTGAAGTTCAACCACGTGCTCCGGCGCGAAGCCCGAAGCCTGGTGCAGGTTGTCGATGTTCTGGGTGATGACGGCGGGAACCTTGCCGGCGCGGTAGAGCGATGCCAGCGCCCGATGGCCGCGGCCGGGCTTCGCTGCGGCAAAGACCGCCTCCATCGCAAAGCGCCGACGCCAGGATTCGTCCCGCGCCTCCTGGCTCGCGACGAACTCGTCGAACGGGATCGGACGGTTGCGCGTCCAAATTCCGCCCGGCGAGCGGAAGTCGGGAATGCCGCATTCGGTCGAGATGCCGGCACCGGTGAACGGCACGATGGTCCTGGCACCGGCGATCATGTCGCCGAGCCGCTCGATACCGCTCTGAAGATCCGATGCGATCAATCGCGCCTCCCGACTCCGTTTGGCCTGACAGCAACATGCGCAAGCGGCAAGATCGTTGACGCTCTTATCAAGCGCCAACGCAACGCGCTCGGCAATTTCTTCCGACCTTCGCATATCACAATCCTGCAATGCCTCCTCCCCATTGACGCCCCATTCGGAAGTGCCAATGGATGTGTTGACGCGACTCAACGTGATTGCGGCGGCAGTGCTTGAGTTCAGATGTGCACATACTCAAGGTGTAGAGGGGAGATTTGACATGACCGAGGACGAACAGCGCAAAGCGCGCGAACGCGAAGAGATCGCCGCCCGTGTCGCCGCCTTCCGTGCCACTCAGGAAAAGTTCAAGCGCGAGCGCGAGGAATACTTCGTGTCGACGCTGGAGAATGCCCGCAAGGTCGAGCGGCCCTCGCTCTGGCCGTAATCGGTCGCGCCGGCAGGGCGCGACGACATGCGAATGAAAAAAGCCCGGAGCAGCGCTCCGGGCTTTTCGCTATCGGCGATCACTCAATTACCGGACTTACCAATGGCGCCAGTGGTGGTGGCGTCGGTAGTACGGCCCGCCGTAATAGGCATACGGACCCGGTCCGTAATAATAGCTCGGGCCGTCATAATAGCCGTAGCGGGGGCCGTAATAGCCATAGGGATGGGAGGCTGCGACCGCGCCCGCGGTGATGGCGCCGGCGGCAAGGCCGAACGCGAGGCCCGGCCCGATGCCGCGGTGACCTGCCTCGGCGGGCGCAGGGGCCGCGACCGCGGTCACGCCAACGGCTGCGACGGTGGCCAGAACTGCCAGTGTCTTCTTCATGCTCTCCTCCTTCGCGTCTTGCGGGGATAACCGCGAGCGCCCGCGATGGTTGCGCGGGGCGCAGGGAACCGATCGCGGTCAAAAATGTCGATGCAGCGGGAACGAAATCGCCTGTGGCGGATTGACGTTCCAAGTGCGGGAGCCTCCGCCATCCGGGTTGAGGCGACAGCACGAAGACCCCGTCAGCATCTCCGCGATGCTGGCGGGGTTTTCAGTTTCACGGGAGCAGATGGCAGCAGACCATGACGGTTGCCAGCAGGGACGACGATCGAGGAGGAAAGCTTGCCGTTATCCGCTTTGCTGGCCCGTATCCGCAAATTGGTTCCCAGATCCGACGATGAGCACTACGACGAGATCGTCCGCAGCTTCGGTGTCGGCACGCTGCGCCCGCCGCCGACGCCGATGAGCGACCGCGAGCTGGCGCAGGCGATCTCCGAGTTCCTGAAGGAGCAGCCGTCGAGCGAATCCGTCGCCACCCTCGGCCGAAGGCTCGACCCCTCCTCTCCGCTTTGAATTTCTCTGCGGGAGCACGGAACCGGGATTGCGCGCGGACGTTGAATCTTTCCTCCCGCTGAGCGGAGGGAAAGAAGGCCGATATGCCCGTCTGGCTCGAAGTCTTGCTCAACCTGTCCGGCTATGCCGGCTTCGTGGCGCTCGCCTCGCGCGGTGCCGCATGCCCGCAGGCACGGGCCGACGACCGCCGCTGCGGCGACGAGCGTTAATTGGCGCGCGGTGCCTGGCCTGCCGTGCGGACCAGCCGGTCGGCCTTGACCGCAACGCGCGTGTCCTCGGCCTGCGGCCGCAGCGAGAAGCTGATCACGACGAAGGCAAGACAGAACAGCGCGCCGACGACGGCGACGCGCCGGTAGGTGTGCCGGTCGCCTTGAAAAAAGGACGGCTCTGAAAAAGGCATCATGGCAAATTTGCTTCTTGGCAAAGTCGTTTCTTGCTTGTCTTTGCAGGACACCTACTCCAAGGCGCAGCAAGCGCAACGCGATTGGGCTTTTAACCTAACCGAATAGGGTTATCGGCATCCGCGTAAGCTATCGTTAGCCAGACCGCAGCCGGCAGCTCCGCGGCGATGAACTGCAACAACACGACCCGCTTTGTTCCAGCTTCGACTCCATTTCGTTCGCGAAGAACGAATCGGAGTCGCAAGAATCAGCGCAGAGCAATTCCTAACGATCGATGAAAGCGCGCACGCTCACACGTTCGCCGCGGCAGGACTCTTCGGCGGCAAGACTCTGCAACAAGACCCTTCTGCAACAAGACCTTCTCCGACAAAACTCCGCGACAAGAGTTCGCCGGCAAGAGTTCGCCGGCAAGCAACGCGGCGACAGATCAAGCACGCTCCCCTCAGAGCGGGATCGCGCTTGCGCGTCGCCGCGCGGCGTCGATGCAGGTCAGGCCGCCCGCTTCGTCTTCTCCTTCGAGAAGCATTCGAGGATCTGGATGCGGAGCTCTTCCGCGGCAGGGCCCTCGAGCTTCCTGAGCTCGTTCCAGAGCCTGATCACTTCGCGCTGTTTTTCGACGGTCATGAGCAACCTCCAACGGTCCACCTGGGCGGCTCATACTAGAACAAAATGAGAACAAAAAGTCCAGCCCCCACCAGCGAAATTTCCTGGGGCGGTGTTGAACCTTTGCGGCGCAGCAAGCACTCATTGAAGCTGGGGATTTCAGCGCCCAGTTACACGGCAGCGCCGCCTGACGAACATATTCCGTCACGGCGGCGCTGTTGCTTTTTGCAATTTCAACTTTAGGTTAGAAGCCTTGGCTGTCGGCCAGGCGCTGAAATCCCAATGCCGTCAGCCAAAAGAGCCTCGCGCGAAAGCGCGGGGCTTTTTCTTGTGAAAGCGGGTGAGGATGGTGACGGAACGGGGCTCGCCGTTCCCGATGGCGCGAGCACCGCGCGCTACGGCTTGTCCTGATGGTCTGGTGATGTTCGGCATCGCCATGGCCGAGCACCACCTGGTCTTCAGCGGTTGATCGTTGCGGCGTCGCGCCAATGACCGCGCCGCAACGACATCGCCGGCACGTCAGACGGCGTCCTTGGCCACCTTCAGCGGCGAGGCTTTGACCGACTTGCTGGCGGGCTTCGCCGCGAACTGCATCGGCTCCTTGGTGAAGGGATTGACGCCCATGCGGGCTTCGGTCGCCGGCTTGTTCACGACCGACATCTTCACGAAGCCGGGAATGACGAACTCGCCGGACTCGTTGAGCTCCTTGTAGCCGACGGTCGCCATGTACTCGATCACGGACTTCACGTCGTTCTTCGAAAGCTGCGTGCCCTCGGCAATTGCATCGATCAATTGGGTCTTCGTCATCTTTGCCATGGTCTGAATTCCTTTGAATGGGTGCGCGGAGCAATCTGCTGCTGGGGACGCGGCCGGACCCGCGAATGCGCGCTGCTGATTCATGCCAGAAGTCATGAAGTGATCGGGCTTAGACCCTATCGAGGCCGAAAACGCAAGCATGGGCTCTGCGGGGTTCCGGACTTCCTGTGCAAGATGTTGTAAGACCTGCAATTTTCTTGAACCTGTGAGAGCACCGCGCCTGCTATAAGGTCGCAAGTTTTCCGATGGGGTGCTGATGAAGGTCGCTATCGTCATTGCAGGTTTGATCGTGTTCGCTGTCGCAGCCCTCGTCGCGATCCAGCCAGGCTTCTTGAAGCCTGCGTCGCTTGCCCTCGTGAAAAAGTCCGACATCTTCGGCTTCTCGCCGGGGATGACATTCGATGAGGCGAGCAAGCTCGTCAGTCAACGCCACTATCTCTGCCGGCAGAGCCGAGGTCCGTACACCCTCGAATGCGAGATCAACGGCGCCAAGGTCACAGCCCACGGCGTTGAAGCCGACGCCAGGCATCCGATCTGGCGCGTCGATGCGACGCTGAACAATCCCGGATCGCAGGACACCGCCGTCAAATCGATCTCCGAGCAGTTCAACGCACCTGCCATCAAGGACCGCGAAGGCTGGACTTGGATCGTCGGCCGCGGGCTCAAGCTGAGTTATGACGGCGCCACCTTGAACCTGGTGGACGAGGCCACGGAGGCCGGGCTTCGCAAGGAGGACGCCAGGCGTTAGAGCATGATCCGGAGAAGTGTGGAGCGGTTCTCCGAAATGATCATGCTCAAACAATAACCTAAAGCGCGATGACGATTCATCCCCAAGCATCGGGCTTTAGAGCATGGAGTCACCTCGTCGTGAAACTTGTGGCTCGGCGCCCGTTGTTGACGCTTCGGTAACCTAACGCGACCAAGCTTCGATCAGGTTGGTTGCGTTGGAGTATCCTGACAGTGCTGGATTTTAACGAGCTGCGTGAACTCGCAGCTGATGTTCGTGTTTTTGTCGATGTCGCCGAAGACAAGGCAGAGGCGCTCAGAGCGGTCATCGCGGCTTACGACGTGGTGCTGGCGATCTTCCCCGTCGATGACGGCATGGGCCTCCACGTCATCAAGGGCAAGGATATCCTGGACAAGATCGCGGCGTCGCGGACACACGCGATGTACAGCCACACGGCGATCGCGGTTCCGGATCTCGCACATGCCGAAGCGCTCAAGTTCCTGACGACGCCGGTCGAACACCGGATCGCGGCCTAGCCCGGCCGCAAGAGCGTGCAAGTGCGCACCGGCTTTCAGCGATGGAGGCAGGTCGCTCAGCAGCCTTGTCCGGACGCGCAGGCTCAAGCGGTTCGCCGCTTCCGTCGCAGGCCGATGCGCGTGCCCGGGAGATTGATGCCAAGCTCGATCGCGCGCGACCTGATCGATGCAATGGGCCGCTTCAGCTTCACGATCATCAGCGTGAGGCTCTTGCCGCTATCACACATGGATCGAAGCAGCCGGTCGTCGTCTTCCGACCAGCGTTCGTGATTGTAGGTGCGGGCAGCCATGGACGTTTGCCTCTGAGGCCAATGAGGCGGGACCTTAAGCGGGAGAATGTCAAAGGACCCAGCTTCGCCTGTTCTGAGCGCGGCGGCTGGGTGTCAGTTGAAGGGCGGCTTGTTACGCTGCCGCCTGACGCAGAGATAGTTTTTCGGCGTCGGTTTTCAACCGAGTTACGGATTTGTAATTGCCCGGCGCGAGTGCATCCGCGTCCTCATTTGAACTTTCTTGCCGCTTGCGCGTCTTACAGTTGAAGCGTCCCTAAGCTTCACCTCGACAGAGAACCCCGCTCCAAAAGGGCGGGGTTTTCGCTTTTGGCGCTGCATCAGCTCGCCCGGGATTTCAAGCGCTCTTTGCGGTTGACCCGGCAGCCCTCCAGACCCATTTTTGCTACGGGCAGGGTTTTGAGGAGCCGTGATGCCGAAAACCCTTGTGGAATTCAGAGCGCAGAACCTTCGTTTGCTCGAGCGGCTTTGTCCCGAGGACCCGCGATATATCGCGGCCTGGCTGAAGCAGTTCGATGAGCAGAACGGGATCACGCCAAGAGCTGGCCCGAAGTCGGGCAAGAGCCGCGCGACTGCCTCGCCGCGAAGCAAGACCGCTTCGCCCGGGCGTGCGAGGTCAGCGCCCTCCTCCTCGATCTCACCGCGCTGATCGGCAACGATAGCCGCGCAGTCCCGAGAGCCGCTGGAACGCTCACGGAATGTCCGCCGCCTTCCGGTTGTCTCCGATCGAAACCGGCTTGTTCAGGAAATACTCGCGGTTACCTGTCGCAGCTTCCGCGTATTGATCAATGGCGACGATGATGGCCTGGACGTGGGCATAGCACCACCCTTCCCGCGTCGCTCTGCGGCGAACGTCCTCGAGCGCGGTCAGGAAGGGCGACAGGTCTCTCTCGTCGTCGAACCACCGCCTGCTCACCATGTCCTCCCTCCGAGCACCCGGCCCTTGGTCTGGCGCGGCTCTGCCGCCTTCAACGCGTCCCGCTCCGCGCACAGGCTCTCGACCTTCGCCTCCATCCGCGACAGCAGCGCCTCAGTCGAGGCCGTGCCGATCCCCGCCCGCTGGAGCTGGAGGATCTCCTTCCTCTGCCTGCCCATCTGGATGCGCATCCGTTCGATTTCCCGCCTGAGATAGTCCAGGTCCGGCATTGTTCCGCCTCGCGAATTCTAGAGATAGCCCATGAGAACAAAAACGGAACGAAGAGTCGAGTCCGACGTTCTAGAATAGGAGATGCGCGATGGCCGACAACACCCGGAAGGACCCGAAGGACTGGGTTTCCGGCGACGACCCGATGACCGGAGCCCAGGAATCCTATCTCAAGACCCTCGCCGAGCAGGCTCACCAGGACCTGCCCGAGGACGAGCTGACCAAGGCCGAGGCCTCGGAGCTGATCGACAAGATGCGGCAAAAGGCCGGGCTGGAGCAGTGAGCCGCCCGATTGCGGGAACCCGGCTCCGTGCGTATGCAAACGAAATTGGGAATCGAGAATGCCTTATTTCGTTTGCGCCCGCGACGGAGCGGGCCAGATCATCTTGAAGAGAGACACAAGGGAAGCGGCCGAGAAAAAAGCCGCCGAGCTCCGCGACATGGGCTATTTCGAAGTCGAGATCGTCGCGAAGGGGGCTGAGAAGCCCTGCAGATGAACGTACGCCGTAGCACCGCCGTCATAGGTCGAGCTAACCATACCTGGAGCGGTGCATGTCCATGTCGATTGGGCCCACGCTGTTGTCGTCGGACAGACGGCGGCCTGGATAAGCAGGCTCTCATCACCGCCGCCTCGACTCCTTCGGCAGCACTGACGGCTGCGTATCCGAGATGACCTTCTTTTCGCTCATCGATTTACCGCAATATGACTGGCATTGAGATTGACTGCGGCCACCCGCCACGCAACACGGCACACACTGTGCGTAAGACTTCGAGCCACAGACCTGCGCGTGAGACGGAGACAAAGAGTTTGACCAAACCACAGCTGCAGCAAGTAGAATATACCTCATAACCTTCCCCCTCTGGTTGAAACCGCAGGAAGGTATCAAGGGGCCCATATCCGATCTAGTGGGGTACTCAGAAATTAACGCAGGACATCAAGCACCACACTTGCGCTTTCAATTTCCCATCGCGATCATACCCGCTTTCGAACCAAGGATCAGTACATGCGCATTTTGATTGCCTTTTTGCTCTTCGTCCTCAGCACTGCTTCGTTTGCACAAACCACGTCCGGTCCCGCCAATGGTAAGTCCTGCAGTGACCTCGTCCAGGAATGCGTCGACTACAACCACTCACGCGGCCATGACACTGCTCGCTGTCAGGGCTACAAGGCGAGCTGTATGAAAAGCGGCGTCTACAAGGACCGCAACCGCACCATTACGGCGTCGCGAAGCGGTAACGCAGGCTACCTCTTCGACCCGACCGCCCGCTGATACCGGCAATTATCGAGAGCCCAGCCGTTCCAGGAATGGGTGGCTCACCTGTTTCCAGTACGCATCCCCTCATGACGAGCGAATAATTACGGTGACAGTGCTGGACAGCACTGCTATCGCAACTCCCCTCCCGATCATTTAAAGCCAGCGCTTCATGCGTCCCTCAGCACCTTGAATGCGCTGAGAATGACGAAAGCACCGAGACCATAGCTCAGTGCATTCACGACCCAGGAAATGGCGATGCCGAGGAAGGCGTTTCCTCCGACCGCTCCCCGGAAAAAATACGCTGCGCTGATGCCCGGCCACTCCAGCCAAAGGAACGCGAAGTCGGTCAGCGGCTCAAGAACGAGGAGCACCGTCGAGATAAGCGCCCCGATGGCTAACGCGATGACGAAGTGTGTCCTGATCGAAGGCATCAAAGACCCAGCAGGCCGGCGATCACAGGAATGAGGAAGAAAGCGGCGATCCCCAGCAGCCCGCCCATGACAAAGCGTGCAGCGCGGCCGTGAATCTTGGTATCGAGCCACGCACCGATGGCGAACGCAGTCTCTCTCAGCCAGCTCCTCACGAGGGCTCTGACGAGATCGAACAGAAGTTCTGCAACGAATGCGGCCATGGCGTTTGGTCGGCGCCACTGCTGGCGGGGTTCATTGGGCCGGACATCGCGGCGTCTTGATCGGCCAAATGGCCGGCACAGGCGAGTTCGTCATTGTCGGCACGCCATGTCGCGGCCTATACCGTAGCGGAAGGCTCGATCCGGATGTTGCGCATCCTGCACCGACCTACGGCCGCCACTCCCCCTGACTTTCAACAACCGATCAGCTCGTAGGATGGGTAGAGCGAAGCGAAACCCATCGAGGGCCTTGTTGCGTGACGAAACAGGATGGGTTTCGCAAGTGCTCTACCCATCCTACCGAGCTAACCCAGGTTTGCCTTGGGCCTCCTGATCTGCATTCATCAACCTGGCCTTTGGGCTCTCAACGCGAAACGGTGGCTCGAATGAAAACCGCACTTGTCTTCGGCGCAACCGGCTTCATCGGCTCGCATTTGCTGCGCGACCTCCTGGACAGTCCCGATTATTCGCGGGTTGTGGCGGTGGCCCGCAAGCCGCTGGCGGAGAGCCATCCGAAGCTCAGGGTGCTGATCGGCGATCTCGCCTCCCTGCCCGCGCTCAAGCCGCAATTGGTTGCGGACGAGATCTTCATTGCGGTGGGGACGACGCGCAAGCACACCCCTGACGAGGCCGAGTACTACAAGATCGATCATGATTATCCGGTGTTGGCGGCCGAGATCGCAAAAGCGAACGGCGCGCGGTCTGTGTTTCTGGTCACGGCCGTTGGCGCCAACGCCGGCTCCGGCGTGTTCTATCTCAGGACCAAGGGCGAGGTGGAGCGCGACATTCTCGCGCTCGATTTCGAGCACACGCATATTTTCCGCCCGTCGATGATCCTCGGCGCGCGCGATGAGGACCGCCCGCGTGAACGCCTCATCATCGCGATATGGGGCGTGCTCAATCCGCTGCTCCTTGGCCCGGCCGACCGATATCGCGGGCTCGCCGGCAACGACATCGCGCACGCCATCGCCAAAGCCGCGCGGCATCAAACGGAGAAGGTGCGAATCTATCATTGGAAAGAGATGGCGGCACTGCTTCGAACGTGATGCAGCTCGTAGGATGGGTTGAGCCCTTGCGAAACCTTCTCGATCGACGCTCTTCGTCGCCAGCAACGTAAGCTCGTAGATGGGTAGAGCGAAGCGAAACCCATCTAGAGCCTTGTTGCGTGACGAAGCATGATGGGTTTCGCAAGTGCTCTACCCATTCTACGAACCAAGTCAGTGTCCGGCGTCCCGCCCCACACTCCGGGAGTCTGGTGCACGTCACCCTAAGTCGAAGCCGCCTCTTCGGGCGACGTTAATCCCAACAGCTTCCAATCAATCCTGCTTCATGAAGATCTCGCGCCGCAACTGCTTTTGCCCCGCTTTGAAATGACCGGGCACCCATTCCTTCCAATTCTCCTTCAGGAAACCAGCGTCCGGGTCGCCCTTGCCCGCCTCCTTGATCTTCTTGACGACATAGCGCGAGTAGAAGTGGTCGAACACGCGCATGAACTCGCCGAAATAGATGTCGGCGACTCTCGTGTTACCGCGGATGACCAGCATATTCTCGTCGTTGGCGTTCTGTGACGGCTGGCTGAAATTTGCAGTGCCGGTGACGACGACCGGGTCGCCTCCCAGCGGATCGACTAGCAGAAACTTGTCGTGAACATAGAAGTTGCGGTTGAAACCGGTCAGCTTCTCGCCGAGGAAGAATTCGAGATCGCCCTTTGAAAGCTTGGCGCCCGGCGCCATGACACTGTTGCCCGTGACTTTGATTTCGTCGGCAAACTCGTCTCCCGGATCCTTGTCGAACAGCGAGTAGCGGAGAGTATCATCGTCTTTTGCCAGCGCCTCGTAGAGGAAGTCGTCCAGGTTGAAGGCGAACGTGATGCAGGCCATCCGCTTGGCGTCGGCGATGAGATCCGCATACCATTCCAGTGTCGTCGGCTTCGTCTTGTCGTCGCGCGGCGAGTACAGCTGCAAGATGCGATTCTTCGGCGGCAAAGTATGGCGCGCAGGCGTCGCATCGACAGCGAGATTTGCTTTCTTCAGGGGAGCAAGCGTGACGTCCGGTGCAGCCAGGCGCTCCCAATAATCGAGGAAGCTCTGTGCAATCTCCCCATCCCATATGACATGGCCGACATTGGAATGGCCGAAGATGCCGCCCGAGGAAATGTTCGTCGACCCCGTCCAGACGGCGATCGGCACGTCGTTGTGGAGCAGAACGATGAACTTATTGTGCCTAATTCCGGCGCGCGACTTCTGCGGCGTGCAGATGCTCTTGATCCTGGCCGCAGCTATCATCTCCTCGTTTTCGTCCACATAGCTTTGTGCCTCGTAGCGGATATCGACGTCGACGCCGGCATTCTTCGCTTTCTTGAACGCCAGGCCGACGGGCTTGTAACGAAACTCGTAAAGCATCGCCCGCAAGGCGTAGTCACCGGGGTTTTGCAGCGTCGAGGGATATTCGATGAACTTGACGAGTGCCTCGAACAGGCCACGGGAAAGCCATTTCATCGCATCCGAGCTGGGATCGTTTTCATCGAGCTCGGTCTTGCCGAACTTGCGTGCGAACGCCTGAGAACCGGCGGCACCGCGGTTGAAATAGATGTCGTGAGTGAGTTCTCCCGGCTTCTTTCCACCCTCTTCTGCCTCCGTGCTCACACGAATTTTGGTTGCCGATGCAACATCGAGCTCGAGGAGTTTTGGCTTGCCGTAGACCGGGATGACGCGGAATTCGTAGGTTGTCTCGGGCTTGGCGGTGTAGTCGCCCCACTGAAATGTCTGAATCGGATGCTCCGACGTCGGCACCGGAGTTCCAGGAGCCAGTCCCTCGTCCTTGTGCTTGAAGCGCTTGATCCCTCTAATGAAGTAGCGCTCGTGGATATTGTCGTTCCTGTCGAACTCGGTGCGCTCGATGGCAAAGCCCAATAGTCCGGTTTTCTTGGCTTCCTGGCCCGGTGCGAAGTCCCAAGCCAGCGTAACGACGTGCAGTCCAGCAATTGCGCGCACGTGCAATACGGCGCCTTCTTCAAATTCGCGCACGGAGATCCCCCAGTTTTGTCCCTGCGCAATATGCAGGGGGTTGCGTTCTCTCAACGAGAACACGTGCATCTTTTCACGCGAACAATCCAAAGTCGAGACACCTCGTGGAAGATCACTGCAGCTGCCGTCGGAAAAGGGACTCATCGGGTGCCGTCAGCATCGTGTGTCCGGCTGGCAATCTTCGCTGACGCTTCGGCTTCGCGCGAGCCTTCCCCCTGCCCCTCCTCCCCGTTTCCTGCTATTTCCTACCCCGCCGTCCCGGCCCAAGACAAAACCCTCCGTCCGTTCCAGGGAGCAACAACCATGCGATACCTCCACACCATGCTGCGCGTGCGCAATCTCGATGTCGCGCTGAAATTCTATGTTGATGCTTTCGGCTTGAAGGAGGTGCGGCGGATCGAGAACGAGAAGGGGCGGTTCACGCTGGTGTTCCTGTGCTCGGCGGACGATCTCGAAGCCTTGAGGAAGCAGCCGCCGACCCGCGGGGCGCCGCTGGTCGAGCTCACCTACAATTGGGACGAGGAGAAGTACGGCGAGGATCGCTTCTTCGGCCATCTCGCCTATGAGGTCGACGACATCTACGCCACCTGCGAGAAGCTGATGAAGGCGGGCGTCACCATCAACCGTCCCCCGCGCGACGGCAACATGGCCTTCGTCCGCTCGCCGGACCTGCACTCGATCGAGCTGCTGCAGAAGGGCGATCCGAAGCCGCCGCAGGAGCCCTGGGCGTCGATGCCCAATACCGGCCATTGGTAGGCCCTTTCGCGCAGGAACAAGCGCCCATTGCCCGCGTTCACCCTCCAAGCGATGCGATTGGAGGAGGATGCGATGGCGAGAGGGCTGTTGCTGTGGATGCTTGGCGTGCCGATCCCTGTGATCATTCTGTTGTGGCTGTTCTTCGGCCGCTGAGCGAAAGTCTTGAAATTTGCAATGAAGGCTCCGCCGCGTGCGGAGCTTTTTGCATGAGGGGCACGATGCAATCGCGCATCGCTCGGCGCGCCGAATTCCGCTATCACCCGCAGCGAGTGACAATGCGGGGAGACGCTTCATGGCCGATACCAAGCCGACGATCTGGGGCCGCGCCAATTCGGTCAACGTGCAAAAGGTGCTGTGGTGCTGCACCGAGCTCGGCCTCGCTTACGAGCGCATCGATGCCGGCATGCAATACGGCAAGACGCGCGAGGCCGATTATTTGGCGATGAATCCGAACGCGCGGATTCCGACGCTGGTCGAGGGCGACTTCGTGCTGTGGGAGTCCAACTCGATCATGCGCTATCTCTGCCTCGCGCATGGGCGCGGCACGCCGCTCTATCCCGAGGCGCCGAAGCAGCGCGCCTCGATCGACCGCTGGCTCGACTGGACGCTGTCGACGGTGCAGCCGGTCGACCGCCCGGTGTTCTGGGGCATCGTGCGCACCGCGCCCGCCGAGCGCGACATGATCCAGGTGCAGCGCGACGCCGATGCCGCCGCCGAGGTCTGGGCCATCGCCGACCGCCTGCTCGCCACGCGCCGCTTCATCGAGGGCGATGCGTTCACGCTGGCCGACATCGCGATCGGATCCTATGCGCGGCGCTGGCTCGGGGTCGAAGGCATCAGCCGGCCGGCCCAGCCGCACCTCACCCGCTGGCTCGCCGAGCTCGGCAAGCGGCCGGGATTTGCGCAATTCGTCGCACCGCCGATGTCGTGAGCACCTCGCGCACCTTAAGCCGCGGCGATCGCGCGGGGAATCCGCGTTCCGGCGCCCTTCCGCGGCGTCACCGCCGCGCTTGACGGCTACTGTGCATGGGGTTGTTTTCGCGGTTTTGTTTCAGGCTTTAGCGCCAGCCGCGCTCGACCAGCAGCACGATGATGATCAGCAGCAGCGTCACGGCGGCCGTGGCGAGCCGCGCGGTCCAGCTGAGGCCGCGGCCGACCCACCACAACAACGCGCAATACATCAGCACGGGGACGATGATGTCGAGCCGCACCAGATCCGCGGGCATGGGCTTCAGCGCCGGGTGTTGGTGTCGAGGCTGGTCGAGCCGCCGAGCTTGACGCAGGTCCCGGTGCCCTCGGCCATCGCGAAGCCCGGGCCGTAGGCGGCGCAGGAGCCTGCCTTCGCCTTCCCGGCCGTGCTGCCGGCCAGCGGCAGCGCCTTGCCCGCCTGTGGCGGCGCGGCAGGCGGCAGGCGCAGGCTCTCGGCCGCGGTCGCGGACGTGGCCAGCAGGGAGAGCAGGATGAGGAGCGGCGTGCGCATCGCCGCCTTGTAGCCCGGACCGGCCGCGCGCGCCATCGGGCGGTCCGCGATCAGAGGAACCTGACGCCGGCCGACTTGCCGCGGCGCCAGATCACCTGGCAGCTCCGCCCGGTGCGCGCATCGCGCGCGAAGGCCATCCGGATCACGCCGGGAAGCTGGCTTGCGTCCTCGTCGAGGGTGATCTTGGCACCCGAATCCGAAATGTCCTGAACCAGGCAATGCCGCGCGGCGAATCCGCCGTCCAGCGTAATCCAGGCGTGCTGCGACAGCAGCTTGCGGGCTGCGCGCTTCTTCGGCGGTGGCATCGGCAAAATCTCCCCATCCAGCGCTACGCAGGGAACCCTAACAAACCGTTGAAATCGCCTCCGAATGATCCCGGGCTCGGAGCTATCCACCGGAGCCAAAAGACCGTTCCCGAACGGCTTGCCCGGGAGCGCAAAGGCCACTATACGTTCGCCCGCTGCAAGCCGCCGGACCCTGTTCGGCCGGCCAGCGGCCGTGCCGGGACAATCGGCAGGGCCCTGCGTTTGCTCCCTTCGTCTATCGGTTAGGACGCCACCCTTTCACGGTGGAGAGAGCGGTTCGATTCCGCTAGGGAGCGCCAGCCAGTCCGCAATCCCCCTCACCGCTGCTCCAGGAAGCTGCTGCCGACCTTCGCGCAGGCAAGCCCGACGGTATAGACGTGGATCCCCTCGATCAGGCAATGGTCGGGATTAAGTGTCAGCAGCCCGATCGAGTTTTCGGCGTCGAGCGCCTCCGGTGCGCGGACGATGATGCAGGGATAATCCGCCGCGAGCTTCGCGTAGCTGTCCGGACGAAAGTTGTTCTTGAGAACGTGCGTGTAGCCGTTGTGGTCCAGCAGCGGGATCCTGAAGACGCTCGCATAGGCCGCAGAGAACCTGTCCCGCATCGCCTTGTCGCCCCAGAGCTGCACCGTCATGTCCCAGCCGTGGTTCATGTCGTTCTCCGGCGCGCGCACGAACATGCTGGAGACGTTGGCGCAGGCGGGGCCTGCCGCGACCACGGCCTTCGAGAGCCTGACTCCGATCGCGTTCAAGCGATACGAATGCAGTGCTGCGGCGCGGGCTTCGATCAGCGTCCCCGCGCTGATCGCCACGCACAGGCTGCCAGCGAGCAGGCTCAGCGCGGCCGACGGGACCGCCGGGACGAGCCGTCTGACCTGCACCACGACCAGGACCAGTACGCCGCCCGTCAGCACCCAGGGCAGCAGCATGTAATGGACCGCATAATGCTTCGACGTTGCCACGAGGTGCGCAGCATAGATGAGGACGGCGGCACCGAGCGTCAGGCTGACCGGATCCCGCCAGCTCCGGCTCCTGACGCACCAGGTCAGCGCCACGGCCGCGGCGACGACGTACACGGCGAGCACAAGCGGCGCGGCTTTGACGATCGCGGCCATGTTCGACCAGAATATTCCGAAATCAATGAACCCTGGCTCGCCCTCGCCGTAGTTTCCCTTGTGGGTGGCGATTTGCGCAAGCCATCCGAATCCGCGCGTGATCGTTCCCGGATTGAAGATCAGGCTGAAGCCAACGAAGCCGATCGCCCCGGCGATCGTGGCGGCGACGAACGCACGCCTGTTTCTGAGCAGGCACACGGCGAACAGCGCCTGCGGCAGATAGAGATATTTGGTCGAAAATCCGACGGCGAAGATGACCCCGGACACGACGCCGAGCCCCGTCCCCGGCGGGCGCGCATCGAGCGCGGCCTTGATCACGATCGCCATGCCGAACAGCGCGAAGGCGGCCATCAGGCTTTCCGGCGCGAGCACGGTCTGGAAGTGAAACGAGTCGGAGTGCACGAACGCACCGGCCTGAAACAGCATCGCAGCGATCGCGCTCTGGGTCGTCCGACCGACGATGAGTCCGCCGGCCAGCAACGCGCCAGTGAGCGCCAGCGCCTCTCCGGTTCGGCCCGCCCATGTGATGGCATCGTAGTGTTCGAGCCCGAACGCAAGGATATCCCCGGCCCCGGCGACCAGAGCCCAGCCCCTGACGATCAACGCGACGAGCAGCGTCGTCGTCGTACCCGGGTGATCGAATTTCAGCGAGCCGTATCCCGCCGCCATCGCCAGCCCGTTCATCGTGTAGGCCGATTCCGGATCGACCTGGACGCCCCAAACTGCCTGGTAGGCCGAATAGAGCAAGGTCGCCGCCAGGTACAGCGACGGCACGATGAGGATCAGCGGCGTTCTGATCCTTCCGCTTAACCGTGCGTCGGGAAAGCAATCGTCTGACATACTCGAACCGTGGCTTCCGCGGCCTAGATCGCCTTGATCTTGAAGAAGGCGAAAGCCACCATCTTCAGCAACATCCAGCCATGGCGAAACCTGGAGATCTGAGTCTCGCCGTACGTGCGCGCGGCATAGCGGATCGGGAGATCCACGGTCTTCAGGTTGAGCTTCGATGCGCCGAAGATCAGGTCGAAGTCGCCGAACGGATCGAAATCACCGAAATAGGCCTTGCCGGCCTTCAGGCGCTGATAGTCGCTGCGGCGCAGAACCTTGGTGCCGCACAGCGTGTCGGTATAGCGCTGATTGAGCAGCCAGGAGAACAGATAGGAGAAGATCTTGTTGGCGATCAGGTTGAGGAAGCGCATCGCGCCATCGTCCATGGGATAGACCAGGCGCGATCCGTTGACGAATTCGCCCTTGCCCGCCTGCAGCGCCTCGACGAATTTCGGAATCTGCTCCGGCGGCATCGTCAGGTCGGCGTCGAGAATGATCAGCACGTCGCCGCGCGCCGCGTCGAAGGCGGTGAAGACGGCGTCGGCTTTGCCCTTGCCCGGCTGCCGCATCACCTTGATGTCCTTGGATGGATGCGCCTGCTTGACCCGCTCCATCTCCTCGAACGTACCGTCCTGGCTGTGACCTTCGATGAAGATGATCTCGATGTCGCTGCAGAAGTCGGGAATTCGCAGGACCGCAGGCTCGATATTGCCGCGTTCGTTGCGCGCCGGGACGACGACGGTGGCCGAAGCGAATTCTTCCCTCGCGCTGCGGCCGGAGCGAGCGACCAGATAATGCCGAAGCGCCAGTTGGCGGATCCCCGGGAGCACGCTGACGAAACGATTGAGAAAACGGCCGACCCCGAACATCCCGACCGGAGAGAGCACGCGTTGCTCCGACTTCACCGGATCGAAATCCGCAAGCCTGGCAAGGCTGCGCAGGTCGGTCGGCGACAGCACGTTCTGGTCCGGTTGCGGCATTCGCAGGCCGACGAATTCGGCGAATTTCAGCAGGGGATACCAGAGATGCGAGAAGTAGCCGATCACCAGGCGCGTATTCCGCGTACAGAACGGATGCAGCTGGGCGATGAACCTCTGACAATCCTCCACCGAACCGATCGTATCGAGGACGAGGATATAGTCGAACGGACCTTGCAGCCCATCGAGCGTCGCGGGGTCTTCGGCATCGCCTTCGATGAAGGTGAGATCGGGGTGGCGCTGCCGCGCGATCGTGATTTGCTTGCGACAGAGATCGACCCCGACGCCATGTGATGGCGCAAGACTCGCGAGCGTATCGCCGATGCCGCAACCAATGTCGAGGACGCGGCTTCCCGGCGGGATCAGAAACCGGAGATAGCGCTCATCCTCCTCGTGAAAAAAGCGGTTCTTCTCGCGCCAGGCCACGCGATCCGCGGCGATCCGGTCGGCGTGATCGAGAATTCCTGCCTTCCGCGGGGACAGGCAGTCGGAGACGACTGTCATGTCCATGGCAAGACGCAGGTTTCATTGAGCCTGCTCGAACTGAAACGGACCGCAAAATTCAACGCCGCGGCGCAGGATGCCGCAGCCACTAAAATAGACATCAATATGGTCCCCCAGACCTGATCGTACTCAAGCGCAACTGGGGGGCGAGATCAACAGGAAGATCATCGACGTGGATCGCCGGATATGCCGCCATCCATTCGTCCTCGGCCGGCGACGATGAGCGGCAAAATCCGTTACCAGGCATGAACTCCCCGGCCCTCACCCGCAACCAATGTCTGAAGGAAACCACCGCCGCGGCGGCGCCGCGCATTGAAGGATCTGGTTCGACTCATGGAGCAGGGCAAGCCGACCTTGGAAGGCCAGTCCGGCCTCCCCTCCACGACGACCACGCCACTGGCATGGATGCGCCGCACCGCGCCATATTCGCCGGAGCGACGCGCCAAAATGCTCGAGCACATGGCGCGCGCCCGGTCGGCGCCGCGGCCGCAGGCCGATTTTGCGCCGGCCGCACCCGTGCCGTCTGGCAGCAGCGCCAAGGACGTTGTTAGCGATGTCATCGCCTACGTCGTCCTGTCCGGTGTCGGCGGGCTGCTCTTCCAGTCGCACGTTCCTCTCAATTTCGGCGCGTTTCTGTTCCTGACCGACGGCGAGCGCATTGAACGCGCGCTGGCAAGCATCGGTATCCGCCTCGAGCCCGAAACGATCGGCCCAGACCTCGTCAAGCGCTCTGTATTCTGGTTCGGATGGTTCGCGTTGCTCGGCGCTTTGAAAGGCTCCGTCCCCGTGTGGCTCGCACCATGGATGCCTCCGACCGAGTCATGGCCTTCCCTGGCAGGCATTGCCCTTCTGCTCGCCGTCGTCGAGGCATTGACGGCGCTCGCATTGCGGCGCGCATTGCCGCGTTTAGTATGGGAGATCCGTCCGGACGCCCCGACGTGGAGGACGATCCAGTTCGCCGTGGCCGCTGCCGCGCTGACTATTCTGGTGCTGTTCGGACTCCTCTAGGGGCCGCCGCGGAGCGCCGTGTCTTCGCTGCACCCTGAGTGGACAACGCTGTGCGATTGCCTGTAGCACAACGGGGCTTTATGCCGCGCGCCCTACTGTGCCGCCGAGCCGCGCATTTACTGAAAATTTACCCCTGCTCTTGGGCTTCAGTATCATTTGCTTAGAGTTTCGCAGTTACCGTGAAAGTACGGAAGTCATCCAAAGCAGATTGGCGCTCATGTCCGTCGCAGAATTCCTGAGGCAGCGAGCAGTGGATGTTGCGGTCAGCGGCAGCTACTCGCTGCCCCGCTGGTACGATTGCGAGGGCAAGCTCCGCAGCTTCGCCTGCCGGACCAAGCGCGTCTCACCCTTCCGGATGATCGTGGACGTGCCTGTGGTCGGCAAGGTCGGCGAGCGCTTGACCTCTTACTTCCAGGATTTCGGCGAATTCCAGGGCACCATCAGTGCGACATTGAAGGCAGGCTTCCTGATGGAGCTCGAGATGACGCGGGCGCGGCGCGCCTGGATGTCGGAAAAGCTGACCTGGCTGGAGAAGAAGCAGAAGGATGCCAGCGTTCGGGAGCTGCGGCGTGACGCGCGTTTCGTTCCGCAGATCTCGCACACCGTCCTGACCCTCGCGGACGGCAGCAGCCATTCCTGCTTCATCATCGACGTCTCGACGGCCGGCGTCGCGGTGTCCTCCGAATACGATCCGGCGATCGGAACCCCGCTTGCTGTCGGCGGCTGCGTCGGGCGGGTGATCCGCAAGTTCGACCACGGCTTTGCGGTCAAATTCGCCGAAAAGCAGGACCGGGACGACCTCGGCCGCCTGATCGTGCGCGCGCCCTTGCTGAAGTCGGCCTGACCCTCCGCCACGCCGCCCTATAGCGGCCCCAATGCCGGATCAGCTTTTGCAGGTCTGTGCCTCGGGCCGGACGTCATTTTGCAGACTTGCGATCGGGGGACCGAATGGCAGTCGACAAGATCACGGCTGAAAAGATCAAGGTTGGTAAGATCACCTGGGACAGGGTCGGCCGGGTCACCGAGCCCGGACGCTACATGTACACGTTCGGCTGGCTCACCATCACCGCCGGCGATCTCGAGATCTGGAAGCGATACCCACAAGCCGCGTTCACGCTGCTGGCGCAGAGTTCCGAATCGCCCGACTCCACCGGCGAGGAATTCCATCTCGGCGCCTTCGACGTCGCACCCGACGCGCCGCCTGCGATCACCACGCACTGAGCTGGAAAAAGCGCGGACCGTCGCGGGAACGCCTGGCATGGGCGTTGCTTTATCATCGCCATGATACACATCCCTGCCGTCGATCAGGCATTTCTGTTGCTGCTCATCGTCCTCTGCCTCGGCACGTGCCTCGTCCGCGCGTTCTGGGAGCTGGAGCGGTTGCGCGCACGCCGGATCGACGCCCCGCGCCACGGGCGCATAGCGAAGCGAGACTAGGACCGGCCGCCGCCGGGCCATGTGCGCCGAGAATCGAAGAACCAACGCATTGCCTTGATCTGGCTTGCAAATCTCAATCCCACGCCCGCCGCGCACTCGTTGCCATGGATGACGAGCATCTTTTGTCATGCAATTGATTGCGCTTGTATTCTACCTCGTAACGGGAGAGGAGCGCATGAACGGCAGCTGTCGCGCGTGTTAAGCGACCCGACAGCAGGCGCATGACACATGGTCGCATCGGTGAACGTAGATAAGCGGATCAAGGGAACCTATTTTCGGCGCCAATGTACCTGATCGAAGCGCTCCCCACCGTCATTGGAACTGCCGCCATCGCCCCGGCGCTGCTGATGCTCTGGCTCGTCATCGCCGCCGAAGAGCGGCCCGGCCCGCCGGCCCAGGTCTGGACCGCATTCCTGCTGGGGGCGGCCAGCATTTCACTCCTGGGTCTCGCGCGCGCCCCCTTCGCCAAGATGGTCGCCGCCCCGGACGACCCCTGGGCGGCGCTGGCCATGCATTCGATCTTCGGCGTCGCGCTGCCCGAGGAGGCCGTCAAGGTGGTCGCCATCGTGCTGGTCTCTTCCACCAAGCGGCGGACCTTTGCCAATCCGATGGACACCGTGGTCTACGGAGCCGCGGTCGGCCTCGGCTTCGCCGCCTACGAGAACCTCGCCTACCTGGTCCAGCACGCCGACATGTGGCGCTCGCTAGCCGCGCTGCGCAGCGTCCTGACCGTGCCCTTCCACGGTGCGCTCGGCATCATCGCGGGCGCCTACCTGACCATCGCGCGCGCCGGCACGGCGCTGGGCGCGAACCGCCATCATCGCGATTGGGCCCGTCTGTCCAGCCGGCTGTTGATCTTCGCCGGCCCGCTCGCGCTGCATTCGGCCTTCGACTTCCCGCTGCTGACGCTCCAGCGCATGCCCGATCTCGATCCCAGCTTGCGCATGTGGCTGGGCGCGGCGAGCCTGTTGATCGGCTTCGGCTCGATCGCCTTTGCCATCCGCCTGGTCCGGCGCGTCGCTCGCCACCATGCGCCGCGGACCGATGTCGCACGCGAGCGGCTCAGCCAGCTGCGCCGGATGTGGGCGCTGCTGCTCGCCGGCGGTGGCATCGGCTTTGTCGGGCTCGCCTTCGTCCTGACCTCGATCCATCACTGGCTGATCAACCCCGAGCGTAACCTGACGCTGGCGCTGATCCCGATCGGTTTCGTCTCGATCCTGCTCGGCCTTGCGCTTCTGATTGTCACATCGGCGATCTACATTCTCGGTCGCAACCGCATCCGCACCAGCGCGGAGGGCTTCTCCTCGGCGCCCGGCAGCAGTTGATCCACCGCATGGCGAACGCGCCATCGGCCTACTAGATTGGGGTAATCCTCTCGTTCCGGAGCCCGACGATGACATCGCCCGAGGAATTTGCTCGCCTCCAATCCGAGATGAACCAGGCGGTCGAGACGCATTGGAAGGCTTTTCTGTTCGAAGGCATCCTGCTTGCCGTCCTCGGCATTGCCGCGCTTGTCCTGCCGCCGCTCGCCAGTCTTGCGACCGCGATCTTCCTCGGCTGGATGTTCCTGATCGGCGGCATCGGCGGACTGATCGCGACCTATTGGGCGCGCAGCACGCCGGGTTTCTGGTGGTCGCTGATCTCGGCTGCGCTGGCCGTGCTCACCGGCATGCTGCTGTTGGCCCGGCCGATGCAGGCCGTGCTGACGCTGACCATCGTGCTCGGCGCCTATTTCCTCGCCGAGGGCGTCGCCACCATCATGTACGCGCTGGAGCACCGCCGCGAGCTCAGCGGCCGCTGGTCGTGGCTCCTGATCTCGGGCCTCGTCGACATCGCGATCTCGTTCATGGTGATCACGGGACTGCCGAGCTCGGCGGAATGGGCGATCGGCGTCCTCGTCGGTATCAACCTGCTGTTCGGCGGCGCCACCCTGATCGGCATGGCGCTGGCGGCACGCAAAAGCAACACCTGAGACGCGCGTTGCGTCTTGTGCCGTCGCGGGGGGTGACAAGGCGCCAGCGGCACGCTATATGGCCTTCCCATGATCACCGTCGCCACCAGCTATTTTTGGTACTTTAGCTACGACAGCTCGCTGGCGGCGGGAGGATCGCGCTCAATCTAAAACATTGCAGCAAACGTCCGAACAGCCGCCAGACCTGGCGGCTTTTTTATTGGCCGGCAGGTTCTAGAACAGACAGGAGCCCGCCGTGCTGAGCACGACCGACGATCTTCGTATCCGCGAACTGAAAGAGCTGAGCACGCCTGAAGAGGTGATGCGGGAAGTCCCCCGTACGCTCACCGCAACGCGTGTGGTGATGGCCGCGCGCAACGCCATCCACGCCATCCTGAGCAATCAGGACGACCGCCTTTTGGTCGTCGTCGGCCCATGCTCAGTGCATGATCCCAAGGCCGCGCTCGACTACGCCGAGCGCCTGGCAAGACTGCGCGAGGATCTCGCCGATCAGCTCGAGATCGTGATGCGGGTCTATTTCGAGAAGCCGCGCACGACGGTCGGCTGGAAGGGCCTGATCAACGATCCCGACCTCGACGGCAGCTTCGACATCAACAAGGGCTTGCGGCTCGCGCGCAACGTGCTCGCGGCCGTGAACAATCTCGGCCTGCCTGCGGGCACCGAGTTCCTGGACATGACCACGCCGCAATACATCGCCGACCTCGTCTCCTGGGCTGCGATCGGCGCACGTACGACCGAGAGCCAGATCCATCGCGAGCTGGCATCGGGGCTGTCCTGTCCGGTCGGCTTCAAGAACGGCACCGACGGCAATATGCGGATCGCGGCCGACGCGGTGAAATCAGCCTCGCATCCCCATCATTTCATGGCCGTCACGAAGCTCGGCCGCTCGGCGATCGCCTCGACCGCCGGCAACGAGGACTGCCACATCATCCTGCGCGGCGGAGCTGAGCCAAACTACGACGCGGCAAGCGTTGCGGCCGCCTGCAATGAATTGACCAAATCCGGCGTTGCCCCGCTGGTGATGGTCGATGCCAGCCATGCCAATTCGAGCAAGAAGCCGGAGAACCAGCCGCTGGTGATGGCCGATATCGCCCGCCAGATCTCGGGCGGCGAGAGCCGCATCATGGGCGTGATGATCGAGAGCAATCTCGTCGCCGGCCGCCAGGATGTCGTGCCGGGCAAGCCGCTCACCTATGGGCAGAGCATCACTGACGGTTGCATCGACTGGGCAACGACGTCGAAGACGCTCGAGCAGCTCGCCGACGCCGTCGAGATCCGCCGCAACACCCAGCGCGCGGGACTGCACGAGAGGTCAGCCTGACGGATCACTGGGTTAGATGGCTCGTTCCTCACCTCTCCCCGACGGGGAGAGGTGAAAGTCTCAGCAGCCGCGGCAGATGCTTTTGATCTTCTTGTCGAGCGCCTGGTTTTCCTTGCTGAGCGGATCGTTCGCATCGCTCAGATTCTTCTCGCTAGGCACATCCCCTGCACGCGGCTGGCGATGACCGACCGGCGCCGGCAACACCGATCCGGACGATGCGCCGCTTGATGTCGATCCCTTGGAGCCGCCGGTCTGCGCAACAGCCGCGCCGCCAAGCAAGACCACGAGCGATGTTGCCAGCATGATCTTCTTCATGTCCGTTTCTCCATTCTCAAATCAAGCGTCCATGCCATCGCCCCTCATGTCTCGGGCGGATAGAGATGAACGTCGCCGCAATAGTCGACGATACGATAGCGCGTTTCCGATTCCGCTTCACGCGCCTCGTCCGCGGTATTTTGCAGCGCCAACACGTAATTCGGCCCTACCGGCGACTTGCCGGCGCCGCCGGGAATGTCGATGACATAGTCCGGTTGACACAGGCCTGACACCCGTCCGCGCAACTGCCGCATCAAGTCCTGGCCTTGCGCCAGCGTCGTTCGCAGATGCGCGGTGCCCGGCGCGAGATCGCCGTGATGCAGGTAATAGGGCTTGATCCGGCATTCGACGAAAGCTCTCATCAAATCCGACAGCGCGGCGATGTCGTCGTTGACGCCGCGCAACAGCACGGACTGGCTCACAAGCGGTATACCAGCATCGACGAGCCGCGCACAGGCGGCGCGCGCGGGACCCGTCAGTTCCCGCGCGTGGTTGGCGTGTACCGCGACCCAGGTGGCCGCGCCCGCGACCTTCAGGGCCGCAACCATCTCAGCGCTGACGCGTGCAGGTTCGGCCACGGGAACGCGGGTATGAAGACGGATGATCTTGACGTGATCGATGGCCGCAAGTTCGGCCATGATCTCGCTCATTCGCCGGGGCGACAGCATCAGGGGATCGCCGCCGGTCAGGATCACTTCCCAAATCTCGCCATGCGCCCGGATATAGTCGATCGCGGCGCGATAGGCACTCTCCGACAACGCATTGTCCTTGCCGGGGCCGACCATCTCGCGGCGGAAGCAGAAGCGGCAGTAGACCGCACAGACATGAACGAGCTTGAACAGCACGCGGTCGGGATAGCGGTGCACGATTCCGGCGACCGGCGAATACGGGCGATCGCCGATCGGATCGGCATTCTCGCCCGGCCGCGCCTCGAGCTCGGCCGAGGTCGGAACGAACTGCCGCGCGATGGGATCGTCGGGATCCGTCGGGTCGATCAATCCGGCCAGATCAGGCGTGATCGCCACGGCATAGCGCGCGGCAACGCGTTCGAGCGCCGGCAGCGCCGCTGCGGGCGCCAGCCCCTCGGCCACCAGCTCGGCAGGCTCGCGCAGAGTGCGTGCAAGATTGGTCTTTGTCATCTCTCATCCGCAGGGGGTGTCCACACCACCTGATCAATTCGTGTCGCGCCGCTCGCCAGCATCACCAGCCGATCGAAGCCGAGCGCGACACCACTTGCCTCCGGCATTGCGGCAACCGCCGTCAGAAAATCCTCGTCGAGCGGATAGGCTTCGCCGTAGCGGCGCTGCTTCTCCGTCATCGATTCCGTGAAGCGTTTGCGCTGCTCCTCGGCATCGGTCAGCTCTCCAAAGCCGTTGGCGAGCTCGACGCCGCAGGCATAGACCTCGAAACGTTCGGCGACCCTCGGATCGACCGTCTTCACCCGCGCCAGCGCCGCCTCTGGAGATGGGTATTCGAACAGGATGGTCAAACGCCCCTGCCCCAGCTGCGGCTCGACATGCTCGACCAGGACCTTGCTGAAGATGTCCGACCAGGTGTCGTCCTCGGCGACACGGACCTTTCCGGCTGCCGCCGCGGCCAGCGCCGCACGGTTACCCTCGCCGCCCGAAATTGTCGACAGCAGGTCGATGCCGGCAAAGTGCTCGAAGGCGCCCGCGACCGTCAGGAGCTCCGGCTCGGCGAAGGGATCGGCGGTCCGGCCGCGGAAGGAGAAGGTCCCGATCCCGGTCGCCTGCGCCGCACGGGCGATCACCACGACGCAATCAGCCATGATGGCATCATAGGGGGCGCCTGCCCGGTACCATTCCAGCATGGTGAACTCCGGCAGATGCAGGTCGCCGCGCTCGCGGTCCCGGAACACCCGTGCGAACTCGAAAATCCGCGTCTCGCCCGCCGCCAGCAGCTTCTTGCAGGCGAATTCAGGCGAGGTCCGCAGGTATCGGCTGGCCCGGCTGCCGTCGGGCCGCATGATCTCGGTCCGGGGGGCGTGCAGATGGGTCTCGTTGCCCGGAGAGACCTGGAGAACGGAGGTTTCGACCTCCACAAACCCTTGTTCGGCGAAAAACCCCCGCAAAGCTCCGGTCACGGCGGCCCTGGCCTGGAGGAACGGCCGCCGGTCGAGGTGCCGCGAGGGCGACCAAAACGGCGACATCGGCTTGTCCCCAGCCATCAACCGACCGCCCCGACCGGCAGCAAAGTGCTGGCATCCAACGGCAAAATCAGTATGTTGCGGCCCGAAACGGGCGCCGAGGTCCGATTTGAGGCCCCAAGTCCCCCATCAATTCGACCACGTCCTGGCTGGTGCCGGGCCAAGCAAGCAGGAAATACAGCTTTGAGAGTCATCGCCAGTTCTATTCGCAAGGGCAACGTGATCGAGCAAGACGGCAAGCTCTACGTCGTCGTGAGCGCCGAGAACATCCATCCCGGCAAGGGCACCCCGGTCAGCCAGATCGAAATGCGCCGAATCTCGGACGGGGTAAAGATCTCGGAACGCTACAAGACCACCGACCAGGTCGAAAAGGCCACGATCGAAGAGCGCAACTACACCTACCTCTATGAGGATGGCGACGGCTACCATTTCATGAACCCGGAGACCTACGACCAGGTCCAGGTTTCCAAGGACGTCGTCGGCGACGCCGCCGCCTATCTTCAGCCAGACATGACCGTCAAGCTGTCGACCCACGACGTCAATGTGGTGTCGATGGCGCTGCCGCAGCGCGTGACGCTCGAAGTGGTCGAAACCGAGCCCGTGACCAAGGGGCAGACCGCCTCCTCCTCCTACAAGCCGGCGGTGCTCTCCAACGGCGTGCGCACCACCGTGCCGCCGCACATCTCGGTCGGCACCCGTATCGTGGTGATGACCGAAGACGGCTCCTACTCCGAGCGCGCCAAGGACTGACGGGGAACCGAGCGATCGCAACAGGTACCGCCGGGGGGCGAGGCAGTGGTTGGGAAGGGTTTCCGCTTCGTCTCGCTGCATCTGGCGCTGCTTTCGCTCCTCCTTGCCACTCCCCTCGCTGCGGATGAATTCCGCAGCCCCTCGCTGACGGCCCTGCGCGTCGACTGGCGCGCGGCGCTCGACCAGCTTCGCAGCGAGATCAACAGCCGTCCCCAGATTGCGGGCGACTTCATCTTCGCACCCCGCCGTACAGTGCCGCGCTACGACCCGCGCGCGATGCCCGCACTGGTGCAGCTCAACGCGATCTCCTCGCGCTTCTTCACCGGCATTACCCGAAGTCCAGTCCCCGTGCTGCTGCCGTTCGACGCCGCCGCGTATCTCGATGCGCAGCGCAGCGGCGCGCCGGCTACGCTCGCGCTCTCGCGCTACCAGGCCGATTTCAATCCCGTCGACATGTTCGATGCCGGGCCCGCCGGCTACAGCGCGACCTTCTCGCTCGATCCAGGCGCCGGTGAAGGCATGCCAAGCCGGGTGTACGCAAGGCCTGTCGAGGTGCAGATCACGGGCTCGGCGCTCGTCTACGACATCGCCGATCCCGCCGGGGGCAAGGGCGAGCCAGTCAAGCCGCTCGCAGCAGCCTATCCGGATCTGCGCAGGTTCATCCGGGAAGGCTATGTGCGCTACGCCTTCACCCGCTTCGGCGCCGCCTATGTGGTGTCGATCCAGTGCCTCGACAGCGTCGCGAGGCCGCGGCGGCTCGCCTGCAAGGAGGCCTATCCGGTCGCCGAGCGTTTCCTGAAGGCGCTGCGCATCGCTGGCGGCCAGCGCATGCGGCCACTGACGGACGTTGCCTCCAACATCATCGATCGCCCCGCGGTGCGTTCACCGGATTTCAGCTACCGGCCGAGCGGCGACATCATCCCGAACACCGGCTACCGCAAGCAGGGCGGCCATCCCGACGCTATGGCCTACGCCCAGATCCGCTTTCCGCTGGAGAAGGCGCCCGCCTTCGTGCGCTCGCAATCCTACGGCAAACGTGACAAGAGCGAAGGCCCGACCGCCTTTCCCTGGCGCGACAATTTCTGCGAGTCGCGCAGTTTCGAAGTGTGGCAATGCGGCGGAGGCTACGGCCATCAGGGCGAGGACATCCGCGCCGCCGGCTGTCCGCCGCCCGGCGAAGGCCGCGAGCCCTGCGATCCCAAGCAGCGCGGCGTCGTCGCCGTGCGTGATGCAATCGTCATCCGCGGTGTCAAGGACCAGGCGGCGACGCTTCAGGTCAATAGCCGCACCGAGCACATCCGTTTCCGCTACATGCACATGAATCCGCACGCGATGAACGCCGACGGCCTCGTCAACGGCCGCCTCGTCAGCGAAGGCGAGAAGATCGGCGTGGTCTCGAACTATCTCGACCGTCCCGCCGGAACGTCGCTGCACCTGCATTTCGACGTCCAGGTATTCACCCGCGACGGCTGGATCTGGGTCAATCCCTACGTCACGCTGGTATCGGCCTATGAGCGGCTGATCCGCGCGCGCGGCCGCGAGATCGGCCCGGAGATCGCAATCACGTCGCAACCGGTGGCCCATGCGCTGCCGCAGGACGTGCTCAAGCCCGACTTGCGCGAGGGGGCGGGCGGCGAGGAGAACTGAGAGCGTACTCGTTCGTTGCCGGAGCGTGCATCTGGTCGCGCATCTCGCCGGCTCGAACGAAGAAGGACAGGTTGATGAGTGTCGGACTGATCGGTCTTCTCGACGACATCGCGGGGATCGCAAAGGTGGCTGCAGCCTCGCTCGACGATGTCGCGGCCCAGGCTGCCAAGGCGGGCACAAAGGCGGCCGGCGTGGTCATCGATGATGCGGCGGTCACGCCGAACTACGTCATCGGTTTTGCATCGAAGCGCGAACTGCCGATCGTCGGGAAGATCGCGATCGGATCGCTGCGCAACAAGCTGCTGATTCTGCTGCCCGTTGCCCTGTTGCTTGGCTATTTCCTTCCCGCCGCGGTCACGCCGCTGCTGATGCTGGGCGGCGCCTTTCTCTGCTATGAGGGCGCCGAAAAGGTGCTCGAAGCCGTGCTGCCGCATCATGCGCATCAGCACGAAGCTCAGCTGCAGCCGATTGCGTTGAATACGCGGTCGGTCGAGGACGAGAAGGTCGCAAGCGCCATCAAGACGGACTTCATCCTGTCGGCTGAGATCATGGCGATCACGCTGGCGGCTATCCCTGCGGGCAGCATCTGGACGCAGGCGCTGGTGCTGGCGCTGGTCGGCGTCTTCATCACCGTTGGGGTCTATGGCGTGGTCGCCTTGATCGTGAAGGCGGACGATGTCGGCATCGCCCTTGCGCGCTACGGCGGCACTTCACTCCTTGGTCGCGCGATCCGCTTGCTTGGACGCGCGCTCGTCCGCGGCATGCCCGCCTTCCTGGCGGTGCTGAGCGCGATCGGCACCGCCGCCATGATCTGGGTCGGCGGCGGCATCATCCTGCATGGTATCGAAAAGTACGGCCCGCCCGCAATTGGCCATGCGGTCCATGCCGCAACCGAGGCTGCCGCACATCTCCTTCCATCCGTTGCCGGCATCGTCGAATGGTCGGTCGAGGCAGCCATCTCGGGCGCGCTTGGACTGCTCATCGGCGCGGTTGCCATTCCGGTCGTCGAATACGGACTCGCACCGGCATGGAAACGGCTGAGGCGATCGCGATCGGCCTGAGCACGGCCGTCGCGAATGCCCCGTGTAGGCTACTCCAGGAAAGTCGTCAGCTGCGCGCCTTCATCGGCCACGAACACCGCAATCAACTCCGCCGGCTCCGTCATACTGGCATTGGCCGAGACCAGGTGCGTCGAGCCCGGTGGTTCGAAGAAGGACTGGCCGACGCCGAACGTCTCGACCGGGCCGCCGCCGAGTTGCGAGCGGATCTCGCCCTTGGTGATGTAGGCGGTAACGGATCCCGCGTGGCGATGCGGCCGCGAAAACCCGCCCGGACCATAGGACACGCGCACGATGGTGACGCGCTTGCCCGGGACGTTCGGCAGCGTGTAGGAGCCGATCGGCTCGACCTTGTCGAGCGGCGAGCCCTCCGCGGCCGTGGCGCAGAGCGGGGTCAGTACGCCTGCGACGGTGTCCATCGTCACCGGCAGCGTCTTGCCGATCGCGAGCGCGCAGGCGACCCCTGCGACGACGGCGAGCGTCGTCGAACGCGACGGCGCCGGCCACTGCACGGCAGAAAAGCTCATGGCTGTCATCGTGATCTCCCTTGCCTCCGTCAGGACGCAGCGGCGGCCGTTGCGACCGGCCGCTTTGCAGGCGTCCAGCGAAACGCCGCGCCAAAGCGGTTCCAGACGTTGATCGAGGCGACGGCCGAGGTCAGGTACGTCAGTTCAGTCTCGGAGAATTCGCCGGACGCTTCCGCATAGACCTCGTCGCCGACGCCGTCGGGCAGACAGGTCAGCGCCTCGGCCCAGGCGAAGGCAGCCCGCTCGCGCGGCGAAAAGATCGGCGCCTCGCGCCAGACCGCGACCAGATGGAGCTTGTCGACGGGAACGCCGATCCGTTCCGAAAGCAGGACGTGGTGCTGCACGCAGAAGGCGCAGCCGTTGATCTGCGAGGCGCGCAGCTTGACCAGCTCGAGCAGTTGCTTGTCGAGGCCGGCCTTGGCCGCAAGCTGGCCCAGCGCCAGCACCAGATCATACGCATCGGGCGCGATCCGCTTGAAATCTTCATATTCGCTGCGGGCGTGTGACATTGCCATTCACCTCGGCCTATTATAAGAGCTCGGATATCTTATAAGAGCTCTTATATGCCACGCAAGACCAATGACGTCACGAGATCGCAATCGGGACGAAAGGCAGTTGAACACGGCGCCGTGCATGTTCCCGCGCCGGGCGAAGGCAAGCGCGGCGAGCAGGGCTACCTCGGCTATCTGCTGCGCCAGGCCCACGCCGCGGTTCGTCTGACGATGGAGCGCACCCTGGCCGATCTCGGCGTGACGTCGCCGCAATTCGCGGTGCTGACGATGCTGAACGCCTATCCGGGCTTGTCGGGGGCCGATGTCGCCCGCCTCACCTTCCTGACGCCCCAGACCGTCGGCGTCATCATTCGCAACCTCGAACGCGACGGTGCCATTGTCATGACGCCTCATCCCGTCCACGGCCGCATCCAGCAATGGACGCTGACGCCGCGCGGCGCGACACTTTTGAAGACGTGCCGGCAGCGTGTGCTCGAATTGGAGAAGCGCCTCGCTCGAAATCTGGATTCAAAGGCGGAAACCACGATCCGGCGCTGGCTTGCCGGAATTGCGGCTGACCTGCAGGAGGACTAGGCGACCGGCATCGCAGCTGTCGCGGCCACAGTTCTACCCGCCTTTCAAGGCGTTCTTGACTGCGCCGTCGGGCCAGGTCTCGTCCGCCGCGATCACCCGCACGCGGGTCTGGTCCGCGGTATTGACCAGCACGTGCGAATTCACTCGCTCACCGCTCGGCTCGAGACGCAAATCGGTTTCGGGCTTCCAGCTCAGCGTCGTCGCGAGGTCGCCGGGAAAGATCTTCCATTGCGATCCGTCGTCGAGCTCGACGACATGGCTTTCCGCATGCGTGCGTATCTTCATTGGACCCCGATGTTTTGATGAACAGACATACGGAAGGCAGGCCCACGGCCCCGTCTTCTCCTCCCGGGTGTGGAGGGAATGCGGGAAGAGCGACCCTTGTTCCGGTGGGAACAGCTGACCCGCCCAGGCAGGACTTCAGCACGCTGCCGTTTCTGGAACCGACTCACACGGGCCATGTTTCCGGCTAGAATGTGCCCATGAAGCACGCTGATTCCTCGCCCCGTCACACCCGCCGCGCCCTGCTCCAGTCGACGCTTGGTGTAGCCGCTTTGCTCGCGCTGCCCAGCCGCGCTCTCGCCGCGCCCCCCGGCTTCGACGAATGGCGTGAGAGCTTTCGCGCACGCGCGATGGCAAAAGGTATTTCCGCCGCGACATGGCAGCGCGCGATGGGACGGGTCGAGCCGGACATGAGCGTGTTCGCGCAGATGCGCAACCAGCCCGAATTCCACGAGCAGGTCTGGCAGTACATCAACCGTCGCGTCTCGGACTGGCGCATCATCAACGGCAAGGTCGCGCTGAAGAACAACGAGGCGCTGCTCGCCCGCGTCGAGCGCGATTTCGGGGTCGAGCGCGGCACACTGCTGGCGCTGTGGGGCGTCGAGTCCGCCTATGGCGATCCCCTGGTGCAGCAGAACCATATGAGGCCGGTGTTTCCCTCGCTCGCCGCGCTCGCCTGGAACGAGCCGCGCCGCAAGGCCTATTGGGAGACCGAGCTGATGAACGCGCTGCGCATCGTCGACAAGGGTTGGAGCACGCCTGAGGAAATGCGAGGCTCCTGGGCCGGCGCGATGGGGCACTCGCAATGGATGCCGGAGGTCTGGCTCAATGTCGGCATTGACTATGACGGCGACGGCAAGGTCTCGCCGTTCGGCAAGCCCGACGACGCGCTGGGCTCGACTGCAAAATACCTTGTCAATCGCGGCAAGTGGCATCGCGGCGAGCATTGGGGCTACGAGGTGCGCGCGTCCGGCAACATGAGCGGCAGCCGTACCTATGCAGCCTGGCAGGCGGCCGGCGTCAGCCGCGCCGACGGCCAACCGTTTCCGCAAGCCTCCGCATCCGCACAGATGTGGACGCCGGTTGCGGGCGGGCCGACCTTCCTGCTCGGACCGAACTTCTATTCGGTGAAGAGCTATAACCCTTCCATGAACTACGCGCTGGCGATCTGCCATCTCGGGGATCGCTGCCTGGGAGCCCCGCCCTTCATCCAGCCCTTCCCCGGCTCCGAGCGCGCGTTGACGCTCGCCGAGGTGCAGGAGATGCAAACGCGCCTCACCAAGGCCGGCTTCGACACCGGCGGCACCGACGGCCGCGTCGGCAACGACACCATGAAGGCGGTCAAGGATTTCCAGCAGCGCGCCGGCATCACGCCGGCGGACGGCTATGGTGGACTGAAGGTGCTGGCCAAGCTGCGGCAGGGTGGATAGTCGCGCTCGTCATTCCGGGGCGCGCGAAGCGCGAGCCCGGAATCCATCGGGCAGCAAGCGCGCGGAAAAATGGATTCCGGGTTCGCGCCAAGTGGCGCGCCCCGGAATGAAACCGTGGCTGGTGCTCCCTTTCTCAGTGCCTGTATTGCGGCTCTTCCGCATCGAGCTGTCTGCGGATCGCAGCGAGATGCAGCCGGGCAGATTCGGAATCGCCCTCGCGCATCTGCCTGTAGGTCTCGGCCGCAATCGCGGGATCGACCGGCAGCACCTTGCGCCCCGTCGACATCGCCAGCACCTGCACCTCGGCGGCGCGCTCGAGATAATAGAGATCGTCCCAGGCCTCCGCGATGGTCGGCGCCAGCACCATCACGCCGTGATGCTTCATGAAGACGATGTCGGCATCGCCAACGGCGGCGGCGATACGCGCGCCTTCGCGGTTGTCGAGCGCGAGGCCGTTATAGTCGCGGTCGACCGCGGTGCGGCCGTAGAATTTCAGCGCGGTCTGGCCGGCCCAGATCAGGGGCTCGCCCTCTGTCATCGACAGCGCCGTGGCATAGGGCATGTGCGTATGGAAGGCGACCTTGGCGCGCGGCAGCAGCCTGTGCATCTCGGCGTGGATGTAGAAGGCGGTCGCCTCGGGCACGCCCTCGCCGTCAAGCACGTTGCCGTGGAAATCGCAGATCAGGAGCTTTGACGCCGTCAGTTCGCGGAAGGCGTAGCCGTAGGGGTTGACCAGGAAGAGGTCGTCATGGCCCGGCACGACCGCCGAGAAGTGATTGCAGATGCCCTCCTCAAAGCCGTTGCGCGCGGCCATGCGGAAGCAGGCGGCGAGATCCTCGCGCGCGGTGCGGATCGCGTCGGTGGCGAGATCCGGCCGATTGGAGCGGAAGGTCGCGGGCGCGGGTGAGGACGCGTGAAGGCTGTGCGCCATGGCGAAGGAGACCTCTGTCGGTTGGGGGGCTGGCCAGTGTTGTACAGGGCTGGCGCCTTCGCGTCAGCCCCTGCGGCCGCCACCCTGCCCTGCGCAGTTCAAGCGCGCCGCGGCACCCCGCCGGCGTTCATGCCGCCATCGATGACGAGCTCGCTGCCGGTGACATAGCGCGAGGCATCGGAGGCGAGATACAGCACGCCCGAGGCGATCTCCGCGGCCTGGCCGGCGCGGCCAAGCGGCGTGACGACACGGGCGCGCTCCTCCGGATCGATCGGGGCATTCTGGCCAGAGCCGGCCGCCCCCGTCGGGATCTTGCCCCAGATCGGGGTATCGATGATGCCGGGATGAACCGAGTTGACGCGGATGTCGTCGCCTGCCGCCGCGCACTCCATCGCGATCGACTTGGCGAACAGCCGCACGCCGCCCTTTGTCGCTGAATAGGCCGACAATCCAGGCGAGCCGCGCAGGCCGGCGAGCGAGGACATCATGACGATCGAGCCGCCACCGGTTTTGCGCATCAGGGGCAGGCAATGCTTGACCGACAGAAACACGCCATCGAGATTGATCGCATTCTGCTTGCGCCAGTCAGCGAGAGTCATGTCGACGATCGATGGCACGGAAATGCCGATGCCGGCATTGGAGACGAGCACGTCGAGCCGGCCGTAGCGCCTTGCGATCTCGGCGACGATCTCGATCCAGCGCTCTTCGCCGGTGACGTCCTGCTCCAGAAAGATCGCCTTGCCGCCGGCATTCGTCACGCGTTTGGCGAGGTCGGGCCCGCGCAGCTCGTCGATGTCGGTGATGACAATGGTCGCGCCTTCGCGCGCGAACAGCTCGACGATAGCCTCGCCAATGCCGGAGGCGCCGCCCGTCACCAGCGCGACCTTGCCCTCAACCTGCCCTGCCATGTTCACTCCCTTTTTTGTTGTTTGAGCAACCTGCTTCTGACGCATGATCTCGTCGATCATGCGTCATCTAATCACGGATGGCCCCTGGTCCGGTAGCGCGACGTCGACGACGCGGAATTGCACGCGCTCCGCGCCCTGGTAGCGGTCCACCGACAACGAGCCCGCGACATGCATCTGCTGGCCGCGATTGGCGAGCAGCGCATTGCCGAGCTTCTGGCCGATCGAACGGAACGCGATGCCGTTGACGATGGCGCCATCACCCGCCTTGAAGCGCAGGCGCAGATGTGCCTGCCCGACTTCGTCGGCGAAGACGAGTTGATGCGCCGGTAGTGCCAGCACCGGCTCCGGATTGCCGCTGCCGAAGGGACCGGCGCGGTTGAGCGTCGTCGCTAGCTCCGGCGTCACCGCGCGCGCCGAGACCGCGCCGTCGATATAGAGCTCGTTGACGTGGCGCGCCTCGGCGACGTCGCGCGCCAGCGCGTTCTCGAGATAGGCGCGGAATTCGGCGAGCTTCTCCTTGCGCAGCGTCACGCCCGCGGCCATGGCGTGGCCGCCCCCCTTGAGCAGAATGCCGTCAGCGACCGCCTGCCGCACCGCCTTGCCGAGATCCACGCCCGCGATCGAGCGGCCCGAGCCGGTGCCGATGCCGCCGGGCTCCAGCGCAATGGCAAAGGCAGGCCGCGAAAACTTCTCCTTCAGGCGCGAGGCGACGAGGCCGACCACGCCCGGATGCCAGCCTTCCGAGGCCGTGACGATCACGGCGAGCTTGTCCTCCAACCCGATCGAGGCCAGCGCCTCGGCTTCGGCCTGGGCTTCCGCCGCCTGCTCGATGACGCGGCGTTCGCCGTTGAGACGGTCGAGCTCGGCCGCGATCCGCGCCGCCTCGATGCTGTCGCCTTCGAGCAGCAGCCGCACGCCGAGATCGGCGCGGCCGATACGGCCGCCGGCATTGACACGCGGCCCCAGCATGAAACCGAGATGCCAGGCTTCCGGCGGGCCGTTGAGCCGTGCCACGTCCATCAGCGCAGTGTGGCCGACATGGTCGCGCCGACGCATCGCGATCAGCCCCTTCGCCACGAAGGCGCGGTTGAGCCCGATCAGCGGCGCGACGTCGGCGACGGTACCGAGCGCGACGTGGTGCAGCATGCCCAGGAGATCGGGCTCCGGCATCTCGCTCGTCCAGAAGCCGCGCTGGCGCAGCTCGCGGTTGACCGCGACCAGCGTCACCAGCACGAGGCCGACCGCGGCGAGATGGCCAAGGCCCGAGAGATCATCGGGGCGGTTCGGGTTGACCAGCGCATCGACCTCGGGGAGATCGAGGCCGCATTGGTGGTGGTCGATCACCACCACGGACATGCCGAGGCGTTTGGCCTCGGCGAGCGGCTCGATGCTGGTGGTGCCGCAATCGACGGTGACGAGCAGCGTCGCGCCCTTTGCGGCGAGCCCGCGCACGGCCTCGACGTTCGGGCCGTAGCCCTCGAAAATCCGGTCGGGAATGTGGATCAGCGGATCGAGCCCGCAATGGCGCAGGTGCCAGGCCAGCAGCGCCGCCGAGGTCGCGCCGTCGACGTCGTAGTCGCCGAAGATCGCGACCTTCTCGCCCGTAGTCGCGGCATCCGCGACGCGCCTGGAGGCGGCCTCCATTTCCGTCACCGTGAACGGGTCCGGCAGCAGCTTACGGATGGTCGGATCGAGGAAATCGGCGACGGCGTCGATATCGACCCCGCGCCCCGCCAGCACCCGCGCCAGCAGCTCCGGCAATTGGTGCCGCTGCACCATGGCGAGCGCCTGGGCCGCGCCGCGGGCATCGAGCCGGTCGCGCCACAGCTTGTCGGTGAGCGAGCGTGCCACGCCCAGGAACGCCTGGGGCGCTTCGACGGGCAGTGCGGATGCGGGAGGCGTCATGGCGAGGGCTATCGATTGGGAACTCGGGTCCGGGCGATCACGCTCGCGACCGGGACTGGCTTGAAAGGATTGGCTGGGAAACCCCGGCGATTTGCAACGGCTGGGGCGCACAAAGCGGTGGATGGCAGGTCGGCGGGCCGGAGTGACTATCATTTAGGCATTCCGTCAAACAGCAAATTAAGCAGGCGTTAGGCGGAATCCTCGAAAAAGAATCGTATTCGATCTGTAAGTTGTTGTTCCGGGTTCATTGCAGATCAGACCTCATTGCCAAGGGAAGTTCCCGATGTCAGCTGCGCTGGGTCTGAAAGCCAAGCCGATCGCCACCGCACCTGCGGACGATGATTCCGACATCTCCGCGCTGATCAACCGCCTCACCGCGGAGGTCAACCAGATCGCGGTCGATAAGACCAAGTCGATCCAGCAGATTACCAACCAGATGAAGATGCTGGCGCTGAACGCGCTGATCGAAAGCTCGCGCGCCGGCGCGCAAGGCGCGGGCTTTGCAGTCGTGGCGCAGGAGGTGCGCGGCGTCGGCCAGCAGGTCGAGACCATCGCCCGCGAGCTCGAGACCCAGCTAACCAAACGCACCGGCGATCTCGTCGCCTCGATCGACCGCATGAGCCAGCGCTCCCGCGGCGAGCGGATGGTCGACCTGTCGCTCAACGCGATCGAGCTGATCGACCGCAATCTCTATGAACGCACCTGCGACGTGCGCTGGTGGGCGACCGATTCCGCCGTGGTCGATTGCGCGGCCTCGCCCAGTGCTGCGGCCGTCTCCCATGCCTCGCAGCGCCTCGGCGTGATCCTCGGGGCCTACACCGTCTATCTCGATCTCTGGCTCTGCGACCTCGACGGCAACGTCATCGCCAACGGCCGCGCCGACCGCTTCCGCGTCGTCGGCCAGAACGTCGCCCATACCAAATGGTTTCGCGACGCGCGGTCCTTGCGCTCCGGCGACGATTATGTCGCCGGCGACGTCGAGAACCAGCCGCTGCTCGGCAATGCCCAGGTCGCGACCTATTGCGCCAGCGTCCGCGCCGGCGGCCAGGCCAACGGCGCGCCGATCGGAGTACTCGCCATCCATTTCGACTGGGAGCCGCAGGCCCGCGCCATCGTGCAGGGCGTGCGCGTCGGCGACAGCGACAAGGCCCGCGTGCTGCTGGTCGATTCGAATTTCCGCGTGATCGCGGCCTCCGACGGCCAGGGCATCCTCAGCGAACGCATCTCGCTGTCGCTGAACGGCCAGCGCTCCGGCTTCTACCACGACCGCACGGGCACGCTGGTCGCTTTCCATGCCACCCCGGGCTACGAGACCTATCGCGGGCTCGGCTGGTACGGCGTGATCGTCTGCGGGGCGTGACGCGACCAGGGGCCGCCTTCCCGAAATCGGACGCGGTCGCCCGTCCAATCCCAAACTGCGAAAACAACCCCATGCACAGTAGCCTGAGGGTTGTTTTCATTGGCCTTTTTTAGGGGCCTGCGCCACCTTGCGTTCATCAGGACGTTTTGAAACGTCGGGCAAAATGCGGGCAGCATTTTCCGCCAAGGTATGCCTGTTACAGGGTGACGCGCGACTTTCGATTGGCTTCGATCATCTCGCGCTCCGCAATCGCAAGGAGACATGCCATGAAGATCGTCGTGATCGGCGGAACGGGATTGATTGGGTCCAGGCTCGTGGCGAAGCTCAAGCTGCACGGCCACGATGCGGTGGCTGCCTCGCCGAAATCCGGCGTGAACGCCGTCACCGGGGAAGGCCTTGCCGCAGCGCTTTCAGGCGCGGATGTGGTCGTCGACGTCGCCAACGCGCCGTCCTGGGAGCCGGCCGCGGTGCTCGCGTTCTTCCAGCGATCGAGCGAGAATCTCGTCGCGGCCGAGGCCGCAGCAGGCGTGAGACATCACGTGGCGCTCTCGATCGTCGGCACCGACCGCTCGCCCGACAACGCCTATTTCCGTGCCAAGCTGGCGCAGGAAACCGTCATCAAGTCCGGCTCGGTCCCCTACTCGATCGTGCGCGCCACCCAGTTCTTCGAGTTCCTCGGCGCCATCGCCGAGACCAGCGTGCGCGAGGGGAAGATCGTCGTTCCCTCCGCATTGTTTCAGCCGATCGCGGCAGCCGACGTCGCCGACCGCCTCGCCGAAGTCGCAACGGAGCAGCCGCTCAACGGGACGATCGATATCGCCGGACCCGAGAAGGCGCCCTTCAACGAATTCATCGCGCGGCGTCTGAGGGCATCCGGCGACGCCCGGCCTGTGGTCGGAGATCCGAAGGCGCCCTATTACGGCGCTCTCATCGACGACCAATCGCTGAACCCGCTCGGCGAGGCGCGGCTCGGGACGACGCCGCTCGCCAAGTGGCTCGCGACGGCCTGAATATCCCTGATTCATTAGCGGGTGCGCCGAGCCATCTCCGCTGCGAGCAGCAGTGCCGCGCGGCTGGCGCCAATCGAGGCGATGCCTTGCCCCGCAATGTCGTAGGCGGTGCCGTGCGCGGGCGTGCAGATCGGGAACGGGAAGCCGCCGAGCAAGGTCACGCCGCGATCGAAACCCATCAGCTTCATCGCGATCTGGCCCTCGTCGTGATACATCGTCAGCACGGCATCGAAGGCGCCGGCCTTGGCGCGCAGGAACACGGTGTCGGCGGGAAACGGTCCCTCCGCAGCAATGCCCTCGCGCTGGCTTGCTGCGACCACCGGCGCAATCACATCGATCTCCTCGCGGCCGAAATTGCCACCGTCGCCGGCATGGGGATTGAGGCCTGCGACCGCGATCCGCGGCCGCGCAAAGCCGGCGTTGCGCATGCAGGAATCGGTCAGCTTGAGCGCGCGATGGATGCGTTCGCCGGACAGCTTCGCAGCGACGTCCTTGAGCGGGATGTGGGAAGTGACCCGTGCGTTCCAGAGCCGGTCGAGCACGTTGAATTCGCTTGCCGGCGTTTTGAGACCGACGACCTCGGCCGAGAACGCGATCTCGTCGTCGTACTCGGCACGGGCAAGACGCATCGCCTGCTTGTTGAAGGGGGTGAAACAGACCGCGTCGACATGGCCGTCGCGGCCGAGCTCGAGCGCATGTCTGTAATTGGCCAGCGCGAATTTTCCGCCGGCAAGGGTCGCGGTCTTCGGCTCGACCGCCCTGGGGTCGAGGTGGCGGAGATCGATGAACAGTGCATCCTCCCCCGCCGCGCGAAGCTCGGTCCCCTGCTCCACCGTGGACAAGTCCGGCCTGACGCCGGCGACGCGTGCCCCCTCGTCGAAGATGCGGCGGTCGCCGATGACGACGAGCCGGCAGCTCGCGCGAATGTCGTCCTGCGCCACGAGCTTCGCCGTCAGCTCCGGACTGATGCCGGCGGGATCGCCCATGGCCAGCGCAATCAGCGGCTTTGCAGTCATATGATCACCTTTTCCTGGACTGGCGTATCGGTCGCGGGCGAAGAGGGTTTGCGCCAGAGCCGCGCCAGCTGCAGCACAAGCGGAAGCAGCAGCAGCGCGATGCCGCCCACGATCAGGCACGTCACCAGCTTGTTCGCGAAGAATATGCCCAGCGAGCCCTTGGAGATCAGCATCGACTGCCGGAACGCGTCCTCGGCCTTGTCGCCGATGACGATTGCGAGCACGAGCGGCGCCAGCGGATAGAACAGCTTCTTGAAGAGATAGCCGACGACCCCGAAGCCGAGCATCATGACAACATCGAGATAGGAGTTCGACACCGAATAGGCGCCGACGACGCAGATGATGACGATCAGCGGTGCGATCACCACGAACGGAATCCGCATCAAGGCGGCGAACACCGGGACCGTCAGCAGCACCAGCACCACGGCGACGATGTTGCCGACATACATCGAGGCGATCAGGCCCCAGACGAAATCCTTGCTGTCGACGAACAGCATGGGCCCGGGATTGAGGCCCCAGATCATCAGCCCGCCCATCATCACGGCCGCGGTCGCCGAGCCGGGAATGCCGAGCGAGAGCATCGGCAATAGCGCGCTGGTCCCGGCGGCATGATCGGCCGTCTCCGGAGAAATGATACCTTCGACCTCGCCGGTGCCGAAAAATCGGCCGCGGCGCGAGAAGCGGCGTGCAATCCCGTAGCTCATGAAGGAGGCCGCTGTCGGGCCGCCCGGCGTGATCCCCATCCAGCAGCCGATCGCGGCACTGCGCAGCAAGGCGACGCCGTGCCGCGGCAGGCGCCCGACGGCGCGAAACACCTCGCGCCAATCGATCTTCGAGGAAACCGCGCGGGCGTGAAACTCCTCCTCGACGGCGACCAGCAGCTCGCCGATGCCGAACAGGCCCATCACTGCGACGACGAAGCTGACGCCCTTGACGAGCTCATCGACGCCCATGGTGAGGCGGACGCTGCCGGACACCGTGTCGATGCCGATGGCGGCGATGGCAAAGCCGATTGCGAGTGCCACGACGGTCTTGATCGGTGCCGCGCCACCCATGCCGACGAAGCTGGCGAAGGCCAGGAAATACACCGCAAAATACTCGGCCGGTCCAAAGGCGAGCGCGACCTGCGCCACCCAGGAGGCGAGGAACGTGATCAGAATGACGCCGATCAGCGCACCGAACGCCGCCGAGCCGAAGGCGGTCGCGAGCGCCGTGGTCGGGCGGCCGTCGCGCGCCATGGGATAGCCGTCGAAGGTGGTCGCCACCGACGACGGCTCGCCCGGAATGTTGAACAGGATCGAGGTTACCGAGCCGCCGAACAGTGCGCCCCAATACATGCTGGAGAGCAGGATGATGGCCGAGACCGGCTGCATGCCGAAGGTGAGCGGCAGGAGCAGCGACACCCCGTTCGGCGCGCCCAGCCCCGGCAGCACGCCGACGAGAATGCCGAGCAGCACGCCGACCACCATCAGAACCAGATGCGGCGCCGTGACCGCGATGGTGAAGCCGTGCAGGAGCTCTGCGAGATTGTCCATCGGGCCCTCCGTCAGAACCCGAAGGCGGCGGCGAGCGCGCCGTGCGGCAGGCTGACCTGGAACATGCGCTCGAACACGAGATAGAGCGCGAGCGCCGTGGCTCCTGCCATGGCGAGCGCGCGCGGCACGGATTGGTGCCGCGGGATCGCGAGCACCGCGAAGACGTAAAGAGCCGAGGCGACGTACATCCCGGCGAGCGGGATCGCGGCGACGAAGATCGCAGCCGGCACGAACAGGCCCGCGAGCCGCCGCAGCTCGATGGACGTGATCGCGATCGGTACGTTTGCGAGCGTCGCGGCCGGCAGCAGGCCTCGTCCCAGATTGTAGAGGCTGCCGAGCACGACGATGATCCCGGTCAAGAACGGGAACGTGCCGGCATCGACGCCTGCGCTCGACCAGCCAATGCCGTTGTCGAGGCTGGAGACGACGACAGCCACACCGAAGCTGCCGGTGAGCACGGCGGTCGCAAGCTCAAGCGTGCGGCGTGAGATCATGGGCAGCTCCGGCGAAACAGTCCTCGTCCTGAGGAGCGCGCTTTGGCGCGCGTCTCGAAGGACGGCTCCAGGCGAGATCGCATCCACGGCCATCCTTCGAGACGCCCGCCTCCGGCGGGCCCCTCAGGATGAGGACCAGGGCTGTAGTCGGCTGCGCGATCGAAGGCCATCCTCGGCCTCACTTGACCAGCCAGCCCTGCTCGCCTGCGACCTGCTTGACGTGCTCGAGGTCCTCCTTGATGAACTTGTCGAGCTCGGCGCCGGTCAGGAACGTGTCGACCTGGGAGGTCTTCTCGATGTAGTCCTTCCACTCCGGCGTCGCCTGCACCTTCTTCATGAGGTCGACATAGAACGCGGCCTGCTCCGGCGTGACCTTGCCGGGCAGCCACACGGTGCGGGGCTGCTCGTATTGCTTAATGTCGAGGCCCTGCTCGACGCAGGTCGGAACGTCGCCCCAGCCTTCGGTCGCGGTGACCTTCGGGCCCTGCGGCAGCCGCTTCGGGCTGAACACGCAAAGCGGTCGCTGCGTGCCGCCGCGCCATTGCCCGAGGCTCTCGCTGGGATTGTTGACGTGGGAGTCGAGATGGCCGCCGGCGAGCTGCACGGCGGTCTCGGCGCCACTCTTGAAGGGGATGTAGGTCAGCTTGACCTTGCCGACCTTCTCGATCATGCGGGTCAGCACCTCGTCGGTGTCCTTGGACTGCGCGCCGCCCATCTTGAATTCGCCCGATGCGGCCGCCTTCAGATAGTCGCCCGCAGTCTTGTAGGGCGCGTCCTGCTTGACCCAGAGCAGGAACTCGTCCTGCGCCATCGCCGCGATCGGCGTGAGATCGGTGTAGTTGAAGGCGACCTTGGAGACGAGCGGCTGCTGCCAGGCGTTCGAGGTGCCGAAGATCACCTTGTAGGGATCGCCCGCGGAGGCCTTGCCGTAGACATAGCCCTCGGCGCCGCTGCCGCCGCCCTTGTTGACGACGACGATCGGCTGGTCCGTCAGCTTGTGCTTGGTGATGATGTTCTGCACCGCGCGCGCGAGATTGTCGGTGCCGCCGCCGGGGCCGGCGGTGGCAATGAACTCGATCGGCTTTTGCGGCTGCCAGGCGGCGAGCGCCGGCATGGTGCCGGCGAGCACGACTGCGGCTGCGGAGAGCAGAAATGTTGACGTCCGACCCATGATTTCCTCCAGCTGATTTTTTTGTCTTTTATTGTTGTCGTATCGACGTCCGTTCAGGCGACGCGTTCCTCGCGCTTTTCCTGGGCGGAAACGATTGCGCCTTCTTTTTCGAGCGCTTCGATTCGTGACTGGTCGAACCCGTGCTCGGCCAGAACCTCTCGCGTGTGTTCACCATAGACCGGTGCGCCTGATCGCACTTTGCCCGGGGTCTCCGAAAACTTGATGGGAAGCCCGATCGTCTTGACGGGACCGAGCGTGGAGTGCTCGACCTCGACAACCATCTCCCGCGCCAGCGTCTGCGGATCGCTCAGCGCCTCCAGCATGTCGTGCACGGGGCCGCACGGCACGCCCTTCTCGTCCAGCGCCGCGAGCCAATGCGCCCGCGTTTGGGTGCGGAAGCGCTCGCTGAGGACGGCTTCGAGCTCCTTCAGATTGGCCATGCGATCGGCGCCGGTGACGAAGCGCGGATCGTCGGCGAGCTCGCTTGCGCCGAGCGCGTCCAGCATCAACAGCCAATGCTTCTTGTTGGCGCCGCCGACCACGAGCCAGCCGTCCGAGGCTTCGAAGGCCTGATACGGCGCGTTGAGCGGATGCGCCGAGCCCATCGCGCGCGGCGCGGTGCCCGCGGCGAGCGCGATGGTCGACTGCCAATAGGTCTGCACCAAGGCGGCTTCATACAGCGAGGTCTCGACCCACTGCCCCTCGCCCGTCTTGAGGCGATGGGTGTAGGCCGCAAGGATGCCCATGCTCGCGAGCAGGCCGGCCGTGATGTCGGACAGCGGCGGCCCGCACTTGACCGGCGGACCGTCGGGCCGCTCGCCGGTAAAGCTCATGATGCCGCTCATGGCCTGCGCGACGAGGTCGAATCCCCTGCGATGCTTGTAGGGGCCGGTACGGCCGAAGCCCGACAGGGAGCAATAGATCAGTGCCGGGAATTCCGCGTTGAGCGCCTCATAGCCGAAGCCGAGGCGCTCCATCGCGCCAGGCGCAAAGTTCTCGACCAGCACGTCGGCATTCGCGATCAGCCGGCGCAGCACCTCCTTGCCGCCGTCGGTCTTGAGATCCAGCACGATGCCGCGCTTGTTGCGGTTCATCATCAGGAAGGACGCCGCCTCGTCGCCGATCTTCGGCGGCACCGAATGGCGGGTGTCGTCGCCGTTCGGCCATTTCTCGATCTTGATGACGTCGGCGCCCATGTCGGCGAGCATCAAGGTGCAGGTCGGTCCGGCCATGACGTGGGTAAGGTCAATGACCTTGAGGCCGGCCAGCGGCCCCGAACGGCGAGAGGTGGATTGTGAACTTTGCATCGGCTCGTCCTATTGGCCGCGCCATTGCGGCGCGCGCTTGTTGAGGAAAGCATCGAGCCCTTCGCGAAAATCCTGGCTCGTGTAGCACATCAGGATGAGGTCTTCGCCCTCGTCCTGCGTCAGCCGCCGTTGCAGGCGGCCGACAGCCTGCTTGGTCGCATTCAGCGTCAGCGGCGCATGGCTCGCAACGAGCCGGGCGACCTCGTCCGCGCGTCGTTCAAGGGCGGCAAGATCCTCGACGACCTCGCCGAGCAGTCCGACGCTTGCGGCCTCCGCGGCATCGACGAGGCGCGCGGTGAAGATGAGATCCTTGACGCGCGCCGCGCCGATCAGGGCGGTGAGACGGCCGACATTGGACATCGACAGGCAATTGCCGAGCGTCCTGGCGATGGGGAATCCGATCTTTGCGCTTTTCGTGCCGATGCGGAGATCGCAGGCCGCGGCAATGCCGGCGCCGCCGCCGGTGCAGAACCCGTTGATCGCCGCGATCGTCGGCACCCGGCACTGCTCCAGCGTGGTCAGCACACGATCGATGCGGTTCTCGTAATCGATGGCGTCCTGCGGCGTCCTGAATTCGCGGAACTGGTTGATGTCGGTGCCCGAAGCGAAGGCCTTGTCGCCGGCACCGCGCAGTACAAGCACCTTGATCGCAGGGTCGCGGTCGGCCTGCTCGCAGATCGCGGCGAGCCGCTCGTACATGGCGAAGGTAAAGGCATTGCGGGCTTGCGGCCGGTTGAAGGTGATCCGCCCGATGCCGTCGTTGCATTCAAAAACGAGGTCGTCCGCCTCCGTAGCCAGGTCCATTTCCTCATGTCCTCTTGTTTTTTACATTTTTGAATGCAAAATTTGCGATTAGCAAGCGGGAACTTCCGAATATCGCCATATAATCCCGCTTTTGCATTCAAAACGGAGCGCTTCCATGCTTCACGAGGAGGTTGTCGGCCGCATCCGCGCCATCCTGCTCGACGGCGAAATTCCGCCGGGCGCGCGGATTCCCGAGCGCGAGCTGTGCGAGCGGCTCGAAATCTCGCGCACGCCGCTGCGCGAGGCGCTCAAGGTCCTGGCCGCGGAAGGGCTCGTGCAGCTGCTGCCGCATCGCGGCTCGCGCGCAGCAAAACTGACCGACAAGGACATGCGCGACCTGTTCGAGGTCTGCCAGGGCTTGGAGGCCCTCGCCGGCGAACTCGCCTGCGAGCGCATCAGCGATGCCGAGATCGACGCGATCGCCGCCGCGCATGACGAGATGGTGCAGCATTATCGCGACCGCGATTTGATCCAGTACTATCGCGGCAACCGCGCCATCCACGAAGGCATCGTGACCGCAGCCGGAAATCCCGTGCTCGCAGGGCTTTACGCCTCGGTGACCGCGCGCATCCGGCGCGCGCGCTACGTCACGCCGATGACGCCGCAGCGCTGGGCGCTCGCCGTGAAGGAGCACGAGGCGATCCTCAACGCACTTCAGCGCCGCGACGGAGTCGGCCTCGCCCACATCCTGCGGGCGCATCTTCGTCACAAGCGCGAAGAGGTGCTGCAGGCGGGCTTTGCCGAGACGGATGCAAGTGAGCCCTCGCTCCGTATCGCGTGAGATTTCTGCAGCGACGATCCAGCGAACACAATCGCGACACAATCATTGATTGATCCTTGCGCGCCACGCGATCATCAATCCGTTTCCTCTTGCGAGCCTGTCTGAACCGGCGCAGCATCCCGCTGCCGGCCCAAGGCCGCACATCACGCGCGAACAATCGCGCGGATCAAAACAGAAAATGGAGGATACGAATGACACTTGACGTCTCGCGTCGATCCCTACTCGCACTCGGAGCCGGGCTCGGCGCCAGCGCCATGCTCGGCAGCAGCGCGATGGCGCGGGCGCCCAAGCTCGGCACCCAGACGCCCTACTGGCACCGCTTCGTTCTCGGCGATGCCGAGGTGACCGTCGTATCCGACGGACCGCTTCCGCTCGGCGATCCCTCCGGGACCTTCACCGGCGTTCCCAAGGAAGAGGTCAAGAAGATGCTGGCCGACAATTTCCTGTCGCCGGACAATGTCGTGCTCGAACAGAATTCTCCGATCGTCAACACCGGCGACAAGCTCATCCTGTTCGACACCGGCATGGGCTCATCGAAGATGTTCGGCGCCAGCACCGGACGTCAGCAGAAGAGCATGACGGAGGCCGGCATCAAGCCGGAGGACATCGATGCCGTCGTGTGCTCGCATGCCCATATCGATCATATCGGTGGCATCGTCGACGAGGGCGGCAAGCCGCTGTTCCCCAACGCGCAAGTCTACATTGCCCAGAGCGATTTCGACTTCTGGACCGACGAAGGCAAGCTCGGCAGCGCGGCAAAGGACTTCGTCGTCCACGCCCGCAAGAACCTGCTGCCGGTCCGCGAGCGGATCAAGTTCTTCAGGGATGGCGAGGAATTCCTGCCCGGCGTGCAGGCGATCGCGGCGCCCGGCCACACCGTCGGCCACACCATCTTCATGGTCTCGTCGGCAGGCAAGTCATTCGCCTTCCTCGGCGATCTCTCGCACCATTCGGTGCTGCTGCTGGAGAAACCACGGATGGAGTTCTCCTACGACTCCGACCCGAAGCAGGCGGCCGAGTCGCGCGTCAAGCTGCTGACGATGCTGGCGGCGAACAAGATCCCGGTGATGTCCTATCACTTCGCCTGGCCTGGCTATGGCCACGTCGCCAAGGCCGGAGATGGCTTCCGCTACTATCCGGAGCCGATGAAGATGACGTTGTAGCTATCAGTTCAGGTCCGGGCGGCGCGGGCCGCCCGGACTGTTTCTCGCGGCACGAGGCGCCCCACAAGCCGGTCTCGTACGAGCGATCCAGAGTTAGGATCTCCTCGTCCCCTATGGATCCATACCGGCATCGCCGAAGACCTCGACCAGGCGAAATCGCTCGCACATCAGCATCATGTCGTCGCTGTAGCGACCGAGCCTGCCGAAATAGGATTGATGGGCACGGCGCCAATCAGCCAGGCTCCGGTCGCCCTCTCCCTCGTCGTGTGCAAAGGCTGCATCGACCTCATTGAAGCGCCGGTATGTCACCTCGATGGTTTCGATGACGCAGCGCGGCTCTCCGCGCCCGTCGAGCACGACCCAGCGCTCACCGGGCGTAGAGGTGTTCGGCTCGTCCTCGGTGCTGCACGTCGCGGTCTTGATACCCTTGACGACGAGGTCGACCAATTCGTCCGCCAGCGCAGGGCTGTCGCCGAACGCGAAGGTTCGCAGATCTCGATATCGTTCGGGGATCTGCTTGCCCATCCTAGCAGCCGAGCTTGTCGGCGATGCCGCCAAAATCCTTCGCGACGATGTCCCAATTGCCGGTTGCTTCGAAATCGACCTTCTGGAGCGGCCCGTACTCCGTCGGTCGCGCGACGAAGGCGGTCTTCAATCCGTTCTTCTGCGCGGCCGCGAGATCGCCATTGTGGGCGGCGACCATCATCACCTCTTCCGGCTTGAGGCAGAGCAGGCGCGCGGCGCCGAGATAGGTTTCCGGATCGGGCTTGTAATGCTCGAACAGCTCGGCCGACAGGATGAGGTCCCACGGCAGGCCGGCGAACTTCGCCATGTTGGTGAGCAGCGCGACGTTACCGTTCGACAGCGGCGAGATCACGAATTTTGATTTCAGCCGCGTCAGGCCGGCGACGCTGTCGGGCCAGGGATGGAGCCGATGCCAGCCCTTGGTGAGGTAATCGAGATCGGCCTCGGTGAGGCCCTTGATCGCGAATTTCTCGACGAGCTGCTCCAGCGAGCGGCGGTGAAGATCATCGAGCATGACATAGCCGCGCTCGGGATGTTTGCGCACGTCGTCCATCGAGGCCATGTACATGCCGCGCCAGCCGTCGACGAGCGCGGTCCAATCGGCGCTGATGCCGCGCTGCTTGCTCCACCACATGAAGTCGGTGATCAGGCTGGTGCGCCAGTCCACGACCGTGCCGAAGACGTCGAAGACGAGGGCTTTGACGGCGGAGAGATCGGACATGGCGCTTCCTCCGATTGTTTTTGTTGTCATTCCGGGGCGATGCGCAGCATCGAGCCCGGAATCCATTTCGCGTCGGAGTTTGCCGCCCGATGGATTCCGGGCTCTCGCTTCGCGAGCCCCGGAATGAGGCAGTTGGTGTTGCCTGGATCAGTCCAGATGGAACTTGGCCAGCTCGCGGTGCTCGGCCTTGATGTAGCGCACCGTGCCGGTGACCGAGCGCATCACGACCGTCTCGGTCTCGATCACGCCGTCCTTGCGGAATTTGACGCCTGACAGCAGCGAGCCCGTGGTGACGCCGGTGGCGGCGAACAGGCAGTCGCCGCGTGCCATGTCCTCGATGCCGTAGATCATCTTGGGATCGTTGACGCCCATCTTGGCGGCGCGCTCGCGCTTCTCGTCGGAGTCGAGGATCAGGCGGCACTGCATCTGGCCGCCGATGCAGCGCAGCGCCACGGCGGCGAGCACGCCTTCCGGTGCACCGCCGGTGCCGAGATACATGTCGACGCCGGTGTTGTCGGGGTCGGCGCAGTGGATGACGCCGGCGACGTCGCCGTCGGTGATCAGGCGCACGGCAGCGCCGGTCGAGCGCACGCTCGAAATGATGTCGGCGTGGCGCGGACGGTCGAGCACGAGAACGGTGATACCCTCCGCCTTGACGCCCTTGGCCTTGGCGAGGCGGCGGACGTTGTCGGCCGGCGAGGCATCGAGATCGACGACGCCCTTGTCGTAACCGGGGCCGATCGCGAGCTTCTGCATGTAGACGTCGGGCGCGTGCAGCAGCGTGCCGCCGTCGGCCATCGCCATGGTGGCGATCGAGCCCGGCATGTTCTTGGCGCACAGCGTGGTGCCTTCGAGCGGGTCGACCGCGATATCGACCTCGGGACCTGCCTTGAGGCCGACCTGCTCGCCGATGTACAGCATCGGCGCCTCGTCGCGCTCGCCCTCGCCGATCACGATGGTGCCCTGGATCGGCAGCTTGTTGAGCTCGCGCCGCATCGCGTCGACCGCGGCCTGGTCGGCCGCTTTCTCGTTGCCGTGGCCGCGCAACCGCGCCGACGACACCGCCGCCCGCTCCGTCACCCGCACGATCTCCAGCGTCAGAATGCGCTCGAGCAAGGCGTGCGGGGGGACTTCAATATGGGTCGACATCGGCTCACTCCTTCGAAACGTTTGGGACGGAAATCTCCGTCCGCATCAACTCGCAACACCCACAGTTCGTTCGAACCGTGCTCTATGGTTTGAGCATGCTCTTGCCGAAAAACCGCGTCACACTTTTCCGGAGCATGCTCAGTTCTTCTCAATCCTGATGACCTGCGGCCGTCCGCTGATCACCTTGTCCTTCTGCACGGCAGCGAGCGCACGGCGCACGGCGTCCTCATGCGTCGCATATGTGATCAGGATGACGGGCACGGGGACCGCCTTGCCGTCAGCGGGTGCTGCGCCGCCATTGGGATGACGCTGCACGATCGACTCGATCGAAATCTTCTGCTCCGCAAGCCGCGTCGCGATCGCGGCCGCAGTGCCGGGGAAATCGCGCGCGAGCAGGCGGATGTAATAGCCGCCCTCGTGGCGCTCCATCGGCGCCTTCTTGGTGTCGCGGAGCTGCGCGATCGGCCGGCCGAACGGATTGGCGCGGATGCCGCGCGCGACGTCGGCGATGTCGGCAACGACGGCGGATGCGGTCGCGGCACCGCCGGCGCCGGGGCCGACCAGCGTGATCGGCGGAATGCCCTCGCCATCGATCGTGACCGCATTGGTGACACCCATCACCTGCGCGATCGAGGAGGATTTCGGCACCATGGTCGGATGCACGCGCTGCTCGATGCCCTTGGCGGTGCGAACGGCAACGCCGAGCAGCTTGACGCGGTAACCGAGATCGGCGGCGGCGCGAAGATCTTCCGGCGCAATGGATGAGATGCCTTCGACATACACGGCGCTTTGAGCAACTTTCGTGCCGAAAGCGAGGCTGGCGAGAATGGCGAGCTTCTGCGCGGTATCGTGACCGTCGACATCGAAGGACGGGTTGGCCTCGGCATAGCCGAGCCGCTGCGCGTCCTTGAGGCATTCGGCGAAGGACAGGCCCTCCTGCTCCATCCGGGTCAGGATGTAATTGCAGGTGCCGTTGAGGATGCCGTAGACGCGGTTGACGCCGGTTCCGGCAAGACCTTCGCGCAACGTCTTGATGACGGGGATCGCGGCGCCGACGGCTGCCTCGAAATTCAGCGCACCGCCGTGCTTTTCAGCCGCCTTGGCGAGCTTGAGGCCGTGCTTGGCGAGCAGCGCCTTGTTGGCCGTGACGACCGACTTGCCGGCACTGAGCGCAGCGTCCACCGCCGACAGCGCGGGATCGCCGGCGCCGCCCATCAGCTCGACGAAGCAATCGACCTCCGGATGCGTGGCGAGCGCCATCGGATCCTTGGCCCAGTCGACGCCGCGCAGGTCGATGCCGCGCTTCTTCGCCTTCGAACGCGCGGTGACGGCAACGACGCGGATGCCGCGGCCGCTGCGTCCCGCCAGCACGCGCGCTTGCGTTTCGATCAAGCGGACAACTTCGGCACCCACGGTGCCGAGCCCCGCTATGCCCACTTTCAGGGGTGCGACCATGATACTTCAGAAAACCTGCAGAAGAGAATTAACGCCGATTGGCGAGCGGAACGACGTTGTGCAACGTTTCGATCCCGCTTTCAAGGAAGCGGCGCACGCCGCGCGCGGCCTGCCTGATCCGTTGCTCGTTTTCCACCATGGCGATGCGGACATATCCTTCACCATGCTCGCCGAAGCCGACGCCGGGCGACACCGCGACTCCGGATTTCTCCACCATCAGGGTGGCGAACTGCATGCTGCCGATGCTGCGGAAGGCTTCCGGCAGCGGCACCCAGGCGAACATCGAGGCTTCCGGCGGCGGGATGTCCCAGCCGGCACGGCCGAACGATTCCACCAGCGCGTCGCGACGCTTGCGGTAGGTGTCGCGCATCTCCTTGATGCAATCGTCCGGGCCGTTCAGCGCCGCGGTCGCCGCGACCTGCACCGGCGTGAACGCGCCGTAATCGAGGTAGGATTTGACGCGGGCGAGCGCAGCGATCACGCGTTCATTGCCGACCGCAAAGCCCATGCGCCAGCCGGCCATCGAATAGGTCTTCGACATCGAGGTGAACTCGACGGTGCAGTCCATCGCGCCCGGCACCTGCAGCACCGAGGGCGGCGGGTTGCTCTCGTCGAAATAGACCTCGGCATAAGCGAGATCGGACAGGATCAGGATCTCGTGCTTCTTGGCGAAGGCGACGAGGTCCTTGTAGAAGTCCAGGCTCGCGACATAGGCGGTCGGGTTCGAGGGATAGCAGACGACGAGCGCGAGCGGCTTGGGGATCGAATGCACGATCGCGCGCTCCGCCGCCTCGAAGAATTGCGGCGTCGGCTCTGACGGCACCGAGCGGATCACGCCGCCCGCCATCAAGAAGCCGAAGGCGTGAATCGGATAGCTCGGGTTCGGACAGAGGATGACGTCGCCGGGCGCGGTGATCGCCTGCGCCACGTTGGCAAAGCCTTCCTTCGAACCCAGCGTCGCCACCACCTGGGTGTCGGGGTTCAGCTTCACGCCGAAGCGGCGGGCGTAATAGGCGGCCTGGGCCCGGCGCAGTCCGGGGATGCCGCGCGAGGCGGAGTAGCGGTCGGTGCGCGGCTTGCCCAGCGTCTCCTTCAGCTTCTCCAGCACGTGCGCCGGCGCCGGCAGGTCCGGATTGCCCATGCCGAGGTCGATGATGTCGGCGCCGGCATTCCGCGCAGCCGCCTTGGCCCGGTTGACCTGCTCGAACACGTACGGCGGAAGGCGGCGAATGCGGTAAAATTCTTCCATGGCTCTCTGGGCTCCGGGCAACCGGTCAGGACAGAATCGAGGGGCCGCGAGGGCCATTCCAAAAGCCCTCAGGTCTCATCGCGAAAATTACTCAAAATCAAATACTTAGAGCAATCGTCGGCGACGAAGACTGAAGTCGTTCGCCCTGACTCTTGGCTGAACCGAGGTCTTTTAGCACGGCAACACGGACGCGCCAGCGATTACCTTGCCGGTCTCGCTGTCACGGGCCTATTTGCCGTCCTTGGCGGCAGCGGCCTGGCGGTCGCGCGCGGCGGCGAGCTCGGCTTCGATCTTGGCGCGCTGCTCCAGCGGGATGATCGCCTGGTCGCGATCCGGCGGCAGATCGTGCACCGGCAGATAGGTGCCGGGCTCCCTGGCACGCGGCGGCGCATCCGCAGGCGCCATATCCGCGAACTGGCTCGAACACCCGCCCAGGGCGAGCGCCGCGATCAGCACCGCGCCGCAGATCGGCAGCGTCTTTTGCAGGTCCCATACCGCCAACACTTGGGAAATCCCCTACTCGTCCCAAAGCACGGCCCCGGGCAAGCTTACCCAAGACCGCACCCAAGCTCAAACCATTGCTGCCCAAAATGGTAGGAGCGAGAAAACAGCCGATGCCCAACAAACCGAGCCGTGCGGCCCGATTGTGACGGAACCAAGAAGATTTGTCGCAGTGCAACACATCTTCGAGAGTGTTTAACGTCAAACATGCGAGCTTCGCGGTGACGAATACGGAATGAATCGTTACTGTTCTGCTCATGAGTATGGCCACCACCGATACGCCGAAACCCGAGACGAAGTTCGATGCCGAAGCCTTCGCGATGAACGTCGCGCGGGCGATGGAGAGCGGTGGCAAGGCGCTGGCCGCCTACCTTAAGCCGCGCGAGAGCGGCGAGGTGCAGGACCGCCCGCCGCCCGAGCTCACGGAGATGGTCAAGACCTTCACCGCGGTCGCCGAATACTGGCTATCGGACTCCTCGCGCTCGTCCGATCTGCAGACCAAGCTCGCCAAAGACTATCTCGACCTCTGGGGCTCGGCGGCGCGCCGCCTGGCCGGTCAGAACGCCGAGCCGGCGATCGCGCCCTCGCCGCGCGACAAGCGCTTCGCCGATCCGGAGTGGAAGTCGAACCAATTCTTCGACTTCGTCATGCAGCTCTATCTGCTCACGACCAAATGGGCGCAGGAACTGGTGCGCGACGCCGAAGGGCTCGATCCGAACACGCGCCGCAAGGCCGAGTTCTACGTCCAACAGGTCACCAACGCGCTCTCGCCGTCGAACTTCGTGCTGACCAATCCCGAGGTGCTGCGCGAGACGGTGGCGTCCAGCGGCGAGAACCTCGCGCGCGGCCTGAAGATGCTGGCCGAGGACATCGCCGCCGGCAAGGGCATGCTGAAGATCCGCCAGTCCAACCCGGACAATCTCGTCGTCGGCGTCAACATGGCGACGACGCCGGGCAAGGTGATCTACCAGAACGAGATGATGCAGCTGATCCAGTATTCGCCGACGACGGAGAAGGTGCTGCGCACCCCGCTCCTGATCGTGCCGCCCTGGATCAACAAGTTCTACATCCTCGATCTCAAGCCGGAGAAATCCTACATCAAGTGGTGCGTCGACCAGGGCATCACCGTGTTCGTGGTCTCATGGGTCAATCCCGACAAGCGGCTCGGCACCAAGGGCTGGGAAGACTACATGAAGGAAGGCCCCCTCACGGCGATGGACGTGATCGAGAAGGTCACCGGCGAGATGAAGGTGCACACCGCCGGCTATTGCGTCGGCGGTACGATGCTCGCGACCACGCTGGCCTGGCTTGCCGAGAAGCGCCGCCAGCGCGTGTCGTCCGCGACCTTCTTCGCGGCGCAAGTCGACTTCACCCATGCCGGTGACCTCCTCGTGTTCGTCGACGAGGAGCAGATCGCAGCGCTCGAGCACGACATGAAGACGGCCGGCGTGCTCGAAGGCTCGAAGATGGCGATGGCCTTCAACATGCTGCGCTCCAACGACCTGATCTGGTCCTATGTGGTCAGCAATTATCTGAAGGGCCAGCAGCCGAGCGCGTTCGACCTGTTGCACTGGAACTCCGATGCGACACGGATGACCCAGGCCAACCATTCCTATTACCTGCGCAATTGCTACCTCGAGAACCGGCTCTCCACCGGCACGATGGTGCTCGAGAACACCCTGCTCGATCTCTCCAAGGTCAAGGTGCCCGTCTACAACCTCGCCACCCGCGAGGACCACATCGCGCCCGCTGAATCGGTGCTGTACGGCTCGCAGTTCTTCGGCGGCCCCGTGAAATACGTGCTGTCCGGCTCGGGCCACATCGCGGGCGTGGTCAATCCGCCTGCCGCGAACAAGTACCAATATTGGACCAACGACAACATCAAGAACGTCAACGTCGCGCAGTGGATGAAGGGCGCCGTGGAGCACAAGGGCTCGTGGTGGCCGGACTGGCGCCAATGGCTGGGCGAGCTCGATCCCGAGGAAGTCCCGGCGCGCGCGGTCGGCAGCGAAGCTTTCCCGCCGATCGAGGACGCGCCCGGCAGCTATGTCAGAGTTCGCGCGTAGCGGAATCCGGCGCGCTTTCGTATAGACACGCCTCAATCCAGCGACGACACAGGGGACCGGCACTATGACACGCGAATTGTTCTGGCTGACACTGACGGTGATCCTGACGGGGGTTTTGTGGATTCCCTACATCATCAACCGCTGCCAGGTTCGCGGGTTGAGCGGTGCCATGGCCAACCCCTCGCGGGGCGACAAGCCGCAGGCGGAATGGGCGAACCGGCTGATGTTCGCGCATGACAACGCGGTCGAGAACCTCATTATCTTCGCCCCGCTGGTGCTGATCCTGAACGCGATCGACTATTCCACGAAATGGACGGTCCTCGCCTGCGCCGTCTATTTCTGGTCGCGCGTCGCGCACACCATCGTGTATGCGCTCGGAATTCCGGTGTTCCGTACCCTCGCCTTCACCGTCGGCTTCCTCGCCCAGGCCGTGCTGGCGCTGGCGATCTTCGGATTGGTTTGAAGCGGCAGGCTTGCGCCGAAGTCACGCTTTCGCAGCCGCAACCAGCGGTTGGATGACCGATAGACTGTTGCCGAAGGATGACAGTCCGGAAGAATCGGCAACGGCCGCTCTGCCAACGCGCTGGCTCGTTCTTCCACAGCTATATTTACCCATCGCAATTGATTGATTCGGGGCAGACATGAATTGGAAGATTGCATCCGCGCTCGGCGCGCTCTCGCTCGCAGCCATCACGACGCAGGCCGGTGCCGCCGATCTCGCCGCCCGCCCCTACACCAAGGCGCCGCCGATGATCGCCGCGATCTATGACTGGAGCGGCTTCTACATCGGCGCCAATGGCGGATACGGTACGTCGCGCAAGTGCTGGGACCAGATCGCCGGCTTCGGCGCCGGCATTGCCGAAGGGTGCCATGATGCGACCGGCGCGGTGGCCGGCGGTCAGGTGGGCTATCGCTGGCAGAGCAGTGCCTTCGTGTTTGGTCTCGAAGCGCAGGGCGACTGGGCCGATCTCTATGGCCGGAATGCCAGCGCCATTCTCGGCGTCGAGAACCGCACCCGGATCGAGGCTTTCGGCCTGTTCACCGGCCAGGTCGGCTACGCCTGGAACAGCGCGCTGCTCTATGTGAAGGGCGGCGCCGCCGTCACCAGCGATCGCTACCGGGGAGCCGGCACGGGCGGTCTGGCCGGAGCCGAGTTCGACCGTGCCAACGAGACTCGTTGGGGCGCCGCGGTCGGCGTCGGCTTCGAGTACGGCTTTGCCCCGAACTGGTCGGTCGGCCTCGAATACGACCATCTGTTCATGGGCCGGCGCGACGTCACGCTGACCTCCACCGGCGCGCTGGCGCCTGCCGGCACGTTCTCGCGCACCGATCGGATCGGTCAGGACGTCGATCTGATCACCGCCCGCATCAACTACCGGTTCGGCGGGCCGCTCGTCGCGAAGTACTGAGCTTGTGCCCCGGACGCAGTGCAACGCCTCTTGGCGGTGCGCTGCAGAGCCGGGGCCCATGGTCTTGCTTTCGCTTGTCGTGTTCTGGGTTCCGGCTCTGCGGAGCAGCGCTAAGGGCTGCACCGCGTCCGGGACACGAGACTGCCCTACTCCTCCGGCAGGCCGAGCATCAGTCGCATGTTCTGCACCGCTGCACCGGATGCGCCCTTGCCGAGATTGTCGAGCCGGGCGACCAGTAGCGCCTGGTGATATTTGTCGCTGGCGAAGACGTAGAGCTCGAGCATGTTGGTCTCGTTGAGCGCCTCCGGCTCGAGCCGGCCGCCCTTGCTCGCCTCGCTCTGCAGCGGCATCACCTTGACGTATTTCGAGCCGGCGTAACGCTTCGCCATCGCCGCCTGCAGGTCGGCGCCGCCAGGCTTGCCCGGCAGCGTGTCGAGCTGGAGCGGCACCGAAACCAGCATGCCCTGTCGATAGTTGCCGACCGAGGGGATGAAGATCGGCCGCCGCGTCAGGTTCGAATAGAGCTGCATCTCCGGCAGATGCTTGTGCTCGAAGCCGAGGCCGTAGAGCTCGAAGGACGGCGCGCTGCCATCCTCGAAGCTTGCGATCATCGACTTGCCGCCGCCGGAATAGCCGCTCACCGCGTTGACGGTGACGGGATAATCCGATGGCAGCAGGCCAGCATCGACGATCGGCCGCAACAGCGCGATCGCGCCGGTCGGATAGCAGCCGGGATTGGAGACCTTCTTCGCGGCCTTGATCTTGCCGGCCTGGTCCGGCGTCAGCTCCGGAAAGCCGTAAGCCCAGTCCGGCGCGACCCGGTAGGCGGTCGAGGCATCCAGCACCTTCGGCCCTTGATTGCCCATGCTGTCGACCAGGGCAACGGTTTCCTTGGCGGCGTCGTCGGGTAGGCAGAGGATGACGAGATCCACCTCCTCCATCAGTGCCTTCTTGGCGGCCGGATCCTTGCGCTTGTCGTCGGCGATGGTCTTGACCGCAACGTCGCTCTGGAGCTTCAACCGCTCGTTGATGCCGAGCCCGGTGGTGCCGGAGCCGCCGTCGACGAAGACGGTGGCGGGCTTCTTGGCCGCGCCGGTGATCGGGGCTTTCGTGGTTTCGGTGAGGCTCATGGAACGCTCCTTTCGAGCTCGTTGGTCTCGGCCGCAAAGGCTTCCGGCCTCACGTCCTGCATCAGTTGCGCGATTTTCCTGGCGTCGGCCGCGGGCTGCGCGCCGAGCGCATTGGCGATCGCCGTATAGTCGGCGTCGGACTTGTGCTGGTTGAGCTTGAAGCTGCCCTCGACCTCTTCAACCGTCATGACCAGACCCACGATTCCCTTCTTCATCGCTTCCAGCCGGCCCGCCGTCATCTTGTCCGAGGTCCATGGCTTCTTCGGCAGCAGCCAATTCTCGAACTTGTCGCTGAGCGTGTCGACCTGCACCGCGAGCTCCTCATCCGACAACGGCCGTACTGGACCGCTCAGATGCACCGATTGGTAGAGCCAGGTCGGAACCTGATCCGGCGAGACGTACCAGTCCGGCGATACATAGGCATCGGGGCCGTTGACCGCGAGCAGCCACGACGCATCGCCGCCCGCCTGCTTTAGCAGCGGATTGTGACGGGCGAGATGAAACGCGGCATGCGGCGTGCCGTCTGCGGCATAGGTCAAATAGAACGGCAATGGCGAGGCGATCGGCTTCCTGCCGTCGAACGCGCACATGGTGCCGAAGCCGCGCTCCTCGGCGAATTTCAGGCTCGCGGCGCGGTCCTGCTTGAAAAAGGGTGGCGTGTACATCGTGGTCTCCTGCTGGGCCTCCTCGGGGGGCCGCCGGATCAGATCGCGCTGACAGGAGAGAGGATGCCGCGGATCGGGTCCAGCGGCAAAGACGATGATCTCAAACGCGATCGACCGCCCAAACCGCTAAGCTGCGGCGGCGGCGGCGAGCGAACAGGATGGTCGCGGCGTTGATCATGGCGCGCGGCTATAAGGCCTGCGGGTTCCAGGGTCAAGTCCAAATCGGCTCGCGGGATGCCGGGGCCGACCGCCACAATGCCGCACTGGTGACGGCACGTTGCCGCACTGGTGACGGCACGTTGCCGCACGGATGTCATCGGCTTGCAGCGGAATTTCCCTTAAGCGTGGGTGTTCCCGAGAATGACCGGCGGGCCACAACCTCGCCGGGTCCTCCCTTTCGCAACCCAGCCTCAGGACATCGTCATGACCGAGATCACCCGTCGCGCAACGCTGGCCGGTGCCGCCGCCTCGGCGCTCCTGCCCTTCGTGAAGACCTCTCCCGCGAGCGCCGCCGCGCCCCCGGCCGAAAAGCAGAATGCGAGCTTTTATCGCTACAATGTCGGCACCCATCAGGTCACGGTGGTCTGCGACGGCGTTGCCACCGTCAATTTGACCGACAATTACGCGGCCGGTGCCAGCAAGGACGACATCAACAAGGTCTTCGCCGAACATCACCTGCCGACCGACAAGGTCACCCACACATTCAACCCCGTGGTCGTCAACACCGGACCGAAGCTCGTCGTCATCGACACCGGTCTTGGGCCCGACCAGTTCGCGCAGACCAAGGGCAAGGTCGGCCAGTTCCACAACAACCTGGCAGCCGCAAGCATCGACCGCGCGGCGATCGACACCGTCATCATCTCCCACTTCCATGGCGACCACATCAACGGCCTGCTGGCAGCCGAGAACAAGCCCGCCTTCCCCAATGCCGAGATCATGGTGCCGGCGGCGGAATGGAAGTTCTGGATGGACGAAGGCGAGATGAGCAAGGGAATGGGCAATCCGATCCTCGAGAACAATTTCAAGAACATCCGCCGCGTGTTCGATGCCCTGGGCCGCAAGGTCACGCAATATGAGCCCGGAAAGGAAGTCGCGCCCGGTATCACCTCGGTGGCTAGCCCCGGCCACACGCCGGGCCACAATTCCTTTGTCGTCGCCTCCGGCGCCGAGAAGGTGCTTGTACAGGTGGATATCACCGCGGGCGCAGCGTTCCTGTTCGTGAAGCATCCCGAATGGAACATCGCATCCGATGTCGACAAACCGCTGGCACAGCAGACGCGGCGCAAGCTCTACGACATGGCGATTGCCGAGAAGATGCCGATCCAGGCCTTCCACGCCGCCTTCCCCGGTCTCGTCCGGATCGAGAAGGAAAAGGACGGCTCCGGCTATCGCTGGATCCCCGCGATCTGGAACGCAACGCTGTAGGCTTGGCCTGACGCCCTGACCGGGCGGCCCGGTTGCCCGGTCAGATCACCCGCCAGATCCATTCCATGATCTTGGCGAGCACGTCGCCGAACAGCAGCAGCACGGCCGACCAGATCAGGGCCGAGACGAAATTGGCGGCCTGAAAACTCCAATAGGGCATCTCGAAAATGCCGGCCGCGAGCGGCACGGAGGCGCGCAAGGGGCCGAAGAAGCGGCCGATGAAGATGCTGGGGATGCCCCAGCTGCGCACGAAGGCCTCACCTCGAGGCAGGAGTTCCGGATAACGCGAGAGCGGCCACATCTGGGCAACCCTCTCCTTGTAGCGGTAGCCGAACCAGTAGGAGACCCAGTCGCCCAGCGCCGCGCCGAGGCCGCCGGCGATCCAGACCGGGTAGAAGCTGATGCCGCTCGCCCCGATCAGTGCGCCGATGGCCACCAGCGCACCCCAGGCCGGGACCAGAAGCGAGATGAACGCGAGCGACTCGCCGAACGCCAGCACGAACACGATTGGCGCCGCCCAGGCCTGGTGAACGCGCACGAAGTCAGCCAGGGCGTGCGCAAACTGCTCCATCCAAAAAAGCCTTCCCGCCCCGTCTCAAGGTGCTGCTCGATGAAAAGGACTGGTAAGCCAAGGACTTGTGTGACATCAAGTCACAAAACCCGACATGACTAAGGCGGGAACGTCAAATTGCCGGGAAATGGCGGGCCTGCGGCGTAAAATCGCCGGGATTGGCTCCCAACCCACAGCGCGCGGCCCGCCCTCCGGTAACCTTTCCAGGTGAGAAGTGGCATAGTCGGCCTAACCGATTCGCCGCTTCCGCGGCCCTCAAAACGTATCAAGATACATGTCCAAGCAATTGAAGCCCAAAGCAAAAGATGACTTTTTCGGCGGTGACGAGCCGAAGCCCCGCGCCGCCAAGGCGGCGCCGCGCGGAAGCGGCGGGGAAGCCGATTACACGGCAGCCGACATCGAAGTGCTCGAAGGGCTGGAACCGGTGCGGCGCCGGCCCGGCATGTATATCGGCGGCACCGACGAGAAGGCGCTGCATCACCTGTTCGCCGAGGTCATCGACAACTCGATGGACGAGGCGCTGGCCGGACACGCAACCTTCATCGGAGTCGAGCTCAGCGCAGACGGGTTCCTGACCGTGACCGACAACGGCCGCGGCATCCCGGTCGACCCGCATCCGAAATTCCCAAAGAAGTCGGCGCTCGAAGTCATCATGTGCACGCTGCATTCGGGCGGCAAGTTCGACAGCAAGGTCTACGAGACCTCGGGCGGCCTGCACGGCGTCGGCATCTCGGTGGTGAACGCCCTCTCCTCCCGTCTCGAGGTCGAGGTCGCGCGCAGCCAGAAGCTGTACCGCATGACGTTCGAGCGCGGTCACCCCAAGGGCAAGCTCGAGGATCTCGGCAAGATCAACAACCGCCGCGGCACGCGCGTGCGCTTCAAGCCCGACACCGACATCTTCGGTGCCAAGGCCGCGTTCAAGCCGCAGCGGCTGTTCAAGATGACGCGCTCGAAGGCCTATCTGTTCGGCGGCGTCGAGATCCGCTGGAACTGCGCGCCGGAGCTGCTCAAGGGCGTCGAGGACGTGCCGGCGGAGGCGACCTTCCACTTCCCCGGCGGCCTCAAGGATTATCTCGCGGCCGCGATCCACGCCGACACGCTGGTGCATCCCGACATCTTCTCCGGCAAGTCGGGGCGCAACGGCGCGCACGGCGCCTGCGAATGGGCGGTGGCCTGGACCGCGGATGCCGACGGCTTCCTCTCGTCCTACACCAACACCGTGCCGACGCCCGACGGCGGCACGCACGAATCCGGCCTGCGCAGCGCGCTGCTGCGCGGCCTGAAGGATCACGCCGAGCGCGTCGGCCAGGGCAAGCGCGCGGCCTCCGTCACCTCGGAAGACGTGATGGTGGGCGCCGCCGTGATGCTCTCGGTGTTCGTGCGCGAGCCCGAATTCCAGGGCCAGACCAAGGATCGCCTCGCCACCGCCGAAGCACAGCGCATCGTCGAGCAGGCGATGAAGGATCCGTTCGACCATTGGCTGTCGGGCAATCCGAACATGGCCAACCGGCTGCTCGACTTCGTCATCGACCGCGCCGAGGAGCGCCTGCGGCGGCGGCAGGAGAAAGAGACCGCTCGGAAAACCGCCGGCAAGAAGCTGCGCCTGCCCGGCAAGCTCGCCGACTGCACCGATGCCGGCACCGACGGCTCCGAGCTCTTCATCGTCGAGGGCGACTCGGCAGGCGGCAGCGCCAAGCAGGCGCGCGACCGCAAGACGCAAGCGGTGCTGCCGCTGCGCGGCAAGATCCTCAACGTCGCTTCCGCCGGCAAGGACAAGCTGACGGCGAACGCGCAGCTCTCGGATCTCGTGCAGGCGATCGGCTGCGGTACGCTCGCGCAATATCGCGAAGAGGATCTGCGCTATCAGCGCATCATCATCATGACCGACGCCGACGTCGACGGCGCCCACATCGCCTCGCTCCTGATCACCTTCTTCTACCGCCAGATGCCGCGCCTGATCGACGAAGGCCACCTCTTCCTCGCAGTGCCGCCGCTCTACAAGCTGACCCACGGCTCGAAGTCGGTCTACGCCCGCGACGACGCCCACAAGGAGGCGCTGCTCAAGAGCGCGTTCAACGCCAACGCCAAGGTCGAGGTGAACCGCTTCAAAGGTCTCGGCGAGATGATGCCGGCGCAGCTCAAGGAGACCACCATGGACCCGGCCAAGCGGACGCTGCTCAAGGTGGTGCTGCTGGCCGACGACCGCGACACCACGGCGGATTCGGTCGAGCGGCTGATGGGCACCAAGGCCGAGGCCCGCTTTGCCTTCATCTCGGACAAGGCCGAGTTTGCCAGCGACGAGCTGCTGGACGTCTGAGGCGGCAACCCAACCGGCCACACGCCAATCACAGCCCCGGTCCTAAGCCGGGGCTGTGTCGTTTGAGGAGCGGGTGCCCGATCCGGCCGGCTTTCCGGGTGGACTGCCGGTATTTCGTTGATTCCCGGATCGTCTCAAGGCGACTCGGCCAGCGACTCAACGGATGTCGCGACCGAGGCATGTTTGCCTCCATTTCGGACAAAGCCGAATTTGCTAACGAGACGTTACCAAAATCGAAACGCCGGAATTCGCTCAAGTTATTGAAATGCAATCGATATTACAGATTCCCGCGACAACGCCGCAAATACCTCCGCACCGGCGTTTTCCGGCGACTGTGCCTGCCCTGCAACAGCATTTCGGCGAGAACCGTCTATAGTTCGGGCATCAGATGACACGGACTTCAGTGCGCTCGCGCCGACAAGGTTTGGGGATTTTAACATGAAGAAGATTTTGCTCGCTCTGACCGCGGTCGCGGCGATGACCGGCTCGGCCTCGGCCGCCGACTTGGCTGCCCGTCCCTACGCGAAGGCCCCGATGCCGGCGCCCGTCGCCAACTGGACCGGCTTCTACGTCTTCGGCGGCGGCGGCGGCGGTCTCTCGAATGCTGACCAGAGCGTTGTCGATACCGGCACGGGTACCCCGCTGACGATCACTCAGCGCCAGGGCGGCTCGGGCTGGTTCGGCACGGTTGGCGCCGGCTACGACTGGCAGTTCAGCGGCACTTGGGTCGCTGGTGTGTTCGCCGACGGTCAGTTCGGCAGCATCCGCGCCACCATCCAGGATCCGACCCTCGGCATCACTGGCAACCAGAAGCTGGAAACCTCCTGGGCTGCGGGTGTTCGCCTCGGTTGGCTGGTCGCCCCGAACGTTTTGTCCTACGTCAACGGCGGTTACTCCGGCGCTCATTTCGGCCAGACCAACTTCACGACGCTGGGCGGCACTCCCGTGGGCGTCCATCTCAGCAGCTACGATCGGCACGGCTGGTTCGTGGGTGGCGGCGTCGAGAACAGCCTGAACATCTTCGGCATCACGTCGCCCGGCTGGTTCATGAAGACCGAGTATCGTTCGGCCTTCTACAATGCCAAGACTCAGGACGAACTGTTCGACGTCAGCAACCTTCCGGTCGGCAACAGCATCCGCGCCAACAGCTGGAACCAGACGATCTCGACCTCGCTGGTCTACCGCTTCAACTGGACCGGTCCGGTCGTCGCGAAGTACTGATCTGATCTCACGATCAAGCGTCAAAGCCCCGGCATCGCCGGGGCTTTTTCGTTTGAGGTTCTATCGTTCGACACTGACCTTGAGCGCTTCATATGGGCCGGCGAGCCGGGCGCCCCCTGGACGATCTTGCGCATCGACATGCGTCCTCCGCGCGGCCTTGCGGCCACCGCCCATTGTATCCGCACCAGGGCTACGGCTAGTCTGGCGCCAAGTTTTCGTGGCTGCGGCATTCATTGAATGCCGTGGACCGCGACAGAAGCGGACCGATGGGAGGAAGGCATGCGCAGATTTCTGCTGGTGGCAGGCCTGTTTGCCACCGCTCTCGGGCTGCTCTGGATCGGACAGGGCACCGGCACGGTTCCGTGGCCCCGATCGAGCTTCATGGTCGACCAGCTGCAATGGGCCGGCTATGGCGCAGCCATGGCCGGGTTCGGTCTGGTGCTGATCTGGCAGAGCAACCAATGAAGAAACCAGGGAATACAAGCATGACATCCAGCCGGTTCGATCTCCGCGGCAAGGTCGCGATCGTCACGGGAGGCAATGGCGGCATCGGGCTCGGCATGGCGCGGGGCCTCGCCGATGCCGGCGCCGATATCGCCGTGGTCGGACGCAACGAGACCAAGTCCGCGGCCGCCGTGGCCGATCTCAGGCAGCGCGGCGTGAAGGCGATCGCCGTTGCCACCGACATCACCGACAAGGCGGCGGTCGCCTCCATGATCGAGCGCGTCGTCAAGGAGCTCGGCCGCATCGACGTCCTCGTCAACAATGCCGGCATGAGCATCCGCAAGCCGCCGCACGAGCTCGAGCTCGACGAGTGGAACAAGGTGATCGACACCAACCTCACCAGCGCCTTCGTGTGCTCGAAGCTGGCCTATCCCGCGCTGAAGGCGTCCGGCAATGGCAAGGTGATCAACATCGGCTCGATGATGTCTATCTTCGGCGCGAGCTTCGCGACCGCCTATGCGGCCAGCAAGGGCGGCATCGTGCAGTACACCCGCGCCTGCGCCAATGCCTGGGCGCCCGACAACATCCAGGTCAACGCCATCCTGCCGGGCTGGATCGACACCGATCTCACCCGCGGCGCACGGCAGCAGGTCTCGGGGCTGCACGAGCGCGTGCTGGCGCGAACGCCCGCGGGGCGTTGGGGCGACATCGACGACTTCGCCGGCATCGCCGTGTTCCTGGCATCGCCCGCGTCGAATTTCGTCACGGGCACGGCGATCCCGGTCGACGGCGGATTTTCGGTGATGGCCTGAGGCCCGCCCGCCCGCCCGCCCGATAGCGCAAAAAAAGAAGCCCCGGACAAGGCCGGGGCTTTTAATTGAGGCAGTGCTTTTCTTGATCGTTGGTCGCGTTGCGTCGACGTGCTCAGTAGCGGGCGATGGTGGGGGCATCGAACTTGTAGCTCGCGCGCACGACGGCCCACTGAATGTCCCGCGGCTTGGCATCGAAGGTGTAGCTGCCGCCGGTGCCGCCGAGCTGATAGGTCTGGCTGCCGAAGGCCGCGTAATTGTATTCGAGGCCGACGATCCAGTTGCGGGTGACGCCGTATTCCCATCCAGCGCCGACGGTCCAGCCGTTGGCCCAGTGGGTCTGACCGCCGGAGCCCGTCGCCGGAGCGACCGTGTCGGCGACCGAGAGACGATTGTTCACGCCGGCATAGCCGCCCTTGATGTAGAAGAGGTTGTTCTGCACGGCGAAGCCCGCACGGCCCACGACGGTCGCGAGCACGTTGGCGCGCCAGGAGAACACGTCATCCCCGGCACCAAACGCGGTGTTCGTGAACGAGCCCTTGTTGTCGAGGCCGGAGATCGTGCCTTCCACGCCGAACACATAGTTGTTGGCCTGCCAGTTGTAGCCGATCTGGGCGCCGCCCATGAGGCCCGAACCACGCTGCCGATAGCCCTGGCCCGGAGCGAGATCGCCGAATGCCGTCGTGTTGCCGCTGTTGATGAACTGTTCGTTGGTCCATGCGCCACCGATGTGGCCGCCGACATAGAAGCCGGTCCAGTTGAACAGCGGCTCGACGTAAGCGGGCGCCTTCGTGTAGCGCGCACCGAGATCGGCGGCGGAAGCAGCACCCGTCGAAACCAGAGCGGTCGTGCAGGCGAAGGCGGCAATCAATTTATTACGCATGGTACACCCCGTGTCCTTGATGGGCGCACGGTCACAGACGGCCCTTACTAAAATTGAAATCAACACGGTTAACGTGGCGGTTGAACGCGCACCGTGGCGTCAATCCGGTAGCGCTGTTGCAGGCGCGCAACGCGCCGCGCGCGATTTCACGCAACGTTATCCCTACCGAAGTCCTACGCTAAAATTCCGGTGCGGCCCGCGAATGCACGTGCTCCGGCCGAACGCCGAGCGCGATCAGGCGCGCCGGAATGCCCTGCAGCCATGGCAGCGCGGTGATGAGGCGCACGACCAGCGGCACCTTCAGCGGGCCGCCGCCGCCCTGCAAGGCGCCGCTGATGATGTTGTTCTGCACGACCACCTGCATGCGCTGCGTCATCTTCACCGGGAACTCGCGACGGCGCCTGATGGCATCGAGCTCGTGCTCGGACGGGCAGCCATGCTGCAGCTTGTCCGCCAGGATGTTCGCGGTCGCAACCGCATCCTGCACGGCCAGATTGACGCCGACGCCGCCGACTGGCGACATCGCATGCGCGGCGTCGCCAATGCACAAAAGGCCAGGCTGCGTCCAACGCGCCAGACGGTTGATCGCGACGGTGAGCAGCTTGACGTCGTCGAATCTCTTCACCTCGGCGATGCCGGAGCGGAGCATCGGCGCCATCCGCACGACGTCGTCGAGCAGCGCCGATAGTCCCCTCGCCTTCACCGCCTCGTACTGCCCCTTGGCGATGACATAGGCGCATTGCCAGTAGTCGCCGCGGTCGAAGGTGATCATCATCTTGCCGGGCTCGACCCGCGCGAACACGTTCTCGGTCTCGTCGGGTCTGCGGCCGGCCCGGAACCAGAGCACATCCATCGGCGCGCCGATCTCCTCGATCGCAAGCCCAGCGCGTTCACGCACCGTCGAATGCCGGCCGTCGCAGGCGATGGTGAGATCGGCTTCGATGTCGATGATGCCGTCAGGCGTCTTCGCCCGCACGCCGGCGATCGTCTCGCCACGGCGGATCAGATCGATCGCCTCCGCGCTCATCATCACCTCGAGGGAAGCAAAGCGCCGGCCGGCCTCGCGCAGAAAATTCAAGAAGTCCCATTGCGGCATGAAGGCGATGAAGGGGTATTTGGTATGGAGCCGGCTGAGATCGGCAATGCGCACCGGCGTGCCGCCGAACAGGCCGTCCATCTTCTGCAGGCGCTGGTGCGGCAGCTTCAGGAAGTCGTCGATCAGGCCGAGCTCGTCCATCACCTGAAGCGTCGAGGGATGCACGGTGTCGCCGCGGAAATCGCGGAAGAAATCCGCATGCTTCTCCAGCACCACGACGTCGATTCCGGCACGGCCCAGGAGATAGCCCAGCATCATGCCGGCAGGTCCGCCGCCGACGATGCAGCAGCGGACTTTCATGGTCCGCTTCGCCTGTTGATCGGATGTCATTGCCGCCGCGATCTACTATCGATCAAGAAATACCTGACGATACTAGCGCGATTCACGGCGAGACGGTCTCAATTTGCAGCGACAGCCCGTGCGGGCCGTTCGCAGCATACAAAGGCCCGCAGGAGCGCGGGCCTTTGCTTGATGCGGGGATGACTATTTCTGGTCTTCGTTGCTGGTCCCGGACCCCGGACTGCCGATCGGCATGCCATTGGGCGCATGACCGACGCCGGAGTTTCGCTCGGCCTGGGCGGCAGCAGGCGACCTACCGTTCGCGGTCGGTGGCTGAACATTCGGATTGTTCGGGCTGTTGTTGGTCTTGACGTTCGCTCCGGTGGTGGTTCCCTGGGTCCCCATTCCGGACGGAGCCGACGGTCCCGAATTGGCGCTGCTGGACGACGTGCCCGTTCCGGCACCTGAGCTTGCCGCAGATCCCGCGCTGGCACCACTGGCACCGCCCGCACCACCGCCGCCGCCACCTCCGCCTCCGCCTTGAGCAAGGGCGGTCGTCGAGACTGCAGCACAAGCGATCATCACGAGAATGGATTTGCGGATCATGGATCGTCTCCCTGGTTTGGCAGACAATCCGAGTCAGCAGGAGTAGTTCCTTCCGAGAGACTCGACGTTCGCTTGCCTCAGGGCTTTTGCGACTTCCGTTCCCACGGGCGCTTGCCGTCAGCGTCGCGATCCCAGGGTCGGGTGATCGGAGCGACCCTCTCTTCTTCAGCGGCTTTCGCACGATCCGCTTGGACGCGTTCGCGGTCGGTGAGTGGCGGCGCGCCGGGGGCCGCAGTCGTTTGGGCCAGAACCGGAAGCGTCGTAAGGAACGCTGCGATGATGAATTTTGTCATCCCCGGCTCTAGCACTTTCACCTTGACCTGTCCGATTTAACTTCGTTCACGCCGTAAGGTGATCCTGTCACAATCCGCCGGGCCGAACAGCGCATCAATTGTTGCTCCGGTTCGCGCTCCTGAAGCTCTTGATCTCCGAGACGCTGCCGTCGCGATAGGTCAGCTCGACCGAGACGGATTTCGTGCTTGGCGCGAGCTTCATGTAGAGCGGCATGCCGGCGCTGACTGCGCTGGGATCACGCATGTCGCAGGCCGGCATCTTCAGCACCTGGTTGGGCACGGCGGTGTCGATGCCGATGCGCACCTCGCGGATGGCGCAGCGATAGGAGACGAGGTGGGTGTAATAGACGAGCAGCCCGTTGAACTCGCGGAACGACAACCAGCTCGTCGAGGTCATGTCGAGGATCTTGCGCTGGTCGCGGATCAGCGCGGCCTCGGGATCGAACCTGATCGGGAACGGGCCCTGCATGTCGCCGGACTGGTCGACGTAGCGAACCTCGATGGTGCCGGCCTGCGCATCCGGCGGCAGCTCGATCGACGGGTTCGGCATCCGCTTGCGCGTGCGCGGATCGAGCGTATCGATGAAGCCGGTCTCGCGGAAATCGCCCGCGCCGGCCATGCGCCAGGAAATGCCGAGCGTCGGATCGGCGAAGGAGAACGTCACGCTCCAGCCGCCATTGTGCCGCGAGAAGCTCGCGATCGGCGCGTTGAGGGTCTCCTCCTTGGGCATCCTCGGCACCGACACCGGCGGCAGCGCCGCGAGCTTCTGCGGCGGCGGATCGTCCGAACGCGCGACGGCGTCCTTGGCAAGGCCGCTGAGGAAGACATCGTCGACCATCTGGTCGAAATAGACCGGCACCTGCCTGTGCTTCACGGTATCGGCCATCTCGCTGACGGCACGGCGGGTCCGCTGCGCCACCTGAACCAGATTCTCGCCGGGCTTGAGCAGCTCCTTGGCGAAAGTGCGCGTGAACACCGAATTCGGATTGGCGTCGTCATTGGAGAGCCGATCGAGCGCGGTCTGGCGGGGACCCGCGGAGAACACCGAGAACACGCCCTCGGGCAGCTGCGTCATCGGCGCGAGCCCGCCGCCGCCGGCGACCGCGCGGGTGCCCTTGCGCTCGAACGGATTGTTGCGGCAGGCATCGAACACCAGGATCGAGGTCCGTGCCTTCTTGTTCTGCAGCCGCTCGACGATGCGGTCGGCGAGGATCGAGGCGTCGCGCACCAGCTCTTCCTGTCCTTCCGTCGCCGCCGGCACGTCGGTCGGCAGCAGATAGTTCTGGCCGGCGATCTCGAAGCCGTGGCCGGCATAGAAGAAGAACGCGGTGTCGCCGGGCTCGATCGCCTTGTCGAAGGCGAGCAGCGTCTCGGAGAATTGCTGCCGGCTCTGGTTCTCGGCGACCATCACCGAGAAGCCGAGCTGCTTCAGCGTGTCGCCCATGGTGCGGGCGTCGTTGACGGCCTTGAGCAGCTTCGGCACGTTCTTGTAGTCGTTGTTGCCGACGACGAGCGCGACGCGCTTCTCGGCACAGGCTGGCGCGGCGAAGCCGCTCAGGCTTGCTGCGAGGCCAAGGGCCGCCAGAATTCTGAAAAGCCGACGCGTCATCGCAAAATTCCTGTTGCAGAACCGGCCCTGCCGCCGATCTTCGAACGGCAGTTCATGGGACCCCCCGCCGCTGTGTGATAGTCGGCCGAGACCAGATGACGGTTCAAGGGACCTCGGGCTCCGATAGCACGATCGGCCTATGGCCGATTCCGCTGGAATCTGTTTCCCTTTGGATAATTTCGCCGCAAGCGAGGGACTGCCGTGTTGCACTGGTGTACGGACGAGGTCGACCCGAAGGATCGGTTCGACTATTGGCGCGAGGTGCGCGCCAGGGGATTGTTCGGCGTCACCGCCGAGCTCGCGCGCGAGCGGCGCGCGGACTTTTTCGGCGAATTCTCGCTGCGTCAGCTGGGCGGCGCCGGCCTCGTCGAGCTGAAGGCCTCGCCCTACGCGGTCGAGCGCAGCGCGGCGGACATCGCCTACGCCCCGGGTGAGGCGATCTGCGTCTACCAGCAGCTCGGCAGCGGCGGCTGGTTCGGCGGCATGCGCACGAGCGACTTTGCGATTGCCAATGGCAGCTTCGCCACCAGCCATACCGACCTGCCCTACCGCACCGCGCCGCTGGGCACCGGGGGGTTCCACCTGCGGATCCTCAAGATCCCCGTGAGCAGCATCCCGGTGCAGGACAAGCGCATGCGCGAGCTTGCGCCCAGGACCTTCAACGATCCGGCCCTGGTGCCCCTGCTCGCAGCCTGCTTTGCCGATCTCGGCGAGATTGCCGCGGACGATGCGGCCTCTGCCGTCCAGACCTCCTTGGTCCAGGCTTTGGCCCATCTGGCGCTGATCGAGCGCGGCGTCGTGCGGCCCGGCAGCCGTCGGGGACAGCAGGCGCTGCGGACCGCCCGTCTCTCGCAAGCCCGGCGGCATCGTGCGCCACCTTGAGGACCCCAATCTGGCACCGGCCATGGTGGCCGACCTGCTCGGCGTCTCCGTGCGTCACCTGCACATGCTGTTCGAGATGGCGGAAAAGAGCTTCTCCCAGACGGTGACCGACGAGCGCCTGAATCAGAGCCGCCGCCTCCTGCGCGAGGCGCCGGAGCGGCTGATCGCTGATATCGCGGCCTCGTGCGGCTTCGAGAGCCTCGCGACCTATTACCGGGTGTTCAACGCCGCCTATGGCATGGCCCCCGGCGACTTCCGGGCCAAGGGGACCGACAAGGGCACGGAGGGGCGCTAGCTGCTGTCTTGGCGCTGGCGGGCGGGCTGAGGTCCTCGGGGGAAAACCCGAGCCGCGCCCGTGATTTGGGCAAAAACCTCAGGTTTTTTAGGCTCTTCCCGCGCCCGCTCCATTGACTTTGGCCAATTCCCGCCTATGTTCCGGGTCGACGCGGCTCAGATCGAAGAGCGATTCCTGAGCCTTGCGCTTTGTTCGCGTGAGTCAGCACCCCCAGCTTCTTTGAGAGCGCGCCGTTTCGGGGTGGAACGCGACAGCCTTATTACCCTCGATTCCGAACGGCGGTTTCGACCAGAGGCTCAATGTCCTTTTCAGATCTCGGACTGTCCGAAAAAGTCCTCGCCGCAGTGGCGGCCACCGGTTACACCACCCCCACCCCCATTCAGGAACAGGCGATCCCCCACGTCCTCGCACGCAAGGACGTGCTCGGCATCGCCCAAACCGGCACCGGCAAGACCGCGGCCTTCGTGCTGCCGATGCTCACCATCCTCGAAAAGGGCCGCGCCCGGGCGCGCATGCCGCGCACGCTGATCCTCGAGCCGACCCGCGAGCTGGCAGCCCAGGTGAAGGAAAACTTCGACCGCTACGGCGCCGGCCAGAAACTCAACGTCGCCCTCCTGATCGGCGGCGTCTCGTTCGGCGACCAGGATGCCAAGCTGATGCGCGGCGTCGACGTGCTGATCGCCACCCCGGGCCGCCTGCTCGACCATACCGAGCGCGGCGGCCTCCTGCTCACCGGCGTCGAGCTGCTCGTCATCGACGAAGCCGACCGCATGCTGGACATGGGCTTCATCCCCGACATCGAGCGCATCTGCAAGCTCGTCCCCTTCACCCGGCAGACCCTGTTCTTCACCGCGACCATGCCGCCGGAAATCCGGCGCATCACCGAGGCCTTCCTGCACAATCCGCAGAAGGTCGAGGTCTCCAGGCCCGCCACGACCGCCGTCACCGTGACGCAGGCCCAGGTGCCCGCCGGCCGCGAGGCGCACGAGAAGCGCGAATTGCTCCGCCGCCTGCTGCGCGAGGCGAAAGACCTCAAGAACGCGATCATCTTCTGCAATCGCAAGCGCGAGGTCGCGATCGTTCACAAATCGCTGCAGAAGCACGGCTTCAGCGTCGGCGCCCTGCACGGCGACATGGACCAGCCGGCCCGCATGGCGGCACTCGACCAGTTCCGCAAGGGTGAGCTGCCCCTCCTCGTCGCCTCCGACGTCGCCGCCCGCGGCCTCGATATTCCCGAGGTCAGCCATGTCTTCAATTTCGACGTTCCCCACCACGCCGACGACTACGTCCACCGCATCGGCCGCACCGGCCGCGCCGGCCGAACCGGCACCGCGATCTCGATCGTGACACCGCTCGACCAGAAGTCGATGGCGGCGATCGAGAAGCTGATCGGCCAGAGCATTCCGCGCGCCGAAGGCGACTATGACGTCCTCGCCGAAGCGGGCGAACAAGGCGAGCGTCCGCGCGAACAGCGCGGCCGCGAGCGTTCACGCGGCGGACGCGGCAAGCCGCAGCGCGGCGAGCGGCGCGGTCATGACCGCGAACGCGGCCACGAGCCGCGCGAGGCACGTGGCGAGGCCCGGCCGGCTCCCGAGGCGAGGCCCGCACGCGAGGCACGGCCGCCGCGCGAAGCCAGGCAATCATCCGAGCCGCGCAACGGTGCGCGCCCGCAAGCGAATTCGTCGCATGTGCCCTCGATCGGCCGTCCCGAGCCGCGCCGCCAGCGCGAGGTCGATACCGAGCCGGGCGATCACTCGCATCTGCCGGCTTTTCTGCTACGGCCGGTCCGCTCCCCCGCCGGCGCCTGACGCGCGCCGGTACTACCTGACTTCGGTTGAAAATCCTCGCTTTGCAATTATTTGGATGCGCCCGTGAACGTATATTTACGGGGTGTTCACAATCGTCCGTTAGCCTACGAACATAATTTAAGCATTGCTGCGGTCGATGGCGCGTCGGCCGCTGTGGGGATGTTCCGTGATCAAGGTGCTCGACGAACACGAACGCACGATGGCGTTCGCCGAGGTGGCGCTCGGCCAGATCCGATCGCTGCGACAGACCGCCATTCCCCGCAATTACGAGATTTGGTACGTCTACGCGACCGGCTACAACGCACCGCTCAACAAGATCATCAATGAGACGCTGGCGCGCAGCGGCAAGCTGACCGAAGCCGATCTCGAGCAGATCTACGAGACCTATCTCTCCCACATCAAGACCACCGACCGCATCGACAAGGTCGGCGCGCGCGTCGTCGGCGAGATCGACGACGTGGTGAAGGTGCTGGGCGAGGCGCTCGGCATGACCGGGGCCTACGATTCCAGCCTCTCGGGTGCGACCGAGAAACTGTCGTCGGCCGAGAGCCGCGACCAGATCAAGGCGATCGTCGAGACCCTGCTGCGCTCGACCAGCGAGATGCGCGAGGCCAACAAGGCGCTGGAAGACCGTCTGACGCTGTCGAAGAACGAGATCAGCAATCTCCAGCAGAGCCTGGAGGCGATCCGCGCCGAGAGCCTGACCGATCCGCTCACGGGCCTGGGAAATCGCAAATATTTCGACCGCATGATCGGCATGGCCGTGCAGAGCGCGCTCGCCTCGGGCGAGCCGCTGTCGCTGCTGCTGTTCGACATCGATCACTTCAAGTCGTTCAACGATTCCTACGGTCATCTCACCGGCGACCAGGTGCTGCGGCTCGTCGGCCTTTCGCTCAAGCAGACCATCAAGGGCCAGGACATCACCGCGCGCTACGGCGGCGAGGAATTTGCGGTGGTGCTGCCCAACACCGCGATGCGCCAGGCGCTCACGGTGGCCGATCACATCCGCCGCGCCGTGATGGCGAAGGAATTGAAGAAGAAATCGACCGGCGAGATCCTCGGCCGCGTCACCATCTCCGTCGGCGTTTCCATGCTGAGGGAGGGTGACGACACCGACGCGCTGATCGAGCGTGCGGACGCCTGCCTCTACGCCGCCAAGCGCAACGGCCGCAACCGCGTGATCTGCGAAGCCGATCCGGAATTCGCGATCGAGAGCCACAGCCGGGTGGCGTGACGTTCATCCTCGCATTTGTAGGGTGGGTTAGCGCAGCGTAACCCACCTCTTGTCTATCAAGATGGATGAAGTGGTGGGTTACCCTGCGCTAACCCACCCTACGCAGCGCCTTCTTGGCAACCTTCTTCGCCAGACGCTTCTTCGGCGCAACCTTCTTCGCCGCCGGCTTCTTCGCCTTCGGTCGTTTCTTCACCTTGGCGCGCTGCGCCGCGGCGAGCGCCGCCCTCGCCCATTGCGCAAGCTCCGCGGAATCATCGAACAGGCGCGCCGGCAGCTCCCAGTAGGAATTCACCACCACGGTCTTGGCGCGGGTCGAATACTGGAACGGCTTCGAGCCTTCGGCTTCGAAATCGGGAATGGTCGTCTCGTCGGCGCGGAAGAACAGGCCGGCGCGCAGTGACAGCGCGAAATTGACGCCGTCGGCGGAGATGCCGAAGCCCGAGAACATTTTTCGGATGGTGACCGGGCCGAAATCGGCGAACAGGTCGATCAGGAATTCGCGGTCCATCGGAGGCTACCCTGCGCGAGCAAGTGAGCCTTCATAGCATTTCCGTCATTGCGAGCGAAGCGAAGCAATCCAGACTTCCGCCGCGGAGGCAGTCTGGATTGCTTCGTCGCCAGCGCAAAATTGCTTCGCAATTTTGTCGCGGGCTCCTCGCAATGACGGTGGAGAGATTACCCGTCGATCTTGGCCGGCCGCAGCTCGACCGATTCGCCGCAGCCGCAGGCGGAGATCTGGTTGGGATTGTTGAAGATGAACTGGGCCTGCATCTTGTCGGCCTTGTAGTCCATCTCGGTGCCGAGCAGGAACAGCACGGCCTTGGGATCGACCAGGATCTTGACGCCCTTGTCCTCGACGACCTCGTCGGTCGGGCGGATCTCGTGGGCGTATTCGACCGTGTAGGACTGGCCGGCGCAGCCGCCGTTCTTGACGCCGACTCGCAGGCCCACGATCTCGGAATCGGCGCGCTGGGTCAGCTCGGTGATGCGCTGGGCAGCAGCGTCCGTCAGCCGCATCACCTGCGGGCGCGGACGCCGCGGCTTCGGAGTGGAGGATGCTGGTGTCGCCTGGGTCATGTTGTTTATGTGGTCCGTTGCGGAGCGAATTCAATGCGGGCCGAGGCCGTCACCACATGTTCAGCACGAGGCGCGCCTCGTCGCTCATGCGCTCGGGCGACCACGGCGGCTCCCAGACGACCTTGACGTCGACCACGCCGACGCCAGGGACGCTGGCGACCGCGTTCTCGACCATGGTCGGCAGCTCGCCTGCGGCCGGACAATTCGGCGTCGTCAGCGTCATCTGGACGTCCACCGAGCGGTCGTCCTTGATCTCGACCTTGTAGATCAGGCCGAGCTCGTAGATGTCGGCCGGAATTTCCGGATCGAACACGGTCTTGAGCCCGGCGATGATCTCGGTGGTGAGACGCTCGGTCTCCTCCGGCGGAAGCGCCGAATGAGTCTCCATCGGATTGGCTTTGATTTCGGCCGTGTCACTCATGCGAACAAATCCCGCGCCTTCAGCAGCGCCTGTGCCAGATGATCGACTTCTTCCCGCGTATTATACATGCCGAACGAGGCCCGGCAGGTGGCCGTGACGTTGAACCGCTCTAAAAGCGGCATGACGCAATGGGTGCCGGCGCGCACCGCGATGCCCTGGCGGTCGATCACGGTGGCGACGTCGTGGGCATGCGCGCCCTTGAGCTCGAAGGAGATCACCGGGCCCTTGCCCCGCGCCGTGCCGATCAGCCGCAGCGAGTTGATCTCGCGCAGCTTCTCCTGGGCATAGGCGGTGAGGTCGGCCTCGTGGGCGGCGATGCGCTCCTTGCCGATCGAATTGACGTAGTCGATGGCGGCGCCAAGGCCGACGGCCTCGACGATCGCCGGCGTGCCGGCCTCGAACTTGTGCGGGGGATCGCCATAGGTGACGACCTCGCGTGAGACCTCGCGGATCATCTCGCCGCCGCCATTGAAGGGGCGCATCGCGACGAGGTGGTCGTACTTGGCCCAGAGCACGCCGATGCCGGTCGGGCCATAGACCTTGTGGCCGGTGAAGACGTAGAAGTCGCAGCCGATGTCCTGGACGTCGACGGGCAGATGCACCGCGCCCTGGCTGCCGTCGACCAGCACCGGAATGCCGCGGGCATGGGCGATCCTGACGACGTCCTTGACCGGCACGATGGTGCCGAGCGCGTTCGACATCTGCGTGATCGCGACCAGCTTGGTCTTCGGGCTCAAGACCTTCTCGAACTCGTCGATGAGGAAATTGCCCTCGTCGTCGACCGGCGCCCACTTAATCACCGCGCCCTGGCGCTCCCTCAGGAAGTGCCAGGGTACGATGTTGGAGTGGTGCTCCATGATCGAAATGACGATCTCGTCGCCTTCCCCGATATTGGGGCCACCCCAGGAGGATGCGACCAGGTTGATCGCCTCGGTCGCATTGCGGGTGAAGATCACTTCCTCGGTGCGCGCAGCGTTGATGAACTGCGCCACCTTGGCGCGGCCGCCCTCATAGGCCTCTGTCGCGGCATTGGCGAGGTAGTGCAGGCCGCGATGCACATTGGCGTATTCGGACGTATAAGCCTGCGTCATGCGGTCCAGCACGGCGCTCGGCTTCTGCGCCGAGGCGGCGTTGTCGAGATACACGAGCGGTTTGCCGTAGACCTGCATGGCGAGCGCCGGAAAATCCTGGCGCACGCGCGCAACGTCATAGGCTCCGTTCTTGACCGCCGGATGCGTGCTCATGACCGCCGCTCCAGCCAGCGCTCGGCGATGCCGATCACGTGCTCGCGCAAGGTATCATCGGCGATCTGCTCGATCGCCTCGCCGACGAAGGCCTGGATCAGTAGCGCCTGGGCCTGCTTCTCCGGCAGGCCGCGGGCCTTCAGATAGAACAGCAGGCTCTCGTCCAGCGCGCCGGCGGTCGCGCCGTGGCCACACGAGACATCGTCGGCAAAGATTTCCAGCTCGGGCTTGTTGTCCGCTTCGGCCTCGTCCGACAGCAGCAGCGCCCGGGTCATCATCTTGCCGTCCGTCTTCTGCGCGTCGGGGCGGACGATGATGCGGCCCTGGAACACCGAATGGGCGCGGTCGTCGATCACGGCGCGGAAGATCTCGCGGCTGACGCAGTTCGGCACGGCGTGGTCGACCACCAGCGTGGTGTCACCGTGCTCGGTTTTCTTCAACAAGTTGACACCGTTGGCCGAGAGCTCACTGCCCTCGCCGGCCAGCGTGATGAAGCCCTGAAGACGGCTCACCGCGGCGCCCGTGGTCATGTTGAAGAAATTGAACTTCACATTGGCGCCGATGGTGACGAACTGCGAGGTGACGTTCACAGCGTCGGGCGCGTCGTCCATCAGGCGGATATGTGCGACGTCGGCGTTGTCGCCGACCGAGACGATGACGGCGTCGTTGACCTGATAGGCCTTGGCTTCCGCCGCAACAAAAGTCTCGACGATGGTGACGCGAACGCCCTTCCCGACCGCGATCTGTGAGCGGGTGAAGGCCGAGGTCGACGCGGCGGTCGCGATGTGGATGATCTGGATCGGCGCGGACAGCTGCGCGCCATCCGCAATCGACAACACGACGCCGTCGGTCGCCATTGCTGCGTTCAGCGCGATCACGGCATCGCTGGACGCGGTCTTGAGGAGACCGGCATCCTTGTCCAGCGTCTCGCGCAGCGTCTCGAAGCTCACTTCGGACGCAATCGCCTTCACGTCGGAAAGCTCGGCTGCGAACACGCCGTCGACCAGCACCAGCTTGCGGGCGCCGGCGATGGCATGCGCCTTGACCGCGTCCGCGGCGCGCTTCAGCGCGGCGGAATCGGGCGCGCCTGCCAGCGGCAGCATCTCGCCGACCAGCGCGCGCAGGTCGGTGTATTTCCATTCCTCGATCCGGCGGTGCGGCAGGCCGAGACGCTCGTAGGTCTCGAACGCCTCGCGGCGCACTGCTGCCACTCCCGGCGAACCCGGCAAGCGGCCCTCGGCGCTGGCGAAGAGATCGCTCACCGCGCGGCCGCCCCCGGTCTTTGCCACAGCAACGTTCATCTTGAAAATTCCTTACGCGGCATCCTCGAACTGGGCGTAGCCGGAGGCTTCCAGCTCCAGCGCCAGATCCTTGCCGCCGCTCTTCACGACGCGGCCCCTCGACATCACGTGCACGAAATCAGGCACGATGTAGTTGAGCAGCCGCTGATAGTGGGTGATGACGACCATCGCACGCCCCGGCGAGCGCAGCGCATTGACGCCGTCGGCCGCGATCCGCAGCGCATCGATGTCGAGACCGGAATCCATCTCGTCGAGGATGCACAGGCTCGGCTCGAACAGCGCCATCTGCAGCACCTCGTTGCGCTTCTTCTCGCCACCGGAGAAGCCGACGTTGACGCCGCGCTTGAGCATGTCCTGCGGGATGTTCAGCGACTTCGAGACTTCGCGGACCTTCTTCAGGAAGTCCGGCACCATCAGCTCGCTCTCGCCGCGCGCCTTTCGCTGCGCATTGAGCGCAGTGCGCAGGAAATTCATGGTGGTGACGCCGGGAATCTCGACCGGATATTGGAACGCCAGGAACACGCCCTTGGCGGCGCGCTCGTCCGGATCCATCTCCAAGAGGTCCTCGCCCCTGAACAGGATCTGGCCGTCGGTGACCTCGTAGCCGGGCTTGCCGGCGATGACGTGCGAAAGCGTCGACTTACCGGAGCCGTTCGGCCCCATGATCGCGTGCACCTCGCCCTCGTTCACGGTCAGCGTCAGGCCGTGGAGGATCTCACGCTCCTCGACACGAACCTTGAGGTCTTTCACTTCAAGCAAAGCCATCTTGGTATCCAGTCTATTCAATTCAATTGATGTTGGTGCGCGAGGCGCGCGCCGCGAGGGTCGGCAATTAGCCGACCGACCCTTCGAGCGAGATCGAGATCAGCTTCTGCGCTTCCACCGCGAATTCCATCGGCAGCTGCTGCAGCACGTCCTTGACGAAGCCGTTGACGACGAGGCCGACCGCTTCTTCCTGGCTGAGCCCGCGCTGGATGCAGTAGAACAGCACGTCCTCGGAGATCTTCGAGGTCGTCGCCTCGTGCTCGAAGGTCGCCGAGGAGTTCTTGGCCTCGATGTACGGCACGGTGTGCGCGCCGCATTTGTCGCCGATCAGCAGCGAATCGCAGGCGGTGAAGTTGCGCGCCCCGGTCGCTTTCCGATGCGCCGTGACGAGACCGCGATAGGTGTTCTGCGACTTGCCGGCGGCAATGCCCTTGGAGATGATGCGGCTCGACGTGTTCTTGCCGAGATGGATCATCTTGGTGCCCGAATCGACCTGCTGGAAGCCGTTCGAGATCGCGATCGAGTAGAACTCGCCGCGGGAGTTGTCGCCGCGGAGAATGCAGCTTGGATATTTCCAGGTGATCGCAGAGCCGGTCTCGACCTGGGTCCAGGAAATCTTGGAATTGGCGCCGCGGCAGTCGCCACGCTTGGTGACGAAATTGTAGATGCCGCCCTTGCCTTCCGAATTACCGGGGTACCAGTTCTGCACCGTCGAATACTTGATCTCGGCATCGTCGAGCGCGACGAGCTCGACCACGGCGGCATGCAGCTGGTTCTCGTCGCGCTGCGGCGCGGTGCAGCCCTCGAGATAGGAGACGTAGGAGCCCTTGTCGGCGATGATCAGCGTACGCTCGAACTGGCCGGTGTTGCGCTCGTTGATGCGGAAATAGGTCGACAGCTCCATCGGGCAGCGCACGCCCGGCGGCACGTAGACGAACGAGCCGTCGGAGAACACCGCCGAGTTCAGCGTGGCGTAGAAATTGTCCGAGGTCGGAACCACCGAGCCCAGATATTTCTGCACCAATTCAGGATGCTCGCGGATGGCCTCCGAGATCGGCATGAAGATCACGCCGGCCTTCTTCAGCTCGGCCTTGAACGTGGTCGCAACCGAGACCGAGTCGAACACGGCGTCGACCGCGATCTTGCGGCGGGCCGGGTCTTCCTCGCCGGGCTTGGGTTCGACGCCTTCGAGCATGGCGACTTCCCGCAAGGGGATGCCGAGCTTCTCGTAGGTCTTCAGGATCTCCGGATCGATCTCGTCCAGTGAGGAGACCGTCTTCTTCGGCTTCGGCGCCGCGTAGTAATAGAGGTCCTGGAAGTCGATCTTGGGATAGTCGACACGGGCCCAGGTCGGCTCGGTCATGGTCAGCCAGCGCCGATAGGCTTCCAGCCGCCACTGGAGCATCCAGGCGGGCTCATTCTTTTTCTGCGAGATGAATTTTACGATCTCTTCCGACAGCCCCTTGGGGGCTTTCTCGGTGTCGATCAGGGTCTCAAACCCATAACGATACTGGTCGACGTCGATGCGCTTCACGCGCTCGACCGTCTCTTGTACGGCTGGCATTCCATCCTCCGCTCGCGGTTTCAAGGACCGCGGTGGATCAAACTTGGACGAGTATTACGATATTTCTCCGCGGAAAGCACGGGCTTAGAACCGTTCAAGCCGTGTTTCGTCGCTCATCTCTTAAGTAGGGTATTACCAAGCTTTCGCCAAGCCTCTAACGCCCGATTGATGTCCTCCGGTTCCGTGGACCAGCCCAGACTGAGACGCACCGCTCCCTGGGCCACCGCGGGATCATAGCCCATCGCCGACAGGACGTGAGACGGCTGGACCTTTCCGGAGGAGCAGGCCGAGCCGGAGGACACCGCGATTCCCTCCAGATCGAAGCCGATCACGGCGGTTTCGGCCTTCAAGCCCGGCGCGGTGAAAAGGACGGTATTTGGCAACCGCGCCACCTCTGTCGCAAAGACGGTCGTCCCGGGTACGTCACGAAGGCCATTTTCCAAACGATCTCTGAGGCTTGCCATGCGCTTCACATCCTCCGGCAGAGCCTGAAGCGCAGCCTTTACCGCGGCCCCGAAGCCGGCGATCCCGGCAATGTTCTCGGTTCCGGCCCGACGGTTGAGCTCCTGCCCGCCGCCCCGCAGCACCGGCTCGAGGCCGCTTATCCCCTCGGTCAGCGCCAGGGCGCCGACCCCCTTGGGACCGCCGATCTTGTGCGCAGAAAAGGTGGCAAGGTCGGCGCCTACCGAATTGATATCGAATGAAATTTTGCCCAGCGCCTGGATCGCATCGACATGCAGGAGGCCGCCGGCCTCGTGGACGATGGTTGCAGCCTCCGTGACGGGCTGAACGGCGCCCGTCTCGTTGTTGGCGGCCATGATCGAGACCAGGGCTGGCGGGCCGTCCTTCAGCTGCCGCTTCAACTGATCGAGGTCGACCACGCCGGAGCGCGTGACCTGGATCAGGCCGATCTTGTCCGCCGGGAACCGGCCGCCGGCCAGCACCGAGGCGTGCTCAACCGCCGAGACCAGCAGCCGCGCGATGGGTCCGCCGGACGGACCCCGCAAGCCCGGCGAGAGCGCCAGCGCATTGGCCTCGGTTCCAGCTGAGGTGAAGACGACGTTGCGCGGCTGCGCCCCCACCGCGGCCGCAAGCGTCGCGCGAGCTTCTTCGACCAGCCGCCGCGCCTCCCGCCCCTCGGCATGGACCGAGGAGGGATTGCCGACCAGGTCGAAGGCCGCCACCATCGCCGCCCGCGCCTCGGCGCGCAGCGGCGTGGTCGCATTCCAGTCGAGATAGACACGGTTCGGCATCTCGCCCTCTTAGCACCTTTTGTCGTCCGGCCAATCGGAGGGTGGGCACTCGTCAGGCCGGCTGCTGTTCCACCCTTCGCACCGTTCGCGGCACCGCCCGCAATCCAAACAGAGGCCGCAGCCAGGCAACGCGCCGGACAATCTCATAGGTCGCCACACATGTGAGCGCGGTCCCAGCGATGACAATCAGCGCTTCGGTCCCGGCCGGCAGACCGCTGTCGCGCAATTGATGAGCGATCACGATGATCGCGGTCTGGTGCACGATGTAGTACGGGAAGATCGCGTCGGTGAGATAGCGCCGCGCCGGGCTGTCGGCGGTGAGATGGCGCCGCGCTAAACCCAGCACGGCGGCGATCGCGAGCCATTGGTAGCAACCATAGGCCGAGGCCGCGGCCCACTTCAGCGCAGGCGACGGCGCAAACAGGCCGGCGCGTACCAGGATGAAGGCCGAGAAGCAGGCGACGGCCGCCAGCAGGGCCACGAAGCGCTGCCGCTCCAGTTCGCGCCAGATTCCCTCCTGCCGGGCCAGCAGGAAACCGATCAGGAAGGCCGTCGCGTGGTCCGCGTGGTTATACCAGTCGCCGAACAACGCGTGCGTCGACGGGAAAGCCGGGAACAGCACCAGGCGCCAGGCCGCAAACAGCAGGCAGGGCCCGATCAGGAGCCATGGCCCGGCGAGCATGCCAGCGAGCTTACGGCCAATCCAGTCAGCCCCCGCCGGCCACAGCGCGAGCACGCCGATCAAGGCCATCGTGTAGACCCATAGATAGACCACGAACCAGAGATGGTTCCAGGTCGGCAACACGATGCACGGGTTCGGACAGAACTGCGGGCCGAAGGCAAAGTAGTGCCTGGTGTAGAAATCGAGGAAGCCGGCGGGATAGCCGAGGCTTTCGACGATCTGGAGATAGGCCTGCGGCGGCACGATCACGAGCATCCCGAAGATCAGCGGGATCAGGAGCCGCGCCGATCGCGCAGCCGCGAGCGAGGCCAGGCTGGACTTGCCGAGCATGAAACGGGTGGCAACCCCGGACACCAGGAACAGCAGCGACAGCCGCCAGGGGTTGAGGAATAGCATCACCGGTTCCAGCCAGGTTAGCCGGTGCGCGCTCTTGATGTGGAATCCCCAGGACACGTAGAGCATGCCGACGTGGTAGAAGATCAAGAGCCCGAAGGCTAAAATCCGCACCCAGTCCAGGTCGATACGTCTTTCCGAGCTTTGGAATTGCTGTGGTGTTGTCATGGTTTTCTGCTCCTTGACGGGACGACGAACGCGGTTTTGGGGCCAGGGCTGACATCGAAAATGGCTGACACCGAAAATGCTCCGCCTGCGGCGCGCGTCGAGCCGGTTTGGGATCAGAATCGGACGCGAGGGGATGAGCCGCCGGCAGCTGGGACGAGTCGCGGGTCTTTTGGGATCAGCGGCGGCGACCGGATGATGTTCGCAGCGATCGCGGCCGTCGCGCTCGCGATCGGAATCGTCAATGCGTTCTCAGGCGCGCAGGACGCGGCTTGGCGTGGCGACAGCTACGACATCGGCCGGCGGCTGTTCTGGGAGATGTCGAGCATCGGCGTCATCCTGCTGTTGCTGCCGATCCTGGTCTTGGCGGTCCGCCGCATGCGCCGGACACCGGGCCTCGCCGCACAGGCGGCAATCGGGGCGATCGCCCTGCTCGGCTTCTCCACCCTCCACATCACCGGCATGGTCTGGGTGCGAAAGCTCGCGCTATGGCTCGCCGGCGGCGCCTACGATTTCCGTTTCTCGCTCGCGACGGTCCTGTACGAATTCCGCAAAGACGCCGTGGCCGTTGTCCTGATCGGCGCCACGATCTGGCTGCTCGAAAGCCGGCGTGAGCTGAAGAGCGCCGCGATCGCTTCGTCGGCGCCGTCCGCCCCGCAGCCCCCGTCTCCCGATCTGATCTGGCTGCGTGACGGCACCAGCCGCATTCGCGTGGTGCCGCGCGACATCCTCTGGGTGGCGTCCGCCGGCAATTACATCGAATACAGCCTCGCCGACGGCACCCAGCATCTCATCCGGGGCACGCTGGCGGCGGCGGAAAGCGAGCTGGCGCGCTTTTCCATCGTTCGCGTTCATCGGACCAAGCTTGCCAATCTCGACCGGGTGCGCGGCGTGGACCTCAAGCCGTCAGGAGATTTCGAGCTCGCCTTCGACAACGGCCAGACCCTCGGCGGCAGCCGGCGCTACCGGTCGACCGTCGCCGCGCTCGGAAGCCGAACCGCCTCGGCGGGAAGCGCCACCGGCGATCCATAAACAATCGTGATTCCAATCGGTTGAGCGCTGCCCTCCGGCGCAGCGGGCAACCCCTGCCGGCTCCGGTTGATTCAGGCAGGTCCCGATCCTGGGAGGCGGGCCGGCGATGACAGCACAATGACCGGCTAAGCTGTTGAGCTGATTGAGAGATGTCGAAGAAGCTTGCTTTTTGACCCTGGCCTCGTGTTAGAAGCGCGCGTCAGTTCACCCGCGCGCCACTCGCGCATCATCCGAGGGCGCGCCTCTCCACCTTTCATCCGTGCTCTCGTCGGCGGCAACGCTGCGAGAGCCACAATCGGACGATTGCGCAGGGATCACCTCCAAGGGACTTAAATCAGAGATCATCGATGCCTGAAGTCATTTTCACCGGCCCTGCCGGCCGCCTCGAGGGCCGCTATCACCCGGCCAAGCAGAAGAACGCGCCGATCGCGATGATCCTGCATCCGCATCCGCAGTTCCACGGCACGATGAACCATCAGATCGTGTACCAGTGCTACTACGCCTTCGCGCATCGCGGATTCTCGGTGCTGCGCTTCAATTTCCGCGGCGTCGGCCGCAGCCAGGGCTCGTTCGACCATGGCACCGGTGAATTGTCGGATGCAGCCGCCGCGCTCGACTGGGCGCAGACCATCAATCCCGAGGCGCGCGCCTGCTGGGTCGCCGGCTTCTCCTTCGGCGCCTGGATCGGCATGCAGCTCCTGATGCGCCGCCCCGAGGTCGAGGGCTTCATCTCGATCGCGCCGCCGGCCAACCTCTACGACTTCTCGTTCCTCGCGCCTTGCCCGTCCTCAGGCCTGATCGTTCACGGCGAGAAGGACGCGGTGGTGCCGCCCAAGGACGTCAACACGCTGGTCGAGAAGCTGAAGACGCAGAAGGGCATCGTGATCGACCAGCAGATCATCCCCGGCGCCAACCACTTCTTCGACTCCAAGCTCGAGCCGCTGATGGAAACCATCACGGCGTATCTGGACATGCGCCTCGCCAACGTGCGGTAAAGGCTGCGGCTCAAGCGAGCTTGAGCGCGACAATCCCCATCAAGACGAGCGCGATGCCGGCAAGCTTCATCGCGCTCAAACTCTCGCCGAACAGTACGACGCCCATGATGAAGGTGCCGGCCGCACCGATGCCGGTCCAAACCGAATAGGCGACGCCGACCTCGAGTACCTTCAAGGCGCGTCCGAGCAGGAAGACGAAGGCCGCAAGCAGCACGAGCGAAATAACGCTCCAGCCTGCCCGCGTGTAGCCTTCCGCGTATTTCATCGAGATCGCCCAGCCGACATCGAGCGCGCCGGCGATCACCAGCAACAGCCAGGCCACGGATTGCGACATGCGCTCAGGCCGCGAGCTTGAGCAGATGCGCGTCGTGGCGAACGAGGAACGCGCGCAGCAATTGCGGATAGTCCGCCCCGACCGCGCCGCGCACGCTCGGGCGCTTTGCGAGCTCGGCGCGCCAAGCGCGAACCTTCGGCACATCGTTGAAAATGCCGTGCTCGGTCAATTCGTCGAACAGATCGAAATAGCGGAAGACCGGCGCGAACACGGCATCGACCAGACTGAACGCATTGCCGGCGAAGAACGGGCCTGCGCCTAGCGCGGCCTCGACACGCGCGAACTTTGCGACCAGCGCCTGGCGCTTGCTTTCGAACGTCGCCGCGTCGGTCGTCGTTTCCAGGCCCCAGAGGTCGCCGAGGATCGCCGAGCCGAACTCCATCCAGGCACGGTGCTCGGCCCGCTGCAACGGATCCGCCGGATGCAGCTTAGCGCCTGCTTGCGTCTCCTCGATGTATTCGCAGATCACATTGCTCTCGAACAGCGCGACCTCGCCCCTCTCGGTCGTCACCACCAGCACCGGCACCTTGCCGAGCGGCGAGAGCTTCAAGAACCAGTCCGGCTTGTTGGCGAGATCGATGTCGATCCGCTCGAACGGCACGCCCTTCTCCTTCAGCGCGATCACCGCGCGCTGCACATAGGGACAAAGCTTGTGGCTGATCAGTTTCAGTGAAGCGGTCATGGCAACGATCCCGGCGGTTAGATGCAACTGCATCAAATATAAATGCAGCTGCATCTACCCGTCAAGGTCAATGCATTTGCATCAACCGGGCGTGATCGTCAGGCAGTAATCTTCAGGGCCTGGCAATCACCCCACCGGTCATCGGCATCGGCACGCCCGTGGTGGCGGGATAGGACAGTGGCAGGCCTTTCATGCCGCGGACGGCGAGAAAGCCGAAGGCCTGCGCTTCGATGGCGTCGGAGGCCCAGCCGAGCGTTTCGGCCGCCTCGACCGTCGCCGAGCCCACCCGCTCCCGCAGCATCCGCAACATGGTGAGGTTGCGGGCGCCGCCGCCGCAGACGATCCAGCTCCGCGGCCGGCGCGGCAACAGCGGAATGACACGGGCGATCGCGGCGGCGGTGAAGGCGGTCAGCGTCGCCGCGCCGTCGGCCGGCGCCACCTCGCCGAGCCGCAGGGCCGCAAAATCGTTGCGGTCGAGCGATTTCGGCGGCGGGCTTGCGAAGAACGGCAGCTCCAGCGCCCGCGCGATCCAGGCCTCGTCCACCTTGCCGAGCGCCGCGAACTTTCCTTCCGCATCGAACGCCTGGTTCATGGTGCGGTACATGAAATCGTCCAGCAACGCGTTCCCGGGGCCGGTGTCGCAGGCGATCAGCGTATCGTTGCCGTCGATATAGGTGATGTTGGAGACGCCGCCGATATTGACCACGACGATTGGCCCTTCGCGCTCCAGCGAATGGGCGAGCGCGCGGTGGTAGACCGGCACGAGCGGCGCGCCCTGCCCGCCCGCCTCGACGTCGGCGGCGCGGAAGTCGTGCATCACGGGAATGTGGATGGCCCTTGCCAGCGCCGGCGCGTCGCCAATCTGCACCGTCAGCCGTCTTTCGGGCCGATGCAGCACGGTCTGGCCGTGAAAGCCGACAATGTCGATGTCCTCCGCCCTCATCCGGTTCTGGGCGAGGAAGGCCGCAACCGCCTCGGCATGGGCCTGCGTTACCACACGCTCGGCATCGCCCAGAATGCCCGGGCGGGCGTCGCGTTGCTGCAGATGCACGGCCTCGCTCAGCGCCTGGCGCAGCAGGTTGCGCTCGGCCGGGCCGTAGGGCCGGTAACCGGATGGCCCGAATGCCTTGACCTGCTTTCCGTCGGTTTCGATCAGCGCGACATCCACCCCGTCCAGCGAGGTGCCGCTCATCAAACCGAGTGCCGTCAACATCATGGACCAGCGTCCTCAAGAAACCCGCCCTGGCATGCCGATCTTGTGCCAGAGGGACACATCTTATAATGCCAACGCGCCAAGTGGCGGGCGGCCAATCGGGTTCCCGCGGAAGACCCTTAAATTGCCCCCAAAACGGTAAACCAAGAATTGTCAGGCACGCCGACAGATGACTGCATTTAAATCGGATTTCCTCAACACCCTGCAGGAACGTGGATTCATCCACCAGTGCTCCGATTTCGAGGGGCTGGACGCGCTCGCCGCCAAGGGCGAGGCGACGGCCTATGTCGGCTACGATTGCACCGCCCGCTCGCTGCACATCGGCAACTATCTGACCATGATGATGCTCTACTGGCTGCAGCAGTCCGGCAACAAGCCGATCACGCTGATGGGCGGCGGCACCACCATGGTGGGTGATCCCTCCGGCAAGGACGAGACGCGCGCGATCCGCACCATTGCCGAGATCGAGGCCAACAAGGAATCGATCCGCGGCGTGTTCGCCAAGGTGCTGCGCTACGGCGAGGGCAAGAGCGACGCCGTCATGCTCGACAATGCGGAATGGCTGACCAAGCTGAACTGGATCGAGATGCTGCGCGACGTCGGCCGGCACTTCTCGGTCAACCGCATGCTGACCATGGATTCCGTGCGGCTGCGCCTCGAGCGCGAGCAGGAGATGAGCTTCATCGAGTTCAACTACATGGTCTGCCAGGCCTACGACTTCGTCGAGCTGGCCAAGCGCACCGGCTGCCGCCTCCAGATGGGCGGCTCGGACCAATGGGGCAACATCATCATGGGCGTCGATCTCGGCCGCCGCATGGGCACGCACCAGCTGTTCGCGCTGACGACGCCGCTGCTGACGACCGCCTCGGGCGCCAAGATGGGCAAGACCGCGCAAGGCGCGGTGTGGCTCAACGCCGACCAGTTCAGCCCGTACGACTTCTGGCAGTACTGGCGCAACACCGAGGACGCCGACGTCGGCAAGTTCCTGAAACTGTTCACGACGCTGCCGATGGCCGAGATCAGGAAGCTCGAGGCGCTCGGCGGCTCGGAGATCAACGAGGCGAAGAAGGTGCTCGCGACCGAAGCGACCGCGCTGCTGCACGGCCGCGACGCCGCGCGCGAAGCCGCGGAGACCGCGCGCCGCACCTTCGAGGAAGGTGCGCTCGCCGAAAGCCTGCCGACCGTGGAAATTCCGCGCGGCGAGCTCGACGCCGGCCTGGGCGTGCTCAACGCCTTCGTCAAGGCAGGCCTCGTCGGCTCCAACGGCGAAGCGCGGCGCCAGATCAAAAGCGGCGGCCTGCGCGTCAATGATGCGCCCGTCACCGACGAGAAGATGGCGCTGTCGGCAGGCAATCTGACGCCGGAAGGCGTGATCAAGCTGTCCTTCGGCAAGAAGAAGCACGTGCTCATCAAGCCTGCATAGGCGTATGAGCTTTTCACTGCTTGTCAGGGCGCACAGATGCGCGCTCCCTGACGGCAATGAAACAATACACGCCCAGGGAAGCGAGCAAGGATACGCACCGTGACGGCGTCGCGGCGACACCGCAAGGCGTCGCGCGCGTCGCGCTCACCGTGCTCGCACTCTGCTTCACGCTGGCCGTGCTGGGCCGCGGGCTCGGCGACAGTTTTACGGTATTCCTGAAGCCGATCTCGGAAAGCTTTGGCTGGGACCGCGCGCAGATCGTCTCGGTCTATTCACTCACCTGGCTTGCGAGCGGCCTTACCGCCCCCTTCGTCGGACGCCTGTTCGATCATTCCGGACCGCGCATTGTCTATGCGCTCGGCCTTTTGCTGCTCGGCGCCGCCTTCCTGATCGCGGCGCACGCGCAGCGCCTGTGGCAGTTCCAGCTCTCGATCGGCCTCTGCGTCGGCGTCGGTATCGCCTTCATCGGCATCGTGCCGAACTCGATCCTGCTCGGCCGCTGGTTCGGGCCGCGCCTGCCGACCGCGATGTCGGTGGTGTATTCGGCGATGGGCGGCGGCGTGCTGGTGCTGCTGCCGGCCTCGCAGCTGCTGATCGATCACATCGGCTGGCGCGGCACCTACCAGCTGTTCGGCTTCGCCGCCTTGGGCCTCCTGGTCCCGCTACTGCTGCTGCCGTGGCGGCTGTTCGCCGCGGGCTCGCCGCATGTCGTGAAGAAGACCGATCCTGATTTCGTCGACAACGGCTGGACGCTGCTCCGCGCGATGCGTCACCACGCCTTCTGGGCGCTGTTCTCGACGTTCTTCTTCACCGCCGTCGGCATGTACGCGATCGCCGCGCAGATCGTGGCGTATCTGATCGATGCCGGCTTCCCCCCGCTCCAGGCCGCGACCGCCTGGGGTTTTTCCGGCGTCGTGCTGGTGTTCGGCATGCTCGGTGTGTCTGCGCTCGACGGCCTGATCGGGCGAAGGCCGTCCGTGCTCTTGAGCTACGCGATCTCGATCCTCGGCATCGCCCTGCTCTGGCTGCTGCAATATTCCCCGAACATGCTGCTGCTCACCGGTTTCATCGTCTGCTTCGGCAGCATGATGGGCTCGCGCGGCCCGCTGATCAGCGCGACCGCGATGCGGATCTTCCAGGGCAAGCGCGTGGGCACCATCTACGGCACGATCTCGATCGGCAGCGGCCTCGGCTCGGCGTTCGGCTCCTGGAGCGGCGGCCTGATCCATGACGCGACGCACGGCTACAACGCCCTGCTCGCCTTCGCACTTGCGAGCGTGATCCTCGGAATGATTCCATTCCTGATCGTGCCCGCCTTGCGGCGCTAGGTATCTCAGGGGTAACCTGATCGCATTCGTGTCACCGGAAAATTACGGGTGGGACCGGCACGAATACGCGCAAAAAATGCGGATCACACGCGGCCGAAACCCCGGCCTGCGGTGTTATGTCCGACATGACGAAAATGTCAGCGCAGAATCAATCTTGGGTGGCTTGCGAGGAGGAACCGAATGCGGTCCAAGTCGCTGCATTGGATGGAGGGCAAACCAAAATGGACTTTTCTTTTCTCTCTCGCTTTCAACCGGTTCTGCTGAGCCTGTTTCGCTTCATCACCGGCCTCTTGCTGTTCCAGTACGGCATTGCCAAGCTGTTCAAGTTCCCGGCTGTGCCGATGTTCGCGAAGGTCGAACTGATGTCGCTCTACGGCGCGGCCGGCACGATCGAACTGGTGGTTGGCGGGCTGTTGATGATCGGCCTGTTCACGCGCCTCTCCGCTTTCATCCTCTCGGGTGAAATGGCCTTCGCCTACTTCATGGGGCACATGTTCAGGGGCGATGCGCCGGTGTTCCTGCCGCTGCTCAATGGCGGTACCGCAGCGATCCTGTTCTGCTTCGCCTGCCTCTACCTGTCGGCAGCCGGTGGCGGGCCGATCAGCGTCGATGCCGCGATGGGCAAGGAGAGCGGCGCAGCCGGCGGCGCGTTCGCGCGGCGCTGAGGCGCCTCCAGATCACTTCGCAAGCAGGACGGCACCGGCGGGCCCGCCGGTGCCGTTTCAACGCGTCCCCAGCACGTTCCACATGAGAACCAGGGCCGCGACGAGCAGCACGGACATGATGATGCGATGAACGAATCGATTCATTGCGCGTTCGGCTCCACTCCATAGCCACCAAAATCCAAGATCGATTCCCTTCCTCAGATGGGCTGGAGCCCGCTGGCAGAGCAATTTGCCTGCACCATTGCGCACGCGCCTGCGAACGCTGTCCGCGCGGCAGGCCGTCGCATGCCTCCATTCATGATTGGTAAGAACTTCATGCTACCGGTGCGAGCAATAACAACCATTCCGTAGGGGCTGTGATGAAGCTGCTCAGTCATCTGAAGATCCGCACCAAGCTTGCCAGCATGGTCTGCCTTGCGGCGCTCACCGTCACAGCCATCATCGGCGTATCGGCCGTGCTCAGCAAGAGCCGCATGATGGAGGACCGCGTCCAGCAGATGCGGACCGCCGTCGAGCTCCTCTACAACTACGCCCAAGCGCTTCAGGACGAGGTGACCGCCGGCAAGCTGACGGCGACCGAGGCCAAGAGCCTGTTCCACCAGCGCGGCCGCCGCATGAACTTCAACGGCAACCAGGGCTATCCGGTGGTCTACAACCAGGACGGCTCGCTCGTAGTGAACGGCGCCAATCAGCAGCTCGAAGGCAAGATCACCGGCGCCAAGGATTCCAACGGCGTTCTGATCGCCGACGCCATCATCAAGGCCGGCAACGAGACCGCCCAGGGCGGCGTCACCTCCTATCTCTATCCCCGTCCGGGCCAGACCGAGCCGCTCCGCAAAACCGTGTTCGCGCGCAAATTCGCGCCCTGGAACGTGACCATCAGCTACGGCCTCTATGTCGACGACATCGACGCCGACGTGCGCGCCTTGACGCTGGAGCTCGCTGCGGTCGGCGTCGGCCTGATGCTGCTGATGGCGGCGCTGTCCTGGCTGATCGCGCGCGACGTGCTCGGCGCGCTCGATCGTCAGAAGAACCGCATGCAGGCGATTTCCGAAGGCGCCATCGACAAGCCGGTCGAGGAAACCGACCGCGGCGACGAGATCGGCCGCATGGCCGAGACGCTCGAAGTCCTCAGGCAGACCGCGCTCACGGCCCGCACGCTCGAGGCCGAGCAGGTCGCGGCCAAGGCTCGCAGCGAGCAGGAGAAGCGCGAGGCCCTGATCGCGCTTGCCGACCGCTTCGATGCCTCCGTCGGCCAGCTCGTCGGCCTGATGGCCTCCGGCTCCGGTGAATTGGAGACCACCGCCAAGTCGATGTCGTCCACCGCCGAAGGCACCAACCGCCGCGCCGCATTGGTCGGCTCGGCCGCCAATGAGGCCAGCCAGCGCGTCCAGACCGTCGCCTCCGCCGCCGAGGAGCTCTCCTCCTCGATCACCGAGATCAGCCGGCAGGTCGCGCAATCCGCCGAGGTCACCGGCCGCGCGGTGGACAGCGCCCGCCGCACCGACACCATCGTGCGCGCGCTGTCGGACGGCGCCCAGCAGATCGAGCACGTCGCCGAGCTGATCTCCAACATCGCGGCGCAAACCAACCTGCTCGCGCTCAACGCCACCATCGAGGCGGCCCGTGCCGGCGAAGCCGGCCGCGGCTTTGCCGTCGTCGCCTCCGAGGTGAAGTCGCTGGCGAGCCAGACTGCGGAAGCCACCCGCGAGATCGGCGACAAGATCGCCCAGATCCAGGGCGCGACCAAGGAAGCGGTCGATGCGATCGGCGGCATCACCGCCACCATCGAGGAGGTCAGCCGCATCGCCACCTCGATCGGCGCAGCGATCGAGGAGCAAGGCGCCGCCACCGCCGAGATCGCCCGCAGCGTCTCGCAGACCGCGGAGGCGACCAAGGAGGTCACCACCAATATCGGCGGTGTCAGCACGGCGGCGAACGAGACCGGCAACGCCGCCGGCATGGTGCTCACGGCAGCCAGCAACCTGTCCAAGCAGGCCGAGCAGCTCTCCGGCGAAGTCGGAACGTTCCTGAAGGGCGTGCGCGCGGCGTAACACGCCGCTTGAGAGTCGAGACGTTCGGCGCAAAAGCGTCGCGACATTCGTCATGGCCGGGCTCGTCCCGGCCATCCACGTGTTGGCCACGCGGCACGAAGAACGTGGATGCCCGGGACAAGCCTGGACAAGCCCGGGCATGACGGCCTGATTGATATTCGCTACTACCGCCGCGCGACGGTGCACCCGCTCGACAGCTGGCGCGTCGATCCGGTCGAGCCGTCGTTTGACTGCGACGGGAATTCCTCGAACGGCGAGTTCTGCTTGCCGGTGTTGAACTCGAAGATCTTGCGGAACAGGCCCGGCGCCATCGCCGAGATCGGATTGACGCGCATCACGGGCGCGGCCGGCGTACCGACGACCTCGTAGGTCACGCCGATCAGCCCCTCATTGTTGCCGCCGCCGAGAAAGATGCCGAACAGCGGGATCTGGCCGAAGATGTTGTTGACGCCATACATCGGCACGAAGGTGCCGCTCATGCACACCTGGTTGCCGGGATAGTCGATCGAGCCCTCGATGGTGGCGCCGATCATCGGCCCCTTGACCACACCGTCGCGGATCGTGAGCGCGCCGTTCTGCCGGGTGAACTCGGCGCGCAGCGCGCTGAAGGAGACGCCATTCCCGGTGCCGTTGGGGGCGCCGGCGGCCACGCGCTCGAGCTGCGCCTCGCCCTTCACGGTGAAGTCGCGCACGTTGATGAGTCCCTCGCGCGCCGTGTTCGGCTCGGAAGACGGCGGCTCCATCGCCACCACCATCTGGCCGCCGACCGCTTTGGTGTAGGTGTCGGTGAAGCGCAGCAGCGCGCCCGCGTCATTGGTCTGCAGGTAGATCACCTCGCGGTTGCCCTGGGCGCGGCCGCCGCGCAGATCTGCCGCGACAGGCGTGTCACGGCCGATCTTGCCGCTCAGCGTGAGCGCCTTGATGGCCCCGTTGCGCTTCGACATCTTGGCGTCGACGCTGCGCATGGCCTCGCCGTTGAAGCCCGCGACGGCACCGAGCTTCACGTCGATGTCGAAATCGAGGTTCTTCAACTTGTTCTTGTCGTCCTTGGAATTGCCCGAGATCGCCGACTTCAAAAAGCCGCGGCCGTCGAACACGTCGCCGCGCATGGTGCCGCGCACCACACCGTCCTGGCTGCGCTCCACTCTGAGCGAGGCCTTGTCGCCGTCGGACGGCGCGTAGGTCGGAAAGTTCGCGTTTACGAGATCGCCGTTCGCGTCGAGCTCGAGCGAGCCCTTGATCGAAGCGCCGCCACCGTCGATGACGATGTCCTCGAAACGCGTCGATTGCGCCGTCGGCACCACCTTGAAGCTGGCCTTGCCGGACTTGCCCGGCAGCTTGACCCAGCCGGGCAGGATGTTGTCGAGCCTGACCGAGGTCAGGTCGGCCTCGACGCCGAGCTTCGTCGTCTGATCCGCACCGCTCGCGATCTTGCCCGACAGCTTGATCGGCAACGATCCGCTGACGGCGGGGCTGAGATCGAAGCCGAGCCGCGAGCGGCTGGCATCGTCCAGCGTCGCCTGCAACCTGACGTCCGCGTCGCCCTCGGCCGGCTTGCGATAATCGAGCGAGGCCGCCTGACCGTTGATCTTGACGTCGCCCTTGACCTGGTAGCCCTGGTTGTTGGCCGATATCTTGAGGTTGTTGGCTTCCAGCTTCTGGTTCATCACCAGCTTGTCGGCGGCAAAGCCGTTGAGATCGGCGGTGACCGCATAGGTGGTGTCGGCCTTGGTCAATTCGCCCTTGACCGGCATGCCGAGCTGGATGTTCGCCGCGAATGTTCCCTTGCTGGTGTTGGGATCGACGACGGTCGCCGACAGGTCGCTCAGCCGATCATTGGCGAGCATTTCAGCGGCCGCAGGCACCGGGCCCTCGACACGGAATCTGCTCCGCGACGGCGACGGCTTGGGCGCCATGTCGGGCACTTCGAACACGAAGTCGGAGATGGTGACCTTGCGGCCCGCGGGCGTATCGGCAATGCCCTGCCCGATGTTGACGGTCGCGGTGCGCCCGGTCACACGCGCCTTCAGATCCGCATCGCGCACCACCGGCATGCCATCCACGGGCCGGACCGCAACGCCGCTCGCCACGATATTGACCGACAGGCCGTCGTCCGGAATGGGTGGGCCCTTGCGCGGCAGGTTCCTGGTCGGCGAGTTGACGCCGATCTCGATGCGCTGAAGCGTTCCGCGCTCGATCCTCTCGATCACCCATTCACGCAATTCGGGGACGATCAGCGTCGGCCACATCCGCTTCAGGGCGGAGGCCGACATCGGCGTGCCCGCAAAACCGAGGGTCAGCCGCGGCTCGCCCGAATAATCGAGCGCGCCGGTGCCGGCGACGCCGATCTCGCCGTTGGAGACGTCGGCCTGCGTCAGCAGGATGCGCTTGTGGTCGGTGTCGAAGCGGAAGCCGATCGCAATGCGGTTGAAGACGAGTGGCGGCTCGTTGTCGATGCCGCCGAGCAGGATCGAACCGCCGCTGAAGCCGAGCTGCCAGTCATTGGTGGTGCCGTTGGGCGGCTCCAGGTGCGCCAGCAGCGTCAGGCGGTTCGCGCCGGAGAGAATCTTGAACGGCGCGACCAGCACCCGCCGGTTCGCATCCCACTCGACATTGATCTCGGCCGAGTCGATCGCCATCGGGTAGTCGGGCGTGTCGGTGTCGATGATGTTGCCGGCGCCGACCGCGATCTTGCCGCGGAAGAAGGTCGGCACGCCGTCGCGGCCGAGCTCGCCCTTGAGCTCGCCCGTCAGCGGCAGGTCGGCGGTATAGGTGAGATCCTTCACCCGCAGCGCCAGCAGGATGTTGGAGGTCGAGACCTTGTCGGCCTTGATGTCGACCGAGCGCACGCCGTTCTCGGCCGGGCCGATCGTGGCGCGCAGCATCCACGGGCGCGCGCCCTCCTCGCCGAGGCTGAGCGCGACGCCGCCGCGGCTCGGCCGGCGCAGGCTGAGCGTGATGTTCTCGAACGACCATTTGCTGCCGCGCTGCTGATCGTCGACGATCAGATTGCCGTTCTTCAGGCCGATCTCGTTGAGGTTCTGGCCGTCGAGGCCCGTCATGCTCAGGCTGTCGAGCCAGTCGAGGCCCTGAAGGATGCCGCTCTGCGCGGTCGCCTGCGGTGCGGCCTGCGAGGCGTCCGGGTTCGCAGGCGCGGTCGCGAATGGCGGCGGGGGGACGCCGCTGCGCGGGAATGTCGGCGGCAGGCCCGCGTCCTTCTTGGACGCGACACCGGTCGCCAGCGGCTTTGCGGTGTCGCCGGCGGACACGGTGACGGTGCCGTCTGGCGCAATGCGGATGGCGAGCTCGGCATCGACCAGGTTGAGGCTCTCGGCCCGCAGGTGCCCCATCAGGAGAGCCGCACCCGACAGCTTCACCTCGGCCTTCGGCGCGCTGGCGACGACGGCATGATCGCGGTCGCGAACGATGATGTCTCGGATGCGCACGGCGATGCGGACCCGCCCGGCACGCTCGATCTGCGTGCCGCCGACCTCGACCGTGTTGCCGTGGCCGATATTGTCCTCGATCGCGGCTGCGAGCCAGGGCGTTGCGATGTCCAGGTTGATGGGACCGGCGCCGAGCCGCCACCACAGCGCACCGAAACAGCCGACGAAAATGACGATGATGGTGGCGATGACCACGGCCGTGCGCTTCAGCCAGCGCCCCCCACCCGCCCGGCGGCGCAACGCGCCAAATCCGTCACCGATGCGGAGGAAGCTCGAACCGGAACGCGCCAGCAGCCGGCGTGCGCGATGGCGCGCCGCCGCTTCCTGATCCGGATCCCAGTCGGCGTCGTCCCATTCCTGCGGCTCAACTTGGCCGCCGCGCCGATCAAGATCCCGGTTGTAGTCCTGGGGCGACGTATTCCTTGCCATTGCTTCTCGATACAGGCGCCCGTCATAGGATTGAGCGCCGCCGGGACCGCAGCCGTTCGCGGGAAGTGACGCTCCCTGCGCCGGCACTGCCGCCATACCTCGAATATTCCTGCTGTTCGTCATTTCGCCCCGGGAGCGCGTTCAACGAGCAGTGGGGTGGTGCGTGGAATTCCTTGTAACCATACTCCGGCGTCGTCAGACTTGCCCAGCCAAGGGCGCGATTCCGGCTCGCCAGACAAGAGCTGCAATACCGCTTCGGTTGACCTGCCGAAAGCGTCGAAAGGAAGGCGTATGTCCAAGAAATCCCGAAAGAAATCGTCCAAAACGCCCTCCGGCAGTCCCACCGCCAAAAAGAAGACCGCAAAAACGCGGGCATCTCTTCAAACAAGGTCCGCGAATACGCAGCGGACACCGGCACGCAAATCAGCCGCGACCATAGCAAAAGCAGGATCACATAAGGCCGCATCGAAACAGTTAAAATCCTCCAAATCGGCCTCCTCTCCGGCTGCGGCCAAGTCTGGCTTGAAGTCCGGCTTGAAGTCCGGCTTGGCCGAGGGCCAAAAGGCCCCCGCCTTCCGCCTGCCGCGCGATGGCGGCGACGTGGTCACGCTGGCGGATTATGCCGGCCAGAAGCTGGTCCTGTTCTTCTACCCGCGGGCCGACACGCCCGGCTGCACCAGAGAGGCGATCGACTTCACCCGCCTGGCCGACGCCTTCGCCGCCGCCGGCACCGCGGTGCTCGGCATCTCCGCCGATCCGTTAAAGGCCCAGGAGAAGTTCCGCGACAAGCACAAGCTCGGCGTGCCCCTCATCTCGGACGAGACGCACGAGATGCTGGAGGCCTATGGCGCCTGGGGCGAAAAGTCCATGTATGGCAAGAGCTTCCTTGGGATTCTTCGCACCACGATCCTGCTCGGGACCGACGGCAAGGTCGCGCGGATCTGGCGCAACGTCCGGGTCGACGGCCATGCCGACCAGGTGCTGGAGGCGGCAAGGAGCCTTTAACCAATCCTTTAAATTCGCGCGTTCCCATTTGCGGAAAATTAACCATGACCGGCCCAGATTGCTGCGGCAATTGAGCCGCAAGGAACCCATCCGACCGGCGCGGGAGTGCCGATGTCGAAAAGTTCTGCCCAATACTCGCAGTACCCCCAACATCATCCCCACGACCACGGACGGGCCTTCCAGCGTCGCCTGGGTGTCCCGGCGCCGGCAACCGCGATTCCCCTGCCCGCTCCCGACGATGCCTACACCATCGTTCATGCCGGCAAGCAGGTCCGCTTCGGGCCTGTGGTGTTCTGGATCGTGGTCGGCACCGTGGTGCTGCTCGGGCTGTGGTCGGCTGCCACCGCCACCTATTTCGCGTTCCGTGACGACGTCCTGACCCGGCTGATCGCCCGCCAGGCCGAGATGCAATACGCCTATGAGGACCGCATCGCCGAGCTGCGCGCCAAGGTCGACCGCACCACCAGCCGCCAGTTGCTCGACCAGGAACAGTTCGACCAGAAGCTCGACCAGATCATGAAGCGCCAGACGGCGCTGGAGTCCCGGGCCACGGCGCTCGGCGCCATGCCCGACGTGACCGGCTCTATACCCCGCGCCGCCCCGCAGCGGAGCGATGCAAGCCCGACCACGCCAAAACCGTCGCCGATCAGCGACACCGTCATCTTCGTGGCGCCGCCGGATCGCGAAGCCCGCCTCGAATCGCGCGCGCCGAGCGTCGTGGCAGCGCCAACCAGCCAATTCGCCAAGAACCAGGGTTTCGACAACGTGCTGGTCCGGCTCACGACCTCGCTTGATCAGGTCGAGCGTCGCCAGATGGCGGCGCTCAGTGCCGTCGAGGAAAGCATGGATTCGCGCATGCGCCGGATGCGCAGCGTGGTCAGCGATCTCGGCCTGAACCTTTCCCATCTCGAAGCCGCCGTGCCGCGCAGTGCGATGGGCGGGCCGTTCGTCCCCGTCAAATTGACGGCGAATGCCGGACCGTTCGAGAAGCAGCTCTATCGCATCCACACCACGCGCGCCGAGATGGACCGTCTCAACCGCACGCTGGCGCTGGTGCCCTACCGCAAGCCCGTCATCGGCGAGGTCGAGTTCACGTCCGGCTTCGGCGTGCGCAGCGATCCCTTCCTGGGTCGGCCCGCGATGCACACCGGCCTCGATTTCCGCGCCGCCAGCGGCGACCCCGTCCGCGTCACCGCCTACGGCAAGGTGGTTTCCGCCGGCTGGTCCGGCGGCTATGGCCGCATGGTGGAGGTCGATCACGGCAACGGGCTTTCGACCCGCTACGGCCATCTCTCCGAGATCAACGTCAAGGTCGGCGAGGTCGTGAAGATCGGCCAGGTCATCGGCCTAGTCGGCTCGACCGGCCGCTCCACCGGCCCGCACCTGCACTACGAGACCCGCATCGAAGGTGAAGCGGTGGATCCGCAGAAATTCTTGCGCGCCGGCGTGCGGCTCAGCGCGGGTTAGGCCGGCGCCGCCGGTTATTTACTGGCTGCGCTCGTGGCCGACCTCGCCGGTGATGACGTTTGAGATCCCTGATAGCCGACATATCCTCGGCTGCGGCACGTGGGAGCGATGGGCCAATAGGCGACATTGCGGCCTGTCGTGATAACCTTCGACGAAATTTCGATAGTTCGGAGGACCAGTGATTCAGGATTTGATGTCGATAGCTGATGCCGTTTCTGACGAGCAGGGTTTCATTCGACTTCTGCGAAAAATGGCATTCGATCGGGGGGATGAGCAGCAGAAGGAATTGGCGGGCCCAAGCTCGCCATACGGACCCGGAGCTAACGGCTGGGAAAATGGTTCGATAGAAGCTTTTTTGGAAGCTGCGGCGGCCTGGGCCGAAGCGACGCAGGACACGTCCGGTCTTGAGGCAAAGGCGCCTGATATCTGGCGTCGTGCAGCGAAGATCATTGTCGCGGGAGCATTCTATGAATGATCTCACCGAAAGCGCAATGTCCTGATATGAAGGTTAGGCTGCTGACGAGGCGAACCTACCGGAGATAAGAGTGGCTGAACTTCATCCTGTAATGAACGATACAAAGTGGAGAGAATTGCGGGATGCCATGTACGCTATTGGATCGGCAACAATCTATCGAATTATGAGGGTCAACGGATATTACTCAAATCCGGACGCCGAATGGTTCTATACTTCCAAGAAGGCGGATACGACGACATTCGGTATGTCGATATTTTCGCAACCGACCAGCCTCACCGCCAACAGGTTGGAAGCGCCCTCAAAAAGATCCATCTGCCCGCAGTGGAAACCGGTGATGGCTTCCGCGTGTACGGGTACGTCTTGCCGGGACAAGCCGTCGATTATCTAGATTGAGGGCCGCCTCGGGTCAGAAGCCGAAATGCTCTGGCCCTTAGAACATGTCCACTCGGCCCCCAGCAGCCGACATCGGCTGTCTAAAGCCCGCGGTATCCCGCGGGCTTGAGCTTCAAGAGTTCGATACGCGGGTCAATCGCCGAATATTGCGCTGATCCTCGGCCTCCGGTGAGACCGGCTTGGTTGGCGAGGCGTCCACCAGCGCCGCACTCTCAGGCTTGTAAGCAAGTGCGTCGGCGATCCATCGCGGCCATTCGGGTTTCGGCCCTGGCTCAACCCGCGTTTGAAGCAACTGTTGAAGTATATCGCTCATGCCTGCTCCTGCGACTCCAGCCAAAGCTCTTCATAATCGGCATCCTCATCGCGCACCCCGCCGAGGCTGCCAAGCACACTGATCGGTGCTCGCACGCTCTCCTCGATATGTGCCTCCATCGTCACGTCGTCGCCGGGATGCACGATCACCCGTTCAATGCGGTGCACGAACCTGATGGGGTTCTCGTCTTCGCTCGCGATCGGCTGCAACGGCTTGCCCCATCCCCGATCGAGAATGGCGTTGGCGGCCATCACACGGGCATGGGCGGGAGCGTCCTTGTTGCGCACGATCTGCACGAGGGTCTTGATGGCGACATTCGTGTGAGTTCGCGCCAGGGATTTGATCTCGGTTAGCGTGCGCTGCTTTAGAGCGCGGCGGGCCGCCGCCCTCGCGAGAGCATTCTGGGAAAGAAGGTTGTAGTTCACCACTTCAGTCATTTGGAAAATCCGTCTGAAATTGACTCCGATCATCTTGGATCGAGACGCAAAAAACCCGCGGCGGGAGAACCGGCGCGGGTGCAAACAAACTCGTCTCGATGATGCTATTCTGCCAGTGTTTTGCCCGACGGGTCAATGCCAATCGGCTCCTGCAAGCGACTTCTTGCTCTACCATCGAGTGGATTGGACGGGCTTAGGCTAGCCGGCAACCGAATGTCCATAAAGGCACCGTCCGACAGTTGGTGAGCATCTGACAGCCTTGTTGTCCACAGCCACGAGAAGCAGTAGCTCGCCGGCACCCTCGCCTACCAGGAATCGATAATTTGCCAAGCCTTGTCGGCTCATGCCTTTGATGACCGGATGTCCACGAAGTCGCGCCAATATCTCTTCGGCACTCAGATCAAGATGGCAGCCGAGCGCGCCAAGGAGGCGCGCAAGGAAGCTGACAAGCTCGCCTGCGTAGCGTGGAACAGCCGGATGCTCGGTTACAAGGGACCCGCGCAGCCCTCGCCCACCATCGGCGATGCGATCAACGGAGGATATCCATACCTCGAGGTCCGCTGTCATGGCTGCGACACCAACCAGACCATCGCGCTCGAGATTATTCGGCGGCCAAAAACGACTCCGATCCACGAGCTCGAACGCTACATGCGCTGCAAGGATTGTTCGCAGGTGCGAGGCCGTCCCTACAAGCGCAGCGAGCTTGTGGCACTGCGGCCAACAAAGATTTCAGCCAGCCAACCGCCTACGACCTGGTGGCCGGGCGAGCGATAAGAGACAAAATCACTCATGTGCAATCTATATTCGATCACCACCAATCAGGCGGCCATCGCCGACCTCTTCCGCATCGTCCGTCGCTACGAAGGCAACTTGCCGCCGATGCCCGGCGTCTTTCCGGATTACCCCGCCCCTGTCATTCGCGATGCCGGCGGCGAGCGCGAGCTGGTGATGATGCGCTGGGGCATGCCGCCGCCGCCCAGCAAGGGCGGGCCGCCGGTCACGAACATCCGCAATACCTCGTCGCCGCATTGGCGCGCCTGGCTCAAGCCCGAGCACCGCTGCCTCGTACCGGCCAATAGCTTTGCCGAGTATGCGCCCGAGCCGAACCCGGAGACGAAAAAGAAGGATGTTGTTTGGTTCGCGCTCGCGGAGGCGCGGCCGCTGTACGCATTCGCCGGCATCTGGACCACGTTCAACGGCGACCGCGGCACGAAGTCCAAACCCGTTCCGGGGCCGCATCAGGTCTATGGGTTTCTCACGACGAGCCCGAACGCGGTCGTTGAACCGATCCATCCCAAGGCCATGCCCGTGATCCTGACGAGCGCGGAGGAATGGGACGTGTGGCTGCGGGCCCCTTGGGATGAAGCCAAGGCGTTGCAGCGGCCGCTTGGAGACAACATATTGAAAATCGTGGCGCGAGGGGCTGAAAAGGAAGACGTGATCGCCTAGCGCCAGATGATACCATTCTGCCGGTGTTTTGCCCGACGTGTCAAACGAGGGTTAGCGAATCTACTTACAAGATCCGCTACGTCCGCTTACCTCCCGATAGCGGCGCGAAAGCAGACAATGCGTGAGGTCCGAGAAGGGCCATGAACTGACATGGATGGCGACGCTAAACCGTAGTAGGCTTCGTGCTCGCAAATTCCGCACGGGACGGAATTTGTTCGAGAGATCGGAATGTCGCATGAAGCGCCGCGTCGTCATCGCCATGATCGGGGGAGTTATGTCTGCGCTCTGCCTGCCGCGGGCGAGAGCCGCCGGCAAGGTCTATCGGATCGTCTTCGTCGTTCCGACCGGCCAATATCTCGACGCTAAAGAGGGGGATGCCTGGAAAGGTCTTGTCACTGCCTTTCTGCAAGGCCTGCGCGAGCTTGGCTACCTGGACGGCAAGAACATGACGTTCGCCTTTTACTCGGCCGAGGGGAAATTTGGACAAATCGATGAAATCGCGGCCCGGGTCCTCGAGACGTCGCCCGACGTTATCTTGGCTGGCGGTGGCGGCGCCAACGAGGTCGCGCACGCGTTCCAGCGGTTGACGCGAACTGTGCCCATCGTCATGGCCAACAGCTCCGATCCGGCGGCGCAGGGGCTCGTGGCCAGTCTCGCTCATCCCGGCGCCAACATCACAGGCTTCTCAGGCAACACGGGACCGGAGTTTGAAGCAAAGAGATTGCAGTTGCTGCGCGAGGTCGCACCAAATGCGATCCGCGTGGCCTATCTGGGGCTGAAGCTCGATTGGGAAAGTCCGGCCGCAATTGGCGTGCGCGGTGCAGCAGAGAGACTCGGTATCACGTTGCTTCATGCCGAGCATACGCCGTCGAACTACGAAGATGCATTCGGGCTGATAACCCGCGAACAGTTGCAGGGAATGTTCGTGGCGCGCAATCCCTGGAATTTCTCCAACCGGCGCGGCATCACAGGATTTGCAAGGGATCGACGAATGCCGGCGGTGTACCCAACGCGGGAGTTTGCCGAGGTCGCCGGTTTGATCTGCTACGGGCCGAGCCTCTCCGACCTTTACCGACGCGCCGCAAGCCACGTTGACAGGATATTGAAAGGCGCCAAACCCGCAGAGCTGCCGGTCGAACAGCCTACCAAGTTCGAATTGGTAATCAATTCCAGGACAGCAGGCGAGCTGGGTCTGAACATTCCGGCTGCATTGCTCGCACTGGCCGACGAGGTGATCGACTGAGCGAAAGCTGTCGGTGATCCGACTTCGGCTTTGGGTCTTGGCTGTGTGCAAACGGATGGTCGGCACGCGGCCGTGGGTCGCCAATCACTGCAGGCGGCTGAGGTTCTCGCGTCGGATCGCCCAATGACGGCCAAAGCGGGTATCGCGAGGCGGTATTGCGCTTTTGGACGTACTTTCCGGGCTTCAGGCGGCGCGGATGGCTGCAATCAGGCGCGGTTTGCCGACGATGTTCATCACCCGTGTGAGGTTATAGGCGAGAACGTGCAGCGCCATTTCGGCGGCGACGTTCCGTAGGCGCTTCATCAGGAAGTGGGTCGCCCCCATACGGGCCTTGATCGTGCCGAAGGGATGCTCGACCGTCTCGCGCCGCCTCCGCATGGCGTCGGGGTCGGAATCGAGCCGTCTCTGGACCTCCTCGACCACATGCTCATGCTCCCAGCGTGTGATGCGGCGCTCCTTGGACGGCGTACATTGGCTCTTGATTGCGCAGCCTTGGCACGCTGCTGTCGACCAGTAACGGCGCAGCGTCATTCCATGCTCGATGTTGGTATAGCGATAGGGCAGCACCTGGCCGGACGGGCAACGGTAGACGTCCTCGTCAGGTAGATAGGCGAAGTCCTGTTTGCCGAACCGACCCTCCGCCTTGGCGTTCGACGTCATGGGCTTGGGCAGCGTGACTGCAACGCCAGCCTCTTTGCAGGCCAATATCTCCTCTCCGTCGAAGTAGCCACGGTCGGCGACCGCCTCCAGTTTGTCCACTTCGAGCACTTCTTTGGCTTGCTTCGACATCCGAGCAAGCTGCCCACGGTCGTTGCCGACGTTGATGACCTCATGCGTAACAATCAGGTGGTGTTCGGTGTCCACCGCGACCTGGACATTGTAGCCGACGACACCTGATCCGCGTCCACTGGTGGCCATCGAACGGGCATCCGGATCGGTGAGCGATATCTGTTGATCCGGCGTGTTGCGCATCTGCGCATCGAGCACTTCCAGGCGGCCCATCTCCTGCTTCAGCCGAGCGATCTTTTCCTTAATCCTCGTCGTCTTGATGCTGATCGCTTCCGATGGCTCCTGCCGATCGGCGCTATCGAGTTGACGCAGATATCGACCGACGCTTTCCTCGATCTGCGCCATCCGCCTCGCCATCTTGGCATGCGTGAAGTTGCGGTCGCGGTTGTTCACCGCCTTGAACTTGCTGCCGTCGATTGCGACGCTTGAGGTCTGCAACAGGCCCATTTGCCGGCATAGTGCAATGAACTTCGCACAAACCTTCCGAAGCGCCGCACCATTGTCCTTCCGGAAATCGGCGATCGTCTTGTGATCGGGAGCCAGGCGGCCGATCAGCCACATCACCTCGATATTGCGGCACGCCTCACGTTCCAGGCGGCGACTGGATTGCACCCGATTGAGATAACCGTAGATGTAAAGCTTCAGAAGCACTGCCGGATGATAGGAAGGCCGGCCCGTCTCCTTGGCGATCACACGCTCAAACCCCAGTCCATGCAGGTCGAGCGCTTCGACGAACGCATCGATCACATGGACCGTGTTGTCCTCACTTACCCAATCCTCCAGGCATTCCGGCAAGAGCGTCAGCTGGGATCTGTCCGCGCCTTCAACGAAGCGTCCCATCCGTATCCTCCATCAGAAAACGGAGGAATCGTAACCGACTCGTGGCTTTTCACACAGCCAGGGTCAGAAGCCAAACAGCTTTCATGGTCGGAGACTTCCGCTTTGCATCGCTAAGCAGAAGTTTGTGAGTACACGTCCTACCGCTGCTTCGGCCGCGACACCAGCTCGATCATCCTGCCTTCGTCGTCATCAGGCATCACCGCCTTCGCCTGCGCGTAGGCCTCGACCGCCGCGCGCGCGACCAGCGGCTTGGCCGCGAGCAGGCTTTCGGCGAGCTTCACGGCGTAGGCGGCGTCCTTGTGCCGCAGCGCTGCGGTGAAGGTCGCGCCGCTGAAATCGCGGGCGACCATGCGCTTGGAGTGACGCTGTACCTGCGGGCTTGCGGCGACGCCTGCCTGGATCGATTCCAGCACCAGGTTCATGTCGAGCCCGGCCTGCTCGGCGATGGCAAGGCCCTCGGCGAGGCCGGCGATCTGGATCGCGCCCATGAGATTGTTGATGAGCTTGTAGACCGTGCCGGAGCCGACCGCGCCGAAATGGCGGATGGTCGAGCCGATCGGTTCGAGATAGGGCCGCGCGCGCTCGAGATCGGCGCTATCTGCGCCGACCAGAAGCGTCAGCTTCCCGGCCGCCGCCGCGTCCGGCAATCCGGTCACGGGGCAATCGATGTAAATCAGCCCGCGCGCGTTGAGCTCGCGGCCCATCTCACGGGAATGGTCATAGGAGACGGTGGAGCATTCGATCGCGATGGTGCCGGCCTTGGCCGTCTTGGCCGCTCCTTGCGGCCCGAGCCAGACCGCGCGCGAAGCCTCGTCGTCGGCGACCATGGTCACGACCGCGTCGGTATCGATCGCGGCATCTTCCGGCGAGGTCGCCCAAGTCGCGCCGCGCGCGATCAGGTCCTCGGCCTTTGCCTTGCTGCGATTCCAGACCGTCACCGTGAAGCCGGCATCGAGATAGCGGCCGGCCATGCCGTGGCCCATCCGCCCAAGCCCGATGAAGGCGACGCGGGGCATGGCTAGTCCACGTCCTCGATGTCGCCGCTCGTGGTGCCGAAGGCGCGCTGCGCCAGCGTCGCGGCCATGAACTCGTCGAGCTCGCCGTTGAGCACGCCCGAAGTGTCGGAGGTCTGCACACCCGTGCGCAAATCCTTCACCATCTGATAGGGCTGCAGCACGTAGGAGCGGATCTGGTGGCCCCAGCCGATATCGGTCTTGGCGGCCTGGTCGGCGGCAGCCTTCTCCTCGCGCTTCTTCAGCTCGATCTCGTAGAGACGCGCGCGCAGCATGTCCCAGGCCTGCGCCCGGTTCTTGTGCTGGGAGCGGCCGGCCTGGCAGACCACGGCGACGCCGGTCGGGATATGCGTCAGGCGCACCGCGGATTCGGTCTTGTTGACGTGCTGGCCGCCGGCACCGCCCGAGCGCATGGTGTCGACGCGGACGTCGGATTCCTTGATGTCGATCTTGATGCTGTCGTCGATGACGGGGAACACCTGCACACTCGAGAACGAGGTGTGCCGCCGTGCGTTGGAATCGAACGGCGAGATGCGCACGAGGCGATGCACGCCGGCTTCGGTCTTCAGCCAGCCATAGGCGTTGTGTCCGGAAACCTGGATGGTCGCCGACTTGATGCCGGCCTCTTCGCCCTCGGACTCTTCGAGGTACTCGACCTTGAAGCCATGCGTTTCGGCCCAGCGCGTGTACATGCGCAGGAGCATCTGCGCCCAGTCCTGGCTCTCGGTGCCGCCGGCGCCGGCATGGACTTCGAGATAGGAATCGAAGCGGTCGGCTTCGCCCGACAGCAGCGCCTCGAGCTCGCGCCGCGCCACTTCCTTCTTGAGGTTCTTCAGCGCAGCTTCAGCTTCGGCAACGACACCGTCATCGCCCTCGGCCTCGCCGAGCTCGATCATGCCGATGTCGTCTTCGAGCTCCTGCTCGACCTTGCCGATGCCCGACAGAGCATCCTCCAGCGAGGTGCGCTCCTGCATCAGCTTCTGGGCTTTCTGCGGGTCGTTCCAGAGATTGGGATCTTCTGCGAGCTTGTTCAGCTCGGCGAGGCGCGCCGTCGATTTCTCGACGTCAAAGATGCCTCCTCAGCAGCCCGACTGACTGCTTGATCTCTTCTACCAACCGTTCGATTTCGGCGCGCATGTTGTTCTCTGGTCTAGCGCATGATCCGGGAAAGTGTGCAGCGCTTTCCCGAAAGCATCATGCGCAAACAAAAAATCTGACGCGATGCAGTTCATCTCACCGCGCTGGGGATGTAACGGCGGCGGCGCGAAAGCGCAACCGCCCCCCTCGTCCGTATCAGACGTTATCCGCTACCACAGCCCGCCGGTGCCCGGCCGCATGAGGAAACCGGAATCCGGCTGCTGTTGCGAGGCCGGCATGCCGCCGCGCCCGTCGGCATCGGCAACGCCGATGACGGAGTAATTATCCGGCGGCGCCGTGCCCGGCTTGAAGGCTTCGAGAATGATTCCGCCGGTCTCGCCGGGGCCGGCACGCATGCCGGTCTTGGCGACGACGCGGACGAGCTTGATGCCGGCCGGCACCTTGAACGGAACGGCGGGCTTGTCGGCGAGCGCGAGCTTGAGGAAATCGCGCGCGATCGGAGCGGCCAGATGGCCACCGGTTGCGGCGTTGCCTTTGCCGAGCGGACGCGGCTTGTCGTAGCCCATGTAGATGGCGACCGCGACGTCGGGCGAGAACCCGACGAACCAGGCGTCCTTGGCCTCGTTGGTGGTACCGGTCTTGCCGGCGACCGGCTTGCCGACTTCCTTGATCACGGTCGCGGTGCCGGCCTGGACCACGCCTTCCATCAGCTCGGTGATCTGATAGGCGGTCATGGAATCCAGCACCTGCTCGCGGCGGTCGATCAGCTGCGGCTCGGACTGGTTCTTCCAGCCGCCGGGCGCGTCGCAGCCGCGGCATTCGCGCTGGTCGTGCTTGAAGATGGTGCGGCCGTAGCGGTCCTGGATACGGTCGATCAGCGTCGGCTTCACGCGACGGCCGCCATTGGCGAGCATCGAGTACGCCGTGACCATGCGCATCGCCGTCGTCTCGCCGGCGCCGAGCGCGTAGGAGAGATAGTTCGGCAACTCGTCATAGACGCCGAAGCGGCGGGCATATTCGCCGATCAGCGGCATGCCGATGTCCTGCGCGAGGCGCACCGTCACCGTGTTGAGCGACTGCCGCAGCGCATTGCGCAGCGTCACCGGTCCCTGGAATTTGCCGGAGGAGAAGTTTTCAGGCCGCCACACGCCGGCACCCTGGCCCTGGTCGATTTCGATGGGCGCGTCGAGCACGACGGTCGAGGGCGTATAGCCGTTGTCGAGCGCGGCCGAATAGACGATCGGCTTGAACGACGAACCCGGCTGCCGATAGGCCTGCGTGGCGCGATTGAACTGGCTCTGGTCGAACGAGAAACCGCCGACCATCGCGAGCACGCGGCCGGTCCAGGGATCCATCACCACCATCGCGCCCGAGACTTCCGGGATCTGGCGAAGACGGTACTGGCCCTCGACCGGCTGCCCCTCCTTGGAATAGAGCGGATCGGCATAGATCACGTCGCCGGGCGCGAGCACCTGGGCCACCGAGGTCGGCGTCTTGCCCTTGGCGTTGCCTTGCGCGGCCCTCGCCCAACGCACGCCGTCGAGCGTGACGATGCCGGTCTCGCGCTGCTTGCTGACGGCGCCGCCAAGCTCCCGGCTCGGCTGGAAGCCGATGCGCGCCGACTGGTCGCTGGTCTCCAGCACCACCGCCATGCGCCACGGTGAGATGTCGGACAGCGACTTGATCTCGGCGAGCTTCACGCCCCAGTCGCCCGAAATATCGAGCTTGCTGATGGCGCCGCGATAGCCCTGCTGCTCGTCATAGTTGACGAGACCGGTGACCATGGCCTTGCGCGCCATGACCTGGATCTTCGGATTGAGCGTGGTGCGAACCGACAGGCCGCCCTCGTAGAGCTTCTTCTCGCCGTAGCGCTCGAAAATGTCGCGGCGGACTTCCTCGGCGAAATATTCGCCGGCGAAGGTGTGGGCGCCGTTGGAGCGGCTGGTGACGGCGAGCGGCTCCTTGCGCGCCTTGTCGGCGTCGGCCTGCTTGATCCAGCCGTTCTCCACCAGACGGTCGATCACGTAATTTCGGCGCTCGATGGCGCGGTCGCGGTTGCGGACCGGATGCAGCGTCGCCGGCATCTTCGGCAGCGCCGCCAGATAAGACGCTTCCGCCACCGTCAGCTCGTTCACCGACTTGTCGAAATAGACCAGCGAGGCCGCCGCGATGCCGTAGGCGCCGAGGCCGAGATAAATCTCGTTGAGATACAATTCGAGGATCTTGTCCTTCGAATAGGTCTTCTCGATGCGCATCGCCAGCAAGGCTTCCTTGATCTTGCGGGCGAAGGAGACCTCGTTGGTGAGCAGGAAGTTCTTGGCGACCTGCTGGGTGATCGTGGACGCACCCTGCGGACGCCGGTTGGAGCCGTAATTCTGGAGATAGAGCAGGCCTGCGCGCGCCATGCCGGTGTAGTCGATGCCGCCATGCTCGTAGAAATTCTTGTCCTCGGCCGCGAGGAACGCGTTGATGACGAGCTTTGGCACTGCCTGGATCGGTAGATACAGCCGTCGCTCCTTGGCGTATTCGCCGACCAGCGAACCGTCGACCGCGTGCACGCGCGTCATCACCGGCGGCTCGTAATCCTGAAGCTGAGAGTAGTCCGGCAAGTCCTTGGAGAAATGCCAGATCAGGCCTGCCACGGCCCCGACACCGACAAGGAACACCACTGTTCCCGCGGCGAACAGGAAGCCCATGAACCGCACCAGCAAGCGCATTATCTGTTTATCCGTTCAAACTCTGGATCAGCCCAGTATTCAGCCCATGGGACCTAAAAACTGGCACCCCAAAACTGGCGCCAACCTCACATCGCGAATTCACCGGCTTACGCAATCACATCAAGGCCGGACTTAAGACGCTTGCCGAACAGGATTCTCGCCGATTCCGGAACCCTCTACGGGTTTTCTATAAAGCGTCCGCTGTGGCCAAACTAGGGCCTTTGGCTCAGGAGGAACAAGCCGGCTCAGTTCGACGTCCCCCCGGTCGTCAATTTGACGATCCGGCCGTGGCCATCCGCTTGGTCAAAAATCCGTCGATCGCCTGGGCCATCGAGCCCACGGCACGAGACCGCCAGCCCTCGGAGACAAGGTGCCCGAGATCCGCCTTGTTGGAGACGTAGCCGATCTCGACCAGCACCGAGGGCACGTCGGGCGCCTTCAGGACCCGGAAGCCGGCAGACTTCAGGGGATGCTTGTGCATCCGCACCGTCTGCTTCATTTCGCTCATCAAAAGGCGGGCAAAACGGTTTGAAAAGGTGCGGGTTTCGCGCTGCGTGAGGTCGATCAGGATGTCGGCGACATCGGTCGGCTCCTCCGCGAGGTTGAAGCCGGCGATCGCATCGGCGCGGTTCTCCGCATCGGCCAGCCGTTGGGCCTCGGCATCGGACGCCTTGTCGGAGAGCGTATAGATGGTCGCGCCCTGCGCATCGCCCTCGGCCCTCGGCAGCGCATCGGCGTGGATCGAAACGAACAAGGCCGCCTTGAGATTGCGGGCGATCTTGGTGCGGTCACTGAGCGGAATGAAGGTGTCGTCGTCCCGCGTCATCACCACGCGGTACTTGCCGGCCTTCTCCAGCTTGTCGCGGAGCGCTAGGCCGAACGCCAGCACGAGGTTCTTTTCGCTCTCGCCGCTCGATTGCGTCCCGTTGTCGATGCCGCCATGGCCGGGATCGATCACCACCACCGGGCGACCGTCGGGCTTCTGCTGCGTGCCATCCGGGGCCGGCGCGCTCGGAACCGTCACAGGCGGCGCTTCGGCGATCGCGGGCCGCAACTCGGGACGGTTTTCGACCGGCAGCGACGACACGAAGGCGGTGCGGTCGACCTCCTCCAGCTCGAGCACGAGCCGAGCCGGTTGGCCGTTGGCCGCCTCCAGCACGTAGGAATTGGCGATCTTCGCCGGCCCGGTCAGGTCGAATACGATTCGCGAGCCGCCGGGCATGACGAGCCCGTAGCGGAAGGCCTTCACCAGCCCCCGCCCCCCGCTTCCGATCCCGGCGGGCAGCTGAAAATTCATCTGCGGCACGTCCACCACCACGCGATAGGGGTCGGCCAGCGTGACGGCGCGGAAGGTGACGGTCTGGTCGAGGTCGAGGATGAAGCGGGTCTGCTTGCCGTCGCCGGCCAGCCGGGCGGCCGAGGCGACCGGAAAATTCGCTGCGACGGCAGCGGGTTGCGGCCGGCTTTCGGCGGCGATCAGGCGCGAGGAATCGGCACACGGCAATGCCGCGATGCACAGCAACACGCCCCCCAGCAGAATCCGTCGATTTGTGCGGCTCGCCACCAATTCCGTGCCTCCGAGCAGCTCTCTTAACGCAATAAAACCACAGGGTTAATCGATCCTTAATGACGGAAACGCGAAACTCTCCGACTGTGACCGCCGTGCGACGCTCCCTTGCACCGATGGCTCATTCCTCGTATGTACGGAATGCTGACGGCCGATATTTCCGGTTGTGTCGCATTCAGCCTCCCGGTGCAGCGCCGGAACTCTCAAGGTTTGGGAATTCCAGCGTTTTCCGTTTCCCTCTAAGACCAGCGCGGTGCGCGGCAGCGAGGTGGAGCGGGTCAAGCCCCGGCGGCGGACGGTCTCGGGTTACCACTCATGTTACCGGGACGGTTCTGACAGCGGCGTAACCCATTACCCGGTCCCTTGATCCCAAGGGGGCGGTTCGTGATCCCCAAGGCGAGCGCGCTCGCGCCGTGCCTGGCCAGCAGCAACTGATTGAAGGGCGGCCTCGCCGCCCAGTGTTTCATACGGGCCGACGCTTGATGCGCCAGACTGTGCCGACGAAATCTGAAGGAGCATTCGCGACGCTGCGGAGTGACAATCCCGCGCGTCGCAATGGTCCTGAAGCTTCCGGTTCGGCAAGGCGCGAGAGACGGCGTTTCGGCCTTCCCCTCACCCCCGAATCAGGTGGACCGTCGCGTCACCCGGCGGCGCGATACGCGCCCACGGCTTATCGCGCCCGCCGCCGCCAAGAGTTAAGACATGCCCAACAAGATGTTGATCGATGCCACCCACCCGGAAGAGACCCGGGTCGTCGTGGTCCGCGGCAATCGCGTCGAAGAGTTTGATTTCGAGACCGCGCAACGCAAGCAACTGCGCGGGAATATCTACCTCGCCAAGGTCACAAGGGTCGAACCCTCGCTCCAGGCCGCCTTCGTCGAATATGGCGGCAATCGCCACGGCTTCCTCGCCTTCAGCGAAATCCATCCCGATTACTACCAGATCCCGGTCGCCGACCGGCAGGCGCTGATCGAGGCCGAGGAACAGGCCCATCGCGAGGCCGAGGAAGAGAGCGAGAATCGCTCGCACGGGCGCCGCCGCTCGCGCCACCGCAACGCCCGCCGACGCGGTCATGGCGAGCGCGTGCGCAGCGACATCGTCGAGGGTCTCGAGGCCGGCGCCGATCCCGCCGCCCAGCCGGTCGAAGGTGCCGCACTGCCGGAGCATGCCGAGGGCGAGCATCTGCACGCCGCTACGGAGCATCACGGCGAGCACGAGGGCCACGATCACAGCGACCATGACCATGATCATGACGATCATCATCATGATCACGAGCACCATCACGCTCACGATGACGCCCACGGCCATGAGGACGAGCGCGATCATCATGACCATGATCGCGCCGGCGAGACGCCCGCGCCTGTCGCGGCGGTCGGCGCCGAGCCCGCGGTCGAGACCGCTGCCGAGCCGCAGCCGGCCCCAACCTTCGACGTTCCCGCTTCCGAAGCTCATGGCGCCGAAGCGCAGGCAGAGCCTCTGGCCGAAGCCGTGACGTCGGCCGCCGAGCCGGCCGATGCCGTTTACGCCGCCGGCGAAAGCACTGAAGCGCCGCATGCCGAGGCCGCCCAAGCCGGTGAAGAACAAGCCGGTGAGGACGACGACGAGGATGAGGAAGATGGCGAGGATGCCGAAGAGGAAGTCGTCGAATCCGTCGGCGGCGACGACGTGCTGGAGGAAGTGCCGGAGCGCACCTTCCGTCCGCGCCGCCAGTACAAGATCCAGGAAGTCATCAAGCGCCGCCAGGTGATGCTGGTGCAGGTGGTCAAGGAAGAGCGCGGCAACAAGGGCGCGGCGCTGACGACCTACCTCTCGCTCGCCGGCCGCTATGCCGTGCTGATGCCGAACACCGCACGCGGCGGCGGCATCAGCCGCAAGATCACCAGCGCGCAGGACCGTTCCCGTTTGAAGGAAGTGGTGCAGGATCTCGACGTGCCCGAGGGCATGGGCATCATCCTGCGCACCGCAGGCGCCTCCCGCACCAAACCCGAGATCAAGCGCGACTTCGAATATCTGATCCGGATGTGGGAGACGGTGCGTGACCTGACGCTGAAGTCGCAGGCCCCGACCCTCGTCTACGAGGAAGGCTCGCTGATCAAGCGCTCGCTGCGCGACCTCTACAACAAGGAGATCGACGAGATCCAGGTCGCCGGCGAAGCCGGCTACCGCGAAGCCCGCGACTTCATGAAGATGCTGATGCCCGCCAATGTCAGCGCGGTGAAGCAGTATCGCGACGGCCAGCCGCTGTTCTCGCGCATGGGCGTCGAGAGCCAGCTGGATGCGATGTTCTCGCCGACCGTGCAGCTGCGCTCCGGCGGCTACATCGTCATCAATCAGACCGAGGCGCTGGTCTCGATCGACGTCAACTCCGGCCGCTCGACCCGAGAGCACCATATCGAGGACACTGCGCTCAAGACCAATCTGGAGGCGGCCGAAGAGGTCGCCCGCCAGCTTCGCCTGCGCGACCTCGCCGGCCTGATCGTCATCGATTTCATCGACATGGACGAGAAGCGCAACAACCGCGCGGTCGAGCGTAAGCTGTCCGACTGCCTCAGGCAGGATCGCGCGCGCATCCAGGTCGGCCGCATCTCGCATTTCGGCCTGCTCGAGATGTCGCGCCAGCGCATCCGCGCCAGCGTGCTCGAGAGCTCGACCGATCCGTGCCCGCATTGCGGCGGTACCGGCCATGTCCGCTCGGTGTCCTCGGTGGCGCTGCAGCTCTTGCGCGGCCTCGAAGAGATCCTGATGAAGGGCGCGACCCACAATCTCGTGGTCCGCACCCGCACCGACGTCGCGCTCTATGTGCTGAACCACAAGCGCGGCCATCTGCGCGACCTCGAGAACGGCTTCAAGGTCACGCTGTCGGTGATCGCCGACGCTAGCGTCAGCGGCCCGCAGGCCTATGTGATCGACCGCGGCGAGCAGGTGCATACGCTCGAAGCCGCCAAGGCGCTGCTTGCAGCCCAAGCCGCGGCGAGTCCGCCGCCGCTGGCCGAAGAAGTCTACGACGACGAGGACGGCTTCGACCTGGAGACTGAATCCGAGGTCGAGACCGACGAGACCGAAGGTCTTGCTGACGAGCAAGCCGGCGGCGAGGCAGCCTCCGAGCAGGACGGCCAGCGCCGCAAGCGCCGTCGCCGTCGGCGTGGTCGCGGTGGCCCGCGCGAAGGTGAGTTGCGCGAGGATACGGCGCCGACCCTGCCCGAGCCCGCGATGGTCGCCGCCGAAGGCGAGGACGAGACCGAGTCCGAGCAGGACGGTGAGGAAGGCGAGGAACAGGCGGCCCGCGGCGAACAGCAGGGCAGCAGTGATCGCCGGCGCCGGCGTGGTCGCCGCGGCGGACGCCGCCGTCGCGGTGGCGGCGAGGAAGGTCTTGCCGGCTCCATCAGCGACGAGCTCGGCACCAGCCAGCCGCCGGAAGCTGTCGACGCCGTCGCCGATTTCGACGGTTTCGGCGGCCAGGCTTCGCCCTCGATCGCGCAAGCCGAGCCCAGCACCGAGCCGCAAGTTGCGCAGCCCGAGCCGCGCGCGGAGATGCAGACCGAGGCGCCGGCCCAGCAGCCGGAGCCGGCTCCCGCCACGACGGCCGCAACGCCGGACGAAGAGCCTGCCGGCGACAGGGCCGCGCGGCGCCGCTCCACCGTGCGCGAAAAGGTCAGCTTCCTGCTGAACAGCCAGCCGGAGCCCGCAACGCCGGCAGCGGAGGCGACCGAGCCGGTCGCCGCACCCGCGCCGGCAGCTGAGCCCGCACCGGAGGCGGTAAGCGAAAGCCCGACCGCCCCGCGCCGGGCTGGCTGGTGGTCACGCCGTTTCGGCGGCGGCGAGTAAAGGGACAAAAGAGTTGAAACCGCCCGGCCAAACCGGGCGGTTTTGATTTTGATGAGGTCAGCAGCAATGCAAAGCGCGATCATTCTCGGCGGCGGCATGGTGGGCGTGGGCGCCGCGCTGCATCTGCAGCAGCGCGGCTGGTCGGTGACGCTGGTCGATCGCCGGGAGCCGGGCCGCGAGACCAGCTACGGCAATGCCGGGATGATCCAGGCCGAAGCGGTGCGCCCCTATCCGATGCCGCGCGACCTCGCCTCGCTCCTGAAGATCGCGACCGGCCGCACCAACGACGTGCGCTACAGCCTCTCCTCGCTTCATCTGCACATCGAGCCCCTGCTCCGCTATTGGTGGCATTCGGCGCCGAAGCGGCATCGCGAGGCGATCGAGGCGTGGGCACGGCTGATCGCCTACGCAACTTCCGAGCACGACATCCTGATCCGCGAGGCGCATGCCGACAATCTCATCCGCCGCGCCGGCTACCGGGCGCTGTTTCGCGATCGCGCTTCGTTGGATCTATCGATCAAGGCCGCCGAGGAAGATCAGCGCGAATTCGGCGTGAACTATCGCGTGCTGTCGGGCAGCGAGCTTGCCAGGGCCGAGCCGATCCTGCGCGACGATCTTCCGGGCGCGATCCACTGGCTCGACACCTGGACCGTGTCCGACCCCGGCGCGCTGGTCACGGCCTATGCCGAGATGTTCGCGCGCCTCGGCGGCAGGATCGTGCTCGGTGATGCGCAGAGCTTGCGGCAGACCGCGACCGGCTGGTCGGTCGACACCGACGAGGGGCGCATCGACGCGGCCCACGCCGTCGTGACGCTCGGGCCGTGGTCGCCCGATTTGTTGTACAAGTTCGGCTATCGCATCCCGCTGGTGCGCAAGCGCGGCTACCACATGCATTACAGCGGCGGCGCTTCGCTCGACCTGCCCCTCATCGACAAAAGCGGCGGCTACGCCATGGGGCCGATGGCCAAGGGCATCCGCATCACCACCGGCGCGGAATTGACGGGCGCGGACGCATTGGCAACGCCGGTGCAGCTGGCCAGCGCCGAAGCCTCCGCGCGCGAGCTGATCGACCTCGGCAAGCGGGCCGAGCCGGATCCGTGGTTCGGCACGCGGCCTTGCACGCCCGACATGCTGCCGGTGCTCGGCCCCGCCCCGCGCCACCCCGGCCTCTGGATGAATTTCGGCCACGGCCATCAGGGCTTCACGCTGGGACCGGCGACCGGACGCCTGCTCGCGGAGATGATGAGCGGCGAAACTCCGGCGGTCGATCCTACGCCGTATCGGCCGGAGCGGTTCTAGCCTCAAGGAAAAAGGGCTGATCGAGGATCTCGACCAGCCTATTACTTCGACTCTGACAGCGCAGCTCGCGCTGCAAGGATCAGTCCGTCGTGATCGCCGTCTCCATGTCGGTCGGATCGATCTCCTTGGCGAGGTTTGCTTTGAGCTTGTCGCGGTCGAGCTCGCCTTCCCACCAGGCGACGATCACGCAGGCGACGCCGTTGCCGCACAGATTGGTCAGCGCGCGGCACTCGCTCATGAACTTGTCGATGCCGAGCACGATTGCCATGCCCGGCACGAGCCGCGGATCGACCACGGCGAGCGTCGCCGCCAGCGTGATGAAACCCGCTCCGGTGATGCCGGAGGCGCCCTTCGAGGTCAGCATCGCCACGACGAGGATGGTGATCTGCTGGCCGAAGGAGAGCTCGACGCCGAGCGCCTGCGCGATGAACAGCGTCGCCAGCGTCATATAGATGTTGGTGCCGTCGAGGTTGAACGAGTAACCCGTGGGCACGACGAGGCCGACCACCGACTTGGAGCAGCCGAGCCGCTCCAGCTTCTCCATCAAGGACGGCAGCGCGCTTTCCGAGGACGAGGTGCCGAGCACGATCAGCAGCTCGTCCTTGATGTAGCCGAGGAACCTGAAGATCGAGAACCCCGCCATGCGCGCGATGAGGCCGAGCACGACGAACACGAACAGCGCAGCCGTGACGTAGAACGTCGCGATCAAGCCGACCAGATTCAGGATCGCGCCGGTGCCGAACTTGCCGATCGTATAGGCCATCGCACCGAACGCGCCGATCGGCGCCGCGCGCATCACGATCGAGATGACGCCGAACACCGCGTGCGCGGCATCGTCGATGAAGCTGCGGATGGTGTGGCCGCGCTCGCCGAGGCTCATCAAGGCGAAGCCGAACAACACTGCGAACAGCAGCACCTGGAGAATCTCGCCTTGCGCGAAGGCGCCGACCACGGTGTCCGGAATGATGTGCAGCACGAAGTCGACGGACTTCTGGCCGGCCGCCTGCTTGGCGTAGTTGGCAACGGCTGCCTCGTTTGCCGCCGCATTGCCGAAGCCGGAGCCCGGCTTGACGAGATTGCCGACAACGAGACCGATCACCAGCGCGAAGGTCGAGACGACCTCGAAATAGACCAGCGCCTTGACGCCGATACGACCGACCTTCTTGGCGTCCTGGATGTGGGCGATGCCGGAGACCACGGTGCAGAAGATGATCGGGGCGATCACCATCTTGATCAGCTTGATGAAGCCGTCGCCGAGCGCCTTGATCCATTCGTTGGTGGCGACGGTCGGCCACAGCCATCCGACGATGGCGCCGAGCACGATGGCGATCAGCACCTGGACGTAGAGGACTTTGTACCACGGCTTGGCAACGGGCGGCGCGACCGGCGCCCCCGCCATCGTTGTCGTCGTCATCAGTTTCACTCCCCTCACAACATTGGGCCAGCCAAGATCAACTTGGCCGGCCCTGTCAATTGGAACTGCTCGTGTTGGCGCGTTTTACCCGCGGCGCTCGACGAGCCGGCGCGCCGCCGGCATCAGGGTCGCGCCGAGCGCATTCTTGACCAGTGAGGCCGCGATGAACGGCACGATGCCGACCTGCCAGGCCTTGGCGGCGCCGAGACCAAGGCCGAATGCCAGCCAGCCGAACCCGGTCGCGAGAATGACGATGTGGCCCGCAGCCATCGCCGCAAACAGCAGCGTCACGCTGCGATCCCAGCCGCGCTCGGCGAGCCAGCCGGTCACGAACGCAGCCAATACGAAGCCGAACAGATAGCCCGCGGTCGGGCCGACGAGCGGTGCGATGCCACCCACGGGACCGGCGAACACCGGCAGCCCGATCGCGCCCTCGGCGAGGTAAGCGATCATGGTTGCGCTGCCAAGGCGCCAGCCATAGGCGGCGCCGATCATCAGCACCACCAGCGTCTGCAGCGTCATCGGCACGTAGGGCAACGGCAGATTCACCTTGGCTGACAGCGCCATCAACGCGGTGCCGAGCGCAATCAGCACGACGGCACGCAGCGTGCCGACGGCTTCGCCCGGTCGGGTCGGCCACATCAATGCGGCGAGAGAAGAATGTGGCGTAGCGGCGGAACGGTCAGGCACGTCGAACTCCGGAAGGCTGTCTAAAACTGGCGCTATTTAAGCCAGTGAGCGATCCGGTCAACTGCCTCCCGCATCTCATCGAGCGAGCGGGCATAGGAAAAGCGGATGAATGAACGGCCATGGATGGGATCGAAATCGAGGCCCGGCGTTGCCGCCACGCCCGCCTGCTCCAGCATCTGCTTGGCGAACTCGAAACTGTCCGAGGTGAAGTCCGAGACATCGGCATAGAGATAGAAGGCGCCGTCAGCCGGCAGGAATCTCGTCAATCCGGCCTTGGGCAAACCATCGATCAGGACACGCCGGTTTTCCTGATAGCCGTGCTTGATCGCCTCCATCTCGGCCGCGCCGTCGAATGCAGCCTCCGCCGCGATCTGCGACAGCGAGGGCACCGAGATCGAGAGGTTCTGCTGCAGCCGCTCGATCGGCCGCACCAGGATCTCGGGCACCACCATCCAGCCGACGCGCCAGCCCGTCATGCAAAAATACTTCGAGAACGAGTTGATCACGAGCGCATGCTCGGACAGCGCCGCCGCCGTCACGGCTGGAAACGCGTAATCGAGACCGTGATAGATCTCATCCGAGATGAAGCGGATGCCGGCGTCTTCCGCCGCCGCGATCAGGCCGGTGAGCGCGTCGCGGGACATCATCGTGCCCGTGGGATTGGCGGGGCTGCCGACCAGGACGCCCTTCAGCGGCGCCTTGCGATGGGCCGCGAGCAGCGCCTCGCCGGTCAGCGCGTGCCGCGTCTCGTTCGTGGTCTCGATCAGCACAGGCTCGCAGCCGAGTGCGGTCAGGATGTGTCGATACGGCGGATAGCCCGGCACCGTCACGGCGACGCGATCACCGGGCTCGAACATCGACAGGAACGCCAGGATGAAGCCGCCCGACGAGCCCGTCGTCACGACGATCCGATCGGGGCTCACGTCGCTGCCATAGGTGTCGCGATAATGGCGCGCAATGCGCGCGCGCAAGGAGGGGATGCCGAGCGCCGAGGTATAGTCGATCCGTCCAGCCTCGAGCGCCGCATGGGCGGCCGCGATCGCGGTCCTGGGCGCGCCGGCCGCGGGCTGGCCGACCTCCATGTGGATGACATGACCACCGGCGGCCTCGATTCGGGCCGCCGCGGCCATGACGTCCATCACCATGAACGGGGGAACATCGCTGCGGCGGGAGGGCTCGAGCCACTGCCCCAACCGGTTCCTCAATGTCGCATCGTACATCGATTTCTGCTATTGGCTGGCGAACCGGTCCGTCCGGTCCGAAAACGAGGCGCTTGCGCCCCAGACTGGCCGCATTGTGCGGCTCAATAAGGGCAACGCTCACAAGGGCATATCGCGTATCCGGTCCGCCGCCAATCACCAAAACCAATCACGAAACTGCTTGACCAAGAACACTTGACCGAGCCCGTTTGACCAAGACCGCTTGATGTCGCTCCAGATCGCATTGCGCAAGAAGGCCTCCGCCCTCACCGCCCTCGTCACGGCCACGGCGATCGCGCTGACGCCGTTCTCGGCCGCGCACGCGCAGGCCAAGGGGCCGCCGGTCCTGCGCGACACCGAGACCGAGCAACTGCTGCGCGAATACACGCGCCCGATCCTGCGCGTTGCCGGTCTGGAGAAGCAGAACATCCAGATGGTGATCATCAACGACGGCTCGTTCAACGCCTTCGTCGCGGACGGCCGCCGCATCTTCGTCAATTGGGGCGCGATCCTGCAATCGGAGACGCCGAACCAGATCATCGGCGTGCTCGCGCACGAGACCGGACATCTGGCGGGCGGCCATCTGTCCAAGCTGCGCGAGCAGCTCGCCGCCGCCCAGACCCAGATGATCATCGCGATGCTGCTCGGCGCCGGCGCGATTGCGGCCGGCAGCACCCAGCGCAGCAGCGCAGGCAACAACGGGCTCGCCAATGCCGGCGCGGCCGCGATCGCCGCTCCGCAGGAGGTGATCCGCCGGTCGCTGCTGTCCTATCAGCGCCAGCAGGAGGAGAACGCCGACCGTGCCGGCGTGAAATTCCTGGCGGCGACCCAGCAATCGCCCAAGGGCATGTACGAGACGTTCAAGCGCTTCACCAGCGAGAGCCTGTTCGCCGCGCGCGGTGCCGATCCCTACCTGCAGTCGCATCCGATGCCGGCCGAGCGCGTCGCCGCGCTGCAGGAGTTCGCAGGCTCCAGCCCGTACTGGAACAAGAAAGACGATCCCGCGCTCCAGCTCCGGCACGACATGGTCCGTGCCAAGATTTCCGCCTTCATGGAGCGGCCGGAGACGGTGTACCGCCGCTATCCCCAGACCAACGACAGCCTGCCGGCGCGCTATGCCCGCGCCATCAGCACCTACCTGCACGGCGATCTGCGCAGCGCGCTCGCCCAGATCGACGCGCTGATCCAGGTGCAGCCGAACAACCCGTATTTCTACGAGGTGCGCGGCCAGGCGCTCCTGGAAAGCGGCAAGGCGGCCGAAGCGATCGCTCCCTTGCGCAAGGCCGTCGCCCTCTCGAACAACGCCCCCCTCATCGAGATGTTACTTGGGCAGGCTCTGGTCGGAACCGATAATAAGGCCTACACCGACGAGGCCGTTCGGATTCTCCGCGCCGCGGTGGCCCGGGAGCCCGAGGCGGCGCTCGGCTACACCCAGCTCGCGATGGCCTATGGCCGGAAGGGAGATTATGCGGAGGCAGATCTCGCCTCGGCCCAGGCCGCCTATTTGCGCGGCGACAACAAGACCGCCCGCGAGCTTGCGACGCGCGCGAAAACCCGTTTCGCTGTCGGCACGCCCGGATGGGTCAAGGCCGACGACATCGTTGCGGCGAAGCCGCCGCGCAATTGACGCAACTCGAACGACGGCCGACCACGACGTCACGACACCGGGCTTGAATCCGCCGGGACGTTTCTCGAAACCTGCTTTGGATAAGAGGATTTGACTATGCCTTCGCTGCGCCTGCTCGCTCCCGCATTGTTCGCGCTCGCCATGTTCGGCGCGGCCGTGCCCGCCTCCGCCGACAGTTTCTCCGACAGCCAGCGCACCGACATCGAGAAGATCATCAAGAACTATCTCGTCAGCCATCCCGAGGTGCTCGAGGAGGCCATGGCCGAGCTCAGCAAGCGGCAGGCCGCGGCCGAAACGCAGAAGCACGAAGCCAGCATCGCGCAGAACGCCGAGGCGATCTTCAACTCGCCGCGCCAGGTCGTGCTCGGCAACCGGGACGGCGACGTCACCTTCGTCGAGTTCTTCGACTACAATTGCGGCTATTGCAAACGCGCGATGGACGACATGCTGACCATCATGAAGGGCGATCCGAAGCTGAAGGTCGTGCTGAAGGAGTTTCCGGTGCTGAGCCAGGGCTCGGTCGAAGCGGCGCAGGTCGCGGTCGCCGTGCGCATGCAGGATCCCTCCGGCAAGAAATATCTCGACTTCCACCAGAAGCTGCTCGGCGGTCGCGGCGCCGCCGACAAGGCCCGCGCGATGCAGGCCGCCAAGGAAGCGGGTCTCGACACGGCTCGCATCGAGAAGGACATCGCCAGCCCCGAGGTGCGCGCCACCATCGAGGAGAATTTCAAGCTCGCCGAAGCGATGGGCATGAACGGCACGCCGAGCTATGTGATCGGCAAGCAGATCGTGATCGGCGCCGTCGGCGTCGAAAGCCTGAAGGAAAAGATCGGCATTGCCCGTTGCGGCAAGGCGACTTGCTGATCACACGTTGACGCTAGCGAGAACAGCAAAGGCCGGCGGATCTGCCGGCCTTTTTTGTTGCGCGGAACGTTGGCGCCTTCGTGCCAAGTCATTCATCTGGCATTCAACAAACAAATGCCGTGGAACAGTCGAAGTTCCGGAACAACTCAAATCTCCTTTCGTTGTCGGCGCGGGCAATGACGCGAATGAACACGTGAGGAGAATTTCGATGTTGAACCGCTTTATGATTTCGGTTGCCGCAGTCGCACTCGTCGCGGGCACCGGTCTGGCGAACGCACAAGACAAGGGCCGCGACACTGGCGCTGGCTCGCAGCAGATGCAGCATTCCCAGCCCTCCGGCGGCGGCGCCGAGCGCGGCGGCGCGATGGGTCGCGATTCCATGAGCCACGATAAGGGCACTGTCGGCCAGGCCGGCGGCTCCAGCGCGACCAAGTCCGAAGACAAGTCCGGCGCGATGAAGGACGACCGCTCGGGCGGCGCGATGCACAAGAACGCGGCCGAAGACAAGGCCGGCGCTACCAAGGGCCAGCGCACCGACGAGCGCGCGCAGGGTCAGATGGACAAGTCCCAGCAGGACAAGTCCAAGAGCATGAGCCAGGACACCAGCAAGTCCGGCAGCAAGGACCAGAAGGACATGAAGGCTGAGGGCAGCAAGAGCGGCACCTCGACCAACAACGCCGAGACCCAGAAGGGCACCGGCACCAGCACCAACCAGAATGCTCAGGGCCAGACTGGCACCACGAACCAGAACGCGCAGGGTCAGACCGGCACCACTTCGACCCAGAACGTGCAGGGCCAGAGCTCGACCACGGTTGGCCAGGCCGGCGCCGCTGCCAAGCTTTCGACCGAGCAGCGGACGCAGATCACGTCCGTGATCCGCGAGGAGCGCGTCGCCCCCGTGACGAACGTGAACTTCTCGATCTCGGTCGGCACCCGCATCCCGCGCGAGGGCATTACCCTGCACGCTCTGCCGTCCCGGGTCGTGACCATCTATCCGGAGTGGCGGACCTACAAGTACGTCCTGGTCCGCGATGAGATCGTCATCATCAATCCGGACACCTACGAGATCGTGGCCGTCCTGAACGTCTGACGCAGAACACGGCAATCGGGGGCGGGCAGCGATGCCCGCCCCTTTGCATGCGCCCGGCAGCCATGCTTCGGCCTGGTTAACAAGCAATTTCCGTAGTTTCCGCACAGGTTTTTGCGCACTGGATGAGGTGCTTGAAGCTGCCCTCGAGGCCCTTCAAGGCTTCCCCTCCAGCGCTTTGTTACCTATAACCCCCGCCACGCCGAAACACCTCTCCCGGGATTGGAATGGCCGAACCTGCAACCGACACGATCCTCGTCCTGAACGGGCCGAACCTCAACATGCTGGGGACCCGCGAGCCCGACAAATATGGCCATGCGACGCTGGCCGACGTCGAGGCGCTGTGCCGGGAGACGGCCGCGACGTTCGGCCTGAAGGCGGACTGCCGGCAGTCCAACCGCGAAGGCGAGCTGATCGACTTCATCCACGAGGCGCATCGGCGCAAGATGAAGGGCATCATCATCAATGCCGGCGGCTATTCCCACACCTCGATCGCACTGCACGATGCGCTGCTCGCCGTGCAGATTCCGACGGTCGAGGTGCATGTGACCAACATCCACGCCCGCGAGAGTTTTCGTCACCATTCCTACACCGCACGCGCGGCTTTCGCCTCGCTCTGCGGTTTCGGCATCGAGGGCTACCGCCTCGCCATCCAGGGCCTTGCCGCCAAGCTCGGCATCAAGCCCAACGCCTGACGCTCCCTTCCATCAGAACATTCGGATCAAACAACATGGCGCGCCAGCCAGACGACAAAGCAGCCGCAAAGTTTTCCAGCGAGGATTCCGCGCTCGTTCGCGAGCTGGCACTTCTGCTCGATGAGACCAGCCTCACCGAGATCGAGATCGAGCGGGCGGGCCTGCGCCTGCGCGTCGCCCGCAACATCAGCGTTGCCGCGACCATGCCGATGCAGGTGACGGCTCCTCCCGCCGCCCTGCCGGTGGCGGCAAGCCCCGCAACCCCTGCCGCGCCCGATCTGTCGAAGCATCCCGGCGCCGTGACCTCGCCGATGGTCGGCACGGCCTATTGGGCGCCGGAGCCGGGCGCAAAGCCGTTCATCGACGTCGGCACCAAGGTCTCGGTCGGCCAGACGCTGCTGATCATCGAAGCCATGAAGACGATGAACCAGATCCCCTCGCCGCGCGCCGGCACGGTGACGCAGATCCTGGTCGAGGACGGCCAGCCGGTCGAGTACGGCGAGCCGCTGGTAATCATTGAGTGACGCGAATGGGGAAATAGCGATTAGCGAATGGCGTCAGCCTTCCCTACTCGCCATTCGCCACTTCGCCATTCGCTGCAGGACAACATGTTCGACAAGATCCTCATAGCCAATCGCGGCGAGATCGCTCTTCGCATCCTCAGGGCCTGCAAGGAGCTCGGGATCGCGACCGTCGCCGTGCACTCCACCGCGGACGCCGATGCCATGCATGTGCGGCTGTCGGACGAGAGCGTCTGCATCGGGCCGCCGGCGTCCAAGGACAGCTATCTCAACGTGCCCGCCCTGCTCGCGGCCTGCGAGATCACCGGCGCTGATGCCGTGCATCCCGGTTACGGCTTCCTCTCCGAGAACGCGCGCTTTGCGGAAATCCTCGCCGAGCACAATCTGCACTTCATCGGTCCGAAGGCCGAGCACATCCGCCTGATGGGCGACAAGATCGAGGCCAAGAAGACCGCCAAGCGGCTCGGCATCCCCGTGGTGCCCGGCTCGGACGGCGCCGTCGGTCCTGACGACGATGCATTGGCGATCGCCAGGAAGATCGGCTTCCCGGTGCTGGTCAAGGCGGCGGCCGGCGGCGGCGGCCGCGGCATGAAGGTCGCGCACAGCGAGGCGGACCTGCAGGTGGCGCTGTCGACGGCGGCGAACGAGGCCAAATCCGCCTTTGGCGATGCCTCCGTCTATCTGGAAAAATACCTGCAGAAGCCGCGCCACATCGAGATCCAGATCCTCGGCGACGGCCGCGGCGGCGCGATCCATCTCGGCGAGCGCGACTGCTCGCTGCAGCGCCGCCACCAGAAGGTCTGGGAGGAAGGCCCCTCGCCCGTCCTCGCCGCCGCCGCACGGGCCAAGATCGGCGAGACCTGCGCCAAAGCGATGCGCGAGATGAAATATCTCGGCGTCGGCACCATCGAATTCCTGTTCGAGGACGGCGAGTTCTACTTCATCGAGATGAACACCCGCATCCAGGTGGAGCATCCCGTCACCGAAAGCATCACCGACATCGACCTCGTGCTGGAGCAGATCCGCATCGCCGCCGGCGGCGACCTGCCGGCCAGGCAGGACGAGGTCCAGGTCATCGGCCACGCGATCGAGTGCCGCATCAACGCCGAGAATCCGCAGACCTTCCGCCCCTCGCCGGGCCGGATCCTGCAATATCATCCGCCCGGCGGCCTTGGGGTGCGGATCGATTCCGCCGTCTACCAAGGCTATACGATCCCGCCCTATTACGACTCCCTCGTCGGCAAGCTGATCGTGCACGGCAAGACCCGGGCCGAATGCCTGATGCGGCTGCGGCGGGCGCTGGACGAGATGGTGGTCGAAGGCATCGAGACCACGCTGCCGCTGTTCCGTGCGCTGGTGCGCGAGGCCGACATCATCAATGGCGACTACCACATCCACTGGCTGGAGCAGTACCTGGCCGGCAAGGCGGAACCCGCCCCGCGATAACCTCGTCCCCTTGTGGAACCCTCTGGCCCCGATCGCGTTCTGGAGGGTTGGGGCCAATTCCAAGGGGGCGTTTTGAACTCCATCGCACGCAAACAGGTGAACCGTCGTGACGGCTGAAGGCCAGCGACGGCGGGCATTCTGGCAGGTCCTGCTGTTCGCGGCGGGCATTTTGGTGCTGACCGTGATCAGCGCCGGCTCCGTCTACCTCGTCAACAAGGCGCGCGAGGACAGCAAATGGGTGCTTCACACCATCGAGGTGGAGAACCAGATCAATGCCCTGCTGCTGGAGATCCGGCGCGCCGAGAGCGGCGCCCGAGGCTTTCTGCTGACCCAGGGGGACAACTTCAGGGTCGACCATGAAAAGGCCGTTTCGGCGATCATTCCGGCCCTCGACAAGCTCACGCGCTTCAGCGCCGACAATCCGCAGCAACGCGCGAATGTCGAGAAGCTGAGCGCGGCGATCGAAATCCGTCTCGGTCAGTTTGCGCAGGAAATGATCTTTATGCAGCAGGGCCAGCCGGACAGGGCCACCGCGTTGGTTCGCGAGGCCGCGGCGCAGGACACCACGACCAGGATCACCAGCGTCGCGAACGCGATGATCCAGGAGGAGGAGCGCCTGTTCCGCCTCCGCACGACCAACTCCGACCACAGCCAGACCCTGGCCGCCTCGATGACTGGTATCGGCTCCGGCCTCGTGGTGGTGCTGGCGCTGATCTCGATCTGGCTGGTGCGGCGCTCGGCGCGCGTGCGCGACGAGGCCGAAGCGCGCCTGCGCGATGCCAACCTCAATCTGGAGGCCGTCGTCGACGAGCGCACGGCGGATCTGCGCGAAGCCAACGACGAGATCCAGCGCTTTGCCTATATCGTCAGCCACGATCTGCGCTCGCCGCTCGTCAACATCATGGGCTTCACGAGCGAGCTCGAAGAGCTCGGCGGCGACATCTTCCGCCGCATCGGCAGCCTCGCGCATGTCCCCGCGGGGGCAGCTCCGCTCGCGCCTGCCGCGCCGGGCGAGATCGCGCTCGAAGGCGCCGACAAGCAGCTCTCGGAGGATTTCTCCGAAGCACTCGGCTTCATCAAATCGTCGATCGCCAAGATGGACCGGCTGATCTCGGCCATCCTCAACCTCACCCGCGAGGGCCGGCGTGAATTCCAGCCGGTGAAGGTTGACACGCGCGAGCTGATCGAGGCCATCGCGACGACGCTGGCGCACCAGGCGGCCGAGGCGCAGGCCGAGATCCATCTCGAGCCCCTGCCGGACCTCGTGAGCGACCGCCTCGCCCTCGAGCAGATCTTCTCCAACCTGATCGACAACGCGATCAAATATCTCAAGCCCGGCGTGCCCGGCGAGATCAGAATCCGCGGGCGGACCAAGCTCGGCTACGCTATCTTCGAGGTCAGCGACAACGGCCGCGGCATCGATCCGAAGGACCACCAGCGGATATTCGACCTGTTCCGCCGCGCGGGAACCCAGGATAAGCCTGGCCAGGGTATCGGCCTTGCGCATGTGCGTGCACTTGTGCGTCGCCTCGGCGGCACCATGTCGGTATCATCGGAACTTAATGCGGGCAGCACCTTCACGATCACGCTGCCGATCGCCTGGAACGTGAGCAACCGGAACCGAGATCGATGACCCAGCCTGTCACCATCATCATGATCGAGGACGACGAGGGCCATGCCCGCCTGATCGAGCGCAACATCCGCCGCTCGGGCGTCAACAACGAGATCGTCTCCTTCGCCACCGGCACCGAGGCCATGCGGCACCTGTTCGGCGCCGACGGCTCCGGGCTCGTGCAGAAGGGCAACGCGCTCCTGATCCTGCTCGACCTCAACCTGCCCGACATGACCGGGATCGACATCCTGAGGCAGATCAAGGAGAACAAGTATCTTAAGGCCTCGCCCGTGGTGGTGCTGACCACCACCGACGATTCCCAGGAGATCAAGCGCTGCTACGAGCTCGGCTGCAACGTCTACATCACCAAGCCCGTCAACTACGAGAATTTCGCCAACGCCATCCGGCAGCTCGGACTGTTCTTCTCGGTCATCCAGGTCCCGCCCGCCGCCACATGAACCAGCGCACGCCGACACTGCTCTACATCGACGACGACGAGGCGCTGGCGCGCCTGGTCGATCGCGGCCTGACGCGGCGCGGCTTCCGGGTCGTCCATGCCGCAAGCGGCGAGGAAGGCCTCGAGCGCATCCGCCGCGCCGCCCAGAACAGCACCGAAGGCGGCATCGATGTCGTCGCGCTCGATCAGTACATGCCGGGCCTCGATGGGCTCGAGACGCTCGAGCAGATCATGGCGATCCCGGACGCGCCGCCGGTCGTGTTCGTCACCGCCTCGCAGGATTCCAGCATCGCGGTGACCGCGCTCAAGGCGGGAGCGGCCGACTATCTGGTCAAGGACGTCCAGGGCGACTTCATCCCGCTCCTCCACGTCGCCGCCGAGGGCGCGCTGCGCCAGGCCGAGCTGCAGCGGGCGCGCGAGGAAGCCGAGGCCGAGATCCACGCTTCGCGCGACCGCTACGCGGCGCTCGCCGCCGAACGCGAGCTCCTGCTGCGCGAGGTCAACCACCGCGTCGGCAACTCGCTCCAGATCATCGCCTCGCTGCTGCACCTGCAGGCGAGCTCCGCAGCGCAGGACGAGGTCAAGGCGGCGCTGACCAATGCGATGGGCCGCGTCGCCGCGGTGGCGCAGGTGCACCGCCGCCTCTACACCTCGCAGGACCTCAAGAGCGTGGTCCTCAATCAGTATCTGGACTCGCTGCTCGAGGATCTCAGGCGGTCGGCCGAAGGCAACCGGATGTCGCGCCTGACGCTGAAGGCCGAGCCGATCGAGATCGATCCGGACCGTGCGGTCGCCGTCGGCATCATCGTCAACGAGCTGGTGATGAACGCGGTGAAATACGCCTATCCGGACGGCGCCGGTCCGATCCATGTCGAGCTGATCTCGCAAGGCGACGATCTCCTGCTCTCGATCACCGACGACGGCGTCGGCGACAACGTCAAGGCCGATCCGCGCTCCACCGGCATGGGCCAGCGCATCGTCGCGGCCATGGCCACCAAGCTCGACGCCACGGTGGAGCGTGATCCCACCCATTCCGGAACCCGGGTCGTGCTGAAGTTCGGCCGCGTGCCCCCAAGCGTCGGCAAGACCAGCACCGCTGCGGCGAGCTGAGCGGTCCGGCGGCCACCCATCGCAACTGCATTGCGATCCTGCTATGATGCCAAGCCATGACTTCGCGCGACTCCGCCCCGTCTGAAATCACGCCGGCCGTGTTGCTGCGCGCCTATGCCTGCGGCATCTTTCCGATGGCGGAAAGCGCCGACGATCCGACCTTGTTCTGGGTCGAGCCGGAGCTGCGCGGCGTCATCCCGCTCGACGGCTTCCGCGTCGCCTCGCGCCTCGCGCGCACGGTGCGCTCGGATCAGTTTCGCGTCACCGTCAACACCGCGTTCAAGGCGACGATCGCCGGCTGCGCTGCGCCGCAAGCGGGACGCGAGGACACCTGGATCAACAAGCGCATCCGCGACCTCTATGGCGGGCTCTTCGAGCTCGGCCATTGCCACAGCGTCGAAGCCTGGCAGGGCGACGAGCTCGTCGGCGGTCTCTACGGCGTCAGCCTGGGGCGGGCCTTCTTCGGCGAGAGCATGTTCCACAATGTGCGCGATGCCTCGAAGGTCGCGCTGGTGCATCTGGTCGCGCGGCTCATTCACGGCGGCTTCGAGCTGCTCGACACCCAATATGTCACCGAGCACCTGAAGAGCTTCGGCGCAGTCGAGATCTCGCGGCGACGCTACACCGCGCTGCTCGACAAGGCGCTGGCGGGCGATGCCGGCGATTTCCTGAGGCTCTCCGCCGGCGAAGCGATCCCGGGCGCACGCGCCCTGGAGATCATCGCTTCGCGGCAATAACGAACAGCTCGTTAGCGGCCGAATCCGGGAATGCCGAACAGGCCTGGGCGCTGCTCCGGTGGGGGCGGCGGTGGCGGTGCCGGCTGCTGCTGCTGGATCGGCGGCAGCGGCTGCGGCGGGCGCTGCTGCACCTGCTTGGGGGCGGCCTTTTTCTGTGCAGGCGGCGGTGGCGGCGGCTTTGCCGCGGCCGGATCCGGTGCCGCCGTGGCGACGGTCTGCTGCGGCTCTTTGCAGTCGGTCAGCCAGATATCGTAGATCGGATGCTCGACGCCGTGCAGGCCAGGGCTTGCCGCGTACATCCAGCCCGAGAAGATCCGCTTCACCTCACCCTGCAAGGTGATCTCGTCGACCTCGACGAAGGCGTCGGTGTTGGCCGCTTCAGTCGCCGGACGCGTGTAGCAGGCGTTGGTTTTGACGCGGAGCGCACCGAACTGGACGGTCTCGCCGATCTCCTCGTCGAAATTGATGATGCGCCCGGTGATCTTGTCGAGGCCGGAGAAGGTCGCCTTCTTGTTCACGATCTTCTGGGCCGGCGGCTCGGTCACGACCTCGTCGCCCGGCTGCAGGCTGGCCGGGGTCTGTGGCACGGCGCCGCCCGGCCCGCCCTTCTGCTGGGGCTGGCGCTGACCGGGCGCACCCGGCGCGCCTTGCGGCCCCGGCGGAGCGATCGCGGCGGAGGGCGGCTGGTTTGGCGGCGCGAGGGTCGAGCCCGGCGGCGGCGCCAGAGGCTGGGTCTCGACCGGCCCCGGCATCACGTTGCCCTGCCGGCCCGGCGGCGGCATCGGGCGCGACGGCAGCACACGGCCCTGCGGCGGCAGCTCCGGCACCTCTTCGTCGTCCTCGGGCATCGGCTGCGGCTGGGGCTGGCCGCGCGGAATGTTGCCGGGCGGCCGCAGCGGCGGCGGATCGGAGAAGATCGTGCCGATCTGCGCACTTGCCGGCGTCGCAGCCGTCAGTGCGGTGGCGGCCAAAAGCGCCGCAAGACCGGTCAGGGAAAAGATTTTGAACATTTCGCGCGGCTTCAACAGCGAATCGGGCTCGTTGGACATTCTACAGGGGATACCGCCGCTCGCAGGCCCTCCGGTTAACACGCCGAATACGGCGGGGGAAGGGCGGCAACCCAGCCCTTCCCGGCGCGGTCTGGCCAGGCCAGCTCCCGGATGGGATAGTCGTGAGCCCCTCCCCGGGGCCGAAAGCGGGAATGCCCCCGAACCGACAATCCCGACAGAGATGCCCTCCCTCCTCGAAGCCGCCCTCGCCCTTCCCCTGCGCGCCCTGACCTGGCTCGGCGGCCAGGGCACGCGCGCGGTGGCAGCGATCGCCTTCATCGCGGTCGCAGTGCCGCCGCTCGGCGCGCTGCTCCGTCCCCATCCACGCGAGCGGCAAGTGCCGTCCACTTGAGGGGCTAATCGGCTGAAATGGAGATTCAGTTCAAGTGAGCCTGCTTCAGTAGAGCGCAAAATCTTGGCTTCCAGAGCTCTTTTTGCGAGCCTGACCGCCCACGAATTCAATCCCTTTGTCGAGGTCAATGCCGTCAATGTCGGCCCGAACAAGGGCTCGTTTGAGCAAGTGCCTACCAAGCCAATTCAGGAAGTTCGTGGTTCCAAGCACATGGTGTCCCCGAATATGCGCGATCAAATGGTACAGGCCGAAAGCGCCTGCGATGCCCATCACTATTTTCCACGCAAGATACTGCTTAAGGCTTCCGCCTGTAACGAAGTCATATGCCCCGGTCGCCCCCATGAAGAGGAGAATCACAAGAGTTGTACGGTCGATGAGCTTAAGCAGTAGATTTGTCCGAGCGATGGCGCGAGCAAGACGGCCTTGTTCTTTAGCGGCCGCCTGAGCCAACGCAGATGTCGCCGCATCAGCACGCGCCTCAGCTTCTTTGAGAGCGATTTGGTCAGCCTTGTGGCGCTTGTTTGCTCGCTGCCGGGCTGCAGATTTCTCTGCTTCCATGGCAGCTCTCTCCTCCTCGATAGTGGCTTGCCGCATCGCTTCAAGCAGTTGGTTGGCGTTCTCAGCCGTCACCACGCGCTCATCATTGAGCGTTTCGTCGGCGAGGCGCTGAATGCTGCGATGATCTTGGATGAGTAACTCAAACTGCGGCATCTTTTCGGGCGTTACCTCTTGCAGCTTCGCCGCAACAGCGTCCTGCACCTCTGTCCGTGCGCGGAGCACGCGGTCGCACGTCGCGAGCAGGTGCGCCTTCGGGATCTCCTGACCGGCAGGACCAAGCCCCGTACGGAGCCAAGCAAGCGTTGCGAGTTCGCGTAGGTGAACGACCGGTCCTGTTTGCACCTGATTGAGGATCTGGCTCTGTAGACAATATCGGCGTGAAGTGCGCTCAAACGTGGCGTTGCGCGTCACGAACACATACCGACATCGGAAGAGGTCGCTGCTATGCCTACCCTCGCGTAGACGCATAGTCAGCGTCAGGGCCGTTGCGTCATGTTCCTTCGCGGCGACATCGTTGCCCCACACAACCTGGCTCAGAAAGTCGTCATGGCGTTCTTGATCAAACCATTTCTGCTGGTTTGGGAATTGCTCCAGGTCGATCGCCTTCACCGGAATCTTCACATTATCCAGCGCCAACTCCGGATCTTTCGCCACAGCCTGCACGTAGCTTTCCATTACCTCGCCAGAGCGCATAGCTGCGTGTGTGGCGCCAAACCTCTTGTTATGCGGCCTGCTCAGCATTGTTGTGAGGTTGTTTTGAATCTCTCCGATGGTCATAGGATAGACCACGATCGTACAGCCGATGCCGCGCAAGGAGTCGATGATTGATCGCACATCATCCTCCATCTGTTTTCCGGAACAGCCGAGGTAATCCAGCGCTACTGGGCCATCCAGAACAACCGTGAGATTCACGTTGGTCGCGGGCTGTGTTGGCTTTATGAAGTCTTCTACAACTTCCGTAAGCAGTGCAATCGAGGCTAGGCGCGCAAAGTGCGGGACGTACTCCGGCTTGTTGGTGCACATCTGCCTTACGAATCGCGCACTCATGTAGCGATCATCGTTCGGCAGTGGCTTACCGCCCTCCTCGAGCTGATCAAGTACCTGCCGCTCTTCTTCGGAAACCATCCGATCGACCTGCGCAGCGAACGCGGCTTCACCATACGCATCAAGCGAAAGCAGGAAACGGATGAGGATTTCCGTCAACTCTTCGCGGCTGCGGTGATAGTTGAGTAGATCGGTAACCCGAGGCGGAAACTTCTCGAACTCATCGATAATCTTCTCCAAGATGTTAGAGATGTCATCGACTTTGGCATCAGCAGGCTGCTGGTAATCGACAACATAAACACCATTGGCCTTGCGCTGAACGTATCCCTTCTTCGTCAAGCGCGGGATGAAGGCTTCGGCGATGTCGCGGTTAATGCGCCAGTGGTAAAGCTTTTGCGCCCCCTTGGCCAAGAGTTCGGGGTCAAAGACCTTGCCGTGCATTACCGCTAAGATGGGTTCGAAGAATGGGACGAGGGCGTCCAGAACGTCCCCACTATCCCGTTTCAATTCAGACAGCGCCATGTACACGCGCAGCGCTCGTCGCGTTACGTTGCTCATACTCGCTTCCTCGACTCATCCGACCCGGGACAACCGGAAGGAGTGTACCGGAACTCAGTCTGTCCGCAGACTCTCGCAGTCCGCGTTCAGCCTTTGTTTCCACTACAACTGGTGCTTTCCACCGACATCCGGCGAATCCGGCGGGGGAAGGGCGGCATCCCTGCCCTTCCCGGCCCGATCTGGCCAGCCCGGCATCCGGATGGGATAGTCGCGAGCCCCTCCTCGGGGCGGGAATGCCCCCGAACCGACAATCCCGACAGAGATGCCCTCCCTCCTCGAAGCCGCCCTCGCCCTTCCCCTGCGTGCCCTGACCTGGCTCGGCGGCCAGGGCACGCGCGCGGTGGCGGCGATCGCCTTCATCGCGGTCGCGGTGCCGCCGCTCGGCGCGCTGCTGCGCCCCTATGTCACCGAAGCGATCTTCCTTCTGCTCTGCATCTCCTTCATGCGCGTCGATCTCGTCGCGCTGTACGGACATCTGCGCCGGCCGGCGCTGGTCGGGGCCGCCACGGCCTGGACCACGATCGGTGTGCCGCTGATCGTCGGCCTCATCGCCCATGGAAGCGGGCTCGACAGAAGCTCACCCGGTCTCTTCCTTGCGCTGATGCTCCAGGGCATGGCTTCGCCGATGATGGCAGCACCCGCGCTCGCCGCGCTGATCGGCCTCGACGCCACCCTGCCGCTGGTCACGCTGGTCACCGCGACTGCGCTCGTGCCCTTGACCGCCTCGCTGTTCGCGAGCCTCTTTCTCGGCGGCATGCTCAGCATCTCGCCGCTCGCGCTCGGCCTGAAGCTGCTCGGCATCCTCGCCGCATCGCTGCTGGCCGCGACCGTCATCCGCCGACTGTTCGGCACCGACGCGATCCAGCGCCACAGGCGGCCGATCGACGGCTTCAACATCCTCATCCTGCTGGTGTTCGCATCCGCCGTCATGGGCGACGTGGTGCACGATTTCCTCGCCGATCCGCTGTTTGCGACCGGCGTCGCACTGCTTGCCTTCGCGGTCTATTTCACCCTGCTCGCCGTCACGACATTCATCTTTCGCCGCGCCGGCAACGAGCGCGCCTTTGCGATCGGCCTGATGGTGTCACAGCGCAATCTGGGCCTGATGCTGGCGGCCACCGCCGGCGCATTGCCGCCCACCACCTGGCTCTATTTCGCGCTGACGCAGTTTCCGATTCACCTCGCGCCGTACATGCTGATGCCGATCGCGCGGCGGCTGAGAGTGCGCGCAGATACGTCCGGCGGGGCGGCCACGGGCCACATCACCTAGTCGGCCCTCACCGCGCCGCGATGCCTTTGAGCAAGGCCATCTCGATGCGCCATGCTCATTCAACTTTCATCTTCTTGCATTCAGCCAATATCCACTGCCGGAATGCCTGCATCGCGTGCGTGTGCCGCTTTGATTTCAGGGACGTGAGCCAGTACGATCCAAGATGGACGCGGGTGTCGTAAGGACAGGCCAGGCGTTTCCGGGCTACATCCTCCGAGAACAAGACGACCGGCAAAAGTGCGACCCCGCCTCCTTGAGCTGCAGCGTGCGCCAAGGAGACCGATGAATCAAACGTCGGGCCCGTCATGCGAGGCTGCCGGCATTTCGCCGCCTCGAACCACTGTGTCCACTCGCCGGATCGGTAGGAACGCAGCAGCACCTGTTGATGGAGATCTATCGGGTCTTTGAGGCGCTTCGCTATCGTTGGCGTGGACATCGGGGTGAAGAAAGCATCGACCAAACGCTCTGCGTTGGTACCGTGCCAGGCGCCGTCGCCAAATCGAATGGCGTAGTCCAAGCCCTCGGCGCCGAGGTCGACACGATTGTTGTTGGCAAAAATCTTGATATCGACCTGCGGGTGGATCGAGGTGAAACTCTTGAGGCGAGGAACGAGCCAGCCTGCCGCGAACGTTCCGACGACGCCGATCATCAGCGTCTCCCGCATGCGGCCGTTTTCGAAACGGTCCAGCACCTGGTTGATCCGACCGAAAGCATCCGAAATCGCAGGCAACAGCGCCTCGCCTTCCTCTGTCAGGGCAAGCCCGCGCGTGAGCCGCCTGAACAAATCCGCACGCAGGCTTCGCTCCAGAGTTCGCACCTGCTGGCTCACGGCGGCCTGCGACACCCGGAGTTCCAGGCCGGCCTTGGTGAAGCTGAGGTGACGCGCTGCCGCCTCGAACGCGCGGAGCGCGTTCAGCGGAAGACTGGAAACGTTGGGAGGTCGGCGGGCCACGTCTGATCCAAGTTTTACTTATGGATGGCCTTACGAAGCATCGTTTGTCAATCGCGGCAGCACGCAGCAAAAAAGCACACGTTCAATCGGAGTTCACGATGCTAACGCGACGTCAGTTCGGATCATCTACACTTGTTCTTTCAGCACAGCTCTTCCTCTCGAAAGTCTCGGGTGCTTCGACACTTGAAACAACACGGCTGTTGGAGGCCATCAGGCAGCTTGAAAGCAAAAGCGGCGGTCGGCTCGGCGTCACCGTGCTCGACACGCAAACCGGAGCGTCGATTCACCATAGGGGAGACGAACGATTTCCGATGTGCAGCACCTTCAAGGTGCTCGCGTCCGCAGCAATATTGAAACAGGTAGGAGAGAAGCTGGACGGCCTCGATCGACGCGTTCGCATCGATCAATCCGACATCGTCGAATATTCGCCGGTCACCCGTGAGCATGTGGGACCGGACGGCATGTCGCTGCGGGAACTCTGCGAGGCCGCCGTTACGAGGAGCGACAACGCGGCCGGCAACCTGCTTCTCAGGGAAATAGGAGGCCCCGCCGGCCTGACCGCCTTCGCCCGCAGCCTCGGTGATGACGTGACCCGATTGGACCGCATCGAGACCGAGTTGAACGAAGCTGCGCCAGGCGATCCTCGCGACACGACAAGCCCGAACGCGATGGCTGAGAATTACAGGCGTCTGGTGCTGGGCAACGTGCTTCCGCCGGCAGGTCGGGAGCAGCTGTCCAAATGGATGATCGCAAACAAGACAGGCGACAGCCGATTGCGCGCCGGTCTGCCGCAGGGCTGGCGCGTGGGCGACAAGACTGGAGCGGGCGGCCGCGGCACCAACAACGACGTTGCGATCGTATGGCCACCTCAGCGCTCGGCGCTCGTCGTTGCCGTTTACCTCACGGGCGCCTCTGTCGACATGAGCGCGCAAAACGAGGTGATTGCCTCCGTCGGACGAGAGGTCGGCAAGGAATTCGGCTGACCGCGCGAGCTGACGTTCGCACCGAAGCCCGGCAGAGCCCCTTCAAGTGGAGGCTTGTGCCGGGCGCCCTACCCCGCCCGCGCCGCGCGCCGCAGCGCCTGCGGCGGCTGGCCATACGCGCGGATGAAGGCGCGCCGCATGCGCTCGGGATCGCGGAAGCCAGTCGTTTCCGCCACGCGCTCGATCGCCTCCCGCGAGGACTGCACGCGCTCGCGCGCGACTTCGAGCCTGAGCCGCTCGATCGCCTTGGAGGGCGTCGTGCCGGTCTCCGCGGCGAACGCGCGGGCAAAATGCCGGGCGCTCATGCCGGCGCGGTCGGCGAGATCCTCCACCGTCAGCGGCGCGTCGAGATTTTCGCGTGCCCAGGATAACAGTGCGCCGAAGCGCCCGTTCGGCGCCTTCAGCTCCAACAGCGACGAGAATTGCGACTGCCCGCCGCTGCGGCGGTGATAGAGCACGAGCTGGCGCGCGGTCGCCTGCGCGATCTCCTCGCCATGGTCCTCGGTGACCATCGCGAGCGCGAGGTCGATGCCGGCGGAGATTCCGGCCGAAGTCCAGACATTGCCGTCGCGGGTGAAGATCTGGTCCGGCTCGAACTTGACCTTGGGAAAGCATGCGACGAACTCGCGCGTCCGCCCCCAATGCGTGGTGGCCCGGCGGCCGTCGAGAAGTCCCGCCTCGGCGAGCACGAAGGCGCCCGAGCAGACGCTCGCGACCCGCACGCCGCGCCTTGCCAGCCGCTGCACGAAGGCCCGCGTGATCTCGCAGCGCGCGGCCTCCGCGACGCCGCTGCCGCCGGCCACGAGCAGGGTCGTGATCGCGTTCGCCGTCTTGAAGTCACGCGCCATCATCTCGACGCCCGACGAGCTGCGCACCAGCCCCGGCTTGGCCGCCAGCACGCGGATGGCCGGCGCCTTGCCGATGCAGCGCGCTGCGATCTCGAATGCCGAGATCGGGCCTGCCGCATCGAGCAGCTGGAAGTCCGGGAAGATCAGGATGCCGATCATGGGCCAGGCCGCAGGTATGTCCGAAAGCGAGGGAATTATGCCATTTCTGACAGCAGGGCACCATGCCATTCTGCCGCCGTCAAGCGCATTGTCGGAGGCTCCATGTCGTCACCGCTCCAGATCGGAATCCTGGTGTTTCCACGCGTCACCCAGCTCGATTTCACCGGCCCCTTGCAGGTATTCGCCATGGTCCCGGACGCAAAACTGCACCTGATCTGGAAGCGGATCGAGCCGGTGCCGAGCGATTCCGTGCTGACGCTGACGCCGACCACGACGTTCGCGGATTGCCCCCAGCTCGATGTCATCTGCGTGCCCGGCGGCCAGGGCACCAACGACCTTCTCAACGACGAGGACGTGCTGGAATTCCTGCGCAAGCAGGCGGCAGGCGCCAAATACGTCACCTCGGTGTGCACGGGATCGCTGGCCCTCGGCGCCGCCGGCCTCCTGAAGGGCTACCGCGCGGCCACCCATTGGAGCGCAATGGAGATGCTCGCACAGTTCGGCGCGACACCGACGAAGACACGCGTCTGCGTCGATCGCAACCGCATCACCGGCGGCGGTGTCACCGCCGGGATCGATTTCGCGCTGACGCTGGTCTCGATCATGGTCAATCGCACCACGGCCGAAGCGATCCAGCTCCAGATGGAATACAATCCAGCCCCGCCGTTCAATGCGGGCTCGCCCGACACCGCGCCCGCCGAGGTGCTGGCGCTGCTGAGGGAGCGCGGCGCGCAGAACCAGGCGCGCCGTCTCGAAGCGGTGCAGCGCGCGGCTGAGCGGGTGAACTAGACTCCGCTCACGTGTCCCGGACGCGCTGCAGCGCGCAGCGATGCGGCGCAGAGCCGGGACCCAGGGAGCCACACAGCACGCAGCAGAATGGGCCCCGGCTCAGCTGCGCACCACTTCGCGCTGCGCAGCGTCCGGGGCACGAGACTCACGAGGGCCCCAACAGAAAAAGGCCGCTCGGTTTCCCGAGCGGCCTTTCCTGTCTCACGGTGGCTGCACATTCACATCGGGCGATGACGGAGCTTCCAGACCGGGGGCCTATCTCCCGATCGAGTCCTTCCTCGGCGGCCGCTGCATCTCGGGACAGTCGCGAACTGTTGCCCGAACCGAACGCGATGGTCTCCCATCTCCGTAAGATGGGATCATTGAGCCGCATCGCCCGCCTCGAGGCAACGCCTGCGCAAGCAGCGTCCCCGCTGTTCCCGTTGTCCACAGCGGCGCGGCGCGGATGCAGGTGCATCCGCTTTGGACGATGGTGGTTCGTGGGTGCGCCGAAAAGGCTAGCCGGGCGTCCAGGGCTGATAGTCGCCGGTCGCCTTGGGACGCCTGCCGCTGGCGAGCGTCGAGCCGGAGGGACGATAGGCCTTGGCCGTGCCGGTGAGATTCGGCTGGTGCGGCTTTTCCCACTCGCGCGGCTGGTAGTTGACCTCGGTCGGCGGCTTGTCGACGACGTGGTGGATCCAGCCGTGCCATTCCGGCGGAATCCGGCTCGCTTCGGCGTAGCCATTATAGATCACCCAGCGCCGCTCGAAGCCGAGCGTCGGATCGATCGCCCCGCCCCGCGTGCGGTAGTAACGGTTGCCCTGCTCGTCCTCCCCGACCAGCTCGCCATACCGCTTGGTCCAGAGCTGGGTGCCAAACGTCTGGCCACTCCACCAGGTGAAGAACTTGAGGAAGAATTGTTTCATGCGGCAAGGGCCCTGCTTCGTCGGGTCCTGATGCCATCCGGGGGGCGAAATGTCCAGTTCGGCAGGCGCGCCGGCGCCCCCGCAAATCCGCCTACCGCGCACGCCCCTGCCGCAAAGCGGACGCGATTCATTCATGCCCCGTACAGCAGCAGGGCCTGAGGCTCCATTCGCGCGCAAACCGGCGTGATCCCAGGAACCCCAATGCATTCATAGGGTTTGCTTTCCGGGAAAGGAGTTTGACCATGAACAGTCTGAAATTGTTGAGTGCTGCCGCAGCAGCGGCGTTGGTTCTTCCCTTGGCGAGCCCGAGCTTTGCACAGAGTCGTGCCGCCGCGGTCGGAGCGGGCGGTGGCGCCCATGTCGGCGGCGGTGGCGGCGGTGCTCACATCGGCGGCGGCGGCTTCGGTGGCGGCGCGCGCATGGGCGGCGGCGGCGCGGCCTTCCATGGCGGCGGCGGCGGCAATTTCGCGGCGGGCGGCGGCGCTATGCGCCCAAGCGGCGGCAGTTTCGGAGGCGGCGCCGCGATGCGTCCGAGCGGAGGCAGTTTCGCGGCCGCCCCTGCGGTCCGTCCGAGCGGCGGCAGCTTTGTAGGCGGCGTGGCGGCCCGCCCCGGCATCTCGCCCACGTTCAGCGGCACGCGCAGCGTCGCGACCGCCTCGCCGGGCACGTGGAGCGGCAGCGGCGGCACCTGGAGCGGCGGCTGGCGCCACCATCACCATCGTCGCGGCGGCGGTTTCTGGCCGGGCTTTGCGGCCGGCGCCGCAATCGGTGGCCTCGGCTCCTACGCCTATTACGGCGGCGGGTACGGCTACTATGACGATCCCTACTACTACGACAGCTATTATGACGAGCCGACGGTTGCGGTGGTGCCCGATAGCGGCGGCGACTCCGCTGCCTATTGCGCGCAGCGCTACAAATCGTACGACCCGGCCTCGGGCACTTATCTCGGTTACGACGGCCTGCGGCATCCCTGCCCGTAATCGGATCGCCTAAGCGTGAGGCAGAAGGCGTCGCAGCGATGCGGCGCCTTTTTCGCAATCGGCGTCTTCCTCACCGGCTCGCACGTGCAAGGATAAATACAAATCGATGCAAATGGACCTTTATGCACCGAACCGTGCATATCCTTCGCGATCCAATCCCAAATTGACCCGACCCACGATTCGCGGATATCACAAACCACAGTGGGGACTTCGATCTACTGGGAAGTGTCATGCCGCGTATTCTCGTGGTTGATGACGATCCGATGGTCGGCGCGACCATCGAGGTCCTCCTCCAACGTCAGGGCTTCGACGTCACGCTCACCGACGGCGGCGAAACAGGACTGGCTGCGCTGGAATCGCACGCCTTCGACGTGATGCTGGTCGACATCTTCATGCCGCATATGCGCGGCTTCGAATCCATCCGCATCTTTCACGAGCGCGCCCCGGCCACGCCGCTGATCGCGATGTCGGGCTACGCCTTCGCCTCGTCTGCCTCGCCCTCTCCCGATTTTCTCCGCATGGCGCTGGAACTCGGCGCAACGCGCTGCCTGCGCAAGCCGTTCACGCCCGAAGCGCTGCTGACCACGATCCGGGAATGCCTCGCCGGCGCGAGCGCGCCGCCGAAGGACCAGAAAGAAGCCCCTTGATTCCAACGCAACGCGTCATTCTCGGTGTTGGACTCGCCATCCTCCTGATCATCACCGCGGCTTCGATCGCCCTCGACGTCAAGTCGCGGTCCGACGCGGCGCGGCTAAACCACACCGTCCAGGTGCAAAAGAAGATCTCCGATCTGCGCGTGCTGCTGCGCCGGGCCGAGAGCGCCGCGCGCGGCTACGAGCTCTATCGCAGCCAGGGCTTCAGCGACGAATTCCAGGCGGTGCACGCCAAGATCGCGCCGGCCCTCGCCGAGCTCAAGCGCGACGTGCACGACAGTCCCGATCAGGTCGCGCTGCTGGAGGGCACCGAACCGCTGGCGCTGCGCCGGATCGAGATCGCCGCCACCGCGATGCGCCTGCGCGCCGCCAACGACCAGGCCGGCATTGCCGCGCTCAACAGCAAGGCCGAGGGCCGAGGGCTGATGGACACGGTCATGGGCAATCTCGACCGTCTGAGCGCGGAGGAAGAACGCCTGCTCGCCGCCCGCTCCCAGGATTCGCGCCGCACCGGAATCGTGCTGCTCGGCATCGACGTCGCCGGCGCCGTGCTGATCCTGCTCCTGGTCGCGTTGGTGATGCGCGAAAGTCGCCGCACGACGGGTGAGCTCCAGAGCTCGCTCGAGCAGACCCAGGCCGCCAAGACCGCTCTCGAGGCGGCGGTGGCCGAGCGCACCGAGCACCTCGTCGCCGCCCATGACGAGCTGCGCCTGTCGGTCAACGTGCTCCAGAGCACGTTCCGCAGCATGGCGGAGGCGGTGCTGGTCATCGACGCCGAGGGCATGGTGCTGCTGTCCAATCCGGCCGCCGAGCGCATGCTGCTGCATCGTACCGGCATGAACGTCGGCAATCTGCGCGCGCTGTCGGACGTGTTTCACGGCGACGGCGTCACGCCGCTTCTGGCCGACGAGCTGCCGTCGACGCGCGTGCTGCGCGGCGAGCAGTTCGAAGAGCTGGAGATGATCGTCCGCCCGCACAGCGGCAACCCGCCACGCCAACTCATGGTCAGCGGCCGGCCGATGCGGGACGGGCAAGGCAACGTCTCCGGGGCGGTGCTGGTCTATCACGATGCGACGACCTCGCGCGAAACCGAGCGGCAGCTGCACCAGTCGCAGAAGCTGGATGCGATCGGCAAGCTGACCGGCGGCGTCGCGCACGACTTCAACAACATGCTCACCGTCATCTCCGGCAACACCGAGACGCTGGTCGAGAGCCTGAAGGACCAGCCCGAGCTGCAGCGCACGGCGCGGCTGATCGACGATGCCGCCGAGCGCTGCGCCGAGCTGATCCAGCATCTGCTGGCGTTCGCGCGCCGGCAGCCGCTCGAGCCGCGCAACGTCGACATCAACGCCGCGATCTCCGACATCGCAAAGCTTCTGCGCCCCACCCTCGGCGAGCAGATCCAGATCGAGACCGTGCTGGAACAGGGGCCGATGACGACGCATATCGATCCGTCGAGGCTCACCAACGCCGTGCTCAACATGGCGATCAACGCCCGCGACGCCATGCCGAACGGCGGCAAGCTGCTGCTGGAGACCCACCGCGTCGCGCTCGACGAGGCCTACGCGCAGGCCAATGCCGACGTGACACCCGGACCCTATGTCATGCTCGCGGTCAGCGACACCGGCACCGGCATGTCCGTGGAGATCCAGCAGAAGGCGTTCGAGCCCTTCTTCACCACCAAGGAGGTCGGCAAGGGATCCGGCCTCGGCCTCTCCATGGTCTACGGCTTCGTCAAGCAGTCGGGCGGCCACATCAAGATCTACAGCGAGGAAGGCCACGGCACCACGATCAAGCTCTATCTGCCGCCGGGCGAAGGCGGCGCGGACGTCGCAGCTGGCGTCACGCCGCAGGCCGAAGGCGGCGCCGAGACCATTTTCGTGGTCGAGGACGATCCGCTGGTGCGCAACTTCGTCACCGCGCAGCTGCAGAGCCTCGGCTACAAGACGGTGGCCGCGTCCGACGGCAAGGCTGCGCTCGACTTGATCGAGGCCGGCCAGAGCTTCGACCTGCTGTTCACCGACGTCGTCATCCCCGGCGGCATGAGCGGCCGCGAGCTCGCCGAGGAGGTGGCGAGGCGTCGGCCGGGCGTGAAGGTGCTCTACACCTCCGGCTACACCGACAACGCCATCGTCCATCACGGCAAGCTGGATGACGGCGTGCTGCTGCTGACCAAGCCCTACCGCCGCAACCAGCTCGCCGAGATGATCCGCAAGGCACTGAACGGCAGCGGGATGGCGGCGAGCTAGCGCGTGAACTGCCGAAGGCGCGCTGCAGTCACACCATATATGAGGCCGAGGGCACTGCCTCAGGATGTGAGTTCCAATTGTCCTCTTGAGACGCCGTAGCTCGCCCGGATCCGCGCGCCGGAGGTATTTCGACACCGCGCTATGCACCGCGTAAGGCCGTTTTGATCGTCATCGGGTCGGTCTCAAGCAAAAATCAAGCGCACCTCAAGGACAAATCGTCTCGCCAGACCAGTCTCTGAGCATGCTCTCGGCGACAAATGTAGGAGCCGGTGTCGCGACAGTCCGCTTGCGGAGCGCAGTACCGAGCGCAGTCATCAGATGCACAGCTAGGATCTTGGTCTGCGGCCGGAATTGACGGCGCAGCTTCGACAGGTGCTCGCATGAAAAGACGAGAGTTCATCTTGTTGATTGGCGGGGGGCTGGCCTGGCCTGCGATCGCACGGGCGCAGGGCGGAGCCAAGCTGCATCGTATCTTCTGGGTCTCGACTCAGTCCGGACCGGATCCCTTCCTGGACGGCTTTCGCGAGGGAATGCGCGCGCTGGGATACGTCGAGGGCAGGACCGTAACAATCGAGACGCATTATGCCCCTGAAAACCCGCAGGCACTGCGCAAGATCGTCTCCGAGTTGCAACGAGGGGATGTCGACCTTGTGGTCTCGAGCGGTCCGGCGACGCGCGTCATGACTGCGGTGACCGAAGTCCCCGTGCTGTTTGCATTGAGCGGTGACCCCGTCGCTTTGGGTGTGGTGAAGAGCCTTGCTCACCCCGGCACCAATTTCACCGGCAGCACATTCCTGTCGCTCGAGCTGGCAGGAAAGCGCGTTGAGCTGCTCAAGGACATTTATCCAAGGCTGCGAAAACTGGCGGTGTTCTCGAACACGGATCACCCGGGAGAGCCACTGGAATGGCGTGCGACTTTGGAGTCGTGCCGAAATCTTGGCATTGAGGCAGCCTACGTTCCGTTCTCCGGCGCTCGCGAAATCGAGAATGGGTTGATGGCTGCCGGCAAGGTGGACGCGGATGCTCTCCTCGTGTTTCCCGACGCGGTGACGCTGGTGCATCGTGCGAAGATTGCGGAACTTGCAATCGCGCACCGGCTGCCTTCGATGTTTGGCTGGTCTGAATATTGTGACGCTGGAGGTCTCCTAAGTTACGGCGCAAACCAGCGCACGACCTATTTTCGGCTTGCCACTTATGCCGATCGCATCCTGCGCGGTGAAGATCCGTCAGATCTTCCGGTCATGCGTCCCGACAAGTTTGAACTTGCAGTCAATCTGAAGACAGCCAGGCTTCTGGGTATCGAGCTGGATGTGTCGTCGATCCTGTTTCGCGCCAGCAAGGTGATCTCCTGAGAGTGGTCATGACGGACGGTGCTGCGCAGTCCTCTTCGTGCACGATGCCTCCGCGTCGCTCGCTGTTCTGCAAGTACTTCGCGACGTTGTTTGTCGCTGCGGTCGTGCCTCTGATACTCGGCGCGGCCGTCGAGGCTTCTTTCGGGTACCGGGACCAGCGCCGCCAGATCAGCGCGGTGCTGCAGGCCGATGCTCGCGCTGCGTCCGACAGGATCGAGGCGTTCACCGATGGCATCCGAGATCAGCTGGGTTGGGTGGTGCAGCTTCCCTGGTCTGCCGGAGGCGATGCGCAACATAAGATCGATGCCTTGCGCCTCCTGCAGCAGGTCCCTGCAATCGTCTCGGTTTCGCTTCTTGATGAGACCGGCACCGAACGGGTCTTTGTTTCCAGGCTGCTTCTGAACAGGACCGGGCGCGGCATTGATATGTCGACGGATCCCGCTGTTCTGGGCGCACGCGCCAACGAAGTCTGGTACGGACCGGTTCAGTACCGGCGAGATTCAGAGCCCTATATGAGGATCGCGGTTGCCGGGAGCCTGCCGGCCGCGGGGGTTGCGATCGCCGAGGTCAATCTGAAGCTGATCTGGGATGTCATCGCAGCCATTAGAATTGGCGAGACCGGCTACGCCATAGTTGTCGATGATTCCGGTCATCTGATCGCACATCCCGATATCAGTCGGGTTCTGCGCGGCCGCGCCAGCTCCGGCAGTTTTGGCCCGATCAAGCATCTCGTTGGCGCGACGAGCGGAGCGGCGGTGATAACCGGGGAGCGAGGCAACCCGGTGGTGGCGCTATCCGTTCAGGCCGCCGATGTGGGATGGACGGTGATCGCGATGCAGCCGACCTCGGAAGCCTTTGCATCAATTCGCGCGGCGTTGTGGCGCTCGTCAATTCTCATTGCCTTTGGTGTTCTTATCGCGCTGGCGCTCGCCTATTGGCGCGCGCACAGAATGTCCGGTCCGATCAAGCAACTGGAGGAGGGCGTGGAGCGGATCAGAACCGGACAATTCGAGCATCGCATCAAAATCTTCAGCGGTGACGAGTTGCAGCAACTGGCGTTGCGCTTCAACGAAATGGCTTCTGAACTGGCGATCTCACAGCAGAAATCTGCGCGGATCGAACGGCTGAAGCAGTTCCTGCCGTCACAGGTCGCCGAATTGGTCGAGCATTCTCATGAACTGCTCGAAGGGCAGCGACGTGAAGTCGCTGTCATTTTTGGCGACTTGCGCGGCTTCACGGCGTTCTCCACGCGCAATGAACCCGATGTCATCATGGCCGTCATGCGAGAGTACTACGAGGCCGTCGGCGCCGTGACGACTCGTCACGAGGCAACGCTCATCGGCTTTGATGGCGACGGAGTCATGCTCCTGGTCAATGCCCCGATCGCATGCGAACAGCCGGCAACGCAAGCGGTCCGGCTCGCGATCGACCTGCAAATGACGGTGCAGTCCCTTGCCGGCAAATGGTGTGACGCCGGCCACGCGATCGGCTTTGGTGTGGGCGTTGCCATGGGTCCGGCAACGGTAGGAACGGTTGGCTATAACGGTCGGCTGGATTACACGGCGATGGGAGCCGTGGTGAATCTGGCGTCGCGGCTCTGCAATCTCGCGAAGGACGCGCAGATCCTGGCCGATCCCACGATCGCTGGAAGGGTAAGGGACAGCGTTCCGTTGGCCTCGCTCGGACAGCGGAGCATCAAAGGCTACGACCAGGCTCTCGAAGTCTTTGCTGTCGCACCTGCTGACCTGCCGTTGAAACCGCCGGGCTCGGCACAACGCCGGCGAGAGAAAGAGCTTCAGGAGCACTGATACCCCAGCGTCCGGAAGGCTAACGCGTCGCCATCACCACGGCGGCCAGCGTGAGCAGCAGCGCGGCGATCTGCCCTGCCCCGAGCGGCTCGCCAAGCGCCACCGCCGACGTCACGACGCCGATCACCGGCACCGCCATGGTGCCAATCGCGGCGACCGAGGCCGGCAGGCGCGCGAGCGCAGCGAACCAGCTGACATAGGCGATGCAGAACTGCCCGACGACCGAATAGACCAGGAGCCACCAGCCGAGCGGCGTCACCTGCGACAGATGCGTGGTCTCGACCAGGAGGCCGACGATCGAGACCGGCAGGCAGCCGATCCCGATCTGCCAGGCTGCAGCCGTGAGCGGCGGCAGGCGGATCGGGTACTTCTTCGAGAACACCGTGCCGACGGCAAAGCCGAATGCGCCGACGAGCGCCATGACGATGCCCGGCAGCTTCTCGACGCTGGCGGCAAAGCCGTTGCCGCCCATGATCGTGGCAAGGCCGGCGAAGGCCAGCAGCAGCCCCAGCGTGCGCAGGAGCGTCGGCTGCTCGCCGAGCACCGGCCAGGCGATGACCGAAGCCCAGACCGGCATGGTGTAGGCGATCAGCGCCGCCTCGCTCGCCGGCAGCCAGAGCAGCGCCAGCCCCATCAGCACCATCCAGCCGGTGACGTTGAGCACGGCCGACGTGAGAAGGCGCGGCCAGATCGCGCCCTCCACCTGCAGGCTTTGCCGGCGGATCACCGCAAGCAGTGCCAGCAGCAGCGCGCCGAGCACGCCGGTGACCCCGCGCAGCGTCAAAGGCGGCAGCTCGGCGAGCAGGAATTTCGTCACCGGCCAGTTGAAGCCCCAGCCGACCGAGGTGATCGCAAGGAACATCAGGCCGGCCGGAGCGATGCGCGGCCGCACGCCCGGCGTCGTCGAATCAAGCATGTCAGGTAGTCCGGCAAAATCGACGGTCAGCTTGGCCCGGATTCGCAGGTCCCACCACCACTTCGGCGGGCATGCCTGCCCTCACCTTCCGTAGGGCTACGTGAGTCCTGCTGACGCAATCCCATTGCTCAAAAATATAGCTGCCCTGTGAACAGCGGGATGAAGCTTCCGCATCATCACGGGATGCAAATTTTTTCGGTTGGGAATCCCTGAGGACTCACTGATACTTGGGTCCACAACAGGCGCGGCGAAGACCCCTGTTATCCCCCACAATCCACCATATTTAGTATTTGATTCAGGAACTCGCACTAGTTCTTGACGGGCGCAACGGAGAGTCCTAGCTTTCGGTCCGTTCGGCGCGAGTGAGTTTGCGTCCCGCCGGCACTCCCCCAAAGGGTCTCGCAAATCTCCGCTCCGCCAGCCGGCCAAAGGCTGCGGATGAGGGCTTGTCTGCCCTCGGAATGCAGGCTCTTCGGGCGCCAGAACGGGCCGGCAACAGGCTCGGATGGCATCGAAGACGAAGTGACGTTGTGGGGCGTTGAACGCATGTCGCGCACATCCCCTTGGGGGCGGATGGGTGTGGACATGCCGGCGGGATGATCGATGCGACGCATCGGGGTCGTGCCGGGAAAAAACAGGGCCGGATCCACCGGCTGAACTGCGGTGCCCCAAGGCCGAACGGCTGAAGGCGCCCGCGAGATGCAATGACGACCCGGCACGCCCACAACGAGGGGCGGGACCGGTCAAAGAAAAGGACGGGGCAAGACAATGCGGATTGAGCGGCGCCACACCACCCAAGGACAGTCACCTTATGCGGGAATCGACTTCCGCCTGACCACGTCGGAGATTCGCAATCCCGACGGCTCGGTCGTATTCAAGCTCGACAATGTCGAGGTGCCGAGCGAGTGGTCGCAGGTCGCCTCCGACGTGCTGGCCCAGAAATATTTCCGCAAAGCCGGCGTTGCCGCGCGCCTGAAGAAGGTCGAGGAGGAATCCGTCCCCTCCTTCCTGTGGCGCTCCGTGCCCGATACCGATGCGCTCAATGCGCTGCCCGAGAAGGAGCGCTATGTCAGCGAGCTCTCGGCCAAGCAGGTGTTCGACCGCCTCGCCGGCTGCTGGACCTATTGGGGCTGGAAGGGCAAGTACTTCTCGACCGACGAGGACGCCCAGGCCTTCTACGACGAGCTCCGCTACATGCTCGCCATGCAGATGGTCGCGCCGAACTCGCCGCAATGGTTCAACACCGGCCTGCACTGGGCCTATGGCATCGACGGCCCCGGCCAGGGCCATTATTACGTCGACCCCTTCACCGGCAAGCTGACCAAGTCCAAGTCGGCCTATGAGCATCCGCAGCCGCATGCCTGCTTCATCCAGGGCGTCGGTGACGACCTCGTCAACGAGGGCGGCATCATGGACCTCTGGGTCCGCGAGGCGCGCCTGTTCAAATACGGCTCCGGCACCGGCTCCAACTTCTCGCGCCTGCGCGGCGAAGGCGAAAAGCTCTCCGGCGGCGGCCGCTCGTCGGGCCTGATGAGCTTCCTCAAGATCGGCGACCGCGCTGCGGGCGCGATCAAGAGCGGCGGCACCACGCGCCGCGCCGCCAAGATGGTCGTGGTCGACGTCGATCACCCCGACATCGAGACTTATATCGACTGGAAGGTGAAGGAGGAGCAGAAGGTCGCCGCCCTCGTCACGGGCTCCAAGATCAACCAGAAGCACCTCAAGGCGGTGCTGAAGGCCTGCGTCAACTGCGAAGGCTCGGGCGACGATTGCTTCGACCCCGAGAAGAACCCTGCCCTGCGCCGGGAAATCAAGCTCGCGCGCCGCAGCCTCGTGCCCGACAATTACATCAAGCGCGTCATCCAGTTTGCCAAGCAAGGCTACAAGGACATCCAGTTCGACACCTACGACACCGACTGGGACTCTGAAGCCTATCTCACGGTTTCGGGGCAGAACTCCAACAACTCGGTCTCGCTGAGGGACGACTTCCTGCGCGCCGTCGAGACCGACGGCGACTGGAATCTCAACGCCCGCACTTCCAGGAAGGTGACCAAGACGCTGAAGGCGCGCGACCTCTGGGAGAAGATCGGCTACGCCGCCTGGGCCTCGGCCGACCCGGGCCTGCACTTCAACACCACGATGAACGACTGGCACACCTGCAAGGCGTCCGGCGACATCCGCGCGTCCAATCCGTGCTCGGAATACATGTTCCTGGACGACACGGCGTGCAACCTCGCTTCGGCCAACCTGCTGACGTTCTACAACACCGAAACCAAGCACTTCGACGTCGAGGGCTATGAGCACCTCTGCCGGCTCTGGACCATCGTGCTGGAAATCTCCGTCATGATGGCGCAGTTCCCGTCGAAGGCGATCGCCGAGCTCTCCTACGAGTTCCGCACGCTCGGCCTCGGCTACGCCAACATCGGCGGCCTCCTGATGACCATGGGCCTGCCCTACGACAGCAAGGAAGGCCGCGCGCTCTGCGGCGCGCTGACCGCCGTCATGACCGGCATCACCTACAAGACCTCCGCGGAAATAGCTGCTGAACTGGGCACCTTCCCCGGCTACAAGAAGAACGCCGCGCACATGCTGCGCGTGATCCGCAACCACCGCCGCGCCGCGCACGGCGAGGCCTCGGGCTATGAGGCGCTCAGCGTCAACCCGGTGCCGCTCGACCTCGTCTCCTGCCCGCAAGGAGACCTCGTCGGCCATGCCCAGGCGGCCTGGGATGCGGCGCTCGAGCTCGGCGAGAAGCACGGCTATCGCAACGCCCAGACCACGGTGATCGCGCCGACCGGCACGATCGGCCTCGTCATGGATTGCGACACCACCGGCATCGAGCCCGACTTCGCCCTGGTCAAGTTCAAGAAGCTCGCCGGCGGCGGCTACTTCAAGATCATCAACCGCGCCGTGCCGGCCGCGCTGCGCGCGCTCGGCTATCGCGAGAGCGAGATCGCGGAGATCGAAGCCTATGCCGTCGGCCACGGCTCGCTCTCCAACGCCCCCGGCATCAACGCCTCGACCCTCAAGGCAAAGGGCTTCACCGATGAAGCCATCGCCAAGGTCGAGAAGGCCCTGCCGACCGCCTTCGACATCAAGTTCGCCTTCAACAAGTGGACCTTTGGCGAAGACTTCATCCGCGACCAGCTCGGTATCGGCGCTGAAGCCATTGCGGCTCCGGGCTTCGACCTGCTCCAGGCCGTCGGCTTCACCAAGCGTGAGATCGAGGCGGCCAACGTCCACATCTGCGGCGCGATGACGGTGGAAGGTGCCCCGCACCTCAAGGCCGAGCACTACCCGGTGTTCGACTGCGCCAATCCCTGCGGCAAGATCGGCAAGCGCTATCTGTCGGTCGAGAGCCACATCCGCATGATGGCGGCGGCGCAGCCCTTCATCTCGGGTGCGATTTCCAAGACCATCAACATGCCGAACGACGCCACGGTGGAGGACTGCAAGTCCGCCTACATGCTGTCGTGGAAGCTGGCGTTGAAGGCCAACGCGCTCTATCGCGACGGCTCCAAGCTCTCCCAGCCGCTCAACTCGCAGCTCATCTCTGACGATGAGGACGAGGACGATGCGGTCGAGCTGCTGCACGAGAAGCCGATGGCGGCGCGCGCCGCGCATGTGGCCGAAAAGGTCGTCGAGAAGCTGGTCGAGCGCATCGTCGTGATGCGCGAGCGCGAGAAGATGCCGGATCGCCGCAAGGGCTACACCCAGAAGGCGGTGGTCGGCGGCCACAAGGTCTATTTGCGCACCGGCGAATACGATGACGGCCGTCTCGGCGAGATCTTCATCGACATGCACAAGGAAGGCGCGGCGCTGCGCTCCTTCATCAACAACTTCGCCATCGCGGTGTCGCTCGGCCTGCAATACGGCGTGCCGCTTGACGAATATGTCGACGCCTTCACCTTCACCCGCTTCGAGCCGGCGGGTCCCGTGCAGGGCAACGACAGCATCAAGTACGCGACCTCGATCCTCGACTACGTCTTCCGCGAGCTCGCGGTGAGCTATCTCTCGCGCTTCGACCTCGCCCACGTCGATCCCAACGAGACGGGCTTTGACGCGCTCGGCAAGGGCGTCGAGGAAGGCAAGGAGCCGGACGAGGACGGCGGCCACCACGCGACCAAGCTGGTCTCGCGCGGCCTCACCCGCTCGCGCACGGACAACCTCGTCGTGATGCGCGGCGGCTCGGCCGCGGTCAGCCAAGGCAACGACAGCGCGCCGTCAGGCGGCAGCCGGGTCACGGCGCTGGCCGCCCACGGCACCTCGTCCCGCCTCAGTGACACCATCGAAGGCGCCGTTGCGCTGAAGCAGGAAGCCCAGCACGACCTGTCTCCGACGGAGAAGCTCGAGCAGCTGCAGTGGAGCAAGGCCGGCACCGCCGCGGTTGCCGCGCCCAGCAAGGCCGAGCGCCGCGCGGAAGCCAAGGCCAAGGGCTACGAGGGCGAGATGTGCTCGGAGTGTGGCAACTTCACGCTGGTGCGGAATGGCACGTGCATGAAGTGCGATACTTGCGGCAGCACGACGGGGTGTTCGTGAGGATGCGCGGACGTCATAGCTAAATAACCAGCAGAAGGCCGCTCATTTGGGCGGCCTTCTTAGTCAGCACCATGACCGAAAAAAGACGAACGATGAATGAAGCTGACGTTCGTGAGGATGTGGCTATGCCACTTCTTACGAAATTGGGTTATGCTGCCGGAACTGCAAACGACATCGTCCGAGAAAAGACACTCGAATATCCTTACAACTTTCTCGGGAGACGAAAGAAATCCGACCCACCTCTTCGCGGTCGAGCGGACTATACACTGACCGTGCTCGGAGCTGGCTCTTGGACTCTTGAGATCAAGGCCGAAGAGGTGGAAATTGATCATGAGGCGATCGAACAAGCGATTACGTATGCTCGCCATCCACAAGTCGCAGGAAGTTACGCTGCAATTCTGAACGGATCGCGTTTCGTTGTGTTTCACAACGTTCAAAGGTCCGACGAACCGCCCCTGATTGACCTCCCTGTGGCGAGTGTTACCGAACTTGCGGCAGCTTTAGAAGCAACGCTGTCACCTGCAGCCATTCGACGAGACCTCACCCCACCAAAGGTCGACTTAAAAATGCCTCTGGCGAAGGGGCTTCGATCCACCGCACGAGTTTCCGAAGCTTCCATACTCTACAATGAATTCAAGTGGCGAAGCAGCACCGCCATCCCGGAAGAAAGTGCAGCCAACTTGAACGAAACCTGTCGCCGCCTTTCGGGGCTTCGGGTCAGCGCCGTCGGCGGACAAATATGGCGAGATGATCATTCACGAATTGTCGCTCGATTAGACTGGAACTTTCCAAACGATAGCCTGAAGCAATTTGCTGAGACCAAACAATTCCTGAACATGGAGTACGTTTGCCTTACCTCAACACTTTCTGAAAATCCATTAGAGCCATCCATCTTTCATGTAATTGGAGACCTTGAGGTTGCCGAGGGGGATCACCTGTTCGATCTCGCCACTTGGAGCACTCAAGTTGCAGGTCTTGATGCGGTTATTGCTTACTCGGGGCAAGCTACAGGCTATCTAGCATCGGGGGTCTTTGAGGGTATCGTCGAAGCGAAGTACGAGACTACATTCCCTGCAATGCCCGCCGTCCGTATCATCACATTCGGCTCGGGTCGTCTCCGCATGTCGATCCTACCTTAGCAACGTAGGTCGGTCCGGAATCTGGGAGCTGAGCGACACACAATGCGAAAGAATCGAGGTAAACGAGCAAGCTCAAGTCGCTCGGCGTACAGCAGGCACTCCATCAACAAGGAAACCCCAAAGCTGCCGGAGCGAACGCGTGACGACAATTTCTCACTCTTTCACTACACGACTGCTTCAGGCCTTATCGGTATAATCGAGACAAAATCTCTCTGGGCCACACATGCTAGCTTTCTCAACGATGCATCTGAATGCCAACTGCTCAGTCGCCTTTTGACACCGCAAATCGAGGCTGATTTTAGAGAACTTGTTCCTAAACTGATGGAATGCGGTGCCTTTCAGCCAGAGATTCAATACGCCTTGCGCGGCGACGCATTGACTACTGAGGCGGAGAAGGCAACGTCGATTATCCTCAAGGCTATTGACCGCACTTCTCCAATTCACATTACGTCATTCTGCCGGCACGCTGCGGGCTCACCTGAGTGTAATCACGGGCTACTAAGTCAGTGGCGCGGCTACGCCAAGGGCGGTTTTGCAATCGAATTTGATGAAGGCCAATTGGACGACTTAATTTTGGAGGAAACCAATGCTCATTCGTATCAGGGTCTCATAACGAGGCAGGTCGAGTATCACGATCATCAGAAGGCTGCCAAGATCGACCGTTTCGAAGGCTTGGCTGCAGCCACTCTAAGGGTTGGCTTTCGAGAGAACACTCCTAATCTGGCTGCGCGGCCGGATGTCAGTCAGCTCCTTGGTAATCGTGATCTCGAGTCTTACATTCGAGCCTTCGTCGAAACGGTGCCGTTTCTAAAGAGTCCTCGCTTCGCCGAAGAGAACGAATATCGCATTGTCGCGCTTCCAACCCGGTCGGCGAAGCTGGTTGACAGCATTAATGACAAGCGCCCATGGAAAGAAATATCTTTTCGTGAGGGATGGGGCGGCACAATGGTCCCGTTCATACGACTATTCCAAGACCTCAAAAATCCTTTACCCATCAAAAAGATTATTGTTGGGCCCCATCGCGATCAAGAAAATCAGGTGCTTGCCGCTAAGATTTTGCTCGAGAAACATGGGTTCGATGTGCACGTCGTTAAATCCGATACGGCTCTCAGGTTCTAGCGGGGCGATGGCAGGAGAGCAGCTGAACTTGCGGTGACTGTGCAGTCCACCACTGCCCTCGATGATCTCATCTTGGTTCCGGCTTCACTGCTCATCAACACCCCGCCGTCGAAATTGCCTTTGCGGCCGAGCCCTTCCCTCCTAAACTCCCACCCTCACCGTCATCGGTTCCGACGGGCCCGGTAGACGCGGAGTAGAAGTCATGCCCAAACCGGAAAGCTTCCCGATCGAGAAGATCTTCGTTACTACGAAGCAGAGGAAAGCTATCAAGCCCGAGACCGTCGGAGAGATTGCGGAAAGTATTCTGGAGATCGGACAACAGGCCCCGATCTCCGTTCGGCTCGACGGAGATCGCCTGGTCCTGGTCGAGGGACTGCATCGGTTAGAGGCCTGCAAGGCGCTCGGCGAGACGACCATTCTCGGTGTGCTGGTTCCGGCCGAGCTTGCTCAACACAAGCCGCAGCTAGCCGAACGCCCCGAAGTCGAGGCAGAGCGCATCAAGATGGCGCGATTGAAGCAGCTGCGGCTGGAGAAGGAAGCCGCAGAGGCATCGGCGGCTGCCTTGAAGGGCGCTGGCGCAACGCAAGCGCCGCGCACCCGTCCGGCGAAAGGCGTCCGCGACAATCCGAAGGCATCAGCGGGCCGGACGGCGAAATCGACACCGAAATCATTGTCGGACTGGATCACGCAGCAGAAGAGCAGCGGCGGGCGTTATTGATTGTCGTCGCCAGAATCTCTGGTGATAGCTCGTAGCTTGTAGGGTGGGTTAGCGCAGCGTAACCCACCTCTGTTCGTATCCGCAGAGACAGAAGCGGTGGGTTACGCCGCGCGAACTGCGCTTCGCGCAGTCGCGGGGCTAACCCACCCTACGCACCATCTTACGCGCTCGCGCCCGCAGTTCCAGCCTCACGATCAAACTCTCTCCCGAATTCCTACAAATCTCTGCCATCGACCAAAGGTAGAATGCTGCCGGTGAAGCGTGGTCAACAACGCGACTTGCAAGAAAATCTGCACGCGGGCCCGCTTCCGACAATGGAACTGGGAGTTACGCCATGCAGCATCTGCCGAACGACACCTTCGACGTCACCCTCGACCAGTTTGGTCAAATCGCGACCGTGTACGGAGACCCCGGCTTTCCTTCAAGCACGGACGTCGTCGGCGGCAACGACACCGTGACGGCCACCGTCACCGAGCGCAATACGCAACTCACTGTTTTCGGCGACGACCACACGACGCTGCTTGGTCACTCGCAAGGCGGAAACGACACGCTCATTGCCGACATCGGCGGCGGCTGGAACACCGCGCTCGTGGTGGGCGACACCCAATCGATGATCGACGACGCCAGAGGCGGCCACGACACCATCGTCGCGGATGCCTATGGCACCGTCTACACCACCGTTTCGGCCTTCGGCGACGTCGCGGACGACATGTCGGGCAACGCGCGGGGCGGCAATGACGACATCACCGGCTCGATCGGGTGGCGTGGCGGCGCCAATTTGTTCGCGGGCGATGCCGGCGGTTCCATGATCGACACCTCGCACGGCGGCAATGACACGATCGATGTCAGCGTTCTCACCATCGATGGCGGAGCAACCGTCAGCGGCGACGCGATCGGCGCCATGCGCGGCCTTGCGCAAGGCGGCAACGACAATCTGAGCGCCACCCTGGACGGCGACAGCCCGATATCCGGCGCCAGCCTGTCGGGGGATTCGTCGACGTCCCTGATGGATCTGACCCAGGGCGGCGACGATATCTTGACCGTCAAGATGGCCGGCCAGTACGCTGACGCGAGCTCGTCGCTGTTCGGCGACGCGCCGGTCATGGCGGGTCATGCTCGTGGCGGCAACGATGTCCTCAACGGCAGCGCCGGCCGGGACTTCATGTATGGCGATGCGCGGATCTACACGCCTGCATCACCAGGCTCGATCACCGGCGGCAACGATACGCTGAACGGCGGCGCCGGCGACGACCAGCTTTGGGGCGGAGGAAACGGCGACATCTTCGTCTTCAACAAAGGTTCCGGCAACGACATGCTCAACGACTTCGACCAAGGCAACAAGGCGATGGGCAGCACCGCGACCGAGCACGATTTGATCGACGTGCACGATTACGGCTTTGCTGACTGGACGGCGCTATCGAGCCAGATCAAGGACAATGCCGCCGGCGATGCCGTGGTTCACCTCTCGGCGAACGACACCATCACCCTCGACGGCGTCCACGCTGCGAGCCTGCACGCGACCGACTTCCTCATCTGAGCGCGCAGGTTGGATTTCGTCATGCAGACGCGCGAAGCGCGTCTGCTCGGCGTAGCCCGCCTCCGCAGAAGCAAGAATGATGGATTACGCGTTCGGCAAAAGAGCTCGTGGGATGTGGCAACAAAGGCGGCCATCCGCAGGTATCGCGATCGGCGACTCTTTGCCGGATGCATCGAAGATGCAGCGGCAAAATCTCACCACATGGCCGCCACGCAAGCGACAGCCCACAATCGCGATTTCAGCGCAAACGCGACGGAGGCTCGCGGCTTCATCGATATTCGGGAGCCATTTGCAATGTTGAGTGCGGTGGACAACAAGCCAAAAGGAAAATCCGGCCGGCGCGGCAAGAAGAAGGCCGGACAACGGACCGGGGCCAGCGAGCAACGCGCCAGTGCAGAGCATCAATTGCCGGATGCCTCGGCGGAGAACAGGCAAGAGACCGAGCAAAAGATCGAGCAAGAGACCGAGCAAGAGCCGAGCCGACCGATCAGTGCGGAGATACCTTCGGCTGCAGCCTTGCCGGACGAGGCTCCCGGGATGCAGATCGCTGCAAGCCCGCCCGTCGCACCGGTCGAACCCTTGGAGGCCAGCACGCAGGCGATTGCCGACGCCTATAGCGACTACATCAGGACGTCACTCGAGCAAGCCTGGAGCTTCCTGGGAAAGCTCGCGACGGCGCGCTCACCCGTCGAGGCGTTTGAGATTCAGATGGCGTACGCGAAACAGGCGTGCGACTCGTTTGTCGCCGAATCCCAGAAGATCACCGAGTTGCATGAACAATTGACCAGACAAAGGGTCATGCATCTTGAGGGGTTCGTGGCCAAGCTCACCCAGACGACGCTCGAAATCCGCGCGCTACGCCACTAACGGTAGCTGCGTATTGCGGCGCCGGCGTAACCCTCCGGCTCTCCGCGCGCCGAGATGAATGAGGTGGGTTACGCTACGCGACTGCCCTTTGCGCCGTCGCGGAGCTAACCCACCCTACCCGCTTGAGGACGGCCTGGAGTTCAGTACCCTGACTTCGTGCCGGTGGTCGGCCTCGTGCTCGCGCCGGTGGTTTGACCTGTGGTTTGTCCGGTCGTTTTTCCTGGCGCGTAGCTCGACGCGCCGGGGTTGGTGCTCTTCGAGGCCTTCGCCTGATGCTTCTTCTTATGCCCAGGAGCGTAGCTGGAAGCGCCCGGCTCGCCCTTCTGGGAACCCATTTGCTGCATCTCCTGACCTGGCGTCTTGCTCGATACACCCTGAGCAAACACTGCTGGGGCTGTAGCCATGACAACGGCAGCCGAAAGCGCGATGATCATTGCTTTCATGTTGTCCTCCTCGAACAGGCCCCTCAAAGGAAACGGAATGGACCAGTGCCCGTTCCTCTCAGCGAACGTTCATGGTGCCGTGAGGGCGTAAGCCCCTCGGGTGGCAATTCGTTGATGCTCCGCTCGACCATCCTGCGAACTGCGCTTTGCACAGTCGCGGCGCCCCCCTGCGCGCTCACTCCGCCCGCTCCCTCGCCCGCCATAATTTCTCCTTTGCACACGCGTTGTGTCGGACAGCGGCGAGACCTATCCTTGATCGGACTGCCTCCCATTGACGCCCGACCGGATGGAGAGCGCATCGATGCCTGACACGAACGACCCCAAACCCGAGACCGGCAAGGCCGATGACGCCAAGTCCGATGCCGCCAAGCCTGATACCCCCAAGCCGGACGAGACACGTGCCGACAGCGGGCTGACTCGGGCCTACGACCGGATCAAGAGCGCAGAAGAAGACCTTGCGCGGCTGGACCGGCTGGTTTCCGGAATGGAACGCAGCAGCGAAGCCCCGCGGACCTCGCACGCAAGCGCCGCCGCCCCCGCAGCCGCCACTTCCGCAAACAAGGCGGCGGCGCCTGATGCCAAGCCGCCAAACACCAAGCCTCTCAACACCAAGCCTCTAAGCACCAAGCCTCGCGATCAGGGCCTGAGGGGAGACAAGGCCATGATGCGCGCTTTGGTCATTCTCGTGCTGGCGATCGGCCTGCTCGGTGCCGCCCTCGCCTCGCAATATAGCGACGAGGCGACATCGATCGGCAAGTCGATCATGGCGCGATGGGCTCCGCCGGCGGCGAGCACACCCCCACAGGCGTCCGCGGCGGACAATCCGGCGCAGCCGGCGACGGTGCTGCTGGCGGCCGCGGATGAGTCGAGCCCCGTGCCCGCGCCGCCGGGGCCCAAGGACCCGGAAAGCGCTTCCAGGCCTGCCGCCACGGCGGCCGAGCCATCATCGTCCGAGCTCGCGCAATCGCTCAAGGCCATCACGAGCGAGCTTGCGAACATCAGCGGCAAGCTCGAGCAGCTGAAGAGCCACAGCGAGCAGACCCTGCGCGACCAAGCCGCCACCATCGAGCAGCTCAGGGGCGCGCAGGAGAAGGATGCGGCGGACAATGCGCGCCTCGCCGCCCAGGTCCAGGCGCTGCAAACGCAACTGAGCGCAACATCGGCCTCATCCGCCTCTGCGGCCGCCAAGCCCGTCGTGCGCAGCGTCGTGAACAACGATGCGCGTGCCCGGGCGCACGTACCGGACGCCGCGCCTCGGCGCGCCAGGCCACCGCGAGGCCCCTGGATGCCGCCGCCCTATATGGCCGGCCCCTATTACGGCGATCCGGATTGGTGAGCCCGTTTCGCGAAGGGCGCGATTGGATTTGAAGTGCCGTAGGGTGGGTTGGCCTGCGGCGGCGCGAAGCGCAGTCCGCTGGCGTAACCCGCGATTTCCGCGGAGGCAGATATGGTGGGTTACGCCGAGTGATTGCGCTTCGCGCAATCACAGGGCTAACCCACCCTACCGACCTACGCTCCCCTCACCGGACTTCGCTCATCGTCACCTTGGCCGCGATCCCCGTCAGCTCGGGCTCTTGCGGCGCCAGCTCCTCATCGGAAGATGGGCCGAACGAGACGTCAGTCATTCTGCGTTTGACCTGTTCGCAGGTCTTGCGAACGTCTTCGGTGAACAGCGCGCATTCTTCGATACGCTTGAAAATCTTCCGTCCTTCTTCCCGATAGCCTGCCGCCGTTTCCCGCATGAAGGCGATCGCATCATGAACCTGGGCCGTCAGCGCCTCGCACTTTTGCGCGGCGTCGATCAACTCGGTGCCCATGGCCTCGATCTCTTTCGCAGCGGACTCATAGTCGCGAATGACCGCTTCGGCACTGAGCGCACCGACGCGCGACACGCCCGCGGTGTGCTCGACGTAATCAGGCAGATTAATTGAAGTAATGGAGCTTCCCGACCGGATCGAACTGATATCGGCTTCGAGTTGGACCAAGTTCACTCCGTCCCGTCTGTGCAATTGTTCGACACTTGCCATGACTGTTCTCCCAATACGCGCCCAGAACCCCAAGCAGCATTGGGTTTATTACGGGGATAAGTGCCGTTCTACCTCTATGTATTCTTGACAGTCTCCACTTTGCCATTTTTGCCCAATCGCAAACTCTGCACGCAGAGATGGGCAGGCATCAAACTTCAATTTTCCCGTGTAGCGGATGTCGTCAGTGCCGTAGCGGATGTCGTCAGTGCCGTAGGACCTCCTACCCTTGGTCAAGGGGAACGTCCTTATAGGGCAATATGGTAGCGCCGTGCTCGATGCAGTCCAGGACGCTGCGCGCCGGCTTTGCCGGTGCCTTCGGCATCCTGGACAGCATCTGCGGGCGGCGCTCTGGCGCTCGGCAGGTCGGGACGAAGGAATGGTCGCCCGGCCGAACAAAGGAATGGGGCTCACCCGTTCGCGGAGTTCTTTGTGCCGTTATGGTCCGCATCGTATGGGGTCTGTCGCTTGAGCGTCGTGCACAGGGCAAAAAGCAAGCGATCTCCCACGCTGCGCAGAGCCCGCGCGTGACCGTGTCCTTTTCTGCGCAAGGCATCATACCGTCGCCTGCTGGCAGCGTCGTGTTGGATGGCGACACGCGACCAGTGATGGACGGCGCTCTGTAGCCGCCTGTTGCAGGCGAGGCGGCGGATCACGAAGCGTTGTTTGCCGCTTTGCCGCGTCACCGGCGCAGCCCCTGCCAAGGCGCGCAGAGCATGGTAATCTCGTCTGCGCAGGGGCTCTGCGGCCTCGGCGAGCAGTGTGGCGAGATTGATCCTGCCGATTCCTGGCCAGGAGCGTAGGATCGTCACGTCGCACTGCTCCGAGCTCTGCCCCGACGGCTTCTCCTCTCCTTCGAACTCGGCACATAGCCGGTCCAGGTTCTGATGAGCCTCTTTGATCTGCCGATTGACCAGGTGCAGACGTGCCGCCAGGCTGCGGATGTGAGCGCAGGCTGCCTCCGTCGTGCCGGGGGCTACGAACAGCGGTGCCTCGCGCAAAGTCCCGAGCACCGTCGCCGCATTGAGACGGCGGATACGATAGTCCCTGAGAACACCTGCGATGGCCTTCTCGCTGGCCTTGACCGCACTGGCGGGGGTCGGCACCTTCTGCCAAAGCGCCAGGAACCATTCGTCGGCGACATCGTCGGTCAACTTGGTGGCCTGGGGATAATATCGCCACAACTGCTGACGCAAGCGGTTGGCAAGCCGCGTGCGTTCCTGCTGCAGTTCGTCCGCCAGGCGCGACCACTCCCGTAGCTCAATCATCGCCGCATCGTCTGCCACAAGCCGACGGAAAGCAGCACGGTCAGTGCGCAGCGAGGCGCCGAGCACATGAGCATCGCGGCGGTCGTCCTTGGCACCGGCCACCGTGAAGCGATCGCGGAAGCGATCCAGTTGCTTGGGATTGATGGCAAACACCGCAAACCCGTGCTCGAGCAGCATCTCCACCACCGGGCCGTGCGGCATCTCGATCGCCACGGCGATCTGTCCCGGTGCGGCCTTGGTCTTCTCCAGCAGCCAGTCACGCAACTCCGTCAGCCCGGCGCCGCCATGGTCGAACTCGTGCTGCGCAACCTGTCTTCCCGCGGCATCCAGCAGGCAAACGCTATGGCTCCGCGTTGCCCAGTCGATCCCGACGAACCAGCGTACATCTTCGATCATTGTTGAGACCTCCTTGCTCGCAAGGCGGGCCACCACGATCCTGATCAGTCCCTGTACCGGCGCTCTTGGCGCGACCTCCTACCGGATCTCGATCGCGGTCGCTCCGCCGGGGCGCGGTTCCTACGTCGGTGCTCGAGGCACAGGTGGACAAGGCTGCTCCCGGCGGATCGGCCCGGACGGCCAGTCTACATCCGAAGGCCGCCACGAACCCCACAAGGGTACAGGGTGGGCAAAGGCGCCCTTGCGCCGTGCCCACGATCTTTCCGATCCGGCCACAGAGGCGTGGGCACGCTTCCGCCTTCGCTCTTCGAGCTACGGCGGACAAGTCGCTTTGCCCACCCTGCGAATGTCGCCTACCACCAATACGGCCAGCGCCATCCCTCATAGCGCACGTATGACGGCACGAAGGGCGGGCCGTAGGGATCGACCTTGTCGTCCTCGGGGCGATAGCGATAGCGCGGGACGATGTTGTAATCCCACGGCGTCGGCCTCAGCACGGGCGCCGTGACGATGAGCCGCTCTTGTGGGGCGCGAACGACGACGGCTTTCCGCGCCCTCGCTTCCGCACCTGATGTTGCAAGGCTGCTCAGCACGAGCGCCGCTCCGAGCGCAAAGGCGGCGGTCATCTTTGTCATGCGTTGGTCTCCTTCGCTCAAAGAGTGCAAAAGGATGCCACGCAAGGCAAGCAAATTTCGCGCGAGCTAGGGGAGATGATGCCGGCTTTTGCGCTCCGACCTCTCCCCGTCATTGCGAGGAGCTCTTGCGACGAAGCAATCCAGAAATATTTCCGCGGAGACAGTCTGGATTGCTTCGCTTCGCTCGCAATGACGGGGATAGAGCGGCGAGCGTAGTGCAGACGGCGACCGATGCCGCTACGAAACCCTACGCCGCATCCATCTCCTCCGCCGCCCCCGCCACCAGCCGGTCGAGGCCGACCATCAAGAGATCGGCGATGTGCATCAGCTGATACAGCGGAATGTCCGCCTCGCCCTGCTCGGCCGACGCCACGAAGGCCGGCGTGACACTGAGGTGTTCGGCGAGCTGGGCCGTGGTGTAGCCGCGGGCCTCGCGCGTAGCCTTGACGCGCGCGCCGATGCCGCGGCGGTGCCGGGCCTGCTCGTCCGTCGTCATCATCACCGCCTGCTCGTCCGCGCTCGCATAGCCGTCCGCGAACGCGCTGCCGATCAGCCGGCCCTTGCGCCAGGCGACGCGGCAGCCCTTGCGCAGGCCGCTCCTGAAGATCAGCGTGAACTGCTCGGCGACCCACAGCGACGAATTGAGCTCCAGCCGCGCGCCGGCGGCGGAGACGTCGCGGATCGTGCAGGGCACGCTGACGGTGCCGCCGCTGCCATTGTCGAATTCGACGATGCCGGTCCTCAGCGTGTGATGCCTGACTGCGGCGCGATGATCACCCATGACGGCTCCCGAAGCGCAATTCCTATCGGGGCGAAGATAGCGCGGAATTTTGGCTCAACTCCTAAACGTCGGGCGAAACGGCGGGGACCGGACGGCATGGTAAAGAATTCCTCCCCACCTCGCGAAAGTCACTCGCGCGCGCGGCGCAGGGCCTGCTCGAGCTTCTTCCTCTGCCTGTCCCAGCGCTCCTGCTCGGCCTCGGCGCGCGCATCGAGCGCGGCGCGCTCGGCTTCGATCGCCTCGGCCTTGGCGTCGTGCTCGCGCCTTGCCTTGTCGAGCGCCGCTTCCGCAGCAGTAACCGCCTTGTCGCGCCGCGCGCGCTCCCTGGCGCGGGCGGCCTCTTCCTTGACACGCGCTGCCTCGCGCCGTCGCTCCTCCTTCTCGAACGCCGCGGCGGCCTTGCGAGCAGCCGCGTCATCGATCTCGCGCGATGCTGTCCGGGCCGTCTTGGCCGGACGCTTCTGCGATCCGGATTTGCTTTTCGATCTTCGCCTGGGCCTCGTCTCGCCCTCGCCGAGATCGGTCGGCAGCTCCGCGCTTTCGTTGAACGGGCCATCCGAGCCGACCGGGCGCCTGAGCACGACACCCGGCTTTGCCATGGTCGCGGTGACGATGTCGGGGTCGTCCGTCTCCTTGGCAACGCCTTGATGGAACAGATTGGAGCTGGCGCCCCACGCGGCAAGCGCCGCCTTCATCGAGGGCGCGGCGATCGCCTGATCGTAGAAGCCGAGCGAGGTCTGGTAGGTCTTCAGTTTTCTTTTCAGCTGTTTTGCCATCTCGCCCCGATCGTAGCTCGCCGCTCGCCAGCGATGTAGCCCGCACTACGAGCTTCCAAGCAGCGCATCATAGCCTTGCGCGCTGAACGCCAGCAGACAGAAGCCGTGCCCGAACGGATCGGCCAGCATCGCGATCCGGCCATAGGGCGCATCGCACGCGCCCACCTCGAGGATCGCGCCCGCAGCGAGCGCACGCGCGACAGCTGCGTCGACATCGTCGACGACGACGTCGATATGCACCGGCGTCCAGTGCCGCTCATAGCGGCGACGATCGCCGCCGGCGCCGACCGTGCCGGGCTGCTTGGTCAGGAGATACACCGGCGCCGGCCAGCCGTTGAGCTCGACGAAGTCGGCGCCGAAGCGGCGGCCGACCGTGAGGCCAAAGGCTTCGGTGTAGAACGTCGTGGCTTTCGCCACGTCCGGAACATCGATGTTGAGAAGGAAGCTCATGAGGGGCTCGTCGCAGATTGCGAAGCGAGCCTAGCCCGGATGGAGCGCAAGCGTAATCCGGGATGGTGCCGCACCCGACGGCCCTGATGAATCCCCCCGCAACGGACGAACCCACCATGCCATCATGCCATTGTTTTGCCCGACGGGTCAAATGTTCGTTCGGGATTACCGAATATAAACAAAGCCCCAGGATTCCAAAGGCATGCTTACTGTGCATGGGGTTGTTTTTCGAAAAACTTTGCTTGGCCGCGCCCTCACTCGCCACGTTCGTCGCGCGTTTCTCGGTGATATCGCACCGGCAGGTAACGCTCGGCCCGCGCCGTTCGCAGCTTTTCCTTGCTTTCCCGGTTCCCGCCTCTACGGTCGCGCCGCGAACGAACCCGCGAGACAAGACCCGTCAGGACCGACACGATGAAATGCCCGACCTGCAATTCCGAGCACGCCTATCAGGACCGCGATCTCTGGGTCTGCCCGGAATGCGGCCATGAATGGAGCGGCGCAGCGGAAGCGGCCGCAGACACGGCGCAGGATGCGGGCGTGCGCGATGCCAACGGCAATGTGCTCGCCGACGGCGACAGTGTCATCGTGATCAAGGATCTCAAGATCAAGGGCTCGTCCTCGGTGGTCAAGGGCGGCACCAAGGTGCGCAACATCCGCCTGCAGGACGCCAGCGACGGCCACAACATCGCCTGCAAGATCGACGGCATCGGCGCGATGAATCTGAAGTCGGAGTTCGTGAGGAAGGCCTAGCGCGCGCTTCAGGGCGGTGCTCAGCCGCCGAGCACGTTGCCCCAGCCATCGAACAGGTAGGTCTTCCAGGCCACGGTCCCATCCGCGCCGGGCCGGCTGGCGCGCCGGTAGTCCTCGGCCTGATCGGCGGTCCAGGTAATGATCGTGTCCGAAACACGATCGTGCAGGATGGCGGGCTCGGTGGGGTCGAAGGCGTCCATGGGACGAAGCGAGGGATGCGTCATGGCGCCTCCAACGCACCAGCAGCAACAAAGTTGCGGCAATGCCGCATGGAACCGGGCGTTGCACCTCGGCAACACCTGCCTCGAAAAGCCCGCAACCGCCGATTTGCGCCATTGCGCCGCCACAACGTGGCCCGAACAATGGGCGTGCTGCGTGCCTTTCCGTGCAAGACTGTTTGGTCAGACTGTTTGCATCACCACTGTTCGAGCCAGATGCTTCGAACAGACCGTTTGGAGGCAGGGATCATGAACGATCGGCGGTCTCTTCTGGTGGCGGTGTCGTGTCCCTCGGCCGTTCTCGCCGGCTGGCTCGCATTGTCTCTCTCGGCCTATGCGCCTGCGCTGATCGAGAACAGCGGTGCCAATGCAGCCGCCATCTCGCGCGCCAAGGATCACGCCAAGGATCTCGGCCGCATCGACATCGCCGACGTGCCGCGCGCTGCGACCATCGAGGATGGCCTCGCCTTGACCGCCGACATCGCTGCCGCCGTCGCTGCCACCCCTGCCACGCCAGCAGAGGCAACGCCCGAGCAGCCCACCTCCACCGTCAAGCTTGCCTCGGCCGACCCGGTGCTGATCCTGCCGGCGGAACCTGCTCCCGCGCCGCAGATATCCCCCGAACCGGAGCCGATCGTCAGCGAGATTGCCCCCGCCCCTCTGCCCGACCCCGTCAAGCTCGCATCCGCCGATCCCACCGAGATCGTGACGACGGACGCATTGTCGCCCGCGGCGATCGCGAGCGGTCCTGTCGCGCCTGCGAGCAAGGCGTCTCCGCCCGCCGACACCGTCGCCGTGCTCGACGAATGCTTCGTCATGGATACCTGCATCGACCGCTATCTCTGGGCGCTCTATCAGCGCACCGCCAAGGAAGACACGATCAAGGTTCAGGAGCGGCGCGCGGTCACCATCAAGCGCAAGGGCAAGACCGTCACGGTGATGCGCAGCTTCACCAAGCTGGTCGATCAGGACTTCACCTGGAAGGATCCGAACGCGGCCGAGCGCGCCGGCATGTCGATGATGGACTACGTCATCGGCGGCATGGACAAGAGCTTCAAGCAGAAGCTGTTCCGCATGATGCTCGCGGCCGAAGCTGCCGGCCTGTCGCCGGGCATCACCAGCGCGTTCCGCGACGATTATCGCCAGTCGATCGCAAGCGGCCTGAAGGCCGCGTCCAACCGCTCCTATCATGGCGGCAGCACACGCGGCGGGTATGGCCACGGCATGGCCGCGGACATCGTCAGCACGCAAGGCAATAATCGGGCGCAGCGCTGGGTCTCGACCGAGATCCTGTGGAAGTGGGTCGATGCCAACGGCAAGGCGTTCGGCATCGGCAGGCCCTATCTCGGCCGCGATCCGCCGCATGTCGGCCCGATCGACGGCAAGGAATATATCTCGAAGCGCGGCACCTCCGATCGCAAGGACGTTGCCAGCGCCAAGCCGAAGAAGCCGCGCGCGATCGCCAGCGCCAAGCCGCCGAAGGCCCACGCCGCGCGCGAGCAGAAGAGCCCGGCCAAGCCGCAGAAATCGGCGCAATCGGCCGTCAAGCGCGCGACCTGACGGTTTACGGCTTGCACTCCGCCGTTGGCAGCGGCACCAGCCGCATCTCGGCCGAGCCGGCGTCCTGCGTGCGCACCAGCACCGCAAAGACCGTGTCGACCGCGCGCCGCACGGCCGAGCCCATCGCTTCGCCCTTGGCCAGATGCGCCGCGATCAGCCCGGTGAGGAGATCGCCGGTGCCGTAGGGGCGGATCGGCAGGCGCGGCGTCGCAAAGCGGGACAATCGTCCGTCGCTGCACAGGATCGTCTCCACCTGCCCGGTCGCCGTGTCAGCGAGGGTGCAGCCGGTGGCGACGACGTCGGTGCGGCCCGTCCCTGCCAGCATCGCACACGCCGCACTCAGGCCCTCGGCATCTGCAATCGTCGCTCCCGAGAGCAGCTCGAGCTCGAACTGGTTCGGCGTCGTCAGGTTCGCCGCCGGCAGCAGCCGGTGCCGGACCACGTCCAAAATGCCGTCCGCGACATAGACGCGGCCGTCGTCACCGATCACGGGGTCGCAGAGATAGACCAGCTTCGCATTCCGCGAACGCGCCCGCTCGACGAAATCGGCGATCACGGCGGCATTGCCGGGCGAGCCGAGATAGCCGGTGACGAGCACCGCAGCCTCGTCGATCAAGCCGCGCTCCTCGACACCCTTCAGGAGATCGGCGACGAGCTCGGTCTCCAGCACCCGTCCGCGCAGGCTCGGATAGCGCGGATGGTTGGACAGCAGCGTCGTCGGCACCGCCGCAACGTTCACGCCCTCCGCCTGCATGGCATACGCGGCCGCGCTGTTGCCGACATGGCCGTGGACCACCTGGCTCTGGATCGAGATGACGAGCATGAAGGAGGTCCGTACGGACAAACGCGGGGCGATGCAAGTGTCGCCCGGATCTCGCGCTTCAGCGTCGGGCCAATTCCCCGAGATAGGCGCAGAACATGTCGGCTAGCCCGGCGGCATGACGCGCAATCTCGGCCTCGCTGCGCCGGGTCTCCGAAAATCGCTTGCCGGCCTCGCTGAGCGTGGTCGTGATCAGCTCGCCGGCGAGGCCGCGCGTCGCATTGGAAGCTTTGGGCAGCGCCTCTCGCATGAAGACATCGACGATGCCCCTGCTGGCCGCCCGGGCCTCGCGCGCTTCGGGCGCGTCACGATAGAGCGGCGCGGCGTCGTTGAGGGCCGTGCGCATCGCAGCCTCCTCGCACTCGGAGCGGATGAAGGCATGGACCAGCGCGCGCAACCGCGCCTGTGGCGGCTTGGCGCGATCCGCGAGGATACCGCGCAGCAGCTCGCTCGTATGCCGCCACTCGTCGCTCTGGAGACGAAACAGGATCGCGGCCTTGTTTGGAAAATATTGATAGAGCGACCCGACGCTCACCCCGGCCCGCTCCGCCACGCGCGCCGTGGTGAAACGCTGCGCGCCCTCCTTCGCTAGAACCTGAACAGCCGCATCCAGAATGGCCGCCACCAGCTCCGTCGAGCGAGCTTGCTGCGGCTGTTTTCGTGAAGAAATTGAACGGCTTCGACGGTCGGCCATGGCTCGCTCGGGCAATGCGAATAGGAAACGCGACGAATTAGTCGTATTTCAATCGGCGCGCAAGCACGCGCTTCTTTCGCCAACTCTGGAGACTTCGATGACCATCCCGACCATCGCTTCGCTTGCGCCGCTGCTGGATCGCCTGTTCGGCGAAGCCGAGGCAGCAAGCGAGGCAACGGAAGCCGCAATCGCAGACCTGTCCGACGCAGAGCGGGAGCGGATGATGCGGAGCAAAACCGAATATCGCAATCTCTATGGACGCCTGAAGGACGCACCGCTTCCGGTCTCGCGCGAGACCGGAGCGCTGCTCTACATCCTGACACGCAGCTCCCGCGCCCGGTCCATCGTCGAGTTCGGCACCTCGTTCGGCATCTCGACACTGCACCTTGCCGCAGGCCTGCGCGACAATGGCGGCGGCCGCCTCGTCACCAGCGAGTTCGAGCCGTCCAAGGTTGCCCGGGCGCGAGACAACCTCTCGGCCGGCGGCTTGATCGATCTCGTCGACATCCGCGAAGGCGACGCGCTGAAGACGCTCAGCACCGGCCTGCCCGAAACGATCGATCTCGTACTGCTCGACGGTGCCAAGGCGCTCTACCCCGAGATCCTGGATCTGGTCGAAGGCCGTCTGCGGCCGGGGGCGATCATCGTCGCCGACAATGCCGACGACAGCCCTGACTATCTGGCACGGGTGCGCGCGCCCGGCAGCGGCTATATGTCCACTCCCTTTGCCGAAGACGTCGAGCTCTCGCTGCGGATCAGTTAGGGCCGGGTCGAATAATCGGGCCATCTCGAGCCGCCGCACGATCGTCGCGCGGCGGCCTCCCGTCGGCCCGTCGTGTCGCAGGTTCGTCATTCGCACGTGATATTCGCGACAGCCGCGCGGTATCTTCCTCACGCCGAGAGGCTCATGACCTCCGCCTTCAACGCTTATACGGCTCTCGCCCTCGCCATCGTGTTCGAGGTCACCGCGTCGGCGTTCCTGCAGCAATCCGCCCAGTTCACCCGTCCCTGGCCCACGCTGGCGATGGTGCTGTTCTACGTCGCCTCGTTCTACGCGCTCTCGGTGGCGATCCGGGTGATCCCGTTGAGCATCGCCTATGCGATCTGGGGCGGGGTCGGCATCATCCTGACCGCCACCGTTTCCTTCGTGCTGTTCCGTCAGATCCTGGACGCCGCAGCCTTCGTCGGCATTGCGCTGATCGTCTCAGGAGTCGTGATCATCAACCTGTTCTCGGAGACCACGTTGCGTTGACGCGCGCGGTTACCGGCTCTGAGCGGGCGTGGGCGGACGCGGGGCGGACCGGGGCGCCTTGGCACCGGGCTTGGCCGCCCCCCGGGGCGGCGGCTCATCAACCGATACCAGGTAAGCGGCGAGCGCTTTCGCCGAATCGGAGCTGGTCACGTAATGATCCCTCAGAAACCAGGACAGCGTCAGGCTGAAGCGTCCCTTGGCCAAGCCGCGCGGGCTGCGGTGGCAGGTCGCGCAGCCTTCGGCGAACAGCTTCGCGGGCGACTTGCCGGCATCCAGATTTTGCGCGACGGCGGCCGTCGCCGGCAGCATGGCGGCCGTTAGAATGAGCAGAGGCGCAGTCAGGCCCCGCCTCACCATCACGCTGCGGACAGCTGATCGAATTCGGGCGGCGCGTAGGCCTTGCCATCCTGGTCGGTGATGACCACCCGCCATCCTTCGCTCGCCCACACTTTCGCCTTCGCCACGATGAGCAATCGGCTTTCGCGAGCGAAACTGTACTTCTCGTTGTCGCGTTCTGCGACCATCTTGTAGGCCAATTCGCATCCCCTTGCGTCGCCCTGCACCCGGCCTTCTCGTGGCAGCGGGCTTTGGCGGCAATTCGCCGGGAGCGTGGCAATTTGGTGCCGTCCACGAGGCCTGTGGCCGGCCCCGTGCCGTCGCAACAGAGCCGATCTCGTGACCTCGGATCGGCGCTAGTGCACGCGGATAATATGAGGGCGGCCGAGATTGATCAGGCCCTGCACCGCCGAGAGGCGGTCATTGAGGGCTGCGATGGTGAGCAGCAGATTGTTGCGCCGCTCATCGAGTAGTCCCATTTCTGCGCCCGAGAGCTTGGCACCCGCCCGCTCCTTGTGGATCTCCTCGAGGGATTCGCGCAGTCCGGCAATCAAGCCGGCCAGCTGCTTGGCCTCCTTGGTCATCGACCGCTTCGCGACATTTTGCTGACGGCGCGTCTCCGCTTGGTTCTGTCTCATCGTCATCCTCCGGTGCCCCCGCTGCCCCGAGTGGATGCTTACAGCTTTGGATAGACATCTTACGATCGATGAAATCTGCCCGCGAAGAACTTTCTTAAATTGTACGCGCACGGAACCGGAGGGCGCGCAAGCGGAAAGCCCGGCACGAGGGCCGGGCTTTCGTTGGAGCTAGTGCTTCTGGTGCCCGCCGGGCCCGCCCGCCGGTGCACCGCCGCCATGCGGCGCGGCATTGACGCGCGGAGCACCGCCACCGCCGTGCGGCATGGCAGGCGCAGCGGCACGCGGCGCCGGCGTCTGCGCATGCGCGTTCATCGGCGAACCATGGCTGACGCTCGGCTGCGCCGCATGCGGCATCGAGGGCCGCGCGGCCGGCGCGGCCGACACGCGCGGTGCTTCATGCGCGCGCGGCATCGGCTGGGTGCGGACGGCAGCACGGCCTGCAGCCTGCTCGTGCATCATGCGCGCCTGTGCATCGCGCGGATTGCGGCTCTGCGCATTGACCCGCTCGTGCGCGATGCGCTCGCTGCTGCCGGCGCGCGTCCGGTCGGTTGCTACTCCAGCGTCGCGCTTGGCGATCGCAGCGTCGCGTTTTGCGATCGCAGCGTCCGGCCGCGCGGTGACGGCGTCACGTCCGGAGATGGCGGCCTCGCCCTTGCCGCGCACGCCGCTGCGCTCGAGTGCGGCCGCCGCATCGCGCGTCGCCGCGCGACCGATGCGGGCTGCGCGCGGATCGAGCGTCAGCCGCCTCGCAAAGCGCTCGTGCGAGCTCCAGTAATTATTCCAATAAGCGTGGCGGCGGTACCAGGGCCGTCCCGCATAGTAGCTCGACCAGTACGAGGTCAGCACGAACGGCACGACGGGCACGTCGATCTCGTCGACATAGTCGGGGAGATAGACGTAGCGATTGCGGTAGAGATATTCGAGATATTGCGACGACACCCAGCCGCGATCGTCGGAGAAGCTGACGTCGCACCAGGCCTTGCCGCGCAGGCAGCCATGGATGTTGACGCGGGCGCCTCCGGGGATGCGATCGACCAGGGGAAAGCCCGTGCCCGGCCCGGCCCGCAAGCCGGTCGAGACGGTCACTATGCCCGGCGCGGCCAGCGCGGCTGTCGGGACGAGTAGCAATGCGGCAACCAGAACGCTTCTGAATTTCATGGCGTGTTCCTCCTCTTTCGACGGAACGCGCAGGCGGAACGAGCGTTCCGCCCGTCATCATCGCATCAGCAGAAAGATTGAGAACGCGCGCACGCGCGAAGTTCAATATTCATCCATCGTTCATCGGCACGGCGCTTTCGGCGTCACTCCACCGGCAGCATGAAGGCGTCGAAGAAGGAAGCGAGCCCGGCAAAATCGTCGAGCCGCAGCACGGTTGCTACATACTGGTCGGGCCGCACCACGACCATGCAGCCGGCCGTCCGATCGATGCCGCGCATCGTGAAAACGTCGTGGCCGCTCTTGAGGTCAGGGCAGAACATCTTCTCGTAATCGTGCAAGCCGTAACGGCCTTTGCTCGGGAGCAACATCGCCGGCATCGCCTCGATGGCAAGCTCGCGATGGTCCTGCTGAAACACCGCGCGCAGATCGATCACGCTGTCGATGTCGGCTCCAACAGGAGTATACCGACGGATCGGTGATTTCCGGGACTCCGAGAGGAAATTGCACAAGGCGCGAATGGCCGAGCCCGACGCAACCGGGTTCTCAGCGGGCGAGAATGCGTAGATGCGGAAGCGTCCGTCGGCCTGCGCCGCGTGGCCGAGATGCACCGGCTTGGCGTCCGCCAGCCGGATCACCGGCGCGGAATGGAAGCGCTTGCCGACGATAAAGCCCTGCGCGAGATGCTGATGCGTGGCCGCGCCTGTCAGCACCGAGGGCCTGTAATGCGTTGCCGTACCCGCCGTGTAGCGTCCGTGCCGGACGAAATAGTCCTGCGTCTTGGCGGCATCGGCGCCGCCGGCCTTGGCGGCGGAGGCGAGGATACCTGCCCACTCGCGATCGAAATCGATCAGCTCCTTCGCGACCGCCTGGCGCTCGGCCGAGTAGGAATGCAAGAGGCTCGGCGCACACTGTCTCCGCAGTACGGCCGCGAGCTTCCAGCCGAGATTGAAGGCATCCTGCATCGAGACGTTCATGCCCTGCCCCGCCTTCGGGCTGTGGGTGTGGCAGGCATCGCCGGCGATGAAGATGCGCGGCAGGCGCGCAGCGACCTCGCCTTCTGGTACGTCGTCGAACTTGTCGGTGAGGCGCTGGCCGATCTCGTAGACCGACCACCAGGCGATTTCCTTCACCTCGAGCCGATGCGGCTTCAGGATCCGCTGCGCTTTCGCGATCACGTCGTCGGCCGTGATGTTGCGATTGGCAACGCGTTCGCCGGCATCGAGCTTGGCGAGCTCGACATAGATGCGGACCATGTAGCCGCCTTCGCGCGGAATGATCAGCAGGCTGCCGTCCTTCGCCGACTGGATCAGCGACTTGAAGCGGATGTCCGGAAAATCGGTCACGGCCAGCACGTCCATCACGCCCCAGGCGTGGTTGGCGGAATCCCCGTGCAGCTCGCGACCGATCGATTTGCGCACCGTGCTGCGGGCGCCGTCGCAGCCGACGACGTAGCGGGCCTTGATCGTCTCGACATTGCCCTCGTTTGCGGCATCGACGCGTTCGAGGCGCACGGTCACGGCATGATCGTCGGCAGCGGCGGCCGGATCGACATTCAGATCAAGCACACGTCGGCTGTAATACGGCGCGAGCTTCGCCGGCGATTTGCGCATGACGTCGAGAAAGCAGTCATGGACGCGCGCCTGGTTCAGGATGAGGTGCGGGAATTCCGACAGCCCGTCCTCGACGTCCTGCACCCGACCGCTGCGGACGATGTTCTCCGGCGTCCCTTCATCGGGCTTCCAGAACGTCGTCTCGTTGACCCAATAGGCCTCCTTCAGCACGCGCTCGCCGAAGCCATAGGCGTGGAACATCTCCATGGTGCGACAGGCGATGCCGTCGGCCTGGCCGACCAGCAGGCGGTCCGGCTTCTGCTCGACGATGCAGGTCTTGACGTCAGCGAATTGCGCGAGCTGGGCGGCGAGCGTCAGGCCCGCCGGCCCGCAGCCGACGATGAGGACATCGACCTCGCCAGGCACGGCGCCCGCCGCCCCCGATGCCTGAACGCGCGCGGCAGGATCGGCGATTTCAGGGTCGCCCGGCTGAAATCCATTGAGATGGAATTGCATGAGCACCTCTCCCCGCCAGTTTCTGCTTGAATATTGCTCAGTATGCTGACTATCAGTATGCTTGTCAACGACCCGCGGCGCCCCTGCCCGCAGAGGAGATTTCGGTGAAAGACAACAACGACATGCCCGGCCATCTGGCGCGCCGCTTTCAGCAGATCGCGGTCGCGGTGTTCCTGGCCGAGGTCGAGGACGCCGGCTTCGATCTCACGCCGGTGCAGTACGCCGCGCTTGCGACCATCAAGGCCAACCCGGGGCTCGACCAGGTGACGCTCGCCGGATTGATCGCCTACGATCGCACCACCATCACCGGCGTGATCGATCGCCTCGTCCAGAAGGGCCTTGTGGAGCGTCGTCCGTCCAGCCGCGACCGCCGCGCGCGCGAGCTCGAGATCACCGACGAGGGCCGGCGCACGCTGCGCAAGATCACCCCGGCCGTTGAATCTGCGCAGCGTATCATGCTGCGCGGCCTCAGCGCGAAAGAGGGCGAGGAGCTGCTGCGGCTGCTGCGCAAGGCCATCGCCGCCGGCAACGAGCTCAGCCGCGCGCCGCTGCGCGATGCGCAAGTCTGATCTCCGGCCATGTCCGTAATTGTCGCAGCGCACGAAACCAGGAACTAACCTTCGGCTGCTAACGTCGGCGCGCATTGGGCGCTTAACGCGCGATTAACTTTGCGGGGCGGAGTTTCGGATGTTCAGGTTCCTCGTTGTAGCCGCGGCCATCGCGCTCTCCGGTCACGCGCTCGCCAACGGCCATGGCGGCGGCGATGCCGCGCCGCCGAAGCCCGAGGCGACGACTGCGCCGGCGAAGGTGGTCCTGACCAAGCAAGGTCCCAAGCTCGTCGATCTCAAGGGTATGACGCTCTACTATTACGAGCGCGACACCACCGGAAAGACGTCGAACTGCAACGGCAAGTGCACCGAGAGCTGGGTCCCGTTGCCAGCGACCGCAGACGCCAAGGCCGTCGGCGATTTCACCGTGATCAGCCGCAACGACGGCAGCAAGATGTGGGCGTACCGGTATCGCCCGCTCTATACCTCGCCCGCCGACAAGGCGCCGGGCGACGCCAACGGCAACGCCACGACGCTGCAATGGCGGGTCGCCCGGCCTGAGTAGCCGCACACAAACAATCCACGAGAACGCGATCCGGCCGGTCGGGCGGCCTTACCCCCGCCAGCGTCCACCCGCCTCGGCCTGCGCGCTCTGCCCCGGCGGCAGCACCACGACCATCGAATTGAGCTTCACCCGGTCGTAGAGATCGATGACGTCCTCGTTACGCATCCGGATGCAGCCGGACGAGATCGCCTGCCCGATATATTCGGGCTGGTTGGTGCCGTGGATTCGATAGAGCGTGTCCTTGTTGCCGACAAAGAGATAGATGCCCCGCGCGCCCAGCGGATTGGCGGGACCGCCGGGAACGCGCGCCGGATACGGGCCGAGTCGCGCCTGGATATCCGCGGTCGGAACCCAGTCCGGCCATTCCGCCAGGCGACCGACCCGCGCGACGCCGGAGAACGCCATGGCTTCCTCGCCGACGGCAACGCCGTAGCGGATCGCCTTGCCCTCGGGCAGCACGTAATAGAGATAGCGCGCGTCGGTATCGACCAGGATCGTGCCCGGCTGCTCCTTGCGGTGGTAATCGACGATGTGACGCAGATATTGCTCGGGCACGTTCGCCTTCGCGTAAGGCGCATGCGCGAGCAACTGACGGTCGCGCGGCGTCATGCTCGCATCCGTCGATGGCGAAAGTGTCGTCTGCATGCAGCCGCCCAGCGGCAGCAGGGCTGCGACGAACAAAACGAGTAGAGATCTTGGCACCGCCGGCCCCCCCAATAGCGGAACAACAGCGCCCCCAGCAGCGCCAGATATTGCCAAAATCATGCTGAAAACAAGGCGGTGCGGGAACACATGCGCGTGTTCGGCAAATTGGGTTCCATCACCACAAACGGCGGAAGACTGTCGCATCATCTCCATCCCCTCGCCTTGCTTTGGTCAAACCCGGCTGGACTCGTGCGTCATGGGGACCGGCATGGGCTCACCTCGGATCAGCCCCGCGCCAATGCGGATGACTTAAACCTCGAACACTGCGCTTCAAAGGAGCTGCGATGCTCGCGACGCTGAACGCCAAGCAAATCGTCGATGAGATCGTGAAGGACACGGTCAAGGACAACGATCCGCACGACGCGGTCCAGATCTCGCCCGAGATCGTGCTCGCCTCACGCCCCACCAGCGCATCGCCTGCGCTGGCGCCGGAGATCGCGCGGCGTCCGGAGCCCAAGTTTGCCCCGGAGCCCAAGCTCATGCCGAAATTCACGCTGGAGCCCGCGCGCGCGCCCGAGCCCACCATCAACGTCGTCTACGGAAAATCCGCCGCGGCCCCGTCGATCGATACAGCTGTCCGCGTCACCTCCAGCGATGGTCCCGTGATGAAGAAGCGATCCACGGTCCGCAAATGGCTGCGCGGCGCGTTCGTCACGTTCCTGCTTGCCGGCGCCAGTGTGGCCGCCAGCGTGGCCTGGGAGAAGCACGGCGACACGGCAAAGCAGTTGCTGGCCGAATGGACGCCGGCGCTGACTTCGCTGCTCCCGACGACCTCGTTGCTGTCTGCGACACCGCAGCAAAGCGCGCCGGTCGCCGCCGCCGAGGCCGCGCCGCCGGCAGCCGAAGCCACACCCAACCAAACGGCGGACCAAGCTGCGACCCCGCCCGCGGCTCAGCTTGCTGCGGCCGCGCCTGCAGCGACACAGCCTGTCGATGCAGCGCAGGTGCAATCGATGACACGCGATCTCGCCGCGATGGCGCAGCAGATCGATCAGCTCAAGGCCAACATCGCCGAGTTGAAGGCCGGACAGGAGCAGATGGCGCGTGAGATGGCCAGGCCTCCTGCACCGAAGCCGGTCACCGAAGCGCGGCCGCCGGTCGATCCGCGCGCACGCGCCGCCGCGCTCCCGCCGCAGCCTGTCGCGCCGCAGCCTGTCGCGCCGCCGGTTCGCAAGCCCAAGCCGCCTGTGACGCGGACCTACATGCCGGCCTCTTCGCCCTCGCCGCTCGCACCTCCGCCGCCGCCATCGCAGGCCGCTGCCGCGCCGCCGTCAGCTGCGCCGACGACGCAAGCCGTTGCCGATGACGACGGACCGATCGTGCGCCCGCCGATGCCGCTGCGTTAGAGCATGATCCGGACCCGAAGGGCCGCGTTAGCGCAAAGCGCGTGGCGGTTTTCCGAAGAGATCATGCTCAAACACTAACCTGAGGCGCGATGACGATTCATCGCATCGCGCTTTAGAGCAACGCCGCGGCCTCGCTGTCGTGCGTTCGCGTACGCTGTCCGAGTCGATGCGATGCGTTAACTCCGGGGAATTACGGGAAGCGATCTCACGCTCAAGAGAAAAGGCCGTCGGGATCTATGCCGGCGGCCTTCTCTTGCAGCTCCCGGTTCCCGGAGCCCGGTTCTGCTGCAATTCCATGCCTTAATGATTGCGCAGGCATATTTAATAAATTCCTAACGACCCCGCACACTGCACATCATTTCTGCGCCATAAGCTCAGAGATTGCGCGCTCTGTTCGTTCGATAGATATCGACTCAGTGGTATCATCCGACATGCGTTGAGACTTGCACTGAAGCTCAGATCGTCACACCGGGGAATTCGGATGCCCTACTACTATTTCGATCTCGTGGTTGGTGAAGAGTTCAAGAACCAGGGTGGAATCATCCTCGAAGACATCGAGGTTGCCTCCGATCGCGCCGATCAATTGGCTTGCGAGCTGTCGCAGGTGAAGCCGGAGCTGCAGCAGAAGGGCTGCGCGGTGCGCGTCACCGATCGCGATCACAACGAGCTGTATCGCACGCCGCTCGATCCGGTGCCGGCCTGGCAGCGCTAGGCTAATCCAGCGCCGGCGCCTCGAACCAGTTCGTCAGCGACAATCCACCGTCGACGACGAAGGCTGCGCCGGTGACGTAAGCGGACAGCTTGTTCGACAGCACCGTGAGCGCCATCGGTGCGAGGTCATTGGCCTCGCCGAGCCGCCCGAGCGGAATGTGCCGCGCCAGCGCGGGATCGGCGACGAACCCGCCGGCTGCGATCGCGCCGGGCACCAATGCATTGACGCGGATGTCGTAACGTCCGAGCGTCTTGGCCAGCTCCTTCACCAGCATCGCCATGGCGGCCTTTGCCGTCGAATAATGCGGCAGGTTGCGCGGCGTGCCCGCATGCAGCGACGTCAGAAACAGGAACGAACCCGGCCGCTTCGCCGCGATCAGCCGCTTTGCCAGCGCGCGAGCGAGGTGAAAGCCGGCATCGAGATTGACGGCATGCATCTCCTGCCAGGTCTTGCGATCGACCGCGAGCGCATGATCGGCCTCGCGTCGCGGCGGCGAGGCGCTGTGGACGAAATGCGTGACCTCGCCGAGCGCCGCGTGTGCGGCCGTCAGCAGCTCATCGCAGGCCCCGAGGCTGGCGAGATCGCCGACCCAGGGCACGGCGAGACCAGGCCTCTCGCTCGCGCCGATCGCGGCGCGCACCCGCTCCGCGCTCACATCCGCGAACACGGTGCGGACGCCCTCGCCGACCAGGCCGAGCGCGATCGCGCGGCCGATGCCATTGCCCGCGCCGGTGACGAGCGCGGTGTCGCGTGCGGGATCGAACGGCGTGCTGAACAGGCTCATGTCGCGCTCCGATGCTGGGAAGCAGCAGGTTAGCCCACCGCCCCGACGGACGACAATCGCACTGCGCACCATTGCGGAGCGGCGCGCCGGACGCTAGCCTCTCGGGAAAACGGAGGAGGTCCCAAGGATGCGCACCGGTTTTCTGATGACGGCCCTGTTGCTGTTGGCCACGCCGGCCCTCGCGGGCGAGGCGCCACCGCGGGCGACCTATGTGACGATGGTGTTGCAGGCCTTCGCCGCCAAGGTCGAGTGCCCCAACACCGATCTCGTCTATCAGGACCTCGTGCAGAGGGCGCAGCAGATGCAGCTGCCCGACGGCACCACCGAGAAGGTGCGCAAGGCGATCGCCTGGATGCACACCGGCGGCAAGATGGGCGAGAAGCAGGACGACGATCTGATGGCGGAAGTCGCGGTTGCGACCCAGGCGACCGATATGGACCAGCGCCGCCTCGGCATGTCCGGCTGGTGCGAAGCCCAGAAGACCAATCTCGCCGGCCTGATCCGGAGCAAGGGCGGCTAGCGCCCCGGCATTGCCGCGTTAAGCACGCCGCGACGGAACCTCTGCCGCGGCCCAAAATCGTCACAATCCTCGAAAGCATGCGGCCTCTTTCCGAATTCGAACAGGAGGTCCTCATGCGGAATATCCATTTCGTTTTCGCCGGCGCGATTGCAGCCGCCGCGGTGCTGACTGCGCCCGCCCTGGCGAGGAATTCCGACGCCCAGAGGGCCGCGGAAAAGTCCACCTCGCCGTCCTGCAGTGCCTATCAGCAGGCGCCGGACGGCACATGGGAACCGCTGCCCTGCAGGGAATCGGGCGAGCGCGCGCAGCCACAGACACAAAATCGCACGTCGCAGCAGGGCGCCGATCGCGAGGAGCGTTGAAGACGTTCGCGCGTTCGAATGTCAGCTCTGATGCGGGCCGCGCATGATCTTCATGGCGTCCACGATGTGACGCCATTCCCTCGCCTCGTCGGCCTCGCCGCGGCCCTCGCAGGCCTGGGCCTGCTCCGCGGCCTTCGCGATCGCAGCAAAGCCGTGCTTTTCGAGCATCTGCCTGGCAACGGTATGAACCTGGACCTCGGACATCATGGGCGCTCTCCCGTCTGACCGGCCGCGGTGCAACGCTGCCGCGGGTTGTTACAACGGTCGAGGCGCGGGGCGCGTTCCGTCCCATCGATGCGAGCGGCAAGACAAAGGCGGCCCGCCATGCCCGGCGGACCGCCTTCTCACCCACCCCAAGACGGGAGGCTACGGCCGCGTCCCTACGCGACCGCCACCTTTTTCCGCTCGATGTCGTTGGGCACCTCGATATCGACCTCGAGGGTCGAGACCTCGTCGCCGCGCTCGAGCCGGACGATGACCTTGGTCGGGTCCAGCGTCACATGCTTGGACACGACGGCGAGAATTTCCTCACGCAGCACACCGAGCAGATCGGGCTGGCCGCGCATTCCGCGTTCATGGGCAAGCAGGATCTGCAGCCGTTCGCGCGCGACGGGTGCCGAGGCCTTCTTGCCACGGAGAAGTCGAAGCAGACCCATGCTCATGCAGCCCTCCGTCGCAGCAGGCGGTCCATAAATCCTCTGCGCTCGGCAGGAACGTGCATCGTCACGTTCTCGCCGCAGAGGCGCTTGGCCGCGTCCATATAGGCTCGTGCCGGCGCTCCATCGGCATTCGACAGAGTCACGGGCGTGCCGACGTTGGAGGCCTTCAACACGTCCTGGCTCTCGGGGATGATGCCGAGCAAGGGCGTGGCAAGGATCTCCAGGATGTCATCGATGGTCAGCATCTCGCCGCGCGCGGCGCGCGAGGGATCGTAGCGGGTGATCAGGATGTGCTTCTCGACGCGCTCGCCCTTCTCGGCCCGCACCGTCTTGGAATCGAGCATGCCGATGATGCGGTCGGAATCGCGCACCGAGGAGACTTCCGGATTGGTGACGATCACGGCCTCGTCGGCAAAGCGCATCGCCATGGAGGCGCCGCGCTCGATGCCGGCCGGGCTGTCGCAGATCACCCAGTCGAACCGGCTGCGCAACTCGGCGATGACCTTGCCGACGCCCTCTTCCGTCAGCGCGTCCTTATCGCGGGTTTGGGAAGCCGGCAGCAGCCATAAATTCTCCAGCCGCTTGTCCTTGATCAGCGCCTGCGGGAGCTTGGCGACGCCCTGCACGACGTTGATGAGATCGAACACGACGCGGCGTTCGGCCCCCATCACGAGGTCGAGGTTGCGCAGGCCGACGTCGAAATCGACGACGACGACCTTGTCGCCGCGCTGCGCCAAGGCAGCTCCCAGCGCGGCGGTCGTCGTGGTCTTGCCGACCCCGCCCTTGCCTGATGTCACGACCAGTACCTTACTCATCTGAAATGTCTCCTTTGCTGGTCAGTTCAGTGCTGTAATTCGCATGGTATTCCCCTGCAGCCAGGCCTGCGCCGGCTTGCCGCGCAAGGCGGCGTCGATGTCGTCCGCAGTCTGGTAAAACCCGTCGATTGCGAGCAGTTCGGCCTCGATCTTCTGGCAGTAGATGCGCGCGCTGGTGTGTCCGTTGACGCCCGCCATGGCGCGGCCGCGCAGCGCGCCGTAGACGTGGATGGAGCCGCCGGCGACGACCTCGGCGCCGGAGCCGACCGAGCCGAGGATGGTGACGTCGCCGTCCGGGAAGATCACGGTCTGGCCCGAGCGCACGGGGCTATCGAGCAGCAGGGAGGTCGGCTTGCTCTCCGCCTTCGTCTCGGCCTTCTTGGGCGCGTTCGGCTCGACCACGCAGCTGCGCCCGCCCGACAGCAGCGGCGGCATCGTCGGGGTCAGCCTCGCCTCCTCTACGCCCTCGATGCCGAGCACGCGGATGTTGCGGTCCTGCAGACTGGTGAGCAGATGGCCGATACCGACCTGGCTGAGATCGACCGAGGACAGGTCGATCACCACGGGCCGGCCGGCGAAGAAGCCCGGCGAGCGCGCAATCGTGGCATCGATCTCGTGCAGCCAGTCCTGGACCGGAACCGTCGGCGTGAACACGAAAGCCACATAGGAGCGCCCCCGCAGGCGCACCATTTGACGTTGGACCTTTGCTGCAGCCTCCATGGCGGCCGACTCGTTCCCTGTTATTGAATGGTTAACGATGCGGCGGATATGGTTAACAGCGGGTTAATTCTCCGCGGGGTTACGTGGACGGGGGTGAGCCGGAAATCGGTTGGCGCCGGTCTCGTGTCCCGGACGCGCTGCAGCGTGCAACGCTGCTGCGCAGAGCCGGGACCCAAACCAGCCGGGTCATGTTCTCGGCGAAATGGGCCCCGGCTCTGCAGCGCACCGTCTAAGGGACGCTGCGTTGCGTCCGGGGCACCGAGAGGTGGGCGAGGCACACTCTCTCCGCAGAGTCATTGCGGGCGCAGCGAAGCAATCCAGACTGCCTTCGCGGAAAGACTCTGGATTGCTTCGCTGCGCTCGCAATGACGGAGTATGGGGTGACTACTGCCCCCTACTTCTTCACCTTGCTCGCGTCCATCTTGATGCTCTGGTCCAGCATCCTGGTCGTGAACGCCGTCGTCACGTCGAACGGCTTCTCCATGCCGAGATAGGTCTGGACCAGCTCATAGTCCTTCTTCATCCGCTCGCCGTCGATCCAGCCGAGCCCCTTGCTCGTGGTGAACTCGTCGGTCATCAGGAACTTGATGCGCTCCCACTGGCGCTCCTGATTCTCCTTGTCGAGACCGGAGACCTGATCGAGCAGCGCCTTCAGGCATGGCGCGACGTCGGCGACACAGGCTGCAAAGGCCTTCTGCGTGACGCGCACGAAGTCTTCGACGACCTTCGGGTTCTTCTGCAAGTAAGCGCCGTTGACGATCAGCGAATTACCATAAGGGTTGAGCCCGATGTCCTTCCAGTTGACGTAGCCGAGGTCCTGGCCGAACTCGATGACCTTGAGGTCGTGCTCATTGTAGAAGTCGCTGATGATGTCCACGGTGTGGCTCTTCAGCGCTGCGATCTTCGCGGTCGGTCCGACATTGACGAAGCCGACGGAATCGGGCGCAAGCCCTGCGGCCTTGGCGAAGGCCGGCCACATCACGCGCGAGGCATCGCCCGGCGGATTGCCGATCTTGTGCCCGGCAAAATCCTTCACGCCGTTCACGCCGTAGCTCTTCAGCCAATAGAAGGTCTGGCCGGTATTGGCATAGACGCTCATCACCGCAACGGCGTCGGCGCCCTTGCTCTTGGCCACCAGCATGGTGGCGAGATCGGCGACGCCGAACGGCGAGCCGCCCGAGCCGACCTTGGCGGCGGAGACGCCGGAGCCCTTGCCGGTCTCGATGGTGAGGTCGATGCCGGCCTTCTCGTACCAGCCCTGCGCCTTGGCAAAATAATAGGGCGAATGGTCGGCCGTCGGCGTCCAGTTCAGGATCAGATTGACGGCTTCTCCCGCATGCGCGGGCGCCGCCGACACACCGAGCCCCAAGGCCAACATCAGGGCAGAGCCCGCCGCCTGCAAACGCTTCATCGCATCTCTCCTCGTTGCCGCGACCCGGCTTGTCGCTCTCCCCTTGTGAGGATACCAATGCAACAAGCCCGCCCTTCACTTGTCAACTGTTTGGTTGGAAATGCCCGCAAAACGATCTGGCGACACCGTGCCGCAGCGCCGCGACCCCGTCGCCACCCGCAGGAAGCTGCTGACCGCGGCGCGCCAGGAATTCGCCCGGCACGGATTTGCGGGCGCCCGCGTCGACGAGATCGCCGAGCGCGCCGGCGTCAACAAGCAGCTCGTCTATCATTATTTCGGCGACAAGGACGCGCTGTACCTCTCGGTGCTCGAATGGGTCTATGAGGACATCCGCGCGCAGGAGCGCAGACTCAATCTCGAGGGTCTGCCGCCGGAGAAGGCGATCCGCAAGCTGATCGAAGCTTCGTTCGATCACCTGGCGGCGAACCCTGATTTCATCGTGCTTTTGAACGACGAGAACCGCGGCGGCGCCCGCCACGTCCGCGGCTCGACCCGGCTGGAGGCGATGCATTCACCGCTCGTGAAGAGTGTTTCGCACATTCTCAACGAGGGGGTTCGCTCGGGCGTGTTCCGCAAGGGGATCGATCCTGTCCAGCTCTATATCTCGATAGCGGGCCTCAGCTATTTCTTCTTCTCCAACACCCCGACGCTGTCGGCGATCTTCGGCAAGGACCTGGCGAGCCGCAGCGCACGGCGCGCCCGGCGACGGCATGTCGCCGACCTCGTGCTGCAGTCGCTCCGGCCATAATCAACCAATTGGTTGAAACTTCCCCGGAGGACGGCTAGGCTTGCGGCCGGCGGCAGGGTGACTGCCGACAACAGGAGCAATCGGTGGCAGGAGACAGCGCACGCGCCTCGCGCAGCTTTGCGATCATCCTGATCGTGCATCTCGCCGTGCTCGTGCTGTGGCAGGTGGCGGTCGACGCCTTCCACGTGCCGAAATTCATCCTGCCCTCCCCGCTCGCGACGGTGCAAACGCTGGGAACGGCGAGCTATGCCTGGGGCGCCAACACGCTGGTGACGGCGGTCGAGATCCTCGGCGGCTTTGCGCTCGGTGCATTCGTCGGCGTGGCGCTCGCGGTGATCTTCAGTTGGGCACCGCTGCTCAGCCTCGTGCTGCTGCCGCTGTTCGTGACGCTGAACATGATCCCGAAGGTCGCGCTCGGCCCGCTCTTCATCGTCTGGTTCTCCTACGGCATCGTGCCGAACATCTTGATCGCCTTCAGCATCTGCTTCTTCCCGATCCTGCTCACCACCGCGCGCGGCCTGCGCGAGGTCGAGCCCGATCTGCTCGACCTCGTCAAATCGCTGCGCGGCTCGCGATGGACGCTGTTCCGCAAGATCCAGCTGCCGGGATCGCTGCCTTACATCTTCTCCGGAATGAAGGTCGGCGCAATCCTGGCGGTGGCCGGCGCCATCGTCGGCGAGTTCATCGCCTCCGAGCGCGGGCTCGGCTACCTCATGATCCAGGTGCAGTCCTCGCTCGACACGCCCGCGATGGTGATGGCGGTCGTGCTGCTGACCCTGCTCGGCGTTGCTCTCTACGGCCTCGTGCTCGCCCTCGAACGCATGTTCGTCGTGGGCGATGCAAGACAAACCTAAGGACGGCAGACTTGAAGGATAGAACCATGCTCCTCACCCGCCAGACGCTGCCGAAAACCATCCCCGATGTCGCAGCCCTCGACGATCTCCTGTGCCGGCCGAGCCAGGCGCTGATCGACGACCTCGCCAAGGTCGAGGGCGACATCATGATCCTCGGCGTCGCCGGCAAGATGGGCCCGACGCTGGCGGGGCTCGCGAAAGCCGCCGTGCCGGATCGCCGCATCATCGGCGTTGCGCGTTTCAGCGACGCGGGCGTGAAGAACTGGCTACACGAACGCGGCGTGGAGACCATCAATTGCGACCTGATGGACGAGAAGGCGATTGCAGCGCTGCCGAAGGCGCCGAACATCATCTTCATGGCCGGTCGCAAGTTCGGCGCCGAGGGTGATCTGTCGCTGACCTGGGCGATGAACGCGCATGTCCCGGCGCTGGTCGCGCAGGCGTTCCCGTCCTCGCGCATCGTCGCGTTCTCGACCGGCTGCATCTATCCGTTCGTTCCCGTCGACGGCCAGGGCTCGACCGAGGACATGGCACCGAACCCGCCCGGCGAATACGCCCAGTCCTGCGTCGGCCGCGAGCGCATGTTCGAACATTTCTCCCGCAAGTTCGGCACGCCGGGCCGCCTGTTCCGCCTCAATTACGCGATCGACATGCGCTACGGCGTGCTGCACGATATCGCCACAAGAGTGCTGACCGGCACGCCGATCGATGTCAGCCTGGGCCACGTCAACTTCATCTGGCAGGGCGATGCGTCCTCACAGGCGCTGCGCTGTCTCGCTTATTGCACGACGCCGACCTCGCCGATCAATGTCAGCGGTCACGAGATCCTGGCGGTACGCGATCTCGCCGAGAAATTCGGCGCAAGGTTCGGCCGCGCGCCGGTGCTGACGGGCAAGGAGGAGCCGACGGCGTGGCTGACCGACACATCAAAGGCGGTCGAGCTGTTCGGCCTGCCCGTCGTCGACACCGAGCAGTTGATCGGCTGGACCGCGGATTGGGTCTCTCGTGCCATGCCGAGCCTCGGCAAGCCCACCAAATACGAGGTGCGCGATGGACGCTACTGACGCTCCACCCATCCTCAAGCTCGGCGTCCAGGATGCGATCGCCGCCCTGGCGCTCTCGACGGAAGCGCAGTGGAACCAGACCGAAGAGGACTGGCGCATCTTCCTGCGTGATGGTGTCGTGTTCGGCATCCGCGACGGCGCGCGATTGGTCGCCACCGCAGCACTGCTGCCCTATTCCGGCAACAACGCCTGGGTCAGCATGGTGCTGGTATCAGGCACGCACCGCCGCCGCGGCCTTGCAACGCGCCTGGTCGATGCCTGCCTGGAAACCGCGCGCAAGAACGGCCTGACGAGCTGGCTCGATGCCACGCCCGACGGCGCCGCCGTCTATGGACCGCTCGGGTTTACGCCGACGCTGCAATTGCGCCGCCTGAAGCTGGCGAGGCCCGGACGTGCCGAAGCGGCGCCATCGTCATCCGCAACACTCGATGCGCTTTGTGCGCGCGACCGGCGGGCCACCGGCTTCGACCGAACCGCCCTGCTCTCTGCCTTCGCCCAGCGTCCGGGCTCGCGCATCCTCGCCGCGAATGGCGCCATTGCGCTGGTCCGCGACGGCCGCACCGCCCGCCATATCGGCCCGCTATTGGCCGACGATGCCGCAGCAGCTCTGGCTCTGGTCGACGCGATCATGCGCTCCGAGACCGGCCCGCTGCTGCTCGATGCCGTCGCCTCGCAAACCGCGTTGCTGGACGGCTTGACCGCCTCCGGCTGGACCATCGAGCGCCCGTTCCAGCGTATGCGGTTCGGCCCCGCCACCATCGCTGCGTACGAAACGCCGTTCGCCGTCGCCGGCCCCGAATTCGGATAGGACATCATGCACCACAGCCAGATCAATGGCGAAATCCGCAAGCTGATCGCCGAAGGCACCGTGCTGCCGGCACATCCCCTCGCGCTGACCGCCGAGCGCCAGCTCGACAAGACGCATCAGCGCGCGCTGACGCGCTATTACATCGACGCCGGCTCCGGTGGCCTTGCGGTCGGCGTGCACACCACGCAATTTGCGATCCGCGATGTCGGCCTCTACCGTCCCGTGCTCGAGCTCGCCGCCGAGACCGCCGCGAACTGGACCACGCGGCCGCTGGCGATGGTCGCCGGCCTCGCGGGTCCGACAAAGCAGGCGGTCAGCGAGGCCCGCACCGCGCGCGATATCGGTTACCACGCCGGCCTGCTCAGCCTCGCCGCGATGAAGAGCGCCTCCGAGGACGAGATCATCGCGCATTGCACGTCCGTTGCCGCAGAAATCCCGCTGGTCGGCTTCTACCTCCAGCCGGCGGTGGGCGGCGTCATCCTGTCGAGCCGGTTCTGGCAACGCTTTGCTTCGATCGACAATGTCATTGCCATCAAGATCGCGCCGTTCAACCGCTACCGCACGCTCGATGTCCTGCGCGGCGTCGCTGCGGCGAGCGCGCTCGACCGCGTCGCACTCTACACAGGCAATGACGATCACATCCTGCTCGACCTGGTGCTGCCATTCGATCTTCGCGACAACGGCGTGACCACCCGCACCTATTTCAAGGGCGGCCTGCTCGGCCATTGGTCGGTATGGACGGCCGAAGCGATCAAGCAGTTCGAGCGCTGCAAGGCGGCGCGGCACAAGGACAGCGTACCCGCCGACCTGCTCGCGCTCGATGCCCGCGTCACCGATTGCAACAGCGCCTTCTTCGATGTGGCCAACAATTTTCACGGCTGCATCGCCGGCTGCCACGAAGTCTTGCGGCGCCAGGGCCTGATGCGGGGCCTGTGGTGCCTCGATCCGGACGAGAGCCTCAGCCCAGGCCAGAAGGAGGAGATCGACCGCGTCACGCGCGAGCACGCCGACCTCAGCGATGATCAGTTCGTCGCCGCCAACTTGAACAAATGGCTGGCATGAGCTCAGACCCGTTCATCAGCCTGCAAGGCGTCCGCAAGGTCTATCGGAGCGGCGGCGCCGAATTTCTCGCCGTATCCGACGTCACCATGGACGTGGCTGAGGGTGAGCTCGTCTCGTTGGTCGGCCCGTCCGGCTGCGGCAAGACCACGGTGATGAAGATCCTGGCCGGCCTGCATGGCGCCGACGGCGGCAGCGTCAGGATAGGCAATGCCAACAGCCCGTTCGATCCGACGCGTGACATCGGCATGGTGTTCCAACAGGCGCTGCTGCTGAAGTGGCGGACGATCCTGGACAACGTGCTGCTGCCGGCCGAGATCGTCGGCCTGCCGATGAAGGCCGCGCGCGAGCGGGCGCACGATCTGCTCAACCTCGTCGGGCTCGCCGGCTCCGAGCAGAAATATCCGCAGCAGCTGTCCGGCGGCATGCAGCAGCGCACCGCGATCGCGCGTGCCTTCATTCACGATCCAAGACTGATCCTGATGGACGAGCCGTTCGGCGCCCTGGACGCGCTGACGCGCGAGCAGATGAATCTGGAGATGCTGCGGATCTGGCGCGAGAGCGGCAAGACCATCATCTTCGTCACGCATTCGATCCAGGAGGCGGTGTTCCTGTCGTCGCATTGCGCCGTGCTGACCGCGGGCCCGGCGAAGATGGCCGACTATTTCGCGATCGACCTGCCCTTCCCGCGCGACCTTCCGCTGAAGACCACGGACGCGTTCGGCGCCTATGCACGGCGGATCTATGCGAAGCTGGGACTGGGGGCGGCGTAGGCCGCTCGCTCAGATCTCGTAGTCCCGTAGGGTGGGCAAAGCGAAGCGTGCCCACCACCTCTATCCGATTCCCGGAAAGATGGTGGGCACGGCGCAAGTGCGCCTTTGCCCACCCTACGAGAGCTGTACGCTCAGCTCTTGTTGCGCATCTTGCTCAGCAGATAATTGTCGTAAAAATTCTCCGCGATCTGCGTGTAGAACAACAACTCCTTCATATACGCGTCGTGACTGTCCTTGGTGCGCTTGAACAGGTCGCTCTTGGCGGCGAGCTCGTTCAGATGGTCCTGCGTCGCGTTGTAGCAGGCCTCCAGCACGGGTTGCGGGAACGCCTTCAGCTCCGCGCCGCCTGCGAGCAGGCGCTTGAGCGCCGCCGGATTCACACTGTCGTATTTTTCGAGCATCCAGGCCCCGGCCGCCGCGCCCGCCTGGTTGACGATCGCCTGATAGTGCTTGGGCAGCGAGGCCCATTTCTCGTCGTTGACGACCATGTGCAGCATGGCACCGCCTTCCCACCAGCCGGGAAAGTAATAGTACTTGGCGACCTTGTGGAAACCGAGCTTCTCGTCGTCATAGGGACCGACGAATTCGGCGGCATCGATCGTGCCCTTCTCGAGGGCCGAATACACGTCGCCACCGGCGATCTGCTGCGGCACGACGCCGAGCCTTGCCAGCACGTGGCCGCCCAAGCCTGCGATGCGGAATTTGAGACCCTTGAGGTCGTCGACGGTCTTGATCTCCTTGCGGAACCAGCCGCCCATCTGGGTGCCGGAATTGCCGCAGAGGATGGCGTGCGCCTTGAACGGCTTGAGCGCCTCGTTGGTGAGATCGGCGCCGCCGCCGAAATGCCACCAAGATTCCTGATGGCGATGGTTCATGCCGAACGGCGCACCGGTGGCATAGGCCAGCGCGGGCTCCTTGCCGATGTAGAAATAGAGCGGCGTCTGCGCCATCTCCACCGAGGCGGTGCTGACCGCATCCAGCGCCTGCAGGCCGGGGACGATCTCGCCGGCGGCAAAAGTCTGGATCTGGAATTTGTTGTCGGTGGCCTCGGCAATATATTTCGCAAAGGTCTGCGCCGTGCCGTAGATGGTGTCGAGCGACTTCGGAAAGCTCGAGGTCAGGCGCCATTTGATCTCGGGCGCGCTCTGCGCGATCGCAGGTGCAGCAACCAGCGTCGTCGCGCCGGCCACCGCGCCGCCTTGCAGGAATGTACGGCGTTTCATGATGAGGACTCTCCCTTGAAGTAAATTTCAAACATGCGGCTGCGCGGCAACGGTCTTCGCAGACCGTTTGCCCGTTCCCAAAGCGGAGTTCAAGATGCGACAGAACGGCCTGTAGCCCGCTTCAAAGCAGCTTGGCGCTGACGAACAGCGCGCGCACGGCGTTGGTTGCCTGCACCGCCAGCATGGCGTTACCGGCAGCGCCTTCCAGGGCCGCGACGGCATCCTCGTGCAGCGAGCGAAATTCCATCCACTCGACCGACTTGAAGTTGGTAAGGAATTGATAGGCTTGGCCGACGGTCGCGATCGCCAACGTGTCGCCGTTCAGCTTGATCTTGAACGTCGTACGCAGCGGGGTTTCGGAACTGGATGGATCACTCATGGGCTGCTTCTGGACGAGGACGGCTTAACGAAGGGGAAACGGCAGCCCCGCCGTCGCAGGCGAATTTCAGGAATCGGTGCTCGCGCGCTGCGAGGCGGTCGCCGCTCCGCGCAGGTTTGGCACCACGACCAGGCGGTTGAACTCGCCATTGTCGTAGGCCTTGATGAACCGATCATAGTCTTTGATCGAGACGCAGCCGTTGGAATCGCCGCGCGGCCCGAGCAAGTAGTTGTGGGTGAGCAGCCCGACGCGGCCGAGCGCGCTGGTGCCTTCGACCGGAGTCATGCGCAGCGCACGGACCCCGTGGAATGGCTTTTCGCGCGGCTTGAGGTCGTAGGTCGCCGGCGGCGTCGCGCCGACCATCCGGCGGTCGACATGTTCAGGGTCGTCCATCAGCGCGCCCAGGCCGGAATGGGCCTCCAACGCCACGCCGCTCGGCAGGTAAACCGCCTTGGCCGAGATGTCATAGACCGCCGTGCGCGAATCGTAGCCGAGAGCGGCGAGATCCGGCGCCTTGTTGAACAGGCCGTCGCCGGGCGTCAGCGAGGCCAGCCTGATCTTGTCGGTGAATTTTTCGAAGAAATTGCGGTTGTCGACCCTGAGGTTGGTGTCCGCATAGGCTTGGCTGGAGGCGATCTGGGCGGAGAAGTCCGCCTGGACCGGACGCGCGCGCGGCATCGGGATGGCGTCGGCGCGCTGCGAGGACCTCGCCTCCTCGGCCGCGGACCGGTCGTCCTCGGTCAGGATCGAGCGCCAGTCGTCGCCCTGGAGCTTCTGGGCGAGCATCGCCTTGGCGTCCCGCAGCTTGAGCTGGACCGCATTCACCGCCGAGCGCTCCAACACCCGCAGGCCGAGCTCGCGCGGCGACGGGCCGGCGGAGGCCGAAGCGAAACGGTCCTCGAATGAGGGGGCACTGGCCGGCGGCAACGCGGCGGAGACAAGCGGGGTCGAATCGCTGATGTCGGCGACCCACGCGGCGGCGCCAAGCGCCAGCGCGATCCCTGCCAGAGACAGTAGAATCCTTTCAGCCCGCCCGACACGGCGGCGCGACAACAGCCTTTCGGCGTGTGCTGCGTCGGAAACCATCAGATCCCCAAATCGACCCCGGGGGCTTACCCACCCCACCCGGAGACTCTATACCAGCTACCACATTGGGAGCCACCTTTATGATGAAATTGTGGACCGGTAAAGAAAAGCGAGAAACCCTTATAAAATAACGGTTTTTCGCAGACACTCCGGTCCCCTGTTTCACCACTTAGCACGGCGTTTCCGGTCATCCGGTCAGCCGCGGCTACCACTTCAAGGGGGCACCAATGCCGTTCATCACCGACGACTACCTCAAGGCTTCCGCGACCCGCCAGAACATCAGCGACTGCCCCGCGAGAGGCCAGAAGGGGTTTGTCCTGCGCACCACGCCGAACGGCGCCTTCACGTTCTACTACCAGTACCTGAACAAGAAACGCCTGCACCCTACCACCGGCAAACCGATTCGTGAGTGGCACCTGATCGGCCAATACCCGGCGTGGACGATTGCGCGCGCCCGCGCCGAGGCCGCGACCCTCGCCGGGCTCGTCGCCAGCGGCAAGAGCATCACCGCCGAGCGCCAACAGACGCTGGTCCTGGCGCGCGCCACCGGCCGCACCTTCCAGCAGATGCACGACGCCTATCTGACCTATTGCGAGGAGCCGGTGCTGCGACGCTGGGGAACGGTGCCGCGCAAGGAGAGCCATGACAACATACGCTCGATGCTGAGCCGTCCACTGGCATGGTGGAGCAACCGTGTCGCCAGCGAGATCACCAGTCAGGAGATCATGGAGCTGTACCGCAGCTACCTCAAGCAACAGCACCCGGCCCAAGCCAACGGTGTCCTGCAATGCCTGCGCACCATGTTCATCTGGGGCATGCATCCCGACCGTGCCTTCGTGACCGTCAATCCGGTCCCGACGCTGAAGGGCGACGACCGGGCGACCGAGGTCTCCGAGATCGAGGACGGCCTCGTTCTCACTGCCGACCAGTTACGCCGGTTCTGGTTCGGTCTCGATGACCCGAAGTGCCCCGGCCAGCCGCTCACCAAGCTGGCGTTGAAGCTGTCGCTGGTGACCCTGCTCCGCACCGGGGAATGCTGCGCGATCCAGCGTGTCGGGATCGGGCCGGACACGGTGACGATCCCGCTCTCCGTCACCAAGGGGCGCCGCTCGCCCAAGGCGCGTGATCTCGTGCAGCCGCTGAACAGTCTGGCCCGCGAAATTCTCGCTCAGGTCTTTTCGATTGGCGACCCGACGCGGGACTACGCTTTCCCGAAGGCGCGCGGCGGCCGGAAATCGAAGAAGGTCGCCGTAGCCAACAAGGGCTACATGCCGCAAAGCTCGCTCAACATCATGACGCGCCGCGCAGACGACACGCGCACCCAGATGGGGATCAATCAGTATCTCGGGCTGCCCGCAGAATTGACGCCGCACGATCTGCGCCGCACCTCTGCCTGCATCCTTGAGCAGTTGGGCTACAGCGACGCCGAAATCGGCCGGGTGATGACGCACAAGACGAAGGACAAGGACGCCGCCCCCGTCACCCGCAAGCATTACCTCGTGCCGGTCAAGATCATCGAGCGCGAGATTGCCGATCCGCGCGTGAAAGCGCTGGATGATCTCGATGCCGCGCTCCGGGAAATTCTCGCACTGCCGACAACTGGCCCGAAGGAGCTGCCGCCGCCGCCAAAGCAGCTCGCCGCCGCGTGACCAGATTGTAGGGATCGCATCCATACAATGGCAGAGGGTCGCCACGTTGCGGCCCTCTCGCATTTTTGCAGCACCTCCATGCAATTTTGGACGGCGTTCATCAAAACGGACGCGGCGTGCCACAAGCAGAACACCCGGCTTTTGTCCATTGCCTCATCGCGCAGGTGGACGGGCCGATTTGGGAAAATTAGCCACGCCCGCAAACCAAAGCGCGCATCGCAGGTTTTGCCGTGACTTCCGCGATTTCACCAACTTGGTGAAATTGCGGTTTGTACGCGATGTTGAACGACTATAACTTTTCTACGACGAATTGCCCCATTTTAGTCGCACTGAATACGCCATGTTGACTCCGGCGGGATTCGACTGTTGATTATGTCAAACGCGCCCCGGTTGAAAATTGCGAAAACGGCGTGTGTGTCGTTGTTAGGACGACACGGCAGGAAGGACGGGGACTGTGGCGAAGAAGAAACGGCCCGTGAAGGGGCCCACCAAGATTGTCGTCGATGAGGAGCGCGAATACGGCACCCGCCTGCGGCTGGCGCGCATCGCGAAGCACATGAGCCAGGAGCAACTGGGTCAGATGTTCAACCTCTCATTCCAGCAGATACAGAAATACGAGAAGGGCACCAACCGCATGTCCGGCTCGCGCATCGTCCAGTTCAGCAAGGCGCTCGACACCACGCCGCACCAGCTGCTGGCGTGGCACGAGACCGAGAGCGCGGCGATCATCGACGCCGAGGTCTACAAGATGGCGCAGGTGTTCATGCAAATCCCGGCGCAGCTGCGCCCGCAGACGCTCAAGCTGCTCAACGGTATCGTGGAGCTGGTGAAGTGAGCAACGTGGTCCGCATCAAGCCCGACGAAGGGCCGATTAACGAGCTGTTCGTTTTTATTTCGAACGACGGCAAGGGCAACGACGGCATCGTCGTCGGCGGCCCGAACAACATGCCGTTGATGACCGCAAAGCGCCACATCGCCGATATGATGGTCGAGCACGCACGCGAGATCGCCCGCGAGAACGGGGTCAACATCCGCATGCTGCGGTTCGGCTCGCCCGACGAGGTGCTGTTCATCGCAGGGACGCACTGATGAGCGAGACGGTGACGCTCTGGTACATCGTTCTGATGCTGTTCGTCGGCTTCGTGCTCACGGCGAACATCGTGGTGATGGGGCGTCACATCATGATCATGCGGATGATGACGCTGGCGCTGCACGGCTTCGTCGAGCAGCAGCGGATGTTCAACGCGTGGATTGCCGCGGAGGAGCGTCGAGGCCTCGCGCCGCACCGAAATGCTGCAGCACCTTCCCCATTCGTAAATCAGGAATAACAACCATGGCCCATCAGAACGAACTCACCGAGGTCGCGCTCAACGAGTTGAAGGCGCACGGCATCCGAGGTCACTTGCGCGATCTCAGCGGCGGCCACATCGAGATCAGCTGGCAGGTTGTTCCCGAGAAGGAGGTGCGCCGGGTCATCTGTGCGAAGTCAACCAGCGACTGGCGATCACGCATGAACACGCGTGCCGAAGTGCGCCGCTATCTGCGCGCCGACAACGTCTCGCTGAAGATGTCAACGGAGAAGCCGAAGAAGGTCGAGACGCTGCAGGTCGAGAAGGCAATGTCGCTGCCGATCGAGGTGATGCCGATCCCCGATCAGGTCGCAGCGATGCGCGGCGAGATGGCCGACCTCACTGAGCTGGTGATGCGCCTCGTCAAGATGGTCAGTGGCGTGCGCGACAACATCGCCGCCTATGTGCCGAAACCTGCAGAAGTCAAACCGGCACCAGTCTCCTCGCGCAGCGTCAAGCTGGTCGAGTACCTCGCGCATGATCGCTGGACCACCATCGACACGCTGCCGCGCGACACGGGCCTCACCGCCGAGCAGATCAAGCTGAAGCTGCAATATCTGAAGAACCGCGACGAGGTCGAGATTTTCCGGGGACAGGTCAAGCTGAAGCCGCCGAAGCCCGGCGAGGCGAAGCCGAAGAAGCTGCACTGGAAAACCGCGCGGAAGATGGAGCGCGAAGCCGCCGAGCTGGCCGCCAAGGAAGCCGCAGCCTCCGCAGCAAAGAAGCCCGCGAGGAAGAGCGGCAGGAAGCAGGTCGCCAACAGGAAGGCGAAGACCAACGGCAGCGGGCACATGGCTGCGTCCACACTGATCACGACCGCCGGGCAGCAGCCGTGAACCTAGGGGCTGGGGAGCTGGGAGGCTTCCTATGTTCTGGCTGCGTCTTGCTCTGGGTTGCACGCTTGGCGCGACGGTGGGCGTCGGCGTCTTCGCCATCCGCTGATGGGAAGGCATAATTGAAAGCAAAAGGCCCCTGTGCCCGAAGGCAAAGGGGCATTTCATGGAGGATCGGCACAGGATCGCGCGGCCTGGGTGACCCTTGGGTCAGCATTACCAGCTTTTCCCGCGCAGATTGTTGTGTTGTAATGCCAGCGCATCAACAGCGGGGACGTGCAATGAGGCATGACCTGATCGTGACAGCCGCCATCATCGTGGTTGGCGCCCTCAACACCGTGCTCGCGGCCATCGCCCTTCTATCGTTCTGAGTGGCTATCGGGCCTTGAGCAAGTCTTGCGCGAGCAGGCGGACATAGGTGCCGCTCTCGTGCAGTTCGAGCCAGCCCTGCTCGGCCGCGTACGTGATGCCCGCGCCGAAGTCCGCACCGTTGCCCTTGAGCGCATAGAGGAACGGCGCGTTGATCTTCTCGATGTGAATGCGGCCATCCTGAACCGGCTCGATGCTGGAGGCCAGCTCGACCAGCTTGCGAGCGGCGGCCTCCGCGCTCTCGAAAGTGCGATTCTCAACGTGCTTCACTAGCCCCGCACCTAGTCAAGAATTTTGATCTCGCGGCTCCAAAGGATTGATGTCGGCTTTTTCCGGCCGCCGAGACTTCCAAAATGCGAGCCGAGCGGACTAAAACCTACCGACCAAATACCTGCAATGCTTCTACTATCAATCCGTGAACCGGACGGAGTGGTCATTCTAAACTCAAGACAGAGCAACAGCGGATAGTTGCCAGCAAACTCCTTGTACGATCGTCCGTTAGTCTGGTGGCTATCTACCACCGGAATTTTCCGCGCTTCTGTCGCCGCAATCTTCAGCTTAGCGACGACTACATCATTAGGTTTGATGACCACCGGATCAAACCTGGTTTCGATGGGCTCCTTACGGGACTCTCCGTTTACGTAGTCTGGCTCGTAACAATGGAAGTACTCAAATTCATCTATGGCCGGCATGGACAGCCAATTATCCGGTAGTTCCGGTTTCTCAGGCTGCAAGGCGAAAAGCTCAACCGACTCGACTGCCGCCGGACGGTTTCCGGAATTTAAGAACAGCAAAGGAACTTCGGCGGTATCGATCAAAAATGCCTGCTCATCGTCTAGGTATCGCAATTCGGGCGGTTGGGCGGCGACGACCCTTAGATCGTCGACTTGCCTCACGGAGGATTTGTAGAACGCGACTCCAGAAGAAATAAAAGCAATGACGGAGAGCGTGGAGCTGATCGACTCTTTCCACGGCCACTTCTTTTTTGGCTTGTTATTGCGTTCGCGTTTGCGGGCTTCGTAAGCTTCTCGCAAATTCAAGTGCCATTCCCCCGTCGGACAGACTATCTGAGTCGGAACGCGTCGCTATTTGAAAAGATCGAGCTGCGCCGTATCCGGCGGGCGCTTTGACGGGCGTGATGGAGGCGTCAACGTTCTCGTCGTCTCTCGAATCAGCCTTACGAACACCTCCGTGTCGAGGAAATAGTTCGGGTAGGCTTTCCGCACTGCGTCCAGGGAGTCAACTGAGACGAGCACAGCCTCCGCGCCTGGAACGTTCTTGAGTTTGCGCTCGACTTCTAGATATTTCTGGTTGGCTAAGGTGGATTCGCCAAACTTGAACGTCGTTACTTGAACCGACATCAGCGCTGGGTTCATTTCGAGGAGAAAGTAATGGTTATCGCCCCTATTGTGCTGTGGACTGGACAGTAACTTCATGGCGTGGCCGTAAGCCTGCAAGCGTTTCGCCAAATCAAGCCGACGCACGTATTCGCGCATTTCGCGGACAAGCTCACGATAGGCCGTCGGCGTTCCCGGGACGGCGGGCGTGCCTTCGCGCAACGCAAATGCGCTGCTCGCCAACGCAAAGAACCGCAGCCAGTCTCTTTCGCCTTGGCTAGATTTGAGGGCCTGCTGCTGGAGCGTGCCGACAGTTTCAACGGCCGTAGCCCAAGCATGTTGCAACTGCGATCGAATCTGAATCTCGATCTTGAGAGAATTATAGTCCGTCTTGCGATCCGAGTAGTATTTGTAGACGAGATGGACGCCACGATAGCCCGAAGGTTTGGGCGAGGTTACATAATCATCGTTGACTGCAAGCGTATGCTTTAAATCGCTGGTTGCATATGCTTCGCATAGCTGCCTCACTGCCTTGCTCGATCTCATGATAGCGCGACATCCCCCGATGTCCTGCATCTGGGACAGTGTCATTGTTGGGAAACGTTCAAGCTTGTGCTCTATCGAGGATAGTCGCTTGATGCGTTGGGCTGTTATTATTCCGTTGTCTATCTGCCTCCCTCGCTTTTTCAGGCCGACGTGAAAGGTGTTCAGCGGAAAGTTGTGAGCGGAGCGCCAGTTATTAACGACATCCAGGGCTTCGAGATATTTCGGAAACCCGATTTGTGAATCCAGATCCCAGGTTGATACGAGAGAGCCCGCATCATTTACGCGGCGCTTCGAATATTCGGGGCGTGCCCACGGCATTGATTAACCAACCGTTGTTCGACACGTTAGTTTATCACTTGCGCGTGCTGGTAGAACACTCCCCCGACATAATCCCCAGTTTACCTGTGCTGATCGGGGATCGCGGGCAGTCTCATGCGCCAATACCCCGGTGAACCGTGTGGATGTGCTCCTCACAGGCAATCGGGATCGGCTCGCCGCAGAAGCACTTCGACCAGCCGTTCTCGTTCTGCGTCGGCATGCGGTACCTCTCGTCCCACATCCGCTGTTTCCAGGCATGGAAGTCGCGGCTGCGCCGCCACTCCTCGAACTGCGCCTGCGTAAGTGTCGGCTGAACGTCCTTCCACGCCCGCTCGAATGCGGCGCGCGCCTCCTCAAACGTCGCGGCGTTGCCGCCTTTGCGATAATCCATACCGGGATAAAAGCCGAGGCCCCAGCTCCACTGGTCGGCCTGAATCGGCACGCCCGCGCGTGCAGCGATGGTGCCGACGTGGATGTCGCCGTAATAGACGTGCCACACTTCCTGGTGCTGGTTGTCGCTGCGTCGTCTGGTCAGTTCAGGCATCGTCTCTACAGCAGCGAGAGCTGGATCGCAGCGCCCTGCCCGTGGGTGTCGAGGAACTGCTCCAGTGCCGGAGGCACCTCCTCACGGTCGGCGCAGCGCTGGCGCAGCTCGATGGCGATCTCCTCTGAGGCGTCCTGTGCCCAGCCCGCGCCGGGGTTGAAGCAGACGATCCGCACCGGGTTGTGATACTGCCCTTCCATCAGATGGCGCAGCAGGGTCTCGCGTTCGGTGTGGTCCTCGTCCATCTCCGGCCACGCCCGGCCGAGCGGCTGGCCGTAATCGTCGAGCACCATGTAGATGTCCCGCTCGACGGCAGGCGCAATCGACGGCGAGGAACGCATGGACCAATCTCCCGCGAGGCTGAGGCCCTATTCCAGCGGCCCGGCGCGCGGCCGTCAAGACTCGACAATCCCCCTGCCCGTTCCTATCTGGGCGGAATATGTCAAAGCATTATGAGCCCGCGCTGCCGGTGTCGGGAACCAAGGTTCCGACCGGGCCAGACTGGATACATGAGGTCAAGTACGACGGCTACCGCATGATCGTGGTGCGGGAGAACGACCGCGTGCGCCTGCTCACCAAGGGCGGCCACGACTGGTCCAAACGCTACCCGCTGATTGTCGAGGCGGCGCTGAGGAACCGGCAGAAGCACTTTGTGATCGACGGCGAGGCCGTGATCCTCACCATGACCGGCATCCCCGATTTCGACGCGCTGCATTCCCGCAAGCACGACGACGAGGTCCAGCTCTACGCCTTCGACATCCTCGCGGCCGACGGCGACGATTATCGCGGCCTGCCGCTGAAACTGCGCAAGCCTCACCTCGCCCGGCTGCTGGCGCGCCGTCCCGAGGGCATCTTCGCCGCCCCGTTCGAGCAGGGCGAGATCGGCGCAGACCTGTTCAGGCACGCCTGCATGATGGGGCTGGAGGGCATGGTCTCCAAGCATGCCGACCGCGTCTATCGCGCCGGTCGCTGTGACCACTGGGTCAAGAACAAGAACCGCAAGCACCCGGCCTACGGCCGCGTCATGGATCAGTTCACATGAGGTGCTTGAAACGATTGCGGATCGCCGGGAGCGGCAGCGGCGGCAACCCTTCCAGCGCGCGAATGCGGTTCTCGTGATCGACGAGGACGGGAAATAGCGGGTCATCGACGCCGACATTGAGACGCGCCGCCTGATAGCCGTCCAGCACATTGGGAGGCGTCGGCCGCAGATTGTAGGGCGCGAGCGCGACGCCCATGTTGAACTCGGTGTCCATCGGGCTTGCGACATGCGGCAGTCCGGTCGTTCCGTCGATCTCAAGCAGCCACGCCTGATAATCGGGACTGGTCGCCAGCACGTAGTTGCCGGTCTTCGACGAATAAGGCGCAGTGGGGTCTGATGCGTCAGCCACCAGCCAGTACCAGTCGTTCGGCGTGTACATCACCTGTCACCCTTGATTGCGCATTTCTCGGCGAGGCTCATCATCACCTGATCACGCCGCTGCGCCGACGCACTGATCTCGCGCAGCGTCAGTGTGAACGCCGCCAGGAACAGCGCATTGAGGATCACCAGCGCGAGCGCGAGCGGCTGCGCCTGCAGGCTGTCGATGATGACGCGCGCTGTCCGCAGCATCACAAGTACTGCCCGCCCGTCGCCGTGGTGCCCGCGATGCTGCCGGGGAAATAGGTGGCATTGCCGCCCGTGCCATTGATCAGGCCGAGGCTGTTCGCATCATATCGCTTCCCGGTCGCTCCGCCGCTGAAAGTCACGCTATCAGCGCGAAGCTGTCCGAGATTGTTAGCGGTCGCAAAGGCCGCGAAGGCGGGCGTGCCAACCAGCGTAATCGTATTATAGGGCAACTGGATGAAGCCGCCGTACGCAGCGTTGGCATGGACCGCAGCACCACCGGTGATCGTATAGTTGAAGATCGCGAAGCCCGCCTGAATAGCCCCATAGCTTTCCGCGTAAAGCTGCGAAAAGCTCGCGTTGAACGAACCGAACTCCATCTTTTCAAAGATCAGGACCGCGCCGGTCGTGCAGCGCAGACCGTGCCCAGACGTTGCCGTGATCTTGAAGCCGCCGACGCGCCAATATGAGGTAGGGCCGGTGCAGGCGACGACATCATTGTTGTGCGAGATCACGACATTCGCGGGCGTCGTGGTATCGCCAACGAGTGACGGCGGCTTTGAACCCACGCACCCGGTGAGAACGATACCACCGGCATAGGTGCCCGGCCCCACTTGGATCGTCGCCTGATAGATCGACAAATCCAGCGACGCTACGACATCGACGGCCTTCTGGATCGTCAGGAACGCGCCGCCCGCCGTGTTCGTCAGCCCGTTGTTAGCATTGTTGCCGTCCGTGCGGACGTAGTAGGTGCGATCCGCCGTCAAGACTTCGCGCGACCGCACCCACGCCGCGCTTCTGCGCACATAGCTGACGCCGTCGCTCGGCGCGTCCGTGAGCGCGTCGGTGATGCCGTAGCCCGCCACCGTGGTCGGCTTGCTGCCGATTTGAGCGAACGTGTAGTCGCTGTTGGCCGCGACCACCGCGCCCGTGCGGCCGAACACCGACGTGACCCCGCCCGCGCCGATGATCGTCCACCCCGCGTCCTTGCGGCCATAGGTATTGCCGTCAACCGGCGCCTCGCCGACGCTGCCGAGCAGCGCAATCGGCAGCTGCGAATATTTCCCGGTGGCGGGATTGTAGATCAACGCGTAGGTCGTGCCCGCCGGGACCGCGCCGATCACCGGGAAATCGGTGTAGTCGAGGTCGAAGATGTAGTCGCCGCCCTCCTTGGTCACGTCGATGCCGTTGCGGCCGATCACTCCCGCAGGAAACTTCGGTGAGACCTTCAGCCTGATCGCGCGCGGCTTGAGGGAGAGGAACGGGACGGCCATCCGATGACTGCCTCCAAGGCGTCAGTAATACGCGCCGGTCGCGCTATCCCCGGCCACGTTGCCGGGCAGATAGTTCACGCCGCCGCCATTGGTGTTGATCGCGCCGCCGTGGCTCGCCGTGTAGCGCTTGCCGGTTGCGGTGCCGGTGAAGGTGTTGCTGAAAATGTCAACGAAGCCGTAGGCGTCGGCGGCGACGAAGGCGTTGCTGAACGCTGGCGTACCAACCAGCGTGATCGGCACGCCTGCCAGAAACGCGAAGCCGCCGTAATCGGCGCGAACGAACGTCCCGGCACTGCCGACAATCGTCGGCGAATTGACCGTCACCCGCGCGCCGGTCGATGCGTAGATTTGGCCGTAGGTGACTGCGCCATATCGCATGGCAGCGCCAAGGGTCATAGTCCAGCCCTGCGCGGCCTTGAGGCCGTAACCGCTCGTCGCGCGCACCTCCATGCCGTCGATGGTGATCGCGCCAGGGCCGTTGAAGATCAGGGCGTTGTCGTTGCTGCACGTCACAATAACGTTGGCAGGCGTGGAGGTGTTGCCGATCAGCCGGATCGTGCCAGCACCAACCTGCGCACCGTTGATGACGATGGCCGCCGCCTGCGTATACGACCCGTCCGCAAGCTGGATGGTGACGGTCTGGCCGCCAAGATCGAGCGTGCCATACACGACGTTCAACGCCTTCTGGATGGTCAGGAACGGCGTCGCTGCAGTGAGCCCGTCGTTGCTGTCGCTGCCGGTCGTGGCGACGTAATAGGTGCGGTTGGCAGTCAGAAGCGTGCGCAGCTTTGCCCACGCGGCATTCAGGCGGCCATAGGGAGAGCCGTCGCTTGGTGCGTCGCTGATGCCGCTTGTAACGACCGACCACGCCGAGTTCTTGCGGCCATACGTCTGGCCATCAGCTGGCGCTTCAGGTGTCACAGCGCTCCATGCGGCATTCCTGCGGCCATAGCTGCTGCCGTCCGACGGTGCGTCGGGGAAGCCGCCGATCATCGAAATCGGCAACTGCGCGTATTGTCCTGTCGCAGGGTTGAAGATCAGCGCGTAGGTCGTCCCGGCCGGGACCGTGCCGATGACGGGGAAATCCGTGAAGTCGAGGTCGAACGTGTAGTCGCCGTTCGCGACGGTCACGTCGACGCCAGCGCCACCAATCACCTTGGCCGGAAACTTCGGAAGCACCTTGAGCTTGATGGCGTCGCTCATTGCCGGTCGATGCCTTCCATCACGTTGACGTTGCCGATCACGAGCTGCACGGTGCGGTCGTCGCGGGAGATGCGGACACCGACGCTGTAGGCGCCGGGACAGAGGCCGCTCATCGCGGTCTCGTCGAAGTCCCACTGGAAGGTGCCGACATCCGGCAGCGTGATCGAGCCATCGTCGGTCGAAGCCTTGAGCCGCACGCAGCCGCTCTCGTCGGCAACGCTGAGCGTCACGCGGCAATCGGCGATGTCGATCACATCGCCGCTCTCGGCGTCGGTAAGCACGACGATCTCGGACCAGTCGGCGCGATTGGAGGCCGTCGCGAAATAGCCGGTGTACATCGCGACCTCACAGTTTGATGTAGAGGGTGACCAGCTTGCGCGGGCCGAGAGCAGCCGTCGCCACCGATGCTGTTGCCAGCCCCTGCGCAGCCGTGAGGTTGTCCGGCGTGCCGCCGCTGACCGAGCTGATCACTACGTCGGCAACGTTGGTGGTCAGGTTCGGGCCGTTGGTGTTGAGCGGGGTGTAACCGTCCGGCCCACCAGTGGTGTAGAAGTTGATGCCAGCGCTGCCCGCCTGCCGATACGCGACATTGTTGATGACGTGCGTGTGGCCGCGATCCCGCACATAGACGCTGTGCTGGTGCGACGGCATTGCGCACTGCGCCGATGTCAGGACGCGGCTCTCCTGCCCGCCAAGCGCACCGAGCACGCCGGGGTTGGTGCCGAAATAGGTCGCGGTCAGTCGCCCGGCGTCGGTGTTGCCCATATCACCGAGGCCGCTGATCGCACAGCCGCGAAAGTCCGGCGTGACAATGGTCTTGTTCGCGGCCCAGTCGGCCGCCGACGACGCGCCGCGCGACGGAGCCACGGCGAGGTTCGGGTCCATGTTCCAGAGAAAGTTGAACAGCGCCTGACAGTCGGCGTTGGCGCGCTCCGATGCGCCGGACGTTGCCGAGCCAATGGTGCGACCGTTGAGGCGCACGAAGCCCGCGAGCACGCCCGTGCCGTAGAACGGCATGATCGCGCCGGTCTGGATCAGCGTGGTGGGATCGACGCTGCCGCCACCGCCGCCGCCCGCGCTGGGGCCGATCACGAGGATGCCGTCGCGCCCGAGCTGTGTGACGCCGAACTTGTCGTCGAGCCGCACCTTGATGTAGCCGTCCGCCAGAAAGAACTGCGGGATGCGCCCGGCAGCGTCGAGCTGGATCGGGTTCGGCATCGTGATCGAAAGCGCCGCGTCCTGATACGGCTGCTGCGGCGTCGAGACGGTGCCAGCCTGAATGATGTACAGCAGCGCACCGGACAGCGGTTTGCCGAACTCGTCGAACTGCTGCGTCAACGAAAGCGGGATGGTGCCTGCCATCTGTGCCTCAACAAAAAACCCGCCGGAGCGGGTCACTGGTCTCGATTGGGTGAAACGTAGATGCGTGGGATGCGCCCGACCTGCCGCGACGCCTCCAGCGCCGGATAGCCGAACTGATCCATGTAGCGCTGCGCGACGCCGAGCGCGTGCGACCCCTCGCCGACGAGGCGCGGCGAGCCTGCGGCGAGCGTCGCAGGTATCAGCGCGAGCGAGCCGAGGTTGCCGCCCGCAAGGTCGCTGAGCGCGTGGAACAGCTCGACGCCGCTCGCCGCCTTCGCCAGCCCGCGCGGCTCCCACGTGTTGAGCGACGCGCCCGCGATCTTGTCGGTGAGTTGCGGTGCGCCTGCGGCCTCCAGCTGCCGCACCATGGCGGCGCGCTTGCCGAAATTGGTGTTGACGTTGTTGCGCATGATCGAGGTGAGCTTGCGCAGCGCCGTATCGACCGGCGCATTCGGCTTGCCGATCAGCGTCCGCTCGATCTCGCGCAGGGAGTTCGAGTAGCGCTCGTAATTGGCCATCGTCTTGGCGTAGGTCGGGTCTTGTTTGACGATGCTGCCCTTGACCGCGTCGTAGAGGTCGCCTGCGATCTTGCGCGCGGCCTTGTCCTCGAACGGAAGTTTGCCGAGCACGTCTTCGTAGATCACCTTCTTCAGCTCGTCGAAGCCTTCGGGCGTGTGGAAGAAGGCGGGATCGCGGCCCTTCCACTCGTTCACCAGATCGACCAGCTTGTCGCGCACGGGCAGCAATTCCTGGCGCGGCCTGCCGTGAAAATTGACGATGTTGTCGATGCGGTTCACCGCAGCGTCGATCTCGTTGAAGCTGAGCTGCGTCGGGTTCGCGCGCGTCGCAGCCATGTCGCGGCGATACGCTGCCTGTGCGTCGCGCTTCATCTGGTCGGCAGCAGCACGCGAGTCGGTAACGATCTCGTCGATAGGAGCCTTGCCGCGCATCTGCGAGGTGAACGCTTCGGACGCTGCGCCGCCCTCGTACCCGGTTCGCCGGGCTGCAGCGAGCGACTGCGCGCCCGCTCCGGTCGTGGTGCCGAGCGTGAGGTCCGCGATCTTCGCCCCGGCCGCGAGCGGCTTTGTGACGACGTTGAGCGGGTCGATGAGGCGGCCAGCCGTACCCGCCGCCTTCGCGGCCTTGCCTGCGAGCCCCGGCAGGCGCGCCAGCGCCGTCTCGCCGCCGGTCAGCACGGTCGAGATGTCGCCGAACACACCGGCTGGGTCTTCGGCCAGTGCGCGCTTGAAGCCTTCCGTCGAGCCGTAGCGGTTCGCGAAATACTGGTTCACCGCGTCGGCATATTGTGTGCTGTCGTCGCCCGAGATCAGCCCGGCCTTCTGCAGATAGCCCTGCCCGACGTTCTTGATGGCGGTCGCGGTGTCGATGGGATGCAGCACCGGCTGCACGATGTCGGAGACGAAGTTGCCGAGGCTCGACGGCGCGTTCCGCACCGCGCGGCCCGGCACGTCGGACCACGAGATCGGGTCCAGCTCCGCGAGGATCGCCGGGTCGGTGACGGGCGTCCCGGTCGTTGCTGGCGTTCCGTTCAGCTCAGCGAGCAGTGCGGCGTCGGTGACGGGCGTCGGCATCAGAGTGCATCCCAGCCGCCGTCAGGCCTGCGGCCATAGGTCTTCCCCTTGATCGTCTTGGTCTCGGTGTAGTTGCCCGCTGCAGGCGCGGTAGGAGCAGCGACGGCCGGTGCGGCGTCGCTGCCGGGGATCGGCCGCCGCAGCAGATTGCCGCCGCCGCGCGAGCGGCCGAGGTCTTCGCCGATGCTGTCGAGGTGGCGCGTCAGCGCGTCGATCTTGGAGTTGATCGTCCACTTCGTGTCCTGCGCGGTGATGCTGTACTGCCGCGCCTGACGCTTCGCCTCGTCGATGTTCATGCCCGCGCCGGTCAGCATGCGCGTGAGGGCCTCGACGCCTGCATCGAGCATGCGCTTGGTCTCGCCGGGCGCGCCGACATTCGCCATCGCCTGCGCGTGGTTCTGCCAGTTGTCGATGCCGACATCGCCGCGCGCGACGCGGGCCTTGAGATCGGGCAGCGTGCCGATGAAGGAGCGTGCGAGACCGACCCGCGCGACGATCTCGTCGCCGATCTTGGCCGCTTCACTGCCGGGGATCGGCTCGACGCCCTTGCTCTTGTCGTTGGGATCGATCCAGCGGTGGTTCGGCGGCAGCTTGCCGGTGTTCGACTGCGAGGTGCCGCCTCCGGTGTCGATGGGCCCCTCAGCCCCCTGCTTCTTGACGCGCACCAGTCGCTCGCTGCCGTCGTCGTCCTTGACGGTCTTGACCTCGTAGTCGTTCTTCACATCCCGCATCATGATCTCGGAGCGACCCGTGCGGCTGTTGGTCCGCACCAGATTGTCGCCGACCACCTTGAAGTCGTAGGTGCCGGGATCGAGCTGCTTCTGCAGCAGGCCAATGGCGAGCGGCCGGGTGACTGGGTTGCGGTACAGCGCCGCCATCTGCGCCGCGCCGATCTGCGGTTGCGGCTGGTCGCTGGTGACGCTGTTCACGGCGCTGTCGCGCACCGCGTCGAAGGCGAGCGACTGCTGCGACGGCTGGCGCGCGGTCGGCTCCGACGCCCCCGTGGTGATCTCGGGCGGCAGGCCGAGGTTGCGGTTGAAGCGATCCGCATAGGCCGAGACGGTGGTGTAGCCGTCGCTGGCGCGCGGATTGTTCATGCCGCGCTCGCCCGTGAACCACGCCTTCGCCGCGCCGGTCGGGCCGTACTTGTCCACCAGCCGCCCGAACTCGCCCTTGTAGACCGCGTCCTGCGCTTCGGGGTTGAGCAGGAATTCGCGCGGCGTCAGCCGCTGGCCGAAGTAGCGCTCCGTCCAGTCGGGGATGTTCGCACCCATCACCTGATAGCGGCCGAAGGCGCGGTCGCCGCTCCGCGTCGGCGGGCCCACCAGCCGGTAGTTGCCCTGCGGACTGCCGCTTTCGATGGCGGATGTTGCGCGCGCGTAGCGCGTCATGGGATCGGTGGCCAGCGCCATCACGTCGGCGGGTGCGCGGGCCTGCTGCACCGGCTGCTCCGCTGGCCACGGTGCGACCTGCGCGGTCGGCACGGGCGCGGTGCCGCTCTTGAACGGATACTGGCCCCATGCCTGCGCGCCCGCCTGGTCGAACCACGGCGGCGGCGCGGGAGCGTTGGGCGGCAGGGTTGGGCCCGGAAGGCCGGACGCCTCCGCAGGCCGCGCGCGGGGCAGCGGGATGGGGCCGGTGATCGCGGGAGCGGCCAAGGCAGTGGCGACCGGCGGACTCACCACGGGCGACGGCTGGGCCGCCTGAGGGCCAATCGGAGCCGGTGCCTGACCGCCGTACAGGCGCGCGATCAAGTCCGCCGCCTCTGCCTCCTCGCGGTTTCTCTGGAGCTGCTCGCCGATCCGCTGCAGCGGCGACCAGTCGATGGTGCCGATGAAGGAGCCGGGCGTCTCGAAGCGCGACGGGTTGATTGCCATGGTCGCCTCACGC